>CAWBSM010000001.1:0-736216 GCA_963791455.1 uncultured Acidimicrobiaceae bacterium
ATCTTCATGGATCCGCCCGAACACACCCGCTACCGCCGGTTGGTGTCGAAGGCCTTCACGCCGAGGCGGATGATGGTGCTCGAGGAGGACATCCGCGCCCTGTGCGTCCGACTGCTCGACGCCCAGGCCGGCCAGAGCTCGTTCGACTACGTACAGGACTTCGGGGCCCGACTGCCGGCCTACGTGATCGCGGCGCTGCTCGGCGTCCCGTCCGAAGATCGCGACATGGTCCGGGGCTTCATCGACGAGTCCTTCCACCTCGACCCGGAGTTGGGGATGCAGAACGAAGTGTCTGCCGCGGCCATGTTCAAGCTCATGGACTACGTCAATGCTCAGCTCGCCGAGCGGCAGAAGCACCCGCGCGACGACATGTTCACGGATCTCCTCAACGGCGAGATCGCGGACGAGGACGGCCAGATGCGCCGGCTGACCATCGACCAGGCCGCGAGCTTCGCCCTCCTCATCGGCAGCGCCGGCACCGAGACCGTGGCCCGGCTGCTCGGCTGGGCGGCCTACACGCTCGACAACAACCCGGACCAGCGGGCCGAGCTGGCGGCCGACGCAAGCCTGATCCCGAACGCCGTCGAGGAGTTGCTTCGTTACGAGGCGCCCTCACCGGTGCAGAGCCGCTGGTCCACCGCCCCGGTCGAGATCCATGGGGGGACCATTCCCGAACACTCCAAGGTCGTGATGATCACCGGCTCCGCCGGCCGGGACGAGCGGGCCTTTCCCGACGCGGATCGCTTCGACATCCACCGCAAGATCGACCACCACCTGTCCTTCGGCTACGGCATCCACTTCTGCCTGGGGGCGGCGCTGGCCCGAATGGAAGGCCGGGTGGCCCTCGAGGAGACCTTCAAGCGGTTCCCGGAGTGGTCGGTCGACCTGGACGGTGCGGTGCCGCTCTATACGAGCACGGTCCGGGGCTACTCCAAACTGCCGATCTCGGTCTGACCTGGTCCGGCGGCGCCTGGGGAGCCCGACCAGGGCTCCGGTACACTGTCCTGTCTCACCCGGCGCTCGTAGCTCAACGGACTAGAGCATCTGACTACGGATCAGAAGGTTGGGGGTTCGAATCCCTCCGAGCGCGCAAGAAAGCCAGGTCAGAGCAGGTAAAGGTTCAAGAGCCTTGCTCTCGGCCGTGGCCCCGTGAGAGCATTCCGAGAACATTCCTCGGGAGGTGGTTCTCACGCCCAAGAAGGCACCCGGCGTCTACCAAGACAAACGGGGTGGTTGGTACATCAAGTACGACCTCGGGGTGGACCCGGCCACCGGTCGCCGCGTGCAGGTCACCAAGCGGGGCTTTCACTCCGCCGGCGATGCGGCCGAGGCCCGCCGGGAGCAGATGGGCAAAGTGGACCGTGGCGCCCTGCGCGCCGGCCGCAGTGGCATGACGGTCGACCAGCTGCTCGACCTCTACCTGGACGGGATGGATGCCGACCAGCGCCTCGGAGCCAAGACCCGGTTTGACTACCGGCACTACGCCAGGGACTACGTGCGGCCGCACCTCGGTGCGGTCCGGGTTCGCGACCTCAGTCCAGAGTTGCTTCTCGCCTGGCAACGCAAGCTGACCAAGGAGGGGGCGACCAAGCGGTTCAAGGACGAGGACGGCACGCTCCTGCCGCCCCGGGGGCTTTCACCCAACACCATCCGCCTGGCCCGGTCCCCGCTCTCGGGGGCGATCAAGCTTGCCATCAGCCTCGGGATGATCAGCACCAACCCACTGGCCCAGGTGCCGCAGCCCCGACCGAGGCGCTCGATCCCCAAGCACTGGTCGCCCGATGAGGCTCGCCGTTTCCTGGGCCTGATGGAGGGTGACCGCACATGGCCGATCTGGGCCTTCTTGCTCGGCTCGGGCATGCGGATCGGTGAGCTTGTGTGGCTGCGTTGGCCCAACGTCGACTTGGACCGACGCGTCGTGCGGGTCCTCGAGTTCGCGTCGACCCTGGGCCACGACGTCGTTGCGTCGACCGGAAAGAGCCGCGACGCGGTCCGAACCATCGAACTCGACTCGGGCCTGGCCGGCGTCCTGCGGCGACAGCGCGAACTCCAAGCCAAAGAAGCCCGGGCTGCCTCCACGTACGAGGCGACCGACTACGTCTTCACCAAGGAGGAGGGTGGTGCGTATCACCCGCAACGCCTCTCCAAAATGCTCGGTGACTACACCGAGGAGCTCGACGTACCCCGCTTGACCGCCCATGGACTCCGACACACCAGCGCCACGCTCATGTTGGCCAGCGGGGTGCCACCGAAGGTGGCTGCGGAGCGGCTGGGCCACGCCGATGCGACCCTGTTCACCAACCTGTACAGCCACGTGACGCCGACCATGCAGAGGGAAGCGGCCGACAGGATCGGCGAAGCTCTCTTCGGAGCTACTCCGTAGTCCCTGCCTTGTTCGTCGGCATGAGGGACGTGGTGTGATGCCCAATAGATCCCCCGATGTCAACGTGGGTGAGGAATGGGCCTACCGCGAGAGGGCCAAGGCGAATCCCACGCCCGTTCGAGTGACCAAGGTCGGTACGGCCCGCCCGCCCCGGGTCAAGATCCGATTTCTCGACGACACCTTCGAAGGCCGAGAGGAGTGGGTGCCGCCGAGTCGGCTGAAGGTGCTGTGGGCCGACCTCGACAGATGGCGAGCGAGGGAGGACCGTTGGGACGCGATAGCGGCAGCGTCGGTTGGTGTCGAGGGGACGCCGGAGTTATGGGCTGCAGAGACGGTGTTCGAGGTTGTGGCCGGGGAGGACGTCCTCAGCATGGGGTACCGCGAACACGCGGGAGTCCTTTGCATCTCCGACGCGTCCAAGGCAGCGGACCTCCTGGGCACCGATCCTTCGGTTTTCTTCGTGGACGAGCTCGCCTTCGTCGATGAGGATGGGACCATCGTCGTGCCGTGGAACATCACTGTGGTGCTGGCAAGAGACGCAGCACCGAAGCACGCCGACGCCGTCCTCCGAGAGATCGCAAAGAGGGAACGAAAGGCGGCACACGATGCCATCTACGGCGATCTCATTGGAACGCGCCGTGCGAAACCCTGGTACGTGTCACCCAAGGTCTGTGCCGAAGTTGACGCCCGCCAAGTTCCGACCTACGCGCTGCTACGTCAATGGTGCGGCGGCGACGATGCAGTTGATCGCTTTGACGAACTAGCAACGCTGCGCACGGAACTGCTGAGGTTCGGCCAGCTCGTCGAACGAGCGATCAGCGTGCTCGAGGAGGCCGGCTTATCGAAGATCGCTGCGTCCCTGAAGCGAGAGCTCGGGGTGCCGATCGGGACCCTCAGGGCCAGTCAGAAGACGGGCGGGTGATCGTCGCCAGCTGTACCGTCTCTTCGATGGAGAGCAGGTTGCCTGGCGGGGCTTATGACGAACTGATCACAGTTGGCTTGGAGGCCCTCATACGGCAGTCCGGCATCGAGGTCCAGACGGCATCCGTAGACCGCGCCGAAGCAACAGAGATATTGGCGGCCCACCTTGAGGATGTCGCCACTCGGGTGCTCGATTCATTGCCGTTCGAGCGCCGCGTTGCTGTGGCAAACGGGATCCTCAAGCGACTGGAAGACGAGACCTCTGTCTCTGACGATCAGGAGTCCGTCCCGACGGACCTGCGGATGCTCTGGGGGGTGGGACCGCTCACGGCTCGCCCTCAGAATCCACTACGCAGGGCAGACCTTCTGATTAACTCTCGCGGCGAGCCAGCCTTGCACGAGGAACTCGCCGCGGAGATTGCGTCGGCCGACCAGGTTGATTTGCTTTGCGCGTTCATTAAGTGGCAAGGCTTGCGTCTGCTCATCGATGCGGTCGAGAAACACTGCAGTTCCGGACGTCCATTCCGGGTCATCACCACAACCTACGTAGGTGCTACCGAACGACGGGCAGTTGACGAGCTCGTACGCCGTGGGGCAGAGGTAAAGGTCAGCTACGAAACCCGCACGACCCGCCTCCACGCCAAAGCTTGGCTCTTTCGCAGGAACTCCGGATGGGACACCGGCTACGTAGGCTCGTCCAATTTGTCCCGCTCCGCGTTGGTTGATGGCTTGGAATGGAACGTTCGCCTCTCCAACGGTGACACGCCACTTCTCTTGCACAAGTTCGCGGCCACGTTCGACTCCTACTGGGCCGACCCGCGGTTCGAGTCGTACGATCCTGGCCGCGACGGCTCTCGCTTGGAGCAGGCGCTGCGGACCGCCCAGAGCCCGACGCCAATCTCCATTGCTGGCCTCGAGGTACGCCCATACCCCTATCAGCAGGCAATGCTGGACCAGCTCGACGTCGAACGGAAGGTTCACGACCGTTGGCGCAACTTGGTGGTCGCGGCTACTGGAACCGGCAAGACGGTCGTGGCAGCGCTGGACTACCGCCGACTCGTCGAGGAGAAGGGCGACCTCTCCCTGCTCTTTGTGGCCCACCGACGCGAGATCCTGCATCAGAGCCGTTCCACATTCGCGGCCGTGATGGCCGACGGGACCTTCGGCGAGACCTGGGTAGGCGGCAAGCGCCCCACCGAGTGGCGACACGTGTTCGCGTCGATCCAGAGCCTCCACGCCGATGGTCTGGAATCCGTCGGGCCGGACCAGTTCGACGTCGTAATCGTCGACGAGTTTCACCACGCGGAGGCTGCGACCTACCGGCGCCTCCTCGAGCACATACAACCTCAGGTGTTAATCGGACTCACGGCTACACCGGAGCGGGCTGACGGGGGTGACGTAACGGAGTGGTTCGACGGGCACATCGCTACTGAGCTTCGGCTGTGGCACGCCCTTGAGCAGGATCTACTGTGTCCATTCAACTATTTCGGAATCGCCGACAACACAGACCTTCGCGGCATTGAGTGGCGAGCCGGCGCGTACGACGTCGCCGGTCTGTCGAAGCTCTACACCGGAAATGATGCGCGGGCGGCGATTGTTATCCGCAGCCTGCAACAGATCGTTACTGATGTCGGCGCGATGCGAGCTCTGGGCTTCTCCGCGTCGGTTGACCATGCGCACTACATGGCCAGAGTCTTCAACGAAGCGGGCCTTCCCGCCGTGGCTGTCGATGCCAGCACGGACGCCGAGACTAGAGCTTCTGCCCTCCGGGATCTCCGGGATCGCAGAGTCAATGCCGTCTTCGCTGTTGATCTCTTCAACGAGGGCTTGGACGTCCCTCAAGTCGACACGGTGCTCTTCCTGCGGCCCACAGAGAGTGCCACAGTGTTCCTGCAACAACTCGGTCGTGGACTGCGCCGGACTGCCGGAAAGGCCTGTCTCACCGCTTTGGACTTTGTCGGGCATCACAAGCAACAGTTCCATTGGGACGCTCGGTATCGAGCCCTGACCGGAGCGTCCCGAGGGGACCTGGTTCGACAGATCGAGCGTGGCTTTCCGTTCCTACCAGCAGGAAGCTCGATCCGTCTGGACCGGGTCGCCAAAGAGCTCGTGCTAGCGAACGTCAAGTCACAAGTGACGTTGCGCCGGCCGCAGCTGGTGCAGGACATTCGCAGCTACGGGGAGCTCTGACTCGGGGACTATCTCCTGGCCTCGGGACGGGAGCCCACTGCGATCTATCCCCGAAATTCATGGACCGCTCTGCGCCGGGCCGCCGGCTTGCTCCGCTCCACGCCGGGCCCAGGTGAAGAACGGCTGCTCAGGCGCACTTGCCGCTTTCTGCACGTGGATGATCAAGAGAGGTTGAAGATCTGGAAGGAAGTGCTCACAGCTCAAGATCCTCCAGAAATGAGTCCTCTCGGACAGCGAGAGGAGCGCCTCTTGCTGATGCTCTTCTTCACCCTCTGGCCCGAAGCAGGTGGTTTCAGCGACTATACGAAGGGCTGGCGTCAGCTTTGGGATAACCCCGCTGTCCGTCAGGAGATCGTGGAGGTATTGGAGGTTGCGGCAGACCGAATTGCTCACGTGCCGATAAGGCTCAAAGGGATGGACTCCGTACCGCTGTGGGTGCACTGTCGCTACACCAGGGAAGAGCTGCTGGCGGCCGTCGGAAGGGGGACCCTCGATCGTCCGCCGGTGAACGATCGAGAAGGCGTGCGCTTCGCGGAGGAGGAAGGAGCCGACGTCTTTACTTTCACGCTGACGAAGAGCGAGCGGGACTACTCACCGACAACCATGTACCGCGATTACGCCATTAGTTCAGGTCTGATCCACTGGGAATCGCAGAGCACAACCAGTCCAGAGTCGAAGACCGGCCAGCGCTACATCGATCACGAATCCCGGGGCAGCCGCGTGCTGCTTTTCTGCCGCGAGAAGAACGACGGTGAGTTCGGAGCACAGCCCTACCTGTTCCTCGGTGAGGCCAAATACGTATCCCACACTGGCAGCCGTCCGATGGCAATCACCTGGAAGCTGGATCAGCGGATGCCGGCGGAGTTCTTCGAGTCGGCGTCCATGCTCGCCGGCTGATGCCCGACGGAGCTGCTCCGGGTCTTGCTGACAAGGCCTATGGGGCTCGATCGTGCGGGCTACCAACCCGCCCGTCGTTACCTTGAATAGCGGGTAGAAGTATTCAAGGATATAGAATAACCTTGAATAAGGAGATCCCATGTCCAAGGTTCTGAGGCGACGTTGGATGAGCGAGGTGGCCTCAGGGCTCCCACGCCGGGACCGCGCCTCCTGTAACTACGAAGCGTACCTCCCCGATCATCTCGTCGGCCGGTCCGTCCGCCTTGACGGCGAGGTCGCTGCGGACGTCACCGACGCCGAAGCCACGATCGCCCGGTTCGATACCAAGGCCGCCGCGCTCGCAGACACCGAGGCTCTTGCTCGGCTCCTCCTGCGGGCTGAATCGGTGGCGTCGTCGAGAATCGAGGGCCTCGAAGTCGGCGGGCGTCGTCTCCTCCGCGCCGAAGCCGCGCAGTTTCTTGGCGACGAAGTGAACGATGTCACCGCCGTTGAAGTGCTGGGCAACATCAAGGCAATGTCCTGGGCGCTCAACTCAGTTGGCCCGGGAGACGACATCACCCTCGAGACACTGTTCGAAGCGCACCGGCGACTTTTGGCTGGGACACGCCTTGAAGAAATGGGAGGACACATCCGCGAGGCGCAGAACTGGATCGGCGGAAGCAGCTATAACCCATGTTCTGCGGCGTTTGTCCCTCCACCCCGGAATACGTCGCCGACCTTCTGAAGGATCTCTGTGCCTTTTGCAACACGGACTCGCTGCCTGCCGTGATTCAAGCTGCTCTTGCGCATGCGCAATTCGAGACCATCCACCCATTCGTGGACGGCAATGGCCGCATCGGCCGTGCACTCATCCATCTCGTCCTCCGACGTCGGGCACTGGCGGTCCGAGTGCTCCCGCCGATCTCACTTGTCTTGGCCACATGGTCGCGTGACTACATCGTCGGGCTCACTGCCACCAGGTATCGCGGAAGCCCAACCTCCAAGGTTGCCCTCGATGGCCTGAACCGTTGGGTGGGGCTTTTCGCTGCCGCTTGCCGTCGTGCGGTTTCGGACGCAGAGAGCTTCGAGATCCAGGTCTCGGATCTGCAGTCGCAATGGCGCGCTCAATCGAGTTCGCTCCGGCGCGGGTCAGCTGCCGATTTGCTCATCAATGCATTGCCCGGCGCCCCGATCGTGACGGTGAACGGTGCGAGCGATCTCATCGGTCGAAGCTTTCAGGCGACGAACCAGGGCATATCGCGGCTGGTGGAAGCGGGCATTCTCAAGCAGGTCAACGTCGGACGACGCAACCGAGCCTTCGAGGCGGCAGAGTTGATCCGGCTGTTCACGAAACTCGAACGGCGCCTCGCGAGTCCAACGAACACCCGGTCATCGGAACCGTCACGGCGCGTACCCGCACGACCCTCTGCCTGACCTGGCGGCGATCGGTGCCGAGGGGGGACACTTGCCCACAAGCGGGTAGTCCAGGTGCTGTTCGTGACACCGAATGGGGTTGCTAACTCTTGACCGTCCCGGCGCCTCACCCCAGGCCGACGGCTCGCACGCGTCCCTCCGTCTCGACGGCGTTGTCGAGCCTGATGACCTTCTGCCGATCGATCCACGCCTCGACATCGCGTTCGTCGAACCGTATGAAGTGCCCGATCTTCAAATAGGGAATCCTCCTCTCCGTCACCAGCCGCCGCACGTGTCGGATGCTCGTGCCGAGCCACCGGGCCACTGTTTCCATGTCGAGCAGTTGCGGGAACGTCTCCGGTACGCCTTCAGATGGCTGGTCATTACTCCAGGGGTGCGAGGACGGACTGTAGGGGTACTCATCCGAGCGCCCAGGGCGAGTGGTCACCGCTCCTCCTTCGAGCGCTTGTCGGCACCTTGCCGATGATCGGCTCTTTGAAGATCGCCCGGCTACGAGCCATTAGTTACCCCCAGTGCCGACCGAGGAGGACGCGGCGACGCTCGCCAGAATCGACGGTTCTCCGGAATGTGACCGGCTGACCGGTCCCACCTTGGAACTGGGTTTCGTCCTTCCATCGCGTTGTTGATGGTCACCCAAGGACTGGAGAACGAGCAGCGCGTTGGCTCCTGAGGTCACCCCACCCGAGAACCGCTTCTCTGTTCCCTCTAGCCCTCACCCCGCTGCTTCAGGACCACCGGCGCTCCACGGCGTCAAGTCGCCGGCTCGGCTCGCAACAACTTCTGGCGGCATCGCAGTCGTTGAGATTCGCCCTACGGGCGAACCGTCAGAACTTCTTGCTCGGCCCAAGGGCCCCCTCTCCGGAACTTGACCCCGCTTCGCTGCCGCCGGAGATGCGCCGTCACCGAACGACGCAGCGGCGTCGTTCGCAAGGAACGAGGCCAAGAGCACAAGGAGCACAACCATGACTAACACGATCACCATCACCGGGAACCTCACTCGGGAACCCGAGATCCGCTGCACCAGGGAGGGCCAAGCAACCACGCAGCTCGGCGTGGCCGTCAACCGGCGTCGGCAAGACCGCACCAGCGGGGAGTGGCAGGAGGCAACCTCCTACTTCGACGTCATCTGCTGGCGTGACCTGGCCGAGAATGTCGCCCTGAGCCTGACCAAGGGCATGCGCGTCATCGTCAGCGGCCACCTCGATCAGCGCAGCTGGGAAACGGACGAGGGCGAGCACCGCTCCAAGGTCGAGATCGTGGCCGACGAGATGGGCCCGAGCTTGCGCTTGGCCACTGCCGACGTCCATCGCGTGGAGCGTCGTAGAGGTGCCGACGAGTAGGTCAGCTCCGGGCTGATATCGCCCGGAGAAATCCCTCGCCGCAACGACCCCGGCTCAGCTGGGGCTGTTGCGCGTCCCGACGCAGGCTCGCGGCCGCCGGAGTTGCATCGACCGCCCGGGGTAGGTCGCAACGACCGCGCACAGCGACCCAACTGTCGACCAGACAACCCCTACCAACCGCAGCCGTCAACCAGCACACCGTACGTGCCCCGTCCCAGCCCCATCACCTTCACGCCGTCCCGCACATGCCTCAGACCCCCGGGCCCTCCGCCGCCAGCATCACCATTGCTTCACACGTGTGGCATTCGAGGTTGAAGGAGGCCCTCTAGACGGAAAGGCGACGGGGCCGATGATGGTCGCAGGCCCCCCGAGAGCCACTGGACGAAGGTCGTCCCGTGGAGGGGATGGGACCGTGATCTCGCTGCGCCGGATGAGCCTGGGGTCTGGTTACCGCTACTTGATGGAGTCAGTGGCAACCGGCGATGGCGCCGTCGGTGCCTCGTCCAACCTGACCCGTTACTACGCCGAGTCAGGCACCCCGCCGGGCGTGTTCATCGGGGGCGGGCTGGGTGCCCTTGACGAGGGACAAGGGGTGCAGGCCGGTTCGCCCGTCAGCGAAGAGCACCTGTTCAACCTGCTCGGGATGTGCGCCGATCCGGTGAGCGGCCGGGCGCTCGGTCGTCAACCCAATCGCTCTCACCTGTCTATCGCCAGGCGGGTGGCGGCGCAGGTCGGCGCCATTCCGAGGACGGAGAGCGCCGCCGAGCGGGCCGAGCAGGTCGCCCGGATCGAAGCCGAGGAGCGGGCCCGGACCTCTACGTTCCGCCCGCCGGTGGCCGGCTTCGACCTCACGTTCTCGCCGCCGAAGTCGGTGTCGGTGGCGTGGGCGTTGGGCGATCAGGCCACCAAGGAACGGATCTACGCCTGCCACCGCCGGGCCATCGAGGTGGTGCTGGCGTACGCCGAGCGGGAGGTCTTCCACTCACGCTCGGGTACCAACGGCGTCGTCCAAGAGGACATCGAGGGCGTCGTGGCCGCCGCGTTCACCCATTTCGACTCTCGGGCCGGGGACCCCCAGCTCCACGACCACGTGGTGGTGGCCAACCGGGCCCGTTCGGTCTCCGACGGCGTGTGGCGCACGCTCGATTCGAGGGGTCTGTACAAGTCGATGGTGGCGCTGTCCGAACTGCACCAGGGCGTGCTCGGCGACCTCTTGAGCGAAGAGCTCGGCTGGGGCTGGGACGGGCGGGCGCGGCGCCATTCAGACCAGCTGCGATACGAGGTGACCGGGGTGGCCGAGGCCTTGATGACCGAGTTCTCGCAGCGTTCGGGAGCCATCGAGGTCGCCAAGTTGGAACTCATTGCCGACTTCGCCGCCGCTCGGGGACGCCAGCCGACCAACGCGGAGGTCCTCGATCTGCGCCGCCGAGCGACGCTCGAGACCCGGCCGGCCAAGGAGCACCACAGCCTGGCTGCACTCAGCGAGCGCTGGCGCACCCGAGCCGAGCCCTACGTCGGAGATGCGCCGGAAGCGTGGGTAGCCACCCTGGCCGATCGCAACGACCTGCCGGCCCTGCGCGCGGCCGATCTTGCCGATGCCATCCTGTCCGACGCAGCCGGTGTGGCCGTGGCGAAGGTGGCCGACCGCCGGGCTACCTTCAGCCGAGCCAACGTGGTCGCCGAAGTGCACCGCCAGCTCCAGGGGGTTCGTTTTGGCTCTCCCGACGAGCGCATCGCGGTGGCGGAGCGCACGACCGACCTGGCCCTGGCCTATTCGCTGTTGGTCTCCGCCCCAGAGCTGCACCACACGCCCGAGCAGCTCCGGAGATCGACGGCACCAGTCGCTTCCGGGCTAAGGGGCACGAGGTCTACACCACCGCCACCGTGCTGGAGGCCGAAGCACGCTTGCTCGAGGCCGGACGTGAGCGCGCCGGGCCGAAGGTCACCGCGCGCACCGTGGCAACGATCAGCGCGGCCAAACTGCCCGGCCGGGACCACGGGCTCAGCCTCGACCAGGCTGTGGCGATCGAACGGATCGCCACCTCGGGGCGCTCCCTCGACGTCCTGGTCGGCCCGGCAGGGACGGCAAGTCCACCACTATGGCCGGGCTTCGCTTTGCCTGGGAAGCCGAGCACGGAGCAGGTTCGGTCCTCGGCCTGGCCCCCTCTGCCGCAGCGGCTGAAACGCTGGCGACCGAGCTCGGCCTCAACACCGAGACCACCGCTAAATGGCTCCATGAGCACCGCCAAGAGGTCGAGCGCCTGGCCAAGATCGCAGCACTCCGGTCAACCATGCGCTCCTTGGCCCCGTCCGCCCGCCAGTCCTCTCCGGCGCGCGCAGAACTCTCGGCTCTGGTGCACCAGGTCGGCACCTGGCAACTTCGCGCCGGGCAGCTGGCGATCGTCGACGAGGCCAGCCTGGCCGGCACCTTCGCCCTGGACGAGCTGGTCGTAGCGGCCCACGACGCCGGGGCGAAGGTGCTCTTGGTGGGCGACCAGGCGCAGCTGAGCGCGGTCGAAGCGGGCGGGATGTTCGGCGCGCTGGTGCGTGATCGCGACGGCACCGCGCCCGAGCTGACCGATGTGCGGCGCTTCCACCACGACTGGGAAAAGAAGGCAAGCGTCGCACTCCGCGAGGGATCCGAGCTTGCCATCGACGCCTATGTTGCCCACGAGCGGATCACAGACGGCAGCCGGGAGCAGATGCTCGACGCGATCTATGTGGCCTGGAAGCGGGACACCGAAGCAGGGCAATGGAGCCTGATGATCGCCGGGGATCTGGTAACCGTCAACGAGTTGAACGCCCGGGCCCGGGCCGAGCGCATAGCGGCCGGGCTGGTCGAGGAGGTCGGTATCGGGCTCTCGGGTGGCGCAGTGGCCGGGGTGGGTGACCTGGTGGTGACCCGGCAGAACAACCGACGGCTCTTCTCGGGGCAACGCTGGGTGCGAAACGGGGACCAGTGGAGCGTCACCGCCACCCACGACGACGGGTCCATGTTGGTACGGCGAGTCGGTGGCCAAGGCAGCGTCGTTCTCCCGGCCGACTACGTCAAGGAGCACACCGAGCTCGCCTATGCCTCGACGGCGTACCGGGCCCAGGGCCGCACCGTGGACACCGCGCATGCAATGGTGACTCCGACCACCACCCGCGAAGTCCTCTACGTTTCGGCCACCAGGGGCCGGGAGAGCAACCACATCTACGTCGACACTCACTACGACCCCGATCCAGGTACCGCCCACGACGAGGTCACCGAGACGCTCAGTGCCCGCGAGGTGCTGATTGGGGTGCTGGCCAAAGAGGGGGCCGACACGGCCGCCCACGAAATGATCCGCCGCCAGCATGCCGAGGCCGAAGGCATGGAGCGCCTGGCGGCCGAGTACCTGACCCTGGCGACGCTCGCCCAAGCCGAGCGCTGGGATGCCCTGCTGGCCCGCTCGGGCCTGCCGAAGGCAGACGTCGATGCCGTTCGGGCCAGTGAAGCCCATGGGCCGCTCTGTGCCTCATTGCGCGACGCGGAGGCCCGCGGCCTCGACGTGGAGGGCACCTTCCCCTTACTCGTGGCAGCGCGGTCGTTCGACGACGCCGAGGACGTCGCCGCCGTGTTGCACGGACGCGTGGAGCGCTGGAGCCAGGCGGCCCGGAGCCGGCACCAGGGAACGGGCAACCTCATCGCCGGTCTCATTCCCCGGGCTCAGCGAGTCAGCGACTCCGACCTGGCCCGCGCCCTTCTCGAACGTGACGAGGCAATGCAACAACGGGCCCGGACCCTGGCCGAGCAAGCCATTGAAGAGCGTCCAGCCTGGGTGAGGCGTCTCGGGACCGAGCCGGCTGACCCCATCGGCCGCGAGCGCTTTGTCCGGGAGGTCTCGGTCGTCGCCGCCTACCGGGACCGCTGGCACATCACGGGTGGTGGGACTCTCGGCGCCGAGTCCGACTCCGCTAACAATGAGCAACGGGTTCAACGCCAGCGCGCGTTGGCGGCGGCCCAGCGGGCGTTGATCATCAGCCGAGCCCAGACGCAGGGGACACCGACCGGTCTTGCCTTAGAAGTCCAGCGGGACTTGGGCAAGTGCGTGGACATATAAGTGTCTGTCCGTGGCCTAAAGAATTCGACGCGCGGCCCGGTCCAGGGTCCCAGTGTGTGATCACTTGGACGGGGCGCCTTGCCTTCGGCCAGCGCTGGTGGCCATCTGAATCCTGGGCCGGCTCCGATGAGCCGGAACTCCACCACCGCCGGCTGAGCCATACACCCAGGTCCTAGGCATCATTCTTCGAATCTGGACAGCTCAAGCGGGTAGCGTCACCGCAGTCCAGGCGAACCCGAGGAGGTGGCGGTAGGTGCAGAAAAGTGCAGGTCGCCGTGTGCTGACCTCGGCATATGGGCCATCCACAGCCAGCAAGCCGATTACACCGTTGGCTACCTGATGGTCACCGAGGCCGATACCTGTCGCACCTACGTGCTCCCGGCCTTGTATGCCGCCGGCTGGACCGACGAGCAGATCCGCGAGCAGGTCAGCTTCACCCCCGGCCGGATCATCGTCGCCGGAGGAACGGTTCGCCGAGGCACGCCGGAAGCGGGTCGACTATCTCCTCTCGTACCTGCGAGATCGCCCCTTGCTGTCGTCGAGGCAAAGGCCGAATACCGGCTGCCGGCCGACGGCCTCCAGCAGGCAAAGGAGTACGCCGAGATCCTCGACCTGAAGTTCGCTTACAGCACCAATGGGCCGGGCATCGTCGAGCACGACTACACGACCGGTCTCGACACGGAGCTCGGTCGCGTACCCGTCGCCCGAGGAGCTGTGGCGTCGGGACTGCGCCGCCCGCGGCGTCGATCCCGACGACCCTCAAGTCCGCGCACCCTATTTCCACGAGCCCGGGCGATCCCCCGCTACTACCAGGACATCTCGATCCACCGAGCGACCGAGGCGATCCTCAAGGGCGAGCGCCGAGTCCTTCTAACCCTGGCAACCGGTACCGGCAAGACCGTCGTCGCGTTCCAGATCTGTTGGCGGCTGTGGTCAACGGGGTGGAATCGGACCGGCGAGTTCCGCAAGCCTCGGATCCTGTACCTGGCGGACCGCAACGTTCTGGTTGACGACCCGAAGGACAAGACCTTCGCGCCGTTCGGCGACGCACGTCACAAGATTATCGGTGGCGACGCCCGCAAGAGTCGTGAGATCTACTTCTCGACCTACCAGGCGATCGCCCACGACGAGGTGCGGCCGGGCCTCTACCAGCGAGTTTCCGCCCGACTTCTTCGACCTCGTGATCGTCGACGAGTGTCACCGCGGCAGCGCCAAGGAGAGAGAGCAACTGGCGCGAGATCCTGGAGTACTTCGCACCGGCCGTTCAGCTCGGCATGACCGCCACGCCACTTCGCGCCGACAACAAGGACACATATCGCTACTTCGGCAATCCCATCTACACCTACAGCTTGCGCGCCGGCATCGAAGATGGCTTCCTGGCTCCCTATCGAGTCCATCGAGTCGTCACCACCGTCGATGCAGCGGGCTGGCGACCATCCAAGGGCGATCTGGATCGATATGGGCGAGAGATTCCCGACCAGGAGTACGGAACCAGGGATTTCGAGCGTTCGATCTCGCTGCAGAGCGCGGACCGAGACGATTGCTCGCCATCTCACCGGATTCATGGAACGGACTGATCCATTCGCCAAGACGATCGTCTTCTGCGTCGACCAGGAGCACGCCGAGGATATGCGGCGCGCGCTGAACAACTGCAATGCCGATCGAGTTCGACAGTTTCCCGACTACGTCTGCCGGGTGACGTCAGACGAAGGAGCGATCGGCGGCGGGCATCTCAGCCGATTCCAAGAGCTGGAGACGGTGAGCGCCCGTCATTCTGACGACGTCGCAGCTTCTCACTACAGGTGTCGACGCCCCGACGTGCAAGAACATCGTGATCGCCCGAGTGATCGGGTCGATGACGGACTTCAAGCAGATCATCGGGCGCGGCACGCGAGTTCGCGAGGACTACGGGAAGCTGTTCTTCAACATCATCGACTACACCGGCAGCGCAACACGGCTCTTCGCCGATCCAGATTTCGATGGCGAGCCCGCCCTCATCGATGAGGAGCTTATCGACGAAGAAGGCGAGGTCGTCGAGCAGACCGTCGTCGAAGACGAGAACCAAGGTGGAGAAGACGGACGCCGTTCGAGGTCGTGCTCCTTGAGTTCACCGAGGACGAGCCTGCCGAGCACCGCAAGTACTACTTCGATGGCGGTAACGTGGAGATCGCTGCACAGGTCGTCTACGAGCTGGATGCCGAGGGCGACAGCTTCGAGTCGTCAGCTACACGGACTACGCCCGCGACAAGGTGCAAGCGCTGTATCGCTCACCAGAAGCAACTCGACTAGCGACTGGGCGACAGGAGAGCAACGACAGCACATCCTCGATGCGCTAGCAGAGCGCGGTATCGATCTTCACAGGCTCGGTGAGGTAGCTGGCGTTCCTGAGGCGGACCCGCTGGACCTGCTGTGCCATCTCGCTTTCAACGGTCCACTCGAACACGGCGTGAGCGGGCTGACAAGCTGACGCGGGAGCACGATGACTTCTTCCAACGGTACGGCACCGGAGGCCCGCGAGATTCTGAGCGACCTTGCTCGACAAGTACGCCGAGCACGGACTAGAGCAGCTCCGGCTGCCCGACGTCCTCAAGGTGCCGCCGTTGTCCTCACGAGGGCAATCCAAGCGAGATTGCAAGGGTCGTTCGGCGGACCTGAGGAGATGCGGAAGGCCGTCGAAGAGCTGCAGAGCCTGCTCTATGCGGCGTAGATGAGGAGGAATCCGTGAGCCCAAGAGGCACGAAGCGAGAACCTGCGCCGGTCACGACCGCACAGCGACTGCGGGCAGTCGTTCAAGTCATGCCGCGACATCATGCGCAAGGACAAGGGCCTGAACGGCGACCTTGATCGTCTTCCGATGTTGACCTGGATCATGTTTCTGAAGTTCCTCGACGACCTGGAGCGAGTCCGAAAGGACGAGGCGGCATTAGAAGGCAAGAAGTTTCGCCCAGCGATCGAATCTCCGTACCGTTGGCGGGATTGGAATCCACCCAATTCCATCGGAGCGACGACGGATGGTCTCCACAACGCGATGACGGGGGATGCCCTGACTGCCTTCATCAACCAGGACGAGGCAGTCCGTCCCGATGGCAAGCGTGGCCCGGGGTTGTTCGCATATCTCCGCAGCCTGAGCGGTTCCGGCGAGACGGCCGAGCGACGCGACGTCATTGCCTCGGTGTTTCGCGGCACGGTCAACCGCATGCAGTCCGGCTACATCCTCCGCGACGTCCTTGACAAGGTTAACGAGATCCATTTCTGCATCGTCCGAGGAGATCCACACCCTAAGTCACCTCTACGAGTCGATGCTGAAGGAGATGCGGGACGCAGCCGGTGACTCGGGCGAGTTCTATACCCCTCGCCCACTCATACAAATGATCGTGAAAGCGATCGACCCCCGCCTTGGTGAAGTCGTGCTCGATCCCGCTGCCGGAACTGGTGGGTTTCTGGTCGAGACGTACGAGCACCTACGGCCGACGTGCAAGACCGTTGAGGACTTTGAGCGACTTCAGCGTGAGACCCTCTTTGGGATCGAGGCCAAGCCTCTTCCGTATCTCCTATGCCAGATGAACCTCCTCCTGCACGGAGTCGAGTCACCCGCAAATCGATCCACTGAACGCACTTGCGGTTCACGGTGAGCGAGATCGGCGACAGAGACCGGGTCGACGTTATCGTCACCAATCCGCCATTTGGAGGCGAGGAGGAGAGAGGGATTCAGGGAAATTTCCCCAGCGACCGACAGACCGCAGAGACCGCGCTTCTGTTTCTCCAGCTCATCATGCGGAAGCTGCGCCGACCGGGACATGGAAGCGACAAGGGTGGCAGGGCTGGTGTTGTTGTTCCCAACGGCACGCTTTCAGGCGATGGGGTTGCTGCGCGAATCAAGCAAGAACTAATTGAGACATTCAATCTCCATACGGTCGTGCGTCTCCCGAACGGCGTGTTCTCGCCGTACACGTTGATACCAACCAACGTGCTCTTCTTCGATCGCTCCGGCCCTACCACGGAGACGTGGTATTACCAACACCCATTGACAGATGGTCGCAAGAACTACACCAAGACCAGACCTCTGCAATTCGAGGAATTTTCTTCGCTCTTCGAGTGGTGGAATGAGCGAGTCGAATCGCCTCAAGCATGGCTCGTCCCCGTTTCCCAGATTCAAGGCAACGGATACAACTTCGATTTGCAGAACCCGAGAGCGCCGGACCCGCTGGAACAGCGTCCGCCGGCAGAACTTCTAAAAGAGATGTTGGCGAATCAAGAGGCGATTGGAACGCTCATGCACCAATTGTCAGCGGAGCTCGGGTCCAGCTAGGGAAGGAACGGACGGTCAATGATTCATAAGCTGGACTTCCCCGTGCGACCTTTGGGGTATGCACTTGAGCAGCGGAAAGCATTCGTCGAGATCGATGATGGCATCATGTATCGGAGATGTCGGGTGCAGCTTCATGGCCGGGGCATCGTCCCTCGTGACACCGTTGCCGGCTCTGCGATCAAAACCAAGCGCCAACAGCTCTGCCAACCGAGAGAGCTCCTTGTTGCAGAAATTGATGCCAAGGTTGGCGGATTCGGGATCGTCCCGGAGGAGCTGGGCGGCGCCATTGTCAGCAGCCACTACTTCCTCTTCGCTATCAACGAAGACGTCCTGATGCCCGAGTTTCTCGATCTCGTCATTAGAACTCCTGAGTTTCAGGGGCAAGTGATCGCCAAGGGATCGACAAACTACGCGGGCAATTCGGCCTCAACAGGTTCTGGAATACACGATCCCGTTGCCTCCGATATCAACACAAACCGAAGTCGTAGAGATGGTGAGTCGAGCTCGGGATCGTATCGGCGAAATCACTCGGCGTCATGAAGAGAACCATCTTCTCGCGCTGGCACTTGGAGCCTCCTACCTCAACAAGGAATCGACGGGGTGTCCTTTGGTACCGATCGGAGAGGTTGTTGTTCTGCGCGATCCGGATGTGCTTGTCGCTCCCGAGGTCAATTACGACTTCGCAGGTGTTTACTCATTCGGACGGGGTGTCTTCAGAGGCCCAACGAAGAGAGGAGATGAGTTCTCGTATAAGAAACTCACGACATTGCAAACAGGGAATTTTGTCTATCCCAAGCTCATGGCATGGGAGGGTGCATTTGGTGTCGCCCGGTCCGAACATGACGGGTTGGTTGTCTCTCCAGAGTTCCCCGTGTTCGAGTTAGTGACAGATCGCGTACTGCCGGAGACCATGCAGGTCTATTTCGCCCAGCCCGATGTCTGGACTGCCGTTGCCGGGGCGAGTCGTGGAACCAACGTCCGGCGCCGCCGGCTACATCCAGACGTGTTCCTGGCACATGCGATGCCGCTGCCGCCGATGTCCACACAGATTGCACTTCAGCGATTGACCAAGACGACCACAGCATTGTGCGCAAGACAGGATGAGGTCAGCGTGACGATATCGGCCTTCGTGCCATCGTTGCTCCACGAGCTCTTCGCAGGTGAACGGAACCACTGATTTCGGCCAGTGTGGGATGGTCTCAAGTGGCGTCAAGGTCGCATGCGAGCGCTGAGCTGCGGCAGGAGATAGTGGCCTACGCCGCGTGACCTTCCTCGGCGGCGGGTTCGAAGGCCCGCAGGATGGTCGCAGCGGTCTTCTGTATGCGATCACAGCTCGCCTTGACCCCGGCGATGGCCTGCTCGCCGCCACCGGCCCAGGCTGCTACGTACCCGAGGGAGTAGTCGCGGGTGTCGAGCCCGCGCGCCTGGCAAACCACGTATGCAGTGGACTCGGCTTCCAGCTCGGCGAGTGCTCGTATCTCGCACCTCTCGTGGAGGATGGCGTGTGCGATCTCGTGCGCCAGGGTCTTCACCTGCTGGGCAGGCGTGTTCCGGATGTCGATCCGGATGCGCCGGTGTACGTGGGAGCAGTCACCGTTCGTAGACCCATCGAACTCGTGAGGCATCACCGTGAACCCGATCGACCCGGCGACCGAGACGAGAGTGTCGTAGGCGCCGAAGGGGCCATCACCGTCCAGTCGATCGCACACGGAAGACAGCTCCTCGCCATCGGTCTGAGCGATGTCGAACACCGGCACAAACTTGAATCCTCGGATGACACGGTCCGAGTCGCTATCTTCGGCCATATCGTTCTTGTGGACCAACGGGGCGAGAATCCAGATCGCCTTCTCTCCCTTGCGAACGAAACGGTTGAGTTTCCTCCAGGCGTTGAAGCCCGCAACCTGTGTCGCACCGTGACACTGGGAGGCGATGAGGATCACGTTGTTGAAGCTGTAGTGGTGGAAGAGGCTCTGAGCGTCAAGGTAGTTCCTCCAGCTATCGGACGATGTGAGGTTGCGGATTCCCTCCTGCAGCTGGGTGATGAGTTCCGGGTGGTCATTTATGGCGGTCACTTCGGAATTCCTCCATCTGGTGGGTGTTGACGCGGTTCACGCGAAGAGTCAGGCAAGGCCAAGCGGAATGGCCCCGGAGCGCCGTTCCGTTCACGTCAGGGCTTGTAGCTCCTAGGGCGTGATTCTGGCTGGGCGCAGATACCGCAATGGCACCAAGCCAAGGGCGAGAGACCGTATCCACAACTAGGAACGGTCGGGCTGGCGGTCAGATGGGGATCACCGTGTCCCGATCCAATTGGCAGGCGACGCTACAAGGAAGCACGGGACAACTTTCTTGCCACGAAGTCATGCCGCCGAACGTGATCCTCAGCGGCTGGAGTAGCGATAAAAAGAGCCGGTTCTTTATCGAATGAATGACAGTCAATTATGACGTTAAATCGTCACATACGTCTGCTCAGTCCGCAGCTCTAGATGACGCGCAACGATGAGAGCAACAAGGTCGTTGGTCGTTGCAATGTTCATGAGATCTGCCGCAACGATGACAACGATTCGCGCGCCTCTGGCGAGCTCATCGTGGACCGCCAGATGGGCGCTGTTTACCGACGCGCCGGCAAGCCCGTTGCGCGAAACCAGAAGGCCATCGCAACCGCCACTATTGCGAATCTTGGCCCCGAACTCGCGCACTTCGGCAGAAGAGACTTTCGTCCCTTCGTTCTTACACTCAACCGGGACAAGTATGTCGATAAACGGAAGCCCAGACGCCGCTGGCGAGTGACTGAACCACAGGTCCTTCTCCTCAGCATTCCCTGCGTCATGCTTGTTACGAAGCTCCACTTGGCAACTTGGGATTCCAGCGAGGAGCCATTCAGTCAGGTCCTGAAGCTTTCTTCCTTGGGCGGTGTGGGACGGAGCTGGTGCCGGAAGGTTGGCGATAGCGAGCCTTAGCCGTGCTAGGTCATAGCCGGTCATGACGACGCATGGAAGAGACGGTTTCGACCGTCCAGCATTAACGCCTCAAAATCGTCTGCCGTGAGACCAGCGAGTTGATCTATTCCAATCGTCAAAGTGGCGCCCGTCGATTGCACTCGCCACGCCGGAGAGGCGGGTTCCTGCATGACCAAGAGCCCAATTAGTGCGCCTGCCTCTGACATATACTTTCGCAGTTGCGCTTCCCTCTGTTTCTGTGACGCCCGCTTCCCGGCGACCTCAACAAGAATTGGGTTGAAGGGAACGCCAGAAAGCGCCGGTACCCACACCGCGACGTCGGCTCGTCCCTGTCGGTTCGCCGGTTCATACGCGACGATCTCCGTACCGAGTTGTAGCAATACTTCACCTACAGCTCGTTCAGAGCCATCTGCCCATGCAATCCGGTTCACCGAAGTGTCGACTCGTCGTAGTTGCTCAGACTTCGGGGAGGTTGACGCCAGGCTTCTGCCGATTTGGAGCAGCCCAACAAGTCGTTCTAGTGCGTCAGACGAGTATTGGTCTGGCATCCGCATCGACGGAATGTCGCGCAATGCGGCTGGCAACTTTTCAGGTTGGACTTTCGCTCCCATCACGAGCACGACTGGGAGGCCTAATCCAAGTCCAGCTCCGATCTCGAGGATCACTCCAACCGGTGGTTGGATGGAAGTCAGGAAAGCGACAACGGCTCCGCAGCGCTGAATGGTCGTCCGAATGCTGACCGGGGTGATCCGTTCATAGTCGGAGGACGACAGGTACGAAATACCAGCCAGCTGAAGGAATCGCTCGACGTCACCACGCCTATTGCCACCCGACGAAAGGAAGACCAACGGCGGTCGCGAAAGGTCTGGCACCACAACGCAAACCGTACAAGACGGCATGGGGAATGGGTTATTGCTGCGGCGCCCAGCACAACAGCGGGGTCAGAATGTGCAACGTCCAAGAACACAAACGGGGTACAGCGCAATCACGTCTCGATGACGGCGACGGGTACCCCGGCCTCGATCGCCACCGGCGTGTAGATATCCACCTCTTCGACGGGCGTCTCGATTGAGATCAATAGCGAATAGCGAGCGCCCAGTTCGCTCTGATCGCGCCCTTGCAGCTCCTTCCACCACCCGGTGACGGGGTATATGGCGACGAGTCCTCTCGCCGCCAGGTCGGCTGCCGTGCCGTGCCAAATGTCACTGTGGAGCGATCCTCGGTTCCGGGTCTCGCTGCCAAGAAACCAGCCATCCGGATCTCCGCTGCGGGCCGGCCGCTCTTCCTCCTCGGCAAGCGCCCTCTTGTTGATGCGCTTTCGGAACTCGTCGTTGGTCTCATCCGCTTCTCGAAGGTCGAAGCGCAACTGATGGGATGCATAACGATAACGCCGCCGGAATCCCCTACGTGTGGGACTTGGCTCGATGAAGTACGAGAGAGTCACCCGCATCGTGACCGGAACTCCCCCTAGTTCTGTCAGTTCCTCTCGTGGCCACGGCAAGTCGTGTAGGTGCATCTCCCTCAGTGCACCCTTTAGAAATGGGTGAATCGTGTCCTGGACGATCAACGTGAGTGCATCGGTTGCGCTGCGCAGTGCACGCTCCGCGGTTGGGACGCCGAAACCGTAACGCCTGACGTATGCCGCTCGTCCCCTCCGGCTGGCGCCTGCCGCTGACATCTGCTGCTGCATCTGTGGTGTCCACTCGGCAGAATGGACCAGGAGACCCCGCACCGTCTCGGGCCAATAGCCAGGGTACTCGGCCGTGATCGTTGCAGCCAGGTGTGCCCCATGGGCCGTGCCCGCGCTCGTGGCGTTGATCGTTGTGAATGTTGGCGGATTGCGACGCGTGGTAAGGATTTGCATCGATTCGGGCCAGTCGACATCGGCTCCGCTCGGTGACACGGCAGCGTTACCGCCTTCAAGAACAATGTCCGGCTTGATGGGCCACTGGCGCTGAAAGCCAACGCCTGTCCGGCTGAACGGAGACAAGTCACCCGGTTGGGCTAAAGGAGCCCACCCTTCGTGCGGAGTGCCCTCGGCCCCGACATCGACGAGATCGGTGTAGGCGCCAATTGTTAGAGCGTTCCATGCTTGTGCCGGATCTTCGACTGGCAGCGCGTCGCACCGGTCCAGGTAGGTAAGGGTTGTATCGGTTAGATCTCGAACATTGCCGGCTGAAATGATGAACAGCCTGTGGGATTCGGCGCTCGCCTCATCGATGTACTTCAGCTCACCGTTCACCGTATCGAACGCTCGTCCAGCGGCAAGAGCATCCACGGCCGCGGACCACGACGTCGGTGTTCCTGGAACTCGATCAGGGACAGCGGTGACAGCCATTGAGAATGCACGCCGGCGGGTGGGCGCTTGGACCTCGGTCCGCGACACTGCCTCGGCGGTGATGGCTCCATACAACTTTGGATCCGTGTCGTTCTCAGGTGGACGGACTTTCACCGACTCGAGCCGGTGGCGGAGCCGTACCCTTCGTCCGCTCTCTAGGGCAGTGCGGAGGTCGCCGTACAAGGTGACGCCTGCCATCTCGGTTCCATGACCATGGTGGTCCGCGGCTCCCCACGTCGGATCACACGTCTGAACATCTTCGACCGCGAGTGAATGTTCAAGGAGCGGGTGTCCACGGTTTACACCCGTGTCGAGTAGGCAAGCGGCGGGCGCGTCATTCGGTGGGGGTTCCGTTCTGCCGACCAGGTCATTGATCCAATCGGCCTGCTCTGCGGGTGCAAGTCCTGCGAAGAACTCCGAGTTGACGTGAGCTGCTCGCAGCTCCGCAAAATCGTCAATGACGTTCAATGCAGAGGCCAGCTGTATAGCGGTTGCACGAACCAGAAGGATCACCCGGTTGTCAAAGACCAGCCGACGGGGACCGATCACGATATTCGTATCTCCAGCCAACTGTTCGAGGCGCTGCACTTCGTTTCCATCGCTCCGCCGGAGCCATATCTCCCACCAAGTGACATTGTGGGGTTCTGGAAACGACTCGCGATCGTCCGTCCAAAGCTCTCGGATAGTTGCCAAACGGAGCGCAGCGATTCGCTCAACCATGTTGGCGTTCTTCGGTCTTCCCGTGCGAGTGTCCTGCGTGGCGTATTGCTCCAGACGCTGTAGGAAGTACCCCAAGTCACCACCAGGCACGTAAACGGTTGCAAACTGAACCCGCTCGTCATCCGCCCCGCGCTCGTGCACGGCAAGAAGCTCGGGAGTGCGGCGCCGGAGGGGATCTAGTGACTTCAGCTCCAGCTCGAATCCCGGCCAGCTTTCGAAGGTCACGAGCATGCCCTCAGCGGCGGACGTGACCCTCAACTCCTGCGAAGTCACGGCCCTGCGGGCTTGGGCTTCCAGTGCTACACGACCCGCTTCTTGCGTAAGCCGCAGAGCATGCTCGGCTCGAATCGGCGATGGCGGCCGCGGGCTACCGCGACCGGTGGCATGAGAGGTGTAGCCCTCCGCCTCGGCCGCGCGGTGAACCAGGATATGGGGTCGGTCGCGAGGGGCCACTTACCGTCTGTGTCAGACGACGCCGGAGTGGCGCCGCTCATTCAGCGCAGCGATTAATACCTCTGTCGTGACGCGATCCGCCTTGGACAAGATCGTCTGCTTCGCTGCCTGCTCGCATGCGATAGTCAATTCCGAGTGGCTGAGTCCCTGAGCCGCGTCATCGATGCGCTTCCAGTTCAAACCTTGAGTTTTGAGCGACGCAAGTCGATTGCGAATAACGGAACGCGCTAACTCGGGAGTGGGTAAGGAGTACTCGACAACAAGTCCAAAGCGACGAAAAATCGCTCGATCCAGCATTTGCGGATGGTTGGTAGCAGCAGCCAGGATGCTCGACGAGCGGTGCTGTTCTAGGAATTGGAGGAAGGAGTTCAAGACTCGGCGAATCTCGCCCACGTCGTTGGGGCTCGATCGATCACCCGCGAGTGCGTCCACCTCGTCAAAGAAGTACACGCCACGCGTATGTTCAGCGGCATCGAAGATGAGACGCAATTTTGCCGATGTTTCCCCCATGAACTTCGTGATAAGGGTCTCTAGCCGGATGAGGAATAGCGGTAAGTGCAATTCGCCGGCAAGCACGCTTGCGGAGAGCGTCTTACCCGTTCCCGGGGGCCCGAGAAACAAGACCGAACGGACGGGCTCGAATCCGTACTCAAGCAAGCGGTCCTGCTGGCGCTGCTCTGTCAGAACTCGTTCCAATGAAGCTCTCAGGCTGTCCTCAACGACGAGATCACCTAGTCGCTGGTCCGGGTAGGAGACGGCCAAGAGCCCGGCGAGGTCCCCCCGAGGTTGAGTCACTGGGACAGGCCGCAGTTGACGGCCGCCCTGTTGCGACGCCGCCTTAGCTTGATCCACCAGCTCTCGAAGTTCGTGGGCGAAGCGAGACTGCCCGGCCTTCGCCGCCCGAGCTGCGACCTGCATAGCTACGGCATAGAAGTGGCCATCATCACCGTCGGCATGGCTGCGGACCAGTGATTTGACCTGATCAGCGGTCGCCATATCCGTCCATCCCTCCGTAATAGCGGCTCTGAGCTGGACCAATTAATCCCGCGGTCACACCGACGACATGATGGCACGCGGATGTGCCCACTGCCCAGGACCCCACCTTCCCGGAACCTAGCGCGGTCTCGAAGAACGTCGATTCCGTCCTCTGCCGCTGAAAACGACCGTCGTTTGTCGTCCTTGGCCAATTCGGTCAGTTGGGCCGAGAGAACCGCTCCAAGACATCCTCTCGCCGGACGAGGACTCCTGCCGAGGGGGCGAACAACTCAGCGAGCCAAGGTCCAGTCGGTATTTGCGATTCAACGAGTTCCCTAGCCTGCCCACGCTCAGCTGCGCTTCCGCTACCCCAGTTCTCGCCGTAGACCGTCAGGCGTGCGCTCTGCATGTCGAAAAGTGCTGAGATCGCATCCAAGTGAACGAGACATAGCTGTTCTCTGGCCGCGCTCGCTGCGACCTCGTCTACAGACTCGAGGTGGGTGACGATGCATCCAACGACATGGAGTCTCGGAGATCCATGTTCCTGGGCTAGTTGGCCTAGAGCTTGGTCCACCCAATCTCTTGGAAGCTCATCGGGATTTCCAGTCTTCACTTCCCAGAGTCGACGTTCGATCTTGCGGTCAGACGACCAGCTCCAGATCGCGTCCGTAACGCCTTGTCCACTCGGACGGCTTGCGCTGAGTCCAGCCATCCGGCCGAGCAGCTCCAGTGCCTCGGCCTGTTGATCATGTGTTCCGAAGAGCCCCGTTGAGCAGCGGTCAATGGCTCGCCGAATTCCGGCCGCTCCTGCCTCCCGAAGCCATTCATCCCAGACGGTCCAAGGTGTCTCTTCTGTTCGAACAGCCTGTTGTCCACGCAATTCTGTCAATACTCGGTTGAGGCGTACAAACCATCCTGTGAACGCACCTCCGTCGGTGGCCGCACGGAGTGCATCAATGGCTCGTCCCTCCGATCCAGGGAGGCCTTCGGAATAAAGCGCCTGAGCCTCGACGTATCTCCAGAATGCGGCGTGTTCAATCTCTCCGGATGCAAGGAGCGTGGTCGCAGCTCGTGCCGCGGCCTGCGCGGCCCTCTGGGGATCGCCAAGCCAGAGTCTTGTGACGGCCGTCACCTCATCGACTGAGCTGCCTGCTGTGGCGGCAGCGCGTGCCCGCCCCGGGCGTGGACGAAGGGATTCCGTAGGCTCTCCGTGGACACTCGGTCCACCGTTTGTTCTCCAGAACTCAGCGGCTGTCGAGCGGATTGGCGGCCACCCATGCCGAAGGCGGCCCAGCGCATCATCAATGGTCGGTCGAATATCCCTTGGAATTGCGGCTTGCACACCCGATTGGGCAAGGAGAGTTCCGAACCCCGGAGCGAGGCCAAGGTACATTGCCCAGTCGCCCTGTTTACGGTTCGCGCGTCCCAGCGCCTGCGTCACGCGCTGTCCCACTCTGTGGCGCATAAACGTGGCGTCACCGAGATATGCCATCACGAACCGTTCAAATTCCGTGCTGGCCGCGGGAACACTTGGCATGATCACGAGACGACAAATGTCGCCGGTCAAGTCCAGACCGTCGTATCGGCCGGCAGTGACTAAGTGGCCTTCTGGGTCTTTGACCCAACGTTCGAGCGCTCCGTCGTCACCGCCCCCTCGAAGCCGATAAGAACGAAAATCGCGCACAGCCAATTGCCGCTCTACGGCATCGGCTTCGGCGTGTGACGCACACAGCCATGTCGTCCGTCCCGCCGCCGAGGCTTGGACCAAAGCGAATGAAAACGCGACGTCGTCAAGAGCGTCAGACTCCCCCGGATTTAGAAGGAATAGGCGTTGACCGACCTCTCCGGGAGTGACGGGGTCATCGAGCACGCTCACAACTGGCTGGACTCCTAGCCGCCGCTGCAGGTCGTCCATGGTCCCGAGTGTCGCTGAGAGGTACAACCGTTGACGCGGATTCCGATATCCCGGCAGCGTCTGCGTCGGAGGATGATACGGCCGGATTTCAATGGCAGTTGGCCCAACCAACACCCCGCAGCCGAGCAAATGGGGACGCACCGTGGGCCAGACGAACCGCGCGTCGTTGCTCGGGAGTTCGTTTGCAAGCAGCTCTGCAACCCGATCGGCAATAGCTTGCCAATGCGTAAATGCGAGCAATTCCGGAGGCGTGGTTGGACCAGCAGCATCTTCACGCATCATCTCAACGGACGGATATAGGTCTGTGTGGGCCAGAACCAGATCACACACCCTGTTATAAAGATCGCCCTGTGTGCGTCGATCGATGCGTATCGCAAGAGCCCCGCGAGCGGTTGCTCTGCGAGATGCGCATCGTCAAAGATCACGAGATCGGCTGGTTCGACCTTGGGGCTGCTATTGAAGTAGGTCCAGTAGTTCATTGCGCCAACGGACTGGGCGTCGTGGTACGCAGCAAGGCCTGCTGGCGGGTAGTTGCCACCCGAGAACTTGACGATGTCGAGACCTGGGAGATCGGCTGCTTGACCGATGACTTGATCGCGCATCGGCGAATCTAAAACCGAATGGAGCGAGTCGAGAGCGGTGAGAACATTTGAGAACAAAAGCTCCGGGAACGGCAGAAACGGCCGGAAATTCACGGTAACTGACGGTCATATGGAGATGATCGGAAGCCGAGGTCAGAAGGCATAAGAGTAGGCAGTGATCACTACCGGTAAATGACTGAAAAGGGCCAGGTCGAACTACGGATCAGAAGGTCTACTTCGGGACGGGATTATCAGAGTTGCAGAGAGAGGGCCTTGGGCGGCTGGGGTTTGGGAGCTTCAATTGCCGCGAGTGTTCGCAACATTAATTCTCTTCGGGTCGCGTAAACTTCGTGGCCTAGGGTCTCCCGAGAGCGCTGATTTGATGGGCTCCTCCCATCTGCAGGACTTTGCTGGATCCCTCCGAACTTGTCCGGGGGGAGCGTGTGCGTCTACATCAAGCTTCGAGAGGCTCGCCATCTTGGCGAGGCCCGGGGTCTCGGGCGTCGACCCGTACCTGGTAGCCGAACGGTGGCTCGAACTCGTCGCCTCGACCCTGGCTGAGTATCGGGACGAGCACCACCGGGCTCGATACATCTTGTTGCGCAACACCACTCCCAGCCTCAAGAGCAGACCCCTGTCGAACCCCACGGCCGAGGCTTTCTTCGTCGACCTCCCTGCCGCCACTCCGCTGGAAGCGCGGGTCAACGCGTGCATCTTGGGGGTTCCCGACCTCACGTAGTCGTATCACGCTATGGCAGCGGTTGGTTGAGCCACCACAAGGCGCCTAATCGTTCCGTAATCCAGTCGACCATGGAGACGCTCACACAACGCGATCCATTCGAAACACAGAATGACGGCCGACAACCCACAACACCACCCCAGCGTCCATTGCTCTGGGCGGCGGCCAACTTGCAGCGTGCGCTAAACGAGGCGCCCAACGCTTCATTGGCGACTGGGCTATCCAGCCTAGGGGTCTTATCTACTAGCACGGTACTGCTACCGTTCTGCGCACGGACCAGAGCCAGAAGTGGACAGACACGCGAAGGAGCGGAACCCGTGGCATCGCTCTATTTGAACCGTTTGAGCAACGACGAGCGCGAGACGCTCGTGCAGAAGTTGCACAAGATCCAAGGTGGCAACTGCTTCATTTGCCAACGCCCTATCGACCTAGACGTGCACGGTAGTGGGGTCGACATAGACCATATAATCCCGCTCAAACTGGAGGGCAAGGATTCGCCTGAGAATTTTGCCCTGACCCATGCGAGCTGCAACCGGTCCAAGCAGGCTTCCGACCTTCGTGTTGCTCGAGTCCTGGCAACGTTCGAGAAGATAAAGGCGCAAGTTGCGCTAGAAAATCGAAGCCCCAACCTGGCCGACATTCTTCAAGACTTCGGAGGCGCGAAGTTTGAACTCGCCCTCGATGCAAGCTCGACTTTTGCCAAGATAAGTCTTGACGCGACAGGGGACGCCGCCATACAGCAGCTTCCGCTGTATGAAGACCATCTCTCGCAGCTGAAGTATTTCTTCGCTGAACTCCCTATCGAATATCTGCATCACGACGACCGCATCAATCCGCGTTCAATTGGCGGCAGTCTCGCTAGCCTCGTCGAGGAATTCCATCGGAAGCGGCCTCAGCTGCACATCGCCTTGGCGTGGGTCGATCGAGAGAAGGGAAGCACAAGAGTCAAGGTATTCGATGGCCAGCATAAGGTCACAGCTCAAGTGTTGCTGGGTGCAAGACGACTACCAGTTCGCATTTTCGTGAACCCAGACCCTGATCTTCTGCTGACGACGAATACGAACGCCGGCACCAAGTTGCATCAAGTTGCGTTCGACAAGTCCGTGCAACGTCGGCTGGGCCGTTCGCTCTTCACAGACCGCCTCGAACGGTATCGCCATGAAAAAGGTCTCCCGGAAGACGATGAGACGATGTCCGAAAAGGACTTGGTCAACTTCTTCAAGGGAGAATCGAGGGAGGTCAAGCGCTATGCCCTAGACGCCGTGCGCGCGGCGATTACACATCATCCTGAAAATCACCTCGCCTCCTATGTGGAGTTCGGTGGAAAATCGACAGAGAAGCCGCTTTCCTATAGCACCATAGAGAAGACTTTCCTCTCGTTCTTCATCTATCCAGACGTCCTAGACACAGCTCTGAACTACCGAGCTGAGGAAGGCTTGAACCCTCGTACCCTCGAGATAGATCAGGTTGTTCGCCTGATGAATTCGGTAGCAGAGGTTCTGCTGGTCGATCAATTCGACATGGAGATTGGCGCGGCGAAGATCGAGAATCGCGTACAGAAAGGCGATGCAGCCGTCACGGACTATCACTTACGTGCGTACCGAATGTGCCGCGAAGAGATTGTCTACGCGTGGTTGCGCTACGTACGCCAGATTGTGCAGATGCACTTCACAATGGAAGGTCAGGTGTTCAACGAGGACCGACTTTTTCAATACCCGTTCCCCGACAAGCTGTGGGCGCGTATAAGGGCGTACCTGATCAATCTCAAGAATCTTCCGCTTTGGGTGAATCGAGATCTTGCCTCGACCGTCTTTGGAGGTAAGCAGAATTACGATTTTTGGCAAACAATCTTCGAGACAGGCAAGACCCATCTGGGCCAGTCGGTACTAGTCGAGCCATTGAACTTGATGGAAATGATCAAGGAACCCTCCACACCATGAGCTGCAAGTTCTTTCCGGCCGAATGAGAGTGCCCGGTGCTTCCGATGTAAGTTCGGCGCTGGCGGCTCTAAAGACCAAAGTGAACGCCTCGCTCACGGAACTGAACCGACAAGCGGGCGTGGCTCTGGCGAAGGGTAACTATGCGGCCGCCGAGCGGGCCCTCGAGATTGGGAAATCGCTTCAGGCGTTCCTGGCAGAGGTTGACGCGCTCCAATCCAAATGGAGGCAAGTCAAAGGTGGCTCCAAGGCTCATCACACAATCAGCGATACAACCCCCCTCTGGGAATTTTACAAGCCTATTCTCCGATGCTTGGTCGAATTGGGAGGAACAGCCACTCGACCGCAGCTCGAAAACGCGTTCGAACAGCACGAGATGAACGGGCTGAAAACCGGGGACTTTCTGCCGACCGCAGGCGGACGTCCTCGGTGGAAGAACATGGTGCGTCGTGCGCGCAAAGGGATGATCGCTGAGGGATTGGTCGTCGACGCTCCAACGGGATGGAGAATCTCAGGTGCGGGACAACGATCTGTTACGAACTGATCGGATTTGGTCCGTCCGTTTCTCCATCTTGCTACTACTTGCTGCTGAACCGACATGTAATTGGTAGACACGGGCACACCCACTGGAATCGGCATCTAAATGACTTGGCCATTTGGATTCGGGCAGATTGTGTGGACATCGGAGTAGGACTCGGCGGTCAGAAGATCCGCAAGCGAGATCCGCTCTCCGGAAGGTGTTGGCTCCCAACAATGGGACGCCACGGAAGCAATCGGTCCAAGCCGGCGCCTGAGTCGGTTGCGATCCAGAAGCCAAAGCTCGCGGGTCGGTTTGGTGCCCGCCTGCGGTTGGCGCCGGTTACAAATGGGCCGTACATGAGGTGTACGGGCAGAACGCAGACATTGATAACCGGCAAATGCATGCTGCGAACGAGCGGCTCAAATGCTATCGACATTTTGGAGCGGTTCTTCCACCGGACGGCGGAAAACCGATGCTTACCGCGAAGGTAGCGAAGAAGCGCCTGGCGCCTCCCCGTCGGGTACCAGCTCCCGCCAAGTACTGCCCCACATGTCACCTTCAACTTCCCGCCTCAGGCAACTGTGACATGTGTAATTGACCCAAGTCGACCGCAACCCATCGGAGTGTGCCGTGCTGTTCATCGATGAGACCTGGGTCAGCCTTTTGGCCGAACCGAATACGTGCACACCAATCTTCTCGCTCAGAACACCGTGTAGCGTGTCGCTTGGATGATCCAGTCGACAAGACTGCCCTCACGCTACGCGGCTTCAATATGACGGTACGCGTGCCAAAGGGTCCGTTTTTGCGGCTGTCGACTCGTTAGTCATACATCAGGTCCGGTGGGGCAATGTCAAGATCGGCACTTCGACACTTCGGACACCGTGGTGGGGCGTCGACCGTGTAGTGACCTCCACAACTGCAGGTAGCAGCGAGCTCTCCGGCTAGTCGATCACGGATGGACCATGAGCCGTCATCCGCTCCGAGCCCGGGTACATCCTGTGCTTCCTTCGCGTAGATGTCCTCAAGCGACACGAAGGTAGCGCGCCCGCAGTCCTTGCAGCGCACCTGCAGCGCGCTCATGGACGCGCCGATGTCGACCCTGAACTTGGTTCCGCACTCTCGGCAGACGGCCTCGTGGCTGCTTCCCATTTCATGACCTCTCGGCTTGGCTCCGGACCAACATGCAGCGGCCTTCCTTCGCATTGACTAAACTTGGCTCAGCTATCCAATGCGTCACCACAGCGGGGGCCGCTCCCGGTCCGGGTCCGCGCTGTCGACGAAGGTAGCGTAGAGGTCATCGGTCACCTGCTTGATCACGGTGAGTCCTTCCTCAGGGACCTGCCAACTCGGTCGTGCGCGCCCGCCGCAACCGCAATAGACAGTGCACATGCCAAAGTCCCGTCCTTGAGAACCGCTGTGAGAACCAAAGCTCCGGTAAAACTGGCAACCGCTGCCCTCCGCTGTCAATCGCAGTCTGTGGATAGCTAGCCATATACCCAGGCCAAAGGGCATATTTGGCATCACGTGTCCAACCGAGTCATCGAGTGTCCATCGAACAGGCGCTCACTACGGAGTTGCGCGGGACTTTGAGAGCATTCGCCCACCAACGATCCAACCGGGTTACGAGTGGTGGCTAACGGTGTCTTGCAGAAGAAGGGTGACGGTTCGTCCGAACCACTCATTCCTGGGGAGGTCTTGTGTCGGTTCACCCTGGTTTGTTTCGTGATTCGCAATTGTGAGAGCAATGGCATACCAGATAGCCCCTGGGTCTTGGGCACTGCGTTGCCAACGGAAGACTTCAATATCTAGGGTGCGCAAATTGACTTCTTTTCCAGGTCGGGAAGGATCGGCTAGTCCACGCCCCCGCTGCCCCGCTGACCCGCTGACGTGCTCGAACACCGGACCAGGGATGCCCATATCCGCCTAAGGAGTGCGTCAAATCTCGCTTCTGGATCATGAAATTCGGTGCTGACCTGTCTAGTAGTGGCCAATCCACACGGCCGATGGTGACAAAGCCCCAAGTATTTTCCCAAACCGCCGTTTCCTCCTACCATTAAGGGAAAACCTGCGACACAAAATGACGCCCATGGTGGGTGGGCAGCTCACGGTATGCCGCGATGATTGCCGAGCAGGAAGGGACACCGCACCATGAAAAGACTCGTTGGAGTGATGGCGGTCGCCGTCTGTGTTTTGGCCTTTCCAATCCTTCTCAATGCTGTGCCAGTGGGAGCTTCACAGTCACACCCCAAGTATGTGCGTGATGTTCACCACTGGGCTCCAGGGACGAAGCGGTTCTCCAACAAGCAACTTGTCAAACTGGCAGTGGCAGTTTGCAGCGATTTGAACTCCGGAACTTCGTTCACGAGAGAGGCGCAATCGCTACTGAAGGCGGCCGGTAACAAGAAGGTCTTCACCACCAAGGACATCGCGGTGATATTGAAGTACGGCGTGATCGACATCTGCCCTACCTATCGGCCTGAGTTGGAGGCGTTCGAGAACGGTGAAACCGGGAACAGTGGGAACAGTGGGAACAGCGGAAATAGCGGGAACACCGGGAACAGCGGGCAAATCGGGAACAACGGGCCAACTCTGTCGTCTCTCACGTCCTCCGTACAGGCACAGATCACCGGCACCGGCTCCGGTAACTTCAATGTCAGCGGTGTCAGTACGGTCGATTGCATACCGCCGTCAAGCTGGACGGCTGGTAAGACCTTCACGTGCTACGCCTACGGGGCGAACAAGAACGAAATCGGCCAATACACCGGCACCATCGAGGAAAACTCGGGCACGCAATACCAATGGAATGCCCAATGGCAGGCGACTGGTGAGTCTGGCAACAGTGGCAGTGGCAACACTGGCAACACGTAGGAACCGCTCAGGGATCAGGCTGTGTGTAGCGGGTTTTGACCTGTCCCCGAACACGGGAACGGAGCGCCTATCGAGCGTCATCAGGGCGGGACAAATCTGCGAACATCTTTCCCATCGGGACCAATAATCCCGGTTCATGGGTCGCCCCGAACATCGGATCGGGGACATGGGCTCGGCGTTCCCAACTCCTTTTAGTTGAACATCCGACTTGGGACACCTGGCCTGGAGTGCGCCGTGGGTTCGACCGCCATGACCCCGCGGGAAACCGTCCGCGGCTCTTTGACGGGTCCGAATATCAGGTCAGCATTTTACGGCTCGGCTAATTTGTTTTCGGCCATTTAATCGGCAATTTAACGAGTGCTGGGAGCAAAGTCTCGCTCGTGAGCACGTCTGACTGACCGCCGTTCGGCGAAATGTCGCTCATGCGCTCTCGAGATGGCTTTTTCACGTGAACGGATACAGGGTGCCGTTCTGGGCTACCAACGTATAGCCGTTGCCATTGGCGAACATGCCGGCGATGGGAGATGCGAGATGCTCACTCCCGAGGGAACCGAGGAACGTCGCGTCTCCGAACGTGAAGATCCCGCCGTCAGCGGCGACCATCCAATAGCCACCACCATTTGGCGTCGTGACGATGCCTTCGATAGGCGAGTTGAGTGTCTGTCCAGGCTTCAACACACCCGGAAGCGATCCGTAGAAACCAGCGTCCCCGTAGTCGAACACGCCGCCGTCGGAAGCGACCAGGGTGTAGCCATGACCGTCGGGACTAACCGACATCCCGACAATGGGCTGGTTCAAATGAATCGACCCGGCGGACCCATAGAACCCAGCGTCGCCGTAATCGAAGATGCCGCCATCCGCCGCCACGAGCCAATAGCCGCCGCCGTCAGTTGTCGGCGTCATGCCGACGATGGGCTGGTTGAGATGGAGATTGGAGGCATCACCGACGTTATTTGCAGGCGGTCCCGATAGGTCACTTTCGCCAAACACATGGCCAGTGGAGTCCACAATCCACGCGTTGCGCGAGTCGTCGTCCGGCGTAACGACCACACCATCTTCATTTACACCACAGTCAGTGCTGTTCTCCCATGCGGCAACCAAGTGGTCAGTGGTATCAACCTCGCTGGAGTTACCGATTAGTTGTGGCGTTTGAGTCTGAGCATCGAAGCCATATGCCGCATAGGTGGTCGGGGAGTACGGAAACCCAGAGAAGTCCGGCACGATGACGCCGGGCTGAACCGAAGCATCGTAGGTGGAACGGGCGTCACCAGAGGATGAGCAGTTCAATGGCACTGTATGAGGGGACTCTGCACTCTCTGAACCTCCGACAGGCCCGCACAGTCCTAGGACCGCGAGTCCCGCCGTTACGGCTATCACACAACTGGTTCGCCGCATACTTTTCCTCCTCGCTTAGAGGTGTTCAGGTGGCTTTTCTAGTCCATCAATCACCCAGTGCGCTCATGGTGGCCATCGGACTGACTCTCTCAGTATCCGTCAACAAGCTGAAACCGCGCGAAGTGAGAGAGGCGGCAGTCGATTGGGGTGATACTTCTCCAATGGCCAAGGCTTGCGATGCGGATCCGTGACAACTCCCATCTCAGAAAGGCGGCGAGGTGTCGACTACATGAGGTCACACGTGGGTTCGACCGCTCGGGCGGGGTCGAAAGGCGCCGCTCACGATAGACAGATTCTCGTACGGCAGCCTGAACAACACGAGTGCACTGCGCAGCGCAACCGCGCGCAGCCACGCGGAGTTTGATATACAAACCAGAGGGAGTTTGCGAGAATCGGATGGGGCGCGGCCCAAGAGGCCCCCGATACGCGTGACGCTCCCCATCCTGACGCATGGCGCGACCGGTCCTGAAAGATGAGCGGCCGGTTCCTGACAGAAAGTAGAGAGGGTTTGTTGGTTCGAAGGTTTCGTGCGGCGATCGCACAGAGTGACGTTGGCAATCCCCCTAAGCTTCGCCTGAGTCGACCGCCACGGACCCTGCGGTTTTCTACGACGGCCCTTTTGACGTTCTCGAGTGCGCTGACAATCTGCATGACGGCCGCCCTCGGTGGCGGGGCGAATGTCGCCGATGCCGCACTCGATGCGACGAATGCCCACGTTGCGTTCAACCCGAGCCCGTCACCCGCCTACGGGAACGATGCCGCGGATCCGGATCTCGTGTACTCCGGTGGGACGTACTACGCGTTCACGACAGGAACCCCACTGGGGAATCACATCCAGGCGCTCACCTCGGCCTCTCCCACCTCGGGATGGCAGCCCTTCACCGGAGGCTTCGGCTCGAGCGCGTTGCCGAATCCTCCCGCTTGGGAGACGACGAACACGCAGACGTCGCCGGGCGTCTTCTTCTACGGCGGGCACTGGGTGATGTTCTACGACGCCGCGCTCAGTCCCCACGGCGAGGATTCGGGGTACAGCTGCCTGTCTGTGGCGACGACGACGACGCTGCCCGTGTTCGCCGACAGCTCGGCGGGGCCCCTCTACTGCGGAACGCCTGGGATCGGAGTCCTCGATCCGAGCCCGTTCATCAACCCCGAGACGGGCGTCGCCTACCTGTTGTGGAAGTCCAACGACGGCGCGTCCGGCGCCGCATCGCAGATCTGGTCGGCGCAGCTGAGCGCCGACGGGACCAGCATCGTGGGAACCCCCACCGTTCTACTGACGGTCGACCAGCCGGCACTCCCGTGGGAGACGACCATGGACGACCCTCAGATGGTTTTCGCTTCCGGTTCCTACGACCTGATTTTCTCGGCCGGGGACTTCGAATCAACCAGCTACAACGAGGCGCTTACCCTGTGTGCGGGCCCCCTCGGGCCCTGCAGCCAACCGTCGGGGCCATTTCTCACCACGTACGGCACCGCCTATGGACCCGGTGGCGGTTCCCTCTTCCAAGACGCCAACGGGAACTGGTGGCTCGGGTACGCGGCCTGGTCGGCTCCGTGCACCTCCTACGGATCTCCCTGTAATGCGGTGCGGCAGCTGTACACGGCCCCGATCGACCTCAACAACGACCTCGTCGTGCCCTGCAGCCCACCCTCCGGCACGCCGACTGGCTACCGCCTGACGGCGAGTGACGGCGGCATCTTCACCTTTGGCAACCAACCATTTTGTGGGTCGACCGGCGCCATCTACATCAACCAGCCGGTTGTGGGGATCGCAAATACCCCCGACGCAGGCGGCTATTGGACCGTCGCTCGTGACGGAGGCATCTTCTCGTTCGGCGATGCCAAGTTCTATGGATCGACCGGATCGATGCACCTCAACGCCCCCATTGTCGGCATGGCGACGACTCCCAGCGGCGGGGGATACTGGCTGGTCGCCTCCGACGGCGGGATCTTCTCGTACGGAGACGCCAAGTTCTACGGTTCGACTGGCGCGCTCCACCTGAACCAGCCTGTCGTCGGCATGGCGGTCACGCCCGACGGCGGCGGGTATTGGCTCGTGGCTTCCGACGGTGGGATCTTCTCGTACGGAGACGCCAAGTTCCACGGCTCGAGCGGCGCTCTCCACTTGAACCAACCGATCGTGGGGATGGCGGCCGGTCCGAGCGGTGGCGGCTATTGGCTGGTCGCCTCGGACGGGGGGATCTTCTCGTACGGAGACGCCAAGTTCTTCGGTTCGACGGGCTCCATTCACTTGAACCGCCCCGTCGTCGGCATGGCGGCGAGTCCCGGCGGTGGTGGGTACTGGTTGGTCGCCTCGGATGGGGGAATCTTCACCTACGGGACCGCGACATTCCTCGGCTCGACCGGATCGATCCACCTCAACGCGCCGATCGTGGGGATGAGTGGACCCTGACGACGAGTGACGAAGGGGGGTTGGGGTGCCTGGCCCCGGCGCGCTTCGCTCAGGTCTTCTTGACCAGCGGAATGTCGTAGAGCGTCGACCAGTTGGTGCTGACGATTCGAGCCTTGCTCTCGTCACTCAACGGGAGCTTGTCGAATGAGTCCACGGCGTGGGGATATTTCGAGTCCCCGTGTGGATAGTCAGTCGAGAAGATCAACCGCTCGTCACCAAACGTTTCGACGAAGTGTGGCACCGTCACCTCGTCTGCCTCGACCGCCACCCAGCAGTTCCGCTTGAAATACTCGGACGGCGGCATCGTCAGCTCAGGCGCCTCGTACCACCCCGTCCATTCCCAGTGCTCGTCGAGACGGTAGAGGAACCAGGGTGCCCAGGAGCAGTTCCCCTCCAGTAGCCCGACCTTCAACTGCGGGAAGCGTTCGAGCACGCCGCCCCCGCACAGGCACGCGGTGACGAACTGGATCCCGAGAGGCTGGCTGAAGGTGTGCCACAGCATGAGCCGGTCCAGTACCTCGAGCCCGAAGTCGGGCGTTAGGTACGTCTGCCCGCCGCCGTGGAAGGTCAGCGGGACGCCGAGTCGTTGGATCTCGGCCCAGAGCGGGTCGTACGAGCGATGGTGCCAGGGTCGGCGATTCACCGTGGCCGGCGGCAGGAAGATGGCCTTGAAGCCGAGCTCCTCCACGCAGCGCCGCGCCTCGTCGACCGCACCGCTCACGTCATGGGGGGCGACCATTCCCGCACCGAACATGCGGTCCGGCGCGTGGTCACAAAAGTCCTTGAGCCAGTCGTTGTAGGCGCGGGCGATCGCCGTGGCGTATTCGGGCTCGAGCCCGTCGCTGCCGATCTGCTCCACCGAATCGAGGCCCAAGACGAACAGTCCGCGTGAGGGGAACAGCACGGCTAGGTCGAGACCCTCGGCGTTCATGGCATCGATCTGCGATTGCGCGTCCCAGCCCCGGGCTTCGGACGCCGCGTACACCGAGTCGTGCTCCTTCTGCCACCCTGTCTTGCGGCCCTCCACGCGCTGCGGGCGGGTCGCGCCCATCCGGAGCATGACGTGGTTCTTGACGCGCACCCGCATGTCTCGCGTGATCTCCGAGAGCCCGCGCGGCGCCGCGTGCGCGTAGGCGGGGTCGATGTAGCGCTCCCACAGGTCGGGCGGCTCCATGACATGCAGATCGCTGTCGCAGATGACGTGGTCGCGCAGCCCCATGAACGATCGACCCCCTGGGATTCCTGACGCTCGAGCCAACGGGTCACTATACGCTTCTCCGGCGAGCGCTCAGAGGCGCTGCCTGGGCGTCTGGGCGTTTCGAGACGTTCCGAGACGCTTCGAGACGCTTCGAGACATTTCGAGATGCTCGAGACGTTAGATATCGAACGGGAGGCACGATGGCCATTGGCGTGATCGGGTTGGGCAACATCGGGGGTGCCATCGCGGCCAATCTCGTGGCCGACGGCAACGAGGTGGTGGTGCACGACCTCGATCCCGCCGCCGTGCAGGCGGTCACCGCGCGCCGGCGCCACCGTCGCCGCCGACCCGGCCGATGTAGGCCGCCGGGCCGAGATCACGCTGCTGTCCCTGCCCACCCCCGATGTCGTCTCCGGCGTGGCCGCGGACTGGGCCGGCGGCGCCGCACCGGGCACCATCCTCGTGGACCTGTCCACGAACAGCCCCGCAGTGGTGCGCCGGCTCGGCGAGCGCCTGGCCGGCACGGGCCACTCCCTGGTCGAGGCACCCCTGACGGGCGGGGCCATCGGGGCTGAGCGCCGCATGCTCGTTTTCATGATCGGAGGCGACGACGAACCAGTGGCGCGTGTCCGGCCCGTGCTCGAACCCCTCGGCCGGGCGACCTTTCACGTCGGTCCCCTCGGTCACGGCAACCAGATGAAGCTGCTCAACAGCCTCATCGCCTTCACCACGACGTGGGTGAGTCTTGAGGGCCTTGCTCTGGCGACCAAGGCCGGCATTGCCGTGCCCGACGGCCGTCGAGATCCTCCGCACCGCCGGGGCGTCGAACTTCTACATCGATCGCCAGGTCGAGACAATCGACGGGCGGGGGCGGCCCACCCAATTCGCGCTGAATCTGGCGGCCAAGGACGCCGCGCTCATCGTGGGCTCGGCCGAGGAGCTCGGTGTCCCCACGCCATTGGCGAACGCCGTGCACGGCGTTCTCGACCGCGCTGTCGAGGAGGGACTCGGTGGCGCCGATTGGAGCGAGTTGGTGGCCTTTGCGGAGGCGCAGGCCGGCGTCACCCTCCGCTGGGACACCGACGCGGCGGGCTGAGCGGCCCCCCGCTGCACGCGGCGGCCGAAGCCAGTCGGGCGCGCCCTCAGTCCGTGCCGAGCACCTCCGCCGCCACCCGCAGGGCCGACCCCGCCGCCGGCACGCCCGCGTAGATCGACACGTGCATCAGGACCTCCACCAGCTCCTCCCGGCTGAGGCCGACGTTGAGCGCCCCAGCCAGGTGCGACCGCAGCTCTTCGGGCTGGCCCAGCGCCGCCAGCACCGCCACGGTGATCATCGAGCGGTCGCGCACCGGCAGGCCGGGGCGCGTCCAGATGTCGCCGAACGCGCTTTGCTGGACGTGGTCGTAGAAGTCCGGTGCCAGCTTGGCCGCCGGAAACTGTCCGGTCGGTCCCTTCAAGGTCGCCGGCCAGAGCTGGCCCTGGATCTCCCGCCCCGCCGCCCGGCGCTCGTCACTCGTCGTCATGTCGTGCTCCCTTCAACGCCCAAGAGGTTGACCGTTGCGATGCTGCCGCCCCCGACCAAGTGCGCGAGCGCGATCCGAGCTCCCTCGACCTGGCGGCCGTGGGCCTCGCCGCGCAGCTGCAGCACCGCCTCGTGCAGCATGGCCACGCCGGTCGGGCCACCCGGGTGCCCTCGGGCGATCAGCCCGCCGTCGGTGTTGAACGGGATGCGCCCACCGGGCCCCGTCTCCCCCTCGACGACAAGCTTTTCTCCTTCGCCCTCGCCGCAGAACCCGAGAAGCTCGTAATACTCGAGCTCCTCGTTGACGAAGGCGTCGTGGCAGTAGGCCACGCTGACGTCCTCGGGGCCGAGCGCGGCGGCCTCGTAGCACGCGAGCGCAGTGTCCTTCGTCATGGTGGAGGGACCGACCACCGGACCGACGAAGGTGTGGCCCGGCGAGTAAGTCTCCGACGTCAGCGCCGAGGCCACCGCGCGGACCAGCGGCCGTCCCGGCTGCCGCGCTCGCACCAGGTCCTCCCGGGCCAGGATCACACACGCCGCGCCGTCGTCGGGCGGGCAGCACATCATGGTGGTGAGCGGCTCCGCCACTATCCGGGCGGCGAGGACCTCCTCGGTCGTGACCACATGATCCGACTGCCGGTGCGCGAACGGGCACACGGCGCCATAGTTCCAGTTCTTCGCAGCGATGGTGGCGAAGTGCTCGGGGGTCGTACCGCGTTCGTGCATGCGGCGCTGCGCCCACAGCGCGAAGTAGGCCGCCGGCAGGATCGGCGCGTCGATCTGGTCCCGCCCGGCGCCGCGGCCGCCCGTGCCGGTCATGTCGGTGAACTTGTCGAAGCACAGCGCCATAGCCACGTCGGCGCGCCCCGACGAGACGGCCCACGCCGCCTCGCGAAACGCGACCAAGCCGGTGGCGGACGCGTTCTCGATATGCGTCACCGGCAACCCGGTCAGCCCGAATTCCTTCATGGCCTTGATCCCGAGCATCGAGGTGGGCTGGATGTAGCCCACGAACGCCTCGTCCACCTCGGCCAACGTCAGGCCGGCGTCGTGCAGCGCCAGGAGACCGGCGTCGCGTGCCAGCTGTGTGGCCGGGATGGCCTTGAACATCCCGAAGCGGATCATGCCGATGCCGGCGACGGCCACACCGTCAAAGCGCAGTCCGGGCTTCACGCCGCACCACCTGTCGCACCTGTCGCACCTGGTGCAGCCGGCGCAGGCCGGAACCGATAGATCACGACGTCGTTCCCGTCCTTGTCCTGCCGCAGCGTCTCGAGGTCGGTCTCGACCTCCATGCCGATGGCGAACTCGTCGGGCCCGCCGGAAAGAATCGACTGCACCCGCGGCCCCTCCGGCAGGTCGACCTGGGCCACGCCGTAGCCGGCGACGTCGGCGTCCTTCTTCCCGAAGAGCGGTACGTGGCAGTACGTCCACGTCCAGATGCGGCCCCGGGTCGACAGCTCGGTGTCCTCGGTGCCCTCGTGCAGACACTTGGCGCACACGAGGCGGCGGGGGAAGAACACCTCGCCGCAGGCGGGGCACCGGCTTCCGAGCAGGCGTGGCGGCTCCGCCGGGTCGTCGGGAATTCGGAAGAACCCCTCCTCAATCGGGACTCGGGCCATCTGCACCTCGCTCTGCCACCACGGCGTCTGACGCGGACTGGGACACCAGCACGGACACGCACTCAAGCACGCCCGCGCTGACGACCGCCAGCCTGACGGCCTGGCGCCGGTGTTCAGAAAGGGCATTCGACTCATGGGAGTACCGCCTGGGAGTGCCGCCTGGGAGTACCGCGGGGCGGCTGGAACTCGCTCAGAGCACGAGATGCTCGTAGGTCTCCGGGTTCTGCATGTTCTCGGCGATGTGCGCCGCGGTCTCTTCGGGTGATTCCTTGGTGCGCAAGACGATCGGGGCCAGGACCAGGCCCAACAGGACGGAGCCGGCCGCGACGTAGAGCGCCAGCTGGTAGCCGAGGGTCAAGGAGTGCACCAGCCCGTGCCCGCTCGCCACGAGGGACCGCGTCCGGTTGGCGGCGACCGTACTCAGCACGGCCAGGCCGATGGCGCCAGCCATCTGCTGCGAGACGTTCACCACGCCCGAGCCCAAGCCGGCATCCGCGTTGGGGATCTCGGACATCCCGATCTGCAGCAACGGCATGAAGGACGCCCCGGCACCCACGCCGAGCAAAAAGATGGCCACGAAGATCCGCGGGAAATACTCCGCGTGCTGCCCGGCCGACGCCAACAGGAGGAGCCCGAGGACGGCCGCAGCCATGGCGGGGTACATGACCGGCTTCGGGCCGAAGCGGTTCACCAGCCTCGCCGTGATGCCGGAGGAGAGGATCGCCATGACGACCGCCTGGGGGAGGAAGGCCAGCCCGGTCTTGATCGGGCTGTACCCGAGCACGTGCTCGAAGTAGAGGGCGCCGATGAAGAACGTGGCGAACATGCCCGTGATGATGCAACCACGGATCACACTGGAGCCCGTCAACGTCCGCAGCCTCAGGATGCGCAGCGGCATGATCGGATTGGAGAGTCGTGATTCGAGGACGATGAACACCACGAGGAGCACGAGCGCACCGGCGAGGCAGCCGAGCGTCTCGGCCGAGCCCCAGCCCACGCGCGACGCGGCGACGACGCCATAGATCGCCACCATGACGGCGAGGGTCACCAACACCGACCCCAGCCAGTCCACGCCGTGCTTGATGCCCAGGCCGACGTTCTCCACAATGAGGAGTCGGCCGAGGATCAGCGTGGTGATGCCGACAGGCACATTCACGAAGAAGATCCAGTGCCAGGACAGGGCTTGGGTGAGGATTCCGCCGGCGAGGAGCCCGATGGAGCCGCCGCCGACGGCGACGAAGACGTAGGCGCTCATCGCCTTGCCCCGCTCCACGGGGCTCGGGAACTCCGTGACGATGATGGCGACGATCACCGAGGCCGACAGCGCGCCGCCCATGCCCTGGACGAAGCGCGCCCCGACCAGCATGGCTTGGCTGTCGGCCGACCCGCAGGCGATCGAGGCCAGGGTGAACAGCGTCACGCCCGCCAGGAACACCTTCTTGCGCCCGATGAGGTCGCCCAGGCGCCCCGCCATGAGGAGGAAGCTCCCGAAGGAGATGAGGTACGCGTCGACCACCCAGGTCAGGTCGGACTGGCTGAAGTGCAGGCTGCGTTGGATGTCCGGAAGGGCCACGTTGACGATGGAGCCGTCGAGGGCGTTCATGAACATGGCCAGGCAGACGACGACGAGGGCTATCCAGCGCCGGCGGTCGCCGAGAGGGCTGGCGGCTTCGGGAATGGTCCCTAACGCGGAGATAGTCATGATTTCGGGACTATCATAGGGGGGTGATGGATGTGACCATTCAGGGGGTTCGGTGACGCGGTCGTGAACGCCCGCGCCGTCTCTCGACCGGCCACCGGGACCATCGTCTTGTTGACCCGGTTGGCCCGGGCGGTGTTCTTGCGCAGCTCGGTCGACCTGGTGGGGATGAACCTGCGGAACATGGTCGTCCTGGCGTACCTGCGGGACCACCCCGGCGTCTCGCAGCAGGTCATGACCGAGCAGCTGTCCATGGACTCCAACACCGGTGTCCTCGTCTTGAACGATCTCGAGGACCTCGATTACGTGGGGCGTCGGCGCGATCCGGCCGACCGCCGGCGCCACCTGGTCACCATCACGGACGCCGGCCTCGAGGCGCTGGAGCTGGCCGAGGTGGCGCAGGGGAGCATCGAGGACGAGATCCTGGGCGGCCTGAGCCAGTCCGAGCGGACCGAGTTCCGCCGGCTGCTGGTCAAGGCGCTCGAGGACCAACAAGAGGTCCAGGCGGAGGGTGGGGACCGGGGCTGAGTCCACCGACCCCGCGCCGACCATGGCGCCGAGCGGGCCGGTGCGCGTGGTCACAAAATATGATTCAATCGATCACAGTTCAGGTATTCGAGGAGGATCCTGCTGTGGCCGTCGTCCAGTCATCAACCCGTCTACGAACTCGGCGACTGACCGGGCGCATCGGGGCCGAGATACTCGGCGTGGACCTGGCCCAACTCGACGACGACGGAGTGGCCGCTCTCCGCCAGGAGCTGCTCACCCACCGGGTGGTGTTCTTTCGCGATCAGAACATTGGTTCGGCCGAGCACCGCGCCTTCGCGGCGCGGCTCGGGCCTTTGACGTTGGCCCACCCTACGTTGCCCCTGCGGCCCGACGAGCGCGAGCTCTTCGATCTCGACTCGATCGCCGGCGCGAACGCGAACCACTGGCACACGGACGTCACCTTCGTCGACCGCCCGCCGATCTTCTCGGTGCTGCGCGCGCTCATCATCCCCGAAGTGGGAGGCGACACCCTGTGGGCCAACACGGCGGCCGCGTACCGTGACCTCCCCGACGACCTGTGTCAGCTGGCCGATCGTCTGGTGGCCGTGCACTCCAACGGGCACGACTACGGCCGGGTGGACGTGGCAGCTATGAAGGGAAAGCTGTCCCCGGAACGGCTCGCGCATCTGCAGGCGTTCGTGTCGGAGGTCTACGAGACCGAGCACCCCGTGGTGCGCGTGCACCCCGAAACGGGAGAGCCGGCTCTGCTTCTCGGCGGGTTCGCGCAGCGACTGGTCGGCCACAGCCTCAGCGAGTCGGTCGACCTCATCCGGATCCTCCAGGCCTACGTGACGAGACCCGAGAACGTCGTGCGTTGGCACTGGCGGGAGGGGGATGTGGCGATCTGGGACAACCCGACCACGCAGCACTACGCCATCGCCGACTACGGGAACCAGCGCCGGCGGATGCAGCGGGTGACCACGGCGGGGATCCCGGTCGTGGGTCTCGACGGTCGGACCAGCCGGGCTCTCCAGGGGGACGCCCGTCGTTATTACCTCGAAGCCTGAGTCCCCGTGTTCGTCGGCGCCGGCCGCTGAAGCTCGCCGTCACCGCCTCGGGTAAACAATGCAGGCGCCGGGGTGTTGAACCGCGCCACCGGGCAGTCCGAGCGAAGGGATGACACCACCATGTCGTCACGACAAGCCACTGACGACGAAGTCAAAACCTGGCGGGAGGACGGTTGGGTCTTGGTCGACGGACTCGTCGGCACGGAGGAGATCGATGCGCTGCGCGAAGACCTCCGAGAGATCTTCCCGAGCGCCCACGACGTCCATGCCGACCCCGAGGGGGTGTACGAACGGTGGAAGGGTCACCCGAAGGAGTCCGAGGAGATCTTCGTGTGGCCCGACGAGGGGCCCGGGTTCCGTCCGGCGCAGCAGCGCTGGATGGCGGCCTTCCCGTTCCCGGGCACCGGCGCGCTGAACCGAATGTGCGTGCACCCATCCATCGTCGACTTCGCCGAGCGGGCGCTCGGCAGCGGCGACATCCGCCTGTACCAGGCCCATGCCAGCGCCAAGTACGCCGGCGTGACCAACTACGAGCAGCCCATGCACGTCGACCGCAACCACTCGTGGCTCCCCGCCGGGAGCGAGGCGCCCTGGTGGAATCTCGAGGGGTTCCTCTACCTCACCGACGTCACCGAGGACGACAACCCCACCCGTCTGGTCTCGGTGCGCGCCACCAGCCACGTGGACAACCCCTACGGCGTGGTCATGCCCAAAGGGGACCCCGAGGTCTACGCCGCCGAGCGACCCGCTCCGGGTGTCCGGGGTTCGTACCTCGCCTACCGTTCAGACTGTTACCACCGCGGCGCACCCTTCGGGTCTGGAACCGGAGCGCGCATCGTGGTCGCCGTCGCCTTCAAACACGCAGCCGTCGACTGGATCAACTACGACACGCAGCAGAACCGCTCCACGAGCATCGAGTGGACGGTCTTCGCGGAGGGGTCGACGCCGCGCGAACTGGAACTCTTCGGCTGGCCCCCGCCGGGGCACCCGGTGTGGACCGAGCGCCTGCTCGACCAGACCCAGGAGCGCTATCCGGCGCTGGACCTCGGCCCCTGGCGAGCCGCGCTCGACGCCAGTTCGGAGGCGTAACCCCGCCCCCAGCCCTGGGCGACCCTCAGGACTCAGGACTCAGGACTTCTGGAAGCCCTGCGCGATGCGGTCGCCGATCTCCTTGTCGATGTTGCGCCAGTACTCGAAGGCACGCTCCCGGACGGGCACCGACACGCCGTGGCTGAGATGCCCGACGACGTTGGAGACGAGCCGGTCCCGCGCCGCGTCATCGAGCACGTCGCGCACCAGCGTGCCCGCCTGACCCCAGTCGTCGTCGTCGGCGCGGAGCGTGTAGGCCGAGTGGACGAACTCGCCGTCGGCCTCCCACCTCTCCGCGTAGGGGTACCGCACGGGGTCAGCCTTCGGGCCGCCCTTGGAGTTCGGCGCGTAGACCGGGTCGGAGACCTTCTGCACCCGCATCCTCCCGTCCTTGCTGTAGCTGTGCACCGGCACCTGGGGCGCATTGACGGGGATCTGCTTGTAGTTCACGCCGATGCGGGCCCGGTGGGCGTCGGCGTACGAGAAGATGCGGCCGAGGAGCATCTTGTCCGGGCTGACACCGATCCCCGGCACGAGGTTGTTGGGTTCGAACGCGGCCTGCTCGATCTCGGTGTGGAAGTCGGTCGGGTTGCGGTCGAGGGTCAGGCGGCCCACCTCGTGCAGGGGGTAGTCCGCGTGCGGCCAGACCTTGGTGAGGTCGAAGGGGTTGAAGCGATAGGTCCGGGCCTCCTCGAACGGCATGAGCTGCACCCGCAGCGTCCAGCTGGGGAACTCGCCCCTCTCGATGGCGTCGAAGAGATCACGGCGGTGATAGTCGCCGTCCTCGCCCGCGAGCCGGTCGCCCTCCGCTTGCGTCAAGAACTCGATGCCCTGGTCGGTCTTGAAGTGGTACTTGACCCAGAAGCGCTCGCCGCCCGCGTTGACCCACATATAGGTGTGACTGGAGTAGCCGTTCATGTGGCGCCAGGAGCGGGGGATGCCGCGGTCGCCCATGAGCCAGGTCACCTGGTGAGCGGACTCGGGCGACAGCGTCCAGAAGTCCCACTGCATGTCGTTGTCGCGCAGGTCGGAGTCGGCCCGGCGCTTCTGAGAGCGGATGAAGTGCTGGAACTTCATCGGGTCTCTGATGAAGAAGACGGGCGTGTTGTTGCCGACCATGTCGTAGTTGCCCTCGGACGTGTAGAACTTCAGTGCGAAGCCGCGCGGGTCACGCCAGGTGTCCGGGCTTCCTCGCTCGCCGGCCACCGTGGAGAAGCGGATCAGGGTGTCGGTCGTCGTGCCCGGCTGGAAGACGGCGGCCTTGGTATACCGGCTGACGTCCGCCGTGACCTCGAAGTGGCCGAAGGCGCCGGCGCCCTTGGCGTGGGGCTGGCGCTCCGGGATGCGTTCCCGGTTGAAGTTCGCCATCTGCTCAATGAGGTAATGATCCTGCAACAGGATCGGTCCGTCGGGGCCAACCGTGAGCGAGTACTCGTCGCTCGGAACCGGGATCCCCGCATCGGTGGTCGTGGGCTCGGGAGTTTCGCTGGCCATAGAGCCACCCTCCTTCATTTCGGCGTCGACGGCCACCTTATAAGGGCCATTCAGAGCGCCGTCCAGGACCAAGGGCCAGCCCCCGGCACGGGGGTTCGACCAGGTCGTCGTAGGGCAGGTGCCGTGCAGGGGTCCGTCGAACGACGTCGCTCAGCCGGACACCTCGACGACCGTCCGCCCCAGGCTGCGGCGGGCCTCGTGGTCGTCCAGCGCGGCACCCGCCTCCTCCATGGACACCCGTCGCCCGACATAGGGGCGGATCGCTCCCTCGTCGACCAGGCGGAGGAGATCGTTGTGGATCTCGTCGGCCACGTCACGACCGAAGGGGTTGAAGCCAAAGCGGCGCATGCCCGGGTCGACCGATTCCGCCCAGGCCACCATCACGCACACGATGTCGATGTTGCCGATGCAACCCATGCGTAGCGGGCGGCCCGTCATGCCGTTGGCGTCGTCGTCGGCGAACCCCACGGCGAGGTAGCGACCGCCGTGCGCCGTGCAGCGCCAGGAGCGCTCGACGAAGTCGCCTCCCGTCAGGTCGTAGACCACGTCGGCGCCGCGGTCGTCGGTAGCGCTCAGGACGGCCTCGACGAAGTCCTCGGCCGTGTGGTCGACGACCTGGTCCGCGCCGAGCTTGGTGCACAGCGCCCCCTTCTCGGAACCGCCGGCGACGGCGATCACGGTGGCGCCGGCGGCCTTGCCCAGCTGGATCCCGGCCGTGCCCAACCCGCTGGCGGCGGAGTGCACGACCAGGGTCTCGCCGGCGGCCAGGCGGCCGCGGCGGAAGAGGGCCAGGTGCGAGGTCTGGAAGGGGAGGACGAAGGCGGCGCCCTCGGCGTCACTGAGCTGGTCGGGAGCCTCGAAGACCGAGACCGCCGGGGCGATGGCGAACTCGGCGATGCCGCCGAGCGCCGTTTTGGTGATGGCGACGACCCGCTTGCCCAGCCATTGCTCGGCTCCCGGGCCGGTGGCGTCCACCACGCCGCACACGTCCATGCCGAGCGTGAAGGGTGGCGGCGTGGGCACCGACACCAGGTTCCCCCGGCAGCGGTCGATGTCGTTGAAGTTCAACGACGCCGCTCCCACTCTCACGCGGACCTCGCCGGCCTCGGGCTCGGGGCGCTCGATCTCGCGGACCGCGAGCACCTCTCCCGGTCGACCGTGCGCCGTGACCTGCAAGGCCTTCATCACTGACCCCCGATTGCTTGTGTGGCTGGGCGGTCAGTGTCTCACGCCCCCCTTGGGCGTGCCACGCCGCTCAACGCGAGCGGGCGATGGCCTCGGCGAGCACCGCACCCGTGGTCCGGTGGTTCATGTACGGCTGGGGGTCGTGGGCCCGGTGGCCGTTGTCGACCAGACGATCGACGACGCGGTCTCCGAAGACCTGGGAGAGCCGGGGCTCGGCACAGGCGTGGTCGCCGACGGCGGCGATGTTGACCCAGTGCTTGACCGAGCCCGGCCAGCGCGGAGCGCCGTCCTCGTCGTGCGGGACCATCCTCTCGGCGAGCATCGGCGACCCGAGCGGGGAGCCCAGGGTGATGAAGGTGTCGATCTCCCACTCGGGGTGGGCCACCAGCGCGTTGTACCCGACGATGGTCCCCAGTGAGTGGGCGACGATGATGCGCGTGTCGGGCCGCACCGCCTCGGCCACCCGGCGCTGCACGCCCGCTTGGAGGTCGGGTTTGGTCATCAAGGTCCCGACCAGGTCGACGGTGCGGTCGAAGGTGGCCTTGCCCGCGGCCTGCGACAGCGAGGCCAGCACGTCGTCCCCGAGCGTCTCGTGGAGCAGGTCGGCCACACCGGCGCGGGTCGCCTCGTCGGGCGCTCCGTCGGTCTCGGGATCGTGGCGGAAGAGGTCGCCGTAGAAGGAGACGGACACCTCATCGGGCTCGATGTCGGTGCCGGCGGACCACAGGCCGTCGCGCAACGCGGGGACCCAGCGGGCGTGGAGCTCCCGAGGTCCCCACAACTCGTTGAAGGCGCCGTGGACGAGGACGATGAGAGCCATGGCGACCGCGTGCGCTACGCGTGCCGCACGTGGGCGTAGCGAGCCACGATCAGCTGGCCGATCAGCGTGTAGCCCGACGTGTGGGGGTGGATGTCGCCCCGAGTGCAGAACCAGGTCAACGCACAGACGGCGGCGACCGGCACCGGGATGGTCCCGTACGTCTTGGTGTGCACGGTCCGGGTCAGCGGCCCGTAGGCCCCCGTGGCCGCGGTCACGTCCGCGAGGAACCCACCGGATGCCGCGTACGCCTTGGCCAGCGTCGGGTTGATGAGCGACTTGAAGGCGGTCACCGACAGGTTGGCCAGCGACACGGTGGAGGGTGCGGGCGTCGGGGAAGGCCAGACGTAGCTGCCCAGGATCACGTCGGGGTAGGTCGACCCGATGATGGGGACCCCCCTCCCCGCGGCACTGCGCAGATCCGACGCGATCGTCGTGACGTTGGTGCCGATGGTCTTGGCGGCCGCGAGGACGCAGCTGAGCACGTTCGGCTTCAGTGCGCACGGGACCACGTCGTTGCCGCCGATGGTGACCGTGATGAGCCCGATGTGGCCGCGGTGGGCGGTGAGGAAGGCCTCGGCCGCGGCGATCTGCGTCGACGTGGGGTAGGTCATTCCCCCGGCGGTGTGGGGGAGCACGTCCGGACACCCGATCGTGTCGAGCAACGTCGTCGTGGTGGCACCACCGCAGCCGAAGTTGACCAGCGTCAGGTGCGTCCTCGCGGCCACGTAGCTCGCGTAGCCGGGCGTGGCCCCCATGGTGGGCTGGTATCCGACCGAGTAGGAGTCGCCCAACGAGACGTAGTAGGTGGGCGCCCGCGTTCGGGCCTGCGCCACCCCCGGCAGGGCGAACGACGCCAGCGCCAGCGCCAGCGCGGTGACCACGGCGAGGGCCGGTACCCGGAGGCGCATGGCCCCATGTTGTCCGATGCGCGCCTCCCGTTGTCGTCAACGCCCCGCACGGGCGCTGCTCAGGCGCTCTTGCGCCGATCGCGCCTCGGCCTGGGCGAGGCGTCCGCACCGAGCAACCACCCCGTCGCGGCGGCATCGAGCGGTTGGCCCAGGTGGTACCCCTGGGCCAGGCCACAGCCCAAGGCGCGCAAGCTTTCGGCTTGCTCGGGCTGCTCGACGCCCTCGGCGATGACCTGGTAACCGAGTGTCCGGGCCAGCTGCAAGATCGCGGCGGCCAAGCCGCGCGAGTCGACGGCCGATCCGAGGGCCTGGACGAAGGACTTGTCGATCTTGACGATGTCGACCTGCAACCGGTCGAGGTGCGAGAAGGACGAGTAGCCGGTGCCGAAGTCGTCCAGGGCGATGCGCACGCCATGTCCCCGGAGCTCGGTCAGGTTGTGCACGGTGGCGTCGTTGTCGCTCAGCATCGCGCTCTCCGTGATCTCGAGGATCAAGGACCGGGGATCGAATCCGCACTCGTCGAGCTGAGCGACGACACGGTCCGACAGCGACGGGTCGGTGAGTTGGCGGGCCGAGATGTTCACGCTCATCGTCAGCTCCGGGCTGCCGAGATGTTCGTCGTGCCACCGCCGGGCCTGCCGGCACGCCGTGCGCAGGACGAAGGAGTCGATCTCGCCGATGAGGCCCAGCTCCTCGGCCAGCGGCACGAACACGCCGGGCGGGACGAGCCCACGGGTCGGGTGCGACCACCGCACCAGTGCTTCGAGTCCGACGACCCGGTGCGCATAGAGGTCGATGATGGGCTGGTACTGCACCGCGAGATCGCCATCGGCGATCGCCGCCCGGAGCCCTTCTTCCAGCTCGAGGCGCGCCAACACCGAGGCGTGCATCTCGTCGTGGTACACCTCGGAGCGATCCTTGCCGAGGGACTTGGCCCTGTACATGGCGATGTCGGCATTGCGCAGGAGCCGCTCGCTCGTCGCGCCGTCCTCGTTGAAAGTGATGCCGATGCTCACCGCCGAGCTGACGGACTTGGTCCCGAGCCGGACGGGCGGTCGCAACGCAACGAGGATGCGCTGGGCCAGTGCCGCGATGGCCTTCTCGGACTTCACGTCTTCGATCAGCACGGCGAATTCGTCGCCGCCCAGGCGCGCCGCCGTGTCCGCCGGCCCCAGGCATCCGACCAGGATGGTGGCCACCCGTCGCAGGAGCTGGTCGCCCTCGCCGTGGCCCAGGCTGTCATTCACCGTCTTGAAGTCGTCGAGGTCGAGGAACAGCACCGCGAGGTGGGAGCCGGTGCGCTCGACACGCAGCAACGCGTGGTCCAGCCGGTCCTGGAAGAGGGCCTTGTTGGCCAGCCCGGTCAAGGAGTCGTGGAAAGCCCGGTAGGCGAGCTCGTCCTCTAGGCGCTTCTGCTCTGTGACGTCGCGGAAGCTCCACACTCGCCCGACCGTCCGACCGTCCACGCGCTGCGGCCGGGAATGGCGCTCGACGACGCGGCCATCCTTGAACTCGAGGGTGTCGAAGCTCTCGATCTCGGGCTTCGCGTACAGCTCCTCCACCTTGGCCGCGAAGGCCTCTGGGTCGGCCATCTGGTCGAGGAGCACGGCCAGCGCATGCTGATCGTCGTTGATGCTGAGAAAGTCGTCGGGGAGCTGCCAGATCTCGGCGAAGCGCCGGTTGACGCTCGTGATCTTCCCGGCGATGTCGACGACCAGGATCCCGTCCGCCGTGGAATCGAGCGTGGCGGTGAGGAGCGAGAGGGCCTCGCTCAGCTCGGTCTCGGCCGACACCTGCGCGGTGGCATCGAGGGCGGAGATCACCAGACCCTCGACCGTCGGGTCGTCCAGTAGGTTCACGATGCTCAGTTCGAAGGGAACGGTGGTGGCACCGCCGTGGCGCAGGAGGCCGACCCGGACGGTCGTCGGGTGGGCCGACGTCGCTCCCCGCCGCGCCGCGTCCAGGGCGGCCGAGAACTCGCTGCGGTCGCGCTCGGCCACGATGTTGACCAGCGGTCGCTGCTCGACAAGCTCGGGATCGTGTCCGAGGAGGCGCGTGATCGCGCCCGACACGGACTCGAGGATCCCCTCGGCCGACACGAGCATGATCACCGATCCGGCGTTGTGCACGAGAGAGCGGAAGCGCGCCTCGCGCCCGCTCGCGAGCTCGAAACGGCGCCGTTCCGTGAGGTCGCGCAGGCACAGGAGAATGACCGGCTCGCCGGACCACTGCATGGTCGCCCCGACGATCTCGACCAGTCGCCAGCCCGACGCCGCGTTGATGCGGATCTCAATGGGGGTGCCGACCTCTCTGTCCTTGTCCTGAATGGTGGTCAGCGACCGCAGCACGAATTCGTGGTCGTCGGGATGGACCAGATCGAGGCCCGACTGGCCCTGCCAATCGACCAGCGAGCGCTCGAACATGCGCTCGGCCGACCGGTTGCCCCACACGATGCTGCCGGCTCCGTCGATCACGACGATCCCGTCGGGTAGGTGCAAGAAGACGCGGCCCAAGAAGCTGAGCTCGTCGAACGCGGTCGAGCTCGACTCCGGGACGGGCTTCATCAAGGTGCGGCTCGCTCAGCGCGCCAACTCATAGAGACAAATTCGGCTGGTCCGGACCGGCCGCCGGTTGCCATTTGGTTGCGGCGAGAGGGAACTGCGCCCTACTGCTTGGCCATCAGCGGCGCAACCGAGAGGTGAGTGCCCGGTGGAGCGAGCGGGTGCGGATGGGGCGCGCGCTGACGTGCTCGGGCCGTTCGGGGTGCAGGCGCGCCGCCACCGTGCCGTACCGGGCGGCCAGCGGAGAGGCGGTGACGCCGTGCAGCAGCACGCTGAGCGCGACGGTCACCGTCACGACGGCCAGGACGACCTTGGCGTCGGCCGGGGCGAGGGTGTCGACCGCGATGAGGCCGAAGACGACGCTGGCCAGTCCGCGCGGGCCGAACCAGCCGACGAAGGCGACGGTGGCCCGGTCGAGGCCCGTGCCCGCAAGCGCGAGCGCGACGGCCACCATGCGCACCGCCGTCAGGGCCAGGACGGCGAAGACCACGTCGCGCCAGGTGGCGTCTTCGATCCCCGGGATGAGCATCACGGCGCCGAAGAGGAACCAGACCAGCAGCGACATCAGCGTGCCCGTCTCCTGGGAGAACTCGAGCGGCTCGTCGTCATGGCGCGGGAAAACCGTCCCGAAAGCCATGCCGGCCACGAAGGCGGCCACGAACCCGTTGGTGCCGGCGAGCACCGACGAGGAGTAGGCGAAGAGCGCGAGAGCCAGCACGGCCAGCGGCTGCATGCCGGGTGCAGTCCACTGGTGGCGGCGGGCCTGGACCAGCAGCACGGCGCCGAGGAGCCCCACCCCGGCACCGATCGCCGCGCCGCCCAGGAGGTCGACGACGGCGGAGGCGGCGGAGGAGGCGCCGTGCACCGCCTCGGCCGTGGCCGCGCCGGCGAGGAAGAAGTTGACGAAGGGCGTCGCGATGCCGTCGTTGAGGCCGCTCTCGACGTTGAGCACGCGTCGCACGCCGGCCGGGACGCGCTGGTCTTCCATGATCGAGGCCCCCAGCGCAGCGTCGGTCGGCGCCACGATGGCGCCGATGGCGGCGGCCACCCAGAGCCCGGCGCCGGAGAAGAGTCCGGCGGCGAGCGCGGCGCCGGCTCCGATGGTGAGCGGGAGCCCGATCCCGAGGAGACGGACGGGCACCGGCAGGTCGGCCCGCAGCTGGCGGGCGTTGACCCGTGAGGCGTCCGCGAAGAGCACGAGGGCGAGGGTGATCTCCGCCACGGTGCGGACGGTCGACGAGTGCAGGTCGAGATGGACCAGGGTGAACGGGCCGTGGGTAACCACCAGACCGAGCACGACGAACGCGAGAGGGGCCGACACGTTCCAGCGCTCGAGGCGCGCCGAGACCAACGCCCAGGCCACGACGCAGGCGGAGACGACGGCGAGGGCGGCGAGGTTGAGGTCGTGGGCCATGGAGGTCGGGCGAGGCGTGCGGCGGGCAGCGGGCGCCCCGGTGTCATTGTCGACGGTGGCATCGAGGCAGGTCAGGGCCGAAGGTCACGACCTGCCCGCAAAAGACCGGCCCCATCCGAGCGCTGGTCAGGGCATTCCGGCTAAACAGGGAGTTGCAAGGGCGGGGTACTCGCCGACCCAAGGACCAACCAGAAGGAGATTCCCGTGCTCGCTTCCAGCTACCCGGTGCTCGACGCCTTCCTCACCATTCTGTATTTCTTCCTCTTCTTCATCTGGATCTGGCTGCTGATCATGGTGTTCATCGACATCTTCCGCAGCCACGACCTGAGCGGCTTGGCCAAGGCGCTGTGGGTGATCTTCATCATCATCCTGCCGTTCTTGGGCGTCTTCGTGTACATCATCGCCCGCGGCGGCAAGATGCACGAGCGGGCGGCCCAAGACGCGACGCAGCAGCAGAAGGCCTTCGACCAGTACGTGCGCCAGACGGCGGGGACGCCGGGGGACACCTCGGCCGACCAGCTGGCCAAGCTGGCTGACCTGAAGTCCCAGGGCGTCCTCACCGACGAGGAGTTCCAGGCCCAGAAGGCCAAGATCCTGGCCAGCTAGACAAGCCGTTCGCTCGTCACCGGGAGCGACCCCGACGGTGGCGGCGTCGGACGACGACGAACCGACCCCGAGGGATGCCGAGGAGCCCGCGCCGGAGCCGGGCCCGCCGGATCACGACGCGATGTCACAGCGGCTCGCCACGCGTTACGAGCGCGACGTCGGGTCACCGCTGTCGTGGCGGACCCTCGTCAAGAGGACCGTGGTGGTGGTGGTGGCCGGCATCACCATCTACTTCGTCTTTCCCAGCCTGACCGAAGTCTTCGACTCCTGGCCCAAGTTGACCTCGCTGGACCCGGTGTGGTTCGCGTTGGCCGTCCTGCTCGAGGTGGCGCACTTCACGTGCACCATCGCGCTGCAGCGCATGGCCCTGCAGACCAAGGCCTGGTTCTCCGTGGCTACGTCGCAGCTGGCGGGGAACGCCATCAGCCTCATCGTGCCGGGCGGGGACGCGTTCGGGGCGGCGACGCAGATCCGCATGCTCACCGCCGCGGGCAACGACACGACGGCCGCCGTGAGCGGCCTCACGGCCTTCTCCCTCCTGGGCGTCGGCGGTCTGCTCGCCCTGCCGATCTTCGTCCTGCCGGCCATCCTGGCCGGCACGCCCATCGCCAACGGCCTGGAGCACGCGGCGCTCCTCGGTATCGTCGCCTTCGTCCTCTTCGCCGGTTTCTGCGCGGTGGTGCTGGCCACGGACCGCCCCGTGCGATGGGCGGGGGCGCTGGTGCAGGCCGCGCGCAACCGGATCAAGCGGAAGTCGGCGCCGATGACCGGCCTACCGGACCGGCTGGTCTATGAGCGCAACCGCATCCGGGGCGTGCTGGGCCGGCGCTGGAAGGGGGCCGTCCTCCTCAGCACGGGGAGGCTCGCCTTCGACTTCGGCACGCTGTTGGCGACGCTCCGGGCCACCGGCTCCAAGCCCAACCCGTCGCTGGTGCTCGTGGCCTATGCGGTGGCCGGTCTCCTCGCGCTGCTCCCCTTCACGCCCGGCGGCCTCGGCGTCGTCGAGGCCGGGCTGAGCGCGCTGCTGATCCTGGCCGGGGTGCCGGGTGGCGACGCCGTGGTGGCGACGTTGGGCTACCGGATCATCTCGTACTGGCTGCCGATCCTCGTGGGGCCGTTCGCGTATCTTGCCTTCCGGCTGCGCTACGGGCCACCGGGCCGTGGCGGTGCGGGGGCCTCCGGCGGGCCGGCGTTGGCGACGGGCTGAGTGCCGGCCCGCGCCCCGGGGCGCCGCCTTACGAAATGATGACCGACTCCCCGAAGGCCGCGAGCGTCTCGGGCGGCGCAAAGTCGCAGAACCACACGTACACGCGCTCGACGCCGCGTTCGCCCAACGACCCGAAGTACTCGACGAGCTCCGGTCCCGTGCCGACGACCGGAAACTGGCCGAAACGGCGGCGGGCCGCCGCCGCGATCTCTTCTCGTTGCGCACCCGAGGCACCGGAGGGCACGAAGGCGACCTGGACCTGCAGCGAGCAGCGCGCCCGACCGGCGCGGCCGCGCATCTCGTCGAGCTTGTCGAGGATGCCGATGTGGACGTTCCACCAGTCGGCGTGGGCTGCGACGAGCTCCATGGTCCGTTTGCCCGCGCCCCCGATGACGATGGGAATGGTGTCGAGCGGCCCGGGCTGCTGCTGCGCCTGGCGCAGCGTGAAATACTCGCCCTCGTAGTCGACGGTCTTGCCGGCCCACAGCGCCCTGATGATCTCGAGCGTCTCCTTGAGCCGGCCCACTCGGACCCGTGGCTCCGTCGAGCCCACGCCGAAGGTCTCGAGCTCGTGGGCCACCGATCCCCAACCGATACCGAGCTCGAACCGGCCACGGGACGCGTGGTCGAGCGAGACGGCCTCGCGCGCCAGCACGGCCGGGTGTCGGAACGAGTCGCACAACACGAGGGACCCGACCTTCAGCCGTTCGGTGCCTCCGGCGAGCCAGGTGTTGGTGACCGTAGCGTCGAACATGGGCGACGACTCGGCCAAAGGTGGCGCGAGGTGGTCCATGCCCGCGACGCCGCCGAAACCCGCTCGTTCGGCGGCCTGTGCCCGCTCCACCAGCTCGTCCATGGTGAGGCGCATCTGGGGGAGGAACACCCAGAACTGAAGGGGAGCGGCGGCCATGAGTTCCAGAGACTACGGGCAATCGGCAGCCCCCCGGTGACCAACACGCCATCGCAATCGTGCTCGGGCCGGGGGACATGCGAGAATCCAGCAGCCATGTATGAGGGCACGTGGGAATCCGTGCGCACCCACGAGGTGCCCGTCTGGTACGACGACGCGAAGTTGGGCGTCTTTCTCCACTGGGGCCTCTATTCGGTGCCGGGCTGGGCCCCGCGCGTGCCCGACATCCAAGAGCTGCTCGTCAAGGACGGACCCAAGCGGATGTTGCGGGAGAACCCCTACGCCGAGTGGTACCTCAACACCATGCAGATCAAGGGAAGCCCGACCCAGCGGCACCATGTCGAGGTCTACGGGGACGACTATCCCTACGAGCGGTTCGTCAAAGTGTTCAACGACGCCTCGGCCGGGGCCAACCTCGACGCCATCGCCGACCTCTGCCGCGCCGCCGGTGCGCGCTACGTGGTGCTCACCACCAAGCACCACGACGGCTTCGCCCTGTGGCCCTCGGCCGTCCGGCACCCGAGGAAGGGGATGTACCACGCCGAGCGTGACTTGGTTGGCGACCTGACCGAAGCGGTGCGGGCCAGGCGCATGCGCATGGGCCTCTATTACTCAGGCGGCTACGACTGGCCCTACAACAACGCAGTCCTCTCCAAGCCGGCCGACGCCGTGCTGGCGGTCCCCTATGGGCGCGAGTACGTCGACTACGTCACCGCGCATTGTCGAGAGCTCATCGACCGCTACCAGCCGTCCGTGTTGTGGAACGACATCTCGTGGCCCAGCGGCGGCAAGCTGGCCGAGCTCTTTGCCTACTACTACAACACGGTGGAGGAGGGGGCCGTCAACGACCGCTGGCGAGAGCCGAACATCCCTCACAACGGCGTCGCCGACGCGCTGGTGCGCGCCGCCGGCACGCTGCTGCAGTGGTTGTGGCCGCTCATCCCCGAGCGCAACAAGCGGTTGACCTTCTCCAGCCCCAAACACTGCGACTTTCGGACACCCGAGTACGACGTGTTGCACACCGTGTCGGAGCGCAAGTGGGAGCTGGCCCGCGGCGTGGGGCACTCCTTCGGCGCCAACCGCCACGAGCGGCCCGAGGACATCATCACCGACACCGAGCTCATCCAATTGTTCTGCGACGTCGTGTCGAAGAACGGGAACCTTCTCATCGGTGTGGGCCCGCGGCCCGACGGGACGATCCCCGACGAGCAACAGGCGCCACTGCGCGGCCTGGGCGAGTGGCTGGTCGCCAACGGCGAAGCGATCTACGGTAGCCGGCCTTGGGTCATCACCGAGTCGGTCACCACGGAGGGGACGCCGGTGCGCTTCACCAAGAGCGGTGAAGGTGTCTACGCCCTCGTGCTGGGGATGCCGCCCTCGCGGCGCATCACCGTGCGCGCGCTCGAGGGGTCGCGCGTGCGCCGCGTCCGGCTGGTGGGGTCCTACGAGCAGTTGGAATGGTCTGCCGACGGTGGCGACCTCACCGTGACGCTGCCCGAGCGCCTCCCCCTGACCGCCGCCACCGCCTTGGACCTCGGGACCGAGGTGCGGGCGCGGCTGGGCGCCCCGGCATAGCGAGACGCTCGCACGGTTCCCGATCGCCATGATTCTGGATCTGTTCCTCATCGGTCTGGTCGTCAGCCTGGAGCCGATACCGCTCACCGCGATGATCCTGTTGCTGGCGTCCGAGCGTGGGCTGTTGAAGGGCCTCGGGTTCACGCTCGGATGGCTGCTGACGCTGGTGGTGATCGTGGCGGTGACCGTGTTGGTCACCGGCGGCCAGCCGCTCGTGCCGCACAGCTCGCCCTCGACGGCGGCGCTGGCCGTGAAGCTCGCCTGTGGAGTCGTGCTGGTCCTGGTCGCCGCACGCCGGCGCGCTCGTCCCGCGCCCACGGTGCCGAAGAGGGAGCCCAAGTGGATGTCGGGCATCGATCGCATCAACCCTCTTGCCGCGGCGGGGCTCGGCTTCCTGCTCCAGCCCTGGGTGCTGGTGACGGCGGGCGTGACCACCATCACCCAGGCCGAGCTCTCGTCCGGCCTCGAGTACTTCGCCGTGTTCGCGTTCTGCATCTGGTGCACGTGGAGCTACCTCGTCATGGAGACCTACGCCGCGGCGCGCCCCGCCAAGGTCAAGAGCACCCTCGACAAGATGCTGCACTGGATCAACACGCACAGAGACCAGGCGATCGTCTTCTTATCGCTGGGGCTGGGGCTCTATCTGATGGCCAAGAGCATCTCCGAGCTCGTGAGCTGAGGGCCGGGCCGGTATCCACCAGCGCAAACCCCGTGATCGGTAGCGTCGGCCGGGGAGGTGCACACGATGTTCGCATACACGTGGCCGCTGTTGAGCCTGTTCTGGACGTTCCTGATCTTCGCGGGAGTCTTCTTGATGGTGTTCTTCATCATCTGGTGCTTCATTGACAACTTCCGACGGCGCGATCACCACGGATTGGCCAAGGCGGTGTGGACCATCGTCATCTTGGTGATCCCGGTGCTCGGCGCGCTGGTCTACATCATCGCCCGGCCGGCCGACGCCGCCCTTTCCGCATGATGTGAGGGCGGCTGTTCGCGGTCAGCCGGCCGCCGAGTCGAGCACCAGGTGCCCGTCGTCACCGAGCGTGACGTCCCGGATGTCAAAACGTTCCGCGAGGATCGTCGGCACGGCTTCGAGTGGCACCTCGGTCACGGTCGATGCCCCCCCGACCGGACGCTCCACGAGCACTGCCTGTTCGTAGACGAACAGCGAGAGGCATCGCTCGGGCCGGCGCAAGCCGGCCATGATGCCGGTGACGAAGGGGGACTCGGGGTGTGTCGCGGTGAACCAGTTGTTGACCACGATGTCGATCGGCTCGGCGGGTTGGGGGACGAAGCCGTACATGTCGGCCCAAGCCTCGTCCTGGAAAACCTGGAGCACCAGCTCGGCACCGTGCTCGACCAGCCGGTACCGGTGCACCTCGGGCAGACGCGGGTGAACGGCGCCGGCCAAACCGATGCGATCCAGATAGGAATCGAGCGAGGCGAGCGGTGGCACCGCACGACGAGCGTACTGCGGCGTCAGCATTTTGCTTTTTTCAATTTGACGTCGGCGTCGAGGAAACTAGGGTGGCGCTCCTCTCCGCGGACCGCAGGAGCGCCCGACATGCAGAACCACCACCCTGAGATCGCGCAGCGTCCCGACCTGACGTGGGTGGTCGAGTGCCCGGAGTGCCGCCACGACGTCACCTCCACCGTGCCCATCGGGATCGGCATGGCGCTGAGGGACCGGGACACGGCCGAACGCCTGCGGGACAACCACGCGGCGCGGCCGGTGCGCGCCGTCGCCTCGTAGCGCGCTCGAGGTCACGTCAGCTTCAACCACGACCGTTCGGCGTTCCACGTGGAGCAGTGGTGGGCCCCGCGAAACGCCGCTCACCAGGAACCATGCGTTAACACTGCGGCTGTTAACACCGCTCGCCAACCCGGTCCACCGGGTTCAAAATGGCGTGTTAACACCAGCGGTTTTGGGGCATCGTGCGTCGGGCTCTCCGGGCGACCCGATCAGGCCGCAGTCGCACGGGAGGGGTTCCCGACGAGCTTGGCCGACATCTTCACCGCCTTGACAGCGCTGGTGGCCCCCGTCTGCAGGGCGGCCCCGATCACGATGACGAGGATGCCGAACCAGAACGCCACGCTCCCCCAGCCCAGCATCAAGATGCCCAGTCGCCCGAGCATGTAGGGCGGGGAGCAGACCACCGCGCCGACCGCACCTCCGACTGCGCTGGCGGCGAGCTTGTCCCTCCGGGACCCGGTCTGCTTGATGCCGACGAGGCGGGCCGGAACGGCGAGGTAGCAGAGCATCATGATGCCGACGACGATGCTCTGGGCCACGACGAAGCGCCAGTGGCTCCAACGCGTGACGATCAGCGAGGAGTAGGAGAGCAGCAGGCCGACACCACAGCCCCAGGCCAGGATGACCCGCCAGTGGCGCCGGGCCTGACCGAAAGCGGGGCGGATCTGGGGCTTGCCGGGCACCGAGATGGCGAAGGCGAACACCGCGTTGAGGAAGAAGCTGGCCGCGGTGAGGGCGGTCACCGCCACCACGCACGGGATCAGGATCGGGCCGGTGAGGACGTGGAACGACTTGCCGTGCAGTGCATGGAGCTTCAGGTCGAGGAGGGCCAGCCAGATCCACATGGCGGGGATGATCTGGACCAGAGTCAGACGCCAGTTCGTGAACAGCAGCTTCAGCCCCTGGAACAGCATGAGAAAGGCGCCGACGATCAGGCCGAGAGGAGCCAGCCAGCGGCTGCGCCGGCTCAGATCGATGACCGCCTGCTCGACGGCCTTGTCGTCGCCGGTTCGGATGACATGGACGAGATGGGCGACCGCGGTCCCGACCCGCTCACGGCGGGTGGCGGCGGTCGTCGGCGCGGCCGGGGTCACGGCGTCGTCGGGTGCGTCCCGGCCCTGGTAGTCCACCGTCACTGGTCGCCCTCTCGCCTCCCGCCGTCCTGGAGATCCGATCGTTTGAACGACCCCGTCATTGTGGATCATTTTGAGGCGGGCGGTGGCACGCTCTCACCGGTTGGTCCGCAACCGCTTGCCAGTCGGCTGCCGACCCGACGGCCCGTGCCGTGTCGTCGGGTTGGGCGTAGCCTCGTCGCAGAAGCGGCCGCCCTTGCGAGCCAGTGGGAAGGCGAGACATGACGATCGAACGAGTGATCCAGGAGGCGGACGGCGGCCCGATGCCCAAGGTGGTCCACCACCTGAGCGATTCCGAGAGCAAAGAGAAGGGAAAGCGGGCGCGGGCCGACGTGCCCCGGTCCAGCCAGGCCGTGTTCGAGGTTGGGCCGGACCGGCCCGATCCTGTCGCCCTGCTCGAGGAACAGGCCACGACCCGGGTACCCGAACTGGTCCCGATCCGTTACGGACGCATGCTGGTCTCGCCCTTCACGTTCTTCCGTGGCGCGGCGCTGATCATGGCGTCGGACCTCTCGACCACGCCCCGGTCGGGTCTTTCGGCGCAGATCTGCGGCGACGCCCACCTCTCGAACTTCGGAGTGTTCGGCTCGCCGGAGCGCTCGCTCGTGTTCGACTGCAACGACTTCGACGAGACGTTGCCCGGGCCTTGGGAGTGGGACATCAAGCGGTTGGCGGCGAGTGTCGTCGTCGCCGCCCGGGGGCGGGGCTTCTCCAGGCAGGCGCGGGCCGAGGCCATCACCGGGCTCGGACGGGTCTATCGCGAGGCCATGCGGGAGATGGCCGAGCTGAGCACTCTCGAGGTCTGGTACTCCCACGTCGACATCGAGAACGTGCTCCAGCTGCTGCAGGCGCAGGCGACGACCACGGGCTCCAAGGCCGGGGCCCACATGGCGTCGACCGCGGGCAAGGTCGTCGCCAAGGCCCGGACCAAGGACACGATGAAAGCGCTCGACAAGCTGACCACGGTGGTCGACGGGGAGCGCTGCTTCATCAGCGACCCGCCCCTCGTCGTCCCGGTCGCCGAGCTGTTTCCCGAGCTGCAGAGGGCCGCCCAACTCGAGCTCTTTCACGAGCTTCTGCGCCGTTACCGAGCCAGTCTGCCGACCGACCGGCGTCACCTGCTCGAGCAGTACGAGTTCACCCAACTAGCGCGCAAGGTGGTCGGCGTGGGCAGCGTCGGCACTCGGGCCTGGATCATGATGCTGCACGGGCCCAATCCCGACGACATCTTGTTCCTCCAGGCGAAGGAGGCCGAGGCGTCGGTCCTCGAGCGCTTCACCAAGAAGAGCCAGTACGCCAACCACGGTGAGCGGGTGGTCGCCGGCCAGCGCCTCATGCAGGCCGCCAGCGACATCTTCCTCGGCTGGCAGCGCACGGAGGGCCTCGACGGCTTGCCCCACGACTACTACGTCCGTCAGCTCCAGGACTGGAAGGGATCCGTGGACGTCGACAACGCGATCCCGGAGGGGATGAGGGCCTACGGGGAGCTCTGCGCGCACACCCTGGCTCGGGCCCACGCCCGCTCGGGCGACCGGATTGCCATCGCCGCCTACCTGGGCAACAGCTCGACCTTCGAGAAGGCCCTTGCCAAGTTCGCCGAGACCTACGCCGACCAGAACGAGCGCGACTACGAAGTCTTCGCCGCAGCGTGCAAGAGCGGCCGGCTGCACGCGGAGGTGGGCGTGTGAAATCGGGCACCAAACTGTCACCCGGGATTATGACTTTTGACTCTGTTGTGCAGCGGGGGGGTGATGGGATTGTTACGGTGCGTACGACGCCTGGCCACGGGCCGGGGGAAGACCGCAATGACGACGACACAAGGAGCCCTCTGAATGCTTGCCTCGAGCTACCAGTATCCGATCCTCGACTTCTTCTTGACGATGCTGTACTTCTTCCTCTTCATCATCTGGATCTGGCTGCTGATCACGGTGTTCATCGACATCTTCCGCAGCCGCGACATCGGCGGCGGGGCCAAGGCTCTGTGGTGCATTTTCGTCATCATCCTGCCCTTCCTCGGTGTCTTCGTGTACCTCATCGCGCGTGGTGGCAAGATGCACGAGCGGGCGGCGGCCGAGTCGCAGCAGCAGCAGCAGGCGTTCGACCAGTACGTGCGAGAGGCAGCTGGGACCAGTGGTAGCAACACCGCGGACCAGCTCTCGAAGCTCGCCGATCTCAAGGCCAAAGGCGTGATCACCGACGCTGAGTTCGAGGCACAGAAGTCGAAGTTGCTGGCGAGCACCTGAGCCGGCGGCGGGGCGGCCCGCTTCGAACACCGATTTTCAGCAACCGACAGAGGAGGACACCATGACCATGGGACCAGTCAGCTACACGGTGGTCGCCTTCCCGGGCAACCAGTTCAACGGGAACATCGCACCCGAGGTGGAGAGACTCGTCGCCAGTGGCATCGTGCGCATCCTCGACCTGGTGTTCGTGGGGAAGGACGACGCCGGCGACACCATCAGCCTCGAGTTCGACCAGCTGGACGAGCTGGCCGCCTTCGGTGAGCTTGAGGGCGAGGTCGGCGGTCTCGTCAACATGGACGACCTGGAGCATGTGGCGGCCGGGCTGCCGGCCGGCAACTCCGCCCTCATCATCGTCTGGGAAGACGTCTGGGCGCGCCCGCTCGCGGAGGCGGTGATTGCGTCGGGTGGGGTGGTCGTCGACACCGCCCGCATCCCGGCCCCGCTGGTCGAGGCCGCCATGGCCGAGCTGGCCCAGGCGCTGACCAGCTGAAGTCGGCCCCCCGGCTACCCACCCAGAGAGAGCCTGAAAAGAAGCCTGAGACGGAAGGGAGCACACGATGCCACTGAGACGACGTCCGGTCATGCGCACAGTGGGGAGGACGGCGGTCATCGCCGGGACCGCCACGGCGGTCGCCGGCGGGGTGTCCCGCCATCAGCAGAACAAGTACGCGCAGCAGGACGCGGCCGCGGCGCAGGCCCAGCAGCCCATGGAGGCGGCGCCACCGGTGGAGGCGGCGCCCGATTCCGACGAGCTGATCAACAAATTGAAGGAGCTCGCCAACCTCAAGGACCAGGGGGTCCTGACCGAGGCCGAGTTCGACGACCAGAAGGCGAAGATCCTGGCCCAGATGTCCTGAGGCCTGAGGCCTGCCTGAGGCCTGAAACGCTGACGTCGGCGATCAAACGGCTCAGGAGGCGGGGGAGGACACCGAGATCAGGACGTCCTCATCGGGTCGTACTCGGGACCACCAGTCCGACGGTATGTGCTGCGACCGGTTCGGGATCATCGTGCGCAGCCGATGGGAGGCCAAGAGCCGATCTCCCTGGGTGACGTCGACGCGGGGATGGTCCAGAAAGAGGCGGGACCTGATCAGAACGGGCTCCCTCTCATGACGCGTGGGAGAGGCCCGGTTCGGCACCACCCAGTGCAATGGATCCGCCACGAGCACCCGCCCCGTCGCGCACCTCTGGTTTGGGGTCTCACCTTGGCGCAGCCACTGCGCGGCGGCCCGGCCGACTGACAGCGCCCGCTGCGCCGCGACGTCTGCCGTCTCGGCCGGATGCACGACGTTGCCCGCGGCGAAGACACCCGCAGCCGTCGTCACCCCCGCGGCCGCACAGGCGGGACCGTGGGTACCGGGATCGATGGCCAGACCGGCGCGGCGGGCCAGTTCGTTCTCCGGGATGAACTCCCCGCTGAACACCACGGTGTCAACAGCCACTGAACGCTCGTGGCCGTCCGGACCCCGGACCAGCAACGCGTTCACTCTGTCGCGCCCGTAGATACCGGCAACCGAGGTGCGCGTCCAGACCGGCACCCTGAGGCCGAATCTGAGCAAGAGGTCAAACAAGCGATAGGACTGGGGGCGTGGGAGGTCCGTGACGAGAGCCACCGGGTGGACACCCGCCTCCCTCAGCGTCATGACAGCGGAGTAGGACACATGCTCAGCACCGATAATGACGGCGCGGCGGCCGACGGGGCGGTGCTCATGGTGGACCCACTGCTGGAGCTGACCGGTGGTGAATATCCCGGAGGGTCGCGTCCCTGGAATCAGGCGGGCCGCCCGTGGCCGCTCCCTGGCCCCGGTGGCCAGCACGATCGTGCGCGCGTCGATCTCGAGCACTCCTGCAGGGCCCGTGACTTCGGCACGACCCGGTGCCGCCCATCCGGTCACCATCGTGCGGGTCCTGATGTCCACGCCGCAGGTAACAGCGCGATCAACCCACCGTCGGGCATACGACGGCCCAGTCAGGATCCGCCGGAAATCGCGCATACCGAAGCCGGTGTGCTCGCAGAGCAGAGGAGTCCCGCCCGCTTCGTCCTCCCGGTCAACGACAACCACAGTGCCTGCACCCTCCGATTTCAGTGCCGTCGCGGCCGCCAAGCCGGCGGGTCCGGCGCCAACGACGAGGGCGTCGACCATCACGACCTTGCGGCGCATGCCTTCACCTCGACACCACGGAGGCAGCGACCGCGGCTCCGCAGTAGAAGCCCTGACAGCGCCCGTTGGTCGCCCGGGTACGCCGGCGCACACCTCCGAGATCCACCGCCGGTACCCGCGAACGGAGCGCATCGCGAACTTCGCCTTCGGTGACACGCTCACAGAAGCACATGATGTGGCCATAGGCCGGATCGCGCTCGATCATCAGCGAATCCTCGAAAGCTCGCGTCGCCCGCTCCGCCAGCTCGGGCATGTGGGGGACGGTTGGTTCGTTCTCGGCCTCCACCAGAGTGAGCCCGCCCGCCCCCATCTCCTGCACCACGTGCTGGGCGATGGCGAGCGACGCGGTCAGCCCTGTCGACCGGATGCCCCCGACGCAGGCGTAGCGCTCACGTTCGTACACCGAGATCCGGTAGTCGCGGTGCTCGGTCGCCGCCCGTAGCCCGGCGTAGATCGCCGTTACCTCCTCGTCGACGAGTTCGGGCAGGATGCGGCGGCCTGACGCCATGAGCGCCCCGAGACCCTCCGCCGTCGTTGCCGTGTCCCCTCGGTCGTCGACGTCCTCGGCCGTGGGCCCGAGCAACACGTTGCCGTAGACGGTCGGCGCGACGAGCACGCCCTTCGTCCGCTCGGTCGGCACCGGGAGGAGGATGGCGGACAGGAGCGGACGGGCCAGCTTGTCGAAGACGATCAGCTGTCCCCGGCGAGGTTTGATCGTGAACGCATCGTGGCCGAAGCGCCGATCGAGATAGTCGGCGCCGAGACCGGCGGCGTTGACCACCCAGGCTGCCCGGACGGGACCAGCGGTCGTGCTGAGTAGCCAGGTCTCGTCCTCGCGCTCGGCGTCCGTCACCGCGACACCCAATCGGAGCTCGACGCCGGCGCTCACCGCCTCGGTAGCGAACGCGATGCTCGGGCTCCAGGGGCAGATGACCGATTCGTCGGGGATCGAGACCGCCCCCGCGGCCCCTTCGCCGAGATTTGGCTCGCGCCGCCGCAGCTCCTCGAGCGAAATCCGCTCGGCGCGTTCGTATCCGTTGGCCCGCGCCGTGGCCACCACCCCGTCGAGGCGCTTCTCCTGCTCGGCGTCCCAGGCGACCAGCATCGCCCCGGTGCGGTCGAGGGCGATCCCAGCGCTGACGGCATACGCACTCAGCAGCTCGTGGCCGCGTCGGACCAACATCGATTCGAGGCTCCCGGGTTCGGTGTCGAAGCCGGTGTGGAGGATGGCGGTGTTGGCTTTCGAGGTGCCCGTCCCCACGTCGTTGGACTGCTCGAGTAGGACGATGCGTAGTTGATAGCGGGCCAGCTGGCGCGCGATCGCCGTGCCCACGACGCCGGCACCGACAATCGCCACGTCATGGGCGCGAATGCTGCTCACGACGCTGACGCCGCCGCCAGGCGCGCCACCGCGCGCTCGAAGCGCTCCAGACGCGCAGCCGCCTCGTCGGCAGACACGGCCGGCTCGTAGCGTCGGTCCGGTCGGGAACGCGCCACGGCGTCGTCGAGCGACGCAAACTCTCCGGCGCCGAGCCGGGCCAGTGCAGCCACGCCTGCCGCGGTGGCGTGCGGAGAGGAGGCGACCTCGACGGGAGTCTGGAGCAGGTCGGCCTGAGTCTGCATGAGCAGGCGCGAGCGGGTCAGTCCTCCGTCCACGTGCAGCGTGAGCGGACCGCCGAGGTCCCCTGCCGCGGCCCGAGCCAACAACGTCACCTGCGCCGCCAGGCCCTCGACGGTCGCCCGGACGACGTGCGCGGGCTCGGTACCCGGCCCGATCCCCTCGATGCAGGCCAGTGCATCCGGTCGCCACCAGGGCGCGCCGAGGCCGCTGAGGGCGGGCACCACCGTGACGCCGCCACAGTCGCCTACCGAACCGGCCACGGCATCGAGTTCCGCGGCGCTGCCGAGGAACCCCCAGCGACGCAGCCAGGCGATGGCCGCACCGGCGGCGTAGACCTGCCCGTCGATGCAGTAGGCCGCCCGCTCGCCGAGCTGCCAGGCCACGGACACGGCGAGGCCGGCCGACGAGACAAACGGGTCCGGCCCGGCGTTGGCCAACAGGAACGCACCGGTGCCGTAGGTGCACTTCGACTCGCCGGTGTCGAGGCAGTGATCCCCGACCAGAGCCGCCTGCTGGTCGACACTCAGGCCGCTCACGACGAGCGGCGGACCGAACGCATCCGTGCTGCCGATCTCCTCGGCGGAACCGACGACGGTGGGGAGGTCTCGCGGCTGCAATCCGAAGGCCGCGCAGGCCTCGTCGGACCAGGCGCGGCGAGCGAGGTCGAGGAGCAGCGTCCTCGAGGCCGTGGTGGCGTCCGTGACGAAGGCGCCCGTGAGGCGGTGCAGGAGCCAGGTGTCGGTCGTCGTGACGACTCCCTCTGTCGTGACGTTGCGGCGCAGCCACGCCATTTTCGGCGCGGCGAAGTAAGGATCGAGCGGAAGACCAGTCGTGCGTGTCAGCTGCTCCGCATCAACCGCCATGTCCGCGCAGATCGCCGCCGCCCGCCGGTCCTGCCAGGAAATGGCGGCGCTCAGCGGCTGGCCCGTGGTGCGATCCCACGCCAGCACGGTCTCGCCCTGATTGGCGACGCCCATCGCCGCGACGTCGCCGCCCGACCGGGCGACAGCGACCCCCCCGGCAGCGCAGACCGAATTCCACAGTTCTTCTGGGTCCTGCTCGACACCCCTACCTGGGACCGCGTGCGGCGTCACGGCCACTTCGACCGAGGCGAGTGTCTCCCTGTTGTCGCCGAACACGATCGCCTTGGTCGCTGACGTCCCCTGGTCGACGGCGAGGACTTTCATGGCGCCTCCCGACTGGTGCTCCGGTCTGTTCCGGGTTTCATCGAGCCGCTGGTGGTGTCCAGCGGAGTGTCGTGCAAACCAGGCCCCCGATCGGCTGTATCCACCCATCCTGCCAGGTAGGAGCGGTGATGACCGATCCGGTCCAGAACCGACGCCGGCGCGCCTATCCGAGGCGCGGGTCGATGGTCCCGCTAACGTTCTCGTCACGCGGCCGGGGCCTTGCTATCGTGCCGCAACACCGGATGCGAGCCCGGGGGGCGGGGCCGCCGAGCAAAGGGGGGCGCACGTGCCTGAAGGCGTCGACGTCGAGGAGATCCCGCCGCAGGAATTCGCGGCGCTGAACGCGGACGAGCGGCGCCTGGCCGAGTTGGGCTACAAGCAGGAGCTGCACCGCTCCTGGTCCGGCTTCTCCAACTTCGCCATCAGCTTCTCCATCATCTCCATCCTGGCCGGGTGCTTCACCACCTTCTCCAGTGGCTGGAACGGCGGCGGTCCGGCGGCCATCGCCTGGGGCTGGCCGATACTCGCCGCACTCATTCTCTGCATCGGCGTCTGCCTATCCGAGCTCGTCTCCGCCTACCCGACCTCGGGCGGCATCTACTGGTGGGCCTCCAAGCTCGGCGGTGCCAAGTCCGGCTACTACACCGGCTGGCTCAACCTGATCGGGCTGCTCGCCATCACCGCCTCGGTCGCCTACGGCTGCGCCCTCTTCCTCGATGCCACGCTCGGCTTCTTCTTCACCAGCTGGCACTCGGGCAGCCTCCACACGATCTTCCTGTTCTTCCTCGGCATCCTCTTGGTGGCGTCCCTCGTCAACATCTTCTCGAGTCACCTGCTTGCGATCTTCAACAACACCTCTGTGGTGTGGCACGTGTTCGGTGCGCTCGCCATCGTCCTCATCCTCGTCTTCCTGCCGCATCACCACGCCAGCGTGTCGTCCGTCTTCACCTCGCGGGTCAACAACACGGGCTTCTTCGGCGGCAAGACCGGTGGGCTCGGGTTCCTCTTCATCGTCCTGCCCATCGGGGCCCTGCTGACCCAGTACACGATTACCGGCTACGACGCTTCGGCGCACCTCTCGGAGGAGACACATTCGGCGGCCAACTCGGCCGCCAAGGGCATCTGGCGCTCGATCGTGTACTCGGCCATCGGCGGCTACCTCCTCCTCCTCTCCTTCCTCTTCGCCGTGCAGGACCCGGCCAAGGTGACGGCCGCCGGCGGCGGCGTGACGACGATCTTCGCCCAGGCCCTCACGAACCGCTGGGGTGGCACGGTCCTCCTCATCGCCACCGTCGGACAGTTGTTCTGCACCATGGCGTGCATGACGAGCACCACGCGCATGCTCTTCGCCTTCAGCCGCGACGGCGCGGTCCCGGCCGCCTCGGTCTGGTCGAGGCTGAGCGCCAAGCGAGTGCCCATCGCCGGCGTCATCCTCGTCGCCGTCTTCTCCCTCGTGATCACGGCGCCGGCCCTCATCCCCGTCGACGTCGGTGGCGTGCCCACGCCGGTCGCCTTCTACGCCGTCGTGTCGATCGGCGTCATCGGCCTCTACTGGTGCTTCGCCATCCCGATCTGGCACCGGTGGCGCATGGGCGACCGCTTCCAGCCCGGCTCTTGGAACCTGGGGTCGAAGTACAAGGTCATCTCGGTGATCGCCCTGCTCGACATCGTCCTCGTGACGTTCATGGCCTTCATGCCCACCTCGAACCTGGGCGTGCCGTGGACCACCGGGTTCTCCATGAAGTACGTGAACTACACGATCCTCGTGTTCCCGGCCTTCTTGATCTTCCTGTGGATCTACTGGCACGTGTCGGTCAAGAACTGGTTCACCGGGCCCAAGCACACGATCGAGCTGGAGACCCGCGAGTTGCTCGGGCAGGACTACCCCGCGTCCTCGCTGCCCTGAGCGGGCCCGGCCATCCGCCGCGGTGAGCGCCGGCGACGGCGCTGACCTCGACCCCTCCCTGCTCGAGCGGATCGAGGTCCTCCGCGGTCGGTCCCGCCGGGTCGAGCCGCTCCCCGGGGGTCTCACCAACCAGAATTACAAGGTCACGACCCCCGACGGGTCCTATGTCCTCCGCCACTCGACCCCGTCGTCGGCCGACGAGCTCGCCGTCGACCGCCGGGCCGAGTACGAGAACAGCGTCCGTGCCGCCGCCACGGGCGTTGGTGCACCCGTCGTCGACTTCCTCCCCGACGACGGGATCCTCGTGCTCGGCTTTCTCGGGGGCGCGTCGCTCACCGACGAGGAACTGCAGCAGCCCGGGGTTCTGCCCCGGGTGGCGCTCGCCTGCCGGCGGCTCCACGCCGGCGAGCCCTTCGTCAACCGCTTCGACATGTTCGAACGCCAGGCCGACTACCTGGGCCGGGTCCAGCGGCGCGGCTTCCGCCTCCCGCGGGGCTACCTCGACCACGCCGCGGCCGTCGGGCGCATTCGCGAGGCCATGGGCACCCGACCGGTGGCGCCCCGCCCGTGCAACAACGACCTTCTCGCCGCCAACTTCATCGACGACGGCCGGACCGTCTTCATCATCGACTACGAGTACTCGGGGAACAACGACCCCTACTTCGAGCTCGGCAACATCTGGAGCGAGTGCCATCTCACGCTCGAGCAGCTCGAGGAACTGGTCGAGGCGTACGACGGCGCCCTCACCCCGGGCCACGTGGCGCGGGCGCTCCTATGGGGGCTCATGTCCCAGTACGGATGGACGCTGTGGGCGTCGATCCAGGACGCCGTCAGCACCATCGCGTTCGACTTCTGGTCTTGGGGGATGGAGAAGTACGAGCGGGCGGAGGCCACCTTCGCCGGTCCCGACCTCGAACGGCTCCTGGCCGACGTGACACGGGCAGACTGAGCCGGGATGACCGTGGAGCCTGCCCCCACCGGCGGCGATCTGCCCGACCGGGCCCGCGTCGTGATCATCGGCGGTGGCGTGATCGGGACCTCGACCGCGTACCACCTGGGCCGCCTCGGTTGGACCGACGTCCTGCTGCTCGAGCAGGGCCGGCTCTCGTGTGGCACGACATGGCACGCGGCGGGCCTCCTGGGCCAGCTCCGCGCGACCGAGTCCAGCACCCGCCTCGTGCAGTACTCCGCCCGTCTCTACGGCGAGCTCGAGGCGGAGACTGGCCTCGCCACGGGTCTCAAGCGGTGCGGTGGCGTGACCGTGGCGCGCACTCCCGAGCGGATGGTCCAGCTCCGCCGGACGGCCGCGACCGCCGAGGCCTATGACCTCGAGTGCGAACTGCTCGCCCCCCGCCAGGCCCTCGAGCGGTACCCCATCCTCGAGACGGGGGATCTGCTCGGCGCCCTGTGGCTGCCCGGCGATGCCACCGTCAACCCCGTCGACGTGACGGCCTCGCTCGCCCGCGGCGCGCGCCTCCGGGGCGTCCGTATCGAGGAGCACACCCGGGTCACCGGCGTCTCGACGCTGGACGGCCGGGTGACGGGCGTCGTGACGGACCGCGGCGCCGTCCAGGCCGAGGTGGTCGTGAACTGCGCCGGCCAATGGGCGAAGGCCGTCGGCCTCCTCTGCGGCGTCGACGTCCCGCTCCACTCGGCCGAGCACTTCTACGTGGTGACCGAGCGCATCGAGGGGGTCCACCCGCAGCTCCCCATCCTGCGCGACCCCGACGGCTACACGTACGTGAAGGAGGAAGTCGGCGGGCTGGTCGTCGGCGGCTTCGAGCCGACCGCAAAGCCCTGGGTCGCCCCCGACGCGCTGCCGCACCCCTTCGAGTTCCAACTGCTCGCGGAGGACTGGGACCACTTCGGCATCCTCATGGAATCAGCCGTCCACCGGATCCCCGCTCTCGCGACCACCGGGCTGAAGAAGCTGTTCAACGGGCCGGAGAGCTTCACGCCCGACAACCAGTTCGTGCTGGGCGAGGCGCCGAACGTCCGGGGGTTCTTCGTGGGGGCGGGGTTCAACTCGGTCGGGATCGCGTCGGGTGGCGGCGCGGGCCGGGCCCTCGCCGAGTGGATCGTCGAGGGCGAACCGACGAGCGACCTGGTTTCCGTGGACGTCCGGCGGTTCGCGCCGTTCAACGCAAACAACCGGTGGTTGCGGGACCGCGTCGGCGAGGTCCTTGGCCTCCATTACGCCGTGCCCTGGCCCAACCGGGAGTTGGCGACCGCCCGCCCCTTCCGGCGATCGCCGCTTCACCACCTCCTGGCGGGTAAGGGAGCCGTGTTCGGCTCGAAAATGGGGTGGGAACGGCCTAACGTCTTCGCACCGGCCGGGGTGCCCGCCGAACTCGACTACACGTGGGACCGGCCCGGCTGGCTCGCCTGGTCGGCCGCCGAGCAGACAGCGACCCGGCAGCGGGTGGCCGTTTTCGACGAGACGTCCTTCGGCAAGCTGCTTGTGGTCGGTCGAGACGCGGAGACGGTGCTGCAGCGCCTGTGCACGGCGGATGTGGGCACCGGACCGGGACGAGCCGTCTACACGGGCATGCTCAACGAGCGCGCCGGCTACGAGGCCGACGTGACGGTGACCCGCCTCGCGCCCGACCGGTATCTGCTGGTGACCAGCGCTGCCTCGCCTGTGCGCGACGCGGTGTGGATCGAGCGCCACCTTCGCCCCGGTGAGCATGTCAGCGTGGTCGACGTCTCCTCCGCGTACGCGGTCCTCGGCGTGATGGGGCCCGCGTCGCGGCAGCTGCTCGGCCAGCTCGGCTCGGCCGATCTGTCCGACGAGGCCTTCCCGTTTTCGACGAGCCGGGAGATCTCGCTCGGCTACGCGACGGTGCGGGCCACCCGGATCACCTACGTGGGCGAGCTGGGCTGGGAGCTCTACGTCCCGAGCGAGTTCGCGGTCGGCGTCTACGAGGACGTCGTGACGGTCGGCCTCGGTCTTGGCCTTGTCGACGCTGGGTACTACGCCATCAACAGCCTCCGCCTCGACAAGGGGTACCGCGCCTTCGGCGCCGACCTCAACCCTGACTACAACCCGCTCGAAGCTGGTTTGCGCTTCACCTGCAAGCTCAAGACCCCCATCGACTTCGTGGGCCGGGCGGCCCTCGTGTCGGCCATTGAGTCGGGTCCGCGCCGGCGCCTCGTCTCGCTCAGGGCCGGCGACGCCGACGCGATGCTGTGGGGCGGCGAGCTGGTCCTCCGCGACGGGGAGGCGGCGGGCCAGGTGACCTCGGCGGCGTGGTCGGCGACGTACGGCGCGTCCGTCGGGCTCGCGTACGTGTGGCGGCGGGACGGCGGGCCCATCGCTGCGGCCGACGTGTCGACGGGCACCTGGGAGGTCGCGGTGGGCGACACCGTGGCGCCGGTCGACATCCAGACGGGGGCGTTTTATGACCCCACCTCGGCGCGGGTCCGAAGTTGACCTTCCCCCCACCGCCTGAGTATCTACTTTGAAAGGGGGGTTGATCGAGGCACTGAGGAGGCGGAGAACGTGGTCCGCGACGCGGGCCTTGAGAGGCAGTTTCTCGAGCTCGCACGAAGGCGACGCACGGCCGACCCGAGCCCCCAAACTGAGGTCCGGCCGGTAACGTAAACCGGATGTGGCCGGGCGACAGCGGTGGCGGGCAAGCCTCGGACCGCGTCGGCTCGACCTCGGTTCGCACGTGCCTGAACGGCCGGGACCCGATGTGGTGAGCGTCCAGGAGCCCCCACCGGCCCCGTCGGCGTCACCGGACCCCGAGCCCTCGCCACCGAGGAGTTGGTGGTGGGTACCGGGCGCGATCACGGTGCTCACCATCGCCAGCGTCATCGTCGTGACGCTCTCACAGCTCCACCCAGGCCTGCTCCTGACCAACACGACGACCACAGGCGGCGACACCGGCGCGCACATCGCGATGCCCAAGTACCTCGAGACTCTGGTGCTCCACGGGCACCTCACGGGCTGGGACCCTGGCTGGTACGACGGATTTCCCCTCTACACCTTCTACTTCACCCTGCCTGACCTCTTCATCGCCATCGGTGGCTGGGTCATCCCCTATGACATCGCGTTCAAGATGGGCACGATCCTCGGATCGGTCCTGCTTCCGGTGTGCGCCTGGGCCTGCGGCCGCTTCTTCCGCCTCCGCGCACCCCTTCCCACGCTGCTGGCCGCCGCCACCTTGCCGTTCCTTTTCGATTACACGTTCACCATCTACGGCGGCAATCTGTTCTCGACCCTGGCCGGGGAGTACGCGTTCTCCTTCAGCCTTTCGCTCGCGATCTTGTTCCTGGGCCTTTTCGCCTGCGCGGTCAGAGAGGGCAGATACCGCGGCTGGGCCGCGGTCGTGCTCGCCGGCTGCGTGTTGTCGCACATGGTCCCGGGTCTGTATGCGCTGGCGGGCGCCGTCATCCTGACGGTCATCGAGCTGCTGCCCGCCCGTTGGGGCATTGCCGATTCGAGGCTCCTGCTGGAGCGCAGGGACGGGCAGGCCGAGCAGATTCCGCGGTCCCGCATCCTGTGGTGGGCCGGCTCGACCGTCGGCATCGGTTTGTTGTTGAGCGGATGGTGGCTGGTTCCCTTCGGGCTCGAGCACGCCTACACGACCTCCATGGGCTACGTGAACGTGGAGGGTTGGGCCCAGTACTTCCGCGAAGCCGACGCCTGGGCCCTCGTTCTTGCCGGGCTCGGTGCGCTGACCGCATTCCTCGTGCGCAGCCGCTTCGGGATCACCGTGACGGTATTGGGCATCGTGTCGGCCCTCGCCACCGCCCTCGACCCCCAGGGCAGCCTCTACAACGTCCGACTCCTGCCCCTGTGGTTCATCTCGGTCTACCTGATGGCGGCGTGGAGCTTCGGCATGGGCGCCATCGCCGTCGCCGGGTGGTGGCGCCGGGCGCGGGACCGGCGTTGGGAGGCGGCCGGGGAAACGCCCACACGTCCGCCGTCACCCCGATGGGGTCCGGCGGCCGTGAGCGGCGCGGTGCTCGGCCTCCTGGCCGTCATGGTGGCCGTCGTGCCGCCCTTCATCTTCCCCGCCTCGTCGCTCCCGGTGACCGTCGGCCCCAACGAGGTGACCAATTGGTCCTCCTACAACTACGAGGGATACGAGGGACAGAGCTCGTACCCCGAGTACCACTCCATCGTCCAGACGATGCAGGCGGTCAGCCGGCATTACGGCTGTGGGCGCGAGATGTGGGAGTACAGCGACAGCGAGAACCGCTTCGGGACGCCCGAAGCCCTCATGCTGCTGCCGTACTGGACCAACGGGTGCATCGACTCGATGGAGGGTCTCCTGTTCGAATCCTCGACCACCACGCCCTACCACTTCATCGACCAGGCCGAGCTGTCGGCCGGGCCGTCCGATCCCGAGGTTGGCCTGCCGTATGGCCCCGTCGACGTGACCCTCGGGGTGCAGCACCTCCAGCTCCTCGGGGTGAAGTACTTCATGGCAGAGACCCCGACGGTCGAGCAACAGGCCGACGCTGACCCCGCGCTGAAGCTGGTCGCCCGCACCGGTCCGTGGACCTACGACTACAGCGGCGCTCTCACCCACACGACCTGGGACATCTACGTCGTGAAGGACTCCGCGCTCGTCACCCCGCTCCAGAACGACCCGGTCGTGCTCTCCGGGGTCAAGCCGGCGCCCTCGAGCTGGCTCAATCCGTCCGTGGCCTGGTACGACAACCCGGCCCGGTGGAACGTCGAGCTCGCCCAGGACGGGCCGGCCTCGTGGCCCCGCACCTCGGTCACCCACATCCGCCCGACCGTCAAACGGGTCGGGACGACCCGCGTCAGCGCCGTGTCCGAGACCGACTCCTCCATCAGTTTTCACGTCTCCCGGGTCGGGACGCCGGTGCTGGTCAAGGTCTCCTATTTCCCCAATTGGCACGCCAGCGGCGCCCAAGGACCTTGGCGGGTGACACCCAATCTCATGGTGGTCGTGCCGACCAGCCACGACGTCACCCTCACGTACGGGTCATCCACGGCGGACGACCTGGGCTTCTTGGCCACCCTGCTCGGGATCGGGGCGCTGGTGGCGCTGTTCGTCGTGCCCGCGGTCCGGCGTTGGAGGCTCGGGTCCAAAGCTTGAGTGGCCCGATGAGACAAAAGAGACAGAAAGTGTCTAATATGTGCTCATGACGGCGTCGGTGCTGGAAGCACCCGCGGATCTCGGCCTCGCACGCGCCCGGACCTTCAGCCCCACCGAGGAGCGCATCCTGACCGCGGCCCTGGGCCTGATCGGGCGGCGCGGGGTGCGCCGCCTCGGTATGCAGGAGATCGCCGAGGCGGCCGGGGTCTCTCGTGGCACCCTCTACCGCTACTTCCCGAGCAAGGTTCACGTCCTGACGGGCGCCGCCGCCTACGACGAGCGACGCTTCAGCGTCGGGCTCGACGACGTGCTGGCGGCGATCCACGCACCCGAGGAGCGCATCGGGGCCTTCCTCGCCTACGCCTTCGACTTCATCCGTTCCCACCCCTGCCGTCCGCTCTTCGAGTCCGAGTCCGGGTTCGTGATGGGCTACCTCCTCGATCACCTGCCGTCGTTGCGGGCCGAACTCGTCCTGCGGCTCGGCGACGCGCTCGACGCCGTGCCCGCCGTCGCCTGCGGCGCGATCGAGCGTGAGCAGCTGGTGGACGTCATCGTTCGCCTCTTCGCATCGAGCTGGATCATCCCCGAATCGGACGAGGCGTCGCTCGTGCAGTCAATGAACCGCATCCTGCAAATCGCAGTTATGTAACCCGAGGGAGATCGACATGGAGACGACCGAGACCGAGACAACGATGCCCGCTGCCGACGGCAATCCGCTCGGCGGGATGGATCCCGAAATGGCGGCGAACCCGCAGCCCACCTTCAAGGTCATGCGCGACGAAATGCCGGTCATGCCGATCGACATGCCCTCCGGTGCTCGGGGCGTCCTGCTGTCGCGCAAGGAAGAGATCATGGAGACCCTGCGTCACCCCGAGATCTTCTCCTCCAACATGGATGCGGTCGACCTCAAGAACAAGCGGCCGATGATCCCCCTGCAGATCGACCCGCCCGAGCACAAGAAGTTCCGCAAGTTGCTCGACCCGCTCTTCGCGCCGCGCAAGATGGCGCTCTTGGACGACGAGGTCTCTGCGCTGGTGAACCAGCTCATCGACGGCTTCGTCGAGCGGGGAACCGTGGACTTCGCCAAGGAATTCTCCATTCCCTTCCCCTCCCAGGTCTTCCTCACCCTGCTGGGTCTGCCCCTCGAGGAGCTCGACCGCTTCCTCACCATGAAGGACGGGATCATCCGCCCCGACCACATGACCGGCAAGCTCTACGGGTCGCGGGAGGCGGACGACTACCAGCAGATGATCGCAGACTCCGTCTACGACTACTTCAACGAGATCCTGGACCAGCGCGAGGTCGAGCGTCGTGACGACCTCCTCTCGCACTTCCTCGACGCCGAGGTCGAAGGGGACCAGTTGAGCCGAGAGGACATCCTCGACATCTGCTTCCTCTTTCTCATCGCCGGGCTCGACACCGTGACCGCCACGCTCGATTGCATGTTCGCTTTCCTGGCCCAGCATCCCGAGCACCGGCGCCAGCTGGTCGAGGACCCCGAGCTGATCCCGAACGCGATCGAAGAGTTGCTGCGCTGGGAGACCCCGGTCATGGGCATCGCCCGGGTGGCGGTGGCCGACACCGAGCTTGCCGGGTGCCCCATCCACGCCGGTGACCAGGTGATGGTGATGATCGGTTCGGCCAACACCGACGAAGCGGAGTTCCCCGACGGGGACTCGGTGCGCTTCGACCGGGACGTGAACCCTCACATCGCCTTCGGCGGCGGCATCCACCGCTGTCTCGGGTCGCACCTGGCGCGCCTCGAGCTACGGGTCGCGCTGCGGGAATGGCACCGACGGATACCCGAGTACGAGGTCGAGCCCGGCCACACGCTCAGCTACACGCCGGGCATACGCTCCATCGATTGCTTCCCGATGCGCTTCACGGTGCCGGCGTAGCGGCCTCCGCGCTGCGCCGGCCGCCGTCGGCCACCTGCTCGGTCCAGCGACCATCGTGCCAGTAGCGGTGCTGGTGCCGGCCCGATGGGTCCGGGTACCAGCCCGAAGGGGCCGTGTTCCCGTTGCCGGCGGACAGTGCGGGAACGGTCTGTCGTTGCATCCGGGCCAGCCGGCTGAGCTCGGAGAGCTCTTCGACGAGCCGGTCCGCCTCGGCCGTCTCGCGGTCGCGGAACTCGGCCCGGGTCCGCTTCCCCGCCACGTCCACGTGCACGGTGGCCAGACCGAGGGGTCGCTGGAACGGGCCCTGCACCCGGCGGATGCTCTGTGACTTCTCCAGCGGGACCCAGGTCGTGGCGCGGTTCAGTCGCCCCGTCACGCAGACGGCATGCGCGTCGTCGTGGCCGGCGGAGAGGAAGTGGAAACTGAGGGGGGCCTTGAGGCGGGCCCGGCGAGGCGGCGCCGTGCGGCGCGGGTCGGGTGCGCCCAGGAGACGCGCCAGCAGGTGCCAGGCGTCCTGCTGCGAGCCGACCGGCAGGATCGCCTTGCGCACGACGCTCGTACCCTCGCCCCGTTGGTTGCGTGCGGTGGCCCCAGCGACGTCGACCTCGAGGCGGCACCACCCGAAGGGCCGCCACAGAAGGGGTTCCACCTGGCGCACCGCCTGGATCCGACCGTAGGGCACCGTCTCGGAGATCGTTTGCATGAGCCCGCGGCGGATGCGCACCCCCTCCGGACCCTCGACCGCGATGAAGCCGTACTGGCCCGAGAGCCGGCGCCAGACCACGCCGGCGAAGCTGAGCAGGTAGACCGCCAGGAACCCCGCCAAGGTGGCGGCCGTCCGAGGTTCGAACTCGTCGAGGACCGCCAAGCACGCCACGGTGCTGATCAGGATCATGCTGACGAGAGAAAAGAGGACCGATCCCAAGAGCCGGCCTGGGGCGACGCTCGCCATAGGCAGTCCGGTGTTGCTCGACACGGCCAGGTCGCTCTCGTGGTGGCGGGACAGCAGGACCAGGCGGAGCTCGGCTGCCTCCGCCTCGGCGAGGTAGGCCAGCCTCCCGTCGGTCGACCCCGACCCGGCCAGGCGGACGCGGAGCTCTGACACGCCCAGCAGGCGCGCCAGCAAGGGTCGAACGATGTCGACCGCCTGGATGCGGGCCAGCGGCAGGCGGCGCGAGTCCTTGCGGATCAGCCCGGTCTCGATGCGCAGCGTGTCTCCCTCGAACCGCCAGCGCGTCACCATCCAGTGGACGTAGCCGTAGAGGGCCGAGAGGAGCGTGATGACGACGAGGTAGTCGGTCTCGGCCGTGCTGTTCTCCGCCTTCGAATGGACGGTCGAGACGAGAAAGAGAAAGGCGAGCGCCGGAACGAGGCGTCCGACCCGCGCCACGGGCGAGAAGGGATGGAGACGGCGCCAGTCGGCGCCCGCAGGCGCTGCGTCGGGCTGGTCCTCCGTCAGCTCCGTTTCCTCCGTCACATCCCGGCCGCCATCGACTCGCCCAGCTCGGTCAGCCGGTCCCGGAGCCGGGCTGCCTCTGTCGGCTCCAGCCCGGGAATCCGGGCGTCACTCGCCGCAGCGGCGGTGTGCAACTTGACCGTGGACAAGTGGAAGAGGCGCTCGATGGGCCCCGCGGTCACCTCGACGAATTGCATCCGCCCGTACGGCACCACCGAGAGCCGTTGCACCATGACACCGCGGGCGACGATGAGGTCCTCGTGGCGTTCCTGGTAGCGCCAAGCCCGGTAGCGGCGACGCACGAACCACGACAGGGCTGCGCCGAGGGCCACCACGACACCGAGGGCGAGGAGCGCCGCCACCCCGCCCAATGCAGCAAGGAAGACCAGGGCGAAGAAGGCACCCAAAGCCGCGGTGAACGTGGTGACCTCGGCTCGGCGCATCCTCCACAGCCCTGGTGAGGGGCGGAGCCAAGCTTGATCGTCTGCAATCGCCACGGAGAAACGGTAAAGGAATTGCCCGCTCTTCTAGGGTGGCAATTGTGAGCGAGTTGCGTGGATCCCCGAGCAGGAGCCTGGCCGCCGCCCTCGAACCGGTGGCCGGACAGGTCTATTTCTCTCCCGAGTGCCATGTGGGCTATGCCGAGCTGGGCTTTGCTCCCAGCCCGGGCTCCCTCGCCGGGGGCGTGCAAATGCCGGACGGACCGGCCTACTTCACGAGCCGGGGCTCGGTGATGGGTCAGGTTCCGGGCGAGGTGGTGGCGGCGGCCTTCGCGGTGTTCAACCCCGAGACGGTGGTCCCGGCCGTCGAGTACGGCTGGAGCATCGTGGACGCGCCCACCATCTGTGCGGTGCGGACTCGGGGCGCGGTCGCCCAACTGGTCCGGATCTTGGGTCCGGAGCCGGACGGGTCGGGCCGCGCCGCCGAGTTGCTGACCGAGGCGGTGTCACCGCTGCGGCCCGAGGGCAAGCCGCTCTTCGCCGGGTTGCGGAGCCTCGGTCTGCCCGGCGAGGCCGTCGGCGACCTCTGGCGCCTGGCCGACACGTTGCGCGAGTACCGGGGCGACGCCCACACGGCGGCCTGGACGTCGGCGGGGCTGGACGCCACCGAAGTCGGTCTCCTGACCGAGCTCTATTGGGGTCTCCCGATGCGCACCTACGTCCGCACCCGCGCCTGGTCCGCCGAGCAGCTCGATGCCGCCGAGGCCCGGTTGTCCGAACGAGGTCTGGTCGCCAAGGGCACGCTGACCGGAGCGGGGAGGGAGTTACGCGAATCGATCGAGGTGGCCACCGACGCCCAGTGTGAGCCCGTGCTCGACGCGTTGGGCAACGGGCTCGACGAGTTGATCGGGTTGCTCACCCCTTGGGGTGAGGCCGTGCGCGCCGCGGGCGGGTACCCCCCGCAGGGGCCCCACGATCTGGCACCCGCCCGCTGACCGCGGGCCCGCGGGCCCCCGGGCTCAGTAGAGCGGCGACCAGTCGGCGCTGCGCAGAATCCGGCTCTCCCAACGGTCACGCACCGCAAGGGCGTCGTGCATCCAGGTCCCCGGCGCCGACGCGGAAGACGGCATGTCGTTTGCGAGGAGATAGAGGAGCGCCTTGTGGTTCACGATGCGCTGCCACAAGACGACCTCGTTGGTGCGGTGGGAGCCGAAGACGGGCTGGAAGGCCGCTTCCAGCTCGATGATGCTTCGCCCTTCCTGCTTGGACTTGCTCAACTCGGTGTCGTAGAGCGTCCCCGCCTTGCCCAGGTAGGCCCGGAGCCCACCTGGGTAGGGCCAGGCCGTGTCCTCCATGAAGAGGCTGAGCTCGTGCGAGGCGCCGGTCGTGGGGACCGTCGTCAGGTCGATCCGCTGCACCGGCGACCACGAGACCGGGGTGAGGATCTTCGCCTCGCAGGCGTGCCGCATGCCGTCGACTTCGGACGACCACGTCGCCAAGTCGCCCTCGCGGATACGTTCGGCCAGCTCCGCCCAGGCCGCGGCGTCTCGACAGCCGGTGATCGTGACCACGGTGTAGGCCGGTCCGCTCCCGTGGGCCACCCGGAGGTACCAGAGCAACCGGCAGCCCGGGGTCTCTGCCAGGGCCGGGAGGAGCTGGTCCCGGTAGGCGGACTCGAACGCCTCTTCTTGCGCACCGGCCACCCGGTGCACCTCGTGGAGTAACAACACAGCGAACCCCCTGGTTCTTGGCTCTATCGCGTGGTGGAGATACCACCGTCGACCGGGATGACGGCGCCGGTCAGGTAGGCCCCCGCCCGCGACGCCAGGTAGATGGCGGCCCCCGCCATGTCGTCGGGCCGGCCGATGCGCTTCAGCGGGGCGTTCGCCGCGATCTGCTCGCCGAACGCCTCCAGTGTGGCGGCCATCATCTTGGATTCGAACGGCCCCGGCGCGATGGCGTTCACGGTGATGGTCGGCGCGAGCCGCTTGGCCAGGTGGCGCGTCATCTGGTGCACCGCCGCCTTCGACGCCGAGTACGAGTAGGTCTCGAGCTGGGGGACGGCGATCCCGTCGATCGAGCCGATGTTGATCACCCGTGCCGGCTCGTCTCGGGTTCCCGCCCTCTCGAGGAGCGGTACCAGGAACTTGGTCAGGTGAAAGACGCCCTTGACGTTGAGGGCCAGGACCCGCTCGAACGCGGCTTCGTCGAAGTCCGCCAGCGGTGCGCCCCAGGTGGCACCCGCGTTGTTGACCAAGATGTCGAGCTTGTCCACCCGGCCTGCCATCTCGTCGGCCAGCCGGTGGCACTCGTCCTCCTTGGACAGGTCGGCGGGGATGCCCACACACGTGCCCTTCTTCGAGAGCTCCGCCGCCACCTCTGCACAGGCGTCCGCCTTGCGGGACGAGATGTACACCGCCGCACCGGCCTCGACGAATCCCTCGGCGATCATCCGGCCGATGCCGCGGGTCCCGCCGGTGACGAGCGCCGTCTTGCCGGCGATGGAGAAGAGGTCCGAGGCACTCATGGCCACATTCTGGCCCACCGGGGCGCGGCGGCCTCCGATCTACGGTCCGGCCAGCGCCACGGCGCTCCGCACCATGACGCTCGCGCCGACCCGCAGCGAGGGGTCCTCGACCGAGAAGGTGGGGCAGTGGTGCGTGCCGCTGGACCCGTCGGCGGCCGCACCGCCCACGAAGAAGTAGCAGCCCGGTAGATGGTTGAGGAACTCGCTCACGTCGTCGCTCGGCGACGCGGGTGGCATGCGGAGCACCTGGTCCGCACCGAGCACGGCCCGGGCCTCCGCCTCCACCAGCTCGGTGACCGCCGGGTCGTTCACCACGGCCGGGGTGTGCTCGGGCGTCTCCAGCTCGATGCGGACGCCCTGGGCGTCGGCGACCGAGGTGCACAGCGTCTGGAGGCGGCTCAGGGCCTCCGCGCGCTGCCCGGGCGTGAACGTGCGCAGCGTCCCCGTGACCCGAGCGGAGGTGGGGACGACGTTGACGGCCGTCCCGGCGCTGAGCGTGCCCGCGCTGCACACGCAATTGGCCTCCTCGCAGGTCATTCCCTGGACCACCTCACCCAACCGCTCGACCAGCTCCGCCGTGGCCCTGATGACGTCGCCCTGTCCCGTCGGCATGGCGCCGTGTCCACCCGGCCCCGTCAGCGTGATGCGCCATGAATGCGCCTCTGACATCGCCACGCCGCTGCGCAGGGCGACCAGGCCGGTGGGGGCCTGGGACGTCACGTGGAACCCGACGAGGCGCGCCCCCTCCATCACGGCCAGTGCGCCGTTCTCGATCATCGTCTTGGCGCCGCACAACGCCTCCTCGCCTGGCTGGAACACGAACACGTAGCGCCCGGGAAGGTCCTCCTGTCGCGAGGCGAGCACGGAGGCGGCACCGAGCAAGGAGGCGACATGGACGTCGTGCCCGCACGCGTGCATCACGCCCTCGACCTCCGAATGGAGCGCTCTCGACTCGTCCTCTTGCACCGGCAGCGCGTCGATGTCGGCCCGCAGCACGACACCGCGGCCCGGCCGCCCTCCCTCCATCACGAAGATCCCGCCTGTTTCGGTGACCCGCACCGCCTCCTCGATGCCCAGCCCCGCCATGTGGTGGCGGATCAGTCCGGTCGTGCGGTGCTCGGCGAAGGCGAGCTCGGGCCTTCGGTGGATCTCCCGGCGCAGGTCCACCATCTCGTCGTAGACGGCGTCGCCGGGGGACGTTCCGAAGAGTTCGGTCACGTCAGCGCCCGAGGAGGTCGCGGGCGATATGGGTCACCTGGATCTCGTCGGTCCCGGCGTAGATCTGGAATACCTTGGCGTCGCGGGCCAGCTGCTCGACCCGGAACTCCGACATGTACCCGTTGCCGCCGAACAGCTGTACGGCCTCCATGGCCACTTCCGACGCCGCCTGGGCCGAGTAGAGCTTCATGGCCGAGGCCTCGGCCAGGGTCAGGCTCTTGCCCGCCGCGCTCATCTCGATGTGCCGGAACACGAGGTTCTCCACGTTGAGGCGGGCGACCTCCATGCGGGCGAGCTTCAGCTGTATGAGCTGGAATTCCGCGATGGGCCGCTCCCAGAGCAGCCGGTCCCGGGCGTACTGCACCGAGAGTTTGAGGCACTCCTCAATGAGGCCGAGCGACATGGCGGCGACGCCGGCCCGCTCGGTGACGAAGTTGCCCTTGGCGCTCTCGCGGCCTTCGTTCCCGTCGGGCGTTCCCTCGTTCTCCCCGAGCAGCCGCTCCGTGCCGGCCCGCACGTCGGTGAGGAAGAGCTCGCCGGTCGGCGACGAGTGCAGGCCCATCTTGCGGAACGGCTTGGACTGTTCGAGGCCGGGCATCCCGCGGTCGAGGATGAAGGTCAGCACGGGGCGCTGGCGCAGCGCCGTCTCGCTCCCGTCGTCGAGCTTGGCGTAGAAGACGATGGTGTCGGCGTACGGGCCGTTGGTGATGAACGTCTTGTTGCCGTTCAGCACATACTCGTCGCCGTCCCGCACGGCGGTCGCCTTCATGCCGCCCAGGGCGTCGGAGCCCGAGTCGGGCTCGGTGATGGCCCAGGCGCCGATCTTGTCCAGGGTCATCAGGTCGAGGCCCCAGCGCTCCATCTGGGCCGGCGTGCCGCTCTTCATGATGGTGCCGCCCGCCAGGCCGGTGCTCACACCGAGGGCGGTGACGATGCCGGGGCAGTAGTGGCACAGCTCGATGATCGGTATGAGGGTCAGCGCGGCATTGCCGCCGCCCTCGGACCGCGCCGGCGCCGGCTTGCCCGACGTCTTGCGTTCGAGCGCCCGCTTGAAGGACTCCCGGGCCAACGCGTCGAGGCCGAAGGTCGCATAGAGCTTGCGGATCACCTCGTAGGGCGGGGTGTCGCCGTGCTCGAGCTCGTCGACGTTGGGCTTGACCTCTTCTTCGACGAAGCGCCGCACGGCGTCGCGGATTGCCAGCTGTTCCTCGGACCACTCGAACATGACGTGCCTCCTGCGGCCTCGGCGGCCCCCCGCCGGCTCGACCCTACCGGGCGGCCCTAGACATCCCTAGGCGTCGGCGATCCGCCGCAGGGTGTTGCGGTCGGTGCGGACGACCGCCTCCTCCATCCGGGCGTGCTGGATGACCGTCGTCTCGGCGTAGGTGAACTCGTCGTCCCCACTGGTGTCGATGGTCACCTCGTACCTGATGGAGCGGGCGTTCTTGTCCAGCCAGTTGTTGGCCAAAATCCCGTAGGTCTGGCTGCCGACGCTGGCGGTCAGGGTGAACGCGGTGGCGTCTGGTGCCACGGTGCCGCCGGCGACCACGGCCGAGCCGCGGGGGATGAGGAAGCAGCGGACGACCTCTTGGTCCCGTGCGTCCCACATCCAGTAGCCAACCTCGGTGTGGAACGGGTCTTCCTCGGTGCCCCGCCAGGCCGCCATGCGATAGTCGAGACCGTAGAGGATCTGGGTTCCGCTCTCGACCGGGCCGAAGGGTTTGAAGTCGATGTGCTCACGGTAGGGCGTCACACCGATCTTCCCCGTCTCGTTGGCGTACGCCACGTCCTCGCCCTGTTGGCCTTCCCAGATCCCGGCCAAACGGGCCAGGGGGCCCCATTCGACTCCTGCGCTCACGTTCAGCGCCGAGGCATCTCGTCGACCAGCATGCCCGGATCCGACGCCTCGGACTGCGGTCCCCCCTTGGGGCGGCGTCGGATCCGGGCGACCCGCGGGCCCCCTCAGCGTGTCGCTGCGTGCGGCTCACGACGATACGGCTCGACACCAAGAGGAGCAGGACGATGACGACGAGGATCAGGGCGGCGTCGTAGGAGAGGTAGTGGTAGTTCGTCTCGGGAGCGTTGTAGTACTGGAAGACGACGTAGGTCAGGTAGGGGAACTGGGCGTGGGTGAGCGAGTGGGGAAGCGTGGGAGCGAAACCCGCCGTGTAGATCAGGGGCGCCGTCTCGCCGCAGGCAATGGCCAACGCGAGCAGGAGGCCGGTGACGATCCCGGGCAGCGCACTCTTGAGCACCACCTTGCGCAGGCCGTAGCCCATGGACATTCCCAGGGCCTCGGCGCCCTCCCGGTAGCCCGTCGGGACCTGCCGCAGCGAGTTCTCGGTCGTCTTGGCGATGTAGGGGATGACCATGATGGAGAGGATGATGAGCGCGGCCAGCAACGAGAAGCCCCAGTGCAGTCCCACCACGAGCGCCGTGTAGCCGACGTAGCCCAACACGATGGAGGGGAATCCCGACAGGATGTCCGATGCGGTCCGCAGTGGTCCGCTGATGCGCCCGCTGAACCGGCGAGGGCGGGTGAATTCCGCCAAGTGGATGCCGGCGAACACGCCGATCGTGCCGGCGATGATGAAGACTCCCACCATCAGGATCAAGGTGCCGAGGATCTGGTCGCGTAGCCCACCTCCGGTCGGGGTCAACGTGGTCCACAGCACGCTCCACTGCCAGTGCGACCAGGCGCGGGCGAGGACACTGATCAGCAGCCAGGCGGCTGGCGCCATGATGAGGATGAGCGCGACGTATGTGAGGACCCGCCACACCGTCGTCGAGGCGCGCCGACGCCTGGTGGCTGGTCCGGCCGCCAGCGAATCCATCAGGCCCCCCCGACCGGCGCCGCGACCCGGCCCGTGCGGGTGATGATCACCCGGGCCATCAAGTTGACCGCGACCGAGATGACCGCCAGCACGAGGGCAAGCTCGGCGAGGGTCGCGACCGCGAAGCCGGTGCCGTCGGTCAGCGCGCCGTCGAGCTGGGTCAGGATCGTGGCGGCCACGGTCGTGAAGGGCCCGTAGATGTTGAGCGGGATGTGCAGGACCGCGCCGCCGATCATGGCCACGGCGATCGTCTCGCCCAGCGCCCGGCCCAACCCAAGGACGGTGGCGCCGATGATCCCCGAGCGGACCCAGGGCAGGGTCACCTTGTTGGCCACCTCCCAGTCGGTCATGCCGAGGGCGGACGCACCTTCCTTGGGGAGCGGGGGAACCTGTTGGAAGAGGTCGCGGGTGGTGGCGGTGATGATGGGCACGATCATGAGGGCCAACACGATGCCGGCCGAGAGCAGTCCCTCTCCCGAGCCGACCGGGTTGCGGAAGTACCGGAGCACCGGCACGTCGGGCGCATGGTCGGCGATGACCGGGTACACGTTTCGGGCCAGCCAGGGACCGAACGTGAGGATGCCCCACAAGCCGATGACCACGCTCGGGATACCGGCGAGGATCTCGATGGCGAAACCCAACGGCCGTGAGATCCAACTTGGGAGGCGCTCCGTGAGAGCGAAGGCGGCACCGATGGAGAGGGGCAGGGCGATGACCAGCGCGATCAGCGAGGAGAGCAGGGTGCCCCACAGGATGGCCCACGCACCGAACTGGGCGCCCATTGGGTGCGCCACGCCGTCGGTGTGCACCACGGCGCCGTAGCCGTTGCCGTACGTCCAGTTCCTCCCGTAGAGGAAGTACCAGCCGTTGACCCGGATGGCCGGGTACGCCTTCACGGCCAGGACCGTCACCGCGAACCCGAGGGCGGCGAGCGGCAGCACCACCGCGATCCAGGCCGTCCCGCGCCAGGCGTGTTCCTCGTTCCGCCGGAAGAAGTCGGCCACCCGGCGGGGCAGCGGTGGCTTGCCCATCGACTCCGCCTGAGGCACGGCGGGGATGCTCCCCGCCGTGCCGCCGACGGATGCCACTACTGAATGCTCAGGATCTGCTTCACGGACTGCGCCTCCACCTTGGAGGGCAGCGGCTGGAAGTTGACCTGGGACAGGTATGAGGTGCTGTTCCCGTACTTGGGGTTGATCGCCCATTCGAGCACCGACCGGATGTTCTTGGCCGTCGAGCTGCTCGACTGGTGGGTCGAGACGATGGCGTACTCGTAGTTGACGATCGGGTACCCGCCCTTGGCGGAACCGTAGATGAGCGAGATGGTGCCGTTGGCCGGCGTCTTCTTCGCGAACGCCGCCGCTTCGGCCTCGATGGACGCCGCATTCGGCACGACATATTCGCCCTTGACGTTCTGCAGCTGGGCGTAGCCGAGCCCGGCCTGCAGGGCCTGGGTCAAGTAGCTGATGCCCACGTAGGCGATGCAACCCGGCGTCGCCTTGCAGCCCGAGACCATGCCCGAGTTACCCATCTCGCCCAGCGCGCCGGGCGCGGACGGCCACGGCACGGTGGTGTTGAAGCCGATCTTGGCTCCCCATCCCGAGGCGTCGGTCTTGGACAGGAACTGCGTGAACAAGAACGTGTCACCGCTGCTGTCGGATCGGTGCAGCGTCACGATGGGGGTGGCCGGAAGCGTGACCCCCGAGTTGAGGTTCGCGATCTGCGAGTTGTTCCACGTGGTGATCTGGCCCTGGTAGATCTCCGAGATGACCTTCCCCGTGAGCTTCAGGTGTGAGAGGACGCCCGGGATGTTGTAGGCGACCATCTGGGCCGAGATGGCCGTCGGGATGTTCTTGAGGTCCGGGTTGGCCGACACCACGCTCGGGGACAGGTAGGCGTCGGAGGCCCCGATGTCGATCGTGCCGTTCTCGGCCTCCGAGATTCCGGTGCCCGAGCCCGTCCCCGCGGTCTGGATGGTGGTGCTCGGGAACTTGGTGTTGAACCCGCCGGCCCAGAGGTTGAAGAGCGGGTACATCAGCGTGCTCCCCGTCTCGGTCACGGTGCCGCCCGAGGGCGTCTCGACGCCGCTGCTGGGCAGTTTGGTACTGGCCGACGCAGCAGTCGCCCCGAATGCGACCGAGCTCAGCGCGAGTCCGGCCACCGCGGTGCCGACGAGGCCCCGCTTCAGTCGTGCCGCGCCCATCAATGTCTTCACAGGTTCTCTCCTTGTGAGGTGGTTGGTGTGTGCTTCGGTGTTGCTGATTGGTCAACTCCTGCCGTTGCCGCCGGCAAAGGAAGTCACGTGGAGCGGGCCAGGCCCTACCCCATCCGTCCCGTGACGTACCGCTCGGTATCGGGATGCTTGGGCTGGTTGAACAGTTCTTCGGTCGGGCCGTGTTCCATCAGCTGGCCCTGGTAGAAGAAAATCGTCTGGTTCGAGACACGCATGGCCTGGCCGAGGTTGTGCGTCACCACGACCAGCGACAGCGCGGGCGTCAACGTCTTCAGCAGCGCTTCGATCGACTCCGTGGTCACCGGGTCGAGCGCGGACGTCGGCTCGTCGAGTAGGAGGACCTCGGGCCCGACCGCGAGCGCCCGCGCCAGGCAGAGGAGCTGTTGCTGCCCGCCTGAGAGCCGGAAGGGCGAGTCGCTCAGGCGGTCCTTGACCATGTCCCAGAGGCCGACCTCGGTCAGGCGCCGCTCGCACACGACGTCGAGTTGCTTTCCCTTGGCGATGCGGTGGGCCTTCACGCCGGCCACGACGTTGTCCTTGATCGACATGGGGAACGGGTTCGGCCGTTGGAACAGCATGCCGACCCGGCGGCGCAGCGTGAGCAGATCGACGTGCTGGGCCCACAGGCTCTCTTCGTCGAGTGTCACATTGCCGGTGCGTTCGAAGCCCGGGACGCGGTCGTTCATCCGGTTCAGCGTGCGCAAGAAGGTCGACTTGCCCGAGCCCGTGGGCCCGATCAGCGCGGTGATCGAGCCCCGCTTCAATTGGACGTTGATGTCGGCCAGTACCGAGCGTCCCGAGAACCCGAGGTTCAGCCTCTCCGCTTCCATGACACAGGGCGGCCGGGCGGCATCGGGATCGAGGGCCTTGAGGGCCTCGTCGACATAGCTCTGTGTTTCGGTCGCAACGAGATCGTTACGCGCGTCGCCCGTCTCTGACTCGTCCACTACGAGGACCGTAGCGATGCCAGGTGAACGTCCGGCAACAGGAAGGCAACTTCAGGGTGAACTGTTTGTAAGCAAAAGCTTTTCACGTGCCGCTGGCCTTCGGACAGGGCCGGTTGCTACCTGCTCAGGCCCGAAGCGCTCCCGTCTCTTGGTTCGTCCGCGCCATCGCCTCCCGGTGGGCCGTCGCGATGGCCGTGACGATGCCGGGCGCCCATGCGACGACGGCAAGGCAGGCCAGGGCGGCCGGGATCGAGAGGACCAGTGCCGCCCCGGTCGAGAAGAGCGCGCAGATCCCCGCCAAGCTGCTCACGAAGGCCGTGACGAGCCAGGCGACCCACCACTGCAGCACCCGCGGCCGATGGGGGTCACCCGGCGGGAGGCAGTCGCGGATGGCCGAGTAGGGCACCCAGAGGTTGACCACCGGCACGAACCATGCGCCGACGCCCCAGGCCGGAGAGCGACGGGAGGGGATCCCGAGTGCCCGTCCGGCCGAGGCGGCCCGGTGCTGCCAGATGCAGGCCGCGACCACCGCGGCGAGGGTGAGCACCCCGACGATCAGGCTGACGGCGCTGAACCCGCTCGGGCCGTGATAGGGGGGAGGCGTGATGCCGTTCTGTGCGTCGTGCCAGTCCACCCGGAACTGGTGGCCGACGGCGCGCAGCTGGTCGGCGTTCACTCGTTGCATGACCAGGTTGACGAGGAAGTAGACGGCGGGCATCACAACGGCGAGGCGCGCCATCGGCACCATTCCCAACTCGTCGGCCACCGACTTGCTCGCGTTGAAGGCGCTCAGCCGCTGCGACGCCGTCACCCATGGCGCCACTTCCGAGGCCGGACCCTCGGGCGGCCCCGCCCCGGCCCAGGGCGGCGGCGGCGGACGCTGGGGCAAGACGGTCGCCTCGGTCCACGCGTAGCCATCCCACCAGCGCTGTCCCGGCCCGCCGGCGGGATCCGGGTACCACCCCGGGGGCGCCCCGGGATAGCCGCTGTGCTCGCTCACCCCTCTATCCTGCCAAAGGGTCGCCTCTCCACCGTGCAGGCGTAGCCTCGGGCGCATGCGCGTCTTCGTCGCGGGAGGCTCTGGAGCCATCGGGCGACCGCTGGTGCGTGCCCTCGTTGCGGCCGAGCACGAGGTCACCGTGTTCTCCCGCAGCCCGGAGAGGGTCGCCGCCCTGGATCTGCCCGGGGTCGTCCCGGCGGCCGGCGATGCCTTCGACCCCGAAAGCCTGCGGCGCGCCGTCCAGGCGGCCCGGCCCGACGTCGTCGTGAACCAGCTGACCAACCTGCCGCAGTCGGCCAATCCGCTCGCCGTCAAGCGCGGTTTCGACACCACGAGCCGCCTGCGCCGCGAGGTCTCCGGCCGGCTTGTCGCCGCCGCCCGGGCCGCCGGGGCACACCGGGTCGTCGCCCAGAGCATCTCGTTCGCCTACCGCCCCGGATCGGGGACGCGCACCGAGTCCGACGCGCTCTGGAGCGACGCCCCGGGACAGATCGGCCGCCTCACGGGATCGCTGGCGACCCTCGAGTCGGCCACGCTGGGCGACGACGCCATCGAAGGGGTCGTGTTGCGCTACGGCACCTTCTACGGTCCCGGCACCTACTTCGCGCCAGGCGGTCTCTACGCCACCATGATCGCCAAGCGCCTGCTGCCCATCCCGGGCGACGGCGGCGGGCTCTTCGGTTTCGTGCACATCGACGACGCCGCCTCCGCCACCGTGGCAGCGCTGCAGGGGCCGGCCGGCGTCTTCAACCTCGTCGACGATCATCCCGCCGCGAGCGCGGAGTGGATGCCCTTCGTGGCGCGATTCCTCGGCGCCAAGCCGCCGCACCGGGTGCCCGAATCGGTGGCGCGCGTGGGGGCGGGGAAGTTCCTGACCTATCTGATGTGCGACCAACCGGCCGTCTCCAACCGGCGGGCCCGCAGCGAGCTCGGCTGGGTACCGCAGTTCCCGGACTGGCACGAGGGCCTGCCCACCGCGCTCGCGCCGGAACGAGATCCGGCGGGCGGGTGATCGGCCGTCTCTGGATTCACCCCCCCACGGGCAGTCCCAGTGCCGCGCCCAACGCGCCGATGACGCCGGCGCCCACCAGGGTGAGCACCACGCTGCGCCGGAGCCCGACGATCAGCGCCAGCGCGCCCGCCAGGATCACCACTTGCCACAGGTGCGACACGGCGAGGGCGAGCGGGATGGACGCGCCGGCGATCGCGCCGATCGCCGCCGGTCCGGCGCCGCCCAGGAAGGACTGCGCGACCCGGTTGGTGCGCAACGCAGAGAAGTGTCGGGCTCCGGCGAAGATGAAGACGAACGATGGCGAGAAGGCGACCAGCGCCGCCAGGAGGGCACCGCCCACGCCCGCCGCCGCATAGCCCACCACGGCGACGGTCTGCACGACCGGACCCGGCGTGATCTGCCCGAGCGCCACGGCGTTGAGGAACTGGGTGTTCGTCATCCAGTGGTAGTGGTGAACGGCGTCGGCCTGCATCAGCGGGATGATCACGAAGCCCCCACCGAACGACAGCGCGCCCACCTTGAGCGCCACCCAGGTCAACGCGCCCAGTCCGCCGGTCGCCACGACGGCGAGCGGCGCCACGACGAACCCCTTCAGGGGCCCGGACGGGTGCACCCCCCGCGAGACGGCGACCTCCACCAACCCACACCCCAACAGCACCAGCACCAGCAACGTGCCGACCGTGGCCGCGGCCACGCCGCCGAGCAGGGCGTAGAGCACCCAGCGCCCCCGGCGGGCCCTGGCCGTACCGGCGCGGCGCCAACTGGCGGGGATCAGGCCGAGTGCCGCGTTGACCGCGACCGGCGCCACCGCGGCGCCGGCACCGAGTGCGGCGCCCTCGATCCAGGTGGGTGGGTGGGACGCCAGGAACACGGCAGCGAGCACGATGATGGCGGCCAACCCGGGGCAGATGAAGCACGCACCCCCGACCAGCGCGCCCGGCAGGCCGCGCAGTCGCCAGGCGCAGAAGATGGCGAGCTGCGTCGACGCCGGCCCGGGGAGCAGGTTCGTCGCCGCGATGGCGTCCTCGAACTCGGTTTCGTCCAACCAGTGCTCGCGCTCGACGGTCAGCCGGCGCAGCATGGCGATGTGGGTGGGCGGTCCGCCGAAGCCCGTGACGCCGATGCGGCCCCACTCCTTGGCGATGGTCCCCAGGGCGACGTCGGGTCGTGCGTCCGGGGTCGGCTCGTCCGGCATGCCTCATGTTCGCATGCGTCGTCCGCGCGGCGAGGCGCTACAGCAGGACCGGCGCCATCTCCTCGAGCGCCGCGATGTGCGCGTCGACGTTCGGCAGTCCCGCATGCATCGTGTTCAGTGACAGGTGGCTCGCACCGGCCTCGCGCCAGCGTCGGGCGTGCCGGGCGATCTTGTCGTGGTCCCGGTTGGCGTACTCGAGTCTCCCCTCGAACTGGAACCCCGACAGGTCGCGTCCGGCCTCGGCCGCGCCCTCGCGGATGATCTCGAGCGCGCCTTCGAGGCCACCACCAGGGCGCGTCATGGGGAACCAGCCGTCGGCGACCCGTCCCACCCGGCGCAGGGCCGCCGGCGCATGAGCGCCGATCCAGATCGGGATCGGTCGCTGCACGGGCAAGGGTGCGAGTCCGGACGCCCTGATGTGGTGGAAGCGGCCGTCGACGGTGACGCTCCGCTGTGTCCACAACGCGCGCAGCACCGCGACCTGCTCCTCCAAGATGGTCGTCCGCTCCTCGAAGGGCACGCCGAGCGCGTCGTACTCGAGCTTGTTCCAGCCGATGCCGAGCCCGAGTCGGAAACGGCCACCGCACAGCAGGTCGACCTCCGCGGCCTGCTTGGCGAGCAGTGCCGTCTGGCGCTGGGGCCCGATGAGGATCGAGGTGGCGAAGGCCAGGTCGGTGCAGGCGGCCAGGTAGGCGAACATCGTCAGCGGCTCGCGGAACGGGTCGTCGATCGTGTAAGGCCCTCCGAGATCGCCCAGCACGGCGGTGTCGCCGCCGAGCACATGGTCATAGGCGGCGAGATGGGTGTACCCGAGGTCCGCGACCGCCTGCCCGATGGCGCGGACGGCCCCACGGTCGCCGCCCACCTCGGTCTGCGGGAAGATCACGCCGATATCCATGAGCGCAGTCTGCCCCGTCCGCGGCTCTCCGCGAGCAGCGGGGCCGGTGGGGTGCCCGGACGGTTAACTTGGGCCGATGAAGCTGCGCATCTTCGTCGAGCCACAGTTCGGTGCTTCGTACGACCAGCAGGTGAGGATGGCGCAGGCGGCTGAGGCAGTCGGCTTCGACGCCTTCTTCCGCTCCGATCACTTCCTCACCATGGGGGGCGACGGCCTTCCCGGCCCGACCGACTCGTGGGTCACCCTCGGCGCCATCGCCCGAGAAACCGAGCGCATCCGCCTGGGGACGCTCGTCACCTCGGCCACGTTCCGGCTCCCCGGGCTGCTCGCCGTCCAGGTGGCACAGGTCGACGCCATGAGCGGGGGCCGCGTCGAGCTCGGCCTCGGTGCCGGGTGGTACGACGCCGAGCACTCGGCCTATGGCGTCCCGTTCCCGCCCACGGGTGAGCGCATGGAGCGCCTGGAAGAGCAATTCGCCATCGTGCGCGGGCTGTGGGACACACCGGTCGGCGGGACGTTCAGCTTCGAAGGTCGTCACTACCACTTGAAGGACAGCCCCGCGCTTCCCAAGCCGGTCCAGCGGCCCCATCCCCCGCTCATCGTCGGGGGCGGTGGCCCGAGACGCACGCCGCGGCTCGCGGCCACCTACGCCGACGAGTTCAACCTGCCGTTCTCGTCGGTCGCCGACACCGAGGCCCAGTACGGGCGCGTGCGCGCCGCCTGCGAGGATCGCGGCCGCGACCCGTCGTCACTGCGTCTCTCGGCCGCCCAAACGGTGTGCTGCGGGGTCGACGAAGCAGAGGTTGAGCGTCGTGCCGCCAAGATCGGCCGCAAAGCCGATGAGCTGCGGGCTTACGGTGTGGCGGGCACCCCGGACGAGGTAGTGGCGCGTCTCGAGGCGTTCGCGGGAATCGGGGCGCAGACGGTCTATCTGCAGGTGCTCGACCTCGACGACCTCGAGCACATCGAACTGCTGGCCAAGGAAGTGCTTGGCCGAGTCTCCTGATCAGCCGCCCGACGTACTGGGCGGCGTCGCGGTGCACCCATCGCACGGTCCCATGCCGTCGAAGTAGGCGGGGAGGGAAGGCGAGTCCGTGGGCGGGTTGGTGGGGAGAAGCACGGGCGGGCGCGGCGCCTGGTCGAAGTCGAAGTCGTTCACCATGTTCCCCAAGATCTTCTCGTCCTCGCGCACGTCCGGGCGTGGGTCGGAACGCCCGTCGGTCTTGGGGTTGAGGCGGGATCCGCCCAAGAAGTCGTCCTCGATGAATTTCAGGTAAGCGTCGCTCGAGAGAGTCTGGTGGTCGACGTACCCCTTCTTGGCATAGGGCGAGATCACCAGACCGGGCACCCGCAGGCCGTACCCGTTCTGGTCAACGGGGGGCGGGACCACGTGGTCGTAGAAGCCGCCCCAGTCGTCCCACTGCAAGAAGATGGCCGTCGAATCCCAGTCAGGACTCTTCATGGCCGCGTTGATGACCGCAGTGACGTAGGCCTGTCCCTGGTGGACGCTGCCCGGAGGGTGCTCGCTGTCGGCTTGAGAGGGTGTGACCCACGCCACGGCAGGCAGTGTCCCGGCCTTGGCCGAGGCGAAGTAGTCGTTGAGCGGCTGGATGTTGCGGAGTTGGTGGTCCTTCTGCACGTCCTCGAAGACGGGCAGCGGGTTCCAGATCCCGGGCGTGAGGTAGCTCTGCGCCAGCGGCGGGCAGGTCACGGCCGAGTCGTTGTCGCAGTCGGGCTGGTCCCCGGTCTGCACGTAGTAGGCCCACGGGACGTGTTTGTTGTAGAGGAGCCAGGTGATGTCCGTCCAGGCGTTGGTGATGTCGGCCGTGCCGGTGTCGATGGCCTGGTCCACGTATTCCTGCATCTGGGCGGGCGTGTAGGGGCCGACGATGCTGTTGACGCAGCTGGACGGGCTGGGGTTGGAGCATTTGGCCGACCAACCCGACACCAGGTACAAGTGGTCGGGCAGCGACCACGACGCAACCGGTTCGAACATGTGGTCGTCGAGCGCGAAATCGTCGGCATATTCCCAGTAGTTCGGGATTTCCGCCGCCGTGTGATAGCCCATGACGTCTGGCGTCGCCGACTGGGAGCAGGCTGGGTTGTCGACGTGGGCCCCGCAGCCCTTCTTGGCCTTGGATGCCGACGCGATGAATCCGTCCATCTTCCCCCCGTCGACATCGTGACGAGCGTTCGCCGCGCCGTGCGGACCGCCACCGTTCACGTCCGCGGTGTCGTGATACGGCGCCTGGCACCCTCCGGTCGGGATGGAGACGCACACAGTCGGCACACCGTTGTGCATGGGGATGCCGTCGGCACCCGGGAAGGTGCCGAAGTAACTGTCGAAGGACCGGTTCTCCTGCTCGATGATGATGACGTGCTTGATCTTGTGGATGCCCGCCGCCACGACGTAGTGGCCCGCGGGGCCGCCGGTCACCCGCTCCACGCGGGCGACCGGGGAAGGTGGCGAACTGCTCCCGCACGCGCCGAGGGTCACGGCGAGGACGAGCACGCTCGCCGTGACCGGGACGACGACGAGGCTGTGACGAGTGTTCCGCCTGCGTCGTGATGAAGGGCGTCGTTGCATCCACTGCAGTATTCGTTACGGGATCCCACGCGGCAACGACACGGGCCCATCCATGGCAAACCCCTAACAAGTTCCCGCTTGGCGGTGACGACGACCTGCCGAGGCGGCGCGGTGGCCCAGGCCTGGACCGGATTTGCGTGCACCGGCCGGAATTGTGTTCCTCGTCGGTACGCTTGGGCAGGCCGGCCCGGGGTCCCGACCAGGTCCGGCACAGCGTCGAGTGACGTGGACGGGAGGACGACATGACCATCACGAGCCGGGGCGCCGTGGCACCGACCGCTGATCAGGCCGGAACCGCTGCGGGCGGATCGGGGACGGCGGTCGCACCCATCGACACGGCTGCGCTCGATGCGATCGTCAACGAGGTTGCCGACCACACTTCCTCGTGGGCCAAGACCGGCGCCGCGGCCCGCGCCGACCTCCTCACGCAGGTCATCGCCGCGACCATGGCGACCGAAGAAGAATGGCTGGCGGCGGCCTGCGCGGCCAAGGGACTGGCGCCCGGCACGACGGAAGCCGGCGAGGAGCTCTTCGCGGGCATCGGCACGTTCGTGCGTATGGCGCGCCTGTTGCGCGACGCGTTGCGCGAGATCGAAAAGGATAGCAAGCCCTCCTTCGCCGGTCCGGCTCGCGAAGCGCCAGGCGGCCGGTTGCGCGTGCAGGTCTTTCCGGACGGCACCTTCGACCGCATCACGTTCCCCCAGACGACCGCCGAGGTGTGGATGCAACCCGGCGTCACCCGGGAGTCCCTGGTGGCGGGCCAGGCCGCGGCCTACGCCGACCCCGCCGCGCACGCCGGCACCGCGCTCGTGCTCGCGGCAGGAAATGTGGCCTCGCTCGGTCCCCGCGACGTGCTCTCCAAGCTGTTCGTCGAGGGCAAGGTTGTCGTGGTGAAGGCCAATCCCGTCAATGACTACCTCGTGCCGTTCTGGACCCGCGCCTTCTTACCGTTGATCGATGCGCACTTCGTGCGCATCGTTGATGGGGGTGTCGCGGTGGGGCAGTATCTGAGCAGTCATCCGCGCGTCGACGAGGTGCACATCACCGGGTCGGATAAGACGTACGACGCCGTCGTGTTCGGAAGCGGACCCGAGGGCGCCCGGCGCAAGGCGGCGAACGAGCCGGCCATCGACAAGCCGGTGACAGCGGAACTGGGCAACGTGTCACCGGTGATCGTGGTGCCGGGCAAGTGGTCCATCGCGGAGCTGCGCTACCAGGCTGAGCACGTGGCCACCATGCTCGTGAACAATGCTGGCTTCAACTGCATCTCGGCCCGGGTCGTCGTCACCCACGCCGGATGGGCACAGCGCGACGCGTTTCTCGGTGCACTGACGCAGACGCTGGCGGGCATCGCGACCCGTCGCGCCTATTATCCCGGCGCGCGCGATCGGCGCGACGCCTTCGTGCACGCCCATCCCGAGGCCGAGGAATTCGGCGCGGGACCTGACGATGGGTTGCCCTGGACCTTCATTCCCGGTGTCCCACCCGGGCACACCGACGACATCTGCTTCAACGTGGAATCGTTTTGCGCGGAGATGGCCGAGACGGCGCTCACCGCCCCCTCGGCCGCGGCCTTCGTCGACGCCGCGACCGCATTTTGCAACGATGTCGTATGGGGGACGCTTGGTGCGACGATCATCGTCAGCCCTTCCTCCCTCAAGGATCACGACGTGGCCGATGCAGTCGAGCGCGCGGTGGCCGACCTGCGCTACGGCTCCATCGGGGTGAACCTCTGGCACGGCGTGTCATTCGCCCTGGGCTCCACGAGTTGGGGGGCCTACCCGGGGCACCCGCGCAACGACATTCAGTCGGGCACGGGCGTGGTTGGAAACGCACTCATGTTCGATCGTCCACAGAAGTCGGTGGTGCGCGGCCCCTTCCGCTCCCGGCCTAAGCCGAGTTGGTTCGCGACGGCGTCCGAGGGCTACGACGTCATGCGTCGATTCGTCGCCTTCGAGGCCGAGCCGTCCGCGGCGAAGATCCCGGGCTTGTTGCTCGCCGCCATGCGAGCCTGAGACGGAGCGCCTCCCTCCCCTTCAGCCCATCGTCCTGGCGCGCAGCTGGGGAATGGCGTAGGGCGCGGCTGCGACGATCGCGGCGATCAGCGCCAAGAAAGCGCCGAACTCCCAGCCGACGCCCGAGCCTCCGGGCTTGTCGATGAACGCGATGAAGACCAACACCAGGTTCACGATCGTCGCCACCATCATGACGGAGAGGTGCGGAAGTTGCGCGCTGATCGGCAGCTGGTCCCACCCGGCCCGCAGCACCAGATACGCCACCTCGAGGATGCAGATGATCATCACGATGTAGAGGAAGCCGTGGGCCGAGACGCCGCTTGCCGTGACCGTGATCCCGATGACGCTGACGCCGAACCACGACAGGAACAGAGAGATGAACAGCACGATCGAAGCGACCCCGGCGATCCGGTCGGCCAGCGACCAGCGGGCGGCGTCGAACTTGTAGGCCGGCACTCCCGATCCGCTCGACGCACTCGCGGGCGGTGCAGTGGCGGCGGACGCGGCGGCAGGCGCTGGACCGCTACGGGCGGGGCCCGCCTGGGTCGCAGCTGAGCTCGAGCTCAGCGTGGCTCCGCAGCTCGGACAGTAAGCGGCGTCGTCGGCGGCCTGGCTCTGACACTGAGGGCAGATCTGCGGCATGGCGGTCCTCCATCCCTTCGGGCTGCGGGTGACCGACGGCCCCCTCAGCGCCGGTGACTGCTTCAGTCCGGCACCTCCGATTCTACGGGGGTGACTCCTTCTTGCCTAGGGACCCTCTTGCCCGGCCCAACCCCAAGAGAGCAGCTCAGGATGCCCTTCAGCCCGTCCAGCGCCCGTACGACGGCATCATCCGTGCGACCTGGAGGCGGCGGGAGGTGGTTTGGGCTTGAGGAGGGTGAGCCGCGCCACGGTGTCCTCGCCCACCGCCACGCAGCCGGCGGTCGTCGGGCAGGCCAGTGCCGTCAGGGTGATCGGGGCGTAGGCCGTCGGGGAAACCCGGAAGGTCATCCCGCCGTTGAGGCTCTGGGCGAGGGCTCCGGTAGCGATGGCCGGGAAGCCGAACCATCGTGTTCCCACCATGGCGCACTGCTGGGCGGACGGGCAGGCGATACCGAAGATGTCGTCGACGGGCAGCGGGTGAGTCGACGGCTGCCAGGTGTGCCCACCGTCCGCGCTGGTGAGGAGCTCGCCTTTGGCCGGCACGACATCGCTGACCGTCGTGTTTGTCGTCCCCGCGGCCAAGCACTCGGAAGCCGAGAGGCACGCGGCGCCCTGCAGCACCCCGATCCCGGGTGGCACGGTCGCCAGCGCCCAGGTCTGCCCGCCGTCGGTGCTCAGCGCAATGGCACCCTGCCCATGTCCGTTGCTGGTCGGGACGTACCCGGCCACGAGGCACGGTCCACCGGGGTCGCACGTCAGATCGCTACCGGCCACAAACGGCGCGGGAAGCCCACCTTCTTGTTGCCAGCTCTGACCGAAGTTGGCGCTGTGGTCGGACCACGTGACGGTGCCGTCACTGACGATGACGGTGCAGTCAATTGGGTCAGCGCAGGCCACACTGGTGACGGCGAGAGCATTCGGAGGCGCCGTTGTCGGCGACCACGTTGTCCCCGCGTCGGTGGTTGTCACGACCACGCCACTCCCGGGCAGCGACGCACCGTTCGATCCGACCGCCATGCACTCGGTCACGGTCGGGCACGAGACCCCGCTCAGCTGCGGTGTGGTCCCGCCTGTCACCTGTTGTGCCTTCCACGACGTACCCCCGTTCTTGGTGGCGACGATCACGACCGCGTTCGCCCCGACCGGCGGGGGATTCGGACCTGCGACACCCACCGCCCAGCATCGACGGGCGTTGGCGCATGACACCGCGCCGAGCTCTCCGGTACCCGTCGGTGCCGGCTGCCCGATCGCGAGCGGCGTGCCCTTGGGCTCGCCGAGGACACGCGGGGATGGCGCGGCCGGGCGCCCCAACGCGCAGCCGGACCCCGTAAGCGCTACCGCACCGAGAAGCAGGGACAAGCCGGCGCCGTGTCGCCGGGAACGCCGGTGTCGAGGCACGGAGCGTGAAGGCACGGCGGGACGACAATAGCGGTGGGGGGAGTCTTTTTCGGATCACCGTTCGCTACCCTCGCAGACGGTGGACTGGGTCGATCTCTTGATCATTGGGTTGATGCTCCTGGCTGCCGTCCATGGACTTCGACTCGGCGCGCTGGTCCAGCTCCTCACTTTTGGGGGCTTCCTCCTGGGGTTTTTGCTCGGCACCCTGGTCTGGGTACCCCTATTGAGAAGCGGCCACGAAAGCCCAGCGCGCGCCGTGATCGTCGTGTCGCTGGTGATTCTCACCGCTTGTGCCTTCGGCTTTACTGGCCGCGTTCTGGGTACCTGGAGCAACGTCACGCTGCGTCGCCACCACCTGGGCCACGTCGATGCCGTGCTCGGCGTCGGCGTCGCGGTCGTCGCGGTCCTGCTCACGGTATGGCTGGTGGCGGCTGTGATCTCCTCTCCGAACAGCCGCTTCACCTCCCTTGACGCTGCCGTGGCCCGTTCGGACATCCTCCACTCCATCGACCGGGTCCTGCCCCAGGCGCCGTCGATTTTCAACGACCTGCAGACCTTCCTGAACAATCAGGGGTTCCCCCAGGTCTTCTCAACGCTCACCCCTCCCTCGACGCCTTCTGTGTCCACACCAACCAGCGCCCAGACACGCGCGTTGGGGGACCCCGCCGTCTTCTCGACCGTCAAGATCCTGGGCACTGCGTGCAACGACGAACAGGAAGGCTCGGGCTTCGTGGTCGGGCCGGGACTGGTCGCCACCAACGCCCACGTCGTGGCGGGCGAGGGCAATGGCAACACGCAGGTGCTGATCGGGTCCACCATGTACGAGGCGACTGCTGTGCTGTTCGACCCGTCATTCGACCTTGCTGTCCTACGCACCGATGCGCCGCTCGGCCCAAGTCTCACCATCGACCCCAATCTGGTGTCCCGAGGAACACCGGCCGCGCTCCTCGGTTATCCCGAGAACGGGAGCCTGTCCGTGCAGCCGGCGGCGGTGACCGAGGAGGTCACGGCCATCGGGAAGGACATCTACAACAACGGGACGGTCACCCGAGGTGTCTATGCCCTCCAAGCCGACGTCCTGCCCGGCAATTCCGGCGGCCCGCTGATGGGGCCGGGTGGCCAGGTGATAGGCGTCGTGTTCTCGCGCTCCACCGTCTACCAGGGCGTCGGCTATGCGCTCACGTCGCCGGGCGTCGTGACGCGGGTCCAAGCGGCTCTCCATCATCGCGGCGCGGTCAGCACGGGGCCGTGCATCACCGGCTGAACCAGGAATGCGGCAAGAATGAGGTCATGAGCCAGCCGATCGAGCACTACGCCGTCCTCGGCGACCTGCACACCGCGGCTCTCGTCGGGATGGATGGCTCCGTGGATTGGCTCTGCCTGCCGCACTTTGACTCGCCTTCGTGTTTCGCAAGGCTGCTCGGAGACGAGGACCACGGCTTCTGGCGGATCGCACCCGCCGGTGGCGAGAGCGTCATCTTGGCGACCCGGCGCTGGTACCGCCCCAACACGCTCGTGCTCGAGACCGAGTTCGATACCGCCACGGGAACGGTCCGGGTGACCGATTGCATGCCCATTCGGGACGACCACCCTCACCTGGTGCGCTCGGTCGAGGGCGTCAGTGGCACCGTCGACATGCGCATGGAGTTGGTCGTGCGCTTCGACTACGGCGAAGTGGTGCCCTGGGTGACCTCGCACGACGGCCTGACCCGGCTCACGGCCGGTCCGGACTCGGTCGCGCTGTGGCACCGGGTGGACACCGTGGGCGAGGACTTGCGCACCGTGGCCGACTTCACCGTCACCGAGAAGCAGCGTTATCCGTTCACGCTGGTCGCGCACCCGTCCCACGAGGACCCGCCGCCGCCACTCGACAGCTATTACGCCGTACACCTCACCGAGGCCTACTGGGGCGAATGGGCGACGCAATGCTGCTATGTGGGGCCGTACCACGACGCCGTCGTGCGCTCGCTCATCACGCTCAAGGCGCTGACCTACGCGCCGACCGGCGGCATCGTCGCCGCGGCCACCACCTCGCTGCCCGAGTCGCTCGGTGGCAACCGGAACTGGGACTATCGCTATTGCTGGCTGCGCGACGCAACGCTGACGCTCGAGTCGCTCATGCGCGGCGGATACTTCACCGAGGCCATGGCGTGGCGCGACTGGCTTTTGCGTGCCGTGGCAGGCGACGTCTCCAAGCTCCAGATCATGTACGGACCGGCGGGTGAGCGGCGGCTCGATGAATGGGAAGCGGCCTGGCTGCCCGGCTACGAGGGCTCGGTGCCGGTCCGGATCGGCAATGCCGCCTCGGAGCAGTACCAGCTCGACGTCTATGGCGAGGTCATGTCGGCCTTGTACTCCTCGGCCAAAACCGAGGGTGTGCACAGCCGGTCGGCGTGGGGCGTCCAGATCCAGCTGATCAATTTCATCGAGACGGGTTGGCTCCAGCCCGACGACGGCATCTGGGAAGTGCGCGGACCACGCCGCCACTTCACGCACTCGAAGGTGATGGCGTGGGTCGCCGTTGACCGCGCCGTGCGGACACTCCAGGAGTGGCCCGATCTTGGGGGGCCGCTCGAGCAGTGGCGATCGCTACGCGACGAGATCTTCACCGAGGTGTGCGAGAAGGGGTACAACCAGGACGTTGGCGCCTTCACGCAGTACTACGGCTCCGACAAGCTCGATGCCAGCGTCCTCATGATCCCCCTCGTCGGGTTCCTCCCAGCGAGCGACCACCGCGTCGTGAGCACGGTGGAGGCCATCCAGCGCGACCTCATGGATCACGGGTTCGTGTTGCGCTACAAGACCGACGACGACGGCGCCGTCGACGGGTTGACCGGGCGTGAGGGGGCCTTCCTGGCCTGCTCGTTCTGGCTCGTGGACTGCCTGCACATGATCGGGCGCGCGGAGGAGGCCACTGAGCTCTTCGAGCGTCTACTAGCTCTCCGCAACGACCTCGGCCTTCTCTCTGAGGAGTACGACCCCCTGGCGGGTCGGTTGGTGGGCAACTTCCCCCAGGCCTTCTCGCACGTCTCATTGATCAACTCCGCCTTCCGCCTGAGCGGAACCGACCCGTTGGTGCCGGTCGACGACGGCTCCCGGCTGATCATGAACGAGAGCATCACCCAGAGGGCCAGGGCGCAGCGAATGAGGCGCCTCAGCCGCAACGCCCGTCATCGCCGGTCGGGTTCGGCGAAGCGGTGAGCGAACAGACCGGTCCGATCCCGAGTGAAGTCGGCCCGAACCGGGTCATGAGGATCGCGCCATGAAGGCTCGCCCGCCCGAGGACGGCGAGGTCGCCGTTGAGGTCAACTCACTGTGACCGGGACGCACGCGCACGGTGAGCACCTCCATCATCACGCCGACGCAGGGTTGCACGCGCATGACCCGGAGAGCGGCAAGGTCATCCCTGCCGTACCGACGCCGCGCCGGATCGCAGCCGGCGTGCTGGAGATCGACACCATGCTGGGTGGCTGGGAGCGGGTGACCGCGGGCTACCTCATCGAGGGACCGGCCCCCGTCCTCATCGAGACGGGGAGCCAAACCTCGGTCCCCGTGTTGCTGGACGCACTCGGCCAGATCGGCGTGGGCCCGGCCGAGCTGGCCGGTGTCGCAGTTACCCATATCCACCTCGACCACGCGGGTGGCGTCGGCGACGTCGCGCGGGCCTTTCCTGCGGCCACGGTCTACGTCCACGAGAAGGGAGCGCGGCACCTGGCCGACCCCACGCGCCTTGTCGAATCGGCGGCGCGGGTGTACGGGCCGCTGCTCGACTCTCTTTATGGCCGCATCGACCCGACGCCGCCCGAGCGCCTCCATGTCCTCGAGGACGGCGAGGAGATTGAGGTCGGACCTGGGCGCACCCTGGTCGCCGTGGATTCGCCAGGGCACGCCAAGCACCATGTCGGGTTGCACGATTCGGTGAGCGGAGTGCTGTTCGCGGGGGACGCCGTCGGGGTGAAACTCCCCGACGGCGGTGTCCTGCGGCCCTCGACACCGCCTCCCGACTTCGACCTGGCCCAAGCCATCAACTCCCTGGCCAAGTTCGCGGCCCGTCGTCCCTCCGGCATTGCGCTGGCCCATTACGGGCTGCTGGGGCAGCCAGAGGAGGTCCTGGCTGAGGCCGACGAGACGCTCCGCATCTGGGCAGAGACGGCAGAGACGGCTTATCGCGAGGGTGCCGACATCGCCGACGCGCTCGCCGCCCGCTTCGATCCTTTGCTCGGGGACATCGACGCTGCCCACAAGGAGAAGTTGGACATCATGAACGGAGTGCACTCGAACGCCGCCGGCTTCCGCCGCTGGCTTGAGAGGCGCGACGCCGCGACCACCTGAGGCGCGGGCTTCTCAGACGACCAGCTTGGCCCGCAACTCCTCTTGCCGCACTTCGAAGTCGTCCAGGGAGATGCGGCCCTCTGCCAGGTCCTCGTGCAGGGCTGCAAACTGCTCCAGCAGCTTCGTCTGGTCGACATCGCCAGCTGAGGGTGTGCTCGCAGCATGCTCACTCGCCGCCGCCTTGTCTTCCTTTCGAGAGAGGCGGTCGTCCATCTTCGCCTTGGCCCGATCCTTCTTGGCCTGGTCGCGCTGTAACTTTCCGAATGTCGAACGTGCGCGTGCCACGGTTCACTCCTTTCCGGCCGCCGAGGAGCGACCAGGTGCTGCCGGCCTGGCGCATGCCCTGCCGCTGTTCTTGCCGCACTCGCCTATGCGGCGGGCCTCTTCGGCCCCGAGCGGAGGAGGTGGGATTTGAACCCACGGTACCCATGAGGCACAACGGTTTTCGAGACCGTCCGATTCGGCCGCTCTCGCACTCCTCCGGCCGAGATGTTACTCGCTCTGACCTGGCCCGAAGGTTCAAAGAGGCGCCTTTCCGCCCGCCTCTCACGCAAAGAACAGCCACCAGGATACACCAGGTTGCGTCGCCTTCACGCGAGCCGAAGTGTGCGCCCTCTTCTCCGCATGGCTTCATGGGCATTGCCATGTGACCCGCCGACTCGTGTCGGTCATCGGCCTTGAAATTCCTTGAAACTCAGCCATCTATTGAAGAAAGGCTGATCAGGCCTCGTCCCCTGGGCGCGGCGTTGGCTCGAGGCCCGCTCGATCGGTCCGTTTCTCAGCGAAGAAAGACGTCAGAAGGGCTCCACAGTCCTCCGCGCGTACACCGTGAGTGACCTCCAGCTCGTGATTGAGTCGCGGATCCCCGCAGAGGTTGTACAGCGTGCCGCAGGCGCCCGCCCGCGGGTCGCTCGCCCCGTAGACCAGCCGGCGGGCTCTGGAGGCCACCAGTGCGCCGGCGCACATGGCGCACGGCTCGAGCGTCACCACCAGGGTGACGTCGGAGAGGCGCCAGCCTCCGACAGCCGCGGCAGCGTCGCGGAGGGCAAGCATCTCCGCATGTGCGGTGGGATCGCCGGTCCGCTCACGTTCATTGTGACGAGCCGATACGACACGTCCGCCAACAAGAGCGACGGCACCTACCGGAACCTCGCCCTGCGCGGTGGCGGTCCGTGCCTCGACCAGCGCGAGCTCCATGGCCTCGTCGTCGCTCACGGGTGTTGGGTGGTCAGCGGAGGCCATGCCCCAGTATGGGATGTGCGGGGCGCCTGAGACAGTCCTTGGGCGATTTCGTACCCGACCTATGGCGTGGTGAGCGCGTGCAGGTCCGTTTCGAGCGTGCCCAGCGTCGATTGCAACTGGGTGCTGTTGGTGGCGAACTCTTGGAGGAACGCGCCAAGGTGGACCGGCGGGAGGCCGTCGATGGTCTCGAGGAGCGAAAGGTCGCTGCGGACCTCGGCCAAAGCAATCTGTGCCGTCGCGCGCGCCGGAAGCGGCACGGTAGTCCCCGAGAGGAAGGTTTGATACAGCTGCAGCGAATTGATGTACGGGTTCATCACGGTCGACACATTGGAGGGGGTGGGGAATCCGCCGATCGAAGCCAAGCCCGCCCGTGCCGCGGTGGTCGCCGAGTCGACGGCATCAGTCGCTGACTGGATCTGCGACGCGCTGGGAGTCGTGGCCGGGGTCTGAGGAGTACCACTGGGTTGGCCGCCAGAGGGTGGACGGTGGATGGCCGGAATAACGACCGCGGCAAGGACCAGCAAAAGGAGAATGCACAGCATGATCCCTGCCGTTTTGACGATCCGACTCACCGGCTTACGACCCTCGGTGAAGCTGGTCTGACCATCGGAAGGAAGACGGAACGCGGCGTGAATCGCGAGCGGTAGCGACTCCACTTCTGGACCTACTGCCATTGGCGGCTCCGAAAGAGCGACTGCTGCGGTCGCATCTGCGGTCTCAACCTCTGGCACTGGCGCGGTTTCGAGCGCCGCCACCCGCTGCTTTTGCGGGACCGCCGTTTCCCGCCTGGCCGCGGCCATCACTGCCGTTGCCCACGCCGCATCTTGTGCCGCTGTGCGTTCGGTCTCAGCTCGCGCGGCCCGCTCAGCCTCCCCGATATCGGCCTCTTCAGCGCGGGCCAGTTGTCTTTCCAAGCCAGCGGCCTCTTCGGCAGCGGATCGTTCTGCCTCCCAGCGCGCTGCCTCTTCGGCGGAAGCCAGTTCTGCCTCCAAGCGTTCAGCCTCGAGGTGAGCGGCGTCCAAGCGCTTCGCCTCTAAGCGCGCAGGCTGTTCATCGGCGACACGTTCTGCCTCGAGGCGCTCTGCCTCAAGGTGGGTGGCCTCCAAACGCGCGGCCTCTTCGGCTGCGGCGCGCTCTGCCTCCAGGCGCTCTGCTTCCCAACGCGCGGCCTCTTCGGCGGCCACCCGCTCGGCTTCCAAGCGCTCTGCTTCCCAACGCGCGGCCTCTTCGGCTGCGGCGCGCTCGGCTTCCAGGCGCTCTGCTTCCCAACGCGCGGCCTCTTCGGCGGCGGCGCGCTCGGCTTCCAGGCGCTCTGCTTCCCAACGCGCGGCCTCTTCGGCGGCGGCCCGCTCCGCCTCCAGGCGCTCTGCTTCCCAACGCGCGGCCTCTTCGGCGGCGGCCCGCTCCGCCTCCAGGCGCTCTGCTTCCCAACGCGCGGCCTCTTCGGCGGCGGCCCGCTCCGCCTCCAGGCGCTCTGCTTCCCAACGCGCGGCCTCTTCGGCGGCGACCCGCTCGGCTTCCAGGCGCTCCGCCTCCAGACGGGCGGCCTCTTCGGCGGCGACCCGCTCGGCTTCCAAGCGCTCCGCCTCCAGGCGCTCCGTCTCAAGGCGAGCGGCCTCTTCGGCGGCGGCCCGCTCGGCCTCCAAGCGCTCGGCTTCCAGGCGCTCCGCCTCCAGGCGCTCCGCCTCCAAGCGCTCTGCCTCCAATCGCGCGGCCTCGAAGCGCGCCGCCCGTTCAGCGGCCAAACGCTCTGCCTCCTGGCGCTGTGCCTCCAAGAGCTCCGCCTCCAAGCGCTCGGCCTCCAGACGAGCGGCCTCCTCGGCAGCGGCTTGCTCTGCAGCCGCAGCCGCAGCGGCTGCTGCTTCTTCTGCCAACGACTCACGCCACACGTTCTGCTCGATGCGCTCGAGCGCAGCGTCGGCGTGGGAGGACGCGTCAGGCTCGGAATCCTCTGTAAACAAGGCTGCTTCCCAGTCGAAATCTGAGTCGTCGGCCTCGAGCTCGTCGAGATCGTCGTCCAGCTGGGCCTCCGCTGCCTCGAGCTCGTCCTCATCCTCGTCGGGCAGGAACTCGTCCCAGGGCAGATCGACCTCGTCCTCGTCAACCCCCGATTCGTCGAAAAGGTCGGTGGTCATGACGCAGTGAAGACCAGGTCGGCGGGGCCACAGCGGCCGCGCCGTGGGGCACGGGCGAGTTGATGGCGCAGGCGCCAGCCGGCGCAGGGCTCACCGGCCTCCGGGCCGAACGTTGGATCCACGCTGACCTATCGGTCGGGAGTAGGAAGAAATTGAGTGCTTCTCCCGAAGCGGAGGAGGTGGGATTTGAACCCACGGTTGGTTGCCCAACACACGATTTCCAGTCGTGCCGATTCGGCCGCTCTCGCACTCCTCCGGAACTGCAGCCTGGTCAGGCTAACGGGAGTGGCGGCCCTGGACGGGCCGACAGGTGGGTCAACCCCGGGACGACCGCAAATACAGCGGTGTCACCTAGATGTCACGTAACCGTTACCGTCCGTTCACCGATCGGGTAACTCCTTGCAAATTGAGCCTGCGTAGTTCGAGAGGGTCACCCGAGAGGGCTTCGTGGCAGCGCCGAGACGGCGGGGACCTGCGGCCTGGGCCGACCACGGAGGCCAGGTCGTAGAGGGGGATTCCCGAGGTGATGGACGGAGCGAATGCCGCGCGCACCGCGGCCGAAGGCGGACTCGCGGTCCCCTCCGACGCACCGAAGGCCGTGCTGAGCTCTGCGTGGGCGCCCTGACCGCGTCGGAAACTCGCCGGGGGCGAGCCGCTAGCCTGGACGCTCGCGCCGTGCCGATGCTGGGTGCGGTGGCCGGGTCCTGCGCAACGGCCGCTCGTGAATCGAGTCAGGGTCGGAAGGCAGCAGCTCTCAGCGGGTATGGCCGGGTGCCGTAGCCAACCTGGCCGCCGCACCCAGCACCGGCCGGGACTGTCTGACCGCCTGGGTAGGCTCGGCCGACATGGCCGATGCCCCCTTTGTGTCCCTTTATCGCCGCTTCCGGCCGGGGCGATTCGACGAGATCAGGGGGCAGGACCACGTGGTCCGGGCTTTGCGCAGTGCCGTGCGCGACGACCGGGTGTCGCACGCCTACCTGTTCAGCGGCCCACGCGGGACCGGGAAGACGTCCTCGGCGCGCATCCTCGCCAAGGCGCTCAACTGCGAGGCGCCCGTCGACGGGGAGCCTTGCGGCAAGTGCATCTCGTGCATCGAGATCACCCAGGGGAGTTCGCTCAACGTGCACGAGCTCGATGCGGCCTCGAACAACGGGGTGGACGCCATGCGGGACCTGGTCGCCCACGCCGCGCTCGGCACTCCCGGGCGCTGGAAGGTCTACATCGTCGACGAAGTCCACATGCTCTCGACCGCGGCGGCGAACGCATTGCTGAAGACGCTCGAAGAACCGCCGAGCCACGTCGTCTTCGTGCTCGCCACGACGGACCCGCAGAAGGTGCCGCCGACGATCCGCTCTCGGACGCAGCACCTCGAGTTCCGACTCCTTGGCGCGCAGACCCTGCACGGCCTGCTCGAATCGGTGAACGCCGAGGCCGGTCTCCATCTCGATGACGTAGCGCTCGAGGCGGCCGTTCGGCGCGGTCGGGGCTCGGCCCGCGACGCACTCTCGGTTCTGGACCAGGTCGTGGCGTCGGGTTCCGCCGACGCCGCCCGGCCCGAGCTGGCCCAGGTGCTCGATGCCCTGGCCGACGGCGACGTGGGCCAGGTCCTGGTCGCCCTCAGCGCGCTGCTGGCCGGCGGATGGGGTCCTCAACAGCTGGCGACCGAAATGGTCGACGACTTGCGCCAGGTCTTCCTCGCCGCGCTGGCTCCAGAGCTGAGTGCGGTGGCGGGACCTTCGCTCGAGCGATTCGCGGCGCTGGCCGAGACCATGGGTCTGCCCCGCGTGGTGCGCAGCATGGAGCTCTTGGGCAATGCCCTGGTCGACATGCGTGAGGCTCCCGATGCACAGGTCGTCCTCGAGATTTCCGTCGTGCGCGCCGTGCGACCCGACCTCGACTCGGGGATGGAGGCCCTCTCGGAGCGCGTGAGCGTCCTCGAGCGCTCACTGTCGGGGGCCGCCGCCTTCCCGCGTCCGGGCGCCTCCCCGGAACGATCCGCCCCCCCGTCAAGAGGCGAGGACGCCGCGCCGACTCCGCCTCCGTCACCGCCACCGCCGGCGGAGCGTCCAGCTGCAGAGGTGGGACGGCGCCCTTCGATCGGAGCCCTTCGGCGCAGCCAACAGGCCGCCGAGACCTCCCCAGCGACCTCTGCGGCCGGGTCTGCTCCGGTGGACGCGGCCAGCGACACCCCGGCTCCGGAAGCAGTCCCCGCGCCCGCCGCCGGGACCGAAGCGCCTCCGAGTCGCACCGTCGATCGCGACTCCTTGACCGAGGCCTGGGGCGACGGCATCTTGCGATCCCTGCCGGCGCGAGCCAAGGCCCTCTATAGCGCCGGGCGTTTCGTCAGCGTGGACACACAGGGTGCCCATTTCGCGCTCCCCAATGCTGCGCACCGTGAACGGTGCGCGGAGCTCGCCCCCATGGTGGAAGCGGCGCTCACCGCGCACTTCGGCATCCCCGTCACCTTGGCGCTCGACGTCGACGACGGCGCACCGCCGGCGAGCGTCGGGGAGCCCGCCGTGGCGCGGCCGGGCGGCGGTCCGGGGGACGTGAGCGACGTCGAAGAGGTCGATCCGGCCGATTTCGCCACCGACGACCACGACGATGCCTCCGATCACGCCTCGGCCGCCGAGGCACGACTGATGCAGGCCTTCCCTGGCGCCAGCGAGGTCACCGGCTAGGCGATGTACACCGGACCCCTTCGCTCCCTCATCGACGAGCTCGGACGTCTGCCCGGCATCGGGCCGAAGTCTGCTCAGCGCATCGCCTTTCACATCTTGAAGGTGCCGGGCGAGGACGCCCGGCGGCTCGCCGACGCCGTCGTGGCCGTCAAGGAGCGCACGACACTGTGCGCGATCTGTTTCAACGTGGCCGAGTCCGGCGCGCTCTGCGACGTCTGCGGCGATGACCGTCGCGACCCCGAGGTGCTCTGCGTCGTCGAGGACCCCCGCGACATCGTCGCCGTGGAGCGCACCGGCTTCAAGGGCCGCTACCACGTGCTCGGAGGCGCGCTGAGCCCGCTCGATGGCATCGGGCGCGAGCAGCTGCGCCTGGGCGAGCTCCTCGATCGCCTGCACGACGGGGCGGTCCGTGAGGTCATCGTCTGCACGAATCCGACGCTCGAGGGCGAGGCCACGGCCATGCTGGTGGCCCGCGAGCTGGCGCCACTGGGCGTCGTCGTCTCCCGGTTGGCCAGCGGCCTGCCGGTGGGCGGCGACCTCGAGTACGCCGACGAGCTCACCCTCGGCCGCGCGCTCGAAGGGCGCCGCCCGCTCGAGGTCTGATTCCGTCGCACGAGCACCGGGGCCGTGTCCCCGCCGGCTGTCTTCTACAATTGCTCGATGCGGATCGCCATCGTCGGCGCGACAGGGCAGGTGGGCGTCGTGCTGCGCGGCATCCTGGCCGAGCGCAACTTCCCGGTCGACTCGATGCGCTACCTCGCCTCCGCGCGCTCGGCCGGCTCAACGTTGCCCTGGGGCACCACCGACGTCGTCGTGGAGGACGCGGAGAACGCCGATCTGTCGGACATCGACCTGGCGCTCTGCTCGGCCCCGGCCTCCGTGTCACTCCAGCTCTCACCCCGGCTGGCCGCGGCCGGCGCGACCGTCATCGACAACTCCTCGGCCTGGCGCATGGACCCCGACGTCCCGCTGGTGGTCCCCGAGGCCAACGCCGAAGCGCTGCGTTCGATCCCCAAGGGCATCGTGGCCAACCCCAACTGCACCACGATGGTCGCCATCCCGGTCCTCAAGCCCCTGCACGACGAGGCGAGCCTCCGGCGGCTGGTCGTGTCGACCTATCAGGCGGTGTCGGGCGGCGGCGTGGATGCCGTGCGGGAGCTGGCCGAGCAGCTCGAAAAGACGGCCGACCGGGCGCAGAGCCTCACCTTCGACGGTGCGGCGGTCGATTACCCACCCCGCAGCGTCTATCCCGTCCCCATCGCCCACAACCTCATCCCGCTGCAGTTCGAGATCATCGACGACGGCACGCTCGAAACGGACGAGGAACAGAAGTACCGCAACGAGGCCCGCAAGATCCTCAGCATCCCGGACCTCGCGGTGACCACCACGTGCGTGCGCGTGCCGGTGTTCACGGGGCACTCGGCCGCCATCGTGTGCGAGTTCGAACGTCCCCTCACCCCCGAACGGGCCAGCGAGGTGCTGCGCACCGCGCCGGGCGTTGAGCTCGTGGAGATCCCGACGCCGCTTCTGGCGGCCGGCCGCGACGTTTCCTATGTCGGCCGCATCAGGCGGGCCGAGGGTGCACCGAACGCCCTGGCCCTCTTCCTCTCGGGAGACAACCTGCGCAAGGGCGCCGCGCTCAATGTGGTGCAGATCGCCGAGGAGCTGCTGGCCCGGGGCCGCTGAGGCACCCGCTGCCGAGTCCGGCGGATCAGTCGGGGCCGGATGACACCGGCTCGGGACCGCCGACCACCAAGGTCGCCATGCGGCGGGCCAGGTTGACCGCGTGGTCGCCGAAGCGCTCGTAGAAGCGGGCCACCATCGCCAGCTCGATCGCCACCGGGAGCGGCACGGTGCCCGCCACCAACTCTGCCGTCAGGGTCACGTGCAGGTCGTCCATCTCGTCATCGAGGTCGTCGATGAAGGAGGCGGCGGCGGCGGAGCGTTCCGCGAAGGCATCCCCGGTCGCGCGCCAGATGGTCGCGGCCACTTCGCCCATGCGTTCGACGAGGCCCCGGCTGCGGGCCGACATCTCCGCGCCGAGCCCGCGGGCGGCTCGGCGGGCGATGTGCTCGGCCAGGTCGCCGTTGCGCTCCATGTCGGGGAGCATGCGCAGGATCGCCACGTACTCGCGGCGCTCTTCCGCCGTTGTCTCGCCGTGGACGAGCTGTTCCTGGACGGTCGCCGAGATCTGCCCGATCAATTTGTCGACGACCTCGTCCCGCTTGACGAGCTCCTTCGCCGCATCGCGGTCGCCGGCCAACAAGGCGTGGGTCGCGCCCGCGATGGCCTCGCCGACCAGTGCGAAGACCTGGGAGAAGAGACGGTCGACCTCATCGGGCTCGGGCATGGTGCGAGGCCACAGCGGCTGCTCCATGGCCAGGGGCCTGCTCTGTGCGGGGTGCTCCTCGTCCGCCAGCTCCCGCTGTTCGGGATCGCTTCTCGTGCTGCCACCGAGCTTGAACGGCATCCGAGTCACGCTACCGGCTTCGCTCCAGCCTGACGACCCCCAGGTTCTTGCCGCTCGGAGGTGGTCCCCGAAGTTGACACACCCCATCGTTACATTGGCCTCATGGTCCTCGGAGTGGTGCTCGGGCTGGTGGTCGGGCTGGCTGTCGGTGTGACCTGGCATCTGGTGCGCAGCACCCGTGTCGCCGCCGCCGGGCGACTGGCGGAAAGCCGGCTCGGAGATGCGCAGGCGGCCCTGGCCCAACAGACGGTGCAGCTCAAGGCTGTGGCGGACGCGGCCGCGCGGGCCGAGACAGCGCGTGCGGTGGCCGTCTCCGAGCTGGAGCTCCTGCGGAAGTCGACGGACGAGGCGCAGGAGCGCGCCGAGCAAGACCGCGCTCGGCTGACGGGAACGTTCGCCGAGCTGTCGGCCCAGGCCCTGGCCAAGAACAACGAGCAGTTCCTGACCCTGGCCGACACCCGGTTCAAAGAAGCGCGCACGGCGGCGCAAGGAGACCTGGACCAGCGCCAACAGGCCATCTCACGCCTGCTCGATCCGCTGAGCGAGACGCTGGCCCGTTACGAGCGCGGTCTCCAGGAGATGGAGCTCGAGCGCAAAGGCGCCTACGAGGGGCTCTCTGAGAAGGTGGCCCAGTTGCATCTCGGCCACGAGCAGCTGCGCAAGGAGACCCGCAACCTGGTCACGGCGCTGCGCTCGCCCCAGACCCGCGGGCGATGGGGCGAGGTCCAGCTGCGCCGGGTCGCGGAGATGGCCGGCATGCTCCCGCACTGCGACTTCAACGAGCAGGTCTCGTCGACGAACGACGAGGGGCGGCTGCGCCCCGACATGATCGTGCACATGCCGGGCGGCGGCGAGATCGTCGTCGACGCCAAGGTGCCGCTCGACGCCTTCTTGCTGCTGCTCGACGCCGACGACGACGAGACCCGGGCGGCCTGCCAGGCCAAGCACGCGCGTCAACTGCGTACGCACGTCGACCAGCTCGCCAAGAAGGAGTACTGGAAGCAGTTCGACCGCACTCCGCAGATGGTCGTCGCCTTCATCCCGGGCGACCAGCTGCTGGCGGCCGCCTTCGAGTCGGACCCGGCGCTGCAGGAGTACGCCATGACCAACGGCGTGCTGCTGACGACGCCGGTGACCCTGATCGCCCTTCTGCGCACCGTGGCCCTGGGCTGGCAGCAGGAGACCCTGGCCGAGAGCGCGCGCGAGGTGAAGAAACTGGGGGCCGAGCTCTACGACCGCCTGCGCGTCATGACCGGGCACATGCAGACGCTGCAACGCAGCCTCACCACCAGCGTGGATGCCTACAACAAGGCCGTCGGCTCGTTCGAGTCCCGCGTCCTGGTCACGGCCCGACGCTTCCCCACCCTGGGCGTCGTCGGCAGCGATGGGCCACAGATCGCCGAGCTGGCACCGATCGATGCCGCGCCGCGCCATCTGCAGGCGGTCGAGATGGACGACGACGACGGAGCCGGCGAGCCGGGAGGGCAGAACATCCTCCCCCTGCCCGAGGGCGGGGCCTCAGCGCTCTGAGGTCCGAACACCTCGACCTACTCTGCGGAGATGCTCCACGTCCACCGATCCGAACGGGCCGACGACCTCGTGTCGATGCTGGCCCAGCTTGTCGAGGAGCCGCTCGACGACCCCATGACCTCGGAGGTGGTGTCGGTGCCGACGCGCGGCATCGAGCGGTGGCTGACCCAGCGCCTCTCGATGCGCCTGGGGGCGCACGAGGGCAGGCAGGACGGCGTCTGCGCCAACATCGAGTTCCCCTTCCCCGGCACGCTGGTCGGTCGTGCCTTGTCCGTCGCGACGGGCGCCGACCCGAAGGACGACCCCTGGCTGCCCGAACGCGCGGTATGGCCGCTCATGGGGGTGGTCGAGGAGCACTTCCACGAACCCTGGCTGGCACCGCTGGCGCAGCACATCACGAACTCCGCGACGGTGGAGGGATCCAAGCGCTTCTCGAGCATCCGCCACGTGGCCGATCTCTTCGACCGCTACGCCGTCCATCGGCCTGACATGCTCCAGCGCTGGGCGGCCGGCTCGCCCGAGCCGGACGAGGCCGCCTGGCAAATGGAGCTCTGGCGTCTCTTGCGCGAGCGCATCGGTCGGCCGAGTCCGGCGGAGCAGCTGCTCCACGCCTGCGCCCGGCTCCGGGCGGAACCAGAGCTCCTGAACGAACCGACGCGGCTGTCACCGTTCGGTCTGCCGACCAGGCTGTCGCTCTTCGGGTTGACCAGGCTTCCCGCGAGCTACCTCGACGTCCTCGAGGCGGTGGGGGCCGGGCGGGACGTTCACCTCTTCCTGTTGCACCCCTCGCCGTCGTTGTGGGACCGCCTGGCCGCTCAGGTCGGACCCTCCTCCCACACCGTGTTGCGCAGCGAGGACCCCACCGCGAGCGTGCCGCAGAACCCACTGCTTGCTTCTTGGGGAAGGGACGCCCGGGAGATGCAGCTCGTCTTGGGCGACGTGCTGGAGCATGCCGACCCTCCGGACGATACGCCGGAGTCGTGGGGTCCGCGCACACTGCTCCGACTGATCCAGGACGACGTGCGGGCCGATCGAGCGCCGGGGGGTGGCGCGGGCGCCCGAGAGGGTCGACCCATGCTCGCCGCCGCCGACGACAGCATCCGCATCCACTCCTGCCATGGACGCGGTCGGCAGGTGGAGGTCCTCCGCGACGCCATCTTGCACCTGCTCGAGGACGATCCCACCCTCGAGGCACGCGACATCATCGTGATGTGCCCTGATATCGAGAACTTCGCTCCGCTGATCCAGGCCACCTTCGGGGGGCACGGCGCGTCCGACGACCCGACTGACGTCCTCGAGATTCGCCTTGCGGATCGCTCGCTCCGCCAGACCAACCCGGTGATGGCGGTGCTGGCCGAAGTCCTCGAGCTCGCAACCTCGAGGTTCACGGCGACCGAGGTCCTCGATCTCGCCGGGCGGGAGCCGGTGCGCCGGAGGTTCCACTTCGCCGACGAGGACCTGTTCCGGCTCGAGGAGTGGGTGGAGAAGGCCTGCGTCCGATGGGGATTCGACGCCGCCCACCGGAGTTCCTTCCGGCTCGAGGACATTGGCAGCAACACGTGGCAGTTCGGCCTCGACCGCATCCTTCTCGGCGTCACCATGGCGGACGAGCGCCAGCGCCTCTTCCAGGACACGCTGCCGCTGGATGACGTCGACAGCGCAGACATAGAACTGGCCGGGCGCATGGCGGAATTCCTGGATCGCCTCCGGGCCGCTTTCGTCGAACTGACCGGGACGCGCCCGATCGATGCCTGGGGCGCAACGTTGGCCGGCATCTCCGACGCCCTGACGTCGACGACAGAGCGCGATGCGTGGCAGCGCTCGCAGATGAAGACGCTCCTCGACGAGCTGGTGGCGGAGGCCACCACGGGGGACGCAGTCAGCCCTCTTGCCCTGAGTTGTGACGACGTGCGATCGATGTTGACCGACCGCTTGAAGGGCAAGCCGACCCGAGCCAACTTCTGCACGGGCCATCTGACCGTCTGCACGCTCGTGCCGATGCGCTCCATCCCCCATCGTGTCGTGTGCCTCTTGGGGCTGGACGACGGCACCTTCCCCCGCCACATCGAGAGGGACGGGGACGATCTCACGGCTCGCCACCCGAGGGTCGGCGACCGCGACGTCCGGAGCGAGGACCGACAACTTCTCCTCGACGCCCTCCTGGCGGCGCAGGATCACCTGGTGGTGACGTTCTCGGGCCGCGACGAGCGGTCCAACCTGCCTCGTCCCCCCGCCGTCCCGGTCGGTGAGCTGCTCGACGTCGTCGACCACACCGTGCAGGTGCCAGGCGGTCGCGCCCGCGCCTCGATCCTGTTCTCCCACCCCCTCCAGCCCTTCGACCGCCGGAACTACGAATCGGACGTCACCATGCCGGCCGCCCCATGGAGCTTCGATGCCCTGCACCTCGCCGGAGCCCGGGCTGCGCTCGAACCCAGCCACGAAGCCCACGCGTTTCTCGACCGGCCCCTCTGCGAGTACGAAGTGGACGAGATCAGGCTCGACCAATTGGCGAGGTTCCTGCGTCATCCCGTGCGCGCCTTCCTTCGGGAACGGCTCACCATCTCGCTCCGCGACAGGACGCGGGAGTTCGAGGACGCGATTCCGGTGAAGCTCAGCGCCCTCGAGCAGTGGCAGATCGCCGACCGTCTTCTCGCGGCCCGACTCGAAGGAGCCAGTCCGGAGTCATGTTGGGCGGTGGAGATCGCGCGCGGGGAATTGCCGCCCGGTCAGTTGGCCGATCGGGTGCTCCACGAGCTCACGGGACCGCTCGACGCTCTCGTGGCAGGCGGCCAAACCGGGGAGCCACCGACCTCGGTCGACGTTCGTGTCGATCTGACCGGGCTTCCGAGTCTGGTTGGGACGGTCTCGGGCGTCCGAGGGAGCACGGTCCACTCGGTGACGTACTCGAAGCTCGGGCCGGCGGCCCGCCTCATTGCCTGGCTTCGGCTGCTCGCGCTGACGGCGACATGGCCGGACCGCCCGTTCGACGCGCTGACGGTGGGACGGTCGATCGGCCGGGGACACACGATCTCGACGGCAACCATCGGGCCGCTCGGGCCTGATGCGCAGACCCGACGGGACGTCGCCGAGACGCATCTGCGGACGATCGTCGACCTTTTCCAGCGCGGGATGCGCGAGCCCTTGCCGCTGTACTGCAAGACGTCCGCCGCCTGGGCGTCTGCGCTCAGAGACGGGAAAGATCCGACCCGGGAGGCCGGGGGGTGCTGGGTCTCCGGCCACAACGGCCACAACGAGGACAAGAACGCGGAGCACGTGCTGGTGCTCGGCGGCGAGCTCACCTTTGAGGCCATGCTGCAACGGGCGGGGCAACCTCGTGCCGACGAGACCGGAGACGACTGGCTTTCCTCGGAGACCTCGCGCTTCGCTCTCTACGCCCGACGGCTCTGGGACGGATTGCTCGAGTACGAGGAGATCGCCCACCAGTGACCGCCCCGACGTCGGTGACGGCGCCCACTGTTCCGGCGCCGCAATCGTTCGAGGTCTGCGGCCCCTTGCCCAGAGGTATGACCTTGTTGCAGGCAAGCGCCGGGACCGGCAAGACCTTCACCATCGCCGCGCTCACGACGCGCTACGTGGCGGAAGGCCTGCCGATCGACCGCCTGCTCGTCATCACCTTTACGCGGATGGCCACCGGCGAGCTGCGTGAACGCGTGCGCGACCGCTTGGTCACCGCGTTCGAGGGGCTCACCGCTTGGCTCGAGGGTGGTGGCGAGACGCCCGGAGATGACGAGCTCGTGCGGACCCTGGTCGATTCGGCGCCAACGGTGGTCGCGCTGCGCCGGGACCGGTTGGGGAAGGCGATCGCCGATTTCGACTCCGCCACCATCGAGACCACGCACGGATTCTGTCTGCAGGTGCTCTACGGCTTGGGCACCGCCGGTGACATCGATCGGGAGGTGACCCTGGTCGAAGACGTCCGGGACCTCATGGAAGAGGTGGTCGACGACCTCTACCTCCGGCGGTTTGCCCACCGGCCGAATCCGCTCGAGTTCTCGCGCGACGACGCCATGGAGATCGCGACGCACATCCTCAGCCAGCCCGACGCGCGGGTCGTCCCCGAGTGGTCCACGGCGGAGGACCTCCCTTCGATCCGCCGCCGATTTGCCAAAGCAGTACGGGAGGAGATGGACCGACGCAAACGGGCGCTCAAGATCCTGACCTACGACGACGTGCTGATCCGCCTGCGTGACACGCTGGTCGATCCACAGCGCGGTGTGGTTGCGTGCGAGCGTTTGCGCCAGCGCTACGACGTCGTGCTGGTCGACGAGTTCCAAGACACCGACCCCGTGCAGTGGGAGATCATGCACAGGGCGTTCGGCCAGGGCGGGTCGACCTTGGTGCTCATCGGGGACCCGAAGCAGGCCATTTACGCCTTCCGGGGTGCCGACGTGCACGCCTACCTCGACGCCCGTCATGCGGTGCTCTCGGAGTGGACCCTCGACGTCAATTGGCGTAGTGACGAGGGGCTCCTGGCGGCTTACGACGCGCTGTTTGCCAATGCGCAGCTCGGAGAGGCAGGCATTACCTACCGTGCGACCTGCGCCGCGCCCGCCAACCGCGAACCTCGGCTCGTCGGTGTGCCGGCCGCCGCACCGTTGCGAGCGCGCCTCGTGCACGCCGACGACGGTCTGGTGCAGCTCACGCTCAAGAAGAAGCAGCCGCAAGCCGACGCGGCGCGAGATTTCGTCGCCCGCGACCTCGCCGCTGAAGTCGTCGCGCTCCTCTCCGCCGGGCCCGAGGTCATCACGCGGCGGCGGGACGGGAGCGAACTGGACAGGGTCCGACTTCACCCAGGCCATATCGCCGTGCTCGTGCGCTACAACAGTCATGCCGCGGACGGTGCAGAACGCACTGATCAAGGCCGGTGTCCCTGCCGTCATCGGTGGTTCGGGTTCGGTGTTCGCGACCGAGCCAGCCCGGGACTGGCTCCGCCTACTCGAGGCGCTCGAACGGCCAACGGCGCGGGATCGAGCCTCGCTCGCCGCTCTGAGCTGCTTCGTCGGTTGGACACCTGAGGAGGTGGCGGCGGGAACCGAGGAGCAGTGGGAGGACCTCCACTGGTCGCTCCACCAATGGGCGGCCCTCTTGCGCGACCGTGGGGTCGCGTCGCTCTTCGAGACGGTGTGCAGCGCCCACCAGGTTCCCTCCCGCGTGCTGGCCGCCGCCTCGGGAGAGCGGTTCATGACCGATCTGCGGCATGTCGCCCAACTGCTCCACGAGGCCGGCGTGTCCGAAGGGCTAGGCCCCACCGCCATGGCGAGCTGGCTTGGCCGGCGTATCAACGAGGCGGCCCGCGACACCGAGAACGAGGAGCGAGCCCGGCGTCTCGAATCGGATGCCGACGCGGTCCAGGTGATCACGATCCATCGGAGCAAGGGTCTGGAGTTCCCCGTTGTGCTGTGCCCGTACATGTGGGGTAGCTATACGCCAACGATCAAGGTCCCGGTCTTTCACGACAAGGACAGCGGCAACGCGCGAACCATCGATGTCGCCGGTGAGGGCAACAGCCATACCGCACACCAGCGGGACGAGATCGTCGAGGAGCGTGGCGAGGACCTGCGTCTGCTCTACGTCGCGCTCACGCGTGCACAGCACCAAGCGATTCTCTGGTGGGTGGGTGCGAACGACTGCCAGCACTCACCGCTGTCCCGGCTCCTCTTCGACCGTGACGAGGACGGTGTGGTGCGTTCCCACGGGGCAGGACCACGAAGCGACGAGGCGGTCGAGGCTGCCCTCAGCGCGCTGGGCCCGTTAGTGGCCGTCGAGCGAGTCGTCGCCCCACCCGACGTGCACTGGGAGGGGGATGCTGGACCCCTGCCCACGCTTGAGGCGGCGATCTTCGATCGCACGCTCGACCTAGGTTGGCGCCGCGTCTCGTACTCGGGCATCACGAGCACCCTGCACGAACAGCCCTCGATCGGAAGCGAGCCGGCGGAGCAGCTCATCTCGGACGAGGAGGTGCCAGAGGTCGCGGTCCGGCGACCCGTGGAGGCCGGCCCGGACGAGGAGCGGATGCGCGACGTGCCCTTGGGCCTCGCCCCCATGCCCGGCGGCACGCTGGTCGGAACCGTCGTGCACAGCGTGTTCGAGCGCGTCGAGTTCGATGCGCCCGACCTTGGGGCCGAGGTCGGGGCGGCGCTGAAGGGCGAGGTCATGTGGCGCAACGTCGACCTCGGGAGCGTCGATGCGGTCGCCTCGGGGCTGCGCACGGCCATCGAGTGTCCTCTCGGTCCGCTGGTCGGCGGTCTGCGGTTGCGTGACATTCCACGCCACGACCGGCTCGACGAGATGAGCTTCGAGATCCCGCTGGTTGGAGGGGACGCCCCGGTGGCGTCGCTGCACGTCGCCCGGGTCGCCGACATCTTGGAGCAGCACCTCCCGTCGGACGATCCCGTGGCCCGGTACGCCCACCGCCTCCGGGACCCGGCGCTGCGGGGCATCTTGCGGGGCTATCTGACCGGAAGCCTGGACCTGGTGTTCCGGCACCCCGACGGCCGGTTCTTCCTGGCCGACTACAAGACGAACCGGCTGGGTGCGCCGGACGAGACCCTCACGGCCTGGCACTACCGGCGCCAGGCCTTGGACGCTGCGATGGCGGCGGCCCACTATCCCCTCCAGGCGTTGTTGTATTCCGTGGCGCTCCACCGCTACCTGCGTTGGCGCCTTCCGGGCTACGACGCGGACCATCACCTGGGCGGCGTCCTGTACCTGTTCGTGCGCGGCATGAGCGCGTTGGAGCCGGCCGGCGTCGTTGACCACCCCTGTGGCGTTTGGGCGTGGCGCCCCCCCGTCCCCTTGGTGGAGTCGTTGAGCGAACTCTTCGACCGCGGGGCCCGGTGACGATTCTCGATGCCTTCGACAGCGCCGTGTCGCTGCGCGCCACCGGGCTCTTGCGCGAGTTCAACCGCGCCGGACTCCTGTCCACCGCAGACGTGCACGTCGGCGAGCGCCTGGCCCGTCTCTGCGGCTCGACGGACGAATTGGCATCCCTGGGGGCGGCCTTCGCGGCGCGGGCTCCTCGCCTCGGCCACGTGTGCGTCGATCTCGAGACCATCAGGGACACTGCGAGCGCCGAGACGGACACGCCCGCTGATCTCAGCGCTTTGGCGTGGCCGGACCCACATCTTTGGCTCGAGGCCGTGGCCGCCAGCCCACTTGTGGGCGACGATCTTCCGCTCCACCTCTCGGGCACGACCCTCTACTTGGACCGCCTCTGGGTGGACGAGCGGCGGGTGGCATCGGACCTCATCCATCGGGCCGCGGAGCCGGCGAGCGGGGTGGACGACTCGTTGTTGACCGCGGGTCTGGCCCAGCTCTTCACGGCACGGGAGGATCCGGACTTCCAGCGCCTCGCCGCGGCCAGCGCCGTGCTCCGGCGCTTCTCGGTCATCGCCGGCGGCCCCGGTACCGGCAAGACCACCACGGTCGCCCGCGTGCTCGCCCTGCTCCACGTCCAGGCCGCGGCCGCCGGCCGGCGAACACCATTGGTGGCGCTGGCGGCACCGACGGGCAAGGCGGCCGCACGACTCGAAGAGGCAGTCCGGCAGGAGGCGGACCGTATGCCGGTCGCCTCGGGGGCACGTGCCGCTCTGTCGGCCCTCGAGGGCACGACCCTGCACCGGCTCTTGGGTTCCAACCCGGGAAACCGGACGAGGTTCGTCCACGACCGGCTGAACAGGCTGCCCCACGACGTGGTCGTGGTCGACGAGACCTCCATGGTGTCGCTCTCGATGATGGCGCGCGTCGCCGAGGCGGTGCGCTCCGACGCACGCCTGATTCTTGTGGGCGATCCCCAGCAACTGGCGTCCATTGAGGCCGGGGCCGTGCTGGGCGACATCGTGCCGCCCGGGTCACGACAGGTCTGCATGGGGTCAGCGGCCCGAGACCGGCTCGCCACGGTCACCGGCCACGACGTCCCGCTCAGCGACTACACCGTCCATTCGGGCATCGGGGACGGCATCGTGGTCCTGAGCAAGGTGCACCGCTTCAAGGGGGCGATCGCGGCGTTGGCAACGGCGATCCAGCGTGGTCACGCCGACGACGCCGTGGCCGTCCTCGAAGCAGGTGACCCCGACGTGCAGTGGATCGCCACCGAGGTGCCGTCGCAGGCGTCGTCGGCCGAGGGATTGGGTGAGGTGCGCTCGCTCGCTGTCGAGTGTGGTCGCAAGGTCAGAGAGGCGGCGGAAAACGGGGAGGCAATGGAGGCCATCGCCGAGCTCGGCCGGTTCCGGCTGCTGTGCGCCCACCGCCGCGGACCGGACGGTGTGGTGACCTGGATGCACCAGGTGGAGGACTGGCTGCGGGCTGAGATCTCTGGTTTCAGCGGCGGCGAGGACTGGTACGTCGGGCGCCCGCTGATCGTGACGGAGAACGACTACGCGGCTGAGGTTGTACAACGGCGACGTCGGGGTGGTCGTCGCCGACGGCGAGCGGCGGGTCGCCGCCTTCGATCGAGGTGACGAGATCGCCCGGGTGAGCCCGGCACGGTTGGCCGCGGTGGACACGGTGTACGCCATGACGGTCCACAAGAGCCAAGGCTCGCAGTTCGACACCGTGGCCTTCCTCGTGCCCGGGATGAACTCGAGGGTCCTGACCCGCGAGTTGCTCTACACCGCGGTCACCCGCGCCCAGGAGCGACTGATCCTCCTCGGCCTCGAGGAGTCGATCCGTGCCGCCATCGACCGTCCGATCACCCGGGCCTCGGGGCTGCGACGCGCCCTGTGGGGCGAGGCCGGCGACTGAACCTGGGGCCCCTCAGCCGGGCGGCGCGTGGCCGAGTCGGCGAGGGTCTCTCCGCGCGGAATTGTGCACTTTTTGGGTCGGCGGGGAGGTCCACCCGCGCAGAATCCGTGTGATTTAGGCTGCCCGCCCAAGCAAATTCCCTGGTCTCACGCCAATTACAGCCAGCACACAGGTTGGATTCAGGGTGCTGCCCCATGATGAGACTGAAACGACTCCGTAACAAAGCGGATCCCGAGCACGCGAAGGGTGAGGATGAAGATTCTGGTTCTCGGAGGAGACGGCTACCTCGGTTGGCCCACGTCGCTGCACCTGTCGGCCCTCGGCCACCAGATCACCGTCGTCGACAACCTCGTGCGCCGCGAGTACGACCGTGAGATGGGGGTCGACAGCCTCGTCCCCATGGCATCGCTGTCGGACCGGGTCACGCGCTGGGAGCAGATCTCCGGCCGCGCCATCAACGTCCGGATCGGCAACCTCACCGACGCCGCCTTCACGTACGGCGTCATCGCCGAGGCGGCGCCCGACGCCATCGTGCACTTCGGCGAGCAGCGTTCTGCCCCCTACTCCATGATCGATCGTGAGCACGCGGTGTACACCCAGGTCAACAACGTGGTGGGCACGCTGAACGTGATGTACGCCATTGCCGAGACCGATCCTTCGATCCACCTCGTCAAGCTGGGAACGATGGGGGAGTACGGGTACCCCAACATCGACATCGAGGAGGGCTTCATCGAGATCACCCACAAGGGTCGCACCGACGTGCTCCCCTACCCGAAGCAGCCCGGCTCGTTCTACCACCTGTCCAAGGTGCACGACAGCCACAACATCATGTTCGCCTGCCGGGTTTGGGGATTGCGTTCGACGGACCTGAACCAGGGCATCGTCTACGGACAGTCGACCGAGGAGACCGATCTCGATCCCGTCTTGGCGACTCGCTTCGACTACGACGGCGTCTTCGGGACGGTCCTGAACCGCTTCTGCGTCCAGGCGGTCACCGGCCATCCCTTGACCGTGTACGGAGCGGGCGGCCAGACGCGCGGCATGCTCAACATCCGGGACACCCTGGCCTGCGTGACCTTGGCGCTCGAGAACCCGGCCGAGGAGGGCGAGTTCCGCGTCTTCAACCAATTCACTGAGTCCTTCTCGGTGCGCGACATGGCGCAGGCGGTCAAGCGCGTCTGTCCGACGCGGGTCGACATCGCCGAGGGCTTGTCCAACCCCCGGGTCGAGCACGAAGAGCACTACTTCAAGGCCGCCAACACGAAGCTGCTCGACCTGGGCCTCCAACCGCACCTGCTGACCGACGAGGTCATTTCTGGCATCCTCCAGCTGGTGGAGCGCCACCGCGACCGGGTGGACGTCCGTGCCATCGCCCCGACGGTGCAGTGGCGTTCGAGCGCGAGCACGCTCACCACGGCGGGCGACACGCCGGACTCGTCGTTCCTCGCGGTGTAACGCGCCAGACACCGCTGTAGTTTCCTGTGGCGATGTCGCCACGCAGGCCCCGCCGCCGCGGGCGCCGTCGATCACCGGCCAGGCCGGTCATTCTGCTCCTGTCGGCGGCCATCGTGCTCGGCTTCGTCATTGGCGGGCTCACCCAGGTGCCGCGGCAGTCGCAGAGCTACGACGCCAGTTCGGACCGCGCGCTGGCGGCGCAGGGGGCGATCCTGGCCGAGCAGTCCAATGCGACTTCCTCCCAGGTGCGCACGCTCATGAACGCCCTACCGGGGCAGACCCGCCAGGGCCTCCAGGCCGGCCTGGACAGCGCGGTCCAGCAGACGGCGCGGCAGGCGGCGCGGGCGAACCTCGCCGCGAGCTCGACCCCGTTCGGCCCGGTGGCGACCCGGTTCGCGGACGTCTTCGCCGAGCGGTCCCAGTCCATGACCGAACTGCGCGCCGCGGTCTACGGATTCCTCGGCATGCAACCCGGAACGGTGACCGGCTCGCCAAGCGACGGGTCCGCCGTCACCGCTCCGACCACGCTCCTGTCCGCGACCGAAGCCACGGACCGCATCGCCGCCGCCGGCGGCCTGCTGGCCCACGCGGACGCGCTCTACCGTTCGGTCCGCCGGTCGCTCGCAACGACCCCGGGTCACGGCAGCCTTCCCGCGTCGGTCTGGGTCACCAGTCCGCAGCGCTGGCAGGTGGGTGCCGTCGCGGCCCAGCTCGATCGTGTCGCCACGTCGCCCACTCTGGCGCCGACCCACAACGTGGTCCTGCGCACGGTGCGGCTGAACCCACCGGCTCTGCCGACGCCGCAGAGCACGCCGTCGAGTGTGTCGATCCTCAGCCCGACCGCTCAGGTCGAGGTGACGGTGGTGGTGGCCAACGAGGGAACACTCAACGAGCCGCGCGCGTCGGTCCGCTTTTCTCTGGCGAATCAGTCGTCGGGAGCGACCGCAACCCGCGTCGAGACGACGGCCCTCGGCTTCGGTGCCACCGCGGCCCTGCCGCCGGTGACCTTCGCCGTCAAGCCGGGCAGCACCTACGTGCTCACAGTCCAGGTCCTGCTGCCGCCCGGGCAGACCCAAACGGGCAATACGGCCTTCCAGCAGCCACTCCAGGTCGCGCCGGCCAGCTGAGCACGGTGACGTCGCGGTGCTGCGGCGGGGGCCGCGTGTCGACCCCGCTCCATCCTGGTCATAGGATCGGGACGCAGCGAAATCAGGAATTGGAGGGCTCCTCACGTGGCCGAGAGCATCACGATCACGGACAATCGCAATGGCGAGTCCATGGAGATTCCAATCGTCAACGGCGGGGTCGCGGCGGAGGAATGGGCGAAGCTCCTCCCCGGGGTGTGGTTCTTCGATCCCGGCTTCATGTCGACGGCGGCCTGCGAGAGTGCCATCACGTATCTCGACGGCGACGAGGGGATCCTGCGGTACCGCGGCTATCCCATTGAGCAGCTGGCGGAGCACTCGACCTACCTCGAGGTGGCCTACCTCCTCCTCCACGGTGAGCTGCCCTCCGAGCAGCAGTTCGCCGCCTGGAAGCACGACGTCACCTACCACACCTTCATCCACGAGAACGTCCGCAAGCGCTTCCTCGAGGGCTTCCACTACGACGCCCACCCCATGGGGATGCTGGTTTCCGCCGTGGCCGCGCTGTCGACGTTCTACCTCGATGCCAAGGACATCTTCGACCCCGAGTCCCGCGACAAGCAGATCATCCGCCTGATTGCGAAGATGCCCACGCTGGCGGCCGCCGCGCACCGCTTCAGCGTCGGCATGCCCTTCGTCTACCCGGACAACTCCCTTGATTTCGCCCCCAACTTCCTCTCGATGCTCTGGAAGGTCGCCGAGCCCAGGTTCGAGGCCGACCCCGTCCTGTCGCGCGCCCTCGACGTCCTGTTCATCCTCCACGCCGACCACGAGCAGAACTGCTCCACGACGGCCATGCGCGTCGTGGGGTCGTCACACTCGGACCCCTACTCCGCCACCGCAGCGGCCGCGGCCGCGCTCTACGGCCCCAGGCACGGCGGCGCCAACGAGGCCGTCATCCGGATGCTGACCGACATCGGCAGCATCGAGAACGTGCCGGACTTCATCGCGACGGTCAAAGCCGGGACCGGGGGCCAGCGTCTCCAGGGCTTCGGGCACCGCGTGTACAAGAGCTACGACCCGCGGGCGACGATCATCAAGCGCACGGCCGACGAGGTCTTCGAGGTCACCGGGAAGAACCCGTTGCTCGACATCGCGCTCAAGCTCGAGGAGATCGCACTCAACGACGAGTACTTCACGTCGCGGCGCCTGTACCCGAACGTCGACTTCTACTCGGGCCTCATCTACCAGGCCATGGGCTTCCCCCTCGAGATGTTCCCCGTCCTCTTCGCCATCCCACGCACCTCCGGGTGGTTGGCGCATTGGCAGGAGATGCTCGACCAGGACTCCAAGATCGCCCGGCCGCGCCAGCTGTACATCGGTTCCGAACTCCGCGACTACACGCCCATCGACGCGCGCTGAGGCGGCGTTACCGGCGCCCCTTGTTCAAGATCCGGGTCAGCCCTTCCTGCGCCAGCGAGACGCACAACCTCCCCTGACGGTCGAACAGGGAGCCCCGAGCGAGGCCCCGCCCGCCGGTCGCCGCCGGGGAGTCCATGTCGTAGAGCAGCCATTCGTCGGCCCGGAACGGCTGGTGGAACCACATGCAGTGGTCCAGCGTGGCGCTCATGAAGTCCGCGTCGCCCCAGCGGACGGTGTGGGGGGCGAGGATGGTGTCGATGAGGGACATGTCGGACGCGTAGGTGGCCACGCAGGCGTGCAGCAGCGGGTCGTCCGGCAGCTCGCCGTCGGCCCGGATCCAGAGCCGTTGGCACGGCTCGCCCGGGCCCGGCGAGTGCCAGGGGAGGTCACCGATGTGACGCTGGTCGATCGGATGGGGCCGTTCGAACCACTCGGCCAGCTCCTCCTTCCAGGGTTGGAGGCGGTCGAAGAGCGGTGGCAGCGACTCCGGATCGGGTACCTCCGGCATGGGGAACTGATGCTCCACGCCCTGCTCCGGGTCATGGAAGGAGGCCTCGAGGTTGAAGATGGCCCGACCGTGCTGAATGGCAACGACACGCCGCGTCGTGAAGGATCTGCCGTCGCGGATCCGGTCGACCTCGTAGAGGATGGGCACCGTCGGGTCCCCCGGCCGCAGGAAGTACGAGTGCAGCGAATGCACCCCTCCGTGCTCGACCGTTCGCCCCGCCGCCATAAGCGCCTGCCCCGCCACCTGCCCCCCGAACACACGCTGACGTTCTTCGTTGGGCTGGATGCCCCGGAAGATGTTGACCTCAATGGGCTCGAGGTCAAGCAGATCGACGAGGAAGTCCAAAGAGGCGCTCATGCGACCATGTTCGCAGGCCGCCGGAACATCGAGCATCGAGCAGGCGGCGGCGACCGCAGCTACCCTGCGGCGGCGTGACACCGGCTTCTGCCCCGCCCGCCCGCAACGAACTCGTCTTCCCTCCGGGCTTCGTCTGGGGTGTGGCCACGGCCGCCCACCAGATCGAAGGCGGCAACGTGAACAACGACTGGTGGGCCTGGGAGCACAATCCCGCCTCGGGCACCCGCGAGCCGAGCGGCGACGCCTGTGACTCCTTCCACCGCTGGCGCGAGGACATCGAGCTGGTGGCCGACATGGGGCTCACCGCCTATCGCTTCTCGCTCGAGTGGAGTCGCATCGAGCCCGCCGAGGGTGAGTTCTCGCTGGCGGCGCTGGAGCACTACCGGCGCATCTGTGCGGCGTGTCACGGCCACGGGGTCATCCCCGTCGTCACCTTTCACCACTTCACGTCGCCGCTGTGGCTGGCCCGCCGCGGCGGCTGGGAAGCGCCCGACGCGCCCGAGTGCTTCGCGCGCTTTGTGACCCGGGCGACCGCGTATCTCGGCGACCTCGTCGGATGGGCCTGCACGATCAACGAGCCCAACGTCGTGGCGGTCATGGGGTACTTCCAGGGCGAGTACCCGCCCGGAGTCAAGGAGGACTTCGCCCGCTACGGCGCCGTGAACGAGGCGATGGTGCGCGCCCATCGCCTGGCGGTCGACGCGTTGCGCGCCGGCCCCGGGGATTTCCCGGTTGGTCTCACGCTCTCCATGGCCGAGATCACCGCCGCCGACGGTGGGGAGGCGCTGCGCGACGCCGCCGAGGAGATGCTCGAGAACGTCTTCCTTCGGGCGACCGACGGCGACGACTTCGTCGGGGTGCAGTGCTACACAAGGATGCACTTCGGCCCCGATGGCCTGGCGCCCAACGACCCCGACGTCCCGCTGACCCAGATGGGCGACGAGCGCTGGCCGCAGGCGGTCGGGCACACGGTGCGCCGAGCCGCCGCCGTGAGCGGACGGCCGGTGGTGGTGACCGAGAACGGGATCGCCACGGCGGACGACACCGAGCGCATCTCCTTCGTCTCCGACGCCCTGCGCAGTGCGCACACATGCCTGGAGGAGGGCATCGACCTGCGGGGCTACTTCGTGTGGAGCCTGCTGGACAATTTCGAGTGGCACCTGGGGTACGGGCCCAAGTTCGGTCTGGTGGCGGTGGCCCCGGGCACCTTCGAGCGCCGACCCAAACCGAGCGCCCACTGGTTCGGTCAGGTCGCCCGCTCCAACCGCCTGCTCACAGCGGACGCTGCGGCCGTCCACAGGGAGTGAATTGGTGCCTACGCTAGGGTGTAAGCCGTGCTCTCCCGCCTCCAGGCGCTCGACGACTGGCTGCACACCCACGAGGGACGCAAGATCCTCCGCTACAGCATGGTCTCGGTCATCTCGACCGCGGTGTCGCTCTTCGTCATCTTCATCGTCTACGGCGTGCTGCGGCTGTGGAGCGAGGTGCCGAGCACCATCTTCGGCAACGTCGTGGCCACGTTCCCCTCCTATTGGCTCAATCGCAAATGGGCCTGGGGCAAGCACGGTCGGTCCCACTTCCTCAAGGAGGTGGTTCCGTTCTGGACCCTGGCCGGGCTCGGGATCGCCTTCGCCATCGTCGGCGCGGCGCTGGCCCACCACATCGGCGTCGCGCTGGACCTCGATCACGCCGAGCTGACGCTGCTGGTGCTCTTCGCCAACGTCATGTCCTTCGCGATCTTCTGGGTTGCGAAGCTGCTCATCTTCAACCGGTTGTTCAAGATCGAGCTCGACGAGTTCGACGAACACCTCACGCACGAAGAGGAAGAAGAGGCAACGACCCGCCCGACACCGCACTGAGGGCGGTTCGCCGGGCGCGGCCGATCAGTCCCTGAAGTTGTTGAACTGCAGCGGGATGCCGAAGTCCTCCGCCTTGCACTTGGCGATCACCTCTTGGAGGTCGTCGCGCTTCTTGCCGGTGACGCGCAGCTGGTCCCCTTGGGTCTGCGACGACACCCCCTTCAGCCCGAGGTCCTTGATGAACTTGTTGAGGCGCTTGGCGTGGTCCGAGGAGATGCCGGCCCGGATCGCCACCTTCTGACGTGCGGTGCCCTTCTGGGCCTCTTCGATCTTCGCGTCCTCGAAGGCCTTCAAGGAGACCTGACGCCTGACGAGCTTCTCGTCCAAGACCTGATGCAACGCACGCAGCCGGTCTTCGGTGGAGGAGCGGAGCACGAGCTCGTTGTCGCCGAGCTCGATGCCAGAGTCGGTGTTCTTGAAGTCGAAGCGGGTGGCGGCCTCCCGGTTGGCCTGGTCCACCGCGTTGCGCACCTCTTGGATGTCGACCTCCGAGACGATGTCAAAAGTAGGCATGGGCTCAGCGTACCGGCGCGGCCATGAGGTTCGGGGTGGCCGGGCGCGGTAGTCTCGCCGGGCCGCGGGTCGGTGTCCGAGTGGCCAAAGGAAACAGGCTGTAAACCTGTCGGTTCACACCTACGGAGGTTCGAATCCTCCCCGGCCCACGCACAACCTGTGAACGGCGGTTGGATCGATGCTTCTTGCCAGCCTCGGGCTCGCCGTTACAATGCTGTTTCAGATCGTTTGCGGGCTCCTCCCCCGGGGGCCCGCCTCCCTCCGGGCCGTTGCCGGACACGACAAGTGAGACCGACCTCCGTGGACGAAAGCGCGATGTCTCCTGCACCACCGGTACTGGACCGGGTCGTCACGCGCCTGCGCCGCCTCTCGATGCAGACCGACGCCACTCGGCTTCGCTTCTCGCGCAATCTGTCTTTGACCGAGCGGATCGAGGCGGACTCGGGCCAGCCGGACGACTGGACCTTCCTGCGCCGGCCCGCGCTCCTCGGCTTCATCGCCGTCGTGTCCATCTGCTTGGGCGCGTCCTTGCCGAGCTCGCCCTTCAAGCTCGAGATGGGGGGGACCTGGTTCTTCGGCGAGGCCGCCTGGCCGACGACCTCGTTGATGCTCCCGGGTGTGGTGGCCGTCTACGGGGGCATGATCCTCTTTGTCCGCGTGTGGTTTGGCCTGTACCAGACGCTGCGGGCTCGTCCCGGTGTGCCGATCCGCCAGCTGGCCTACATGCTCGCCCTCTGGCTGGTGCCGCTCATGGCGGTGGCCCCGCTCTTCAGTCAGGACGTGTTCTCCTACGCCGCGCAGGGCGAGATGATGAGCCACCACATCAACCCGTACCACTATGGCCCGGGGATCCTGGGATCGGGGCCCTACGTGCTCGGTGTCGATCCCTTGTGGATCAACACCGCCGCCCCGTACGGCCCGCTCTTCCTCATGCTGGCCGGTTGGTCCGCCTCGTTGAGCTTGCACCACACGCTGGTCACGGTGCTGCTCCTGCGCCTCCAGTCCGTCATCGGTGTGGCGCTGATCGCCTACTGCATTCCGAAGCTGGCCCGGTCGTTCGGCCGCGATCCCGGCCCCGCCTTCGTCCTGGCCGTCCTCAACCCGCTCACCCTGCTGGCCTTGGTGGGAGGTGCCCACAACGACGCCATCATGGTGGGCCTGCTCCTGGCCGGCGTCACCGCGACGCGCTCGCGCCACCCGGTGTGGGGCGTGGTGCTGTGCGCGCTGGCGGCTTCGATCAAGGTCCCCGCCGCCATCGGCATCGTCTACGTGGCGGTGGCCTGGGCTGGTCCGTCGGCAGACTGGCGCCGGCGCATCCGCATGATCTTCCGGTCGGGCCTGATCACCGTGGCGGTGATGGCGCTCCTCACCTTGGTGTCCGGCCTCGGTTGGGGCTGGATCGCCAACCTCGGCACGCCCGGCACCGTGCGCTCGTGGATGGCCCCCGCCACGGGGGTGGGTCTCCTCATCAGCGGGACCGCTCACGTGGTCGGCATCGGGGTCGGTCTCGGCGGAGTGCTCACGCTGACCCGGGCCATCGGCCTGGTCGCCGCCGCCGCCGTGGCCGTCTACTGCCTGCGCCACCGCGAGCGCCTCGGGCTGCTCGGTGCCCTCGGCATCACGATGATGACCTTCGTATTGCTCGGCCCCGTGGTGCAGCCCTGGTACCTCACCTGGGGGATCATCATCATGGCGCCCGTGGTGACGGGGCGCATGCGCTACGCCGTCTTGGGCCTGTCGGCCGTGGTGCCGTTCATCGGACTGACCGGCGGCGCCGACTTGCTGAACGAGCTGGTGCAGACCGACCCGGCGAGCATGATGCTCGCGGTCTTGGTGCTGTGGGCGGTGGCGATCTTCCCGCTCGGCAACTGGACGACGTCGTGGCGGATCGACCGCTCGCGCCTGCTGGCGCTGCCGGCGCACCACGGCCAGGGCGCCGTCCTCGAGTCCTGATCCCGCTCGGCCGAGGGGCGCCTTCGGGCGCCGCGAGCTACAACAGGCGCTGGAGCTCGACGACGTCGAGCCACTGGCGATGCTTGCGCCCGACCTCACGCTCCACCCCGACCAGCTCAAAGCCGGCGGCCTGGTGCAGTGCGATGGAGGTCTCGTTGTGCCCCGCGATGCGGGCGATGACGGAATGGAAGCCGTGGGCCGAGGCCAGGACGAGGAGCTCGGCGAGCAGCGCCTTCCCCACCCCCTTCCCGCGCTGGGCCTGGTCGACGTAGACCGAGTTCTCGGCGGTGGCCGAGTAGCCGGAGCGTTCCCGGTAGGACGAGAGCGAGCCGAAGCCGAGCACGATCTCACCGTTGGCCCCGGACGGGCCTTCTGCTCCTGGCTCCCGCGGCTCGGTCGCCACCACCGCCGGATGGACACCGCGGTGCTCGAGGATCCAGGCCTCCTGTTCGGCCCTGGTGCGGGGCACCATGTCGAAGGTGTTGGTGGTCTCGAGGACCTCCACGTTGTAGATGGCCCGGATGGCCTCCGCGTCGGCCATTTCGGCCAGTCGGATCCGCATCGGCCGATGGTAGTCTTGAGCTGGCGAAATCGGCGGAGCGGAGGCAGCCGGTGCCGTGCTCTGGCTATCATTGACTGCTCGCGGAAGGTAGCCGCGGCGCCCCCTTAGCTCAGTCGGCAGAGCACAGCCATGGTAAGGCTGGTGTCGTCGGTTCGATTCCGACAGGGGGCTCGCCCTGGCGGCGTAGCTCAGTTGGTCAGAGCACACGGCTCATAATCGTGTTGTCGCGGGTTCGAGTCCCGCCGCCGCTACCAAGCTCGGGCTGGGGATGATCCCGGGCCGCGACCAGGAAGGATTGGACATGCCGAAGAACGAGAAGAGGGTCCAGGTCACGCTGGCCTGCGAGGTCTGCAAGCGGCGGAACTACATCACGACCAAGAACAAGCTCAACGACCGCGAGCGGATCGAGATGAAGAAGTTCTGCCGCTGGGACCGCCAGCACACGCTGCACAAGGAGACCCGCTGAGCCAGCCCCGGCCTGCCGGTGCTACTCTGGCAGGCCGTTCCCCAGGTCAGGGGGAAGAACCACCTACTGAGGGCAACCGAAGGCACCCCACCGAGGGCAGTAGCTCAACTGGTAGAGCACCGGTCTCCAAAACCGGCGGTTGGGGGTTCGAGTCCCTCCTGCCCTGCCCCGGACGTAACCACCCGACAACGATGCACGAGACGTATGTGAGGCGAGACCAGTGAACCGCGAGACCAAGCGGCTGATGCAGCGCCAGGGCCAGATGGAGGCCGACGGGTCTCCGTCCACCCGCCGCGCGGCCGCGAGCACGAAGACGGCGCCGCGGACGCAGAAGGGCCCGTCGGGCCGCAAGCGCACCACGCCGGTCCAATTCGTCCGTGAGGTACGCGACGAGATGCGTCAGGTGGCCTGGCCCTCGCGGTCCGAGCTCATCAACTACACCTCGGTCGTGTTGACGACGCTGATCATCATGATCAGCCTGATCTTCGTGTTGAACCTCGCCTTCGGCAAGCTCATCACGCTCCTCTTCACCAAGTAGGCACCCATGAGCGACATGACGCATTCGGAGGCAGAAGAAGCATTGGCGATCGGGGACGAGCAGGACGTCCAGGAGGCGCTCGAGGCCGAGCGCGAGGAGACCGAGGCGGCGCCCGAGGAGGCCGCCATGAGCACGTCGAACACCGAAGAGCTCATCGAGGAGGTCGCGGCCGAGGGCGAAGCCGAGCTCGAGGCCATCGCGGGCGACGCGGTCGAAGAGCTCGTCGAAGAGATCGCCGAGGAGAAGTCCGTCGCAGCGGGCCAACCGGATCTAGTGCTCGACGCCACCGACGGCCAAGCGGCCTCGGCCGAGGACGAGCTCGGCGGCTGGGGTCAAGACGAGGAAGAAGAGATCGTCCCCGTCGAGAGCCCGTACGATCGCCCGGGCCGCTGGTACGTGGTGCACACCTATTCGGGGTACGAGAACAAGGTGCGTTCCAACATGGGCAACGTGGTGGCCTCACGCGGCATCGAGGACCGCGTCTTCGAGGTCGTGATCCCGATGGAGGACGTGGTCGAGTTCAAGGGGGGCAAGAAGGTCACCGTCCAGAAGAAGGTGTTCCCGGGGTACCTGCTCGTCCGGTGCGACCTCGACGACGACACGTGGGGCGCCATCCGCAACACTCCGGGCGTCACCGGCTTCGTGGGGCCGGGGACCAAACCGACCCCCCTCTCGCGCCGCGAGGTGGAGAACATCCTGCAGGTAAAGGTCGAGGGCAGCGAGACGAGCACCAAGCGGAGCCGGCCCCGTCTCGAGTACGAGGTCGACGAGACGGTGCGGGTCAAGGAAGGCCCCTTCGCCGACTTCTCGGGCCAGATTGCCGAGATCAACGAGGACCAGCTCAAGCTCAAGGTGCTGGTCAACATCTTCGGCCGGGAGACGCCGGTCGAGCTCGAATTCAGCCAGGTCGCCAAGCTCTAGGCGCCGGGACACACAGACCGAAAGAAGGAGAACGCACAATGGCGCCGAAGAAGAAGGTGCTTGCTGTGGTCAAGATCCAGCTCGAGGCTGGATCGGCCACCCCCGCCCCGCCCGTCGGTACGGCGCTGGGCCCGCACGGGGTCCAGACGATGGAGTTCTGCAAGCAGTACAACCAGGCCACCGAGAGCATGCGGGGCACGGTCGTGCCCGTCGATATCACCATCTACGAGGACCGCTCGTTCAGCTTCGTGCTGAAGACCTCGCCCACCCCCGTCTTGCTCCGTCAGGCGGCCGGGCTGGAGAAGGGGGCCGCCACCGCCGGGCGCGAGGAGGTGGGCACCGTCACCGATGCCCAGCTGGCCGAGATCGCCACGATCAAGCTCAAGGACCTCAACACCAACGACCTCGAGGCGGCCAAGAAGCAGGTTGCCGGCACCGCGCGGTCGATGGGGATCAAGGTCGCGGGCTAGGCCGGCGGCGCGAGGAGACACGAATGACCCAACACGGCAAGAAGTACAAGGAGAGCTTGGACAAGGTCGACCGGGAGGCGCTCTACGGCCTGGCCGAGGGCGTCGATCTGGCCAAGTCGCTGGCGAGCGCCAAGTTCGACGAAACGGTCGAACTGGCCGTCCGCCTGGGCGTCGACCCGCGCAAAGCGGATCAGATCGTCCGCGGCACCCTCTCGCTCCCCTCGGGCACCGGGCGCACCGAACGGGTGGCCGTCTTCGCGGCCGGTGAGGCTGCGGCGGAGGCCCGTGCCGCGGGGGCCGACGTGGTCGGCGCGGACGACCTGGTGGCCAAGATCAAGGACGGCTTCCTCGATTTCGACGTGGCCATCGCCACGCCCGACCTCATGGGACAGGTCGGCTCGCTCGGCCGGGTGCTCGGCCCGCGCGGCCTCATGCCGAACCCCAAGACGGGCACCGTGACCACGGACGTGGGGCGGGCGGTGTCGGAGTTCAAGGGGGGCAGGGTCGAGTACCGCACCGACAAGGTGGGCAACATCCACATCCGGGTCGGCAAGGCCTCGTTCAGCCGCGAGCAGCTCACGGCCAACGTCCGGGCGGTCCTCGACGAGCTCCAGCGGGCCAAACCCCCGGCGGCCAAGGGTCGTTACTTCCTGTCGGTCACCGTTTCGACCACCATGGGCCCCGGCATCCACATCGACCCGGTGAAGGCCCGCTTCAGCGAGGAAGAGTTGGCCGTCCCGGCGTAAACCCGGTCGTCGAGCCGTACTACAGTCTTCCGAGCAGAGTTTCCCGAACAGCCCGCCGCCGCCCGGCGGGGGGCACTGAATCCGAACGCCACAGACCTCCGGTGCACCCCCGGGTGCCGAAGCGGCCCGAAGGGCCGGCCTGACGAGGCGACACCCTGCACGTCGGCTGCCGCCGGCCTGCGTCGTCGCACACCGGAGATCCTGGCCCGCTTCTGGGCGGTCGAAGCCCGGTGGAGGACACGATGGCAACGCAGAACGCGCAGTTGGCTCACAAGGTCGCCGTGGTCGACGAGGTAAAGGCGCGCATGGGCGCGGCGACCGCCTCCATCGTGAGCGAGTACCGGGGTCTGACCGTGGCCGAGCTCGCGCAGCTCCGGGCCGCGCTCGAGGCGGCGGGGGGGGACTACAAGATCTTCAAGAACACGCTGGTGCGCCGCGCCATCGACGGCAGCGAGTACCAGCCGCTGTCGGAGTACCTGAGCGGCCCCAGCGCGTTGACCTTCGTCCAGGGCGACATCAGCGCCGTGGCCAAGGCATTGCGCGACTTCGCCCGGACCAACCCGCTCCTCGTGATCAAGGGCGGTCTGGCCGACGGGTCGCTCCTCTCCACCGCCGACCTGGCCGCGTTGGCCGACCTGCCGCCCCGTGAGGTGTTGCTGGCCCGCCTGGCCGGCGCGCTGGCGGCGCCGATGCAGCAGATGGCCGGCTTGCTGCAGGCCCTGCCGCGCAACCTGGCCTACGGCATCTCCGCCCTGATCGAGCAGCGCGAGGCGGGCGGGGAGACCCTCCCGGCCGACGCTCTCGCGGAGGGGCCGACCGAGGAGGCTGCCGCAGCCGAACCGGAGGAGGCCGCCGGGGAGGCGGACGCCGGAACCGGGGCGGAGGCCGCCCCCGAAGAGGCCTCCGAGTAACACCAGAACCAGACCGCACCACAACCGACGTAGGAACAGAAAGGAAGGCCACCCAGATGGCAACCCTGACCAAGGAAGAGATCCTCGACGGGATCGCCGAGCTCTCGGTGATCCAGCTGAGCGAGCTGCTGAAGGACTTCGAGGAGCGCTTCGGCGTGACGGCGGCGGCCCCGGTGGCCGTGGCCGCGGCGGCCCCGGCGGCAGGCGGCGAGGCGGCGGAAGAGGAGGAGAAGTCGGACTTTGACGTCATCCTGACCGCGGCCGGCGACAAGAAGATCCAGGTCATCAAGGAGGTGCGGGCCCTCACGAGCCTGGGCCTCAAGGAGGCCAAGGACCTGGTCGAGGCCGCCCCGAAGCCGGTGCTCGAGAAGGCGAGCAAGGAGGATGCCGAGAAGGCCAGGGCCGCCCTCGAGGGGGCTGGCGCCACCGTCGAGGTCAAGTAGACCCTGGTCAGGGCCGGGGCAGCTCCGCCGACCAGGCCTCCAGCAGGATCCTTGACGGCGGGGGAGGGCTTTCGTAGCCTGTCAGGACCCCGGGCCCTGCCCGCCAGGCCCGCGCGCCCGAGGGGTTGTGTTCAGGCACGTCCCGCGATAAGATGCACGGTTGCCGTGCGTCTCCGTGTGCTGAGTTCCGTAATTCCCGGGTCTCGCCGCGCGCCCCGGCACCCCTGACCCGTCGTCCGTCGTCCCCGTCCTCGTCCGTCCCTGACCCGCAGTACCGCCCCCACCCGCCGCTTTTCACCTGGGAGGAGTTGACCGTTGTCCTCACGGTCCCGCAGCCCCGAACGCGTGTCGTTCGCCAACATCAACGAAGCACTGCCACTTCCGGACCTGATCGCCATCCAGCGCGACTCGTTCCAGTGGTTCCTCGACAAGGGCCTGGCCGAGGCGTACCACGACATCAGCCCGATCGAGGACTTCACCGGCCAACTCAGCCTGGAGCTCGAGTTCGACCCGACCGACGCCGACCTGCGCCCGCCGCCCAAGTTCTCGGTCGAGGAGTGCAAGGAGAAGGACATGACGTACGCGGCGCCTGTGTTCGTGCGGGCCCGCTTTCTCAACGCCACCACGGGGGAGATCAAGGAGCAGACGGTCTTCATGGGGGACTTCCCGATGATGACCGACCGCGGCACCTTCATCGTCAACGGCACCGAGCGCGTCGTGGTCTCACAGCTGGTGCGCTCGCCGGGCGTCATCTTCCAGCCGGGGCGCGACGCCAAGACCGTCTTCACCGGGACCATCCACCCGTATCGGGGTGAGTGGATCGAGCTCGACATCGAGGCGAAGCCGGGCAAGGACGTCACCGCCGGCTGCCGCGTCGCCCGCAAGCGCCGCTTGTCGTTGTTCGTCCTCTTGCGCGCCCTGGGGTACGGCGACGAGGCCTTCTTGGACCGCTTCGTGCGCCACTTCGACTTCCTCGAGGGGCAGTGGGAGAAGGAGCGCAACCTGGCGCCGTCGCGTGAGGAGGCGTTGCTCGAGATCTACAAGCGCGCCCGGCCCGGCGAGCCGCTGTCGGCCGAGGCTGCCCGCGTCTACTTCGAGAACGCCTTCTTCAACCCGAAGCGCTACGACCTCACCCGGGTCGGCCGCTACAAGCTGAACCGCAAGCTCGGCCCCGAGATCGACCGGTTGAGCGACCTGTTCGGGATCGAGATCGAGAAGCCGGCTCCGAACCAGTCGGTGCTCAGCCCCTCGGAGATCTTGGCCTCGGCCACCTACATGCTGCACCTCGCACTGCACATGGCCGACGGCGAGTCCACCTACCGCATCGACGACCAGGACCACTTCGCCAACCGCCGCATTCGCTCGGTGGGCGAGCTCATCCAGAACCAGGTGCGGGTCGGGCTGTCGCGCATGGAGCGGGTGGTGCGCGAGCGGATGACCACCCAAGACGTCGAGGCCATCACGCCCCAGACCCTGATCAACATCCGCCCCGTCGTCGCCGCGGTGAAGGAGTTCTTCGGCACCTCCCAGCTGAGCCAGTTCATGGACCAGAACAACCCGCTGTCGGGCCTGGCCCACAAGCGGCGCCTCTCGGCCTTGGGGCCGGGCGGCCTGTCTCGTGAGCGCGCCGGCTTCGAGGTCCGTGACGTCCACACCTCGCACTACGGGCGCATGTGCCCGATCGAGACCCCCGAGGGCCCGAACATCGGACTGATCGGCGCCCTGGCCACCTACGCGCGGGTGAACGAGTACGGCTTCATCGAGACTCCGTACCGCACCGTCGTGGACGGCAAGGTCACCGACGAGGTGAGCTACCTGGCCGCCGACGAGGAGGAGGAGCACGTCATCGCCCAGGCCAACGCGTCGGTCGATGCCGAAGGACGCCTGACCGAGGACCGCGTCCTGGTGCGCCGCGGCCCGCAGGGGACCGGCGTGCGCATGGGCGCCGTGGCCGGCTCGTACGGCACGACGTCGGAGATCGACTTCGTCCCACCGTCCGAGGTCGACCTGATGGACGTCTCGCCGAAGCAGATCGTCTCGGTCTCGACGGCACTGATCCCCTTCGTCGAGCACGACGACGCCAACCGAGCCCTGATGGGCGCCAACATGCAGAAGCAGGCGGTGCCCTTGGTGATGCCGGAGGCGCCGTACATCGGCACCGGGGTCGAGGCGCGGGCGGCCCGCGACGCCGGCGACGTGATCCTCTCGGAGGGCAACGGCACCGTGACCGAGATCAGCGGCGACTCCATCGCCGTCGAGTACGCCCCGGGTCAAAAGGACCGCTCCGGCACCGCGCTCGGACGCAAGGTCTACCGCCTGTCCAAGTTCCGCCGCTCCAACCAGAACACGTGCATCAACCACCGCACCCTGGTGAACGAGGGGCAGAGTGTGGCACCGGGCGACCTGCTGGCCGACGGTCCGTCGACCCACAACGGGGAGCTGGCGCTGGGCAAGAACCTGCTCGTCGCCTTCATGCCCTGGGAGGGCTACAACTACGAGGACGCGATCATCCTCTCGGAGCGTTTGGTCCGCGACGACGTCCTGACCTCCATCCACATCGAGGAGCACGAGGTCGACGCCCGCGACACCAAGCTGGGCGCCGAGGAAATCACCCGGGACATCCCGAACCTGTCCGAGGAGATCCTGGCCGACCTGGACGACCGCGGCATCATCCGCGTCGGTGCGGAGGTGGAGCCGGGCGACGTCCTGGTCGGGAAGGTCACTCCGAAGGGTGAGACCGAGCAGACGCCAGAAGAGCGGCTGCTGCGCGCCATCTTCGGCGAGAAGGCCCGCGAGGTCCGTGACACCTCCTTGAAGGTGCCCCACGGCGAGTACGGCAAGGTGATCGACGTCCGCGTCTTCTCGCGGGAGGAGTCCCACGAGCTGCCGCCCGGGGTCAACCAGTTGGTGCGGGTCTACGTGGCCCAGAAGCGCAAGATCTCCGAGGGCGACAAGCTCGCCGGCCGCCACGGGAACAAGGGCGTCATCTCCAAGATCCTCCCGGTCGAGGACATGCCGTATCTGGCCGACGGCACGCCGGTCGACATCATCTTGAACCCGCTCGGTGTGCCGAGCCGGATGAACGTGGGCCAGGTGCTCGAGTCGCACCTGGGCTACGCCGCCCGCCACGGCTGGGAGGGGGTGGCGGTCAACGACGACGTGGGCACGAGTGCCAAGGGCGACGGTGCGGCCCGCAAGACGCGGCCGCGGACCGAGCCGGCGGCCTGGGTCTCCACCCCCGTCTTCGACGGTGCCCACTGGGACGAGGTCGAGGACGCCGGGTCGCACCCGACCATCAAGCAGGTCTTCGGGCAGCTCAACACGGACTCGGCCAACGGCGACGTGCAGATACGGACCGACGGGAAGGCCATGCTCTACAACGGCCGGACCGGCGAGGCCTACGACAACCCGATCTCGGTCGGTTACGTCTACATCCTCAAGCTGGCCCACCTCGTCGACGACAAGATCCACGCCCGCTCGACGGGGCCGTACTCCATGATCACCCAGCAGCCGCTGGGTGGGAAGGCGCAGTTCGGCGGCCAGCGCTTCGGCGAGATGGAGGTGTGGGCGCTCGAGGCCTTCGGCGCCGCCTACGCCCTGCAGGAGCTCCTGACCATCAAGTCGGACGACGTGCTCGGCCGGGTCAAGGTCTACGAAGCCATCGTCAAGGGCGAGAACATCCCCGAGCCGGGCATCCCCGAGAGCTTCAAGGTCTTGATCAAAGAGATGCAGTCCCTCTGTCTCGACGTCGAGGTGCTCGCGGTGGACGGCCGTGAGATCGAGATGCACGAGCTGGACGAGGACGTGTTCCGCACCGCCGAAGAGCTCGGCATCGACATCAGCCGCAACGAGCGCGGCTCGGACGAAGAAGACGAGCGGCGCGCCGCAGAGAGGAGCTTCTCCTAATGGCTCTGGACGTGAACACCTTCGATCAGCTGCGCATCGGCCTGGCCACGGGCGATTCCATCCGCGGCTGGTCCAACGGCGAGGTCAAGAAGCCCGAGACGATCAACTATCGCACGCTGCGCCCGGAGAAGGACGGGCTCTTCTGCGAGAAGATCTTCGGTCCCACCAAGGACTGGGAGTGCTACTGCGGCAAGTACAAGCGGGTGCGCTTCAAGGGCATCATCTGCGAGCGCTGCGGCGTGGAGGTGACGCGCTCCAAGGTGCGGCGCGACCGCATGGGGCACATCGAGCTCGCCGCGCCCGTGGTGCACATCTGGTACCTGCGCGGCACGCGTTCGTGGCTGGCCTACCTGCTCATGGGCACCGAGCCGCGCGAGGAGCTCAAGGCCAAGCAGCTCGAGAAGGTCATCTACTTCGCGGCCAACCTGGTCACCTGGGTCGACGAGGAGAAGCGGCACCAGGACCTGCCGTCGCTCGAGAACGAGATGGCCGAGGAGATCGCGGACATCGAGAAGAAGCGCGACCTCGACCTCGACCGCCGCTTCAAGGCCCTCGAGGACGAGCTGAAGGAGCTCGAGGGCGAGGGCGCCCGCGACGCCGAGATCCGGGCGCGCCGAGCGCGCCGTCGAAAAGGAGATCCAGACGGTCCGCGAGCGGGCCCAGGAGGACATCGAGATCGCCCAGCGCTCGTTGGATGAGTTCCGGAGCCTGCACGGTCGCAAGATCATCGAGGACGAGATGCTGTGGCGCGAGCTGCGCCTCCGCTACGACGAGTACTTCGAGGGCGGCATGGGCGCGGAGTACATCCTCAAGCTCATCGACCGCATCGACCTCGACGCCGAAGAGATCAAGCTGCGCGACATGATCGACGCCAAGGACGGGCGGCGGCCCCTGTCGGCCCAGCGGCGGCAGAAGACGATCAAACGCCTGAAGATCGTCACCGCCTTCAACCGGCGCGACGACCACGGCCGGCGCATCAACGACCCCCGGGCCATGATCCTCGAGGCCGTGCCGGTCATCCCGCCCGACCTGCGCCCGATGGTGCAGCTCGACGGTGGCCGCTTCGCGACTTCCGACCTGAACGACCTGTACCGCCGCGTCATCAACCGCAACAACCGGCTGAAGAGGCTGCTGGACCTCGGCGCGCCCGAGATCATCATCAACAACGAGAAGCGCATGCTCCAGGAGGCCGTCGACGCCCTGTTCGACAACGGCCGCCGCGGCCGCCCGGTGACCGGTCCCGGAAACCGGCCCCTGAAGTCCCTGTCGGACATGTTGAAGGGGAAGCAGGGCCGGTTCCGCCAGAACCTGCTCGGGAAGCGCGTCGACTACTCGGGCCGCTCGGTCATCGTGATCGGGCCCAACTTGAAGCTGCACCAGTGCGGGCTGCCCAAGCTCATGGCGCTCGAGCTGTTCAAGCCCTTCGTCATGAAGCGGCTGGTCGACGCCGAGCTGGCCCAGAACATCAAGTCGGCCAAGCGCATGGTCGAGCGTCGCCGGCCCCAGGTGTGGGACGTGTTGGAAGGAGTCATCCGGGAGCACCCGGTGCTGCTGAACCGTGCCCCGACGCTGCACCGCCTGGGCATTCAGGCCTTCGAGCCCGTGCTGGTCGAGGGCAAGGCCATTCAGGTCCACCCGCTCGTGTGCACGGCCTTCAACGCCGACTTCGACGGCGACCAGATGGCCGTCCACCTGCCGCTGTCGGCCGAGGCCCAGGCCGAGGCGCGCGTGCTGATGCTCTCGGCGAACAACATCCTCTCGCCCGCCACCGGCCGCCCCATCACCGTGCCCACCCAGGACATGGTCTTCGGCGCCTACTACCTCACCCTGCGGGTCGAGGAGGGCGTCGGGGCCGGCCGGGTGTTCCGCCACCTCCACGAGTTGGAGGCGGCCTTCGACGCCGGCGACGTGGGGCTCCAGGTTCCGATCACGCTGCGCCCCTCGCCGGGCTCTTCGTTGGCGGGGCGCCTCGCCGCAGCCGGGATCGTCGCTCCGGCTCCAGTTCCGGTGGCGGCGGAGGACGGCGCCGGTGACGCCGCGGAGGACGGCGCCGGTGACGGCTCCGGCTCCGGCTCCAGCTCCGACGCCGTGGGCGAGGGTGCCTTCGTGGGGAACGGCAACGGTGCCAGCGTGCTCAGCTTCGAGACGACGCCGGGTCGCGTGTTCTTCAACGAGGCGCTCCCGGAGGGCTTCGCGTTCGTCAACGACGTGGTGGGCAAGCGCAACACGCCCATCGGGCAGATCGTCGAGGAGCTCTCGGCGAACTACCCCAAGCACGTAGTGGCGTCGAGCCTGGACCGGATCAAGGCGCTGGGCTTCCGCTACGCCGCCCAGTCCGGCCTGACCATCTCCATCAACGACGTCCAGACGCCGCCCGACAAGCAGGCCATCCTCGACCGCTACGAGAAGGAGGCCGAGAAGGCCGAGACGCAGTTCAAGCGCGGGATCATCACCGACGACGAGCGGCGCCAGAAGGAGATCGAGATCTGGACCTCGGCCAACTCCGAGGTGGGGCGGGCCATGGAGTCCCAGCTGGCCACGATCGCCTTCAACCCGCTCGACATGATGGTGGACTCGGGCGCCCGGGGGAACTCCCAGCAGATCCGCCAGATCGCCGGGATGAAGGGCCTGGTCTCCAATCCGCGCGGTGAGATGATCCCTCGCCCGATCAAGTCCTCCTTCCGGGAGGGTCTCTCGGTCCTGGAGTACTTCATCTCCACCCACGGTGCCCGCAAGGGCCTGGCCGACACCGCCTTGCGCACGGCCGACTCGGGCTACCTGACCCGGCGTCTCGTCGACGTGGCCCAGGAGCTCATCATCCGGATCGAGGATTGCGGGTCCACCCGGGGCATCTGGATCGACGGCGTGGCTCCGGACGGTCCGGGCCACCGCAACTATCTGGAGACGCGCGCCTTCGGCCGCCTTCTGTCGGAAGACGTCACGCTGGCGAACGGCACCGTCTACCCGACGGGCACCCTGCTCGACGACGAGAACATCGCCGCCCTGCGCGACGACGAGACCGTCGACCGGATCCGGGTCCGCTCGGTCCTCACCTGCGAGTCACCCCAGGGTGTGTGCGCGGCCTGCTACGGGCTGTCGCTCGCCACCGGCTCGATGATCGAGCTCGGCGAGGCCGTCGGCGTCATCGCGGCCCAGTCGATCGGTGAGCCGGGGACCCAGCTGACCATGCGGACGTTCCACACGGGTGGCGTCGTCGGCGAGGACATCACCCACGGCCTCCCCCGCGTGGTCGAGCTCTTCGAAGCCCGGACCCCAAAGGGCGCCGCCGTGCTCGCCCACCACTCCGGCGTCGTCCGGGTGGAGGACGACGAGACCGGTCGGCGCATCACCGTGGTGGCCGACGACGGCACGGAGGACTCGACGCTGGTGGCGTCGCGAGCCCACCTCGAGGTTACCGAGGGCCAGGAGGTCGGTGCCGGCGACGCGCTGGTCGAGGGGCCCAAGGACCCCAAGGAGCTGCTCGAGGTCAAGGGCATCCGCGAGACCCAGCAGTACCTGGTCGACGAGGTGCAGAAGGTGTACCGCGACCAGGGTGTGTCGATCCACGACAAGCACATCGAGCTGATCGTGCGCCAGATGTTGCGCCGGGTCCTCGTGGCAGAACCGGGCGACGCGCCGTTCCTGCCGGGCGAGCGGGTCGACAACCAGGTCTACGCCGAGGTCAACCGCGAGCTGGTGGAGGCGGGCAGCACGCCGGCCGAGGGACGGCCCGAGCTCATGGGCATCACCAAGGCCTCGCTGGCCACCGAGAGCTGGCTCTCGGCCGCCTCCTTCCAGGAGACGACCCGGGTGCTGACCGAGGCGGCCATCGAGGGCCGCAGCGACCAGCTCTTCGGGCTCAAGGAGAACATCATCATCGGCAAGCTGATCCCGGCGGGGTCCGGCATGGAGCACTACCGGAACATCCGCCTGGAGATGCCCGACGCCGAGGCGATGCCCTTCTGGGCCATGGGCGCAGGGGAGTCGGACACCGAGGACCTGGCAAATTGGTTGCGTGACATGGGCGAAGGGGTCAGCGAGGACCCCTTCGACTCCTCCATCGACGCCAGCTGGCTGGGGGCGGCCCCGACGGCCGAGGACGCGTACGGGAACCCGATCGAGGGCAACGGCACCCCTGCCCCCGAGGAGTCGGGTTCCGGGGCGGCCGAAGCGGGGGCGTAGACTGTTCTCCGTTACACGGGGGAACCAGGGAGAGCATCAGTTGGCGACACCACCCATGGTGGCTGATTCGGGCGGATCAGGCGGTCGGGACCCGGCGCAGTCCGGCGCGGGCAATTACAGGTTGTCGCACCTGGGAGCCCTCGAGGCGCACGCCATTCACATCTTTCGTGAGGTGGCGGCCGAGTTCGAACGCCCCACGCTGCTGTTTTCGGGCGGCAAGGACTCCATCGTCATGCTGCACGTGGCCAAGAAGGCGTTCTGGCCCGCCCCGGTGCCGTTCCCGGTCCTCCACATCGACACCGGGCGCAATTTCGACGAAGTCCTCGCGTTCCGGGACCGCCATACCGCCGCCCTGGGCGTCCGGGTCGAGGTGGCGCTGGTGCAGGACGACATCGACGCCGGGCGCACCCTGGAAGACACGGCGCCGGGCGCGACGCGCAACCGGCTGCAGACGCCGACGCTTCTGCGCGCCATCGCCGAGGGGCGCCACGACGCCGTGTTCGGCGGAGCCCGCCGGGACGAGGAGAAGGCAAGGGCCAAGGAGAGGATCTTCAGCTTCCGCGACGAGTTCGGGCAGTGGGACCCCAAGAAACAGCGCCCGGAGCTGTGGAACATCTACAACGCGCGGCACAACAAGGGCGAGCACATCAGGGTCTTCCCGCTCTCGAACTGGACCGAGCTCGACGTGTGGAATTACATCCGCGAGGAGGGGATCGACGTGCCGCCCATCTACTTCGCGCATCGGCGTCAGGTGTTCCAGCGCGACGGCATGCTCATGGCGGTGACCGCCCACCTGCGTCCAGCCGAGGATGAGCCCGTCTTCGAGGCCATGGTCCGTTTCCGGACCGTCGGCGACGCCGACTGCACCGGCTGTGTCGAGTCCATGGCCGAGACCATCGACCTCGTCGTCGCCGAGGTGGCCGGTACCCGTCTGACCGAGCGAGGGGCCACCCGAGCCGACGACCGCATCTCGGAGGCCGGGATGGAGGACCGCAAGCGCGAGGGCTACTTCTAGTGACCGACCTCCTCCGCCTGGCCACCGCCGGATCGGTCGACGACGGCAAGTCGACCCTGATCGGCCGCCTGCTCTACGACGCCAAGGGGATCTTCGAGGACCAGCTCGAAGCGATCCGGCGCACGAGCGAGCAGCGCGGGCACCCCGAGACGGACCTGGCCTTGCTGACGGACGGGCTGCGGGCCGAGCGCGAGCAAGGCATCACCATCGACGTCGCCTACCGCTACTTCGCCACACCCAAACGCAAGTTCATCATCGCGGACACCCCCGGGCACACCGAGTACACCCGCAACATGGTCACGGGGGCGTCGAACGCTCACGTGTCGCTCATCCTGATCGACGCCCGCAAGGGTGTGATCGAGCAGACGCGGCGGCATGCCTTCTTGTCCTCCATGCTGGGTGTCCCTCACATGGTGGTGTGCGTCAACAAGATGGACCTCGTCGACTGGGACCAGGGCCACTTCGAACGCATCAAGTCCGATTTCATGGAGTTCGCCGCCCGGCTGAACGTGCACGACATCACGTTCATCCCGATCTCGGCCCTCCGGGGCGACAATGTCGTGCAGCGCTCCGAGAACATGTGGTGGTACGACGGATCCCCGCTGCTCAATCATCTCGAGTCGGTCTACATCGGCAGCGACGAGAACTTCATCGACCCCCGTTTCCCGGTCCAGTACGTGATCCGGAGCCAGACGCCCGATGCGCCCGACTTCCGGGGCTACGCCGGCACGGTGGCCAGCGGGGTGCTCCGGCCGGGGGACGACGTGCTGGTCATGCCCTCGGGCACGACGTCGCGCATCGCCTCGATCCAGACGGCCGACGGCGAGGTGGTGGAGGCGTTCCCCCCGATGGCGGTGGTCATCACGCTGACCGACGACATCGCGGTGTCGCGCGGCGACATCTTGTGTCGCCCCAACAACCGGCCGACCGTCTCCCACGACATCGAGGCGACGGTGTGCTGGATGGACGAGCGGTCCTCGCTGACCGAGGGCCGCAGCTATTTCCTCAAGCACAGCACGCGAACGGTACGGGCGACGGCTCAGTCGCTGCAGTACCGACTCGACGTCAACGGCCTCCACCGCGACGAGGAGGCGACGACGCTCGGGCTCAACGAGATCGGACGCGTCTCGTTCCGCAGCACCGAGCCGCTGCTGGTCGACGACTACACCACCAACCGCACGACGGGGAGCTTCATCGTCATCGACCCCGTGACCAACGCCACCGTCGGGGCGGGGGTCATCCGGGTCATCGCCAGCACGCACGCCAGCCCCAACGTCGTGCGCCACGGGGGGCGGCTGTCCCGGGCCGATCGCTTCGCCGCGCTGGGGAACGCCGGAGCGACGGTCCTGTTCACGGGCCTGTCGGGGGCGGGCAAGTCGACGCTGGCCTCGGGGGTCGAGGAGGCTTTCGTGCGCAGCGGCCGGTCGGCGTTCCTCCTCGACGGCGACAACCTGCGCCACGGCCTCAACGGCGACCTCGGCTTTTCGGACCGCGACCGCACCGAGAACGTGCGCCGGGCTGGCGAGGTGGCCCGGATGTTCGCCGAGGCGGGGTCCGTGGCGCTCATCGCGCTCATCTGCCCCTTCGAGGAGGACCGCAGGCTGATCCGGAACCTGCACGACGAAGCGGGGCTCGCCTACGCCGAGATCTTCGTCGACACCACGCTCGAGGAGTGCGAGCGGCGCGACCCCAAGGGCCTGTACGCGCGGGCTCGGGCCGGCCAGCTGCCGGGCTTCACCGGCATCGACTCGGCGTACGAAAAGCCCGTACGCCCGGACCTGCGGCTCGGGCCGGAGTCAGGCACTTTGTCCGAGCAGGTGTCCAGAGTCGTCGAGGTCCTCGAGGAGCTCCTCCGTTAGTCCGTCGCTTCAACGGCCGACGACCACGTTGTTGGCGGTGGCGGAGATGAGCGTGGCCCCGGCATCGACCAACACCGGCGTGGTGGACAAGCCAGAGCCGGTCCCGACGCCGAGCTGTCCCGAACCGTTGTCACCCCACGCGTAGACGTTTCCGCCCGGGGTGATTCCGTAGGACGTCTGGCCGCCCGTGGCCAGCGTCACGAAGTAGATGCCTGCCGGCAGGAGGATTCTCACGGGGCTCTCTTGATACGGGCTGCTGCCTCCATCACCCAGTTGGGCGCGTGTGTCGTCTCCCCAGGCGAACACGTTTCCGTTCGTCAGCTTGACCAGTGTCTGGCCGTTGACACCGATCGATCCCCCCTGGACCACCTGGCTCACGCCGTGGGGGAGGGCCACGAGGACCGGGGTGGACGACGCCGTGAGCGATCCGTCACCGAGCTGCCCTTCGGCGTTGAGTCCCCAGTCGTAGTACGCCCCGGTCGAGGTGAGCGCACCGGAGTTCTCATACGCGGCAACGAGGGCGTCGACCGGGGTGGCCGGGAGGCCGGTGACCTTCACCGGCGTGCGACTCGGAGTGGTCGAACCGTCTCCGAGGTCCCCGTTGTGGTTGCCGCCACACGCGTCGACGGTGCCGGAGGCGTCGTAGAGCGCGTGGTCGCCCGCCCCGGCCAGGGCCGTCACGCCGCTCAGGGGCAATTCGACCGGGACGTCTTGTTCGCCCGCAGCGCCCAGGCACAGCTGGCCGGCAGAGTTCAGCCCCCATCCCCAGACGTGGCCGTTCGTGTCGACCGCCATCGCGGTGTCGTAGGGCATGGCGTCAGCGGGAAGCGAGGCGATGGTCACCCCGGCGGGGAACTCGACGTGGACCGCGGTGGTAAAGGAGTTGGCCTCCTTGCCGTTGCCAAGCTCACCACGGTCGCCTTGGCCCCATGCGTAGACGTTGCCGTTGGTCAACAGCGCGTACTCGCTCGAATTGGACGATGCGACTTGGGCGACCTTCCCCGGCAATGACATCGACGTCGGAGCCTTGAGCTCGCCGGAGTTGCCGCGATCCTTGTCGCCGAAGAAGCCACCCCAGTGGTCGACGGTCGTCGCACTGGGGTTGGCGCCTACCGGACCGGCGGCGAGGAGCACCAGCCCTCCCGCCCACAGGCCGACCGCGGCGAACCTTCCCACTTTGGTCACGAGATCTCCCCTTCCCGTCATTCCGGACTTCAACGACCGACGGCGACGTTGTTGGCGGTGGCGGAAATGAGCGTCGCACCGGAATCGACGAGGGCGGGTGTCGCGGCGATGCCGGAGCCGGTTCCGGACCCGACCTGCCCCGAGCCGTTCCCGCCCCAGGCGTACACGTTGCCGCCGGGGGTGATCCCGTAGGACGTCACGGCCCCGGTGGCGAGCGTCACGAAGTGGACGCCCGCAGGCGGGAGGATTCGCACGGGCCTCTTCTGATAGCCGGTCCCACCGTCCCCGAGTTGCGAGCGTTGGTCATCGCCCCAAGCCCAAAGGTTCCCATTCGTCAGCCTGACCAGCGTCTGGCCGTTGGTCCCGATGGACCCCCCCTGGGCGACCAGGCTCACGGCATGGTCGAGGTTCACCAGGACCGGGGTGGACGACGGCGTGGTCGACCCGTCACCGAGCTGCCCCTCGCTGTTGAGCCCCCAGTCGTAGTAGGCGCCCGTCGAGGTGAGCGCACCGGAGTCCTCGTAGGCAGCAACCAGCGTCTGGATACCGGTGGCCGGAAGCCCGACGACCTTCACCGGCGTTGAGCTCCCGGTGGTCGAACCGTCACCGAGATCGCCGCTGTTGTTGCCACCACACGCATAGACGGTGCCTGCGGCGTCGAAGACCGTGTGGTCACCCGCCCCGGCAATGGCCGTCACGTCGCTCAGAAGCAGAGGCAGTTCGACCGGGACGACCTGTTCGCCCGAAGCGCCGAGGCACAACTCGCCGGAGGCATTCCACCCCCACCCCCAGACGTTGCCGTTGGTGTCGACCGCCAATGCGGTGTCGTAGGGCATGGCGTCAGTGGGAAGCGAGGCGATGGTGACTCCGGCGGGGAACTCGACCTGCACCGCGGTGGTGAAGGAGTTGGTGGTTGCCCCGTCGCCCAGCTCCCCATGGTCGCCTTGACCCCATGCGTACACGGTGCCGTTGGTCAGCAGGGCGTACTCCGTCGAGTTGGAGGTGGCGACCTCGGCGACCTTGCCCGGCAGCGTCATCGGGGTCGGAACCTTGATCTCGTCGTCGTTCGCGTGATTCTCGTCACCAAAGAACGAACCCCAATGGTCGACGGCCGTGGCACTAGGGCTCGCGCCGACCGGACCGGCGGCAACGAGCAGCAGCCCAGCCGTCCCAAGGCTCAGCGCTGCGGCCGTTCCAGCTTTGAACACGGTGCTCTCCTTGCGCTCGGGGGTCGCGGTGCGACTTAGGGCTGCTTCATCTCGCCCAGGAGGCTGACCACCCGCAGGGCCTGGTCGATGATCTCGCCGCACTCCGGCGTGAGCTCGAGCTCGGGGTACTTCGGCTCCTCGTAGTCGGCGTCGACGCCGGTGAAGTCCGGGAGTTCTCCGGCCCGCGCCCGGGCGTAGAGGCCCTTGGGGTCCCGCTGCTCGCAGACCTCCAGCGGGGTGTTGACGTACACCTCGAGGAAGGTCAGGCCGCTGTCGGCGTGGACCTCTCGGAGCTTGCGGCGCTCCTCGGCGCACGGACTGATGAGCGACAGCAGTGCGACCGTCCCGTCTTCCGCGAGGAGCCGCGCCACCTCGCCCGCCCGCCGCAGGTTCTCCGCACGATCTGCGGCCGAGAACCCGAGGTCGCTGCAGAGGGTGTGGCGGAGATTGTCACCGTCGACCATGAAGGCCGGACGGCCTCGCTTCACCAGGATCTCCTCCACCGCGGCGGCCAGCGTCGACTTCCCCGAGCCGGACAGGCCGGTGAAGAGCACCGTCGCGCCCCGCAGGCCTAGGTAGCGATAGCGCTCCTCGGCCGTCAGCGTGCCGGTGTGGCGCACCACATTGGGGCTTGCGGCGTGTTGGGCGGCGAACTTCACCGTCCCGGCGCCGACCGTGATGTTGGTGCTCGGGTTGATCAGGATGAAGCTGCCCGTGGCCCGGTTGACCTGATAGTCGTCGATGGCCAACGGCTCGGTCGTGTGCAGCCGGATACGACCGATGTCGTTGAGGGCGAGGTCTGTCGCGGACTCGTCCCGGTGGAGGCCGTTCATGTCCATGCGGTAATGAACGGCCCGGACGACGGCCCGGACCACTTTGGTGGTGTGCTTGATCAGGAGGGGGGTGCCGACGTTCAGCGTGTGCTGGGCGTCCATCCAGCTCACCGTGGCCTCGATCTCCTGTGTCATGCGGGGCTGGTTGTTCGGCCGGCAGATCATGTCGCCCCGTGCCACCCCGACCGGGTCGTTGAGCGTGAGGGTGACCGCCATCGGGGGGTAGGCCTCCTCGACTGCGCCGTCCGCCGTCTCGATGCTCCGGATGGTGGAGGCCACCCCCGAGGGCATGACCACGATCGGATCGCCCGGGCGGAAGACCCCGCTGGCCACGGTTCCGGCGTAGCCGCGGAAGTCGGCGTCGGAAGAACCGTGCGACCGTATGACGTACTGAACGGGGAAGCGGGGGTCGATGAAGTTCTCGTCGCTCGCGATGTAGACCGATTCGAGATGGCTGAGCAGGGACGGTCCCCCGTACCACCAGGTGTTCTCCGTGGCGTTGACCACATTGTCGCCGTGCAACGCGGAAACGGGGATGAACGTGACATCTTTCACGTCGAGCCGGCTGGCGAACGTCATGAACTCGTCCTTGATCTCCTCGAACCGCCCGCGGTCCCAGTCGACGAGGTCCATCTTGTTGACGCACACGACGAGGCGCGGGATGCCCAGCAGGTGGGAGAGAAAGGCATGGCGGCGGCTCTGCTCGACCATGCCGTTTCGAGCGTCGATGAGGATCATGGCCAGGTGCGCGTTCGAGGCCCCAGTGACCATGTTGCGCGTGTACTCGGTGTGCCCTGGCGTGTCCGCAATGATGAACTTCCGCTTCGGCGTCGAGAAGTACCGGTAGGCAACGTCGATCGTGATGCCCTGCTCGCGCTCGGCTCTGAGCCCGTCGGTCAGGAGCGAGAGATCCGTCTCGGCGTTGCCACGCCGCTGGCTGGTGCGTCGGATGGAGTCGAGCTGGTCCTCGTAGATGGCCTTTGAGTCGTACAGCAGGCGGCCGATCAGCGTGGACTTGCCGTCGTCGACCGAGCCTGCCGTGGCGAGACGCAGGAGCTCCGTCATCAGAAGTAACCCTCCCGCTTGCGATCTTCCATCCCGCTGTCGGAGATCCGGTCGTCGGCCCGGGTGGCGCCGCGCTCGGTGAGCCGGGTGACCGCCACCTCCTTGATGATGTCCTCGACGGTGAGGGCCGGCGACTCGACGCAGCCGGTGCAGTCGGCGTCTCCGACCGTACGGAACCGCACCCGCGCCCGGAACACCTCGGTCCCATGGTCGGGCCTGAGGTGCTCGCTGACCGACATCAGCATGCCGTCACGCACAAAGACCTCGCGCTGGTGCGCGAAGTAGATGGCAGGGACCTCTATCTGCTCATCGGCGATGTACTGCCAGACGTCGAGCTCCGTCCAGTTGGACAGCGGAAAGACCCGGATGTGCTCACCCTTGTGGTGCCGCCCGTTGAACAGGTTCCACGGCTCGGGACGCTGGTTCTTCGGGTCCCACTGCCCGAACTGGTCACGAAAGCTGTACACGCGCTCCTTGGCCCGGGCTTTCTCCTCGTCGCGACGGGCGCCACCGAAGAGCGCGTCGAACTCGTGCTCGCGGATCGTTCGGAGCAGCGTGGGCGTCTGCAGCCTGTTGCGAGTCGCACGAATACCCATTTCGTCGACGACCCGCCCGGCCTCAATGTCGTCCTGCACCTTGCCGACCACGAGCCGAAGGCCCTGCCGCTCCACGGTACGGTCGCGAAAATCGAGGACCTCGGGAAAGTTGCGTCCCGTATCGACGTGGAGCACGGGAAAGGGGGGCTGAGCCGGGAAGAACGCCTTGTGCGCGATATGCAGCATGACGACGGAGTCCTTGCCGCCCGAGAACATGAGCGCGGGCCGCTCGAACTCGGCTGCGACTTCGCGCATGATGTGGATCGACTGTGCCTCCAACGCGCGCAAATGACTCAGTTTGTAGGCCCGCGCTCCGGGGGATTGGGTTTTGTTGTCGTCGCCGGTCGACGCAATGGTGCGCGCCGTTGTTGCATGCACATGCCCCAGGAACCGACGACGGGTTGCAGTGCGGCTGTCCATTCGCAAGCCTCCGAATTGCTCTTTGACAACTCCGTGACAACGGAGTCATCGAGGCTTGCGGGTGTTGTTCCGCTCCCCTCTTCCCGGCTGGGATGTTACGGCGCGGCGACGCAGAAGGGAAGTGGGCAAAACAAAACAATGCTCATGAACGAGCGCGATGTTCACTTGTTCGTCACGTCGCACGAGCATGTGTGCTGACGCGACCTGTGCGATCAGTCACGTCGAGTTGTGGACGGCATCAGCATCGTTGGCTTCGTGATGCAGTCCGATGGTGCGGTTGGTCGCGCGTCGGTCATCTTGTGTGACTGTCACGGACGGCATCGACGTGCACCCTCTCGACGTCGCGTCATCGGACGGAGCGACGCGAGAACCTCACGTGGTTTCCCGTGCCGTCGTCGCTGAGATCGACGGACGCCGATGTCCAGCCTTGAGATTGTCCTGTCATGCCGCTGGATGTTCCACGTGGGCGTCTTCCGACGGGTCCGTCGCGGAGCAACTGGTGGGCTGCGCGGTCTCGGGTTCCCTGGTCCGGCCGCCGTCAGGCCCCGAATCAGCGCGTGCCGGCCACCCCGCGGGAGCCCGAATTGCGCCCCAGTTGTCCAATCGACCCATGACTTCTGGCATGGGATATGACTAAAGTCACACGCCGTGTCATCTGGGGTCCCCCTCCCACTGACCACACGACGGTCCCCCGCCCCCCTGAGGGCAAAGGCCGCCGTGTGGTAGCCGCGTGCCTTCGACTGAGTTCTGCGGCGATCGGCGGACACCCATTTCCCCCGTTGCTCGCTGCCGGCGCGGGGCCGATCCCGGTGGTCGAGGGGCCGCCTCGTTGGTTGACCGCAACTGATGGCGCGGCGCGCCAGCGACGCACGGTGCGGCGCCCAGGTTGGCGCCTCCCCGAGTGAGGCGTCGACTGTTATCGGTGGCGCTGACCGTCGCGCTGGCATCGACGGTGGCGCTCGTGTGGGTGCTCGGCAGCAGTGGAGGGTTGTTCTCCGCGGAGGCGGCGGGTCAGGGCTCGAAAGCGCCGCCGCCGGCGGTGCCTTCGGCGGGGACCGCCTACCTGGGTGCCTTTGTCGATCCCGCGGGAACCGCGCTGAGCGCGAACGATCCGACCGGTGGGACGGCAAGTCTGCCGGCTGAGCTTGCTGCGTTGCCGGCCTTCAACCAGCAAGCAGGACGAGTGCCGTCGGTTCTCTCGACGTTCCAGGACTGGAGCGAGCCGGTCAATGTGGCCGGGCTCGATCGTGTCGCCGCGACCGGTGCCATCCCGATGGTCACGTGGGACTGTGGGGACACCGACGCCAGCGTCGCCGCCGGGCTGGACGACGCGACGGTGACAGCGGAGGCGCAGTCGCTGGCCGCGACGGATGTCCCGATCCTTCTCCGCTGGTTCCCAGACCCGAATGCGACCGGAGTTCCCGCCACGAGTGCCTGCCTGGGGACGGGAGGAGCATCCGGGTTCGTCGCCGCCTATCGGCACATCCACAGTCTGTTCGAAGCGGCCGGCGCGACCAACGTGGCGTTCGTCTGGTCCGTGGCCACCTCCGCCGGAGTCGATCCGAACTTTGCGAGTTACTACCCGGGTGCAGGCCTGGTCGACTGGATCGCGGCCGACGGTTCCCCGTCGCCGGGTGCGAGACCCCAGCCGGCGGTGTACTCCCCGGAGTTCGAGTCGTGGTACGCAACCTTCTCTCCGGCTGGAAAGCCGATGATGATCTCTTCGGCCGGAGCGGACACAGGATCACAAACGGCCTACTTCGCCCAGATGCTTTCCGTCCTGCCGGCGCGCTATCCGGCGATCAGAGCGTTCGTCTACTTCGATGCCCCGGACGTTGTCACCGGTGACCAATATCAGTTGGACGCGGCCGGATCGGCCTCGCTCCGCGCGTTGGCGGCATCGCCGTCTTTCCATCCCAGCCGGGCCCAAACCGTGACAACCGTGATGACGTCCCAGTCATCGGTCGCGCTCGGAGCGACCCTGACGCTCAGTGCGTCGGTTGATGCCGAAGACAACAGCGGGAGCGTCAGCTTCCTGGACGGCGGAAGGGTCATCAGGGGTTGTCTCTTCATCCCGATCCGGATGGCGCCGAGCTGCCAGACCTCGCAGCTGGGTGCAGGGACGCAGCGCATCGTCGCCGTCTACGGCGGAGACTCCGCCTTCTCGCCCTCGACCTCGGCCCCGGTCACCGTGGCCGTGGTCGCTGCGGTCGCTCCGGTCAACGGGTCATCGCAAGGGCTTTCGACGACGACGTCCTCGACGAGCCCAGGACCGGCCGTCCCACCGACCTCGTCTGCCCCGGCGCCGACCTCCTCGAGCGCGGGCGCGCCGCGGGCTCAAGTCCAGGGTCCAGCGGTTCCGGCCTCGGGCCAGGCCTACCTCGGCGCGTTCGTCGACCCGACGGGACAGGCCCTGACCATGGCGAATCCGACCGGAGGAACCTATTCCCTCCCGATTGATGTGGCCAATGCCCCCTCGGTCGACGCGGGCCTGGCCCGTCCGCTTTCGATCACCTCGATCTACCTCAACTGGAGCAACCCCGTGTGGATCACCCAGATCGATCAGGTGTGGGCGCTGGGTGCCCTACCGATGATCACCTGGAACTGTGGTGATTCCGACTGGAACGTGGCATCCGGCAAGGACGACGCACTCATCAGCGCCGTCGCCCAGAAATTGGCGGCGACGCACATTCCCCTCTTCCTTCGTTGGTACCCCGACCCGAACGACCAGCAGTCGGCGTCGGCGAAGAGTTGCCTCCTCAACGTGCCGGCGTCACGTGATCCCGCCTCCGTGTATCGGGCTGCGTTCCAGCACATCCACGATCTGTTCGCCGCAGCAGGAGCGAGCAACGTGGCCTTTGTGTGGTCGGTCGATGCGAGCCAGGGACAGGGCTCGGCCGCATGGGACACCTACTATCCGGGGAGCGCCTTCGTCGATTGGATCGGTGCGGACAGTTCCTACAGCCGAGCGACGAACGTGCACGATCCGTTCGGTTCCGCCTTCCAGCCGTGGTACAACGAGTACTCGGGCAGTGGCAAGCCTCTGATCGTCAGCAGCTTCGGCGCCGTTCGGGGGACGCAAGGCCAGTACCTGCAGGACGTCGCCAACGACCTGCCCACGCTGTTCCCGAAGATCAAGGGGCATCGTCTACTTCGACGCCCCCGACCGGGTGAATGCGGTCCAGTACGAACTGAACGGCAACGGCACCGCGGCCTTTGACGACTTGTCCCAGCTCGCAGCCTTCCAACTGTCCCGACAGCAGTCGACCGTCTCGGTCACCGCCACTCCGGGTGCCGTGGGCCAGTCGGCGGTCGTCAAGATCGCCGCCTGGCTGACTCCCGCGGATCTCGGAGGCAGTCTCGACTTTTCCGACAACGGCTCGACGATTCCGGGATGTGGTGCCGTGCCGGTGTTGCACGCCGGCGGTTGCGAAACGTCCTCCCTGGCCCCTGGCCAGAACAGCATCACGGTGACCTACGAGGGGGACGCGCAATTTGCGCCTGCGGTGGCGCCACCCACCTACGTTGCGGTGTCGCCCGGCGCGGGTTCCCCGGGACTGCCGGCCATTCCGGGGCCGGGAACGGCCTACCTGGGGGCGTATGTTCGCCCCTATCCCCTTCGGGGTTCCACGTACAGCACCACGTCGTTGGGTCAGGAACTGCATCTGCTGCCGGCCTTCAACTCTGCTCTGGACCGACCGCTCTCGGTGGTGCACATCTACCAGCCGTGGACACAGCCCACTCCTGACGTGCAGATCCAGCAGGTGCGCGCAACCGGAGCGATCCCCATGATCGACTGGGAGTGCGGTGATACCGACGCCAACGTCATCGCCGGGACTGACGACGCACTGATCACGGGTTTTGCGCAACAGTTGGCCGCGCTCAAAGGGCCGATCTTCTTGCGCTGGTTCTACGAGCCGAACTTTCCCGGGGGAGTCAACTACACCAACTGCATCTCGAATCTCGGGCCGGCCGGTTATGTCAAGGCCTACCGGCACATCCACGACCTCTTCGAGGCCGCGGGAGCGACGAACGTGGCGTTCGTGTGGAACATCGGCGCCTCGGGCACCGATCACGATTGGATCGACTACTACCCCGGTGCGGCGTACGTCGACTGGATCACCGCCGACGGCTACGTGCGAACGTCCATTCCGACGTCAGGCGTCTTTTCCCTGCGGTTCGCGCAGTGGTACCAGACGTTTGCCGACTTCGGCAAGCCGCTCATGATCACCGAAACGGCGGCATTCTCGGGCGCACAGCAGTCCTACCTGAACCAGATCCAAGCCGAGGTGGCCACCGAGTTCCCGTTGCTCAAGGGCATCCTCTACTTCGACGCCTTCGGGAATCTCGCGGAATATCCACTCGATTCGGAGGGGATGCATTCGTTCCAGTCCCTGTCCTCGGACCCCTTCTTCCAACCGAACCGGACGGCGACCAGCACCACGGTGGACACCACTCCGAGCCTCGCCGTCACCGGGCAAGAAGTCACCATGACCGCGCAGGTGCAGGCGACCGACGACGGAGGCTCGGTCAGCTTCTACGACCAAGGAGGGCCCGTGACCGGGTGCCAATCCGTCGCCCTCGACGTCTCCTCGAGCTGCACCTCCACCGATTTGGCGACCGGGGCCAACGCCATCACGGCGGTCTACAGCGGCGATGCCGACAACGCAGGGTCCAACGGCGCGGCGCCGAGCGAGACCGTCATGCCTTTGGCTTTCCCAGAAGGCTCCGCCTTCGCCGGGACGCCGGATCTGGCATCGATTGCTGCGCTCTCGTTCGCACCACCGGGGGCCGGCGGATCGGCGCCGGCGGATCCGTCCCGGCTGGGATCGTCGGGCGGGCGAGGCGCCGGATTCGACCCCCTGGGGCTCTTTGCCGGTTTGTTCCGTGGCCAGTACGGGTTCGGCGCAGACGCGGTGCTCGTCGCCACCGGTTTGCTCGCGATCTGCGGTGCCTACATCGCGGGCACGTGGCTGCAGGACCAGCGACGGCGTCGAAGGACGCTTTCGGAACGGTGATGACGGGGGAGCAGCTCAGATGAGTTCCGACATTGGAAAGGCGCCAAGTGATCACTGATCATCCCACGGAGCAGATCGAGAAGACCGACAAAGTCGAGAAGGTGCGAGGGATGAATGCCTCCCTCACCACCTCCAGTGACGGTGCGCTCGGGCCGCTGAGCGAACGCGACCCCGGTCGAATGCACATCACCCGACGGCAGATCGTGTTCGCCCTCGTCCTGTTGTTGTTGGCCGGTGTCGCAACCGTCTTGACGGTGCAGTCGATCACCTCCGGGGAGGCGTCCTTTCCCGCAGTCGTGTCGACGTCGAAGACCTTTGACTTGAATTTTGCCGACACGGCCAAGGTGACCTCGGTCAAGGTGAAGGTCGGGCAGGACGTGGCGGCGGGTCAGGTGTTGGCGACGCAGGATGCCGCACTCCTGGTGGCCCAGCTGTTCGACGAGGAGGCGGTTGTCCAGGCGGACAAGGAGGCGCTCGCCCAGACAGGAGCGCCTTCGCTCACCAGCGGGCAGCTCGAACAGGATTCACTCCAGGCGGCTCAGGCGCAGACGGCGCTGACCAATGCCCAGGCGAATCTGAACGCGACAAAGGGAACAACGGCCGCCAACGTGTCCGCGGCCCAGACCGCGCTGACCACCGCGGAGAGCCGAGAGACAACCGATCTCTCGCTCTACACCCAGGCCTGTCCGAACGGGCCGGTTCCACCGGCGAACCCGACCGACACCGCCGCTCAGCAGGCGTACACGCATTGCCAGACGTTGCAGCAGACGAACGCACAGGACCAGTCGGCGGTCGCGCAGGCCCAGTCGCAGCTCGCGGTCGTGCAAGCCCAGTCGCAACAGTCGATCGATACCGCTCAGGCGACCGTGAACAGCGACCAGTCCACCCTCAACCTGGCCAACTATCAGTCGAACCTCCAGGCTTCTCCCGGAAGTGCCTCAGCTCAGGCCCAGGCGCAGGCCAACCTGAACCAGGCGGAGACCCAGGTCGCCACCATTGAGCAGGAGGTGACCAATGCGACGCTCGTCGCTCCAAATTCCGGCGTGGTCTCCGAGGTCTACGGGGCCGCCGGCGAGGTGGTCGGTCCCACCGGCGTGCAGCAGTACCAGGCGCCCGCCGCGCTGCCGACCAATCAATCCCCGGGTTTCTCGCTCTTTCCCTCCCAGCCCGCGGCGCCAGGCTCGAGTACCAACAGCGGGGGCAGCGAGCCGTTGATCGAGATCATCGGGGGGCACCAGCAGGTGCTCTCCCAGGTGCCGGAAACCGACATCTCTCGCACGCCGGTTGGGAAGACGGTCTCCGTGTACTTCACGGCGTTGAATCTGACCGAGGCCGGCGTCGTGACGCAGATCGGGTTGAGCCCAACCCGCGACAACACGGCAGTCACCTACGACGTCACGGTCATTTTGAGCCACACCGTTCCCGGCCTGCTTCCCGGAATGAGCGCGACCGTGAGGGCTTGACTTCCCCGTGCCCGCCGTCACGACGAACGTCGACCTCCACGGTCTGGCGCTCCTCTGCCTCGATGCCCTGATCCTCACGGTCGTGGTGCTCAAGCCCCTGACCCGCAACTACGACGAATCGGACCGCGGTGAGGGAGCGCGGGTCATCATGCGTCCGCCCCTGCGACCGAGCTACGCGCGCTGCGGGTTGTTCCTCGCGGTGAGCTTCGTGGTCTCGGTTGTCCTGATCCGACTGCGGTCACCGAACCTCACCGACGCCTACCACAGCGTGGTCAGCCAGCTGATGCTCTCGGTGATCCACAACCCCAGCGTCGTCGACCCGTACGCGCGGTCGCTGCTCGCCGTGTTCCAGGTCAGCGTCATCGCATTCGGCGTCGCCTTTGCCGTTTCGTTCCATGCGTCCGCGGCCCGACGGGTGATCATCCTGCTGAACGTTCTCCTGTTCCTCCTCATCTCAGCCGTGGCTGACGCGATCTTCGGGGTGGTGGTGATCGTCACCAAGCTGCCCTTGGGCCCGACGCCCGTGGTCAGCCTGCTCATCCAATACCTGATCGCCGGGATCGTCCTCTTCCGGGTTTCCTTCACCTCGTTCCAACTCCCGAAGAAAACCCCTTTTCCCTTGCGCCGCGGGCACGACTGGCACGCGGACTGGATCCTCGTCGCCTGCGTGGTCGCGGCGGTGACCGTCACGGCCTTCACCGCAACTTTCTTGATTTCCAAGTTCGGGCACGATCCTCTCGTCGCCAGCGCGATCATCTTTGCCTGCGGGCCGTATCTCCTGGCCTTCATCACGATGTTCATGGGCATCGTCCGACTCGTGCATCACCGCCGCGTCCAACCGACCGACGAACGGCCGCCAGTGGAGGTCATCACCCCGGCATTCAACGAGGAGCTCTGCATCGTCGGGCTCTTGGAGTCGATCGACGCGGCCGCCAAGCGTTACCGGGGACCGGTCAAGGTGATCCTCTGCGACGACGGATCCCTCGACGCCACGGTCCAACTGGCTGAGCAGGCGATGGCCGAGTTCCACTACGCGACCGGTGAGATCATCCACGGTGGCCACATGGGGAAGTCGGCCGCACTGAACAAGGCACTCAGTCATTGCACCGCGGACTACGTGTACCGGGTCGACGCCGACTGCACGGTGCACGAGGACTGCTTCCTCTACTCGGTTCCGTACTTCTTGGCCGACCCGCAGATCGGGCTGGTCGGTGCCTTCACCCTGCCCAAGGAGCCCTATTACACATGGATCGATCGCATGCGGATGTTCGAGCTCATCATCGGGTTCGGCTTCGTTCGGCCCGCCAGCGACATCGTCGACGGGGTCGGCTGTGTGCCGGGCACCTTCACCGCGTTCCGTCGCGAGCCCGCTCTGCAGATCGGTGGGTTCGTCGACGGGATGTACGGCGAGGACGTGGACTTCACCTACAGCATCGTGCGTCTCGGCTACCGGGTCCAGATCGACACGCGGGTGCGGTCCTACGAGGACGTTCCCAACACGCAGCGGCAATTGCGAACCCAGCGCACCCGTTGGAACCGCGGCGGGACGATGGCGTACTCCCGGTTCATCCCCGTCGTCACGGGGTTCGCCGGGCCGCGGTTCTGGTTCTTCGCCACCCGCCAGGCCGCCCGTCGCTTCCTGGCGCCGTTGCACCTGACGATCTTCGTCTACATCGTTGCCGAGGCACTCTTTGATCCGACCAGCCACGTCAATCTGGCCCGGGTCGTGTTCATCCTCCTCTTCAGGGCGGTACCTCCCTTGGCTCTGATGATCGGCTGGACCATCTACTACGGCAAGGCGAGGGAGTTGGTGTGGTTGCCCCTCCGGTACGTGTTCGTGCTCCTCAAGCACTACTACTGCCTCGAGTGCTTCCTGAGTTTCAATCCGCGGCCGGTCGTCACCAACCGGATGAGCGAAGCGTTTCGGCCCCTCCCCCGACCACCGCTCCCTCGTCCCGAAGTGGCGGCGGAACTGGTCGAGGTCTGACCTCTCAGGGCGAGAAGTAGGGACTGCGCTCGAGTTGTCCGTACGCCTGGAGACCCGCCGGGGTCAGCACCCACAAATCGGCGGGACCCGGTGCGTCGAAGTACACCAGTGCCTTGATGTCGGGAAACTGAGCGGGCAGGACGCTGCCGATGCCCTGGAGGTATGCAGCCTGGTCGGTTGCGATGGCGCCCGTCTCCCCGACCATCATCGGTTTGCCGTAGCCGGCGTACGCCGCGTACCAGGCGCCGAAGACCTGGGCAAAGGCCTGGGCACCTTGACCCTGGCGGTCATAGCCGTCGGCACCGATCCAATCGACGTAAGCAGCACCCGGGAAGTATTGGGCCGATTCGATCTGCCCCCCGGAGATTCCCGGGCACCATACGAAGGAGACGTTGGTCGCGCCAACTTGGTGGAAGATCGTCCACACGTGTATCCACGCCGAGATGAATCCAGCTGGTCCGTCCGAACCGATGCAGGCGACGTCCTTGGCGACCTTGAGATTCATCTCCCAGAACCACCGGAGGAGTACCGGGTGCCCGAAGGACTTCAAGGCTATGGCGTACGTTGTAATCAATTGGTCGTACTGGCCCGAGTCCACGGCCGCGGTGGAGGTGCAGCCCCACGACACCAGGGGAATGGCACCGTGCTCGACGATCTTTTGCATGTGGGCAATCGGCGCGGGTTTCGCCCAGGCCGTGTAGAGACTCAAAATGCTGGGCGTTCTCCCGGCGGAGGCGGCAAACCCGGGCAACTGGGAGACTTCCGAGTGACCCGGGCTCGGATTGACCCACGCGCCGAGATAGGCGCCACCGGTGGGGACGGGTGCCGGTTGTCCGGCCGCGCTGGCGTGACCAGGAGCCGGAGCACCCGTCGTCACGGTCGAACGGGGCGCGGCAGTCGTGCTGGTTGTCGTCGCCGGGGAGGTGGGCGACGTGGTCGAAGGGTTCCGACTCCTGGCTTGGGCCGACGGCGAGGGCCCGCTTCCCGACGAACATCCAAACGCCAGGAGCCCCCCCGCGGCGAGGAGCACGGGCACGGCCAGCCGGCGTTGTCTCCTGGTTGATCTGGGTGGCCCCGGGTTGCGTCCCCGCATCCCGTTTGTGTACCACAGAACGCGGTCGCTGCCGTGTCAGCCCAACAAAATGAACGCAGCGGTAAATCCGTGACTTCGCGGTAATCATTTCTAAAAAAAACCCAAGTACCACTTTGAGTATCTCGCAACGTCCGTTATCATGCAGGCAGTGGGAGGAGCGGCAGAACGTGGAGTTGCCGACGGGCCGGGCCCCGCCCGCGGGTCGGGCGATTCGCTCGAGCGAGGTCGTGGCGGCGGAATCCCCGCTGCGGTCGGGCGTCACCGGCTCACCTCCATGAGGCTCGCGCTCCACCTGGCCGGAGCGTCCTCCGGCACCGGCGCGGACCTGCCCTCTTCTTCCTGGATGGCCTCGAGACGATCGAGATGAATTGCGGTCGGAGGGGGTGGCGTTGAAGGATCTTCCATCGGGCGGGGATTGAGCCCGTCCCGGGACCACTTGGCCACGGCAGCGGCGTGGTGGAGCGTGGACCCATCGTCCATTCGATCACCTGCGGAGCGAACCCCGAGCTAGATCGTGGTAAATGAACGAAGCCAACCGGCACAAATATTCAGAAGAATTGTGAACGGTTTGGCCAAAACAGCGGATGCGTGAAAATGGAAATAGAGAGGGATAGTGTCGGACGGTCCAGTCGCAAAGGAAACGAAGTGAACGTGATCTTTATTTCGATGGACACCCTGCGAGCCGACCGTCTCGGCTGCCTCGGTCACGAGCGAGGTCTCACTCCCAACCTCGACCGCATCGCCCGGGAGGGCTCACTCTTCACCAACGCCTTTGCGTCGGACATCCCGACGCAGCCCTCTCACACGGCGATCTTCTCCGGGCGATGCGGGATCAACACGAGCATCGTTTCGCACTTTCACCCGGCGTCACGTCTCGATGCGGATGTTTCGTGGCTCCCGACCCTTTTCCGGAAGGCCGGCTACGCGACCGGTGCCGTCGATCATCTGTTCGCCATGAAGGACTGGTTCATGCGCGGATACATCGACTACATGCCGCCGCCCGGGCGCTCTCGGTCGCCGGGCTCCGTCATCGTCGACATCGGGACGCAGTGGTTGGACGAACACCACAAAGAACCGTTCTTCTTGTTCCTGCACTTCTGGGACGCGCACATTCCCTACGTCCCACCCCAGCCCTACAAGCACCGCTACACAAAATCGTCGTCGCTGCACCATGATCCGCTCATCGCAGAGAGGCTGCGGAGCCGGCCGACCTACCCCCTCTTCGCGGAGAACCTATACAACCATCTCGATTACCTTCCCAATTTGGCGTACGTCTCCGATCTCTACGATGCCGAAGTGGCGTACCTGGACTATGAGATCGGTCGTCTCTTTGCTTATCTGGAGCGAGTCGGGGTCTTGGACACGACGATGGTCGTCTTGTTCGGCGACCACGGTGAGAACATGACCGAGCACGACGCGTGGTTCGATCACGCGGGGCTTTACGATTCGGTCGTGCACGTGCCGCTGATCATCTGGGCTCCCGGCGTGGTGCCGGTCTCTGAGGTCACGCCCCTGGTGTCCACCGTCGACATCAAGCCAACGGTCCTCGATTTCTTGGGAATGCCCGTCGTACCGGGTCTCGACGGGCATTCCCTACGGTCGCTGGCGGAGGGCACGTCCGACGCTCATCGTGATGCGGTCTTCCTGAGTGAGTGCACGTGGCAAGCGAAGCGGGGTGTGCGCACCGAGGAGTGGAAGTTCATTCGATCCGTCGACCCGGGTGTCTATCCGAGATACGGCCCTGAGCTCTACGACATCCGGATCGATCCGGCCGAGCAGACGAATCTGGCCGACGAGCGACCGGAGATCGCGCGGCAAATGGACGCCATGCTCTCTGAATGGCTCAACGCGCAGCTGGCCGGCCGGCCCGATCCGATGGACGAGGTGGTGACGGCAGGGCTCCCCGCGGTCCGACGGCTCAACGACCTGATCGCCGAATTGACCGCTCAGACACCGCATCACGCGTAGGGCGGCTGCGTCTCCGTGAGGGTTGACGGTGGCCAGTTCAGAGAGGCCCAGCGAGTACCATTGGTGGTGCAGGTGCGTGCACCTTGCATCCGCAGGTCGCTGAATGTGACGGGCAATGCGAATCATCCATTTCGATATCGACACGCTTCGAGCTGACCACCTCGGTTGCTACGGGTATCGGCGGCCCACCAGCCCGGCCATCGACACCGTTGCCGCAGAGGGTGTGAGGTTCAACAACGTGTACGCGTCAGACCTTCCTTGCCTCCCTTCGCGAACGGCCCTGAGCAGCGGACGATTCGGGATCCACAACGGAGTCGCCGGGCACGGCGGCACGGCGGCCTCCCCCTTTCCCGAGGGGAGCACGAGGGGATTCCGGAGCAGGGACGCCGCGGAGACCTGGGCCAGTCAGATGCAAGAAGTCGGCTTTTGGACCGCCTCGATCAGCACGTTCCCGGAACGCCATTCGGCCTACCATTTTCTGGCCGGTTTCAACGAGTCGTACAACCTGGGGACCCGTGGCCTGGAGACCGCCGATCAAGTCGCGGGGGTGGCGCTCGAGTGGCTCGATCGGAACGCAACCCGTCAGGACTGGTTTCTTCACGTCCACATGTGGGATCCCCACACGCCGTATCGAACCCCCGACTCCTTCGGTGAACCGTTTCGCGGGATGCCCGTTCCCAGTTGGCTCGACGAGGACGTGCGGGCACATCACTGGAGCCTCCCGGGACCGCACTCCGCCCAGGAGATCACTGGTTTCGGTCCCCACGCGCGCTGGGACGCGTTCCCCCGCCAGCCCTTGGTGGCCGACGACATGGCGCAGGTGCGCAGGATGTTCGACGGGTACGACACCGGTGTCCGCTACGTGGACCACCATGTCGGCCTCATCCTCGAGCGGCTCGCCGTTCTGGGGATCGAGGACGACGTCGGTCTGATCATCTCGGCGGATCACGGGGAGACGCTGGGGGAGCTCGGCATCTACTGTGACCATCAGACGGCCGACCACCACGTGGCGCGCGTTCCCATGATCATCCGGTGGCCCGGTCTCTCCGCCGGAGTCGATGACTCATTCCATTACCAGGTTGACGTCGCCGCGACCCTGCTCGAGCTCGTCGGCGGCAGCGTTCCGAGCCGATGGGACGGTCAGTCCTTTCGGTCGTCCCTGGCCTCAGGGACGTACGCGGGCAGGGATTACCTCGTCTTGACGCAGGGCGCGTGGACCGCGCAGCGGGCCGTCCGTTACGACGATTGGATCTGCATCCGGACGTTTCACGACAGCTATCACGGTTTCCCCGACCTCATGTTGTTCGATCTCACGAAGGACCCGCACGAACAGCACGACCTCTCGGAAACCCGGCCCGACATCGTGCAGTTCGGCCTGGGTCTCCTGGACAGCTGGAGACAAGCCGCGGTCGCGCTTTCGCCGTCGGGAGTGGACCCGCTCGACACGGTGCTCCAAGAAGGAGACCCCTGGCACGCGCGTTGGCGCCCGGCCGAGTACGACGAGTGGTTGGAACAGACCGGTCGCGCCACCTGGGTCGGCCGGATGGTCTCCGGCTAACGCGGAACGCGATTCCCGTCTCTCGGCCGTCGGCTCCTACTCCTACTCCTGCACCAGCTCGATCAGCGTGCCGAACGAAGTCTTCGGATGCACGAAGGCCACCGTCGTTCCCCGCGAGCCGGGCCGTGGCTCCTCGTCGATGACCCGGCCGCCCGCGTCCTTCACCGCTTGCAGGGCAACCCCGCAGTCGTCGACCCGATAACCGACGTGATGCAGCCCCTCGCCCCTGGTGGCGAGGTACTTGGCGACGGGGGAGTCGTCCCTGATGGGGGTGAGCAGCTGCACGTAGGAGTCGGCCACTTTGAGGAGGGCCTCCTCGACCCCGTCGCGCTCGACCCGCTCGCGGTGGTCGACGGTGGCACCGAACACCTCGGCGTACCACGCGATGGCGGCCTCGAGGTCGTTGACGGCAATGGCCACGTGGTCGATCTCGGTGAGGAGGTCGCTCACGCGCCGTGCCTCCGGAACAGAGTGATGCGGTCCTCGCCCACCTTGGCGCGGAGCTCGAGATCGTCGACGCCGAGGCCCTCGGTGGGCGCCAGGCACAGGACGCCGATCTTGCCTTCGTGCAAGTTGTGGTGCACCTGGTAGGCGGCCTCGCCCACCTGCTCGAGCGGGTACACGGCCGAGAGAGGCGGGAGCACCTTGCCGTCGCAGATCAACTGATTGGCGTCCCAGGCCTCGCGGTAGTTGGCAAAGTGCGAGCCCTTGATCGTCTTGAGCTTCATCCAGAGATGGCGGTTGTCGTACTCGATCATGTAGCCCGAGGTGGCGGCGCAGGTGACGATCGTCCCCGCCCGCTTGCACACGAAGACCGAGGCGCCCATGGTCTGACGTCCGGGGTGCTCGAAGACGATCTCGGGTTCGGAACCCACCAGCGCGCGGATGTCCTTGCCGAGCCGGCGCCATTCGGACTCGTCCTGGGTGTGCTCGTCCGACCAGAACCGGTAGTCGGCCGCCTTTCGGTCGATCACGGCCTCGACGCCGAGGTCGTTCAGCAGCTTCACCTTCTCGGGCGAGGAGACGACGCCGACGGGTGTACCGCCGCCGTTCAAGACGTGCTGCACGGCGTAGCTGCCGAGCCCGCCGCTGGCGCCCCACACGAGCACCTTGTTGCCCTGGGTCATGCGGGCCCCGTTGGGGGACACGAGCATGCGGTACGCGGTCGAGTTGCACAACGCGTTGATGGCCGCCTCCTCCCAACTCAGGTGCGTCGGCTTGGGCATGAGCTGGTTCGCCTTGACCACGGTGATGTCGGCCAGGCCGCCGAAGTTCGACTCGAAGCCCCAGATGCGCTGATTGGCGGCGAGCATGGAGTCGTCGTGGGCCGACGGGTCCTGGTCGTCGACGTAGTTGCACTGGACGGTGACCTTGTCGCCCACCTTCCAGTTGCGCACCGCCGAGCCCGTCCGCAGCACCACGCCGGCGGCGTCAGAGCCGACGACGTGGTAGTCGAGCGCGTGGCGGGCCGCCCAGGGTCCCTCCTTGGCGAGACGGTCGAGGAAGCCGAAGGTGGGCAGCGGCTCGAAGATCGACGTCCACACGGTGTTGAAGTTGATCGACGACGCCATGACCGCCACGTACGCCTCGTCGGGCGCCAGTTCGGGCAGCGGCACCTCCTCGACGTGCAGGGAGAGCCGGGGGTCCTTGTCGGCGGACTCCATTCCCTCGAACATGTCGACCTCGCTGCGTCTGACCACGGCGGCACGGTACGAAGCGGGCATGGGGAGTACGGCCAGTTCATCGGGGGTGGCGCCGGAGAGGGCGGCGTTGAGGATGTCGCTCATGTGACCCGACGATAGTTGGCCCGTACACTGTTGTTTCCGACTGGTAACCAGGCCGTCGGGAACCGGAGGTGCAGCAATGGCCGAGGCCGTCATCGTCGCAGGGGCTCGGACCCCGATCGGAAAGTTGTCGGGCGCGTTGGCGGGGTTCAGCGCGATGGATCTCGGAGGCTTTGCCATCGCCGAGGCGCTGAAGCGGGCCGGCGTGGCGCCCGACCAGGTGGACTATGTCTTGATGGGTCAGGTGATCCTGGCCGGGCAGGGCCAGATCACCGCGCGTCAGGCCGCGGTCAAGGGGGGCATCCCCATGTCCGTCCCGGCCAACACGATCAACAAGGTGTGCCTCTCGGGCCTCAACACGATTTACCTCGCCGACCAGATGATCCGGGCGGGTGACGCCGAGGTCGTCGTGGCGGGCGGCATGGAGTCCATGACCCAGGCCCCGCACCTTCTCCCCGGCGCCCGTGCCGGCTTCCGGCTCGGTGACGCGACGCTGGTCGACTCCATGATGTACGACGGCCTCACCGACTCCTTCGACCACATCGCGATGGGGCTGTCGACCGAGCAGCACAACGAGAAGGTGGGCATCACGCGTGAGCGCCAGGACGCCTTCGCGGCGGCCAGCCACGAGAAGGCGGCGGCCGCCGCCAAGGAAGGGCGCCTGGCCGAGGAGATCGTCCCGGTGCAGGTGCCCCAGCGCAAGGGTGACCCGCTCCTCGTCGACACCGACGAGGGGGTGCGTCCGGGCACGACCGCCGAGTCGCTGGGCGCGCTCAGGCCGGCGTTCACCAAGGAGGGCACCATCACCGCCGGCAACGCGTCGCAGATCTCCGACGGCGGGGCCGCCGTCGTGGTGATGTCGGCCGAGAAGGCCAAGGAGCTCGGCGTCACGCCGCTGGGTCAGCTGGTCGGCTACGGCATGGTGGCCGGCCCCGACAACTCGCTGCTCACCCAACCGTCGCGGGCGATCATGAAGGCCGCGGGCAAGGCGGCCGTCGAGCTCGGCTCCATCGACCTCTTCGAGATCAACGAGGCCTTCGCCGCCGTCGGGCTCGCCTCGATGGACGACCTCGGCCTCGACGAGGACAAGGTCAACGTCAACGGCGGCGCCATCGCGCTCGGTCACCCCGTCGGGATGTCCGGCACCCGGCTCGCCCTCACGGCGCTCTACGAGCTGCACCGGCGCGGCGCTTCGACCGCCGCCGTGGCGCTCTGTGGCGGCGGCGGCCAGGGCGACGCCGCCATCCTGCGCCGGCTGGGTTAGTGGGTCAGTAGGGGGGCGTCATCAAGGCGACCAACCGGGCCGTGCCGCCCGCCACGTCCTTCCAGCCGTCGACGTTGAAGCGGTAGACGGCGAGGGCGCAGGTGGGGAAGCCCGACCGTACGGCGAGCGAGAGGCCCTTCTTGTCGCGCGGCGACAGCAGTTCTTGCGAGAGGGCCTGCGTCGTCGGGTTGTGGCCGACCACCATGGCGGCCCTGGCGTCGTCGGGCACGGCGCGCAGCAGGGCGATCACCTCCTCCGGGTCGGCCCCGTAGAGCTCCTCTTCGAGGCGGACCTCCGGTGGCGCCGTCATGTGCGCCAGCGCCAGGTCGGCCGTCTGCGCCGTGCGGGCGGCCGGCGACACCAGGGCCACCTCCGGCCGTGGGACACCCTTCAGGGCGGGGCCCAGTCCCTCGCCGCGCCCGGCCAAGCGGCGTCCGAGTGCACCGGCGTCCCGGCGTCCGCGCGGGGCCAGGACGCGGTCGCGGTCCGATCCGCCGGGAGGCGGGTCGGTCACCGCCTTGGCGTGACGGAGCAGCCACAGCGTGCGCCTGGCCGACGCCTTGCTCGCCATCAGCCCAGGGCGAACGCCGCGTGCAGGCTGCGCACGGCGCGCTCGACGTCGTCCTGCGCCACGATGCACGAGGTCCGGATGGTCGACGTCGAGATCATGTCGATGTTGATCCCCTCGTTGGCGAGCGTCTCGAACATGGTGGCAGCGATGCCTGGATGCGTCTTCATGCCTACACCGACGAGTGACACCCGGGCGACGTCGGAGTCCGCTGTCACTCCGGAGGCGGCCAGCTCGTCAGCATGTGCCTGGGCGGTCTCGACCGCCACCGGGAGGTCGGCCGTCGGCACGGTGAAGGAGATGTCGGTCGTCCCGTGGGCGGAGGTGTTCTGCACGATCATGTCCACGTTGATCGACTTGTCGGCGAGGGCCCGGAAGAGCCGGGCGGCCACGCCGGGACGGTCGGGGACGCCACTCACGGTGACCTTGGCCTCCGAGGTGTCGTGGGTCACGGCGGTCACGACGGCTTCTTCCATGTCTGCATCCTCCTCCACCACCCAGGTGCCAGGTTCCCAGGTGAAACTGCTCCGAACGTGCAGTGGGACGTTGTGGTTGCGGGCGAACTCGACGGCGCGCAGCATCAGGACGCGCCCACCCGTCGCCGCGATCTCGAGCATCTCGTCGAACGAGATCCGGTTGATGCGATGGGCTTCGGGCACGATCCGGGGGTCGGCCGTGAAGACGCCGGTGACGTCCGTGTAGATCTCGCAGGCGTCGGCCCGCAGGACGGCGGCCAGCGCCACGGCGGTGGCGTCGGAGCCGCCCCGCCCCAACGTGGTGATCTCGCGCTCGACCGAGACTCCTTGGAATCCGGCGACGACCGGCACCCTCCCCGCCGCGAGGGCCTCACGGAGGCGCTCGCCCCTGACCTCCTTGATCTTGGCCCTGGTGTGGTCGTTGTCGGTGATGATGCCGACCTGGCTACCGGTGAAGGAGGCGGCGTCCACCCCGAGGTCGGCCAGGGCCATGACCAGCAGCGACATGGAGATCCGCTCCCCGGTGCTCACGAGCATGTCGTATTCGCGGGGCGGCTGCGAGGTGCTCACGGTGTTGGCCAGGTGGATGAGGTCGTCGGTGGTCTTCCCCATGGCACTGACCACGGCCACCACCTCGGTGCCCTGCCGACGCGTCCGAGCGATGTGGTCGGCGACGGCCCGGATCCGGTCCGCGTCGCCGACCGAGGTCCCTCCGAACTTCTGGACGACGAGCGGCATCCGGATGAGGCTACAGAGTTGTGCACGGACGGCCTCGCTCGAGGCGGGCTTCCGGGATCCTCGTCCCGTGCGGGCCGCCCCGCGGGCCCGCGTAGGCGATCCGATGCAGCCTCGGGCATTGGGTAGGGTCTCGGGCCGTGCCCAGCGAGAAGAGAGCCCGCCAACGCGCCGCGAGGGAGGCGCGCCTGGCCGCCGAGGCCCAGCAGAAGAAGCGCCGCCGTCAGATCCGCAACGTGGTCATCGTGATCGTGGTCGCCGGGGTGATCGTGGGCATCTCCTTCCTCGTTTCCAGCAACAACAAGCCCGCCTCGAAGTCCACCTCCTCCACCACGACCACCACCACGGCGACCAAGGGCGCTGACGCCAAGCTGCAGGCCCAGGCCAACGAGGTGGCGGTCAAGGCCGGTTGCCCCGCCAGCACCAAGACCACGGTGAACACCCAGAAGTACGCCGCGGCCCCGCCGATGACGATCGACACCACGAAGACGTACACGGCAACCGTCGTCACGACGACGGGGACCTTCGTCATCACGCTGGACCCCAAGACGGCACCGACCACGGTGAACAACTTCGTCTTCCTGGCGGACAAGGGCTTCTACCACTGCGTGATCTTCCACCGGGTCATCCCGAGCTTCATGGACCAGACGGGCGATCCCACCGGCACCGGCACCGGGGGACCCGGCTACACCATCGCGGACGAAAACCCGCCCAAGGCGGCCACCGGGACCGCGCAGTACCCCCTCGGTTCGGTCGCCATGGCGAACACCGGCCAGCCGCATTCTGGTGGGAGTCAGTTCTTCATCGTGGCCGGGCCGCAGGGCGAGAGCCTGGCCAACAGCTACGCGCTCTTCGGCCAGGTGACCTCGGGTATGAACGTCGTCGACACCATCAATCAGCAGGGATCGGCCTCGGGCGTCCCACCCGACGTCACCCAGCGCATCATCTCCATCACCATCCACGAAACGTAAGGACGCTTCCGCCATGGCCACCCCCACCCCACCCGCCGTCGACGGCTCGAGCCCCCAGCAGCGCAAGTTCGACGAGGAACCGCCGATGATCATCGACGCGGACAAGCGCTACGTGGCCACCATGACCACCTCGCACGGCACCTTGGTCATCGCCCTCGATCCACTGGCCGCGCCGAAGGCGGTGAACAGCTTCGTGTTCCTGGCCCGTTACCACTACTTCGACGGCATCGTGTTCCACCGCGTCATCCCGGGCTTCGTCCTCCAGGGCGGTGACCCCACCGGGAAGGGTACGGGAGGCCCGGGCTACCGCTTCGCCGACGAGCTGCCGCCCGCCGGGCGCTACAAGGTCGGGTCGCTCGCCATGGCCAACTCGGGCCCCCACACAAACGGCAGCCAGTTCTTCGTGATCAGCGGCCCCGACGGGGCCCGCCTCCCCCCGCTCTACTCCCTCTTCGGTGAGGTGGTCAGCGGGCTCGACGTCGTGGCGGCCATCGACGGCATCGGCAGCCGCTCCGGGACGCCGACCGAGCGGGTCGTGATCGAGAGCGTCACGATCGAAGAGAAGGACTGAGGTCAGAGGACTGATTTGGCGAGGGCCGCCCTTTTCCGCCAGGCCGCCCTGCTCCGCCGGGCCGGCTCCCGGCGGGACCCATCGGCCCGCCCACTCCCTCCCGGATCCCGAGCCGCGGCACGACCCCCGCTGAGGCCGCGGCGGCCGACGGGCTGCACCGGGATCCCTCGCCGCGGACGTATACGCCGGACGAGACCATTCCCTGCTGCGCTCACGACGCGCCGCCGGGCCGCGTAAGTGCCGTCAGCCCTTGATGGCGCCCAACCCTTCGGTGGGGGCGCCACCCACGAAGACGACCGGGGTCCCCGCTCCCTCGGACCGCCAAGAGCCGTCTCCGTCCCTGATCAGGGCGGTGCGGGCCGGCAGCGCCACCACCGGCAGCGCGGCCGGCGCCATCGCCACCGTGCGCTCGAGCTTCTGGCCGTGCGCATCGTCGTGCTCGTCGCCGAAGTGCGGGACCACGGTGAGGTTGTCGACCAGTCCGAGCCCGAGGGTCAGCGCACCGCCGCGCGGGTCCACCATCGGGTCGGTCAGCACCATCGCCCCCGCCCCGGCCCCGGCGACGACCGCACCGGCTGAGAGGGCCCCGCGCAGCGCTTCGAAGACGGCGGACTTCTTGAGCACGGCCCGCGCGTGCAAGGGCGATCCGCCGGACAGGTAGATGAACCGGGCGCCGGCGACGACGGCCGCCATCCCGGCGTCCTCGGCCGCTGCTCGGTCCACCACCATCAGCCCCTCCACCTGGCCGCCCAGGTCGCCGAACCATTCGGCCGCTCGCAGCACGACTCGCTCGGGGTGCTGGTAGGCGGCGGCCGTCGGGAGGACGACCACGTCGACCCCGCCCGAGGCCGCCAAGAGGGCGGTGTCGAAGGTACACCCCTCGTTCCATTCGCCGCCCCCGACCAGGGCCAGTGTGCCGCTCATCCTCATGCGCCACTCTTGCACGCCCGGCAACGAGGGTCCGCTTCGACGGCCGTGGTTACTGGCCGGTAGCCTACGGTCCCATGTCGATCACACGCGTTGGAATCGTCGGCTCGGGCATCATGGGTTCGGGCATCGCGGAGGTGGCAGCAGCGTCCGGGCACGAGGTGGTGCTGCGCAGTCGGAGCCAGTCGGCGGCCGACGGCATGGTGACCGCCCTCGGCAGGGCGCTCGCCAAGCAGGTGGAGAAGGGGAAGCGCACCGACGCCGAGGCGGCCGAGATCGCGGGCCGCGTGCGCGCCACGACCCACCTGGGCGAGCTGGTCGACGTCGACCTGGTCATCGAGTCGGTCGTCGAGGACCTGGCGGTGAAGAAGGACCTCTTCGCCGAGCTCGACAGCATCTGCAAGCCCGAGACCATCCTCGCCACCAATACCTCCACCCTTCCGGTGGTGGAGATGGCGATGGCCACCGGGCGCGCGGACCTGGTGTGCGGCATCCATTTCTTCAATCCCGCGCCCGCCATGGCCCTCGTCGAGGTGGTGCGCCCCATCACCGCCAGCGACGCCACGGTGGCCGCCGCGGTCGACTTCGCCGGCCGGTGTGGCAAGGACCCCGTGGAGGTGAAGGACCAGGCGGGCTTCATCGTGAACGCGCTCTTGTTCCCCTACCTCAACAACGCGGTGCGCCTGTTTGACCAGGGCGTGGCCACCAAGGAGGGCATCGACGCCGCCATGAAGGGCGGGTGCGGGTTCCCGATGGGCCCCTTCGCGCTGCTCGACCTCGTCGGCCTCGACACGTCGCTCGCCATCCTCGATGCCCTCTACGAGGAGTACCGCGACCCCAACTACGCCGCGGTGCCGTTGTTGCGCCGCCTCGTCACCTCGGGACAGCTCGGGCGCAAGACCAAGAAGGGCTTCTACGACTACAGCCGCTAATCGCCGTCCGGGGCACCCGGAAAAGCCGGGCAGAATGGTGGAGCGCCCCACCCGTCTGGAGGTGAGTTGAATGGCTACCGACCCGCAGCGTGACGCGCCGTGGGTGATGCGCACCTATTCCGGCCACTCGACCGCGCGCGCCTCCAACGAGCTGTACCGCACCAACCTGGCCAGGGGACAGACCGGACTTTCCATCGCCTTCGACCTGCCGACCCAGACCGGGTACGACCCCGACGCGCCCGAGGCGGCCGGCGAGGTGGGCAAGGTCGGGGTCCCGGTCGTCCATCTCGGGCACATGGAGGAGCTGCTCGACCAGATCCCGGTGGCCGACATGAACACCTCCATGACGATCAACGCCACCGCCGCCTGGCTGCTCGGGCTCTACGTGGCCCACGCGCAGGACATCGGGGTCGATCCGGCCCGGCTGGCCGGCACGACGCAGAACGACATCGTGAAGGAGTACCTGAGTCGCGGGACCTACATCTTTCCGCCCGTTCCCAGCCTGCGCCTCACGGTGGACACCATCGCCTACACAGTGCGCCAGGCGCCCAAATGGAACCCGATCAACGTGTGCAGTTACCACCTGCAGGAAGCGGGGGCTACCCCGACGCAGGAGATCGCCTATGCGCTGGCCACCGCCATCGGTGTGCTCGACGGGGTGCGGGAGTCGGGCAAGATCCGTCCCGACGAGCTGTCCGCCGTGGTCGGCCGCATCAGCTTCTTCGTGAATTCCAGCGTCCGCTTCGTGGAGGAGACCTGCAAGATGCGGGCCTTCACCGCGCTGTGGGACCGCATTTGCCGCGAGCGCTACGGCGTAGCAGACCCCAAACTGCGCCGCTTCCGTTACGGCGTGCAGGTCAACTCGCTCGGCCTGACCGAGCAGCAGCCCGAGAACAACGTGCAGCGCATCGTTCTCGAGACCCTCGGGGTGACCCTGTCCAAGGACGCCCGGGCCCGGGCCATGCAGCTGCCGGCCTGGAACGAAGCCCTGGGTCTGCCGCGGCCGTGGGACCAGCAGTGGTCGCTGCGCATGCAGCAGGTCCTCGCGTTCGAGTCCGACGTGCTCGAGTACGACGACATCTTCGAGGGCTCGAGGGTCATCGAGGCCAAGACGGCCGAGCTGGCCGAGGCCGCCTCGGCGGAGCTGGCCGACGTGGAAGCACTCGGTGGGGCCTTCGAGGCGATCGACGAGCTCAAGCGTCGCCTGGTGCGCAGCCAGGCCGAGCGGGTGCGGCGCATCGAGACGGGAGAGCAGATGGTGGTCGGCGTCAACTGCTTCACCGAGACCGCGCCATCCCCGCTCCTCGGTGACGGGGAGTTCGAGAACATCCTCAAGGTCGATCACCGGGTCGAGGCCGAGCAGATCGCCGACGTGGAGCGCTGGCGGGCCGGCCGTGACAACGCGGCCGTGCACAAGGCCCTCGACGAGCTGCGCCGGGTGGCCGAAGTTGACGGACCGGAGGGCAACGTCATGGAGGCCACCATTGCGCTGGCCCACGCCGGCGGCACCACGGGCGAGTGGGCCGCGGCGCTGCGCGAGGTGTTCGGCGAATTCCGGGCCCCCACCGGCGTGAGCGGCGGCGTGGGCCGCTGGGGCGACGACCTGGCGCGCGTCAGGGTTCGGACCAAGGCACTGGCCGAGCGCACGGGCGGCCCGCCGCGCCTCCTCGTGGCCAAGCCGGGGCTCGACGGGCACTCCAACGGCGCGGAGCAGATCGCGGTGGCGGCGCGCGACGCCGGCTTCGAGGTGATCTACCAGGGGATCAGGTTGACGCCGGCCCAGATCGTGGCGGCGGCGCGGGACGAGGATGTCGACATCGTCGGGCTGTCCATCCTCTCGGGCTCCCACATGGAGCTCGTGCCCGACGTGCTCGACCGCTTGCGCGCCGCGGGCAGCCCGGCGGCCGTCGTCGTGGGCGGCATCATCCCGCCCGACGACGCCGAACTGCTCCTGGGCAAGGGCGTGGCGTCGGTCTACACACCCAAGGACTACTCCTTCGACCACATCATGGAGGATCTGGTGGCGCTGGCCGAGCGACAGCGCGCCGCCACGCACGCGTGAGCCGGGCCATCTCGCGCCACGTCAGCGGGACGGCGCCCAGCTCGATCGCCCGGAGCCGGAGGCTCTCGGGCACGTCGTAGTGGTTGAGGGCCGGTGAACGGCGGTGGCGCTGGTAGCCCCGCCGGGGGATCCCGAGCGCAGCGGCCATGGTGTGAAGCTCCGCCGGGTTGTCCGACAGCAGGTGGGACCAGCTGTCGGCTCGGCCGCGCACCGTTGCCCGCTGGCGCCAGTCGTCGACGTAGACGGTCAGCGCACTCAGGGTCGGCCGCGTTGCAGCGGCACGGGCTTGTGCCACCAACGCCCGCTGAAGCGCCAGGGCTGGTGCACCGGGTTGTGCTCGTCGGCCGGGGCCGGCCGGGGCCAGGCCAGTTGCACGGCGGCGGCGATGGCGGCCAGCACGGCCGGGTCGGGCGGCGGCGGTGGGCGCAGCGAGAGCGCGGCGGGGTCGACGGGCGGCGTCACAGCGGCACGTTGCCGTGCTTGCGTTTTGGCAGCTCCTCGCGCTTTGAGGCCAGGATGTCGAGGCTGCGGCAGATGACGGCGCGGGTGTCGGCCGGCGAGATGACGTCATCGATGTAGCCGCGTTCCGCCGCGATATAGGGATTGGCGTAACGCTCGGTGTACTCGTCGATCAGCTCGGCCCGGCGCCGCACCGGGTCGGCCGCTTCGGCCAGCTCCCGTCGGTAGACGATCTCGACCGCGCCGTTCGGTCCCATGACCGCCAGCTCGGCCGACGGCCAGGCGAAGGCGAGGTCCGCACCGATGGACTTGGAGTTCATGACGACGTAGGCGCCGCCGTAGGCCTTGCGCGTGATGATCTGGATCCGGGGAACCGTCGCTTCGCAATAGGCGTAGAGCAGCTTGGCCCCGTGGCGGATGATCCCGCCGTACTCCTGGTCGGTGCCGGGCATGAAGCCCGGGACGTCGACGAAGGTGAGGAGGGGGATGTTGAACGCGTCGCAGGTCCGGACGAAGCGTGATGCCTTCTCCGACGAGTCGATGTCGAGCACGCCGGCCAGCACGGCCGGCTGGTTGCCGACGATGCCGACGACACGGCCGTTCATCCGGGCGAAGCCGCAGGTGATGGACATGGCCCAGTGGCGGTGCACCTCGAGGTACTCCCCGTCGTCGACGACCGCCGTGATGACTTTCTTCATGTCGTAGGGCTGGTTGGGCGACGTCGGCAAGAAGTCGATGAGCTCGGACACGACCCGGCCCGGCTCGTCGCCCGTCGGTTCGATCGGCGGCTCCTCGAGGTTGTTGGACGGGAGGAAGGACAGGAGGTGGCGCACCTCATCGAGGCACGCCTTCTCGTCGGGCGCGACGAAGGTCGCGACACCCGATTTGGTGGCATGGCTCATGGCTCCGCCGAGCTCCTCGAGGGTGACGTCCTCGCCGGTCACCGTCTTCACCACGTCGGGGCCGGTGATGAACATGTGCGAGGTGCCCTGCACCATGAAGATGAAGTCGGTCATGGCGGGCGAGTAGACCGCTCCGCCCGCGCATGGACCCAGGATCACGCTGATCTGGGGGATCACGCCCGACGCCGCCACGTTGCGGTGGAAGATGCCCCCGTAGGAGTGCAGCGAGACCACGCCTTCTTGAATGCGCGCCCCGCGCCGTCGTTGAGACCGATCATCGGGACCCCGGTGGACGCGGCGAGGTCCATCACCTTGTGGATCTTCTCGGCGAAGACCTCACCGAGCGCGCCGCCGAAGACGGTGAAGTCCTGGCTGAAGATGCAGACCCGACGGCCGTCGACGGTACCGAAGCCGGTCACGACGCCGTCGGTGTAGGGCCGGTTGTCCTCGAGCCCCATGCCGTGGGCGCGGTGCCGGGCCAGCATGTCGAGCTCCTGGAACGAACCCTCGTCCAGCAGGTACTCGATGCGCTCCCGGGCGGTGAGCTTCCCCTTGGCGTGCTGGCGCTCCACCGCGCGCGGGCTTCCGGCGTGCAGGGCCTCGTTCTTGCGTTCGGCCAGGTCGGCCAGGCGTTCGGCCATGGAATGTTCCATGAGGGTGAGGCTAACGCTCCGCCAGGGGCCCCGAAGTTGGGCCGGCGGGCGCCCGGAGCCATTGAGAGCCGGCTCCGACGCGGCGGCGGAGCGCGGGCCGGGTCCCGCCGGGACCACGGCCGGCCGAACCGGGGCGGCGGCCCTCCAAGATGGCGGCCGAGGCCTGGAATTCGGGCCGGCGCGATTGTCGGAGCCCCAGGCAGCCGCTATGATTTACTACCTGCCTGTGCGGCTTCGGCCGGCGCGCGAGCGCCACGCACGGGTGACCACAATTTCGTATCGAGAGGTAGCGCGTGCCCACAATCGCCCAGCTCGTCCGCAAGGGACGGGAGGCCAAGGTGACCAAGACCAAGACCCCCGCCCTGAAGGGCGCGCCCCAGCGGCGGGGAGTGTGCACCCGCGTCTACACGACCACCCCCAAGAAGCCGAACTCGGCGCTGCGCAAGGTGGCCCGCGTGCGTCTGTCCTCGGGCGTCGAGATCACCGCCTACATCCCCGGTGTGGGCCACAACCTCCAAGAGCACTCCATCGTCCTCGTTCGAGGCGGCCGTGTGAAGGATCTGCCGGGCGTGCGCTACAAGGTCGTGCGCGGCGCGCTCGACACGTCGGGTGTGCGCGAGCGCAGTCAGGCCCGCAGCCGCTACGGCGCCAAGAAGGAGTCCTAAGCCAGATGCCCCGCAACGGACCCGCCACCCGCCGGGAGCTCGCCCCGGACCCCGTCTACCGCTCGGTCCTCGTGACCCAGGTGGTCAACAAGATCCTCTCGCGCGGCAAGCGCACGCTGGCCGAGCGCATCGTCTACACCGCCCTCGAGCAGGTGCACGAGAAGTCGGGCGGCGACCCGGTCGCCGCGCTCAAGCGCGCCGTGGAGAACACGCGCCCCGAGGTCGAAGTGAAGTCGCGTCGCGTCGGCGGCGCCACCTACCAGGTGCCCGTCGAGGTCCGGCCGCGGCGCGCCACCACGCTGGCCATCCGTTGGCTGACCACCTACTCGCGCCAGCGCCGGGAGAAGACCATGGCCGAGCGCCTGGCCGGCGAGATCCTCGACGCCTCGAACAACATCGGGACCTCGGTGAAGCGCCGCGAGGACATGCACAAGATGGCGGAGTCCAACCGCGCCTTCGCCCACTACCGCTGGTAGTGGGGCGCCACCCCGTCACACCCGTCACACCCGTCACAAGGACCGCACCGCACCATGGCTGACGCCCACGCCACCCGAGACTTCCCGCTCGCCAAGACCCGCAACATCGGGATCATGGCCCACATCGACGCGGGCAAGACCACGACGACCGAGCGCATCCTCTACTACACCGGCCGCAACTACAAGATCGGCGAGGTGCACGAGGGTGCGGCCACCATGGACTGGATGGTCCAGGAGCAAGAGCGCGGCATCACGATCACCTCGGCCGCCACCACGTGCTCGTGGCGCGACAACTGGATCAACCTGATCGACACCCCCGGCCACGTCGATTTCACCGTCGAGGTGGAGCGCTCGCTGCGCGTCCTCGACGGCGCGGTGGCCGTCTTCGACGCCGTCGCGGGCGTCGAGCCTCAGACCGAAACGGTGTGGCGCCAGGCCAACAAGTACAACGTGCCGCGTATCTGCTTCGTCAACAAGATGGACCGCATCGGCGCCGACTTCGAGCGCACGGTGCAGATGATCCGCGACCGCCTCGATGCGCTGCCGGCGGTGATCCAGCTGCCCATCGGCGTCGAGTCCGAGTTCAAGGGCGTCGTCGATCTGCTGCAGGAGAAGGCCCTCGTCTGGAAGTCCGACATGGGGGAAGAGTGGGAGACCCTCGAGATCCCCGCGGACATGGCTTCCGAGGCGGAGGATGCTCGGCACCAGCTCATCGACGTCGTCTCCAACTTCGACGACACCATCATGGAGAAGTACCTCGCGGAGGAGCCCATCACCGCCGACGACCTGCGCCGCGCCCTGCGTACGGCCACCCTGGCCGCCGCCGTCGTGCCGGTGCTCTGCGGGTCCGCCTTCAAGAACAAGGGCGTCCAGCCCATGCTCGACGCCGTCGTCGACTACCTGCCCAGCCCGCTCGACCTGCCGCCCACCCAGGGCCACAAGCCGGGCAAGCCCGACGAGATCGAGGAGCGCAAGGCCGACGACCACGATGCCTTCTCGGCCCTGGCCTTCAAGATCATGACCGACCCCTTCGTGGGGAAGCTGACCTACATCCGGGTCTACTCGGGCACGCTGCCGAAGGGTGCCTCGATCACCAACTCCACCAAGGACAAGAAGGAGCGGGTCGGCCGCATCCTCCAGATGCACGCCAACCACCGCGAGGACAAGGACGCCGTCTTCGCGGGCGACATCATGGCCGTGGTCGGCCTGAAGAACACGACGACCGGCGACACCCTGTGCGACCCGGCTCACCCCATCGTGCTCGAGGCGCTCGAGTTCCCCGAGCCGGTGATCCACGTGGCCGTCGAGCCCAAGACCAAGGCCGACCAGGACAAGCTGTCACGCGCCCTCTACGCGCTGAGCGAGGAGGACCCCACCTTCCGCGTCCGCTCGGACGAAGAGACGGGCCAGACCGTGATCTCGGGCATGGGCGAACTGCACCTCGAGGTGCTCGTCGACCGCATGTTGCGCGAGTTCTCCGTCGATGCCAACGTCGGCAAGCCCCAGGTGGCCTACCGCGAGACCATCCGCAAGCCGGTGGAGAAGATCGAGGAACGCTACGTCCGCCAGACCGGTGGCCGGGGCCAGTACGGCCACGTGGTCATCAGCGCCGAGCCCACGGGGCCCGGCGGGGGCTACGAGTTCATCGACAAGATCACCGGCGGCGCCATCCCAAAGGAGTACATCCCCTCGGTCGACGCCGGGATCCAAGAGGCCCTCACCGCCGGCGTGTTGGCGGGCTACCCGACGGTCGACGTCCGGGTCACGCTCACCTACGGGTCCTACCACGACGTCGACTCCTCGGAGATGGCGTTCAAGATCGCGGGGTCCATGGCCATCAAGAAGGCGCTGCGGGCGGCCAGCCCGGTGCTGCTGGAGCCGGTCATGGAGGTGACGGTGACGGTGCCGGACGACTTCTTGGGCGCGGTCACCGGCGACCTCTCCTCCCGGCGCGGGCGGATGGAGGGCATGGAGCAGCAGGGCGCCAGCCACGTGATCAAGGCGCTTGTACCGCTCGCCGACATGTTCGGCTACTCTACGGACCTGCGTTCGCGCACCCAGGGTCGCGCCACGTACACGATGCAGTTCCATTCGTACAACCAGGTTCCGGAGTCGATCTCCAAGGAGATCATCGCCCGGGCTCACGGGGAGTAGGTCCGGATCGGGTCTGGTTCGAGGCATCGCAGTAAGAGACAGAGAGCGTCGGGGCCAGAGTGACCCCGACCAGGAGTAGGGAGTAGCGAGGCGATGGCCAAGCAGAAGTTCGAGCGCACGAAGCCACACGTGAACGTCGGGACCATGGGTCACATCGACCATGGCAAGACGACGCTGACGGCCGCCATCACGCGGGTGCTGTCCGAACGCAACCCCAACACCTCGTTCACCAAGTTCGACGACATCGACAAGGCGCCCGAGGAGAAGCAGCGCGGCATCACGATCACCATTGCGCACGTCGAGTACGAGACCGACAAGCGTCATTACGCGCACGTCGACATGCCGGGCCACGCCGACTACATCAAGAACATGATCACGGGCGCGGCGCAGATCGACGGGGCCATCTTGGTGGTGTCGGCCGCCGACGGTCCCATGCCCCAGACCCGCGAGCACGTGCTGCTGGCCCGCCAGGTGGGCGTGCCCTACATCGTGGTGGCCCTGAACAAGGCCGACATGGTCGACGACGAGGAGCTGCTCGAGCTCGTCGAGCTGGAGGTGCGCGAGCTCCTGACCTCCTACGAGTTCCCCGGTGACGACACCCCGATCGTCCGGGTCAGCGCGCTGAAGGCCCTGGAGGGCGACCCCGAGTGGAGCGAGAAGATCGTCGAGCTCATGGACGCGGTCGACTCGTACATCCCCGAGCCCGAGCGCGACGTCGACCGGCCTTTCCTGATGCCGGTCGAAGACGTCATGTCCATCACCGGCCGGGGCACGGTCGTGACCGGCAAGGTGGAGCAGGGGATCATCAAGGTGGGCGAGGAGGTCGAGATCGTCGGCCTGGCCCCGACCCAGAAGACGACCGTGACCGGCGTCGAGATGTTCCGCAAGCTCCTCGACGAGGGCCGCGCCGGCGACAACATCGGCGCGCTGCTGCGGGGCACCAAGAAGGAGGACGTCGAGCGCGGTCAGGTGCTGTGCAAGCCGGGCTCCATCACCCCACACACCCAGTTCACCGCCGAGGTCTACGTGTTGAACAAGGATGAAGGCGGCCGTCACAAGCCGTTCTTCACCAACTACCGCCCGCAGTTCTACTTCCGCACCACGGACGTGACGGGCACCATCACGCTGCCCGAGGGCACCGAGATGGTCATGCCGGGCGACAACACGACGATGACGGTCGAGCTGGGCAAGCCCATCGCCATGGACAAGGGCCTGCGCTTCGCCATCCGCGAAGGTGGCCGCACCGTGGCTTCCGGCGTGGTCGACGAGATCCTCAAGTAAGCACGACGCGACCGGGAAGAGAGCAGGCAGCGCACCCATGGCCGACGGCCCGAAGCAGAAGATCCGCATCAGGCTGAAGGCCTACGACCACGAGATCCTCGACCAGTCCACGGAGAAAATTGTCCAGACGGTTCTCAGGACCCAGGCCAAGGTTCTCGGGCCGGTGCCGCTGCCGACCGACAAGCACCGCTACACGGTGATCCGGTCGCCGCACAAGTACAAGGACTCGCGGGAGCACTTCGAGATGCGGGTCCACAAGCGCCTGGTCGACATCATCGAGCACACGCCCAAGACGGTCGACTCGCTCCAGCGGCTCGACCTGCCGGCCGGGGTGGACATCGAGATCAAGATCCAGACGGCCTGACACCCGGGCCCGCCCGCCCCACGCTCGCCGGGACGCCTGGCAGGGGGAAGGTCCATGGTGTAACGTCGCGGGCCGCCCAATCGGGCAGCTCAGGGGCAGGAGAACGGCACCTCGGTGCCGAACCGGCGGCACTCCGGTGCTGCGACCGACAACAGACGTGCGTGATCGCCGGCCCCGGCCGGGACCTCACGCCGAACCATTCGAGCGCTCCGCTCGGGTCTCCCGGGCGGAGCGTTGGCATGCGCACGGGAAAACCGCACCAGCGCAGGGAGAGGACAGTGGCAAGCAAGGCGATCGTCGGCGAGAAAGTCGGCATGACCCAGGTCTGGGACGACCAGAACCGCGCCGTACCGGTGACGGTGCTGAAGGTCGCGCCCGTGCGCGTGGTCCAGGTCAAGACGCCCGAGACCGACGGCTACTCCGCCCTGCAGGTGACGTGGGGCTTCCGGCGCAACTCCACCTTGTCCAAGCCGCAGATCGGGCACTACGCCAAGGCGGGGGTCAACCCGGGGCGGGCGTTGGTCGAGCTGCGGCTCGACGACGTGGCCGACTACAGCGTCGGCCAGGAGCTGGCCGCCGACCTCTGGGCGGCCGGTGAGCGTGTCGACGCCATCGCGGTGAGCAAGGGCAAGGGCTTCGCCGGCGGGATGAAGCGGCACAACTTCAGCGGACAGGGTGCCTCCCACGGCAATCACCGCAGCCACCGGGTGCCCGGAGCCATCGGCGCCTGCGCCACGCCGTCGCGCGTCTTCAAGGGCACTCGCATGGCGGGGCAGCTCGGCGGTTCGCAGGTGACCGCGCTGAACCTCGAGGTCGTCTCGGCCGACGCCGAGCGCGAACTCGTGCTGGTCAAAGGCGCCGTTCCCGGCGCCCGGGGCAGCGTGGTGGTCCTGCGCAACTCGGTGAAGGCCCCGACCAAGGCCGGGGGGTCGCGATGACGGCCACCGCCACGGGGACCGCGCGCACCGGCACGGTGCTGCGCCACACGGTCAAGAAGGAACGGCCGGCGTTGGCGACCCGCACGGCGCCCAAGCGCAACGCGGCGGGGCACGACCTCGGGACGGTGGACCTCGAGCCGACCGTCTTCGGCTTCGAGCCCAACCGCGCCGTGCTGCACCAGGTGGTCACCGCCCAGCTCGCGGCGGCCCGCGCCGGCACCCAGTCGACCAAGACGAGGGCCGAGGTGCGCGGAGGAGGCGCCAAGCCCTTCCGCCAGAAGGGGACGGGGCGGGCGCGCCAGGGTTCGAGCCGTTCGCCCTCCATGAGCGGCGGCGGCGTTGCCCTCGGTCCCAAGCCGCGCCACTACGCGCAACACACCCCCAAGAAGATGGTGCGCCTGGCCCTGCTCTCGGCGCTGAGCGACCGGGCCGAGATCGGGCGCATCGTCGTCGTCGACGACTGGACGATCAGCGCCCCCAGGACCAAGGACGCCGTCACCATCTTGCGCAAGCTCAAGCTGGGCGGCTCGGTCCTGGTCGTGCTCGCCCAGGACGAGCTGGACGTCGAGCGCTCCTTCGCCAACCTGCCGGAGGCGCAGACGACGACCTTCGGCGAGCTCTCGGCCCACGACGTGCTGCGGGCCGACTGGCTGCTCTTCTCCGAGCGCACGTTGCCCGCCGCACCCTCGAACTTCTCGGGGACCCACGCGGCCGAAGACGCCGGGGCGGTCGAGGCGGCCCAAGCGACCACGGAGCCCACGCCCGAAACCGAGGCCGGGACCACCGAGGGCGGGAGCGAGGAGGTCGACACCGATGCGTGACGCCATGTCGGTGCTGATCCGCCCCGTCGTCTCCGAGAAGAGCTACGCGCTCATGGACCAGAGCGTCTACGTCTTCATCGTGGACCCCCGGGCCACCAAGATCGAGGTGCGCCACGCCGTCGAGCAGGCCTTCGGCGTGCGGGTGACCAACGTCAACACGCTCAACCGCAAGGGGAAGGCGACGCGCAACCGTCGCACCAACGTGAAGGGCAAGCGTCCCGACACCAAGCGCGCCATCGTCACGCTGCACCCCGACGACTCCATCGACCTCTTCGATCGCTGATCAGGAATCGCCATGCCCCTTCGCTCACGTAAGCCCACCAGCCCCGGACGGCGCTTCCAGACCGTCTCGGACTTCTCCGAGATCACCCGCGACCGTCCCGAAAAGTCGCTGCTCGCCTCCAATCCGCAGAGCGGCGGGCGTAACAACCACGGACGAAAGACGTCACGCCACCGTGGCGGCGGCCACAAGCAGCAGTACCGGATCGTGGACTTCCGCCGCACCAAGGATGGTATCCCGGCCAAGGTGGCGGCCATTGAGTACGACCCCAACCGCAACGCCCGCATCGCCCTCCTGCACTACGTCGACGGCGAGAAGCGCTACATCCTCGCACCGGCCGGCGTGAAGGTCGGCGACAAGCTCCAGAGCGGCCAGGGCGCGGACATCCGGCCGGGCAACGCCCTGCCGTTGCGCTACATCCCGGTTGGTTCGACCATCCACAACGTCGAGCTGCGCCCCGGTGGCGGCGGCAAGATGGCGCGCGGCGCCGGCATGAGCGTCCAGCTCGTGGCCAAAGAGGGCGTCTTCGCCACCCTCCGCCTCCCCTCCACCGAGATGCGGCGGGTCTCCATCGACTGCCGGGGCACCCTCGGTGTCGTGGGCAACGCCGAGGCCGAGCTGGTCAAGGTGGGCAAGGCCGGCCGCAACCGCTGGAAGGGCAAGCGGCCCCAGACCCGCGGCGTGGCCATGAACCCGGTCGACCACCCGCTGGGCGGCGGCGAGGGCAAGTCCTCCGGTGGCCGGCACCCGGTCTCGCCGTGGGGCAAGCCCGAAGGACGCACCCGGGCCCGCAACAAGAAGTCCAACGCGATGATCGTGCGCCGACGCCGCACCCGCGGCGCGCGGCGGTAGGTGGGAGTGAGGAACTATGCCGCGTAGCCTGAAAAAGGGACCCTTCGTGGACGACCACCTGCTGAAGAAGGTGGACGCCCTGAACTCGAGCGGGGAGAAGAAGGTCATCAAGACCTGGTCCCGCCGCTCCACCATCATCCCCGACATGGTCGGGCACACCATCGCCGTCCACGACGGGCGCCGCCACGTCCCGGTCTACGTGACCGAGTCGATGGTGGGCCACAAGCTGGGCGAGTTCGCCCTGACTCGCACCTTCCGCTATCACGCCGGCCAGGAGCGGGGAGCGCGGCGATGACCGCCACCAAGACCAACGAGCGTCCCGGGACGCGGGCGGTGCACCGCTACTGCGGGATGTCTGCATCCAAGGCGCGTCAGGTCCTGGACTTGATCCGCGGTGAGGACGTGCAGCGTGCCGCCGAGATCCTCACCGGCACCGAGCGCGAGGCCGCCGAGATCATCGGCAAGGTCCTGACCTCGGCCGTGGCCAACGCGGCCCACAACGACCAGCAGAACCCCGAGGAGCTCTACGTCGCGGCCTGCTTCGCCGACGAGGGCGCCACCATGAAGCGTTGGCGGCCCCGGGCCCGTGGACGAGCCACGAGGATCCGCAAGCGGACCTGCCACATCACCGTCATCGTGAGCCGGCTACCCGCCGAGCAGCTCGAGCTGCGCCGCCGTCGCATGGAGGCGGTCAGCGCCAACCGGTCCCGCCGGGTCGACGCCTCGCGCCGCCGGGCCGACCTCTCCGGACGCTTGTCACGCCGGCGCGCCGCCCAGGCGGCGGCCGAGGCGGAGCAGGCCGCGGCCGAGGAGGCAGAGGCCGCCGTGGCGGACGCGGAGCTAGAGGTCACCGAGGCGGACACGGTGGACGAGGGCATTGACGAAGACGAGGGCATTGACGAAGAGGACGCCGCCGAGGACTCGGCGGCCGACGTGGAGCCGGCCGATGCCGGTCCAGACGAGAAGGTCGAGGACTAGATGGGCCAGAAGGTAAACCCCTACGGCTTCCGCCTCGGAATCACGACGGATTGGAAGTCCCGCTGGTTCGAGGAGCGCCATTACCGCGACTTCGTGGTCGAGGACTGGAAGATCCGCGACTACCTCATGACGCAGCTGGAGGCGGCTGCGGTCAGCCGCATCGAGGTGGAGCGGACGCGGGACCGCCTGCGGGTCGACATCCACACCGCCCGGCCCGGCATCGTCATCGGCCGCCGTGGCGCCGAGGCGGACCGGCTCAAGAAGCACCTCGAGGAGATCACGGGGCTGCAAAACAGGATCCAGCTCAACATCCAAGAGATCAAGCAGCCCGAGCTGGACGCCGCCCTGATCGCCCAGGGCATCTGCGACCAGCTCGTGCGGCGGGTCGCCTTCCGCCGGGCGATGAAACGCGCCATCCAGACGGTGCAGAAGGCCGGCGCGCAGGGGATCAAGGTGCAGTGCTCGGGCCGTCTCGGCGGTTCGGAGATGTCCCGCAAGGAGCAGTACCGCGAGGGCCGGGTGCCGCTGCACACCTTGCGGGCGGACATCGACTACGGCTTCCGTGAGGCCCGGACGACGTCGGGCCGGGTCGGCGTGAAGGTCTGGATCTACAAGGGCGACATCCTGCCCTACAAGGTCTCCATCGAGGACAAGATCACCCGCGAGGCCGCCATGGCCGTCGGCGAGACGTCGGGCCAGAGCGGGCCGCGGCGGCTCATCACGGCCGGTGGTGGCCGCCGCCGGGCCGAGGGTTTCTCGACCGGTGAGGCAGAGGCAGACGAGGAAGAAGCGACAACCGACGGGACGGACGGGGCCGTCGAGGAGGAGCTCGCCGAGACCGCGCTGGTGGAGGCCGAGGCGGACGCCGAGGAGGAGGCCGAGGAGGAGGCCGAGACGCCGGTGGCGGACCTGTTGCCGTCGCCGACCGAGCCCGACGAGCTCGAGCGCCAGTTGACCCAGGACGAGGAGATGGAGCGCCAGAACCGCCACCAACACCACGAGGCGCCGCACTTCCGGAGGGACGCGGACTGACATGTTGATGCCCAAGAAGGTCAAGCACCGCAAGACCCAGCGCGGCCGGCTCAACGGTGTGGCCAAGGGCGGCACCTCGGTGACGTTCGGCGACTACGGGATCCAGGCGCTGGAACCCGGCTGGCTCACGGCGCGCCAGATCGAGGCCGCCCGTATCGCCATGACCCGCCACGTGAGGCGAGGCGGGAAGGTCTGGATCCGGGTCTTCCCGGACAAGCCGGTCACCCAGAAGCCGGCCGAGACGCGCATGGGCTCGGGCAAGGGCAACCCCGAGCTGTGGGTGGCCGTCGTGCACCCCGGGCGCATCCTCTTCGAACTGGCCGGTGTCGAGGAGGACCTGGCGCGCTCCGCCATGGAGCGCGCCATTCAGAAGCTTCCCTTCAAGGCGCGCTTCGTCGTGCGTCCCGGGACCCACGGCCACGCCGAGGTGGCGATCTGATGCCGACCGCACACGACCTCTCCATGCTCGACGGCGACGAGCTCGCGTCGCGCCTGGGCGAGTCGCGCCGTGAGCTGTTCAACCTGCGATTCCAGCTGGCGACGGGTCAGCTGGACAATCCGGCCCGCATCGGCCAGGTGCGCCGCGAGGTGGCCCGCATGCTGACCGTGCTGCGCGCCCGTGAGATCCTCGAGGCCGAGGGCGCCTACGTTGCGCCGACGGCGGCCGAGCACGAGGCGGCCCGGGCCAAGCTCGCCGCCGAGGATTCCGAGCGGGAGGAAAAGGCCGCGGCCAAAGTGGCCGCCGCCGAAGCAGAGACCGGTGACCACGCGCACGGCCACCTCGAGGTCGACGACGCCGACGACCTCGAAGAGGTCGATGACATCGATGACATCGACGACATGGACGAAATCGACGACCTGGGCGACGACGACGAAGACGACGACGACGACGAAGAGGATGAGGCCTGATGGCCGACGAGACCCCCGACAAGGACGACGCAGTGAACGAGACGACGACGGAGGACGCCGCGCTGGACGCGGCCCGGGCCGCCGCCCAGGACGCGGCGCAGGCGCTCGAGGCGGTCGAGGCCGAGGCGGCCAAGGAGCTTCCGGCCACCGACGAGGAGGCGGCGGTCCCCGTCCCCGCTGCCGCCAGCGGCAGTACACCCGCCGCCGGTCAGCCGGCGCCCGAGGAGGGCGGAGCGCGCCCGAACCGGCGCAAGGTGCGCGAGGGGATCGTGGTGTCCGACGCCATGTCCTCGACCGTGGTCGTGGCCGTGGTCGAGCGGGTCCGCCACCCCAAGTACGGCAAGACCGTCCAGCGCACCAAGAAGCTCTACGTCCACGACGCCGAGGACAGCGCCAAGGTGGGCGACCGGGTCAGGGTCCAAGAGACCCGTCCCTTGTCCAAGCTGAAGCGCTGGCGTCTGACCGAAGTGGTGGAGCGCGCCCGATGATCCAGCAGGAATCCCGGCTGCGGGTGGCCGACAACTCCGGCGCACGCGAGGTGCTCTGCATCCGCGTGCTCGGTGGGTCGCGCCGTCGCTACGCCAGCATCGGTGACGTGTTCGTGGCCACGGTCAAGGACGCCATCCCCGGTGCCGCCGTCAAGAAGGGCGACGTCGTCAAGTGCGTGGTCGTGCGCACCAAGAAGGAGAAGCGTCGTCCCGACGGCAGCTACATCCGCTTCGACGAGAACGCCGCCGTGCTCATCAACGACCAGCAGCAGCCGCGCGGGACCCGCATTTTCGGGCCCGTCGGCCGCGAACTGCGCGACAAGCGCTTCATGCGCATCGTGTCGCTCGCCCCGGAGGTGCTCTGATGCGAATCCACAAGGGAGACCAGGTGATCGTCCTGTCCGGTAAGGACAAGGGCAAGAAGGCCGAGGTGGTCCGGGCGATCCCCTCGCGCGAGCGCGTCATTCTCGAGGGTGTCAACGTGGCCAAGCGTCACGCCAAGCCGACGCGTGCCACCCAGCAGGGAGGCGTCATCGACAAGTTCATGCCGGTCCACGTCTCGACGGTGGCCCTGATCTGCAAGAGCTGCGACAAGCCCACCCGGGCCGGCTACCGCTTCGAGGACGACGGCGAAAAGGTGCGCATCTGCAAGAAATGCGGGGCGGCGCTGTGAGCACCACGAGCACGCCGGCACGCCCCCGACTGAAGGAGCGCTACCTGACCGAAGTGCGGGACCGCCTGAAGGACGAGCTGGGCCTGAGCAATGTCATGGAAGTGCCCCGGCTGGAGAAGATCGTCATCAACATGGGCGTGGGCCGGGCCACTCAGCAGGCCTCGCTCATCGAAGGAGCCCAGCGCGACCTGGAGGTGATCGCCGGCCAGAAGCCGGTGGTAACCCGGGCCAAGAAGTCGATCGCCGGCTTCAAGCTGCGTGAGGGCCAGACCATCGGCGTGAAGGCGACGCTGCGCGGCGACCGGGCCTGGGAGTTCTTCGACCGCCTGCTCAGTCTGGCCATCCCCCGCATCCGCGACTTCCGGGGCCTCTCACCCCGCTCGTTCGACGGACACGGCAACTACACGTTCGGAGTGACCGAGCAGTTGATCTTCCCCGAGATCGACTACGACAAGATCGACACGACCCGCGGCATGGACATCACCATCGTCACGACCGCACGCACCAACGAGGAAGGACGAGCGTTCCTGGCAGCGTTCGGCTTTCCGTTCCGACAGGAGACCCGGTAGCAAAATGGCGAAGAAGGCTTTGATCGAGAAGCAGCAGCGCACCCCCAAGTTCAAGGTGCGGGGTTACACCCGGTGCCAGAGGTGCGGACGGCCCAAGGCGGTCTACCGCAAGTTCGGGCTCTGCCGCATCTGTCTGCGCGTCATGGTGCACGCGGGTGAGGTACCCGGCGTCACGAAGGCGAGCTGGTAGGCCGCCATGACGATGACCGACCCCATCGCAGACATGCTCACGCGGATCCGCAACGCGAACTCGGCCATGTTCGACACCGTCCGCATGCCCGGCTCCAAGCTGAAGGAGTCTCTGGCCTCCGTCCTGGAGCGGGAGGGCTTCATCGCCGGCTACACGGTCGAGCCCAACGTCGGCAAGCCCGGCACCACGCTCGAGATCACGTTGAAGTACTCCGGTGACCGGACACGGACCATCGCCGGGATCAAGCGCGTCTCCAAGCCGGGCCTGCGCATCTACGCCCGCGCCGACGGCATGCCACGCGTGCTCGGTGGCATGGGCGTGGCCGTGGTCTCCACCAGCCAAGGGCTGCTGACCGACACCGAGGCGCGCCGGAAGCACCTGGGGGGCGAGGTGTTGTGCCATGTCTGGTAGACCCCCGATGGTCACCGCCGAGAACAGAGGGGTGGCCTGATGTCGCGCGTCGGACGATCGCCCATCACCGTCCCCACCAACGTCACCGTCACCCTCAGCGGGGCCACGGTGAACGTCAAGGGGCCCCAGGGCGCCCTGGAGCGCCAACTCCCCGAGGGGATCACCATCGCCCAGGAGGGCGACACGCTCGTGGTTGCCCGGCCCGACGACGAGCGGCGCCACCGTGCCCTGCACGGCTTGTCGCGCTCGCTCGTGGCCAACATGGTCTCGGGGGTGACCGACGGCTTCACCAAGGAGCTCGAGATCGTGGGCGTGGGCTACCGCGCCACCGCCAAGGGCCCGAGCTCGCTCGAGTTGGCGCTCGGTTACTCACACCCCGTGCAGGTGGACGCGCCCGAGGGGGTCACCTTCGAGGTGCCCGTCCCGACGCGCATCATCGTCAAGGGGATCGACAAGGAGAAGGTGGGCCAGGTAGCCGCCGACATCCGCAAGCTGCGCAAGCCCGAGCCCTACAAGGGCAAGGGGGTCCGCTATGCCAACGAGCGAGTGCTGCGCAAGGCAGGAAAGGCAGCGAAGTAATGGCATCCACGACCGACCGCACCCGCTTGCGCCTCCGGCGCCACCAACGCGTGCGCACCAAGGTGAACGGCAGCGCCCAGTGTCCCCGGCTGGCCGTGCACCGGTCCAACCGTCACATCTCGGCTCAGCTCATCGACGACACCGCCGGCCGCACCCTGGTCGCGGCGTCGTCCGTCGAGCCCGACCTCCGCGCGTCACTGGGCAAGAGCGGTGGCGGTAACGTGACGGGCGCAGAATCGGTCGGCCGTCTGCTGGGGAGTAGGGCCAAGGCCGCCGGGATCACCAAGGTGGTCTTCGACCGTGGGGGATTCGTGTACCACGGTCGTGTCGCCGTTTTGGCTGACGCGGCACGGGCCGAGGGACTGGAGTTCTGAGCGTGGTCGACACACAGTACGAAGAGCGAACGATCAAGGTGAACCGGGTGGCCAAGGTGGTCAAGGGCGGCCGGCGGTTCTCGTTCGCCGCGCTCATGGTGGTGGGCGACGGGAACGGCAAGGTCGGTCTCGGCTACGGCAAGGCCAAGGAGGCGGGGCTGGCCGTCCAGAAGGGGATCGAAGAGGCGCGCAAGAATCTCTTCGAAGTGCCGCTGGCCGGCAGCACCATCGTGCACCCGGTGATCGGCGAGAGCGGTGCGGGTCGGGTCCTCCTGAAGCCGGCCGCACCCGGGACGGGGGTCATCGCCGGAGGCGCGGCGCGCCACATCCTCGAGATGGCGGGCATCCGCGACATCCTGGCCAAGTCGCTGGGCTCCTCGAACGGCATCAACGTGGCCCACGCGACCATCGCCGGCCTCAAGCAGCTCCGGCGTCCCGACGACGTGGCCGAGCTGCGCGGCAAGGCAGCCGACGAGGTGACGCCCGGTGGCGTCCTGCGGGCCTACCGTGAGCGCAAACGCGAGACGGACCTCTTCGCGGAGACGCGCTGACCATGGCGCCGAGCACCACGGACAAAGCGGGGGGGTCACGGCTGCGCGTGACGCAGACCCGCTCGGCCATCGGGACCAAGCCCAAGCACCGCGGCACGCTGCGTGCGCTCGGCCTGCGCGGCATCGGGCAATCCAACGAGCTGCCCGACCGTCCCGAAATCCGGGGCATGCTGGCCCGCGTGCCCCACCTGATCCGTGTCGAGGAGGTGTCGAAGTGAAGCTCCACGACCTGGCGCCGCCCGACGGGGCGACCAAAGCCAAGCGTCGCGTCGGTCGCGGCACGGGGGGCAAGGGCCACAAGACGGCCGGCCGCGGGAGCAAGGGGCAGAAGGCCCGCAGCACCGTGCCGACCGGGTTCGAGGGCGGCCAGCTTCCCCTCATGCAGCGCATCCCCAAGCTGAAGGGGTTCACCAACCCGTTCCGGGTCGAGTACACGCCGGTCAACCTGGGTGCGTTGGACGCCCTCGGGGTCGACGAGATCACCGTGGAGTCCCTGGTGGACGCCGGTCTGGTGCGGCCCAAGGCCCTGGTCAAGATCCTGGGGCAGGGGTCGCTGAGCCGGCCCGTGCGGGTCTCGGCCCACGCGTACTCCAAGGCAGCCGAAACGGCAATCACCGCCGCCGGCGGTAGCGTCGAACGAGTGCCACTGCCCTACGCCCACGGGCGCCCGCCCGCCTCGGGCAATGCCCTGATGAACCGCTAGTGGGCGCATCGGGCCGGCACTGAGGGATCGCCATGCTCTCTCGGCTCGCCAACATCTTCAGGGTTCCCGACCTTCGCAACAAGGTCGTCTTCACCCTGGCCATCATCGCCCTCTACCAGGTCGGGGCGAACGTGCCCGTGCCCGGCGTCAACTGGGCGCGCCTGCAGGGACTCGAGAGCTCGGCCTCGGCCTCGGGCGTGCTCGGGTTCCTCAATCTCTTCAGCGGGGGCGCCCTGGTGCGCCTGGCCGTCTTCGGCCTGGGCGTCATGCCCTACATCACGAGCTCCATCATCATCCAGCTGCTGTCCACGGTGATCCCCAAGCTCGAGGAATGGCGCGACCAGGGTGCGGTCGGCCAGAAGAAGATCACCCAGACCACCCGCTATCTCACCGTGGCGCTGGCCGTCATGCAGTCCTCGGGCCTCGTCTACGCCTTCCACGGCCATGACGCGGCCCTGCTGGGCACGAGCGTCGACCTGATCCCCACCTTCAACTGGCCCCTGGCCCTCTTCATGGTGCTGATCCTCACCGCGGGCACGGCCTTCGTCATGTGGCTGGCCGAGCTCATCACCCAGCGGGGCATCGGCCAGGGGATGTCGATCCTGATCTTCGCCAACGTGGTGGCCGCCATCCCCACCGGGTTCAAGGCCATCTACGAGGAAGGCGGCATCAGCAAGTTCTCGATCATCATCATCGTCTCGATCGTCTTGCTCGTCGTCATCGTGTTCATGGACCAGGGGCAGCGGCGCATCCCGGTCACCTTCGCCCGGCGGGTGGTCGGGCGCCGGATGTACGGCGGCAGTTCCACCTACATCCCGCTCAAGGTGAACCAGTCCGGCGTGATCCCGATCATCTTCGCCAGCTCGGTGCTCTACATCCCCGTCCTCCTGTCCAACGTCATCCCGGCTGCTTGGTTCCAGAACTTCGTGCGCAACAGCCTGACGCCGACCAGCTTCTTCTACATTGCGGCGTATTTCCTGCTCATCGTCATGTTCACGTTCTTCTACGTCTACGTCGCCTTTGACCCGCACCAGCAGGCCGACCTCATCCGCAAGCAGGGCGGGTTCGTCCCGGGCATCCGGCCCGGCCCCCCCACCGAGCGGTACTTCGCGCACATCCTCAGCCGCATCACCGTCGTGGGCGCCTTGTTCCTCGGCTCGGTGGCCGTGGTGCCCTCGCTCCTGATGGCGCTCTGGCACCTCAACCGCTTCCCCTTCTACGGGACGACGTTGCTGATCTCGGTGGGTGTCGCGCTCGAGACCATGCGCCAGATCGACAGCCAGCTGATGATGCGCAACTACGAAGGCTTCCTCAAGTAGGGGCCGGTGATTCCCGGGGTCAGACTCGTGGTCCTCGGTAAACAGGGGGCCGGCAAGGGGACGCAGTGCGTCCGCCTGTCGCATCACTACGTCGTCCCGCACGTCTCGACGGGGGACATGCTGCGCAGCGAGGTGAAGTCGCGCTCTGAGATCGGGCGACGCGCCCAGGAACTCATGGACCAGGGGGAACTCATCCCCGACGACTTGGTCATGGAGATGGTGGGGTCCCGGCTGTCCGAGCGCGACACCCAGGGTCGCGGGTTCGTGCTCGACGGGTGCCCCCGAACGACGGGCCAAGCCGAGACACTCGAGAAGATCGTTGATCCCGCCGGTCTCGACCTGGTGATCGACCTCCAGGTCCCGATCCATCTGGTGATGAAGCGCCTGGCCTCGCGCCGGGTCTGCGTGGATTGCGGCTCGAACTACTCCACCGCGGCGCCGCCGCTCGTGAACTGGACCTGCGACGTCTGCGGCGGCGAGGTGGTCCAGCGCGAGGACGACACCGAGGAGGCGATCGAGCGCAGGCTCAACCTCTACGAGGAGGAGACGGCGCCGTTGTTGCACTGGTACAAGGAGCGCAATTTGCTGGCCGAGGTCAACGGGACCGGCTCGCCCGACGCCGTCACCCGGCGCGTGGTGGGCGCCATCGACATCCTGCGTCAGCGGCAGAAGAAGAACGAGGAGGGGCCCTTCTCGTGAGGCGGAACCCGGAGGAGATTGCCAAGATGCGCCGCGCCGGCAAGATCGTCGCCGAGATGCACGAGGCGACACGAGCGGCCGCCAAGCCGGGCGTCACCACGGCCGAGCTCGACAAGGTGGCCCGCGAGGTCCTGGACCGCCGGGGGGCGACCTCGAACTTCCTCGGCTACCACGGGTTCCCTGCCGTCATCTGCACGTCCCCCAACTCCATGATCGTGCATGGGATCCCGGGGCCCTACGTGCTCGAGGAGGGGGACATCCTCTCCATCGACTGCGGGGCCATCATCGAGGGCTACCACGGCGACGCCGCCTTCACCATGGGCATCGGGACGATCTCCCAGGAGGCCCAGAAGCTGCTCGAGGCGACCGAGCGCAGCCTGTGGGCCGGGATCGAGCAGATGACGAAGGGCAACGGCCTCAACGAGATCGGCCGGGCGGTCCAGCAGGTGGCCGAGGGGGCCGGCTTCAGCGTGGTGCGGGAGTACGTGGGCCACGCCATCGGGACGGCCATGCACGAACAGCCCCAGGTCCCCAACTACTGGCCGGGGAACCGGGGACCCACCCTCAAGGTCGGCAACGTGTTCGCCGTCGAGCCGATGGTCAACGCGGGCTCGCCCGAGACCGTGCTCCTCGACGACCACTGGAGCGTGGTCACGGCCGACGGGCGCCTGTCGGCCCACTTCGAACACTCCATCGCCGTCACCGCAGAGGGTCCCGAAGTCCTCACGCTGCCCTAGCGCCTGGGGCCGCGCCGCCGCGGCTGCGCTCCGACCCCGGGCCGGTAGACTCAGAAGTCGCCGGGAACCCGCCCCGACCTGCCGCCGCTACATGGGCTCGGGTGCGGGCCGCCCGGCCCCACCAGGGAAAATCGACGCCCCGGGTGGAAAACCTCTCGGGATGCGGTAGACTTCTTCGCTGGTCTTGCGCTCAGGTTCGCCCCCGTGGGGACGGACTGTCCGGGGACCACGCCCGATTTCGCCCCGTTCCGGCCTCGCGCCACCGGTGCGGTCGGGGCAGCACACGAGAACACACCCAGGAGGAGTCACCTGCCCAAGCCCAAGGAAGACGCCATCGTGCTGGAGGGCACGGTGGTCGAGCCGCTGCCCAATGCCATGTTCCGCGTCGAGCTGGAGAACGGACACAAGGTGTTGGCGCACAGCTCGGGAAAGATGAGGATGCACCGTATCCGCATCCTTCCCGGGGACAAGGTGCAGGTCGAGATCACTCCGTACGACCTCAATCGGGGTCGGATCACCTATCGATACAAGTAAGGACAGTGAGTCAAGTGAAGGTTCGGCCGAGTGTGAAGCCGATCTGTGAGAAGTGCAAGGTCATCCGGCGCCGCGGCGTGGTCCGGGTGATCTGCGACAACCCGCGCCACAAGCAGCGCCAGGGCTAGGGAGAGGACGACGCATGGCCCGAATTTCCGGAGTGGACATCCCGCGCGAGAAGCGGCTCGAGATCTCGCTCACCTACATCTACGGCATCGGCCCGACGCTCTCGCAACAGATCTGCGAGGCGACGGACGTCAACCCGTCCACCCGCGTCCGCGACCTGACCGACGAGGAGGTCGCCAAGCTCCGGACCTTCATCGACACGAACTTCCGGGTCGAAGGTGACCTGCGCCGCGACGTGTCCCAGGACATCAAGCGCAAGATGGAGATCAACTGCTACGAGGGCATCCGGCACCGCAAGGGCCTCCCGGTCCACGGGCAGCGCACCCACACCAACGCCCGTACCCGCAAGGGCCCGAAGAAGACCGTCGCCGGAAAGAAGAAGGTGAAGAAGTAGTGGCCAAGCCCGCCAAGCCCGGCGCCCGACGTCCCCGCCGCAAGGAGCGCAAGAACATCTCCTACGGCGTCGCCCACATCAAGAGCTCCTTCAACAACACGATCGTCTCCATCGCCGACCCCGAGGGAAACGTGCTCGCCTGGGCCTCCGCCGGCAACGTCGGCTTCAAGGGCTCGCGCAAGTCCACCCCCTTCGCCGCGCAGCTCGCCGCCGAGGCCTGCGCCAGGCGGGCCATGGAGCACGGCGTGCGCAAGGTCGACGTCCTCGTGCGCGGCCCGGGATCGGGCCGCGAGACCGCCATCCGATCGCTGGCCGCCGTCGGCATCGAGGTGGTCGGCATCAAGGACGTGACGCCGATCCCCCACAACGGTTGCCGCCCCAAGAAGCGGCGCCGGGTCTAGGTCAAAGAGGAAGAGGAACCCCGCCCATGGCTCGATACACCGGTCCCGTCTGCCGCCTGTGCCGGCGCGAGCGGACCAAGCTGTTCTTGAAAGGCGAGCGCTGCTACTCGCTCAAGTGCCCGGTCTCCGAGGCGGTCACCGACCGGCACAGCCGCGCCTACCCTCCCGGCGAGCACGGCCGCGACCGTATGCGCCAGGGCTCCGAGTACCTGGCCCAGCTGCGCGAGAAGCAGAAGGCCCGCCGGATCTACGGGATCTTGGAGAAGCAGTTCCGCAACATGTACGAGGAGGCCACCCGCCAGGGCGGCATCACCGGTGAGAACCTGCTGCGCAACCTCGAGCTGCGCCTCGACAACGTGGTCTTCCGGGCCGGATGGGGCGCCAGCCGCCGCCAGGCCCGTCAGTTCGTGCGCCACGGGCATGTCAGCGTGAACGGCCGACGGGTGAACATCCCGAGCTACCGGGTGCGCAAGGGCGACAAGGTCATGCTGCGCGAAGCGACCCGCGGGCAATTTCTTGGTCCGCCGGAACATGGACACCCTCGAGCGCCAGACCCCGGCCTGGCTCGAGACCGGCGACGCCGGTTTCTCCGTGTCCGTCCTCAACCCGCCGCTGCGCGAGCACATCGACGAGCCGATTCAGGAGCAGCTCATCGTCGAGCTCTACTCGAAGTAGCCCACCACCGTTCGCCCGACCCCCACCGCAACAGGAGCACCCACCATGCTGATCATCCAACGGCCGACCGTCGAAGTCATCGACGAGGAGCAGAACAACCGGCAGCGCTTCGCCATCGGCCCGCTCGACCCGGGCTTCGGCACCACGCTCGGCAACTCGCTGCGCCGCACACTGCTCTCGTCCATCCCCGGCGGCGCCGTGACCCAGCTGCGCTTCGACGAGGCGCTGCACGAGTTCACGACGCTGCCCGGCGTCAAGGAGGACGTCACCGACATCATCTTGAACCTCAAGGACCTGCTGGTCCGGGTGCACTCCGACGAGCCCGTGACGCTGCGCCTCGACGTGCGCGGCCCGGCGGACGCCACGGCGGCCGACCTGCAGCTGCCGGCCGACGTCGAGGTCCTCAACCCCGACCTGCACATCGCGTCGATCAACGCCAAGGGGCGCCTGGCCGTCGACGTCACGGTGGAGCGCGGCCGTGGCTACGCCTCGGCGGACAAGAACAAGAAGTCTTCGACGATCGGCGTCATCCCGATCGACTCGATCTTCTCGCCACTGCACCGGGTCACCTTCGACATTGAGCCGGTGCGGGTGGAACAGTCGACCAACTACGACCGCCTCGTGCTCGACATCGAGACCGACGGGACCATCTCGCCCCGAGAGGCGCTGGCCTCGGCCGGCGACACCCTGCGCAACCTGGTGTCGCTCGTGGCCGACCTGGAGGAGGCGCCGCAAGGGCTCGAGCTGGGGGACACCAACACGATGTCCAGCGGCTCGCCCGACCTCGACCTGCGCATCGAGGAGCTCGACCTCTCCGAGCGGCCTCGCAACTGCCTGAAGCGGGCGCAGATCAACACGATCGGCGAGCTGGTCGAGCGCACCATGGAGGACCTGCTCGCCATCACCAACTTCGGCCAGAAGTCGGCCGACGAGGTCGTCCAGCGTCTGGACGAGCGCGGACTGTCGCTCCGGACGAGGGACTGAGCGCTCATGCAGGCAACTCCGAGGCGCGGTCGCCGGCTCGGCGGAAGCTCGGCGCACCAGAAGGCCATGATGGGCAACCTGGTCGCCTCGCTGATCGCGGCCGAATCGATCGTGACCACCGAGGCCAAGGCCAAGGCGCTGCGCCCGGTCGCCGAGAAGTGCGTCACCGCGGCGTGCAAGGGCGGCGTGGCCAACCAGCGCAACGTGGTCGCCCTCATCCGGGACAAGGACATGGTCCACAAGCTCTTCGAGGAGCTGGGGCCGCGTTACGCCGAGCGGCCCGGCGGCTACACCCGCATCCTGAAGCTGGGCCCGCGCCCCGGCGACAACGCGCCGATGGCACGGATCGAGTTCGTCTGACGGTGGAGTCGGACGCCGGCGCTGCGACGCAGCGCTGGCGGCTGCTGGTCGCCTACGACGGTGCGGCCTTCCGGGGCTTCGCCGCCCAGTCCGAGGGGACCCCGACCGTGGCCGGCGCACTGCGCCAGGCCCTCGAGCGCACCGCCCGCCTGGCCGAGCCCCCCGTCATCACCTGCGCCGGGCGCACCGATGCCGGCGTGCACGCTCGGGGCCAGGTGGTCCACGTCGACCTGCCCGCCATCCGCTACGACGGTCCCGGCCTCGCCCGGGCCCTCAACCGCCAGATCGCGCCCGAGGTGGTGGTGCGCCGAGCCGAAGAGGTCGGGCCCGACTTCGACGCCCGCCGCTCGGCCACGGGCCGCGGCTACCGCTATCTGGTCTGGAACGCGGCGGTTCCCGATCCGCTGCTGGCGCCCGTCGCCTGGCACGTGAGCGACCCCCTCGACCTGGGCTCCATGCGCACCGCCTCCGACGTGCTGCTCGGCAGCCACGACTTCCGGTCGTTCTGCCGCAGAGCCCCCAAGACCGCCGCCTCCGAACCCATCGTCCGCCGGGTGACCATGGCGCGGTGGAGGGTGGACGAAGGCCCCGAGGCGACCGACGCCGTGAACGGCGGGGAGGCCCGGCTGCTGCGCTTCGAGATCGCGGCGAGCTCCTTCTGCCACCAGATGGTCCGCTCCCTGGTGGCGAGCCTGGTCGAGGTGGGCCGGGGACACCAGAACGCGGCCGGCCTGCTGGAGCGCCTGCGGGCGGCCACGCGCGAGCGGGCCCCTCGGCCGGCCCCGGCGCACGGCCTGTGCCTGGTGCGGGTGGACTATGGGCAACAGGACCAGGCTTCTCGGGCGACTCCGGCAGGCAACCTCATACGGAACGCAGCGCCTCGGCCGGACTGAGGCGCGAGGCGCGCCAGGCCGGGTAGAGACCGCCGACCGCGCCCACGGCCAGCGCGACGCCAACGGCGCCGGCCAGCACGGAGGGTGGCACCGACGTGCCCCAGTGGCGGAACCCCGCGTAGACCGTCACGGCCAGCGCGCCGAGCACGGCGCCCGCGGCACCGCCACCGAGTGAGAGCGCCGACGCCTCAGCCACGAACTGGAGCCCAACGTGGATCCGCCGCGCGCCCATGGCCCGGCGGAGGCCGATCTCGCCCCGGCGCTCGAGCACCCCGATCACCATGACGTTGGCGATGCCGATGCCTCCGACGAAGAGGGCAACGGCGCCGAGCGCGAGGAACAGACTTTGGAAGGCGGCCGAGGCGTCGGCGCGGGCGGTGAGCGCATCGGACGGGTTGGCCACCGCGGCGTCTTGGGGAGCCGACGGGTCCGCCGTGGCGGCGAGCACCGACTCCACGGCACCCACGCTGGTCGGATCGGTGCGGACGTAGACCTCCGTGGGCGGGGCCTCCCTGTCGAGCACATGGTGTGCCGCGGGAAAGCCGACGAGCGCCGAGAGGTCGAGCTCGGGCGCGAGCGGCACGGGTTCGAGGATGCCGACCACGTCGAACCATTGGCCACCGAGCCACACGCTGACCCGCCCGTCGGCCCGGTCGACACCCAGCGCGGCCGCCGCGTCGTGGCCCAACACGACCGCGGGCAGTCGCGCCGTGCCGGCGTTCAAGAAGCGCCCTGCCCACATCCGGGCTTGCACCGTGGTCAGGAGGTCGGTATCGACGGCCTTCACCGTGATGCCCTGGCTGTTGACCGAGGGTATGCGTTGGTTGCGGTACACCTGCGCGGTCAGGTCGGCGGTCGCTGCATCGGCGGTGACGGGGCCGATCCTCGAGATCATGGCCGGCGCGCTGGGCGGCAGGTTCGCCGTCTCCCCGCTGAAGCTGTTTGGGGAGACGGTCAACAGGTTGGTGCCAAGGGCGTCGATCTGCGCGATGAGCTGAGCCCGGCTGGACGCAGAAATGCCGAGGACGGCGACGAGGGTGGCCACGCCGATGGCCACACCCGTGGCGGAGAGCGCGGCGCGCACGGGCCGACCGCGCAGGCCCAGAACCGCCAGCGGTCCGAGGTCGGCCGCCCGCAGCCGGGACCGCGCCCTCACCGGCGTTGGTCGCGCTCGATGCGGCCGTCGCGTAGCACCACCGCCCGGGGCGCCCGTTGGGCCAGCTCGTCGTTGTGGGTGACCAACAAGACGGTTGTCCCGCGCTGGTGCAGGCGGTCCAGCAGGGCGAAGATCTCGCCGCCCGTGACCGAGTCCAGGTTGCCGGTGGGCTCGTCGGCCATGAGGAGCGCCGGCTCACCCACGACGGCGCGGGCAATGGCCACGCGCTGGCACTCACCGCCGGACAGCTCACCCGGCCTGTGACCGCTGCGGTGGTCCAGGCCGACGGCGGCCACGGCCCGAGCGGCGCGTTCGAGCCGCTCGGCCGCCGGGATGCCGCGATAGAGCAGCCCGTCCGCCACGTTGTGAAGGACCGAGCAGGTGGGCAGGAGGTGGAACTGTTGGAAGACGAATCCGAGCTCGCTACACCGCACGCCGGACAGTTCCGTGTCCGACAGCGCCTCGGTCGCTCTCCCTGCGACGCGGACCGTGCCGGCGGTGGGGCGCTCGAGCGTCCCGGCCACCGCGAGCAATGTCGACTTCCCCGACCCAGAGGGGCCGGTCACGGCCACGAACTCGCCGGCGTCGACCTTCAGGGTCACGTCACGCAGCGCGACGACCGGTGGCGACCCGGCATGCTCCTTGGTCACGCCATGGAGCTCGAGCGCGCTCACTCGGCCACCACGACGCGGGTCCCCGGTGCGATGCCGGCACCGGTCACCTGCACGTCCCCTCCGGCGAAGACCCCGGTGTGCACGCCCACCAGATGGCGCTGGCCCGACGGCTCCACGACTTCGAGCCCGTAGCCACCTTCGGCCAAGGCCAACAGCGCAGCGACGGGGACCGCGAGCACGTCGTGGACGCTCTGCACCGTGAGAGAGACCTGGACCGACTCGCCGTCATTGGCGCCGGTGGCCGCCGGGTTGTCCGGGGTGACCGTCAGCACGGTCGCTGCCGTGGACGACGAACCCGAGCCCGAGGACGATCCCGAGCTCGAGCCCGACGGAGGCGATGGCCCCGTCGCCGACACGACCCCGGGCGTCGAAGATCCCGAGGGCAGGACGATGGACACGGCTTGGCCGACGGCGACGAGCGGGTCGTCGGGCGTGAGCGGGACCGAGACGACACGCGTGGTGGTCGTTACCCGATAGGGCGTGTCACCCGGCGCGGCGGGCTGTCCGGGAGAGACATCGGCGGCCTCGAGGCGGAGCGTGGCGGGAACGAAAGCGACTTCACCGAAACCGATGGACCCGGTGGGCGCCTCACCCAGGGCGGACTGCAGCCGATCGACCGCGGCGACGGTCGCGGCTCCGTAGTGCGGCCCGGCCGCGTCGAGCAAGCCCCGCGCGTCGCCCAGCGCGATCAGGTTGGCCTCGAGCTCGGTGACGTCGGGCCCGTCGGCCATGCCCGGCGTGAATGGGCGCCACGCCGGCACCGTACCGGCCAGGAGCACGACCGGTGTGTTGTCGACCCGGTAGAGCACCTGGCCCGGCCGCACGACCGTCGCGGCGGGGAGCACGCTGGTGTACGTCCCGCCGAGCTGGTTCACCACCGGTGGGCTGGGCCCATAGCCCAGCGTGCCCTCGGTCAGCACGGAGCTGGTGAGGTCGGTGCGAACCACCGTGGCCGTACTCATCGGCGGCGGGTTCGGCGCCGCCGGCGCGGGGGTGCCCCGCAGGGCGATGGTCACCCCCGCTCCACACAGTGCCGCGACCACGAGCGCGACGCCGAGCTTCTTGGTGCTGGGCCGCCGGCTCGGAGTCACGGCCCTGTCCCGTCGTCATGGACCCCCGCCGGCAGCAGGTGCCGGCAGGCCGTGTCGGCCGAACGGAATTGCGGCGAATAGCGGCCGAAGTCGCTCGTGATGCCAGGAACGTTGCCCAGGTTGAGCTGACCCATCGACCCGGGGTCGAGCATCGAGATGTCGTGGGCACGCATGCACTGCGCGTAAAGGACCAGATGAGGCAGCCAGTGCGAGAGTTCCCCGCTGGCCCCGGCCTCCTTGGCCGCCACGACCTTCGCGATGAAGCGGTTGCACACCGCCAGCGCGGCATTGGTGGCCGGCGAGGCCGGCGGCATCACGATGGAGAGCCCGGTGTGCCCGGGCCGGTGGAAGGGGTCGGGTTCGGCCACCCCGTGGGCGCGTAGGCATCGGGTGAACTCCACGAAGTCCAAGTCCGCCTGCGCGGACGAGGGCATTCCGACGTTCGAGGCGCTACCAGCCGCTGTGTGCTGCCCCGCCAGGCTGGCCACCGGGCGACCGCCGTCCCCGGACGAGCACGCGGCAGCGCTGACCGCGAACAGCGCACCGAGCAGGGCCACGCCGGCCCAGCGGCGCGGCCGACCTCTGCGTTCCCGTGACATTGCGCTCGACACAGTGTCCCTCGGCTGCGTGCGTTCGGACCCCATCAGCTCGGACCTCCCGTCCCGTCGCGTCCCCGGCGGACGCCGGCGCGCCGAGTCCTACACCGGGCGCCATCACACCGGCGTCACAGGGTCCGCCACAAACATCACTGCGGGTGGGTCGAATCACGTGGTGGTGCTCACCCGTGGCCGACCGAAATGTGACCACCATGTGACCGCCATGTGATGCCGCCTGGGGCAGGATGGTCCCGTGAGGGTGCTCGTCGTGGAGGACCAGGTTGAGCTGGCCGACGACATCGGCGAGGGTCTGCGCGACCGCGGTTTCGGGGCCGACGTCGCCTACGACGGGGCCGCCGGGATCGAGAAGGCGATGCTCTACGACTACGACGTCGTCGTGCTCGACCGCGATCTGCCGCACGTGCACGGCGACGCGGTCTGTGCGGCCCTGGTCGGGTCGGAGCGTCCCGCCCGCATCCTCATGCTCACCGCCGCCACCATGGTCGGCGACCGCGTCCACGGGTTGAACCTCGGGGCCGACGACTACCTGACGAAGCCGTTCGCATTCGAAGAGCTGGTGGCGCGGATCCACGCGCTGGCGCGCCGGGCTCCCTCGACACCGCCGGTCATGCACCGAGGCGACCTCGTGGTCGACCGGGCGCGGCGCAGCGTCAGCCGGGCCGGACGGCCGGTCTCGTTGACCCGCAAGGAACTCGGCGTTCTGGTGGAATTGCTGGCGGCGGACGGACTGGTGGTGAGCGCCGAGGCGCTGCTCGAGCGGGTATGGGACGAGCATGCAGACCCCTTCAGCCGAACGGTCACGGTGACGGTCGGTCGGCTGCGCGCCAAGCTCGGCACGCCCGACGTGATTGAGACGGTCGTCGGCTCCGGCTACCGAATCCGATGACCCACGAGGCGACTTTCGAGCCGAGGCGGCGGCTCTGGTTCCCCAGCGGCATTCGGGCGCGGATGACCATCATCTACGCGTCGCTGTTCCTGGCCGGAGGGGCACTTCTGCTCGGGTTCACGTTCGGCCTGGTGGCGCACAGCCTGAACTCGTCCCGCAGCGGCATCGCGCCGCGGGTGGCACCGAGCCAGGCGCTCCTCAAGGAATGCAAGCAGCGGTTGACCGCGCAGCAACAATCGGCGGCGAAGGCGGGCGACGCCAAGGTCGTGCCGGCTCCGTCGATCAACCAAAGGTGCACGAAGGCTTTCATAGAGGGCGCCGAGGTGGGCACGAGCGACCAACGGGCCTACACGATGCACGAGCTGGAAGTCTGGTCCCTTATCGGTCTGGGCCTGCTCACGGTTGCCTCGGCGGCTTTGGGCTGGGTCATGTCCGGGCGCGCGCTGCGTCCCGTGCACGACATCACCGCGGCCGCCCGCCGCGCCTCCGAGCGTCACCTCGGCGAGCGCATCAACCTGAGTGGACCCGAGGACGAGCTCAAGGAGCTGGCCGACACGTTCGACGCCATGCTCGAGCGGCTCGATCAGGCCTTCGCCACCCAGCGCCAATTCGTGGCCAACGCCTCACACGAGCTGCGCACCCCGCTGACCTCCATGCGCACCGCCATCGACGTCGTGCTGGCCAAGCCCACCCGCACCACCGAGCAGCTCGAGCAGACGGTCGAGAAGGTGCGCCATGCTGTCGACCGCGCCGAGCACATCATTGACGCGCTCCTCACGCTCGCCGTCAGCAACCGGGGCGTCGACGTCGTCGAGTCACTCGACCTGGCCACCGCGGCCGAGGATGCGCTGGACGCCGTGGGCGAGCAGGCCCGGGCCTCGGGGTTGCGCATCGACGACGAGCTGGACCAGGCGGAGGTCAGCGGCAGTCGGGTTCTGCTCGAGCGCCTGGTGGCCAACCTGGTGGAGAACGCGGTCGTCCACAACGTCCCGGACGGCTGGCTGCGGGTGCGCTCGGGTTCTCACGACGGCCACGCCTATCTCGAGGTGGCCAACAGCGGCCCGCTCGTGGCCGAGGACGACCTGCCGCAACTTTTCGAGCCGTTCCGCCGGGCGGACACGCGCACCAGTTCGTCGGGCGTCGGCCTGGGCCTTTCCATCGTGCAGGCGGTCGGCGTGGCTCACGGGGCCGCACTCGATGCGCGGGCGTCGCCGGCCGGCGGGCTGATCGTGACGGTGACACTGCCCGCAACACCGCACCTGCCCGGACCGGTCCCGGCCGCCTGAACAGGGTCGGAGCCGAGCCGGGGCAACCGGGCGGCGGCCGGGCCGAAAGGGCGAGCACCCGGGGCGGCTTGCCACCCCTGCTCAGGGGCCCTATCCTGTAGCTCCGGCTCGCGGGACCGCCGCGAGCGTCGAGCCCGGCCCGGGCCCAACGTCCGGGGCGGCGGCTCGCTCGCCTCGCGGATGCGAAAGATCGGTCTTGTGCGCACATTTTCACCGAAGGTCACCGAGATCCAGCGAAGCTGGTACGTCGTCGACGCCGATGGCCTGGTCCTCGGACGCCTGGCCTCGTCGGTGGCGGCCATCTTGCGCGGGAAGCACCGCCCCTACTTCGCCCCCCACGTCGACACCGGCGACCACGTGATCGTCGTCAACGCGGACAAAGTCGTCCTCACCTCGGGCAAGGCCGAGGCCAAGCTGGCCTACCGCCACAGTGGCTACCCCGGCGGCCTGCGCTCCACCAGCTACGCCAAGTTGCTCGACGAGCAGCCGGCCGAGCTCATCCGTCGTTCGGTGCGCGGCATGCTGCCCAAGAACACCCTGGGGCGCCACATGCTCTCCAAGCTCCAGGTCTACGCCGGCCCCGACCACCCCCACGCCGCCCAGAAGCCCGAGCCGCTCGACCTGCCCGCGGCCCGTCGCGCCGGCTGACCACCCGGACAGGAAGGACTGCACCCACGCAATGCCCACCCCACTGAGCCAGACCACCGGACGCCGCAAGCAGGCCGTGGCGCGCGTGCGCTTCCGTCCCGGCCAGGGCTCCATCAGGATCAACAAGGTTCCCTTCGAGCAATACTTCACCTCCGCCACACACCGCATGCTCGTGACCGAGCCGTTGCGGGTGACCAACACCGCGGAGTCCTACGACATCGAGGCCACCATCGACGGTGGCGGGGTCTCCGGCCAGGCCGGGGCCATGCGCCTCGGTATCGCGCGCAGCCTGTGCGAGGTCGACCCCGAGCTGCGCGGCGCGCTCAAGCGCTCGGGCCTGCTCACCCGCGACGCGCGCGAGAAGGAGTCGAAGAAGTACGGCCTCAAGAAGGCCCGCAAGGCGCCGCAGTACTCCAAGCGGTAGCGCGCGACGCATGGCGCAGGCCCGCTTCGGCACCGATGGCGTGCGCGGGGTTGCGAACGAGGAGCTCACCGCCGAGCTGGCGCTGGCCCTCGGGCGCGCCGCCGCCCGCGTCCTGCCCGCCCCGATCTTCGTCGTCGGACGGGACACCCGGCGCTCGGGGCCGCTGCTCCAGGCCGCCTTCTCGGCCGGCCTGGCCACGGAGGGGGCCGACGTCGTCGACCTCGGTGTGCTCCCGACCCCCGGTGTGGCGGCGGTCGCCGAGCAACGCAATGCGCCTGGTGCCGTCATCTCGGCCTCGCACAACCCGTTCGGCGACAACGGCATCAAGCTGTTCAGTCGCCTCGGGACGAAGCTGCCCACCGACGTCGAGTCGGAGATCGAGCGCGAGCTCGATTCCATCCTGGCCGACCCGGACCGCTCGCCGCAGCGGCCCACCGGGTACGCGGTGGGACACATCACGGCGGACCCCGAGGCGGTGGAGCTCTACACCGAGCACCTGGCGGCGACGACGGAAGGCCGCCGCCTGGCCGGCCTGAGCATCGTGGTCGACTGCGCCCACGGCGCCGCCAGTGCCATCGCGCCTCGGGTGTTCGAAGATCTCGGCGCGCACGTCGTCGCGCTGCACCACACGCCCGACGGAGTCAACATCAACGAGAAGTGCGGGTCCACCGATCCGAGCGAGCTCTCGCTGGCCGTGGTCGAGCGTGAGTCCGACCTGGGTCTCGCCTTCGACGGCGATGCCGACCGGGTGATCGCCGTGGACCACAGCGGCACCGTCGTCGACGGAGACGTCCTGCTGGCGCTCTTCGCCCTCGACCTGGCCGAGCGCGGGCAACTCGCCGCCAACACGGTCGCGGTGACCGTGATGACCAACCTCGGCTTCCGCCTCGCCATGGAGGAGCGCGGCATCACCGTGCTCGAGACCGACGTGGGCGACCGCCACGTCCTGGCCGCGCTCGACGCCGACGGGCTGAGCCTGGGTGGAGAGCAGTCGGGTCACATCATCTTCCGCTCCCTGTCGACGACCGGCGACGGCATCCTGACCGGCATCGCGCTGGCCGACCTGGTGCTGCGGGCCGGCCGCCCCCTGGCCGAGCTGTCGCACGGCCTGGTCGAAAAGGTGCCCCAGCGCCTGGTGAACGTGCCCATCGCTCAACCCGAGCGCCTGGCCAACAGCGCCGAGGTCTGGGAGGCGGTCGTCAAGGCAGAGGCGGAGCTCGGGCACGAGGGCCGGGTGCTGCTCCGACCGAGCGGCACCGAGCCGAAGGTGCGCGTCATGGTCGAGGCGCGCGACGAGGCCCAGGCCAACGCGGTCGCGGCGCAGCTGGCGGGCGTCGTGGAGGCCGCCCTCGGGCAAAGCGAGCCACAGGCACCCAGGTAACCCCAGGTAGCCTGGACCACCATGTGCGGCATCATCGGCGTCACCGGGGAGGCCGATGCGGTCCCACTGCTTCTCGGTGCCCTGCACCAGCTCGAGTACCGGGGCTACGACTCGGCGGGGATCGCCATGGTGGTCGACGACGAGGACGGCGCCGGCCCGGCGGGGGCCGTCTGGCGGGTGCGGGCGGCCGGCGGGACGAACTCGGTGGCCAACCTGGCCACGTTGGCCGCCGACGCGCCCCGGGGGCACCACGCCGCCATCGGCCACACCCGCTGGGCGACCCACGGGAGCCCCACCCCGGAGAACGCCCACCCGCACACCGACTGCACGGGGCGCTTGGCCATCATCCACAACGGCATCATCGAGAACCACGCCGAGCTGCGGGCCGAGCTCGAGGCGGCCGGCCACACGCTGACGTCGGCCACCGACACCGAGGTGATGGCGCACCTGATCGAGCAGGAGATGGCCGGCGGCGCCACGCTGGCCTACGCCACCCGCTCCATGTTGCGCCGGGTGCGAGGCGCCTTCTCCATCGCCGCCGTCTCCTCCGACGAACCCGACACGATCGTGGCGGCCCGGCGCTCCACGCCGCTCGTGCTCGGGTTGCACGACGGCATGGCCCTGCTGGCGTCGGACATCCCCGCCCTGATCGGGCACACGCGCCGCGTCTTCGCCCTGGCCGACGACGAGCTGGCCGTGCTCACGCCCGGTTCGCTCGAGGTGACCACGCTCGACGGGGTCGCCGTCGAGCCCGAGCAGCTCACCATCACGTGGGACATCGAGGCGGCGCAGAAGGGCGGCTTCGCCGACTTCATGTCCAAGGAGATGCACGAACAGCCCGAGGCGGTGGCCGACACGCTGCTCGACCGCCGCGGGCGGGGCGGGGAGTTGATCCTCGACGAGATGCGGTTGAGCGCCGCCGACCTGTGTGCCGTCGACAAGGTCTTCATCGTCGCCTGCGGCTCGAGCTACCACGCCGCCCTGGTGGCGAAGTACGCCATTGAGCATTGGGTCAAGGTGCCGGTCGAGGTCGACATCGCCAGCGAGTTCCGCTACCGCGACCCGGTGCTCAACGAGCGCACGCTGTGTGTCGGTGTCTCCCAGTCGGGCGAGACGCTCGACACGTCCGAGGCCGTGCGGGAGGCGGCCCGCCTCGGCGCCAAGGTGCTGGTCGTCTCCAACGTCGTCGATTCCTCCATGGCCCGGGCGGCCGACGGGGTGCTCTACACCCGGGCCGGGCCCGAGATCGGCGTGGCCTCGACCAAGTGCCACCTGGCCCAGATCGTTGCGCTCGAGGTGCTCGGCCTGTACCTGGCCCAGATCCTCGGCACCCAGCCGGTGTCGGAGATCAACGAGATCCTCAACGCCATGGAGGTCCTACCCGGACTGATCACCGAGGCGCTGGCGCGGGCCGGCGACGTGGACGACGTGGCGGCCAAGCTCACGGACGCCCGCGACTTCTTCTTCCTGGGACGCCACGTCGGGTACCCGGTCGCGCTCGAGGGCGCCCTGAAACTGAAGGAACTCGCCTACCTGCGGGCCGAGGGCTACCCGGCCGGCGAGCTCAAGCACGGCCCGATCGCGCTGATCGAGCCGGGGACCGTCGTGGTCGGGATCGCCACGCGCAACCCGTTGTGGGAGAAGATGCTGTCCAACCTGTCCGAGGTGCGCAGCCGCGGCGCCACCGTCGTGCTGGTGGCCGACGACGGCGACGAGGAATCGGCTGCCGTCGCGGACCAGGTGCTCTGGGTCCCGCCCACCAACCCGCTCCTCGCGCCCGTGATCGGCGTCGTGCCGCTGCAGCAGCTGGCCTACCGGCTGGCCCGGCTGCACGGGCACGACCCGGATCGCCCACGCAACTTGGCCAAGACGGTGACCGTCGAGTGAGCGAGGCCGGGATCGTCCTCGGTGCGGGCATCGTCGGCGTCGGGGTCGATGCGGTCGACGTGGCCCGATTCCGCCGCGTGCTCGACCGTCGCCCCGGCTTCGCGGCACGCTGCTTCACCGAGTCCGAGCAGTCCGACGCGACCCGCTCGGCCGACATCGCCCAGAGCCTGGCGGCGCGCTTTGCGGCCAAGGAGGCGGTCATGAAGGCGCTCGGCCGCGGGCTCGGCTCCTTCGCCCTGACCGACGTCGAGGTGTGCCGCAGGTCGGGGCGCGGCGCCACCCGCAACGCCCCCTACCTGTTGCTGCACGGCGGCGCAGCCGAGCTCGCCGGCACGCAGGGCGCGGGCCGCCTCCATCTCTCGCTGACCCACACGGACGACGTGGCCATCGCCTTCGTCGTCGCGGAGCAGTCCGCGTCGTGCGCGCCGTCCTGACCCGGGACGAGATGCGGGCGGCCGACGCGGCGGCCCTGGCCACGGTCTCGCACGCGACGCTTGTGCAGCGCGCCGGCACGGCGGTGGCGCACGGCGCCCTGCGAATGCTCGGTGGCGCCTACGGGCGGCGCGTCGTGGTGGTCGCGGGCAAGGGCAGCAACGGCGCGGACGGACGGGTAGCCGCCGCCGCCCTGTCCCGTCGGGGCGCCCGGGTCTCCGTGCTGGAGGCGGAGGACGTCGCAGGGGGCGTCGCGTTGCCGCCGTGCGACCTCGTCGTCGACGGCGCCTACGGCACCGGGTTCCGCGGCACCTATGACGCGCCGGCGGTGCCGCCCGGAGCCGCCGTGCTGGCGATCGACATCCCATCGGGTGTCGACGCCGACACGGGCGAGGCCGCCGGCCACGCCGTACGAGCGGACCGGACGGTGACGTTCGCTGCGCTGAAGCCCGGTTTGTTGCAGGGCGACGGGGCACCGTGCAGCGGCACCGTCGAGGTGGCCGACATCGGGATCGACTTCCCCACCCCCGGCGCGCTGCTGGTCTCGGACGCCGACGTCAGGGCCGTCCCGCCACGGCCCCGCCAGGTCAACAAGTGGACGACCGCGGTCGGTGTGGCGGCCGGTTCGGCCGGCATGGAGGGCGCAGCCATCCTGTGCACCCGCGGGGCCATGGCCGCCGGGGCCGGCATGATCCGGCTCGGCAACCCCGGGAACCCCAGTGCCGCCTGGCCCACCGAGGCCGTGCGCGTGCAGCTGCCCGCCGAGGGCTGGGCCGGGGCCTTCTTGGAGGCGACCGCCAAATGCAAGGCCATCGTCGTCGGCCCCGGGCTCGGCACGGGCGACGCGGTGGCCGAGGAGATCCGGTCCGTCATCGCGGCTGCGCCGGTCCCGCTCGTGATCGACGCCGACGCGCTCACCGCCCTGGGCGACGCGGTGGCGGCACGCACGCTGCTCGAGAAGCGGAGTGCGCCGAGCATCCTCACGCCACACGACGGGGAGTACGCCCGAATCGCCGGGGCACCCCCAGGCGAGGACCGCCTGGCGGCGGCGCGCCGGCTCGCGGACGCCACCGGCGCGGTGGTCCTCGTGAAGGGCTCGCTGACCGCAGTGGCCCGCCCCCCGGGCGGTTCGCCACCCGACGTGTTGTTGGGCGCGGCCGGGGGCCCGGTCCTCGCCACCGCGGGAAGCGGCGATGTGCTGTCGGGGATCATCGGCGCCTTTTTGGCCCGCGGGCTGCCCCCCTTGGAGGCGGCGGCGATCGCCGCCCACGTGCACGGTCGGGCGGCCTCGCTCGGCTCGCCCGAGGGCCTGGTGTCGGGCGACTTGCCTCCCCTGGTCGCCGAGGTTCTCTCGAGCCTGGACCGGGAGGCGATCGGTGGCTGAGGGCGCGCCGATGCGGCTGGTCCCCCCGGTCGGGGACGAGGACGCCGCGGTGACCATGGCGCAGGGGCGTTCGCGGCCGGCCTGGGCGGAGATCGACCTGGCGGCCGTGGCCCACAACGCGTCGGTATTGGCCCGTCTCGCCGCGCCGGCGGATCTGTGCGCGGTGGTCAAGGCCCACGGGTACGGCCACGGCGGGCCGGCCGTGGCCCGGGCGGCCGTGGCCGGGGGCGCGCGGTGCCTCGCCGTGGCGCTGGTCGACGAGGGGGTGGAGTTGCGCCAGCACGGCATCACGGCGCCGGTGCTGTTGCTGAGCGAGTGCGGCGCCGACGCCGTCGACACGGCGCTGGCCTACGGGCTCACGCCGACCTTGTACTCGGTCGAGGCGATCGAGGCCTGCGCGGGGTCGGCCCGGGCGGCGGGCCGGCAGGTGGCGGTCCACGTGAAGGTCGACACCGGGATGCACCGGGTCGGCGCCGACCCGGTGGACCTGCAGGCGATTGCGGCCGCGGTGGTGCGCGAGCCGATGTTGCAGCTCGAGGGCATCTGGACGCACCTGCCGGTCGCCGACGGTGAGCAGCCCGAGGACCGCACCTACACCGAAGGGCAACTCGACCTCTTCGAGCGTCTCGTGGCGGGCCTGGCTGCGGCGGGCATTGCGGCGCCCGTGCTGCACGCCGCCAACACCGCGGGCGCCACCGCGTTTGCCCGTTCGCGCTACGACATGGTGCGCTGCGGCATCGGCCTCTACGGCTACCTGCCGGGTCCCGCCGTGCAGGAGGCCTTCGCGGGGCAGGCCGAGGGCGATCGGCTGCGCCCGGCCATGGCACTCAAGGCGCGCGTCGTGGCGGTACGCCGGCTCGAGCCGGGGGAGCGTCCCTCCTACGGCCGGCTGCGTCCGCTTCCGGCGCGGTCGTCGGTGGCCACCGTGCCGATCGGCTACGCCGACGGGGTTCCGCGCGCACTGTTCGGCGCCGGCTACGAGGTCCTCATCGGTGGGGCCCGGCGGCCGCTGGCCGGCATGGTGACCATGGACCAGATCGTCGTCGATTGTGGCGACGACGACCGCGTGCGCCCCGGCGACGAGGTCGTGCTCCTCGGCCGCCAAGGAGAAGAGGTCATCACGGCGGACGACTGGGCGGCCATGCTGGGGACGATCAGCTACGAGGTGGTGTGCGGGGTCGGCCCGCGCATGCCGCGTGTGCTGGTCAACCGTCCTGACGCGCCCGGTGCCTGACGTCGACGTCCTGGAGCAGCTGCGCCTCACCGCGTCGACGTGCACCCGCTGCCCGCTGGCCGAGGGGCGGACCCAGGTCGTCTTCGGCGTGGGCAACCCGGCGGCGGACCTCCTGTTCGTGGGCGAGGGCCCGGGCCGCGAGGAGGACCTGGCCGGCGAGCCGTTCGTCGGTCGTTCCGGCAAGTTGCTCGACCGTCTCATGTGGGAAGAGATCGGGTTGACCCGCGCCGAGTGCTACATCGCCAACGTCGTCAAGTGCCGCCCGCCCAACAACCGCGACCCGGCGCCGAACGAGATCGAGGCCTGCCGGCCCTACCTCGCCGAGCAGATCACGCTCATCGACCCGGCCGTGATCGTCACCCTGGGGAACTTCTCCACCAAGCTCCTGCTCGAGAGCACGCGCGGCATCCGTGAACTGCGCGGGCAGGTATTCGAACGAGGCCGGGCCCGTCTCGTCCCCACGTATCACCCGGCCTACGTGCTGCGGGCGGGCGGCGAGGCCATGGCCGAGATGCGGGCGGACCTCGTGCGGGCGAAGCGACTCACCGCGCGGGGACGGCCGTGAGCACCATACGCTGGCCGGTCGCGACGACCACGGACTCGCCCGGCGGAACCCGGGACTTGGCCGGGCGCCTGGCCCGCCTCTGCGGTGCCGGGGACGTGGTGCTCCTGGTGGGCGACCTCGGGGCCGGCAAGACGGTCTTCGCCCAGGGCTTCGCCGCCGCACTGGGCATCGCGGACCCCGTGACCAGCCCGACCTTCGCGCTGGTGCGCCACTACCGCTGCGGCGTGGACAGCCCCGTCGCGAGCCTCATCCACGCCGACGTGTACCGCACGGGCTCGGTGGGTGAGGTGGCGGACCTCGCCCTGGCGGAGCTGGTCGAAGAGGACGCGGTGGTCCTCGTCGAGTGGGGTGATCTGGCCGTGCGGGCACTGGGCGAGAGCGCCCTCGAGGTGACGCTCGTCGTTCCCGACGCCGCCGGCGCGCCCACCGTGCGCGCCGTGAGCATCGCGGGTCGGGGGCGCTGGGAGGACCGGGCCGACGAGGTTGCCGCGGCGCTGGAGCCGGTGCCCGAGGGGCGCTCCTCGTGACGGCCGCCCCACGGGTCGGGCCGGCGGCGCTCGTGGCGATCGAGACGGCGACCGAGACGGTCGGCGTCGCCGTGCGGACTCCGGCCGGGGTGCAAGCAGAGTTCGTGCTCACCGGGCGCCGCCGCCACGTCGAGACGCTGACTCCCGCCCTGGAGCAGTTGCTGGCCCACGTCGGGCTCGGGCCGTCCGACGTGGGCGTCGTCGCCGTCGACGTCGGCCCGGGGCTCTTCACGGGCTTGCGGGTCGGCGTCGCCGCGGCCAAGGGCTTGGCGCAGTCGCTCGGCATCGGTGTGATAAGGGCGACCAGTCTCGACGTCCTCACGGCGGCAGCGGGAAGGGCCGGGCACCGTGGTCTCGTCCTGGCCTGCGTCGACGCCCGCCGGGGCGAAGTGTTCGCGAGCGTGCGCGAGCTCGGCGGGGACGGCACGGCAACGGCCGAGCCCGTCGCCCCCGGTCTGTTCGCGCCGGCCGACCTCGTCGTCGCGCTCAACGGGCTGGTCGGAGAACGCGTCGTCGCGGTCGGTGACGGCGCCTTGCGCTATGCGCCGGCCCTCGACGCAGTGCCCGGGGTCGAGACCCGGACGCCGGGACTGTCGTTCCCGCCGCCGGCGGCGCTGCTCGAGCTCACCCTCACCCGGCTGGAGGCGGGTGAGGCGCCGGTCGAGCCCGCGGGCGTGGTCCCCCTGTACCTGCGCGAGGCGGACGCGCGGAGCAATTTCGCTCGCGCCGAGCGGGCCTGAGGCGGTGCCGTCGTGACGGTGCGCATCGAGAAGCTCAAACGGCGGGATCTGCGCGATGTGCTTCGGATCGAGAGCGCCGCCTTCCCCGAACCATGGTCGCCGGAGGTCTTCAACTCCGAGCTCGCGCTGCGCAAGGGACGGCTGTACCGGGGGGCCTGGGACGGCCACGACATGGCGGGTTACATCGGGTTCATGATCGTCGAAGGCGAGGCGCACATGACCACCATTGCCACCGCTCCCGCCTTCCGGCGTTCGGGCGTGGCGACGGCGATGATCGTCGACGGCATCCGCACCCTGCGCGCGGAGGGGGTCAAGCACATTTCGCTGGAGGTGGCGGCCAACAACGAAGCCGCGCAGGCGCTCTACCGACGCTTCGGGTTCGCCCCCGTCGGCGTGCGCAAGAACTACTACCCGGTGACCGGGCAGGATGCGCTGGTGATGTGGGTCTACGACGTCGACACCGCGTCGTACGGAGAGCGGCTCGATGCCTTGGCCGCGGCGGGTCGTGCCGTCGAGGAGGGCCGGCGCTAGCGGGCCGGTGCCGCGGGCGCCGTTCGGCTCTTCACCAAGGCCGGGATGAGTTAATGGCCGAGCGGGACCGTCCCCGGTGCGTCAGGATATCTCCATGACAGACCTCACCGACGTCGACCGGCTGGCCGCGGCCGACCACCACCTGGCCGTCTTCACCGTGGGTCGACCCGACGGCACGGTGCACGCGTCGGTCGTCAGCGCCGGCGTCATCGCCGACCCGGTGGACGGATCCCCCGGCGTAGCCGCCGTGCTGAACGGCGGTACCCGCAAGCTGGCCCTGCTCCGGGAGAATGCCCGGGCGACGCTCGTGTTCAAGCACGGGTTCGACTGGGTGGCCGTCTCGGGGCCCGTTCGCCTGGTCGGACCCGACGACGGCGCCGAGCTCGGCCTCGACGTGCCCGCGACCATCCGCTCGGTCTTCGCCGGGGCCGGCGGGACCCACGAGGACTGGGCGGAGTTCGACCGCGTCATGGCCGCCGACCGGCGCTGTGCCGCCTTCGTACGCGTGGACGCGATCACGTCCAACGCCGGGCGCCGCTGACCGCCCGGCGCTCAATCAGACCAGCCCTTCGGGATGCGCTGTGTAGCCACGGCGTCGGGTAGCGAGACCCACGACGAGATTGGCCCCAAACCACCTGGGGCCGCGGGAAGAGTCAGGAGCGGCCCAGTTGATCGACTTGCGTAGGATGACCCCGCGACAGCTAAAAGGGGGGCAGACCAACGTCGACACCCGGCGACGAGCACGGAGATGGCACGGAGCCCGTCCCGGGGCCACCCAAGAAAGGGCGACGCCGGATCTTGTTCGTCGTCGGGGCGGTGCTCATAGTCGCCCTCATCGGTGGCGCCGTTGCCCTGGAGCATTCGAGCGCTCCGAACAACACCGGTCAAGCCAACGCTGCCACGACGACATCGACCCCGCACACTTCTGCCAAGAGCACCGTGCCGACGGCACAGGCGACGACCACGCCGGCGGGAGTGTCCTGTCCGAGTGCCTCCACGTGCACAGCCGCAGCTGGCCCTTTCACACCCTCGTATGGACCTGCTGTCGCGAGCACCAACCACCACGTGACGACCCAACCCGGTGTCGAGCTGCCGGAAGCTCCCTATGCCGTCGCCCTACCCGCCCTCGCTCTTGTGGCTTTCGGGGGCGTCCTTCTGTTTCGCCGGCGTCGGACCGCCTCAACAGAGCCCTGATGGATCCGTACGTTGTCGAAGCTTGACGAACCGTTGAGCGTGACATAACTGCGGAAAATCAAGGAAGGAACTTGCATCTGTGACCTGAGTAGGTGCCCCAGATAAAGCATCCGGGACCCGAATCGTTACCCGATCCTGATCGGGGTGGACGGATGACGAAGGCGCCATTGTTCTCCAGCTGAGCATACGATCCCGGTTGGCTGTTGTAGTTCGCCGCCCAAACAAGCGGATCAGGTTCGTTGCCGGCCGGGGGGCCCGTTCCTTTCGGGTAGATAACAAGGTTGCCACCGTGGGGTTGCATCCTCGCATAGGCGCCCGGATGGTCACCGCTCCGACTCTCGAACTTGGGATTGATGGGCCCTCCGACGGCTGCCGCCGGGAACTCGGCGAGATTACCGTCACGCAGCATGAGCACGACCCATTGACCGTTCGACGAAGTCAGAGATTCTCCTGGTTTCAGCTCAGCACCCGACGGCAATTCAGAAGCAGAAGCGATCGTATGGCCGTGGGCCAGGTCGTATATCAGCACCCCGAGTCCGGCCACCATCAGAACAAGAGCAACGAGTGCGACAACGAGCCAAGGTCGCCTTCGGCGGCGGCTGGGAGCCTCGGTCGGCCATATTTGCGGTTCAATCTGGCCGGGGTGAGTAGTAAGCCCCCTCGAGTGCGTCTCCGGGACATCTGCAACACGAGCAGGCTTGCTTTGAGCGCCGTCCGGCGTGGTCGACCCTGACGCGACGGGTGCCACGGAGGTTGGCCGATCAAGGTCGCTTTGAACTAGAACGGTTGCTCTACCCGTGCCGCTGACGCGAGTATCCGTCGACCGTTGGGTGAGGGCTGACTTCGTCTTCGGCCGCTGCGACGCCGAGGGAGTCATGGGCTTGGATTCCTCGGACATGGGAATCTCGGCGATCGCTGGGTCTGTTGAATGGGATTGGGGATTGTGGTGGCTCGTGAACCAAAGCCGCAAGCGACGATTGCTGCTCGATGACGGTACTGGCGGACAACCACAGCGGCTGGAGTGTGGCCAGCGATTTGCGATCAATGTGCAACGGCTCACGGTCCTGGTGCCGGGAGCCGTCTATACCCACCGGATCGAAGTGGCGATTCCAGAAGGCGACTTGGCCCGTGTTGCAGGGAGCCGGATCACTTCGGGAACTCTCACGATAGACAGCCTTCGACTGAGCGAGCGCGACAAGGACGTCCTCGTTGCAATGTTCGCGGGCTACCTGGAAACCTTCCCTCACCGATCAGCCCACCCTCGGACGTATCAACAGGCGGCCGACGTGCTCGGTCCGCCATGGACAAGTGTGACGGTGCGTAAACAGATCGAGCGGCTGAAGGAGCGCTGTGCGCGCGCGGACCTTTACTTCGAAGGCCCCCACGCGAACTATGAGCTCGCCGACCACCTCGTCACGAACGGCCTGTTGATCCCGACTGACCTCAAACGGTTGGGTAGCCTCAAATAGGTAGATCCAACTCAGGTCGCAGCTCGGCCTTCAGTGCCGGCCCAGAGGCCGATGTCCGACCGCTCCGTGGCACCGGCGGCGACGCGAGGGCGCAGGCCACGTGACAGGCGGTTGTGTGGTCCCTAAGGTGGGCGAGCGGGGGGTCGAAGAAGGAGGTGCGTCCATGCCCAAATACCTCGTCGAAGTGAAGTACACCCTCGACGGCATCAAGGGCCTCAAGTCCGAAGGCGGATCCGCCCGCGTGGCGGCCGCGAAGGCCGCCATCGAGGAGCAGGGAGGCAAGGTCGACGCCTTCTACTTCGCCTTCGGTCACAACGACGCCTACGTGGTCGTCGACATGCCGGACAACGTGTCGGCCGCTGCCGTCGGGCTGATCGTCAGCGCGGCGGGCGGGGTCACGACGAGAACCGTCGTGCTCCTCACTGCGGAGGAGATGGACGCGGCGGCCAAGCGCCAGACGCTCTACCGGCCTCCGGGGGGCTGAGGCTGCTCGTTCAGCGTGCGACGACGGCGCCGCTCCAGGCCCCGAGGCTGAGCGCGCCCTCGATGCTCGAACCCTCCAACGTGTGCTCGGTGCCCACGGTGACGGTGCCGCTCACGCCCCCGAAGGTGGCAGGCGTATCGGACAGGTTGAGGAGCACCGTGGTGCGCTCACCCCGGCGGTAGGCCCAGGTGCCCTCGGGCGAGGTCAGCGATCGATAGGGACCGAGCGCGAGCTCGTCGCTGGCCGCGCGCGCCGCGATGACCCGCCGGCACAGCTCGAGCACCGAGGTGGGGTCACCTTCCTGGTCGGCCACGTTGCAGCGCGCCGGGTCGGCCATCGGCAGCCAGGTGCGCACACCCGGCTCCGTGAACCCTCCACCGGGCCCGCCATGCCAGGGCATGGGCGTCCGCTCCGGATCGCGGCCCTTGTAATAGGGCCAAAAACGCGTGCCGACCGCGTCGAGGACGTCTGCCCGCTCGATCGGCCCGTCGGTCAGCCCGATCTCGTCACCTTGGTAGAGGAAGGGCGTGCCGCGGAGGGTGAGCAACATGAGCAGGGCCAGCTTCACCTTGGCCGGGTCGCCGTCCGCCCAGCGGGAGGCCAGTCGCGAGACGTCGTGGTTGGAACCGGTCCAGATCGGCCACGCCGCCGCGGGGATCAACGCCTCGCTGCCCTCCACGACGGTCCGCAGGGCGGCGGCTTCGAACGGAGCGTTGATGAAGACGAAGTTGAACCCGCCGTGCAGCTCGTCGCGCCCGGTCCCGTAGAACTGCATCAACGTCGTGAGCTGCTCCACGTTGGTCTCACCGATCAGCAGACGTTCGGGCTCGTAGGTGTTCGCGACGGCGCGCCAACGGCGCAGGATGTCGTGGGCCTCGGGGCGGTCGGTGTTGTAGACGGCGCGCACGCCCATGAACTGCTGGTCGAGCGGGTCGTCCTCGGTCGCCGGCGGGTTGTCCCGGAGCTCCTTGTCCTTGATCATCATGTTGCACACGTCGATGCGGAATCCGGCCACACCACGGTCCCACCAGAAGCGCACGATGTCGTCGAACTCGCGCCGGACGTCCTCGTTCCACCAGTCGAGGTCCGGCTGGGTCACCTCGAAGTTGTGCAGGAAGTACTGCCCGCTCGACTCGTCGAGCTGCCAGGCCGGGCCGCCGAAGATGCTCATCCAGTTGTTGGGCGGACTCCCGTCGGGCTTGGGATCCGCCCAGACGTAGTAGTCGCGGTGCGCCGCGTTGCGCCCGCTCAGGGCGTCGACGAACCAGGGGTGCCGGTTGCTCGTGTGGTTGGGCACCAGGTCCATGAGGATCCGGATTCCCCGCTCGCCCGCCGCCCGCACGAGCGCGTCGAGGTCGTCGAGGTTTCCGTAATCGGGGTCGATGTCGCGGTAGTCGGAGACGTCGTACCCCCAGTCCGCGTTGGGCGAGCACGTCACCGGCGATAGCCACACGCCCGTGATCCCGAGGCGGGCCAGGTGGTCGAGCTTCGAAATGATGCCGGGCAGGTCGCCCACCCCGTCGCCATTGGAGTCGGCGTACGAGCGCGGGTAGATCTGGTAGAAGACCCCCCCTTGCCACCAGTGGTCCGGGTCGCTCTGTGGGCTCACTGGCGCCACCTACTCTTTCCCTGTTGCCCGCGTCGGTCGCCCGGGGAGCGTAGCGAGCCTGGCTCAGAGACGAGAGACGGCCACCGACGCCAGGCGCTGTTCGAGCGCGATGGAGAACGGGACGCCGATGGCGGTGAAGGTGATCTGGTGGCCCAGCCGGCCCTTCACGGCGAAGAGGTTGGTGACGGTGACGTTCACCATCGTGCCGTGGGTGGTGAACGGAACGCTCAGCGAGTACCCGGCAACCCCGGCCCCGAAGGCGGACGAAGCCGTCGGCGAGACCAGCGGGGTGCCGACGGTGACGCCCTTGGGAGGCTTGCCCAAGAGCTGCGCCTTGAGGGGGCCCGAGGCCAGGGCGGTCATGCACCCCGGGGTCTTCGGGTTGGTGATGGTGGCGTACTCGGCTGCGGCGTTCCGGGTGGACGGGAAGACGCTGACGTTGTCGTTGACCGTCAATGTCCCCGCCGTGTCTTGGAACTGCTTGCTGGTGACCGAGGGAGGGTTCTCCGCGATCAGCGAGGTGGCGACGCCGATGCAACGAGCCAGCTGCCTGTTCCCGACATTGCTGTTGGCGTTGTTCGGGCTCTTCGCCGTCGTCCATCCGACGGGCATGTCGGAGAGGACCAGCAGGGCCTTTCGCGCCTGGCTGAGTTCGCCCGACCCCCCGGCGGACGCAGGTCCGGCCGCCAGGCCGAGGAGCAGGGCCGATGCCAGCAACAACGCGCCCCCTCCGGTAGCCAGGTGCCGCCGTGCTGTCCGCCGCGTCCCACCCATTGGCTGTCCTCCTCGTCCTGGTGCTCGCCGCACCCTTGGTTCTCGGCCGGTGACGTCGATCCCTAGAGCCTGGCGCCCGTGGTCGAGCCGGTGGCTTCGCTTCGGCCCTATCCGCTCTTGCCAGCCCGTGAGAGGTCCGCTATCTTTGGCACTCGCAACCCGCGAGTGCTAACGAAGCGCCAAGGAGGCCTGTTCAAGATGAAGCTGCACCCCCTCGATGACCGGATCGTCGTTCGTCCCGGCGAGTCCGAGGAGACCACCGCCTCCGGCCTGGTCATCCCCGACACGGCCAAGGAGAAGCCCCAGCAGGGCGAGGTGATCGCCGTCGGCCCGGGCCGGCGGTCCGAGGACACCGGCGAGCTGATCCCCATGGACGTCAAGGTCGGCGACACCGTCGTCTACTCCAAGTACGGCGGCACCGAGATCACGGTCGAGGGCGAGGACCTGCTGATCCTCTCCGGCCGGGACGTGCTGGCCAAGCTGGCCTGATTCAGGGTGTGCCCGCCGCCTCGGTGAGAGCCGGGGTCGGCGCGGCGGCACCGCCATATTCACGCAGTACCACCAGAGCAACGAGGAACTCGAGAGGAGTTCGGAACACCCATGCCCAAGATCCTGAAGTTTGACGAGTCCGCCCGCCGCGGGCTCGAGGCCGGCGTCAACAAGCTGGCTGACACCGTGAAGGTCACCCTGGGGCCGAAGGGCCGCAACGTGGTGATAGAGAAGAAGTTCGGCGCCCCCACCATCACCAACGACGGCGTGTCCATCGCCCGCGAGGTCGAGCTCGACGACCCGTTCGAGAACATGGGTGCCCAGTTGGTCAAGGAGGTGGCCACCAAGACCAACGACGTCGCCGGTGACGGCACCACGACGGCGACGGTCCTGGCCCAGTCCCTCATCTCCGAAGGCCTGCGCAACGTGGCCGCCGGTGCCAGCCCGACCGGGCTGAAGAAGGGCATCGAGAAGGCGGTCAACGCCGTCGTCGACAGCATCGCCAAGCAGTCCAAGGACGTCGGCGGCAAGACCGAGATCGCCCAGGTGGCTTCCATCTCGGCGGCTGACAACGCCATCGGCGACGTGTTGGCCGACGCCATCGACAAGGTCGGCAAGGACGGCACCGTGACCGTCGAGGAGTCCAACACCTTCGGCATCGAGCTCGAGCTCACCGAGGGCATGCAGTTCGACAAGGGCTTCCTCTCGCCGTACTTCGTCACCGACGCCGAGCGCCAGGAGGCCGTCCTCGACGAGCCCTACATCCTGTTCTACAACGGCAAGGTCAGCGCGGTGCACGACCTCGTGCCCGTGCTCGAGAAGGTCATGCAGTCGGGCAAGGCGCTGCTGATCGTGGCCGAGGACGTCGAGGGCGAGGCGCTGGCCACCCTCGTGGTCAACAAGATCCGCGGCACTTTCACCTCCGTCGCGGTCAAGGCCCCCGGCTTCGGCGAGCGCCGCAAGGAGATGCTCCAGGACATGGCCGTCCTCACCGGGGGAGAGGTCATCAGTGAAGAGATCGGCCTGAAGCTCGAGAACGCGACCGTCGATCTTTTGGGATCGGCCCGCCGCGTCATCGTGACCAAGGACGACACGACGATCGTCGATGGCGCCGGCAAATCCGAGGACGTCAAGGGTCGCGTGGCGCAGATCAAGCGTGCCATTGAGGACACCGACTCGGACTGGGACCGCGAGAAGCTCCAGGAGCGCCTGGCCAAGTTGGCCGGCGGTGTCGCCGTCGTCAAGGTTGGGGCCGCCACCGAGGTGGAGCTCAAGGAGAAGAAGCACCGCATTGAGGACGCGCTGTCCGCCACCCGCGCTGCAGTGGAGGAGGGCATCGTGGCCGGCGGTGGTACCGCGCTGATCCGGGCCCGTAAGCCGGTCGAGGAGCTGGCGGACACGCTCGAGGGCGACGAGGCCACCGGTGCCCGCATCGTGGCCCGCGCGCTCGAGGAGCCGCTGCGCTGGATCGCCTTCAACGCCGGCCTCGAGGGCGCGGTCCTCGTGGCCCAGGTCGAGGCGGCGAAGGGCAATCACGGCCTGAATGCCGCGACCGGTCAGATGGAGGACTTGGTGAAGGCCGGCATCATCGACCCGGCCAAGGTCACCCGTTCCGCCCTGCAGAACGCGGCCTCCATCGCCGGCCTGCTGCTCACCACCGAGGCCCTCGTGGCTGACAAGCCCGAGAAGGTGGACGCCGCTGCGGCGGCCGCCGCCATGGCGGGTGGCATGGGCGGTATGGGTGGCATGGGCGGCATGATGTAGATCCGTCGTACCACCCGGCGTCAATTGTCCGGGGGGTGCGCGTTTTTCGGAACGGTGCGCACTATCGTTTGGTGCGTGTCGGGCATCGTGGCCGGGCCTTCGGGCCCGGTCACGGCGCGTGTACGCCCGGTCGGTCCCGCCCAAGCGGGGGCAGCCCGCCGTCGTGATCAAGCTGGGCGTCTACTGCTGCCTGGGCTGAGGTTCCGTCTCGCCGGACACCGCACCGGCGGTCGGCCGACAGGCGCGGACGCGCGTCAGGCCGTGGGGCGGCGGCAGACGTACGCCAGCAGGTAACAGTCTTCGATGGCGTCGTAGAGCCCCCGCTTGGTGGCGAGCTCGGTGGCATCGAAGACCCCCCAGGCGACGGACGCACCGCCGTAGTTGATCCCGTGCGTTCGCTCGACGACGAAGCCGCTGTGCTCGAGCAGGGCGACCATCTCCTTGTGCGCGTACTCGTACTTGTGATCGGGGTCGACGAACGCCTCCTGCTGCACTCTGGTCAGCCGGCTGTTGGGTGTGTCGAGCGCGAGCACGCCGCCGGGCCGGAGCACCCGCCGCACCTGTGCCAGGACGCTCTCGGCTTCGGCCTGCGTCACGTGCTCGATGCTCTGGCCGCTGTAGACAAGGTCGAAGGACTCCGAGGCCAAGCCGCTCAGGTCGGTCATGGAGTGATAGCGGTAGGTCACCGAGCCGTTCGGCGTCTCGGCGGCGGTGGGTCGGCCATCGTCGCGATAGATCGCGTGCCGGTCCTCGCTCGGCAGGTCCACGACCACGAGCTCGTCGAAGCGGTAGGGGTAGCCCATGAGGACGAGGCCGCCGGAAGGGTCGCCCACGGCGGCTCCGCCGATGTCGAGGATGCGCCGCGCCGGGGGCAAGCTGCGGATGAACACGCCGCGTCCGTAGTGGAGCGATGGTCCGAACTCGCTCATCGGCGCGGCATGACTCCACTCCGCGGAGTCGACCAGCCACTCGACCAGCTGGCGTGGGCTGAGCACGCCGCTCTCCAACTCCTGGACGTACGCGCCGTCGTCGCTGAGATCGGGCTCGCGGCCGAAGAGGAGGTGGAAGATCCCGCGCAGGAAGACCCGGCTCGGGAGGTCCTCGATGAGCCCCGACTCGGCGAAGGACGTCCGGCGGCGCAGGGCCGCGGTGGACGTCGCGTCCGTCTCGCGCCCTCGGAGGCGTGACACTGCCCGCCGACAGGCCTGTTTCAGCGCGGCCAGATCGGAAGGGAAGGACGCCACTCAGCCGCTCACACGAACGCGTGCACGACGGCGCGGTAGTGCTGGCTGGGCGCTGACGGAGGCGGTGGCGGAGTGCCGGCGATCCGCCGCCCGATGCGGACGTTGAGCTCCGGGGGCGGCGGGGGCTCAGGCGCGGGCGGACCGACGATCGTGCGGACATCGGAGAAGCCTGCGGCACGGCACAAGTTGTGCAGCGCTTCGATCGTCGGCACGTACCAGTTCCCGAAGTCGGTGCGCAGCGAACTGCCGGCGTAGAACTGCATCAGCGCCTCGTGCTCGAGGCGTTCGAGATGCAGCGCCTCCGTCTCGATCACCGCCACCTCCTTGGTGACGGCGCGCACCCGCTCGAGACAGGTGAGCGGCTCCTTCATGTGGTACAGGACGCCCAGGTAGAGGACCACGTCGAAGTGCCCCAACCCTTCCAGGTCGACCTTTTGGAAGTCGGCCACCACCGATTCGACCTTTGACCCGAGGGCGGCTTTGGCCAGGTCGAAGCCCCGCTTGCCCGGCAGGTCCGGGCGCCAGAAGTCGGTCTCGTCCCGCGACTGGTCGGCGAACGTCCCGGTTTGGATGCACTCCGCCCAATAGGCGCCCCGGGCCACGAAGTCGATGCCCCAGGCGTAGTGGTCGAGCGCCACGACGCGGCTGGCACCGCCCTTCTCGCAGATGAAGGAGAACTTCCCGTCCCACGCACCTATGTCGAGGACGCTGCGGCCCGAGACGTCGGGCAGGATCTCGCCCATGGTGTCCTGGACGCCCTTGCCCCTGGTGACGACTCCCTCGCCGAGGTCGATGGTGTGGTACCAGTCGATCTCGTCGACCTGTGCCTGCAACTCCGCCGGGGACGTCATATGGGGAGGAGCGTAGCGAGGCTGCCGGACCCTCCCCATTAGCGTGGCCCCGATGTCCCGGCCCGTCCCGCCCCAGGTGATCCCCCGTCCGCGCGCCTGGCGACCCGGGGCGCCCGCTCCCTGGACGGACCTCCCTCCGTCCGTGCGCCGCGGCATCGGCATCGACCGGGTGCTCGCTGCCCTGGCTGCCGTGGGTCAGGGCGGTCCAGTACCCGATGACACCGGCTCGGACGGAATCCTCGTGCCGGCCATGGTGGCCAACGAGTCCAACGCGCCGCTGGAGCGCCGGGTCAATGCCGGGGTGCTGGCCGCCATGTTCGAGGAGCACGGTGAGACGCGCCTGATCTTGACGCGCCGTTCGTCGACCATGCGCACGCACCGGGGCGAGGTCAGCTTCCCGGGTGGGCGGCTCGACGTGGGTGAGGACCCGGTGGGCGCGGCGCTGCGCGAGGCGTTCGAGGAGGTCGCCCTCGACCCGGCCCTGGTGGAGATCGTCGGTTGGATGCACCCCGTGCTGACCATGGTGTCGGGCTCCTTGATCAGGCCGGTGCTGGCAACCGTGGCGGCGCGGCCCCACGTGGTGGCGAGCCCCGTCGAGGTGGAGCGGGTGTTCGACGTGTCGTTGGCCGAGCTCGCCGACCCCGAGATCTTCCACGAGGAGCGTTGGAGCATCCCGGGGCGCGTCATTCCGGGCAGCGACGACGATTCGTTCGCGGTGTGGTTCTTCGAGGTGGCGGGGGAGATCATCTGGGGCGCCACGGCGCGCATGCTCCACGAGCTGCTGAGCGTCGTGTTGACGGGGAAGAACGGGTTCTGACGTCGCGGCGGCGGCGCAGTGCTACGACGCGAAGGCGATTCGCAGCTCGCCGAGCGGGCCGAACACGACGGACAGCTCGTCACCGGGAGCCACCGCCACCGGGGCGACCATGGAACCGGCGATGATGCGGTGCCCCGGCTCGAGCGCAGCGCCGTGGGCGGCGAGGAAGGTCCGAACGAAGGTCACCGTCGTTGCGGGGTCCTCTTCCAGATCGCCCTCCGCCACGACCGCGTCCGCCTTGGTGACCGCGACCCGTGTCGCCCAGGGATCCACGCCGGGAACCTCCGCGCCGAAGACGACGCCGCGCTGGCCGATGTTGCCGGCGAGGACGAGCTCGATGTCGTCGAAGGACCCTCCGAGGTCGACCAGTTCCAGCGCGGGAGCCAGACCGCCCACCCCTCCGTCGTCGCCGACTCGGATGGCGAGCTCGACCTCGACGGCCGGCGCGCCCCAGCCGGCCAGGCTCACGGCGGAGCCGCTGGGGGTCACTCCGCTCTCGAGGAGGTAGCCGACGACGGGGTCGGTCAGCCCGAATTGCTGCCGGATGGCGGCGGTGTTGAAGCCGATCTTCCAGCCGACCTGTCGAGCTCCGGAGGCGACCTCACGGTCCCGACGTTCGAGGAGCGCGCGCATGCCGCGGTTGACGCGGCTGGCGGAGTCCTGGTCGGGCATGCGGTGAGTCTCGCGCCGATGGCCGCGGCCGACTCAGACGTCGCTCGGGGGGTTGGACTCCCCAGTGCTCCCACCGTCTCCTCCCCAACCACCGCCGCGTCCGCCGCCGCAGGGACCGCCCCGGCCGCCGAAGGGACCCCTGCCACCGCCACCGCCACCGCCGCGAGAGCGATAGCGGAGCATGGTCATGATGAGGCCGAACGCGATGAGCACGAAGACGATCTCGGGCGGTGCTGTTGAGTGGACGGCGAGCAGGTGCGGCAGGGCCACGCCGGCACGTTAGGCGCACAATTGCCCGCGTCCCAGGTCAGGGTCCGGCCCACGACGCCGGGTCCGGTGGGCGGCCCGCGCGCTGGGTCGCCCCAGGACGAATTCGGGTGCAAGGACGCCCCGGGGAGAGCCTGAGGCGGAACACCCACGGAGTAGGATGGAGGATCGTCGGCGCGTCGGCCCGGCGTTCGCAATTAAGTCGAAGAGACGTGCCGGTGTGGTTCGTGGCCGTGCCGGCCCCACGAATGCCGGAGGGCGAACAAATTGGCTGAGATCGAAATCGGCATCTTCAAATCGGGGCGTCAGGCCTACGGGTTCGACGACATCGCCATCGTCCCGAGCAGGCGGACTCGAGACCCCGAGGACGTGGACATCTCCTGGGAGATCGACGCCTACAGCTTCGACCTGCCTCTTCTCGGCGCGGCGATGGATGGGGTGATGAGCCCGCACACGGCGATCGAGCTCGGGCGCCTGGGCGGCCTGGGGGTCCTGAACCTGGAGGGCCTCTGGACCCGCTACGAGGACCCTACCCCGCTCTTCGACGAGATCCGCGAGCTCGACGACGACAAGGCCACGGCCCGCATGCAGCAGATGTACCAGGAGCCGATCATCCCCGAGCTGGTGACCGCCCGTATCCGACAGATGAAGGAGGCCGGCATCACCACGGCCGCTTCCGTGACGCCCCAGCGCACCGAGGCGCTCGCTCCGGCCATCTTGGCTGCCGAGCTGGACATGCTGGTGATCCAGGGCACGGTGGTCTCGGCCGAGCATGTGTCCAAGAACTCCGAACCGCTCAACCTGAAGCGCTTCATCCGAGAGTTCGACATCCCGGTGATCGTGGGTGGCTGTGCCTCCTATCAGGCTGGACTGCACCTCATGCGCACCGGCGCCGTGGGCGTTCTGGTCGGGGTCGGTCCGGGCAACGCCTGCACCACCCGTGGCGTCCTCGGGCTGGGCGTCCCCCAAGCCACCGCCATCGCGGACGTGGCCGGCGCCCGCATGCGCCACCTCGACGAGACCGGCGTCTACGTGCATGTGATCGCGGACGGTGGGATGTCCAAGGGGGGTGACATCGCCAAGGCCATCGCCTGCGGAGCCGACGCGGTCATGCTCGGCTCGCCGCTTTCGTCGGCCGTCGAGGCGCCGGCGCGCGGCTTCCACTGGGGGATGGCCACCTTCCACCCGACACTGCCCCGCGGCGCCCGTGTGCGCACCTCGGTGCGTGGGTCGCTGCGTGAGATCTTGCTCGGTCCCGCGCACGAGAACGACGGCCGCATGAACCTGTTCGGGGCGCTCCGAACGGCGATGGCCACCTGCGGCTACGAGACGGTCAAGGAGTTTCAGAAGGCAGAGGTGATGGTCGCCCCGTCCCTGCAGACGGAGGGCAAGTTCTTCCAGCGCTCCCAGGGCGTGGGTATGGGCCATTGAGCCAAGTGCGTCCGTTCGGCACGAGCCCGTCTCGGTGACCGACACCGTCCTCGTCGTCGACTTTGGGGCCCAGTACGCCCGACTGATCGCCCGCCGGGTGCGCGAGGCGCACGTCTATTCCGAGATCGTCCCGGCGTCGATCACGGTGGAGGAAATCCGCGTCCGTGCACCCAAAGGCATCATCTTCAGCGGCGGCCCCAAATCCGTCTACGAGACGCCGGCGCCCACCATCGATCCCGGTATTTACGACCTCGGGATCCCGATCCTGGGCCTGTGCTACGGCGCCCAGCTCATGGCGCTCCAACTGGGTGGCGTCGTGGCGCGCACCGGTGCGGGCGAGTACGGACGGACAGAGTTGTCGTTGACGGCGCCTTCGCCGCTCTGCCCCGATTGGCCAACGACCTCCACCGTATGGATGAGCCACGGCGACGCGGTGACGGACGTGCCGGAGGGATTCGTGGCGACCGCGAGCAGCCCGGGCGCGCCGGTCGCGGCGATGCACGACCCCGAGCGGCGGCTCTTCGGCTTGCAGTTCCACCCCGAAGTGGTGCACACCGAGCGGGGGAACGAGGTCTTCGACCACTTCCTCATTGACGTGTGTGGGTGCCTGCCTGGTTGGACGCACGTGTCGATCATCGAGCAGCAAGTCGCCGCCGTGCGGGCGCAGGTGGGTGGCGACAAAGTGCTGTGCGCGTTGTCAGGCGGGGTCGACTCCGCCGTGGCGGCGGCACTGGTGCACAAAGCGGTCGGGGACCAGCTCACCTGTGTCTTCGTCGACACCGGTCTGATGCGGGCCGGTGAGGCGGACCAGGTCGAGGACACCTTTCGGCGCCAGTTCAAGGTCGACCTGGTCCACGTGAAGGCGGCCGACCGCTATTTCGCGGCGCTGGCCGGGGTGACGGACCCCGAGCGCAAGCGCAAGATCATCGGCGAGCTGTTCATCAGGATCTTCGAGGAGGTGGCGCGGGATATGGGCGCCGGCACCGGCGCCGGCGATGACGGCAGCGGTGAGGGCGAGCCCCTCCGCTTCCTCGTGCAAGGGACGCTCTACCCCGACGTGATCGAGTCCGGCAGTGACACGGCGGCCAACATCAAGTCGCACCACAACGTCGGCGGCCTGCCCGACGACCTCGCTTTCGACCTCGTCGAACCGCTGCGCCTGCTGTTCAAGGACGAGGTGCGCGCGGTGGGCGAGGAGCTCGGCCTGCCCCACGAGATCGTGTGGCGTCAGCCCTTCCCCGGTCCGGGCTTGGCCGTGCGCATCATCGGGGAAGTGACACCCGAGCGGGCCGAGATCCTCCGCAATGCCGATGCCGTGGTCGTCGAGGAGATTCGGCGGGCCGGGTTGTACCGCGAACTGTGGCAGAGCTTCGCGGTGTTGCCCGTTGTCCGCACCGTCGGCGTTATGGGCGACGGTCGCACCTACGCCTATCCCGTCGTCATCCGTGCCGTCACGAGTGACGACGCCATGACGGCGGACTGGGCCCGGCTCCCCTACGACCTGGTCGAGCGCATAGCCTCCCGCATCATCAACGAAGTGGAGGGCGTGAACCGGGTGGCGCTCGATGTCACGTCGAAACCGCCCGGGACCATCGAGTGGGAGTGACCGTGGCGCCGGAGAGCGGCGAACAGGCACATGGGCCGAAAGGCAACCGACGCCAGGCTGGTGGAAGCGCGCAGCTGTTCGATCCGTCCGACACATCCGACGAGGGTGTGGGCGCGGCTGCCGCGGCAGCGTCGGTGGCCGCCGCGGCCGACACCTCCGACTCGGGCGATATCGGGGCCCCGGCCGCAGACACCGCCGCGCAGGGTGCCGACGACGGTCGCCGCCGGCGCAAGCGCTCGGCCGTCGCATCGGGAGCGTTCGCCGGCCGGCCCGCCGCTCTGGTCGACGACCTGACGCTGCCCCAGCGCGCCGCAGTGGAGCACCGCGGCGGACCCCTGCTGATCATTGCGGGGGCGGGCTCGGGCAAGACGCGCGTGTTGACCCGGCGGATCGCGCACCTGTTGGCGACGGGGGACGCGCCGCCCTGGGGCGTCCTCGCCATCACCTTCACCAACAAGGCGGCCGACGAAATGCGCAACCGCGTGGTCGATCTGGTCGGCCCCCCCGCCGAAAAGATGTGGGTCTCCACGTTCCACTCGGCCTGCTTGCGCATCCTGCGCACGAACGCCGACCGGCTGGGCTACCGCTCGAGCTTCACCGTCTACGACGACACCGACTCGCGCCGCCTCATCGAGATGATCACGGCCGAGCTCGGCTTCGACCAGAAGAGGTTGCCCTCCCGCGCCGTGCAGGCGGTCATCAGCCAGGCCAAATCAGAGCTGGTGGACTTCGAGACCTTCCGAGAGGACGCCCGCAGCGGGCCTGACCCTTTCCGCAAGCGCATCGCCGACGTCTATGTGCAGTACCAGGAGCGCCTTTTGACCGCGAACGCGCTCGACTTCGACGACCTGCTGATGGTCACGGCCAATCTGCTCCAAGCCTGCGACGACGTGCGGGAGTCCTACCAGGAGCGCTTCCGTCACATCCTGGTGGACGAGTTCCAAGACACGAACCACGCCCAGAACGAGATCGTCAAGCTCCTGGGCCAGGCGCACGGCAACGTGTGCGTCGTCGGTGACTCGGACCAATCCGTCTACCGTTGGCGCGGCGCCGACATCCGCAACATCTTGGAGTTCGAGCGAGCCTTCCCCAACGTGACCACGATCATGTTGGAGCAGAACTTTCGCTCGACGCAGACGATCCTTGATGCGGCCAACGCCGTCATCGCCAACAACATCGGACGCCAGCCCAAGGAGCTCTTCACCGTCGGCGACACGGGCGGGCCGGTCAAGCGCTACCGCGCCGAGGACGAGCGCGACGAGGCGGCGTGGGTGTCGAGCGAGATCCTGCGCCTCCACGCGTCGGAGGGATTGACGTGGGGCGACTTCGCCGTCTTCTACCGCACCAACGCGCAGTCGCTGCCGCTGGAGACATCGATGAAGTTCAGCGGCATCCCCTACAAGGTGGTGGGCGGGGCCAAGTTCTACGACCGCCGGGAGATCAAGGACATCTTGGCCTACATCCGCGTGCTCGCCAACCCCGACGACGAGGTCTCCGCCCGGCGCATCGTCAATGTTCCCAAACGCGGCATCGGCGACATGTCGGTGGCGCGCCTGGCCGCCTGGGCCCAGCTGGAGCGGGTGTCGTTCAGTGAGGCGATCGACCGTGCCGAGGAGGCGGGGTTGACCGGCAACGCGCTGCGCGGCGCCGAGCAATTGTCCAAGACGCTGGCCGAGCTGCGCCCGCTGGTGCAGACGATCAACCCGGCCGACTTCGTCCAGTTGGTGGCCGACCGCACTGGGTACCTGGCCGAGTTGGTGGCCGAACACACCCACGAGGCTGACGGCCGGATTGAGAACCTGGCCGAATTGGCGACCCAGGCCGGGGACTTCGAGGACGTGACGGGTTTCTTGGAGACCGTGGCGCTCGTGGCGGACTCCGACGAACTCGACAGCGACGGCACCCGCGTCTCTTTGATGACGCTGCACACCGCCAAGGGTCTCGAGTACCCGGCCGTCTTCGTGGTCGGACTGGAGGAGGGGATCTTCCCGCACTTCCGCTCCCTGGCCGAGCCGAGCGAGTTGGAGGAGGAACGCCGCCTTTTCTACGTCGGCATCACCCGGGCCCGCCAGCACCTGGCCATCTCTCACGCTTGGTCGCGCACCACCTGGGGCCGGACGCAGCCCGCCATGCCGAGCCGCTTCGTGACCGAGGTGCCGGTGCACCTGGTCGACGACGTCGGGCTCGGGTCGCCCCGGCGCGGGACGGGTTACGACTCCTTGTCGGCTGAGGAGCACCTGCCCGGGGCTACCTTCGCCCCCGCGGTCCCGCTGGCCGCGCGGTCGGCCGCCGCCGCTGCAGGTGGCGGGGGAAGGGCCGGTGCCCGAGGTAGCACGGGCGCTGAGGACCTCGCGCTGGCGGCGGGCGACGAGGTGGTGCACGAGCACTGGGGTCGTGGCGTCGTCGTCAGCGCCAAGGGCGAGGGGTCACGGGCCCAGGCGACGGTCGACTTCGACAGCGTCGGGAAGAAGAACCTTCTCCTCTCGGCCACGCCGCTCCGCCGAGCCTGAGGCTCGATCTGCAGCGGCCTTTGGCGGGCCGCCGAGCGGGAATATGCACGTGTACGAATGGATATGCGACGTCCGGTCTTCGGGGGAACGATTCTCGAGTGTATACGCGGACCCTATACACCGGCAAAGACCTATCGACACCAGGATCACGACGCATAAGTATGCGCTTGGCCTGCATAAGGGTCCCGACGAAGCGCACTCCCACCGGCAGGAGCCTGCGCCCCGGTCACTCGGCCATCACTTTCAGAACGGGAAGCCCAAGCCGATACGTGGCGCCAGGTCCTCTCGTGTGAGACGACACTCTGACCATCGAACCCGCAGCGACCGTCGACTAGCACGACCAGGTTGGATCACGCCGACGACAGAAGACGCTCGCGCATCAGCGCGTGGCCTAGCCGGAGAATCCACTGAAGGGCACGGAGCAAATCGGACCTGACCATCGGAACGCTGGGCTTCACGACGAGCACTCGGACCTCTCCGTAGCCGGCGGAGAGTTGGTTCACCAAACTGTCACGCGGGCCAAGGTGACCCCTGTTGCGAGACATCACGACGGGATATACATCCCTCATGGAACACCAGGCCCCAGGAATGGATACACAAAACGAGCCCGATCGACTGGCACCCCTTGCGCCCTATCCCGCGCCAAGTGCGTGCGGCGCTGGTGGCCCTCCTCACGAAGAGTTCTCGCCTCTGGAGCCCAATCGTCTCGGAGAGCGTTCGACGGCGATCAATGACTCAGAAAGTTGGGGTTCCATGCAAGTCCAGTCACCATCGAGCTACACATCGAAGGGGTTCTTAGGCTCGCTGTTCGACGTCAATTTCTCTTCGCTCATCGTCACCCGAGTCATCAAGGCTGTCTATGTCATCGCGATCATCTTGATCGGAATCGAGGCGATCGGGTTGTTGATTCTTGCTGTTGCGATGAAAAGCCCCGGCGAGATCACTGCCGCGCTCGTCATCATCCCGATCGTTTCGCTTTTGACCCTGATCTGGGTTCGAATTCTCCTTGAGTTGGTGATCATCATCTTCAGAATCGGAGAGGACGTACGACACATTTCTCTGTTTGCCGGACTCAGAGGTCGGCCAGAAGAACAAGGGGTCGTAACGACAGCGGCCTTTGCATCGAAGCTCGACACAGCGGAACGAGCACATGTAGGCCAGCTGTCCCACACGGTTCCCACCTCAACAGAGGAGGCCCAGGTCTCGCCGGGCCCGACCCACGTCGAGGAGACGCCGAGAAGTGATCAACCAGTCGCGGGCTGGTACCCGGATCCGCAATTCGAGGGCTACCTGCGCGTCTGGGATGGCGAGTCCTGGACGGACCAACGGCGTCCGTGGAATCCAAAGTCCTGAGAACACGGGGTCCGGCCCGTTCTTTCGGGCCAGTTCTGAGCGCCGCAGCTCAAGCCCGACGTGCTCTGACCCGCCACCCTGCCAAAGGTGGGATCGCGTCCCTGGCTACGAGGTCTGTCGGGAAACCTGCACCTGGCTCCCGTCGGCCCCGGGCGGCTGCCTCGGTCGGGCTCCTAAGCTCGAGTGGGTTGGGGAGTGTTGGCAGGGACGGATCTCGACATGACGGGTTCTTCCAGTTCGGCAGTTGAGCGGCGACCAGCGGACTTCGGGAGCCGCATCAAGGCCCTCGGGCTCACGGCTCTGCTCGTCGTCGCCACCTTGGTGGTGGGATGGCTGGTCTGGAGCGTGATCGAGTGGAGCCGGGGGCGCACGGCCAGTTTTCACGTCGCGGGGCTTCGCATCGTCAGGCGTTCGGACGGCCGTCCCATCGGACTCGTTCGCTCCATCGTGCGCAACGCGATCTGTTGCACGCTGCTCCTGGTCCCGACGATCGTGGCCTGTGCGCTGATTGCAGTCGCCTTCACCCTGGGCGCGTCTCCTCCGGATCGGTTGTTGCGGAAGCCCCGCGCCGCGCCCTGGGACGTGCTGACTGGCACCGAAGTCGTCTATGGCGCTCCACTCCGGCGGCGAGACCCGGCCTGGATGGTGCAGATCGCCGGGAACGGTCAGGCCAACTGACTCTCCGTCACAGCGAGGGTCCGGTGCCCAGGAGGCTCGGACCACTCGACCTGTCTGGCGCCCTGCCCCGGGGCCTCCCTATCCTGGGAGTCGCATGAGACGTCCCTACAGGGTGGTCGTGGCCAAGCCCGGGCTCGACGGACACGACCGGGGGGCCAAGGTCATTGCGCGGGCGCTGCGCGACAGTGGCTTCGAGGTCGTCTACACCGGCCTGCACCAGACGCCCGAGCAGGTGGTCCAGGCGGTGATCCAGGAGGATGCCGACGCCATCGGGCTCTCCCTGCTCTCGGGTGCCCACCTCACTCTCGTGCCCAAGGTGATCAAGTTGCTGGCGGATGCCGGCCGCGGGGACGTGCTCGTCATCGTGGGCGGGATCATTCCCGAAGCCGACATCCCCGTGCTCAAGGAGCAGGGTGTGGCCCAGGTCTTCACGCCCGGGGCACCGCTCGATTCCATCGGGTCTTGGCTGGGCGAGGCCCTCGATGCACGGGAGGAGGCCCTCGAGGCCTGAGCCCACACCACCCGTGATTCGGGCGGCCGCCGAGCCGTCCGGCCCGGACCGACCGGATCCCAGCATCCTGCATGCGGATCGCGACCACGACCCACAGCCAAAGGAGACAGCACCCAAAGTGGACCTCTACGAGTACCAGGGCAAGCAGTACTTCGCCCGTTTCGGCATCCCGACCTCCCCCGGCGGGGTCGCCGACACGGTGGACGAGGCCGTGGCGCAGGCAGACGCCGCCGGTTATCCGGTCGTGGTCAAGGCGCAGGTCAAGGTTGGCGGCCGCGGCAAAGCTGGAGGCGTGAAGCTCGCCGCCGACGCCGACGAGGTACGCCTGCACGCTGGCAACATCCTCGGGCTCGACATCAAGGGCCACATCGTGAAGCGGCTCTGGGTCGAGCATGCATCGGACATCGCGAAGGAGTACTACGCCAGCTTCACGCTCGACCGGCCGGCCAAGCTCCACCTCGGCATGCTTTCGGCGGAGGGCGGTGTTGAGATCGAGGAGGTGGCCGAGACCAACCCCGACGCGATCGCCAAGCTCCACATCGACCCCGTAACGGGGCTGTCCGAGGAGACGGCCCGCGAGTGGGTCGACCGGGCCAACCTCGACCCCGAGGCACGGGACCAGGCGGCAACGCTGCTGGTGCGCCTGTACCACTGCTACGTCGAGGGCGACTGCGACCTGGCCGAGATCAACCCGCTCATCCTCACCCCCGAGGGCAAGGTCCACGCGTTGGACGCCAAGGTGACCCTCGACGAGAACGCGTCCTTCCGTCACCCCGAGTGGGAGGAGTACGAGGACGATTCCGACGTCGATCCCCGAGAGAAGATGGCCAAGGAGAAGGGCCTCAACTACATCGGGTTGTCCGGCTCCGTGGGCATCATCGCCAACGGGGCGGGACTCGCCATGAGCACACTGGATGTGGTGACGCAGGTCGGCGGGCAGGCGGCCAACTTCCTCGACATTGGGGGCGGGGCCAACGCCGATGTGATGGCCGCCGCGCTCGAGGTGATCAACGCCGACCCGGCGGTCAAGAGCATCCTCGTCAATATCTTCGGCGGCATCACCCGTGTCGACGAGGTGGCGAAGGGGATCATTGAGGCCATCGGCCGGGTGAAGCTGAGCTCGCCGGTGGTCATGCGCCTCGACGGCACGAACGCCGTCGAGGGCCGCGCGCTGCTGGCCGACCATCTGTCGGACACGCTTATCGCCGAGCCCACCATGATCGACGCCGCCCGCCACGCCGTCGCCCTGGCCACGGCCTAAGCGGCCAAGCCGACAAAACCCAGAACGGCACCCCCCAGCAGATTCCCGAGAGGACAGAGAAAACGTGAGCATCTTCGTCGACGAGACGACAAAGGTCGTAATCCAGGGCATCAGCCCGACAAGTCAGGGCCTCTTTCACGGCCTGCGCAACAAGGCGTACGGCACCAAGATCGTGGGGGGCACCAACCCCAAGCGGGGCGGCCAGGAGATCGAGGGCATCCCTGTCTTCGCGTCGGTGGCCGAGGCGGTGAAGGAGACCGGAGCCACGGCGTCGTTCATCTCGGTGCCGCCACGGGGTGCGGCCGACGCCATCATCGAGGCGGCCGGAGCCGGGATCGATTTCATCGTGTGCATCACCGAGGGCATCCCGGCCCAGGACGAGGCGGTGGCCTACAACCGCCTCGTCGAGGAGTTCCCCGGCACCCGCCTCCTGGGTCCCAATTGCCCCGGGATCATAAGCCCCGGGAAGTGCAACATCGGCATCACCTCGGGCGATATCGCTCTGGCGGGAGGACCGGTGGGCATCGTCTCGCGCTCGGGCACGCTCACTTACCAAGCGCTCCACGAGCTCTCACAGCAAGGCATCGGCCAGACGACCTGTGTCGGCATCGGGGGCGACCCGGTCCCCGGGACCAACTTCATCGACTGTTTGGCTGCGTTCGAGGCCGATTCCGACACCAAGGCCGTCATGATGATCGGCGAGATCGGTGGCTCCGAGGAGGAGCGGGCGGCCGACTTCATCGCGTCGTCGATGACCAAGCCGGTGGCCGCGTACATCGCGGGCGTCACGGCACCTCCTGGTCGCAAGATGGGCCACGCCGGCGCCATCATCTCGGGCTCGCAGGGCACGGCACAGGCCAAGATGGAGGCGCTGTCGGCCGCCGGCGTGGCCGTGGCACAGAATCCGACTGAGTGTGGGGAGAAGATGGTCGCCATCGTGCGGGGGCTCGGCTGAACCACCCGCACGATGGCCGCGCGGCTCGGTCCTAGACAGCGACCGGCTGCGTAGGCGACGACATGACCGGTGCGTCGTCCCCGGCGCCACCTCCGAGCGTTCCTCGTGACTGCTTTACCGCGATCACGATCCCCGTGGCGAGCAGCCAGATGGGCAGCCCGAAGAGGATTGCGAAGAAACTGACGGGACCTGCCGCGCCAACCACCCCCACCAGGATGGAGTACCACCCGAGCAGCTTGGGCAGTGGTGCCGCGCCCCGGTTGAGCAGGATGGCGAGGCCGGTGGAGAGGGTCATGAAGACCAGGCCGGCGAGGAAGAGAATCTCGTTGTTCGTGGAGTAGAAGTTGACGAGGTGCGCCACCGCGAATTGGTGGTTGTGCGAGGCCAGGATGAGCGTGATCTCGAAGCTGCCCGCCACGATGATCCCTGCCACGAGCAAGATCCCCGATGCGAAGACCATGTTGGGCCACAGCCGCTGACCACCCATTTGGACAAGTACGGCGCGCAGCTGAGTCAAGTACACCAAGAGAAGAAACAGGCCCAGGCCGACGAGCCATACCGTGAGCCACTGCTGGTTCACGTGGGTGTTGTACCAGTGCGCCACAGTGACACCCGAGGCGTTCTCGCCCGGCGAACCGCTCGAGAGCGGTCCGAACGACACGAAAATCAATGCTGCGGCCACCAAGCCGATCAACCACAACCAGCGGTTCAGGCTCGAGTCTTTCATTTTGCGGTCCCTCCCTTTGTCCGTTCGTCGGACCTCGAGGAGCGCAGCCAAACGTGACCCCCTGGAGGCGTTCGCCCGCACGCTCCACACAGATTCTTGCTCGGCCTGGTTCGGGCGACGAGGGCGTTAGTACCGAGGTCGAGGTGGGGGCTAGCACCCACGCCCGGGAATTGTGCCCCAGGTCTGTGATCGCTGAGCCGAACGTTTCGTCGTTGTTCCCGCGGGACGGCGCCCGCCCCTGGGATGCCTACGCGACGGGCAGGTGCGCGAGAGCGCGGCCACGCCGAAGGCGGCGCCGGGCGACGAGACCGACGAAGCCGATCAGGGCGAGGCCGCCCATGGCGAGCGGCAGTCCTTCGGACAGGGCGGGTATCGGGTCGACCGTGTTCGGGATCGGCTGGCCGTAGCCGAACGGGTCGAAGTCGGTCTGCTCGGAGCCCGAGAGCGAGGCGGCAAAGATGCTCCCCTCGAAGGCCCCGTTGTTCGAGAGCGTGACGACGGCGGCAGGCGCCACCACGGTGCCTTGCCATGCCCCGATGGTCAGGGCGTAGCCCGAGGTGAAGATGCTGGGAGCGAAGTTCCAGACCGTGTTGTCGCGCTCTTGGCCGATCGTCGAGGAGTTGTCGTTGGCCCCGGGTTGGCTCCCGCAGTTGCCGGTGCTCCAGTTGGTCGGCGTGGGGGCGTCGTTCGGGCACCCGTAGAAGATGCCGGAGCTGATTCCCGCCAAGCTGAGGGACGTCGCGTGGTCGGAAGAGGCCTGCACCTGGATCAGGTTGGTGGAGCCTGCCGGCACGCTGAAGTCGAGCCGTTGCGCCGCCGCCAGCTGGTCGGCGGTCACGCTGAAGACGTTCACGCTTCCCGTGCCCCAGAAGCCGAGGACTGCCGTGTAGGGCGACGAGAAGCCGATGCCACCGTCCGTACCGGTCGTGGTCGTCGCGTTGGGCCCGTAGTTGTTGGAGCAGGTCGTGAGCTCCGAGCCAATGGAGGAGAAGCTGAAGGGCAGAGTGCTGGCGCCGCCGCCGACCGTCTTCGTCGCGCCCGATTGGTTCAAATTGACCGTTCCAGCAGTGCCAGCGATCACGACGCTTCCCTTGTTGACGTTGACCGTGCCGGTCTCGTTGCCACCCGCCAGGGTCGTGAGCTGGCTCGCCGGGGGGGTGATGTTGTTCCCGACGGACCAGTTAGTGGAGGTGAAGACGCCGCCGTAGGCGACCGAGCCCCCGGCGTCGGAGTTCGACCGAGACGCGTTGCCGGTGGTGAACTCGCTGAACTGGTAGTTGTTGTTGTCGGTGCTGCTAATCACGAGCGTCCCGCAGTTCAGCGTCGCTGGATTACTGGCTCCGGCGACGGCCGCCGGCAAAATTGCTGTGCTGAAGGACAACGCGGTGAGGGACATGGTGCCCGCCAGGCCAGACCCCGCTGCAAGTTGTAGGAGCCTGCGGCCCCGGCACAGCTCGCGACGGGGGTTGCACGGATACATTGAGGAATCCTGACGGAGTTGGGTTTGTTTTCTGCGAAGGCCCCGTGACGTGCGGATTAACTCTGCGCGGAACCGGCGCGAATAACAAGAGATTGACGCCGAGCCCGCACCAATCTCCATCGGCCCGACGATCCACACCGCTGGCTGATTCCTCGTTAGGTTTGCCCTGTGGAGTCGCGGCCTTCACGTGAGGGACCCGGTCCGGGCCTGACCGGGTAGCGCCGGAGGAACCGTACAGCCGCCACCGTCCTCCGCCTCGCCGATCTCGAGAAGCCTCAACGCCAGCAGGCCATCCTCGGCTCCGCCGCCATCGTCGCCGTCTCGTGGGTTTGTATCACGGGTGCGTTCTTCGCTTTGCCGATCGGCCACGAATCCGGGTTGCGGGCGTTTCTCCGGCTCGGTGCCGACATCGCCCTAGTGGGTGCCGTGTTCGTCTGGCAGATCCGCCGTATCGCGATGGCTGAGCTCCCAGAGCTGCGGGCAGTCGAGGCGCTCGGCATCGTGATCGCAGTGTTCTTGGTCGCCTTCTCCGCCATCTACCCGGCGATGTCACACAATGAGGCACGGACCTTCAGCCAACCCCTTGACCACATCAAGGCGCTCTACTTCACCATCACCATCTTCTCGACGGTCGGGTTTGGTGACATTACGCCGAGGACCGACGACGCCCGCCAAGTCGTGTCGGCGCAGATGCTTCTCGACCTTGCCATCATCGGGGTCGTCGAGCGCCTGCTCTTCAACGTGGCGAAGCGCAGGATCACGCCGCCGCCCCAGAGGCGAGCACCGAGCAAACCTGACGCCGCGGCGATCATTGCACCGTAGGCCCGCGCTCCTGCCGGGACGCTCACCCTTTCGAGTTGAAGCGGGTCTAGGGAAACGAGGATGAAGTGGGCAACCCGAGGTCTTCGCGAATGTGGTTGTCAGCTGTCTCCGCCGTGCTGGCTCGATCGTGAAGCTGGGACAGCCAGGGGCCTGTGCCAGTGGCGCTGACCTCGTTCAATGTCTGCAGAAAGCTCATGAGCGACTTCAGTTGGGCATGGTCGATAACGATCGCGGTCTGCATGGAGGCGGGCCATTGGATGAAGTGGAGCTGGAAGTCGTAGAGGTTCAGTGCCGAACCGTATGCCGTGGACGCCGCCGCCAACTGCGCCGGCTTTGGAGCGCTGCCCGCGCTGGCGAACGCCTTCGTGGCCACCACATTCGCCTCCTGGAAAGTCTCGGCGTACCCCTGGTAGTTCGTCAACTGCGCCGTGCTGATCGGTGCCACGAAGTTGCTGTGGTGGGTCGAGCTTGAGGCGGTCGTCGCGGTCGTCGCCGACGAGTCACCTGAACCCGAACCCGAACCCGAACCCGAACCCTTAGTAACGAGATGGATGCCCGCCACCACGAGGAGGACGAACACGATTGCGGCCAGGCCCAGCACCGCCGGCTGGAACCAGGGGTGTGACGATATTGCTTGGGCCCGCGGGTGTGACCGGAGGCGACCCGGGCGACGATCGCGTCCGAGCTCGAGCTCGGGCTCGGACACGAGGTCAGTCCATGAGTTCGGCTCCTCGTGATCCTCCAGCGCTATCGGATTCATCCCGATGGGAGGAAGGAGTACGGGTTCGGACAATGAAGTCGGCTCCTCGTTGTCCTCCAGTTCTATTGGACCAATCCCGACGGGAGGACCGGGTGTGGGCTCGGACGATAACGTCGCATCCTCGACGGCGACCGCACGGTTCTCGGGTGGTAGCGGCTGAGCTCTGGCGTGACGAGGCTTCCGTTGGACCTCGACGGGCTGCGTGTCCGCGATGCTCGGGACCGGAAACGGTGCATGGGTGAGGGGCTCCGAATCCCCGCGGACCTCGGTGGAAGGGGGTGTGATCGGGTGTGAGACACTCCCTGCGACAGCCTCGGCCGAGGGCGAAATTGCACCCACCGAAGCCGCCCGCCAATCCCAGGCCCGGATTGTTTCCATCAGCGCGTCCAAACGCTGATCCACGGACGGTCCGTTAATGGCCTGTCTATTAACGGACCGTCCATTGACGGACTCTGGCGACTGGTCGATCGGCTTCGGTGGTTCGGCGTCGGTCACCTTGTGTGTCCCATTCGTGGTCACCTCGAAGGGCCCTGACTGGTCGTTCACCGGGTACTCCCGCGGCACTGGCGATGAATCGTCGGACATCGGACGCTGTCACTCCATGCGAAGGGCCCCCGGACGTGTTCTCGGGTGCAAATAGTGCCAGACACTCGCGTCAATGTAGCGGCAGCAAAATCGGTCCAATTCCGATTCACCTGAAGTTTGGGTGGCGGTTACTTGCGTGTCATTCACGCCTTCGGATCGTGACCGCAGCCAGAAATCGGAGCGGGTGCGAAGGTGATCAGTTGGTGACCGTCGGGAGGAGACACAGAAGCGGCGACGTTTTCTTCTTTCCTACGATTGTTAGAGTCACCCGCGGTGCAACCAGTCGCGATGGACGAGGTTGAGGCTCATATCCGGCTCGAGGCCAGCACCTCCGGTTTGGCCGACCGGGTGCCCTTGGTATCTGCCCGCAGCCTGGTCTCGCGGGGCCAACGCAACTTCTTGATCGGGCTGCTGATCGCCCTCGGCATCGGACTCGTGCTCAGTGCTCGCCTGGCGATCATTCTGATCCTTGCCTTCTTTACGCTGCTCTACCTGATTGCCGTCGTCTATCGCGTTTACCTCTTTACGCGTTCCTCCAAGAGCGACGCCCTTGAGATCGTCACCGACGCCGAAGCCATGAGCCTTCCTGACTCCGAATTGCCGTTCTATACGATCCTGCTCCCCGCGTATAACGAGGCATCGGTCATCGTCAAGCTGATTGAAAACCTGGCCCAAATGGACTACCCCACGAGCCGCCTCGAGGTGCTCCTATTAGTCGAGGAGGACGACGAGGAGACTCTGGCCGCGCTGCGGACGTTTGAACCCCCGGAGCAATTCCAACTGGTCATCGTCCCTCCCGCTCAGCCTCGCACCAAGCCTAAGGCATTGAATTTCGGTCTGACGCTTGCCCGGGGGGACATTGTTGCGGTCTACGACGTCGAGGATTCGCCCGATCTCCTCCAGCTGCGGCGTGCGGCCGTAGCATTGGCCCGATTTGGCCCCGAAGTGGGTTGCCTGCAGGCAAAGCTGTCGTATCGCAACGCAACTCAGAACATCATCACCAAGTGGTTCACTGTTGAGTACGCCATGTGGTTCTCCTTCTTCCTACCCGGCCTGGTGACATTGGACGCGCCGATCCCGCTGGGTGGGACGTCGAACCACTTCCGACGGAAGGCCCTGCGGGCCCTCGGAGGATGGGACCCCTACAACGTCACCGAGGACTGCGACCTCGGGATCCGGATGTTTCGGGAGCACTACCAAATCAAGGTGCTCGAATCGACCACCTTGGAGGAAGCCAACAGCGATTTTGTCAACTGGGTCAAGCAACGCTCCCGCTGGTACAAGGGGTACCTCCAGACGTTTCTCATCCACCTGCGTTCACCTCGCCAGGTCACCAACGAGATCGGCGTCAAAGGAGTGAGTCACCTGTGCGCGTTCGTGGGAGGAACCCCCATCCTGGCGGTACTCAACCCGATCTTCTGGATTCTGACCATCGTGTGGTTCGTCGCCCAACCCGATTTCGTGAAGGCGATCTTCCCAGCCCCCGTTTACTACGTCGCCCTCACCTTGTGGGCGTTCGGCAACTTCTTGCTGTGGTACCTGACCGTGCTGACGGCGCGCCACACCAGATCGGTGGGTCTGGTGCTTGCCGCCGTGCTGGTGCCTATCTATTGGGTCATGATGTCCGTCGCAGCCGTGAAGGCAATGTGGCAGCTGGTGGTGACCCCATCCTTCTGGGAAAAGACGGCGCATGGACTCGAATCCGATCCCGAGAGCGACTCAGAGACTGGGGAACCCGAGCCTCTCCGTCTCGCTTCGTAGGCGCCAGAGGCGCACCGCCGCACATCACGTGGAGGCTCCGGGCCCAAAGTTCCGCCGACAATTCTCGGAAGCGACCGCCGACCCCGCTGCTGGCCGCCGGAGCGACGAGCTTGTTTTCCAACGGGCGAACATGGCGCGATCAACAGGTAACTTCTTGGTGTCAGAACGCTTTATTGCTTGTTGATGGCGGCCCTCATGGTGAGAATGACCTCTGATGAGCGGCGCCCTTCCAAGCATCGAGCTAAGTTCCGGAAAGGGCGTGCAGCCGGGAGTAGCTGAGCCCGCGGTATCGGCGGATGCCGCTGTCGCCGTCCTGCCTCGGGCGACGCTCGACGCTTCCATTGTCGTGCCTTACTACAATCCCGGCGACCGCCTGCGCAAGACCGTGGAGCACCTGGTACGCGTGCTCGGCGCCTCTGGGATGTCCTTCGAGATCATCACCGTTTCGGACGGGTCGACCGACGGCAGCCCGTTCACGTTGGATGGGTTCCCTGAGGGTCTGGTTCGTCGAGTTGCCTACGCCACCAATGTCGGCAAGGGGCACGCCGTGCGAATGGGCCTCGGACTGGGCCGCGGGCGATACCTCGGCTTCATTGACGCTGACGGAGATCTCCCCCCGGATTTGCTGGCTTCATTCGTCTCCGTCATGCGCGCCGAGGAGCCAGACATCATCATCGGGAGCAAGCGGCACCCGGATTCCTCGGTGTACTACACGCCGTTGCGCCGTCTCTATTCGCTGGGGCACCAGCGCCTCAACCGCCTACTCTTCGGCCTCACTGTGAAGGACACACAGGTGGGGATCAAGTTGGTAGACCGCCGAGTGGTCGCCTCAGTGCTTCCGCTGCTGCGGGAGAACCGCTTCGCCTTTGACGTAGAACTACTCGTCTTGGCCCAGCGCTTCGGTTACACACACATCGTGGAAGCGCCAGTGCGCATCGAAGAGCGCTTGGGCAGTACGATCTCGGTGAAGGCCGCCTCGCGGCTACTCGCGGACACTCTCCGAATCTTCGTCCGCTTGTCGGTTCGCCACGAGTACGACTCCGCCATCGCATCCCTGTCCGACGCGGGTGCATCGGTGCCCACAGAGGCCCTGGTCCCGGTAGTTACTAGTGGGCCGGAGGAGGCGGCAGATTACCCAATCTCCGCTTGACGTAGCGAAGCTCCATGGTCCTCCTGCCCTCGGCGGAAGTCATACGGCTTTGCTTTGCTACCTAATGGACGCCGGCGAAGAGCAGCGCCAACAGCAACGAGACGGCGACTGGCACGACCGTCCGTCGGGTCCTGAGGATCTTGCTCGCCTTCCGCGCCAACCTAGTTCTGTAACGGCTCTCATCTCCGAAATCAGGGATTACGTCGGCCATGCTGAACGCAAAGAAGGGATCGTCAGTCCTGAGTGACGACGCAGCACCAAGATGGGTGTCATCAGACGCATCAAGATGGGTGTCATCAAACATGCCCCGGCGCATTTGATCAGCGATAACAACGGCCCGTCCGATGGCATGCTCAAACGAGCGGGAGCCGGCGACGTTTGCCGTAACGAGTTCCCAGTCAAAATCGCTTCGGGGCGACCGACCGTGGCCTTGCACTGCCGATGCGTCTTTGGCCGTCACGTGCTCTACGAACTTGCGGACTAGGTCGACCGACCCAATGTCAAAGGAGACGTTGGCAGAGGCTGATGTCCCGGAGACCGCGTCAGACCGGAAGTAAGAGCCGGGTGTCATTGAGGGCCGACGGTCCCGTGGCGCGCCTGCCTCGGCCGAGAGACTCCTTCGAGTGTGCAAGGTGCTTTTCACCATCTTGGGTGCGTGCAAAGCGACTCGCACTGCGGGCGTCGGGTGGTCTCGTTCAGGCGTTCTTGGACACGCCGAAGTAGGGATGGATTTCGGTCATCCCTTGTTCGCTCGATGGAGTCATCATGGTGTTCAGGGCGCCCAGCTCTTTGAGAAGTTCAGCGTTTACCGTAGTGAAGCCTGCGATTGCCAACTGGAGCTCCCGGGCGGTCGCAGTCGAAGCATTTGCATCCTCGTGCGCCTGCCTGCGGATCTCTTGGGCCTCCTCGGTAGCTTCACCGAGGATCTCCTTGGCCTTGGCTTCGACTGCTCGCAGAATCTCGTGAATCTGAAGTTCGAGCTTGGCCAACGAAGCTTCAGAGAATTGCTGGGCTTCCACAAAAAGTCGCCCTATTTCGTATTCCGTCGTCTCCACCTTCGCAGCGCTGGCCAGCCGGGTGTTTGCCTCTTCGAGCCGGCCCTGTAACTCCTCGATTGTGCTGGCGATGGTGAGCAGTTCAGAGTTGGCCCACTCGACATCTGTTCCCGCCGCGTGGGCCCCTCCTTCTGTCGCGTCGGTTTCGGGGTGGGTGACAAGGCCCGCGGCTGAGGCCCCCGGGTGGCCGTCGCTCGGATGCTCAAACGCACCGAACACCGAATCGAGAAATGTGGTGCTCATGTGCAGCCCTTCCTAACAGCGTCTTTGTGCGATCGACAAGTCGGAATTCGAAGGTTTTGCCTCCTGTTCATCCTCCCGTAAGAAGGGAAACGCCCACGTCACCCTAGGTTTTGTCCTCCGAAGTGGGCGGCTTGATTCACCGACGTTCAAGAGCAACGCTGAGCGATCGTTATGTTCCACCCGTCTGTCAAATCTACGACAAGCCGCGTCCGAGACTCTTGGGTGAGCTGAGGCGTGCCGGACCATTCCACCAGGTGGCGCCCCGATCCCTACGGTGTTCACGAGTTCCGATTCTTCTCCGCTGATGGCAGGCCGACGCTGCTCGTCATGAATCGGGGCAAGACGTCGTACGACAGGCGCCCGACGACCGAGCCCCCACCGGCGTCAGAACCACCAAGGAGGCTCGAGTCCGAGCCACCACCGACTCTTGCGTCGTCTCCCAGTTTCGTTACGCCGCCTTCAGCGGCCGACCCCCACCACCTCGCGACACTGTCCCCCCCGACATCCGACCCCGTTACCGACGACTCCGCTGCCGAACTGAACCGCCCGCAGGCGGCCGTTCCCTTGGTCGCCGACTTCGCAGGCGATCCGTCAGCCCCCTTGGACGAGCGAGGGAGTCCAGAGGCCCCCAACCGACCGCTCAAGATCGTCTATTGCATCGTGTTCGGCGCCTTGGCCTTAAGCGTGTTGGGGTTGATTTACATACATTTCTTTAACCACACGGGTAGAGGGCACTCGACACACGCCGAAGGGGCAACGACGACGTCATTGGCTCCCCAGACAACCACGACCGCACCGGCGTTGCCGACCGCGTTGCAGCCCGGCGCAGAGGCTGCCGCCACCACAATGGTTTCGAGCTGGTCGTCAGGGAACAGGGCTGCAGCGCTCACCGTCGCGACACCAACGGCCGTCGCCACCCTCTTCGCAGAGCCATACGCCAGTGAACAGGCCATAGACCGTGGCTGCAGTACCTCGTTCACACCAATTGTGTGCACATTTGGGCCCGCCGGAGGAGCATCACCCACCGAGGCGATTTACGAGATCGACGTCTCCCAAACGGCTGGCGGCTGGTATGTAAGTTCGGTCAAGATCGAAAATTGAGTCCCGACCAGGCGAAGGCCTCCCAGTTCAACCGCGTTGAGGCGTCCAGGTCGGCAAGCGTCGTCCCCGCGTTCCATTCAAGGTCCCATCGGCTCGTGCTCAGATGGGGCCAATGCAGTGTGGCGGTCTTGACGGAGATCAAAATTGCGGCCACGGTTGACTCATGTCGCCTCCGCAAGAATCGAGTAACGGTGCTGTTGTCGATCCCCGTCAAAGCGGACCCATGTCGAGTGGGGATGCCGCGATGCCCGCACCGGGGGAGCTCCACATCAAGGATCGACGAACCTGGAAAACGTGGCAGCTGGTCACCGCTATGTTGGCGGCAGCCCTGGTGGGGATGGCATTGAACTACCACACGGTGGGCGCGACTCAATCGTCGAACGCGCCAGCGTATGTCCTACCCAAGTCGACTGGATCCACCACCACGACGACGCCGTCGTCCGCCGCAGACTCAAGTGGATCCTCCACCACCACGACGGCTGCCGCCGGCGGATCAAGTGGCTCCACCCCTACCACAACGGCTGCCGCCGGCGGATCCACCGCCACATCGGCTCCGTCGTCAACGTCGTCGCCTGGAGCCGGACCCGCACGCGTCCTCATGGGCCCGACGCAGCTCCAAGGCAATTGGACCAGCCCGGCGTTCACAACGACCGTCGCCGGATGGAACATCGGCTGGGCATTCAACTGCAGCCCTGCGCCAGCCGCAGGGACGTCCTTCCAGGTTTTCGTGACCCCAGCTGGGTCGTCGTCTCCCACCGGAACGCCCGCGATCAGCGAAACTGGTCCATCGGGACAGTCGGTGACGGCGCAGTCTTCGCTCGGGGCGCAGACGCTCGTCGTACAAGCCCCGGCAAGCTGCACCTGGGCGGTGAAGGTCACCGGCTCGTAGCTGCGACTGGCAAGCGATACATCGCCGGGCGAAGAAGGTCGTCTGCTCAAGTCGACTCCGGACGGTGACCGCTCCCCGAATCAGCGCTCTCTCAGAATCAGCGCGCTTCTGCTCCGGATCCCGGACTGTCGAGATTGGCCAGCGCGGCATCGAGGTCATCGAAGAAGTTGTAGTTACGATTCGCCGGCTCGGTGGTGAACTCGGTGAGCGCGGTTTCGCTCCAATCAGGTGACAGTGGTGCGTCGTCCGAATTCCCCGTGTTCAGGTTCTGACGCTGCGTAACGACCTCAGTTGATGTGCGGGTTGGTGTCGACGACGGATCAGCGGGTGATGTCCACGACGCTTCTGCGGTCTCCCGACGAGTGACTCTGGTCGACGCGCCTCCGAGGCGACCGAGATCGGTATCAGATGAACAGGGCCGGCTTGGTCGCGTGCTCCTCGCGATCTGATCGCCCTGAATCTCTCGGTGAGAATCGCTCCCCGTCTCGGCCGTGTCGACCAGTCTCGCACGAGGCGCTCGCTCGAAGTCAGGGAATTCAGCGTGCGCTGACTGCTCGACGACGAAGTCCGCGGCAATCAAGTGCTCCAGACGCACGTCTTGAACCTTGCACAGCAACAACTCTTGAGAATCGGTGAGCGCATACAGCACTTCTGTGAGCTGGGCAAGCGAATCTTTGGACGAAATGTCTGTCACGTCTGAGTCCAATCGCCGGCTTGACAGTCGATTCGGGCCCGTCGGGAACTCGGAGAGCGCCCGAAGAGTCGAAGGATCGGGGGCTTCGGAGCGCGCCAAACATACGGCACTCAGGAGTCGGGTGGCAACTGCAAGCAACCTAGGTTAACCGTTCGTGACGAGTCCGAGACGGGCGTGCAATCTGCAGATGTTTTGTGTGTGTCACCAGGCCTTTCTGCTTGAGCGTGTCCCACAGATATGTAAGAACACCTTTGGAACAGATGTGAGCCCACTCAGCGTCCCCGATCCCAAGGAGCCACCTTTGATGTCACTTCGCAATGTTTCGAGGCGAGTCGCCGTATCTCTTGCCGCTACAGCGGTCGCCGGAACGCTCGGCCTTATAGCGTTCTCGTCACCTGCCGGCGCCACCGGTGGTGGTGCCAACGTGGCACCTCAGGGCACCGTCACGCCGGGACCGTACGACAGCGGCCAGTTGGTCAACGTGACGGTTCCGGCTATGCAGGACTGTTACGGAAGTTCCAACCCGTGCTTCACCACGGCATCGGGTAACTCCCTCGCCGCCATCCAGATCGTCGAGTGTTCGACGCCCAATGGCGTGTACCCAACCAAGAACATTTCGACTTTCTGCGATGACTGGAGCCAACAGGGCCCGACCGTCACTCCCGATTCCAATGGTGACGGTGGTGTCACCTTCGACGGCTACACGGTCCTTGCGTTGCCGGACACCGCCGGTGGGGAGGCAAGCGGCGGGATCACCTGCGGCAGCACCTTGGCGACGGAATGTTCCCTCTACGTGGGGGACAACATCGGCAACGACGGAGCAGCGCATGTGTGGTCGCAGCCGTTCTTCGTCAAGACGGACCCGACCGACTCCGGCACGATCAGCCCCGGTGACGGCACCCCCGAAGTCCCATTGGCCATCATCCTGCCACTTTCGGCGATGGGCCTGCTCGGTGCCGCCGTTGCGATCCGCCGCCGTCGCGCAGCGCGGGCTGCGTAGGGGCCGCAACCGGACCTAGATCACGAGAGAGCCAATCACGAGAGAGCAGAGAACGATCGAACCGAGCTCGATCGAACGGTCATGAGAAACAACCCAATCGAAGAGATATACAAAAGGAGCATTCAACGACCATGAGTACGCACAAGCTACGCGTTGGCGTGGCAAAGCTGGCGGGCGCAGGGGCAGCCGCCCTCTTCGCCACGCTGGTCATCGGCGGGGGGGTGGCGTCGGCGACGCCACCGTCAGACCCGTCCGGAGGCGCAACCCCCGTCGCCCCTCACTTCTACAACGGGAACGTCGAGCAGATCCGGGGCACCGGTTCTGACACGACGATCTTCATGATGCAAAGGATCAGCGACCTCTACACCGGGGCCGGCCTCTACGGCTGCACCCTCAACGACACGGCCGGCGAGACGGTGTACAACACCAATGACCAGACGTTGGCGAACGGCACCGCCAACCTGGAGAACTACTGCCAGTCGAACAAGAACGCCGACACCACCGACGTCAACGACAACTGGGACCGCGTCGAGGTCACAGAGGGCGTGGACGACGTCGGTTCGACGGCCGGACAACAGCAGCTGTGCGCGTCGCTCGACACGCCACTCAACGTCGACTTCTCCCGCTCCTCCAAGGGTGTGGCTTCCAATGCCGGGTGCACCACTTTGGTGCCGACCGGCTACGCCAAAGACGGCGTGCCGATCCTCGAGCAGTATGCGATGAACCCGTCCACGATCGGCACGGGGACCTCGAGCACCTACCCCTACGAGTACATCAACGGCGGCTCGGTCGGCCTGGCGTCCGGTGGCTGGCTGCCCGGTGACAACACCGGGTGCACCCCCACGTTGAACTCCTCGGGCCAGCCCCAGAGCGCTGGGGTGGACGGCTACTGCAGCGGATCGCCGGCGCTCGAGATCTCCAACGCCGACGGCGGCGGTGGAGCGGGGAGCACGGCCTACCGGCTCTGGTGCGCCACGAACACCACGCGCATCAGCGACTGGGGCGCGCTCACCAACCTGGGCCCGAACCTCGAGGTCCAAGTGGCGCTCACGGGTGGTTCGAAGACGGCCACCTTCGACCGCCAAGACAGCGGCGTGCTGACCACCAACGGATCCCAGCTCGTCGTCGACCCCTTCGCGGAGAACTCCGACGTGGGAGACAGCATCTCGGGCACGAACATCCCGTCGGGGGACACCATCACGGCGTACCACCTGGCCACGTCGACCACGCCGCAGGAGTTCACCATCGGCCCGAACCCCGCCTCGGGGACCACGGCGCTCCCCGGTGAGACCGTCACCCTCACCGGTGGCTCGTTCCCCTCGACCGTCGCCGCGACGGACGCCATCACCGGGCCCGACATCCCCTCGGGCACCACGGTCTCGTCGGTCAGCGGTACGACGCTGCAGCTGTCGCAGAATGCGTCGGCCACCGCCAACGACGTGGCACGGATCACGACGAGCGGCACCCTGGCCATCGGCCAAGGTGTGCCGATCAACGTGCCGATCCGCCTCATGGCCGTCAACTCGTCCTCGGGGACCGAGGCCACGTTCGCCAGCTACGCCGAGTCCGGCGTGAGCGGTGGTGGCTGCGGCGGCAGCATGAACACCAACTCGCCGACCGACCCGAACCCGAGCACCGACACCGGTGACAACGCTTCGGTGCATACGGCGTTGGAGAACAACGAGGACCAGGTCAACCAGTTCGCCGTCGACGACTTCCCGTCGCCCGACTACACGGACCAGGCCATCGAGGTTTCGACCTCGCTCTACATCGAGTCCAATGGTGTCAACAACACGGACCCCTACGCCGGTGGCTCGACCATCAACGGGACCACGTACGCCGCCATCAAGGTTGCGGAGAACTTCGCTCCGAGCAACAACAAGGCCTTCCCGACCTCCTCGGACGAGATTGCCAACACCTACGCGACGGCACGGACCCTCTACAACATGTACAACTCGAACACGGTGCGAGCCTCGACCGGTGGCTTCCTCAACTGGGTCTGTGACTCGAACACCAACTTCAGCAAGGCAACCGACAACTCGACGGGTCTGAACTTCGACTCCGAGCTCGGCTCGCTCATCGGCACGACCTATGGCTTCCCACGCCTGACGGACACGTCGACCGCACCGGCCATCGCCGTGCCGCCGGACAACCTGGCTGCACCGAACAACACCTGTGCGGCCAGCCTGCCGGTGAACATCGCGGCCACGTCGAACCAGATCACCCTGGCGAGCGGGACCTTCCCGCCCGACATCGTGAACGCGGGCGGGTTGGTCGGTGGGGCCAGCGTGTCCATCGCCAACGCTGACTTCCCGTCGGGCACCACCGTGGTGTCCGGTGCTGGGACGTCGACGCTGACGCTGTCGCAGACCTCGACGAACTCGAGCGCAGCGACGGGTGTTGCCACTGTCTTCTACGGGGTTCCGTCGGTGACGTCGGTGGCCTCACCGCAGACGTAACAAGTGGAATGCAGTGGCGCCGACTTCGTCGGCGGCACTGCAATTGAAGCCCTGGCCCGGGGTCCAGCGAGTTAAATCGCAGGCCCCGGGCTTTTGGGCGTGCTAGGGGCGGATGAAAAACAGAGGGGAGAAGGGAAACGAGTGCGGAAGTCCCAAGGAGAGCGGGTGTGAATTCGTGCGGAAGGAGTGCTTCGTTGCGCCGGCGCTGGACGCACCTGCAACGTGCCGGCGTCGGCCTGATAGCGGGCGCGGCGATCACCATAGGTCTGTTCGCCGTCGCCGGGGCAACCGGACCGACGACCGGCTCGGTCGTGCCGAACGCGGCCCAACCGCAAAGCGGCTTCACGGCCGGCATCCCGTTCGCGAGTGGCCAGGCCATCAATGTGGTCATCCCGGCCAATCCGGCCTTCGCCGCTCCCAACAATACTTCCTCCATCCAGATCGTCGAGTGCTCGACCCCAGATGGCGTCGTTCCAGCGAAGAACATTGCGAATGTCTGCGACGATTGGACTCAACAGGGCCCCACGATTCTCCCCAATGCCGATGGGAGCATCACTTTCGCCGGCTACACGGTCCTTGCCATGCCGGACACGCCCGGTGGTGAGTCGAGCAGCCCGATCACCTGTAGCAACACGGCGGCGACGGAATGCTCCCTCTACATCGGCAACAACTACCAGGACGACGGAGCGGCCCACCTGTGGTCGCAGCCGTTCTACATCTCTTCGAACTCCACTGACAGTGGAATACCCGCCGGTGATGGCTCAGCGCCCGCGGCGGTCACGGCACCGGATCCCAACCTGTCGACGGTGGTGGCGTCACCGACCACGGCGACGGCGGACGGCGTCGATCAGTCGACGGTGACCGTGACGCTGCTCGGGACTGCTTCGGTACCCGTCGGAGGCAAAGCGGTCACCTTGGCCGCGACGACGTGCACGCCCTCGCCGTGCGCGGCGACCTTCACGGGACCCTCGCCAGCCTCGACGGGGGCCAACGGACAAACCACCTTCACCGTGACCGACACCGTGGCCCAATCCGTGACCGTCAAGGCGACCGATACGACCGACCCGGTCACGCTGAACAACACGGCGACCGTTACCTTCCAAGCCCCCGTGGCTGATCAGTCCCACTCTACGGTCACCGCGTCTCCGACGACGGTGGCCTCAGGCGGATCGACGACGATTAGCGTGACTCTGCGGGACCAGGCTGACAACGCCCAACCAGTGGCGAATCAGACGGTCACGCTGGCTGGAACCGGCAGCACCGTCATCACGCCGGCGGCGACCCCCAATGTCACCAACGCCGCAGGAGTGGCCACCTTTACCGCGACGGATCCCGCGGCCGAAACGGTGACGTTCACCGCCACGGACACGACGGAGAGCACCGTGCTCACCAACACCGCTTCGGTGACCTTCGGGACTCTGACCGTCTCGGGATCCAAGTCGACGGTGACGGTCTCCCCGGTGGCGCCGCTCGGCTTGGAGGGGACCACGGCGACCGTGACACTCCTCAGCGCTGGCGGCAGTCCCGTCGCCGGCAAGACTGTGACCCTCCAGCCCTCCTCCGGGACGTCAGTGCAAATCGGCGCAGCATCGCCGACGATGACAGACGCCAGCGGGCAGGTGACATTCAAGTTGACCGACACGGTGGCGGAAAGCGTCACTCTGACCGCAACGGACACGACGGACATCGTCGCGCTGACATCGCAACCGACCGTACAATTCGAGACGTCAACACCGTCGGCGACTTCGTCCACCGTGACTGCCCCGGTCTCGACCTCCCCGGCAGACGGCGAGACCCAGACGTTGATCACGGTCACCCTGAATGACCAGTTCGGCAATCCTGAGTCGGGCAAGACGATCACCGTCCAAGGTTCTCCCTCGGGGAACGTCCAGATCCACCCCATCTCGATCGGTAGCACCCAACCGGGTATCACGACGGCGAACGGTGTGGCGGAGTTCGAAGCAGACGACAGCCAGGCCGAAACGGTCACCTTCACAGCCGCCGACACCACGGACTCTGTGACCTTGAAGCAGACGGTGTCGATCACCTACGTGGCGGGAGCAGGCGATCCCGACTCGCGGGGGTCGACCGTCACCGTCTCGCCGGCGAATCCACCCGCCGATGGATCGACGCCTTCGACGATCACAGTGACCCTGACCGACTACTTCTCCAACCCGGTTTCGGGTCAGACCATCACGCTGGCGGCGTTGAACGGGAGCTCGAAGGTGACCCCAGCGAGTGCCGTGACCAGTCAAGCGGGACAGGTCACGTTTTCGGCCACCGACTCCACCGCAGAAGTTGTGACCTATCAGGCGACGGACGTCAGCGACGACAATGCCGTGTTCCCGGCTGAAGGCGTCGTGACCTTCGGCAGTCCTCCAGCCCCTCCACCAGTCGCTGCCTACTGTTCTGTGTTGGCTGATCCGAGCAGCGTCCCTGCGAACGGAACGCAAACGGCGACGGTCTCCGTGCTCCTTTATGACGGCAACGGGGATCCGGTCTCCGGAAAGACGGTGGCGCTCGACGCCACTGGCGGCTCCTCAAAAGTGACAGCCACGAGCGCAACCACGTCCAACAGCGGTATGGCCACCTTCACGGTGAGCGACACCGCGGCTGAGTCGGTGACGTACACGGCGAAGGACACAACGGACAACATTGATCTCGCCGCCCTGCCAGTGACGGTGAAATTCACTACCGCCAGCACCACGGGTTCGACTACCACGACCACCACGTCCACGACGACGACGTCACCAAGCACCACGACGACGACATCCTCGAGCGCTACGCCGGTCGCATCGGCGACGAGCACGTCAGGGGGGTCGTTGGCGGGGAACACCGGCAATACGGGCAGCGCGGCCACGTCCCCATCTACCGCTTCCTTGGCCTCCACCGGTGTGCCCACCGTCCTGCCGTGGCTCGTCGGAGTGGGAGCATTGTTCTTGGCAGTCGGCACGATCGGGCGGCGACGATTCGACGCCGAAGGATCGCAGTCGGACTCACCGATAGGGAACCAGAATGAAGGGTGACACGGCGGACCTCTCACCGTGGCGTTTCGCCCGGGCGACGCTCGGCATCGTGCTGACCGGGATCCTCGTCACAATGATGGCGGCATGTTCGGATCCGCCGAGCTCGTCATCGAATGTGCCACTGACGATCACACCTGGCCCGTACCACGACGGCCAGACCATCCGTGTGTCGGTGGGGCCGAACAAGCATTTCACGCCCTTTGCATCCATCAAGATCCTCGAATGCTCCGACCCGGGAGGCACCACGCAGAACCTGCCCACCAGCGCCCTGCTGCGCTGTGACGGAAACACGGTGCAGGGCAACACGATCTTGGTCGGACGCGATGGCAGCTTCTCGCAGGACGACTACGTCGTGTACGCATTGCCCAACCAATCCGAGCTCGGAGAGTCGTCAGACGCAAAGCCCGTGTGCAACGAGAAGGACTCCTGCGTGCTCTACATCGGGCAGAACCAGGAGAATTTCACTGCCCCCAAGATCTTCTCCCCTCCCTTCACCGTCTCCAAGTCAGGCACGGGATCATGAGCATCGCTCGGTTTTTGCCGACGGGTTGGTCCTGGGCGATCGTGATCGCCGTCGGCCTGTCGTTCGCCGGCTTGGTTATGGCCGAACAGGATGCGGGAGCCAGCTCCCCTCCACCGCTGACCGTCTCACCGCACAGCAATCTGACCGACGGCCAAACCGTGGCGGTCAGCGTGGCGCCCAACGACTACTTCGCTCCGCACGCCGCGGTGCACATTCTCGAGTGTGCCGATCCCGAAGGATCGGTGGCCAACCTCCCCAAGGACGACACGACGTGCGACGGCAACACCATCCAGGGCAGCACCCTTCTGGTGGGCGCCAATGGAACCTTCTCCGACCCCAGCTACCCGGTGTACCTACTGCCGAACCAGCAGCTCGGTGAGCAAACGAACGATCAGCCGATCTGCAACCAGAGCCACTACTGCGTGCTTTACGTGGGTCTGGGTCAGAACGACTTCACGCAACCCAAGGTGTTCTCGGCTCCCTTTCTAATCGCACCCAGCACCGCTACCTCCACGACGCAGGCTGGTGGCGGCTCGGCGGGCACCGCCGCTTCGTCGAGCACGACTGCGGCGCCGACGACCTCGTCCGTGACCGCGCCCGGTACGGCGGCCACGACGGATCCGGCGGTGTCGGTCAGCGGCTCGTCCGCCTTGGCGAACACCGGCCCACCCACCGGGACCGCGTGGGTCGCCGTGTCGGCGACGGCCCTTCTCATCACCGGTGCGCTGGGTCGCCGTTTCGCACTCCGGAGGCCGCGGTGAGCGCGCTGACTTCCGAGGCAAGGGTTGCGGCGCCGGTCGTCTACGACGACGTTCCGATCAATCTCAACAGGAAACCGGTCGGCGCCGATCGAGTGTTCAACGGCGTACTGGCGGGCGCCAGCGCGATCGTGCTCTTGCTCTTGGCGGCCGCGGTGGCCTTCCTCTGCAAGTACGGATTCAGCGCCTTGCGCCAAGCCGGACTTGGCTTAGTGACCGACCAGACATGGTCCCCCGATGCGCACCACTTCGGCATGCTGTCCTTGCTGATGGGTTCGGTCGCGATTGCGCTCATCGCCGTCGCCATCGCCGCCCCCATCTCCTTGGCCCTTGCACTGATGATCAACGAATATGCGCCGCGCGTACTCAAGCCATGGCTGACCGGAACCGTCGACATGCTGGCCACCGTACCCAGCATCGTGTACGGCTTCTGGGGGCTGCTGCTGGTCTCGAATCTCCAGGCGGCGCCGGCCCGATGGCTCGTGGCCCACGCCAGCTTCGTTCCGATCTTCCGGACGGCGAGTCCGGGCCAGTACGTGAAATCGATCTTTGCATGCGGACTGATCTGCTGCGTCACGATCATTCCCATCATCACGTCCGTCAGCCGTGAGGTAATGGCGCAAACGCCTCGCGATGTCTGCGAAGCAGCGCTCGGACTCGGTGCCACCCGGTGGGGGATGGTGACCGACGTCATCCTGCCCTTCTCTCGCAACGGCATTCTCGGTGCGATCCTCTTGGGGGTAGGACGCGGGCTCGGGGAAACCATGATCGTCGTGCTAGTTCTTTCGCAGGGGAACCACTTGACGTCGGCGCTCATGGGTCCTGGTGGCCTGGGCTCGATCGCGGCGGAGATCACGGAGAACTTCGTCGCTTCGTCCGTCATCACGAAGAGCGCACTGATCCTTCTCGGCCTCGTCCTGTTCATGACCACGCTGGTCATCAACATCGCTGCCCGGATGATTGTCGAGCGATCAAACAAGGAAATGCTGTGACGCAGACCCTCGGGACTCCGACGCGGGCGGTGTCGCAGGGCCAGCAAGCACCCGATCGGCCACGACGCGCGCGCGCCGTCAACCGTGCCATGGTCATCGAGGCGAGTGGCTCGGCTTTGGCTTCAGTGGCCATTGTGTGGCTTTGCTTCAAGATTGCCGGCATTACCGGCCCCCTAGGGTTCGTCGTTTGTGTCATTTGCGCCTTTTTGTTCGTGTACGGGATCGTCTGCTGGCGCAAGTACGGCGTCTTGGCCACAAAGGACCGTCTGGCCACACTAGGCATCTGGACTGGCGCTCTCCTTGCGTTCATTCCGCTTGTAGCCGTCATTGTCTACGTCATTATCAAGGGCGCGTCGGTCGTGCTGGCCCACTTTCCACACTTCTTCCTGGCCGATATGACCGGTCTGACGGCCACCTCGCCAGTTACCGCGGTGGGAGCGGGTGCCGCCATCGTGGGAACCATCGAGCAAGTCGGTCTGGCGACGCTTTTCACCGTTCCCTTGGGCGTGCTCACTGCCACATACCTGGTGAACAATCGGAACGCCTTCTCCAAGGTAGTCAGCAACGTCGTCGATGCCATGACGGGATCACCGGCAATTATCGCCGGCCTTTTCATCTATCTGCTCTGGGTGGTGCCCCAGAAAGAAGCTGGCCAGACGGGTTTCGCTGCTGCGCTCGCCCTCTCAGTGATGATGCTGCCGATCGTCACCCGCGCCTCCCAGGAGGTCATCTCCATCGTCCCTGGGTCCCTGACCGAGGCGTCGCTCGCGCTCGGGGCCCCCGTCTGGCGCTCGACGCTCAGGGTGCTGCTCCCGACGGCACGCGTCGGCCTCATTACCGCCATGATCCTGGGCATCGCCCGCGTCGCCGGGGAGACCGCTCCCGTTCTCTTTACGGCGGGAGGGAACCCTTCCTACAACTGGAATCCGTTCAGCGGAAAGCAGGACGACCTGCCTCTGCGCATATACGAGTTGATCTTCCAACCCGGGGTGAACACGACCAGAGACGCCTGGGGCATCGCTTTCGTGCTGGTCCTCGTGGTCCTGACCCTGTTCATTCTGGCGCGCCTCATCGGGGCCAAAAAGCCCGGCCCCAGCGGCTTCACGGTTCCGTGGCGCACCCGACGTTCTCCGGAGGAAGTCGAAGCATGAGCGGCCCGTCGCGAGAGTTCACATCAGTCCACCAGTGCATCAGTCGAGCAAACAACATCAAGGAGTCACCGAAGATGCGGATCGTCCAGCGAGTCATGCACGTGTCCCGGCTCACCGTCATCCCGAGGCGTCCCCGACGTGCCATCGGCATCGCCGTTCTGTCTGCCCTGTTGCTGGCCGTCGCGTCCACTTCGGCGGGAGCGGCAAGGTCAGCCTTGGAGAGCGCGCATACCACCCCGGCGCCAATCAACGGCACGGGATCATCGTTCGCCTCTCCCGCCATCGATACGTGGGTCAATGCCACCCACGGTGCGCCGTACAACCTCGGCATCAGTTGGTCCCCCTCGAACTCTGGAACCGGGCGATATGAATTCACCAACCAGACGACTGACTTCGCCGTGAGCGACATTGGTTACGTGGGGAATACCGACACCACTCCTCCAAGCTTCTCGTTCAACTTCATCCCCATCACTGCCGGTGGCATTGCTTTCATGTACAACGTTCCTGGACTGAGCAAGCAACTCCAGCTCAGCAGCCTCACCGCCTGTGGTCTTCTGACTGGAGGCATCAAGAACTGGAACGATCCGAACATCGCCGCCGACAATCCTGGTGTCAACCTCCCCAACATTCCCGTCATACCGGTGACGGAGAGCGACTCCGCGGGAACAAACTACGTGCTCGAGGAATGGTGCATCGACGAGCAATCGCAATTGTGGGCGGCGTTCGTGCAGGCACAACAGTCTCAGTCGGGAGGACCCACGGATGGTGTAGCCATCTCCGCGACCGCCCCCAACTCGAACTGGCCCGGAATCAGAGGCGGGCTGGACGACCAGTCCACCACTGCGGTGGCCAGTGACATCGCCAACAACGCCGGAGGGATCGGCGCAGTACAGGTGAAGTACGCCGAGGAGGAATCAGGTTTCGGGGGTACCGACCCGTCGAAGAACGTGGCGTTGGTGAAGAACGCCAGCGGCGACTACACCCCTCCCTCACCGGTCGACGTCGCCTCAGCACTCGCCTACGCCACACAGCTGCCCAACGGCACCCACCAACTCAACTTCAGCGGAGCGGGCCCCCACGTCTACAACCCGTCGACGTACAGCTACCTCCTAACGCCGACGACGGGATGGTCGCCGTCCAAGGGCGACACCATGAGTCAGTTCGTCAACTACACCCTTACGCTCGGCCAGCAGACCGCTCCGTCCTTCGGGTACGCGAGTCTGGGCCTTTCACTCGAGCAGTACGGCGTTAATGCCGTCCAGCACAATGTGCCCGGAGCGGTGCCGCCGACGGCCGCAGAATCGCAAGCGTACTCCTGCGGTGACCTCACCCCCTCCGAAGTTGCAGCGGGGCAAACCACGCCCACTTGTGGGGTGGTGAACGCAACGGCAGCCCCTCCCGGTGCCAACGCCGGCACCGCGACCGGGTCCCCGGTGGCCTTGTCTACGAAGACCACCGGGGGGGCCGGGGCGGCCGGGGCGGGAGGCCACGCGGCGACGGGAAGCAACTCCTCCTCATCGGGCGGCGGCGGCGGCGTCAATGCTTCGGTGGCCCTCACGGGAACTTCCTCCATGGCGGGCACCGGGATCAATCCGCTGCCCGTCACGATCTTCGGATTGAGCCTCTTCGTCATCGGAGTCGTCGGTCGGCGACGCTTTCTCAAGCGGCGTGTGCGTGGCGCTCCATGAGGCGAGGATCCGTGACTCGACGCGCGGTCGTGGTGGCGTTGGCCACCCTTGTGACTTCCACCGCTGGCACCGTATGGGCGAGTGGGAGTGCAAGTTCTGCCACCGTCGCGGGAACGGTCATCGGTGAAGGTGGCGACGCTATGACCCCGGTCATGGTGAAGTTGCTGCATGATGATGCCGGGGGCCTGAATCCGGACTTCGGCTCTTACACCAACGTCAACCTCGATCAGGGCATCAAGGACTTCATCGGGACTGCGCCCGGAGCGTTCGCCAACGATTTCGCGGTGACCGAACGCCCGCTGACTTCGGCCGAGGCGGCCACCGCCAAGGCGAATGGCAGGTCATACGCCTATGTGCCCTTCGTCGCGACCCCGGTCGCGCTGTTGACCCTGGTTCCCAATCCGACCTATTCGGGGAGCGCAACCATTCTGCCGTCACAGTTCTGCCAGCACATCCCACTGACACTTACCCAATTGGACGGCATCTACGGGGCCCCGGCGTATACGGGTTGGGGCGACACCAACTTGAGCTGCACCAGCCCCCCCAACACGCCCGCAGCGGCGTACGCATTCGGTCTTTGGGCCAACCTCGATCCCACAATCGAGAACTACACGCTCGAGTCCTTCCTGGACAGCACCACCGCCTCCCAGACTGCCTTCGCGGCCGGGTTGGCTGCTGCGGAACAGCACGGGCTGGCGGCGACGGGAGTGACAACGACTGCGAGTGAGCACTGGCCCTATTCGACGACTGCCGTCGAGGGAGGCGACGAGGCCACGCTCGGAAAGCTGATCGGCCTGGATGCACGGACCGCAGCGCCCAGCACGGTGGTCGCGGATATCCAGATGGGTGCCATCATGCCCATCGCGTCCGTCTGGACGGGAGACCCGCTGGGCGTGACGTGGAATCTCCCGACCGCGGCCGTCCAGAATGCACAAGGGTCCTTCGTGGCGCCTTCTTCGGCCTCGGCCGGCGCCGCAGAAGCCGACGCGACCCTTGCCTCGACCTCGGACCCGACGACGAACAACCTGGTCACGTTCAATGCCGGCACGTCGGACCAAGCCGCTTACAACAACTACCTGATGATGGAGAGCTACCTCCTGGTGCCGACAAACGGCCTGCCGGCCGACAAGGCGCTCGCGCTGGCCCAGTTCATTCGCTTCGCGGTGGGCGCCAAGGGGCAGGCCGACATCACCGCCCTGGGCGCAGCTCCGGCGACCCCGAAGATGGTGACTGCCGACCTCGCGGTGGCGCAGGAACTCGACGCCGAAGCAGCGTCGGCACCGGCCACCACACCCACGTCCACGTCCACGCCCACGTCCAGCTCCGGCACCACGACCGCCACCACCGCCACAGGGACCTCGTCATCGGGCACCGGTGGCTCTTCAGCGGGCGACGCTCCCTCGGCCGCCACAACCGCCGCGTCAACGTCGGGTGGGCTGGCCTTCACGGGCGATGACCCGCTCCCGCTCCTCGGACTGGGCTTCGCCCTCCTTATGTGCGGGGAAGGAGCGCGACAACTCCTGCGACGACGAAGGGCCAGCCGATGACGTCACCTGGTTCTGTGGAAGGTAGACGATTCTTTGGTGATCTGACCGCACCGGGAAGGTCGAGTTTCGACTGGGCGGTGCTTTTCGCGGCTCTGGCGCTCGTTCTTCCAGTGTCCGGCGTGGTCGGAGTGTTCTTCGCGGATCGCAGTCGCCGCAAGGGCTACGGACGGTGGAAGTCCGCCCTGGCGATCTCCATTTGGTGTGTGGTTCTCGGTATCACGGTGCGGGGATTCCTACGTGTGGGGGTGTTCCCATGACCACGATGGAGACGCGGTCTTCGGCAGCGGCCCAAGCGCACTCGGCCTTCGATGCTCCCGTTGGACCGGCGTCACTGCAGGCGACGAACGTCAGTGCTTGGTTCGGAAGCAACAAGGTTCTTGAACGGGTAAGCCTCGAGATGGAGCCGCGCAAAGTAACCGCACTCATCGGACCGTCGGGCTGCGGAAAGTCAACGTTCCTGCGGATCCTCAACCGTATGCACGAGCTCATTCCGAGCGCGGCGCTCTCGGGATCGGTAGCGCTCGACGGCACGGAGATCTACTCGCCCGCCCTGCCTGTGACGCAGACGCGTCTCCGGATTGGCATGGTGTTTCAGCGCCCCAATCCGTTTCCCTCAATGACCATCGCGCAAAACGTGCTTTCGGGACTTCGGCTTTCGGGCTTGAAGGTAGCGAACCCCGACGCCCTGGTAAAGGACTGTCTGGAGCGAGCCGGGCTGTGGAAGGAGGCCCGCAACCGCCTGAACGAGTCCGGTGCCGCTCTTTCCGGAGGTCAGCTGCAGCGCCTCTGCATCGCTCGGTCACTGGCCGTTCGGCCTCGGGTGCTCCTCATGGACGAGCCCTGTTCTGCGCTCGACCCGATCTCGACCAGTGTCATCGAGGGAACGATCAAGGACCTCAGCGACGACATCACCATCGTGATCGTCACCCACAACATGCAACAGGCGCAGCGTGTCTCCGACAATTGTGCGCTTTTCCTGGTGGACGGGGAAGGTCAACCCGGGCACATCGTCGAGGCGGGACCCACGGAGGAGGTCTTCAACAACCCCATCAACCCTCGTACTTCTGACTACGTCCACGGAGTGTTCGGGTGATCTGATGGCACACGTCATACCCACAACCACCGCCCGACCGTTGCAGTTGCCTTCAACGGCACGAAGGTTACGAGACCAGGCGAGGCTCTTGTGGATCGAGGCTCAGCCGCGTACGCGAACGACGGTACAGATGGGCAGCCTGCTCGCGGTGGTCATCATCGCCTACAGCTACTCCCTGACCACTCTCTTGCAGCTGGCGGATCTCAACACCCCCCTGGCGTACGTGAGCCTCGTGCCGCTCGTGTCGTTGATCCTGGCCGCCGTGAACAGCCGTCCGACTCGGCCCGAGCCGGCCATTCATGACCGCCAGACCGACTACATCATCGGTATTCCCCTCATGGCCGGTGCCTTGTGCGTCAACCTCTTCCTCCCGAGCAAGTTGTCCGCCATGTTCTGGGTATGGAGGATCGACCTGCTCACCTTGCCGTTCTTCGTGGCTGGTGCCGTCGCCGTCATTTTCGGCGTACGAGTGCTGTGGCGACAAAAGGTGGCGGTGGCGTTTCTCTTCTTGGCTTGGCCGTACCCCTACACGTCGGTATTGCTCGGCGTGCTGAATGCCTTCACCTCCGCCACGTTGTTCGCCATCGACAAGATCGTCCGCGTCGTTCACGTCGCTACACCGATCGGCGGAGTGGACAACACCGTGTTCAGGGTCGTTCACGATGGTCACCCCTTCAACCTGAGTGTGATTTCCGCCTGCTCCGGCGTGAGCAGTGTGGTTGGGTTTTTCCTCGTCGGCGCCGCCTTTACGGCCATCATTCGTGGACCTCTGGTTCGCAAACTGTTGTGGCTGGCTGGCGGAATGGTCTTGCTGTGGGTTATCAACCTGTTTCGGCTCACCCTCGTCTTCTGGGCGGGCCAGCGTTTCGGCGAGTACTTCGCCATCGACGTGCTCCACCCCTTTATCGGGCTCATCCTGTTCACCTTGGGTGTCGGGGTCATGATCCTGTTCATCCGGCCCCTGGGACTTCGCATCGGCCATGACGGCGGTCGGCCACCCGCCGGAAACTCTGAATCGGATGCGCTGTCCGAGGACGTCGGACGGGTACCCAGGCACCACCTGCCGGTTCCCAAGGTCTACCTGGCGGTGTCACTCGTGGTGGTGTTCGCAATCCTCGTCGGTGTCAGCAATGTTGGCCTGCAGACCTACAACTTGGTGGCGGACGTATCCGGCGCGCCGAAGCTCACCTCATACATCACCGACCCCGTGACGCCGGTCGGCTGGACGAGCAGGTATCAAACCACATTCAATTGGGCGGCGCCGCTGTTCGGCGAGGGCTCGACTTGGAACCGGTACGAAATCTATCCAGGAGTCGGGGGTGATTTACAGGCTCAGACCGACATCGTCGCCGATGTCATCGACACCTCCGATCTCCAGTCCTTTGCGGCCTTCGGCGTGGAACAGTGCTATCAGTTCCACGGCTACTCGCTGGCAAATGTGACCCAGGTCAGTTTGCCGGGAGGAATCACCGGTCAGGCACTGGCGTACACGTCTCAGCAATACGGCAGTTGGACGATCCTGTACTGGATACTTCCGGTAAAGCGCGGTGCTGGCACGTCCTACGAGCGAGTCGTTCTCTACGTGCAGAATCAGCATGGAGTCGTTGCACAGGCCACCCGCGGCGAACAGGCGGGGATCAGGAACCAGGCCGGCGTCCAAGGGTCGAACAACTCCAAGCAGGTTGTCGTTCTCCAGAACCAAGCTTTCCTGGTGGCCTACGCTCGGGAGATGATCCGTGACCAAGCGAACCGGAGTAGCGCACGGTCCGCAGTTACTACCGCTGCGTAAACTCGTACCTCCTATGGGTGCACCGTGTCGCTGACGGCCCGTCGCGGGGCCTCCGTAGTCTCCGACGGCGTTCCGGCCCGCCCGCAGCACCTGGGCATCGACGCGTGGGTCCTTTGCGCGGAGTTCGTCGAAAGGATCGTGTCCGACGCTCAGGCAGGAGCCGCACGGGACAATCCCGGTCAGCCGGTGTCCGAGATTGACTGGGAGCTGATTTGGCGGGCCGGAGACGGCGCATCCTCCGATGAGTCGGCGATCGGCCGCATCATTCGAGCGGCCTCGGGTGTGGCCCAGGGGATAAATCCCGGGGCACCCGGACTACGTTCGTCACCCGCGCCGGGCGTTCGAGTCGCGGGCGAGATTGACCCATGGACGGCACGGTTCAGCCAGCTGTCGAACGGTGATGAGCCAGCGGCCTTCGTGGATCCGGTGACGGCGCGCCAAGCGTCTGTTGCCGTCATCGCAGAGCCTACGACTGCTCCAACCGTACGGGTGCAGGCGACCACCGCGACCCCGTCGGTGACCCTGGACCGTCATGATTCAAGAGCGACCACGGTCATCGAGACTGGCTACACCCAGGAGTTGCAGGTCGTCCCTCGAGTTTTGCCCGAAGCCCTCGATGATGGAGCGGCGACGCCCAGCATCCCCCTGACGAACACAGAGTGGGCCACGGTCTTTACCTGGATCCGCAACCTGGGTGCCATCATCCTGCTGTTCGTGGTCTGGCAGCTCTGGGGCACGGCCATTGCGCAGCACCAGGCCCAGGACCAGCTGAAGGCCGCCTTCGACGCCTCGCTTCGGGCACACCACGCGTCTACAGCGGCTGCCTCTGGTCCGTCACTGATCTCCGCCAGCACCTTCGTTCACTCCGGCGGGGATGGATCAGTAGTGGCCCATCTCCAGATCCCTTCCATCGGTGTGGACCAGTACGTCGTAGAGGGAACGAACTCCACCGATTTGTCCAAGGGCCCAGGCCACTACGCCGGAACGGCGATGCCCGGGCAGGCAGGCAACGTGGCCATTGCCGGCCACCGCACGACACACGGAGCCCCATTCAACCGCCTCGGCCAATTGGTACGTGGCGACCGAATCATCCTGACCTCCCTTTCCGGCGAACGCCTGACGTACGTGGTATCGGGGACACCCGTGGCGGTCTCACCGAACGACGTCGCGGTGCTCAACTACGCCGGGGACAACCGGATCACGCTCACCACCTGTACACCGGAGTTCTCCGCGGCTCAGCGCCTCATCGTCGTGGGGGAGCTCAAGCAATCCGGGGCGCGCCCGGAGCCATCGCCCAAACACATCACGTACCACGTCGCCAATTCGGACACCGCGAGCTGGGATTGGTCGCTGCTCCCTGCTGTCGGGTTCGAGGTCTGTCTCTTGCTGCTCCTCGGGCTCTCCTACCGGCGCATTGAGTTCTGGTTCGGGACACCCAGCAAGTGGATCATCCTCGTACCTCTCTGGGCGGCCGGCCTCTATCTGCTCTTTGATTCCCTCACGACATTCCTTCCAGCAACCCTCTGACCGAGCTACCGGAACGGCGGGGACTTTCTCGTCGATCGTCTAGGAAGCTCGGCCATGGTGATAGGGACGTTTCCTGCCTTACCTCACGATGAACGGGAGGCAAAGCCTCTGTATGCCGACTTGTCCATCCCCGTTGGAGGGAGGTACGAATTGGTCGTGAGCACCCGGCCGCTCCATCCGGTGTTCAATACTCCGGCTTCAACATGCCCCAAAGTCTCGGTCACGGAGGTCGCCGATCACCGCATCGGCGATCGAGGCTGACGAGACATGGAGCACACCGCATCACCGACGCTCACCAGAGAAGAGCTGATAGAGCGAGCAGCGGAACAGTCTGGCGAAATGCGGGCGACCCCCGGCCCCATCGACACACGCACGATCGGCGTTGGCAGCTCGCCCAGCCAGGGGATTTCAGCGATCCCCATATTCGACGGATCACCCGCAGCGATCTCGGAAGGGTCTCCTCACGTCAGGGTCACGACGACTTCTCGCCAACCATGGCACTCGCGTATCTTCGGGCGACTGACGTCAGAGGCTGGGGTCGTCGCCCTGATCGCATTCACGATCTATCTCACTGTGGCGATCTTGCTCGACTTCAAATACCAGATCTTGCCGCTCGATGCCGTGTCGCGGATGGCCAATGGCTACTACGTTCTGTGGTCCCGGGACCCTCATTTGGCAGCTGTCGGGTTCGTATGGAGCCCCTTGCAGTCATTCGCCGATATCCCCTTCTTGTTGTTCAAGCCGCTCTTTCCCGTGCTGGCGACGCATGACCTCGCCGGGAGCATCGTCACCGTGCTCGTTGGGGTGGGTGCTGTGTACCAGGTCCATGCAGCGCTGCGCGAATGGGCCGTCAGACGAGGGCCGCGACTGGCCCTGACGTTGGTCTTCGGGCTCAACCCAATGATCTTGTACTACGCCGGCAACGGGATGAGCGACATGCTCTACACCTTCCTGTTGGTCATGACCACCCGTTATTTGTTGCGGTGGCTGTGCGACGGCGGTCTGCGGCCGCTCGTCTATGCGGGATCCGCCCTGGGACTGGCCTACCTCGATCGCTACGAGGCGATCGGGGCGGCAGGCATGTCGGCGGTGGTTGTTCTCGGCGTGAGCTACTGGCGAAGCCAGGGGCGGGTCCGGGCCCGTATCATGGCTGCTTCGGCGGATGTGACGATCTTCCTGTCGCCGCTAGTGGCGACGTTCATGTCGTGGGCCGTGATGAGCTTCGTCATCACCGGTCAGGCATTTGCTGGTGTCTCGTCGCAGTACGGGACGGCCGCTCAGACGTCCGAATCGGTCAAGATGACGTTCGCCGTGCGGGCTGCCCACGGGTTGCACAATCTCGAGTACCTGGCCCCTCTGATACCTGTCGTGCTCGTCCTAGCGATCTTTTTCGCCGCGCGGCGTCGCGATCTCCGTATTCTGGCTCCGTTGGCCATTCTGGGTGGAAGTGTCACCTTCGATGCCCTTGGCCTTCTCTCCGGTTTCCTGGAACCCTGGTACCGCTATTTCATCGTGAGCGTTCCGCTCGAGGTCATGCTTGTCGGATGCATTCTGGCCCGAGGGGGCACTGCGCCCTGGAGCTCGGGATCGGTTCAGGTCCCACAGGGCACGGACTCGGTCAGAGGTCGACGAACGAGGGAGTTCGCCGCCAGTGTGTTCGGGGTCTTCGTGGTGGTGGCGCTCCTCGGTGTATCCGTGCCGTCGAGCGGCAGAGGAATCTTCGCTGACTCGGTGCAGAGCTCGGAATCAACCGAGCTCGGTGCACTGTTCCTCGCCCACCCGAAGAAGACGGAGCTGCAGTGGACGCACCACTACGCTCACATCAAGGCGATCGATGCCTATATCGGCAACATGCACCTGCCCGATGGCTCGATCGTGGCTGACACTTATGGGAACTGCACTCCACAGATCGTCACGTCCGTGCCAAACTCGAAGGTCTTTGTCATCATCAATGATCGCGACTTCCAACGGGTGCTCGCCGATCCGCTGACCTTCGGGGCGCACTATCTCTTCGTCCCGCAACCAGTCGGTGTTGGTCTGGTCGATGCGCTAAATGAGCGGTATCCGACTCTGTACGCAAACGGCGCCGGATTTGCCAAGTTCGTCCACCAGTTCAATCCGGACGGTATCTGTGCCCCGTATCGTCTGTACCGGGTCACAGGCCACAACGGCCAGACCGGCGTTAACTAACGGTTGGGTCGAACGCTGCCGATCCGGGCTGTTGTAACACCCCCGGGAGGGACTGATGTCTTTGGCGCCGGTCTTCGGACTACGCCCCGGGAACTCAGCGTGGAGTGACCGCCGGGCCGAGATCGTGTTCGTCAGTCGCTGGAGGACCGAAGAACGACGGGGCGGCCGATCGGGTCGCCGGTCACATCGATGTACTCGTCTTGCGTTTCGACCAAAATCTTGATGTCCACGACGCCTACGGGGTACTCACGGGGCGCCACGCGCTCGATAAGGTGGCTGACAACGGCGAGCCGGCGGCCACGACCCCCATGAGGGGGTCACCCGGGAACGTGTCAGTCGTGCACGGGCTGCTCGGAGCCGGAAGCCAATCCCAAATAAGGACGCCGCTTGTTCCCGCCCCCATCTGTACATGGATCTTGTCTTGAATCTCGGTGCTCCGGGCGGCAAGCGCCATGCACCCAGAAGCGGTTCCCGCGTCGAGCCCCATCTCGCCTGCGATGATTGGCTTGCTCAAGGCCGCGGCCTGCGCAATGCGTACGTCGATGCCGTTCCACTGGTCGCCACCCATTGCCGTTCCCGAGTAGTAGTCGTGATAGGAGAGCACGTCGACTCCGGGACTTGCGGACACATACTGGTAGTCAGCACTTTCCGTCCCGCACTGACCGCCACCCAGGAGGCCGTTCTCCACCAGATGGTTCGGGTCCAGAGCGTGGATCTCGCCACCAACCACGTCGAAGAAGTGTCGGAGCGCTGTGGCGGCCACCGCCTCATTGGGACAGCTCGTGTGCCCCCAGCAGGTCCCCGGGTAGTAACTGCCGTCGCAGGTCGACGCCTCGGCCTCCGAGATCGGTTCCCACATTCCCAGGGCGGGTGAGTTCTTGTACCGGTTCACCACGTCTTGCATGTAATCCCAGTACGAAAGTGGCGTGTGCCCGCTCCCATCACTGTTCGACGGGCTGTTGAAGACGTTCATGAACCCTCCGTCGAACCACGACGGATCCTGCCAATGGTCGCCGTCGCAAACGCCACCCTGGTCCGTGAGTGACACGATGAGCCGTTGACCGTGAGCGGCGGCGGCGCCGAAGACCCGGTCCAGGGGGGCCCAGTCCAGCTGGTCCGTGTGGATATTGGTGGCGATGGCGCCCTGGAACGCCCAGATGCGGACCAGCGAGTTCGCGGGCAGCGAGGAGAAGAGTTCGTTGAGCTGGGCGTTGGACTCTTGCGAGCCGCAGCCGGGGTTGACCCCGACCTCGGTACCGATCTCGTATGCGTTGACTCCGACGAAGGTGTAGGGCCGCCCGTTGAGCTCCAGATGACCACCGGATGAGCCGATCTCGCCGGTCGCGGCTGTGAGGATCAGTCGTGGTGCTCGTCGCCGGCGTAACAGCTCTGGTGCTGCCGGACGTGGAGCTGACCGGACCGGTCGCTGGCGAGCCGTAGTTCTTCGCATCGCCGAAGGGCTGCACTGCGCCGTTCGCGGTCAGGACCCAGTAGCCGCCCGACGGTGTCGCGGCCAACGCAGTAGCCGGAGCGGTCGCCCCGATCACCGACCCGTAAGTCCCTGCGTCGCCGAACGCGTAGACCGTGCCGTCTTGGCTCACGAGCCAGTAGCCGTTGTTGTCGGGAGTCGGGGCCATGTAGACAATCGGAGAGCGGGGCGGGTTCGCACCCATCGATCCCTCGAACGGCGCGTCACCGAAGGCGAAGACCCCACCGTCGGAAGCCACCATCCAATATCCGTCTCCGTCGTGCGTGGGGGCCATGCCGACGACGGGTTTGTTGAGGTGGTGGGCTCCCATCGATCCCTCGAAGGGCGCATCACCGAAGGCGAAGACCCCACCATCGGAAGCCACCATCCAGTATCCGCCCCCGTCGTGGGTTGGGGCCATGCCGACGACGGGTTTGTTGAGATGTATGCCGCCCGTGGAGCCGAAGAATCCTGCGTCGCCGAAGGAAAAGACGCCGCCATCGGCGGCATCGAGCCAGTAGCCCCGGCCGTCGGGGGTTGGGGTCATGCCGACGATGCTCTGATTCAGAGCTTTGTTCGAAAGGTCCCCGTAGGAGACGGCATCACCGAAAGACTCCACCGTGCCGCCATTGGAAGCGACCCAGTACCCATCACCGTCAGGGGTCGCCGCGATGCCGGACCACGTCTGTTGTACGTCGGCCACCAAGTTCGCATGCAAGGGAACCATCGAGTGGTCAGTGGACGGGGAGGCGGCCGTCTGGCCATTGAAGGACGTCGGAACTAGGCCCCAGCCGATGCCGACGGCCACGATGCTGGCGAGCAGCAGGTTCAACAACGCGACGCACCGCCTCGTTGCCGTTCGCTCTGTCGCTTCGCGAACCGATCGCGTCACCCTTCCCCCAAAATCGAGGGGGAATGTGCTTTCAGGTCTGTGCTGGACGGTGAGTTCGTGAGCGGTTCCCTACTCGAGCGTCCCGCCTCCACCCCCACACAGGTGAGCAACCATCCGAAGTTGTCCGCCTGATCCAGCCCGGCAAGTCCTGTTGCTAACTCCGGATCCCCCCGTCGTCGACTACGAGGATGCGTGATGATGATTGCTCTCCGGATGTAAGTTCGTTGCGATGAGGTTGGATCTGACGTCGGTCAGATTTGCTTGCGCCTTGTGCCGAGCGGAAGAAGCAGAAGTGCCAATGCCCGACCGCGGGCCCTGAAGATGTTGCCGGAATTCATTCTAAGGGGACTGCGCCGCATTTGTCGTTACGACTCGCGCGCGATCGCATACGGGCGTGCAGCGAGTGGACGTTGGAATACCCGCGGGTGTCGCCAGTCCAGGAGTTCTTTCATTGGAGAGGAAAATATGCCTTTCGTCACGAGTCATCGACGTCGGGATTGCCCGCGATTCCAATGGCTCGACGACTCCCGACTGTCACTCGCGAACGAACGTCAGCGTCTTCATGGTTCTGCAACCGCCGGTCAGATCTCCGGCCGCCAGTGTCGGCCGTGTTGGTGAGCAATACCCGACGCGTTACTTGGAGGCCGGCGTTGCTGCTCGGAGCGTGGAGATCGGAACGGCTCCCGACGGCGTTGCCACGTGGAGCTGCTCTCCCCATCGCGTGAACGTCACGATCTCGCCCATCGTCGAACTGCCGGTTCCGCTGGACTCGACTGCCTCGACGGGGAGGGACGGCGCGTTGGCCGCGACGAACAGGGTCAAGCGGCCCCCGCCTTCCGGAGCCGTACCCGAGATGCTCTTCACCGGCTGCCGGTTCACCTCCGATCGCTTGCCTACGACCAACCGGCCCGATGGGGTCACACTGGCCAGTGCCGAATGGAGGGCCAAGTTCGCCGTGACCGCATGGAACGCCGCGTCTGTGGACGGCACGGAGACCCAACGGCCGGTGAGCGCCGGCACCAGCCGACTGGGAACCCCGAAATAGGAGGTCAGTCCCTGGCTGTTGCCGGAGAAGTACGCCGCACCCCCGACGAGGACGACCGATGCCAGCTCCTTCCCGATTGCGACGGTCTGTTCGCCCGTCTGCAGCGTGGAGTCCTGGACGACCTTGCCGGTGGTCGAACCGGAGAAGAACTGCACCGTGATCTTGGCCGACCCCTTCTGGGTCGCAGCCGCAATGGAGTTCATCAGCGTTTGCCTCAACGCTGCCGATGAACCCGCCGATGGCGCAGCCGAGGCGTCGGAGGTCACGGCCACGCTGCCCAGGAGCAGGCAAGCGATGGCCGTCAGCCCGACGCGCGAGATCTTGGCAGTAACGGTTGGCTGGGAGGTGCGCACTACGCGAAGGACAGTAACGCAGCGCGATGCCCGTCTTTCGCGCGCGGCGACGTCCGTTCGCGTAATTGTCACACGAAGGCATTCCACCCCGGCAACCGTCTGGGAGTGAGGCCGTCCTCCGGCTCCCAGACCAGCCCTACGGAGCGGCTGGCCGTGTGCCAACTAGATTGACCCCGTGCGTCTCGCGGTCCTCGTTTCCGGTTCCGGGACGATACTGGGTGCGATGTTCGAGGCGGGCCTCCCGGTCAGCGTCGTCTTGTCGGATCGACCCTGTGCCGCCCTCGATCTGGCCGAGCAGCATGGTGCCGCCACCGAGCTGGTCGACCGGAGCGGGTACGGGGGCTTCGGACGTCAGTTCGACCGTGAGAGCTTCACCGCCACCGTGGCGGCCACTTTGGTGGCGCACCAGGTCGACCTGGTGGCCATGGCCGGCTTCGGGACCGTCCTGACCGAGGCCGTGCACCGGGCCTTCCCGCGCCGCATGCTGAACACGCACCCGGCCCTGCTCCCGGCGTTCCCGGGTTGGCACGGGGTGCGCGACGCCCTGGCGGCCGGCGTGCCCGAGACGGGGTGCACCGTGCACCTGGCCACCTTGGAGATGGACGCCGGCCCGATCCTCGCCCAAGAGGTGGTCCCGGTCCTGCCCGGCGACACCGAGGAGACGCTGCACGAGCGGATCAAGGTGGTCGAGCGCTCCTTGTACCCGGCCACCGTGGCCTGGGCGCTCGGCGAACTCGAAGCGGGACGGGAGATCGAGCCGCCCGTTCGGCCGTGGGTGGGGGCCGGCGTCGGGGTCGCAGGAGCCGGAAGCGGTCGAGCGGGACCACAATTAGAAGGACTAGAAGAAAAGGAGAGAACGAGGAGATGACGTCGTGAGGGCGCTGCTGTCGGTGTACGACAAGGAAGGACTGGTCGACCTGGCCCAAGGCCTCTCTGACCTGGGCTGGGAGCTGGTGGCCAGCGGCAACACCGCGGCCGCGCTGAGCCAGGCCGGCATCGCCCACACGGAGGTTGCCGAGGTGACGGGCTCGCCCGAGATGCTGGGCGGGCGGGTCAAGACGCTCCACCCCAAGATCCACGGCGGCATCCTGGCCGACCGCGCCAAGCCCGAGCACCGGGCCGACCTCGAGGCCAACGACATTGAGGCCATCGACCTGGTGGTCTCGAACCTCTACCCGTTCTCGTCCGACCCCTCCGTCGAATTGATAGACATCGGGGGCCCGACCATGGTCCGGGCGGCCGCCAAGAACCACGAGCACGTCGGCATCGTGACCTCCCCGGCCGAGTACCCCGCAGTGCTCGAGGAGCTGCGCGTCTCTGGCACCCTGTCGCCCGCCACCCGGCGCCGGCTGGCCCGGGCGGCTTTCGCGCATACCGCCGCGTACGACGCCGCCATCGTCGCCTGGCTCGACGCCGGCGGCCCCGCTCCAGTCGACACCCTCGAAGGCGCCACCGCCACCGACGGCGAGGAGGCCGCGCTCGGCGCCATCCTGCCGCCGACGTTGCACCTGACCCTGGAGCGCACCGAGGTGCTGCGCTACGGCGAGAACCCGCACCAGCGCGGCTCGCGCTATCGCACCGCGGGGACGACGAGCTGGTGGGACGAGATGGTCCAACACGGCGGAAACCCGCTGAGCTACCTCAACCTCTTCGACGGCGACGCCGCCTGGCGCCTGGTCCACGAGCTGGCCGCCGACGCCGGCCAGCCGGCCGTCGCCATCATCAAGCACGCCAACCCCTGCGGAGCCGCCGTCGCGGACGACCTCGTCACCGCCTACGAGCGTGCGCTGGAGTGCGACGTCCAGAGCGCCTTCGGGGGCGTGGTCGCCCTCGGGGGCGACGTCGGCGCGGCCGAGGCCGCGGCCATCGCGGCGGGCCCGCAGGCCGACGTCATCATCGCCTCGTCCTACTCGCCCGAAGCGCTCGAGAAACTGACCAGCCGGCGCAAGGCGACCCGCATCCTCTCGGGGCCCGCGCCCGAGCAAGCCGTCCGCCAGCTGCGCAGTCTCGGCAGCAGCGTCCTCGTGCAGGACGTCGACGCCTTCGTCTCGCCCCGCAACACGTGGCGCACCGCCACCCGCCGCAGCCCGTCCGAGGACGAGTGGCGTGACCTGGTGCTCGCCTGGCGGGTGTGCGGCCGCACGACCTCGAACGCCATCGCCGTCGTGACCGGTGGACAGGCGGTCGGGGTCGGCGCCGGGCAGCAGTCCCGCGTGGTCGCCGCCGAGATCGCGGTGCAGAAGGCGGGTGAACGCGCCAAGGGCGGCGCCGGAGCGAGCGATGCCTTCTTCCCCTTCCCCGACGGGTTGCTCGTCCTGGCCGACGCCGGCGTGACCGCGGTGGTCCAGCCGGGTGGCTCCGTACGCGACGAGGAGGTCGTCGCCGCGGCCGACGATGCGGGCCTGGCCATGGTCATGACCGGCGAGCGCCACTTCCGGCACTGATGGGCGCCATCCTGCTCGACGGTGAGCCGGTCGCGGCTCGGATCCGCTTCGAGGTGGGCGCCCGCGTCGCGGAACTGAAGGCCGAGGGGGTGCACGTCGGTCTCGGGACCGTGCTCGTCGGCGACGACGTGCCGAGCGAGCGCTACGTCGCGTTGAAGCACGAGGACTGCTCCACCATCGGCATGTATTCGGTGGGCGTCCATCTGCCGGCGACCGCGACGCAGGAAGAGGTGATGGAGGCCATCGCGCGCTTCAACGCCGACCCGGCGGTGAGCGCCTTCTTGGTGCAGCTCCCGCTACCGCCGGGCCTCGACGAGGAGCGCGCCCTGTTGGCGGTCGACCCGGCGAAGGACGTCGACGGGCTGCACCCGGTCAACCTCGGCCGCCTCGTGTTGGGCACGCCCAGCCAGTTGCCGTGCACGCCGGCGGGCATCGTCGAGCTCCTCCACGCCTACGACGTCCCCGTCGAGGGCCGCCACGTGGTGATCATCGGTCGCGGCGTGACGATCGGTCGACCTCTGGCCAACCTGCTCACGCTGAAGCGCCCGGGCTTGAACGCGGCGGTGACCGTGCTGCACACGGGCGTCGCCCCCAACGACATGGCCACGATCGCCCGCACGGCTGACATCGTCGTCGCGGCGGCGGGTCGGCCTCATCTCCTCACGCCGGACATGGTCAAGCCTGGTGCGGCCGTGGTCTCCGCCGGCACGACCTTCGAGGGGAAGAAGCTCATCCCCGACGCTCATCCGGACGTGGCCGAGGTCGCAGGCTGGATCACGCCTCGCATCGGCGGAGTCGGGCCCATGACGCGTGCCATGCTGTTGCGCAACGCGCTGCGGGCCGCCGAGCTGGCGGCGAAGTGAACGACGGAAGAGTGACGACGTGACGACGAAGGGTGCGACGCAGAGCGCCACGCCCGGCGAGGGAGGCACAGAGCCGGTGAGTGAGCGGGAATACTCGGAGCGCCCATGGGGCAACTACACGGTCCTCGATGATGACGCGCCCGACCACAAGGTCAAGCGGCTCGTCGTCCACCCAGGGAAGCGGCTCAGCTACCAACGCCATTCCAAGCGGGCCGAACACTGGTTCATCGTGTCGGGTACGGCGAAGGTCACGCTCGACGGCACCGTGATCGAGCTCCACCCCGGGGAGTCCATCGACATCCCGCTGGAAGGTGCGCACCGTATCGGCAACGAAGGGGACACCGACGTCGTCTTCATCGAGGTGCAGCACGGCACCTACTTCGGCGAGGACGACATCGTCCGGCTGGAGGACGACTACGGCCGGGTGGCGACGTGACACGCATCGCCGAGTTGCTTGCCGCCGGACCGACGTACTCGTTCGAGTTCTTCCCGCCCAAGAACGACAAGGAGCTCACCACCCTCGCCCGCACCATCAGCGAGCTGCAACCGCTCGAGCCGTCCTTCGTCTCGGTCACCTACCGGGGCGGTGCTGAGTCGCGCCAGCGCACCTTCGACCTCGTGTCGGGGATGCTCCACACCACCCGGCTCAACCCGATGGCCCACCTCATCTGTGTGGCCCACACCCGCCTGGAGCTGGCCGACATCTTGGTCTCGCTGCGCAAGGCGGGCGTCGAGAACCTGATGGCACTCGGGGGCGACCCACCCGAAGACCCGACCGCGGGCCCCGGCGAGCTGGCCTACGCCGCAGAGCTGGTGGGGCTCGCCCGCGCCATCGGCGGCTTCTCCGTCGGCGTGGCGGCGCACCCGGCTGGGCATCCCCGCTCGCCCGACCTGCCGAGCGATCGCGACTTCCTGGCGGCCAAGCTCGCCCTGGCCGACTTCGGCGTCACCCAGTTCTTCTTCGAAGCCTCCGAGTACGAAGGGTTGGTCTCCGACCTGCGCGAGCGGGGCATCGACACCCCGGTCCTCCCCGGCATCCTCCCCGTCACCTCGCTGTCGACGATGGGCCGCCTGGGCGGCATGGGTGCCGCGGCACCGGACTGGATGGAAGCGCGCCTGCGCGCCGCCGACGAACGGGGTGGGGCGGACGCGGTGCGCAAGGAGGGTGTGGAGCTGGCCACCGAGCTCTGTTCCCACCTCCTCGGATCCGGCGTGCCGGGGCTGCACTTCTACACCTTCAACACCTCGAGTGCGACACGCGAGATCTACGCCGCGCTCGGACTGGGGCCGAGCGCGGCCTGATCGTGCGTGTCCGATAGGGCATGGATCGGGAGGTCCGTGCAACCTAGTGGGGTATAGTGGTGTCCCATAGTGGGTATATACTGTTGAAATGGCATACGTGGTCGCGCGTCCCAGGGGCCGCTTCGAGATCCGCGAGTCTCTGCACACGCCGAAGGGGCCACGTGCCCGCTCACTGGCCAACTTCGAGCACTTCACCGACGAGGTCCTCGAAGCAGCCCGTCGCCGGGCCAGCCGGCCGTTCGACCCCGAGGCCGTGCGGGCGTCGGCCCGCAAGGCCGAGACCTCTGCGGCCGCTCGGCGCCGCCCTGGCCAGGGGCGACTCGGTGGTGTCGCCACCCCCGTTCGGCCCGAGGCCCGCCGGTTCGTCGAGTCGTCGCGGCGGATGGCCCGCTCGCTCGAGACCCGCCCACTGGGGCCGGGGGGCAGCGCGACGCGGGATCCCGGTGACACCCTCATCGATCTGCTCGACTTCGCCGACCAGATCACGGCGTTCACGCCCGCGCGCGCTCCGGAGGAGCTCGGGTTCCCGCCCCTCGCGCCTCTGGTGGCGGGTACGGCAGCGCGGCACCGGGCGGCGGAGCGGGACCCGAACGCGTGAGCGTCGCCGCCGCGCCGGCACCGCTCGGCCGACTCGCGTCGCGCATCGTGCGACTGCACGAGATGCTCGACTCGCTCGGCGTCCCGCACCAGTTCGGGGGTGCTCTCGCGCTCGCCTGGTACCGCAACCCCCGGGCCACGACGGACATCGACGTGAACATCACCTTGCCGCCCGAGGCGGCCGCGCCGGTGCTCGGGGCCATGGCCACCCTCGGCGTCACGGTCACGGCCGCCGGCCGGGCGCTCATCGCACGTGACGGGCAGGCCAGGCTGGACTGGGACGGCTCGTACCTCGACGTCTTCTTCGCCACGATCGGGTTCCACCAGGACATGGCGCGCCGGGCCCGCACGGTCCGCTTCGGGCCGATGGACATCCCGATCCTCGCCCCCGAGCATCTCATCGTCTGCAAGGCGATCTTTGACCGCCCGAAGGACTGGCTCGACATCGAGGAGATGCTCCGCTGGGGCACCGAGGTCGACACGGCGTTGACGCTCTCGTGGGTGGGCGAGATCCTCGGCCCGGAGAGCGAGCCGTACGCCCGCCTCACCGAGGTGCTGTCCGCCGGGGCGGCCGGCACTGCTTAATTGGACCTCTCATTCGGTCGCCAATTGGGACGTCGCGGCGCGGCCCCGTAGCATCGCCCCCATGGCAGATCTGATTCGCATGGGCGACGACGGCACGCTCGACGTCCCCGACGAGCCCATCATCCCGTTCATCGAGGGCGACGGCACCGGCGTGGACATCTGGCCCGCCGCCAAGCTGGTCCTCGATGCTGCTGCCGCCAAGCACGGCCGCTCCATCGCCTGGAAGGAGGTGCTGGCCGGCCAGAAGGCGTTCGACCAGGTGGGCAGCTGGCTGCCCGACGACACGGTCGAGGCCTTCCGGGAGCACCTGATCGGGATCAAGGGACCACTGACCACACCCGTGGGTGGCGGCATCCGTTCCCTCAACGTGGCGCTGCGCCAGATCCTCGACCTCTACGTCTGCCTGCGCCCGGTGCGCTGGTTCAGCGGCGTGCCCTCGCCGGTGCTGCACCCCGAGTTGGTCGACATGGTCATCTTCCGGGAGAACACCGAGGATGTCTACGCCGGCTACGAGGTGCAGGCGGGCTCGCCCGAGGCCGACCGGCTGACCGGATTCCTGCGCGAGGAGATGGGGTGGCCCATCCGGGACGGCTCGGGCATCGGGATCAAGCCCGTCTCCGAGATGGGCTCCAAGCGTCTCATCCGCGCCGCCATCAACTACGCGCTGGAACGCAAGCGCCGCTCCGTGACGCTGGTGCACAAGGGCAACATCATGAAGTTCACCGAGGGTGCGTTCCGCGAGTGGGGTTACGAGCTCGTGCGCGAGGAGTTCTCCGATGTCGCCGTCGGCTGGGACGACTGCGGCGGGGATCCCGGCGACAAGCTCCTCGTCAAGGACACCATCGCCGACATCACGCTGCAGCAGGTGCTGACCCGACCGTCGGACTTCGACGTCATCGCCACCACCAACCTCAACGGCGACTACCTCTCCGATGCCCTGGCGGCCCAGGTCGGTGGCATCGGCATCGCCCCGGGCGCCAACATCAACTACGTCACCGGGCACGGGATCTTCGAGGCCACGCACGGCACGGCGCCCAAGTACGCCGGACAGGACAAGGTCAACCCTGGTTCGGTCCTGCTCTCGGGCGTGCTGATGTTCGAGCACATCGGCTGGAACAACGCGGCGTCCGACATCGTGCACACGCTCGAGGCAACCATCGCGGACAAGGTCGTGACCTACGACTTCGCCCGCCTCATGGAGGGCGCCACCGAGGTCAAGTGCTCTGAGTTCGCCGCCGCCATCGTCGACCGTCTGTAGGCCCCGTCCTCGTCGGAAAGGAATACTCCCCATGGCCAAGTCCCCCGTCCACGTCACCGTCACCGGCGCCGGCGGCCAGATCGGCTACTCCATCCTGTTCCGCATCGCCTCGGGCCAGCTCCTCGGTGAGGATCAGCCGATCGTGTTGCGCCTGCTCGAGATCGAGCCGGCCATGAAGGTGCTCGAGGGGGTCGTGATGGAGCTGAACGACTGCGCCTTCCCGCTGCTGGCGGACATCGTCGCGACGTCGGACCTCAAGACGGCCTTCGACGGGACCTCGTGGGCGCTCCTGGTCGGCTCCGTCCCGCGCAAGGCGGGCATGGAGCGCGGCGACCTGCTCAGCGTGAACGGTGGCATCTTCAAACCCCAGGGGCGGGCCATCGCCGAGAACGCCGCCTCCGACGTCCGCATCCTCGTCGTCGGCAACCCCTGCAACACGAACTGCCTCATCGCACGATCCAACGCGCCCGAAGTGCCGGCCGAACGCTGGTTTGCCATGACCCGCCTCGACGAGAACCGGGCCAAGGCGCAGCTGGCCGCCAAGTCCGGCACCCCCGTGGCCGACGTCACCAACCTGGCCATCTGGGGCAACCACTCGGCGACCCAGTTCCCCGACTTCGCCAACGCCCGTATCGGCGGCAAGCCGGCGGCCGACGTGGTGGGTGACGAGGAGTGGCTCCGAGGCGATTTCATCACGACCGTGCAAAAGCGCGGGGCCGCCATCATCGAGGCGCGCGGATCGTCCTCGGCCGCCTCGGCCGCCGCGGCGGCCATCGACACCGTCGTGAGCCTGCGAAACCCGACGCCCGGCGGCGACTGCTTCTCGGTCGCCGTGGCCAGCTCGGGGCAGTACGGCGCCCCCGAGGGCCTGCAGTTCGGGTTCCCCGTGGTGGCGGACGGGAAGGGCGGCTGGTCCGTGGCCGAGGGCTTCACCCACGACGAATTCGCCACCGAGCGGATCAAGGTCACGACCGACGAGCTCCTGGCCGAGCGCAACGACGTGCAGGAGCTCGGCCTCATCGGTTGAACCCTGGGTGCGATGCCGGCCCGTCGATCGGCCGGCGAGTCGCCATGGGACGTCATGGCCGGGGCACCGGCAGGAGCTGGCCGAGGAGTGCGTCGACCCGGTCCCTGACCGCCTCTCGGATAAGTCTGATCTCGTCCAAGTTCTTGCCGGTCGGGTCATCGAGGTCCCAGTCTTCGTAGCGTTTTCCGGGCACGAGCGGGCAGGCATCCCCACAACCCATGGTCACCACCACGTCGGCCGCGCCCAGGAACTCGTCGGTCCAGGGCTTGGGAAACTCCTGGGAGATGTCGATCCCGACCTCGTCCATGGCCTCCACCACGTCCTGGTTGATCTCGGATCCCGGTTCCGATCCGCCCGACCAGGCAATGGCGCGACCGGCAGCCAGATGGTTGAACCAGCCCAAGGCCATTTGCGAGCGCCCGGCGTTGTGCACGCAGAGAAAGAGGACGGCGGGAATGCTCTTCCCTGAATGGTCCTGCGAGTGAGCCAAGGCCTCGAGACGCTGCAGAGCGAACTTCTCGGCGGTGACGGTCAGCCACTTGGTCACCGTGGCTCTCTTCGCGATGTCGTCGTAGCTCTCGAACACGAACTTCTCGATGGTCTCGAAACCGAAGATGCCGTGGAACCTGGTGTGCAGATGCTTGACTACGTGGTTGAGCTGCACTTTCTGCTGCGCCGTCATCGGCTCGTGGTCAACCATGTCCTCCCCTTTCGCTTGGACAACCCGACTGGTCCTCGTTGCGGCCTGACCGAGCCACCTCTGGCTCAGTCACCGCTCGACCCTTGCGCTCGCACCCAGGCCTGGGCCCCCGTCTGCACCGCGTCCCAAGGGCTGCCGAGCGGCGGGGTGTACGAGAGGTCGAGATCGCTCATGGCGTCGACGGTCATCTCGTTGAAGATGGCGGCGGCCGCGATGTCGATGCGCTTGGCCACCTCGGCGTGGCGGTGGCCGAAGAGCTGGACGCCCAACAGCCGGCCGGTCCGGCGGTCGCCGGTGTAGCGCATCCGGATGCGGTGGCTGCCCGGGTAGTAGGCCTTGTGGTCGTCGGCCTCGGACTCGACGGTCAGCGGGTCGAAGCCGGCGGCCACCGCCTCGTGGTCGCGCAGTCCCGTGCGCGAGACCGCCATGTCGAAGACCTTCACCACTTGCGTCCCGAGGCTGCCGGCGAACTCCCGGCTCCCGCCGATGGCGTTCTCGCCGGCCACGCGGCCCTGCTTGTGGGCCGTGGTCCCGAGCGGAAGGTAGGTGAGGCCCATGAGGCGGTGGTGGGTCACCACGCAGTCGCCGGCGGCGAAGACCCGCTCGAGCTTGGTGCGCATGCGCCGGTCCACGGCGATGGCGCCGCCGATGCCGAGCTCCGCCCCCGCGGCCACCGCCAACTCCGTGTCGGGACGGACGCCGACGACGACGAGCACCATGTCGGCGAAGGCGGTGAGCTCGGTGCCCGTCGACTCGACGGCATCGACCTGGAAGCGGCCGGCCGAACCCTTGGGTGCCCGGGCGATCCGCTTGACCGTCGTGTCGGTCCTCACGTCGATGCCGTGGGCCCTCAGCTCCGCGTTGACCAGCGCACCCAGGCTCGGGTCGACAGTGGGCAGGACCTCGGGCAGCTGCTCGAACTGGGTGACCGACAGTCCCCGGGCGGTCAGGCCCTCGGCCATCTCGAGTCCGATGTAGCCGGCGCCCACGATCACCGCGCTGAGGGGCTGGGCCTCCTCGATCGTGCGCACCAGCTCGAAGGTGTCGCCCATGGAGTGCAGCAGGTGCACCCCGTCGGCGGGACCGAGGGCGTCAGGGCCGACGAGGCCCTCGATGGGCGGCCGGGACGGCATGGCGCCGGTCCCGATCACGAGCTGGTCGAAGGCGAACTGGTCTTCGACCCCGGCCTCGTCGACCACGTGGAGCCGGCGGCCGGCGACGTCGATCTTGGTGACCAACGTGTTGAGGCGGACCTGCATCCCGGTCGAGTTGAGGTCGTCCAGTGTGCGGTGGGCCAGGTTGCGCCAGTCGGTGACCTCACCCGAGACGTAATACGGGATGCCGCAGATGGAGAAATTGGGGTAGGCGTCGGCCACGACGACGGTGACCTCGGTGGTCGGATCGAGCTCGCGGGCCCGCAGACGCGGCGCTGATGCCGGCGTCGCTGCCTCCGATCGCTACGAGGTGCATGGGACGTCCTTTCGTCTGTGATCTGATCGGTCTCAGCGGGTCTCGAGGTCGTTCTCGCCGCGGAGGTGGGGCTCGATGACGTCGGCCGCTTCTGCCTTGGTGATGCCCGGGTACAGCCCCTTGATCAACCCGAAAGCCAGGAGACCGCCGACGACCTGGGCCGAGATGAAAGTCGGGACCGAAGAGGGGGCGATGCCGGCGAAGCTGTTGGAGAACATACGCCCGACCGTGATGGCCGGGTTGGCGAAGCTGGTCGAGCTGGTGAAGAAGTAGGCCGCACCGATGTAGGCCCCGACCGCGGCCGGGGCAAGGTGCGAGCGCCCGGTGCGGGCGAGGGCGAAGATCACCAGGATCAGGCCGACGGTGGCGACGACCTCGGAGAGCCAGTGCGGCCCGCTGGCCCGGTGCTTGGTCGAGATCGAGATGGCGGCCTCTGAGAACATCACGTTGGCCAGGATGGCCCCGCAGATGCACCCGACGACCTGGAACGGAAGGTAAGCGGCGGCGTCCTTCCACTTGAGGCCCCCGAACCCGGCATCGACGAAGGAGACGACCGGGTTGAAGTGGCCGCCCGAGATCGGGCCGAACATCAAGATGATGGCGAAGAGGCCCGTCGCCGTGGCGGCCGCGTTCTGAAAGAGCTCGAGGCCGATGTTGCCCGGCGAGAGGTTCTGCGCCGCGATCCCCGAACCGATCACGATGGCGGCCAAGAAGGCGCTGCCCAAGAACTCGGCCAGGAGCCGCCGCCACAAGACGGTGTCCCTCATTGGCATCTTCCCCGGTTGTCTTCGCTGTTCAGCCGCAGGACGGCGAGCACGACTGCGGTGAACCCACGGCTACGGGGGAGCCCTCGACGTTGTCAGGGACGCAGCAGGACCCGTCGCCAGCGATACCGGTTTCGGCCGGGGCATCCGCGAGGACGGTGTAGACCTCCCACGGCGCGCCGTCGGGGTCGCTGACCCAAACCTTGTCCTGGACGGCGTAGCAGCAGATGGTCTGCTCCTCGACCGCGGTCTCGAGCCCATTGTCGCTCAGGCGGTCTGTGGCGGACGTCACCTCGTCGGGGGTCTCCACCTCGACGCCGAGGTGGTTCAGTGCCCCGAGGGTCCCATGACCCCGAGCGGTGCGGTCCTCCAGCAGGACCAGCTTGAGCGGCGGGTCCGCGATGGCGAAGTTGGCGTAGCCCGGCTGGCGCTTGGCCGGCTCGGCCCCGAAAAGCTTGGAGTAGAACGCGACCGCTTCGTCGATGTCGCTGACGTTGAGTGCGAGTTGGACCCTCGACATGTGACCTCCAGTAGTATCGAACTCAGTCGATACATCGAGTATGGCCGATGCATCGATACATGTCAATGTTTCTTCCAGAAGAGGTGGCCCGTGAGCAAGCCAGCGGCGACGAAGGTCCGAGAAACGGAATGTTGCGCGTCGGTGCTCGCCGCACCACTCGACAGCACCGACGCCTCCGAGCTGGCCAGCGGATTCACCGCGCTGGCAGACCCCGTCCGGTTGCGCCTGCTGAGCATCCTCGCCGCTTCACCCGAGGGTGAGGTCTGTGTCTGTGACTTCGTCGAGCCCTTGGCCAAGAGCCAGCCCACGGTGTCGCACCACCTCAAGATCCTGAGCGAGGCCGGTCTCGTCCAAGGTGACCGGCGGGGCAAGTGGGTCTGGTACTCGCTCAATCGTGGTCGCCTGGCGGAACTGCGGAAGGCCATCGACAGCTGAGACGGGTCCCGAGGACGGTCATGGGCTCCGCCCGGACCAACCGCCGAGCAACGCAAGTGCTGACGATCGGCCCTACGTCTGTGCGAAGACTCCAGGAGATGGCCACGATGGCAACGGCTTTAGCGTACATCGCTGCGACCCTGGTGGCATCTGGGGGGTCGCCCACGCGATCCCGACCCTTCAGGTCGTGGGGGGTTTCGACCCGATCTCATCGGACAACCGCCGCATCATTCTTCAGGAGTGGCTGGCGGAAGCCTTCACGATGTGGGGTCTCGCGGCAATCGTCGTCAGCGTGACCGCGGCAGGCGGTGCCGGCGCAACAGCCAGCCACTGGGTCTACCGCGCTTCGCGGGGCTGCTGCTGGCCTTGGCGGTGCTGACCTCCGTGACCGGTGCTCGAACTCCGGTCGTTTGGTTCAAGATTTGCCCGGTGCTGCTGACGATCGCAGCGGTCCTGCTGGTGTCGGCCAGCGTGGTGTAGCCAGCAGGGTCGGGGGATCTTTTCGGGCACAGCCCTGCCCCCCTCCGCAACAGAATGCGATCGCCGTAGGTCAGCGTCTCGACCGCAACGCGCGTGATCAGGAGCTCAGCACCGCTCGGAGATGCGCCCAGGTCGCCAGGATGGCACGCACTTCTTCGATGGTCCTCCCGACCGGATCTCCCACCTCCCAGTCCTCGTACTTCTTCCCTGGGTGCAGCGGGCATGCGTCTCCGCAGCCCATCGTCACGACGACGTCGGCTGCATCGAGCACCTCGGCCGGATCAACTGCGGGTGGCAGCCAAGATCGTAGAACCGACCCACGGTGTGAAGATGAGCGTCGAACCCTAAGTGACTGCCGTGTGCGGATTCCCCTAATGTCCGGGGCGTGTTGCGCATCGGCTTCGTCGGGTCGGGGAACATCGCCTGGGCGCATGGGCTCGGACTCAAGGCGATGATCGACGGCGGCATCCTCGACGCGTCGATCGTGGCCGTGCACGACCCGCGCCAGCGGCACGCCCGGGCGTTCGTCGACGCCGTCGGAGCCGAGGGCGCCGCTGCGTCGCCAACGCCAAGGAGGTGGCCCGTCGCTGTGATGCCGTCTGGGTCTGCACTCCCACCGTGGCCCACCGGGACGCGGTGGACGAGGCGCTGGCCGCCGGCTGCGCCGTGTTCTGCGAGAAGCCGCTCGACCGGGATCTCGCCCGCGCCGCCGCCCTCGTCGATGCGACCGTGACGGCCGGCGTACCCAGTCAGTGCGGCCTCGTGTTGCGGAGCGCCCCGGTGTTCCGTGCGTTGCGCGACCTCGTGCAAGGCGGGTCGCTGGGTGCACCGATGGCCGCGGTGTTCCGCGACGACCAGTACTTCCCCATCCAGGGCCTCTACGGGTCGCATTGGCGGGCCGAGGTCGAGCAGTCTGGTGGAGGGTGCCTGATTGAGCACTCCATCCACGACGTCGACATCTTGCGCTTCTGCTTCGGCGAGGTCGACTCGCTGGCGGCGCGCACGGCGAACCACGCCGGCCACGAGGGGGTGGAGGACGTGGCCTCCGTCTCTCTCTCCTTCGCCTCCGGCCTCGAGGTGCAACTCACCAGCGTGTGGCACGAGATCTTGAGCCGCGGCTCGACACGCCGGGTCGAGGTGTTCTGTCGTGACGGCATGGTGTCGCTGGAAGACGACTTCCGGGGTCCGTTGCGCGTGCAGACGAGCGAGGGCATCGACGTGCGGGCCTGCCCGTCGCCACCGTGGGTGGACGAATTGCCGCTGGCCGACGACGAGATCGGGCTCGCCGTGCGCGCCTACGTCGAGGCGGACCGCTCCTTCGTCGACGCGGTGTGCGGAGGACGGGACCCCGAACCGGGGCTGGCCGAGGCCCTCGTCGCGCACCGTCTGGTCGACGCCGCGTACCGCTCCGCGGCGGACGGAGGGCGACGCGTCGGGCTCCAGACGTCCTGACGGATCCGGGCCGCGAACGAGGGGTTGGTGCGGCGAAGGTGGCTCGGCGAACGACCGTGACCGAAGCGCGACCGAACCGCGAACTCGCGGTGAACCCTCGCCGAACGGCGCGGTTTCCGTCGTCCGTGAGGCACAACAGTCGTATCGTCCCACCATGGTTCGGAGGCTCCAGAGCCAGATCTCGCGGGGGCTCTTCGCCGGGGGGATCGCCTTGGTCATCGGCGGTGCGTTCGTCCCGGTTCCCGCCCAAGCAAGTTTCCCGGGTACCACCAACGGCAACGTGGCTTTCATCGCCATCTGTGATTCCAACATCGGCCAGTCGGTGTACAGCGTCAACCCAAACGGCAGTTCACCACCCACGTACACCTGCCCGGGGGGATCGGCACCGAACTACACCCAGTCGACGGCCGGAAGCACCGACTCCATGCCCTTCTTCTCGGCTGACGGCGACACTCTGTACTTCTCGAGCAGCCGGACCCCCTCAGGCAACGACGCGATCTTCTCGGTCCCGTATCCCGCCACCGTCTCGGGCTCGCCGGGCAGTCAGACCGATGGGGCCACCCAACTCACGTTCCCGACCGAGGGCGGCTCTTCCTTCAACGACTACGCCCCGACGGTGTCGCCCGACGGAAGCACGTTGGCCTTCATCCGCTGCAACAGCAGCACCACGGCCTGCACCCTGGAGACCCAGAGCCCGGTGAACGGTGGGACGCCGTCCGCCGTCACCACGTCGCAGGCGCTGGCGCCGCCGGACCCGACCAGTGGAGCGGCCAACCGGCCCGAGTTCGACCCGGTTGACGGATCACAGATCGTCTACGTCGGAGTCGACGGGCACATCCACCTCGTCAGCCTGACGGGTGGCTTCACCGAGCGCGACCTGTCCCAAGAGTCCGGCGTCGGGTCCGCCGCGGACGAACACCCCGACTGGAGCCCGGATGGCCAGAAGATCATCTTCGACTCGAGCCGCACGGCCGGCCACAAGATCTATGTGCTGACCATGACCAACCCGGCCACCGCGGCGTCGCTGTGGGGTGCCTCGGACCCCGGGACGGAGATCGAGCCGGTCTTCGCACCAACCTCACCGACCACTACCAAGTACGTGTGGACCAGACTGGGGAGCGGGAGCAACATCGTCGAATGGGGCTCCAGCGTCGGGAATCCCACGAACTTGGCCTCGCTCACCGCCAACCGCTCCAACAACAGCCAGCCCGCCTGGCAGCCCACCCCTTTGCCGGCCGGAGCCCCCGAGGTCCCGCTGGCGACGATGCTGCCGGTTGCCGGCATGGGCGTGATCGCCGTTGCCCTCGTGGTGGAGCGCCGCCGCCGTAACGCCACGGCGAAGTGATTGCCTTGTCGGGCCTCGACCACGCGATCGAGTTCGACGGAAGGATGAATTTCACGGCGGCCGATCTCATCCTCAGGTCGCAGGCGCGCCCCAGAACCGGGTCCTGACCTGGAGAGACGGCCTGTTCAGCCCCCCGTCGGGCTGACGGGCATCAGGGTTACGATTGCGCACGACCGGCATCGCCTCCGGCGCGGCGCTCCGTTCTTCTCGAGCCACCGACCCGAGAGACGAGAGAGGAGACCACACGAGCGTGCGCTCACTGCTCCGAGTGTTCAACCAGCAGCCGCTGGCGGCGAAGGTGCCTGAGGTCACCGCGCTCTTCTGGGTGATCAAGATCTCCACCACGGCGGCCGGCGAAGCCATCTCCGACATGTTCGTCAACAACAAGAAGGTCGGCGTGGTGGTCGAACTCTCGATGTTCGTCGTCGCACTGTTCCTGCAATTCCTGGTCCGGCGCTACTCGGCACTGACCTACTGGTTCCTGGCGCTCGCCATCGCAACGGCAGGAACGGGAGTCGCCGACACCATGCACCTTGTCTTCGGCATGCCCTACGCCGTCACCTCACTGTTCTGGCTCGTGGTGCTCGCCGCAGTGTTCTACCTGTGGAACCGGAGCGAACACACCCTGGACATCCACTCCATCACGACCAACCGTCGGGAGAAGTACTACTGGTGCGTCGTCTTCGCCACCTTCGCCCTCGGCACGGCGGTCGGAGACTTCGTCGCGAGCACCATCGGCCTCGGGTACCTCGCCTCGGCCTTCCTCTTCTGTGGCGTGATCCTCATCCCTTGGGTCGGGTGGAAGTTCTTCAGGTGGAACAGCATCTTCGCCTTTTGGTTCGCCTACGTCATCACGCGTCCCATCGGGGCATCCTTCGCCGACTACTTCAGCAAGTCGCACGCCCTCAGCGGCGCCGACTTCGGCGACTGGCAGACGGCCCTCGTGATGACCTCGATCGTGGTGATCCTGGTGGCCTACACCGCGGTCGCCCGCTACGACATTCAGTCGCCCGACGTGGAGATTGCCGGCGGCACCTGATCGGCGTCTCGCCGGGCGGCCGGAGTCTCTAAGGTGCGGGTCATGGACATCGCGTCGCTGTTGCTCGAAATCTACGGCCGGGTCCCGCCCCTGGCGGGCGAGGCCGCTGAGGGTCTCGACCGAGAGAAGTTGTGTTGGGCCCCCGCACCCGGAGCCAACACGATCGGATGGCTGATCTGGCATCTGACGCGGGTGCAGGACCACCACGTCTCCGAGCTGCTCGGGACCGAGCAAATCTGGGTCAGCGGGGACTGGGCCCGGCGCTGCGGTCTCGATCCCGATCCCGACAACACCGGGTACGGCCACGATCCCGACCAGGTGCAGGCCGTACGCCCCGAAGGGGCCGACGTGCTCCTCGGCTACCTCGAGGTGGTCGACGCCCGGACCAAAGAGATGCTCCGCGGGCTCGCCGCCGAGGACCTGGACCGAATCGTGGACCGCCGTTGGGATCCCCCGGTGACCCTGGGCGTGCGCCTCGTCAGCATCGGCGACGACTGCATCCAACACGCCGGGCAGGCCGCCTACGTCCGGGGGTTGCTCGAGGGTGGCACCCGCTGAGGTACCCGGACCGGATTCAGCGTCCGGGCGGTTTCGGCCAGCGGACGAACTCCTCGTAGCGGTAGATCGTCTCGTAACCGAGCCGGCGGTAGATCGGCTCGCCCATCGGCGATGCTTGCAACGTGCATGACGATGCACCGCGCCCGAAGGCCAGGTTCGTGGCCATCACCGTGACGAGCGCGCCCAATCCCGCCGTGCGGGCGGCGGGGACGGTGCCGACCCATTGCAGGCTCGCCACGCCGTCACTCTCGAAGGTCATGGCCGTGGCAACCGGCTCGGCGTCGCGTCGGGCCACCACGATGGAGGCCGCAGGATCCTCGAGCACCAGTGCCGGTTCGTCGAAGAGAGCAGGGAGCACCTCGGTGGGCATGCCGTAGGTCGCGTAGGCCTCGGCGTTGACCGCGACGAAGTCACGCACGCCGGCCTCGTCGTCGACCCAGTGCAGCACCACGCCGTCGGCGGGCGGGGGTTCGGGGAGCGGGCGGGGGCAGATCATCTCGGGTACCTGTCCGCCGAAGAGCTCCAGGCCGGCGACCGCGCAGGCGCGGCGTAGGTCCTCGTCCTCACCGCTGTCGCGCACTTTGATGGCGAAGCCTCGCCCGAGGCCCGCAAAGAACGAGTCGGCCCGGGCGATGAGCCCCGTGCCGTCGAGCGCGTCGTCGGAGCGGAACGCACCATTGGCCACGACGGGGATCCAGGTCCCGCCTGCGCACAGGACGGCCCCGCCCCCTTCCTCCAATGCACCCTGGCTGCCCCAGCGGGTCAACGCCCGATTGAAGGCGATCAGGTTGCGATGGCCGAGCTGGGCCTGGTCGGGTTCTTCTGACGACGGACCTGCCAGTGGGGACTGCTTGGGCAGATCGGCCATGCGCCATGATGCCTCGGGGATTCACGTTCGGCTCGAACACGCCAAACCCCTTTTGATGAATCAAGGTGACGAACCGCTCGTCGAGAGAGCACCACCTCCTCCGAGTCGTAGACCCGTGGCCTGCGGTGCTGGAGCCGAGGTCACGCTGCTCGTGGGAATGCCGGTCGCGTCGGCAGGAAACTGCAACTTCATTCCGGGATAGATCAGGTTGGGGTCGACCAGCGTATGGCCGTCGACCTGGGCAATCCCCCTGTTCAGCGAGAACAGCTCCCGGTAACGGAGGGGGTTTCCCAGATACCGGGCGGCGAGACCCCAGAGGGTGTCGCCGGGCCGCACTACATAGACGGGGGTTGCGGTGAGCTGAGCCGACGGCGGTGCCTGCACGACCGGGGTCGGCGAAGCAGCAGTGGCGTGAGGTGGCGGGGCCGATCGGGTGCTCGACGACGTCGGCGCCGCGGTCTCAGCGACGGCGGGTGATCTGGGCTGGGGCATGAGATGCGACACCAGCGCCTGTCCTTGGACGAATACCGCTCCAGCCAGCAAGACGACGAGCGCGGCGGTGAGTATCCGATGGGTCGGCCACCACTTCCGTACCGCCCGGGCGAATCGCCGGAGCATCATGCCGAGGATGAGCAAGACGCCAACCGGAGCGATGGCGATGAAGACGAGGTCCACGAGGTCGTTGAGCCCGCCTGCGACGTTACCGTGGCCGAACGCAACGGCCATGCCCAGGACCTGGAGATGGGCGGCCGACCACTCCGAGGGGAACAGGACCGGGGCCAGAAGGGCGATGGTCACAAGATTGAAGGCAAGGAAGACCACCGTCAGAGCCGCCCAAGCCCGGATCGCCACGCGCGCCCGCCGTTTCACGAGCGACAGTTGTGCCTCGATCCTCGGGTCGTGCCGTCGGAACAAGCTGGCCAGCACCGGCCCCACGAAGGCGAACAGGTTGGGCACGCCGATGAGATCGCTCATGATGTAGTAGCCGTCGAGCCTGATGAACGGCAGGAACTGGTAGAGCGCCGCCGCCTGGGAAAGCACGATGAAGACGAGCAGCGGGCTGAACCTGGTCGGGACGTACGTCCCGGCAGCGACCACGATGAGGACAGCGTTGAAGTAGACCCCCCCCAAGTCACTGCGCAGGCGGCCGCGTCGGTTCAACCGGTAGGAGTCGGTGAGGTCGGTGTAGAAGGCGGGAAACGCGAGGTAGATGCCGACGCCCATGACTCCGGGCGACGCGCCGCCATACCTCGTCCCGGCTGCGTGACCGAGCTCGTGGAAGAAGCCCGAGAAGAGGACCAGGCCCGTCACCAACAAGAACAGGGCGGGATGGAAAGGGAGCTGCCGGGCGCCCTGGATGACAGCGTGAGGATGTGTCCCGAACAGCCAGATGTCGGTGGCGAGCAAGCTACCCAAGACGAGCAGCACGACCGGTGGCCAGAACAGGGGCTGCAGGGCCGCGGTGACCGTCCGATGAAAGCGGGCGGGGATGACCTTGGTTCGATAGCGCAGGGCGAGCAGGGGCATCGAACGGGAGAGAGCCCCGTCTCCAACCTCAGCCGAGGAAGCCAGCAGCCCGAGGGGCTTGAGCCTGTTCTCGACCAGGTAGCTGATGTCGCGGGCAACCACGGGTCGACCGAGCTCGTCACTCGCTTGCACCGCCACGCCCTCGAGGTTCCGTTTGCCGTTGACCAGGCGCAGCACCAGGTAGAGCAAGTGGGACAGGTGGATGACCTGGCCGTCGCCGCGACGGACCAGGTAGTGAAGCTGTTGGTAAGCCGACCCCTCGTACTGGCCCAACAGCTCGGTGCCCTCGGCCAATCGCAGAGGGCTGCTCATCACTGCCGCAGAAGCCGCGGCCTTGACATCCGTTGACCGTGGCGCAACGAGGGTCATGCGAAACTCCTTGCTACGAGTGAGGGGGGTGACCCGAAGATCACCCCCCTCAGCTCCTGGCTTTGACGAGGACCCTTTACTGGAAGATCCCAGTCAGGTTGCCGTCGCCGTTGAAGTTGCCGTTCAGCGCCGACACGTTGACCAGGCCTTCCTGGTAGGTGTTGCCGTCGCCATTGCCGTTGTTCACCGACGCGTGATTCCCTGCAGCACCGGCGCGGCAGGCCCACATGACCTCACGCGCAGGCAGGTACTCGGCGTGCTCACTTTCGAGCTCGGCGAGGGAAAGTCCAGTTGCTTCCATGGTTTTCTCCTTTTGCTAGTTCTGAGGCTTGTTCCTCAGAGTGACGAGCCCCGTTTTCGGTTTAAATCGGTGACTCCAAGCGAACCTTTACCGATTATTCGAGAGATGTAAACCCCATTTCTTTAGAAATTTCTATGCCCCTTTTATGGGCGCGACAAAGCGCGGGCCGTTGGGCCGATCCCAACGCCATCGTCTTCAAAAAGAGGATGTGATCAGCGAGTTTCTAGGAGCGATCTCCCAATGGAATGGCGAACGAAAGGGTGCACAACCCAGCAAAGGCCGCAATAAGTCCATTGTCAGCTGACAGTTGACGTCCCTATATAAGGCCCGATATCTCTGGACATATATCTGAAAAGAGACGGTCGGGTCAGCCAGGATCGGGCCGTTGACGTTGATCCCGAACATCGCCCGCTTCTGGGGCGGCGCCCATTTGTCAGCGTTGTCAGAGGCCGTAAGGCGGACTCAAAGCCGAGCCGCGGGCGGAGAGTCAGAACCGGCGCGCAGCCGGACCGGTCAGTGAGAAGGGATCCTGGTCACCCTGCCAGCCCGCCTCTTCCGGAAATGGAGAAGTGTCGGTTGGCAAGATTGTCGGCCCTGGTCCTCGCCCCAGCCGATCAGGGGAGTTAGCCCGGGCGCTCGAGGATCGCCAGGAATCCGCTCGGCAGCGAACCCGCCAGGTCAAGCCGCGACAGCTTGCGACGCAGTGCCTCCAGCAGGCACGCGGCGGGGATCACGCCGAAGACGAGGACCCAGGTTGAGCCGGTCGACCCATCAGACGATGGGGACGGAGATGACGATGACCCCGTTGGGATTGGAGATAACGGGAGACGACCTCGCGGGGCGCTGGGCGTCTGGCCGCCCGCGGCCGACCGCAGAGCCGGAGAAGCGGCTGCCATCCGAAGTTCTTCTCTACGAGCGCCTCGGTCGCCCAACCTCGTCGACGCTGCGGGGGTGGCACTCGCCGTCCCTGCAGGGATGATCGGTGAAGGAAGTGAAACGGTATTCCGGACGGGAGTGGTGAAGTCGGTCACTGGAGCCACCGGCGGGCTCACCGTGTTGGTCACCGGGGCCTCAAGCGGGCTCACCGTCTTGGTCACAGGGGCGAGGACCGCGGCGCCGAGTTTGGTCACCGGGGCGACCAGCGGGCCCACCGTGTTGGTCACCGGGGCGACCAGCGGGCCCACCGTGTTGGTCACCGGGGCGACCAGCGGGCCCACCGTGTTGGTCACCGGGGCGACCAGCGGGCCCACCGTGTTGGTCACCGGGGCGACCAGCGGGCCCACCGTGTTGGTCACCGGGGCGACCAGCGGGCCCACCGTGTTGGTCACCGGGGCGACCAGCGGGCCCACCGTGTTGGTCACCGGGGCGACCAGCGGGCCCACCGTGTTGGTCACCGGGGCGACCAGCGGGCCCACCGTGTTGGTCACCGGGGCGACCAGCGGGCCCACCGTGTTGGTCACCGGGGCGACCAGCGGGCCCACCGTGTTGGTCACCGGGGCGACCAGCGGGCCCACCGTGTTGGTCACCGGGGCGACCAGCGGGCCAATCGTTTGGGCCGCGACGGGTTCTATGGTCCCGAGGGTCTTGGAGGTCGCACTGGTTGCGGTGCCGGCCACTTGGATCACGCTGCCGACCGTCATCGTTGTTGCCGTCGCAGGAGGCGAGGTGGGCGGGACAGCCACAGGGGCCACAATGGCCGCCTTCGGTACCACCAATGCCGACGTGGCGGTCTGCGTCGTCCTCGACACCGCCTCAATCGGTGGTGCGGCGGGCGTCTCCGGGGGAGTGGCGACCGACACTGGAGTGGATGGGCTCACAGTGCCCTTCGTCGATGGCGCGGAGCCGATCGCTGGAACTCCCTCGCTCGATGAAGCACCTGGATCCAACGTCGAACTGACGAGACCGCCTACCCCGGTCGGCAGAACGGGGGATGTGTCGACCCCCAGAGCCGATGCCCTGCCCGATCCGAGGAGCAAGACCAATGCCATAGCGACGAGAACCCCGAATGCGAGCAATGCAAGCGCGCGCAGTAAACGCGAGCATTGCTCGATCGCGCATCCGTCTTGGGTTCCGTGTGCATTCATCGAAACGCCACCAAGCAGACTGTCCGGGGATTACCAATTCGGGTTCTTGAGAACCGGACATCGTCCAAGTATCGATGGTTCGTTCAGGACCGGACGCGCGTCGACTACCCCAACAGCGGTCACCAAAACCAGTCCAATTGGCATGCGATTCGCCTATGGTCATTGCCATCGGGGTGTAGCCAGCAGTTCGGGCCGGCTTCTCGTCTCTCGAAAAACGAGGAAGACGCGACCCCTGCCTCGCGTCGAGGGCCGACGTCGCGTCAGCCGCTCAGCGCGAAGACCGGATGGCGGGCGGCCACGGCAGCCCACTCCTCGTCAGTGGAGTCGGGGTTCACGCCGTCGAAGAACATCCCCGTCTCGAACTTCCAGCGGCGGAGGTAGGCACGAAGGACGGGCACCCGGTCAGCTACGGGGAGCTCGCTCGCCGTATAGAGCTGCCGGTGGCGACCGAGGATCAGGACGAGATGCCCACCGGCGTGGCGGACGTTGCGAACCCACTGCGTCTCGCCGCGCGGGGCGACCAGGTACTGCGTGCCGTCGATCGCCAGAAGGTTCACCGGGGTGTGGTGCAGCTCGCCGCTGTTCCGGCCCCGGTGCTCGAGGACACGGGAGCCCCAGACGCTGACACCCATGCGGGTCAAGCCACTGAGCACCCGGTTGAATACGTTGCGGGTGAACCAGTCGGGGCGCTTGTAGTGAGCGGCTGCGGGCTGCTCGGGGGTGGGGGTGCTCATCGAAGGCTCCTGGGTGGTCGAGCTGGTCATGAACGTCGATCATAAAAGAGAACAATGTTCGTGTCAAGTACTTGTGTTCTCCACTCGCAGCAAGCAGACTGGTTCCATGTCCCTGGCCCGCACCGCCCGAGAACGGGTCCGCGAGGAGATGACGGCGGAGATCCTGGCCGCCTCCCGCGCGCACCTGGCCCGAGAGGGCGCGGCCGCGCTGTCGCTGCGCTCTATCGCCCGGGATCTCGAGATGGCCCCTTCGGCCCTGTACCGCTATTTCGACGGTCGCGACGCGCTGCTCAGCGCACTCATCCTCGACTCCTACGAAGCCTTGGCGGCGGAGGCGGAGCGGGCCGCCAGCCAGGCGCGGGGGAGGGGTGGCGGCCGAAGTGACGCCGAACGGTGGCTGTTCGTGCCCCGGGCACTGCGCGCCTGGGCCGTGGCGCACCCGCACGAGTGGGGGCTGATCTTCGGGACTCCGGTGCCCGGCTACGAGGCCCCCGAGGACACCGTCGAGCCCTATGCCCGCGTGGCGGCGGCGCTGGCGCTTCCCGTGAGCGAGGCGAGCGAAGCAGGCCGGCTGAAAATGGACGACCGCCCGAGGCGGGTTTCGCCCGAGCTGCGTGAGGCGGTCGCGCCGGTCGCCGACGGGTTCTTCATCGGGATGCCCGTCGAGAAGGTCGTGCTCGCCTTGCAGGCCTGGACGACCATCGTCGGCATCATCAGCCTCGAGGTGTTCGGGCACTGGCGGAACACGGTCCTTGACCCGGGTCAGTTCTTCGAGGCCACCATGCGCCACCTTGCGGACACGATCGGCCTGGGCGACGCGCGGTCAGGCGTGCCGCGGGGCTGAGTCGTTCAGCGCAACCTGTCGCGCAGGGCCCGAGCGCGTGCGCTCAGTTCTGCGAGGTGATCCTCGGGCACCCACTCGGCCATGGTGCCGACAAGGTCCAACAGCAACGATGCCAATTCGGCCAGCTCTCGGCTGGGCTCCTCCACCTTGATCTGCGAGAACGGGAACGAGACGTTCACCCGGTTCGACGGTGCCACGACCTCGGGTGCGGCGCGGATCTTCCCGCGCCGCTGCCCGTTGGTCTCGGATGCGAAGGGGGCCTTCTCGGATGACTTCGGCACCCCACCATCCTGCCATCCTGGTCACGCCACCCTGACACGCGCCCGAATCGGATCGTGCCGGCGACGAAACGGACCCGATCGGGGCGTCCGATCGGGCGGGTCGATTAGCCCAGAACGGGCAGCTTCAGCTCGACCCCCGCGTTGGCGAGGAAGACCAGTTTGTGCTCGAGGGCGACCTGCCAATCGACCATGTCCTTGTCGAACTGGGTGCGGTCACCGTCCTCGCACGCATGCTCGAGCTCGTCGAACGCCAAGTCTTCGGCGTCCAGCAGGGCCCGGTACCTCGAAAGGAAGTGGTCGTCGATCGGCTGATGCACGTCGTCCCTCCTACTTCGGCCCGACCTTTGCGAGCCGGTACCGCAACGATACTTCCGTCACGCGTTGTTCGCCCAGGGGTTCCTTCGCACCCAGGTTCCTACCAGTTCCGGCGCAGCCGGTGGTAGGCCCGCGGCATGGCAAACCGGAACACCATGGCGGCGTCGATGAGCCCGGAGGCGCTGATCTCGAGCGCGGGGCCCCCGGACTGCGCCAGGATCCGGCGGGAGACCGAGGGCACGCTGCGGGTCGTCATCCGGGGAGGCCGGCGCAGACCGCGGTCGAGTGCGCCGAGTCCGAGGGCGGTGGCCATGAAGGCCGGGTAGACGACGTGGACCTGCACCCCCCTTGGGGCCAGCCGGAACGAGACGGACTCGGTGAAGGCGGACAGGGCCGCCTTCGACGATGGGTAGGCGCCCGGGCCGGGGGAGGGGAGGCGACCGCCGTCGGAGGAGACGTTGACGATCGTGCCACGCCCACGCTCGAGCATGGCCGGAATGACGGCCAGGCTGGCGGCCACCGGGGCAAAGAAGTTGACGTCGAAGATGCGCCGGAAGTCCTCTTCGGCGATGTCGACGAGGCGGACACCCGGGTCCTGGGCGGCGTTGTTGACGAGCAGGTCGATCGGGCCTTGGGTGGCGTCCACCTGCCGGAGCGCACGCCGCAGCGCCGCCGTGTCGGACACGTCGCAGGTGATCGTGGCCGACGCCGGCGTGTGGGCGCGCAGCTCGGCGGCGAGGGCGTCGAGGCGCTCGGTGCTGCGGGCCAATCCGACGACCGTCGCGCCGGCTCGGGCCAGGTCACGGCACAGTTGGGCGCCCAGACCGGCCGAGGCTCCCGTGACGACGCAGACCTGGCCGCAATAGCGCCCGCCGAAGTCGGGAGGGCGCGCCGATGCTGAGAAGCGGGTCCGGGCCACGTGGTGCGATCAGGTCGGGTCGCTCGGCTCGGCCGGGTCCGTCAGGCCCTCCAGGTCGGTCCCGAGCCGGGCCGCCGCCGCGGCCAGCACGTCCTGGCCGGCGACGAGCGCCGCCAGGTCGCCCCGGACGCGCACCCGTCCCGCGGCCAGCGCGTCGGCCGGGTCGAGCTCGCCGCGCGCCATGGCCACCGCGTCGGCGTAGCCGAGGACAATCGTGGCCGTGCCGGTCAGCTCGCCGGTGGGGTCGAGGGCCAGACGGGCCGTGCCGTCGGCCACGCTCAACACGACGCGTGCCTCCGCGGTCGCCGCTACCGCCCCGGTCCCCGCGGAGGTGGTTTCGGCGGCGGCTGCTGTGGGGACACCGGTCACGACCTGCACCACGCTGAACGTGCCGTCGGCGGCGGCGAGCGATCCCTCACCGGCCGCGGCGACCACGTCGGACAGGTCGAGCGTCCGCAGCGCGGCGTCGAAGGACCCCACCCATTCAGGAGAGAGGTAGCGAGCCATGGCGAGGCGAAGACTAGGCGCGCCGCCGGCTCCGCTCAGCCGGCGGCAGCCTCCTCGGCGGTCTTCTTCGAGCGTCCGAGGATCTTGCGTCCGAGCCAGGCGACGGGGTCGTAGCGTGCGTCGACGACCCGCTCCTTCATCGGGATGATGCCGTTGTCGGTGATCTTGATGTGCTCGGGGCAGACCTCCGTGCAGCACTTGGTGATGTTGCACAGACCGAGCCCCTCGTCGTGGGCCAGCTCGCGCCGGTCGTTGACATCGAGCGGGTGCATCTCGAGCTCGGCGAAGCGGATGAAGAAACGAGGCCCGGCGTAACGGGGCTTGTTGTCCTCGTGGTCACGGATGACGTGGCAGATGTCCTGGCACATGAAGCACTCGATGCACTTGCGGAATTCCTGGCCGCGCTCGACGTCGACCTGCATCATTCGGTAACCGCCCGCGGGCTCTGGGCCGGGCTCGAATGGCGGGATTGTCTTGGCCACTTCATAGTTGAACGAAACGTCGGTTACCAGGTCTCGCACGATGGGGAACGTCTTCATCGGCGCCACCGTCACGGGTTCGCCCTCGGGCAGCGTGTCCATGCGCGTCATGCACATGAGGCGCGGCAGCCCGTTGATCTCGGCCGAGCACGACCCGCACTTGCCGGCCTTGCAGTTCCAGCGGCAGGCCAGGTCCGGCGCATCGGAGGCCTGGATGCGGTGGATGACGTCCAGCACGACCTCGCCCTCGACGGCCGGCATCACGTAGTCGACGAACTCGCCGCCCTCGTCGTCGCCCCGCCAGACCCGCATGGTGATCTTCTCGGCGTCGGCCATGCTCAGCTTCCTTCCTCGAACAGTGCGCGCAGCTCCGGCGGCATCTCCGGCAGGGGCTCGGGCGCGATGGCGATTGGTGCCAGGTAGCCGCGCTCGCCGGTCTGGTGCTGCACGAAGTTGACCTTGCCCATCTCGGGGTCCGGCCCGGGGAAGTCCTCGCGGGTGTGCCCGCCGCGGGACTCCTTGCGGTTGAGCGCCCCCTGCGCCACCGCCATGGAGGTGGTGATCATGGAGGGCAGGTCGGTGGCGAGGTTCCATCCGGGGTTGTAGGCCCGGCCGCCCTTGACCTGCACCTTGGCCGTCTGCTGCTTGAGGTCCTCGAGCTTGGCCAACGCCTCCTCGAGCTCGGGGCCGTTGCGGATGATGCCGACCAACGACTGCATCGTCTCTTGCAGCTCGTGGTGGACGTCGTAGGGGTTGTGACCGTCCTCGCGCCCGAAGGGGGCGATCGCATCGTCGATCACCGATGCGACCTGCGCCGGGTCGACTTGCGGCGTCCCGTTGCGGGCCTCAGCAAAGTCGGCCGCACTCAGACCGGCCCGGCGGCCGAAGACGACGAGGTCCGAGAGCGAGTTGCCGCCCAATCGATTCGAGCCGTGCATCCCGCCTGCCACTTCGCCGGCGGCGAACAGTCCCGGGACCGTGGCGGCCTGGGTCTCGGCGTCGACGCGCACGCCGCCCATCATGTAGTGGCAGGTGGGACCGACTTCCATCGCCTCGGCCGTGATGTCGACGCCGGCTAGCTCCATGAACTGGTGGTACATCGAGGGCAGGCGCCGGCGGATGTACTCGGGCGTGCGGCGCGAGGCGATGTCGAGATAGACGCCGCCGTGGGGGGTGCCGCGACCCGCCTTCACCTCCGAGTTGATGGCGCGGGCCACCTCGTCACGGGGCAGGAGGTCGGGCGTACGCCGATTGTTGATGTGGTCCTCGTACCAGGCGTCGGCCTCTTCCTCGGTGTCCGCCGTCTCGGCCCGGAACATTGGGGCCACGTAGTTGAACATGAAGCGGGCGCCCTCGGAGTTACGCAACACGCCGCCGTCGCCACGCACGCCCTCGGTCACCAGGATGCCGCGCACCGAGAGCGGCCACACCATTCCGGTTGGATGGAACTGCACGCACTCCATGTCGATGACGTCGGCGCCGGCCCAGATGGCCATCGCGTGGCCGTCGCCGACCGACTCCCAGGAGTTCGACGTGTACTTCCACGACTTGCCGATCGACCCTGTCGCCAAGATGAAGGCCTTGGCCGTGAAGAGGACCATCTTGCCGGTAGAGCGCATGTAGCCCACGGCACCGCTGATGCGGCCGTCGGCGTCGGGCAGCAGGCGCAGGATCTTGCACTCCATGAACACGTCGGTGTCCATGGAGACGACCTTCTGCTGCAGCGTGCGGATGAGCTCGAGGCCGGTGCGGTCGCCCACGTGAGCCAGGCGGGCGTAGCGGTGGCCTCCGAAGTCGCGCTGGGTGATGCGGCCATCGGCGGTGCGGTCAAAGAGCGCACCCCAGCGCTCCAGCTCGTAGACCCGGTCGGGCGCCTCCTGGGCGTGCAACTGCGCCATGCGCCAGTTGTTGAGCATCTTGCCGCCGCGCATGGTGTCGCGGAAGTGGACCTGCCAATTGTCCTCGGACCACACGTGGCCCATCGCGGCGGCCATGCCGCCCTCGGCCATGACAGTGTGCGCCTTGCCCAGCAGCGACTTGCAGACCACGGCCACCCGCAGGCCGCGGCCCTTGGCCTCGATGACGGCGCGCAGTCCGGCACCGCCGGCGCCGATCACGATGACGTCGTAGTCGTGGGACTCGTAGTCGGGGGCCTGGCTCGGCTGGGCGGCCATCAGAAGTGGAAACCCGGGTCGTGGATGGCCCCGCTGGCCACCAGGCGCACGTATAGGTCGCTGAGCGCGACCACGATGAGGCTGGCCCAGGCGAACCGCATGTGGTTGGCGTTGAGCGGCGTGACGAACTTCCAGAGCTTGTGGCGCACCGGGTGTTTGGCGAACGAACGCACCTGGCCGCCGCAGAAGTGGCGGCAGGCATGGCACGACAGGCTGTAGAGCCACAGGAAGAGGGCGTTGAAGCAGAGCACCACCGCGCCGATGCTGATGCCGATGCCGAGGCCCGGTTGGCGGAAGGCGACGATCGCGTCGTAGGTCAAGATGCAGTTGAAGATCAGCAGGATCCAGAAGAAGTAGCGGTGAATGTTCTGGAGAATGAGCGGGAACCGCGTCTCGCCGCTGTAACTGCCGTGGGCGTCGGCCACCCCGCACGCCGGGGGCGAGAACCAGAACGACCGGTAGTACGCCTTGCGGTAGTAGTAGCAGGTGAGGCGGAAGCCGAGTGGGAAGATGAGGATCAGCAGCGCCGGCGAGAAGTTCCAAAAGTCGAGCGTCCCGAAGGCATGGCTGCCGGGCACACAACTCTTGGCGATGCAAGGCGAGTAGAAGGGCGAGATCAGGTTGCGGTGCAGGTCCGCGCCGGCGTAGTAGTTCCGGCCGACGAAGGCGGCCCAGGTCGAGTACACGACAAACGCCAGCAGAACCGTGGCGGTGATCGCCGGCTCGACCCACCAGTTGTCCTTGCGGAGGGTCGGCCGGTCAGGACCCCCCCGAGGCGCCCCAATGGCAACCGGGGTCGCGGTTGCGCTCTCGACGGTAGTGGTCACTTGCACCTCCTCAGTGCCGGCCGCCGCGGCCGGTGTTGCCGGTCTGGCCGCCGGCCACGGCGCTCCAGGGCGGAACGTTATGACTCCCCGCATGGCACGTCAAAGACATAAACGACATAGAAATCAGAGCGTTAAGCTCTGAAGAATGCAGCTGCACCAGCTCGCCTATGCCCTGGCCGTCGCCGAGGAGCAGAGCTTCACCCGGGCGGCCGACCGCCTGCACCTGGCCCAGCCGTCGCTTTCCCGCCAGGTCCGTTTGCTCGAGCACGAACTGGGGGTGGTCCTCTTCAACCGCGGACCCGGCCAGGGACCGGTCACGCTGACCCCCGACGGCAGCGCCCTCTTGCCGTTCATGCAGCGGGTCATGGCCGACGTCGAGGCAACGGGGGCCGAGGCCCGGGCGCTCTCGGGCATGGCCCGGGGCCGCATGGCCGTCGGCGCCACGCCCAGCCTCATCACGAGCGCGCTCGCCCCGGCCCTGGTGGAGTTCCACGCCAGCCACCCGGGCATCGACCTGTCGGTCGTCGAGGGCGGCTCGCACCAATTGGTGCCCCAGGTGGCGTCGGGCGAGGTCGACCTCGCCCTCGTCGTGCTCCCGGTGACCGATCCGCTGGTGCTCACCACGCCACTCTTCGACGATCCCTTGGTCCTGGCCACTGCGCCGGATCACCCCTACGCGGCGCGGCGACGGGTCCGGGTGCGCGACCTCGACGGCCTCGATCTCGTCATGTTCCGGGAGGGCTACGACCTGCGCGCCGTGACGTTGGCGGCATGCCTCGACGCAGGAGTCGAGCCGCATCTCGTGTGTGAGGGAGGCGAGATGGCCGGTGTGCTCTCGTTCGTCGCCGCCGGCCTCGGCGCGGCAGTCGTGCCGGCCATCGCGCTACCCGACGACGGCTCACTCGTCGCCATCCCGTTCACGGGACCGACGCTGGGTCGCACCGTCGCCCTGGCCCAGCGCGGCGACCGCGCGCTGGCCCGTCCGGCGCGCGCCCTGGCCGACCAGCTCCTGATGCGCCACGCCCGTGCAACCCCCAGGAGCATGCCGGCGTAACGCGCTGGGCGCGCTGGGCTGCGCTGGGCGCGCTTGGCATGCGTGGCGAGCACGGCAGCGGAATGAGAGCGCCGCGGCGATCGCCCACGGTCGCCCTCCGCCGCCGCCGCGCCGCGCCGCCCGACAAGTCGGAGGCGTAGGCTTCGCACCATGGACGGCCCCTCCCAGCGCTTCGACCCTTCCGCGACCCCGGCCCCCGGCGGCCTGAAGCCGCCCGACGACCTGCCCCGGTCCCTCGCCGACCTGCTTGCCTCGCGGTGGGAGTCGGTTTCGGTGGCCGAGGAGATGCGGCGCAACACCGCCAAGGCCATCGCGTCCGGACAGAGCCTGGTCCCCGGCGTGCTCGGTTTCGAGGAAACCGTCGTGCCCCAGCTGGAGAACGCCATCCTGGCCGGCCACGACATCATTCTGTTGGGCGAGCGCGGCCAGGCGAAGACCCGCGTCATCCGCTCGCTCGTCGGGCTGCTCGACGAATGGACGCCCATCATTGCCGGCTCCGAGATCAACGACGACCCCTACCACCCGGTCTCACGCTTCGCCCTCGACCGCATCGACGAGCTCGGTGAGGCCGCCCCGATCGACTGGGTCCACCGCTCACAGCGCTACGGAGAGAAGCTGGCCACGCCCGACACCTCCATCGCCGACCTGATCGGCGAGGTCGACCCGATCAAGATCGCCGAAGGCCGGTACCTGAGCGACGAGCTCGCGCTGCACTACGGCCTCATCCCGCGCGTCAACCGCGGCATCTTCGCCATCAACGAGCTACCTGACCTCTCCGAGCGGATCCAGGTCGGCCTGCTCAACATCCTGGAGGAACGCGACGTGCAGATCCGGGGCCATCGCATCCGGCTGCCGCTCGACATCATGCTCGTGGCGACGGCCAACCCGGAGGACTACACGAACCGCGGCCGGATCATCACCCCGCTCAAGGACCGCTTCGGCGCGCAGATCCGCACGCACTACCCCTTCGAGACCCTGACCGAGGTCCGCATCATGGAGGGCGAGGCCGACCTGCCGACGGCCGGCGTGCCGGTCCAGGTCCCCAGATTCATGAAGGAGATCGTGGCGGAGATCACTCAGCTGGCCCGGCGCAGCACCCACCTCAACCAGCGCAGCGGCGTCTCGGTCCGGCTGTCGATCGCCAACTACGAGACCCTGGTCGCCTCCGCCGGCGCGCCGCGCCCTGCGGACCGGGGAGCCGGTGGCGGTGCCCCGGGTGAGCGACCTGTCCGCCCTGGTGCCCTCGACCCAGGGCAAGATCGAGGTCGAGGCGATGGAGGAGGGCCACGAGGACGAGGTGGTGGCCCAGCTGGTCGCCGCCGCCACCCTCTCGGTCTTCCGCCGCCGTGTCACCCTCGACGACCCGCAGTCGATCGTGGCCGCGTTCCACGACCAGGTCGTCGTGCACGTGGGCGACGACCTGGCATCGGCGGCCTACCTCGAGGTGCTGGCCGACATCCCCGAGCTCGAGCCACCGACGCGCAAGCTGGCGGGCCCCGAGGCGGCCGAGGCCGAGTCGCCTGCCCTCATGGCCAGCTCCCTCGAGTTCCTCCTCGAGGGTCTGCACCTGACCAAGCGCTTGAACAAGGACGCGTCGGGCGCCCGCGCCCTCTACCGTGGGCGCAAGTAGTAAGGAGGGGAGGGACCAACCATGAGCGCCCGCTACGACTACTCGGAATGGGACGGCACCCAGGAGTTCTCCGACCTCGACCCCGACGACCTGCTGGCCGGGCTCACCGACGACCTCCTCGCCGGCGGTGACCTCGACGACGCGTTGCGCCGGCTCCTCCGCAGCGGCTTCCACACCGCCGACGGCGATCAGGTCCCCGGCCTGAGAGACCTCCTCGACCAGCTCCGCCGCCGACGCCAAGAGATGCTTGCGGAGGGCGACCCCGACGGCCGCATGGCCGAGCTCACGAGGCAACTCGACGAGATCGAACAAGACGAGCGCGCCGCCATCGACGACCTCGTCGAGGACGCGCACGCTTCCGGCGACCAGCGGCGCAGCGAGGTGACCGACGACGTGGCCACGGAGCGGCGCATGGCGCTCGATCTCCAGCCCGACGACCCGGCCGGCCGGATTAGCAGCCTGCAGCACTACGACTTCGTCTCCTCCGAAGCCCGGGAACGCTTCGAAGAGCTCGTCGAAGAGCTCAGGCGAGAAATGGCCGACACTTTCTTCGAGGGCGCATCCGAGGCGCTCTCCAACATGAGCCCCGAGCAGATGGCGCGCATGCGCGATGCCTACGACGCCCTCAACAAGATGCTCGAGCAGCGCGAACGGGGCGAGGAGCTCGACCCGAGCTTCGAAGAGTTCATGGCGCAGTACGGCGACATGTTCCCCGGCGACCCGCAGACGCTGGACGAGCTCCTCGAGCAGCTGGCCGAGCGCATGGCCGCCGCCCAGGCGGTGTGGAACTCGCTCAGCCCCGAGCAGCAGGCCCAGCTGAGCCAGCTGATGGAAGCCGTCCTCGAGGACATGGACCTGCGCTGGCAGGTGGAGCGCTTGGCGCAGAACCTCCAGCGCGCCGTGCCCGACGCGGGGTGGCAGCGTTCCTATGACTTCAACGGCGAAGGCTCCATGCCCCTGAACCGGGCGACCGATCTCGCCTCCCAACTGGGTCAGCTCGACCGCATGGAAGAGGTGCTCCAATCGGCCTCAACCCCGGCCGCCCTCGGCGAGATCGACCTCGAGCAGGTGAAGCAGCACATGGGCGAGGACGCCGCCCGGGCGCTCGACCGGCTGGCCAACCTCACCAAGTCGCTGGCCGACGCCGGGCTGATCGAGCAGCAGGGCGGACGGATCGAGCTGACGCCGCAGGGCGTGCGCCGCCTCGGCCAAAAGGCGTTGGCCGACCTCTTCGGTCAGATCAACAAAGACCGCATCGGCGACCACTCGACCGTGCGCACGGGTTCGGGCCACGACCGCGAGGAAACGACGAAGGCCTACGAGTACGGCGACCCGCTGAACCTGCACCTGTCGACGACGGTGCACAACGCAGTCCGCCGGGGAGGGTCCGGCGTGCCGGTGCGGCTGAAACCCGAGGACTTCGAAGTGGTCGAGGTCGAGGCGCTCTCGCGCAGTGCCACCGTGCTCCTCGTCGACCTTTCGATGTCGATGCCGATGCGGGACAACTTCGTCCCGGCCAAGCGCATGGCGATGGCGCTGCAGACCCTCATCTCGAGCAAGTTCCCCCGGGACTATCTCGGCATCGTGGGCTTCTCCGAGGTCGCCCGCGAGATACGCGCCGACGAGGTGCCCACGGCCATGTGGGACTACGTCTATGGCACCAACCTGCAGCACGCACTCGCGCTGGCCCGGCGCATGCTGGCCCACGAGCACGGCACCAAACAGATCATCGTGGTCACCGACGGCGAGCCGACAGCACACATCGACGACCACGGCGAGGTGTTTTTCAACTACCCGCCCATCCCCGAGACGCTGCGCCGCACGATGGCCGAAGTCATCCGCTGCACGCGGGCCGGCATCGTGATCAACACCTTCGCCCTCGACCTTCAGCGCACGCACTATCCCTTCGTGGAGCAGATCGCCCGGGTCAACGGTGGGCGCACCTTTTACACCACGCCCGACGCGCTGGGGGGTTACGTGCTGGTCGACTTCCTCCAGCACCGGCGGGTACTCCGACCCGCCGGCTGAGAGTCTGACCGGCCGCGCCCCCCGCAGGTCGCGGCGAGCGAAGGGGGGGCCGGGGTCACGACGCGCCCTTTCGCCCCGCCGGGCGTGCGTGCCACGGGGCTCAAGGCGTCGGCGCCGAGCGCGAGCGGCCCGGATCGCCCCCTTGGTCGGTAGTGGGGCTGGACCAACCCGCTCGAGACCCCCGCCTCCAGCTGGATCGAAAACAAATGCAGGCATACGGCTGCGGCATCCGGCCGGTCGCATCCGAGGCGGCTGGATAGGCCCCCAACTGGGATTTCACGCATGGTTTCACCCTGTTCCCCGCTTGGCTGGCTCACGTTTTCCGCCCGGCCCTTGATTTGTGCCTTGCGCCGGCGGGTCCCGGTGGTCAAGACTGACTACACCGTTGTAACTACACCGATGCCATCTAAGGCGAAGAAGGGGGGCGAACCAGTGCCAGTGGACATAGTCACCACGCTCTACGGTCGCCAAGAACGAAGCTGGCAGTTGCAGGCCAACTGCATGGGAGTCGACCCGGATCTGTTCTTCCCGGAGCGCGGGGCCTCCACCCGTGAGGCCAAAGAGGTCTGCCGTGGCTGCGTCGTGCGGGAGGACTGCCTGGAGTACGCGCTGGCCAACGGGGAGAAGTTCGGCATCTGGGGCGGCATGAGCGAGCGGGAGCGCCGGCGGCTGCGCCGGGCTCGTGCCTTGGCCCGCCGGGATGTCGCCAGCGCCTCTTAGTCCCCGAGCTCCAGCCCGGCAACGCTGAGCCATGCGGTGTCGGCCTACGGGGTGCCCGCGGCGAGGCGACACTCGATCGTCTGCTCACCCCGTAGCCCGAGCTCTGCCCATCGGTGTCGGGGGACGGCGGCGAGCACGCTCTCGGGAATGAGCCCCACCAGCTCGGCCCCCGTCACCTCCCCGCCGGCCTGGTCGACAAGGGCGCCGACCGCGTCATAGAGCGCGGCCGGCCCCAGGCGGCCGGGGTCGAGCAGGTTGCACGAGACCTGGGCCCGGTCGCCCACGGCAAGACCCAGGGCGCGCACCTCGGGGCCGCGCACCAGCGGTGCGACCCGGCGGGCCACCTCGGCGGAGGACACCCAGACGTTGTAGGCCACGAGCACCCGGCGCGCCCCGACCGCGGTCGCGCCGGTGCGCGGGTCTGTCCGCATGGGGCCGAAGTCGGGGGTGAGGCCCTCGGCGCCGGCGCCGGCGGTGGCGAAGCCGCGGCGGATGTCAGGCAGCGACCGGGTCCCGCCGCCGGGACGGGGTCCGTAGAGGAAGGTCGGCACACCCAGCTCGCTCCCGAGCCAGCGGGCGAACTCGTCGCGCAGCGTCACGGCGGGGGCGAGGTCTTCGGGCGCAGCGCCGCCGAGCTCGTACGGGACGAAGGGCACGACGTCGAGCACGCCGAAGCGTGGGTGGGCCCCGGCGTGGCTCCTCAGGTCGAGAAGGGCGACGGTCTCGCTGGCGAGCGCCCGGGTGGCCGAGGCGACGGTCCCGGCGGGCCCGGCCAGTGTCAAGACCGAGCGGTGGTGGTCCGGGTCGCGATGCAGATCGAGCAGGGCCGGTGCGGCAGCGTGGATCAACCGGCCGAGAACGGCGTCGTCGCGGCCTTCACTGACGTTCACGACGCACTCGAAGATCACGGCGTCCGCGGGTCAGCCGGTTCGGGTGGCGGTTCGGTCTCCGAGCCGAGACTGGCGGAGGATCGTCCCGGGCCGCGCGCTGGTGCTACCTGGCGACGACGGCGTGTGAGAGGCGGCGGCGGCGCAGGATGCGGCGGCGCTCACGCTCGGACGCTCCGCCCCACACCCCGTGATCGATGTGGTGCTCGAGCGCGTACTCGAGGCAGGACTCGGCGACGGGGCACTCGGCGCAGATCCGTTGGGCGACCAGTACGCCCATGCCGTCATTTGGAAAGAAGACGTCGGGTGCAACTTCCTTGCACTTCCCCCGGGCCATCCAATCGGTATTCATTGTCGGCTCCCTTTTCACGCACCATTCTAAGGGACCCGCCAGTCGAGACCTAGGGAATTGCCGTAGGAAGTTCGTAAGAATTCGAGCCCTAATTTGTGCTCTACCAGGGAGAATGTCTCCGCGGTCCGCAAGGCTACGCTGGCGCTCAACGCCGATGTCAGGAGGTGCCATGTCCCCGGATACCGAGGACGAGGTCGTAGAAGAAGGTGAGCCGATCGAGCCGATCGGGCACGTGCGCGTCGTCTACCTGGGCCCCGTCGCGCCCCACTGGGAGGTCCAGTCGGACTACGGACCGCCGGAGGTGATCGACCAGTTCCGCGAGCGGGTCCTGGCCCGGCTGGTGCTCCTCCCCCCGCACGACCCTCAGTTCCGCCGAAACAGCGAGCGCGTGGTGCGCGACGCCGAACGGGAGCAGCTCGCGCTCGAATGGGTCCTCGACTACGGCGAGGCATCCTGAACCACAGCCCGGCCAACAGCACCCGAACTGCCCCCGACACGCCACTGGGCAGACACCCGCGGGGTGGAAGCATGGCGCTCCGACAAGGGACGGTCTACGGGATCAGGGCCCGTGGGAGGGGAAGACGCCGTGGGGGACAGGTACACACTCGAGGAAGCGCTCGTCCGGGACATCAAGGGCCTGATCGGCGGTGTGACCGACGACGAGGCGGCGCTCGTGCGCACGCTGACACCGCCGGACATGACGCGCCCCGCGATGGTCGAGCACCTGCTCGACCTCGTCGACGTGCTGACGACCATCCGCTCTGACGAGGCCATGGCGGAGTACGTCTACGCCATCGCACCGCACTGGGACGGCGGCACCGAGATGCTCCTCCTCGGCGCCCGCGTCACGACGGCGTTCCATCGCTGCACGCTCGAGCAGGTGGCGCCCGAACGGGTCGGCTGACCCGGGTCGGCTGACCCGGCGGGTCGGGCGGGTCGGCGGGCCGGTCCGGCACCGCCCCACGGTCACGCCGCAGCAGTCTCAGTCCAAGAGCCCGATGCGGGCCAGCCACAGCCCGGGTGCGTCCACCTCGGCCGGTGTCGGCAGATCGAGCTCGTCGGACCACAGACGGCTTAACGCGTCGTCGCCCACGCGCTCGATGACGCCGCGCACGAAGGCGCGCCCCCGGTCGACCTCGTCCTGCCCCACGTCGAGCCCGAACAATCCGGCGAAGGCCTGCTCCCCTTTCGCCTCCTCGATCCGGTAGCGGTACCACGCCTCGCGCAAGGCGGCGGGAGACGACGTCAGCGACTCTGCGATGCCGGCCGTGATGTGGTCCACGTACGCACCGATCGCCGTCGTCTGCGCCGTGAGGGAGCTCGAGATGTTCCGCTGCTCGGGGGTGATGAGATCCGAGAGCAACGCCTCGGGGTCGCCCAAGGCCTCCTCGAGTGCCGCCGGGTCGCCGAGGCCGTCGCCCAGTCGTTCGACAATCGAGCGTTGCGCTGCCGCGGCGTGAGCGGACGCGTCGCCCAGCAGCGTCATGAGCGAGGCCCGGACGCCGGGCCGGGTGAGCACCGCGTGCATGGTCAGCTCGCGGAGGCAGACCCAGAGTTGGACCTCCTGCAGGGGCAGGCTCCAGTCCTCGGTGAAGCGGGCCACGTTGCCCGGGACCAGGAGCAAGGTCGAGGATTCGGGCCAGGGCAGCGGGAGGGCGTACTGGCCGAACGCCCGGCGGGCCAGGTGCCCCGCCGCAGAGCCGAACTGCATGCCGAGGAAGACGGGGCCGAGCGTGAGCGCGAATTGCCCCAGCAGCCCGCCGAGGCCGGCCACCCCGGACGGATCGAGCTCGCTCAGGTCCAGCGACGAGGGCACTGCGGCCGCTCCCTGCTGCTGCGCCTCGACCATCGACTTGAGGACGGGTCGGTAGGCCTCGAGCACCCGGAAGCTCCATTGCCCCGGCCCGACCGCCTCGAAGGAGACCCCGCCGCCCGAGCCCAACGCGATCCCCGTGGCGTCGGCCACGTGGAGCTCGGCGACGCGTGCCAGCTCATCGAAGGCGATGCGCACCAGCGGGTCAGGGTGCTCGTCATTCTCGCCGTCGGTGGCGACACCGAAAGCCAGGGTGCGGGCGGCCTCGAACCAGCTGTCGGCAGCGCCCGGCCCCGACCCGATGACCTTGAGCAGGTCCCCGAGGAGGCCTCCCATGGGGTTGTCGGGGTCGCTGGAACCGAACATGCTCACTCTTGCATGCTAGGAGGAGGCGCCCAAGGTGATGTCCACGACTTTGGTCCCCGTGCCCTGCTGGACCGAGACGGTGATGCCGGCTCCGGGGGGCAGGACGTAGAGCCGGGCCCGCAGCTCGGCCATCGTGCGGACGGGTAGGGCATCGACGGCCACGATCACCTGCCCATCCTGCAGCCGACCGGCGGCCGGGCCGTTGGACTGGACCTGCTGCACCCTGGCCCCGCTGTCATTGGGGGTGTCGGTGCCCGAGACCCCGAGCCACCCGTGCACCACCCGATCCTTCGAGCGCAGGTCGTCGGCCACCCCCACGACGAGCTGGCTGGGCAAGAAGGTACCGAGGGGAGCGCTGCCGGTGCCGGTGCCGGGGGTGGGGTCGTAGAGGATGCCGACCACGGCGCCGGCGGCGTTGAGCAGCGGGTCCCCGGCGGCGACCACCGGCGCCGAGGGCGAGGAGGTGATCGACGGCATGCCCCCGGCCGGCCCGTTCGCAATGGCAGACCCGGCGTCGGTGACCGAACCGGACGTGCAGTGCAGCGCGAGTGAAGTGGCTCCGTCGGGCGCGAAGCTCAGCGTCAGGTCCGGCGAGCCGCCGCTCAGGTTGGAGTCGTCCGCGAAGGGCGCGACCGGCAGATCCTCGGGCACGTCGACCAGCGCGATATCAGAGGCGGGGTCGGTCGCCACGACCGTGGCAGGCTCCAGCTTGCCCCCGGGTCCGACCATGACGACGCGGCGGACGCCGCCGAGGAGGTCGGCCGTCGTGGCGACCACACCCCCCTCGGCCACCGCGACGCCGATGAGGGCGACGGTGCCGTGGCCGGTCGTCACCTGCAGTTCCACCATGGAGTGACCGGCCGCCTGGGCCGCTGCCGGCACCGCGTTCTGCGGCCCGGCCAGGGTCGTCAAGGGCGCCCCGCTGTCGTTGTCCGTCGAGGCACTCTGGAGCGGGCGTTGCGAGGCGGGGGAGAGCAGCACGACCACCCACGCAACGACCGCCATGACGGCGCCGACTCCGACGAGGACCATGACGGCGCCGCGGTAGGGGTGGCTGTGCGGGGCGTTGAGGAGCACCGGCGCCTCGGCGCCCGGGGCCGCGACCTCGCTCGGGTGGCGCCAGAGCCGGTCCTCAGGATCGATCCAGCCGCGCAAAGGGGGATCGGATCCTTCCGGCGGGCCGGCGCCCTCGGTGCCCTCCGCGCCCTCCTCTGGGCCCGGTTCGACCTCTTCGGGCTCCTCGGGCGTGTCGCTCACCTGGGCGACGTTACCGAGAACGACCCAGGAAGTGCCGTCGCCGGACGGCTGTCCGTACCATGTGGCCCGATGGCGCGCGACCTGGCGATCGATCTCGGCACCGCCAACACCCTTGTCTACGCAAAGGGAAAGGGCCTCGTGCTGAACGAGCCGACCGTGGTCGCGCTCGATTCGCGCAGTCGTGAGGTGTTGGCCATCGGAACCGACGCCTGGCAGATGATCGGTCGTACGCCGGGCTACATCGTCGCCGAGCGGCCATTACGCGGCGGCGCCATCACCGACTTCGAGGTCACCGAGCGGATGCTGAGTGTGCTGTTGCACCGGGTCGGCGTGAGCCGCATCAACCGGCCCAAAGTGCTCATCTGCGTCCCGTCCGCTATCACGGCGGTGGAGCGGCGCGCGGTGAAGGAGGCGGCGCGCCGCGCCGGCGCCTCGGCCAGCTTCCTGATCGAGCAACCCATGGCGGCGGCCATCGGCGCCGGGCTGGCGATCCACGAACCGATGGGCAACATGGTCGTCGACGTCGGGGGAGGCACGGCGGAGATGGCGGTGATCTCGCTCGGCGGCGTCGTCGCCGTGCAGGCGTTGCGCTGCGGGGGATTCGACTTCGACGCATCGATCCAGGCCTACGTGCGCTACCGCCACGGCGTCGCCATCGGCGAGCGCACTGCCGAGGCGGTCAAGATGGCCATCGGTTCGGCCTCCCCCTACGAGGGGGAGCAGCAGGCCGAGATCCGAGGTCGCGAGGTCGCGACGGGGCGGCCCAAGACGGTGGTCCTCTCCCCGGTTGAAGTTCGGCACACGCTCGAAGACAACGTGGCGTCCATCGTCGAGGCGGCGGCTGAATGCCTCGGCGAGGCCGCGCCCGAGTTGGCCCAGGACATCATGTTCGAGGGGATCCACCTCACGGGAGGTGGGGCGTTGCTGCGGGGGATGACCCAGCGCCTGGCTGACGCCACGGCCGTGCCCGTGCACCTGGTCGACACCCCGCTCGAATGCGTGGTGCAGGGTGCCGGCGTCTGCCTCGAGTCTTTCGACCGGCTCAAGCGGCTGTTTAGCGACGAGGGCTAAAGTCTCCCACCGGGTCGCCCATGAGGGCGAGGACACCGCCCCCGTTTCGCGGCAGGCGCCCCCTCCGGACGCGGTGGCCAGTGGGGGTCTTCTAGTCGAGCAGTTCGGCCGCGGCCTGGCGCACCTGCCAGTCGCGGTCCGTGGCCGCGGCCTGCAGCGCCGGCTCGACCCGGGGGTCGTCGAAGCCGGCCAGCGCGACGGTCGCTCGCCGCCGCACGGTGGGCTTGTCGCCGAGCGCGTCGAGCACGGCAGGGAGCCCAGCCGGGTCTCCGATGGCGCCCAGCGCGGCGACGGCGGCCTCCCGGCACCGGGCGTCGGCATGGCCGGTCGCGGTCACCGTCAGCAAGGGCACGGCGGGCCGATGGCGGCGCTCGGCCAGGAACCACGCCGCGCCCACCACGACCAGCGGGTCGGGATCGTCGAGGGCGCTCGTCACCGCGGCGAGAAGGGTTGAACGCGAGCCCGGGCCGCGGACGGCCAGGGCCGTCTCGACGGCACGGCGGCGCACGGCGGGTGGGCCCTCGCCGAGTGCGCTGGCCACGTCGGCCGCCGTCAGCCGACCGAGGCGCGCCAGTGCACCGAGCGCCGCGGCCTGCACGCGGGGGTCGGGATCGCCCAGGGCGCTTCGGGCCGGAGCGGCGTCGCCACGATGGCCGGCCACGGTGACCCGGCGCCGGCGCCGCTCGGCGCGGCGATCGGTGGCCGCATCCGTGGCAACATCGTCCTTCACCTCTCGAGTATGTCCGACCCTGACGCGACCACCGACGGGGAAGCCGCGGCGACCCCCATTTCCAGCGGCGCCGGCCCGACCGCGGCCGACGCGTGGGTGCCAGCGTCCCCGTCCGGCTCGGCGCGGCGCCAGCGCCGGCGCCGCATTTGGCCCTTTTTCCTGGCGTTCCTCGCCCTGCTCGTCGTCGCCGCTTTCGTGGCGGCCCGTATCTCGGTCAATTACTACGTGATCACGCCTGGGGACGCGACTCCGGTCGCCCAGTACATCGAGGTGCCCGCCACGGCCAACCACCCCCTGACGGGCAAGATCCTGTTGACCGACGTCTTCGTCTCCCAGCTGAACGCACTGAACTACCTGCAGTACAAGTACTTTGACTCGAACAGCCAGGTGATCTCGGCGCCCGACCTGCTCGGACCCACACCGGACGAGAACCAGTTCCTGAACCAGGGCTACCTCCAGATGGCGCAGGCCCAGTCGTTCGCGACCGCCGCCGCGCTGACCCACCTCGGCTACGTCGTCCACTCCACGAACGCCGGGGCGTTGGTCTACGGGATCCAGCCCGGCTCCCCCGCCGCCGAGGCGCTGCGAGTGGCCCAGGTGATCACCGCGGTCAACGCCACCCGCACGCCGACGGACTGCGCGCTCATCGACGCGTTGCACGGGCTGACCCCCGGCACCACCGTCTCGCTCAGCGTCGAAGACTCCTCCATCAACAACGAGGGCGATTTCGTGGACGGGCCCATCGTCCACCGGTCCGTGACGCTCGGCGTCCCCCCCAAGGGCCTCGTGGACGCGGGGTGCGGCGCGCCCACCAAGCCGACGGCCTACCTCGGGATCCAGCCCGAGACGCAGCTGGACTGGCAATTCCCGGTCAAGGTCACCGTGCACACCCAGGACATCGGCGGCCCGTCCGCCGGCCTGGCCATGACGCTCGGCATCATCGACAAGCTGAGCAGCGGGCGGCTGACCGGGAACCGGATCGTCGCCGCCACGGGCACGATCGACCAGTACGGGAACGTTGGTGACGTGGGCGGCGTGGCCGAGAAGACCATCGCCGTGGAGCGGGCCGGGGCGACCGTCTTCTTCGTTCCTGCCGTCGAGCGGGCGACCGCCGAGTCCAAGGCCGACCCGCAACTCCACGTCTACGCGGTCAGCACCCTGAACCAGGTGCTGCGCATCCTCAAGCGGCTCGGGGGCAACGTGCCCACCGGTGCCCCCAATCCTGTGCCGGCTCAGGCCGCGCCGTAGGCTCTGACCATGCCCGAAGGCCGCCCCACGATCTCATCCGCCCGGATCGCGACCGGGGACATCGCCCGCCATTCCTTCGCCATCGTCCGCCGTGGATTCGACACCGACGAGGTGCGCGCCTACCTCCAGTCGGTGGCCCGGAGCCTCGAGGCCCTGGAGGAACGAGAGCAGGAAACGCGGACGGCGCTGGCGGAGGCGGAAGAGCGAGCGGCCCATCCGGTGGTCGACGAAGCGACGCTGACGGCGTCACTCGGTCAGCACAGCGCGCAGATCCTCCGGCACGCGCACGAGGAGGCGGCCCGCATCGTCCTGCAGGCCCAGGAAGGGGCGGCCACGCTCCTGCGCGACACGCAGAGCCAGGTCGACGAATTGCAGGCGAGCACCGAAGCCGCCGCGGCCGAACGCGTCGTCGAGGTCGAGTTGCTGGTCGCCAACGCACAACAGGAGGCCCGCGTGGACAGCGAGCGGATCATCACCGAAGCGGTGGAGCAGGCCGAGGCGGTCATCGCCCGGGCCAAGGACGAGGGGCGGGCGCTCCTGGAGCAAGTCCAAGAAGCGCGGCGCCGCGTGCTGGCCGACTTGGCGTCGCGGCGGCGCGCGCTCGGCATCCAGATCGAGCAGCTACGCGCCGCCCGGGACGAGATGGCCGCGTCCGTGCTCGGGGTGCGCGACAAGGTTGATGGGATTTTGGGCCACCTGGATCGGACCGACGACGAGGCGCGGGCCGCCGCAGCCGCCGTCGGCGACAGTTTCCGCGTGCACGGAACGTCGGGGCCATTGGACCAGGACGCACTGGAGGACATGACGGGAGCGGCGCCGCCGGCGGGACCGGCGTCTGGCGAGAGCGGGCCGGACGAGGCCGGCGCGCCGAGTAGCACTCCTTCGGTCGACGAGCTCTTCGCACGCATCCGGGCCGGGACCAAGGCAGCGCCGCCACCCGAGAAGCCGGCACCCGAGGCAGCGCGACCCGAGGTGGTCGACGCCGGACCGGACGAACGCGCCAGCGCCGGCGCGAGGGGCGAGGCACCTACGGAAGCGGCCAAAACGGAAGCGGCCAAAGAAGAAAAAGCAGAAAAAGAAGAAGAGGTCCCCGGGTCGGAGCCGGTGCCGGGGCCCAACGACGAACTGATCACGCGACGCGACGAGCTCTTGGCGCCAGTGACGGCGCGGCTCGGCCGGACGATCAAGCGCGCCCTGGGCGACGACCAGAACCGTCTGCTCGACTTGCTGCGCAACGCGCCGACACTCGCGGGCGAAGAGCTGATGGGCCCCGAGGACGAGCACGCGGTCGCGTTTGCCGAGGCCGCGCGCGGCCACCTGGGCGAGGCGTTTTCCGCCGGAACGGTGTTCGGCGGAGCCGGGGCGGCGGTTCCCGAAGGTGACGCGATCGAAGAGTCCTCGAATGCACTGGCACACGTGATCGTGACGATGCTGCGGCGCCAGATCGAGGAGGGAACCGGGGATCCGGCGGACCGCGTCGGAGCCGCATTCCGCGAGTGGCGGGGCGAGCGGGTGGAGCGCCTGACCGGTGACTACGCCACCCACGCGTTCTCGGCGGGAGTCGCCGCAGCCGGCGCAGAAGGCAAGCTGCGCTGGGTCGTGACGTCCGCCGCCGGCTGCTCGGATTGCGAGGACAACGCACTCGCCGGGTCCGTGAGCGCCAACGAGACCTTCCCCACCGGCCACGTCCACCCTCCGGCCCACTCCGGATGCCGGTGCCTGGTCGCGCTGGTGGGCCACGGGGTCTCCTGACCGCCCTCCGAAGTCTGTGACCGAGGTCCGCCCGTCCTAACCGCGGCTTCGCGTCCCTGGCCTGGCCGTTGGGACGGGGGTGGCGGACGGTAGGGTTCCCCCCGTGCGCATCCCCAGCGACCTGTCGGCTGATCCCTCGCCGCGCCGCCGACACCGAGCCCGCTGGTGGCTGATCGGCTTCGTCGTCGTCCTCATCATCTTGCTGGTGTCGCTCCGCTCACTGGCGGGCCTCTACACCGACAGCCTCTGGTTCTCCTCCGTCGGCTACCACAACGTCTTTTCGACGCTGCTCGTGATCAAGCTCGGGTTGTTCGGGGTGTTCGGGGCGATCTTCTTCGCCGTCTTGTGGGTGAACCTCGTCGTGTGCGACCGCATCGCGGGACACGACATCGTGCTGGCCCAGGAGGACGAGCTGGTACGCCGCTACCAGCAGTACGTGCGGCCCTACGCCGGCCGGATCTACGTGGCGCTGGCGTTCGTGCTGGCGCTGATCGGCGCGTCGGGAACGATCGGGCAGTGGAACAACTGGATCCTTTTCCGGCACGGCGGCAACTTCGGGATCACCGACCCCCAGTTCCACCAGGATCTCGGCTTCTACGTCTTCGACCTGCCCTTCCTGACCTTCGTGGTGGACTGGACGCTGGCCATCCTGATCGTGACGCTGGCGGTCACGATCGTCTTTCACTACTTCAACGGCGGGATCCAGCCGCAGCGAGGTCTACCGCGGGTGAAACCGCCGGTGAAGGCTCACATCTCGGTGCTGCTCGCCCTCATCGCGCTGGACAAGGCGGCGGGCTACATCCTGCAGCGCTACTCGCTCGTCAACGCACAGGACGGCTACGTCAACGGCGCCGGCTACACCGACGTGCACGCCCGTCTGCCGGCCGAGACGCTGCTGATCTATGTGTCGATCTTCGCGGCGGGCATTCTGCTCTTCAACATCCGCCGCCAGGGCTGGACCCTGCCGGTGTTGGCGGTCGGGATCTGGGCCTTCGTGGCGCTGGTCGTCGGCATCATCTACCCCGCCTTGTTGCAGGCGCTCAAGGTCAACCCGGCGCAGAGCACGCTGGAGGCGCCCTACATCCAGCGCAACATCACGGCCACCCGCGCCGCCTATGGGCTGAACAACGTCCAGGTGCACCAGTTCCCGGCCAGCACGTCCATCACCGCCAGCCAGACGGTGCTCGCCAGCCCGACGATCGACAACATCCGGCAGTGGGACCCGGACCCGACCATCTCGCTCCAGACGTTCCAGCGCGAACAGGGCATCAAGTCGTACTACGCGTTCCCCTCGCTCGGGGTTGACCGTTACATCCTCTCGTCACAGCGGACGCCCGTGCTCGTCGGCGTGCGCGACATCTCGGCCGGCAACCTGCCCTCGGCTTCGTGGGTGAACACCCATCTCCAGTACACCCACGGCAACGGGGCTGCGGTGGCCCTGGCCAATCAGACGACGTCGAACAACCCCGTCTACGCGGTGCAGCAGGTGCCGCCGAGCTCGTCGAACGGGATGCCGGCGATCACCCAGCCGGGGGTCTATTTCGGCTTGGGCGAGACCGGCTACGTCGTGGCGAACACCAAGCAGCTCGAGGTCGACTACCAGGTGGGAAGCAACGGGCCGAACGTCGAGAGCCACTACAAGGGCACCGGCGGCGTCCAACTGTCGTCGATTTTCACCCGGGCGGCGTTCGCCCTGCGGCTGGGCGACTTCAACCTGTTGATCTCGAGTCAGATCACGAGCAAGTCGCGCATCATGTTCGTGCGCGACCCGGTGGCGATGGCCGAGAAGGCGGCGCCCTTCCTCACCTTCGACCACGATCCCTACGCGGTGATCAACGACGGGCACATCGACTGGGTGCTCGACGGCTACACGACGACGCCCAATTACCCGTACTCGCAGAACGCCGACTCCCAGCAGGCGGCGATCGGAAGCAACCTGCCCTCGAGCTACAACTACGTGCGCAATTCGGTCAAAGTGGTCATCGACGCCTATTCGGGGCAGATGACGTTCTACGACGCCGATCCGAGCGACCCGATCCTGCAGGCGTACTCGGCCGCCTTCCCGCACATGTTCAAGCCGTTGTCCGACATGAACTCGCAGCTCCAGGCGCACCTTCGCTACCCCGAGGACATTTTCTCCATCCAGTCCGCCATCTACGGCCGCTACCACCTCACAAACGCGTCCAACTTCTATGCCGCAAGCAACGCCTGGCAACTCTCGCCCACCGCCGGCGCCGGCCCACAGTCGCAGGCGCTCCTGGCCGAGAACACCTACAACAACCAGGGGCAGCTGATCTCGACGACTCCTGCTCGCATGGCTCCCCAGTACCAGGTCTATTCGTTGCCGGGCAGCGAGCCGAGTGAACAGGAGTTCACCATTTCGGACGGGTTCGTCCCGGCGTCGCAGGCGAGCCTCAGCAGTTCGAGCCAGAACTTCAACCTGACGGCGTGGATGGTCGGGCTGTCGGATCCGCGTAAGTATGGCCAGCTCGATCTCTACGAGACCCCCCAGGGGACGTACGGCCCGGCCAACGCGGATGCCGAGATCTCGGCCAACGCAACCGTGTCGAAGGACATCTCGCTGCTGGACCAGAAGGGTTCGGAGGTCCTCCTCGGGGAGACGCTCATGGTTCCCATCGCGAACTCCATGGTCTACCTGCGGCCGCTCTACGTCTCGCCGACGACCAATCCCCAGCCGCAGCTGCAATACGTGGTAGGCGTCCTCGGCAAGAACGTCCAGATCGACACGTCGCTGCCGGCCGTGCTCTCGGACCTGCTGCAGACACAGGTGACCCTGCCTTCGGGGACGGGCGTCCCCTCGACCGGCACGGTGCCCGCCGCTGTGGCAGGGATCCTGCAGGCGGCCCAGACCGACTACAACAACGCGCTGGCCGCACTGAAGGCCGGCAACCTGTCGCAGTTCCAGTCCGACATCCAGGCCATGGACCAGCAGATCAGCCAGGCGCAACAGGTGCTCGGGACGCCGGCGCCCAGCTCGACGACGACGACCACGACGGCACCGCCCGGCAAGGGGAAATCGAAGACGACCTCCACCACCTCGACGACCTCGACCACCTCGACCCGATCCTCGAGCTCCACGACGTTGTCGACCACCACGTCGGTGCCCACGAGCACCCAGCCCAAGGGGGGTGCCCCCACGAGCTCGACGACGTCGACGACGTTGGCCTCGGCGGAGGCCCGCGGATCGGGCTGAGGCCGAAGGCCGGAAGATCGCGGATCGGAGGGGCCAAGCGACGAGATAGTGGTTGCGGCCGGGACCGGCGGGTCCCATGATGTCGGGAGGCGCAAGCCGGGCGACGAAAGGAAGAGATCGATGGGACTGCTCGACAAGGTCAAGGACAAGGCGACGCAGGCCACCGAGATGGCCAAGGACGCGGCCGCCAAGGGACAAGCGAAGCTCGACGAGGCGCAGGCCAAGAAGGCGGCCGACGGGATGTTGCGGGACCTCGGCGCGGCCTTCTACGCCACGAAGACGGGGCGGGCCACCCCGTCCACCGACGCCGAGATCGAGCGACTGGTCACTGCTCTCCAGCAGCACGAGTCCGAGCACGGCTCCTTGACGCTGGCTCCCGAGTCCGCCGCGGCCGCCCCGACGGCGGCCCCCGCCGGCGATGCCTCCGCAGCGGCTCCGCCGCCTCCGCCTCCCCCCCAAGCGGCGGACCCCGCCTCGCCGCCACCGCCGCCCCCCACGGCCCAGACGCTGTAGCGGGGCGGATGTTCGCATGCGGCAGGCTGGCTCTGTCAGCGCCGTGGTGCGTCTGCGTGGCCGGGTGTAGAATGGTTGCTTCGCCGCGGGGTGGAGCAGTCTGGTAGCTCGTCGGGCTCATAACCCGAAGGTCGGAGGTTCAAATCCTCCCCCCGCCACTCAGAGAGTGCTCGTCGGATGTCCAGGAGGCTCTTCGGATTCTGGCGGGGAGTCCGTCCTGACCAGGATCACCCGAGCGCGACGAAGGTGCCTCAAGCTTTGTGAAATTCCGGTTCATGCTTGACGGCGTGGCTCCGGTACCTGCCTGACACTTTCGGACGCGGTTCCGGTACCTGGGCGACACTGGCTCCGGTACCTCCTTGACACTTCGTGCCTGAGAGGGTCCACCACGTGGCGGTTGCCACCTTCTTCGCTGTTGACGCAGTCGTCGACAGATGCGAAGGAGGCCGACCGTGTTGGTGGAGCTCAAGCTCGTGGAACAGCGCTATCGGGCGGTCATCGACGTCCTCGACGGGATGAGCGTGACCGACGTGGCGCGCCGCAACGGGGTCAGCCGTCAGACGCTGCACACGTGGCTGCGCCGCTATGCCGAGGGCGGCATGGCGGCACTGGCCGACAAGAGCTCAAGGCCCGAGAGCTGTCCGCACCAGATCGCTCCGCTCGTCGAGGCCAAGGTGGTCGAGCTGCGCCGGGCGCATCCGAGGTGGGGGCCGCGCTCGATCCGCACCCGGCTGGCCAAAGAGGGTTTCAGTCCAGTGCCTGGACGCTCCTCGATCTATCGCACCTTGGTCCGCCACCATCTGCTCGAGCCCACAGCGCGCAAACGCTCCCGCTCTGATTACAAACGCTGGGAGCGGTCCCGCTCAATGGAGCTGTGGCAGATGGACATCGTCGGACGCTTCCATCTCGCCGACGGCACCGAGGTCAAAGTCGTCACCGGCGTCGACGATCACTCACGCTTTTGCATCTGTGCCCGGGTGGTGGCCCGGGCGACGGCGAGGCCGGTGTGCGAAGCGCTCCAGTGGGCGCTGCACACCCACGGCCTCCCGGACCAAATTTTGACTGACAACGGCAAGGTCTTCACGGCTCGCTTCGGCCAAGGCCCCGGACCAGTTCTTTTCGACCGCATCTGTGCCAACAACGGCATCCGCCATCTGCTCACCGCTCCGTATTCACCGACCACGACGGGCAAGGTCGAACGCTTCCACAGGACCATGCGCTCGGACTTCTTGGTCGACCACGACCGGGTGCACTTGAGCATCGAGGCGCTCCAAGGCGCTCTCGACGAGTGGGTAGGCGAATACAACACCGAGCGTCCGCACCAATCGCTGGGCGACCGACCACCCGCCGAACGCTTCGCCTTGGCCGCTGCGCATCGAGCAGCGGACCTCGAGATGCCAGAGGTCCCCGACGAGGTTCCGCTCTCAGGCCGTCCGCCGGGCGTGAACCGCTGGGTCGACCAGCGGGGCTCGATCACCCTCGGAGGCTTTCGCTATCGGGTGGGCGCGACCTTCGCGGGGGAGTCCGTCGAGGTCGTCGTGCGCTCGGGGCTCGTCGAGATCCTCCACGCCGGAGTCCTCGTCGCCACCCACGCCGAGCGTCGCGGGCCCGACAAGGGGTCCCGTCCCCAGCAGGCGCCGCGCTCTGGGCGCTCTCGTCCGCCGACGAGCGGCATGAGCGTCACCCGTCGGGTGGACGGCGGTGGCACGGTCTCCTTCGCCGGAACCGGCTATCGGGTCGGACGCAGCTGGGCCCGTCAGCTCGTCGACGTGGCCATCGTCGCCGGCTCGGTCCAGATTTCCGCCAAGGGCAAGGTCATCAGAGTCCACGCCATCCGCCACGACCGCTCCAAGGAGCACGGCGCCTTCGCCACGCCCGAAGGCCGGCCCCGTAAGGTCCAGGTGGCCTGAGGGTTTGGGTGTCAAGCAGGTACCGGAGTCAGACCGTCAAGCGGGTACCGGGTCTTGACAGGTGCCTCAAGCTTGAGGTATGACCCAACAACCAAGAAGCACCTTCGTTCTTCGCGAGCCTAGTGAGATCCTCGGAGCCCTCGTCGGGCTCAAAGACATGGTGGTCTTGCACTACGAACGCCGCAGGACCGACTTCGCACTGGCACTCGAGCACCTGGTCCGCCAACCGGTGCGCTGCCCGAGCTCTTCGGAGTTGGCCCAGGTCAAGGAACGTCCGGTCGTGACCTACATCGACCTGCCCGTCTATGGCACCCCCATGCGTCTGGGGTGGAAGAAGCACCGGATGCGATGCGTGAACGCACACTGCACCAAGCGTTCCCCTAGGTGCCGCGCGACCACCGCATCGCAGCCAAGAACAGCCTCTTGACGACGCGTGCGGCCAAGTGGGCGACGGTCCAGGCCACGGGCGCACGGTCAAGGAGGTGGCCGACGAGCTCGCCTGTGATTGGCACACGGGCCAACGACGCCGTGACCACCTATGGCACCGCCCTCCTCGAGGCGGACCGCAAACGGCTGAACCCAGACCTGCGCCATTGGGCTCGACGAGACCTCCTTCGTGCGCGCCTGGGTGGGAACCGGCCATCTCGGGCGGGGAGCACGACCTGCTGGTCGGCCGCGACGCCCACAAGTCGGTGACCGCGGGCCTGATCTTCGCTGGCGTCCAGCCCCGGTGGGTCCAGCCCCATAGGACGCCGAGCTTCACCTGGCCCATCCGCCCTCGCCCGAGCAGGTCGCAGAAGCATGGAAAGGGCATCCCGATGTGGCGGGCGTGCTCATCGTCAGCCCGACTCCCTATGGCACGTTGCCGACATTGAAGGCGACGCCAAGGAGTGCCATGAACGGAGCAAGCCCTTGATCGTCGATGAGGCCTGGGGGCGCATCTGCCGTTTCACGACGGTCTTCCTACCTGGGCCCTGAACGCCGATGCCGACGTGTGCGTGGTGAGCGTGCACAGCATGGGTGCCGGTTTCGAGCAGGGGTCGGTCTTCCATGTCCAAGGCGACCTGGTCGATGCCGAGCACCTCTCCAACTGTGCCGACTTGTTGATGACAACCAGTCCCAACGTCATGGACTACGCGGCCATCGACGGCTGGAGGCGTGACATCGTGGCCTCGGGAACCGAGATCCTCGGCCGGACACTCGACTTGGCCAGCGACGTTCGAAACCAGATCGACGACCTGGCCGGACTTTTTGTGATGGCACGCCGGCTCCTTCGCAGAGAGGCGTCGCACGACCTCGATCGGCTCCAAGTCCTGATCGACGTTTCCGAGCTTGGCATCAGCGGTTACAGGCTGCTGACGGAGAGGCCCTGTTCCAGAAGTTCTCTCGCAGCGCAGCGCAGCGCAGACCAGCCCAGCGCCGGGACGGGTCGGCTTATGACGACGTTTCGACCGAATGGTGGCGGGAATAACCCCGGCGAGAAGAGGTAACCAAGCGATACAGCCGGGAGTCGCGATCTGATCATCGCTGGCACGGCCCACCCGGGTTTGATTGTCTCCCACGAATTGCCGTTGAGCGAGGCGCCCAACGCATACGAGCATTTGACCGACGGGACGATGGATGAACAAAAGGGCTTCATCCAGCGGCCTACTCGGCAGACTGGACGGCATAGCGATGAGGAGCTCCGGAAACAGACATGTCAGGGAAACGCTTCAGCAGGGTTCGCCGACAGCTGCAGAGTAAGAGTCCGCCCAAGCGCCGGGCCCGGTCCTTCTTCCTGTTAATCGCGCTCCCAGCTTGGCTCGGCCCTGGCCTGTTGGATTGGTGGTGTCATCGACGGACTCACATCGAAGAGCCTGGCAATGGTGGTGTGAAGGAATCCTTCATCCACTCGGTCATGTTCGGCGAAGCTGGTGTCCCGATCTTGCTCGCGGCCACATTCGAGATGAATCCGCTGCTCATAACGCTGATGACCGGTGGCGCGGCGGTCCACGAAGCAACCGCGATGCTCGATGTGCGCGTCGCCCTCGAGAGTGATCGGCGCCTCAGTCAATGGGAGCAGCACGTCCATAGCTTTTTAGAGGTGATGCCGTTTTGGATTGTCCCTCTGATGGCGCTCCTTCACGAGCCCATGACCGCCAGGTGGTCCCTGACGCGGCGCCCGTCGGTACTCTCAAAACGAGACCTGGCTGTTGTCGCCAGCGGCGTCACCGTCCTTGGCGCCCTGCCCTATGTCGAAGAATTCCTGCGATGCCTGCGGCGAGAGCGCGCCGCACAACCATTGCAGAGGCAGGACCCCCATGAGCGACTCACTATGACACCCAAATCTGCTTAGGCGAGTGGGTCCGGGGCGGGAACGGTCCATCTTGAACAGGCGATGCCGCAGAATGCTTCGACGGCGAGGTCGTCATCGAGGCGAACAGGATCGTGCGGGTAGGCGCGTCTGGCTGGGACCAAGAGATGGCTTGACGTCTATGAGGCGAGTCTCTGGCTCTTTTGGGGATGCACGGCTGAGGGTCGCGACTTGGGGCGATTAAGCGAGGGTAGGCCGGGGTAGGTGCGGTTCGAACAGATCGGGACGTCCACTGGTCGTCAGGTTGTGCAGACAAGGGCAAGGAGTGCATCATGTCGACTGAACTCTCTGGCAAATCCGTCGTTTTCCTCGTGGCGAACGAAGGCGTCGAACAGGTTGAGTTGACTCGGCCCTGGGAGGCAGTCAAAGAGGCCGGTGGACGCCCTGTTCTGGCGGCTCCGAAGAACGATATCGTCCAGGCGTTCAACCACCTCGAAAAGGGTGACGCCTTTCCCACGGACATCGTCACCGGAGACCTTCGAGTCGAGGACTTCGATTGTGTCGTTCTGCCTGGTGGCGTGGCCAATCCGGATCAGTTGAGGCTGGACGCGCCGGCGGTGCGATTCCTCCAAGAGTTCTTCGACGCCGGAAAGCCCGCTGCGGTGATCTGCCACGGCCCCTGGAGTCTGGTCGAGGCAGACCTCGTTGGCGAGCGCACACTGACATCGTGGCCCAGCCTTAAGACGGATATCCGTAACGCCGGTGGCAAGTGGGTGGACCAGAAGGTTGTCACCTGTACAGACGGGCCTAACACACTCGTGACGAGTCGCAATCCTGACGATTTGGACGCCTTCTGCTCAACAATGTGCCAAGTCTTCGCCCAGGATCCCAAGCCTAAGGCCGCGTAACCCCGACTCTCATTAGGGGGCTTCAGCGCCGAGGAGCGGGGGGAAGGCCGAGTTGCATCGTTCACTGCCCAAGGGTCCCTCACCGCTAGCGAGGGTCCTGTATGTCCATAGACAGTTCGCCAACGGTTCACGCGAATAGAGGAGGTTCTCGTGGCGACTCAGAAACAAGTGAAGGCAGCGAAGAGGAACGTAAAGCGGGCGCAAACTGGAGCACGACAAAAGCGGTCAATCGCCAACTTGCCGGCGTCGACTCGCTCGGCCCTTGGTCGGCAAGGGGCGGCTGTCGCAGCGCGGAAGCGGAACGGCCGATCCTCACCGAAGACGCGACAGGAGCTTTACGAGGAAGCTAAGCGACGCGGTCTGCCCGGCCGCTCCAAAATGGGCCGTGAAGAGTTGGAACGCGCTCTCGCCCACAAATGAGCCGCTTAGTCCTTACGGGGCTCGAGCACATACCCGAATCGAACTGGGGCGCCCAGGGACCAAAGTCCGCCGAGCCAAGGGTTGGTCTTGCATGGATCGGACGACCACGAGGAAACTGCTCAAGCGACTTCGTCGTAATTGAACCCCGAAGGTCAGCGACAGGCGAAGTTTCTCGGGACCATGACGTAGCAGCACCGACCTTCAGCAGGTGGCTGCACTATGCCCGCGCATATGCACAATGTCGTGACCAGCAGGCTCAGTTCGTCAAGTCTATAACCCGAAGGGGCGTGATGGTCTTGAACCCCCGCCACCAAGGAATTCAAGAACCAGCGATCCTTCGATAGGGTTCCGATTCCTCGCAATCGAGCGGAACAGCTCTTACCCACTGAGTCTTGTCGAGTCTCACAATTGAATCACAAGCCGTCGGCTGCTCATTGTGGGCCCCCGTCCACTATGTTTCTCCGAATAGACCAGGCAATGAATAGCGAAAGCCAGAATTGATAGTTCGGACGAAACGGGCACGTGTCAGATCTGGACCAACCTTCTTCAACATGGCAACAAACTCCGCTGCTTCCCAGTACCTGTACATACCCCACTCGTCCGGTTGAAAGCTTGGTCCCGCAACATTCGCGAATGCCGTATGCATCTCCTTCACTGCTGCGGTGTTCGCTTGATAGGCGGTGAGCGGAATGAAGACATAGCTTCCGTCAATGAGCGCGCGCGTCGCGGGGTTGGCAACCGTCTGCGGACCATACGAAACGGCATCAATCACGAGGCCTTTGTAGCCCGCCGCTTTGATACCTTCTCGCAGTGAGTCCACGTTGCTCCCGCGGTTCACGAGAAAGATTGCTCCGGGAGCCTGGCCGTTGTCGGCGTGATCAGCTCGTGAATGAATGGTCCAGGCTCATAACCCGAAGGTCGGAGGTTCAAATCCTCCCCCGCCACTCAGAAAGTCTGTTCAGCATGTAGGTCTAGCCGACCGTGGCCTTCGCCTCGAGCTTCTGCGCGGCGGCGTTCCATTCGAAGATGGTGACCGGTCCGTCGCCATCGCGGTGGCCGGGCCCGAAGTCGTAGATCCCGCCCCCGCCGGGAATCGTTACGTGCGTCAGCGACTCCCCACCCTGGTTGAAGGTGGCGTTGTTGAGCGTCTTGCCGGCGGCTTTGACGATGTCCTCGAAAAGCGCCAGCTGCTGGCACGCGGTCTCGGGAGCGTTCCATGTAACCGGGGTGGACGCGGTCGCCGTCACAGGATCGTTGATGACCGCGTTCGGCTCGGCGGCGTGGACGGTGGTGACGCAACGCTGCATCGCCGGGTCGTTCCACTCCACGGCGGGCGGCGGGGTACCGCCGGCGGTCAACGCGCCGTTGAGCTCGGCGTCGGTGTAATTGGCCTTGTTGGACACGATGGTCGAGAGGTCGGGGCCGTCCGGCACGATCAACCTCGGCAGGTAGGTGCTTTGGTTGGCAGCGAGTGCCTTGGGCCAACTGACGCCGCCGTCCCCGACGGCGATGACCACGTTCGCGCCGGCCGCCTGAAACTTCTGGGCGATGATGGCGTACTCCGAGTTCGTCGCCGCTTGGTCGGTGTCCGGGACACTGTTGATTGCGGTCTGTACAACGTTCACCTTGAGCTTCTTGAGCTCCGGAAGGATGAGGCTGATCTCGGCTTGATCGGTCGTGTCTCCCACCACCGCGACCTTCTTCTTCGCAAAAACCCCTTCGTGCTCGAAGGCCACCATCTCCTTGGGGATGAGATCGTTGTCAGAGATGACGTTGTTGAACCACGGAGCGTCGGCGTGCGCCGACTCAGAATTGGTCAGCGTTGCGCCGATCAACGGCGTGTTGTGTGTGGTGACGTAGCAAGCTGTGTCCGCGGGCTGGAAGAACCCGATGACGGCGAACACCTTGTCGTCCTCGGTAAGCGCCGTGCACGCGGTAGCGGCCGGTGTGGTCCCGATGGGATCGATCGGCTCGAACACCGGCACGATCTTGCGTCCGTTAATCCCTCCTTTGGCGTTGATCTGATCGATCAGCGCGGTGTAGGCGACCTGGTAGTTGCCGGGATCGATGTTGACGATGTTCTTGACAGCCGCTGCATCGAGATAGGTGATTCCGAGCTTGATGCTCGTGGGAGTCACCCCCTGGCCAGACTGCTCGCCGGCAGCGCCGGCCGGGGTCCCAGGCGTCACGAGTACGAGGTTGGTGATCGCCATGAGAGCGGCAACGATCGCCGTGAGGTTTTTATGCATGCCGGTAATTTTCCTTCCGTGACGATCGGTTCACCGGGCGGGTAGCGTGTCAGCATGAGGTCGAGGGGATTGCCGGGCATGTGGCGCGGCAAGACGAAGTTGATGGTCACGTCGTTCCGCAGTGTCCGCGTGGCAGAAGCCGACGCGACGGAGAAGGAACGTCATGTCGGCTTCTGGTTTGCGCACAGCGACACGTCGGGCCCCTGGCCACGCGGGCACAGCGTCCCCCGTCCGCAGATTCACATGCCCTCCCGAGTGCTTTCCTGTGCGCTCACCTCATCCCCTGGCATGCGACCGGATCGGCGGTTGCCGGCGAGCAGATGACAACGTAACCCTGGCGCTTACTCGTGTCAACGCACCTGCCGGACTGACTGATCGCCTCGGGTTGGAGAGGAAGACGAATGGCACCCAAGCGCCGCCCGACCAGCCATGACGTCGCCCGTGCCGCCGGGGTATCCCGGGCGACCGTGAGCTACGTCCTCAATGACGTGGCTCGCCAGCGGATCTCACCGCAGGTGCGGCAGCGGGTTTTGAAGGCTGTCGAGGACCTTCATTACACCCCACACCACCACGCCCGGATGTTGAAGACGAAGGAGAGTGACATTGTTCTCATCGTCATGGTGGGTGCCACACCCGGCCCCGTGTTGGCCCAGGTCACCGACAATCTCACTCGACGGGTGGCCGCGGCCGGCTACACGCCCCTGGTTGACTACACGGGCGTGCCGTCTCCCACCACCTTTACGCGTGCGTGCGAGCGCATCCAGCCGGTGGCCGTTGTCGCCCCGGGTCCATTGTTGTCGCCGCGGATTGTCAAGGTGTTGGAGCTGAACGGGACCCGTTGCGTGCTCGCCGTTGGAGACGGCCCGGGAAAGTCGATCGCCCGCCTGCGGTACTCGGAGGAGTCGGTCGGGGAGGCGGCTGCGACGTTTTTGATCGAGCGAGGGCGGAAGCGTGTGCTCGCCGTCATGCCGGACGACACGCGCCTGGCCGACATCGCCGCCGGCCGTCTCGACGGGCTCCACCGGGTGCTCAACGGACGGCGGCTGCGCACGATCAAGGTGCCGATGGACGTCGAGGCGGCCCGAGACCCCATTCTCGCTGCCGTTCATAAGAACCCTCGCGTCGATGCTGCGTTCGTTTACAACGACGAGTACGCGATGATCGTGCTGCAGGTGCTGCGAGACGCGGGCATCGCGGTGCCGGAAGACATCGCCGTGATGGGCTGCGACAATCTCCACTTCGCCGCACTGACGCAGCCGTCCCTGACCACGATCGACGTCGGGGATCTCGGCGGCCAGATCGCCGACTTTCTCCTCGCCATGCTGGAGGGTCGACGGCGCCCCGTCGGGACGATGGGAATGGCGACGGTCATACCGCGCGAATCCACCTAGGTTCTGAAGGCACGGACACTGCACGCGAGGCAGGCGAGGGGACAGCGCTCTCTCACCTTGAAGATGCATCGGCGTTGACACGTGTAAGAGCCACTCCTAACATCGCCCCGTTCATCGGCTGCGCGTCGGGCCGCCGACCAGCGGGACGTAGGAGGGGACACCATGACCGAGGTGGAGGAAGAGGACAGTGCCGGACCTGGCCGTCGCGGCGAGGGTGCCGAGCCCCTGAGCCTCGTGCATCAGGCGGCATTGACCGTCGGGGTTGGTTGGTGGCACACGGCGGGTGCTCCGGACTTGGGCTTGGAGGGAGTCCACATAACCGATGGACCCAACGGTGCACGAGGCGCGCGTTGGGGCGACGTCTCGGCCTGCATGCCGTCGGCGACCGCGCTGGCGGCGACGTGGGACCGCCACCTTGTGCACCTGATCGGCGAAGTTCTCGGCGATGAGGCACTTGACAAGGGTGCTCGCGTGCTACTCGCCCCCACGGTCAACATCCAGCGTCACCCGGTCGGTGGTCGCAGCTTCGAGTGTTTCTCCGAGGACCCGCTGCTGAGTTCTGCCATGGCCGTGGCCTATGTGCGAGGCGTGCAGAGCCGCGGAGTCGGCTGCGCCATCAAGCACTTCGTCTGCAACGATCAAGAGCTCGAGCGGATGTCGATCGACGTCGAGGTGGACGAGCGCACGCTGCGTGAGATCTACCTGGCGCCCTTCGAGGCGGCTGCCCGGGAGTCCGGCGTCTGTCTGGTGATGGCCGCGTACAACAAGCTCCGTGGGCAGTTCTGCAGTGAAAATCGGGACCTTCTGGCCGGTGTGCTCAAGGAGGAGTGGGCCTTCGAGGGCGTCGTGGTCTCGGACTGGTTCGGGACGCGGAGTACCGCCGCCGTCGGCGCTGGGCTGGACCTCGAGATGCCAGGACCGGCCTCCTTCTTTGGCCAGCACTTGGTCGACGCGGTCGCGCAGGGGACGGTGAGCGCCGACACCGTGCGCGACGCCGCCGATCGAGTGCTGCGGCTCCTGCGACGGCTCGGCTCGTTCCAGCCGGTGGCGCGGCGGTCCACGGAGGACCGATCCGCACTGGCGCGGCAGGCTGCCGCGGCCGGCATCATCTTGCTCAAGAACAAGTCCGCCTTGCTTCCCCTCAACCCAGTTACCACCACTCGGCTCGCTGTGGCCGGACCGGCGGCGGTGCGGCTCTGCCCACAGGGTGGCGGCTCGGCCGAGGTCACTCTCCCTTACGAGCGCTCGCCGCTGCAGGCGGTCACCGCTCGGGCCGGGAGCATGGACGTCAGCTACGAGCCCGGCTGCATCATCCCGGGCACCGTGCCTCCCCTCGGGCCGTCGGGGCTGCACACCAAGGACGGTGGCGAGGGCATCGCGGTGGCATATTTCGCGGGCGACGAGCTCGACGCAGAGCCGATCCATCGAGACGTGTTCAGCGTGTCACGATTGGTCTGGCTCGGCTCGCCCCACCCCAGCCTCAGCCCGGGGCGGTTCCGCGCTCGGGCCACCACTGAGTTCACCTCGGATCGGACCGGCGTCTGGGATTTCGGCCTGGTCGCCATCGGCACAGCCCGTCTGTCGCTCGACGACGCGCTGCTGTTGGACTCCACCGATGCCTCCTTGGGCCAGGACTTCTTCGGCTTGGCGACCGAAGAGGTCACCGCTGCGGTGGAGTTGGTGGAGGGCGTCCCCTATACGTTGACCGTCGACTTCCGTGTCGAGAGTGAGGACCTGCCCTTGGCGGCCGTTTCCTTTGGTGCGGTCTTTCGGCCGGCCGAGGGCGCCCTCGCGGCCGCGGCTGACGCGGCTCGGGCGGCTGACGTGGCGCTCGTCGTCGTGGGCACCGACTACCGCTGGGAGAGCGAGGGTAAGGACAGGGCAACCCTGCAGTTGCCGGGCGACCAGGACGCGCTGGTCAGGGCGGTTGCCGCGGCGAACCCGAGCACAATCGTCGTGGTGAACAGTGGTGCGCCGGTCGAGATGCCCTGGGCGGGGGACGTGGACGGGATCGTGCAGGTCTGGTATGCCGGGCAGGAGGGTGGCACCGCCCTTGCCGACGTGCTCTTCGGTGACGTGGACGCTTCAGGGCGGTTGCCTACTTCCTTGCCGATGCGCTTGGAAGACACGCCAGCCTTTCCCTTTTACCCGGGGGACGGGCAAACGCTGCACTACGACGAGGGGATGTTGGTGGGCTACCGCCACTACGACACGAAGGATGTGTCTCCACGGTTTTGTTTCGGCCACGGTCTCTCCTACACGACGTTTGCTTACCGAGACTTGACCCTCGCGCGCGACGGGAGGGGTGTGGTGGTGCAGATCGACGTCACGAACACCGGCCCGCGGCGGGGCGCAGAGGTGGTCCAGGTGTACGTGCGCCGGCCTCGGTCTGGCGTGGAGCGGCCCGACAAGGAGTTGAAGGCGTTCGAGAAGGTGTGGTTACAACCCGGGGAAACCACTCGTGTGCGTCTGCACCTCTCCGAGCAGTCTTTTCGCCACTGGGACGAACCCCAGAGCCGCTGGGCTGTCGAGCGTGGAGACGCCGAAATTCTGGTCGGCGCGTCGTCCCGTGACATTCGCCTCTCGGCCATGACGACGCTGTAGCTTCAACGGTTCGCGGCTGGGTCCTGAGCGCGGGCGAGGACACGCTCGGGAGATCGACAGTCGTATGACCAACTGAGCAAGTGGGGAGGATGCGATGGAACCAATCGCCGACACCAGGCAGGGGAGGGTCAGAGGCTCCATCGAAAAGGGTGCCGCAGTGTTCCTCGGGATCCCCTTCGCTGCGGCCCCGGTCGGCGAGGCCCGGTTCGCACCGCCGGCACCTCCTGAGCGTTGGGAGGGGACCCGTGACGCCCTCGCCTATGGCGCCACGGCACTCCAACCCGACCAGGAGTTCACCCTGATCCCTGAACCCACGGTCGAGGGGGACAACTGCCTCAATCTCAACGTGTTCACCCCCGACCCGGGCACTTCGGGACTGCCCGTGCTGGTGTGGATTCACGGTGGGGGGTTCTTTGCCGGTTGCAGCGCCAGCCCGTGGTACCGGGGGGAACGCTTCGCCCGCGATGGCGTGGTACTGGTGAGCGTCAACTACCGGCTCGGCATGGAGGGCTTCCTTTCAGTCGAAGACGGAGGCGCCAACCGCGGGGTCCTCGACTGGCTGGCCGCCTTGGAGTGGGTGCAGCAAAACATCGAGGGGTTCGGCGGCGACCCCTTGAAGGTGACCGTCGCGGGACAGTCCGCCGGTGGGGTAGCCGCCGCGCTCCTCCTCTCCATGCCGCGAGCACGCGGACTCCTGGGCCGCGCCATCTGCATGAGCGGGCCCGTGACGCTGTTGAGGACCACAGAGCAGGCGCACGAGACCGCTCGCGCGGTGGGCGAGGACCTTGGGACGCGGCTCACCCGGAACGCTCTCAGTAAGGTTCCGATCGATCGGCTGCTCGAAGCCCAAGCGCGCCTGATGCCGGTGGGTCCCGGCGGCACGCCCGACCTTCAGGCGTTTGGGAGAAGCGGGCCGGGAATGCTGCCGTTGGCTCCCTGCGTCGACGGGGACATTGTGCCCGGCGATCCGCTCGAGGCCGTGCGTGCCGGCTCCGGAGCCTCGAGTGATCTCATGGCCGGCACGACGACCGAAGAATTCAACATGGTGTTTGCCCTCCTGGGCGGCGACACCGACGACGATGCGGTCGACAGGGCGTTGAAGGAGGCCGGGCTCTCTGCCCAGGACGCGCGGGCCTATCGGGACTCCCTGCCGGGCAAAGTACGCGGTGGAAATCTTGGGCCAGGCCATGACCGATCGGATGTTCCGCGTGCCCACCGAAGACCTGTGTGATGCACGGACCGGCGCCGATGGCAGCACCTATCTCTACCAGTCGGCCTGGCGCTCGCCGGCGATGGGCGGCGTGTTGGGCGCCGCGCATTGCGTCGACGTCCCCTTCGCCTTCGACAACCTGGACGCGCCGGGCGTGGAGGTCGCCCTGGGGCCGGAGCCCCCCCAGGCACTGGCGGACCAGATGCATCGGGCCTGGGTGGACTTCGTCACCGACGGCGATCCAGGCTGGCCCGCCTTCCGGCTCGACACACGGCCGGCCATGGTGTTCGACGGCGAGAGCACGGTGGTGTACGACCCCCTGCACCTTCCGCGCTCCCTGTGGGGAGCCGCCTAAATGTTGCCTACGGAGACCCAGGCGCTGCATCAGGTCGTTTACCGCTACTCCGTACAGTCCCGACGGGTCGGATTCCCTCGGGCGCGAAGAATGCCCGAAGACGGATCGGAGGTCAGTGGGATCCCACAAAAATCCCACCGAATGGGATTCTGGGTGTCGGGACTGTTCTTCCTGGCAGAGGGGACTGCAGGTTGCATTTGCCCATTTCGTGACCCGAATCGGCACGTCTGAGGCACACGTCATGAAACCCCAAAGACATCCGGAATGGGTCTCATAACCCGAAGGTCGGAGGTTCAAATCCTCCCCCCGCCACTACTGAAACGGGTTCTTCGGATTCTGGCGGGGTCTGCGTGCTCACCGGACGACGATCGAGCCGAGCACGCGCCAGTTCGGCTTGCCGGCGTAGAGCGTTTTTTTACCTCCACAGTCGTTCCAGCCACGACACTGAGAAGAATCACGTCTTCGAACGTCGGTTTAGCACCTCGCGGACGCGATACCGGGGCGCGACGCGATGCTCAGCCAGTAAGAAAACAATGCCATAAGCCAAACTTTCTTGGCCGAGCATGGTTGACTGGCAAGAGAGAGGCGTGGACCAAGACACAGCAGTCGTTGCAAGGCAGGCATTGTGGGCCTCGCCAACGCCATCGCCAGCGACGGCGCTCCCCACGGCATCCTTTCGAACACTGTCCTACCCTTCGGGTACTCCCGGATGGTCACCGAGACCGTTGGTGATACTGACGAACTTGGTGACGCCGTGCCGTTCCTTCGCGCCATCGAGCCCGAACTCGTGGTGCCAATTGTTGTCTTCCTAACGAGCCGGGCCTGCACTTTCACGCATCAGAACTACTCAGCGTGTGCTGGTCGCTTCGCGGGTCTTCGTCGGCCTGGGCGAGGGCTGGGTGGCCTCCCCCGACATGCAGCCCACGGCTGAGACAATCGAGCGCCTATCTGGCCGAGGTTGCCGCCACCGAGCCGTTTACCGTGTCCGGCTCGATCATCGACGAAGCGGCGCAGATCTGCTCACGGATCGGGATTCCTTTGTAGCGGGACAGACTGCCCCAGTACAGAGAGGGGACGCCGTGCGAAGAGAGCTTCTCCGCCCTGGCATGGACGTTCCGGTATCAGGTGGGCCGTGAACGAAGAACCCGCTCGGCATTGACCAGCGTTGCCATCATGTCCGCTCGCAGAGTCTCCGCTCGTTCTCGGATGATGTGTGAGGCTTCGTCCGGGTGCTCTTCCGCCCAAATGCGGGTGAAGCTGTAGTTCGGTCCGTGCTCGAATCGCTCCGCGACGAGGGTGCCGTTGCCTTCTACTGCCAAAATGTAGGACCATCGTGAAGAAGGGTTGTCGGGTTGGAGGACCGTCCAAGAGAACCGGGTCGGCCTGTGGCATTCGGTGACATGACAAGGGACCTCCCACTCATCATCGCCGCGCCGATTCCTTCCGCTGAACTGAGCACCGACTCCTCGCTCCTGCCCGAGCCAATGAGCTTCGACATGTTCGGGTCCGAGCCCAGCCATCCGCTCGACATCTGACAGGAGCGCCCACACTGCCTCAATCGGCGCATTGAAATGGTGGGAGACCTCGACCTTCATGAGCGACAGCAGCTGGGAGATGTCGATCGGTTCCATACCCACGCCCGAGATTGTTGCCGATTCGCACGGCCATCACTTGATGACCTAGCCGTGACCACCCGCAGTTCCGTTAACAAGCAGGTGGTCGGGGTATCTCAGAAGTTGTCGCAGACGTCTAGCCAGCTTCCCCTTGATGAGCGGCACCGAGGGGGCGAGGCAGAGGGCGTCGGCGTCGTTACCTCCTAACCTTTCCCCGAACGGGACAGTGCGATGTTGCGGCCTCAACCGTCGCCGCGTGGGCGCCCGTTAATCGGTTGCAACCGGGCGGCGCAGCGGCCACGCCAGTTGGGCAAAATACCGCTCCGGCGCCGGTTCGTCCGCTCCATAGGCCGTGGGCATCCGCCCGACGGGTAGGTGCAACGTACCGAATGCGAGGTCGATCCAGGGGAACTCTCCAGCGAAGTTGCTGTTGTATGCCAACGGGTCGGAGGCATGGTGCCAATGGTGGAACTCAGGTGTGGCGATCAGCCATCGCAACGGGCCGAAGCGGACCCGTACGTTGGCGTGAATGAAAATCGCCTGCAGAGTGACAAAAACGAGGTATCCCCCGAATGTCGCGCGTGGAAAAACCGAGTGCAAACAACGGGAGAACGATGCACGAACGCTGAAAGGCTTGATCGACTGGGTGGAGGCGGGCAGCAGCGAGCCAGTCGAGCCTCTCGCTCGAATGATGAACTCTGTGGAAGCGCCAGAGCCACGGCACTCGGTGCGATGCCCGGTGAGCCCAGTAGCCGAAGACGGAGGCCAAGAGGAATGCCTCAGCGAACTGCAGGCTATGTGGCTGCCCGGCGACAGTTAGCTGCCAGTGATGAGGAACCATGAGCCGCAGGCCTACTCCAACCGTGATGAGAGCCACGAGAAGCAGCATCGTGCTCAGGAGGTTGTTGGCTACCAGATGCACCAGATCGGTCCGCCACCCGGGTCGCAACACCTTTCGCGGGTGCAGCGGCAGCGCGCGCTCAAGCAGCACGAACAGCGCCGCCAAGACGGCGATCCCCACCAGCAGGCGGCTGCGAAGCGACAAGGCCGAAATGACGAGCACCAAGGTCGCACTGGCCTCGAGCCCTCGCAAGAACGTCGACCGATGCTCGGGGACAAGACGACTCACCGGCTGGGTCACTGAAGCCACAGTGACACCACCCGGGAGCATCGTCAATGGACTTACCGCGACCTTCACAGAACCCTTACAACACTCGACCTGCCCAAGCCACTTTCAGAGATCGATGGCCGGCGGCTCGTCGTCCAGCCGCTATAGATCTCAAGACCCTGTGAGTCCCAGTACATAGGGATTGGGCAGGGGCGCCACGGGTGGCCTCGACCGGGTATGGCCCTTGGGGGCCAGTCGGGTGGTCCCTCCCGACTGGGGTGGAAGTGTTACGGGGTGTTCCCCGTGTGGTTGCACGCGCGCCCAGGTCAATGATGTGTGGGTGAGCGGCGCAATACTCCTGTAGTGGCGTCAGTGCAGTGGGAGTCTTGACGATGACGGTTGCGGGCCTGGAGTGATCGTGAACGTGGACAGCCACGACGCCAACGGTCACCACGGCGACGATCAATACCACCAGCAACCAGGCAATGACCTTCTCGCCGGGTGTCACGGGTTTCCAGACGGGCGCTCGGGATTCGTGGTTGATTCCGACCCTGACACGAGGGGAGTGAGAGACACTGCCTGCCGCTCGACTGATGCCCATTTGTATTCGCTGTCTCGACACCGTCGACGCATCTAGGAGGGGCGCTTCAACTGCGAGTAACGTTAGGAATCAGCGAACCAAGAGGGCTCGTACAGAGTAGATCTTTGGCATCTCGGTAGACGAACACGGCGCCCTCTTTGCTCAGCTCATTATCCCGGGCGGAGGGAGATCGGTCTCTGAGCGTCCACGCAAGGCTGCTTGCCCTCTGCGGCAGCTCTTTCGTGCTCACCCTGCTGTCGCGCCGCCGTGGCTCGCGCCTTCCCTCCCTCGGACCGATGACCTTCCGCTCTAGGGCCTGACGGCCGAGCGTCATACCGTCCAGCCGACACAACGGGTCGGCGTCCGCCACTCGTCCTCGGTGAGGGTGGCGATAAGGCCTCGCAAGCCCCGCAGCTCGGCGAGGAGACCGCTCACGACCTCGTCCTGCGCCAGTGTCATGACAGCCCCTCTCGTCGACTGACCGACTTACCGTGCACTCTTACGTCGCCCGACGGTGGGGTCAACTGTTGCTCCGCGTACGATCGGAGGCCGTCGGGATGTGCCGATACCGAGCGAGTTCTGGGTATTCCATACTGCCGGTTCGGGGCACGCATCCCGGGGCGGGAGCAGGGCGGTCGCACCGGGCCGTAGCATCACTCACATGCCCACAGCCGTGATCAACCACCTTCATTTCCGAGAGGCACCCGATTCCGATCTCTTGACTCGCGCAGAGCGGGAGTTGGTGCCGCAAGCGCGGATCACGGAGGGAATCCATGGTCTCCACATCGTTCAGGTGACACCTGATCACTTGATTCTCGTCATCCTGGGTGATGGCGCCGAAGTTCTCGATAAGTTCGCTACCGAGGTTGGCTCGTCCTGGATGGAGTACGTCGTGCCCCTGCTTGCTTCACCACCAGAACGACACCTCGGACCTCTTGTAGTGACGACCGAGTGAACTGTGTGAAGAGATTCTGCGATCAGAAGACCGTCACACAACGCCGGAACTGGGTAATTCGCCGGGTATGTCTCCGTAGTGTGGTCAGTTGACCACCGCTAGCTGCTGAGGGCTTCCCGTAGCTCGCTGGCGACCTCGTCGGTCGAGGCGTCGAGGGAGCGCTTCACCACTTTGGCGGTACCCTTGATCGCTTTGTCAACTGCCTTTTCGATCGTGGGCTCCCCGACCACGATCAGCCCTGCCTCGTCAGAAGTCAGCTCCTGAGCCGCTTCCTTGAGCTCCTTTCGAGGGAGCTCGCCGTCCGCGAAGACTCGGGGATGATCTGGATGCGCGGCGATCCTTCCGCTTCGCGATGTGGGGTTTGCCGTTCTGCTGATCGATCACCGCGGCGTCGTACTTTCCGATCAACTCGTCCTTGTGCAGCTGGCTCGATCCCGTCGAGATCGGCCAGGGCGTCGGTGACGCTGGAGTACACCGCCGAGTAGAGGGTCAGATTCTGGTCGTCGGACATGGATCCTCCTTCATCTCAACCTGCGTAAACGATGATCCAAACATGCCGACTGGACGGGATGCAACCATGAAATACGGGACTCCTCGGCGCAGCATAGGTAGGTCAAATGACCGATCCGTACCGCTTTCCGCCAACGCACTAGAGGTGCTCCCGCTGCCTGGAAGGTTCGGCTGCTTGCTCGCGTGTCCGGCTAGGAGCCCCGCTCGCTCGCTCAACACTTCAATCAGCCGCTCGTCGGCCGCCTTGTGGGGAGGCTCCTCGCTACCCTGTCGGGAGGCGACAGGTGACGCTCTCGTCAAGCAGGAGCGTTGGGCGGCAATCGGGGTCGTGCAAGAGTTCAACTGCTACACCGAGGACTGCAACGTCACCGGCGAGACAAGCGCCGGGACGGGCACGCCGTACGGTGTTTCATCGGGCCGTCAGCGGATCTACGATGACCTGTGGGACACGGCGGCCCAGCAGCCGATGGCGATCGAATGGATCCAGTGCTCGAGTCCTTGCTCTGTGATCAGGGATGCTCGAACGTCGAGGTCTGGTGACCCGCACGCCAGGTCACGGGGACGGAGCGGACTGAGGTTCGCTGAACCGAACGGAACCGTATCGCCGGCGGTAGAGCCAATAGGCGACGAGCCCCGCCACCATCGGGAGCCAGTACTCGGCTAGCCGGTAAGCCAGCGTCGCTAAGACGGCGCTGCGGCCGCTCACTCCCGCGAGCACAAGCAGGCCACTGAGGCTCGCCTCCACGATGCCCAAGCCTCCGGGGGTGGCAGGGATCAAGGCGATCACGCCGGCTGCCGAGTAGGCAAGCAGGACGAGCCAGGCGCGGGCTGTCTTGCTACTGCTTTAGGTCGGCTTCTATGCCATCTTCCGCGGCATTGGCGATCTTGTCATTGCTTTTGAGGTGCGACCCGCTCGTTGAGTCCGACCTTGGGCGACGGTAGTGATCCGGTAGGTGCCGAAAATGTCATCCGACTCCAGTGACCAGGACTTCTTGACAGTTAGTTGCGCCGTCAACAATGTGGGAAACCGAGAGCAATAGCGTGGGAAATGGTTCCGAAAGGTCGCCCCTCACCCCTGGGTAATCGGGTTTGTCGGGAGCCCACTTGGAACGGCGCAGAGAAGGGCCGGTCTCCAGAGACCAGCCCTTCTGCTGTCCTCACACAGACCGGGTTCTGGGGCACAGGCTGGTTCACAGCTCGTGCAATCGAGCGATTCCGGCGGTGATGAAACCGATTTGGATCTCGAACAACTCGTCCGCTTCTTGGGGACTCACCCCGGCAGGATTGCTTCCGGACAGGCGCCCTCGCCGCGCGCCCTGAGGCTTCAGGGTCGACCCTTGTTCCATGGCCACGAAACCGACCGTCGCCCACATGAGAAGTCGGCACGCCTGCACAGCGGCGTCCGCCGCCAGGCCTCCTTCACGCATCGCAGCCAGCAATGGTCGGGACGCCTCCACGTACGCATCCCGGGCCGCGCCGAGATAGAGCCGACTGTCGGGAGCCAACTTGAGTCGGCTTCGCAACTCTCGGCACCATCGCTCGGCATACGCAAGCCATGCCTCCTCCACGCTGGCGGGCGGTGCCAGATCGGCGAGGAGTTGGTCGGCCACTGCGTCGATCAAGGCAGCCTTGTTCCCCACCCGGGTGTAAAGCGGCATGGGCGAGATGCTGAGTCGCTCAGCGACGCTGCGCATGCTCACTGCGTCTAGACCCCGCTCGCGGAAGATCACGATCGCCGCATCGACGATATCCTCGGCCTCGAGCTCGAGGTCGTTGTGCTTGCCCATCAGTACTCCTCGACGATGCTTAACGCGCTCTCGAGCAGCAAGTCGGTCTGCTTACCGAAGAACTCGTGGACCGGCTTCTTCGATTCGCCGCGAAGGAACTTGGCATAGCTGCCCTCCAGGACAATGGCCAGCTTCCAGCGTGCAAACACATGATACCAATCGATTTCACCAACGTCGCGGCCGGAACATTCCGCGTAGCGCGCTATCAACAACGAGCGCGTCGGCATCTGCGACCGATCGAACCCCGGACTCGCCGCGACACCGAGGGGTATTGTCCCCTCCGGTCCGGGATGGAAGATCATGGCCCAAGCGAGATCGATCAACGGGTCCGCGATGGATGCCATCTCCCAGTCGACCACCGCGAGCAGCTGCGGCGGAGCATCCGGCGCGAAGAGCACGTTGTCGAGCTTGTAGTCCCCGTGCGCCAGCGCAGGCTCCTGATCGACTGGTCGGTGATCGTCCAGCCACGATGCGACGCGATCGGCCGACGGAAGCGGGCGACCGTGGTACGAATCGAGCTGTGACATCCAGCGGTCGACCTGCCGTGCGAGGTAGGAGCCGGTGTGGGCGAGATCGCCCAGCCCGCGCTGCTGCCAATCCACCGCGTGAATCGCGACGAGTGCATCGATCAGTTGATCGAGCGCCTGCGGCTGCTCTTGCGGGTTCGCTGTCCAGGCCGATGGAATCTCGGCGCGCACCGGGACACCGTCGATGCGTGTCATGACGTAGAACGGCGCGCCGAAAACATCTGGATCGTCGCATGCCAAGAGCGGCCGGGCGATCAAGACCGCCTCGTCTTTGATCGCATCGAGGATACGGAACTCGCGCAGGACGTCATGAGCTGTCGACGAATTCGCGTGAACGGGAGCGCGCCGCAGGACCCACCGCTCTCTCCCCCGCTGCACTCCGAAGATGTCGCAAGATCCACCTCCCAGCATCGTCTCGACCTCGATGGCGCTCGAATCACCAAGCCGGCCGTCAAGAAAATCTCGCAAGGTCTCAACCGATTCGATCATCCGACCAGTTCCTGCTCGACGATCTCCACCACCTGCGCGAGGCGTTCGATGACGAAGTCAGGGGAGCAATCCTCGGCTCCGGGCCGGGCGTCGGCGACGAGAAGCGCCGTCAACATCCCCATCGCCTGAGGTCCACTGACGTCGTGCGCTGGACTGTCACCGACGAAAAGCACCTGTGCCGGCGTGCAGCGGGCCTTCTCAAGCGCGCACTCGTAGATGCCAGGATCTGGCTTGCACGACTGGGACGATTCCGAACTCGTGCACGCGTCGATCGAGGATTCCAACCCCAGACGCCGGACGAGCTCTTCGAGTTGCTCTTCGTCGATGTTCGAAACAATCTGGACATGCAGTCCACGCTCCCGAAGGCTGCGCAAGGAAGCGAGGCAGTCGGCTCGCAACTCGGCGGCCTCGATCGTCGCTTCGTACTGGCGATCGACCGCGTATCCGACCTGTTCGTCATCCAACTCCCCGCCGAACGATCGCGCCATCGCGATAAAGGCCTGGCCGAAGAGCTCGCGATGGAGATAATAGGGACGCGATGCCACTGATCGGTAGGCGATTCCCAACCCTTCGCGATAGCTCGCCCGCAATTGATCATCGGACGCTGTCACCCCGATGGTGTCGCCTACAAACCGCAACTGACGGAGGTGCACGTCACGCAGCATTCGACTGCTGAACAGGGTGTCGGCGAAATCGAAGAAGACGGCGTGGATCGGCTCCCGTCCGGACCTCGCACTAGTGTGACCGGCGACAGACTCCCTCGTCATGGAGTGCTCCCTGCCATCTCGTCGACGCCTACGCCGGCTGGCATCACCAGCGGCGCCTCCGGATCACGATCCCTCCGGACCGATGCGAACGTTTCGGTCAGCTCGGGCATCGATCCTCTGTGCTCTGTACGGTCACCGCAGGCCCACCTCCGCGCGCAGCGACGCCCACTTCGCCTCGGCCTCTGAGCGACGGCTGGGGATGTGTTCGGTCGGCCATCCCTCAACTGGTGTGTAGCCCTTTAGAACCGTGCGCGCGAGCACGGACTTGTGCAGCTCGTCGGGCCCGTCACCAATGGGCCCGAACCTCGTCGAGCGGTACCACTCCTCCACCGGGAGATCGGTTGAGTACCCGAGCGCGCCACAGACCTGGATCGTCCGGTCGAGCACCGCCAGCACCACCGTCGACACATGAGCCTTGACCATTCCCAGGTCGGCTCTCACCGTGCTGGCCCCGTACTTGTCCATCTTCCAAGCGGTGTGGAAGGTGAGCAGCCTCGCCGCCTGGATCTCGGTATGGGACAACGCGACGTAGTCCTGGACCATCTGGTGCTGCGCGAGCAACTTGCCATGCGACCTTCGCGATACGGCACGTTCGCACATGATGTCGAGCGATCGCTGAGCTTGACCGAGCCAGCGCATGGCGTGGTGGATACGGCCCCCGCCGAGACGCTGTTGAGCCAGGACGAACCCATCGCCCGGCGCACCGATCAAATGGTCGGCAGGAACACGGCAGCCCCGAAACACGAGCTCGGCATGGTTCCCGATCTGGCCGAATTCGACCTCGGGGTGGGCCATCGTCCCGATGTCGCGCACGATTTCCATGCCCGGCGTTCCGGTCGGAACCACGAGGATCGACGCGTGCCTGTGCGGTCGCCCTTCGGGGTTCGTCTCGGCGAGCACCAGGACGATGTCGGCGACTGACGCGTTCGTGATGAACCACTTGTGACCATCGATTACCCATTCGTCGCCGTCCTTCGTTGCTCTCGTTCCGAGAACGGTCGGATCGGAACCCGCGAGAAAGGGCTCCGTCAGGGCGAACGCGCTCGAGATCTCGCCCCGGAGATTCGGCCAGAGCCAGCGATCCTTCTGTGCGTTCGACGCACCGTGAGCGAGCAGCTCCATGTTGCCACTGTCGGGTGCTTGGACCCCGAAGATCGTCATCGACATCATGCAGCGTCCGATGATCTCCGACATCAGGGCGAGCTTCAGCTGTCCCAGACCTGCGCCGCCGAGGCTCGGATCGAGAAATGCTCCCCACAGGCCGCGCTCCTTGACTTTGGTCTGAAGGTGCGCCTTCACCACCGCCCATTCGTCAGCCGGAAGTTCCCGGAGAATGGGTTCGAGCGGGATCAGCTCGGTGTCGATGAACGCGCGCATCCACTGCAACTGCTCTTCGAACTCGGGTTCAGTCTCGAAGTCCCAGGCCATCTCAACCTCCTTCGCCTGGGAAGCCCTCGAGTATGCCCGCGAAGCGGGCCTCGACCGTTGGCGCTTCGCCGGGGTGAGTGATGATCCAGAATTCCCGGTTGCGAACGGCCTCGAGGACGCGGACAGCGACCTGTGCAGGCGTTAGACCGGTCGGCCCTGTGAAGCCGTCACGGATCATGAGGCGCACCGACTCCGCCATCTCCGTGCGGTGCTCGACACCCAACGAGGCGGGCCGCCCGCGTTCCGACTCCATCACCTTGGTGTCGACCGAGCTCGGACAGAGGACACTCACGCCAATCGGTGTCTGGTCGATTGCCAGCTCCTGTGCCAGGGTCTCTGAGATCGAGACCACCGCCACCTTGGTGGCGCAGTATGGCCCGATGAAGGCAACTCCGCTGAGAAGTCCCGCGATCGAAGCGGTATTGACAATGTGCGCGGGAGTGCCTTGGTCGCGCATGATCGGCACAAAGGTGTGCACCCCGTGCACAATGCCCCAGAAGTTGACGCCCACGACCCATCGCCAGTCGTCGAGGGTCTGGTCTCTGATCAGGTTGAACGTGGAGACGCCCGCGTTGTTGCACAACACGTCGACGCGCCCGAACCGTTCCAGCGTCGTCGCTGCGAGCCGATCGACGGCAGCGGCATCGGACACATCCACCTTGACGGCGAGAGCGACGCCACCCCCGGTCTCAATATCCTGCGACACGACTTCCGCCTCGCCGTCGTCGAGATCGGCGACGACGACGGCTGACCCCGCTGCCGCAAACGCCTCGGCGAGTGCACGTCCAATACCGCTGCCGGCTCCGGTGATCACCGCCACCCTGCCTGGGCCGATCACCACGTTGTCCTGCCTCTCGGTCATGTGCCGCTCCCTCTGTACTTCTCAACCGCCGTCGAGCATGATGAGCTCACCGGTCAGGTAGGACGATGCGTCACTGGCGAGGTACAGCGCCGTCCCCACGATCTCTCTGGCGGAGGCGATCCGACCCAGGGCCACCTTCGACGCCATCTGTGCCTGCGCCTCCTCCGATGGCAGAGATGCGTGGAGGCTGTCGGTGTGGAACGTTCCGCACACAATCGAGTTCACTCGGATGCCAAGTGGCCCGAATTCCTGCGCCGCCGCCTTCGTCAGCGCGTTCAAGCCGGCCTTCGCCGCCGCGTAGACGACGGTGAACGGCGAGGGATACATGGACGCCTTGGAGCTGATGTTGATGACCGATCCGCCCGGCGGCATGTGCTGGGCGCTGAGAGCCATGAGCCGGAGCGGCCCCTTGAGATTGACCGCCATCGTCTTGTCGAACAGGTCGGAGGTCACCGCGAGTAGCGACGGCGGGACGGGCGCGATTCCGGCGTTGTTGACGAGCACGTCGATGCGCCCGAACTCCGCGACAGTGACGTCGACGAGCGCTTCGCACTGCGCCCAGTCGCCGACATGGCAACGCACAGCCAGGGCGCGCCGGCCCATCTCCCGCGCCTCCTCCGCCACGGCCTCACAGTGCCCGAGTTTGCGGCTGGCCACGACGACATCCGCGCCCGCCTCGGCGAACCCGAGCACCATCTCGCGACCGAGACCCTTGCTGCCGCCGGTCACTATCACGACCTTCTCGGTCGCGTCGAGACTCGGGATCACGGCACCATCACGAGCTTGCCGACCACACGGCGGTCAGCTATGCGTTGAAGCGCTCCGGGCAGCTCGTCGAACGAGACTTCGGCCGTCACTGCATTTGTCAACTGGCCCTTGCTCACCAGGCGGGAGAGGTTCGCGTGGATATCGTTGAGCTCATGGCGGGTATAGCCACCAGCAAATACGCCGAGGAGCGACGTGTTGGTGACGACGAGGTCGAGAGTCGCAAGCTTCGGCCATTGGCCGCTGGCGAAGCCAACGGCGAGGAGTCGCCCATGCCGGGACAGTGCCGCGACGGCGTCCTCGGCCAGAGAGCCGCCGACGGGGTCGAAGATCAGGTCAACCCCCCGTCCGGCCGTGATGTTCCGGAGTGCTGGAGCCACTGGACCCTCGGTGTGGTTGATCGTTGCGTCAGCCCCGAGCTTGCGGCAGAACGACGCGCGCACTTCGTCGCTCACCACGGCTACCACCTGGGCTCCGAGCGCCCGTCCCAACTGGACGGCGGCAATGCCGCTCCCACCCGCGGCTCCCAGCACGGCCAGCCAGTCTCCCCGAACGACGCGACCGCGATCGACCAGACCGATCCAGCTGGTCAGGTACGGGATCCAGAACCCGGCCGCCTCGCGGTCGGTGAGACCGTCGGGTACGGCGAAGGCCGAATCAACTGGGACGAGGCACTCTTCGGCGAATGAACCGAACCCCTCGGTGAAGGCGGTGACGCACATGATGCGGGCGCCGACCCGGAGGTCGACTCCGTCGCCGGTGGCGGTGATCGTGCCTGTCGCTTCCTGGCCCGGGGTGAACGGCAGTTGTGGGGTCAGGGGGTAGGTGCCACGGCACATCAACACGTCAGGTAGCCCGATACCGGCCGCCTCGATACGGATGCGGACCTGTCCGGGTTCCGGTTGCGGAGGCTCCAGCTCGACGAGGTGTACTACGTCGATGGGCTCTCCGGCGCCTTGTACCTGCCATGCGCGCATTAAGGGACCCAGACGGGAACATCGGGTTTCGTCATGCCGCATCCCCTTTGTACACGCTCATACCAGCTCGGTCGACCGACGAAATAACAGCGTAATCACGGGCCCATCACCCACGTCAAGATCTCGGAGGGTCATGGCGGGAAGCCGAGCGGGCTCTGCCCCAAGTCAGCCGTACAAAATCCCTACAAAAACACCCAGGCCACCGGGAGTCAGGTTGAAGCTGCTGACCGTGGCTCCGGCCCCGTAGACAAGAAGAACCTTGCTCCACGGCACCGGGGCTCAAGCCCGTTCATCGTCGCCGGGCGACGGTCGGTCATGCCTCGCGGCGCCGATTCGAGACCCGGACTGCGGAGCGGCTTGCTCGAGTTAGTAGACGTCTCTGACCGGATTTCAGTCAGTAGACGCTCCAAAGGTTGGGTAACCGTGATCCCGTTGCACGGACTTCTCGGTACAGCTCCCGCTGGCGAGTCTCGTCACGAATGACGATGTCCCTCTCCATCCGTTCGGCGGCGAAATAGGAGCGCCAAAAGACTGACAACAGAAGCCGCCGAAGGCCCGCTTGTCGCTATGCCCACGATCGGTTTGTTCAAGTCCTGACCACCAGAGGCTGAACGCACCGATCGTCGGCATCGCCTATGACCCGACGGCCGGAGCTACTGGCTGGTGGCCTCAGACGGAGGGATTTTCAGCTTCGGTTCTGACGCCTATTTCTATGGCTCCATGGCGTGCTCGAGTCGAGCACGTGTTCCGCGAGGTAAGTCCGTTCGTTTCGCTCGCGACACATCGGCAGCGACCGGCTGTAGCGCGGTCGAGGGCCTTGGTGGTCGTCGTCATCGCTGTTGGCTGCAGAGTCGGTGTGGTCATGGCGTCGTGAGATAGTGCTGCAGGGCGTCGAGTCGGTCGTCCCAGGCGTGAGCAAGCGCGGCGAGAAACTGCTGGGCGAGTTGCACGGGTGCGGACCGCAGCCGGTAGCGCACCCGGCGGCGCTCGCCAGGCTCGGGCGTGACCAGGCCCGCGTCGGCCATGAGGGCGAGGTGTTTTGCGATCGCCTGGCGGCTGATCGGCAGCCGAGCGGCAAGATCGGTGGCCGTGGACGGGCCGTCCGTGGCGAGGGCGGCGAGGATGGTGCGGCGGGTCGGGTCAGCGAGCGCGACGAAGACCTGCTCGGCAACGGCCTCGATGTCAGGCGCCATCGATGTGCTCCGCCAGCTCCGCCAGCTCTCGCGACCAGCCTTCACCGTGCGAGTCGTAGGTCTGGCGCCGGGTGTCCACGGGAAGCTGGGCGAAGCCGGTCTCGACGACGCGCAGCAGGGTGCCGTCGTGGTCGGGCTCCAGGGTGAACTCGACGTATGTGCGGCGGGGGTCGTCCTCGGGCAAGTCGGGCACCCGCCAGGTGAATGCGAACACCGTGGGCTCCTCGACACGTTCGACGCGCATCTCGACCGTCATGCCGCCCGCGAAGGTCATCGTGGCCGAGCCGCCGGGGCGAAGGTCGATGCTCGCCCGCTCGCCGAACCACGCGCTCAGACCTTCGGCCGTGGTGAGCGCCTGCCACACCTTACGCGGCGCGCAGGTCAGGGTCACGGTGCGCTCGATGCGGTCGGGGAATGTCATGACCACCTCCTTGGGGGAGCGATTATGGATGATGCCGAGCAGCGGTCGCGGACCCGGGATCAGCCGTTCTCCTCGGCGGCGCGGCGGGCGAGATCCCGCGGGCTGCGGTTGGGAGCGCCAGGGCCGCCCTCGACCAGCTCGCGCAGGCTGGTGCCGACGAAGTGATCCCAGCTCCGGCTGCACATGTCCTTGCATTCGAGATCGTCGTTCAGGCCGCGGTGCTGGAAGTTGAGTTCGCAGGAGCCGGCGTCGATCGGCCTGATGGTGAATGTTGGCTTGGTGCCAATCCAGTCCTCCATGAAGGTGCACTCGACGACCGTCCAGCGGACGGTGGTCGGGCGGGTCGCCTCGTCAACGCGGACGAGCAGAGGCGGCTGTTCTGCCACCATCGGGAACCGCAGCTCGCCATCGGTCAAGCCCGAGCCCGTTACCGGGCTCCACCACGCGGTCAGCGCTTCGGTCGTGGTGACGGCGTCGAACACGACGTCAGCCGGGGCGTTGACACGGATGGTCGTGCGGTAGTCGGTGCTGGTCGTCATTGGGGTCTCCTTGAGTGAAGTGGATATTGCAACCCACTGATTGCTACTTTATGGCAACCGTACGGTTGCGTCAAGAGCTTTCTGTGGCGGGCTGACTGTTGGGGGGCTTTGAGGCTCGGGCCGACTCGGCGCGCAGCGGATACATCACGACGCCGTTGACGAACCCGAGCGCCGTATGGGACGGCGGGCGACCTGGCCTGAGGCTTTCCTCGGGTCTGCGGCCTCGATGGAGCGCCGTCTACACGTATTTCGACAGGTGCGAAACGCGGGTGTTCATGCCGATGGGAGAGAGGAGTGATGCGATGGGTTGCGTCGTTCGCGACGCAACCCCGACCGATTCTGCGTGATGCGCTCCTCCGGACCAGGCCTGCCAGGTCACGGGGAGCCAGCAGAAGATTTCCACCGAGCCGGTGAACGGGGGCAGTGCGATGCCGAAGGTCTTTTCGCATGTGATCGCATTAGCTGGCGATCTTTGCTTCTAACTCATCGATCCGGTCAGCCAGATCCTTGATCCCACCTTGGGTGTGTATGTCGAGGCGATCGAGAATCTTAACGGTGTCTTCATACGTGTGCTGTGAGCGCACATCGCTCGCTTCGCCCTGCACGTTCTGGCCGACCATAATGACAGACAGCAGGACAAGCTGGAGGAAGGTCTGCGCAATCCAGGGGATGATTCCCTCGCCACCCGGCCTCAGTGCGGCGGGTAATCCAAACAGGGCGAGGACTGCAAACGCGTACGCGCACCACATTGACCCCACGACGTTGGTCAAGAAGACGGCGATCTTGGCATTGATTCCGTCGACCCTCTTGATCTGATTCCGTAACCCGCGCAGGCTGATCGCTTGACGAGTGTGCAGGTGGACCTTGACTGGTCCGGCTATCTGAGTATCGGGCATCATGATCCTCACTTCCTTGCCTTTTTGATGCCCTGACCTTGACCTGAGTTGCGTGCGACGTGCAACAGGCACGCGGTCCGTCTAGGTCCGACACGGGTGGCAGGTGTCAACCAGTCGAGCCCGTACTACCCACTATCCGGCAATGTACTGGGATACCCTGCCGCAAGTCATTGGGGTGGTCCTGGGCGACTGTATCGGGGAGGCGCAACATGTCCTTAGCGTTGTTCGCCATCATCGTGGATTGCCAGGACCCGCGTCGACAAGCCGACTGGTGGGCGAACGTGCTTTCCTTCCGGGTGTCTGAACGAAATCCCGACGAGTACCAGGTTGGCGAAGGCGTTCCTGGCAGGCCATCGCTGTACTTCATGAAGGTGCCCGAAACAAAGGTCGTGAAGAACAGGCTCCACCTTGACCTGCTTACCGAAGGTCCCATGGAGTCTGAGGTCGAACGGTTGGTCAAGGCCGGAGCCCGAGTCGTCGAGGTTCGCCAGGACCCTGATTCACTTCAAAATCCAGACACATGGACCGTACTGGCTGACCCGGAGGGCAACGAGTTTTGCGTGACGAGCACACAGACGCTTACCGGATGGTCTTGAAACCCAGCCTCCGGCATTGAGGTGTATCCCTCTCCGATAGGGGGCACCTCCAGGCCTCCAAGAGTGGCAAGATCCGCGGCATGCGAATCGGTATCGCCCATCACCTTGGCTGGGCCGTGGCAGTCACGGCATCGTCAGACTTCGAAGTAGTCGACCGTAGGAGAGTTGAGTTGATAGAGCCTGGTCTACCGGCCGCACCGATCCATCACGAAGGCGGAGCCCACGACCTGCACAGTTCAGGTGAACCACTCGATGACCACGGCCTGGCGGTGTTGGTTGAAATGGTGCGTGCGTCGGTGGTGAGGATGACCGCAGGTGCGATGGATGAGCTCGTCAGATCGATTCCTGCATCGATCACTGCGCTGGTGCTTCGTGGGTGGCCCTCCGACTTTCCAGAAGACATCGCCATCCTGCGGCGACCGCCATACGAGAGTCGGGCCGACTCGGTCATGTACTGCCAGGTCCTAGCAGAGGTCGCTGAAGAACGTGGGTGGGACGTCCGCACCTACGACGCGAAGAATGTCGAGGCCGAAGCAGTCGCCATCTTGGGACTTCGAGCGAATGAAGTGCTCCACGGACCTCGGAAGGCGTTTGGGCCGCCTTGGTCAAAGGATCACCGCACGGCACTCGCAGCAACCATCGTGGCGATCTGACCACGTGACGTCGGGCATCTTTCATCGGCATCGATGATCACACGGCGCCCCCGTTGGGGTCGGGGGCGTGATGCAGGCGCCGAAAGTGTCATCCGACACTAGTGACCAGGACTTCTTCACAGTTAGTTGCGCCTCCAACGGTGTGGGAAATCGAGAGCAATAGCGTGGGAAGTGGTCTCAAACAGGGCGCGGTCCGACCAGGTCAAGCCAGTTTTGTCGGGAGCCCACTTTCTGAACGCTCGGTCGCGCTGTTACGAATCCGATGACCGCGCGAGCAGGACCGCCGATGTGCGTGTGACCTGGATTTTCGCGGCTCTTCGGAATTCTTGCGGGGAGCCGGACCTTGTCGCCAATTACGGCGGGGGGATGTTGGCGTTCATGTGGAAGACGTTCTGTGGGTCGTATTTCGCCTTGAGCTCCTGCAGGCGGTCGAACTTCGGGCCGTACGCACTGCGGATTCGATCATCCTCGTAATCGGTCATGAAATTGACGTAGCTGCCGATCCCATCTGCGTGCGGTACCAGCGCGGTCCAGTAGCTGCGCGACCAGGCGCGTTCAGCATCGTATTCATCCGGTGACGGCGTCGTGGCAGAGATGTTGACGATCCATCGGGTCTCGCGGTTGCCGCCGAATGCGCTGGCCTCATTGTCGGCCCGGCGGTACGCGCCTCCGAGCGGGAAGATGGGCACGAACGACAGAGGCGACATCTTCTTGGCCTGGTGTTCGAGGATCGCGTCAATGGCGCCGTCACTGAGCTGAGCGAGGTAGACGGCCTTCTCATAGTTGTGATAACCCCAGGGAGCGGACGCGTCGAACATCTGTTGCAGCCCGACGTATGGGATCGGCGTCACCAATTCGACGATCGGTGTGAGGGCCTCCTTGATCGGTTGGATCAGGCCAGCGTGCGCCTGCTCGTCGCCGAACCCAACGACCGCAAGCGCGAAGGCCGGGCTGAAATGCAGATCCTCGGGCACGAACGGCTCGGGGGGCGCGCTCAGCCCAGCCATGAATACTCCGCACTCATCAGGCAGGCCCTCGACGAAATCCCGGGCGAACCGAAAGAGGTCCCCGCCTTGGTCGGGGCTGAAGAGGAACAGGCCCAGCTGCAACATCGGACCAACCGCATGGAGGGCGAATTCGAATTCCGTCACCACTCCGAAATTCCCACCTCCACCGCGGATGGCCCAGAACAGGTCGGTGTTGTCCTCGCCCGACGCGTGCAAGATGCCGCCGTCAGCGGTGACCACTTCAGCGCCAACGAGATTGTCCGACGAAAGTCCGGCCAGGCGCGAGAGCCAGCCGAAGCCGCCGCCGAGCGTCAGTCCGGCGACGCCGGTCCGACTGATGAAACCGCCGGGGACCGCCAGTCCGTGCGCCTGGGTGGCGGCATCGAGCTCGCCCCATGTCGTGCCTCCTCCGCATTTGGCGCGTCGTGCGTCGGCATCAACACTCACCGCTTTCATCGGGGTCAAGTCGATCATGAGCCCGCCGTCGCAGAGCGCGCCGCCGGCATAGTTGTGCCCGCCCCCGCGAACCGACACCACGAGGTTTTGCTGCCGAGCGAAGTGCAACGCGGCAGCGACGTCAGCGCTGCTCGTGCAGCGGGCGACGATGGCTGGCCGTCTGGTGCAGGACGCGTTCCAGATGCTGACGGCTTCGTCGTAACTCGACTCGCCGGGCTGTGCGACAGTGCCACTGACATTTGCGCGCAACTCGTCGACCATGCTCGTCGTGATATTCGCCATATTCGGCTCCTCGGTGTGGTTTGGGGCGCCCTGTTTTGCGAGGTTACGTTCCGTGAGCCTCAGTCGCAATCAGCCGCAAGATCTGAGTCGGCCTTTCCAAGGCGAGACTCAGGGTGCTGTCAAAGTTCAGCAACTACTGGCGTCGTGCCCGCCGAAGGATGGCCCACTGATGCTCAGCTCGTTGAGGCAATCCGAGAACGGAAACGATGCTCCATCCTGGGGTCGGCAAGGCGTGGTTCGTCATCGAGCCCACCGTGGGGGGACGGATCACCCGCACCCCGGCCTGCTGGTGGGCGAGGAGCGGGTTGCTGGATGTGGTGGTGGGTGGGAGCCTGACAGCCGACCTGCCGTACAGAACGGTTTGGCGGCCGAGTCAGGGATGGGTTTCTCCATCCCATTTGCTGATCAACCTTCGGGTCCGTAACCCGAAGGTTGAGCTCTCAGCGAGTTTGAACGGCTCGAAGTCCCGTTCGCGTCAACATGACACACTTGCTTCTCGCAATTCGTTGAGCGTTCGCCGTGCGACTTCGCTGAACTCCTCCCTGTTGGTCGTGTCGCTCCAGCGCTCATAGGCAATTTTCAAGGTGAGCGCGCCCAGCTCTGCGGCTACGTATGAGGTCAGGTCGGGCACGCCGCGCCGGTTGAGCGCATCGGTCATCGACGCGGTGAGGCCGAGTCCCTTCAGCGCTTCGCGTTCTTGTAGCTCGGGGTTGGCGGCGATCACTGCCCGCCTGCGGGCGCTGAATTCACGGCGGGCGGGTGTGAAGTATTCACTCCCGACCGCGTCAAGGGCATCGGCCACGGCTTCGAGCGGAGTCGACGCGAGTGGCGCCGCGGCAATACCTTCGGCGAGAAATCCGGCCATCGTGTCTCCGCCGAAGAGCACTTCCCGCTTGTCTGGAAAGTGCCGGAAGAAGGTGCTCTTGGTCAAGCCGGCGCGCTCGGCGATCTCGATCACCGTGGTGTTCTCATAGCCCCGCTCCGCGAACAGGTCGAGGGCAGCCAGAATGAGGCGCTCAGGTGTGTTCGGTTGCCAGCGGGCCATGGGACCAGTGTATGGGACTTGGTCCCGTCACTATAGGGTGATGAGACTAAGTCCCATCATTTCCTGCTGGAGGTCTGCGCATGAGCCGAGCCGTCATCTACGAGAAGTTCGGAGGTCCCGAGGTACTGGAGGTGCGAGAGGTTCCCGAACCGCACGCCGGCCCGGGCGAGGTCCGCGTCCGCGTGGCAGCCGCCGGTCTCAATCCCATGGACTGGGGCCTCGCCCTGCTGCCCGAGGTGGCGGCGCGGTTCGGCATCACCGTGCCGTCAGGCTTTGGATACGACTTTGCTGGAGCTGTCGACGAGGTGGGCAGTGACGCCACCGACTTTGCCGTAGGCGACCGCGTCTACGGCGGCGCACTGGGGAGGGCTGTAGCCGACTTCGTGGTGCTCAAGACGCCTCCCGAGGCTCCCGATGCGCTCTCACATACGCCGAATGGCATCAGCGACGAGGTGGCCAGCACGCTTCCGGTGGCCGGCAGCACCGCCATTGCCGCTCTCGATGCGATCAACCTGCGGTCCGGTGACACCGTCCTGGTCGGTGGCGCAGCCGGCGGAGTCGGCGTGTTCGTCGTGCAGCTCGCGAAGCTTGCCGGCGCCACCGTGATCGGGACCGCTTCGGAGAGCACCTTCGAGTTCCTGCGGAAACTTGGCGCCGAACCGGTGGCGTACGGTGCCGGGCTGGCGGACCGGGTACGGAGGCTGGCTGCCGATGGCGTGACGGCAGCGACGAACTTAGTCGGCACGGAGACGGTCGAGGTTGCGCTGGCGCTCGGCGTACCGCCCGAGCGGATCTCCACGATCGCGGTCGGATCGAACCCTCCTGACGGTGTGCGCGAGACCGGCGGCAGCGAAGCCCAACCGGATGCTTTGAGGCGGATCACCGACGGGATCCTTGCCGGCAAGATCTCCGTGCCTGTCGCCGCGACCTTCCCGATCGAGCAGATCCATGACGCCGTGGGATTGCAGGCCGGGTTCCACGTCCACGGAAAGGTTGTCGTCACGCTCTGACTTGGATTTCTCGGGACTTCAGCGTGGAAGCGACGACATGGACTCGCCCGTACGAACGGCGCCTAGCTCTGTTGGCAATCGATCTCTACGCGGCTCGTGACGTCGTTGGTCACGGTGACCGGTCCTGGTGCCTGACACTCGCCGACACCCCCTTTGAATTGGGGACTCCGCCCTGCGACGGTGTAGCGACCGACAGGCAGGTGGGCTGAGAACCGGCCGTTGGCAGAGAGGTCGATGGTGGCGATGTTCCCGTCCGACCCGTGAAACGTGACCGAGCCGCTGAGCGGTAGCGGCCCTGTCCCAGCCGGACCACCGACAGCTTGGAGTGTGCCGTCCAGGGTTCCCTCGTCTGGGGGCGACGAACAGCCGGCGCACGACACCCCCGCACAGAGTGCTGCGAGTGCTGCGAGGACGGTCAATGGGGCCCGACGAACGGCACTCTTCGGTTTGGCCATTGTGGTCACTCGTTCCGGGCGACCTCGGGCCCCGTGATCCGATCGAGGATGGGAAACGTCGCGGCGATGATCGCCATCGACGCGGCCAGCCCTCCGATCACCGTGGCCCAGTAGGAGAATCCCGGAAGGCTGAAGGCGAGCCCTACCTGCGAGTGCAGGTAAAGGGCGGCCGCCAGCAGCCCGACGACGATGGAGACCGCAGCGACAAGGAGCAGGGGCAACGCACTCTCCAGCGTCACGATCCGGTGCAGGAGTTTTCGCGGGACCCCCGTTAGTCTGAGCAGGCTGAATGGCCGTCTCCGCTCAGTGAGACCGGCCGCGATGTTCACGGCCAGGCTGCACGCAGCGATGATCAGGCTGGCCACGATGATCACGTCGGTCATGGCCTGGATCATTGTCAACAGGCGCGCCGTCGAGGGGTCGAGTGCCTCCACGGTCACCGGTGTCCCTTGGAGCGGGAATGCGCGCTCGAGCTCCGTTCGCACCCGTTCGATCGCACCCGAAGACCCGTTCGTCGCGACGACGACCGCGCTCACGGGGAGGGATGCGAGCTGCGTCGCCGACAGGTTCCAGGAGGGCCAGCGCGTGGTAGACGCGTTGGCGGTGTGCCCCAGGACCTTCGAGAGGAAGTATCCGACGGACGCCACGGTGGCCCGCGGTGCGCATCGGCCGATGGCCGGAGTCTTGGCGAGTTCGTCACACGCGACGACCCCAAACGATCGCCCCTCTTGCGTCTGGTTGGGAGCCTCATGGACCAACGCCACCCCTTGCACCCCCGGCGTCGCCCCGAGCTCGTTAAGGACCGAGGGAGGGACGGAAGCCACCACGGACGCCGTGGGGCAGTCGGTGGTCGAATAGGTGCAGAACGGGTCCGCGAGGGTACTCAGACTGGCGTTGGCGCTGCCCCCTCCGGTTACTTGCGTCACCGAGCTGAGGGCACCGATCGCCGCGCTGGCGACGAAGAGAGCAATGACGAGGCCACTGACAAAGCGGAAGGCAGCCTTGGGGTTGTCGAGGAGGTGACGACCGGCGATGAGCATGGCGGGGCGACTTGCTCTTTTGACCATGATCCGCGACCCAGCCGTTGTGAACCACGGCCCGGCCAGAACCAGACCCACGATCAGCAGCGCGAATCCAACGAGAAGCTCGAGGAGCTGGCTCCCGATGGCGCCGGGCTTTCCGGCCGCGTCGAAGTAGGCGAGGAAGGCGATACCTGCCAACAAGGGAACGATCCTGGCGATCCCCGGTGGGCGCTTCCTGACCCGTCGCGTGACTCCTAGCGGTGAAATCTGTACCCGGCGCAGCGCGAGACGGGCGGAGACGACGGCGGCGATGGGGACTCCGATCACCGCAATGAGGATGTCGACGTCGTGAAGGGAGAGGTCACCCTGCGCCAACGGGGCCCCGGTGAACGGCACGTGGTACAGCAGTGGTCGAACTGCGAAGAAGAGCCCGAAACCGAGGACGACTCCGGCGAGGGCGGCGATGACCGCTTCTACGGCCGAAATCGTCGAGATCTGGCGAGGAGTGGCGCCGACCAGCCGCATAGAGGCGAAGCGCTCTTCGCGCCGGACCGCCGCCAGTCGGCTCGCCGTCGCAATCAGGATCAGAACCGGGAGCACGAGCGCCACGGCCCCGCCGACCAGGATGAATTCCAGAACTGGCCCGCTCCCGACCGCGCTCTGGCAGCCATAGCAATTCGCCAGGCCGCGATGGATCGCCCCGATCTCGATGGCAGCCGGCTGCTTCGAGAGATGGACGACGCTGTGACCGATGACGATGATCAACGAGTTCGGCGACGGCAGTCCCGCGCTGCCGATGGTGCCCACCAGCCGACCGGGGTAGCGATCACGCAGCTCGTCGGCGGGCTGGGAGCGAAGCAGGCTCACCAGCTCGGGCGAGGCGAAGTACTGGCCCGGACCAGGCAGGCGGGACATTCCGGGGGGGATGGGCGCGCCCGGCCCGGCCGCCGCGACGTCGATCTGGTCGATGAGCTGACCCCCGAACGAGTCGGTGCTCGGTTCCCACCACAGGCCGCTGGCGGGCGAGGTTGGCGGTGTCGGCTGCACCGCCGAGTTCAGCCAGGCACCCCGATCGCTCTGGGCGTGGAGACCATTGATCCCGGCCAAGGCGGCCAGCAACAAGCCGACGCCGAGCGCGACCGCAGCAGCGGTGACGAGGACCCGCAGGAGGGCTTCACGGCCACTCCCCAAGGTCAGCCGGAGGCCGAGCCGGATCATGCGCCGACCGCCACCGGTCTGGCGACCCGGCCGTCGCGCACGATCACCTCGCGGTCGGCGTAGGCGGCGACGCGGGGTTCGTGGGTGACGAGGACGACCGTGATCCCCTCCTCGCGGGCCACGCTGGTCATCAAGTTCATGACGAGCTCACCGGTCAGGGAGTCAAGTGAGCCGGTGGGCTCGTCGGCGAATAGCACGTCGGGCTGCGCGACCATGCCCCGGGCGAGGGCGACCCGCTGGGCCTGGCCCCCTGACATCTCGCCCGCCCGGTGGCTTTCCAGCCCGTCGAGCTCGAGCCGGGCGAACCAGCTCCGCGCTCGGGCCAGGGCCTGTTGGCGGCGCATCCCGCCCAGAAGGAGTGGGAGGGCGACGTTCTCCTCGGCTGTGAGCTCCGGGACGAGCTGGCCGAACTGGAAGACGAAGCCGAAACGGTCTCGGCGGAGCCGGCTTCGCTGCTCCTCGCGCAGCGCGTCGATGCGCTGCCCGTCGAAGATCACTCGGCCCGACGCGGGGACCAGGATGCCGGCTAGGCAGAAGAGCAGCGTCGACTTGCCCGATCCGCTCGGGCCCATGACGGCCACGATCTCGCCCCGCTGCACGGACAGGCTGGCGTCGCGCAGCGCCGGGGTCTCGCCGAAGGAGAGCACGAGGTCCTCCGACTCGATGATGGTGCCCCCGGGCGGGATGAGGGCAGAACTGAGGGGCGTCTTCATGAGGCAACCTCCGTGGCGAGCGCGGCGAGGCGAGCGGTCGTGAGGTCGATCCAGCGGAGGTCGGCCTCGAGGTGGAAAAGACCGTGGTCGGCGAGGAGCGAATCGATCAGGGTTCCCTTATGTTTGAGGTCGGTGAGCTCGCGCATCCGGTGCAGGTGTGCGGCGCGCTGGGCGTCCAGGTACTCTTCGGCCCGGCGACCGAGCATTAGCGACAAGACGACCTTCACGAACAGATCGGTCTGCAGGTGGGGCTCGGCGGGGATGGGCTCCGAGAGCCACGCCTCGACCTCGTTCCGGCCGGTCTCGGTGATGTTGTACCGCTTGCGATCGGGTCCGGCTCCTGGCTCGGCCTCGCCGACGATCGCCTTCCCGTCTCTCGCCAGGCGGGAGAGCGTGGCGTACACCTGGCCATAGGGCAGCGGCCGGCCCCGGCCGAAGTAGGTGTCGTAATCGCGCTTCAGGTCGTAGCCATGGCTCGGTTCGCGATCGAGGAGGCCGAGCAGGGCCATGGGGACGCTCATACCGAGAGAATACTCTGAGTGTATATATCCAGTCAATAGCCCGCTTGGCACCCATCTGAGACGCTCCACTACACAAGTCCGAGGCAGCAGATCGTCAACCCGATGGTCTGGCAACGATGACGAGTTCTCGGGACGTAGCCGTGGTGACGCAGACATTGAGACGCAGACATTGAGTAGGCGGCTGCCCCATGCAGCGCATATGCACAACTCCCTGACCTGTAATTTCGTCAGGTTTCCAACTCGATGGGTGCGTGATGACTTGGAACCCCCCGGCACTAAGAAGTAGCAGGTCAGGGCCGGTCCGAGAGAGGGTCGGCCCTTCTGCTGCCCCGAGATTGGTCCGCAAGGGTCCCGAGGATTCCATGCCCCGGAGTGTGAAGCTCCGTCGGTTTACAGCGGGCCGTCCATATCGATCACCGTGTCGTGGACGAACTGCGGCTTCGTCGCTCGCCAGGTAGACAGCGGCGTAGGCGAAGACGTCTGGAGTACCGCGTCTGCCAACGGGCGTGCCAGGCATCACTACGGCCGTGTGTTCGCCACTGTCTGATTCATGCGCATTCGGTGTCCGAATGACTCCGGGGAGATGGCACACACCGGACTCCAACACCACGGCCGGCGGTAACCATGACGGGCGCGATGGCCGCCGTCAGAAGATACGGACTTTGATAGTCACCTGGTACGCCTCATCGAAGGTCACCTCGTCCGCGATGGTCCCGCGGAACGCCACTGAAGCACCGCAGTCGGGCGCGCCGCGTCATGCAGCGGCCTGGGGCAGGCGGACGGTGAAACAGCATCCACCCGATTCGTTCGCCACCTCGATGTCCCCCCCATGCGCCTGGACCAGGCCCTGGGCGATAGCCAGGCCCAGGCCCGCCCGTGTGTCCGGCTCGGGGCTCCGGGCCGCGTCGCCGCGGTATCCCAGGTCAAAGACCCGGACCAGGTCCGCCTCGGCGATGCCGCCGCAGCCGTCACGCACGGTCATGACGGTCTCATCGTCGGCGACGCGTGCCTGGACGCTCACCTCGCCGCCTGCGGGCGTGTGCCGCAGTGCGTTCTCGAGCAGGTTGCGCAGGATTCGCAGGAACTCGGTGGTGGAGATCCGCACTTTGGCCGAAGCCTCCTCGACCCGCCCGACGACGTGCACCCCCTTGGCTTGCGCCATGGGGCGCACGAGCACGAGCGCGTCGAAAACTACGTCGTTGAGCGAGACCAACTCCAGGTTCAGGTTCAAGAGGCCGCTGTGGATGCGGCTTAGGCGGAAGAGGTCGTCGACCATGCCGTCGAGGCGGGCGACTTCGCCCTTTATGGTCCGGTAGTAGCGCAACACGGTCTGCGGATCGGTCACGATGCCGTCCTCCAGTGCCTCGGTCAGCGCCTGTATCCCTGCCAACGGCGTCCGCAGGTCGTGCGAGATCCACGCCACCAGTTCGCGCCGGGACGCCTCGAGCGAGCGTTCCCGCACCATCGACTCGTGCAGCTGCTCCCCGATCTCCTGCAGCTGGCTCGCCAAGTTGGAGAGTTCCAGGGTCGGAACCGCGGCTGCAGGATCGTGGGGCCGCTGACCGAGCGACGTCGCCAGACGGCTGACGGTGCCGATGCCCCGGGAGAGGGTCCTGGCCAGGACGATGGCTGCCAAACCGCCGACCGTTGCTGCGGCCACCAGGACCACGATGGCGGTCCGCTCGTCTTTCGCTGACAAGAACATGCGCGAGCCGGCCAGCACCGTCCCGGCCACGATGCCGAGCACCGTGGTCAGCGCCACCACCCAGAGATAGACGGACAACGGTCTCTGACCCAGGTGATGCGTCACCATCAACCCGACCAACGACAGCACGAACGCGGCCCCGGCCGACAGGGCGACCACTTCGGTCGCCGCAGCGGGCGTGTCGCCGAACGCGAGAGCGAGGAGCCACGCGGCGCCGATTCCCGCTACACCGAGCAGGGCGATCCGGCTCATGCCGCGAACTGGTAGCCGACGCCCCACACGGTGAGGATACGCACGGGGTTGCTGGGGTCGGGCTCGAGCTTCTCGCGCAGGCGGCGGATGTGGACCGTGATGGTGGCGCTGTCCCCGTACGTCCAGCCCCAGACGGCCTCGAAGAGCTCCTGCCGGCGGAACACTACGCCGGGGTTGCGCATGAGCAGGACGAGCAGGTCCTGCTCGCGAGGGGTCAGCACGATCTGCCGGCCGGCGAGGGTCACCCGCCGGGCACCCACGTCGACTGCCAGCTCGCCGGCCCTCAGCGTCGGGCCTGTGGTCAGGCATGGTGCGCCGTCCGCTGCGCTGCGGTTCAGAACCGACTTGATGCGGGCGGTGAGCTCGCGCGGCGAGAAGGGCTTGGTGACATAGTCGTCCGCCCCGACCTCGAGGCCACCGACCCTGTCCTCCTCCTCGCCAAGCGCCGTGAGCATGATGACGGGGACGCGGCCCATGAGGCGGATGCGGCGGAAGACGTCGAGCCCGTGCATCTCGGGCAGCATCAGGTCGAGCACGATGAGGTCTGGAGGATCCTGCGTGGCTGCTTCCAGCGCTGCGTTCCCGTCGGCTGCCCAACGCACCTCGAAACCTTCGCGGTCGAGGTACCGAGTGAGCACCTCCACCACCGTGGGGTCGTCGTCCACCACCAGGATCCGCGCCTTGGCCACGATCAAGATCGTAGGACGCCCGCTACGGACCACGCTGAGCGCGCCCCAGATCTTAAGAGAATGGTTAGGTCTGAGGCATCCCTCCGGCGGGTGACGGCGCATATGGTCGGCGAGCGTGAACCTTGCGGTGTTGGACGCCTCCGCGCTGGTCCCGCGCCCGGAGCGTCGCCCGCTCCGCGGCATCGCCAGCGCGCAGCGCTCTCAGCTCGAACGCTGGTTCGCCAGCTGCGGCAGGCCACCGCGGCTTGACCTCGCCCGCAGCGGAGCACCGGGGCTCACGGGCCGCCAGCTTCTGGCTCTCGCTGCGCCTGACGACGTGGAGGCCTATCTCGACATGCCGCTGGATTACGGACCGGGGGTGGGAACCGAGCGTCTGCGCGTCGTCGCCGCCGCCGCTGCCGGCTGCTCGCCCGAAGACATCGTCATCACCCACGGCGCCATTGAAGCCGTCCTTCTGGCCTGTGCGGCGTCACTCGAGAGCCGCACCACGGTGGCGGTTGCGACACCCGGTTACGAGGGCCTGTTCCGAGCGGTCGAGGCGGCCGGAGGGGTGGTGCAGCCGGTGCAGGTATGGAGCCCCGGTGCCTCTGACCTCGACCTCGCTCAGCTGCTGGACCTGGACTTGCAACGCTACGGCGCGGTCATTGTCAACTCGCCCCACAATCCGACCGGTCTCACCGCGGCGGTGCGGGACTTGGCCGACCTGGCCGAGCGCTGCGCCGCGGCCGGCACGACGCTCATCGTCGACCAGGTGTCCCTTGGAACCCTCGATCCGGGCGCGCGTTCGGTGCTGTGGCAAGCGCCAGCCTCCCCGGCGGTCGTGCAGGTCGGTGACGTGAGCAAGGCTTTCGGGCTGGGCGGGCTCCGAGTCGGGTGGTGCGCGGTGCCTGAGCCGGCGCGCCGGGCACGCATCGCAGAGCTGCGCGACGTCACCAGCCTGGCGAACTCGGCGCCGAGCCAACACTTGGCCGCGATCGCTCTCGAGAACAGCGGGGCTCTGTCGGCGGCACCGACGGCCCAGTCGAACCTCGAGCGCTTGTCCGCGCTGACGGAGGAGCTTGGCCCGTCGGGCGGATGGAGTACGCCAGCCGACGGGCTCGTCGCTTTCCCCCCCTTCCCGCTCGTGGTCTCGGCCCGCGTATTCGCAGATCGACTGCGGGAACGGTTCGGTGTGGCCGTCACCCCGGGATCGTTCTTCGGTTACGACAGCCACCTCCGCGTTGGGCTGGGCCTCGCTCCGGCGCTCTTCGACGAGGCGCTGGACCGGCTCGTCTGCGCGCTCGACGCCGGGGCTGGTGCGTGAGACCGGGAGAAACAGAGCTCGCGCCTGATGCCGAGGAACCGGCCGCCGACAAGGGCCCGCGCCGCCGGCGCGTCATGGACAGAGTCAGGGACGCCACGGCCGAGCCGCCGCCCGGGCCGTTCCGCGCACGGTGGTGGAAGAGCCCGGTGCGCGGACCTTGGCTCACCTCCTACTTCGGGTCCATCCTCCTTGTGGGCATCCCGGTCATGTTCCTCACCGGGCTCGTCTCGTACGCGTCCTACAACCCGCGGTTGGCTGGCAACGACACCACGCCGGGCAAGGGCATCTTGGGCTTCTACCTGTTGTCCTGGGTCACGAACCCCTCCTGGATCTACCGGGTCAGTGAGGGGACGCATGTCATCCTGGGCCTCACCCTGGTGCCCATCGTCCTGGCCAAGCTTTGGTCCGTCATCCCCAAACTGTTCGAGTGGCCCGGGGTTCGCTCGGTGGCGCACAGCCTCGAGCGCCTGAGTCTGCTGCTCCTCGTGGGGGGCGCGGTCTTTGAATTTGCGACCGGCATCGCCGACATCGAGTACTACTACCCCTGGAAGTTCGACTTCTATGAGGCGCATCTATACGGAGCGTGGGTCTTCATCGTCGGCTTCGTGGTGCACGTCGGGCTGAAACTGCCGACAATGTGGCGGGCCCTCCAGCGCTACGGGCTGCGCGAGATCTTCATGACTCCGCTGGCACGGACGCGTCCCGAACCGGGAGACGGGCACGGTTTGGTGGCGTCGCACCCGTCGCCGCCGACCATCTCGCGGCGCGGAGTCCTTGGTCTGGTGGGGGGCTCAGCCGCCGCCGTATTCCTTCTCACCGCCGGAGAGACCATCACGGCGCTGCGACCGCTCGCCCTGCTTTCGCCGCGGGCGCGGAGCCTTGGCACCGGACCCCATCCCGAGGCCAACGACTTTGAGGTCAACCGCGTCTTCGCTGCGACGGGCATCCCGGTCTCCGCAACGGACGACAGCTGGCGCCTTGTTCTCAGCGGACCGCGCACCGTGTCGTTGTCACGCAGCGACTTGATGGCGATGCCGCTGGCCACCGAGGTCCTCCCCATTGCCTGCGTCGAGGGCTGGTCGACCGTGCAGACATGGACGGGCGTACGTCTGGTGGACCTGGCGCGGCTGGCCGGGGTCGACCACGCGGTCGACGTGGAAGTGGAGTCGCTCGAGAAACCGGGTCAACCGTTCCGCTCGGCCACGCTCGCGTCGAACCAGGCCGGCGACCTTCAGACCCTGCTCGCGTTGTGCGTCAACGGCGCGGACATCTCGCTCGACCACGGGTACCCCGCTCGCATGATCGTCCCGGCCGCGCCGGGCGTGCACTGCACGAAATGGGTCTCCGAGCTGAGGTTTCTCACGTGATGCGTCCGGCTACCCCCGGCACTGATCAGCGTCAGCGTTCGTGGTTCCGGCGGCTCTACGGCGCCGGTCCGGCCCACGCCGTCTTGATGACCGCCGGCTTCGCCTTCGCCGGCTACCTGCTCACACGCATCCTCGGGGCGTCGCACCCGGGCTGGCTCCTCCTGTGGTTCGCCGGGGCGATCGTGCTGCACGACCTGATATTCCTTCCGCTCTACTCCGCGCTCGACCGCGTCCTCACCAGCCGCCGACGCAGGGAGTTCAGTTCACCGCAGGGCCCGGCGTGGATCAACCACGTGCGTGTTCCGGCGGTGATCTCGGGTGTGCTGCTGTTGATCACCTTCCCGCTGGTGTTGCGCCTGTCGGATCGCGCCTACGCCACGGCCAGCGGGCTGCACGAATCGGTCTACCTACTGCGCTGGCTACTCATCACTGCTGGGCTCTTCGCCGTCTCGGCGGTGCTCTACCTGGTGCGCCGCGCCCGCTGGCGGCGGCGCGTCCAATGAGCGTGGCAACCACCGCGGACATGTCCCTCCTCGACACCACGGCGGGGACCGGGTCAGCCGCGAGACGGCGCCGGCTCTCGCCCGGCCGCGTGGGGGAGCGGCTCGTGGGCGCTGCGCTCGTCGCGCTCAGCGTCATCCCCGTGGCCCGCTACCTGTTCGTCGTGGCGCACCGGATCGGCTACCCCTACGAGCTCGAGTGGACAGAGGGAGGGTCGGTCGAGGTCGTGCACCGCGTCGTCCTTGGGCAGGGGATCTACGGTCCGCCGTCCATGCACTTCACCCCGTGGCCCTACACCCCGGTCTACTTCTGGGTGTCTGCCGCGGTCGCCGAGGTCACAGGCATCGGCTTCACTCCACTGCGGGTGGTCTCGTTCGCGGCGTCGCTGGTGGTCCTGTGGCTGCTGTACCGCATGGTGGTCGGCGAGACCTCGGACCGCGTGGCCGGAATCGTCGCCGGCGGTGTGTACGCTGCCACCTTCCGCCTGTCCGGAGCGTGGGCAGACATCGGCCGGGTCGACTCGCTCTTCCTCGCGTTCACCCTCTGGGCGCTCGAGCGGTCGCGGCGGGCGCGGACGCCCCGCGACGGAGTGATCGTGGGAGTGCTGTTCTTTCTGTCCTTCTTCACCAAACAGGACGGGTTGGTGGTGGCGGTCCCGGTCCTTGCCTGGCTCCTTTTGGCGCGCCGTGTCGCCGGCGTGAGCGCCTTCGCCACGCTGGGCGGCCTCGTCGTGGGTTCGACCGTCGTCCTGGACGCTTTCACGCACGGCTGGTACCAGTACTACGTCTTCGACGAGCTGCGGTCACAGGGCTGGGTCGGCGAGAACCTCCGGTTCTTCTGGCAATTGAGCATTCTGAAGCCGTTCGCGTTGGCGGCGTGGCTCGTCGTGATCGCAGCAGCCGTACTGCTCGTGCGGGAGCGACACCGGCTTGGGGTGCTCCGGTCGCGGGCGGGCTTCTGGATCGCGGCGGCGGCCGGATTACTCGGCGCGGCGTGGATCGGGCGCCTGCACAACGGAGGCTTCGACGACGTGCTCATGCCCGCCTATGCCGCGGTCGCCCTGGCGGTGGGGGGCTCCGTTGCACTGCTGCGCCGCCAGCCGCGCGTGGCGGTGCGCGTGGCGGTCTCGCTCGTTCTCGCCTGGGTGCTGGCCGCCCAGCTGCACCACATCGACTACCCCGTTGGCCGGCAGATACCGACCCAGGCGGACGCCCGTGCCGGCAAGCATCTGATTGCGCTGATCCGCCACCTTCCGGGCCAGGTACTCGTCTTCGACCATCCCTACTATGGCGTGATCGCGGGCAAGGGCACGGTGGCGGACGAGGAGGCTGCGAACGACATTGAGCGTTCGGGTCAGAGCGACCCCCGGCGCCTGCTGATCCGGAGCATGCACCGTGCCCTCCTCGCCCCAGGCGTCGGCGCTGTCATCCTCGACAACCGAGGAGACGAGCGCAACCTCCAGGGAGTGCTCTCGGCGGACTACCAGCTTCTACCCCAGGCCGCGGTCACAGGCAACGCTTTCTTCCCGGTCACCGACCTGCCCCAGCGTCCCACGCTCGTCTTCGTCCGTGACCGCGGGCCGACGCCCCATGCAGGGGGCCGACATGGGTGACCTGCCTGGGGGCCCCCTGGTCGACGTGGTCCTGCCCGTGCTCAACGAGGCGGAGGCACTGCCCTGGGTGCTCGGGCGAATGCCGGAGGGTTACCGCGCCATTGTCGTCGACAACGGCTCGACCGACGGCTCGGCCGAGGTGGCGCGTCGCTTCGGGGTCGAAGTGGTGACTGAGCCCCGGCCGGGCTTCGGCGCGGCGTGCTTCGCCGGCCTCACCCACGCCGAGTGCGGCGTCGTGGCGTTCATGGACGCCGATGCCAGCCTGGACCCGCAGCAGTTGCCCTTGGTGGCGGAGGGGGTCGTCGCCGGCGCCGCCGACCTCGTCTTGGGTGCCCGGGCCGCGGAACCGGGAGCGTGGCCCGCCGTACCCCGGCTGGCCAATCGCTTCCTTTGCCACGAACTCGGCCGTCGAGGCGGCCCGCGTCTGCGCGACCTGGGCCCGATGCGGGCGGCGCGCCGGGCCGCGCTGCTCTCCCTGGATTTGCGCGACCGTCGATTCGGATGGCCCCTCGAGATGGTGGTGTCCGCGGCACGGGCCGGGTGGCGCATTGAAGAGGTGGAGGTCACCTACCGCTGCCGAGTGGGGCGCTCCAAGGTCACCGGCACGGTCCGAGGCACCGCAAGGACCGTGCGCGACATGGGCAAGGTGCTGCGGTGAACGACCTGCATGTGCTGGTGGTGGCGAAGGAGCCGGTGCCCGGCTGCGTCAAGACCCGGCTGTGTCCTCCGTGCACCGCGGCTCAGGCGGCCGAGCTGGCCGAGGCGGCGTTGGTCGACACGCTCGAGGCGGTGGCCAGGTGTCATGTGGGCCGCCGCCTGCTGGCCCTCGACGGCAGCCCCGGACCATGGCTCCTCCCGGGCTTTGAGGTGTTTCCCCAGCAGGGTCGTGGTCTTGACGAGAGGCTGGCCGCGGCGTGGGACCGTGCCGCCGGCCCGGGGATTCAGATCGGCATGGACACGCCCCAGGTCACGGCACAGCTTCTCGACGACTGCCTGCAACGGCTCATGGCACCAGGCGCAACGGCCGCTCTCGGCCTCGCGGAGGACGGCGGTTGGTGGGCACTGGGACTGCGACAGCCGGACCCGGGAGTGTTCCTCGGGGTGCCGATGAGCACCCCGAGGACCGGGTTCGCTCAACAGCGCCGGTTGCGCGATCTGGGCCACGACCCGGTCCCGCTGCCCCGCTTGCGCGACGTCGACAACATGGACGACGCGGTGGCGGTGGCAAACGACGCGCCGGCTACCCGTTTCGCCGAGGCGTGCCGTAGAGTGCTGGCGGCGGTCTGATGCGCATACTCGTGACCGGGGGCGCCGGCTTCATCGGGTCGGCCTTGGTCGATCTTCTGGTCTCGCACGGCCACCAGGTGCGCGTGCTCGACAACCTCTCGCCGAATGCCCACGCGGTCATGCCGGCGTACCTCAACCCCGGGGCGGAGTACGTCTGGGCCGACGTGGCGGATGCCGACGCCACTACGCGCGCCGTGACTGGGGTGGACGCTGTGAGCCATCAGGCGGCACGGGTCGGTTTGGGCGTCGACTTCCGCGACGTCACGGCATACGTCCAGGACAACGACACCGCGACAGCGGTCTTATTGCGTTGCTTGTACGACCAGCGGTGGCAGGGCCGCCTCGTCCTGGCGTCCAGCATGGTGGTCTACGGCGAGGGTGCGTACCAGTGCACGGAGCACGGGCGGGTGCACCCCGCGCCCCGTCAGAAGCGCGACCTGGACGCCGGGCGGTTCGACCCTTGCTGCCCTCGCTGTGATGACACCCTGTTGCCAGTGGACCTCGACGAGGAATCACCACTCGACCCGCGCAGCGTGTACGCCGCGACCAAGCTGCACCAGGAGCATCTCAGTGAAACCTTCGCACGGGAGACGGGCACCAGCCTGTGCGCGTTGCGGTATCACAACGTCTACGGCCCGCGCATGCCCCGTGACACCCCGTACGCCGGCGTGGCCAGCATCTTCCGCAGCGCGTACGAGAAAGGCGTGGCGCCCTTCCTCTACGAGGACGGCGGCCAGCGGCGCGACTTCATCCATGTGGCCGATGTGGCATTGGCCAACGAAGTCGCCCTCCTCGCTCCGGACAGGGTCCAGGGTGCTTTCAACGTCGCCAGCGGCGTCGTGCACACGGTGGCTGACCTGGCCCGTGCGCTGGGCGACGCGTATGGGCCGGGTCATCCGCTGCCAGTGGTGAGCGGCGCGTACCGGTTGGCCGACGTTCGCCACGTCACCGCCTCGCCAGAACGAGCCCGCCGTCTGCTTGGTTTCGAGGCCCTGGTGCCCTTCGCGCGCGGCATGGCCGAGTTCGCCACGGCCGAGCTGAGGACGGCGGTGGCGGGAGTTGCATGACGGTCGTATGCATCGGGATCCACGACAGCGTCGCCTTGGCCGGCGGCGGGGTTAGGTGGATTGCCTCTCCTCCTCGCGGTCGGACGGAGCCTCGGCCCAGGACCGCAGGGGCCACCAATTCCAGGAGCCGAGGAGCACCACGGTCGATGGCACGACCAGCGTCCGGACCAAGAAGGTGTCGAGGAGGATGCCCAGCGCCAGACCCGTCCCGATCTGGCGCACCTGGCCGGTCGTGGTCAGGGCGAGTACGCCGAACGTGCCGGCCAGAATCAGTCCGGCCGTCGTGACCGTCGTCCCGGTTGTGGCGAGAGCGCGAGGGACCGATGCTCGGAGGGCGAGCCCGGCCGTCTCCTCCTTGATCCTGTTCATGACGAGGATGTTGTAGTCCTCTCCCAGAGCCATGATGAAGACAAACATGAAGAACGGCAGCGTGAAGTTGATCCCGAGCTGCCCACCAATGGTCACGAAGATGAGCACGGCGAGGCCGAGCGACGCGGTGTAGGAGAGCACCACACTGGCGACGAGGTAGAGCGGTGCCACCACGCTGCGAAGCAACAACCCGAGGAGCAAGGCGAGTACCAGTGTGACGATCGGCAGGATGTGTTCGACGTCCTGGCCCGAGATGGCGCTGACGTCGGCCGCGGCGGGTGCCTGTCCGGCCGCTCCCCACTGCGTTGCCCCAACGGATCGAGCGACGCCGGACACCGTCGCACGCACGGACGGGACGGCCTGCATCGCCGCCGTGCTGCCCGCCGAGCCCGCCCGGAGCGACGTCTGGAAGAGGACGGTGCGGCCGTCCTCCGTCACGTACTGTGCGGTCGCCCGGTAGGCGGCGTAGAGCGGGGCAGCCAAACGACCCAGCGCCTTCGTGTACACCAGCGGCAGGCGCTGGGGTGGCCCGAGCGTGGCGTAGAGGCGGGCCAGCGCTCGCGTCGGGAGGTAGCGTCCGCCGGCGTCGAGGGGTCCCGTCACCGAGGAGAAGCGCCCCGACGCCGAGATCGCGTCCTGGGCTCGGTCGAGCAGGAAGGGGGCAGTCCATACCGAGGAGGGGAACCGGAACACGATGTCGGTGGCGCCTGCGGCGATCTCACCGAAGTGCTCCGCCAATACCACCTGTCCCAGGCTCGAGTCCGAGCCGGCGATGGCTCCCCCGGGGTCGAAGCCGGAGGGCTCGTACCCGACCAGGAACGCGGAGAGCCCGCCGAGGATCAGCACCCCGCCGACGAGGGCGGTTACCGGCTGCCGCACGACGCGGCTTGCGATTCGTCCCCAGACACCGGCACCGCCTGACCCTGAGCGCACGCGCGACGGCCAGAACAGCCGGGGGCCGACGATGGAAAGCAGGGCCGGCAGGAGGGTGAGCTCGACCAGCAGCACGGTGGCAATGCCGATGGCCAGGCCCGGGCCTACTCCGCGATAGAGGCCGAAGCTCGCCAGCAGGAGGCTGAGGAGCGCGCAGATGACGGTCAGCGCTGAGAATGTGATGGAGGTCCCCACCCGCGCGCCAGCGGCGACGATCGCTTCGTCGGCGGGCATGCCGGTCGCCACGTTCTCCCGGTATCGGAAGAGAAGGAAGAGGCCGTAGTCGGTCCCCGCGCCGAGCACCAACGCCGTCAGAAGGAGCTGCAACAAGGAGGAGATGTCGACGCCGACGTGGGTCGACTCGGCGATGAGCGGTCCCGCCAGTGCGAGCGCGAGGCCGGCGGGTGCCAGCGCGACGAGTGGTGCAAGGACCGCACGGAACGCGAGCGTGAGGAGAAGAATGATGAGCAAAATCGTCCCCACGACCGCGACGGCCTCGGTGCGCAGCGCCGCCGCTTGCTGATCGACCAGGATCGGCAGCGAGCCAGTGAGGTACAGCGAGAGCCGCGGGTCGCGCGGCACGCCGAACGCGTCGCGGACCGCGTTCACCGCGTCGCGCCCCGCACTGCCGCCGGCCACGGTCGCGGCGGTGAAACGCACCTGGGCGGTGTACGCCTGTCCATCGACTGAGACTGCACCTCCGCCGACGGAGACGATCAGTGGCGATTTCAGGGCGCGGTCCTCCACCACCTTGATCGCCGAGAGGTCGGCAGGCGTCAGGGGTCCAGCAGTGTCAGTGGCAACGAGCACGCCGGTCGCGCCGCTCGGTGCTAGGAACGGAGCGGCCAATCTGGCCGCTACGACGCTCGGCGCGTCGCCGGGGAGGAACGACGCTGTGTCATTGCGCACGACGCTCGCCAGCGAGGGGAGGAGCACGACGGAGGCGACGGTGACGGACACCCAGAACGCCACGACCGGCCAGCGGTACCGGACCACCGTGCGCAGCATGGTCGAGAGCACATGTGGAACCCTACGGTTCGCCTCAGGCGATGGAGCCGCAGGCGGGGCCAGCTCGCGCGCCATTCGCAGAAAATTGAAATTCGTAAGCAATGGCGAGCGCCGTGTGGAGGCTCCAACAATACGATTCGACCGTGCGCACCCGCTCGAGCCTGCCTGGTTCCGAGATTGATGCTGACTTCAGCTTGATTCGGTCGTGCCTCTTCGGTGACGTCGAGCGGCCCACGCAAAACAAGCCAAACCCGCCACGACCACCACCGTTCCGATAACCGCCCACTTGCCCTGCCCGCTCATACCCGAACCCTGAATGACCTTGGTTCCTTGGAGGATCCATACCGTGCCGACCGCACAGAGCACAATCCCGATGCCCGCTCGTACCCACATCGTGGACTCCATTCTCGACAAAGGGATCGCGATGACCGCCGTTGCTTTGCCAGCCGATGGTAGTTACCGGTGGGTCAACGATCCATTGAAAATACCGTTGACCCACCGAGAAGGATTGCCGAGTTGTCACGTCACTGAGAAGCCAACCCGTCGACACACATCAAGGTACGGGGCGGTGCCGCCGTGTACTCCCTGTGCCCGTAGGCTGGCCCGGTGTCAGCCAAGCCCACCGGAAGTCGCCAGGCACCACAGCAACGGGTGGCAGTAGGACGTCGGGTCTTTCTCGGTCTCGTGGGTCTGGGTGCCGCCGGCATTGTGTTCGGCGCCAAGGTGCAGAACGTCCTGAGCAACGTGGTCGGTTCAGGACTAGGGGGTTTGCTGCCGATTGGCGACCACTTCCGCATTTACTCCATCTCCGAGACGTTCCCAGTCATCCCACGTTCTGAGTACCGGCTCGAGGTCACCGGTCTCGTCGACCAGCCCCGGACATACACGATCGACGATCTCGAGTCGATGCCACGTACCTCGTTCGTGAAGGATTTTCACTGTGTCACCGGCTGGTCTGTCCCCATGGTCCATTGGGAAGGTGTGCGCCTCTCCGAGATCCTCGATGCCGTAGGGGTGCAGAGGACGGCGGTCGCGCTCACCTTCGAGTCCTACGACGGTGCCGACTCCGAGAGTCTGACGCTCGATCAGGCGCGTCTGCCCGACGTCATTGTGGCGTACCGCATGCTCGGCGCCCCCGTCACCACTGAGCACGGAGGCCCGGTGCGGCTCTATGTCGCTCCCATGTTCGGCTACAAATCGCTCAAGTGGTTGTCCGCTATCAAGGTTGTGGACCAAGTGGTCCCCGGCTATTGGGAGCAGAACGGCTATCCCCTCAACGGATGGATCGACGGATCGACCGGTGCGACCGATCCATCCTTGACCGGAGGGGCGACGTGACGCACGCCGTCGCAGCTCTTCCACGCGTCACGGAGCGGATCGTGCGGTTCGACGCGGTGCAACGTGCCGCGCATTGGGCCAATGCGGTGCTGTTCGGCATCCTGATGGCGACGGCGCTGCCCCTGTACTTCGGGTCCATTGCCAGTGTGGTCGGCCGCCGTGCCCTGGTGGAGGAGATCCACCTGTGGGCGGGTATCGCGCTGCCGGTGCCGCTCCTCGTCACCATCCTGGGACCTTGGGGAGCCCAGTTCCGTCGTGACCTCCGCCGGATCAATGTCTGGACGAGGGACGAGGTGACCTGGCTGAAGGCGCTGGGGCGGAAGGCTCCCCAGGTCGTCGACAAGTTCAATCCCGGCCAAAAGCTCAACGCCATCTTCATTGGCGCTGCCATCGTGGTCATGCTCGCTACCGGCGCCATGCTCAAGTGGTTCCGCTTCTTTCCGGTCGATTGGCGGACCGGTGCCACGTTCGTCCATGACGTGTTCGCCTTCGCGATCTTCATAGTTGTCGCCGGTCACGTGCTCTTTGCCCTCGCCCACCCCCAATCGCTGCGCTCCATGATCACAGGCTGGGTCACCAAGGCGTGGGCCGCCCTCCACGCGCCGGGCTGGTTGGCCGAAGAGGAATCGAAAGCGGAGCCCGATACGGTGCCCTGATGCGGAGTGGACATTCTGTGCGGACTCGGCGTCCGGCAGATCGCACTTGCTACCTTGTGGCGTGCCCCAGTACCGGATCGGCCAAGCGGCGAAGTTGCTGGGAGTGAGCACCGACACCGTGCGGCGGTGGGCCGACGCGGGACGGGTGAAGACGATGCAGGCGTCCGGAGGCAGGCGCTTCGTGGACGGGGCGGACCTTGCTCGGTTGGCCGTCGAACTCGCCGGTGAGCAGGCCCGCGACCGGCCCCGGGGGCAGTCGGCCCGAAATCGCTTTCGAGGGATCGTGACCCGCGTGTCCAAGGACGGCGTTGCGGCCCAAGTGGAAGTGCAATCGGGCCCCCACCGTTTTGTGGCGTTGATCACCCGCGAGGCGGCCGATGAGCTGGAGCTGGAGCCCGGCATGATCGCCGACACCGTGGTCAAGGCAACGAACGTGGGGATCGAGGTACCCGAGGCGTCCTGATCGACCCTCGGGTTAGCGGCTGTCGATGAAATCGGACTCTGACCGCTCGTACAGCCACACATTGATCGCCTCGCTTGGGAGGTCGACGTGACATCCGTCGCCGATCTCGAACCTGCCTCTCTCCGTCGTGCGAGCGTGGATCTCGAGTCCCCGGCCGATCGAGATGAACAGGTCAACCGCGATCCCGACATCGATAACATCGGTGAAGGAACCCGAGAGTCCCCCCGTGTCGAGGAGGGTGACGCGCTCGGGCCTGATGCTCCACAGCACGGGGGTTCCGGGTGTCATCTCGTTCGTCGAGGCGGCGATCTTGACGCCTTCAGCGTCGATCCACCCATCTGTATCGACCACCGCCGTGTGCAGGTTGGCGATGCCGAGCAAGCGTGCCACCTCGGGCGACGAGGGGCGCGTGAAGAGATCCCTCGTGGATCCTGACTGCAGCGCGCGGCCGCCTGAGATCACGATGACCTCGTCGGCCAAGAACGCCGCCTCCTCGGGGTCATGGGTGATCAATACGGTGGCCAGGCCGGTGTCGTGCTGCAGCCGGCGGAGCTCTCGTCGCAGCTCCAATCGAACCGGCGCGTCGAGCGCCGAGAACGGCTCGTCGAGGAGGAGGAGCTCCGGCGACCGGCACAGCGCCTGTGCCAGTGCGACCCGTTGGCGCTGGCCACCGGAGATCTGGTCCGGGTATCGGTCCTGCAGGCCATCGAGGTGAAGGTGGTCGAGCCAGTACGCGGCCCGGCCCGGCGTGGCGCCTTCGGCAAAGAGAAGGTGCTGCCATACGGTGAGATGCGGGTAGAGGGAGAACCCCTGGGCCACATAGCCGACCTGACGGGACTCGACGGCGGTGCGCTCCACGGATCGCCCGCCGTACCAGACCGGACCGGGGGCTCGGCCGTTGAGTCCAGCCAGACTCCGTAGGAGCGTGGACTTGCCCGACCCCGAGGGACCGAGAATGGCGAGACGGCTTCCGCCGGACTGGAGCGACACGGCAAGGTGGAACCCCTCGACGCGGTAGTCGATGTCGAAGGTGACCGGTGCCGGCGTGGCTGGGGCTGGAGGGTCGGGTGCGGGCACGGCGGCCGGGCGAGCCCTGTAGCGCCGCGGCGTCATGCGGCCGAGCATGATCACCACGGCGGCGACGGCGAGAGCCAGGGCAGTCGGAGCCAAGGTGGTGGGCAAGCCGATCCCGCTGAACTGGTTGTAGGTGTACACCGGCAAGGAGAACGGGTGGTAGGCGAGGATGATGACCGCCCCGTACTCGCCGAAGGCACGCAGCCACGCCAGGACCATGCCAGCGCGGATTCCCGGTGCCGCCAGTGGGAGTGCCACGTGACGGAACCGGGAGAGCTCGGAGTGGCCGAGCGTGGCGGCCATGTCGAGTGTGGCGGGCTCGACGGTTCCGAACGCCGCCCTGGCGGCCACGATGAGGAAGGGGGCTGCGCAGAAGGTCTGTGCGAGGACGATGCCGGCCAACGAATTGGTCAGGCGGCCGCCGAACAGCTCGCCGAGGAACGTGTAGGGCCCCACCAGGTAGATCAGCAGGATCCCGCTCATCAAGGGAGGGAGCGCCAGGGGAAGGAGTACGACAAGCCCGATCAGTGCGGTCAGACGGCCGGGAGAGCGGGCCAGGACATAGGCCAGCGGGACACCGAGCAGCGTGATGAGTGCCAGCGAAATCGTGGCACTCTCGAGCGAGACGAAAAGGGACGGGAACAGGCCCGGCAAATGGAAGCCGCGACGTGGAGAACTGAGAAAGCGGAGGGCGAAGGCGACGAGCGGGACCGTCAGGTAGACGACGATGAGGCCGCCCAACCACGAGAGGGGGCTCCGCAGTGCCCCCCTTGTCATCGGGAGAGGAGCGCCTTCAGGTCCTTGGGCACGCTGGACGTCCCGCTGACTTTGGGTGGGGCGATTGGCACGATGCCGTTCTTCGTGAGGATCCTCTGCCCGTCCTTGCCCAGAAGGAAGCCCACGAAGGCGCGGGCGGCCGCTTCGTGCGGCGCACGGCTGAGAATCGTCAAGGTGTAGACGCCGGCGAGGTTCGTCCCGGAGAGCGGGATCGTCTTGATGTCCGCTGTGGCTGCCTCGACGCCGTAGAAGAACCCGGCATCGAGCTGACCGGCTTGGAGCTGCCCGACGAGCGAGGTCTCGGGGTAGACGTTCGATGTCGACGTCGCGATTGCCTTCAAAGCCGGAATGTCGTGCGCCTTGGCCGCCTTGTCGAGAGTCCTAACGGTCAAGACTCCCTTCGGGTCCGTCGCAGGATCTGTTCGACCGATCAGAAAGCCGGGCTGGTCGATGACGTCGTACCACGGCTTGGTCCTGAGGACGGCGGCGAACTTGCTCGAGGAGTTGTAACCCAGAACCAGGGGCGACGAACCGAATGCCGCGTACCACGAGACCCAGTTCCCGTCGGCCGATCCCATGAGGGTCTTGTTGACCGTCGGCGACGCGCTGATGAACACATCACCTTGGAGCGTGCCTCCCTTGATGCCGTTCGCGATCGCATCCGACCCCATGGAGGTGTCGTTGAGCGTGTATCCCGTGGCCTCTTGCAAGGCGGGTCCAACCTGCTGCTGCAAGAGGTCCTGCAACGAGCCCGCGGACAGCACGTCGACCGGGCCCGAGGCCGAAGGGGAGGCGGCAGCGGAGACCGTTCCCAGCATCGCCAGCACACCGAGGCCCAGCGACGCTACGGCTGCGGAGGTGATCCAACGGAACCGCAGTGCCCTGTTTTTTTTCCGCACGGAGCACCGAGTCGACATGCTGACAGGGTAACAAAGCCGATGGGCATTTACGTCGGAAGAGATTGATTTCCGCCGCACCTGCGGTCGATCATACGATTTGACCTTGCTGAGGCGGATTATGACCCCGCAGTCCCGGCACGCCCGGGCGAGGCCGTCTCCTGGCTCTGGAGGGCGTCCGGTTCACTCCGTTTCCAGTCTCCGGACCTCCCGCCCGACTTCTGCCAGAGAGTGAGATCTTCGACGGATACCTCGGGGTCAAGCTCAAGCAACGAGCACACCAGCGTCAGGGCCGCAACGGCACAGGCGGTGAGGGCCTCCATCTCCACGCCCGTGCGTTCGACGATCTCGGTGACCGCCGTGATTTCGATCCGATGCGTGGACACCTCCACGTCCACTGCTACACGGTCGAGCCGGATCGAGTGGCAGAGAGGCACGAGAGAGGACGTCTGTTTGGCACCCTGGATGCCGGCGACGCGTGCTGCTTCGACTGGGTCCGCTCCGCTACTCGCGCGACCGAGTGCCGTGACGGCATCGACCGTGGTGACGACAGCACAGCGCGCCACGGCCACTCTGCGCGTCAGAGGTTTGGCGCTGACGTCGACCATGCGGGCGCGGCCTCGTTCGTCGAGGTGAGTGAGGGCCCCTGCAGCCGGTGTCCGGCCCTCCGGTTGGGTGGTCACGTGCATCCCCCGGACACGGGCGGTATCACTGCGACTTCGTCGTCGTCGCCGACAGGAGTCTCGAGGTTCGCCTCCTCGCCGTTGACCCAGAGTCGGGACCCATCGAGAACATTCGAGAACGGTTCTCCGAACCGCTCCCTCGCCTCGGCCACGATGGCAGCGACGTCGTTCCCGGGTACGAGGAGATCGGATGTCCCCGCCGCGTCTCTCGCCGGCCCGAACAACCGGAGGCGAGCCATCGCTACCCGCCGATCATCGACATCGATCGCCACGGGCTGAGGAACTCCGGTTCGTTGATCCCATGGCCTGGATGTTTGGCCCAGACGGCCGCCCTCAAGAGGAGGGAAAGTTCGGCATCGGTGCCGCCATTGCGCAGGATGTCACGCACGGTTGCTTCATCGTTGGTGAAAAGGCAGTTCCGTACCGCCCCGTCCGCAGTGAGCCGAAGGCGGTTGCACGTGCCACAAAAGGGCTCCGTGACGCTCGAGATGAGGCCGATCTCACCGACCCCGTCGGTGAAGCGGAAGCGCTCTGCTGGAGCGCCACTGGGGTCCCGCACCGGCTCTAACGGCCAACGGGCGGAGATCCGATCGAAGACCTCGCGGCCCGGTACGAGCCGGGCGCGATCCCACTCTCCCTGAGCATCGAGTGGCATGAACTCGATGAACCGCACGACGCGTCCGGTCGCACGGGCGAACGAGGCGAAGTCGAGGATCTCGTCGTGGTTGCGGTCTCGCACCAACACCACGTTCACCTTCACCGGCGTGAGTCCAGCCGCCTCGGCGGCGTCCATGGAGCGCAAAACGTCGCTCAGGACTCCCCGCCGGCGGATAGCTGCAAAGCGCTCTGGTTGAAGGGAATCACAGCTGACGTTCACTCGTCCCAGACCTGCGGAGGCAAGCTTCTCGGCCATGCCGGCCAGCTCCGTCCCATTGGTGGTCACCGCCAGGTCCTCGAACCCGAGTGCGGCCAATCGGGCGATGAGCCCCGGGAGCCCCTTGCGCACGAGGGGCTCGCCGCCGGTGATGCGTACCGCAGTTACACCGAGGCACCGGGCCACGCCAGCCACCCTCGTGATCTCGTCGAACGTGAGGAGCTGGTCCATAGGAAGGAATGAGAGTCCGGTCTCGGGCATGCAGTAGATGCAACGCAAATTGCAGCGATCGGTCACGGAGATGCGAAGGTCGTCATGCACGCGCCCATAGCGGTCGACCAGTGGACCTTCCACCGGCATGGCGGGTGCCGCGTCCTTTCTGCTGCGGTGAGGTCGCACCGAGACGGCGACGCGGGCGGGAGCTGTCACTGGGCCATCCTCACCGCGCGGGCGCCTGGTCGCGGCCGGCGTTGTCGAGGTCGTCGGAGCAGAGGGTCCAGTCCGTGCCGCCGCTCCATTTCTCGCGCTTCCAGATGGGGACTGTGTGTTTGAGCGTGTCGATGCAGAACTGTGCCGCCGCGAACGCCTCGGCGCGGTGCGGTGTAGACGCCGTGACGACCACTGACACCTCTCCCACCTCGAGCCTCCCGACTCGGTGGAGCAACACCAGGCGACCGATCTCTCCCCAGTGCTCTCGGGCGGTAGCGGCCACCCGTGTGAGCCGCGGAGCGACTTGCTCGGTGTATGCCTCATATTCCAGCCATGTCACGCCGGGATGGCCATGGGAGTGGTCACGCACCGTGCCACAGAAGGTCACGATCCCCCCGCACCCGGGGAGGATCGCCCACCGCCACGCCGCCTCGACCGGCAGAGGTCCTGTGCCGACACCGACCCAGTCACCGCTCTCCGGTGGAGTCAGCTCGGTCAGGATCGCTGTGCCGTTCTCGGTGTTCTCCTGAGCGTCGGTCACTACCCTCCCTTTCGCGAGCACCTCACGGGAGCGAGCCGTTCATCAGGTTAATCAGGTCGCCCTATAGGTCCTCCCCGCCCTGTCGCGCCTTTCGCTGCCCCACTCACGTGCTGACGTCGCCGCATCAATGGGGTCGGCCCCCTGCCAGCAGTTCGAGCGCGTGGGCGAGCACATCTACCACCGCCTCCACGGATTCCACCGCACCCCGCGGGGATCCCGGGACGTTGAGGATGAGGCAGCTACCGACGGATCCGGCTAGCCCTCGGGAGAGACGTCCGAGCGGGCTCACGGAGCGCATGGCCTCGGCCAAGCCGGGGGCCTCGCGCTCGAGCACGACGCGGGTCGCCTCCGGGGTGACGTCGGTCGGCGAGAACCCCGTGCCCCCCGTGGTCACGATGAGTCCGGCGAACCCAGCCGAGAGCTCAACGAGCGCGGTCGAAACCGGGGCCATCCCGTCGGGTACGACTCGCCGATCGACAATGCGAAACCCGTGCTCAACGAGAACGCGGGCCAACTCGTCACTGGATCGGTCCTCGCGAGCTCCCACGCTGGCCGATTCTGAGACGGTGAGGATCTTCGCGTCGAGGCCCATGACCGTCAAGACGCTACCGGGGGGGCCGAAACCCGTCGGACCGCAGTGCGGGCGCAGCGCAGATGGAATGCGATAATGCATCCGTGGCGAAAACCTACGCCGGGATCGACCAATCGCTGCGCGATTGGATGTCGGACCAGCCGGTGTTCTTCGTGTCGACGGCCCCGCTCGATCCGGAAGGCTCGGTCAATTGCTCCCCGAAGGGCAACCGGGACGAGTTCGCCGTTCTGGATGAGCACACGGTGGCCTTCCTGGACCAGACGGGGAGCGGTGTCGAAACCATCGCACATCTCCGGGAGAACGGCCGGATCGTGATCATGCTCTGCGCCTTCTCTGGACCGCCAAGGATCGTGCGCCTGCACGGGACGGGCCGGGTCGTGTTGGCCGACGACCCGGATTTCGACGCGCTCGCCCGCCGTTTCCCTGGCGGCGCCGGCATAGGAGTCCGCTCGGTCATCGTCGTGGCCGTGCGACGGGTGTCGGACTCGTGCGGCTACGGCGTGCCTTTGATGAGGCTGGAGGGTCATCGACCGACCATGGACCAGTGGTCATCACGCAAGGGCAGGGACGGCATTCGCGAGTACTGGGCCGAGAAGAACGTCGCCAGCATCGACGGCATCAGCGGGATCGGTCCTTCGGCACAGCAATAACGCCTGCTATTCGTTGAGCCCCTCCTCGACGTCCACGATCACCACGGTTCTCGCTGTGAGGCCGGCACTCCGTCGGCATCGAGGAGAAGGATCTCCACGGCTTCACCGGCCTGCACGCCCTCACCGTCCGGCACCAGCGCCAGAGCGTTGGACTGAGCCATCACGTGCAGCATGTGCGAATCCTGGCCACCGACCATCCACACCCCCAGATCCCCGTCAGCTCCGGTGCGGGCCGTCACCCTTACGAAGTGCAACTTGCCATCGGGACGACGGGGGAGATCGATCTCGGCGACGGCGGCAAGCCGCGGCCGATCGAGCACGGCGCAGCCGGCCATGGAGCGCAGCGCCGGCCGGACGAAAAGCTCGTAGGACACGAGAGCCGAGACCGGGTTTCCTGGAAGCCCGAAGACCGGTGTCCCGGACTTCACGAGTACCCCGAACGCGAAGGGCTTGGCCGGCTTGATGGCCACCTGCATCCAACGCATGGTGGGTCCGCTGAGCTTGTGGAGCACCGCCTTCATCAGGTCGAGGTCACCGACGCTCACTCCCCCACTCGAGACGATGGCGTCGCAGCGGCAACCTGCCTGTTCGAGCAGAGTGGTCAAGGCCGCCTCGTCGTCTCTGGCCACGCCCAGATCAACCGCCCCGAAGCCGTCCGCCCGGAGTTGGGCGAGGAGTGCCGGACGATTGGCGTCCCGGATCTTTCCAGGCGCCAGCGTGCGACCTGACGGCGCCAGCTCGTCGCCGGTGGAGAGCACTCCCACGGTGGGGGATGGGCGGACGAGAAGCCGCTCGACGCCGATGCTCGAGAGCACGCCTACGTGGGCAGCGCCGAGGAGCGTGCCTGGAGAGAAGACTTCGTCGCCCGCTCGAATGTCACTCCCAGCCTGTCGGATGAATGTGCCGGGGGCTACGGAGTCTTCGACAACCACGATCGACCCGTCCGATTCGACCCGGGTGTGCTCGATCATGCACACGGCGTCAGCGCCGGGCGGCAACGGTGCCCCGGTCATGATGCGAACCGACTCACCAACCGATATGGATGTCGTCGCGTTGTCCCCTGCCATGACCGTGTCCACCACGCGCAGGCGCGCCGGCGCATGCGCCGTATCGGCGGCTCGGACCGCGTACCCGTCCATGGACGAATTCGCAAAGGGCGGCACGGCCTCGGCGGCCAGGATGGCCTCGGCCAGCACATGACCCGAGGCGTCGCTCAACGCCACCCATCCGGGGGTGAGAGCTTCGCAGGCGGAGAGGACGAACCGGCGAGCTTCTGAGACAGGGATCATCGTGGAGGGCGGCGCCGTCGGTGGCACACAAGAGGATTCACCAGATGATGGTACCGAGGTCCCGGGAAGTCATGAGGAGTCGCCTGCTCCGGGCTGTTGGCCAGCAGCGCGGGGTGAGGCGGCGGTAGTCTGCGCCGGAAGCACAGACGTGTCTCTAGGTACCGAGGGTCATGCTTCCTCAATAGGGAGGTGACATGGGAAAGCCGACAAGAGGATTCCTTGGTCGCGGGAAGGTCGCCCGAGATCCGCGTCTCCCTCCAGGTCAATATGACGCGGGTGACCAGTGGCCCGTCCTGAATGCGGAAGTCACCCCGAAGCCGGACTTGGCGTCGTGGTCGTTTTCGGTCGAGGGCCTCGTCGCCCATCCGACGACCTGGACCTGGGACGAGATCCACACGCTGCCGGGATCCGCATTTTCCGGCGACATCCACTGCGTGACCACCTGGTCCAAGCTCGGCGTGCAATTCAGCGGTGTCTCGGTCGACACGCTTCTCGGCATCGCCGGATTGGAACCGGCGGCCACCCACGTGCTGGCCTTCTCGAGTACTGGGTACACCACGAATCTGCCGCTTGCCGATGTCACCGGTGGTCAAGCTTGGGTGGTTTGGGACTACGAGGGGGCACCGCTGCCGATCGAACACGGCGGGCCGGCGCGCCTGTTGGTGCCACACCTCTACTTTTGGAAGAGCGCGAAGTGGGTGGCCGGATTGCGGGTCCTCGACCACGACGAACCAGGATTCTGGGAACGCAACGGCTACCACGATCGGGGAGATCCGTGGCTCGAACAGCGGTACCAGGGCGATTAGGAGGTGGCGACCGATCAAAAAGCAGGTCACCCTTGGCAGACGGCCATGGTCACCGAGATCCGGCCAGAGACTCGAAGCGCCAAGACCTTTCGCTTGACCCTTACGACGCCCATGCCTCAGCTTGCAGGTCAGTACTACGTGGTGCGGCTCACCGCACCCGACGGGTACACGGCATCGCGGTCGTATTCTGTGGCGTCGGCCCCGAACGATTCTGGCGAGATCGAACTCACCGTGGAGAGACTCAAAGGTGGCGAGGTCTCGCAGTTCCTCCATGACGAGGTCATGGTCGGCGACGAGCTCGAGGTCCGGGGACCAATCGGTCTTTGGTTCGTCTGGGAAGCCGAGACTCCGGCCATCCTCGTGGGTGGTGGATCTGGCGTCGTGCCCCTGATGGCCATGCTGCGACTCGCCCGTCAGTCTGGACGCTCCGATCTGCTTCGAATGGCAGTTTCAGCTCGAACGCCCGATGACCTCTACTACGCCCATGAGCTTCCTGGACCCGAGACGACTGTTGCCTACACCCGTAAGGTCCCCCCGTCCTCGCCGCAGCCTCCCCGGCGGCTTTCCGAGCAGGACCTTGCTCCTCTGTTGCTCCCTCACGCAACCGCCTTCGTATGCGGCTCGCCTGGCTTCGCTGACTTCGCGAGCGGGCTGCTCCTGGGGCTCGGTCAACCCGTGGACAGGATCCGGGTTGAACGGTTTGGCCCCACCAGTTAGATCATCCGCGAGAGGAGGCCTACAAGTCCTCGATGCGGCGTTCCAAAGCCAGCCCTCGGTGCTATGCAAACGGCCACGCCGACCCTTCTCCCCGCCCGATGCTGTCCTGGTCATGGGTTCATTGCCTTCATGGCCCCCCGGACCCGACACTCGTCGCTTAGGCGGGAGGTCGCGACGCCTCGACCGAATGATCGATGCGTTCTATGACCGCGTTTGATCACGACAACCTGCTGCGCTGTCTCCGTTTCGCATGGCGAAGTCATAGGACACAGTCCTCACGCGGTTACACGACGAAGACGCTCCGGTTTTTTCCATAGTTCACTGCCGGTCGGCTTGGGAGCTGCCACTTCTGGGTACCGTGAGCAGAGATGCATCTCATCCTTATTCGTCATGGTGACGCCTATGCAGGTTTCGACGGCGTGATCAGTGGACCTCTCGGCTGCAGAGGGCTGACTGATCTTGGGAGACGGCAAGCGGATGCACTGCGTTCATATCTGGCCGATACTGGACGCATTCGCGCCGACGTACTTCTGGCCAGCATGCTGCCCCGTGCCCATGAGACGGCGTTGATCATTGCTCCCGCGCTCGGTCTTCACGCCGTGAGTCAACGATGTGATCTTTGCGAGATCCACACCGGTGAGGCCGATGGTTTGGCGTGGAACAAGTATGCCGACCGATACGGTTCGTTCGACATGGAGGCAGAGCCAGAGCGCGTGTTCGCTCCCGGTGGCGACAGTTGGAAGACCTTCCACGATCGAGTCCGGGTGATGTGCGAGCTGATCGCGGCTGACTTCGCCGATCAGACGGTGGTAGCCGTGTGCCACGCGGGTGTCATCATGGCGTCGATTCGCGTGCTCTTTGGCATCCCTCAACCAGGAACAGGCACCCAACTTCGACCTGTGAATACAGGTCTGACCGAGTGGGAGTACGACCCCAACGTGGATCGCTGGACGCTCCACAGCTTCAATGAGCAAGCTCACCTGCTGGGTCTCCCAGAAGAGAGCCACGTCATACCGAGCGACGTAGTTAGGGGAGAGAGGTAACGACAATGGCGATGCCCGACGAGCCAGAGTTCTCGGTCGAAAGTGCCCGGGCAGCTGCCGAACATGGTCACTTAGCCGACTGGGTGGGTCGGTTCCTTTCCAGTCCGGGCAGCGACAATGCCGTACTTGCTAAGCAATTGCCCGAGGAACTGAGGTGGTGGGCTGGTCCCATTGAGCTGCCCCTCGATCAACTACATCGCCTGGCCGGGCCACCGGGGGACCCGGTGCTCTGTCCGGTCGACGACGACTACTGGGATGATCGGGTCGAGGACATGGACGAGCTGGCTGAAGAGGGGTGGGAGCCACCGCCAGTAGTCGTGGCTTACCGCGACCGACAGCTCGTCCTCGAGGACGGGAACCACCGGGTCGAGAGCGTGCGCAGGGCCGGTCGAAGGACGACATGGGCCGTCGTCGGATTCGCACTGCGAGAGGAATTCGACCGCTTCATATCCGACTCTAGGTAAGTCCCTTTCGGGAACCGCCGTCTGGCAATGTCACGCGGGGGTCCACGTGGACCGCCCGCGAGACGAGAACTATGGCAAGCGGGATGGCTCCATTCGCTTCGGTGGCCCCATTTCTTGAGGCCTGCCCGGTAGCGCATGGCGAAGTCTGCGGGTGGTTTGGGCTCCAGAACCCATGGCCACTCTGCAGAACCCATGGCGCCCTCTGGCACCGTCGGCTCGTTTTTAAAGGCGTCCACCGGGTATCGCCAACAAATGACTATCCCCCAAGATCCGACCCCCATCGAGCCCCAACCCGAGCCGAACCCTCCCTCTCCGATTCCAGATCCCGAGCCCGTAGCTCGCTGATGGACTGCAATCTCCAGCGGCGAGCGATAGATCTGTATTCCTAACCCCTTCGGGAGTGTCTCGACGGTTGGTTCGGGCACTTCGACCGGGCTACAGGTTCGGGGACCACGCCCGGCCGTGGCTCCGGCAGGTCGGCAAGATCGTCAGTGAGTGTCATGGGTAGTCAATACCGCGTTCACATCCGGTCGGCGGGCACCATGACGGACCCGTGATCGGTCTGGACCCAAAAGGGTGATCCGCTGGCCTCTCCGGTTGCAGTTTCTGAACGTGGGTATCGCAAACGGCAGGAAGCGAGGACGCCCATCGGAGAGGAGCAATCGATGGCGGTTGACGAAAAAGAGACATCAGCGCCCGCAGAGGCGCCGATCGGCGAGTTAGTGGCCCGTCTCTCGGACGACACGGTCCGCCTCGTCCGAGACGAGATCCGTCTGGCTCGCGCCGAGATGACCCAAAAGACCAAGGCAGCAGGCGTGGGCGCCGGACTCTTCGGCGGGGCGGGAGTCTTCGCCGTCTTCGGGTTCGGGGCCGTGGTCGCCGCGGCGGTGATCGGCCTCTCGATCGTGGTGGCCCCATGGGCCGCCGCTCTCATCGTGGCTGGCGCGCTGTTTGTCCTGGCGGGCGCCGCCGCCCTGATGGGGAAGAAGGAGTTCGGGAAGGCGGGACCGCCCTTACCGACCGAAGCTGTGCAAAGCACCAAAGAGGACGTCGACGAACTCAAGCGAGGTCTCCACACATGAGCAACAGCGAAGATCCCGACTCCGTTGAGCCTGATTCGGTGGAAGCAGTCAGATCCGACATCGAGGCGACGCGGACCGAGTTGGTCGAGACCGTCACCGAGCTTTCGGACCGTCTGAATCCGACTAAGCGGGTCGCGGCTGTCACCCAAAGCGTGAGCGACAGTGCCAAGGACGTTGTCGAGCAGGCCGGCGAAGTGACCAAGGACACGGCGGCGAAGGCGCAAGATGTGGCCAAGTCGGGTGTCAGACGCGGCCGCCAACTCAGCGACGGCCGAGAACCGCAGCTGATCGGGGCGGTAGCTCTCGTGGTCGGCCTTGTGCTCGTGTGGCGTCTGTGGAGGCGGCGCCGATGATCAAGCTCTTTTACAAGCCCTGGGGCATGCTCGCCGGCATGATCGGTGGCGCTCTGGCTGGGGCGCTCTTCAAGCGGGTCTGGAAGCTGCTGAGCGGGGAGGAAGCGGTGCCAACGGCGACCGATCGCAGCCGTGGATGGATCGAAGTCGTCCTGGCAGCTGGGCTCGAAGGAGCGGTCTTCGGGGCGGTCAAGGCCTTCGTCGACCGTGGCGGTGCTGCCAGCTTCGAGAAGGCGACGGGCACATGGCCGGGCAAGGAATCTGATGCTGACTGAGGGGGCCACGACTGCGAGACCCGCCGAGGAGTCCGCGACGGTCGACGGCCCGAGCGAACTGTCCGGCCCTTCGAAGAAGGCGGTGGTGCGGCGCGCCGCCAAGGAGTTCAGAAACGACAATCTGACCACCCTCGCCGCAGCCCTGACCTACTACGCCGTGTTGTCCGTGGTGCCCGGACTGATTGTCTTGGTCTCCGTCGTCGGATTGGTCGGCCACAACGTCGCCACTCGAGTTACCTCCCAGGTCGAGTCGCTCGTGCCAGGGTCGAGCGCCGCCTTCGCACATTCGCTGATCAGCCAGGCCCAGCACCACAAGGGAGGAGCTGGCATTGCCGCCATCGTCGGACTCCTGATCGCGCTGTGGTCGACCTCGAGCTACGTCAACGCCTTTCGGCAGGCGTCGAACATCATCTACGGCATCGGCGAGGGCCGGCCGATCTGGAAGACCATTCCGCTCCGTCTCGGCGTGACCGTCGTGGCGGTCGTCGTGCTGGTCGTGAGCGCTGCCATCGTCGTGGTGAGCGGACCGGTGGCGAACCAGGTTGGCAACGCCGTCGGCGCCGGCCGGGCGGCGGTCGTGGTCTGGGACGTCGCCAAGTGGCCCGTACTCCTCATCCTCGTCTCCGTCATGCTCGCCGTCCTGTTCTGGGCTAGCCCCAATGCCAAGCAGGGGGGCATCCGATGGATCAGCCCCGGAGGGATCATCGCAACCCTTCTCTGGCTAGCAGTCTCGGCCCTTTTCGCCCTCTATGTGACGAACTTTTCCTCTTACGAAAAGACGTACGGATCTTTGGCCGGGGTCGTGATCTTCTTGGTCTGGTTGTGGTTGACGAATGTGGCTCTACTGCTTGGTGCCGAGGTGAACGCGGAGTTCGAACACGCCCGAGCGATTGCCGAGGGCTTGCCCGAAGACGTCCGTCCCTTTGCCGAACCGCGCGATACCCGCAAGCTCGACGAAGGCGACCGCCAAGCTGTCGAGAAGGCTCAGGCAGCCCGTCGCTCCTGAGGGACGAAGGAAGCAACCCTATGGAGTCTCCCTCCTTGTTCTCTGACGATCGAAAGAGGTAGCCCACCGTGAACCGACTTAGTGCTATGCGAACCTGGCTCATCGACGCGGCAGAGGGTGCCGAACAACTCGACGACGTGATTAGCCGGGTTCGCACGGTGGCGCAACAGCTCGTCAAGCCCGCTCCGGTCCGCCGACTTCTGAGCGGCACCGATCTTGGTCATCCGATGCACCCAGTCCTTGTCCAGCTCCCGATCGGCCTGTGGACGAGCGCCTGGGTGTTGGACCTCATGGGTCTTGGCAAGACGAGAGCGGCGCGGAGCTTGGTCGGTCTGGGCGTGCTGAGCGCCCTTCCGGCGGTCGCGAGCGGAGTGTCCGACTGGGTCGACACCGACGAGGCCGAAGCCCGGGTCGGGGTGGTGCATGCGACGGCCAACTCCGCTGCACTGGCCTGCTTTTCGGTCTCGTGGTTCCGGCGCAGGGGAGGCCAGCACAGCGGCATGTTCTGGTCGACGCTCGGGGCCACCTTCGCCACTGCTGGTGGGTTGCTCGGCGGGCACCTGGCCTACTCCCTCGGGGTTGGAGTCGATACCAATGCCTTCGAAACCGGGCCCGAAGAATGGACTGCCGTGCGAGGCAACGTGCCGACCGAAGGCCTCGTCGCCCGCACCGTCGAAGGGGTTCGGGTGATGGTAGCTACCAACGAGGAGGGTCGATTCGCTCTGGCTGACCGCTGCAGCCACAGGGGCGGACCGCTGTCCGAAGGAAACCTCGAAGAGGCCTGTGTGACGTGCCCTTGGCACGGAAGCCGATTCGAACTCGTTAGCGGTGTCCCGACGCGGGGGCCGGCGTCCATACCTCAGCCCGTCTACGAGAACCGTGTCGTGGAGGACAAGCTCGAGCTGCGTCGGAGCGAGAGGCGGGCACTGCGGCGGCGGCCCGTGTAGCCGCCGCAGCGACCAAACCAAGCTGTCCTAGCCCTGCTCGGACATCGCCGGACCAGATTCTCCCTAGCCGAGACCTCTCAACTCGGAAATCCGGGTTGTTCGTCGAGGAAGGCACTGCATACTGCGAGTCCAGAGCTCCTGCCCCCCGACGCACACGAACCCCAAGCCGAGGACAATGCCCGGACTGATCACCGGTGTATCGCGAGCCTGCGACCCCAGAAGAGGCCGAAGAGTCGCAGACAGGCAACGACAAGGGGGCGGGGGTTAGTTCTTCCAAGGCGAGTGCAAGGCGCCGATGCTTCCAAGGGGCTGACGGACCTGGGTGAACGCCGTCTTGATTCTCGATCTTCCCGGGCGAACGTCTTGTCTTCTAAGCCCCCAACCGAGATCGGAGTTCTCGTTCGTAGAAGCGGAAGAAGCCTTCTTGGTCGGGGCCGATCTGGTTGATGTACACCTCGTCGAATCCCGCGTCGAGATATTTGCTGATCGCCTCCACATGCCGCTCGGGGTCCGGACCACAGGCGATCTGCTCTGCCACCATGTCCTCGGTGACGTTCGCCGCAGCCGCCTCGAAATGAGAGGGCAAGGCCAGCTCTTGGGCGAGCTGGCCCTCGACACCCTCAGTCGGCCACAGCTCGTGGGCCAGCTTGCGAGCCACCTGCTCGTCCTGGCCCCAGCAGACCTTCAGGGCAGCGATGCCCTGACCCTTCCCTCCGTTGGCGCGGTATCGATCGAGAAGTTCGTCATCTGGCTGAACCGTCACGAAACCGTCGCCGATGCGGGCGGCCACGTCGGCCGCATCGGGACCAAACGCCGATACGAAGATGGGCGGCGGCGAGTCGGGCATCGAATAGATGCGCGCATTCTCCACGGTGTAGTACCGGCCGTGGTGGGTGACCAGACCACCCTCCCAGAGCTTGCGGATGACCTCGACGGCCTCTTCGAGCATCTCGAGCCTGGTCTCGACCGGAGGCCAGCGATGGCCCAAGACGTGCTCGTTGAGCGCCTCGCCCGAACCGACCCCGAAGACGAACCTTCCGTCGAGGAGCAGCTGCGAGGTTGCCGCGGCCTGGGCCAAAATCGCGGGGTGGACCCTGACCGTGGGGCAGGTGACACCCGTCGTGACCTTGTGTGACGTCGTGGCAGCAATAGCGCCGATGACGCTCCACACGAACGGGCTTTCACCCTGACGATCGATCCAAGGGTGGAAGTGATCCGAGATGAAAATGGAACGCATCCCCGCTTCCTCAGCCAGCTTCGCTTGAGCCACCAGCGCGGCCGGGCCGTGTTCCTCACTCGACAGAAATGCGCCGATTTCGGCCATGACAACCTCCCGCGTCCCCTTCGTTGCCTTCCCCGAGTTCCGCACCGGCAAACTTTCTGAAGATCGAACGTAGAGCCCGCCCGCTCAACGTCGGTACGGTGCGGCCGTCGACTCCTTGAGGGTCATACCGTGACCCGGTACATCGAGGTGCGGCCGAAGGCGCCCGCCTTGGGGATCGAGCGCACCATCGAAGAGCAGCTTCTCGATGCGGTGGTGATCGTGGAAATACTCGATATGGCGCATGTGGGGCACGCTCACGCCCACGTGGGCGTGCAGGTTCGGGGCGCAATGCGCCGATATGTCTAAGCCCTGCGCACCGGCGCCGGCAGCTGCTCGCAGCCAAGTGGTGTAGCCGCCGCAGCGGGTGACGTCGATCTGTAGGCAGTCCACCGCTCCAGCGGCGACCATGCGGGCGAAGTAGGTCTCGTCGTAGCCGTACTCGCCGGCCGCGACATCGCAATCGAGTGCGTCTCGGACGACTCGCAGACCGGCGAGGTCGTCAGAGGAGACAGGCTCCTCGAACCAGGTGATGTCGGCCGTGTTCGCCAGCCTGTGGCCCATCCGGACTGCCTGTTTGCGACTGTAGGCGCCGTTGGCGTCGACGAACAGCTCGATGCCGTCACCAATGACCCCCCGGGCGAACGCAGTCCGGGCCAGGTCGCGCTCGGGCCGAGCGCCCCACGCCTCACCGATCTTGATCTTCACTCTGGGGATCTCCCAGTCGCCTACCCATCGCTCGAGCTGCGCCCGCGCCGTGTCCTCGTCGTAGGTGACGAAGCCGCCGCTCCCGTAAATGTCGACCTCATCCGTGCACCGTCCGAACAGGTCAGCCAGGGAGATGCCCAGGTGGCGTGCCTTGCAATCCCACAATGCGACGTCGACGGCGGAGATGGCACAGCTCACCGCCCCCGGCCGGCCGATGTTCCGACAGGCCCGGACCATTCGCTCATGGACAGCCGTCGTGCCGAGGAGGTCCGACCCGACGACGGCTTCGGACAGGAGATCCTCAATGACGGTCTGCGACGCTCGGGAGGCGTACGTCCACCCGAGACCCGTTGTGCCACCAGCACAAACTTCGGCCGTCACCATGGTGGTCGCCCGCCATTCGAGCGTCCCGTCAGCCTCGGGTTGGTCGGTCGGCACGGTGTAGGTGCGGGTCGCGACCTCCTTCACGGGTACGGACACGTCAACTTCGCCCGAGCGCCGCCGCGGTCTCGATCAAGAGGGCATGCACGAAGGACTGGGGCAGGTTCCCTCGTAACTGCCGCTGCGCAACGTCGTACTCCTCCGAGAAAAGGCCGCTCGAACTGCAGGACGCCCGCGTTCTCTCGAAGTACTGGGCCCCCTTGGTCGTTTCTCCACACCCTAGGTAGGCCAAGGACATCCAGAAGTTACAGATCAAAAAGGCGCCCTCGTTCTGCCCGAGCGGTTCGCCCGGCTCGGCGTAACGATAGATGTAGTCGTCCTCGCACAACTCGTCGATGACCGCCAGGCGGGTGGCCACGGAACGGGGATCGTCGGGCGCGATGGCACCGCGAATCTCGGAGAGTAGAAGGCAGGCGTCGACGCGCCCATCATTGGGCGAGCGCTGCCAACGGCCTGAGGGATGCAAAGAAGTGCGATCGGCCACGCTTAGCAGGTGGTCGGCCAGTGACAGGGCGTTGGTGACGTGGCGCGACAGTGGGGCGTACTCGGAGATGGCCCGCAGGCCGGCGACGCAGATGAGCCGGCTGTGTGTCCAGTGATCGGGCCCGATCTCCCAGATCCCGTGCTCCTTCTCTTCGGCGCGTTCTGCGATAGCCCGGATGGCCAGTTCTGCGGCGTCCCAACCGTCGGCATCGAGGCGGTCCTGTGAGGCGGCGTTTGCTAACAGAAGGAGGACTTCACCGAAAAGGTCGAGCTGAAACTGATTTCGGACCCGATTGCCAATCACATCGGAACCGCCGGGATACCCGGGCAATCCGAGGGAAAGAGGCTCTGGCACAGGGCTGCCGTCACCCTTGTATGCGGGGGCCGTGGAGGGTCCGTGCTCGAGAATGCGAGCGCAGGCCCAACGCACCGCGTCGTCGAGCACAGTCTCCCCTCCCTGGACGGCCGCGCCCGCATGACCGCTGTAGCAGATGTCCCGGATCCAACCGTAGCGATAGTCGTAGTTGCGGCCGGCCTCGGCCCGTTCGGGCAGAGCTGTCGTCACCGCAGCCACCGTCGCCCCCTCCGCGTCGGTCAATCCCCGGAGGGTGGCGAAGGATTGGCGAACGTCGCGGCCGGCAGGAATCTCACTGCATTGCGGAATGCTTTCGGCCCAACTCTTCGCCGTCTGGCGCCAGAGGTCGTCTGCCTCGACCGTGTCATGTGCTTGGAAAGGGGTGCGCTGCAACTCGAGCACGAAATCGTGATTGTCGCCCCGACCTAAGCGGAAGTCGAAACGAACGGCGGGGCCGTCGGCGTTCTCGACCGGCACCGCGTCGAGGGCGCCGGTCCAACGGGCGTGGATTCCATTGACGGACGTCTCCCACTCACTGCCCTGGCCGACCCGGTGCCAGGAGCCGCCGGGACGGCGTCCGTAGTCGCCAGCAAGGGCTACAAAGGCCGACAGACGAGCATCGCCCTCGAGGACCGACACGCGCCGCAGTATTACCGCGCGATCCGGACGTCCGGGATAGGCCAGAGCCTGGCGGCACTCGATGACGCCACTGTCGGTTACCCAGCGTTGGCGCCAGATCAGCGTGCCGTCCTCGTAGGACCCGCCAGGCACGTAGCGCCCGTTTGGTTGGATCCGATATGACCCTCTGGAACCCAAAAGACTGGCGAGCACTGCTGGATCCGACCACGTCGGAAAGCACATCCACGCCAGCTCGCCGTCCGGATCGGCCAAGATCCCGCGCTGGCCGTCGGCGAGGAGGGCGTAGTCGCGCAATTCGTGGGGGAACGATCCGCGCTGCTCGGCGCTCACCAGGGTCGACGCGTTTGTATCTGTCAACGTCGGTTCCTCCGTCGAGCCGGTCTCGGGGCCGGCGTGTCTCTCAATGCCCCGCCATGGAGCAATAAAACAGCAGATGCTCTTTCGGGCTCGTCGTGGAGTGGTTGGACCACTCAGCGCCGGGGTAGTACCGCTTCGTCAAGCGTCCAACCCGCTGAGGAACGGAGTAGGCACAGCATGTCGAAAATCGCCTCGGAAGTGCTCATCGAACGACTGGCTGATTGGGGGGTCGACACGATCTTCGGACTGCCGGGCGACGGCATCAACGGGATCATGGAGGGCCTGCGACGCCAAGACAGGATCCGCTTTGTCCTCGTGCACCACGAGGAGGCCGCTGCCTTCATGGCGACCGGCTACGCAAAGTCGACCGGCCGCCTGGGCGTCTGCTTGGCCACGTCGGGTCCGGGTGCGATCCATCTGCTGAACGGGCTCTACGACGCCAAGCTCGATCACGCGCCGGTCCTCGCTATCACCGGGATGCAGGAGACCCAGATGCTGGGGACGGGCTACCAGCAGGAGGTCGCGCTCGAAAAGCTGTTCATCGACGTGGCCGAGTACAACGAGATGGTCCATGTGCCGGTACAACTGCCGACCCTCCTCGACATCGCCATCCGCCATGCCCTCACCCGCCGGGGCGTCGCCCATCTGACCATCCCGACCGACATCCAGATCGCGGACGCCGGCGCCAACCCGTGGAGCGCCCCGGCCCCGGCGGTCAACCAGCCGACGGCCCCCATCTACCTGCCGCTCTCGGGCCTGCCCCGCCAGGAGGATGTGCTCGCCGCGGCAGAGGTGCTGAACGCCGGCTCCAAAGTGACCATGCTGGTCGGGGCCGGAGCACTTGGGGCGAGAGAGGAGGTCTTGCGGGCGGCCGAACGTTTGGGCAGCCCGGTCGTCAAGACGCTGCCGGGGAAGGCAGTCATACCCGATGACCACCCCCTCTGCCTCGGGGGCATCGGACTCCTGGGGACCGCGCCGGCTATCGACGCGATGGAGGACTGCGACACCCTGTTCATGGTGGGGACGAACTTCCCGTACACCAAGTACCTGCCCGAGCCGGGGCAGTGCAAGGTGGTGCAGATCGAGGCCGACCCCATTCGTGCCGGCAATCGCATCGCCACCGAGGTCCCGATGATCGCTGACGCGGCGGCAGGCTTGACGGCGCTATTGCCGCATCTCGCGGAAACCTCCGACCGCTCGTTTCTCGACGACCTCCAGGAGAAGATGGGCCGTTGGCGCGAGAGGATGCATGCCCTCGAGTCGATTGAAGAGGACCCGATCCAACCGCAGTACCTGATGCATACCATCGACACTCTGGCCGATAACGACGCCATCTTGACGTCCGACTCGGGGACGATCGCGACCTGGGCCGCCCGCCATTTCACCATCCGAGATGAGCGGGCCTTCTACCTGTCAGGAAACCTAGCTACCATGGCTCCTGGACTGCCCTACACGATCGCCAACCAGATCGCCCACCCGGGCCGCCAGTGCATCGCCTTCGTCGGCGACGGTGGGTTCGCCATGCTCATGGCAGAGTTCGGCACGGCGTGCCGCTACGACCTTCCGATCAAGGTGATCGTCAACAACAACGCGTCGCTGGGCCAGATCATGTGGGAGCAGCTCGTGCTCGGCTATCCGGAGTACGGCATTCGCTTCGGTCGAGCCCCTGACTTCGCGCCGTGGGCCCAGGCGTGTGGCGGCAAGGGCATCCGTGTGGAGAAGGCGGGCGATGTCGAAGGCGCCATTAAGGAGGCGCTCTCTTTTCCGGGCCCGGCGCTGGTCGATGTGTTGGTCAATCCCGACGAGCCGCCGATGCCAGGCAAGGTGGAATACGAGCAGGCCAAGGGCTTCCTCAAGGCGTTCTTGGCCGGCCAGCCTCGGAAATCCACCATCGCCAGCACGTTGTTCCGGGACAAGATCACCGAGATGCGCGCCTGATGTTCGCTGCCAAGGTTCGCCCCACCACGAAGAGCAAGGGGCTGAGTGAAGGTCTTGTCGGTATCGATCGACTCCTCCAGAACGTGCGCCATGGGCGCTTCGAGCAGAGCTTGGCTGGCCTCACCGGGGTGGGAGCGGTGATCACCGGGGTGGAGATCTGGCTCGAGCACGATCGAGCAAGCTTCGCCAACCGGATGATGTGGATTCCGGTCGCGCTCACCCCAGCCATGGCCGCGGCGGGGATCGCCGGCATCTTCTCCAAGCGGGCGGCCAAGACATTTCTGCCGGCGATCTCGAGCGTCGTGCTTTTCAATAGCATGCAAGGCGAGTACCTGCACCTGCGGGGAATCGCCCAGCGCCCGGGCGGTTTCGGGCGCAACTTCGCCCTTTACAACGCCGAAATGGGACCCCCAACTTTCGCCCCCCTGCTTTTCGGGCTGGTGGGGGGCATGGGGCTCGTTGCCTCCATTCTTCGCCGCGAGAGGTAAGCGATGGGGCTCACTCCGGGCTCGGCTGAGCAGCGGTTTCCGGGCTACGACGTCATGCGACAACAACCGGCATGGGACGAGGTCACCATCTCGGTCGTGACCGGCCGACTCGGCCCGTCTAGCCCGCCGCGGTTCTTCACGACGGAGGAGGAGCCCGCCGCCCGTGCGCTGCTGGACCGGCTCTTGGCTCAAGACGAGGAACCCCGCGTGCCCGTGTTCGAGGTCGTCGACGGGCGGCTCGCCGAGCGTCGTGGCGACGGCTTCCGCTACGAAGACCTGCCCGAAGATCCGGAGGCATGGCGCCAGTCCGTTGCTGCACTCAACGAGACGGCTCGCGCCGACTTCGGGCGGCCTTTCGAGGAACTGACGCACAGAGACCAACGCGACATCATCGAAGGGGTGCGATTGTGCAAAGGCACATGGCACGGATTGCCGGCTGCGCGCCTCTTCTCACTATGGATGCGATACGCCTGCAGCGCCTTCTACGCCCATCCGTGGGCCTGGAACGAGATCGGCTTCGGCGGTCCAGCTTATCCGCGCGGTTACAAGTATCTAGCTCTGGGCGCTCGCGAGCCTTGGGAGGTCGAGGAGCGCGACGCCCAGGACCCGGTCCCGTGGGCGCAGCAGGCCGAGGCAGCCAGGAAGCGGCATGCCGCTGGGCTTTCCTCGTCCGACGCGTCTCGCCAAGGTCGGACCGGGGCCGACTGAGCTGCCAGTGATGAACGGCGTCCGGAAACGTAACGAGTCCGCTTGGCTGCTGCCGAAGGACGGATCCCGCACGAACCATCAGTTGCGTCGCGACATGCGTCGTTACCGGCATGACGAAGAGGTTGACATTGCGATCGTCGGGTGCGGCGCCGGAGGCTCCGTCCTGGCACAGCGACTGGCCCGGCAGGGCTGGCGCGTGGTGGTCCTCGACGCGGGACCATTCTGGGACCCTGACCGCGACTGGGTCAGTGACGAGGCCGGATCGCATCAGCTGTACTGGAACGAGCCCAGGGTGATCTCTGGCTCGCATCCTGTCGAACTCGGCAGCAACAACTCGGGCCGGGGTGTCGGGGGCTCCATGGTGCATTTCGCGGGCTATGCGCCCCGCTTCCATCCGTCAGATTTCCGCACCCTCACGAACGACGGCGTCGGGGCCGACTGGCCCATCGAGTACAGCGCTCTCAAGAGCTACTACGAGCTACTGGAGGCAGAACTGCCCGTGGCCGGCCAGCATTGGCCCTGGGGGGACCCGCACCGCTATCCGCACTCGCCGCATCCGATGGGCGCAAACGGGCAAGCCTTTCAACGGGCCGCGCTGGCGGCGGGCATCGATGTGCGTGTCGGACCGGTCGCCATTACGAACGGGCGCTTCGGCAATCGCTCGCACTGTATCTATCGAGGGTTCTGCCTCCAGGGGTGCAAGGTCAACGCGAAAGCATCGCCCCTGATTACGCACGTCCCTGATGCGCTGGCTCACGGCGCTGAGATCCGGCCTGACTGCATGGTCAGTCGAGTCGAGATCGACGAGCACCGCCGAGCAACCGGGATCGCCTACTTACACGAAGGGCGCGAATATCGGCAGCGCGCCCGGCTGGTCGCTGTGGCGGGATACTCCATCGAGACGCCGCGCCTGCTGCTCAACTCCGCTTGTCCGCAATTCCCTGAGGGATTGTGCAACGACTTTGACCAGGTCGGTCGCTACGTCATGGTGCAGGGTGCGCCCCAGACCACAGGCCGCTACGAGGAAGAGATCAGGTCCTACAAGGCCCCACCGCCCGAATGCTCTTCTGAGGCCTTCTACGAGACTGATCCCACGAAGAGCTACAAGCGGGGGTTCTCGTTGCAGTGCATTTCGCCGCTGCCGATCGTCTTCGCCGAGCATGTGTGCGCACAAGGACATTGGGGCGAGACGCTGCGCGAATACATGCGTGACTCCGTCCACTGGGCAACGTTCGGCGCGCTGTGCGAGTTCCTCCCCTTACCCGAGAACCGCATCACCTTGGCCGACGAGACCGATCGGCACGGCCTACCCGTGGCAAACTTCTCCTATTCGCTGTGTGACAACGACAACGCACTCGTCGAGGCAGCGACGAAGGTCATGGAGGAAATGCATCACGCCGCCGGCGCTGCGGAAGCCATCACCATCAAGCGCGAAGCGCACCTCATCGGCGGCTGCCGTATGGCGGCGGCCGAGCGAAACGGCGTAGTTGATGCAAATCTCCGTTCATTCGCTGTGCCGAATCTCTTTATTGTCGATGGCAGTGTCTGTCCGACGCAGGGGAGTGCCAATCCCGCGCTGACCATCATGGCCCTCGCGGCACGTGCGGCGGATTACCTCACATCAGCGTCATCCGTCGCGTGAAGAGCAGGAAGGGCCTCGTCCGACTGCTCAGGGCGTTCGGTGGTGGGATTCCAGATGGCGGGTCGCGGCGTCCTCCGCCTCGGGCCGGGTGTCGAAATGTCCCAGCAGATCGTGGTCCGCATTAGTGCAGCGCGCGGTCCACAGCATTGTGGTGGGATCATCCGCGGCGGGAATCTCGCCGATGATGATCTCTGCTCCTGCTGCGGAAGCTGCTGCCGCCTCACCGGTCTCACCCGCCGACAGCGTTTTCTCTTGTTCCTCAGTCATTGCCTTCCATCGATCGATCTGCCAGTCAGGCCTTGGATTGGCTATCTACCCTGGGCATTTCGTCCCAAACAGACGAGCAGACAGCGGCTCCGTGTCCCCGACGCCAGTCAGAGGGGAAGCCGTAGAGGCCGATGGGGGCGGGTTTCACCCACCTGCGGCCGGGTAGCTGGTCACCGTGGGCGTCATCATCGGAACCTCAGGTTGGCAGTATGCCGACTGGCGCGGTCGCCTCTATCCTCGCTGCCTGGCGCAAAGGGAGTGGCTGACGCACTATTCGGACCGCTTCCAATCGGTCGAGGTGAACAATGTCTTCTACCGTCTGCCGGAGAAGGCGACCTTCGAACGTTGGGCTGCCGCGACCCCCGGGGACTTTGTGTTCAGCCTCAAGGCGAGCCGCTACCTGACCCATGTGCTCCGACTGAGCAAGCCAACGGAGCCAGTTCGGCGGCTTCTCGATCGCTCGAGCGGACTGGGATACAAGGTGGGCCCGATCCTGCTGCAACTTCCAGCTAACTTTCGCGCCGATCCGGGGCGCCTGGCGTCCACCCTCGAGGCCTTCCCGCCGAATGTCAGAGTGGCGTTCGAGCCCCGCCACGAGTCGTGGTACACCGACGAGGTTGCGGACATCTTGCAGCAGCACAGAGCAGCGTTTTGCCTTAGTGACACCCCGCAGCGGAAGGCTCCGCTCTGGCGCACGGCCGAGTGGGGATACGTACGCCTGCACGAGGGCCGAGCGCATCCGGTTCCCTGCTACGGCCGGACGGCCCTCACGAATTGGGCCGGTCGCCTCGCTGAGCTCTGGGATCGTAGCGAGGACGTATACGTCTATTTCAACAACGACCACGGCGGGTGTGCCGTACGCGACGCCCACCGTTTCGCCCTCGCTGCCAAACACGCGGGGCTTGATCCGACCCGAGTGCCGACCAGTCGAGAGGCATCGCTGACGATTGGAGCAGGCAGAGCCGTGAGCGCGGCCAGGCGAGAAGGGCCTTGCCTATGAGCGCCGAGGATTACGTGCCTGCCGGGAAGCAGAGCGTTGCCGTTCTACGAGCGGCGGCCGAGCATTGCGAAGGCTGCGATCTCTACGAGCGCGCCACGCAAACGGTATTCGGCGAGGGAAAGGCACAAACACCTCACCTCATGCTCGTTGGGGAGCAACCAGGCGACGTGGAGGATCGGACAGGTCATCCGTTCGTCGGTCCGGCCGGGAAGCTGCTCGATGAAGCGCTCGTGGCCGTCGGGCTCGACCGTCAAACGATCTACGTGACCAATGCTGTCAAGCATTTCAAGTGGGAGCCTAGAGGGAAGTTGCGTTTGCACAAGAACCCGTCGGCTCGCGAGGTGGCTGCCTGCCGTCCATGGCTCTTGGCGGAGATCGCCGCGGTCCGGCCGAAGATCCTTCTCTGTCTCGGGGCGACAGCGGCGCGATCCCTCCTTGGACCTTCATTCCGGGTCACGCAGCAGAGAGGCGAGTTGCAGAGTGGGCCCAACGGGCAACGGATCGTCGCGACGGTGCATCCCGCATCGATCGTCCGGATTCGCGATGCGAAGGAGCGGAGTGCTGCCTACGACCACTTCGTCGAGGATCTTCGGTCTGCCGTGGCCTCCATCACTCCGTAAGGCCTCAACGTTGAAAGCCCTCGTGTCCGATGGAAGGGGGATTGCGGAGGATGGCCAGGGGGTAAGCATGCATCATGGTCACCGAGACCCCGAGACAACGATCCAAGAGCTCAGGCCAAGGAACGGCTGCGGATGGTTGCCACGATGCTGACGACTCCGGGGACGATCACGCCGACCGGACTTCCCACAGCCACAACCACGATCCTCGCCCCCTCACGAGCTACGCCGGGATCATGGCCAGCTACGGGGTCCTGACCGCCGGGTTGATCCTGCTCCTGCGCCGCAAGCGACTCGGGGTGCGCCCCCTCTCACCGTGGAATTTTGTCCTGTACGCCCTGGCGGCGGAGCACATCAGCCGCCTGATCAGCAAAGACTCCGTGACGTCTCCTGTTCGGAGGCCATTTACCGAGTTCAAAGAGCCCGCCGGCGAGGGTGAGGTGAGCGAGGAGGTTATCGGGAACGGTCCACGGCACGCCATCGGCGAGCTGCTCACCTGTCCGTTCTGTCTGGACCAGTGGGTCACCACCGGACTCGTCGCCGGCAGCGTTGGGGCCCCGACGCTCACCACAGCGGTGGTCTCTGTGAGCGCCTTAGCGCGGACGGCGGACTACCTGCACTTGCTCTACGGCCTCCTGCGCGAGCGTGTCGACTAGTGCCAGCGACGCGAGTGGCCTCCGACTGGACCACGCAGTGATTCGAAATGGGACTCGATGGCTCCTCGAAAGGTAGCCCTCGTGACGGGAGCATCGGCTGGAGTGGGGCGCGCCGTCGCACTCGAGCTGGCAAAGCACGGGTTCGATGTCGGTCTCTTGGCTCGCGGTGGGACAGGGCTTCGGTCAGCCGCCCAAGAGGTCGAAGCGTTCGGAGCGCGGGCTCTGGCCCTCCCCGCAGACGTGGCTTGCTCCGAGGAGGTCGATGCGGCCGCCGCCAAGGCGGAGTCCCAGCTCGGCCCGATCGATGTCTGGGTGAACAATGCGATGGCCACGGTGTTCACGCCCTCGTGGGACTGCAGCCCGGACGACTTCCAGCGTGCCGTGGAGGTCACGTTCTTGGGTCAGGTCTGGGGGACCATGGCGGCTCTGGCGCGCATGCGGCCCCGCGACAGGGGCACGATCGTCAACGTCGGATCAGCACTTTGCTTCGTCGCCATACCCCTACAGTCCGCCTACTGTTCCTCGAAATTCGCGTGCCGTGGGTTCTTCGAATCCACCCGTGCCGAGCTGCTGCACAACGGCAGCAACGTTCGTCTCCACATGGTCCATCTGCCAGCGGTGAACACGCCGCAGTTCGACTGGTGCGCCACCTCGATGCCTCGTCATCCACAACCGGTCCCACCGATCTATCAGCCGGAGCGCGCGGCGCGGGCGATCGTCGCTGCTGCCCTCGACGAACGGCCCGTTCGAGTTCTCGGTTCCTGGAACAAGCTGCTGGTCGTCCTCGGCCGACTTTTTCCGAGTCTGGCCAACCACTACGCGGCTCTGGGGGCATGGGAGACACAGCTCGAAGCCGAGCCGATCTCGCCTGATCGCCCCGTCAATCTCTATATTCCCGCAGACAACGACGACGACTGGGGGGCCCACGGCGGATTTGACGACAGGGCAGGCGGGTTCACCGATCCCAGCTTCCTGCGGTCACTTCCGTCGACGATGGGAACCTTCGCCCACGCCCTGGCCGCCACGGCGGCCGAAAAGGCTTCGAACCTACGAGGGGCCCGGCGCGGCGAGTAAAGAGGACGCGCCACACACTCTGGTTTAGGTCTCGAAGTGGTCGGAAATGCATAGCCATGAGTGAGGGGGAATATCGCCGATCTCCTCGGGAGCGAGTGGAGCAATGTCGAGGCCGATGGTCCGGACTCTGTCCGGCGTGGTGCTGTGGAGCCTGGCCGCACTGGGCATCTGGCTTCTCACGCTCTCCGCCCTGTCGGGGGCTGAACTCCTTATCGGGGCTGGATGCTCTGTCGTCGTCGGCGTGATCGCCGTCGCCGCCCAGCGGGCCGTGGGAACGTCTTGGAAACCAAATGCGGCATCTGTGCGGCCCCTTAAGGCCCTCCCATTGGCCATCGGTTCCGATGCGTTGCAGGTTCTGACGCTGCCGCTCCGGCGCCGCCGACGCCACGGCGGCCAGTTCGAGACCGTGGACATTGATGCGGCGGGCTCGTCGCCGCAGGCGATGACCAGTCGGGCGCTCGCCACCTTGGGTACGACGGTCACGCCGGCGTCCATCGTGGTCGACATCGACGACGAGGGCACCATGACGCTGCACAGCTTTCCAACGGTCGGGATTCGGATCGAGGAAGGCTTCGCCAAGCGATGACCGGGTACGCCGTGGTCGCCCTCTTTCTTGTCGTCGGCGGTCTCGGGCCTGTCGTCACCATGAGCGCGATCGGACACTCCTTCAACCGGCTGGTGGCGCTCGAAATGGGCACGGCGGTCACCGTCCTGTTCATGCTCATCTTCGTCGAAGTCAGCAACCAGCCATCCGAGCTCATTCTGCCGCTCGTCCTTGTCCCGCTCTCGGTGGCGGGCTCCCTCGTGTTCACGCGCCTCTTGCGTGACGGTGATCTCTGATGGGGCACGACGTCGCACTGTCCTTCGTCGGCCTCGGCGTGGCCGTTGTAATCGCCTCGGTCGTCGGCGCGCTGGTCATCGGAACCGACCCGTTCAACCGCCTGCACTTCGTGACTCCGATCACTTCTGTCGCCGGCCCCTTGATCGCGGTTGGTCTGTGTGTCCAAACGGGTTGGGGCATCACCGCAGGGACCATCATCCTCGTGGTGGGACTGCTCTTCATCGCCGGACCCGTGACCGCGGCTGCCACCGGGCGCATGATGGCTCAGGAGCGTGGCGAGGTCGAGTCTGAGGCGCCCCAGTGACCGCCATCATTGGTGCGGCGCTTACTCTGGTGCTGCTCGGCGGCACCGCCGTCGTGCTCACCGAGAAGCCCACCCGCCAGGCCCTGATGCTGTCCGCCTACGGCGTCATGCTGGGCATACTCTTCCTCAGCCTGAGCGCACCCGACGTCGCCCTGAGTCAGATCGGCGTGGGGACCGCCGTTGTCCCCCTCGTGGTGATGCTGGCGATCAAGCGAATTCAGACCCGTCCGTAGCCGTGACGATCGGACGACGGCAAGGGCGAAGGGCATGACTCGAACGGCTCGCTACGTCGTCTTCGGCCTCGGGGCGGCCGGGCTCGCCGTCCTGGTGTCGTTGGCCATCTTGAAACTCCCGACCTTCGGTGGAAGTTCGCATCCCTACCGCGATGCCTCCATTCCGGCCGCCGTCCACCATGCCACCGCCAACGTCATCTCGAGTATCAACTTTGACCAGCGCGGGCTCGACACGCTGGGAGAGGAGTCTATCTTTCTCGCCAGCGTCATGGTGATTACGGTGATCTTACGTCCCGCCGCCGACGAGACGGAAGATCGCGAACTCGGCCCCGGAAAGCCTCTCGACTCCACCATCTTCGGAGGACTCTTCTTCTTGCCGGTGACTGTCATCATCGGGCTCGACGTGATCACCCATGGCCACCTGACACCCGGCGGAGGCTTCCAGGGCGGCGTGATCCTGGGCACTGCCGTGCATCTGCTGTATGTGGCCGGCACCTACCGGGTACTTCAAAAGGCCCGGCCGGTGCGCCCCTTCGAGTGGACCGAGGCCATCGGAGCGGGTGCCTTCGCCTGTCTCGGAATAACCGGTGTGCTCGTCGGTGCGTCGTTCCTGTCCAACGTCATCTCCCGAGGCACCTTCGGCGACCTCTTCTCGGCCGGGACGGTCCCGGTCCTCAACGGGGTGGTTGGGATCGAGGTCGCTTCGGGCGTCATCGTGCTCATCTCCAAGTTCCTCGAGCAGGCATTGACCGTGCGCCCCACCTCCGAAGACCCTGCCGCCACCCGGAGGGAAGCGTGAGCCATTACGCCTACTTCGTCGCGGGCTGGCTGCTCTTCATCGGCGCGTTCGGGATCATGCGCTCCAAGAATCTCATCCGATCTGTCGTCTGCTTGGCCGTCGCCCAATCGGGGACCTACGTGCTCCTGCTCTCCATCGGTTACCAGTGGGGTGCTGCGCCGCCGCTCTTCGGCGAGCCCGCCTCGAAGCCGACCCTGCACGTCGTCGATCCTCTCGTTCAGGCCATGGCGCTCACCGACATCGTTGTCTCGGCGACGGTCACTTCCATGCTGCTGGCCATCGTGATCCAGATCCATAAGCGCGACAGGACGGTTGATCCAGACCAGCTGCACGCGATCCAGGGCTAGCGCATCCAGTGCACGGTGTGGCAAATTTCGACAACGGCGCGGCCATGCTGACGCCGATCGCCGTCGCGCTCCCAATCGTCGTGGCGTGTGTCCTCCTCGTGGCGGGCCGCAGGCTAACCCGCCTGGCCGTCGACCTTATTGCCATTGCAACTTCGCTCGGCCTGACGGGCCTGCTGGGCTACCTCCTTGCCACGTCAGCTGGTGGTCGCATCGTGACCTGGGCAGCAGGTTGGACCCCGCACCACGGCTACAGCGTCGGGATCGTGTTCGTCGTGGATCCGCTCGGCGCAGGTATCGCCTTGCTGGCGTGCTGCCTCATGGCCGTGGCTTTCCTCTACAGCGTTCGCTACCTGGATGCCGTCGAAGCGCACTACCACTGCCTCATGTTGTTGTTCCTCGCAGGCATGATCGGCTTCTCCCTCACCGGTGATCTGTTCGACCTGTTCGTGTTTTTCGAGCTCATGGGGGCGGCCGCCTACGGGCTGACGGCGATCGTCGTCGAAGATGAGTCGGCTCTGCAGGGCGGGATCAATTTCGGCATCGTCAACAGCCTGGGCGCTTATTTCTCGCTGGCAGGGTTGGGCCTTCTGTTCGCCCGGACCGGGAGCGTCGGGCTGCCCCAGCTGCACGACGCGCTGGCTCATCAACGGCCGAACGCGCTGATCGTGGCGGCATTTGTTCTGGTGCTCGTCGGCTTTCTGGTCAAAGGCGCCATGGTGCCGTTCCACTTCTGGCTGGCCGACGCACATGCCGTCGCGCCAGCACCTGTGTGTCTGCTGTTCTCGGGCGTCATGGTGCCGCTCGGGATCTATGCGGTCTTCCGGATCTATTGGACGGTCTTTGCTCCGGTCTTGCCGATGGCCGATGTGCGCCGGACCTTCATCGTGCTCGGCGCAGTGACTGCCGTCTTGGGGGCGGTGATGGCACTCTCCCAACGACACTTCAAGCGTTTGCTCGCTTACTCGACGATCGCCCATGTCGGACTCTTCCTCGTTGCCCTCGCCTGCCTCAGCGTGAGTGGGACGGCCGGCGCACTCCTGTACGTCGCTGGGCATGCTGCGGTCAAGGGTGCTCTGTTCCTGATTGCCGGTGTGATGCTGGCCCAATACGGGAGTGTCGACGAGTACGACCTCTTTGGCCGTGGGACCGGCGACAAACTCGTGGGGGTGTTGCTGGTCGTCAGTGCCCTGGGCCTCTCTGGTCTACCGCCTTTTGGCACGGCACTGGGCAAGGCGCTGAGCGAAGATGCAGGCACTGCGGCCGGTTACCCGTGGGTGCCCGCGCTCTTCGTGGCAGTTTCGGCGCTCACGGCGGCCGCGGTCCTGCGCTTTGCAGGACGGGTCTACTTCGCGCTCGGTCCGAAACCGACTGAGTGGAGCGACGTGCGGGCGAGCGGAAGCGCCGGACTGGGGGAGCCCCGGTTTGAGCGCCTGCCCTGGACCATGGGCGCCGCTATCGCCCTCCTCCTCATCGGTGGATTCGCGCTGGGATTGATTCCGGGCGCCCATAGCGTGGTCAACCGAGCCGCCGCCACCTTCATCGACTCGGCGGGCTATGCCCACCAGGCTCTCTACGGGTCATCGAGAATCATCAATACGCCGAAAACGTCAAGTTGGACGGGACTCGGTCTGGTCTTGGGCTTTTTGTCGGCTTTGCTGGCATGTGTCATCGCGGGAGGAGCACTGTATGGGCGGAAAGGAGTCGACCGGCTGCTGCCCTCGTTGCGGCTGGTGTATCGCCCAGTCGAGTTCCTGCAGAGGCTCCACTCGGGCCACGTCGGGGACTATGTCGCCTGGGTGATGATGGGCATGACTGTCGTGGCGGGCTTTGTCGGCCTTCCCCTGCGCTGACGGAACAACGACGCGCCACGGTCACCACGCGTCGTTAGCCGCAACGGGTCCCACAAGAGGCTCAGCAATCCCAAATCCTGGCTTCCCGTAACCGAAATGAGGATTCTGGTCCGAGAGTGAGCGGCCACCCCGAACAACTCGATTTGTGGAAGATGTCGATCGCGAGCCAGTCGGTGCATTGCTAGGGGGGACCCGGAAGGCTGGTAGTTCGAGTTCGGAAGCCGTGTCCGTCGTCGGTGGTCCCGAAAGGCGTCTGGTGCGCCGGCCCGATCTTTCGGCTAGGCAAAATGGGCACCCCTCTAGATGCACCAGTTCGACACTTACAATCTTCGGGGATGCTTACAGCAAGTTTGGCTCGGACTCGCGTTGGGGTCGGATCGTTCTCACTTTCAGAGGGCTGAGAGTCTCGGGGTGGGTGGCAATCGACCGGAACGCTCCGGGGCAGTCAGCGGCTCCCCCAGTCGGACGCTGCCAACACCCCGGGTTCTGCGACCGCCCGGGCTCCACCGAATCACCGCACGACCCGACAAGTGGGTCGACGAGGCCGGCGGCTCAGTGGACGACCCGGCTCTCCTCGAACGATTGCGGCGGCTGGCGATTCCCCCCGCGTGGGTAGAGGTATGGGCGTCCCCCGACGTCAATGCGTCGGTGCAGGCGACAGGCGTCGACCAGCGCGGTCGCACACAGTATCGATACTCTCCTGCGGCCCAAGATCTTGCCAGCGACTCCAAGTTCGCCCGCATGACAGCGTTCGCTGCGGCCATGCCTGCGCTACGTCTTCAGGTTGCCCGCGACATCGCTCGATACCGCCAAGATCCACTCGGCGTACGCGTCGTCACCGCCGCCATCGTCAGGCTTTTGGAGCGTGGGCTGTTGCGCGTTGGTAATGACCGGTACGCCCGAGACAATCACACGTACGGCCTGACAACGCTTCGGCGTAACCACGTGGATACTCGTGGTTCGACCATCACATTCCATTTTATCGGCAAGGAGCACATCCCTCACATCGTCACTGTTCACGACCGGGCGACAGCCGAGGTGGTGGGCGATCTTATAAGTGCGGCGGCCGACGATACGCAACCGATCTTTGCTGTAACGGGTGAACACGGAACGCATCACGTAACGAGCGCCGCAGTGAACGCCTACCTCCAGCAACACCCAAACGCCAGCAAGCGCCAAGGTGTTCCGCACCTGGGGCGCTACGGTCGCCGCAGTTGCGGTGCTTGCTGGAGCCGAACCCTCAGCGGACGTCTCGGCGAGGTCGCGGGAGCGCCTCGCCGTCGGGGCTGCGGCGACCCTGCTGGGCGACACGGCCTCGGTCACCCGGTCTTCGTATATCCATCCTGCCTGGATCCATGCCGGCCGCTCTGACCTGGTAGCCGCTGCCGTCGCCGAGTCCTCCGCTCGCGTGGGCACGCGTGACGTGGCGACTCTTTTTACCGATCCGGGCGTCCAGGCGGCCGTGCTTGCCGGAATCACCGACGCGACCACCGAAGTTGTCGCTCGAGACGAGAATCAGACTGCCTAAACCATGAATCACTCTGAGGTCATCACCTGAACGCGAGCGGCCCGTGGTCCTCGATGCGGACTGAGCCCGGCAAGGCGACGGGTCCGGCCAAAACCGGGGCACCCGAACATTGTGAGTCCCGCCTGGCGTTCACTCACCTAGGGCCGATCTTCAGCTTTCGATCCCTTGACCACTACAACTCCTGGCAGTCAATCTCTACGCTGCTCGTGACGCCTTCGGTCACGATGGAGCTGACCGCCGGCCCCATCGCGCCGAAGATGACAATCGCCGCGTCCTGGCCGTTCTGGCGTACCTGGGCACCTGACAGGCGGTCGATCGCACCCAACCGACCTGGTGGAAACGACGGAGGCAGCGACCTGGCCCCGTCGCACGTCTTTCAACGGCATCTACGATATCTGGACCGGCAAAGAAGGGATTGCGCAAGTGGCGTTGACGGAAGCTACAAAAGTGGAGCCCGTTGAGCCCGAGGCGGCTGCATCTGGGAGCGCGCTATCAGGTGGCACGCTCGATGCCGCCCTGCGGGTGGCCCCGTATGCCGCCGTGTGGATCATGCTTGTGGTGCCGACCTTGCGCACCATGGCTCGGGGCTGGCGCCCCGTCGGCGACGACGCCTCGATCGCGCTGCAGGCGTGGAGCACCTTCAGCCTGCACGCGCCGTTGGTGGGCCAAGCCACCGGCGCGGCGACAGGGACTGGCGGCGTCCAGACCACCGGTGACCCCGGTCCGCTCGAGTTCTGGCTCTTGGGGCCGTTCGTGCACATCGACGCGGGCCAAGGGGTGCTCATCGGCTCGGTGCTGCTCTGCGGTGCCGCCCTCTCGTTTGGCCTCTACGCGCTGCAGAAGTCGGCTGGCCCGTGGGCCGCCGTCGTCTTGACCCTGGTCGTTGCAGACTTGGCCATCGTCTCCCCGCTCCCATTCACCGACCCGGTGTGGAACTCGGACTTCGCCTCCTTTTGGTTCCTCTCCTTTCTCGCCGTTGCGTTCGCTGTGGGCCTCGGGAACCTGCGCTACCTGCCGTTCTTGGTCTTCATCGGGTCCGTCACGATCGACTCGCATCTGCTTTTCCTGCCCTCCACCGCCCTGATCCTTATCGCGGTGGTGGTCTGTGGGCTGCTGCTCCGGCGGCCCGACAATTACCGGTGGCTGTGGTGGACGATCGGCGTCGGTGCCGTCTGCTGGATCGCGCCCCTCGGCCAGCAGCTGTTCGGCTCATCCCCCAATTTCACCGCGCTACTCCACAGTGTCGGGTTTGGGTCAGGCAAACCGGTCAAGACCTTCAGTTCCTCGTTAGGGCTCCATGCGCTGGCCCGGGCGGCCTCGCTCAAGGCGGTGTGGGCGACGCCACGGCCGACCCAACCCCTGGACTCCTACAACGATGTCCTGCACAACGGCAATCTTTTGTACTGTTTCGTGGCTTTCGCCCTGGTCGCATTCATTGTCCTCGCATGGCGGCACAAGAAGACGTACCTCCTCAGCCTCTCGGTGGTGACAACCGCCTCGGCGATCGGTCTCGTGCTCCTGTACTCGCGCGTCCCGAAGAACTACGTCCTCTCCTTCCAATGGATCAGCCTGGCCACGTGGATCGTGGGGATCTGCATCTGGATCACCGTCGGCTATGCCGTCGTGATCTGGGCGCGGAGTCGCCTCTCGGCGGAACGGGAGACCCGGGTCCCGAAGAACGCGGTGCAGGTCTCGGTGCTCGTGCTGCTGATGATCGCCACGATTGCTGCCACCGCGGTCGTGACGTACCCCTATGGTGCGGAAGGCCAGCGCTTGGACTTTGCCGCCATGCAGCGCGTGCAGAGCGAGGCCAAGATTGTCGAGACGCACGTTCCCCGGGGAGAAGTGGGAATAGACGTCCGCTACTCGGGACAAGACTTCCTGCAAACCGTCCAAGACGAACGTGGAGCGGCCTACCTGCTGCTCGCAGCTGGCTGGATCCCTGGGTTGCCCGTGGAAGCCAACGGTCTTCTTCATCTCCCGATCCATCCCGACAAGCCTTTCGTCGTCTTCAACGAGCACCAGATGGTCCTGACGGGCTTTCAGCGTTACAACCACTACTCGTCCAGCGATGTTCTCCCACTGGGGGGCTTGAAGGGCTTGAAGGGCTTGAAGGGCTTGAAGGGCTTGAAGGGCTTGAAGGGCTTGAAGGGCTTGAAGGGCTTGAAGGGCTTGAAGGGCTTGAAGGGCTTGAAGGGCTTGAAGGGCTTGAAGTAGGAGGTGCGCACCTTGTCGCTTTGGCAGTGATCGGCATTGTCGTTATTTCTGAATCCGATTTGCCAATGGCGGGCGCATTCGTCCTCGTGACGTTGGTGACCTCATCGGCCTGCGCTCTTCTGCCCAAGTCGTGAAGATGCTCCATCAGTCAGTGAGCTGTCTGCTCTCCACGTTCAGCCCGAATACTGAAGGACGGGCGGCACACGAGCATTGATGGAGGCGGCAATAGAAGAGCCGAGGAGTGCGGGTTGCTCCGCTGCGACATTGTGGGGTCTCAAATCGAACAAGCGACCACGACCAGGCTTAATGCAAAACCATTCATCGAATCAGGGCCGAGTCCGGCTCCTAGTGAAGCTATCGATCAGACTCATTGGCGTTAGGCCTGGCCACCGCCTGGTCTCGCTCGGCCAATTCGCGGAACTCCTCGGGAACTCGTTCGGCGACGGACAGGGCGACAGCGGCGTAGCCAACGGCAGTCCGGCCGAACTTGTCTCTGATTGCGTCGATGGATCGGTCAACTCCCCATCTCGAGGCTTCGAGGGCGGATCCAAGTCGCAGCCCTACATCTCGCTGCAAGTTGAGGGAATCGAGAGGCAGCTCGAGTTGCAACGAATGGTCTGGACGCAAGTTCGAAACGGAAACGGCGATGAGCGTGATTTCGCGTTCTCTTTCGTTATCGAGGATGGCGGAGAGGGCGAGTTTTTCGGCTACCTCCGTCAGCGTCAGCGTGGTCGAGATCGCAGCGGACAACGTGACTGAGCGGGTGACAGAGTGCAGGTGAGGAAAACGGACCCGTACGGTGACGGTCTGACCGGCCAGCTTCGCCTTTCGTAGGCGACCGGCGACTCTGTCAGCCAGGTAGGCGAGCGTCTCTCGGATGAGCTCTGGAGTTGCATCCCGTCGTCCGAGAGCGGCCTGGGCACCCATTGACTTCGACCGGCCCGGTGTCTCTACTGCCCGTTCATCGACGTTGACCGAGAGGGCGGCCAGTTTTGCTCCGGCCGTCTGGCCGAGCAGCCTGCCCAGGATCGGGCCACCGGCCTTCGCCAATCGCCCGATGGAATGGATCCCGGCCTCGTGGAGTCGCCGTTCTGTCGCCGGTCCGATGCCCCATATCAGGCTGATGGGAAGAGGGTCGAGAAAGTCTCTCTCATAGCCCGGATCAACGGCTACGAGCCCATCAGGCTTGGCCACCTGTGACGCCACCTTGGCGAGGTGCTTCGTGCGGGCCACGCCAACGGACAAAGGAAGTCCGATCTCGTCGCGTACGCGTCGGCGGATGGCAGCCGCTATCTCAGTCGGCGCTCCAAAGAGATGGACGGAGCCAGCAACGTCCAGGAAAGCCTCATCTATCGACACCCGCTCGACTCGAGGAGTGAAGTCATGGAAGACAGACACGACATCGTCGCCAAACTGCTGATAGCGGTCGAAGCGGCCACCGACGAACAGGAGATCACCACAGAGTTGGCGGGCCTGCCACCCCGGCATGCCACCGCGGACGCCGTAACTCCTGGCTTCATACGAGGCCGCCAGCACCACACTGCCGCCTACGGCGATCGGCCGGTTCCGCAGCGAGGGGTCCAGCAGTTGCTCAACCGACGCGTAAAAGGCATCAAGGTCGGCATGCAGGATCGTCGCCCGTCCGACTGGCGGAAGTTCCACGCATGGCAAACTAGTCGAACATATGTTCGCTTTCCAGCGGAGCGTGGTCCGACGCCGGAGTGCGCTCCTCGGATCCATCCCGGCCAACGAGGCAGCCAGCAAGTGGTGATCGGCGTCGAGCCGCCCAAGCACCGTTTGCTGCGATAGTCATGGATGAGGCAGAACATGAGCGTCGTTTCTTGCGATTCAACGCCATGCCAGATCCCGCGCTGCTCTCAAGCTGGTAGCTCCGAGCGGGCTTTGAGAGTGATCAGCGTTACGGCTCCGTCGGCGGCACGGACCTCAACCGTGACGGAACCTACCTCCGAGGTGTGAACAAACATGCTTTGCGGGTGTTCGACTGCGTGGCGCAGTACCACCGGGTATCTGCCGTCTACCCCGCCGACTCCAACGCTGACCTCGTTGTCGTGAGGATCGTATTCGATGTACGAGAACGGCATTTGCTCCGCTTCCAATTGGTCTCCCAGATCGAGCTCCGCAACTTCGATGGTCGCCACGTCTCCTTCATGCTCTGACGTCAGAGCCTCAAGTGCCTTTTCCCAGTCATCGCGGTGGATCTCCTCAGCGTTGCTTGACATCCCATCTCCTTTCCAACGATTGGACACTGATGGCCGACCACCTCATAGTAATTGGCAGCGAGGCCGCTTCGCCTGGTGGTGCCGGTAGGACCCCACAGTGTTTGACGGGCGCACTGCGGTACGACTTGAGCCTCGCTCTTCGTGGAGATGAACGATCCGCCGCCCATGCAATACGGGAAGAGCACGCAGCATGGCGACTGTCGCGCTGCTCATAGCGGTGCAAGAGGTCCGACCCGGATCAGGGTTCATCCGACCGATGTTCGAACGTCCCATCCAGAGGCCTCTACCGGTTGGAGGCCGCTAAATGGTCTCGCGCGGATTCGCGACGATCGCTCCGTCTGACCTATTCGACAGGCAAGGTGTGATTTGGCCCAGTTAGGCTCGCGGCGATGGGACGCGAGGTGGTTACGGGGTACTGCTGGCCGCAATCGGTGTGCCCGGGCGGGCAGGTTACTTTGCACATGTCGTCGTCCGCTGGTCGGCCGGTGCGCGTCGAGGTGGCACGGATCGGCGCGCGACGGGAGGTCGTATTCAGTTCTGATGCGGTTGTCGCCGACGAGCACGAGACGCCGAAGGACGCTTCCTCGAAGGGGTGCGGCTGGCCTGTCGCTCTCACGCTGGACGTCGACCCCGCGTGGCGGTCGGGCTACTACGAGGTCGTCATGGAGATTGACGTTGGCGAGAAGGTGCGGCGCGACTACGCATTCTTCGTCGTGCGTCCGTCTCCCGGCACGCGAATCGTGGTCGCGCTGGCAACCAATACATGGCATGCCTACAACGATTTTGGAGGACTGAATCTGTACACCGGCGGCACTCACGTTGCTATGCAGCGACCGATGTCGGCGGGCTACCTCTACAAGCCGCCTGGCAAGGGCCGTCGGGTGACGGGGACCGGCACGCCCGATCCGCAGAACGCCGCGCACGTTGGCTACGTCCAGATCAACCATCTTTCGGGCTATGCGGGATCGGCGGGTTGGCCCGACTGGGAGCTGCCGTTCATCGAGTGGGCCGAACGCGGGGGATTCGAGATCGGTGTCTGCACGAATGCCGATCTCGAAGAACACCCCGAGGTGATGGAGGGTGCCAGTCTGTATCTCTCCGTCGGCCACGATGAATACTGGTCCCGAGGAATGCGCGACACCGTCGAAGGCTTCATCGCCGGCGGTGGCAATGCGGCGTTCTTCTCGGGGAATACGTCGTTGTGGCAGGTGCGCATCGAAGGCGACGATCACGACGTGCTCGTCGGGTACAAGGGCTTCTTCAAAGGCGACCCGCTGATCGGAACCGACCGAGAAGCGGAGGTGACGACGTTCTGGTCCGACGTGGTCGTCGGTCGTCCCGAGAATTACATGACCGGCGTTTCGTTCACCCGCGGGGGCTATCATCGCATCGGGCGCAATGTGGCCGCAGGCCTCGGTGGCTACACCGTGCACCGCGCCGGCCACTGGATCTTCGACGGCAGCGGGCTCGGCTACGGCGACGTTCTGGGTGCCGCCGCGACCGTCGTCGGATACGAATGTGATGGGTGCGTGTTCACCTATCGCGACGGGCTGCCGTACCCGACGGGCGAGGATGGCACGCCGTCGACCTTCGAGATCCTCGGCACGTGCCCAACGCAGCACTTCACGCGCGAGACGGCGCCTCGTCCACCGAGGCCGGGTGAGCCGAGCGAGTTGGAGTACATAGCGTCGCGCGTGTTCGGGACGCGTGCGCCCGAAGCGATTGAACGCATTCGTTACGGCCACGCGGTGCTGGGTGCGTACACGAACGAGGCGGGCGCGACGGTGATCACATCGGGGTCGACCGACTGGGCTCACGGGCTCGCCGGGCGAGACCCGCAGATTGAACAGATCACGCGGAACGTGCTGACGCGGCTGGGGTAAACCCCGCAGATCCTCTTGCGGTATCCGCCGAAGGCGCCGGCTGGAATCGCACAGACGCTTGTTTCGATCAGCTCCAATTTCGCGCGCCATCGACCCGAACGAACAGATCAGCCAGCACGTCGACAAGTGTCGCGCGCTCCATTGCCAACTGCCCCTGGTGCCATGCCAGGCACAGCTCGCTCAATATGCCGATCTGTGCGTAGGCGACGACGCGAGCACGAAGGTTCGCCTGCGGGTCGGAGCCAGGTGGTGCCATGCCCGCTACGGCCACGTCGATGATCTGGTGCCGAAAAGGGCTGAGTGGGCCGCCGTGGGTTTCGGCGAGAAGGACCCGGGCGAGACACGCGTCGTCCACCAATGCGCCGACGAACGCCTCGAGCCACGCTTGTGGCGGAGCGCCGGGCCCGGTGGGCCGGAAGGGATCGACACGATCGGACATCGCCGCGATCGCATGGTCGACGACGGCGCTCTCGAGCTCGGCGACCGACCGAAAGCTCTCGTAGAAGTATCGCTTGGTCAGCCCCGCGGCAAGGCACACGCGACCCACGCCGAGCGCGCCCGCGCCTTCGCTTCCGGCGATCTCGAAGGCGGCCCCCACCAACCGGTTCCGTCGATCGAAGCGCCGGTCGGCGGCGCTGACCCCCTTGAAGGTCATCGTCACCTGGTACTCCATCTCGGGAGCAGCATAGTTGACACCGGTGAGTATCAAAGCCTACGGTCATTGACACCAGCAGTGTCATGCAAGGAGGTTCCGTCGTCGTGCCCTCGACGCCTGTCGACGCTCGCCTCGATCTGAGCGATCCTGATTTGCTGGCCGACCATCTACCCCTGGACGAATTCGCGTGGCTGCGCCTGAATCAGCCCATTCGGTGGAATCCCCAACCGTCCATGGCGGGATACGGCGACGCGGGATATTGGGCGCTCTCCCGCCACGCCGATGTCACGGCGGTGACGAGGAGTCCCGGGTGGTCCGTGGAAGCCAAATCCGCCTTCGTTCGCCGGCTGGATGAGTCCGACCCGACAGGCGAATCGACCAAGAACCTCTTGCTCTGCATGGACCCGCCCCGGCACACCCGAGTTCGCAGGGTGGGAAACCGCTGCTTCACGCCGCGCGCCTTGGCTGGCCTCGAGGACGAGCTGCGCGAAAGAGCTCACAGGATCGTCTGGTTTGCGAAGCGCGACGGCACGGGCGACTTTGTGGTCGACGTGGCGCGTCATCTGCCCTTGCAGGCCATTGCCGGCCTCATGGGCATCCCCGCCGTCGATCGCCAGCAGCTCTTCGACTGGAGCGACCAGATGGCGGGCAGCGAGGACCCCGAGTACGCCGGCACCGATCACTCGGGGGTCGTCGAGATGTTTGCCTATGCACATGCGGCGGCCGAGGCTCGGGTCCACGACGACCTGGGGGACGTCACCAGCCGACTCGTCCAGCCCGACGCCGATGGCCAACGCTTGACCAGCGAAGAGTTCGCCTTCTTCTTCATGATCCTCGCCGTGGCCGGCAACGAGACCACCCGGCAGGCGATCACCCACGGCATGCTGGCTCTTCTGGAACACCCGGACCAGTGGGAACGATGGCGGTCCGAACGTCCAACGACCGCGGTGGACGAGATCCTGCGCTGGGCGTCGCCCGCAGTGGTCCTCCAGCGCACGGCCGACAAGGACACCGAGATCGCGGGTCAGCTCGTGCGCAAGGGCGAACGGGTGGCCCTGTACTTCGCCTCAGCAAACTTCGACGAGGAGGTATTCGACGACCCTCGCCGCTTCGACATCGGTCGCTCGCCGAACCCGCATGTCACCTTCGGAGCTGGCGGCTCTCACTTCTGCATCGGGGCCAACCTCTCCCGACTCGAGCTGAAGGTGATGTTCGACGTGATCGCCGACGAGCTGACCGACATGAAGTTGATGGGTCCGCCCGCCCGCCTCCGCTCGTCGTGGCTAAACGGCATCAAACACCTTCCCGTCGAATATGGACGATCCAGATGACGACGACTACGGCCGCGGCGTGGATGGTCACCCGGCTGGGCGCACCGACCGACGCCCTCGAGATCCAGACGGTGGAGGTCGGCGAACCGGGCGCCAACCAGGTGAGGATCAATGTGGAGGCGTTTTGCCTCGACTTCAACGACGTCGACACCATCCGTGGCCGATACGGTCTGTTGAAGTTCGAACCGCCGTTTGTCGTCGGCATGGCAGCCGCTGGAAGGGTCGAAGCGGCCGGGCCGGGGTGTGAGGGCCTGTTCGGCCGAAGAGTCGTGGGCACCACCGTGGGCGTGCAGGGCGGCTACGCGTCAGCGGCGCTGCTCGACGGGGCCATGCTCCAACAGCTCCCCAGCTGGCTCCCTGCGGCCGAGGGGGTGGCGATGTATTTCCCCTACCAGCTGAGCTACCTCGCCCTGCAAGTCCGAGGACGGGTGGCCCCACATGACGTCGTGCTCGTCCACGCTGCTGCCGGAGGCGTTGGGTCGGCGGCCGTCCAACTGGCCAAGGCGTTCGGCACGACGGTGATCGGCACGGCGGGCACCGACCAGAAGGTCGACTTTTGCCGGTCGCTGGGCGCCGACTACGCCGTGAACTACCGCAGTGACGACTTCGTCGCGTTCGTCGACGACGTGACCAACGGACGGGGAGTCGACGTGGCGTTTGACACTGTAGGTGGTGCCGTGACGACCGATACGTTCCGCGTGATGGCATTCAACGGCCGTCACCTCATTATCGGGTTCGCTTCTGGCATAGAAGCGGAGGAGCTTCCGCTGCCAATCCAGCCGAGCATCTACGGGAACTTTGATCTGGTAGGCATCTGCTTCGCATACGCGGATTCACCACGACCGGCTCGTCCGTTCGGCATGAACTTCCTGTCTACCGCTAACGGCGTCGACATCTGGAACCGCATCTTGCACCTCGCCCGGGCCGGAGCCATTCGCCCGGTCATCGGCCAGCAGATCGAGTTCGCCGACGTTCCGGCCGGACTCGAGGCGCTCGAGCGCCGCGAGACGATCGGGCGCACCGTGGTGCGCACGTCCTGAGGCCTAGGCGCTTAATCCTCGCGGCGGCAAGGGCGATCAGCTCCCTCAGCTTCTGAGTGTCCCTGGAGCCGCACTCGATGGAGCCCCCCTAGCTTTTCTTGGGGTTCCGATCTCGGGATCTTGTGACGAGTTTCAGGCTGCCGTGCCGAGTTTGGCGTGGGCAATGTAATCGTCGAGGCCGTGTTGGACGGTCGCGAGTGCCCGGCGGATGGGGATTGGTGCTGGCGGCTGATCGGCTTCGAGTAACGGAGCGAGCCGGCGATCCTTGAGCTTGGTGTAGAAGACCGCGGCGTCGGTCCCGAACGGTTGCCGATGACAGAGGAGCTGCCGTCGGAGTCCAGAGAGACCCTCGTGCGGGCCATGTCGTTCGGTTTCGGCCCCCGGTGTCACTCAATTTCGACCCATCCAGAACCTGCTTGCCCGCGCAAAGAGGCACGATAACCTTCGGTCTGTAGGTGAATCTGAACCAATGAATGTGGGCCGCGCATAGTGTCGCTGATCGACTACGACGTACGCCCTGTCACGCCTCAGGTGATCCTTGTCGGACACCGGGCGTCAGCCGCAGGTTACGGCATTCGCGATTTTCTCAGCCGCAATGGTATTCCGTACGAGTGGGTTGAGGTCGACGATGTAGATCGCGTCTCGGCTTTGCTGCCAACGCAGGAACTGACTCCGGATCAGCTACCTGTCTGCATCCTCCCAAACGGGGTTCAGCTGGCACCCGCCACCCTTGAAGGGGTGGCTGCGGGGCTAGGGATGGTGTTAGCTCCGAAGCTGTCGGAGTATGACCTCACGATTGTCGGGGCCGGTCCTGCCGGTCTGGCGGCAGCTGTGTACGCGGCCTCTGAGGGTTTGCGTACCGTTGCCGTCGAATCAGTAGCGCCGGGAGGTCAAGCTGGGACGACCTCGATGATCGAGAACTACCTCGGTTTTCCGCAGGGGATTAGCGGGAGTGAGTTGGCAACGAGGGCAACCGCACAGGCCAGAAGATTTGGGGCAGAGATCCTTCTTGCCAGGCAACTCGCAGACGTCGCCAGAGACGGTCCTGGATATATAGCCCGGTTGTCTGACGGAGCAAGTGTTCGCTCAGAAGCGATTCTCCTAGCGACCGGTGTGGATTGGCGTCGTCTCGAGGTTCCAGGAATCGATGAGCTCCTGGGCTCGGGCGTCTACTACGGCGCTGGTCCGAGCGAGGCGGTCACGTGCAGTGGGTGTCGCGTCGCCATCGTGGGGGGTGGGAACTCGGCCGGCCAGGCCGTCATACGGTTCTCTCGCTATGCCTCGCACGTGACGTTGCTCGTCCGAGGTTCCTCGCTCGCGGCTTCGATGTCGCAATATCTCATCAGTCAGGTGAACAAGCTTGACAACGTCGAAATTCGGATGAGTACGGAGGTGGTCGACCTGGAGTCCGATGGCCACCTGCAGGCCCTGATGGTTTCGTCAGAAGGATTGCTTTCGCGCCTCCCAGTGGCGGCGTTGTTCGTTTGCATTGGGGGCGTGCCACGAACGAAAGGGGCAGCCAAGGTGCGTCCCGCTCTCGATGACGCCGGGTACGTGCGCACAGGTGTCGAGGTCATCGCATCTGTTGATGCGCTAGACGGATGGGGAATGTCACGTCAACCGCTGACTCGAAACAAATTTGCCCGGGCTGTTCGCCGCCGGCGACGTGCGCAGCGGATCGATCAAGCGCTGCGCAGCCGCGATCGGGGAGGGGTCGATGGCGGTGGCATTAGTGCACCAGCGCCTCGCCGAAATCGGCACTCTGTGACGTGAGTATTCCTAGTGCCAAGGACTTGTCTGGCGACCGGTCCGTGCCGGGTCCGAGCGAGGCGGCAAAAGCAGAGTTTGCTCGGTTGCCCTCGGAGCAAGAAATTCGTGCCGTGAAACACGCCCTCGAGCGGAACGGGATCACCGTCAAAGATGTCGACTCCGGCGAAGAGGCGAGACAAGCAGTGCTCGCACAGCTTCCGGTGGGAGCGGAGGTGTTCAACAACACCTCCCGCACCCTCGAGCTCATAGGTCTCGCCCAGGACATCGAGCGTTCCGGGCTGTACCAACCGCTGCGTCCTCGTCTCTACCAGATGGATAGAGAAATGCAAGCGCGCGAAATGCGTCAACTCTCTGCCGCTCCCGATTGGGTCGTCGGAAGCGTCCACGCCGTGACGGCGGAGGGATCCCTGGTTGTCGCGTCGGCCAGCGGGAGTCAGCTGGGCCCGATCGTCTCGGGAGCTGGTCACGTGACACTCGTCATCGGTGCTCAAAAGATCGTCCCCGACCTCAGCGCCGCGCTACGACGTGTCTACGAGTACTGCTTTCCTCTGGAGGACGCGAGGGCGAGGCAGGCCTACGGTGTGTCGAGCGGAGTGAACAACGTCCTGGTCATCAACAAAGCGGTCGTTCCCGGGCGTATCACGGTGATCTTGGTGAATCAGCGCGTCGGGTTCTAATCACGCAGGTCGTCAGGCCCCATTCAGTGAGAGACACTTTGGGTCATTCTGCCGGCCCTTCGGTTTGATGTCAGGAAAGGCGCTGAATGTGACGTTCACGTTCCCGGCGGGCCGGCCCGAACCGGTACCCCTCGAGGATCAATGGTGCCGATTCGCATCGATCTGACGGGGAAACGCCGCCAACCCACTGGGACGACCGCATTTTCGTGGACCAGCGCACGAGGGGAGATCCGCGCCCGACGTCACGGGCGGCGGCAGAATCGGTGCGACCGTAATCACCCCGCTTCTCTTATCTGGGATCGGGGACCGGAGGACTATGACAGAGACAACGGATTCAGGCGCTCGCCGCGAGTCTTCTGGTCAGCCGACGCAGGTCGGAGACGGGTTGACTCGATCCAACGACTCGACAGACCTGCCGACACCGGCATTTCCCCCGGACAGCTCTGGGAATAGAGCCGTGTGGGTCCTGGGATTGATCCTCCTCGTCTTGGTTTTAGCGCTCGTGCTCGCGTTCGTCGGCGCCTTGCGTCATTGGTTCGCTCTCCACACTGGGACCCTGCACGGCGGACCGGACGTCTATTACAACTTTTGGTCTGGATTCGGCTCTGACCTTGGCGAAGCGACCCTCATAAGCGCAGTCGGCATAGGTGTCTATACGGGCGTGCGTAAGGTGAACTGTCATACGAAGGGCTGCTGGAGGATCGGTCACCACCCCCTTACCGGGACGCCTTACATCCTCTGCAAGCACCACCACCCCGAAGTGCCGAACCATGGCGCTACACACGAGCTCATCCTCACCCAGCACCACAAATTCAAGTTGGAGCAAGAAGCCGAAAAAAAGATGGCCTCATAGGAGACGATCACCGTGATGTTGGCCGTGCCACCACGCCGTCTTTCCAGTGCTCTGGCGGTAGGGCATGGGTTGATATTGCAGAAAAAAAACCCAACGGTGCGCAATGGTGAGATCCAGTCCGGATGTTCCGAGACACGACACAGCGACCCCGTCACTGATGGTCGCACGGGCGTTGAGGTTTCCCGCGCTTGCACCTGGGCATGGACCGTCATTCGGAGAGTTCGAGTTTGATTCGAGGGAGCAACGATGCAGGTTCACTTGTCGGCAGATTTCAATATTAAAGACTGGCGCGAGGCACCCATTTACCCTGGAGATAATGATTCGAAGGTAACCCGAGCCATCGTAGTGAAGCAGTATTCCGGAGACATAGAAGGAAGCTCGACTACCGAATGGTTGATGGCATGCGCCGAAGAAGGCGATTCAGCCACTTTCGTCGGACTGGAACGAGTGTCGGGGTCTGTATCGGGACGGCAGGGCAGTTTGATCCTCCGCCACATCGGGTCCTATCACGGCATCGCTGCGAAGGGCGCGATCGACGTCGTCAAAGGCGCTGGATCAGGCGAACTGCAATCGGTAGCCGGGAGTGGCCGGTTTCTTGCTGATCCGGACGGTTCTGTGACTCTGGACCTAACTCTCGACGAGGAGTTCGAGGCAGGACATCCTCGGTTGGGCACCGCATAGAACGGCACGTCCAACGGGGCGTCGACGCGGCCAACGGTCCGGCGCCGAGCCGAGACAGAGGTTCGCAGGCCACAGCGAGAGTGATTCGTGACGCCATTCCGCAGGTGGGAGCGCCGCGATCCACCGGGAGTTGGGATGCGGTGCAGAGCAGGTGCTGGCTCACGACCGCTGGTGAAGACCAGGTGGGCAATGCCGAGGAGCAATCGTGGCAACAGGACGGATTCGTCTGACTCGATCGAGTCGGACTCTGCGATCGAATCGGAACTCATGCACGTGAACAACGCTTCGCCGATAGTGCGGAAGGAAGTCCCGAAGCAGGATTCGGTCGCCCTCGAGCTGCAGCGCGCCGGGTATCACGGCGGATATTCTCTACCGCTGCAGTACGAGCGCAAGAGTTCGAAGTCTTCCCGCCTGGATTGTCTGGAGGTGCGGCCTTTGCGTGATATCCGCGATTTGAGGGACGACCCAGTCGAGTATGCGGCGGAGCTTCAGCGCAGGTGGGGTGGTTTGTTGAGTTACCGGTACATCGGGCGCAAATACAGCTCAATGGACTTCGGAGAAGTCGACAATACGGTGACGCTCCGGCATGACATGCGGAACGCCACTGGTGGTTTGTTGGTGGCTCCACTGTCCATCAGCTCGCCCGAAGGTGCGGTTGGTTCTGATCGCGAGACCGTGCCGAACCCGGTCGTCCACTCCTGCCAGATTCTCGACCCTGCCCGTGACGTTCGCCGGATCGAAGTGATCGAATCCGAAAGTCTTCACCAAGGCACGCGTCTGGGCTATAGCAGATCGAAGATCATCGATGCCGACGATCCAGACAGAGTGATCGCCTTCACCCAGGGGCAGGGGGTGAAACTCGGTGAGGTCCCCGACGGTCTCGAGAGGATGCCGCCCAATCCGCTCGACATCGTCGATTCACCCGACCTTCCGCCCTTATGGCAGGTATTCGGCAGCCAGAAGCGAGCCGATGGCCATTGGGCACTGCCCGAACTCATGGTCGAACTCGCCTCACCGGATGCCGCATTGCACATCGGTCCTCAGCACGTTCTCCTCGAGACTGCGGGGATCGACCTGGCCGCGGCCCTGGTGGGTACCACCCGTCTCCAAATGCGGACATGGCACGTCATGTTCCTCGCGCGCGGCAAGGTTGGCCCGTTCCGCAGCGACGGTGAAGCCGTGCGCGGCGGAGGCTCGACCGTAGGTGTTCGCCTCTCTCTCTTCGACGAGGGAAACGGCGATCGCATGATCACGGCTGCGTCAGCGGTGTTCGAGATCGTTGTCTGACGCGTCGCTGGCACCCTGATCGGCACCGACCGGACCGTGTCCGGCTCCACTAGCTCGCACGCAGATGGGCTCACGCAATCGGTCGCATTCCTCCATGCACGGTCGTGGGACCGCCGATGCATCCTCATGAACGGGACGTGACTCGCGGCCTTCTTGGCGACAGCGGCTGGGCTCCGATGGGATGCCCGCGAGGCGCGCATCACCGTCTGAGCAAAACAGTCACGCGCGGGGCCAGGCGATGGGCAGGTGACGAGGTCAGGTGGCAATGGATAGTCTCGTGAGGTCAAATCGCCGGTCGCTGAGCAGCAGGGCTCCTCCGCGAAGGTTGGCGTTTGAGGCAACGGAAGAGGTGGTGACCCATGCGATCCGACATCAGACCCGGCGGCATCTTCCCGGACTATGCGCTGCCCGACCACACCAACACGGTGCACAGGCTCAGCGAGCTCCAAGGCGACGACCCGCTGGTCCTGACACTGGCCCGGGGCAATTACTGTCCCAAGGAGCACCAGCAGCACCTGGAGCTCGCGGCGAACTATCCGAAGGTCGCCGTCGCATACACCCAGCTCGTCACGATCGCGACCGACGACCATCACACTCTGCAGGAGTTCCGTGCTTCGGTCGGCGCCCAATGGACGTTTCTCTCCGATCCCGGCCGGACCGTTCAGAAGGATCTCGACATCCAGGAATACACAGACCCCGAGCACGACCCGATGATCCCCCACACGTTGGTGCTCAAGCCGGGACTGGTGATTCACAGCATCTACAACGGGTACTGGTTCTGGGGGCGCCCGTCGTTCTCGGACCTGTGGCGCGACCTCTGCGCCGCATCGAGCGAGATCCGCCCGGACTGGGACCTGAGCAAGCCCGGACTGCGGGAGGCCTGGGATGCCCGCGATTACTCGAAGTTTCACGGATGGGACAGGCAGTCGGCGGAATCTATGCCGTCGTCGTATGAGTCATAGCCGAATGGCGATGGGCCTGCGCCGGCCACGGGATTCACGTCGGGGTCGGTTTCAGGTCTGCGCGCCGGAGCGAACGGTAGCCGGCCAGCGAGAGCGAACGGGGTAGGTGGTACTCGTGCGAACACCGGTCTGCGAGCTGCTCGGGATCGAACAGCCGATCGTCCAGGCCCCGATGTCGGCGGTGCCCCAGTTGGCAGCAGCGGTCTCGAATGCCGGGGCGCTCGGCACGTTGGCCCTGACGTGGTCCACTCCCGCGGGAGACGTGGTTCGTGAAACGGCGGCGCTCACCGACCGCCCGTTTGCCGGAAATCTGGTTCTCAGCTCCAATCAGCACCGTCGCCTTGACGAGGCCCTTGAAGCCGGTCTGCGGATCGTGTCGCTGTTCTGGGGAGATCCCGCCGGTTATGTCCAGCAGGTCCACGACGCCGACGGAATCGTTCTGCACACGGTGGGCAGTGCCGAAGAGGCGCGGCGGGCGGCCGCCAGCGGCGTTGACGTGGTCGTGGCGCAGGGTTGGGAAGCTGGCGGGCACGTGTGGGGTCAGGTCGCGACGCTTCCCCTGGTGCCCGCGGTCGTGGACGCGGTGGCACCGATGCCGGTGATCGCAGCCGGCGGGATCGGGGACGCCCGCGGCGTGGCCGCCGTGCTCGCGCTGGGCGCCCAAGCGGCGTGGCTGGGCACCCGGTTTCTGCTTGCGCAGGAGATGCCGATCCACGAGGAGTATCGCCGTCGAGTGATGGACGCGGCCGAGACCGACACCCGGTGGTACGCCAACCTCTACGAGGTCGGGTGGCCGGATGCGCCCAACCGTTCCCTCCTCAATTCGACGGCCGAGGTCTGGGAGGCCGCGGGTCGGCCCCCACCGGGGCGCCGACCGGGAGAGGGCGATGTCATCGCGCACTTCGCCTCCGGCGAAGAGATTCTTCGGTACGAGCCAGCGGCGCCGATGGTCGGTACGACCGGCGATATCGAGGCAATCTCATTGTGGGCCGGGCAGAGCGTTGCGCTCGCCAAGCAACCACAACCAGCAGCCGAGATCGTGGCAGAGCTCGTCTCAGGTCTGTAATCGCGGCCCGAGCCTCTTGTCGACCAGGGTCAGGCGTCGGCGATGTCCCTCTCCGGCATCGGATCCGCGAGCGCCGTCCGCCCTTCGGGCGCAGCGTGCGGCCGACGACTCCCCGGTGCTTGCCCGAGCGGCGCCCCTGGTGCCGTCGAGGTGAATGGCGATCTCACGACTTTCCGGTCAGCATCCGCCGTCCAGGGTCTCGGGCAGGCCGATCGGCGAGCGTCGGGCCGCATGAGCGTGAGCGACCGCACCGGACCCTACGCGGCTGCGGCGCCAGCGATCGGAGCCGCCAGGTGGATTCCGACGAGGGAGCCCAGATAGTTCGCGTCTCCGTAGGAATAGAGGGAACCGTCCTGACCGACGACCCAGTACCCATCGCCATCGGGAGTGGCGACGATCGCTTCGATGGGCACACGACTCACGATGCCCTGCCCTGGGACGGAGCCGTCGAAGCTGGCGTCACCAAAGGAGAAGACGCCTCCGTCGGAGGCAACCAGCCAGTAGCCGCCACCATCGGGGGTGGGCGCCATGCCGACGATGGGCTTGTTCAGCACCGTGCCGCCGGTCGATCCGTGGAAGCTGGCGTCGCCAAAGGAGAAGACGCCTCCGTCGGAGCCCACCAGCCAGTAGCCGCCACCGTCGGGGGTGGGCGCCATGCCGACGATGGGCTTGTTCAGCACCGTGCCGCCGGTCGATCCGTGGAAGCTGGCGTCGCCAAAGGAGAAGACGCCTCCGTCGGAGCCCACCAGCCAGTAGCCGCCACCGTCGGGGGTGGGCGACATGCCGACGATGGGCTTGTTCAGCACCGTGCCGCCGGTCGATCCGTGGAAGCTGGCGTCGCCAAAGGAGAAGACGCCTCCGTCGGAGCCCACCAGCCAGTAGCCGCCACCGTCGGGGGTGGGCGCCATGCCGACGATGGGCTTGTTCAGCACCGTGCCGCCGGTCGATCCGTGGAAGCTGGCCTCGCCGAAGGCGAAGACCCCTCCGTCGGAGCCCACCATCCGAATCCCCTGGCTGCTCGCCGCCGGAACCCGCAGTTGCTCGATGAGCGTCTGCAGCGTCGTGGTGTTGTTCAGGTTGGTCGCCGAGAACCCGGTCGCGTAACACCCGGTCGCCCGCACACAGGTCAATCCGTCGAGCCAGCCGAAGGCCAGGACGTTGGGGCTCGGTTCGACGGTCCACGCCGAACCGTTCCAGTTCTCGATGTACGGGACCGGCGTCGTGTTTTGCCCGCTCGCCGCGTCGGTGGCTCCGGTGGCCCAGCAGTCGGATGGATCAATGCAGGAGACCGCGGTGAGGATGTTGGCGGGCGTGGATGGATCGAGACTTGGGATCGTCGTCCACGTCGAACCGTCCCAATGGTCCACCAGCGAGGCCGAAGGATTACCGCTCGCGTCCATGGTGCTCCCCACCGCCCAACAATTGGAGGATTCGGTACAGGTGACAGAGGTCAGTTCCTGACCCAGAGGAGCGGACGCCCCTGGGGTGGGAACAATCGACCAGTCATTCCCGTTCCAGTGCTCGACCAACGCGTCCCCGTCGGTAAGGGACGGTGCCACCCCGGGGAGGAAGTTGTACTGGATTTGGTGTGGTCCTGCGTAGCCGACGGCCCAACAGTCTGTGCTGGCCGTGCAGGTCACAGAGTCGAAATCGTCGTAAGGCTGGCCAGATGACGCCCGCGACACCTGTGACCATTGCGATCCGTTCCAGTGAATGATGATGCCGTTGTGAGGATTCGTTTGGCTATCGAGGTTGCTGCCCACCGCCCAGCAGTCCGAGGTGGTCGAGCACGCGACCGAAAAGAGGTAGCCGTTGGTGGCTGGCGTGGGCACGACCGACCAAGCGGAGCCGTTCCAGTGTTCGGTCAGGATCACCGGGCCTGGCTGGTTGCTCGGTTTCTGGGCACCCACCGCCCAACAATCCGACGAGGTAACGCAGGCCACGCCCCACAGAAGTGAGGCCTGGCTTCCTGGAGGAGCCACATTGGGTCCGACCGACCACGTCGAACCGTTCCAAGTATCGACCACGGCATTGGGCTGCGAGTTGTTTCCCAGCGAGGAGAACACGCCGCCGACCGCAAGGCAGCTCCATGCGCTCGTGCACGTGCTCCCCATCAGGAGGTTGCTCTCCGATGGTGCAGTGTTAGGGCTGGGAATGATGTTCCACCCCGAATCGGACGCACCCGCCGCCCCCGACACCATGGTCATCAGGACGACGAGCACGGCGACAACTGCTCCGGCACCGAGGCTGAAGGGACGGCCACGTCGTTGACCCCCAGCTCTTGGCATTGTTTTCCTATCGTCACCCCACTCGGGGCCTTGAGCAGTTAGCAGCTTTCAGCTAGGGGCGTCCCGGGAATCGTGCGACCGAAACCTTGGGTGCTGAACGTCCATCCTCCGGGCTCATCCTGCCATTCGTGATCCAATGACGACCGGTGACGTCGAATGGGGTCCATCCAACGCGTGGCACCGCCCGGAGGAGAGAACGTCGTCACCGTTCCGGTATCGTGAGCGTCGGAGCAACTTGCCATGCACTTTCAAAGTCTTGTCTTCAATGTCTCGGACCTCGACCGATCGCTGGACTTCTACCGCGAGGTCTACGGTTTTGCCCTTCTCTCACGAAAAGATCAGCTCGCGGCGATCCATGCGCCCGGAAGCGAGCGACCTCAGGTCATGGTCCTGCGGGCGCTTGGGACTTCCGGTCGGAGAGGTGGTGGGCGGCATCTGGGCATGCGCGCCTTGATCCTGGAAGTCGATTCGCTGGACGAGCTCGAGCAGATCGCCACTGCTCTCGAGGCACGACAGTACCTTGTCGGACGACGTGACGGCGACACTTGGACCGCAGTTTTCGGTCGTGATCCGGATCACGTCGCCGTAGTCGCTGGATTTAGTGACGGTCCCGCGGGGATCACCCTTGAAGCGTGGGCCGCTCTTGACGAAATTCTCTATGGAGTCGGAGAGTAAATCGCCCGTCCAGTCCGACCTGACGGAGGGGTTGTCCTCGAGCGCTTGAGGTGTGGTTTCCTGAAGGATGACGATCGGCCGTGGTCTGATCATCGACCTCCGACAAGTGGTCCGGGTCACGCTTGCCAGCCCACGCCCGGGAGGCCTTATGCTCGTGACCGCAAGTACCCAGTCAGATCTGCGACAGAGCCTTTCGACAGAGCGTCACTGGGCGGTGAGGAGCACGCCATGGATCGTTACACCGTCATTTCGGCGGACTGCCATGCGGGCGCCGACCTCGCTGACTACCGCCCCTACCTCGAAGCCCGCTATCACGAGGAGTTTGATCGGTGGCTCGCGGCGTACGAAAATCCATTTCGGGACTTGACGGCGCCTGACGCGAATCGCAATTGGGATAGCGAAGTGCGTCAGAAAGCGCTTGAAGCCGATGGAATAGTCGGTGAAGTGGTGTACCCGAACACCGTACCGCCGTTCTTTCCGACGAGCGGCCTGGTGACCCCCACACCGTCAGCCACCGATTACCCCCTGCGACTTGCCGGTCTGCGGGCCCACAACCGATGGTTAGCCGAATGGTGCGGCCTCCTCCCCGGTCGTCGCGCCGGCATCGGGCAATTGCTCTTGAATGACGTCGAGGAGGCGGTTCGTGACGTGCGGTGGATCGCCGAACACGATCTCACCGGCGGAGTTCTGCTTCCCGGAGTACCGCCCGGCAGCGGTATCGAGCCGCTGCACTCACCCGCCTACGACCCGGTGTGGCGAGCCTGCGAAGACGAGGGCGTGGTGGTGAATGTCCATGGAGGTGGCGGATCTCCGAATGAGGGATACTACCCCGCAACGCTGGCACTGTTCGTGCTCGAGGCCAGCTTCTATTCGCATCGTCCCGTGTGGTCGCTCATCATGTCTGGTGCTTTCGACCGGTTCCCGGGCCTCAGGTTCGTGGTGGCGGAAGCGGGATCAAAGTGGGTTGCGACGACGCTCCAAGCGATGGACGACATCCAGGCAAAGCAAGACGAAGGCCGCATTGGCGCGTTGACGTTTCTTGACCCGTTCCGTCTTGGGAGAAAGCCGAGTGAATACTGGGTAACGAATTGTTGGATTGGGGCCAGCTTCATGACTCGTGAAGACGCCGCTGACCGTGGCCTTATCGGTGTGGATCGCATCATGTGGGGTAGCGATTTTCCCCACGAGGAGGGAACGTTCCCCTTCAGCCGTGAGGCCCTCGCGCATACCTACTCGGGTGTTGACCCCGGCGATGTTGCGAAAATGGTGGGCCAGAACGCCGCGTACGTCTATGGATTCGATCTCGAGCAACTCGGGCCATGGGCGGCGAGGTTCGGCCCCGAAGTGGCACAAGTCGCGGCAGGAATCGAATCCGTACCCGAAACGCCCAGTCTGGCGTTTGAGCCGCGGTCTGCCGGTGTGTCCTGATCAACGATGTTTGACGGCGCGTCGGGGTGGGGGCCGTTTTCCTCCTTGTCGCGTCGGTTGTATGCGCGCTGTTTGTCACTGATCCTGCGAGGCCGATCGAAACTCTTTAGATGGAATACGCGCAAGCGTGATCGCTCTCGCACGCTCGAGCGATCGCTGATCCACCACCTTCAGTTCCGAGTTATGGCTACCTGCCACGCCTGCGCACCAGCGGGGTCGATAGTGATTTCAATGGCCGCGGGCCGAACAGAGTCGACCCTCCAACCTTCGGCGAAACTCGCGCGGATCTCGTCCTGGGTGACTCGGCGCGGTCCCCAATCTCCGGGCTGTCGGTCGCTGAAACACAGCATGTGGTAGCGCCCGCCAGATGGGACGACCGAAGCCAGGCTTTCCACGAACACCGTCCGATCCTCGTCGCCGAATACGTGAAAGAGCCCGCAGTCGAGCACGGTGTCGTAGTGCCGGTTCAGCTCAGGCAAGCGGAGAGCATCGAACTCGCGGAATTCAACTTGCAACCTTCGGTGGGCCGCCTTCGCCCGCGCCAGTTCGATCGCCTTCGGAGCGATGTCTACTCCAGCGGCTTCGAAGCCGAGCGATGCGGCAAGCAAGGCGTGCTCGCCGGTGCCACAGCCCACGTCGAGGACCTTGCCCGCGAGGCCACCCGCTCCGGCGAGCTCCCAAAAGGCAGGTTGGGGGCGCCCGATGTCCCAAGGCGGGGTGGTCGAGGCGTAGATCGCCTCGAAGTCGTGGGGAGGCCTAGAGGAGATGGGCTCAGTGAACGGGGACTGGTTTGCCATGTCGTTGTGCTAGCACCCCGAAGCGGGTTGAGAGACCGCCGAACCACGAGCGATTGTGTGGCGTCGCGCACGACCCGGGAATCAGCAGCTCAGAGGCGCTGTGTTGCCTCAGCGACCGCATCCAACAGACGATTTCCCGAGGCCGTGATCTTCTTCGGGCTGAGGTCATACGCGGGACCCAGAATCCTGGGAGTCCGCCCACTGCCGGTGAAGTCCGTTGATCCCCGACGAGCGACGATGCCGAACCCGAACGGGCCTCGACTGGTCGCAATCTCTTGGCTTAGGGCAAGATCTCGACGTACCCCTCCGTTCCGTGCAGACGGATCCGCTGTCCATCGGGAATCAGCCGGGTGGCATGCTCGACTCCCACGACGGCCGGTAAGCCGTACTCCCGGGCAATTACCGCGCCATGGGTCATGAGGCCACCGACCTCCGTCACCAGGCCCTTGATCGCGACGAACAACGGAGTCCAACTGGGGTCCGTGTAGGCAGTGACGAGGATGTCACCTGCTTCGAGATCGGCCTCGGCCATGTCCAAGATGACGCGGGCCCGCCCCTCGATGGTCCCGGCGGATACGGGTAACCCGACGAGCGCCCCGGCCGGAACATTGTCGCGTCGGTACGCCCCGGCAACCATCTCACCATCTGACGTGAGAACCCGGGGTGGCGTGAGCGCTTGATACGACCTGAACGCGTCCTTGCGCTGGCGGATGAGGTGGTCATCGACTTGGTTCGTACGCACGACGTCGTGCAGTTCTTTGAAGGTGAGGAAAAAGATGTCGTCCTTCTCGCGAAACAGGTGGGCCTGCACGAGGCGCTCGGCTTCATTGAGCAAGGCGAGCTTGTAGACGAAGTAGCGGCTGACCATGCCGTACTTCGGATACTCCCGATATCCGATGAAGGTGCGGACACGGTCGATCATTTCCTTGACCTCCCGTGCCTTCCGCTCTCCGTCCGTCAGCGCCCGCACACGCTCGAGCAGCTCCCGTTCCTTGTTCCGCGCCTCTTGTCGCCCTTGCTCGAAGCGCCGCTCGCCGGCGCCCGGCTCGAAGTTCTGGATGTTGCCGAGGATGATGGGTACAAGCGCGGTGGGGCATTCGCTCCAACGCGGCTTGGTGATGTCGATCTCGCCGACGCAGCGCATGCCGTACCTGTCGAGGAAGAGACGGATTGCGTCTCTCGCTTCTGGGCCGCCGTCGAGCTCGACGAGCTCGTCCAAGAAGCCCTCGTCCTCGACGTGTTGCAGAAAAGTCACGACATCCGGCTTCGTCCGGATCACGTCTGCAAGGTCAAGAAGCGCCAGCCCCATCTCCGACGTGATGTTGTGGGGGACGGATCGCGTGATGGTGTCGGCCGCATTCTTCTCGCCCAGCCACGCCAGCAGATGTTCGTTGAGCCACCACGCCGCTTCCATGGCCGTCATGAACACGTGACGGCTTCGCGGATCGAACAAGACCTGCTTGAGCTCCTTGATGTCCTCCAGGATGAAATCGAGCAGTCCCGATCCGGACTTGGTTCGGATGTCGCGCTTCAAGGTTGCGATGGAATCCTCGCTGCGCTCGATCAGGTCGGCGACGATGGCAGGATCGGTCTCGATCGGGGCGAGCATCCCGCCCTCCGGCGTACCGCTCGTTGCTTCGTCCGGGAGCGACGGGACGAAGCCGTCGCGTTCGAGGATGGTCTCCAGCGCGTCCCTGATGAGCGGATCTGACCTCCCCAAAGCCTCCAAGAGGCCCGTGCGACTTGTCGGCGAACCCAGCTCCCGCGTGACGTCGACGAACAGTCTCCCCGCCGCCTCGCGCATGGGCCGCGGCGTCGTCAGCTGCCACACGGAGAGCCCGAGGGGCTTCATAGGGTCGGTCATCATCTGCTGATGCCCGACGGACACGTAGACGTGGTTCTCTTGATCGTCGGCGGGGGGGATGGGAAACAGCGTGGTGATCGGCCGGCTCTGGACGATGTGGAAGCCATCGTCGGCGAGGCACCATTCGATGTCCTGGGGGTGGCCGAAGTGCGCTTCGATCTGTCGGCCCAGCTGCGCCAGCCGGACGATCTGGGCATCAGCGAGCGCCGGTTGCTCCTGCGATTCCCGCTCGATCGTCTGTTTCTGTGTCCCGCCGGCCGGGGAGGCGCCAATGGCAAGCCGCTTGGTGGCGATCGCCTTGGCGACGACCTCGCCGTCCCGCTCCTCGTAGATGTCCGCGTTGACCAGGCCTGAAACCAGGGCTTCGCCGAGGCCGAAGATAGCCTCAACCGAAGTGACCTTCCGGTTGGAGGTGACGGGGTCGGCCGTGAAAAGGACACCCGCCACCTGCGGGAAGACCATCTGCTGCACAACGACGGCCATGAGGGTCTTGCGGTGGTTGAGGCCGTTCCGCATGCGGTAAGTCACGGCCCGCTGGCTGAAGAGGGAAGTCCAGCATCGCTTGACGTGCTCGAGGGTTGCCGCCGGTCCTACGACGTTCAGGTAAGTGTCCAGCTGGCCCGCGAAAGAGGCCGTCGGCAAGTCCTCCGCCGTTGCGCTGGATCGGACGGCGTAGCCGGAGTTCTCGCCGAGCCGGACGAGCGCGCGGTTGATCGCCGTTGCGAGATCGTCGGGGATTGCGGTCCCTTGGATGGTCAGTCGTATCTCGAGACAGATACTGCGGATCGCCTCCCGCTCATCCGTCGTGAGGAGCGTCAGCTGATCGAGCTGTTCGTTGATCGACGGCGCTTCGGTCATCATCCGTCGAAAGGCGTCCGTCGTCACGCAGAACCCATCCGGCACGCGGATACCCTCGATGCGCGAAAGTTCCCCAAGGCACGCGCCTTTGACGCCGACGATCGCGACCGGCGTCTGTTCGATTTCCCGAAGACCGAGCACGTAGTCGCCCATCGGTCTACCTTTCCTTCAGCCCATTCGGGGTCACTGCTTTTGAGTGACCGTCGCGCCAACCCCCCTTTTTGGGGTGGACCTGCGCCCTGCATTGTCAGCCGACCGGTGCTCCTTGCGGCAAGCCCCCCACCCTCGTGTAGACTGGGTAACAACGGGGACAGAAGACCATTTGTGGCGGCAGACGGATCGCAAGTCGCCGATCCCCTGTCGGCGGTTCCTGGGTCTATGCGTGGACCCCGCTCGGGCTGACGTGCACGTTCGCCGCAGTGAGTCGTTTCACGCTTCCCAGGAGGTGACGCTCAGCGTGATGCGCGAGCTCGTGCGCTTCGCTGACGGACAGAGTGGAATCCACGGTGACGTCGGCCTCTGCCCGGAGCGTGTGGCCGATCCAGCGGATGCGCAGCTCGCGGACTTCGCGCACTCCGGGAACACTCGAAATGGATGCCTGGGCCTGGTCGACCAACTGAGGGTCGACCGCGTCCATGAGTCGCGCTCCGACCTGACGTACCGCAGAACGAAGGATACCCAGGATCGTGGCCGTGATGAGCAGGCCAACGACTGGGTCGGCCCAATTCCATCCGAGAGCGGCGCCGCCGGCGCCGACGAGGACAGCCAGACTGGTGAAGCCGTCGGTCCTCGCGTGGAGCCCGTCGGCCACCAGAGCCGCGCTGCCAATGCGCGTGCCAACCCGCACCCGGTAGCGGGCGACCGTTTCGTTGCCCGCAAAACCGATCACGGCGGCCATGGCGACCGCCCACAGGTGCGTGATCTCCTGCGGGTGGAGCAGGCGATCGACCGCCTCATAGGCGGTCAGAGCACACGAGAGCGCGATCATGGCTACGACGAAGAGGCCCGCGAGATCCTCCGCGCGCCCATAGCCGTACGTGTAGCGCTTGGTGGGTTCTCGCCGCGCCAGCGTGAACACGATGAGGAGCGGCACGGCGGTCAACGCATCGGCGAAGTTGTGGAATGTGTCTCCAAGTAACGCGACGGAGCCCGAGATGACCACGACGCCTGCTTGGATCGCCGCGGTGAGCGCGAGGACGGCCAGACTGATCAAGAGTGTCCTTCGTCCGGCGGTTTCGCTCTCGAGCTCGCTGTCGATCTGATCCCGTGCGTCGTGGGAGTGGCTGCCCAAGACCTCGGAGCGCCAATGACGCAGTCGGGTACCGAGTCGCCCGGGACGGTGGTCGTGGTCATTCCGATGCCGGTGGTCCTGACGGTGCTCGTGGTGCGACCCCATCAACTCTTCATTGTACCCACCTGCGCAGACGTGCAGGTGAGCAGCAATGGCTAGGATGAGGCCATGGCGGTCTCGCCCCCGAAGCCGAAGCGTGGTTCGGAGCCAAGCGGGCACACCGACACGCCGAACGACCAACAGGTCAAAGCCGCGGTGACCTCCTTTTCGCTCCTGGCCGACGCCACCCGGGTCCGCATCTTGTGGGCGCTCCGACAAGGGGAGGCAGACGTCACGACCTTGGCGGTCGCCGCGGGGTGCAAACCGACGGTGGCCAGCCAGCACCTCTCCAAGCTCCGCCTCGCCGGACTCGTTGAGGGTGAGCGCGACGGCCGCCGGGTGCGGTATCGGATCCGGGGAAGCCACGTGCGTAACCTGCTGACCGAGGCGCTGTTCCACGCCGATCACCAGGTTTCTGGCGCGCCGATCCACGACTGAAAGCGTTCTTCCATGCTGGTGCTGGGAACCACGTGGGATTTGTGGACACCTAGCAATTTTGCAATGGGTGGGTTACAACGTCTTGTGGACCAGGACCTCGGAGTGTGAAGGAGATCGCCATGCTCGCCTACGGCACGATCGTAGGGTGACCATGGGCGCGCACTTCGACAGGAATAGTCGTGTCTGCTGACGGTCGGGATCCCTCGCCGCCCAACCCGATGACGAGGCGCGCTCGCATCATGCGGTGGGCCGACGTGACGTCAGTCCCACTGCGTACGATTCTGGTGACGATTGGGATCTTGGTGGTGGTCTATCTCCTCGCCAAGCTCCTGTACCGGCTGCGGGACGTCGTACTCCTCATGCTGGTCGGCGGGTTCATCGCACTCGTCTTGAACCCACTGGTCGTGGCCCTGCAGCACTGGAAGGTACCGCGCCGTGGAGTCGCGGTCGGCATTGTGACGCTCTGGGCCGTCCTCTTCTTCGCCGGCCTGGCTGTCGCCTTCGGCTATCCGCTCGTAAACAGCATCACGCACTTCGCGAATGCCCTGCCGGAATACGTGAACAAGGCTCAACACGGGAAGGGTTGGATCGGCCACCTCGTCCGCAAGTACCACATCGAGTCCTGGGTGAACAAGAACTCGCCAAAGCTCGTGAGCTACGCGCAGAGTCTGAGCAGGCCAGCCCTCAACCTCGGCAAAGGGGCTGTCTCCGTGATCGCATCGCTTGCGGCTGTCTTTGCGTTCGTGCTGTTGCTCCTTCTGGAGGCCCCGAAGATCCGAAACGCCATCCTCGCTTCGATGTCTCCCGATCGGGCTCGCAGGTATTCCGATATTGGGGGAGAGGTCAGTCGTTCCATTTCGGGCTTCGTATTGGGAGATGTGCTCACGTCGATCATCGCCGGTATCGTGGTCTTCGTCACGCTCGCCGCGCTTTCAGTGCCCTATGCACTGCTCTTCGGACTCTGGGTCGCTCTTGTCGACTTCCTCCCCACGATTGGGGGCGCGCTGGCCGGGATCCCGACGGTGCTCTTCGCCCTCGGGCACTCACTGACGGCGGGAGTGGTCACCGCTGTCATGTTCCTGCTGTACACCTTCTTCGAGAACCACTTCCTGAACCCAATCGTCATGAGTCGGACCGTAAAAGTGAATCCATTGCTGGTCTTCATTGCAGTGCTCATCGGTGCGGACATCGGCAGCTGGGTCGGTGGACTGTTCGGAGGCTTCGTCTGCGTCCTCTTGGCGATCCCGGTTGCGGGGTCGATCCAAGTCGTCGTTCGAGAGATCTGGCGCGCCACTGCGCCGGAAGGCGTGGAACCGCCGGATCCGCCCGTTGGCCTGTCAACCGAGTCGCCCACGTTGTAGACCGTGTTCGCGGAGATCGGGGGCTGGCTCGCGTTGGCGCGGGGCCGTGGAAGTTCGACGGCCCTCGCGAGGTCCCCCCAACCGCACGCAGTTCGGCTCCGGTTTCGACGATGAGAAAGGCCTGCGTCCAAAGCGGCCGATCGGCACCAACCGGAACCGGATCGCCAGCCGAAAAAATGGGCCGATGACACGAACTCTTCTCGCCATCACCAGTCTTGGCCTCCTCGCCTCCGTGTCACCCAGCACGCTGATCGCCTTTGTCGTCCTGCTGGCCAGTAAGAGGCCAAACGGCAACGCCATTGGTTTCCTCGTCGGCTGGAACGTGTCCTTGATTGTCGTATTCGCCCTGTGTTAGCACGAGCGTGGTGGCGCCGTGACCACCAAGAGAAGGTGTGGGAAGACTCGAGGAAGCTTTCCACCCGGATGACCGGTCTGCGCCCTCGGCAAGCAGCGGTTCTCGGCGTGCTTGAGCAGCCGTGGACACTTACCGCACTGGCCGCGGTGACCCTCGTATCTCAGAAGCGAGACCCATTGACGGTCATCGCGGCATTACTGCTTTTCAGCGTACTGTCCACCGCCACGGTGATTGCCATGTTCGCCTATTATGCAGTCCGTCCGGATCAAGCACGCGATCGGTTGGGCGAACTCAAAGTACGCCTCGTCCACATTGGACCCATCGCCACCGCGGTTCTCTCGGTCGTCATCGGTGCGTTTCTTCTCGCCGATGGCATCTTTGGCCTGCTCACTAACTGAGACCTTTCGGCGGACCGCTCTTGCGAATTCGTGGCCGGTACGTCTCCTACGACAGAGACTCGTCGAGCTCTCCGAGCGAACGAATCAGCTCCATGTTTGCTCTGTAGTCGACCGGGCAAGCGATGACCGAGACCGTGTCATTGGCCAGAGCCTGTTGCAGGGTTGGCAGGAGCTGGTCAGGGGCAGTGATCTGGTAGCCGATTGCTCCAAAGCTGTTGGCGTAGGCGACGAAGTCAGGGTTGCCGAAGGACGTGTCGACCTCGTGGCCCAGTTCGAGATCCATCTTCCAGCTGATAAGGCCGTAAGCATTGTCCACCCAGATGAGGATGACCATCGGTATTCCTTCTCGGAGCGCAGTCTCGATCTCCTGGGAGTTCATCATGAAGCCACCATCCCCGGTGGCGACGAGCACCCGGGCGTCCGGTCGGGCGATCTTGGCGCCAATGGCGCCGGGCAGGCTCCACGCCATCGTGGACAAGCCGTTTGAGATCATGCAGGTGTTGGGCGAATAGGTCGGGTAGAGCCGGGCCATCCACATCTTGAGTGCGCCGGTGTCGACGAGCACGATGTCCTCGCGACCCATTGCGGCGCGAATATCGGCCACGATGCGAGCTGGGGCCAAGGGAAATCGGTCGTCCGTCTTGCCCTGTGCCAATTCCCGTGCCAAGAGGACCCGGATCCCCAACTTCGCGGTCTGGTTCTCGAAATGGCAGTCGAGCGTGGCAGCGAGGGTATCGAGGCTGCGACCGATGTCTGCCTGCAGCCCGACGGCCACGTTGTAATGGAGGTCGACCTCGGCCGGAAAGCGGTGGATGTGGATGATCTCCTTGTCGCCCCGAGGGTTGATGCGCACCGGGTCGAACTCCTGGAGCTCATAGCCGACGGTAACGATCACGTCTGCTTCGTCGAACCCGAAATTGACATAGTCGTGGCGCATGAATCCGATCGCGCCCAGCGCCTGGGCATGGTCATCGGGGAACACTCCCTTGCCATGGAACGTTGTAGCCACCGAAACCCCGAGCGTCTCTGCAAACCGGATGAGGGCGGGGCACGCGCCAGCTCGCGCCGCCCCATGACCGGCGAGGACGATCGGGTTGGACGCCTCTTTCAAGATGGTGGCAGCGCGAGCCACCTGACTCGGGGACGGCTCATCGGGGCGAGGGACGTTGACCTCGAGTGGTTTCGCGCCCGCTGGTGCCACGGCGCTCTCGATGTCTTCGGGAACGGCGAGATAGACGGCGCCTGGTCGCTCCGTTTGAGCCAGTTTGAAGGCTTTTCGAAGCATCTCAGGAGCCGCTTCTCGAGTTGCGACGAGGGCCGACCACTTCGTGACGGGCGCGAACATTGACACGAGGTCGACACCCTGGTGCGACTCCTTGAAGCTTCGGTTCATGCCCACCTGGGCCGAAAGGGCGACGAGCGGGGTCGAATTGGTCGTTGCGTCGGCGACGCCGAGCAACAGGTTGATGGCTCCCGGGCCAAGGGTGGCCGAACAGACACCGGCCCTACCGCTGAGACGTCCGTATATCTCGGCCATGAAGGCCGCTCCTTGCTCGTGACGGACGAGCACGAAGCGGATCGGCGAGCGCGAAAGGGCATCAACGAGATGGATGTTCTCCTCACCCGGGATCCCGAACACGTGCGTCACCCCCTCTCGCTCGAGGCACTCAACGATCAGGTCGGCTACGAGAGGTTGGGAATCAGCCATCTACCAATGCACCGTGGTGGTCAGAAAATGGGCCCAACTGCCGATCGTCACTCAAGACCCGGCCTCCTGCTGAAGCACACGTGCGCTTGGTCGCACGTTGCGGTCGCGGTCCATGATCCCAAAGGGGATGTCGTAGCCGTGGAGCCACTCGTAGTTGTCGACAGCGGTCCAGTGGAAGACGCCTCGAACGTCGATACCCCGATCGATCGCCTCGTGGATGACGGTCAAGCCGCGACGTAGGTAGTCGACCCGGATCTCGTCATCATCGGTGCCGATCCCGTACTCGGCCACTAGAAGCGGCACCCCGGGGATCTCGTCGTGCAATCGATCCAGGACCAGCCCCACCCCGTCGGCCCAGATCCCGTAGCCGAGGGGTGAGGGAGGTGCGTCGGGTGGGTGAATGGCGAGTCGGCCGTCTTGCACGCCCATGGCGGCGTAGTAGGAGAAGCCGACCAAGTCGACCGAGCCCGCCAGATCGGGTCGCTCGATCGGCTCGCGATGGGGAACCTTGAGCACCCCGTCACGGAACAAACCGATCCACGGTGCCCAGTAGTAGTCGTCGAGAGATCGGGCCAGGGCGGCACTCGCCGGGTCGTCGTCCCGGGAAACGATGGGGGACAGCCCGAAAATGGACGAGACGGGGAGCCGGGTTTGTCCTAGGCGGACCGACGCCTCGGCGAAGGCCAGATGGATCGCCTCGTTGACGACTGCGACCTCCTGGTTGTCGTTGTGCCCGGGGGGCCAGCCGCGTCCGCCATAAGCAGCTCGGGCGTAGTAGTTGGTTTCGTTGATCGGCTGCCAGCCGCCAACCAGGTCACCGAACGTCTCGGCCACGAAGTCGACGTGTCGTCGCCACACCTCTGTCCGATTCTCCTCGATGAGGAAGCCCCCGGAGTCGAGGAACCACCGGGGAAGAGTGAAGTGATGGAGCGACACCCACGGCACGATGCCGGCATCTCGTGCCACCTGGAGCACTTTGCGGTAGTGAGCAACGGCCCCCTCGTCGTGGGTTCCCTGTTCGGGCTCCAGCCGAGCCCACTCCAACGACAGCCGATGATGGATCAGGCCCAGATCCGCCAGCCGACTGAAGTCCTCGGCGTACCGTGTGGCGAAACCGTTCCCGTCGCCCGAGAGGGGAGCGTGGCCGGACTGCTCCCATTCCCACCAGTCCGACGCCGGAGCCGCACCCTCGCACTGGGTGGACGAGGCTCCGGTGCCCCACATGAAGCCTTCAGGCCAGCGCATGTTCGCGAGTATGCCAAGCAGTGCACACCCGTGTTCGGAGTCGCGGGACGGGCAACGCCTCAGGGCATGAAGGTGTTGAGGAACGCATTGCTGAACACCCTGTGAGGATCGTACGAATCGAGGGTGGCCAGAGCGTTGGCCCAGCTGTCTCCAGGATTCTGCCCGGCGTTGATGGCGTCGGGGATGGTGCTGGTGAGCATGGTGGGATCAGACCATGCCGCAGTGTCGGTGTATGCCCAACCCTTGGACCATTCCGGCCGGACCGCGGCATAGGAACCGGTGTAGTGAGAGAACATCCACTGTTCGACATCGCGGTAGAACTGATCTGAGAGCGGTGTGCCCGGCATGGTGAGAATGTCGAACCAGACGGCCACGTCCCAATTCGGTTGGTCTGGTCGGGGCCGCAATGCCGACAGCTGTGGGGACGCGGCGGAAGCGATCTCCACGTCACCGGTAGAGTCCAGACCGGTCACACGGATCTCAACGGGGCCGTTCATGGGATAGTCGCCCTCTGCCTGATAGGCGGCCACCTGGCTCTCGTAATACGTGACGAAGTCATGGATGACCTGCTGAATGCTCGAGTCGTTGGTCAGCACGGCGTACCCATTGGCAGTCACTCTCAGCGTGCTGGGCTTCACGTAGAGCAGTAGGTCCTTTGCCCAGCCCCAGATGTCGGCGGTCAGGGTGCTGAGAAGCCCCGCGCTGACGATCTCGAGCTCGGCTTGCCCGAAGGTGGGCGTCACGGCTACGTCGCCGTCGAGGATCTCCTTGATGAGCCCGGAGAGCGTCTGTGGGATGACATCGGCGAAGACGTAGTTGTAAGGAGCGTTCACCTCTCGCGAAGTCAGTGGCCGTTGAGGAGAGATCGTCCAAACCTTCAGCCACGGTTCGGAGGTGAAGGGGAACCAGATCGTCTCGACCCGGCCGGATTTCTGTACGTAGCTGGCGAAGGTCTGGGAACTGGAGCCAGGAGCCCCGAAGAGGGCACTCGCCGGAACATTCGTGAAGCTCTGGCAGCGGAGACGGGTGTTGGAACCGACCTGGAGCGTCACTTCGGTGATGAACGACCTCCCGAGATGGGTCAAAAGAGGTTGGATCGCAGGATTTGAACGTTCGAAGCGTTGGAGCACGTACTTGCTCTGCGCCGAGCTCCAGACCACCGCGGTGAGATCCAAGATGAGGTTGCTGACCGAGCCGTAGGTGTGGCCGGGAATGATCGACTCGCCCTGGGCGGGAATAGCGGTGCCATGACCGTCGATGGCGAGTACTCCCCCAATCGTCACGTCGCCCGGGGCTGGGTGGGCGGTGAGACCGAGGCCGGCATTTTCGAGATCTTGAAGGAGGACATCCATGGTCACCCCGGTCTGGGCGGTCACGGTGGACGGGGAGCCGGACGCATCTACGGTCACCGAGGTGAGGTGCTGTGTCGTGTCGGCCAAAACGAGGTTGGCGCCGTTGGTACCCGGGGGAATGACGAGTGGCGACCAGTTGTGCATCTTGCCCCGGGCTCTGATCTCGTATCCCACTGGATAGGCCCAGTTGGCCAGGGTGAGGACGTCGGACGCCGATTTCGGAGCGCAGGTCCAGGCGTTCTCGAGCACGATCTCACCGGACCAGTTCTGAAAGGCCTGCTGGTAGAGCCGAATGGTCGAAGGAAAGTTCGGGGGAGTGGGAAGCGTGCTCTGAGCACTTGCGGCGGGAACCTGAAATATGGGCGTCCAGTCGACCGCACCGAAAACAGCGACCCCGGCGGACGCGGCGAGGAACTGGCGTCGGGAGAGCGCCCGGCGGTCCGTCGGGCCAGATCGTTGATGCAGCTGCCTGTGACGGTGACTCATGGTCATCGAGCTCCCAATCAGAGCGAAAGTGCTGCAACCCGCTGTGAGCAACTCGCGTACCCAGTCGGAAGTGCGGATAAACACTCCCGTGTCAACTGGGTAGGCGTACCAGCCCGCTGAGAGGCCTATGCCAAGGGGGTCGACGACGCCGTTGAGGGCGCTTCCTAGACGAGTTGTCCCGCTTGGGAAGCCGAATCACTCTGGCCGCTCGACGGTCCGCGGACGTGGCGCTCGCACACTGGCCCAGACGTGCGGCTCGTGGCTCGCCCATCGGTCTGGACCTTCGGCGCAGGCGAGAGAGCTGGCCCCGGGCGTGACGACCGGGCCGTGGAGAGCCGACACGGTTATTGTCCAAAACGTCCATTTCGAGTCAGGGGGAGCCTCCATGACCCTGAGGACCCGCCATCCCACTGGGACAGCCAAGCCGGGCGAACCGAACGACCGCCCGAGGGCACCGGCTCCCGCCCCCCCGCCCCGTTGGCGGATGTGGCTCTTGCCGGTGGGCGTCCTCATCACGCTCCTCCTGTTCTCCCTGCCACACATGTCCAGCACTCCAACGAAGAATTTCAGCTATTCGAAGTTCTTGTCCCAGGTCGAAGCGGGCGAGGTACGCACGGCATCCGTCAATCCGAACGGTGCCATCACCGGCACTCTCAAGGGGGGCGATGACTACACCAGCCAGATCCCGACCGCGATAGACGACACCCAGCTGGCGCCGACCCTCAAGGCCCACGCAGTCGATGTCACCGGCGTCGGGCAGGGTTCGGCGCTCCTGGCCGACCTGTTGTCCTTCCTGCCCCTCCTTTTGTTTGTCGCCTTCTTCATCTGGATCGGGCGAAGGAGCTCAAAACAGCTGGCAGGCGGCATCATGGGCTTCGGGGGGTCAAGGGCGAAGGTCTACGACGAGGAAAGGCCCGCCACGCGGTTCACCGACATCGCTGGGTACGAGGGGGCCAAACGCGAGGTGGCCGAGGTGGTCGACTTCTTGAGCCACCCCGAGCGCTATGCCCGAGCGGGGGCCATCGGCCCCCGCGGCGTGCTCATGGTAGGTCCTCCCGGGACCGGCAAGACGCTGATGGCCCGAGCGGTCGCCGGCGAGGCCGGGGTTCCCTTCTTGGCCCTCACCGGCTCGAGCTTCGTTGAGCTCTTCGTCGGTGTCGGGGCCTCCCGGGTGCGTGACCTCTTCGCCGATGCGCGCAAGCGGGCCCCCTCGATCATCTTCATCGATGAGATCGACGCCATCGGCCAACGCCGAGGTGGTTCCATCGTCTCCAACGACGAACGGGAACAGACGCTGAATCAGCTCCTGGCTGAGATGGACGGGTTCGATCCGACGACCGGCGTAGTGGTCATAGCGGCGACTAACAGACCCGAGGTGCTCGATCCGGCCCTGTTGCGACCCGGTCGCTTCGATCGGGAGGTCGAGATCCCATTGCCCAACCAAGCCGAGCGGACCGCGATCTTGGGCGTCCATGCCAAGGGCAAGCATCTGGCCGAAGACGTGGACTTCGACGCGGTGGCCCGTGCGACGCCGGGATTCTCGGGAGCCGACCTGGCCAATCTGATCAACGAGGCGGCCATCGTGGCCGTCCGTGACGGGCGGGACGTGATCTTCGCACGGGACATTGACGAGGCCAGGGACCGGATCATCCTGGGACGTCGAGATGCCTCCAATGCCCTGCTCCCCGAGGAAAAGCATTCGGTGGCCGTCCACGAGTCCGGCCACGCCCTCGTTGCTTTCTTGTCTGCGCACGCCGACCCGGTGGCCAAGATCACCATCCTCCCGGCCGGACGAGCTCTGGGGGTCACCGAACAGCTGCCGGTCGACGAGCGCCACCTGTACGCCGAGAGCTACCTGCTCGATTCGCTGGCCGTCCGTCTGGGCGGCCGGGCCTCGGAGATCCTCGTTATCGGGGAGGCCTCCACCGGAGCGGGCAATGACCTCGCCGCGGCAACGGACCTGGCCATCAAGATGGTCAGGGAATGGGGACTGTCGCCACGTCTCGGGCCGATCGGGTACGGGTCGGACCAACCCTCGTACCTGAGCGGGGCGCCCTTCGGACAGGAACGTCCCTACGCCGAGGGCACCCAAGAGATCATCGACCAAGAAGTGAGCCGCCTCCTGGGCGAGGCCGAGGAGCGGGCCCGCAGCCTGCTGAGCGACAACCGGGCCGCCCTCGATGCCGTGGTTGTTGCGTTGCTCGACAAGGAGACGATCTCGGGCGAAGAGCTCGCCGACATCGTGAACCGCGCCGGCGCTGCCGTCGACGGGCGGCCGACCGAGATGGTCGCCACGACGTCCGCCGAGGCATCCGGTTGAGATTGGAAAACGCCGCGCCTTGTCTGGTCATTCGTCGAGCGTCAGGTGCTCGGATGGGAGTTCGGTGCGTACAAATTTTCTGCGGGCTCTCAGCGAGGCTTCAGTTGGGCTTGGGCGGAGTCGGTCATATTGATCGTCGTCGCCGAACGACCGGTGGCAGAACGAGAAAGGATTCGGTACGGCGACCGACGCTGGGTCGCCGCTGTCATGATCATCTTTTATTTCACCATCCCGCTCATGCTCGTTGCCGTGGGCCTTGCCGTCACCCCCCTCCTCTGGGCCATCAAGCGTCAGTTCGAGTCGGAGGCACCGATCTCCGCCACCAGCGAGGATCAGCGAAGTTCATTTCGGTGCGAAACAGGCACCGGGCAAGTCACCAACGCGGCGCACCCGAGCACGGACGTCAGCGGCCGGGCGGCGTAGGGCAGCTTCTAGCTCCGTCATTATTGTAGGAGGGTGCATCGAATCGCACCCGGCTCGAGGCCCCCGTCGCGTGACGCGCGCCTGGATGTGCGAGTGACCAAGCGAGGTCAGGGGCCGTGACCGATCGGGACGCGGAGGCGGCGGACCGGTTGGCCATTCGGGATCTGGCGTACCGCTACGCAGCCGGTGTGGATCAACGTGATCGAAAGCTGTTCCTCAGTGCTTTCCACCCTGACGCCACCCTCACGATCGTCCGGGAAGGTTCCGATGGCATCGAGCAGATTTTCGTGCGAGCCGGCTACGACGAGCTGGGCAGGATTCCCGTACGCATCACCCGTTACGACAAGACGTTCCATTTTGTGGGGAATCATTACTGCGTCTTGAATGGCGACGAGGCGACCGGGGAGGTGTACTGCACGGCGCACCATCTCCATGCGGGACGACCAGAGGGAACGGACCACGTGATGTTGATCAGGTATCAGGACACCTACCGACGCGGCTCGGACGGGCAATGGTTGATTACCTCTCGACGCCTGGTCGTGGACTGGACGGAAGAGCATGCTACACAGCCAACGACCACGGACTGAGAGGACGCCGCCATGGAGGACTCGCTGGAGGGCCGTCGAGCATTGGTAATCGGGGGAGGAAGTGGCATCGGCTTCGGAGCTGCTCGATTGTTGGCCCGAGACGGTGCCATGGTGACCATCGCAGGCCGTACCGAGCGGAAGTTGGTGGACGCCAGCGCCGCCCTCGCCTCTGAAGGCCTCGAGATTCGACACGTCGTGTGTGACGTGATGCGCGCCGTTGACGTCCGAGCAGCTGTGGACGCCGCATCGGACCAAGGCAGGTTGGAAATTGCCGTGGTGGTACCGGGCGGAGGCTCTTATAGCCCTGTCTTGCTCTACGGCGATGATCAGTTTGGTGCGGAAGTCGACGCCAACGTTCGCCCGGTGTTCCTCACACTCAAGTATGCCGGACAGGCGATGGTGCGGGCAGGTGGCGGCTCGTTCGTGGCGGTGTCGTCGACAGCGGCCGTCTTCTCCTCTCGGTTCCTCGCCACCTATGCCGCCGGCAAGGCGGCGGTGGACCAGTTGGTGCGTGTGGCGGCCGACGAATTGGGGGAGGCCAACATCCGGGTGAACGCCGTGCGGCCGGGGCTGACCCGGACCCCGACGACGGCCGGACTCTTCTCCAATGAGGACACGGTCGCGGCGTTCCTCTCCCTTCAGGCCCTGCCGCGATCCGGCGAGGTCGACGACATCGCTCAGGCCATCCGGTACATGGCGGGTCCAGAGTCCTCGTGGGTCACCGGTCAACTGCTTACGGTCGATGGAGGTAACACGTTGCGCGCCTTCCCTGATGCCCGGAAGTTCTTCCGCTTGCCCGACTGGCAGGCCCGCGCCGGCAGGGTGGTTCCGCAATGAGCCGAGACCAGAGGCTGATGCCATGAGCCAAACGCCTCAACTCTCGACCGGGCTGAAGACGTTCAGCAACGCGCCAAACGGGGACTGGTCGTCGTTGGCGGACATCGCCCGAGCGGCGGACGCGGCCGGGGTGGACCGACTGGTCATGTCCGACCACGTCGCCTTCGGGGAGAATTTGGAGGCGTACCAGGACCCGGCCAGAGGCGGCGCACGAGGTGGCAAGCAGCCGACCGGTCCAGATGGGGCTTGGCTCGATCCCATCACGACGATCGCCCATCTGACCGCGGTGACCACACGAGTACGATTCGCCAGCAACATCCTGCTGGCTGCCCTGCGGCGACCGGTCGTGCTCGCCAAGATGGCTGCGACCATCGACGTGTTGTCCGGAGGTCGCCTCGACCTGGGTGTCGGCGTCGGCTGGCAACGGGAGGAATACGAGGCGGCGGGACTCTCTTACGAGGGACGTGGCCGTCTGCTCAACCACACCCTTGAGGTGTGCCAGGCGCTCTGGGGCGATGAGCGCGTCACCTATGTGAGCGATGAACTGTCGTTTTCGGGCATTCACCAGATGCCCAAACCGATACAGCCGGGAGGGGTGCCGATCTGGACGAGTGGCACGGTGAATCCCCGCTCGATGGATCGGCTTGCCGCCTACGGATCGGGCTGGATCCCCTGGGGTGACGATGCGGCGGACATCGAGGGTGGCATCACACGGATGCGACGCGCCATCTCTGACCGGGGACGTGACCCTTCCCAGCTCGGTGTGGTCGGGAATCTGCGCGCCGTGAAGGACGCTGCTGGGAAGCTGGATCTCATCCGGACCATGGAGCAGGTGCCGCGCCTGCACGTGGCCGGAGTGACCGACTTCCGGATCGCCATGCAACCGCCGGCAGGATTCGAGGCGGCAACCGACTACATGAGATCGATTGTCGGCGCGTTCCGCGCCGCGTCCGACTGACTCTGGAAGTGGGGATCAACCTTCGCGCTCGCAACACCACCGCCGCGTCGGGCTCGAGCACTCGGAAGCTGAAGCTCTCCTCGACATAGAGGCGGACCACCTCCGCGTCATGGTTGCTGTAGCCGATGGAGAGATCCTGACCGCAGTCGAGGACGAAGTCGCCGCCCCGCAGGCTGAGCACCACGCCGCCTTCGACGCCGGGAGTCCAGACGAGTGGGCCCCCGAGGATCTGGCGCAAGTGATCGAGGAGCAAGTATCCGCCGTGCTCGGCCGTCTCGACGATGCCGGTATAGATTTCGGGGTCGATGGCGAGGCCATAGGGTCCGCCCACACCCGAGCGCCGCAGCACGTCGGTCGCTCGAGCGACCACCTTGGGGTACTGATCCATGTCCTCTTCAATGGGGATGGATGGGTGCGAGGTCCGCTCGGCGATGCCCAGCATCCCGGCCCCTGCGTAGCCGTGGAACACGGCGCGGTTCTCGGCTACGGCGATCTGCCGAACGGCATCGTCGAGCTCAGCCAACTCGATGTCTCCCGCACCACGGTCGGCGTCGTCGAGCTCTTCGCGTGAAACGGCGAAGCCGGCGCGAAGCTCGACGAGGGGCAGGACGCGCCGTTGGGCCGCGGCCACACCTTCCGCTGGGCTGGTCACTTCGTCGACCCGCCCCAAGTCGGTGGCCGAGTACTCCCATCCGTGCGGACCCGACAAGTCAACCAATTTGCGGGCGGCCAGGTGGGTGACGAGGCGGCTCTTGGCCTCCGACTCGACTTGGTCCCACGCGGCGTCAGGGATCGGGGCGAGTTCGCGGTAGAGATGGTCCATCACTCGCTTCCCTTCAGGCTGCCGATGCTGAGCGAGCCGACCGGGCTGATTCCGGCCGTCTGACCCGCCTCGGCCTCCGTCTCGACCTCGGTGACGGGTTCGGTCGTGAACAGGTAGGTCCGCAGATGCCGGTCGAGCACCGGGTCTCGTCGGCGTAGCCATTCGAGGGTCATGGACGCATGCTCCTTCTCCTCGTCGCGGTTGTGGGCCAGGATGTCGGCCAGGCTCGAGTCTTTTGTGGCCTTCACTCTCTGGTCGTACCAGTCCACGGCCTCGAGCTCCTCGATCAGCGACGTGAAGGCTCGGTGGTGGTCGATCGTCTCTTCGCCGAGAAGCTCTGCCGGCTCGTGCAGCCCCTCGCTCGCCATGGTCGCTCGCCTCCTCTTTCTTCCAAGGGCCTGATCATGGCCCGACCCGTGGTGCCTATTCAAGAGTGCCGTCCCGCAAGGTCACGCAGCCTGCCGGAATCATCGCCGGGAGGCGGACGTTGAGGGCGTGTCCGTGCTTGTGGGCGAAGCGGAAGAGGCGCAGTATGGCACCACTCGAGCTTCGATCCAATGAGGAGTGACCATGCCTGCAGTGACAGTTCCCGACTGGATGAGTTTGCCGCGGCTGCCGGTGCCCACCTCAGCATCAGCGGAACGCCGTATCGCGTCGGTGACAACCGCTCCGAGCGGATTCGAGGGCGAGGGGTTCCCTGTTCGTCGCGCGTTTGCCGGCAGGACGTTTGCCGAGCTCGATCCGTTCGTACACATGGACCAGATGGGCGAGGTCGAATACGCACCCGGGGAGCCGAAAGGGACGCCCTGGCACCCGCACCGGGGCTTTGAGACGGTCACCTACATGATCGACGGGACCTTCGCGCACCAGGACTCCAACGGTGGCGGCGGACTCATCACCGACGGAGCCACACAGTGGATGACGGCAGGCGGTGGCATCCTTCACATCGAGACACCGCCGGAGGAACTCGTCGTTTCCGGTGGGCTCTTCCACGGCATCCAGCTCTGGGTCAACCTGCCGGCGAGCAAGAAGTGGATCCCTCCGGCCTACCAGTCGCTCGAAGCGGGTGACGTCACGCTGCTCGTCTCTGAGGACGGCGGAGCCCTGGTGCGTCTGATCGCCGGCGAGCTCGGCGGCATGGCCGGTCCCGGGTCGACGCACACGCCGATCTCGCTGATGCACGCCTCGGCCAGCCCTGGCGCGGAGCTCCGGTTGCCGTGGAACCCGAGCTTCAACTGTTTGGTGTACGTCCTCGCCGGCTCCGGTGAGTTCGGCTCGGAACGCCGTCCGGGCCAGATGGGACAGCTCGTTGTCTTCGGTGCGGGCGAGTGGCTCGGCCTCCGGGCGGCCGAACGACAGGACTCCCGCTCGCTGCACCTGGAGGTGCTGGTCCTCGGGGGCGAGCCGATCGGAGAGCACGTCGAGCACTACGGGCCGTTCGTGATGAATACCAAGGCCGAGATCGGGCAGGCCGTCGAGGATTTCCAGGCCGGCCGACTGGGTCAGATCCCCCCCAATGCGCTGATGCCCCACGTTCCCGACCCGGCCCCGGTCCGCACCGAGCGAACCGGGATCTGAGCGAGAACGAGGACCGTGAGAGCCCTCCTCCCCCGACCCGCTGGCGAAGTCGACCTGGTCCGCGCCTATGCCCTCCCCACCGGAGCCGGTGAGAACCGGCCTTTCGTGCGGTGCAACATGATCTCCACGCTCGACGGCGCGATCACCGTGAACGGACGATCAGGCATGCTCGGAGGACCGGCCGATCGCCGGGTCTTCCAGACTCTGCGCTCTCAAGCCGACGTGATCCTCGTCGGGGCGGGCACAGTGCGTGCGGAGGCGTATGGCCCGGTCCGTCTCGATGACGAGGGCCGGAAGCGGCGTGAGAACCAAGGGCGACCGAGCGTTCCCCCCATCGCGGTGGTCACTCGGTCGGGCAACCTCGACTGGTCGTCCCCCTTTTTCACCGAGGCTGAGGAACGGCCCATCGTCTTCACCGCGAGCGACGCCGACCCGGGGGAGCAGCGGCGCGGCGAGAAAGTCGCCGACCTCGTCGTGGCCGGCGACACCAGCGTGGACCCGAGCCGAGTCCTCGGTTACTTCGAGGGCGCCGGTTACCGCTCGGTGTTGCTCGAGGGCGGACCCGGGCTCAACGCTGACGTCGTCCACGCCGGGCTCCTCGACGAGCTCTGCCTGACGCTCTCGCCCTGCATCGTTGCGGGAAACGGTCCGAGGGTGCTGGCCGGCGCAGAGCTGGCGAGCCCGCTGGACCTTGCCATGGTGCATCTCCTCGAGGACGAAGGCTTCCTCTTTTGCCGATTCGCCGTCCGATCGGATCGCTCTGCCTGAACTCGTTCCGGGCGGCGTCGGAAGAGAGATCACGTGTCCTGCGTCCCGTTCCCTCGTGTCTACACGGCGGGCTCGTCGTCGTCACGTGAACCGCCGGGCCACCTCTTGGGCGCGAGCACGGTAGCCGCCACCGAACAGCACGGCATGGACAAGCAGGGGATAGAGCTGGAACAGCTCGATCCGTTGTTTCCAGCCGGTGCTCAGCGGGTGCCCCTCCATGTAGGCACCGAGCACGCGGTCGGGCAAGGGCCCGAACAGGGCGAGCATGGCGAGGTCCTCCTCGGCGTGACCACCATGGACCGATGGGTCGATCAGCCAGGATTTGCCGTCGACTCCGAACAGGACGTTGCCCCACCAGAGGTCGCCGTGCACGAGGGCGGGTCCCCCCGGCGGGAGCAGCTGGTCGAGCTTGGCCACCGCGGGGCGCACGACATCGTCGAGCCCACAACGCGTCGACAGGAGGCTGAGGCGGGCACCGTAGAACCCGGCGCCGTCGGGCCACCGCGCGGGATCCACGCGGCAATCACCGATCCACGAGGAGCCCCCACCCCAGTGCGAGAACGGGGCGCCGTGCAGCCGTGCCAGCGCGCTCCCGAGGAACTCCTCGTGGGCCGCCGTCCGTGGGGTCTGGTCGATCGCCACCGTCACCAGGAGGTTCTCCTCCGCCAGCACGACGTCGGGCACCGGCGGAGCACCCACCACACCGTGCAGCTGTCTCAGCCCGTCACACTCGTCGAGAGCGCCCGGACCGACCTTGACGACCAGTCTGCGGCCGGCTGCCTCCACCAGCCAGGCGCTGGCTCCGAGCGGGCGCGGCGGTCCGGTCGGGCCGACGGCGCCCGCAAGCCGTGTCAACCACGGTGTCGACGAGGCCATCGAGCAATGATGGCCCAATGACCGGATCCCGAGCCGCCGGCCTCGTGCTCACACCGGGTGCCAGCGCAGGGCGAGATCACTCCGGTCTGGTGGCCATCGATCGGGCGGTGACGGCGCTCGGCATCAACGTGGAGCGAGTCGAATTCCCCGGGCAGGCTGAGGGAAAGCGTCGTCCGGACCCTGCCGGGGTGTGCATCCAAACGGTCCGCCACGCGGCGTCGGCGCTCGCCCAGCGACTCTCGGTTCGGAGCAGCCGGGTTGCGATCGGCGGCCGTTCCTTCGGCGGGCGAATGTGTTCCATGGCCGCGGCCGAGGGTTTCGACGTGGCGGCCCTTGTCCTCGTGAGCTACCCCCTGCATCCCCCCGGGCGCCCCGATCGCCTTCGGATCGAACACTTTCCCGACCTCCATCTGCCGTGCCTCTTTGTCTCTGGTCGGCGCGATGCCTTCGCGGCGCCTGAAGAGCTCGAACGAGAGACGGCGGCCATACCGGGAGCGGTCACGCGGGTGTTCGTCGATGGGGATCACTCCTTGCGCAGGAGCGAACCAGAGGTCGCCGACGTCGTTGCGGGCTGGCTCGCGGACCTCACCTGATTGTGTGGCGATTTGCAACGACAGGGAAACGTGGTAGGAGGTCATCAGAGAGACCTACCCGGGTCGTGCGCGCGAAGGAGAGCCCGTGAGCCACGAAGACCCTGATCCAGACGAAGGCGAGGACTCCAGCCCACCCGAGCGGGACCATGTCGACGAGCAAGAGGACGAGTCATTTCCGGCCTCCGATCCGCACTCGGACTGGTCCGGCTGAGGAAGGTCAGAGAGGTTGCCGACGCTGGCGTCCGCCGCCGGCGCTCAGCTCTGAGCGGCGACTCTCTCGAGGAGGTCCGCGGTCTCCTCCGGTGCCGTCAGCATCATGTCGTGCCCGCAGCGCAACTCATGTGTCTTCCAACCGGCGGCGACGGCGTCGTCGTAGAATCGTTGGAGGCTGGCCAGCGGTGGGTTCGTGTGACGGACATAAACCTTGCGCATTGTTTGGAGCGGCCCAGGGTCGAAGTTGATTGCTTCTGCTTGGCACCGAAAAGGAAAGTCGGTGAGTCGGGGTTCCACCCAGGCGCGCAGCGTTGCGTGCGTGATGCCCCACTGCTCCAGGAAGGCAGCCTTCGCCGGTAGGTACCAGCCCTCGCCGTTGTCGCGCGCCTCGCGCCGGTAGCGTTCCGCGACCGCGGGTGGTTCGACGTCGAGGAGGCTCATACCCGGGGTGGTCACGAACGCGCCGAGATACACGACGGTCGACAGCCGAGGCCCGGCTCGCTCGGCGATCGGTCCCGCCAGGACACCGGCGTAGCTGTGGAGTACCAGATGGACCTCGGCGAGATCCTCGAACCACAGGAGTTCGTCGAGATCCCGGACGTGCGTCGCGATCCCGACCTCAGGAGTCATGCTGGAGCGACGGTCACCCTGCCCCATGAGGGTCGGCCGCAGGAGGTTAGGCCCGTGTTGCGCAAGCATGCGGTGCACGTCACGCCAACACCAGCCGCCGTGCATGGCCCCGTGGACGAGTACGAACGTCGCCACCCTGACTCCTCTCGTGCTTGAGTGTTGACCGGTTCCACGGTCGGAGACGCCATCCAAAAGGCCTGGTTACGGAAGGTTCCGCCCAGGAAGCCCCGCCCGAGGCGAAGCCATCCGCCGGCAGTCGATTCCCGGAAACCGCTCAATGTCGGACTCGATTCTGTCGTTCTAAGGGGGTGGCCGTCGCTGTCGTGGATCATGAGGGGACCGACCCCGTTCGTCCGCCCACCCCGCCGCGTCCCGCCGCCGACGTCCCACCGGCCCGGGGGCTTGACGGGCTCTCCCGGCGAATCCGTTGGATCTTCGCCGCCGCTGCCGTCTTGGTGGTCGCTCTGGTGGTGTCGCTCGTCGTGCGACCCATCGGCGCGTCCTTCACACCGGTCGACGGGTGGGGGGTCGATGCTCTCGAAATCACCATGGGCGCCTTGTGCATGGCCCGCTACTTCGAAGGTTCATGGCGATCGAGCAGCCCTGTGGCGCGGCTCTTCCCCCTCGTCATCGGCGTCGCCTGTCTTTCGTGGGGACTTGGCGACGTGGCGATCACGATCGAATCCATGGGGGGAGCCACGCCCTCGGTGCCCTCGGCTGCCGACGCGTTCTACGTGTGCTTCTTCCTCCTGTGCTTCGCGAGCTTCGCCTTGCTCATCCGCCGCGGCAACAGGAGCTCCCTCTTGGCAACCTCGTTGGACGGATTAATCGCCTGCCTCGGGGTGGCCGCCGTGTCGGCTGCCTTCGTCGTTGCTGCCGTGGTCAAGGTCACCGGAGGAGGCACGCTCGCGGCGGTGACGCAGCTCGACTATCCGTTGGGAGACATCCTGCTGCTCGCCCTCGCCATCGGTGCCGCGACCGTGCTTCCCCGTGGCTTCCGGTCCTTCTTCATCATCGTCGGCGTCGCTCTCGGAGCGAATGCGATCGGTGACGGTTTCAACCTGCTCCAGCCCATGAGTCGCTTCGGGTACGTCGCGAACGGTGCGGCATGGCCGATCTCGCTGACGCTGCTGGCCATCGCGGTCTGGATCCTGCCCGCCAACATCGAACACCCCGGGACCGACAGGATCGCCGGGTACAAGTTGCCGGCGATCGGCGCGGGCATTGGCGTAGTGATCCTGCTCATCGCGAGCCTCGGGCACATTGGCAAGCCCGCTATTGCCTTGGCCACGCTGACACTCGTCGTGGCCGGAATTCGGCTGGCGCTCAGTGTCCGCGAGGCACATGCGGTGAGGACGGCCCGTTTCCGGTCACTCATCGACAAGACCTGGGACCTCATCGCCGTGATAGAAGCGGACCTGCGCGTCGCTTACGTCACCCCCTCCTCCGAGCGCGTGCTCGGCTATCTCCCGGGCGAGCTCGAGGGGAAGCCGTTCACGGAGATTGTCCATCCGGACGACGCGTCCACGGTTGTTTCACACCTCGTCGGGCTTGGCAAGGGCGACGCCGACGCCGGCGCCGGCGAATCGATCCTTGAAGTTCGCATGCGCCACGCGAACGGCGAATACCGGATGATCGACTGGAACACCGCCGATCTCCTCGATGACCTCTCCGTGAACGGGTATGTGCTCAATGGCGGTGACGTCACCGAAGCCCGTCAGGCGGCCAAGGACTTGGTCGCGGCCCGCGACGCCGCCTTGGTTGCGTCCCGGACCAAGTCGGAATTTGTCTCGACGATGAGCCATGAGATCCGCACCCCGATGAACGGGGTCATCGGGCTCACCGAGCTCCTCCTGCAGACGAACCTCAGCGACGAGCAGGCCGAGCTTGCCTCCGGCGTGAAGGTCTCGGCGGAAAGCCTGTTGGTGATCATCAACGACATCCTCGATTTCTCGAAGATCGAGGCGGGGAAGTTGGAGATCGACGAGTCCGAGGTCGATGTGCCCGGGGTAATCGACGACGTGGGTCGCATTCTCGCCGGCACGGCCCATGGCAAGGGGATCGAGCTCCTGGTCGACGTGCATCCGGACGTGCCGTCGGTGCTGCTCGGCGACGGCACGAGGATCCGACAGGTCCTGCTCAACTTCGGAGCCAACGCCGTGAAGTTCACCTCCGAGGGGGAGGTCGTCATCCGTGTCAAGGTCCTCCACCAGAACTCCGAGCGGGTGGCCCTCCATTTCGACGTGGTCGACACCGGTGTCGGGATCGCCCCAGAGGACCAGGAGAGGCTGTTCAGCGCTTTTGCCCAGGCGGACTCCTCGACCACACGACGGTACGGCGGGACCGGTCTCGGTTTGACCATCAGCCGGCAGTTGGTGGAACTCATGGGAGGTCGGCTCGGGCTCACGAGCGCTCCGGGTGAAGGGTCGACGTTCTGGTTCGAGCTGTCGCTTCGCCGTACGGACGAGGCGCCCACGTTCGACAGGGGCGGAGATCCCCGGACGCTCTCGGGCCAACGCGCCTTGGTCGTGGACGACAACGCGACGAACCGGCGAATCCTGCGCCAGCAGCTGCTTTCCTGGGGCGTGGAGGCAGTCGAAGCGGCCGACGGGTTCCAAGCGCTGGAGCTCGCGCTCACGGCGGCCCAGGACGGCCGGGCGTTCGACCTCGGCGTGGTCGACCTCAACATGCCCGGCATGGACGGCATTGAGCTGGCGCACGCCTTGAAGGCCGATCCGGCGACCGCGCCGACGATGCTCTTCTTACTGAGCTCCTCTGGCCACCGCCTCGAGGCGGCGGAATCCCACCTGACCGGGTTTGCCGCCAGCCTGACGAAGCCGGTGCGGTCGTCAGAGCTGTTCGACTGCCTGATCACGAGCCTCAACTCGGGGTCGCCATCGGATGCGCCGGCGACCCCGACGACCGAGAGCCCTGAGCCAGCGGCGGTCGCTGGAATGATCCTGCTCGTAGAGGACAACAAGGTGAACCAGCTCGTGGGTTCCAAGGTCCTCGAGAACCTGGGCTACAGCTTCACCATTGCCAACAATGGTGTCGAAGCCGTGAGCGCCTTCCAGTCAGGGGGGTACGACGCCGTCCTCATGGATTGCCAGATGCCCGAGATGGACGGCTACGAGGCCACGGTGGCCATTCGCCAATTGGAAGGCTCCGTCGGCCATATCCCGATCATCGCGATGACCGCCGCCGCGATGGAGGGGGATCGAGAGCGCTGCATGGCGGCGGGCATGGACGACTTCATCACCAAGCCAGTACGGCTGGAGGCCGTCTCCACGGTCCTCGAGCGCTGGGTTGCCAACTCCGAGCCGGAACCAGGACGAGGTGGAACGCATGTCCTCACACGCTGACCTCCGTGATCCACTCGACCGCTCGCAGATCGAGTTCCTCCTGAGTCTGGACGACGGGCAGGGGGAGGCGCTGGCCGAGATCGTCAACGAGTACCTTTCGGTGAGCGACGAGTTGCGTGAGGAGATCCACCGTCTGTTCGCCGAGGATGATCGCGACGCCCTGGAGCGCAGCGCCCACACGCTCAAGGGTGCCAGCGCCAACGTTGGTGCTAAGACTCTGGCCGACGCCTGCGGCGAGCTGGAGATGCGCGCTCGAGAGTCGCAGCTCCAGGACGCCGCGGAGCTCGTGGAGCACCTCGAGGCAGAGTCCGAGAGAGTTCGGGTCGCCTTGCAGGTCGTGACCGCGCGGTCCTGACGTGCAGATCCTCGTCGCCGACGACGATCCCACCAGCCGTCTCCTCCTCCGGGCCATCGTCACGAAGCTGGGGCACGAATGCCTGGTGGCTGAAGAGGGATCGAGCGCGTGGGAGCTCTTGTCGTCCGGCGGGATCGACGTGCTGTTGACCGACTGGATGATGCCAGGGCTCGACGGACCCGAACTGTGCCGGCGCGTCCGGGACGAAGTGAGCGACCGTTACGTCTACCTCGTGCTCACGACCGGGCTCGACCATCCCGAGCACGTGCTCGAGGGTATGGGCGCCGGCGCCGACGACTACCTGATCAAGCCGGTCGACTCGTTTGCGGTGCAGACCCGTCTGGTGGCAGCGGAGCGGGTCACGGGGTTGCACACCAAATTGGCGCACACCCAGGCCGAGCTCGAGAGAGTCAACCTCGAGCTGCGGGAGCAGTCGCTCACGGACCAGTTGACGGGACTCGGCAATCGCCGTCGCATGGAGGAGGACGTCGCCCGCACCCATGCCCGCGCGCTGCGGTCCGGTCGTTCCTACGGCATTGCCTTGTTCGACATCGACCACTTCAAGTTGTACAACGACCACTACGGGCACGTCGCCGGAGACGAGACCCTGCGCCGCGTCGCGGCGGGCATCGACTTCGTGGTGCGGGCGGGGGAGTGCGCGTACCGCTACGGCGGCGAGGAATTCCTCTTGCTCATACCGGACTGTGATCCGAGTGACTGCATCTTCGTGTGCGCGGACCGTGTCCGCCGTTCGGTTCTCGACGCCGCCATCCCCCACGATGCCCGGCCCACGGCACCTCCGATCGTCACGCTGAGCGGTGGCGTGTCGTGTTGGACACCCGGTTCGCCGCTCTCGGCGCTCGAGGTCATCGAACAAGCGGACGAGGCGCTCTTCGAGGCCAAGTCTGTGGGGCGGAACCAGATCCACGCGGCGGCATCGCTCGCGTGCCAGGTCGAGCCGGCAGGGGTCGCGGTCGGCTGACGCAGAGGACGCCAGCGGGAGCTACGCGCCGCTGCGGTTCGTCAGGGCGGCGTGGAGCGCCCGGAACCCCGCCGACGTCTGGAGCACGAAATCGTCGTCGCGCGCCGCGTCACCTTGCTCGAGCCAGACGAGCGTGGCCTCGACGAGCCACCCGAAGAGCACCTGGGAGCGCCAGGCATCGAGCTGCTCGTCGCCGGTGTCCAGGGCGCTCAACCGGCGTACGACCGCGGCCGACACCGACCGGAGCTCGGCGGCGTACGCGGCGAATTGGGGCTCGCGGGCGGCATGGCGCCACAGGAGCGTGAACGCGGCGGGGTCATCCCGTGCCACCGTGAGCAACGTCCTCGGACCCAGGCCGCTCCTGGTCGGCAACGCCAGTTCGCTCCGGAGCTCCTGCCCGAGGTGGTCGAAGACCTGTTCGAGGATCTCGCGGTAGAGCTCTTCCTTCGAACCGAAGTGCCGGTACACGATGAGCTTTGTGACTCCACACGCCGCCGCGACGTCCTCCATGGAGGTGTCGGCGAATCCCGTCGATGCAAATGCTCGTGCCGCGCCGTGGTGGATGGCGGCGCGGCGTTCGGCTCGGGGCAGCAGCTTGCTCTCGATCTGTATACGGGACAGTATATACCCAGGAGTTAACAGCTTGAGGAGGAGGGACCGGACATGAGCACGGCGCAGGTGGAGTTCAGCGAAGAGGAGCTCCTCGCCGACCTCGCGGTCACTGAACCGCTGATCGCCCGGGGCGTCCGCTGTCACGGTGGGTTCGACGAGGGCGGGCGCTACGTCTCACCCCGGACGCGGTTCCGCCGCCCGGCCATCGAAGCGTGGGACGAGCAGAACTGCCGGATCTTCTCCACCGAATTGATCGACGTGCCGATCGAGTGGTGGGAGCGATCGTTCCCGAGTGTCGAACAGGCGCGTTTCCTGATCCGCGCCGGCGTGCCGGAACCGCTCATGGCAACGTTGACCCGCATCGGCACCGTCGAGGGGTACGGGGCCAACATCCGCCTCTTGAAGCCGAAGGATCTGCAGTCGCACTTCGTCGACGACATCACCGGAACAGCGATCGACCACCTGGGAAGGGGGCTGTTCGAGGCGCACGGCCGCGACGAAGCCGGCTGGGACGAGGAAGCGGGGCACAAGGACATGTGGTTCGCCGCGCGCGACATCGCCTTCGACCGGTCCTGCGATGAGCTCGACGTCGAAGCCATGCTCGCCCGGATGGGCTTCGGGGTCAGTCGGCCCGGTGCCGACGCTCCCCGTCACTTGCCAGCCGACGTCCCCCACGAGCTCGAGCTGATGGTCTCGTTGATGATCCGGGTCCTCTTCATCGAGATCTCGGCCTTCCACACGTTCGCCTGGGCCGAGGCATGGATGTCCGACACCGAGCTGGTGGCAGGCGATGGGGAGGCCGCCCGGCTCGTCTCCTACATCCGCGCTGACGAGACACCGCACGTCGACTACCTGCGAACAACCCTCTCCGAGATGCGCGACCGCACGTGGGTCGGCGTGGACGGGCAAAGACACGCCGGCTCGGAGATGATCGGACGACTCTGGGATCCGCTGCTCGCCCACAGTCTCGGCCCGGTGCGAGAAGAGGGCCGGCGAGCGACCTTGAGTGAGGTCGAGTTCTGGTGCGACCGCCAGAGCAACGGGGCAGACGTCCTGGCCGAGTTCCACTCCATCGGCGCGTCATGAAGTTCGGGATCTTCTACGAGCACCAGCTGCCACGTCCGTGGGCCGAGGACGGCGAGTACCGCCTGATGCAAAACGCCCTGGAGCAAGTCGAGCTGGCCGACGGGCTGGGCTTCGACGTCATCTGGGAGGTCGAGCACCACTTCCTCGAGGAGTACAGCCACTCGTCCGCCCCCGAGGTGTTCCTCGGCGCGTGCAGCCAACGGACCAGGGACATTCGCTTGGGCCATGGCATCATCCAGACCGCCCCTGGCTACAACCATCCCGCCCGCACGGCCGAGCGCGTCGCCACCCTCGATCTCATCTCCGGTGGCCGGGTCGAGTTCGGCTCGGGGGAGTCCGGCTCGGAAGCAGAGCTGGGCGGGTTCCAGGTCGATCCGGCGACCAAGCGTGACGCCTGGCTCGAAGGGTTGCAGGTCTCGCTTCGGTGCATGACCGAAACGCCGTTCACTGGCGTCGACGGTCGTTTCGTTCAGATGCCACCCCGCAATGTCGTCCCGAAGCCGATGCAGCGGCCACACCCGCCGCTGTGGGTGGCCTGCTCCCGGCGCGACACGATCCTGCTGGCCGCCGAGAAGGGGATGGGGGCGCTCACGTTCGCCTTCATCGACCCCGAGGAGGCGAACAAGTGGGTGTCGGATTACGAGCAGACCCTCGCCGACCGTTGCGTCCCCGTCGGACTGGCCGTCAATCCGAACATTGCCTGCGTGACCCAGATGATGTGCCACTCCGACGAGAAGGTGGCACTCGACCGCGGGCTCGAGGGTGGGAACTTCTTCGGCTACTCCCTCGGGCACTATTACGTGTTCGGAGAGCACCGCCCCGGGACGACCGACGTCTGGACCGAGTACCTCCAGCGACGCGGCGATCAGGGCTACTCACCCGAGATCGAGACGGCACTGCGCCAGGAGCGGCTGGGGGCCAAGCTGGCGGCGGGTGATCGCACCGGCCTGCGCGGGGCAACGGGTACTCCCGCCCAGGTGCGCGAGTACCTCGAGCGGTTCGAACAGGCGGGTGTCGATCAGGTCATCTTCGTCCTGCAGGCCGGCAACAACCGCCATGAGCACATCTGCGAGTCACTCGAGCTCTTCGGTCGAGAAGTGCTGCCGGCCTTCAAGGAGCGCGACGAGGCACAGGTCCGGGCAAAGTCCCGACGGCTGGCGTCGGCGCTCGAGGCCGCCATGGAGCGGCGGGCGCACGAGCCGGCCCCACCTCAGCTCCCTCCGGACTACTCGTTCCCCGCCATGCCCCGGCGGTGGGCGGACGAGACCGGGAGCGAGGAGATGCGGCTCTGGCTGGACAATTTCGCCGAGGCGCGCGCGAAGGGCATCCGGGACGAGGGACTCGGGATCCTCGGCGGCTGATCGGCGCGTCGCCCTGCCGCGACCATACGCCGCGCGTGTGCACCGGGCTCGGCAGGGTACCCTATAGGGGTATCCAGTAGGGCGACGGGAGGATCCATGCGACCGGGCTATATCGACAACAAGGACGGCGTGCAGAAGCGCCTGCGCAGGATAGAAGGCCAGGTCAGGGGCTTGCAGCGCATGGTGGACGAGGACCGCTACTGCATCGAGATCCTCGAGCAGGTCTCCGCCGCGACCAAGGCGCTCCAAGCCGTCGCGCTCGAACTGCTCGACGATCACCTGGCCCACTGCGTGTCCGATGCAGCCCGTAAGGGGGGCGACGAGGCAACCGAGAGGCTCAGTGAGGTCTCGGCCGCGATCGGCCGTCTGGTCCGTTCCTGATCAGGATGCTTACAACCGTCACCTTTGTGCTGGACGTCGGGCGATCGCTCCGCGAAGGCTTCTTCATGTTCTGGGTGACGCTGTGGCCTCTCGTGCTCGGGTTCGGGCTCTCCGGAGCGGTCCAGTCTTTCGTGAGCCGTGACGCCATGCAACGGCGGCTTGGCAATCACCGGGCGCCGGCGGTCGTCCGCGCGTCCGGCTACGGCATGATCTCGTCCTCGTGCTCATACGCCGCTTCGGCGATGGCCAGGTCGCTCTTCGTGAAGGGCGCGGACTACATCTCGGCCATGGTCTTCATGTTCGCGTCGACGAACCTCGTGATCGAGCTCGGCATCGTCCTCGTCGTGCTCATGGGCTGGCAATTCGTCGTGAGTGAGTTCATTGGTGGCATCGTCATGATCGTCCTCCTGGCCACCTTGGGTGCGCTCTGGCTGCGTGGGCGCATCGTGGTCCAGGCGAGGGAGCGCCTTCAGGCGGGGGGCAACAAGCTCGATCATGGGAGTGCAGCGCCCGCCACGACAGAGGCCGAGTTGCGCCCCTTGTCCGTACGGCTGCGATCGAGTGCCGGTTGGGCCGAGAGCGCGACCTACACCATGTCCGACCTGACGATGGTCCGACGCGAACTGATCATCGGTTACACGGTGGCCGGCTTCCTGGCCGTCCTGGTGCCGACATCGGTGTGGCAGGCGGTCTTCATCACGGGGCACGGCTTCTGGACGAGCCTGGAGAACGCCGTCGTCGGACCGTTCATCGCCATCATCAGTTTCGTCTGCTCCATCGGCAACGTGCCCCTGGCGGCGTCGCTGTGGAAGGGGGGCATCGCCTTCGGAGGCGTCATCGCGTTCATCTTCGCCGACCTGATCACCTTCCCCCTCCTCTTGATCTACCGCCGCTACTACGGCACGCGCCTCATGCTCCGGATGCTCGTGGTGTTCTGGGCTCTCATGTCGACCGCCGGTCTCGTCACCGAGGCGATCTTCCGAGCAGCGGGCCTGGTGCCGACCACGCGGCCTGTCTCCGTTGCCCCTGCACAATTCTCGTGGAACTACACCACTTATCTGAATCTTTTCTTCCTCGGTGTGTTCGGGCTGTTGTACTGGATCTACCGCAACCGCGAACGCTTCGGGGCCGGAGACCGGTACGCGCGCGACCCCGTGTGCGGAATGCAGGTGGAAGTCGCTCATGCGCCTGCTTCGCGGGCGCAGGCCGGTGAGCAGAAGTACTTCTGCTCCGACCGGTGCGCGGAGCGTTACGGAGCCGGGCGAGACGTCGAGCGCCGGAGCGCGTCACGGGTGCACAGCAAGGTTTGAGTTGGTTCCCCGAGCTGGTTTTCCAGGCGAACTACGAGCCGATGACGAGTTTCAGCGCCGTGGACGCAGACTCTTGGGGCTTCGAACTGTCGGTCACCGTGATTAACTCAACCGTCGTTCCGGCGGTTTTGGGGGTCCACTGATGAGGCCGGTGGACGAGCCGAGGGTGAGCCCTGACGGCAGCGGCGGCTTGGTGGAGAATTTGAGTGGCGCTGTTCCGCCAGACGTGCCGATCTGCGCCGAGTAGGTTGAGGGCGGCCTGCATCGCACTCTGTGTGCAGCTCGTGAGCGTCGCCGCCCCCGAGGGCACGGATTCTGCGAACGCACCTGCGCTGCCGACAGAGGCTCCCGCTCCGGATGCGAATCCGGCTGCGACCATGGCCAGCAAGGAGACGGCGAACGACCACCCCAATCGACGCATCATGAATCCCCCTTAGCGGTAGCTGTGTGACTTGACTCGCCAAATGTGAACCGTTGCCAACGGTGATACTTGACAGCAGTCGCGCCAGTGAGGTTGTTACCTCGGAACGTAACACCGGTCTCGGTTTGACGTCCAACGGCCCGGCTCGAGCCGGCGGCGAGCGGCCGAATTGAGGACCGCGCCGGCACGGACGGAGCCGGGGCCCGGCGCGAGAAGTGGCGTTGGGCGTACGGCCCTTCTCGGCAAGGTCCCTGTGGGCTCACTACAGTCCGGTTCCTATGCCGGATTACGACGCCATCGTCATTGGCGCAGGTCACAATGGTCTGACCGCTGCCGCGGTCATGGCGCGGGGCGGGATGAGCGTTCTCTGCATCGAAAAGAACCACTTCATCGGCGGGATGGCCTCGACGACCGAGCTCATTCGCGGCTATCGCTTCGAGCTGGCCGGCTCCATCCAATTCCCGGTCCCGAACGAGGTCTACGAGGACCTGGAACTCGCGTCGTGCCCCATCTACGAGCCTGAGGTCCAATCGGCGAGCATCACCGGCGACGACCGCCCGCCGATCTTCCTCTATTCAGATCCAGAGCGCTTGCTCGAGCACCTGGGTGCGACCCTGGGCATCGAGGCGGTGATGGGCATGGCCGAGGTGGCGGCATGGGCCGAGGCACCCGCCCGCGCCATCGGACGCTTCGACGTGCGAAGGCCCCCGAAGTCCCTCGACGAGATGTGGGACAGCGCCACGAACGAGGCGGAGCGTGAGGCGATCCGCACGGCAATGTTCGGCAGCGTCATGGACGTCGTCGATCGCTTTCTCCCCGACCGGACGAAGCATGCTCCGGTGCGCAGCATGCTCAGCTTCCTCTCGGTCAACTCCACATTCCGGGGTCCCTATTCCCCGGGGAGCGCGCTGTGCCTTGCCTTCGCCTTGGCCTCACCAGGTGTCGCGACGATGTCGAAGGTGCGCGGTGGCCTCGGCACCATCGCCGATCACCTGAGCCGCATGTTCGAGCAGCACGGGGGCGAGCTGCGCCGACACGTCAAGGCGGCGGGCATCGTCGTCCAGGACGGTGCCGTCAAGGGCGTCGATCTCGGCGACGGCGAGGTCGCGACCGCTCCGGTCGTGGTCTCCAACCTCGATCCGACCGCCACCTTCACCCAGTTGCTCGACGCCGATACCCTTCCGGAGGCCTTCGTGCGACGAGTCACGGCCATCGACCACAGAGCGGCCTACTTCCAAGCCCACTTCGCGTTCCGCGGGCTCCCCGAGTACCGCGGGCCTTACGAGGCCCTGAACGGCACTGACCTCGGCCGCAACGTGACCTTCTTCGGTACCGCGGAGCAGATGCAGCAGGACTTCGAAGGATGTGTGCGCGGCCAGGTGCCCCAGTCCCCGAGCTTCAACCTGCAGATTCCCTCGCTGGACGATCCGAGCCTGGCTCCGGAGGGCAGGCACGCGGCGAGCAGCTTTGCGTTCTACTTGCCGATCGGTACCGACCGTGAGGCACAGGGCCGGGTGCGGGACCTGATGGCCCAGCGGATCGTCGACAAGATCACCTCGGTCGCTCCGAACTTCCCCGACCTCATCGACCGCCAGCTGAACTACCCCGCGTACACCTACGAGCTGATGTTCGGGTGCACCGGCGGAGACTTCTGCCACGGTCTCCTGCAGCCCGAATTCATGGGCCCGTTTCGTCCGGGGCCGCGCGGATGGAGGGACAACCCAGTGCCGGTCGGGGGCCTGTACATGTGCGGGGCTGGCTGCCACGGGGGACCGGGCGTCACCTTCATCCCGGGCTACAACTGCGGCTACGCGGTCCTGGACGCAGGCACGGGCGACCGGTTGTAGCGCAGCTGGCGTTCCATGAACGCCAAGAACATCGCCACCGAGAAGGCGAGGCTCGTGAAGAGGCTCATGACGAAGAAGATCCACGCCAGCTTCAGCCCGCGGCGCCGTCCCTCGCTGATGGTCCACAGCGGCATGAGGACGACGTTCATGATGATGTAGTCCTGGGCCGCCGAATCGGCGGCCCAATTGGAGAAGAGCATCTTCGTGTAGTTCACGTATGAAGCTCGGTGGCCGTAGAGGTTGGTGTAGCGGACGTTGAAGTACCAGCCGAGCCCGAGCGAGCACAGCCCGATCAGGTAGTAGAGTCCCTCGAGCAGCGTGACCTTGCCCACTGCCCCATCCCCGGCGAAGAGGCGCCGGTTGGCGACGAACGCGACCGCCGTGGTCGCAACGCCGAGAATGGCCGAGATCACCAGCGTTGTATACACAGTCCTCCTACTTCTCTTGGCGGTGGATGTGCGACAACCCTAAAGGCAGCCGCGCCGGCGGGGCGGGACCGTCAGAGCCGATCGACGACGAAGATCGGGCGCTCCAAGAGGATCGGGCCAGGCGCGGAAACCACTCAGGGCGCGTCCGGGGGCAACGCAGCCAACACCTGCGACCAGCTGAAGGTGAAGGATCTGACCGGCGCGGTCGCGACCGCCAGGGTGACTGCCATGGAGGTCCCGCCCCCGTCTCCGCTGTGAGTGTCGCCCGTCGCGTCCACCGCCGCACCCATGGCCAGGTTGGCCCCCGACCCGAAGTTGTCCAGGATTCCCTTGCGGTGGCCCCAACAGCCCGGCGCGCTGCGATGCAAGCAGTCCAGGTTTCCGCTGTCGAACCCGTCGTCGTACATCCACCCGTAGACAGCGTCGAGACCGTTGGCCGAGCCGCCGGCCCACTCGGCGTCGTCGAGGGCGTACGCCTGCCCGGGATCGGGCGGGTCGCTGGCGTCGACCGCTCCCACCTGCGCATTCTGGTTGAGGGCGGCCGTCAGCCCGTCGAAGGGGGGCAGTCCCCGGTCCACTCTTTCGAGGTTGACGGCGATGAAGAGCTGATCGGGCACGCTAAGGCGGGCGAACCCAGACGGGAGCACCATGAGCCGGACCCCTTCCTGCTCGTGCGCGCGGTTGACCGCGGCCAGGACCGCTGCGATGCACGGGGCAGAGTTGTCGAGCCCGCCGGGAGCGCACACCCGCGTGAAGTCGGGAACGGGTGCCACGTTGTGGCGAGGGTCGGGGATGCCGGTCGCGGACTCGGACGTCGGAACGGCGCGGAGCGGCTGCAGGGTCCCGGCCGACGTGGCGGCCACGGCCTGGTTCCAGCTGTAGGCGTAAGGGTGATGCGTGTCGCGCCCTGAGCCCGACCGCGTGCCGCCGTCGACCGCCAAGATCGCCGTCAGGGAGGATCCACCCTGGTCTCCGGACGACGTGTCGCCGGCCGGGTCGAATCCGGCTCCCATCACGAGGTGCGGTGAGCCGAACCGGTCGAGGACGATGTGGCGATCGAGCCAGCATCCCGAAGGCTGGTCGTGCGAGCATCCCGGAACGCCGCTGTCCGGGCCGTCGTCGTACATCCACTGGTAGTCCGCGTCGAGGCCGTTGTCGACGGCACCGATCCATTCCGTGACGGCAGAGGAATAAGGGTGGCCGGGTTGCCGGGGTAATCGTGCCGTCTCGGCACCCCGCTGAGCCGTGGCGTCGAGGGTAGTGACGAGTCCGGCGAAGGGGCTCAGTCCGCGATCGACACGTTCGCGATCGACGGCCACAAAGAGCTGTTGGGGAACGGTCAGATGCGCGAAGTCGGACGGCAGCGCCATCGGCCCGAGGCCCTCGCCCGCCCGGGCGGCGTCGATTGCCTCCAGCGTGATGCGCAAGCACATGCTCGAGGAGTCCGCGCCGATGGGGGCGCATGCGTTGGGGTAGTCCGGCGTCGGCGCGACCGAACGCGCCGGATCGGCCAGACCTTGCCCGAACTGCCCCGAGCCCGAGCAGCCCGCCAGGCCCAGGCTCAAGACCAGGCCCACGGTCACGGCCACGGTGAGGGCCGTCCACCGCCGCCGGCCCGCGGTGACGTGCGACTGGTGACCTTGGCCCCCCATCAGACGAACCAACGTAGCCACGTCAACGCTCAGAGCGCGATCGCTGCAACGATCGAATGCGTCTCTCCGGGACCGCCGCGCCGCCCTGCCAGTGTGCCCCCCGTGCCGCGCTACGGAGCTCCGGCCTCCGTGTTCCCGTAGCGAGGGGCTCGTTTCTCGAGGAACGCAGCGAGCGCCTCTTGCATGTCGCCCGTCATGGAGGAAAGGACCTGGGTTCTGTTCTCCAGATCGATCCCCGCCTGGAGCGAGCCGACCTCGAGCTGGGACCACATGACCTCTTTGGTCATGCGTACCCCCCACGGAGCGTTGGCCACGATGAGGCGGGCCGTGTCGAGTGCCGCGGCCAGCAGCCCGTCGGCGGGCACCACCCGGAGGACCAGGCCGATGCGGTCCGCCTCTTCGGCCTCGATGATGCGGCCCGTCAGCATCAGCTCCCAGGCCCGAGACGCCCCGACCAACCGGGGCAGAAGCCAACTCACCCCGATGTCACAGCCGGAGAGTCCCAGCCGGACGAAGGCGGCGTTGAAGCGGGCCGAGGGTGAGGCGATGCGGATGTCGCACGCCAGGGCCAGGGCGAGGCCGCCGCCCGCCGCCGGCCCGTTGACGGCGGCGATGACCGGTTGGGGTAACGAACGCAACCGGGGAACCAGCGTCGCAATGTGCGTCTGGGTGGCGAAGCTGGCCTCGACGCGACCGAGGCGGTCGGCCCCGGGGGCATTCCCGTAGCCCCCCAGGTCGATACCGGCACAGAACCCCCTGCCCGCCCCGGTGAGGAGCACCACGCGGCAGGTCGGATCGCCGGCGATACTCGCAAGCGTGTCGTGGAGCTCGCCGATCAGCTCCGCGTTCATGGCGTTGAGCCTCTCGGGTCGGTTCATCGTGATCCGGGTGACGCCCTGCTCGGGCTGGTCGACAAGCAGTGTGGACATGAGCCGGCTCCTCTTGGCGCGAGTTGGGCCATCCTCTCCCATGTGTTTCATCACGGCCAGCGGTCGCCCGCGCGTCCCTCGGAGCCCTCCAAACTGTGTTTACTACTAAGCATGGGTGGGTTACGTCATTCCGGCGTCGTCGGAGCGCCGCCGGACGAAGTCTTCGCCTGGCACACGCGGCCGGGAGCACTCCTGCGCCTGGCCCCGCCGTGGCAGCCCATCCGGGTCCTCGAGGAGGCTCCATCGCTCCGAGACGGGAAGGCCGTCCTAAGACTGCCCGGCGGCGTGCGCTGGGTGGCGCAGCACGGTGGGTACGAGCCGCCACGCCAATTCGTGGACGAGCTGGTGTCCCTGCCGCTGCGCTGGCGCCACACGCACACCTTCGAGCCCATGACCGAGTCGACGACCCGGGTCACCGACGTCGTCGAGACGCCCGTCCCAGGGTCTGTCCTCCGGCAAACCTTCCGCTACCGGCACCAGCAGCTCGCGGGCGATCTGGCCGTCCATCGAGCCATGGCGATGCTGCGTTCCCCACCACTGACCGTCGCGGTCACGGGTTCCTCCGGTCTCATCGGTTCTGCTCTGTGCGCGTTGCTCTCCACCGGCGGTCATCGGGTCATCCGCCTCGTGCGGCGACCGCCCCGTCGGGTGGACGAGCGTCGCTGGCAACCCGACGACCGGCCCGATCCCAGGACACTCGAGGGTGTCGACGCCGTCGTGCACCTAGCTGGAGCGTCGATCGCCGGCAGGTTCAGCGATCAGCACAAGCGACGGGTCCGCGAGAGCCGAATCGGCCCGACGAACGCGCTGGCTTCGACCATGGCGACCATGTCCGCCGCCGGGGATGGACCCTCCGTCTTCGTCAGTGCGTCCGCCATCGGCTACTACGGCGCCGATCGCGGGGACGAGCAACTCACCGAGGAGAGCGACCGCGGCACGGGATTCCTGGCCGAGGTCGTGGCCGGATGGGAGGCCGCGGCGGAGCCGGCGCGAGAGGCTGGTTTGCGTGTCGTGACCGTCAGGACCGGCATCGTTCAGTCCACACAGGGTGCCACCCTGAAGCTCCTCCGTCCGCTCTTCTCCGCCGGGCTGGGGGGACCACTCGCCCCCGGCTCCCAGTGGGTGTCGTGGATCGGCCTCGACGACGTGCTCGACGTGTTCGCCCGGGCGCTCGCGGACGAGCGGCTCGCGGGGCCCGTCAACGCGGTCGCCCCCAACCCGGTGCGCAACCGCGAGTACGCCTCGACCTTGGCCCGCGTGCTGCGTCGCCCCGCACTGATCCCGGTGCCGTCGCTCGGACCCCGTCTGTTCCTCGGTGCGGAGGGCACCCACGAGATGGTCCAGGCGAGCCAGCGGGTCCTTCCGCAGCGCCTCAGCGCCTGCGGGCATAGTTTTCGTCACCCGACGCTCGATGCCTGTCTGCGACATCAGCTCGGTCACCTCGGACCGCTGCCCGGACCCGGCGAGGAGGAAACGCTCGGTTAGGCGGCGCCCCGGGGAGCTCGACCGCTCGGTAGCCGAACTTCGGCTCGTTTCGCTCCGGAAGGATCCGATCTGGCCGGTCACGTAGGCCTTGGTGCGGGGATCGGCCGTGACACCCGTTGATCAGCGGAGAATCTCACGCCTTCGGCTTCACCGCCACACCGATCGTGAACCAGCTCCAGGGCTTCGGCCCCCGCACGTAGCGCTGCTCGTTGCGTTGCATCACGAACCCGGCTCCCTCCACGAGCGTGGACGAGTCCCTCGTGAGATGGCACCCGTCGGCCAGCCGACGCTGCAGCGGCTCAATGCGATGTTGCCACTTGGCGACGCCGGGGTCGGGGGACAGCCCGTGCTCCAAGAAATGGACGGCGCCGCCCGGCCGCAGCACCCGCTGCACCTCGCGCAATGCCTGCTCCGGATCGGGCACGGTGCACAGGGTGAAGGTGAAAAGGGCAGCGTCACAGGAAGCGTCAAGAAGGGGGAGCTCCTGCCCGTCCAGCCCGACGTGCTCAACCCGTACCTGACTCTCGCGAATTCTTCGCTCGGCGAGCCGCCGGGCCGTCGCCGCCGGCTCGACGGCCAGCACAACCTCGACGGAGGACGGATAGTACGGCACATTGAGACCTGATCCGAAGCCGACCTCGACCACCCGACCCGTCAGCCCATCGACGGCTTGCGACCGCCAGCGCTCCATCCCGGCCGCACCGCACATGCAGTCGACCAGGCGCGGCACGACGTGCTCCCGGTACACACCCATCGTCCGGACCCTACCCGGGGCGGTGGTGGCTGAGGGAGAATCGGCCCATGGACATTCACGGGAGCGCATTGGTCACCGGGGCCAGTCGCGGCATAGGGCGGGCCATCGCTCTCGAGCTCGCCGACCGCGGCTTCGACACGGTGGCCACCATGCGGGACACTGCCGCCGGCGCCGGCATGGAGGACGAGACGGAGGGTCGGCTCACGATCCGGCGACTCGATGTGACCGATCCCTCGACATTCGACCTGCCGAAAGAGCTCTGCCTCCTGGTAAACAACGCGGGAATCGATACCGACTACCTTCCAGTGGAGTTCGCCGACGTCGACGACTGGCGCCGCATGTTCGAGACGAACGTCTTCGGGGTGGTGGCCGTGACGGCGGCAGCCATCCCTCTCCTGCGGGTCAACCAGCCATCGGTGGTGTGCACCATCACCTCGTCGTCGATCATCGCCGCCGTGCCGTTCTACTCCGCCTACCGAGCATCGAAGGCCGCGGTGTCCGCGTTCTGCGACAGCCTGCGGGTGGAGGTCGCGCCCTTCGGCATCCGTGCCGTCGAGATCCTCCCCGGACCCGTCGACACCGACATGTTCCGGCTCAGCTCTGGCGAGCAGGACGCGGGGCGCTTCGCCGACTACCGCGCATTGGGGGCCGTGGCGGCAATGCTGCGACAAGAGCACGCCGACCCCCGCGTGGTGCAGCCGGCGCAGGCCGCCGCGGCCGTCGTCGATGCGATTCTCGACGGCTCGGGCCCGATGCGCTACGGATGTGATCCCGTTTCGCTCGAGCTGCTCGACCTGTGGCGCCAGTGTGACGACGAGACGGTCTTCAGCATGACCGGCCGGTCCCTGCTCGACCACGTAGCGCAGGCTCCCCCGGGCACCGTCTCCGACTCGGGTGCGGCCGCAGGCGGTTGACGGTCGCACCCGGGTCAGCCCGGAGCCAGAGCCGTCCCGTGTTACTCCGCCGTGAGTTCGTCCCTCGCCGCGAGCTCCTCCCGCAGCTGATCCGCGGTGAGTTCGGGGTAGCGGGGATCTAGCTCCGCCAGCGCGTGCACCAGCACCGCGCTCGACGCAGATCCGCGCGAACCACTTGTGGTCCGCCGGGATGACGTGCCACGGCGCCCACTCGGTGCTGGTCTGCGAGAGCATGTCGGAGAAGGCGTGCTGGTAGTCATCCCAGTAGCGGCGTTCTCGGATGTCGCTTGGCGAGAACTTCCAGTGGTGATCAGGGAGGTCCAGGCGACGGAGGAAGCGCTGGCGTTGTTCCTCCTTCGAGAGGTTGAGCAGGACCTTGAGCACCCGTATTCCGTTCTGGGTCAAGTAGTGCTCCCAGGTGTTGATCTGGGCGAACCGACGTTTCCAGACGTCCTTTCCGGTGGCCTCGTGCGGCAGGTGCTGGGATTCCAAGAGCTCGGGGTGAACCCGTACGACCAGCACCTCTTCGTAGTGAGACCGGTTGAAAACGCCGATCTCGCCGCGGGCGGGGAGCAGTCGCTCGTAGCGCCAGAGGTAGTCGTGCCGAAGCTCCTCACTCGATGGCTCCTTGAAACTGCTGACGCGTACCCCTTGCGGGTTCACGCCGCTCATGACGTGACGGATGGTGCTGTCTTTGCCGGCCGCATCGAGCCCCTGCAGGCACAGGAGCAAGCCGTGGGTATCTTGCGCGGCCAGGCGCTCCTGGTACTCAGCCAGGAGCTGCACGCTCTGCGCACGCAATTCCGCGCCGTCCGGTTCCTCAACAAAGTCCGCCGTGAAGCCCGGGTCGAAGTGCTCCGGCAACTTCACCTTGGAGCCGGGCTTTACCAGCAGGGCGCGGGCGAGCTCACCGATCCATGGCGGCGGCTCTACGTCATTCTGGCTCATGCTTACGACGACGAGTCGGAAATCCGCGAGCTAGTCGTTTACCCGCGGCGGGTTGTCGATCAGGAAGAGAACCGATTCGAGCACGTTGCGACGTAGGCGCAGTCCTTCTCGGTACTCTGCGTTGTCGGTGCCGGCGATCTCGGTGCTGAGATCACTGAGTGAGCTCTCGAGCAGGCGTTGCAGCTCGGCACACTGTGCCTCGGTGAGTTCGATCAACATGCGCTCGCCTCCCCAACTCGTTGGGCCGCCACTCGGTCGGCCGAGACGGCCATCGACGCCTCGGGCACAACTTATGCGATCGCGTCAGGTACCGCGTCGGGCTGTGTCTCCGGACCCTCGTCGACACGCTACGTTCGGCCCGACAAGAAAGGTGACCGTGCATCTCTCCGTTGTCGTCGCCGTCTTCCCGATCATCTTCTTGGGCGAACTGCCCGACAAGACCATGTTCGCTTCGCTCGTGATGTCGACCCGGGGTCGGCCCGCCATCGTCTGGGTGGGCGCGGCGGCCGCCTTCACAGTCCATGTCGTCATCGCCACGACGGTTGGGGTCGTGCTGTTCCGCCTCCTTCCACAACGCGCCCTCGAGGCGTTCGTCGCAGCGATGTTTCTCGCCGGTGCTTTATTGGCACTGCGCGAAGCGGCCAAGGAGCGCCGTGAGGAGAGCCTGATCCAACGGGAGACGGCGTCGCATCGCCGCATCGCCGTGACCGCATTCGTGGTGATCTTCCTGGCCGAGTGGGGTGACCTGACGCAGATCCTGACGGCCAACCTGGCTGCTCATTATCACGATCCGCTTTCGGTCGGCGTCGGGGCACTGCTCGCCCTCTGGACCGTGGCCGCGCTGGCGGTGGTCAGCGGCCAGAGCCTCTTGCGCGTGGTCAACGTCGCCACCGTCCGCATCGTCACCGCCGTGGTCCTGACCGGCTTGGCGGGCTGGGCGGCCTGGGAGGCGGCCCGCTGAGGCCCCTTCGATGGGCCTCCTGCTAAGCGGTGGGGCCGGAGAACCGGTATCCGATGCCCCGGATGGTGGTGATCCAGAGCGGATTCTCCGGGTCGGCTTCGATCTTCAGGCGTACCCGGCGGATGTGCTCGGTGACCGTCGACCGGCCCTGCCACCGCCCGTTGGAGCCCCAGACCCGCTCGAGCAGCTCCTCTCGGGAGAAGACTCGTCCCGGAGCGGCGGCGAGAAAGGCGAGCAGGTCGAATTCCTTCCGCGTCATCATCACTTCGACATCACCCACGGTGACGGTCCGGGTCCCTTGGTCGATGACGAGTTCCCCGTGGTCGAGCGTGGTCGTCGGTGCCGCACTGCCGCGCCGCAGGACGGCCCGTACCCGGGCCTCGAGCTCGGCGAAAGAGAACGGCTTGGCGATGACGTCGTCGGCACCCAGGTTGAGGAGGCTGATGCGGTCACGTTCGGATGCCCGGCCCGAGCAGACGATGATCGGCACCATGCTGCGGTCCCGGATGTCCGTGAGGACCTCTGACGTCTCGCCGCCCAGGTCGAAGTCGAGGATGACCAGGTCGGCCGGGTCGCGGAAGACCAGATCGAGCGAGGAAGGCACGTTCGCGGCTTCGGCCACGTCGTAACCCGACCGCTTGAGGTAGTGCTGGAGCGCACGGCGGCAGTTGTGGTCGTCCTCGGCCAGCAAGATCGTTCGGGTCGCAACATCGGTTGCGGCCGGCATGAGCATCGTCATCGGGTTGGATGCGACGGCTCGCAGGTCGTCGCGGTAGCGCTCTGGATGAGTGGAGACGTCGACGGGCATGGTCACGTCGCCCCGCGTTGATGCCGATGGAGCAGCGGCGACAGGCCGAACTTCATGGCGATAGATCCCCCTCGTCCTTCCGCACGCATTTGCGCTGCGGTACCCCGGACCCCCTCTTGCAAGCTGAGACCCGGAGTGTGGTTGTTGTCAGTGTCGGCCCGTGGCCGACCTGGCTCCATAGGACTTTTGGACCATAAATTGCGCCGCCGTGGTGTGACAGGGGTGCCGGTGCGGGCAGCGCCCGAGGTCAGGCCCTCATGACGCGTCGGGGTGCCTCGTTACGCGTCAGGCAGGCTGAAGCGGTAGCCGACGCCGCGCACCGTGGTGATCCACCGCGGCGAGTCCGGGTCGGGTTCAATCTTCAGGCGCACCCGACGGACGTGTTCGGTCACGGTCGAACGCCCTTGCCATTCCTCGGTCGAGCCCCACACCCGTTCGAGGAGGTCTTCCCGTGAGAAGACCTGACCCGGCGATGCGGCCAGGAAGGCGAGCAGGTCGAACTCCTTGCGCGTCATGGGGACCACCACGTCACGTACGGTCACGGTGCGCGTGTCGCGGTCGATGATGAGGTCGCCATGGTGGATGAAGGTCGCCACCGGCTCCCCACTGCCGCGGCGCAGAACCGCCCGTACCCGTGCCTCGAGCTCGGCGAAGGAGAACGGCTTTACGACGAAGTCGTCGGCTCCCAGATTGAGCGTCCGGATCCGGTCGTCCTCCGAATCGCGGCCGGAGCACACGATGACGGGGATGGAACTGTGACGCCGTATTTTGGACAGGACCTCGGCGCCGTCAAAGCCCGGCAGGCCGAGGTCAAGGATCACCAGGCTGGCCGAGTGCTGGAAGACGGCCCTCAACGCCGACGGACCGTCCGGAGCCTCGGTCACGCGGTAGTTGTTCCGCTCGAAATACTGGCGCAACGCGCTGCGGCAGCTGAGGTCGTCCTCGGCCACGACGATGGTTCTCTCACCGCCACCGCCACCGCCCTCGGGGCCGGCTGCTGCCGCGCTCCATCCCGAGGCAGTGGGGTTCCCCGCGCCGCGATGGTGGCCCGAAGCGCGCGTCGCCACGTCGCCCAGACGGTTCACGCGCTGCACGCTTCCTGCCAAGGTTTCATACACCGCGTCCTTACGGTGGTCACACGCATGTTCGATTTCTCGGTCGAGGGGATACCAACCTTGAGGGGATCGCGCGGTCGTGGGTTCCGGGGCCGCCGTCCAGGCGCGCTCACCCAGAGCAATGTTGCAGGCCCGCCGGCGCCGCGCCGTCGCGCCGCTCGGGAAGGGGTCGTTCGGTCGGTATGAGGCGAAAGTCCCATGACGAGTCCCAGTGCGGCATCGCGCGACCTCGGCGTCTCCGCCGACCCGCGTCGACGTCGACCGGGGTCGAAAATGCGTGTTGCGGAGCTGCGAGCGGATAGTTCCACCTTGTGGTGACGACGTTGCGTGAACGAAGAGGAGGAGCGTGCTGCCGCCTGTCCCGAAAATGTTGCTCGTTGGTTGCGCGAGCGCCGCAACCGAGCAGCAACGATTGTGCCACCGACCTGCTAGTACGCGACCAATTAGAGTGTGCGTACTCCTGAACAAGCGAGATCCGCACGGTCAGACGAATGGTCTCAGGAGGCGATGGCATCTGTCGGAGATGCCAATGAGGGAGGGGGAAACGTGGGATCGACGTCTCGTCAGCTTTCCACGGCGCAGGAGTCAGTCGACAGGGGCATCGAGACCCTCTGGTTCGAGTTCAAGCAGACCGGAGCGCAGACTCTGCGCAACCAGCTGATCATCTACTACTCGCCGTTCGTCAAGTACGTCGCCAGCCGAGTGTTGGCCGGACTGCCAAGGCACTTCGACGAAGAGGATCTCGTCAGTTACGGCATCATCGGCCTCATCGACGCGATCGAGCGATTCGAGCCGGAACGCAATCTGCGGTTCGAGACCTACGCCATTCCCCGCATCAAGGGGGCGATCATCGACGAGTTGCGGTCGATCGACTGGGTGCCGAGGTCGGTCAGGACGAAGGCTCGTGCGGTCGAGCAGGCGTTCACCCACCTCGAGGCGACACTGCGGCGCACGCCCAACGACGCTGAGGTCGCAGCGGAGCTGGAAATGAGCATCGATGACTTCCACAAGGCACTGCGCAAGATCTCCTCTGTCGGCATGATGGCGCTCGACGAGGTGTTGCGCGGTGGCGACCGCTCCGAGCGTTCCACGCTGGGCGAGACGTTGCCGGACGGGTCCTGGGGCCCGGTCGACACCTTCGAGGCCAAGGAGTCCAAGGAGGCGCTGATCGAGGCCGTCGACGGCATGCCCGAACGAGAGAGAACCGTCCTGATGATGTACTACTACGACGGCCTCACGCTGACGGAGATCGGCCAGGTGCTCGGCGTCACGGAGAGCAGGGTCTGTCAGATCCACACCAAGGCGCTCCGACAACTGCGGTCGAAGTTGTCCGACCGCTCCGAGACCGTCACCCGTCGGACTCCGCCCGCCCCCGTACCGGGCCGGCGTGTCGGGACCGGCGTGCGCTCCGGTCGGGCGCGCCTCCAGCTCTTGGCCAGCTGATCGCTTCGCCCCGGACGCGCGTCGCGGCAGCGCGCGTTCCGGGGCCGGCGCACTCGCGCCATGACGGTTCACCCGGGTTCAGCCGCAGATCGCCCTTGGCTCGATTCGACGGTACGGTACGGACGCCGAACAACGAGCGAGCCGACAGGGGGCCGACGTCATGCCTTTGCACAAGAGGGAGAGCCTCCGGGAGGAATTGATCGATACGATCTACTCCGACCCGAGTCAGAAGAGGGCGCTGCCGTCGACGCACTGTCCGACTCAGGAGATGCGGCCGGCTGAAGTCGTGCAGGCGATCTCCGACGAGCTCATGCTCGACGGCAACGCGCGCCAGAACCTCGCCACCTTCTGCCAGACCTGGGAAGAGCCCGAGGTCCACCGCTTGATGGACTTGTGCATCGACAAGAACCTCATCGACAAGGACGAGTACCCCCAGACGGCCGAGCTGGAGCGCCGCTGCGTCCACATGTTGGCCGACGTCTGGCACGCCCCCCAGGCCGCAGAGCCTGTCGGCTGTTCCGCCATCGGCTCGTCGGAGGCGTGCATGCTGGGCGGGATGGCGGCCAAGTGGCGCTGGCGGGAGAAGCGCCGGACCGCCGGGAAGTCGACCGATGCGCCCAATATGGTGTGCGGTCCCGTGCAGGTCGTCTGGCACAAGTTCGCCAAGTACTGGGACGTCGAGATGCGAGAAATCCCGATGTCGCCGGGACGCTACTGCATGGACGTCGAGCAGATGCTCGAACGGGTCGACGAGAACACCATCATGGTGGTGCCGACCTTCGGTGTCACCTACACCGGGTCCTACGAGCCGGTGGTCGAGCTCTCCCAGGCCCTCGACAAGTTGCACGAGGAGACCGGACTCGACATCGACATCCACGTCGATGGCGCCAGCGGTGCCTTCTTGGCTCCCTTTTGTGCACCCGACGTCGTGTGGGACTTCCGTGTCCCCCGGGTGAAGTCGATCAGCACATCGGGGCACAAGTTCGGTCTGGCGCCGCTCGGCGTGGGCTGGGTCTTGTGGCGGGACGCGGCGGAGCTGCCGGACGACCTGATCTTTCACGTCACCTATCTGGGCGGGGACATGCCGGTGTTCCAGATCAATTTCTCTCGGCCCGCCGGCCAGATCGTGGCGCAGTACTACAACTTCGTGCGCCTGGGCCGCGCCGGCTATCGCAACGTCCACGACGCCTGCTACGCCACCGGCAAGTTCCTCGCCGAGCAGGTGGTCGAGCTCGGTCCCTTCGAATTGCTGTGCGACTCGAACCCCCTGACGGGCATTCCGACGGTGACCTGGCGCATCCGAGAGGGCGAGGACCCCGGCTACACGCTGTACGACATCGCCGACCGTCTGCGCACCCGAGGCTGGCAGGTACCGGCCTACCCCTTGACCGGCTCGGTCTCTGACGTGTCGGTCCAGCGCATCTTGGTGCGTCAGGGCGTCAGCCGCGACCTGGCCGGAATCCTGCTCGACGACATGAAGCAGGCCATCGCCCACTTCGACCGCCACCCCGTCAGCGTGTCGATGACGAGGGAGGAATCAGGGGGCTTCAGTCACCTGTAGCAGTGGCGACCGGAGCGCCGGGCTTGGTCGCCGGGATCGACCAATCGACGTGGAGCGGGCGCCGGCGCAGCAGGCGGGGTCGGCCCACCTCGGCCGGACGATCGGTCGTCCAGGGCGAGGGGTAGGCCTCGGTCATGCCCGCCAGCGATCTCAGCGCCGGCTCGTAGGCGGAGCGGATCCAGGCGAACCTCCGCCATCCCTCCTCCTCTCGGTCCGGGGCCAGGACGAGGACGGGCGCCATGGTGGCCATCGCCTCGAGGTATTCCGAGCGCGCGATGCTGATCTGTGGCGCGGGCTCGCCGAAGTGCTCGGTGACCTCTTGCAGCCGGGTCGGTGGGGGGAGAGGAACGTTGGCGGCCCGGGCGATGCGTACGATCAGCGGCAAGCCGTACACCAGGACCATCAGCGGGCCTTTTTCGACATTGACGTAGATCTCGCCCGCCTCCGTTTCCGACGATGAGAACACCAGCGCGGACGCATCGAGCAGGGCTCCGACGCTGGCGACCCAGGAGTGGTCGGTGTGCGTCTCGGGGAAGTACGTGAGAATCGGAAACGCCGTATGGGTCTGCTCGAGATCGAGCATCCAATCGGACGAGGTGCGCCAGAAGTCGGCCTCGTCGAGTTCCCCGACGCGGTGCAGGGTCTGCAGCAGTGTGGTCGGGTTCGGGGGAGCTCCGGCGATCGGGCGGAGCCGGTTGATTCCCTTCTCGCGCCCGTTGTAGGCCGAGAAGATCGTGGGCAAATAACTGATGAGGAGGGCCACCAGGCCAAGTCCGATCACCGCCTCAATGAAGGACAGCCAGATGCGCGCTGTGCCGTCGGGCTTGGAGAAGCCGAGCGTGGTGAGCGAGGACCCGCTGATCTCGAACGCTTTCTGCACCGTCAGGCCGCCACCGGTGCCCCAGAACACGAATGTGAATGCGATGACCATCAGGACCATCCAGACCAACGGGAGGCTGACGAGGGCGACGGGTGCGTACAGCCCGCGCAGTGCCTTCGCCCGTTCCTTCGACCGCCAGCGGTGCACCAACAGCCGGTGAACCACGGCGAAGACGGCCTGGGCCAGGCGTGGAAAGCCTTCTTGGGGCAGAACGACCGTCTTCAGCGCCGACCCCAGGATCGCGAACATGATCAAGAAGCCCGCAATGAACGACAGGATGCGGAGAACGGTCATGGTCGTGGGCGCGTGGTGGCGACGAGGGAGATCGGCCGACGCGAGCGGGGCGCGGCCGTCGCCGATCCGCTCTTCAGGATGACGGTCGCGTCTCGATCGCCCCGGGCCTGGGTCAGGAGACTTCCTTCGCGGCCTCCTGCACCGCCTTGTCGACGTCCTTCTTGTTGATCTGGAGCTCCTTGGTCACCTGCTTGCGCGCCTTGAGCGCCGCCTTCTCGATGTAGGCCTCAATGGTCGTCTCACCCACGATCACGAGAGCGGCCTCGCCCGCGTCGATGGCTTCGCCGAACTCCTTCACGTCGGCGCGCGACATGCCCTTCCACAGGTGACCGCTCACCCCCCCGATGGCCGCACCGACCACCGCGGAGCCGATGATGGAGGGCGGGAACAGTATGCCGACCAGGGCGCCGACGCCGGCACCTCCCCACGCGCCATGACGGGTGGTCGTCTCGTCCTTGTTGACATGGACTTTTCCGTTGTCGTCCTTCGTGATCACCGCGGCGTCGTAGGTGCCGACGGCGCCCATGGCGTGGAGGTCCTTCACGACGTCGTAGTCGGCGCGGGCGTCGACCTCGCTGGCATAGGTCCCGATGTAGATGAAGACGCCGTCGGACTTGGACATGGCAATGCTCCTTTCAGAAGCCCTCGCCCACCACCCGCGGCGGGCCAGGGACCGAACTCTCTCGGGCTCTCGGGCCACTGTCCCCTGGGGGCCGCCGCGAGCGTAGCGCCGTCCGTCGGTGTTGGTCTCCGTCCCTTCCCAGGCTCGGATCCGGCGTTGTCTGGCATGATCGATGCCGGTGTCGCTTCCCCCGGCCATAGAGATCGCGCGCCGCGCCACGCTGCGCCCGATCGGCGACATTGCGGCGCAGATGGGCCTCGGCGCCGAACTGCTGGAGCCCTACGGCACGCACGTCGCCAAGGTTCGGCTGGACGCCGTCGAGGCCCTGGCCGGGCGTCCCCAGGCCCGTTACGTGGTGGTGACCGCGGTCACCCCCACGCCGCTCGGCGAGGGGAAGACGACAACCACGGTCGGCCTGGGTCAGGCGCTGGCCTGCATCGGACGATCGGCGACCATCGCGATCCGCCAGGCCTCCATGGGCCCGACCTTCGGGATCAAGGGCGGCGCGGCGGGAGGTGGCTACAGCCAGGTCGTCCCCTTCGAGAACCTCAACCTCCATCTGACCGGGGACATGCACGCGGTGACGGCCGCCAACAACCTTCTGGCTGCCATGCTGGACAACCATCTCTACAACCAGAACGCGCTCGGCATCGACCCGCACGGCATCACCTGGAAACGCGTCCTCGACGTCAACGATCGCTCGCTGCGCAACATCGTCAGCGGCCTGGGCACCAAGCAGGACGGGATCCCCCGCCAGACGGGGTTCGACATCACAGCCGCTTCCGAGGTGATGGCGGTGCTCGCGCTGGCGCACGACCTGCGCGACCTACGGGCGCGCATGGGCCGAATCGTCGTCGGCTACACGCCTGACGGGGAGCCGGTGACGGCGGAACAGCTCAAGGCCGCGGGAGCGATGACGGTGATCATGCGCGACGCCATCAAACCCAACCTGCTACAGACGCTCGAGAACACCCCCGTGCTCGTGCACGCCGGTCCGTTCGGCAATATCGCCCACGGCAACTCGTCGGTGGTGGCCGACCTGATCGGGATCCATGCCGGCGAGTACCTCGTGACAGAGGCGGGCTTCGGCGCCGACATGGGTGCGGAGCGCTTCTTCAACATCAAGTGCCGCACCTCGGGCCTGGTTCCCGACGCTGCCGTCGTGGTGACGACGGTGCGGGCGATGAAGCTGCACTCGGGGAAGCACCGGGTGGTGGCCGGCCGCAACCTGCCGCCCGCCATGCTTGAAGAGAACCCTGAGGAAGTGCAACTCGGCGCGGCCAACCTCCTGGCCCACCTGGCCATCGTCCGCCGCCACGGGGTGACACCGGTGGTCGCCGTCAACGCCATCGAGGGCGACTTCCCCTCCGAGCACGCAACCATCCGGGAGATTGCGGCATCGGTGGGGGTGCGCGCCGCAGTCTGCACGCACTTCCAGCAGGGCGGCAAGGGCGCGGTCGAGCTGGCCGAGGCGGTCGTCGAGGCCGCCGAGGAACCAAGTCGGTTCCACGTGCTCTATCCGGCCGAGGCTCCGCTCCGCCAGAAGATCGAGGCCATCGCCACCGAGGTCTACGGTGCGGACGGAGTCGACTACCAGCCTTTGGCCGCGAGCCAACTTGACCGCTACGAACGGGCCGGGTTCGGCACGCTGCCCGTCTGCATCGCCAAGACGCACCTCTCCATCTCGTCGGATCCCACCCTGGTGGGCGCTCCTCGCGGCTGGCGCTTACCCGTGCGTGAGGCGCGGGCCAACGTCGGTGCCGGTTTCGTCTACCTGATCAGCGGCGACATGCGCACCATGCCCGGGCTCTCCCACAGCCCGGCGGCCGAGCGGATCGATATCGACGAACATGGCGACGTCGTCGGCCTCTACTGACGCCGAGGACATTGGGAGGAATACATGGCCATCGACTTCACCCTTGCCCCAGAGCACGAGGAGATCCGTTCCCGCGTCCGATCCTTCATCCGCGACACGGTGCAGCCGGCGGTCAAGGGGTTCGACGACGAAACGAGGGTCACCTCGCGCCGCGAGTACCTGGTGACCATTCTGGGGCTGCGCGAGGAAGCCAAACGGGCTGGGCTCTGGCTGCCCCACATGCCCGTCGAGTGGGGTGGCATGGGGCTGGGACACGTCGAGCTGGCCATGGTCCAGGCCGAGGCGGGCAAGACGCGTCTCGGGCCCTGGATCCTCAACTGCATGGCCCCCGACGAGGGCAACATGCATACGCTGCTGCACTGGGGCACCGACACGCAGAAGGACAACTACCTCCGTCGTCTGTGCGAGGGCACCGCCATGTCGTGCTTCGCGATGACCGAGCCCGAGGTCGCGGGATCCGATCCAACGCTCATCCAGACCCGGGCCGAGAAGGACGGCGAAGAGTGGGTCATCAACGGCCACAAATGGTTCATCTCGAACGCCCGCCGGGCGCAGTTCGCCATCCTCGTGGCGCGGACCGAGCCCGACGTACCGCCGGGCTCGCGCGGTGCCAACACGGCGTTCCTGGTCGACCTGCCGGCGAACGGCTGGAACGACGTGCGCGAGGTCGAAACGATGCACGGTCCCACCGGCCACTCCGAGATCGTCATCGAGGACCTGCGCGTCCACGACGACCAGATCCTTGGTGGTCGCGGCAACGGCCACCGCCTCGGGCAGTACCGGTTGGGGCCGGCGCGGCTGGCCCACTGCATGCGCTGGATCGCGCAGGCCGAAACGGCACTCGACATGATGGTCGACCGCTCGCTCAACCGATACTCACACGGTTCGCTCCTGGCCGAGAAGCAGGGCGTGCAATGGCTCATCGCTGACTCGGCTCTCGAGTTGTACCAAGGCAAGCTGATGGTGCTCCATGCTGCCTACAAGATCGATCGCGGTGAGGACTTCCGCACGGAGGTGTCGATGGCCAAGCATTTCGTGGCCAACAGCCTCAACCGCATCATCGACCGCTCCATGCAGGTGCACGGTGCGCTCGGCTACTCGACCGACACCCCGCTGGCCAACATGCTCCAGCACGCCCGCTGGGCCCGCTTCGCCGACGGCGCCGACGAGATCCACCAGATGCGGATCGCCGAGCGCACCATCGCCGCCTACAAGGACACCGGGTCGACCAATGCCGCCACGGGCGGCCTGCCCCTCTGACTGATCGCAATGGGCTGCCTCCTCGATCTCTCCTCCATGACCTTCGGCTCGCGGGCCGCCGGCGCCGGAACCGGCGCGCCGCCGCGGCTTCCTAAGGCGCCAGGGCGAAACGCAACCGCAGATCGGGTTCGGGACCGAACCCGGAGGAGCTCGGACCGGTGGTCGCCAGCTTGTGCCAGCCGGCGACGCCGACCATGGCGGCGTTGTCGGTGGCCATCGACTGCGGGGGGATGAGCAGCCGGGTGCCGAACTCGTCGGCCAACGCCTGGGCCCGGACGCGCAGGATCGGGCTGGCCGCCACCCCGCCCACGATCGCGATGGCGGGGTCGCCGAACTCCTCGAGCGCGCGGCGCACCTTGGCGCACAGCACGTCCATGCAGGCGGCCACGAAGGACGCCGCCACCTCGGTCTCCGAGAAGCTCGGGTCGGCGCGAACGTGGTTGACGACGGCCGTCTTGAGCCCAGAGAAGGAGAACGCGTAGCCGTCGGCGAGCATGGGGCGGGGAAAGCCGAGCACGTCCTCGCCCGTCGCGGCCAGCCGGTCGAGCACCGGACCCCCCGGGTAGCCGAGGCCGAGGAAGCGAGCCACCTTGTCGTATGCCTCACCGATGGAGTCGTCGACGGTCTCGCCCAACAGCTGGTAGCGGCCCGGCGCGGTCGCCCGCGTGAGCATGCAGTGCCCGCCCGACACGAGGAGCGCGGTTTGGGGGAACGGCACCTCTCGGTCCGCCAGGTACACGCTGGCGAGGTGGCCCTCCAGGTGGTTGACGCCCACGACCGGCACACCCCAGCCCGACGCCAGGGCTTTGGCCGTTGCGATGCCGACCAACAGCGCGCCCACCAGGCCGGGTCCGGACGTCACGGCGACGGCTGCCAGCTGCGCGCCCTCCACTCCGGCCTCCTCCAGGGCCCGCCCGACGATCGGAGTGATGGTCTCGAGGTGGGCCCGGCTGGCCAGTTCGGGGACCACCCCGCCGAACGCGGCATGCAGGTCGATCTGGCTCGCCACCACCGACGAGCGCACGTCGTAGGAGTCGTCGACGACGGCGGCGGCTGTTTCGTCGCACGACGTCTCGATCGCCAGCAGCGCCCGCGTCACGCTGTCCCTGCCAACGCGCGCTCGATCTTTGCCTGCGAGATCGCCCCTTCACGCTCGACGGCCGCCTCGGGTCCGTGCACGTTGACCAGCGTCGAGGGCACGTCCTCCAGCGTCCCACCGTCGACGATGAGGTCGACGCCGTCGCCGAGGCTGCCCCCGACCTCGTGGGCCGTGCGAGGGGTCGGCGCGCCGTGCGGGTTGGCGCTGGTGACGACGAGCACACCGGTCTGCTCGAGCAGCGCCCGCAGGAAGTCGTGGCCCGGGATGCGGACCGCCACCTCCGCGCGTCCGGCCAGCCAACCGGGCCGTTCGAGCCCGGGGTCGAAGCCAAAGGCCAGGGTGAGCGGTCCCGGCCACCAGCAGGCGGCCAGTACTTCGGCGGCGAAGTTGAAGCTCACCCCGAGCGCACGTACCTGCGCCACCGAGGCGGCCAGGACCGGGAGGTGCATGCCCTCAGGCCGCCCCTTGGCCCGGAACACCGCCTGCACGGCGCTCTGGTCACCCGGTCGGGCGGCCAACCCGTAGACCGTGTCGGTCGGCAACACGGCGACGCCGCCGGAGCGCAGCACCTCAGTGGCGGCCCGTGCGCCCTCGGCGTCGGCGGGCACGATCCTCACGGGGCGCACCGAATCTTGCGACGGCTCGTGCCGACGCGGGCCTCAGAGCTGAAGCGGGCGAATGGGGGCGGCGACGAGCGCCGGCTCCGATCGCCAGTCAACCCCGGGCACGTCGATGTAGAGCTCGACCTCGTTGCCGTCCGGATCGAGGATGTAGACGCTGTGGGTCACGGTGTGGTCGGAGGCACCGACCACGGTGGCGCCGGCCGCTTGCACCTGGGCCAGCGCCTCCCGCAGGTCGTCGTCGGTGTCGCCGACCTTGAGGCCGAAGTGGTACAGCCCGATCCGCCGGCCCGCCGGGACCGGCGTGGCGTCCGCGCCGACCTCAATCAGGAGGAGCTCGTGATGGGTGCGGCCCGACGAGAACGCGGCCGCACCGACGGCCTCCTGGCCGGGCTCGGGGAGGATCTGGCGCCAGCCGAGGACGTCGCGGTAGAACGCCGCCGACCGCCCGAGGTCACGCACGTAGAGCACCAGGTGGCCGAGCTCTCGAACCGTCATGCGTTCACGCTACCGGACGCCTCGGACGCCTCGGACGCCTCGGACGCCTCGGAACGGATCCACTGCGCGGTAGGCGGCATGCCCGGCCCGAGGTGAATGGGAACGTCGAAGGGTTCGGGCTCGAGCCCGGCCGCCTCCATCAACTCACCCAACGCGTCGGGGACCGCGTGGGCCACGTCCCACAGGCGCGGCACCGCCCGGGCGTCCGATGCGAGTCCCCAGTACAGGACGCCTCGGTAGCTCATGATCGTGATGTTCAGTCCGAAGCCGTCCATCACGGGACCGAGGGGGAACATGCCCAGCAGCTCGCTGCCCCCCAGGTACAGGGGGAAGTCGGGGCCCGGGACGTTGGACACGATCAGATTGGCCACCGGCCGGTGGCGGTCCGCCAGCTTCATTCCCGTATACACGCGGGCCGCCGCCGCAAAGACGTTGGGCGTGGCATGCTCGGCCCAGTTCTGCAGCGTCGTCGCACCGAGGGCCTTGTGCTCCTCCTTGGCCCCCTTGGTGCCCTCGTGGATGAGGCGCAGCCGTTCGAGCGGGTCCTCGATCTGGCAGGGCAGCTGGACGAACATGGCCGACACCTTGTTGGAGCCCTTCAGCTCCGCCACGTCCGGCGTCACCGAGACCGGCACCACCGTGACAAGGGGGATGTCGGGCAGCTCGTCGCCGGCCAGCAGGTACGCGCGCAGCGCTCCGGCGCACATGGCCAGCACGATGTCGTTGACGGTCGTGCCCATCTCGTTCTTCAACTTCTTCACGTCGGCCAGGCTGGCCGCGGCGAAAGCGACGCGACGGCGGGCGTGGACGGCCACGTTGATGGACGTCCGCGGCGCCGTCAACGGCAACGCCGCCTTGCCGGTCAAGCCCTGGCGGATGCGGCGGATGTCCAGGATGCTGCGCGTCGTGCGCACCACCATGCGGCCCACGTCGAAGGGCGCCACCAGGCCGGCCATCATGGCCTGGGAGACCATCTCACAGCCGGACGGGATGCGCGAGTCGAGCTGCCGCGGGGCGCGCGTCGGCGTGGCGGGCGGGTCGGGTTCCAGGTCGAACAGGACGCCCAGCAGCTCGGCCCCCGAGACACCGTCGATGGTGCTGTGATGCATCTTGGTCACGAGCGCGATCTTCCCGTCCTCGACGCCCTCGACGATCCACATCTCCCACAGGGGACGGTCGCGGTGGAGCTGGCGGCTGATGACGTCGGCCGTGAAATCGGCCAGTTCGCGCATGCCGCCCGGCGTCGGGAGCGCGGCGCGCCGCAGGTGGTTGTCGATGTCGAACTCGGGGTCGTCCACCCATACGGGGAAGCCCAGACGCATGGGCACCTCGACCAGGCGGCGCTGAAAGACGGGCGCCAGCGGGATCCGGTCGCTGATCAGCTGCCGGATCCGGCGGAACGAGTAGCCGCCGGGCACCGTCGAGGGGTCGAAGACCGCCGTGATGGCCACGTGCATGTGGAGCGTGGGCGTCTCCATGTACAGAAAGCCCGCATCGAGACCGCTCAGCCGTTCGGGGCTCATCGACTCTCCTTGCTCGTCGCCCGCCGTCCATAAGCTGACACCAACGGCGGGTCGGGGCAAGCCGAGAACCGGCTCCGACCAGGGAAGACCTGCGGGAGCCGGCCATTCGGGCGAAGATGGTGGCGTGCCGTACGCCTTCTTGATCGTCACCCTCATCGGCGCCCTGGCCGTCGTGCTGGCCTATCGCCCCATCCGGCGGGAGCCCTTCACCGTGCTCAGTTTCACCATGGCGTGGATCGCGGGAGAGCTGGCGTTCCAGAACATCGTCTGGCAGATGATCGCCACGGCCCTCTTCATTGCCTTTGGCGCCCTCGACAACTGGGCCGGTTGGCTCGGCCTCGCCCTGGCGGTCCTCGACTGGATCGGGCTCTTCGGGTTGGGCATCGCCGGGCGCCGGGCGGCCGGCGTCACGGCCGCAGCCCTCGACGAGGTGCGCTCCGCCGCCTTCCCGGTGCCCACAAAGCCGACCACCCCCACATGGGGTCGCTGGTGGCGCGTGAGCCGGGCCATCCCGTTCGGCTGGCGTGCCCTCGAGATGACCAGGAACATCGACTACTGGGGCGACGGCAGCGCCCGCCACCGCCTTGACGTCTACCGCTCCCGTCTGGCGCCGCCCGACAAGGCGCCCGTGATGGTGTACATCCACGGCGGGGCGTGGACGATCGGCGACAAGCGCGAGCAGGGCAAGCCGATGATGTACGAACTGGTCGCCCGGGGCTGGGTCTGCGTGGCCATCAATTACCGGCTGAGCCCGCGGGCGACGTGGCCGGATCACATTGTCGACGCCAAGCGGGCCGTGGCCTGGGTGAAGGAGAACATCGCCCGGTACGGCGGCGACCCCTCCTTTGTCGCGGTCAGTGGGGGGTCGGCTGGTGGGCACCTGGGCGCGTTGTTGGCCCTCAGCGCCGGCGACCCCGGCTTCCAGCCCGGGTTCGAGGAGCTGGACACCTCCGTGCAGGCCTGCGTCCCCTTCTACGGGGTGATGGACATGACCGGCTCACCGGAGGGGTCGGCCCGCTTCGGGCCGGGCCTGCGCGAGATGCTCGAAAGCAAGGTCATGAAGGTCAAGGAGTCGGAGCAGCCCGAGCTCTTCCGCGCGGCGTCACCGACCTACCGGGTCAACGCCGGCGCCCCGCCGTTCTTGGTCCTCCAGGGCGTCAACGACACGCTGGTGCCGGTAGAGACGGCCCGGATCTTCGTCGATCGCCTGCGGTCTGTCTCGCGCCAGCCCGTGGGCTACGCGGAGCTGCCGCTGGCTCAGCACGCCTTCGACGTGTTGGCCTCGTTGCGTTGCCAGGCGACGACGTCCGCCGTCGCAGACTTCTTGGAGGGCGCTCTCGCCGTCGTCAGGTCGAACGTGGGCACGGATCCCTGACCCTGCGGGTCAGGCCTCGTCGGCGAGCCGGACCTCGACCGAGAGGGCGTCCCCCACCGCGACGACCAACTCGTCCACCCCGCCGGCATCGGTGACGTCACGTCGGGCCGCCTCGAGCGCGGCCAGGGTCGCCGGCGGACCCGTCACCCTCAGCAGCGCCACCCGCGCCCGCATGGACCGCTTGTGGGCCGTCTTCTCGCGGCGCACCGCGCCCAGCACTTCGGACGCCACGGTCAGCACGTCTTGGGCCGCGCCGGCGTGGACGCCGACCTCGGCGACGTCGGGCCACGGGGCGTGGTGGACCGACCCCTCCTGCCACCAGCTCCAGACCTCCTCGGTCACGAAGGGGAGCGAGGGGGCGAAGAGCCGGATCAGGATCGAAAGGGCCAGCGCGAGGGTGGCCCGGGCCGAGTCGGTGCCCCCGGGGTCGCCCTCTCCGTACGCCCTTATCTTGACCAGCTCGAGGTAGTCGTCGCAGAAGGACCAGAAGAAGGTCTCGGTGACCTCCTGGGCGCGGGCGTAGTCGAACTGCTCGAACGCCGCCGTTGCGGTGGTTACCACGTCGGCCAGCTGGGCCAGAAGGGCCAGGTCGAGCGGCTCGTGCGACGCCTCGACGCCTGGGGGCGCACCCTGGCCGAGGCGCCCCAGCGCGAACTTCGAGGCGTTGAGGATCTTGATGGCCAGACGGCGGCCGATCTTCATGACGCCGGGGTCCACCGCGGTGTCGGTGCCCGGGCGGCCGTTGCAGGCCCAATAGCGCACCGCATCGGACCCGAACTCGTCCACCAGCGGCATGGGGGTCACCACGTTGCCCTTGGACTTGGACATCTTCTTGCGCTCGGGGTCGAGGACCCAGCCGTTGAGCGTCGTGTGCCCCCAGGGCACGACGTGGTGTTCCAGATGCGCCCGCAAGATGGTGGAGAAGAGCCAGGTCCGGATGATCTCATAGCCCTGAGGCCGCAGGTCCATGGGGAAGGTGGCGGCGAACAGGTCGGGGTCGTCCTCCCACCGGCAAGCGATCTGCGGGGTTAGCGACGAGGTGGCCCAGGTGTCCATGACGTCGGGGTCACCGGCGAAACCACCCGGGGCGCCGCGCTGCTCGGCCGCATAGCCGGGGGGCGTGTCGGTGGTGGGGTCGACGGGAAGACTGGCCTCGTCAGGGACGAGGGGGGACTCGTAGTCCGGTTCGCCATCGGCGCCGAGGGGATACCAGATCGGGATGGGCACACCGAAGAAGCGCTGCCGGCTCGCGAGCCAGTCGCTGTTGAGTCCGTTCACCCAGTCCTCGTAGCGGACCTGCATGTAGGGAGGGTGCCAGTCAAGCTCCGCGCCCCGGGCGAGCAGGGCCTGGCGCAGCGTCTCGTCCCGTCCGCCGTTGCGGATGAACCACTGCCGGCTCGTGACGATCTCGAGCGGGCGTTCGCCCCGCTCGTAGAACTTGACCGGATGCGTGATCGCCCGTGGCTCGCCGATCAGGTCGCCCGACTCGGCCAGCATCTCGATCATGGCGCGCTGGGCTTGCTTCACCGTGCGCCCCGCGATGGCGCGCCAGGCCTCGCCGTTGGGGACACCCGGCGGGGGCGCCTCGGCGATGTGGCCCGTGCGGGTGAGGATGTTGCGCGTGGGCAGGTTGAGCTCGCGCCACCACACAACGTCGGTGACGTCGCCGAACGTGCAGATCATTGCGATGCCGGAGCCCTTGTCCGGTTCGGCCAGGGGATGGGCAAGGATGGGCACCTCGACCCCGAAGAGAGGGGTGTGGACCGTGGTCCCCACATGTTCCGCGTACCGCTCGTCGTCGGGGTGCGCGACCAGGGCCACGCAGGCAGCGACCAACTCGGGCCGGGTCGTCTCGATCTCGATCTCGTCGAAGCGCAGCCGGTAGTACGCGCCCGGCCGTTCGCGGTCCTCCATCTCCGCCTGTGCCACCGCCGTCTGGTAGTCGACGTCCCACAGCGTCGGCGCCTCGGACGAGTAGGCCTCGCCCCGCGCCAGGTTGCGCAGGAACATGCGCTGGCTGGCGCGCCGGCTGCGGTCGTCGATGGTCGCGTAGCCCAGCGTCCAGTCAACGGAGAGTCCGATCCGCCGCCACAAAGCCTCGAAGGCCCGTTCGTCCTCGGCCGTCAGCTGGTGGCACAGCGCGATGAAGTTGGGCCGGCTCACCGGGATGTCCTCCGGTCCGGGTTCCTCGGGCGGCACGAAGTCGGGTTCGAAAGGCAGCGACGGGTCGCACTTCACGCCGAAGTAGGTCTGCACCCGGCGCTCGGTCGGCAGCCCGTTGTCGTCCCAGCCCATCGGGTAGAAGACCTTCCAGCCCCGCATGCGGCGGTAGCGGGCGATGGCGTCGGTCTGCACGTAGCCGAAGACCGACCCCATGTGCAACGAACCGGACACGGTCGGCGGGGGGGTGTCGATGGAGAAGACCTGGTCCCGGGGGGCACCCTCGTCGAAGCGGTAGGCACCGTTCTCGTCCCATGTGGCAGCCCAGTGTTCTTCGAGACCATCGAGCGAGGGCTTGTCGGGGACGCGTGGCGCGCCAGTCACGGGCGTCGACATGATCGGGTTACCGTACCTGGGTGCTGCACCTCCACGACACCGCCACGGGCACGATCCGCCCCCTCGATCTCCGCAACGAGGGCGAAGTGTCGATGTACGTGTGTGGCCCGACCGTGTACGACATGCCCCACATCGGGCACGGGCGGGCCAACCTGACCTTTGACGTCCTCCGCCGATACCTGAGCTTCATCGGGCTGAAGGTCCACCACGTGGCGAACGTCACCGACGTCGACGACAACATCATCAAGCGGGCCGCCGAACTCGGGCGTACCGAGCCCGCCGTGGCCGCCGAGTTCGAGGCCCGCTGGTGGGAGTCCATGGACGCACTGGGAGATCTCCGCCCGCAGGACATCCCGCACGCCACGCAGTACATCGAGGACATGGTGGCGCTCGTGGGCGAGCTGATGGCCAAGGAGAAGGCCTACGAGACGCCCGACGGCGTCTACCTGGAAGTCTCCAAGGTTGAGGGGTACGGACTCCTGGCGCAGCAGTCGCTGGAGTCGCTGCAGGTGGGAGCACGGGTCGAGGCGAACGAGGACAAGCACTCGCCCCTCGACTTCGCCCTGTGGAAGAAGGCCAAGGCGGGTGAGCCCAGCTGGGACTCACCGTGGGGGCCGGGTCGGCCCGGGTGGCACACCGAGTGCGTGGTCATGTCGCTCGACCTGCTCGGTGAGGGGTTCGACCTGCACGGCGGAGGGCAGGACCTGAAGTTCCCCCACCACGAGAACGAGCGGGCGCAGGCCGTCGCCGACGGCAAGGTCTTCGCACAGCACTGGATGCACAACGGCTGGGTGGAGGTCGAGGGCACGAAGATGTCGAAGTCGCTCGGCAACTTCACCACGCTGCCCGACCTTCTGTCGCGCTACGACGCCCGCGCCTACCGGTTGCTCGTGCTGCGCGCTCATTACCGCTCGCCAATCGAGGTGACGCCCGACACGTTGGCCGACGCCGAGAAGGCTCTGGCCCGCCTGGACGGGCTGGCGCGGCGGTTCCCGGTCGCCGATCTCTTGGAGGGCACGGAACACGGGTTCGTCGTCGATGGGACGCCGCCCGCGACCGGTGTGGACCCGGTGGCGTCAGCCGCCTTCCGGGTGCGCATGGACGACGACCTGGACACTGCGGGTGCGCTGGCCGGCATCTTCGATCTGGTCACGGCGGCGCACTCCGCCGCCGACGCCGGCGACGAGGAAAAGGGCGCTCACCTCGCTCGCACGGCCGCGGTGTTGGCCGCTGCGCTCGGGCTCTCGCTGCGTGCCGCGGACACCGCTCTCGACGAGGAGTCGGCGCGGCTGGTGGCCGAACGCGACGCGGCCCGCGGCGCCCGGGACTTCGCTCGTGCCGACGCCCTGCGCGAGGAGTTGGTGGCCCGGGGCTGGACGGTCGAGGACACCCCGTCGGGGACCGCCATCCGCCGCTGACGGGCAGAGAATCCCTGACCAGCGCCCATTTCCCGCACGACCCCCCAATGCCTGGAACGGTGATCGACTCGTAGGTTACTGTGGAGTAACCCCAGAACGAACCGGTCCTCCCGCACACGCGGGATGGCAAAGGAGGGCGCACGATGTCCGATTACTCGCTCGAGCTGAACGAGGACCAGCTCCAGATTCAGAAGTGGGTCCACGAGTTCGCCGAGAACGTGGTGCGCCCAGCCGGTCGCGAATGGGACGAACGGGAAGAGACGCCCTGGCCGATCATCGAGGAGGCGGCCAAGAACGGGCTGTACTCCTTCGACTTTGTGGCCCAGTGCTTCTCCGATCCGACCGGCCTCCTCATGTGCCTCGTGAACGAGGAGATGAGCTGGGGCGACGCCGGAATCGCCTTGGCCATATTCGGTTCCACGCTGGCCGTGGCAGGGATCTTTGCCAACGGGACGCCCGAGCAGATCGGCGAGTGGATCCCGCAGTGCTTCGGGACGTCCGAGGACGTGAAGCTGGCCGCCTTCGGCGTGTCCGAGCCTGACGCCGGCTCGGACGTCTCCTCCCTCAAGTCGCGCGCCGTTTACGACGAGGCCAAGGACGAGTGGGTGCTCAACGGCACCAAGACCTGGATCACCAACGGCGGCATCGCAAACACCCACGTGCTCGTGCTCTCCGTCGACCCTTCGCTCGGCAGCCGCGGCCAGGCCAGCTTCGTGGTGCCTGAGGGCACGCCGGGGATCTCCCAGGGGCAGAAGTTCAAGAAGATGGGCATTCGGGCGTCGCACACCGCAGAGGTCGTGTTGGACGATTGCCGGGTCCCCGGACGCTGTCTCCTGGGGGGCAAGGAGAAGCTCGACGCGCGCCTGGCCCGGGCCAAAGAGGGCAAGAAGACCTCCACTCAGGCCGCCATGGCCACCTTCGAGGCGTCCCGCCCCATCGTCGGCGCCCAGGCGGTCGGGATCGCCCGGGCCGCCTACGAGTACACGCTCGACTACGCCAAGGAGCGCAAGCAGTTCGGGCGGGCCATCATCGAGAACCAGGCCATCGCCTTCAAGCTGGCCGACATGAAGATGCACACTGACGCTGCTCGACTCCTCGTGCACCGCGCCGCCAACATGGCCACCACGGGCAAGAAGTTCGAGAACGGTGAGGGTTCCATGTCCAAGCTCTACGCCGGCGAGAACGCCGTCTGGGTGACCGAGCAGGCCATCCAGATCCTGGGTGGTTACGGCTATGTCCGCGAGTACCCGGTCGAGCAATGGCACCGCGACTCGAAGATCTACACCATCTTCGAGGGAACATCAGAAATACAGCGCCTCGTCATCAGTCGGGCCATCAGCGGTATCCACATCAACTGACCGACCAGGGGAAATAGGCGATTTGGCCGAGCTGCCAAGTCGGCCCTCGGAGCGACTTGGCCAGACCCGGAAAGCGACAGGGATCGTTTCTGTCGCGATTTCTGTCGCGCGGTGAGTCCGGCTCTCCGTGCCAGCGCGCGTCTGGTCCGGACCCGGCCTCAAGATGCCGCGTGAGCGACTGCAACCCACTCTGCGCTCCGTGCGGCGCTCCGGGTACTGTGCCGCAGTGGACGAAGGAGCGCGCCCATGCCCACGATTACTGGTGGCCACCACATTGCACTGACGGTCCGCAACGCGGACGCGAGCTCTGCATGGTACTGCGAGCTGTTCGGCTTGCAGGTCGTCCTGGAGGGTGACGATCCGACCGTACGATTCCGCGTGCTCGCCGACCCGGAGTCCGGCTGGGTGCTGGGCGTGCGCCAGTATCACGGCCACGAGGACGGTGCGTTCGACGAGCTGCGCACGGGCCTCGACCACTTCGCATTCGGAGTGAGCTCCCTGGCGGAGCTCCAGGCCTGGGCGGAGAGGCTGCGAGAAATAGGCGTGATCCACTCTCCGATCGCCGAGACCCCGATCGGGACCGTCATCGTGTTCCGCGATCCTGACAACATCCAACTGGAGTTCTGGCTACCCGCAGGTCAATGACGGCACCGTCGCTGCCAGAGGGCGTCGTGACCTTTCTGTTCACCGACATCGAGGGCTCGACCCAGCTGCTGAACCGGCTTGGCGACCGCTATGCGCACGTGCTGATGCGTCATCGCGAGCTCGTCGACCAGGCAATCACGGCGCACGAGGGCGTCGTCGTGCGCACCGAGGGCGATGCCTTCTTCGCAGCGTTCCAAAAGGCGTCGACAGCTGTGGCAGCCGCCATTGCCGCGCAGCACGACCTGACCAAGGAGCCGTGGCCACCGAACTCGCCGCTGCGGGTCCGCATGGGGCTGCACTCGGGGGAGGCGGACCTAGTCCGCGGCGACTACGTCGGTCTCTCCGTGCACGTGGCGGCACGCGTGTCGGCGGCCGCGAACGGCGGGCAGATCCTGATCACCGAGGCGACCGCAGAGCTCGCGGGGAACCCGGACACCAGCGATCTCGGGCGGCATGTGCTCAAAGATGTCGGCGACTTCCGTCTTCTGCAGCTGCGGGCGCCTGGCCTTCCCGATACATTCCCTGCGCCGCGCAGCTTGTCCGCACCGAACAACATCCCCTCACCGGTGGACTCCTTCGTGGGCCGGCAGACCGAGATGGCAGGGGTGGCCAAGGCGATTGACGCCCACCGGCTCGTGACGCTGACCGGCGCCGGCGGCAGTGGGAAGACGAGGCTCGCCCTAGAGACCGCTTCCTCTGCTTTGGCCGAGTTTCCCGATGGCGTTTGGCTCGTGCCCCTGGGGACTGTCGATGCGGCGGACCGGGTCGTCGAAGCGGTCGCGCAGGCGCTCCACGTGAGCGACCGCCCGGATGAGTCAAGCTCCGAGACGCTCGTGGAGTGGTTGCGGAACCGCGAAGCGCTCCTCGTCCTCGACAACTGCGAGCACGTCGTCGAGTCCGTGGCCTCCTTCTGTGAGCGCTTCTTGCCCGCGTGTCCCCACCTGCATGTTCTGGCCACCAGCCGGGAGGTCCTCGGGGCGCGCGGTGAGCACGCGATCCGGACACCCCCTCTCACGGTGCCCGAGAACCCGGTCGTTGCAGCCCACTCCGACGCGGTGCAGCTGTTCATTGAGCGCGCGACCGCAGCAGTTCCGACTCTCGCCATGGAGGAAGTGGACCTTGCAGTCGTGACCCAGGTATGCCGCCGGCTGGACGGGCTGCCCCTCGCGATAGAGCTGGCGGCTGCGCGCCTGCGATCGCTCTCGCTCACACAACTCGAGTCCAGGTTGGACGACCGCTTCCGCCTGCTCACGGGCAATCGACATGCCGAAGTGCACAGGCAACAGACGCTTCAAGCAGTCGTCGCCTGGAGCTACGACCTGCTCGACGACAGAGAAAAGCTGGTGTTCTCCCGGCTGGCGGTGTTCCCTGACCACTTCACGCTCGACATGGCGGAAGCCGTCGCGTCGGGCCCACCCGTCGACGCCCGAGACGTCGTGGACCTCCTCTCGCGCCTCGTCGACAAGTCCCTGGTGACCACGGTCATGGCCGCCGACGGTCTGCGCTTTACGCTCCTCGAGACGTTGCGCCAATACGGCTTGGACCGACTGGACGACGACGGTGCGCTCGAGGCGAATCGGGAGCGCCTCTTCGACTGGGCTATGAGCGGCGTGGAAGATCTCTCGTCGAAGATGCGCACTCCGGCCCAGGACGACGCACTTCGACGGGCCACACTCGACGCCACGACCTATCGCACGACCATGCAGTGGGCCGCCGACCACGACCGACCCGTGGCCGCCCTCCGGATCGTGAGCCTCGCGCCGATCATCCACCACCGGGGCGAACGTCGGTCGGCCATCCTCGAGTGCCTGGAGGCGGCTGAGCGCCTGGGGTCGGTGGACCACCTGGCTGCTGGAGAAGCATGGGCCGCCGTCGGGAACATCGCCTTCGAGCAGGCCGACCCGGCGGCCTCGCGGGAGGCGAACAACCGTGCCTTCGAGCATTTTCGTGCGGCGGGCCGCAGCAGGCTCGCGGCGTGGTCCAGGTACCTCAACGTGCATTCCGCATGGATCGCCGGTGACCTCGACGAGGTCGACCGTTGCGTTGCGGAGGCGATCGCATACTTCCGCGACGAAGGCGACGACATGGGGCTCGGCTACACGCTGTGGGTGGCGTCGCTCCGTAGCTCGGATCTGGACGCGGCCAGCGACATGGCGGGAGAGGCGGACCAGCTCCTACGCAGGGCTGGGGTCCCGATGGGGATCGCGCACAATGTCGAGGGGCGCGGCATCATCGCCTACGAGCGAGGTGACGTGGCCGCTGCAGCCAAGTTCGTCTCCGAAGCGGTGCAGTTGTTCGCCTTCTACGAGAACCTCGGGTGTACGGCACACGCGCTGGAGGCCGCAGCGGTCGTGGTAGAGGACACTGGCGCCTCAGCAAGTTCGGTTCAGGTCGAGCTCGTGACGGCCGCCGAGGAGTTCCGGGCCCAGAGCGGGCAGGGCCACCGCCCGTGGGAGATCCGGGCGCGGCTCGGGGCGCTCGAAGACCACATCGCTACAATGGGAGACGCGGAGTACGCAATGGCCAGGGAGACCGGCCGTCAGTACGACCTGACTACGGCGGCGTCAATCGCGACGCAGGCTCTCCTTTCCGCGGCCGACCGGCATCCAGAGAATGGCGCGCAGCGAGCGGGCCAGGTGCCCTAGAGGACCGAGAGGCCAGACTCTGATGCTCCCCGACGACCGGTCGGTGTAATACGAAGATCTACACCATCTTCGAGGGAACATCAGAAAAACAGCGCCTCGTCATCAGTCGGGCCATCAGCGGTATCCACATAAACTGATCCGACCGTGGCCCTCGGCCGCGGGAGTCAGCGCACGGCGAAGGCCCGGAAGTAGTGGCCTTCGTCGAGGTCTTCGACGAGCCCGGGATGCACCGGAGCCCAGCCCAACTGCCGTCGGGTCATGACACTCGAGGCAGGGCTGTCCATCGCGACGAGTGGACCGAGGAACCCGAAGTGTTGGCCTGCGTCTTCGGGGGAGACGGAAACCACCGGGACGTCCAGGTGGCGTCCGATCACCTCGGCGACCTGGCGGAGGGCGACGCCTTCTTCGGCGACCGCGTGCAGCGCCGAACCGGCGGGGGCCTTCTCCAACGCCAAGCGGAAGGCGAGCGCGACATCGAGGCGATGGCTCGCCGGCCACCGGTTGGAACCGTCGCCAACGTAACCGGCAACACCTTTGTCGCGGGCGGTTGCGACCAGCATTGCCATGAAGCCGTTGTCGCCCGCGCCGTGACACGTGGGAGGAAGCCGCATCGCCGATGAGCGGATGCCGCGTTCGGCGAGCGCGAGCGTGAGCTGCGCGGTGCCCCTCCTGGTGAGCAGACCACCCCCCAGCGCAGCCGCAGCCGGCTCGCGATCGCGCCCGTCGAGCTCCGTCGCCACACCGTGCGCTGCGAGCCCGAGGACTCCGGAAGCAATGAGGAAGGGCCGGTCGGACCCTGCGAGCGCCTCGCCGAACGTCTCGACGGCGCGGCGGTCCGCATCGGCGGGACCGGCGAAGTCCCCCGAGAAAGCAAGGTCGTGCTTGAACGCGAGGTGGATCACGCCATCGGACGCTTCAGCGCCCGCTCGCAGCACGTCGAGGTCGTCGATCGTGCCCCGGAGGACATCCGCCCCGGCGACAGCGAGGGCCTCGGCCGAGGCGTCCGAGCGCGCCAGCCCGACGACTGAGTGCCCGGCGCCGATGAGCTCGGGAACGACGGCCGAGCCGATCCAACCCGACGCGCCGGTGACGAAAACACGCATGAGAACCTCCAAGAGTTTCGGTCGTCCCCGCCCACGAGAGCGAGGATGATGTCAGTTGCTGTCATCATCCTACTCCTTATGTCAGTCGCTGTCATCACCGATTACTAGGATTGATGCATGGCTCGATGGGAACCGGACAGTCGAGGGAGGCTCGAGCGGGCCGCCATGGCGCTCTATGGGGAGCGGGGTTTCGAGAACACCACCGTCGCCGAGATCGCCGAGCGGGCCGGGCTGACCGAGCGGACCTTCTTCCGGCACTTCACCGACAAGCGGGAGGTTCTCTTCGGAGGGGCGGGAGCGCTGCAAGAGGCGTTGGTCGATGCCGTCGCGGCAGCACCAGAATCGGCGGCACCGTTCGACTCGGTCAAAGCGGCCCTCGAGGCTGCGGGCGTGCTCTTCCAGGGTCGCCGTGATTTCGCCCGACAGCGTCAAGCGGTGATCGCGGCGAACGCGGAGTTGCGCCAGCGCGAGCTGATCAAACTCGCGGCACTCGCCGCTGCCCTCGCTGACGCGTTGCGCCGTCGCGGCGTCAAGGATCCGGCCGCGAGCCTGAGTGCCGAGGCGGGCATCGCCGTGTTCAAGGTGGCGTTCGAACGCTGGGTCGAAGAGTCCAATCAAAGAGACCTCTCGGAGCTCATGCGAGAGTCGCTCGACGAGCTGAAAGCCGTGACCGCCGGCGCGTGACCATCTGATTCCCAACTCCACCGAGCTCGCGGAGCTGGCCGACGTCGGCGCGTCTAGGGGTGCGGTCGTTCGGACGTAGCCACCTCGCCGGCCGGTGCGGCATCGGCACCCGCATCGGCATCCGCACCGGCCACCAGACCGTGCCGGTGGGCGTACACCGCCGCCTGGGCGCGGTCGCGGCTGTTGGTCTTGGCGAAGATCCGATTCACGTGCGTCTTGACGGTCGCCTCGGCGACGAAGAGTCGCGCCGCGATCTCGGTGTTCGACAGGCCGGCGGCGATCAGCGCGAGGACCTCGGCCTCGCGGTCGGTCAGCCCGTCGGGGAGTGGCGCCGGATCGGTGGGGTTTGCGGTGGGCGCCTGCTGCGCCGCCCTGAGCAACGCCGCCTGGGCGGCCGGGTCGAGCACCGACTGCCCCGCCACGGCCGCCTCGAGCGCCCGCTGGATGTCGTCGCGGGACGCGTCCTTCGTGAGGTAGCCGGCCGCGCCGGCGGAGAGGCCGGCCATGATGGACTCGTCGTCGGCGAAGGTCGTCAGCACGACGACGGGGAGGGCAGGATGCCGTTCCCGCAGCGCCCGGGTGGCGTCCACGCCGTCCATCCGGGGCATACGCAGGTCCATGAGCACCACGTCGGGCGCCTGGGTGGCGACCAGATCCAACGCCTCGAGGCCGTCGCCGGCCAGACCGACCACCTCGGTGTCGGCGAACCCACCCACAATGGTCGCCAGACCTTCGCGGACCACCCTCTGGTCGTCCGCGATGATGACCCTCACGACGCGGCCTCTCGGCGCGCCGCCGCCGCCGGGGCGCCGCCGAGCGGTACCGCTGCGGTGACGCGCCAACCCGATGCCGTCGGCCCCGAGTCGACCTCGCCGCCCAAGAGCTCCAGGCGCTCGGCGATGCCACGCAGGCCGAACCCGCCGCCGCTCCGCGCCAGCACGGTGGGCGCGGTGTGGGTCGAAGCATCGTTGTCGATGTGCAGCGACACGGCGTCGGGCGACCAGGTCAGGGCGACCGAGGTCGGTGCGCCCGGCGCGTGTTTCATGACGTTGGTGAGCGCCTCTTGGGCGACCCGGTAGAGACCGAGCACCGCCGGCGCCGGGAGCCGCACCGGCGGGCCCGACTCGGTGAAGGTCGCACCGTGCTGTGCGCTGAGCCTGGTCAGCTGCTCGCCGAGGGGCGCCGGCTCGTCGCGCAAGGCCCGGACCGCCCCCCGCGCTTCGTCGAGCCCCTCGTGGACCAACCGACGGGTGCGCTCGAGTTGCTCGCGGACGGCGGTGCTGGTGCCCGGCTCGGATTCGACGACCGTGCTGAAGGCTTCGAGCTGGAGCGAGAGGGCCGCCAGGGTGTGGGCGAGCACGTCGTGGATCTCGCGCGCGAAGTGGTTGCGCTCGCTGAGGAGCTCGGCCCGGGCTCGTTCCACTTCGGTCCGCGCGACCTCGACCTCCATGCGTGCCAGCTGCTCGCTTCGCTCCACCGCTTCGCGGCGGGTGATCCCGACTACGGCGCCGCCGAGGACCGCCGCCACCGCGCCGAGGAGGATGCCGTCCGGTCTGCCGACAGCGAGCACGCTGACCGCCACGGCCAACCAACCGGCGGCACCGATCAGGGCGCCCCAACCGATGGGCCAACGGCTGGCCGCACTGAACACGGCCACGCCGGGAAACACCAGTGCCACGGGGGCAAAGCCCACGAGGGCGCCGCCCGTGAGCGCCATGGCGAACAGCGCCGCGCCAGCGGCCCACTCCCGCCGGGACCGCAGGTACATCCAGAGGAGCCACGACGCCACCGCCGCCGCCAGCAGGGCGACGGCGGTGGCGCGCTGGCCGGTGGATCCCAGCGTGTGGAGCTCGCTGACGACCGCCCATGCCAGCAACCCCATGGAGGCCACTGCGACCGCGTTGCCACCGATCGACCAGCTACCCAGGGGGATCTCGGCCTCAGAGGGAACGCTCACTGCCCTCCATGATGGACCGCCAGCCGGTCTGGACCGGCTGACCGAGGGCTGGGCGCAGCGCCGGAGGCCACCAAACTCTGGCGGCGGACCGTGGAGGACCGCCACCCCAAGATCCCGGTCCGGATCACGGCCTCGCTGAGCGCCATGAGGATGAGGGCGTCGGCCCAGGCGGCCACGCTCGTGATGCTGTGGGTGGCGCTGAAGTGCTCGATCGCCGCCCCACCCCCGTGGGTGGCGTAGACCTGGAAGGCCAGCCGGCCGCCGGTGCCGAGGATCCACAAGGCGGCGGCCGCCAGGCCGGCCTTGGCGACCGGGAAACCCTCGCCGTCCGGGTGGACCGAGGTGAAGCGGCCCGCGAGCCCGCCGAGCAGGGCGCCCACGCCGGCACAGCCGAGGACGAGGACCAAGTCGTTGCCGGCGGTGGGGAGACCCCGCAGGTAGGTGAACGCGACGTAGGCGACGATGCCGACCGGAAGCAGAAGGGACCGGGCGGTGATCCGGCGCCCCCTGACCTGGAGCAGGACGATGGCGATGAGGCTGATGTCGATGAGGTACTCGGTGAGGGTCATGCCACCAGTGTCCGGATTTGGCCCGTTTCTTGCGTCAACCCGGGGGTTGATTCCCGGGTTGATCCCGCGGGTGGAGGCCACGGCGCCCGGTGGCCGGCGGCGGGTCCCGCCGGGGCTGGGCCAATAGTGTCGGCCCCCCATGGGACCGACCACCCTTCTCCGCCGCGCCGACCACGTCACCCCCGAATGGCTGACCGAGGCTCTCGCCGGTGCGGGCCAGTTGGCCGACGGCGCCAAGGTGGTCTCCTTCGAGGCAGCGCCGATCGGTACCGGCCAGATGGCCGACACGACGCGCTTCGTGCTGACCTACGACGAGCCCGGGGCGGGCCCCGCCAGCGTGGTGGGCAAGTTCGCCTCGGTCGACGACCAGAGCCGAGGCACCGGCCTCGCTCTGCGAGCGTATGAAATTGAGGTTCGGTTCTACCGGGAGGTCGCGGCGCGCGTCGCCACTCGCGTGCCGGCCTGCTATGTGGCGGTGGTCGAACCCGAAACGGGTTGGTTCACCTTGCTGCTCGAGGACATCGCCCACTCCGTGCAAGGAGACCAGATCGAAGCCTGTAGTCCGGACGTGGCCGCAGCCGTCCTCGAAGAGATGGCCGGCTTGCACGCCCCGTGTTGGGAGGATCCCGATCTCGCCGGGCGCGAGTGGCTCAACCGATCCGCGCCTGAGTCGAACGGCTTCCTGGCCGCGCTGGTGACCTCCTTGCTGCCTGGGTTTCTCGAGCGTCACGAGGACACGTTGGCGCCCGAGCACCGCGACGTCTGCCGTCTCTTCGCCGAGCGGCTGCCGGCCTATCTCGGGCTGCACACGGGCCCGCGGACCACCAGCCACGGCGACTTCCGGCTCGACAATCTCCTCTTCCAGCCGGGTCACGCCAGGCCGGTGGTCGTCGACTGGCAAACGGCCGCATGGGGCGGGGCGTCCCTCGACGTGGCGTACTTCGTCGGCGGTTGCCTTCGCACCGAGGACCGGCGGTCCCACGAGGCGGACCTCTTGGCCCACTATCACGACGCCCTGTGCCGGGGCGGGGTGCGCGACTACTCGCTGCAGCAATTGCGCCAGGACACCCGGTTGGACAGCTTCGGGGGCGTGCTCATGGCCATCGTCGCGTCCATGGTCGTCCAGCGCACCGAGCGGGGAGACCTCATGTTCCTCACGAGCACGACCCGTCACGCCCAGCACGCACTCGACGTTGACGCGCCAGCCCTGCTGCGGGCCGCCCGATGACCGACCTGCTGGTCCTGTGCACGGGCAACGCGGCCAGGTCGGTCATGGCCGGCTTCATGCTCGAGCACCTGCGCGACGGCCGCCCCGGGGACCCGCTCCACATCGTGACCGCCGGGACGCACACCATCGACGGACAGCCCATGGGCATGCGGACCCGCACCGCCCTGGCCCGTATTCCCGAACTCGCAGACGCTGACTTCCGCCGCCACCGCAGCCGCCAGGTCCACGGGGTCGACCTCGTGCACGCCGAGCTGGTCGTCGTCATGGAGGCCGACCACGTGCGCTTCGTGCGGCGCCAGTTCCCGGATGCCGCCGTCAAGACCGGGACCATCCGGCACCTGTGCCGCGCCCTGCCCCCGGCGCCGCCCCGCCTCGTCCCGCGGGTGGCGGCCCTCGACCTGGACAAGGTCGAGGTGTCCGACGACGACGACGTCCTCGACCCCGCCGGGCGCGACGCCGACGTCTATGCGGCGTGCGTGGACGAGCTGTGGGGGCTGTGCCGGACGCTCATCGAACGGCTCTAGGCTCCCCGGTCCGCGTCGCGCCTGCTCAGTCGGCGTGCACCGACCGGAGCCCGGCCCACGCCAGGTCGGCCACGCGCCGCGCCAGCTTCAGGGCCTCCTCCTCCAGCTCGGCCTCGGAGCCGGGACGTTGTGCCATGAACCGCCGGCTGGCCCCCTCCGCCATCCCCACGATCCCGTAGGCCAGCAGGCGGCGGTGGTCGTCGTCGAGGCCAGCAGCGATCAGTGGGTCGATCGCCTCCGCGATCGCGTCCTCGACGGTGCGGAGCGCGCGGCCCAGCTCCTGGTCGTCTGCGTGGTCACGTCCGTAGAGCAGGCGGAATTCATCCTCGTGGCTGACCACCAGGCGGAAGTAGGCGGCGAAGCCCAGCTCCACTTGCTGCCGCGGGCCCTCGGCTCGCATGACCGCGCGTCCGATGGCGTCCAACAGGTCCTGCGCGATGGAGTCGACCAACTCCAGGTACAGCGCCCGCTTCGAGGAGAAGTGTTGGTACAGCAGCGGCTTGGTGACCCCGGCCGCCTCGGCGATGTCGTCCATCGTCGTGGCGCGGTACCCCCGTTGAGCGAACAGCTCGAGCGCCACCGCGAAGAGCTGGTGACGTCGCTGTTCCGCGGTGAGTCGCCTCGGAACGGCGTCGATCGCACCTGCCATGGATGCACGTTACCGAACGGTCAAACCGGGGCGGCGAGGCCGGGGACACTCCGCAGGACGCCCGAAAGGCGTTCCGGGAGGTCGGCCAGGTTGAAGTGGTCGGCCGCGACGCGGTGGTTGTGCGCCAGCACGCGCTGGTCGGGCGCGCGCAACCAGGCCGCCAGCGGAGCCGGATCGGAGGCGTCGAACCAGTGGAAGCCGAAGGCCGCCAGCTCGGTGGCCACGGGGTAGGAGCCCACCGCGAACGGACGTCGATGGGTGGCCGACTCCACCGAGGGGTTGCCGAAGCCCTCCCATGTCGAGGGAAGCAAGACGACGTCGCAGGCGGCGTATGCGTCGGCGACGGAGCAACCGCACTCGGGCTCGCCGAGGACGACGGTGCAGCCGGCCCGGGCGACCAGGTTCTCGAGTTCGGGCCCGAACCCGTCCTCGGCTGGTCCGAGCAGCCAGTAGATGCCGCCGAGAGCTTCGGTGAGCGCGATCGCCCCGGCGATGTTCTTGCGGGGGAGCGCCCTTGTGGGCTGGAGCAAGAGCGTGACCCCGTCGGCCACGCCGAGTGCGGCGCGCGTGGCGGCGCGCTCGCCCGGTTCGGGGTCGGGGTCGAACGCGTTGTAGACCGTCGTCGCCGTGATGCCGTGCGCCGCCAGTTCCACTCGGCTGAGCTCGTTGATCGTCACGTGCGCCCACGCCGAGTCGTCCGGCGGCGGCGGGAGCTGAGCCAGGTGCGTCCGCTGCCACGGGAGGTCGTGATGGTGCAGGAGCGCCGGACGACCTGCGCAGGCCTCCGCCACGACGGCCGCGGCGCGACGGTTGAGCGGCAGTGAACAGAGGTTTTCGACGATGACGAGGTCGGCGCTGGTCAGCGCACTCTCGACCTCGGCCCGTGTCGGGGGCTCGGGCGCGTCGATGGCCAATCCGGGCAGGACGGTGTCCACCAGGCCCGACCCGGCGACGGTGCGCACATCCCATCCGAGCCGGCCCAGCGCAGCGGACCATTTGGCCGCCTCGATCGCGACCCCGTCGCTCCCGCCCAAGCGGAAGGAGACCATGCACGCCGTCGGCACGACGGCACTGTAAGCGCGCCCGGGGGGGTGGCACGCCGTCGACTAGCGTCTTGTTGCGATGGCGAAGCGGGCATTGATCACAGGCGTCACCGGCCAGGACGGGTCCTATCTGGCGGAATTCCTTCTCTCCCAGGGCTACAAAGTGATTGGAATGGTGCGGCGCTCGAGCACCGTCAACTTCGAGCGGATCGCCCACATTCAGGACCAGCTCGAACTGGTGGCCGGCGATCTGCTCGACGAGAGCTCGCTCATCCACATCCTGCGCGACCACCGGCCCACCGAGGTTTACAACTTGGCCGCTCAGTCCTTCGTCCAGACCAGCTTCTCCCAGCCGGTGCTGACCGGTGAGACCACCGCCATGGGCGTCACCCGCATTCTCGACGCCATCCGGCTCGTCGACCCCGAGATCCGCTTTTACCAGGCCAGCTCCTCGGAGATGTTCGGCAAGGTGCTCGAGGTCCCTCAGCGGGAGTCGACCCCGTTCTACCCGCGCAGCCCCTACGGCGCGGCCAAGGTGTACGGGCACTGGATCACGGTGAACTACCGCGAGAGCTATGGGCTGCACGCGTCCTCGGGCATCCTCTTCAACCACGAGTCACCGCGCCGGGGCCTCGAGTTCCTCACCCGCAAGGTCACCAACGGCGTGGCTCGAATTGCCAACAAGCTCGACGACAAGCTGGCGCTCGGCAACCTCGACGCCCACCGCGACTGGGGCTACGCCGCGGACTACGTCCGCGCCATGTGGCTGATGCTCCAGCAGGACGGACCGGGCGACTTCGTCGTGTCGACCGGTCAGACCCACGAGGTGCGCGAATGGTGCCGCTTGGCCTTTGAAGCCGCCGGCCTGGACTGGGAGCAGCACGTCGTGATCGACGACCGTTTCCTGCGCCCAGCGGAAGTGGACCTCCTGGTCGGAGACCCCGCCAAGGCGCACGAGGTACTGGGCTGGCGGCCCGAAGTCGACTTTCCCGGCCTCGTCACCATGATGGTGGAGGCGGACATGGACCTGGTCCGGAAGAGCCTCAGGTAACCGGGGGCCGCCGCGCTCCTCTCACCTGCTGCACCCGCTGCGATCTCGGCCGATCCGGCCGGCGCCCTCGTCGCCTTCGGAGCCGGGATCCTCTCCTTCGTCTCGCCGTGCGTCCTGCCCCTGGTCCCGGGTTACGTCTCCATGGTGTCGGGCCTCTCGGCGGCGGAGCTGGAGGCCGGCGGCGAGGGGGTGACGCCTTCGACGGCTTTGCGCCCGGTCCTGCGCGGCATCGGCCTGTTCGTGGCGGGCTTCACCCTGGTCTTCGTCGCGCTCGGCGCGGCGGCCTCGAGCATCGGCCGCCTCCTCGATGCGCACGAGATCACGCTCTCCCACGTGAGCGGTGCCGTGATCGTCGCCCTCGGGGTGGTCATGTTGCTGGGTGCGCTCCCGTCGAGCGTGTGGGCCAACGCCGGCTCGGGAACCCTGGGCGTTGTGTCCCGGGTCACCGGCGAGCACCGTTTCGACGTGCGCCCGTCCAAGCTCGGCGCGTGGGCGGCGCCGCTGATGGGGATGGCGTTCGCGTTCGCCTGGACGCCCTGCATCGGACCGGTGCTGGGCGTCGTGTTGAGCCTCGCGGCGCGCAACGGGACCCTGTCGGGTGGTGTGCTCCTTCTCTTCGCCTACTCCCTCGGCCTGGCGGTGCCCTTCGTCTTGGTCGGCCTGGCCTTCAGTCGCCTCACCACCATGCTGGCCCGGACCCGGAGCTGGCTGTGGGCCGTGGAGCTGGTGGCCGGGGTCGTCCTCGTGGTCTTTGGCGTGTTGTTGCTGACGGACAACGTGAGTTGGGTTTCGACGCAGCTCTCGAACCTCCTCAACGACGTCGGGCTGGGACGGCTGAGCAAGAGTTGAGCAGGGGGCCGCAGGACACCTCGGTGCCGGACCTCGCCCCGGGTCACTGTTGCTCGGCCAGGACCGCGGCGAATGTCTCTGCGAAGGTGAAGGCGTCGCCCGGCCAGCGGGCCGAGACGTAGGAGCCGTCGCGCACGACCCACGCCGGACGGGCGTCGGTCGGCGTGTCACGGGCTCGCCCGCTCGTCTTGGAGCGCCGGTCGGGCGTGTCGCGCTCCACGTCCTTGAAGTCGGCCGGATCCGCGAGTGCACGCGTGACCTCTTGCTGCACCGACATGTACCCCCACGGCTGCCCCGGCTCCTCCATGTAGGTCCGGTAGTAGTTGGCGTCCCAGAACCGCGTGTAGCGGGCGATACCCCACGCCTTGCGCTCCAGCGACCACGTGAGCGCAGTGGTGCGCCGGCCGTACAGCACCGAGTGTCCGGACTTCGGGTCCACCGCGCGCGGGCGACCAGGACGCCGTGACAAATCGCCCCCACCGGCCGGCCGGAACGGAACGCGTCGATGGTCATCTGCTGGACCTCGGGGCTCTCGAGATAGGCGCGCATGCCGCGGGCCTGGTGCCCGCCGGGCAGCAGCAGGGCGTCGTACTCGCTGCGCCGGGCCGCCCCCCAGTGCAGCGGCGTCCGGAAGGCCTCATCGGAGCGCAGCGACGCATAGGCCTGGCGGGCCGCTCGGTTGGCCCGCAGGACTCGGCCGACCACGGTCGCGTGGCGCAGGCCGGGGATGGCGCCCCAGGGGTCAAGGCCGCGGCCGGTCACCATCAGGTCGTCGGCCTGGCTGGGCTGCCCTGACGGCGTGGCGAAGCGCACCTCGTGTCCCGCCGCCGACAGGACCTGCCAGCTCACCGCCACTTCGGTGGGGTCGAAGTCGCACGCCGGCAACGGCATCAGGACGGTCACCATCGATGCGGGTGACACTACCGACGGTCGCCGTTATCGTCTGGGGCATGAGCGACAGCAGCACCGGCACCGGCACCGCACCCGACCCGATCTTCTCGCCCGAGGACGGGCTCGAGAAGCTCTGGGTCCAGGCCTACCAGGGCGAGGTGCTGGGTGAGCGTCTGTTCGGTCGTCTCGCCGAGCATCTCGACGCGCGCCACGAGGCGGAGCACGCCGACAAGATGCGCGTGCTCGCGACCCTCGAACGCCTGACCAAGGAGGCCGTCGCACCCGCGCTCGACAAGGCGGGCATCTCCACCGAACCCGACGCCGAGATGCTCGGCGCGGCCGACGCGCTCGCCGACGCTTCACGCGACAGCACGTGGCAAGAGGTCATGGGCTCGTTCGAAGGCATCACGGGACAGTTCATCGGTCTCTATGAGCGCATCGCGGAGCTGGACCCCGCCGAGCGGGCCGTCTCGGACCTGCTGGTGGCGCACGAGGTTGCGTTGCGCGACTTCGCCCGGTCCGAACTGGCCGGCGATGCGGCCACGTCCCTCGATCCGGTCACCGCGCTGGCGCACATGCGCTGAGCTCGCCGCGATGCCGGACTTCGCCGCCGCCGCCGCCAGCCGGTCTGGTGGCCCGGGAGCTCCACGAGGGGCTGGTCGACGAACGGCTGATCGAACGGAAGCCCAGTTGGGAACCGAATCGGGGGGTTCCCTTCTCCTACGCCTGGGTCTGGTCGGCGCCCTGAGCCCGGTGCCCGGGCCCGCTTGGAACCCCGGTACCCACCCCCCCTACCATGGTGGGGAAGGCCATGGCCACTGTTGTCCACTTTCGTGTCGCGGTCGCGCTCGCCGGCCGCTTCCCCGTCCTTGCCGGGGTCGATCTCTCTCTCGACCAGGGTGAGGTCGTCGTCGTGGTGGGCGCCAACGGGGCGGGGAAGACCAGCCTGCTGCGCACCTGTGCCGGGCTTTTGCCCGTCACCTCCGGTGAGGCCACCGTCCTCGGCGTCGACCTCACCACGGACCACACCTCGGTCCGCCGCTCTGTCGGCCTCTTGGGTCATGCCGCCCCTCTCTACGACGAGCTGAGTGCGGCGGAGAACGTCCATTTCGCCACCCGGGCCTTGGGGCTTCGGGTCTCGGGCGCCGACGACGCCCTCGAGCGGGTCGGCCTGATCGGGCGTCTGCGCACGACGCCGGCCGGTCGGCTCTCGGCCGGCCAGCGTCGCCGCGTCGCGCTGGCGGCGTTGCTGGCGCGGCGACCCGCGCTCTGGCTGCTCGACGAGCCGCACGCCGGACTCGACGCCACGTCGCGCGCCTTGCTCGGACGTCTGATCGGCGAGGCCGCCTCCGACGGGGCGACGGTGCTGCTCTCGTCGCACGAGCCCCAGCTCTCGGTCCCCCTGGCCGACCGCGTCGTGTCCATGGGGGGCGGCCGGGTGACGGGTGAGGAGCCAGGCGGGCGCCATGTCACGTTGACCGCCGTGCCGGCGCCCGCAGCCGACAAGCCCAGAGGCACCCCCGGAGCCGTCCATGTGGCATGACGCCGTCCTGGTGGCGGGGAAGGACCTCCGGATCGAGGCACGCTCGCGTGTCGCGCTGTGGCAGGTCGTACCCTTCGCCGTCCTCGTCTTGGTGCTCCTCGCCTTCGCCATCGGGCCCGACCAAGCGGCGTTGCGTCACGCCGCACCGGGGATCTTCTGGGTTGCGCTGCTGTTCTCGACGGTGCTGGCGATCCAGCGCAGTGTCGCCGTCGAGTCGGGCGAGGGTACGCGTGACGGCCTTCGTCTCTCGGGCATCGACCCGGCCGGGATCTTCCTGGGCAAGGCCGCCGCGGTGGGACTCCAGCTCCTCGCGCTCCAGGTCGTGCTGTGGGCCGGCGTGACCTTCCTTTTCGACGTGCACGTGCGCGTGGTATGGCTCGCGGTGGTGGCCGGCCTGTTGGCGACCGTCGGCCTCGCTTGTGCCGGCGTGCTCTACGGCGCCTTGTCGGCCGGCCTGCGCGTTCGTGACACCCTGCTCCCGCTCCTCGTTTTGCCGGTCCTGGCACCGGTCCTGCTCGCCGGTTCCAAGGTGTGGCAGGCCGCGCTGAGCGGCAGCATCTCGTCGGGGACGCAATGGCTCAAGATCCTGGTCCCGTTCGCGGTCGTCTATCTCGTCGTCGGCATCGTCCTCTACGGCCCACTGCAGGAGACGGCGTGAAGGCGCCCGCGATCGTGCCCCCGCGACCCCGCTGGCTCGACGTGGTCGGTGGTCTCGGCGTCGTCGCCCTGGGCTTCACGGTGTGGCTCGGCCTGTGGATCACGCCGCCCGACGTGGTGCAAGGGAACCTCGCCCGGCTGCTCTACATCCATCCGCCGATCGCGACCGTGGCGCTCTACTGGGCCGGTGGCGTTGCCGCAGCCGGCAGCCTTCTCTACCTGTGGCCGCGCACGCGGTCCTTCTTCTGGGACCGACTGGCCGCCTCCGCCGTCGAGGTCGGCGCCGTGTTCTCGGCGCTCACGCTGGTGACGGGGTCGTTGTGGGGTCGGCCGGCCTGGGGGACGTGGTGGACCTGGGACGCCCGCTTGACCTCGACCGCCCTCCTGCTGCTCCTCGAGATCGGGTACCTCGCCCTTCGGCGCGTGCCGGCCGACCCTGCCATCCGGGCCCGCCGCTGTGCCGTGGCGGCGCTGCTCGTCGCCATCGACGTGCCGCTCGTCCATTTTTCCGTGGACTGGTGGAACACCCTGCACCAGGGGGGCACGTTCCTCGACCCAGGGTTCCAGATCCATGCCTCCGCCTCCATGTCCTGGACCTTCCTGCTCGCGTTCCTCGCGTTCTCGGCCGTGTTCGTCTGGCTGCTCGGTGTGCGCTACCAGATTGAGGTGCTCCAGGACGCGGTCGGCGATCAGGAGCTCGAGGTCTCCCTGGCCGAGCGGTGGAGCGAGGATGCGGAGGCCGAGCTCGTTGGGGTGGGCGGGCCCGAGCCACCCGAGGGCGGGGGATCGCCGTGAGCTACGTCGACGCCGGGTATGCCATCGCGCTGGCGACCTTGTTCGTCTACGCGCTGAGCCTGGTCCTGCGCCGGCGCCGCTGGACGCGGGCGTTGCGCATGTCGGAGTGGCCGGTCGCCGAAGAGGGCGCTCTTCCGCACACCGAGCGGTCGTGACCGAGACGACAACCGAGCCGAGCTCTCCCCCCAGCCCGCCGCCGTCCGATGTCCGTCCGGGGCCGGCCGTGCCCTCGCCGCTGCGACGGCGTACCAGCCGCCGGGTTCTGGCCGTCTTCGTGCTCCTGATCGTCGCCTTCGTCTTCCTCCTCGTCGAGGGGTTGGGCAGCTCGCTCGATTACTTCGACACGGTGGACCAGGCCTTCGCCCAGCGGGCGACGCTCGGCACCCAGACCCTGCGACTCGAGGGAACGGTGGTCCCGGGCACGATTCACCCCACCACCACCGGCTCGGACTTCAACATCTGCGAGGGGCCCAACGTCGTCCACGTCGTCAACACGGGGAGCCCGCCCCAACTGTTCCAGGCCCGCATCCCGGTGGTGGTCGTGGGGCACTTCACCACGGCGACCTCGACCGACTTCGTGTCGAACTCCATCCTCGTGAAGCACTCGTCCACCTACGCCGCCCAGTACCCGGGTCGGGTGAAGGTCAAGGCAACCGGACCGGCCTGCTGATGGTCGACGCCCACCTCGGGACCATCGGGATCTGGCTGGCCTTCGTGGCCAGCATCGCGGGGGTGCTCGTCATCGCAGCCGGGTTCTTCTACCGCAGCCCCGCCGGCGACGGCAGCGATCCCCTCGGCGCGGCGGGACGCCTGACCGGCGACGGCGGGCTGCTGGCGCCCGTCATGCTGGTCGGCACCTTGCTGGCCGTCGGCGCCATGGAACACGCGCTCGTCACCCACGACTTCACGGTGGTGTTCGTGGCCGAGAACAACAGCACCGTCACGCCGCTGCTGTACTCCATCACCGGGATGTGGTCCGCCCTGGCGGGCTCCATCCTGTTGTGGGGCCTCATCCTCGCGGTGGTGACGACCATCTTCGTGTGGCACTACCGGTCCCTGTTCGCCGACCCGGTGATCCGCTGGGCCATGCTCGTCCTCTACGCCGTGTCGGCCTTTTTCTTCGGCCTCATGATCGGGCCGGCGAACCCCTTCGTCACCGCGTCCGGCGTGACGCAGGGACTCGGACCGAACTCACTCCTGCAGGACAATCCGCTGGTTGCGATCCACCCGCCGCTCCTCTACGTCGGATTCGTCGTCTTCACCGTGCCCTTCGCGTTCGCCATTGGCATGCTCGCCACGGGTCGGGTCGGGGACCGTTGGCAGATCGAGTGCCGTCGTTGGACGCTGGTCGCGTTCACCTTTCTCTCCGTGGGCATCGTGCTCGGCGCCTGGTGGTCCTACCAGGTGCTCGGATGGGGGGGCTTCTGGGGCTGGGACCCGGTCGAGAACGCCGCGCTGCTGCCGTGGCTCTGCGGGACGGCCTACCTGCATTCCGTGCTGGTCCAAGAGCGGCGTGGCCTCTTCCGGGTCTGGAACCTGTCGCTGTCCATTGCCACCTTCGCCCTCACCATCCTCGGCACCTTCCTCACCCGGTCGGGGGTGATCCAGTCGGTGCACGCCTTCTCCGAGTCCTCGCTCGGACCGTTGCTGATCAGCTTCTTCTTCGTGGTCGTCATCGTGGGGTTCGGGCTGATCGCCTGGCGCGGCGACCGGCTCCGATCGCCGATGGGCATCGACGCGCCACTTGGCCGTGAGGGTGCTTTCCTTCTCAACAACGTGCTCTTCGTCGGCTTCGCGTTCGTCGTGCTGCTCGGCACCCTCTATCCGCTCCTGTACGAGGCGGTCACGCAACGGCAGGTGACCGTGGGTGCGCCCTTCTTCAACACCGTCGCCGTCCCCGCGGGGCTGACCTTGCTGTTCCTCATGGCCGTTGCACCCGCTTTGAGCTGGCGCAAGATGAGCGGCTCGGTGCTGTGGCAGCGCCTGTTCATCCCCGTGTGGATCGGCGTCGGCACGGTGGTGCTGTGCGTCGCCTTCGGACTGCGTGGCAGCGCCACGCTCATCGGCTTCGGCCTCGGCGCCATGGCCGCCGCTACCGCCGCCCGTGCGTTGGTCCTCTCGGTGCGGGCCGCTCACACGCGCCACGTCGGCTGGTGGCGGGGCCTGGTGGGTCGCGCCAACGGCGGCATGATCGTGCATCTCGGGGTGGTGCTGCTCGCCGTCGGGGTGATCGCCGCCACGTCGTATCGCCACCAGGCCGAGCTCGCGCTCCACCGAGGAAACGTCGTGACCTACGACGGCCACCGATTCGAGTTCGAGGGGCTGCGCACCGTGACCTCGCCCTCGCGCACCTCCCAGCAAGCTCTGGTCAAGGTCGATGGCGGCGTGTTCGCGCCGGCGACCACCAGCTTCGGCAGCGCGCTGTCGGTGGTGGGGACGCCGGCCATCGACTCGGGGCTCTTCGACGACGTCTACCTGACTTTCGACGCCGTCGGCGGACTCGGGTCGACCTCGGGGAACCAGGCCATCAACAACCTGCCGCAGGGCTCGGTGGCCGTCGGCGTGGTCGTCGAGCCGCTCGTCGCATGGCTGTGGGCCGGTGGCCTCCTCATCGGGTTGGGAGGGTTGCTGGCGCTCGTCCCCGGCTCGCGCCGACGCGCCACCGATCCGGCCTCGGCGTCCTCGCCCTTGGTGACGGATGCGGATCCGGCTCACCACCGTGAGCGGGAGGCCGCGGCGCCCGAGCCGGTGGGCGCGCTCGTGGCCCGTGCCGCGCCCGCAGGCCGGGCATGACGGAGCGCCGCCGACACTCCACGCGCTGGGTGGCCGGTGCCGTCCTGGCGGTGCTCGTCGTCGTCGGGATCGTGCTGGCCACCCGGACACCCCAGGAGGCAACGGCCGTCCAGAGCCCGTTGCTCGGTCAGCCCGCGCCGGCGTTCCGGGGCACCGACCTGGGCTCGGGCTCGCCGGTTGCCCTGGCCTCCTTGCGGGGTCACTACGTGGTGGTCAACTTCTTCGCCAGTTGGTGCGGTCCCTGCAAGGTGGAGGCACCCAACCTCTCGCGCTTCTATTACCAACAAGCGCACACGGCCGACGGTGCCGACATGATCAGCGTGGTGTTCCATGACACCACCGCGACGGCGCGCGGCTTCTTGCAGTCGAACGGCGACCTCTGGCCCGCCATCAGCGACCCTGGCGGTGTCATCGCCGAGCACTACGGCGTGACCGCGCCGCCGACGACGTTCATCATCGACCCGTCCGGTCGGGTCACTGCCGTGCTCCTCGGCCCGGCCACACAGGTGAACCTCGACTCGTATCTACGGGCGGCCAGAGCGGAACAGGCGCGGACGTCGAATGGCTGAACGCAGGAGCGCCCTCCCCTTGTGGGCCCGCGTGGTTCTCCCGCTGTTCGTCCTCGCAGTCGCCCTGGTGATCGGCAGCGGCGTCTTCGACTCGGCGCCCGAGACCACGGCGCAGCGCGCCGCCGCCATCGAGGCCACGGTGCGCTGCCCCTCGTGCACCGACCTCTCCGTGGCGGAGTCGAACGCAACGACCGCCATCGCCGTGCGTCACCAGATCGAAGGCATGGTGGCCGCCGGGAGCTCGACCGCCGACATCGATCAGACTCTGGTGGCCGAGTACGGCCAGACCGTCCTCCTGGTGCCCCCCGACGCTGGCGGGGTCCCGCTGATCTGGATCATCCCCCTGCTGTTCGGTGCCGGCGCGCTGGTGGGCGTGGCCGTGGTCTTCTGGCGCAGGAGCCGCCAGTTCGGCGCGTTGAGGGTCGCCGAGCGCGCCCGGGGCACCGAAGAGAGAGTCGCGTGACGGTCAACGGGTCCGTCGAGCGGCGTGACGGGTCGCAGCGTGACGAACGTTGGTACCTGAGCGACGAGCGCGAGTTTCTGCATCGCTCCCTCCTCGACGCAGACCGTGAGCACGATGCGGGCGACTTGTCCGACGAGGACCACTCGCTCCTGGTGGCGCGGGACTCGACGCGCCTGGCCGAGGTGGAGGCCGAGCTCGCGCGGTTGGACCCCGAACCGACGGTCCCACCGCCGGCCGAGGCAGCCCCCGGCTCCGAAGGGGGACCGCTGTCCGTGTGGCGCGTGATCGGCCTCGTCGCGGCGTGCCTGCTCATTGTCACTGGTGCCGTGATCTTGGTGGTGCACTTCGTCCAGGCCCGCCAACCCGGCCAGGCGTCGTCGGGCAGCGTGACCCTCTCGCAGGCTCAACTGATCGAACAGCAACTGCAACAGGCGCTCGTGTTGAACAACCAGGGGCAGACCAAGGCGGCGTTGGTGCTCTACGACAAGGTGCTCTCCGAGGACCCGTCGAACCCCGCCGCGTTGGCCTACGCCGGGTATCTGCAGTGGAACGTCGGATCGGCCGCCCACGTCGCGTCGTTGGTGCGGATCGGGCGCGCCGAGATCGAGACCTCGGTCAAGGACTCGCCGACCTACTACGCGGGGCATCTCTTCTACGGGCTGGTGCTCGAGAATCAGGATCACAACGACAAGGCTGCCGCCGCCCAGTTCGACGACTTCTTGGCTGACCACCCGCCGGCCGCCGAGGTGCCGCAGGTCGCGCCGCTCGTGGTGGGCGCCTATCAGGCGGCAGGCGAGCCGGTGCCGGCGGCGTTCTCGAGCGCGTCAGCCCGATGACCGGTTCGGGTGACGGGTTCGGTGGGGTCCTCAGCCCCGGAGCGACCGCAATTCGGCGACGACCCGGGTGAAGGCGTCGGCGAAGGCCGAGCAGTCAGCGTCCACGGTCGTCCAGCCCACGCTGACCCGCAGCGAGTGACTCGGGTCGACCCCCATCGCCTCGAGCACGGGCGAGGGCTCGATGCTCTCCGAGGAACACGCCGAGCCTGAGTGCACGGCGACGCCAGCCCGGTCCAAGCCGATGAGCACGGGCTCGGCCTCGACGCCCTGCACGCCGAGGCAGACGAGGTGGGGAAGGCGGTCTTCGGGCGAGACCGGTCCGACCACCTCGACGCCGTCCACCCCCAGTGCGGCGTCGACGACGGCAGCCATGTGGCGCCGGGCGGCCGTCGCTTCTATTCCCATGACCTGGTCCCCGTCCGACGCCAACACCGCCGCTGCGGCGCCGAAGGCGAGGAGGGCCAGCACGGGCTCGAGCCCAGCTCGTCGACCACGCTCCTGCTCGCCGCCCACGATGAGGGGATCGAACCGGCTCCCGCGCCGGACGATCAACGCTCCCGCTCCGGGCACCCCTCCGAACTTGTGGGCGCTGACGCTGACCAGGTCGGCCCCGAGCGCGCCCAGGTCGGTCGGGACGTGGCCACAGGCCGCGGCGGCGTCGACGTGCACGGTGATGCCGGCCGCACGACAGAGCCCGACGACCTCGTGCACCGGCTGGAGGGTGCCCACCTCGTGGTTGCCCCACTGGCAGTGGACCAGTGCGGGACGCGGCAGGTCGCCGTTCCGCAGGCGTTCCTGCAGGGCATCGACATCGAGCCCACCGGCCGAGTCGACCTCGATCTCCTCGGTCGGCGCGGCGCGCGCGGAGGCGTCCCGCACGGCGGAGTGCTCCACGGCGGCGCAGAGCACGGGCGCGCCGGGTACGGCACGGGTCGCGCCCCACACGGCCGCGTTGATTGCTTCTGTCCCCCCCGAAGTGAAGACCACCTGGCGCGCCGCGACACCCAACAGGTCTGCCACCTGCGTCCGTGCCCGCTCGAGCGCATCGCGGACGGTACGGCCTTCTTCGTGGAGCCGGCCGGGGTCGCCGGTCGGAAGCGTGGCCCACCGTGCGAGCGCGTCGAGGGCTTCGGGCCGCGGCGGTGTCGTGCTGGCGTGATCGAGGTAGGTGCGAGCCACGCGCGGGTCAGGCAGAGGCGGTACAGGCGTCGTCGCCCCGGGCCCGCGAGGACAGGATCACCGGGAGGGCCTGTTGCGACGCCGTGCCGCAGAGCTGCGCGAGCAAGCCCTTGATCATCCCGCGGTCGACTGCGCACAGCACCGGGTTCGTGCTGCTGGCGTCACCGAAGGGGCACTGTTCGGCCACGACCGCGGTCGTCTCGCCGCGGTCCTCCGCGTGGGCGGCGAATCCGTGGGCGGTCAGCGTCTCGGCCACCACGTGCATGGCGGCTCGCACGGTGCGTTGACCCTCGCTCGGGGTCATGCGCGCCGCGAGGGAGCGGCCGTACTCCTCCCCGACGTGTGCTGCCATCGCCTCCGCCTCTTCTGGCCCGAGCCGCTGCATCGCCTCGACGAGCAGTCGCATGAGGAGATCGTCCCGGCGTTGCATGAGGCCCAGGGTCAGTTCCTCTTCGACGCAGAAGAACCGCTTGGAGGGTCGGCCGGCGCCAACGGCGTTGCGTGCGGTCTCGACTCGGAGGTAGCCACCGTCGACCAGGCGCTGAAGGTGGTGGCGCGCCACGTTGGGGTGCAGCGAAAAGGTTGCCGCGACCTCCGTCGCGGTCGTTCCCGGCTGGGCGCGCACGTGGAGGAAGATGTCGCGCCGCGTCGGATCGCCGAAGGCGGCCGAAACGGCAGCGACCGCAGCGCTGAACCGGCCGTCGTCCGCACCGGTCGGTCGATCGGGCTCCACGGTGATCGGAGCAGTGCTCACGCTGGGTAGTCTACCTGGGGATCAGCCCTTTCAGCTGGGGCGACGCGGCTGCGCCTCCGGCGCGTAGGACCGTCGATTCGGATCCATCCGGGACGAGGAGAGCATGGCAGTCGATCGATCACAACTCGAGGCGGCATTGCACGCCGTCCGGGATCCCGAGCTGGGCCTGACGCTGGGCGAACTCGGCCTGCTCCGGGCCGCGCACCCGCGTCGGCGGCGCGTGCAGATTGAGGTGGCGCTCCCCGTCGCCGCCTGGCCCGGAACCGACGAGTTGGCCGATGAGATCCATGCGGCGGCGCTGTCCGTGACCGGCGTCGAGGAAGTCGACCTCGAATTCGTCGTGATGACGGACGCAGAACGCGCCCGGCTCCGGCAGCGCCTGAGGGCCGGCATGCTCGGCGATCAGCCGCAGGCGGAAAGCGATGGCGCCGAGCACGGCCATGACCACGCCGGGCCCGGGCACGCCCACGCCGCGCCGGTGCCCGCTTTCCTTGGCCCAGAATCCACGACCCGGGTCGTCGGTGTCTCGTCGGGAAAGGGCGGCGTCGGCAAGTCGACCGTCACGGTGAACCTCGCCATCGCCTTGGCTCAAGCTGGCCACAGCGTCGGGTTGCTCGACGCCGACGTCTACGGTTTCTCGGTCCCCAAGATGCTGGGGACCGAGCACGACCCGATCATCATCGGCGACATCGTCATCCCGACCTCCATGCACGGGGTCCGGTGCCTGTCGATGGGCTACTTCGTGCCGGACGACCAGCCGGTCATCTGGCGGGGACCGATGCTGCACAAGGCGATCCAACAGTTCCTGACCGACGCCTACTGGGGGGAGCCGGACTTCGTCCTCGTCGACATGCCGCCGGGCACAGGTGACGTCGCCCTCACCTTGGCCGAGGTGATGCCCCGGGCCGAGATCGTGGTCGTGACCACACCGCAGGCGGCGGCGCAACGGGTGGCCCAGCGCTCTGCGTTCGCGGCCCGCCGGCTCAAGCTCTCGGTGCGCGGCGTGATCGAGAACATGAGTTGGTTCACCGGGGACGACGGGACGCGCTACGAGATCTTCGGCTCGGGTGGTGGCGAGACGCTGGCCGCCGACCTCGGTGTGCCGCTCCTCGGGCAGGTGCCGCTGGTGAGCGCGCTCCGTCTGGGCGGCGACGAGGGGCGACCGGTCACGGTCGTCGATCCGGACGGCGAGACCGCCCGGTGCTTCCGCGCCATCGCCGCCAAGCTGGCCGCTCTCGGCCCGGCCCGGGTCTACCGACGGGAGCTCACACTGCGTTGAGCTGCGGGGCTCGGGTGGGACGGAGCCCCCATTTGAGGTTTGCCACGTCGCGGGCGTTGCTGCGGTAGAGCACGACCTGATCGCGGCCCAGCCGCTTGGCGTCGTACATCGCGTTGTCGGCGTCGCGTAACAACGCGGCGGGTGAGGTGTTCGAGTCGGTCGTGACGACGACGCCGATGCTCGCCGTCACCACCAGGTGCGCCGCACCGATCGACACGGGTTCACGCAGGCCGCGGCGGATGCGCTCGGCCATGTCCAGCGCATCGGCCTCGTGGTCCACCTCGCCGAACGCGACGAACTCGTCGCCGCCGAAACGGGCCACCACATCGACCCCGCGGGTCATGGCGGTCAGTCGGTCGGCCACCTCGTTGAGGATGATGTCGCCGGTGGAGTGGTCGGCCCGGTCGTTGACCAACTTGAAGCGGTCGAGATCGATGAAGAGCACCGCCACGGCGGTGCGGCGCCGCCCGACGTGGCTCAGGGACTCTTCCAACCGTTCCATGAACAGCGCGCGATTGGCCAGGCCGGTGAGACCGTCGTGCGAGGCCTGGAACGCCATCTGCTCGGCCATCTCGCAACGCTCGATGGCGAGCCCGACCATGCTCGCCAGCTCGTCGAGCTTGCGTAGCTCGTCGCGCCCGAAGTAAGGCATGTAGCGGCTGATGTCGACGGCGAGAGCGTGGGTCGTGCCGCTGTGGGTCCGCACGGTGATGCGGTGGTCCCTCCCAGCTTCGGGGTCAGGTTGCTTCTCCCACGGGTCGGCCCCGCCGCGGTCGAGCCACGCCGGGTAGCGCGCCACCACGGTGCCGTCGCCGGCCAGCAGGGCGGCTTCCGACGCGCCCACGAGCGCGCAGACGTGCGGCAGGAGGCGCTCGGCCACGTCCCGCGAGTCGCCGGCCGACACCAATTCGCCGATGGCGCGGCGGAACGCCTCGTCCTCCTTCCGGCTCAAGAAGACCCGCAGGAACGAGGGGAACACCAGGGCCATCAGGAACAGGACGCCCATCACGACGGTGAGGGCCAGGGTGATCAGCCTGAAGACGGGCCCCTGCAGCCAGAGGGCGGCCACCACCACCTGGACCTCGAGCCCGGCGACGGCGAGGGCGAGTAGGTGCATCCGAGTCGCCGCGAGCGGGGGCTCACCCCGGCCGGCCATGAACAACCGGACCACCACGTAGGTGAACAGGAAGCCGAAGGCCACCGCGAAGCAAACGCGGTAGGCGAGGAAGCTCGGGGGCAGCGGGGATCCCCGTGTCGGCAGGTACGACAGCGAGAAGGTGAAGGCCACCATGCCGGCGGTCACCGCGAGGGCAAGCGCGCGCACCGTGCGGCTCGGTGTGCGGAACGAGGCGGCGAAGCGGAACAGGCAGTAGGGCACCAACAAGAGCAACGCGATGAGCCACTTGGCCACGTGCTGGTTGGTGATCAGACCCGGATCGATCTTGACGGCCAAGGAGACACCGCCCAGGAGGGCGAAGGAGAGGGCCACCCACCCGGCACCGCGGATCCGGTGCCGTGCCCATTGCAGAATGGTGAGTGCGGCGAGCAGGACGAACTCGACTACGGAGACGTTCAACAGGACCTGTGTCCAGTGCGTCAACTCGTTCTCCCCTCCTGCGTCGCGTCGCCCTTGTCGCCAAGGCGTACGACGGTGCCCGCTCCGGGCTCGCCAGACCCGGGTCTCGCCAAGAACTCTACTCCCCGACCGCGGGGGGCGATCGACAATTTATGGCACCGCACGCCCCACCTTGGTGCCGTCATCTCCGATGGAACCTCTTCCCAAGAATCGTCCGCACGTTACCGCAGCGACGTCCGACCAACCCCTCCCGGCCGGCGTCCGGCAGCCGCTCTCGCGGCCTCGGTACTCTCCTCGGTACTGTGAGGTCGGCGCGAGGAGGTGGCATGGCACAGGACTGGGCCCGGCCGGTGGTGCACTGGGAGATCGAGGCCAAGGACCCCGAACGTCAGCGGGCCTTCTACGCGGACCTCTTCAATTGGAAGATCGGGGACGGCTTCATCATGGAGATCCCGGCCGGCGTCGGGGGTCCCGAGCCCGGCCCAGGGGGCCACATCCGCGGCGGGGAGCGGTCCGGCGTCACCCTGTACGTGCAGGTGGCGAACTTGCGCGTGTCGCTCGACAAGTCGGTGTCCCTCGGCGCGACGATCGTGGCCGAGCCCTTCGACGTCCCGAACGGCCCCACGCTCGCCGGGATCACCGACCCCGAGGGCAACCCGTTGATGCTGGTCCAGGCCTGATTCATGTCGATCGTCGAGGTTGCGACGTTCCGGCTGGCCGAAGGGGTCACCGACGAGATGTTCCTGAGCCTCGACCGGAGGGTGCAGACCGAGCTCGTGCCGAACCAACCCGGCTTCTGGCGGCGCACGACGGCTCGCCACGGCGAAGACTGGCTGGTCGTCACCCTCTGGGCCTCCGAGGCCGACGCCGCCGCTTTCCAGCGGGTCGTGGAGGGCCACCCCCTGCAGGTCGAGTTCGAGCACGCGGCCGAGGCAGGTTCGCTCCACCTGACCCGCTACGCGACGCTGGACTGAGGTGGAGCTCAGCGACCTCAAGGTCACCCGGTACGAGGTCCGCGACCGCGTCGCCACTGTCACTCTGCACCGGCCCGATCGCCTCAACGCCTGGACCGGCCGAATGCACGCCGAGTACCGGGCCTTGCTCGAGCGGGCGGCCACCGACCCCGCGGTACGCGTCATCGTCGTCACGGGGTCGGGTCGCGGCTTTTGCGCCGGCGCGGACGCACGGGCGCTGGAGGGCCACGTCGAACGGGGCGCCTACGACCCCGGAGTGGGGGAGGAGGTGGCCAGGCCGGGCTACGGCGTCCGCCCCGAGTTCGACGCCGACTTTGCCTACCACTTCGGCATCCCCAAGCCGATCATTGCCGCCGTCAACGGGCCCGCGGCCGGAGTGGGTCTGGTGCTCGCCTGCTACTGCGACCTCCGCTTTGCGGCGCACGGAGCGAAGCTCACCACGGCGCACGGGCGGCTCGGACTTCCGGCCGAGTACGGGCTGTCGTGGCTGCTGCCACGCCTGATCGGCGTGACCCGCGCCGCCGACCTCCTGCTCTCGAGCCGAGTCGTGCTGGCCGAGGAGGCCGAGCAACTGGGGCTGGTCAATCGGGCGCTCCCGCCGGCCGAGCTCTTGCCGTCCACCTACGCCTATGCCCGCAGGCTCGCCGACGAGATCGCGCCGTCGTCCCTGGCGGTCACCAAGCTGCAGATCTATCGCGACCTGCACGGTGACGTGGCGACGTCGGTCCGTGAGGCGGCGGCGCGCATGGCCGAGATGATGCAGGACGATGACTTCGCCGAGGGGGTGGCGGCGTTGACCGAGAAGCGCCCGCCCGCGTTTCCCGGCCGACCCCGCTGAGGCGGCCGCCGGGACGGTTCAGCCGTCGACGCCGGCGGGGAGCTTGGCCGGGTCCCAGCCCAGGTGGGCCACCGCCTGGCGGAACGCAAAGCGGTCGGTCATGCCGGCCACGTAGGTGACCGCGGCCCGCACCGCCTCCGGGCTCCCAGCGACGACGTCGGACCAGAACGGGGAGGCGGCCTGGTCGGCGACGAGGTGGGGCCGGTCCGAGAAGTGCTCGACCAGCGCGCGCAGCACGCTGATCACGGCGTCGCCCTGGCGCACGGACGCGTCGCGCAGGTAGATGCGCTCGTAGTTGCAGGCCCGGAAGGCGGCGAGCGCTTCTGCCGGCTCCTCCTCCATCCCCACCTGGCCTGTGCGCAGGGTGGCCGAGATGACGCCGGTGATGAACGCGTTCAACTGCGCACTGCGCCGCTCGCCGCACGCGGTGTGGACCGTGGCCGGGAGCTGGCGCGCGGACACGATGCCCGCCAACACGGCGTCCTCCCAGTCGTGGCACACGTAAGCGATCCGGTCGGCCCAGCTGACCACCTCTCCCTCGGGGGTCGACGGCGCCGGGCGAGACCAGCTGTGGTTGGCGATGCCGTCGACGGTCTCGGCGCACAGGTTGAGGGAGTCGAGGGAGACCGTCGCCCCCCATGGGGCGTGGTCGAACCCGCCGGGCACGTAGGGGTCGAGCGCGTCCTCGCTGGCGTGTCCGCCGGGCCCATGCCCGCAGTCGTGACCGAGGGCGATGGCCTCGGTGAGGGCCACGTTCACCCGGCACGCCCGCGCGATGGCCGTGGCGACCTGCGCCACCTCGAGGGCATGGGTGAGCCGGGTGCGCTGGTGGTCCTGGGGGAACACGAAGACCTGCGTCTTGCCGGCCAGCCGGCGGAACGAGGTGGCGTGGAGGATGCGGTCGCGGTCGCGCTCGAAACTGGTGCGCCAGAGGTCGGCCTGTTCGGGCCGCGCCCGGTTGCCCGCTCCCGACGCGCGTGTCGCGCCCGGTGCGAGGAGCGACTGCTCGAGCTCCTCGCGCTCCTCCCTCCCGCGCGGCAGAGCGGGGTGGACGCGGCCCTCCGGCGGGGCTCCGGGCGACGGTCCGATCCGGGCGTGGGAGTCGGCGTGGGCCAGACGGACCGGCCCGGCGTAGCCCGCCATCGTCGCCGCCCAGCGGGCGCTGCGCTCCGACTCCCCGGGGAGCGGTGTGCTGCTCATGTCCAGCAGTCTGCCCCGTCGCTGTAACGTCCAGGTGGCCCTCGGAACGCCCCGAGGCCCCGGGAGAGGAGCGAGACCAGGTGGACGTGCGCATCGGCATCACCCACACCCCCAAAGAGCTCGAGGTGGAGATGCCCGACGATGCCGACCGCAAGGAGCTGGTCAAGGGCATCGAGAAACAGCTCGAGACCGGGGACGGCGTGCTCTGGCTCACCGATCGCAAGGGCCGCCAGGTGGGCATCCCCGTGGTCAAGATCGCTTACGTGGAGGTCGGGGCGCCCTCCTCGGAGCGCCGCGTCGGGTTCGGCGCGCCCTAGGCCGTCGGTGACGGCGCTGCCGGCCGGGGCGGTGAGCGCGGCTCCCGACCTGCTCGATCTGCGGCTGGTGTTCGTCACCGGCAAGGGTGGCGTGGGCAAGACGACGGTCGCCGCCGGGCTGGCCCAGCTGGCGGCCGAACACGGCAAGCGCGTCCTGGTCTGCGAGGTCGACGCCAAGGGGGACGTGACGTCGCTCTTCGAGGCCCCCCCGACCGACTTCACGCCGCGTGAGGTCGCACCCGGCGTGTGGTCGATGTCGATGGACACCGAGGCGTCGCTGCGCGAGTACCTGAAGTTGCATCTGCGCATCCCGGTGGTGGGGCGGATCGGGCCGTTGGCCAAGGCCTTCGACTTCGTCGCGACCGCCGCGCCGGGTGTGCGCGAGATCCTCACCGTCGGCAAGTTCTGCTGGGAAGTGAAGGAGCGCCACTACGACCTGGTGGTGGTCGACGCTTCGGCCAGCGGCCACATCGTCGGCCAGCTCGCGGCACCGCAGGCGATCAACGACCTGGTCAAGGTCGGGCTGATCCGCAGCCAGACCGACTGGATACTGGAGATCCTCTCGGACCCGCACCAGACCGGGCTGATCGCCGTGTGCACGCCCGAGGAGATGCCGGTGAGCGAGACGCTCGAGTTGGCGGCGCGTATCCGCGAGGAAACGACGGTCCGGATGTCGGCCGTCGTGGTCAACCGCGTCCTGCCCGAGCTCTTCGGCCAGCGCGAGGAGGAGGTCTTCGAGCAACTGCGCGCCTCGGACACCGAGTGCGTGCTTTCGGAGCGGGCCGGCGGCAACGTGGCGCCGGTGCTCGAGGCGGCGCGGCTCGCCGTCACCATGCGCCGCACCCGCTCGGCTCATCTGCAGCGTCTGCGGGCCGGTCTCGCCGAGGACGTCTCGGTGCTGCTGTTGCCCTACCTGTTCGCCCGCAGCTTCGGCGTCCGCACCACGCGCCAGGTGGCCCACGCGCTCGGCGAGGAGCTCGGCTTGTGACGGCCTCCGGAGCACCGGGGCCCAAGACGGTGGGCCATCTGCTCGCCGCCAAGGACATCGTCATCGCCTGCGGACCGGGCGGGGTGGGCAAGACCACGACCGCGGCCGCGCTCGCCGCCACCACGGTCGTCGAGCAGGGCGGGCGGGTACTGGTGCTCACCGTCGACCCGGCCCGCCGCCTGGCTGACGCATTGGGGTTGAAGGGGATCGGGAACGACGAGGTTCGCATCCCCGACGACGTGTTCACCGAGGCGTCGGCCCAGCCGAGAGGGGAGCTGTGGGCGGCCATGCTCGACACAAAGCAGAGCTGGGACGACCTCATCCGGACCCACGCGCCCGACGAGGCCACGCGCGAGCAGATCCTGGCCAACCCGCTGTACCAGAACATCTCGGGCCGCTTCGTGCAGTCGCACGACTACATCGCCATGGAACGGCTCTACGAGATCCACACCGAGGGCAAGTACGACCTGATCGTCGTCGACACACCGCCCACGCGCAACGCGCTCGACTTCCTCGATGCGCCCCAACGCATGGCCGACTTCTTCTCGTCGCGCCTGTTGCGCTGGCTGATCGTGCCCTACCGCTCGCGCCTGGTGAACATCGCGTCGCGACCCTTCTACCAGGTGGCCGACCGGATCCTCGGCACGCAGTTCCTGGCCGACATCTCGGAGTTCTTCATTCTGTTCCAGTCGATGTACGTCGGGTTCGTCGAGCGCGCCGAGGCCGTGACCCGTTTGCTCTCGGACCGGCGCACCACCTTCATGGTCGTGGCGACCCTCGAGGCCACCCCGGTCCGGGAGGCGGAGTTCTTCTCGGCCGAGTTGACGAAGCGCCAGCTCAATCTGGGGGCCATCGTGCTGAACAAGGTGCTGCCCGAGTACCTGCGCGATCCCAAGGCCGACAAGCTCGCCCTGTCCATGAAGGCGCGGGCCGAGGAGCTCGCCGAGGGCCTGACCGACGACCCCGTCGTGGCTGCCCGCGTCATCGGCGAGGTGGCAGAGAGCTTCATCAATTTCGGCGTGGTGGCCCGCCGCGAGGCCGAACAGCAAGCCGAGCTGAAGGGTGCGCCCGACGTGCTCGTCACCGTGCCCTTCTTCGACGCCGACATCTACGACATGGGCGGGCTGCTCCAGCTGGGCGCGCAGGTCTGGGGGTAGCGTCGGGGCGCCTACCATCGTTGTCATGGCCCCGTTGATCGATCCTGAAGTCGAGCTCTACGCGGAGGCGCACACGACGGCGCCCCCGCCCTTCTTGGCGTCGGTCGACGCCTCGACCCGGGAGGGCTTCGAGATGTGGGGGATGATGGTGGGGCGCCAGGAAGGCCGCTTCCTCGAGATGCTCGTGTTCGCGTCGCAGGCCACCCGCGTCCTCGAGATCGGGACGTTCACCGGCTACTCGTCCATCGCCATGGCGGCCGGGTTGGGGCCGGGCGGCTCCATCATCTCCTTGGAGGTCGACCCCCACCACGCGGTCACGGCGCGCGGCAACATCGCCGAGGCCGGCCTCGAGGGTCGCATCAGCGTGATCGAGGGGCCGGCCCTGCGATCGCTCGAGGAGCTGCAGGGCCCCTTCGACCTGGTCTTCATCGATGCCGACAAGGTCACCTACGACGACTACTACGAGGCGGTGCTGCCCAAGCTGGCGCACCACGGGCTGATCGTCGTCGACAACACCCTGCAGCACGGCGAGGTGCTGGCCAGCGCCGAGCACCCGCACGAGGCGGCGCGGGCGGTGCGCGCTTTCAACGACAAGGTGGTGAACGACCCGCGTGTCGTGTGCGTGCTCACCACCATTCGCGACGGCGTGACGCTGATCCGCCACGCCGGGGACGGCTGAGGCCGCCACGATGCGGCGCGCCGAACCGATACCGGTGGCCTGACCCGTGCTCGACTACCACCTCCACCTCTGGCCGCACCATGAGCACAACACGCCGCTGCGCGTCGAACAGCTCGCCGAATACTGCGCTCAGGCCCAGGCGGTCGGGGTGACGGAGCTCGCCCTGACGGAGCACCTGTTCCGGTTCCGTCAGGCCGACGCCCTGTTGGGTGGCTTCTGGGATGACGAGCGGGTGCCCCCGGCCCTGGCCGAGTCGATGGCCGGGTACTGGAAGTTCCACGCCACCGCCGACCTCGACGCCTACGTCGCCTGCGCCCAGGAGGCCAAGGAGGCCGGTCTGCCCGTCGTCATCGGCCTGGAGGTCGACTACTACCAGGACCGCATGGACACGGTGGCGGCTCTGCTGGCCGGGTACCCCTTCGACGTCCTGCTGGGCTCCGTGCACTGGGTGGGGGGGTGGCGCTTCGACGACCTGGACGACCCGGTGTCGATGGCCGAGTGGTCGGTGCGCGAGGTCGACGCCTGTTGGGATGCGTACACGCGGGCCCTGGAGGAGCTGGCCGCGACGGGCAGCTGCGACGTGCTGGCCCACCCCGACTTGATGAAGGTGACGGGCCACGTTCCCGCTGCCCCCGCCGAGTGGTGGGACCGTATGGCCGAAGCGGCCGCGTCGTCGGGCATGGCGGCCGAGCTCTCGTCCGCGGGCTGGCGCAAACCGGTCGGCGAGCAGTACCCCGCGACGGGGCTGCTCGAGCGGTTCGTGGCCCGCGGGGTGCCGCTCACCACGGCCTCCGACGCCCACCACCTCGACCGCGTAGCCCACCGGGCGGACGACCTGCGCGCCGTGCTGGCTTCGGTGGGGGTCGACGTGCTGCAGGGCTACCGGGGCCGCGACCCCCACCCGGTGGTGGTGTCGGGGCGGGTCGACGCCGGGTCGGGGACGGGGACGACCGCCTGATGCCGACCCCCGCCGAGCTCGCCCAAAGCCATACCGACCTCAAGCCCGAGGAGCTCGAGCACCTGCAGCGACTGCTCGGGAGCTGGAGCGTCCTGGCCGACCTCTCGTTCTCCGACCTCCTCCTCCTCGTACCGGTGTCCACGGGCCACGGCAACGGTGGGGGTGACGGTGACCTTGGCGGTGACGGCTCTGCTCCCGGCACCTCGGTGGCCGAGGAGGACCCCGAGTTGGTCGTGTTGGGGCAGATGCGCCCGAACAACCGGCCCACTCTGGTCGAGCAGGACCTGGTGGGTCAGACGGTCAACGAGTCCCAGTGGACCCTGGTCGCTCAGTGCCTGCACTCGGGCGAGATCGTGCGCGGGAGCATCCACCACCCGATCCTGGGTGAGGCGGTCCCGGTGGAGAACATCCCGGTGCGTTTCGAGGGCAGGATCATCGCCGCGCTGCTGCGGGTCTCGCTGGCGCCGCTCAAGGGTCCGACCTCCATGTACGAACGGACCTACCTCGACGTGTTCGAGCGCCTGGCCGACATGGTGGCCCAGTCCGCCTTCCCCTTCCCCGACGAGGACGTCGGTACCGAGGAGGCGCCGCGGGTTGGCGACGGCGTCGTGGTGGTCGACGCCGACGGCAGGGTGGAGTTCGCCTCGCCCAATGCGATGAACGCGTTCCACCGCATGGGGATCTACACCCAACCCGAGGGACGCCGCTTCGGGGATCTCGACATCGAGGAGTCCGCCGTCGAGTGGGCGCTCGCCACGGGCCGGCCCGTGGTCGAAGAGGTGGAGCGACGCCCCGACGTCATCGTGCTCGTCCATTGCGTCCCGCTCCTCTCCCACGGCGTGGTGACGGGGGCGATGATCCTGCTGCGCGACGTCACCGATGTCCGGCGCCTCGACCGGCTGCTGCTCTCCAAGGACGCCGCCATTCGGGAGGTGCACCATCGGGTCAAGAACAACCTGCAGACGATCTCGTCGCTGCTGAGCCTCCAGGCGCGCCGGGTGGGGGACCGGGCGGCGCGGGTGGCGCTCCACGAGGCCGAGCGCCGGGTGCGCTCCATCGCCCTGGTGCACGAGATCCTCTCGCGTGACCCGAGTGACCAGGTGCCCTTCGCCGAAATCGTCGGCTCGCTGGTGCAGATGGCCGAGGACTCCGTGGTGTCGTCGCAGCCGGTCGTGATCGCGGTCCACGGGGACCTCGGCGAGGTGACGGCCGACGTGGCAACTCCGCTCGCGGTCACGGTCGCCGAACTTCTGCAGAACGCGGTCGAGCACGCCTTCGATCCCGAGGCCGCCGGCGGCAACGACGGGGCGGCCGGTCTCGAGGGGGCGGGCGGCGGGGCGGGTTACGCGCCCGTTGGCCACGTCGACCTCACGCTGCGGAACCAGGATTCGGAGTTGCGCCTCGAGGTGCGCGACGACGGGCTGGGGCTGCCGGAGGGGTTCGACATCGAGCGGACGACGAGCCTCGGTCTCTCGATCGTGCGCGACCTGGTGGTCAGTCAGTTGGAGGGCACGATCTCCATGACGGGGTTGCCGGCCGCCGAGGGGGGCGGCACCCGCGTGGCGATCTCGGTGCCTGTTCGCCCCCCCCGGTGAGCGTGCCCGGGTGGGCGGGGCCGTGGACCCCAGGCGACCTGCTCAGACCTTCAGAATGCGGCGCGCTGTGAGCGACGTGCGGCCAGCCATGCCTTGCGCAGCTTGCGGCGCTCCTCTTCGGAGGTGCCGCCCCAGACCCCGGACTCCTGATTGGTGGCGAGGGCAAAGTCGAGGCACGGCTCGAGTGCCTCGCAGGAACGGCAGACCCGCTTGGCCGCCTCGATCTGGTCGACCGCCGGACCGGTCGTGCCGACGGGGAAGAAGAGATCCGGTTCGGTGTTGCGGCAGGCGGCCGAGCGCCGCCAGTCGTCCGTGTCCCAGTCGACGGTGCGGTTCCACATGAGAGCCATCGGCTTGTGCCTCCACCAGCATTGTGATCTTTTTCACATGATCGGACCCAAAAGGTGTCCGTCAGTTGAAAAGCGGGTTAACGACAGAAGGTTAACGGTCCACTGGGACCCTCGCAAGGAGTTTTGATGAAATTCCGTGGCGTGAGACGCTGCATTCGTGTGACCGGGTTCGCAGGGTTTCGGTGACGGCCGTCTTCGCTCACAGGGGTTGCGCCCAGGGCCTCGTCGAGAACACGCTGGAGGCGTTCGCCGAGGCCCGTCGGTTGGGGGCGGACGGCGTCGAGCTCGACGTGCACCTCACCGCCGACGGCGCGTTGGCGGTCCACCACGATGGTGAGATTCCGGGCCTCGGCGTGATCGCTGCGTTGGGTGTGGCGGACCTGCCCGCCCACGTGCCGCTCCTGGCCGACGTCCTGGCCGTCTGCGAAGGGATGGTGGTCAACGTGGAGATCAAGAACGCCCCCCAGGATCCCGGGTGGGACCCCGGCGAGGCCGTGGCGGCGTTGGTGGCGTCGGCCATCGACGAGGCCGGCTGGACGGAACGGGTCATCGTGTCGTCGTTCCAGGTCCCGACGCTGCTCGCCGTGCAGGCGGCCGACCCGCGCCTTTCTCTCGGCGTGCTCTGGGGTTTCGCCACCCAGCCCGCGCGGGCGCTGGCCGAGGCTGTCGACGCCGGGTTCCGGGCGGTGCACCCCTTCGTGACGTCCATGGATCCCGCGCTGGTGCAAAGCGCCCACGACGACGGGCTCGCCCTCAACGTCTGGACCGTCAACGCGCTCGACGACTTGCGCGCCATGGTGGCGTGGGGGGCGGACGCGGTCATCACCGACCGTGTCGCCGACGCCCTCGCCGTGGCGAGCGGCGACCGGGACTGAGGCACTCCAAAAATTGCCTGTCGCCGGGCCGAATGGCGAGGAACGGCCCCGGTCCACAAAGATGGTCGGCCATGAACGTCGTCGTGTGCGTCAAGCAGATTCCCGACCCGGCCGCCCCCGGGTCACTCAAACCGGACACCAAGACCCTCGACCGGTCCGGCAAGCTCATCATGGACGATTCGGACAATTACGGGGTCGAGATGGCCCTCCAGCTCGCCTCGGGCGAGGGCGACGAGGTGACCCTCGTCTCGATGGCGCCCGGCGGTGAGACGTCGGGCCTACGCACCGGTCTCGCCATGGGCGCGGCCAAGGCGATCCTGGTGAGCGACGACGCGCTGGCCGGCAGCGACGCGCTCGGGACGGCCAAGGTGCTGGCCGCCGCCATCGCGCGCGCCAACCCCGACCTCGTGGTGATGGCCACGGAGTCGACAGACGGGTACACCGGCACGTTGCCCGTGCAGGTGGCTGAACTGATGGGGCTGCCGTCGGTGACCTTTGCCAAGGCCATCTCCGTCGACGGAGGCTCGGTCAAGGTGGAGCGGCAGACCGAGGCGGGCTACGACGAAGTCGTGTGCTCCATGCCCGCGGTGGTCACCGTGACCGCCGGCGTCGTCGAGCCACGGTATCCCTCCTTCAAGGGGATCATGGCGGCCAAGTCCAAGCCGGTCGACAACCTGACCGTCGCCGATCTCGGCATCGAGGCCACGGAGGTGGGCGCGGCGGGCGCACGTGAGGAGATCACCGATGTCGCCGAGGCCGAGGCCCGCTCCGCCGGGGAGATCGTGGTGGACGAGGGCGACGGCGCCGAACGCGTCGTGGCCTTCCTCGAACAGCTGAAGGTGGTCTGAGATGCCAATCGACAAGGTGTGGGTGCTGGCCGAGGTGGGCGACTCGGGCCCGACGCCGGTCACGCTCGAACTGCTGACCGAGGCCCGGTCGGTTGCGTCCACCGTGGAGGCGGTGGCCTGGGGCTCGGACGTCGCCGCGCTGGCCGCGCCGCTCGGGGAGTACGGCGCGACCACGCTCTACGACGTCGGCGACCTCGGTGGCGCCTTGCCCGGGGTGCCGGTGGCCGGTGCGTTGGCCGCACTCATCGGGAGCGGTGACGCACCCGACGCGATCTTCTTCCCCGCCACCTATGAGGGCCGCGACATCGCAGGGCGGCTGTCGGCCAAGCTCGACCGCCCGGTGCTGACCAACGTGACTGGCCTGGTGGCAGACGGCGATGGACTGTCGAGCCAGCACCCTGTCTTCGGCGGCAGCCAGATCGTCACCGCCCACTTCACTGACGGGGGCCCGGGCATCTTCGTGATCCGGGCGAAGTCGTTCGCGGCAGAGCCGTCGGGTGGCGCGGCAGCCTCGGTCGCGGCGGCCCCGGTGCCGGACGAGGTCGCGGCGACCAACACGGCCAAAGTCGTCGAGCGCCACGTCGAGGAGCGCAGCGGGCCCAAGCTCGACGAGGCGGCGGTCGTCGTTTCGGGCGGGCGCGGCCTCGGCGAGGCGGCCAACTACGCGATGATCGAGGAGTTGGCCAAGCTTCTGCACGGTGCGGCGGGCGCCAGCCGCGCCATCGTCGACGCCGGGTGGGTGCCCTATTCGCACCAGGTCGGTCAGACGGGCAAGACCGTGAAGCCGACCGTGTACGTGGCGTGTGGGATCTCCGGCGCGACCCAGCACTTGGTCGGGATGAAGGGCTCCAAGAACATCGTCGCCATCAACAAGGACCGCGAGGCGCCCATCTTCTCGGTGGCCGACCTCGGGATCGTCGGCGACGTGCACAAGGTGCTGCCGGCACTGATCGAGGCTCTCAAGGCGAAGGGCTGAACGCCCCGCCGGCTCGCTAGCCCGACCCTCAGGGCACCGAGGGCAGGGGAGCAGGCCTCCCGGCGACCGGCCCGGTCGGGTCAGACGTGGTCCCTGTGCACCACGTGTGCACCATCGCGCCGTACCTTCGGCGGTACATTCGGCGCAGCCCGCTGATCGCACCTGATGCTCTTTCCCACCATCGACTTCGCCATTTTCTTTGCCGTGGCCTTCACGGTGAACTGGCTGCTCAACCCCTATGCGCGGTGGTGGAAGCTGTCCATGATCGGGCTGAGCTACGTGTTTTACGGCTGGGTCGGGTGGAGCTACTGCCTTTTGCTGCTGGCCACCACCGTGGTCGCGTACTCCGGGGCGGCCTGGGTCGCAGCGACGCGCAACGAGCGGACCAGGCGCATCGCCGTGGGGGTGTCGGTCGCGGCGCTGCTCGGGATCCTCGGCTGGTTCAAGTACTACGGCTTTGTCTCGGTGAACCTGGACAACTTCTCTCACGTTCTGGGATTGGGCCGGGCCGTCCCTCTCTTGCAGGTCGGGCTGCCCATCGCCATCTCGTTCTTCACGTTCATGGCCATCAGTTACGTGGTCGACATCTACCGGCGTGTGCTCGAGCCCGCCAAGCCGCTCGACTTCGCGGTCTACATCTCGTTCTTCCCTCACCTTCTGGCTGGCCCGATCGTCCGCGGCAACGAGCTCCTACCCCAAATCCGCCGCCGGCGTGACGGCACCGCCATCGACTACTCCCGCGCCTTTTGGCTGATCTTGGCCGGCCTGTTCAAGAAGGTCGTGATCTCCTCTTACGTGTCGAGCGCGATCGTGACGCCGGTCTTCACCTCGCCGACCCAGCACTCCGCGCTGGAGGCGGTCTTCGCCGCGTGGGGTTACGCCGTGCAGATCTACTGCGACTTCAGCGGTTACACCGACATCGCCATCGGACTCGCCCTGTTGCTCGGCTTCCGGTTCCCCCAGAACTTCGATGCGCCCTACACGGCTCGCAACCTGCAGGACTTCTGGCGCCGCTGGCACATGACGCTTTCGCGATGGCTGCGTGACTACCTCTACATCCCGCTCGGGGGCAGCGCGAACGGCCAGGCACAGACGGTTCGCAACATCATGATCACCATGGTGCTGGGCGGCCTCTGGCACGGCGCGGCGTGGACGTTTGTGATCTGGGGTGGACTGATGGGAGTCGGGCAGTGCTTTGGACACCTGCACCGCTCCAGCCGCGTGCGTCGGGGGCTGCCCCCAGTGGCTGAAGGTCCGGTGCGCGTTTGGGTTCAGCGGTTCCTGACCTTCCAATACGTCTGCTTGGGCTGGGTGTTCTTCAACGCGAGCGGCCTGTCGCAGGCCTTCTCCGTGCTCGAGCGGGTCCTCAGCGGGTGGGGCGAGGCGTCCCCGCTCGTCACGCCGCTGCTCGTCGTCACCGTCGCTGGCACCGTCGCGTCCCAGTTCGTGCCCCCCCTGAGCGTGACGCGCCTCCAGGCGGCCTTCTCCCGCCAGAGGACCGTGGTGCAGGTCGGGCTGCTGGGCTTCGCGTTGCTGGGAATCACCACGTTCGGTCCGGTCGGGGTCGCCCCCTTCATCTACTACCGCTTCTGATGACCGACGCACGCACGCCGCCCCGCCCGACGGACCGGGAATCGCCCGCCCAGTGGCCGGCGCGCCCCCGCACCGCGAGCTGGCGGTGCCCGAGGACGGCCGTGGGCGCGCACCGTGGCGGCGCGTTCTCGGGCTCGGCACCGCTGCCTTCGCGTTCTGGTTCTTGCTCTACGCGCCCACCTTGCAGCACAACGCCCAGGTCTCGCCCGTGGGTACGCGGCGCACGGTCAGCCTCGACCTGACGGGTCCAGTGGCGGCACTCAGTCGGGCTCTGCAGCTCTCGCATTTCGTCTCGATCACCGGCAGGTCGAACGGACTTTCCGGCGGCGCCGTAGGGCTGACGACGGCGGGGCCACGGCCGGGCGTCCCCGCAGCGAGCGGGTCGCACTCGCGGTCGGGGTCGGCGCGAGGGAGTGGCGACGCCGGCTCGACGACACCGACGACAGCGCCTCCCAACCCCAAGTTGCCCACGGCGGCCCACCCGTTGCGGGTCCTGATCGTGGGCGACTCCATCGGCCTCGACCTGGGCGATGCGCTGCAGCCCGACCTTGCCCAGACCGGGGTCGTCAGCGCGGCCCTCGACGGTCGTGAGAGCACGGGGCTCACCCGGCCCGACTACTTCGACTGGCCGGCCGAGCTGCAGGCCGATCTCAAGGCGACGAATCCCCAGGTGGTGGTCATCATGATCGGTGCCAACGACGCGCAGGACTTCTTGGGACCGCCCGACGTGCCCTACTCCTCGCCGCAGTGGAACACGCTGTACGGCCAACGCGTGGCGCAATTCATGCAGATCGCCGGGAGCGGTGGCGCCAGTGTCATCTGGGTGGGCATGCCGCCGATGCAGAACCCAGGCCTCAGCGCTCAGATGTCGGACGTCAATGCCGTGGCGCAACGCCAAGCGGCGCGGGCACGTCCGCCGGTCAACTTCTTGCCCACGAACAAGGTGCTCGGCACCGCACAGGGTGGCTACACCGCTTTCGTCACCAACGCCGCCGGTCAGGTCGTCAACGTGCGGACACCCGACGGAACGCACTTGACGCCCGGAGGGGGCCAGGTCGTGGCGCAGCAGGTGATGGGGGAGCTGCAGAACCTCGGGTACCACATTCCCTAACGGGGATTCGTTCCGGGTTCAGCCCATGCTCTGGGCCTTGGGGCAACGCTGCGCCGGCTACTGCTGCAACGGCGCTCCGCCCGCGCCCATCGCCGGGCCCGGGAGCGGAGTGCTCGCCGGGTCGGGCGTGCGGCCGAGCCCCGCGCGCCGAGGTCGAACGTAGGCGAGCCAGAAGACGCCGGCGGCCAGGAGCACGAGGCCGAGGGTCCAGCCGAGCGCCGTGGTGCTGAGGCCGACGTACTTGAGGCCCGACGCGAAGATCACAAACGTGATGACGGGGCGGATGTAACGGTCCGGCGCCCGGGAGGAGATCAGCGATCCGACGAAGACGGCCGGCACGCTGCCGATCACGATGGAGGCGGTGACGGAGAACTCGACGTGCCCGAAGGCCAGCGCCCCGAGGGCGGCAGCGAGGGTCAACGGCACGGCCTGCGTCAGGTCGGTGCCGACGAGCTGGTTGGCGCCGAGCACGGGGTAGAGGAACAACAGGAGCACGATCATCAAGGACCCCGAGCCCACCGAGGTCATGCCGACGACGAAGCCGCCCAGCAGGCCGATGGCGACGGTGGGCACGGGTCGGACCACCAGCTCGCCGATCAACCCCTCACGGCGTTGTCCCGAGTGCCGGTCGAGCCCGTAGCGCAACACCATGGCGGCCGCGCCGACGAGCAGGGCGGCACCCAAGATGATCTGCACGTTGTTCTCGGCTGACTTCGAGTTGCCCAAGAGGTGCAGGGCATAGGCGCCGAAGAGGGCGGCAGGGACCGAGCCCAGGACCATCCAGCCGACCAGCGAGTAATTCACCGTCTTCTTGGTCATGTGCACCGCGGCGCCCACCGGTCGCATCAGCACGGCGGCCACCAGGTCGCTCGAGATCGCGGTGGAGGGTTTCACCCCGAACAAGAGGATCAGCATCGGCGTCATGAGGGCGCCCCCGCCCGCACCGGTCATGCCGACGAGGAACCCGACCACGGCGCTTCCGAGCACGATCAGGGGGTCAATCGTCATGATCCCTCGCCGGGTCGACCGCGGCGCCGAGTCGCCTTCGTCGCGAGGCGTTCATAGCGATTTCACGTTAGTCATGCGTCTAGTCAAGATTCCAGGGGAGGCGTTTCGGCTGTCTGAAACCGGGGTTGTCAGCCGCGTACGGCCGGTTCAGACCAGCGGCCAGGGATAGGGTGGCCAGTCACCGTCGTCCACCAGCTCGGGGAGTGCCCGCAGGCTGAGGAGCCAGGCCACGCGGTCGAGGGTCGCCGCCACCTCCGCAGGCTCGATGAGCTCGTTCAGCGCCGCCGGGGGACCGGCGTGGGCCAGCCGGGCCAGGTCGGCCTGCACGGCTGCCTCGAGCGGGCAGCCGCCGAAGTCCCAGATGACCGTGCGGAGCTTGTCGTGACGGTTGAAACACAGGCCGTTGTCGATGGCCCACAGCCGTTCCTCGGCCAGGAGCACGTGGCCGCTCTTGCGGTCGGCGTTGTTGGCCACGACGTCGAACGCGCACAGCCGCATGAGCGTGGCGTGCCACCTCGGATCGTCGCGCAGCGTGAAGTAGTGCGAGGTGCCGTCCTCGTGCACGAACCTTTGCACCGAGCCGCGGCCGAAGGGACCTTCAGCGCGCTCGACGGTCTCGGGCACCAGGCCCCAGCCCAGCCATTCGGAGAGGAGGTAGGCCGCCACTTCACGCCGGAACAGGCCGCCGGGGAAATCCCACAACGGGCGCTCCCCTTTGGAGGGCTTGTAGACGGCGAGCAGCTCGTCGCCGTCGAGCCGGCACGTGACGAGCAGCGTGGCGTTCGAGCTTCCCGCGATGCGCCCGTGCACCTCCATCTCACCTTCGGTGAGGATCTGCTCGACCGTGGCCCCGGACACCGCGGCTAGGTGACCGGTGGGCGGTGCCCGTTCGTGCGGGGGCAGTCGTGCCCCGCCGGGTCCAGCGGGAGCGAGCACAGCGGGCACGGTGGACGCCCCGCCTCCACCAGTCGCGTGGCGTGGATGGCGAAGGCGGCCGCCTGCTCACGCGTGAGCGCGACACGGAGTACGCGTCCACTATCGGAGAGGTCCTCTTCGTCCTCCTCGTCGTCGATGTCCAGCTCTTCGAGGACCACGATGATGCGGTCCAGCTCCTCGTCGTAGGAGACGCCGATGGTCCCGACCACCCACTCGAACTCCTCGGTGCCGTAGAACTCGAGGTCCTCGGGGAGATGGCCCGGGCGACCCAGTTCCTTCACGATGCGACCCAGGTAGCCCGCCAGCACGGCGACCTGTTGCTTCTCGACCTTGACCGTTGTCTCGCTCAGCCCCTGGCGGCAGTAGAAGAGGAAGAGGCGCTGCCCCACGTCGCCGATGACCCCGACCGTGCAGTGATCCGGCGCGTCGAAATCGAACTCGTCGCTCACCGCGGCCGCCCCGCCCTCACGAGGGCACCAACTCGTCCAACGTCCCCGTGGAATTCACGGACAGCACCACGGGACCGCCGGCGGTGAAAAGGATCGCCGAAATGGAGCACGGGGAGATCACCAGGCGCTGCATCAAGTCGATCGGGACCCCGGCCGCCGCCGCCACGATCGCCTTGATCGGGTCGGCGTGCGAGACGGCCACGATCGTCTGGCCCGGATGGTCGGCCACGAGCCCGAGCACGGCGTCGAGGGCTCGCACCGACATCTCGGCGAACGACTCGCCGCCGGGGAACCGGAACCCGCCCGGCCACCGCTGGACGGTGGGCCATTCCCGGGCCCGGTACAGCCGCGCCAGCGGCTTCTCGGTCCACTCGCCGACATCGACCTCGACCAGACCGGGCGTCGTGCGCACGCGGAGGCCGAGGGCGCGGGCGATGGGCGCCGCCGTCTCCCTCGTGCGCTCGAGCGGCGAGGCGTACACGGCTGTTGGTGCCTTGGCCAACGCCGCGATGCGCTCCGCGGCCACCTCGGCCTGCGCCCGACCCTTCTCGGAGAGGTGGAGCCCGCCGGCCCGTCCGGGGAGCATCTTTCCGGTGGTGGGGGTCGATCCGTGTCGCACCAGGAGCACCGCGGTGGTCGGGGGAGACTTCCGGCCGCGCCGGGAACTCGTGCGTGCGGCGGCGGATCGGGCTGATGGGGGCACGGACGACCATCGTAGGCTCTGCGCTGTGGCGGCCAACCGAGTACCGAGGGACTCCGTGGCGGCGGTGCAGCGCGACGTCGTGGCGTGCCGGCGCTGCCCGCGCCTCGTCCGTTGGCGGGAGGAGGTGGCACGGACGGGCCGAGCCTCGTACGCCGGTCAGGTGTACTGGGGCCGTGCCGTTCCGGGTTTCGGCGACCCGAAAGCGTCGCTGGTGATCGTCGGACTGGCCCCAGCGGCGCACGGCGGCAACCGGACCGGCCGGATATTCACCGGCGACCGGTCGGGCGATTGGTTGTTCGGAGCGCTGTACCGAGCCGGTTTCGCGTCCCAACCCACCAGCACGGCGCGGGACGACGGGCTCACGCTGACCGGCGCCTATATCACCGCGGCCGTGCACTGCGCCCCACCCGCCAACAAGCCCGAACCTTCGGAGCGGGAGGCCTGCGCCACGTACCTCGGCCGCGAGCTGTCGTTGCTACGCCACGCCGCCGCCGTGGTCGCCCTCGGCCAATTCGCCTGGCAGGCCGTCGCGCTCCATCACCAGCTCCGGCCCCGCCCGACCTTCGGCCACCTGGCCGAGAGTCCGCTTCCGTGCGGCGTGACGCTGCTCGGCTCGTACCACCCCAGCCAACAGAACACCTTCACCGGCAAACTCACCGAACCCATGTTCGACGCCGTGTTCACCCGGGCGCACCAGCTGATCGATGCCGCGCCCGGTGGCTCGAGCCGGGCCGCTCAGGACACGAGGTCGTAGAGGAGCCGGAAGAATCGGATACGCCCAGGGTCGGCGACGACGCCGTAGCTGTCGTAGAACAGACTCTCGAGCTCGTCGCCGAAATTCCAACCCACGCTCCACGCACCGATCGCGACGTCCCACCAACGGTCCGCAGCGCCCAACTCGCCCACGTCGACGTAGCCGGTCACCGCGCCCCCTTGGAGCAATACGTTGGGGGGGCAGTAGTCGCCATGGCAGACGACCAGGTCTTCCTCGGCGGGGAGGGTCGTCTCCAGCTCGGCCAACGCTCGGGCCGGGGTCAAGTGCGCATGCTCCTCGTGGAAGCCCGAGGGGTCGATGTCGTCCGTGGTGACTCGGCGCCGGACGTGGTCCAAGGCGCGCTCGAGGTCGAAGCGAAAGGGGCACCATTCCTCCTCGACGGCGTCATGGAAGGCGCGCAGCCCGCGACCGAGGGCGCCGACGAGGCCGGGTAGGTCGTCGCGCCAGCCAACGTCGGTGGCGTCACGCCCGGGCAGCGCCTCGGTGACAAGGATCGTCGTCTGGCCTATTTGGTCGAGTGCCACCACCGTCGGCACCGGGAGATACGGGGCGGCCCAGATCATGCGCTCCGACTCGGCGCGCAGGGTGGGATAGCGGCCCGCGGTGTCGACCTTGGCGAAGCGCACCGAGCCGTCGGGCCCGGTCAGCCGCCACGTGGCGAGACCCGGGACGAGCCGATAGGCGAGCGCAGCCGTCCAGCCCGGGTTGAGCTGTTCCAGTTCGGGCGGCGGCACGGCCGGCGTGTCGGGTGGGTTCGCCACGTCCCGCAGGGTAGGACGTGTGGGCGACGCCGACCGCAGGGGCTACCGTCTCGGCGACACCGGGGAGGACGAAGTGCACGAGCCCGACGACGTGACGCCGTGCGAGATGGCGGAGATCGAACGATGGGACGACACGGCCGATGTCATCGTCGTCGGCTTCGGCGCCGCCGGCTCGTGCGCCGCGTTCAGCGCTGCCGAGACAGGAGCCGAGGTGCTCGTGACCGAGCGAACCGGAGGCCCGGGCGGGGCCGCCGCGCTGGCCGAGGGCATCGTCTACCTCGGTGGGGGCACGCCGATCCAGACCGCTTGCGGGTTCGAGGACAGCCTCGACGACATGTACCGCTACATGATGGCCGCCTGCGGTCCGGACCCCGATGAAGTCAAGATCTCCCGATACTGCGAGGAGAGCCTGGGCCACTTCGACTGGCTGGTGGCGCGTGGCGTGCCCTTCGACCCGACGTTCTGCGCCGAAACCTCCATGGCGCCGAGGGGGACCGAGGGCCTCGTGTACTCCGGCGGCGAGGACGCCTACCCGTTCAACGAGATCGCTCGGCCCGCTCCCCGCGGACACCTGGCCAAGACGAAGCGGTCCACGGGCTGGTTGCTCATGGAACACCTGGCGGCCGCCGCCACCGGGTCCGGCGCGACCGTCTCGGCGGACACCCGGGTCGACCGGCTCGTCCTCGACGACGGCCGCGTTGTCGGTGTGCAGGCGCAGCGGTTCGGCGAGACGGTCTCGCTGCGGGCTCGTCGCGGGGTGGTGTTGACGGCGGGCGGCTTCATCTTCAACGACGAGATGCTGCGGCGCCATTGTCCGCCCCTGGTGCGCGGCACCTTCAAGGTCGGCACCGAGGGTGACGACGGGCGGGGCATCCGCATGGCACAGGCCATTGGGGCCGCGGTGCGCAACATGTACGCCGGCGAGGTCTCACTCCCGATCACGCCGCCCCGTACCCTCATCCACGGGATCCTCGTCAACGGCAAGGGACAGCGCTTCATCAACGAGGACACTTACATGGGGCGGGTCGGCCAATCTGCGCTCTACGAACAAGAGGGCGAGGTCTACCTGATCGTCGACGAGGCGTCCTACGAGGTGAACTGGATGGGTCTCGCCGCCACCTGGGTCTGCGAGACGGCGGAGCAGCTCGAGTCCGAGATCGGCCTGCCGGGCGGTTCACTGCAGGCCACGCTCGACCTGTACAACCGTCACGCCGCGGTCGGGGCGGACCCGCTGTTTCACAAGGGCCCGGCGTGGGTCCGCCCACTGGTGCCACCGATCGGCGCCATCGATCTGCGCATCGGGCCGGCGCCGTACGCACCCTTCACGCTCGGCGGGTTGGAGACGACCGTCAACGGCGACGTGCTCGACATCGGTGGCCGCACCATCCCGGGGCTGTTCGCCGCGGGGCGCACGACGGCAGGAGTGTGCTCGTTCGGGTACGCCAGCGGACTCTCCATCGGCGACAGCACGATGTTCGGCCGGTTCGCCGGCGCCAGGGCCGCCACGACACCCGCCTCGGCGTAAGGCCTCGGCGTGAGGATGCGGTCGCGCCTCAGTTCTCGAACGTGACGAACCGCGAGGGAGGCGCGGGGAGCACCGCCCCCTCGTCGATTCCGCCGGCGTCGGAGAGAACGAGACCGCGGGGGACGGACCGCCACCATGACGTGCGCCGGAACATCAGGGAGCCGATCTCGCGGCCGTTAGGCCCGATGACCATCCGCCGCGGCGCCGGCTGGTCGGCCAGTTGCCAGCGAAACTCGCCGGAGAACCGCATGCGCCCTTCGTCGTTCGGCAGCGCGGCATGAGTGGTCAGGCAGTGGAAGACGAGCACGTCCCCGGCTCGGTAGTCCGTCGTCAGCCAGCCGGGTTCGAGACGAGTGAGCGGAGGGTGTGAGGCCCGAGAGGTCCGCTGACTACCGGGCAGCACGGCCAGGCCGCCGAGAGAGCGCGGGACGTCGCCCAGGGGAACCCAGCACGTGAACATGTCCTGCACCGACCCGTAGTCCTTGTGCACGAAATGGCCCGGTTGCCGCCGCACCATTCGGCTGGGGTACACCACCCGGGGGATCTTGAGGGGATAGCAGAAGCCCAGCCGACCCATCAGCCGGGCCATGAGATCGGCCAGCGGAGAGGTGAAGGCGATCGCATTGAACCCGGGGTCGGCGACGATCCGCCGGTACCCGGGGTCGCCGAAGGCGTCGCGCATCTTGATCGCCCGGATCGGCCGTAACGGCTCCGCCATGACGGGGTCGCCTCCGGGAGCCGTCCACCCGGCGTCCTGGAGGTAGCCGAGTCCGGTGGCCCCGACGACACGGACCAGGTCCGGATCGAGGAGCCCCCGGACGAACACGTATCCGTCCGACGCGATGCGTACCCCCAGTGCGTTCCCGTCTCCGGCCAGGTTCGCTGAGTCGACCAACTCGGCTGTGGTCGTGGTGGCCATCGTGCCATTGTGACGCCGAGTTGTCAGAGAACCGTGAACGGTCCGAGGACCGTCCATCCCACAAGCTCTTTGGCTCTCGAAGCGCGGGATCCAGATCGATGCAGGGCACAATGGAGTGTGGTCTTCGGTGCCCATCTCATCCTCTACAGCACCGACGCCGAGGCCGATCGGGCCTTTCTCGCGGGAGTTCTGGGATTCGAGTCGGTCGACGCCGGTGGCGGATGGCTGATCTTCGCCTTGCCGCCAGCTGAGGCGGCGGTGCACCCGGCTCCGGCACCGGGCGCCGAGCTCTACCTCATGTGTGACGATCTCGCGGCCGAAACGGCGGCGCTCGCCGATCGCGGTGTCGTCTGTTCGGAGGTCGAAGAAGCGCGGTGGGGGTCCGTGACCAAGATCCGACTCCCAGGCGGTGGTGAGGTCGGCCTCTACCAACCGAAGCATCCGACGGCGATTGAACGGACTGACGGCTGACGCCTTCAGCCAGGCGCCGGCACGACGTGCAGTTCGCACGCAGGACGGTCAGTCCGGCCGGGCCCGCCGGGTTCCCCGGGCGCGCACCCAGGCCAGGAGGTCGCCCCCCTCGCCGCGGCGCACCGACCCGGTGAAGATGTCCTCCCGGTCCGTCGAGACCTCGCGCTGCACCTCGGCGTAGAGCTGGTCGCCGATGACGGCGGGCCGGAGGTACTCGACGAGCACCGACGAGATGATGCCCGAGTGTTCGTCGTCGTTCGCCGCCGCGGCCACCGCCGCACCGGCGACCGCATAGAAGACGGCGCCGTGGACCGTGGCGTGCGGGTTGGCGTGACGCCCGTCGGTGGTCAGGACGGCCACCGTCTGGCCGGCCGCCCGCCGTTCCACCTCGATCCCGAGGTGGGCGGCGAACTCGTCGGTCCGCGGCCCGCTCATCCGCGCCCGTCAGGAGGCCGGCGCGGAGGCGGGCAGGCGCGCCGGCATGGGCACGGCGGTGGCCGGCCAGCGCTTTCGGCTGATCCGGCTGAGCTTGTCGAGAAGGGTCACCGCCCCCGGGTCGTCCTCGATGGGCCGGGTCTCGATCACGCCTGCCGCCTCCATCGCGTCGAAGAGCTCCGCACCCTTCTCGGTGCGCACGATGGTGAGCGTCCAGTCACCGAAGGCGCCGATGCCGCCGGTCGAGATGTCGGCGTGCTCGGCCGCGAAGTCGGGGCAGCTCGTGCACCCCTCCCGGGTCCAGGCGTGCGCCTCCTTCAGCGGCACCTCGTGGTAGCTGCCGTCTTTCATCCACACCTGGAAGACGCCCTTGATGTTCATCTTGGCGATATCCGCCCGGACCAACCCGTACTTGGCCTCGAAGAGCTCCGGGAAGATGGCGTCGTCGAACGTCTTGGAGCACAGCAGCCCGATCGAGAGGGTGAAGCGGCGGGCGATCTTGCCCGCCTTGCGCGCCGCCATGACAGGCGGCGCGGAGGCCTGGCAGCCCATGCCGACCAGGGCGATGCGCTCCGCCCCGCCGGCGATCGCCTCGGGGTAGGCCATCGGGTTGGCCGAGTAGGTGTAGCGCGATCCCGCGGTGGCGAGCACGTCTTCCCGGTTGCGCGCCACCGTGGGCACCGCCTTCCACGACGAGCCGTCGCCTTCGAGACCCGAGACGAGGGCGGCGTCGATCACGTCGTGCTCGAAGGCCCAGATCAAGAGCGCGGAGACCAGGCCCCCGTCCTGACCGATACCTTGCACCACCACATCCGCCGCCCGGGCCAGCACCGTCCGGCGGGCGATGCCCGCAACCTCATCGTCCGTCCGGGGGCGGCCGAACAGGTGGGTCTCGATGTCGGGTTCCCAGGCCCGAAAGCGGGGGCACGCCCGGGTGCACAGCGTGCAGCCCTTCAGGCCGTGGGTGCAGTTGTCGGGTCCGCCGTCGGCTTCGACGTGGAACGGCTTGTAGACGCCCTCGGTGTCGTCATAGCCGAGGACGTCGTAGGGGCAAGAGATGACGCACGCGGCGCACCCGGTGCAGAGTCCGGAGGTGACGACCTCGGTGAACAGCTCGGCCCATTGCGGCTTCTCGGGTGGCATGAGCCCACCATATTCGGCCGGACGCGACGGTCCGATACCGTGCGGCGGTGCCCGAGATCCTCGAAGTCGAGCTCTACCGGGCCCTCGCCGAGCAGGCCCTCGACCGGCCGATCGTCCGGACGTGGATGGTGGACGCCCGCTACGGCCGTGGCGGGACGACCCCGGCGCGACTGCGAACGGCGCTGGTCGGCCGTTCCTTCACCGCCGCGCGCCGGCGCGGGAAGCTCCTTTTGCTCGATACGGGGCAGGGGCCAACCCTGGGCCTGCGCTTCGGCATGACGGGGGGCCTGGTGGTCGACGGGCACGAGGCCCTGGACCGTCTCCGCTACGGTCCCGGCGTCTTCGACGAGAAGTGGGTGCGCGCCCGCATCACCTTCGGCGACGGCGGAAACCTGGCGCTGCACGACCCCAGGCGATTTGGGTCGCTCGAGATCGCACCGGACGAGGGGCGGCTCGGGCCCGATGCGCTGGCGTTGTCGCGGCGCGAGCTGCGCGCCGCCCTCGCCGTCGGGTCCGCACGGAACGGGACGGCCGCACCGCTCAAGGCCCGGCTGATGGACCAGGAGCGCGTCGCCGGCGTCGGCAACCTGCTGGCCGACGAGATCCTCTGGCGGGCCCACCTGGCGCCGGGCCGGCGCACGCCACTCAACGAGGAGGAGCTGGCGACCCTGCACAGGGCCGTGCGGACGACGCTGCGCCGGCTGGCGCGCCAGGGCGGCTCCCATACCGGAGAACTCATGGCGGAGCGACTGCCCGGCGGCCGCTGTCCGCTCGACGGCGCCGAGCTGCGGCGCGAGGTCGTCGGAGGCCGGACCACCTACTGGTGCCCGGCGCACCAGTACTGACCGTCTGGCCCCACCGAGGCGAACTCAGCTGGTGAGGGGGGCAGGCCCTTCGCGATGAGGTCGACGCCGAAGACCACGAGCAGCACCGCCATGACGGCTGCACTGTGGGCGGCCAGCCACGCCTGGGCGGAATCGAGCGTCGCCTTGGCCGGCGCGCCGCCCGCCGCGGCGTACCCGACCGGGCCGGCGATGGTCAGGCTGGCGACGACGACGAAGACCGCCGTTGCCACCACCGCCTCCGAGGTCGACAGACCGAGTTGGGCCAGGCCGGCGGCGCTTCCTGCGGTGAGGATCAGGTTCTTCGGGTTGACGCCGGCGAGCAGAGCCCCGAGTCCGAAGGCCTTGGCGGGCGACAGCGTTTCCACGCTCGCCATCCCTGCCCCACGAGGCGTCAGGTCTCGCCGATTTCCTCGAGGACCTTGGCCGCATGGCCGTCGGCACGAACGTTGTACCAAGCCCGCTGCACCTTGCCGTTAGGCCCGACGAGGAAGGTCGAGCGGATGGTGCCCACCGTCTTCTTGCCGTACATGGTTTTCTCGCCCCAAGCGCCGTACTTCTCCATGACCTTCTTGTCGGCATCGGTGAGGAGCGGGAACTTCAGCTTGTACTTCGTGCGGAACCTCACGTGCTTGTCCGCCTTGTCGGGAGAGATCCCGAGTACCGCGACGTCCGCCTTTTGGAAATCCCGGAGGTTCTCGTTGAACTGGCAGGCCTCTTTCGTACAGCCGGGCGTGTCGTCGGCCGGATAGAAGTACACGATGACCCGTTGACCCTTGAAGTCCGAAAGCTTGACCGGCTTGCCGTCCTGGTCAGGCAGGGTGAATGCAGGGGCGGTGGCGCCCCCTTCGAGTTTGGCCATGGTGGCGCTCCTTCGCTGGTGGGTGAGAACGGCTCACTTTGGCACGGGCCTCCGCGGGAGAACGTTCCTGTGCTGGTACAATAGGTGCGCGACCACCGGCAGGGGCCGGTGAGTCGGGGTCGACTCTCACTCCTCTGGATGGCGCACGGCCCCGCCGAACAACAGAGAGAGCGGGTCAATGACCGTTGATGCCCTGACCGGCGCGCATGCCGGTTCGATCGCGAACGGAGACGGCGTCTCCGGGGACGATACCTACGAGACAGCCCGGACCTTCGAGTCCCTCGGCGTCTCACCAGAACTCACCCAAGCGCTGGCCGATGAAGGCATCGTCAGCGCTTTTCCAATTCAGGCCCTGACCGTCGCCGACGCCTTGGCCGGCCGCGACGTGTGCGGCAAGGCCAAGACGGGCTCCGGCAAGACCCTCGCGTTCGGAGTGCCCCTCCTGCAGCGGGCCAGGGCGACCGTCGACGTGCAAGGTCCCGTTCCTGCTGTCCGACCGGCACGGCCGCTCGCCCTTGTCCTGCTCCCTACGCGTGAGCTCGCGGTGCAGGTCTACGACGTGCTCGCCCCGCTGGCCAAGAAGCTCGGATTGCGAGCCGTGGCTGTCTATGGAGGCGCCGACATCGACCGTCAGGTCGCCAAGCTCCGCAAAGGGGTCGAACTGGTGATCGCGACGCCCGGCCGCCTCATCGACCTTGGCGACCGCGGGGAGATCGCCGTGGACGGGCTCGAGACCCTGGTCCTCGACGAGGCCGACCGCATGGCCGACATGGGGTTCATGCCCCAGGTCGAGTGGGTGCTGCGCCGGCTCGACCAACCCCATCAGACGCTCTTGTTCTCCGCCACGCTCGACGGTGCCGTCGACCGCCTGGTCACGCGTTACCTCTCCGATCCCGTCTTCCATGAGGTTGCCTCCGCCACGCAGACCGTCACGCTCATGGAGCACCGCTTCCTCCAGGTCCACCAGATGGACAAGGTGAAGGTCGCGGCGGCCATCTGCCGGAACCAGGAGAAGTCCCTCCTGTTCGTGCGCACCAAGCGGGGGGCCGACCGCCTGGTCGAGAACTTGGCCAAGGAAGGCGTCAAGGCGTCCGCCATCCACGGCGATCTCCGCCAGGTGAACCGTGAGCGGGCGCTGGCTGACTTCTCGAACGGCAAGCTCTCGGTCCTGGTCGCGACCGACGTGGCGGCGCGCGGCCTGCACATCGACGGCGTCGACGGCGTCATCCACTTCGACCCGCCGGAGGACCACAAGGCCTACCTCCATCGTTCCGGCCGGACGGCCCGGGCCGGCAGGGCCGGGGTGGTGGTGAGCCTCGCTCTGTGGAACCAGTTGGTCGAGATGGAGGTCATCCAACGACGGCTCGGTCTGCGGATCCCGATCGTCGAGATGTTCTCCAACGATCCCCGGCTGGCCGACCTGGCGGCGTGGGAGCCCAGAGCCGAAGAGAGCGTCCTCTGAGCGAGGTCGCTCCCGTCCCGCGGTGGTCACCCGATGACGGGATCCGTCGTGTCCTCGTGGTGACCGCCCACCCCGACGACGTCGACTTCGGGACGGCCGGGACCGTCGCCGCCTTCACCTCGGCCGGCGTCGAGGTCAGCTATTGCATCGTCACGAACGGCGATGCCGGCGGCTCGGACCGCACCATTTCGCGGGCCGAAATGGCGGCGCTCCGCCAAGACGAACAGCGTGCTGCCGCCGCCGTGGTGGGCGTCAACGACGTGCGCTTCCTCGGGCATCCCGATGGCATGGTGCAGGCCAGCCTTCAGCTGCGCCGCGACATCAGTCGGGTCATCCGCCAGGTGCGCCCCGAGCGGGTCATCACCCAGTCACCCGAGCGCAATTGGGACGCCATCTTCGCCAGTCACCCCGACCACCTGGCCACTGGAGAGGCCGCCGTGTGCGCGGTCTACCCCGACGCCCGCAACCCGTTCGCCCACCCCGAGTTGCTCGACGACGAGGGGCTCGAGCCCTGGAGCGTGGCGCAGTTATGGATCATGAGCCCCTGGGACCCGCAAGCGGGCCTCGCGGTGGAGACGACCGCCACCGTCGAGCGAAAGGCGGCGGCGTTGCTGTGTCACAAGAGCCAGATCGGTGACCCCGAGGGCGTGACGCAGCGGATCCGCGAATGGGCCAAGGCACAAGGGGAGCAGGCCGGCCTTCCCCCGGGCTCCTCGGCCGAGCTCTTCCGGGTCACCCTCATCCCCTGAGCGCGATGGACGCCGGCCCGTGGGTTGTGCTCCAGCACGTGTCGTTCGAGGGGCCGGGTTCGGTGGCAACCGCCGTCCGTGACTCCGGCGGTGCCCTCACCGTCGTGCGCACGGACCTGGGCGAGGCCGTTCCTCACCCTGCGGCGGTGGCCCGCATGGCGGGCCTCGTCGTGATGGGAGGCCCGATGAGCGTGCACGACCGCCTGGCGTGGCTCGAAGACGAGCGCACGCTCATGCGGGCCGCGATCGATGCCGGCCTGCCCGTGCTCGGCGTGTGCCTGGGGGCGCAGCAGCTCGCCGCCGCCCTGGGTGCCGAAGTGACCCCAGGGCTTGCGCCCGAATGCGGCGTCGGCGAGGTGCACCTCACGACGGCGGCGATCGAGGACCCCGTGTTCGGGCCTGCGCCGACCCCGCTCCCGTGCGTGCATTGGCACACCGACACCTTCTCCCTCCCGGAGGGCGCCGTCCGGCTGGCCCAAAACGATGCTTACGAGAATCAGGCGATCCGTGTCGGCGCACGGGCTTACGGACTGCAGTTCCATGTGGAAGTGACGGCCAGCCTCGTCGCCCACTGGAGTCATCACCTACCGCCCGGCGTCTTCATCCGGACTTCCGACGTGGCGCACGTGAGCCGGGCCGGCGACGGCATCGTGCGCCGATTTGTCGCGCTGTCCGGATCGGCGGTCACGGGTTGACGGGTCGAGGCGGCAGCCGCTGAGCGTCAGCCCGCCATCTGCCGCAGCACGTACTGCAGGATCCCACCGTGGCGGTAGTACTCAGCTTCCATGGGGGTGTCGATGCGCACGATGACGCGGAACTCCGTGACCGAGTCGTCGTCCGCGCGGGCCGTCACCGTGAGCTCTTTGGGCAACTCACCCAAGTTCAGCACGTCGAGGCCGGCGACGGAGAAGCGCTCGTGCCCGTTCAGGCCGAGGCTCTCAGCCGAATCACCCTTGTAGAACTGGAGGGGAACGACACCCATGCCGACGAGGTTAGAGCGGTGGATGCGCTCGAAGCTTTGTGCGATGACGGCGCGCACACCGAGGAGCGCCGTTCCCTTTGCGGCCCAGTCGCGGCTGCTGCCGGTCCCGTACTCACGGCCCGCCAGCACGATCAGCGGCACGTCCTCTTCCGCGTACTGCGTCGCAGCGTCATAGATCGAGGTCTCCGTTCCGTCCGGCAGGTGCAGGGTCACCCCGCCCTCGGTCCCCGGGGCCAGCCGGTTGCGCAGGCGCACGTTGGCGAAGGTGCCCCGCATCATCACCTCGTGGTTCCCGCGCCGCGCGCCGTAGGAGTTCCAGTCCTCCCGCGGCACCCCGTGCTCGGTCAGGTAGCGCCCGGCCGGCGTCGTGGGACTGATGGATCCAGCGGGCGAGATGTGGTCCGTGGTGACGCTGTCGCCGACCATGACCAGCACTCGCGCGTCGAAGATGTCGCTCACCGGGGCGGGGGTCATGGTCATCGTCCCGAAGAACGGAGGGTTCTTCACATAGGTGGAGTCGGCCTGCCATGCGTAGGTCTGGCCCGATTCGGTCCGGACGTGTTGCCAGTACTCGTCGCCGTCGAAGACGGCGTTGTAGCGGGTGCGGAACATGTCAGAGGTGAGGGAGGCGCGGATGGTCGCGCTCACCTCCTCGATCGAGGGCCACAGCTCGGAGAGGAGGACCGGGTTGCCCTCGTCGTCGTGACCGATGGGGTCGGTGGTCAGATCCGTGTCGATCGTGCCGGCCAGCGCGTAGGCGACGACGAGCGGTGGCGACGCCAGGTAATTCATGCGCACATCGGGGTGGATCCGCCCTTCGAAATTCCGGTTGCCGGACAGCACCGCCGTCACGGAGAGGTCGCCCTCCTTGACGGCGTCGGTCACACCGGCGAGCAGCGGACCGGAGTTGCCGATGCAGGTCGTGCAGCCGTATCCGACGAGATAGAAGCCGAGCTGTTGCAGCGGCTCCATGAGGCCGGCACGCTCGAGGTAATCGACGACGACCCGTGAGCCCGGCGCCAGCGAGGTCTTCACCCAGGGTTTGGAGCGCAGCCCCCGCTCCACCGCCTTCTTGGCCAGCAATCCGGCGCCGACGAGGACCTGTGGGTTCGACGTGTTCGTGCAGCTCGTGATCGCTGCGATGACGACGTCGCCGTCGGTCATCTGGTGGTGCGGCGCCGACGCCGGCTCCGTGGCCACCGTGCGGGGGGCGCGGTCGAGTGCAACCCGGAAGGCATCGCCGGCCACGCTCAGGGCGACCCTGTCCTGCGGCCGGGAGGGGCCGGCGAGCGAGGGCTCCACGTCGTCCAGGTCGAGACTGACCTGCTCGGAGTACACGGGCTCGGGAGCGCCAGGGTCGTGCCAGAGGCCCTGCACCCTGGCGTAGGCCTCCACCAGGGCGAGATGCTCCTCGTCACGCCCGGTGAAGCGCATGTAGTCGATCGTCACCTGGTCGATGGGGAACATCGTGCAGGTGGCGCCGTATTCAGGGCTCATGTTGCCGATGGTGGCCCGCGTCTCGAGTGGCAGCGCGGCCACGCCCGGGCCGTAGCATTCGACGAAGGCGCCCACGACACCTTGATCGCGTAAAAGTTCGGTCACGGTCAGCACCACGTCGGTGGCGGTGATGCCGGGCTTGGGCTCGCCGGAGATGCGGAGGCCGACCACGGGGGGCAGGAGCATCGAGAGGGGCTGGCCCAACATGGCCGCCTCGGCCTCGATGCCACCGACGCCCCAGCCCAGCACTCCCAACCCGTTGACCATGGTGGTGTGCGAGTCCGTGCCGACGAGGGTGTCGCAGAAGGCGCGCCCGTCGTCGGTGGCGAACACGAGGCGGGACAGGTATTCGAGGTTCACCTGATGGCAGATGCCCATGCCAGGGGGGACGAGCCGGAAGCCGCGGAACGCGCCCTGAGCCCAGCGCAGAAGCTGGTAGCGCTCCATGTTGCGTGAGTACTCGATGGAGACATTGCGGTCGTAGGCGGAGGGGTCGCCCGAACGCTCCACGATGACCGAGTGGTCGATCACGAGCTCGACCGGCACGAGCGGGTTGACCAGCGTCGCGTCGCCCCCCAGGCGGGCCAGCGCGTCGCGCATGGCGGCGAGGTCGACGACGCCGGGCACACCGGTGAAGTCCTGCATCAGCACGCGCTCGGGGGTGAGCGCGATCTCGTGGGCGGCACTGCCGGCGCCCTGACCATGACCCTCGGGATTGGTGCCCCAGGCGGCCACGGCCACGATGTCGTCGGCCGAGACATGGGGGCTGTCCTCGTGCCGCAGCAGGTTCTCGAGGATCACCTTGATCGAGTAGGGCAGGCGGCCGACGTCGTGACGCTCGGTGAGCGCCGGGGCCATGATGTTGAAGATCTCGTAGTTCCGGTCGCCGACGGCCAGAGTCGTCCTGGCACCGAACGTATCGGGGTGTGTTTCGGTGGGGGAGTCCGGGCTCATGCGCCCATTCTGCCTGTCTGCTGCGGGAATGCCCAATGGCGGGCGGGTGCCGACGCCGAGGGGTCCCCCGGTGGCTCGAAGCGGGTCGCGGTGTCTGACAGCGGCCCGACACCGGCGTTTGCACCAAGTCGTAACGAGTTCGTAACCGCATTGTTGGTTCCCGGCGCGGAGCAATGTGTGCACAATCGACGCGGTGCGCGGTCGCGGAGGCGCGAGGGGGTCGAGCGGGCGCGCCGGCGGACGCCGGCGCGCGGTGACGCTCGTTCCCTTTCTGGTGACGGTGGCAAGGGCGACGGTGCTCGTCCCGGTGGTCCTCGCCGTCGGGGTGGGTTTCCCGCCGGCGCGGCCGGCGGACGCCGCATCGCAGGCCCACGTCTACGACGATGCCGGCATGATCGGCTTCGGCAGCGTGAGCCTGGACCCCGCACTGCCCCAGCCCCTCAACTCACCTGTCTTCTCGGGGGTCGCCACCCCCGACGGTGCCGGATATCTCTTGGCCAGTGCGGACGGTGGCGTCTTCGCGTTCGGCGACGCCACCTTCGAGGGCTCCGCCGGGGCCCTGCCGCTGAACGGCCCGATCGTCGCCATGGCGACCGCGCAGGACGCCAAGGGCTACTGGCTGGGCGCGCTCGATGGCGGCGTCTTTGCCTATGGCGACGCGTCGTTCTACGGCTCGATGGGCTCGACCCGGCTCAACCAGCCGATCGTCGGCATGGCGGCGACGCCCGACGGCAAGGGGTACTGGCTCGTCGCCGCCGATGGCGGGATCTTCGACTACGGCGACGCAGGCTTCTACGGCAGCACGGGCAGCCTCGTGCTGAACGCGCCGATTGTTGGCATGGCGGCGACGCCCGACGGCAAGGGGTACTGGCTCGTCGCCGCCGACGGTGGCATCTTCACCTTCGGCGACGCTGGCTTCTACGGCTCGGGGGGCAGTGCCAACTTGCCCGACCCGGTGGTGGGGATGGTGGCGTCGCCCGACGGGGCCGGTTACCTGTTGGCGACGGAGAACGGCGTCGTGTTGCCCTACGGCAACGCCCAGGCGTTCGGGGGGCTCTCGCTCGATCCGACGGCGACGCAGATCTCGGCGATCATCGGCAACAACCACGGGACCGGGTATTGGTTGCTCGACCCCCAGGCCTGGCAATACAGCTTCTCGACGCCCACGCCGGAGCCGATGTTCCCCCAATCGGCCGCCATCGCCGCTGCCGTCGCGTCCCAGATTGAGCCCGACCCCAGTTCGTCGCAAGGCGCCTGGTGCAATCCGTACGGCCCGTGCGAGCAGTGGTGTGCGTTGTTCGCCACCTGGGCGTGGGAGCAGGCGGGCGTGCCCATTCCGCGCTACGCCTTCACGGGCGACATCTGGGACTGGGCCGCCACCTGGGGCGCCGACCTGCCGCCCACGGCCACCCCGGCGGTGGGGGACGCCGTTCTCTACGGGAGCGGACCGTGGAGCACGGCCACGTCGGTGCACGTCGGGCTCGTGACGCAGGTCTGGCCCGACGGCTCCATCATGACCGTGGGCGGTGACTCGGGGCCGGGCCGCGATGGCTACCTGTCCGTGGCGCTCGACGGGCCTTTCCTCCCGGCCGACTCCGACGCTTACAACGGCGTGCCCATTTACGGCTTCGCGCAGCCGTAGCCGCTGGCCGAAGCCGCCGTCGCGTAGGCTGCCGACGGAGGTTCACCGTGCCCGTCTACGAATTCCGCTGTTCGACCTGTCACGCCGTCTTCGACGAGCGCCGGCCCATGGCCGTGGCCGACGCGCCGGTCACCTGCCCGGACGGACACGAGGGTGCGCGGCGGCTTCTCCCCGTCTTCGCCACGGTGGGACAGGCGACCGAGCCGGTCGGTGGGGGCGTGTGCGGCGCGCCGGTGGCGGGCGGGTGCGGCAGCGGCTGCGCTTGTTGCTGAGCGCACCAGGGTGACCGTCTCCTCCTTCGACGACTATCCGGTCCACCAGGCCGCCGAGTTCATCAAGCATCCGGCGACGAGCGACCGCAACTTCTACGACCGCTACTACTTCAACATGCACCCCCGCTCGGGTGAGTGGTTCGCCATCTTCGGTTACGGCCAGTACCCCAACCTCGGTGTGGTCGATGCCTTCATCGACGTGCGCCGCGGCGACACCCAGTACATCGTGCGCTCATCGGCTCCCCTCGGCGACCGGGGCGACCTCTCGGTCGGACCCTTCCGGATAGAGGTGCTCGAACCCCTGCGCCGACTGCGCGTCGTGGTCGAGCCCACCGAGCACAGCGTCGCCATGGAGGTCACGTGGGAGGGACACATACCCACCGTCGCCGAGCCCCACCAGTTCCTACGCAGCAAGGGCCGTGTCGTCTTCGACACCCAACGACTGGCCCAGACCGGTCGCTGGTCGGGGACCCTCTCGGTGGGAGAGACGGACGTCGCGGTGACGCCTGAGCAGTGCTGGGGGACGCGCGACCGCTCCTGGGGCGTGCGTCCCGTCGGCGAGCCCGAGCCGGACGGCATCCGCCAGGGCGAGAACGTCATGGCCGGCATGTGGAACTACTTCCCGATGCAGTTCGACGACCACTCGATCATGTACATCTGCCACGAGCGCGACGACGGGGAGCGCCCACTCGTGCAGGGAGAGCGCGTCTGGGTCGACCCCGCGCGCCCCGTCGAGGAACTGGGCCGGTCCGAGCACGAGCATCATCTCGTCCCGGGGACGCGCGTCATCGACCACTCCGTGCTGCGGTTCCCCGACGCCGGGCTGGAGATCACCTGCACACCGCTGTTGGCCAACTTCGTCTCCATCGGGACCGGCTACGGCATCGACGCCGACTGGCGCCACGGCATGTACCACGGGCCCGAACCGGTGACCCAGGGGCTCGTCCTCCCCGTCGACGAGGTCCGGGGTATCGCCCAGTACGGCATCGTCGACAACGTGGCCGAGTTCTCGTACGGCGGCCACGTCGGCTACGGCCTGCTCGAGCACGGGTTCTTCGGGCCCTACCGGCGCTACGGGTTGCTCGACGGCGCCATGGGGGCACCGGCGGTCTGACCCGGCGACGTCCGGTCTCGTACGCGGCCCAACATGCGAGAATGAGGGATGCCCGACGCCTCCAGCGCGCTGCTGCAACGCCTTCAGGCCGCGTTCGACAGCGTGCGGCCGGGCGCGGATCCCGTGCTGCGTGCCTCGGACCGCGCCGATTTCCAGGCAAACGGCGCCCTGGCCCTGGCCAAGGAGTTGGGCCGGCCGCCGCGCCAGGTGGCCGACGAGATCGTCGCCGCGGCCCGCTTGGACGACATCTGCTCGGAGGTGCAGGTCAGTGGCCCGGGCTTCATCAACCTGACACTGTCCGACGAGTTCGTGGCGGCGCAGGTGGCGGCGTTGTCGGCCGACCCCCGGCTGGGGGTGGAGCGGGTGGCACGCCCCGAGACGGTGGTCATCGACTACTCCTCGCCCAATGTGGCCAAGGAGATGCACGTGGGGCATCTCCGCACCACCCTCATCGGCGACGCATTGGCCCGCGTGCTCGGCTTTCTCGGGCACGACGTGCGCCGCGAGAACCACATCGGTGACTGGGGGACTCCCTTCGGCATGCTGATCGAGCACCTGGTCGACGTGGGCGGGGCGGAGCACGCCGAGTCCTTCAGCGTCCGGGACCTCAACGAGTTCTACGCGGCCGCCCGCCTCCAGTTCGACGGCGACCCCACCTTCGCCGAGCGGAGTCGGCGGCGCGTCGTGCTGTTGCAGAGCGGCGACCCCGAGACGCTCCGCCTGTGGCGGATCTTCGTGGCGGAGTCGATGCGGCACGCGCGCGAGGTCTACGACCTGCTGGGCGTGCTCCTCACCGACGACGACACCGTGGGTGAGAGCTTCTACAACCCGCTCTTGCCGGTGGTGGTCGCCGAGCTCGACGCCAAGGGCCTCTTGGTGGAGGATGACGGCGCCCTGTGTGTCTTCCCCGAGGGCTTCGAGAACCGCCAGGGCGAGCCGCTGCCCTTGATCGTGCGCAAGTCCGACGGCGGGTACGGTTACCCGGCCACCGACCTGGCCACCGTGCGCGACCGCACCGGACGTGTTGCGGCCACCCGGCTCCTCTACGTCGTGGGCGCCGAGCAGTCCCTCCACCTGCACCTCGTCTTTGCGGTGGCCAACCTGGCCGGGTACCTGCCCGACGCGGATGCCGCCGTCCACGTCGCGTTCGGTCTGGTGCTCGGGACCGACGGCAAGAAGCTGGCCAGCCGCAGCGGCGGCTCGGAGCGGCTCATCGACCTCCTGAACGAGGGGATCGACCGCGCCGCAGCCGCCATGAAGGAGCGCTCGAGCGAGCTTTCGCCTGAGCGTCAGGCTGCCGTCGCCCGCGCGCTCGGTGTCGGAGCGGTCAAGTACGGCGATCTTTCCACCGAGCGGATCCGGGACTACGTGTTCGACTGGGACCGCATGCTGGCCTTCGAGGGCGACACCGGCCCCTACCTGCAGTACGCCCACGCCCGCATCCGCTCCATCCTCCGCCGCGCCCCGGTGGCGCCGCCGGGACCGGGGGCGGTCCCGCTACTCGGCGAGCCCCAGGAGCGCGCGCTCGCCCTGCAGCTGTTGCGCTTCGCGGCGGCGGTCGAGACGACCGCGCAGACCTATAGCCCGTCGAAGCTGTGCAGCTATCTCTTCGAGCTGGCTACCACGTTCACCGGCTTCTACGAGGCGTGCCGGGTGCTGGTCGAGGACGAGGCGGTGCGCACGTCGCGGCTCGGGCTCTGCGACGTCACGGCCCGAGTGCTCGAACAGGGGCTGTCGCTGCTCGGCATCGAGGCGCCCGAACAGATGTGACCGGGGGCACACCGGCCCCTATCCTCTGGCGGACAGCGCACGTCCTCTGGCGGACAGCGCACGACGCGAGGAGACTCCAGCGAACATGGATCTGAAAGGGACGTCGGCGATCGTCACCGGAGGGGCGTCCGGGCTGGGCGCGGCCACCTCGCGCCTGCTGGCCCTGCGGGGCGTCCACGTCGTGGTCGCCGACCTGCAGGAGGACAGCGGTGCGCCCCTGGCCAAGGAGATTGGCGGGCTGTTCGTCCAGACCGATGTGACGAACACCGAGCAAGTCGTCGCAGCCGTCGAGGCCGCCATCGAGATGGCGCCGCTCAAGTCGCTTGTCAACTGCGCCGGCATCGGGTGGGCCACCCGCACCATCGGCAAGGACGGCGACTACTCGTCTGCGCACGATCTCGACCTGTACCGCCGGGTGATAGAGATCAATCTGGTCGGAACCTTCAATTGCATCCGGCTCGCCGCCACCAAGATGAGCCTCAACGAACCGGACGACGACGGTGCGCGGGGCGCCATCGTCAATACGGCGTCGGTTGCGGCCGAGGACGGCCAGATCGGCCAGGCCGCCTATTCGTCCTCGAAGGGCGGCGTCGTCGGCCTGACCCTCCCGGTGGCCCGCGACCTGGCCGTCGTCGGCATCCGGGTGAACACGATCCTGCCCGGTCTCATCGACACACCGATCTACGGTGCGGGGGAGGGTTCCGAGGCGTTCAAGAGCAAGCTGGCTCAGGACGTGCTCTTCCCGCACCGGCTTGGCCGCGCCAACGAGTTCGCCACGTTGGCCGTCGAGCTGCTGTCCAACTCGTACATGAACGCCGAGTCGATCCGTATCGACGCCGGCATCCGCATGCAGCCCAAGTAGAGCCCGAGGACCGGGGGGAGCAACCGCGATGATGGACCCCGAACTGGCCGCGTTGGTCGACGCGCTCCCGGTGATCGATCTCTCGGACCCCGTGGCGGCGCGCGAGGCCTTCGAGGAGATCCTCGCCGCCATCAAGGTCGACATCCCCGGAGTCGAGAACCTTCACATCGAGGATCTCATGGTGCCCGGTTGGCAAGACGACCCGGAGGTGGCGGTGCGGGTCTACCGGCACCGCCCGACGGCGAGTGCGGCGCGGTCACCCGGCATCGTCATGATCCACGGTGGTGGTTTCGTGATCGGGAGCGTGGAGGCCGAGCACGCCGGCGCGGCCCGGGCCGCCATCGACACCGGTGCGGTCGTCGTCTCGGTCGAGTACCGCCTGGCCCCCGAGCATCCCTATCCGGCCGGTCTCCACGACTGCTATGCCGCCCTCGGGTTCCTCCACGCCGAGGCCGACGCGCTGGGCGTCGACCCCGCCCGGGTTGCCCTGCTCGGCGCGAGCGCAGGGGGTGGGCTCGCCGCGGCCACGGCGTTGATGGCCCGCGACCTCGGAGGTCCTCCGGTCTGCTTCCAGATGTTGCAGATCCCCGAGCTCGACGACCGGCTCGACACGCCGTCCATGCGGGCGTTCGTCGACACGCCGCTGTGGAACCGCCCTCTCGCCGTCCAGAGCTGGCAGGCGTACCTGGGCGAGATGTCGGGAGCAGCCGACGTGCCTGCCACCGCGGCGCCGGGGCGGGCAATCGACCTGGCGGGGCTACCCCCCGCCTACATCTCGACCGCCGAGAACGACCCGCTGCGCGACGAGGGGATCATCTACGCCCTCCGGCTGATGCAGGCTGGGGTGTCGGTGGAGCTGCACTCGTTCCCGGGGACCTTCCACGGCTCGGCCCTGGTCACCACGGCCGCGGTCTCGAAGCGCTCCCAACGCGAGGCGGCACTGGTGCTGCGCCGGGCGCTCGGGGTGCCGGGCTGAACGGCGCCCCGCACCGGTCATCTCGCAGAACCTCGTCACGGACGCGGCGAAAGGTCCCCGGCCTTGGGGGCCCCGATCGGCGGGCATGATGGGGCGATGACGGGGTTCCAGGGCTGGCCCGAGGGTGCCCTCGACTTCTACGAGGGGCTCGAGGCGGACAACACCAAGGCCTACTGGCTCGGGCACCGGGACGTGTACGAACGCGACGTGAAGGGGCCGATGGAGGCGCTCCTGGCCGAGCTGGCCGCCGAGTTCGGCCAACCGCGGCTGTTTCGGCCCTACCGCGACACTCGGTTCAGCCGCGACAAGTCGCCCTACAAGACGGCCATCGCGGCCAGAATCGGCGAGGGGTACGTGCAGTTCTCCGCCGACGGCCTGCTGGCGGGCGCCGGCACGTACCACATGGCTCCCGACCAACTCGAGCGCTACCGCGCTGCGGCGGCAGCCGACCGGACGGGTCGAGAGCTCCAGGAGATCGTCGCTGCGCTGCGGGCAGCGCGGGTCGAGGTCACCGCGATGGAGACGCTCAAGAGCGCGCCTCGCGGCTATCCCAAGGACCACCCGCGGATCGAATTGCTGCGTCACAAGGGTCTGGTCGCCATGAAGTCCTGGCCGGCGGCGGCGTGGCTCGCGACGGCAGGCGCGAAGAAGCGCGTGGTCGACCTCTTCCACGCGTCGGCTCCGCTGCTGGCCTGGCTCGACGCCCGCGTCGGACCGAGCGACCAACCGGAGGCTACGCGGTGAAGCAGGTCATCGAGAGGGAGCCGTAGGCATACCCGTCGACGAGCACCTCGGCCCGTCGCCCGTCGCCCGCCGCCGCGGCAGCCAGCCCGGCGAAATAGACCAGAGGTATGAAGTGGTCGGGCGTGGGAACGGCGAGGGCATAGTCGGGATGCTCGGCCAGCTTCGCCACGTCGCCCGGGGCGCCGAGGACCACGTCGCGCGCCGCCTCGTTGAAGCGCAGCGCCCAGTCGAAGCCTGCGTCCGGATTCGACCAGTCGAGGCGACCCAGGTTATGGACGACGTTCCCGCTGGCCACGATCAACACCCCACGGGCCCGCAGCGGTGCCAGCCGGGCCCCGAGGTCGAAGTGGTAGTCGAGCGGTTGCTGCGCGTTGATGGCGAGCTGGAGCACCGGGACGTCGGCGTCGGGGTAGGCGTGGGTCAGCACGGACCAGGTGCCGTGATCGATGCCCCAGCTGTCGTGGTCGAGTCCGACCCAGTGCGGGTGCGCCACCTCGGCCACCTCTGCCGCGACCTCCGGGGAACCGGGGCACGGGTACTCGAACGCGAAGAGCTCCTCGGGGAAGCCGAAGAAGTCATGGATGGTGCGCGGCGCGGCCATGGCGGTCACCGCGGTGACGTTGGTGTACCAGTGGGCGGACACGCACAGCACCGAGCGCGGTCGGGGGATTTCTGCCCCGAGGCTCGCCCAGACCTGGGTGTAGCGGTTGTGCTCGAGGGCGTTCAAGGGGCTCCCGTGGCCGACGAACACGACCGGCAGCGGGGCGTCGCTCACGAACGCACCCTAGCGAGCGACGTGGTCTCCCCGGACTTCTGTCGCGGCGTCGGCGCTCGAGAGCGCCTTCCACAAGGCCCAGTAGCTCTTGTAGGTGATGGCGTCGGTGACGTAGCCCGCCCGCTCGAGTTCGGCGTGGTAGGCGGGGAGGTTGCGCCACGGCACGCCCATGTCGACATGATGGGCCAAGTGCCAGCCAGTGTTGTACGGCACGACCCAGAAGCGGGCCAGGAGCGATTGGCGCACGTTGTGCGTCGTGGCCCTGCGGTCAGGGCTCCGTTCCATGCCTCCGTGCTCGGCGATGGAGCGCAGTCGGTTGATGACGCGCCACTCGGTCATCCAGGGCAGCCACCACAGCAGCGGGTAGATCCACCAGCGGCCGGTGGCGGCCCACATGGCCGCCCACAGGACGCCCTGGACGGCGAAGATGGACAGGCCGATGGGACGGAACGGCTTGTGCAGGGTGTTCTTCACGAGCGGCACGAAGTTCTTCCACCCGCTGATTCCGACGGCGTCGCGGAACAGGCGCCGGAAGAGCGCACGGCGCGTGCAGGGATAGGGGGCGTAGAAGGCGATGTCGGGCTCGTCCGGCCCGAATTCGTCCTTGTGGTGGGCGAAGTGCACCCGGCGGTAGAGCTGGACGGGAGTGAAGACCGGATAGGCCACGATCCACTTGCCGATCCGGTCGTTCCACCGCTTGTTGGTGAAGAGCAGCTTGTGTGCCGCCTCGTGCATCAAGATGGCGAAGCGCGCGTACATCGGACCCATCAACACGAAGGCGATCAGGTAGCTCCACCACCGGTCGATCCACACCGCGCCGCCAATGATGAGCGCCACCCAGGACCAGACCGCCGCCACGGAGACGGCGTTGCGCACGTTGTCGATTCGGCGCAGGTCGGCGCGCAGCTCGGGGACGGCCATGCCGTTGGGCAGCAGCCGCTCGCTCGGGAGGACCTGGGGCCGGTCGCCCGTGTCGGGCACCATCGTGCTGGCCATGGCGCTATATTACCGTTTTGAATCAAGTGACGCAAGTACGTAATAGCCCCGGCAACGCCGCACCGGAGGCCCCGCTGACGGCCCGCTCCGTCCTGGCCGAGCGCGCTGTTGGGCATGGATCCGCCCGAGCTCCCCGTGGCCCAGTTGATCCGCCTGACCGGCCTGTTCGGCATCAGCGAGAACCGGGCACGCGTGGCGCTGAGCCGGATGGTCGCGGCAGCCGAGGCCACCACCGACGGATCGGGGCGCTACCGCCTGGCTGGGCATCTGGCGGCGCGCCAGTCGCGCCAGTCGGCCAGCCGCGCGGGCGCGGGCGCGCCCTACGAGGGCTGGTGGTGGTTAGCGGTGGTCACGACGACCGGCAGCACGGCCGAGGTCCGCGGCGCCCGCCGGCGTGCACTGGCCTACGCCCGGCTGGCGGAGCTGCGAGAGGGGGTGTGGATGCGACCCGGCAACGTCGGTGTGCACCTCCCCGGCTCCCTGGAGGCAGATGTCGAGCTGATGACCGCAGAGCCGGGGGACCCGCGGGAGTTGGCCGGCCGGCTGTGGGACCTGGTGGCGTGGTCAGACCGGGCGCGCGACCTCCTGGAGGGCCTCGGCGGGCTGAGGCCCGACGGGCCCGAAGCACTGGCGCCGGGGTTCGAGCTCTCTGCGGCCGTGTTGCGCCACCTGCAGGCCGATCCGTTGCTGCCGGCCGAGCTCCTGCCAAAGGACTGGCCCGGCGGCATCCTCCGTGCCGCGTACGACGATTGGGACGCGCGGTACCGCGCCACCCTGCGCGTCTGGAGCCGAGCCCGCTGAGGGCGGTCTCGCTAGCGTGAGGCCATGCCTGACCGACCGTGTTCGCCTGACCGACCGTGTTCGTCGACACGGACGTGTGGCGGCGGCAATCCCGAGTGGCAACCCAACCGGGGACGCATTCTCATCGCGGTCGACGAGTACGCCGCAGTGGGTTCGTCGACCCCACCGTTCTCCGTCTCTTAGGCGGTCGCGCCACGCCCATGGAGATCGGGATCGGGCGGTGCGGCGGTGCGGCACCAGTTGCGGCCGCCTCGAGGTTCCGATGAGTGCCCCTGGCCAGGTGGTGCTCCTCAACGGGGTGCCGCGCGCGGGAAAGTCGACCGTCGCCCGGGCCATCCAAGACGGCTTTGACGGGCTGTGGTTGAACCTCGGCGTGGACGCCTTCTACGAAGTCACGCCCCCACGGGCTCGGCCTGGCATCGGGCTGCGTCCCGGCGGGGAGCGTCCCGATCTCGAAGACGACGTCGTGCGCCTCTACCGCGGGCTGTTCGGCTCGGTGCAGGCGTTACGCGGGCTTGGACTCAACGTCGTCGTGGACGTCGGCCTGCACGACGACTACGCGAGGCCGCTGGGGATTTACCGGCGGGTGGCGGCACGCCTCGCGGGCATACCGGTCTACCTCGTCGGAGTGCGCTGTCCGCTCGAGGTGATCATGACCCGCCGCGCTGCCGGCACCCACGGGGGAGGTCCGGGCTACGAGACTTCGTCCGACGGGACCATCCCCGAGGCCGTCGTGCGTTGGGAACGGGCCGTGCACACCCCCGGCATCTACGACGCGGAGGTGGACACGTCAGTACTCTCCCCGCACGAGTGCGCCGAGGTGATCCGCGACCGCATGCGGCACGGGCCCCCGGCGGCCTTGAGGCGGATCGCCGCCCGGTCATGAACCGCCTTTCGAGGCGACACCCAGACGCCGCAGATCGGACAGACGAAGCACGGCGCGAAATCGGGCCAGAACCGCGACGAAGACGGCGGTACCGATGACGACGCCGGTCACGGTGGCCCCCACGCCGGTTCCGAGGATGAGGCGCGTTCCCAGAGCGAATACTCCGTATCCGACGAAGGTGGCCAGGACCACGACTGCGTATCCCTCACCGAACGGCAGCAGCCCCGTTCGCCGATGCAGGAGCAGCGAGGTGGACAGGCTGGTGAAGAGAATGGATGCGGCCCAGGCCAAGGCGGCCCCGGCGGCTCCGAAGCGAGGGATAAGCACCAGGTTCAAGCTGACGTTGAGCGCCAGGGCGCCTGCGTTCACCGCCAGGTTCTCCCGACTCCCGCCTCCCATGAGCAGCGCGATGGCGTTGTTCCCGGTGCCGGTGTTGAAGAGCATGGCGAGGGCCAGAATCTCGAGCGAAGCGATTCCGGCCGCGTAATCACGTCCGAAGATGTGCATCATGAACGGTGCGTAGACGACCAAGATCACGAGCGCCGGCCAAGTGGCCGCCATCACCCACCATGTGGATTCCCGATAGATCAACTGCGCGCTCTTCGAGTCCCCGCGGTCGAAGATTCGACCGAGCTGCGGAGCGATGGCGATGCCGATGGCATTGAGGGCGAACGTGGCGGTGATGACGTACCGGCTGGCGACGGCGTAGGCCGCCGATTGCGCGCTCGATGCCAGGGCTCCGACCAGGAGCACGTCCAGCCAGGCGATCAAGATCTGGAAGGCACCCCCGAGGCTGCGCGGGCCACTGAATTTCCAGAGGGCCAGGGTCACCGCTCGGGTCGAACCGGCCGCCAGCGTGGTGGTGGCCCGCCGGCGATCCCGCAAGCATTTGGAGACGACATACGCACAAGCCAGGGCGGCGCTGATGGCCATCGGCGCCGCCCAGGCCAGCGCTGCCCCCGGGGCCGTCAGGCGGAACTGGGCCACCACCAACAACAACGTGAGCCGGCAAGAGGGGAGGACGAGGTTCTGCACGATGACCATGTCCCGGATCGACCAGGTCCGCATCGCGGCGCACGCCACCTGCATCACGGCGGCGATGGGCACGAAGGGCGCGAAGACGACGATGACGTGCTCGGTCGCCACCAGGTTGCCGCGACGGACGATGGCGTCGGCGATGTCGGCCCGCGCCGCCAGCAGGGCAACGCAGATCATGAGCCCCACGGCGATTGGAGGGACCAGGGCCGCCACCACGAGGCGCAGTTCGTTGCCCGCCGCCTGGCGTCTGACTGTCGGCATCAACTTGAGGACCCCGTAGTCTCCGCCGAACATGGCCGCGTACGAGCAGATCGTGAGGATGGCCATCCCCTGGAAGAGCGCTCCGGCGTTGCGCCCTCCGAGGAGGCGTCCCGCCGCCACGAAGAACCCAAAGGTGAGGACGGCGTTGGTGACGATGCCGGCCAGACTCAGCATCCCGCCCCGGGCGAGGGACTGGAGCTCGCCCCCGGGCAGCGCATCGTCGGTCGACAGCGAGAGGGGATCGACCGGCGGCTCCTCCGCTGCTGCTGCCGTCGGCGTCACGGAGTCCTCGCCGGAGAGCTCGTTGGGCGCGTCTGCCACCAACGTGCCCTCGTCAGCCCCGCTCTCCGTGGCCGTCGCTGCGTTCACCCCGTCGATCCGGAAGCCATCACCGAGCGCGTCCACGAGGCGGTCCGGCGAGACCTCCAGCGCCGCGCTCACCTGTCGCCTCCACGCCTCCTGCGCATCGGGATCCAGTCGTCCGGCACGTCCTCGATCTGGCGTTGCCAGGTGTCGCGGACTCGGGCGGCGCGCTTCCGTCGGGTCCGGCTCTCGTCGCCCGGCCTGCTCGGCCTCGACCGGGTCGCTCGGGCCAGACGGCGCGGCGTCCCGGTCCATGTCACCGTTGAAACCGGGAACTGGCTCTTCCACGGGCGTCACTCAGCCGACACTGATCGTGACGGGCCGCTCCCAGAGGACCGGCTCCTTGATGTCGATGCCCGTCACGTAATAGAGCATCCCGGTGGACCCGACCACGTCAGTCCCGTGCTTTCCGACCATGACGGGATAGAAGGTTTGGTCCCCGCCGACGACTCTCTGGGGGGTCTTCCAGTCGATCAGGTCATGACTGGCCGAGACAAAGACCCCGTTTGTCTTGAACTCGCGGCCCCAGGCGAGCCAGACGCCGAGATTCGAGTCGTACTGGACGGCGTAGGTCACCCCGGGGACGCCGTCGAGTCCGGGAAGCGGCGTGGCGGCGCCGCCGAGGCCCGGCTCGTCGAACTTGCCGTTGTCGTAGTCGTGCCAGGTGCCCGGCCTCCCGCGTGGGTCGGTGGAGATCGCCGCGCACGACATGCCGCCGCGGCACACGAAGAAGGCCATCCACCGGTGGTTCTGGAAATCCCAGACCACCCGGTAGAAGTTGTTGCCCCCGAGGGTTGGGGTAGCGGGCTGCGGCTGTGGCGCGGTGAGGAACTGGGCGGGGCTACTCCAGGTCTGCCCGTTGTCGGTCGAGTAGGCGACGCCCGCAGACGCCCAGAACTGGCCCTTGCCGTCGAAGGTGGCGTAGGGACAGAGCTCGGGGGGTGAGAGGGCGGGGCTGCAGCCGTAGTGGTGTTCCGCGTGGAAGAACGCGACCAAGTTCCCGTTGCCGAGCCGGAAGACTGAATTGACCCACGCACCGCCGTTGTCCCACGACTGGCTGCTCGGAATGATCGGTTGTCGAGAGGGCACAGACTCGTTGGGCCCTGGGAACGGCGAAGAGCTGATGGCCAGTGAGGTCGTCCCCGTGGGCCAGTACACCATCCAGGGGCCGCTGGACGTCGTTGCCGCGCGCAGGTAGTTGGCCGCAGTGACGCGGGACGACGCCGTGGCTCCTCCTGATCGGGGCAACACGTCGAGCGTGTCGTTCGGTTGGAACCTCGGGTTCAGGACGGCGGAGGGTTTGGTGACCTCGGACGCCTGGCCCACCGACACCGTGATGGAGCGCAGGTCGGCGCTCGGGTGCGAGGGTGGGGTCGCGGTCGGGTCGCTCGAGAAGGCCGACGTGGCGCGCGCGGCGACGCGCTCGCAGTGGTCCCGAAACAGCCCGTGGCGAGCACTCCCAAGACCACCACCGTCAAAAGCAGGCGACGGCGGGGGTCGATCCTCACGTCGACCCGGGGGGAACCGACTCCATGGGAGCCGACTCGCGGGAGTCGACCCGGAGCTCGCTCACACCCACCGGGGCGTCGGTCCTTTGCCGGCCCCTCAGGTACCAAGCGCAGAACAGCAGAGGGAGGGCCCACTGGGCCCATCGGGTCGGGGTGTCGGCCTCGATGCCCGTGGGGACGACGAACACCACCACGCAGATCATGGAGGCGACCGAGAACGGGCACCATGCCGCTCGCCACCACGCGGCCGTCAGCCACCTGAAGAGAAGGCCACTCAAGGCGCCGCCGATCAGCACACCGAACAGTCCGAAGTTCAGGTACCAGTCCCCGACCGCCCCCAAGGGCCAGCCGTTCTTCGCCAACGGCTGGTACACCTGCCGGAACCATTGGCCGACGAGCACCTGCTGCGGCTTGCCCGGCCACACCCATCGTGGAACGATCCCCTGGAGCCCGGTTGCGAAGTCTTGACCTCCGCGGTAGGGCTGGGCGGACGGCCAGTCTCGCAAGGCGAGGAGGGTCGCATCGAAGTACGTCGAGTCGGTGTCCACCGACACCTTGCGGATCTCCGACTGTCCCTGGGTGGCCGACACGTGACCGAGGATGTCGTCACGGACGACACGCAGACCCACGATTGCCACCACGAGCAGGGCCACGAGCGCCAGGACTCGCACGGCCCGGGGCCTGCCCTCGCGCCCTTGCCGTCTCTCCTTCGGTATCGGCGCATTGGTCCGGGTGACCCACTGGCCCGCGATCAGGATGATGAGGACGATGGCCACCACCGTGCGGCTCCCCCACATCATCACGTAGGCGGCGTCCAATATGGCTGCGCCCAGCGCCAGGACGACGAGCCGTCGGCGCGGCGCTCGCGCTTCCCGCCGCTCGCGCCACAGGGTGAGAAGCAGCGACACCGCGACGACCGCCCCGACGGCGGGAAATATCCGCAAGACATAGGAGCCGGCCAGGCCCTTGGTCACCTTGCCGGCGCGCACCACCCCGCCGAAGCTTCCGTAATGGGCCAGGAGTATGGCCGAGATCACCGTGGCCGCCACGGTGAGGATGATCGTCAGCCGTGCCTGGCGCCGCACGGTCGGCTGGGTCCTGGCCACGGGGACGAGCTTGACGAAGATCTCACTTACCGGAAGGGGCAAGAGGTAGGCGAGGACGAAGGCCCCCAAGAAGCCGGCCAGGACGAGCGATGCCTCCAGGACCAGGGCCGGTGTCCGCGCCGGCAGGAAGTTGGCATCGGGATACGGCCCGTCCAGGCCGAAGGTGATCACGATGTCCCGGAACAGATAGAAGAAGAAGAAGCAGTAACAGAAGAGACCGACGGGGTCGAGCCGATGGCGTGACAGCTTCGTCAGCATCAACCCCCATATCAGCAATGGGAGCGCCAGCGCCGCGATCTCGCCGACCGTCATGGTCCCACCCCCGCCGGCTGGGTCCTCGCGGCGGCCCGGCGAGTCAACACTTCCTCGTACACCGTCAACAGCGTGTCACGCGAGTGCTCTTGGGAGTGGTGGTCCACGTAGGTCTGGCGAGCGCCGAGGTGGAGCTCCGGCCACGAGGTCGATCGCTCCCACCCCACCCGGACGGCGGCGGCGAGCGACTCGGGGTCCCCGCAGCGGAACAGGAATCCGTTGACCCCAGGGCGGATGGATTCGCTGAAGTTCCCGACGTCACTGGCGATGAGCGGAGTACCAGCGGCGAAGGCCTGCACGGCAGCAACGGGTACCCCGGCCTCGTACCACTCCGAGGGCAGGATCATGAAGCGTGCCGCCGCGACTTCGGCGCGCACCGTCTCCTGGTCGGCCCATCCCCTGAACTCGATCGCGGGATGACGGGCAGCGCTCTCTTCGACGTCGTCGCGGAGCGAGCCCTCGCCGAGGATCACCAGTTTGGGCGGGTCGGTCATCGCTTCCCAGGCCTGGAGCAGGACCTTCACCCCCTTGACGGGCTCGAGGCGGCCGAGATAGAGGGCGTGATCCGATCGCTCTGCTCTGACGCCCGGATCCTTCACCGCGTGGGGTCGTACCGTGATGCGGCTGGCCGGGATCCCTTCCCGGGTGAGGCTGTGCTTCAGCACGGCCGAGGGGGTGATCCAGCCGTGCACGTCTCGCTCGAAGGTGCCGAGGCTCCGATGCACGGCGAGGCTCGTGGTGAGAGCCGTCGAGGCGAGCAGGCTGTCGTGATAGCACCGGTGGATCACGCCGGGAGTCTTGAGCCTCCGCCCCACACAGAGCTCGCACAGCTGCCCGCCCCGGTACAGATTGGCCTGCACGCACGAGTAGCGGAAGCTGTGGGCAGTCGCCACGGTCGCCGCGCCTCGTCGGGCGGCCACTCGGAACACCAGCGGGGAGACGAGTGGGAACGGCGTGTGCACGTGCACAACGTCCGGCTTGAACGTCGCCAACGTGTTCTGGAGCTCGGCTCCCACCGAGCGGTTCCAGATTGCGTCCAGGCCCGACCGCAGCCGCGACGTCCGGCGCAAGGTCTCGCTGTTGTCGACGATGAACTGATCGACGTGGTGACCCGACTCCAAGAGCATGACCCGGTCGTTCTCGATGACCGCCTCTGCCCCCCCGGCCTTGGGGTCTGGGTTCCGCTCCCCGCCCGGCCGCAGGGACCGATTGTGGATCTGCAACACCTTCACGGCCGGGTGCTTTCGGTTGCCGGATCCGACGCCACCAGCCATGGGGGAGCGGACGACAGCACCTCCGGGCAGTGCCGGGAGAGTAAGGCCCGCAACTCGTCCGATTCCTGAGCGAAGACCTGCTGCAGCTCCTCGAGGACATCAGCGGGTACGTCGAGATGCCGGAGGTTGGCCCGCCGAACGCGCTCGCGGAGACGGAACGGGACGATCGCCTTGGTGGTGCTACGGGCCCAGTGGCGTCGAGTGGCCCATCCGTTGGCGCGTTGGAGCAGTTTGCTCCTGGGGTCCCCGGACACGTTCACCGCTTCGAGCTCAACCGTGGCGGTGGCATCGAGGCCGAGGTACCCGAACAACGAGCGTCCCACCCCCACCGGATCTTGGTCGAGCTCCTCGTAGAACAGGACCTTGACCCGATCGGCGCCGAAGGTCTCCAAGAAGGGGGCGAGTTGCCTGGAATAGCGTCCCATGCCGACGTAGTGCCAGATGTGGTGCCAGCCACGGCGGATCCGTTCCTCCTCCCGGCCGAGCGCATCCCGGAAGTCGTCACATGGCTCCAAGCCTCGGGCCCGTTGGTACGAGTACGCGGAGAATGCCCGCGCCGACGGGTCGCGCAGGATGGCGACGAGCTTGGCCTCAGGGAAGTAATTCTGGAGGGTGGGCACCGAGCGATCGGCGTAGTACAAGGTGGAGACCGAGGCGTCTCCCCGGCTCTTCTTGGCGCCGGCCGATTGGTACAAGGACAGATACTTGTGCGGATCAGTGACGGCGACCCGGTTGATGCTGGCGTCGTCGCCGGGCCCGGTGAACGCCATCTCCTGCTCGGCGAAGGCGAGGAAGCTCGGTTCCTTTGGCTGCGTCACGAAGGCGTCGGGGTGATGGCGCAGAATCTGCGCGAGAGCCGTCGTGCCACTTCGTGCCGCGCCGATGATGAAGAAGTTCGGCGTCTTGCCACAACCGGTGATCGACTCGCAGGCGGTCATGTTCCGCAAGCCGCGCTCACCTGCTCGCCTCGCTCAAGGTGGTCGACACCGGATCACCTGACGGCGACCCGTCGTAGGCGAGGGCCAGCGCCTTCGCCATACGCCGATCGGAGGAGATGTTGGCGAAGGCCTCTCTGGTCAGCTTCGACTGTCTGATCCACTCCTCGGCGTCGCACAAGCGCGAGATCTCCTGCACTGCCTCGTCGGGGCTGTCGACGTGGATCGCGACGGGGTCGCCGTCGATCGAAGCCAGACTGCGAACGACACAGGGAAGCCCGATGCCGGCCGATTCCAGCACGGTCATGGGGACACCGACCTCCCATGCCGCGGTGTGGAGACAGATGTGACTGGATGCGAGTGCCTCCAAGGTTGCCGCGCGGTCCTGCCAGCCCGTGACCGTGACCCCGGCACGCTCAAGTGCGGTACGAAGGTCGGTGTCTCCGTCGCCGATCCACATCCAGTCGACGTCCAGGTCACGTCGTTGCGCGAGCCGGACTACGTCCATGAAGAAGGCGGGGTCCTTCTGCCAGCAGATCCGGCCGACCGCGGTCACGCGAACGCGGTTCGACGGATTCGGGCTCTGTGCGGTGTCCACGAGCTCGTCGGGCAGGTTCGGCGTGTTGACGGCCCGGATGACGCGCCATCGACTTGAGAGAGAGGAAGCCAGACGACCTTCATACTCGCTCGCCGCCAACAGGGTGCCCGTTCGCCAGGCGAGCATCCGCTCGACGACGCGGAGGATGGCCCGCTTCGAGTGGGCGAGATCCGTGCGCTCGAAGGCAAAGCAATGCGGGGTGTAGACGATCGCCGACCGGGGGATCTGCGGCAGCGCCCGCACATATGCCCCTGCGTAAGAGCTCTGCGCATGCACGATGTCGGGGCGCAGTTGACGGTAGGCGCGGGCGAGCTCCAGGAGGCCTCGGACGAGCCCGACCCGGTCCCCCGCATCGATGTAGGTGACCCCGGTGCGTCGCTCGGTGTGCCCGAAGTGCGATCGCCGACGGAGGATGAGGACCGTGTGGTCAGCGTCGGGAGCGCTCGCGATCATCCCGTGGATGCTCGTGGCGACGCCTCCTCCGAAAGACTCCGCGACATGGAGGACGGTGAGCTGATCGCCGGTACGCTTCCACGCGGAGGAGCCCGGCGACTCGGCTCTCGGGTTGGCCTGCGTGGCCACGTCGGCCTCCGGGTGGCTTGGTCCTGGCTCGGGTGATGCCTGGTGTGGTCCGAGCCTCACCCCGGATGCGCTCCTCGACGACCGGTTTGCCGACATCAAATCGTGACTTCCTCTCACCTGCCCCACGCCAGCCGGTCACCGCCGGAAGTTCCCGTGCTGTCTTTTTTGTTCAAACGTTGTTCGGCTTGCTTAAAGGGTGATTCTGGGACCGCCTGCCGGCGCGCGAGGACCAAGGCACGCCCGGCCGCGTCACACTCCGCTCGGGCCTCACGACGATTCAGAGTGAAGGCCGCCGCCGCAGATACACTCAGTGCGGTTTCGGGGGGTTGATGCAGGTCCAGATTCGGAGAATCGGCTGCCCGGAGCGACCGGGCTGGCGGTGGTCCCATTGCGCCGGTAGCGGAGGCGATGCGACACTCGAGGCGATGAGGCGCTCAAGGCGATGGGTGGCGACCAGAAGTTGAGGCGACCAGACGTTGAGTAGCAGAGAATCGCGCCGGGCGCGTGCTCTCGTTCTGCTGGTCCTCGCATTCCCGGCGCTCCTGTCCGCGTGCACGGCGTCGAGTGGCGGCAGTCCGACGCCGACGTCTGCCGGGCGCCCGCTCCCGGCGGTGACGGGCGTGTCGCCGTACTCGGGCCCTCCGGTCGGGGGAACGAACGTGACGATCACCGGCACTGCCTTCAGCGGAGCGACCAAGGTGTCCTTTGGCTCAGTCGCGGCTCCGAGCTTTCACGTGGTCTCAGACGACGAACTGACCGCACAATCACCGGCAGAGTCGGCGAGCATTCAAACGATATCGGTGACCACTGCGGCTGGCACCAGCCTTCCCGCCCCGCCGAACGACCAATTCACCTACGCCGCTCCGACTCCCGTGGTGACGACGGTGGCTCCCAACACCGGTCCGATCGCCGGTAACACACTGGTCACGATCACGGGGTCCGGGTTCATCGGCGCCGGCAAGGTGGCCTTCGGAACGATTGCCGCCACCAGTTTCACCGTGGTGTCCGACACCGAGATCACCGCCGTGACCCCGCCCCAACTCCCCGGGTTCCACCCGGTCTACGTCACCACGGCCGGAGGGAAGAACAAAGCGGGTGCACTCGGCAGCGACTACCACGCCACCGCGCCGGTGTCGGCCACCAGTTCGGTGACGCCGGGGTCAGGACCGACTGCCGGGGGGACCACCGTCACCATCACCGGAACCGGGTTCAGTGGTGTCACCAAGGTGGCCTTCGGAACAGTCGCCGCTGCCAGTTTCACCGTGGTGTCCAACACCGAGATCACGGCCGTGACGCCGCCGAATCTGCCCGGGACGCATCCGGTCTTTGTGACCACGGCCGGGGGGAGGAGTGCGGCCGGGACCTACGGAGATGTGTTCACCTTCCTTCCGCCCGTTCCATCGGTCACAGCCGTCACGCCCAGTTCGGGTCCCGCCACGGGTGGCACCGCCGTCACCATCATCGGAACCGGCTTCACCGGGGCCAAAAAGGTGGCGTTCGGTGCCGTGGCTGCCGGAAGCTTCACCGTGGTCTCGGACACCGAGATCACCACGGTGACCCCGGCCCAAAAGGCGGGCCCCCGGGTGGTGTACGTCACGACCACGCTTCGTAACACCAACGCAGCTGCCGGAGCCTCCGACGAGTTCACCTACCTGCCGTGACACAGCCCTCACACTGCAGGCGAGATCGACTGATCGGACGGTGCCTCGAGCAGACCGTACAAAACAAGAGTTTGCGAGGGGTTACCATGAGCGGGCAACCCCGAGATGCGATGAGCAGGATGCCTGGCCCTGGCAGGGTTAGGCCCAGGCCAGGGCCGCCGTTGGATCGGCGGGGGAGGATGAATGATGCATTGCTCACACACCGGTGATCGTCGTGTCTGAAGGGCGGAACGCCTGATGGCGGCTGAAGACGGGACCGTCACTCTACGTACCTACCCCAGGGTCCTCTGGCGTCGGAAGTGGTGGGTCATCGTCTTTACCCTGGCCGGACTCCTCGCCGCGACCGGCTACGCCTTCGCGGCCCACAAGCAGTACTCGGCGACGGCACAACTCCTCTTACAGACACCGACGGGGACCACGAGCACGCCGACCTCCATCGCGACGACGCAAGTGGGCACCGAGCTGCAGCTCTTGACCAGCCCGGCGATCGTCAGCGCCGTCGAGAGTCGCCTCGGTCTTTCCACCCTCAACGTCTCGGTCGGCGATCAAGGTCAGACCAACGTGATCTCGGTCACCGCCCAGGCATCCCGGGCCGACCAAGCAGCACGCATCGCCAACGCGTACGCGACGGAATTCGTCGATCTTGAGAACACGATGGCGCTCAAGAACATCACCCGGGCCGAAACCCAACTCCAGCAGCAGATCAACAGTGTCGAAAAAGAGCTGCCGTCCACCTCGTCGACGCCGCAGGGCACCGCCCTGGCAAACCAGCTGGCCTCGTTGCAGGAGCAGTACTCGCAGCTCCAGGTCGAGGCGGCCGGGAACCCAGGTGGCGTCACGGTCTTCTCTCCCGCGACAACGCCGACGTCGCCGAGCTCGCCGAAGAAGGTGGAGATCATCCTCATCGGTCTCGCCGCGGGCTTGCTCGTGGGGATCTGCGCCGCTTTCATCGTCGACAGCCTCGATGATTCCATCCGCTCCAAAGAGCAGCTCGAGCACATCATGCCCGGCGTGCCGCTCTTGGGCCTGGTTCCGCAGATCAAGGCATGGCGTGGCCGGTCCACGCCGTACTTGGCCACCGTGGCCGAACCGCAGTCAGCGGTGGCAGAGTCCTATTGGGCGCTCCGCACCTCGCTGAAATTCGTCGATGCCGGCCGGCCGGTGCGATCGGTGCTCGTCACGAGCCCAGCTTCCGAGGAAGGCAAGACCACCACCGTCGCCAACATCGGCGTGGTCCTGTCCAAGGCTGGCCAAAGGGTCGCCCTGGTGTCGGTCGACCTTCGCCGACCCCGACTGTCCACGTTCTTCGGAACGAGGGCCGACGTCGGCCTCACTTCGATCGTCATCGGTGACGCAACGCTCGACGACGCCTTGCAGGAGGTCCGCGAACTTCCGGGATTGACGGTCCTGGGGAGCGGCCCGCCTCCTCCCGACCCGGCCGGCTTCCTCAGCGACCCCAGGGTGGTGGAGATCTTCGAGCAGCTGAACCAGCGCTTCGACGTGGTCGTCTACGACAGCCCCCCCGTCGTCCCCGTCACCGACGCCGTGCTCCTGGCCAAACTGGCCGATGTCTCACTCGTTGTCGTTGCCGCCGGCCTGACGAGCAAGTCGTCGTTGCGCCGAGCCTGGGAACAGCTGAGCGGAGCCGGCGTGAAGAACGTCGGGATCGTCCTGAACGACGTCTCCGGCGAAATCCGCGAGGCGTCTGCGGCCTATGGCTACGCCTATTACCGCCACGACGACGGCCCGAGAGTCGAGGCCGCCGAGAAGGAAGTGGTGTCGGTGACGGCGCAACCCACGGCGGGTGCCACGCAAGACCGAGCCTGAGCGGGGTTCAGCTGGCGCTTCGGGTGGTCACGGATGGATGGTCAGGCAGGCGGTGCACGTCATCGCCTCGTGGGGCGAACCCGGTTCGACGACGGTGATGTCCCGGGGTCCGAGCACCGCGTGAACCGCCGGCTTCACGGTGAAGGAGAGCTGGGTGGGCGACAACCCGAACGCGGCGTGCGCGCCGCCGACCTGGGTGCCTGAGACGAAGACCTGCGCCCCGGCCACGAACCCCGAGCCCGTCAGCGTGATCTTGGCCTGGACGCCCTGGTCGGCCACGGCCGGGGCGACATGGGTGATCGGGGGCCCGGGCGTGGTGATTTCGTCGGCGGTCACGCCGATGCCGTTCCGGCCGGCGAGCAGTAGGTCGTCGCCGGCGAACACGGGCTGGGCGAAGAGGAAAGCCCCCGGGGTGGAGATGTGCTCGAGGATCTGGCCCGTGGCGGCGTCGAGGAGGTAAAAACCCATGTCCTGGGGCGTGTCGGCCGTGTAGGCGCTGCAGGCCACCACCGCCGAGCCGTCCTCGGTGCACGAGCCGATCACCGGACCGGGCAGCCCGGTCTGCCAGATGGGCAGGCCGGTGGAGGGATTGAGGGCCACGACCGAGCCCAGGTAGGAGGTGCCGCCGATGGTGCTCGGACCCCCCACGCCCTCGATGAGGCTCGACCCGTTCCAGATGGCGGCGGCGTCACATTCGTCGCTGCCGCTGCCCTGGGACGTGTGGAACTTCCAGACGTCACCCGCAGCCAGGTTGGCCGGATCGAGGGCGTAGTAATAGCCGTCCTTGTTGCAGGCGCCCACGAGCGGCGTCTTGACCCCGTTGACGGTGCCCGTGAAGAAGGTGGGCGATGCCCCGAAGTCGCCGTCGGCGACGATGTCCGACGCCGGGACCTGCCAGGCGTCCTTGAAGGCCAGCGTGGCGCCGTTCAAGCGGACCATCGACTCGTTGTAGAGGATCTGGTTGGCGGCGGGTCCCTTGGCGTTCCCGGTGGTGGCGATGACGTCACCGTCGGGGAGCACCCCCACGCTGCTCCAGACGCTGGCGCCCAAGTTGCCGGGCGGTAGCGCGTTCCACAGCCCGATTTTCGCCCCGGTGCCCTGATCGAAGCCGATCACCCCGGCCGGGACCAGCGGCAGGTCGCACCACGAGGAGATCCCCACGTACACCTTTCCGTTGGCCACGGTGGGCGAGGACCAGGCGAAGTAGTCGTCGACCGTTGAGGAGGGCGAGTCGACCCGGGCCGTCCAGTCGACGGCGCCGGTCGCGGCGTCCAGGGCGTAGAGGAGCCCGTCCTGGGAGTTGACATACACCGTGGGCTTCCCGGTGGTCGGATCGGTGGCCACGGTGGCCGTGGAGATGATGCCCTGCGCCTTCGTCCCGCAGCCCCCGCCGGTCGCGGGGGTACGCAGCCCGAGGAAGTCCGACCACAGGACCTGCTGGGTGGCCTCGCTCACGGCGTAGAAGATTCCGTCTTCTACGCCGATGTAGACCACCCCGTTGGCCACGGTGGGGCTGGCCATGATGGTGGGCTCGCCGGCATTGGGCGAAGCCGGCGGCGTCCAACGCCAGACCGGCTGGAGGTTGCCGGCCTGAATCCCTGCCACGGTGATCGAGGTGGCCGCCGGGTTGTAGGAGGAGTGGCTTGGGCCGTTCAGATAGGCGGTCCAGTCGGACGAGGGAGCCGCGCTCGCGATGCCGGAGGTGAACACGACGGCGAGGGTCGCCAGCAGCGCGACCAGAGTCAGGCGCCAGCGCCGGAGGATGGAACGGCGCCGGAGCCGACTCTTGGTGCCGACGATCCGCCGCTGCTGTGACGAGGCCGATTCGGACATCTCGCTTCCCCTCCGGTGTAGATCCGCTCAGTTCGATGCGGGACCATCGGACGAACTCGCTATGAGAGAGGGCGCTCGCCGGATCCAGATACGCGGAGAGGCAGCGCAGACACGTTCGCTCGCCACCCGATGGTCGACCTCGACCCTTCAGCTACGACCTATGCGGCGTGTGACTGGGTCATCCAGGTCTCGTACATCTCCGCGTAGTGGCCGCCCAGAGCGATCAGCTCGTCGTGCGAGCCCACTTCGAGGAGGCGTCCGTCCCCCACCACCACGATGCGGTCGGCCCGCATGGCAGTCGACAGGCGGTGCGCGATCAGCACCGCGGTGCGCCCTTCCAGCAGGACGTCGAGAGCGTGCTCGACGAGGGTCTCGGACTGCAAGTCCAGGTTCGACGTGGCCTCGTCGAGCACGAGCACCCGGGGCTCGGCCATGAAGGCCCGACCCAGAGCGATCAGCTGGCGCTCGCCCGAGGACAGCGACTGGCCCCGCTCGTGAACCGGGGTGTCCAGGCCGTAGGGGAGCCGGTGCACGAGCTCGCCCAACCCGACCTGGTGGATCGCGTTCCACACCTCGTCGTCGGGCGCCCCCGGCCGCGCGAACGAGATGTTGTCTCGGATCGTCCCCGCGAAGAGGAAGGGCTCCTGGGGCACCACCCCCAGCTGCGACCGCAGCGAGGAGAGCGTCACGCCCTTGAGGTCGTAGCCGTCGATGAGCACGCGGCCGGCGGTCGGGTCGTAAAAGCGGGTGACCAGCTTGGCCATGGTCGACTTCCCGGCCCCCGTCGCGCCCACGAAGGCCACCGTCTCCCCAGGCGAGATGGTGAGATCGACGTCGTGCAACACCGGCACGGCGGGGTCGTAGCCGAACGAGACGTGGTCGAAGCGGATTTCGCCCGTGATCGGCGGCAGCTCGATTGCGTCGGGAGCCTCGAGTACCGAGGGCTCGGTCTCGAGCAGGCCGCGCAGCTTGAACACCGAAGCGCGGCCCTGTTGGAAGGTGTTGTACTGCTGGACCAGCAACTGAATGGGGGAGAAGAACCGGTTGACGTAGAGGAAGAACGCGGTCAGCTGGCCCAAGTTGATCTCTTGGGGCTTGTGCAGGTACATGGCGCCACCGATGGCGAGGATGAGCAGCTGCCCGAACACGCTGATGACCTGTGACCCCGGGCCGTAGACGCCGTTGATGCGCCCCGTGTAGTTGTTGGCGTCCCGGTAGGACCCGACGATGTCGCGGTGTGTCTCGACGTTGTAGCGCTGGCGGTTGTGCGCCGTCACGACCCGGACGCCCTGCAGGCTCTCGGAGAGATCCGCCAGCACCAGCGCGATGCCGTCGCGCACCTTGTCGTAGCCGCGCTCGGACGCTCGCTTGAACCAGATGGACATGAGGACCAGCGGCGGCAACACCGCGAAGACCGTGATGGCGGCCAGGGTGGCGTTGGTGGCGAACAAGAAGACCGTGATCACGATCATGGTGAGACCCTGGATGGCGAATTGGGCCAACCCGTCTTGGAGCAGCTGCTGCAGGTTCTCGATGTCGCTGGTCATCCGGCTCATGACCACGCCGGCCTTCTCCTCGGTGAAGAAGTCGAGAGACAGCCGCTGGAGGTGCCGGAACACGGTGATGCGCAGGTCGTTCATGACCCACGACGCCAGGCGCCCCGTCACCCGCGCCTGCCCCCACTGGGCCGTGCCGGAGATGGCGATCGACGCCAGGTACAGGCCGGCCATCAAGACGACGATGCCGAAGTCGTAGTGGGGCGGCGTCAGGCCGTGGTTGATGGCGTACGAGACCAGGCTCGGGCCCAGCTGGGTGAACAGGGCGATCATGCCGACCAGGAAGACGGCCAGGACCAGCATGGCGGGGTACTCCATGAGCAGCCCGGTCAGGCTGAGGCGCTTCTTCTCGTGTTCGCTCGGCAGCTGGGTGAAGACGACGTCGGACTCGCCGCGGTCGGGCTCTTCCTCCAAGAGCAGGTCCACCCCGGCCTGCAACTCGTACGGGATCCCGCCGAACGGCAGTCCCGCCTGCGCCGAGCCCGGGGACCCGCCCCCGCCCATGGGTGGCCCGCCTCCTCCGCCAAACATCAGATCGCCCCCCCCTCCGGCTCGAGGACGTCGTCGTCCAGGCCGAGGTCCTCGGTCCCTTCTGCGGCAATCTCGTCCGCCTGCTCTTCGCTCGCGGCCTGGGCCAGCACCTCGGCGTAGAGCGGGGTGGTGGCGAGGAGCTCGGCGTGGGTCCCGTCGGCCACGACGCGACCGTGGTCGAGCAGCACCACACGGTCGGCCAGGCTGATGGTCGAGAGGCGGTGGGCGATGATCAGAGTGGTCCGTCCCTCCATGAGGACGCGCAGCGACGTGTGGATCCGCTGCTCGACCTTCACGTCGATGGCGCTCGTGGCGTCGTCGAGGATGAGGATGGGCGGGTTCACCAGCAGGGCGCGGGCGATGGCGATGCGCTGCCGCTGCCCGCCCGAGAGGGTGTAGCCCCGCTCCCCGACCACCGTGTCGTACCCGTCGGAGAGCCGCTCGATGAAGCCGGCTGCGCCGGCCGCCTCGGCCGCGGCCACCACCTCCTCCATGGAGGCGTCGGGCCGGCCGTAGGCGATGTTGTCCCGGATCGAGACCGAGAAGAGGAACGGCTCGTCGAGGACGATGCCGATGTTGGCCCGCAGGCTGGTCAGCGTGAGGTCGCGCACGTCGTGTCCGTCGACGCGCACCGTCCCGCCGGTGGCGTCGTAGAAGCGGGCCAGGACGCGGGCCACGGTGGACTTGCCGCTCCCCGTCCGTCCGACCAGCGCGACGGTCTCCCCGGGGCGCAGGTGGAGGTTGAGGTCGTGCAGGATGTCGCGCCGGCTGTCGTCCTCATCGCCGGGCTTGGACAGCATGCTGTCCCCTGCGTAGGCGAAGCTGACCCGGTCGAACTCGACGTCGCCCTCGCTGTCGACCAGGTCGACCGCACCCGGCCGGTCGACGATGGTCGGCTGCTCGTCGAGGATCTCATAGATGCGCCCGGCCGATGCCGAAGCACGCTGGCCCATCATGATGAGCATTCCGAGCATCATGAACGGGGCCTGCATCATCACGAGGTAGAGGTTGAACGAGACGATGGACGCCACCGGAAGGTGGTCGTGGATCACCAGCCACCCGCCGACGAGCAGCACGAACACGAGGCCGACCTGGGAGAGGTTTTGCACCAGGGGTGCAAAGCGGGCCCTCAGGTCTGCATCCTTGATGTAGCTCCACTGGACCCGGTCGGCCGCTGTCGCCAGCTGGCGCAGCTGCTGCTGCTCGGCGGCGAAACTGCGCACCACACGCACACCGTTCACGTTCTCGTCTACGACCGTCGCCACTTCGGCCAGGCGGGACTGGATCAGCCAGGAGACCGGGAAGAGGCTCTGGCGCATCTTGACGCCCACGACGTAGATGAACGGCATCGAGGCCATGGCCACGAAGGCCAGGGGGACGCTGATGGAGAGCATGAAGCAGAAGGCGACGATCGCGATGGAGCACTGGACGAGGATCATGGGCGCGAAGGTCAGATACATCTGCACGGAGCGGATGTCCGAATTGGCCCGCGAGATCAGCTGCCCCGACTGCACGCGGTCGTAGAAGGGGAACGACATCCGAGTGAAGTGTTCGTAGAGGATGTTGCGCAGGTCGAACTCGATGGAATAGGCCATCGTGTACAAGTTGGTGCGGGAGATGTAGCCGAAGATCCCGGTGAACAGCGCCAGCACGCCGATCAACTCGACGTAGCCGTGCAGCGGGTGCGTGCGCAGGATCAGCGCGTTCGTGATGGCCTCCTGCAGGATCTTGGGGATCCACACCTGGATGATCAGGCCCAGGAACGAGAAGATCAGGGCGCTGAAGAACTGCACCTTGTGCGCCATGACGATGGGCTTGGCGCGGTTGATCCAGGACTTGGACCGGTCCGGGTCGACGGTCGCTTTCGGGGCGACGTAGCTGCTGGTGACGCCCATGGGCACGTAGGCCGCCAACGGCAGCCCGCGCGTCGTTTGCGTGGCCGTCGCCACGTTCCCGTTCCCATCCCCGGGCGCGGGCTGGGGCGACGCCTGGTCGAGGCGATCCTCGGTCTTGCTCACCGGGCCTTGCCCTCCGCCGCCCTGGCCTCGTCGACCGGTGCGGGGCGAGGCCCCTGCCGGGATTCGCCCATCGCCCGCGCCCAGAGCTCGAGCGAGCGCAGCGCCATCGCCTCCTCCTTGTCGGGCAGGTAGCCCGCGATGGCAACGAGGTAGTCGTCCACGGCGCGATCGGCCGCGCCAAGGGTACGGGTGCCCTCGGCGGTGAGACGCAACGCGACACGACGGCGGTCGGTGTCCTCCTGGCGACGGTCCACCAGGCCGCGGGCGACCAGGCCGTCGACCAGGGCCGTGATGGAGGGGCGTCGCACGGCGAGCCGGTCGGCCAACCCGGAGGCGGCCGCGGACCCTTCGGCCAGGATCCCGAGCACCCGGTACTGAGGCAGCGTCAAGTCGACCGTTGTCAGCGCCACCTCGACTCGCTTGGAGAGCCAGGCCGCCACGCGGCCGTACGTCCCCAGCACGGGGGGCGCGCCGGTCATGGCGCCCGATTTGGCGCTCGCCTGGGCTTTCGCGCCTGCTTTCGAGCGTGCGACCGCGTCGGTAGGTGGTGAGGTCACAGACACTTCGACCATCATACAGTTAGAAGGGCTAACTATGTGCGGCCGCGGTGTCCCCGGACATTGCCGGGTTCCGCCGCTACGAGCGGTTCTCCCATTCCGGATCGAGCTGGCGCAGGAACAGGTCGCAGCGCTGTTCTTCGTCGCTCTCCCCGATGGAGCCTGCCGCCAGCTTGAGCGCATGTAAGGACCGTAGGAAGCCTCGGTTGGACTCGTGACGCCAGCGGACGTAGCCCGAGCCACGCCAACCGGCCGCCCGCAGCGCATCGAGCCCGCGGTGGTAGCCCACCCGAGCGAAGGCGTAGCGCTCGATGGGGTGCTCGGACAATTCAGCCAGGTCCGCCCAGGCCTGGAGGCAGCGGGGGTCCTGCGCCGCCACGGCCGACACCGCCTCTCGACGGCGGTCCGGCGGGAGAGACCGGGCCGCGTCGAGGGCGGCGGCGATGCCCGGGGTGAGGGGGTCGAGAACGGTCTCGGGGCTGCCGGACGTGAATTGGACTGCATGCTCGGAGGTCACCCGGTCAATGCTAGGAGGGCGCACCGGCGAACGGTCGGGCGGCGAAGGCGGCACCCGGAATGTCGCCGGGCGAAAGCCCGGCGGTACTGTCGCGCCGTGCTGACCCCCGACGCGCTGCCGGAGTCGTTCGAGCTCCACCCCGGCCTACGAGGACGGCTCTCCGAGGCGAAGGAGTTGGCCGACGTGCTGCGCCGCCTGATCCGCCTCTCGGTCAGCGCCGCGCCGAGCGCCGCCGAGACGTCTCGGCTGACGTCAGAGCTGGCCGCCGTGGCGGACGAGCTCGAGGCTTGTCTCCCCGAGCACCCGCTGCCCCGCTTCATCGCTCCTGACCTGAACGGCCCGCCGCGGGAGTTGCCGATCGGGGGGGCCATGCCCTACGACGTCGTCGTCGGTCCCTTCAACCCCCTAGCACTGCCGGTCGTCTTGGACTTCGAGCCGCCCAAGGCGCTGGGCCGGGCCGTTTTCGACGTCGCGTACGAGGGCGCGCCCGGCTGCGTGCACGGCGCCGTGCTCGCAGCCACCTTCGACATCGTGCTGACCGCGGCCAACGCCATCGAGGGTGCAACCGGGCCGACGGTGCGCCTGGCGCTGCGCTTCCTCCGCCCCACCCTCACCAGCGTCGAGGCCGTCTTCGAGGGTTGGGTCACCGGCGTGACAGACCGGCGTGTCTTCAGCAAGGGTCGCATCGTGCAGGACGGCATCGTGACCGTCGAGGCCGAGGGCGAGTTCGCCATCTTCAACAACCGAGACCTCGTCAACCGCATGGCCTCGAGCCGCTCCTCGGGAGTGAGCCACCCGGCGTCCGGCGGGGAGGCGGAGGCCCCCGGCCACGAGCAGAGGCGGACGGGCGGGGTGGCCGCCGCAGGCGGCGACGTGGTCCCGACGGGGGAGTAGCGGGTCGCATCGTGCCCCGTCAGTCCCTGCAGCCCTCGCGGGACCCAGCTGACTACGAGTTTGTGCACCGCCTGCGGACCCGATTCGCCGAGACCGACGCCATGGGCGTCATCCATCACGCGGCATACCTGCCGTACCTCGAGGAGGCGCGGGTGGAGTATCTGCGGGCGATCGGCCGTCCTTACGATGCAGTGCGCGCGGGGGAGGGCGATGACGAGGGCGCCGGCGGCCGGGACTTCGCGGTGCTCGAGGTGTTCGTCCAGTACCGCAAGCCGTTGCACTTCGACGACGAGGTGGATGTGTCGCTGGTGATCGGCGCGGTCACCCGCACGACGTTCCAAATCGCCTACTTGGTGACGGCGGGTGGCGAGGCGCGGGCCACCGCCGTGACGGTGCACGGGTGTGTCGACGGACAAGGACGGCCGGCGCGGCTGCCCGCCTGGGTCTCGGAGGAGTTCGCGACGGCGTAGCCCAGAACTCGAGCGGTTGAACCGGGTTGACGTCCGTCCCGTTTTATATAACTATATGGTTATGCCGGCGGCCATGGCAGCACTGAGCGAGAGCGAGCTGGACCGGGCCTTTGGTGCGCTGTCGGACCCGACGAGGCGGGCGATCCTGGCCCGGCTGGCCGAAGCCGACGCCGGCGTGCTCGAGGTGGCGGCGCCGTTCCCCATGAGCCAACCCGCGATCACCAAGCATCTCGGGGTGCTCGAGGACGCAGGACTCATCTCGCGCCACCGTCTCGCCCGACAGCGCATGTGCCACCTCGAACCCCTGCGGCTCAAGCAGCTTTCGGACTGGGTCGGGTCGTACCGCGCATTCTGGGAGGAGAGCTTCCAACGCCTCGACGAGCTCCTCGAAGACCTCCAGGAATCACCGCGACAGCAATCACAGGGAACAAAAGGAGAAGGAACGTGACCATGACCACCGCCGAGACCGAGATCACCACACCAACGGATGAGCCCCTCATCACCATGCGCCGGTTCTTCAAGGCGCCGCCCGAATTGGTCTACCGCGCCTGCACGGAGGGCGAGTACCTCCGACGCTGGTGGGGACCCCGGCGCCTGGAGGTGTCCGAGTGCGAGATCGATCTCCGCGTCGGCGGCACGTGGCGGATCGTGCACCGCGCCCCCGACGGGATGGAGTTCGCCTTCCACGGGGAGTTTCTGGAGCTGGACCCGCCGCATCGTCGGGTCGGCACCTTCGTCTTCGAGGGAGCGCCCGAGCACCAGGCGGTCGAGGCTCTCGTGCTCGAGGCGGTCGACGGCGGGACGTTGCTTACTTCGACGACGCGGCACAGCTCCGTCGAAGCACGCGACATGCACGTCGCCAACGGCATGGAGCAGGGGATGATCGAGTCCAACGAGCGCCTCGGGGAGCTGTTGGCCTCGCTGCAGTCAGAGACCGGAGAGGCCCGGTCGTGACCATCTCGTCGAGTCCGGCGCCGTGACGCAGCTTCGTCATTGTCCGCGATATCTCGCCTCCCCACGCGGGTGACCGTGTGGTCTACGCCGGGTGGCCCGGGTGCAACCGCGGGGCGTGCCGGTAGCTGAGGAGCCCAGCGTGGCCGCCGGTCACCGCGCGCACGGCCCGCATCAAGAAGGCCTCGTGGTCGCCGACTGAGAAGTGGCCGAGAATCTGGCCCTCCATGCTCACCGCAGAGTCGACCAGCAGGGGTGCCCCGGTCGAGCCCAGGCGCCAGTCGACCGAGGCGAACTTGTCCACCAGGTCGCCCGTCTCCTCACCGAAGAGGCGGGCCAGGTCGACCTGGTCTTCACCCAGCAAGTGGAGTCCCATGCCCGACGAACGTTCAGCAACGGGAAACGTGTGGTTGACCTTGGAGACGCAGACGAGGAAGTTGGGTGGGGCGATGCTGCACTGGGTCACGAACCCGGCCAGGCAGCCACTCATCTCGGCATCGGCTGCCCGGACCGTGATGACGTAGAAGGGAAAGTCGACCCGATCGAGGAAGGCTGAGAGATCGTCCATCGGCCAGTCGTTCACCCGTTCCTCCGGTTGCGTGCCCCATCCGGCCTCCCGGAAGCCACCGCCCGCCCTCGAGGTCCCAACGGGTCAGCCTCATCCGGCCGAAGGCTGCACCCCGCAAGCACACCGTTGCAGGGGCGACCACTCTCCTGGCCCCTGTTGGGGATTCCATTACCCCTTGGGCGGGTAGGCAAAACTCCTATGCATGAACAGCGCGCTCGAGCGGCCCGGAGCCGGACCACAGTGGGCGGGTCATCCTTGCTGACCCGAGGAGTCGACGGGCCGAGCGCGGCCGAGGGCGCTCCTCCCGGCCTGGAGATCAAGAGGGGGGGCCTGGGCTCCCCGGCTCAAGCCCTCGCCTTGGCGACCCTGTGCGGCGTCCTCTTCCTGACGTTCCTCGACAACACGATCGTGAGCGTCGGGCTGGCCAACGTTCAGAGCGACCTTCACGCCGGCGTCACGTCGCTGCAGTGGGTGGTCAACGGGTACGCATTGACCTTCGCCAGCTTCATGCTCGCGGCGGGGATGCTGGGCGACATCCTCGGCCGCAAGCGCATCATGCTGACCGGGGTCGCCATCTTCTGCGCTGGATCCGTGGTGGCCGCGCTGGCGAGCAACGTCGACTGGTTGGTTGCCGGGCGCGTGATCATGGGTGTCGGGGCTGCCGCCAGCGAGCCGGGCACGCTGTCCATCATCCGCCACGTCTATCCAGACCGCGAGACCCGGGCAGACGCGATTGGTGTCTGGGCGGCCGTCTCGGGGCTCGCCCTTGCCCTCGGTCCGGTCATCGGAGGCGCCCTCGTGGGGTTCTCGAGCTGGCGGGCGATCTTCTGGTTCAATCTCGGCTTCGGCGCCCTAGCGTTCGTCCTGGCTGCCGTCGCCGTCCCCGAAACATCGGACCGCCAGGGTCGAAGCATCGACGGGCTCGGGTTCATCTTCGGTGCGGCCTCTCTGGCCTGCCTGTCGTTCGCAGTGATCCAGGGTGAGGTCTCGGGCTACACCGCGCCGTGGATCGTGACGCTGTTCGTCCTGTGCGGCGTGTTCGCTGTCGCGTTCGTTGTCACGGAGCGCAGGGTGAAGAGCCCCATGCTCGACCTCACCATGTTCCGCCGGCCGCCCTTCGCCGGGTCCAATTTCGTGGCCTTTGTCGCATATTTCGGAACGTTCTCCATCTTCTTTTTCACGGCCCTGTACCTTCAGGTCGTCGTCGGTGCATCCGCGTATCAGACCGCGGTCGACTTCCTGCCGATGGCCGCCGGACTGATCATCGTCTCGGCCCTGACCGGACCGCTCGTAGCCCGGGTCGGACCGCGGGGACCGATGACGATCGGCTGCTTGTTGGCCGGCGGTGGCATCCTCTTGGCGAGCGCCGTGCTCGGACCCCACGTCAGCTTCGCCACGCTCGGCTGGGTGCTCCCCATCGCGGGCATCGGCATCGGCATGCTGCTGGTTCCTGTGACATCGGTGCCCCTCACGGTCGTCCCGCCGCAGCGCTCCGGCATGGCTGCGTCGGCCACCAACACCAGTCGGGAGATGGGCGCCGTGTTCGGAGTGGCGATCTTGGGCGCCATCGTCAACGCCAAGCTCACCGGAGACCTCGCGGCTCGCCTCAAGGCGATTGGGATCCCCCCGAACTTCCAGAGCCTGGTCGAGCACGCCATCCAGACCGGGGGTGCGTCCAGCGGTGGCGCGGCGTCCAGTGCTGAACACTCGAAGAACGAGGCGGTCGCCCGCATCGCCACCAAGGTGGTCAACGCGGCCTACGACGCGTTCGGCTCGGGTCTTCACGAAGCACTCGTGCTGTCCGGCGGACTCATCCTGGCCGGGGCCGTCGTCGCCGCGCTGACCATCCACCGTCCGCGAGGGGAGACCTTCGAGGTCTGAGGTCGCGGTCCGCGCTCGGCCGGGTTCGCTGCAGCCGCGGAGGGAGGACACCGGGAGGACCTTGACGAGCGCGTTCTTCGTGACTCTGTCGGCCGATGAGGGCGGGCAGCGAGCGCAGACCGGGGAGATATCGCACATTTTCGACAATCAGAACCGGACTTAAGTCCCACAGACATGCCGAGGGGTCCGTCAGATAATGAAATCCAGAGCGTCTGGGAACGTGCGCCGCCGGAGCCACGAGGAGGAGCGCCATGCCGAACGTGGAACGCCGCCGTGCTGCGAGGACGGGGGCAGCGACGTGCGGCTCGGCCCAACGCTCGTGTCGCTACGGTCTCGGCTGGCGGGTGGGAACGGCGGCCGGATCGGCTCTGGTGGCGGTGTGTACCGGTTTGGGGCTTGGCGCGCCGCTACAGGCGAGCGCGAGCTCGAGCAGCGGTCCCTTGGGGGTCGCGATTGCCTCCTATGCGGGGGACAGCGTGACCACCACGCCCAGCGAGTCCGCGCCGGCCGCTTCCGACGTGACCTACCAGGTGACGGTCTCGAACGCGGGTTCGGCTCCACAGACCAACGTCTCCGTGCCGGTCGCGCTCCCGGCAAACTTCACGCTCGACAGCTTGACCGTGACCTCATCGGCAGGTTCGACCAACGCGGCCGGCAACGTCCTCACCTGGTCCGTCCCGGCGCTTTCCGGGGGGGCGTCGGCCACGCTGACCTACACCGAGACCACCGACGCGCCGGCTGCGCTCGAGCCCGATGCCACCTCCGCCGAAGCAACGAGTGATCAGAGTGCCACCGCCGCAACCGCCTCAGCCTTCGTCGAGGTGGTCCCCGTCGCCGACCTCACGATAGGCGTCACGGACGACGCCACTTCAATCGCCCCAGGGGCGACCGACGGCTACACGATCACGCTCACCAACAGCGGTCCGTCCGAGGCGACCGGCGCCACCGTCACCGACACCTTCAACGGTGTATTCGCTGCGCTCTCGGATGCGGCGTCCATCGACGGGACAACCTTCACCGATCTGGGTGGCGGCCAATTCGAGTGGACCGGCATCGACCTCCCGAGTGGACAGAGCGCCACCTTCTCCCTGACCGGCACCGTGCCATCGTCGCAGACCGCGGGCGGCGCCTTCGTGAGCGTGGCCACCGTCTCGCTCAGCCCAGGGGAGTTCGACACCAACCCTTCGTACAACGCTGTCGATTCTGACGTGGTGAGCGGTGCCTCATCTTCGGGGCTTCTGGGTCTCGCCATCGCCTCCTTCAACGGAGACAGCGCGAGCACGACGCCGGACGAGGCGGCGCTGGCGGGCACCAACGTCACCTACCAAGTCACGGTCTCGAACCCCACGTCGAGCGCACAGTCCAACGTTTTGGTGCCGATCACCTTGGCTCCGAACTTCACGCTCGATTCCACGGTCGCGACATCTGTCGGCACGACCAGCACTACGGGCGGGGTTGTTTTGTGGTCTGTCCCCTCACTGGGCGCAGGGGATTCGGCCACGCTCACGTATACCGAGACCACCGACGCACCTTCTGCCATGGAGTCGAACAGCACATCTGCGTCCGCGACGAGCGACCAGAGCACCACGCCCACGACTGCCGCCGCGGCCATCGAGGTCCTACCCGCCGCCGACCTCTCCATTACCGTCACCGATGGCGTCGATACCCTTGCTCCGGGTGCCTCTGTCCTGTACACGATCACGCTCACCAACAACGGTCCCTCGCCGGCCACCAACGCCACGGTCACCGACACGCTCGACACCGGGTTCACCGCCCTGTTCGCGGTGAGCTCCATCAACGGGACGAGCTTCGTGGATCTCGGGACGGACCAGTTCGAATGGACAGGAATCAATTTGGCCAGCGGCGCCACAGCGGTGTTCACCCTCATGGGGACGGTGTCGTCGACGCTCGCCGGGGGGAGTGCATTCGTCAACCTCGCCAGTGGCTCGTTGCCGCCGGGTCAGGTCGATACTGATGTGTCCACGAATGCGGTCGACTCGGACTCGGTGGTACAGGTACCGCAGACGATCACCTTCAATGCGCCCACTCTGGGTATCGCCGGGCAGTCGGCCACGCTGTCGGCGACAGGTGGCGCATCGGGTAACCCGGTCGTCTTCTCGGTGGATCCCTCGAGCGGTGCCGGGGTGTGCAGTGTCACCGGAACGGACGGCACGATCCTCGACTACGCCCAGCCGGGCACGTGCGTGATCGACGCCAACCAGGACGGGAGTGCCACGTATGCAGCGGCGGCGACGGTGACGGCATCAATCACCGTCGATCAGATCGCCGCGTTCACACTTGACTCGCCGCCGACCACAGCCACTGTGGGACGGACCTACTCATACGCCTTCGCGGCCAGCGGCGTCCCGGCCCCGACGTACGCGCTGGCGCCGGGAGCACCTTCGTGGCTCTCGATCGACAGCACGACCGGCTCGCTGACGGGTACGCCACCCGTTGGGACGACGTCGTTCACTTACTCGGTGGTGGCCTCCAATGGCATCGGGGATCCCACCGCCGGCCCGTTTGCCGTCACGGTGGATCCCGTGACGAACTCACCGTACGCCGACCTCTCCGTTGCTCTCTCTTGCCCGGCCCGGGTCCAGGCGTGGACGGCGGCCGGTTGCTCGTTGACGGTCGCCAACGCAGGGCCCGCCACGGCGCACTTCGTCACGGCGGACATTGCGCTCCCGCGCCGGTTCTGGCGAGTCTCCGCAACTCCCGGTGGCTGGTGGTTCGGCAACGCCGGCCTGTGGTTCGTGGGGTCCCTCGAGCCCGGTTCGTCGGCCTCCTTCAGGGTGGACTTCCGAGCGACGAGGCCAGGTCATCGAACGGTGGTCGCGGCAGCCCTCTCGGCGAACCCGGATCCGAACTACGCCAACAACGTGGCCGTGTCGCGGATCGAGGTGACCCCGTTCCAGTCGAGGTGATGCGGACGCCCCCCGGCCCGGCTGCTACGGGACTCGGCGTCTCTCGTCGTTGCTAGGCCGGTTGGTGAAAGGCCAGCTCTCGTATTCGATCCGTCTCGCCGTGAGACGTGCGCTGGTCGACCGGAACCTGGTCGGCGACGAGGATCTCTTCGGCCACCTTGGCGTACCAACTCCGGTACGGACGTTCCCCGCGTCCCGCCTTCTTGTACTCGTTGGGGCGACACGGCTGCTCGAGTGGCCAGTCCCATCCCACTCGTTCGGCTTCTCGTTCGTTCGGGGTGTCCCGTGTCGATGCGATCGGCATCCTTCCTCCACGCGTCGCTTCTGCTGTGCCCTTACCCAGCAGCCACTGGGCCCAACCGGTCGTAGCGCCACTGTGCCGACGCCTTCGATCTCGGTTTGGATCCCGACACTGTCGGGTAGACCACCTTGCGTTGACCTCCGATGTGGGGTCGTCGTGAGTCCGCCCGGGCTACGGTGGCTCGGTGGCCGCGCGGCGCCTCGAACCCGAAGTTCAAGCTGGTCATATCCCGTTGCCGACTGGGCTTTCCGACCCACGGTCAACGGCGCGAGGCGTATTCGACAGCATTGCTCCGCTCTATGACCGCGCGCGTCCCAGCTACCCGGGCAAGGCGGTCAGAGACGTGCTGCGGCTCTGCAATATCGATGCTTCGAGCCGGATCTTGGAGATCGGATGCGGCACGGCCCAACTCACGCGGCAGCTCGCGCCGAGCGGTGCAGCGATCCTTTGTGTTGAGCCCGGCTCGTCACTCGCCAATATTGCGCGTGGCCATCTCGCCAGCGCACCGAACGTCGACATCACGACCACCACGTTCGAGGAATTCGAGGGCGAGCCGAACAGCTACGACATCGTCGTCTCGGCCACGGCGTTCCATTGGATCGACCCGAGTATCTCCTTTGCCAAGGTCGCCGAACTCCTCGAACCAGGTGGATTTCTGGCGCTGATGACGAACGCCCACGCCCACGGGGGGACTCACACCGATGAGCGGATCGCCGAGCCGGTTCGTGACCTTCACCGTCGCCTGGTTCCGGAAATCGGGGATTGGGACTTCCTCTCTGCTGAGGAGATCCAGCGCAACGCCCATGCTGGTGGCGATATCGCCGCGGTGTGGAGCAGAGTGGACCGCATGCTCTCCCCGCCTCCCGATGTATCGAGCCGATTCGAACCGCCGACCGTCAAGACGTATCCCTGGCTCGCCACCTACGACCGGGATAGCTATCTCGAGATGTTGGCGACTCAGTCCTCGTATGCGCTCATGAAGCCGGACCAGCGAACCGAGTTGCTTGGCCGCATCGGGCACCTCATCGACGAGATCCTCGGCGGGGTGGTGGTCAAGGAGTACGTGGCTGTGCTCGCAGCAACCAGGACGACCGATTTCCGTGAAGGCCACGACAAGCAACCCTGAGAATCGCCTTCGAACGCCCTGACGTCACGACTCCCCCGGACCATCAGGAATGCTGCGGCCGAACCAACGCTGGACGCGGCTCGAGCCGAACGCCGTCTTTTCCGCCGCCAAGGCGGCCGATGGGCCGTCGAGGGTGCCGCGGGGCGCTTGACCTCCCAGGAACGTCACATCGACCTTTGCGACCAGGTTGTGGCCAAACTCCAGGTAGCAAATGCCCCGTCCGTCGTAGGTCGTCGACTCTCCCGCCCCGCGGATCGCGGCGGCGATTCGACCCGCCACGATTGCGGCTTGGCCTTCGGCGAACACTCCCGCCTTGGGGGTTCCCACGCTGGTGACGTCACCGACGGCATACACGCCGGGGAATCGTGTCTCGAGGGTCGCGGGGTCCACGGGAATCCAGCCGTCGACCGCCAGCTCCGACTCGACCACCACAGGTGGTGCTCGATGGGTGGGGACGCCAAGGAAGAGGTCGTAGGCCATTTCGGTCTCATCCGCGAGGATCGCGACCCGTCGTTGCGGGTCGAGACCGCGAACAATCGTGTTCGGATGCCATTCGATGCCGCGCTGGGCGAAGGCCGTCAGGAGGGCCTCGGACGCGTCGGGCGAGGGCGGGATGGGAACCGGAAGTGGCATGACCAGCGCGATCTGAGACTCGTCGCGCGTTCCGCGGTCCTTGAGAAAGTCGTGCATCAAGAGCGCCGTCTCGCTTGGCGCGGGTGGGCACTTGAAGGGTGTCGAGGTCACGGCGATGACGACGCGTCCCCTGTCGAACGCGGCAAGCACGTCTCGGAGCGCAAAGACGCTTTGCTCAGAGTAGAAGTCGTAACCCCCTTCCATCAGTCCTGGCGTGCTCTCGGGATGCAGGTCAGCTCCCAGTGCGACGACCATCACGTCCGCATCGAACGTGCCCGAGTCGGTTTCGACACGTTTCGAGCTCGGGTCGATCGCGCGGATCGTCGATTGCACGAATTGCACTCCAGGCTTGACAAAGTCTCGATAGGGATGGCGGACCTGATCAGGCCGCGCCCGCCCAAACATCACGTCGAGCTTGGAGAACCCGAAGACGAAGTCCTCGGTCTTGTCGATGAGCACGATCTCGACGTCGGTTCCGAACTCATCCGAGAGCCTCGTCGTCAGCTCGAGGCCGCCGAATCCCGCACCGAGCACGACGATGCGTGTCATCAACGGCGCCCGGTGACGAGCCGGGCACACGGATCAGAAGTGCGTCCGGTTGCGGTCGGGTACACGAGTCTCAGGTCAAGCTTCTTGGCGGTTCGTTCTTCCATCAGCCACGGGAAATCTGCCAGTGATCGTCGCGTGTTGCACCGCCTGTGTCAAAACCCGTTCCAATGTCGCAGCAGGCCTGCGGGCGGAGGTAGACGTGGGACGACCGACACCTCGCTCGGTGCTCTTTCCCTCCGGCATCGCGCGAGAGAGTGATGGCTGGGGCCGGGGACCCCTACGGCTCGCGCCCCAGGCTCTCGACTGGGACTCGCGCGGCGGCCTCCGTTGTTCAGTCGTTGAGACCAGAGCCGGAGGATCGGCGCCCGGCAGTTTTTCAGTAGATCCGAACGTCACTTTCTTTATCTTTGGTGCTGAATCGTGACTAATGGCGGTAGATCGAAGACGGCCCGCTGCTTTACCCTCCTGCTACACCAGCGCGGCGAGGTCGGCGGCAACGACATTCCGGTCCGGCACGTTGGACAGGTGAGCAGGGCGGTTCTTGGCGATTCGCACGGTCCGAACGTGCGTGGTCTGAACGACGCGTCGGTAGTTGGCACGCGCCCTAGGCGAAGGAGGCGATCCATGACAGTGTCGGTAGTCACCGCAGGCTCCACGACGGCCGCGGTCGTCGGCGTAGGGGCCAGCCAGGCGGCCGACCCCGGCGCTGGTGTCTCGACCGCAGCGAGCGCGTTGGCCTTCACTGGGGCGCCACATCTGGCCCTCGAGGGGTTTGTGGGTGCCTTGCTCGTCGTGGGCGGCGTGCTTCTCTCTGGCCTCGCCAGGCGGCAGCGGATGCGACCTGCTCCGGCTCACGCAAGGCCCCGCTCCCGAGGGACCGATCGACCCCCGGGTGTCGGCGAAAGACCGCGCCACTAGGCCAATCCGTGCGCGATGCGCATGGCAAGCTCGGCCAGGGTCACCAGGGAAGCGACGAACAGAACCGTGATGCCCATCGTCGCGCTGTACCGCGTGGGCGTGCCGTTCGGCGCCAAAGGCAAAGCGCCAGCGTGGCTGTTACGGGCCAGGTGCAGCCCCATGATCGCGAGCATTGCCGCCAGATAGGTGCCGCTCTCAACGATGCACAAGAGCGCCGGGCCTAACACGAGGTCTCCCGGGGGTGTGAGCACTACGACCCAGGCCGGCGCAGCACCCAGGACGAACATCGGCAGCAACCAACGGGCGCTCAACACGCTCCTTTCGCTGGCACCCTTCGGGGTCACCCTGAAGGCCCTCGTACGGGAGCGCCATCCGAAGTACATGCCTTGTAGGAAACATCCGAACGTCCACGGCCAGCGCACCAGTTGGAAGAGGATCGCCTCCCACGACCAGAGCTTGGCATCGTGAGGCCGGAAGACGTGGAGGTGCCGCACGTAGATCGCGGTGCCGAGCAGCAGCAACGAATACGCCCACATGTGCGCGTAGAAATCGACCAAGCTGGTGTGGCCCCATGACTGTCTGAGTAAAACGCCGGTGACCGGGAGTACGGTCGCCACTGTCAGCATTACGCCCATCACCAGATAGAAGAACAGGGAGAACCCCATCCGCACCCGCGCTCGCCACGGCAGGCCGCGCACTCGGCCCGGCAGCCACTTGGTCAAGAGCGTCCCTAGGCTGCGGGCCCACTGGGACTCCTGGGTCAGTAGCTTGTCGACGCTGGCCGGCCCTTCGCCATGCGCCTCGGCGTCGATCACGAACACGCCGTCCCAGCCACCCGACTGGAGCCACAGCGTCGTGCTGTAGTCTTCTGCCAGCTCGGGCCCAAGGCCCCCGACGCTGTGTAGCGCGGCAGTGCGCACGGCGTAGTGAGAACCGATGCACACGGGTGCATAGCCGTCGTTGGCGCCCGCCTGCATCGGCCCGTGCAGCGTTGCCTCGCGATAGAGGCGACCGCGCACCGTCCATCCCATGTCAGCGTTGGAATCGCAGATACTCGGCGCGCAGGTGTACCCGACCCTTGGGGCAGCGAACGGGCGAACCATGGCCGCCAGGTACGAACAGTCCGGAACGTGGTCGCAGTCCAACTGCACCACGACGTCGTAGTCGCGGTAGCCAACGGTGTCGTAGAAGTACGCAAGGTTGCCCTCTTTCGACTTTGCCCGGCGCGGCCAGGTGGGGCGCTGGTAGTCCTCGGCACCAAAACGGCTGGATACACGCACGTGCCGCGCGGCACACCACGAGAGGGTGTCCGTGGTCGGTTGCTCATCGGCCAACCAGACGTCATAGGGGGAGGGGTAGTCCTGGGCCAACACCGCCTCGAGCGTGGTGCACACAACGGCCCAAGGCTCTGACGGAGCCTTGGTGACGATCATCGCCACCCGGAGATCCGGCAACGGGATCCTGAGGTTGGGCCGGGTCATGCGGCAGGCGAAGAACAAGAAATACGTGGGCACCAGGAAGACCCAAGCGAGGAGGAGGGTACTGACAAGGCTGAGCGGGCTCGTCCAGCTCCCGTGCCCCGTGGCGAGCCACCACAGCCAGAACCAGGCACCGGCGGCCACCGTCGCCAGGACGAGGAAGCGCAGTGTGAGCTCCTGTCGCAGCGACACGGCGGGGACCAGGATCGACCGGGTGCTGGGGCGAACCGGAGGCTTGGCGATGGCCGCCGGAGCCCGTACGTCGTGCACCCTGGTCTATCGGCATGAGGCTGAGCAGAACTGAGGGGACCGGCCGAGCGAACGTCTTATCGTGCGCCCATCCGCGGGTCTGCTTCGACAATCGATGAACGAAGACGCAAATACGGAGCTAACGCCTGGAAACCAAAGTGGCCATTCCCGCCCCCGACAGATCGTCCAGTGCAGCCAAGCGACCAGCCATCATCATCACCAATGCCTCCGCGGGACCGGTTACCTCGGGTCCTTCCCCGTGGAACCAGTCCATGTCGGTCGCGGTCAGCTTGAGCCCAGCTATGCGCTTCTTGGCGCCGAATCGATGACGGTCGTTCTTGACGAAATTCGCCACCGGAACGAGATGTGACTCGGGCAGGTCGCGTTTGAACCCGAGAGGTCGACAAATGTCCTGACCATGGATCAGGACATGACTAAGGCTGGGAACCGACCGCTCTTCGGACGAGCCTTTGCGGTTGGCAGTAGCATCCCGAAATGCCTGCAGGATGATCTCTGGGTCCTGTTGACCGCGCACTTTCCCATCAGCTGCGACCCATCGGTTGAAGTTGAAGCCGTGGCGAAGCATCCCACCGAAGATCGCGCCGACTCCGAAGGCACCCTCCGCGCCGGCTGTCATGTGAGCGAGCGCGTCTCTGATGCGCCACAAGGCACAGAGGGAGGGAGCGTTCCACTGCTCATCATCGAGCTCTGCGAGTCGCTCAGCGAGATCGAGCATCTCGCCGCGAACTGTTTTTTCTATCTCGATATCGCCTTCCGTTATCGACCGAAGCGTAGGTCCTCCTTGGCCCAAGGGGCCGGGACATTCACGGTCAGAAGGGATCGGCTAGCCGGGGATCCACAGAGATGAATCTCTTAGTTCTCTGCGATTGCCCCTTGCCTACCACTTGGTTCGAGATGGTTTCCACCTGTGGTCGGTCCGATGGGCTGGAGGAGGTCGTCCCTTGCTCTGTCGAGTTGCTTGGCCACGAGCTCCTCGGCCGCAGCCACCGGTGTGATACCCCGCGTCTCGGAACGCTCGAGCACGTCGGTCGTCGTCTCCCCGATCCGACCGACTGCCTTGAACGCCCGAGCTCGGTCATAGCCGTTGGCTTCGTCGGCGATATTGATGATGCCGCCGGCATTGGCCAGGAAATCGGGGACATACAGGATGCCCGCCGCCGAGAGGGCGTCTGCCACGCTTGCGTTATCGAGCTGATTGTTTGCCGCGCCCACAATGATCTCGAAGTGCAGATCAGGCACGACACCTTCGGTGAGGATTCCCCCTAACGCACACGGACAGAAGATGTCGGCGGGCGTCCGGAACGCAGCGGTGGGATCGACGATGCGAGCGGCGCCGGCGATTGACGCGCTCTCCACCCTTTTGAGATCGGGGTCCGACGCAATGGCAACGGCGTGTCGTTGGACGAGCAGCCGAATGACCTGCCCCCCAACTTTTCCAGCACCTAGCACCAGCACCGTCTTTCCCTCGAGGCCAGTTCCCCACCGGTGGGCCGCCGCGGCCTCCATCGCAACCACCACGCCGAGAGCAGTGGCAGGACTGGGATCGCCCGACCCGCCTCGGGAAGTCGACGTGCCCGCAACGAAGGGTGTCGTCTCCCGAATCAGATCCATGTCCTCCTGCGTCGTCCCGACATCTTCGGCCGTGATGTATCGCCCCTCCTGGCTGTCGACGACGGCCGCAAAATCACCGAGGAGGGAGGGCGTCTTGAGGAGGCTTGGATCCCCGATGATGACTGCCTTGCCACCGCCTTGCGCCAGCCCGGCCAATGCCGCTTTCTTCGTCATTGCTTTCGAGAGACGTAGAACATCATGAAGCGCGACGGCTTGGTCGTCGTAGGGATAGAACCGCGCCCCGCCCAGAGAGGGGCCAAGCAGAGTGGAATGGATCGCAATGATGGCGCGAAGACCGCTCCTCGCTCGTCGAACGACGACGATGTCCTCATGCTCAGAAGCGGACACACCCTCGAGCGTCCCGTCCGGATACTTGCCGTCTCTCACAGTCGAATTCTACGGCCAAGAGAAGCGCGACCAAACCCACGTGGCTTAGCCTGCAACGAAACGATCTCACGGAGGATGCTTGACCGTCTGTTGTGTGAGCTTCGTGAACCGCGTCGTGCGTGGCGGCCACCGTGAGGTGTTCGGAAAGCGTTGGGACCGCACGGGACGGCGATAAGTGGGCCGCAGCCCACCTCGTAGCGGGACCTCCGCCAATGAGGCACGATCGTAGGGTGCGTATTCTCTCCCTGCTGCCCTCGGCCACCGAGATCGTCTACGCACTCGGCCTCGAGGACAGCCTGGTAGGGGTGACTCACGAGTGTGACTGGCCTCCCGCGGCACGGAAGAAGCCAGCAGTGTCGTTCTCCACTCTCCCCCCGACGGCCAATCCGGCTGAGGTGGACCAACTGGTGAGTTCGAGTCTCGGCGACGGCCAACCGATCTATCGCCTGGACGCGGAGGCAGTGCGAGACCTTCAACCGGATCTGGTGTTGACCCAGGACCTCTGCGCGGTCTGCGCGGTGCCCTCCGGACACGTCAACGAAGCCCTGGACGTGATGGGGTGTCACGCTGAAGTTCTCTCGATGGACCCTGGATCACTCGATGAGGTGCTCGCTTGCGTGATGGACGTTGGCGCGGTTACAGGCACGGCGGTGCGAGCAACCTCGTTTGTCGAGCGGCTTCGCGGAGAATTCGAGCCGTCGTTGATGCCGTTGCGGAGCGGGAAAGGCCGCGGACATTTGCGCTCGAGTGGTCCGACCCACCCTTCAACGGCGGCCATTGGGTCCCGGGAATGATTGAACTCGCCGGGGGCGAGGCGGTGCTCGGAGGACGTGGGATCCCGTCCGTCAGAGTGACCTGGGCCGAGATCGCCTCCGCTGCTCCCGACACCGTCATCTTCATGCCCTGTGGCTATGACGTCGAGGCGGCCGCAATGGAGGGAGCGTCGTTGCTTCATCGAAAGGAGCTCGCAACGGCACGGGCCGTCTTTGCTGTCGATGCAAGCTCGTTCTTCTCGAGGCCCGGCCCCCGGCTCGTCGATGGTGTCGAGATCTTGGCGTCTGCGCTGCACCCTGGCGCCGTTCCCCAAGCGGCCTCGAACGCAATCCGACGGCTTCGCTAGCGCCGCGAGGAGGCGGAGGCTGCGATCGGGCTCTAGCTCCCCGCTGCGACGAACGCCGGCCTCTCCATCACGTTGCGAACGCGCGTCTTGGGAGTCCAGACACGACCGTGGTACCGTACGCGGGCAGTTTGAAACGCTGCTGCTGTAACTGCCCGAGAGGGGAAGCCGGTGAGAGTCCGGCGCTGGTCCGCAACCGTGAGTGGTGTGCCGATGAGGCGGTGCCACAAAGCCGGGATACCTCGAGGGCAGGTGAGTTCCCACCGTCGAGACACAAGGATCGGGGCTCGGTACGTCCCGCATGAGACGGGGTTCCCGGGCCGAGATCCGGGAAGGGGCATCATGCAAACCGTCCGTCGCACGCTCCGGTGTGCCACAGGGCTCGCTCTGGCCACGTTGTTGGCGAGCGGGGCCGTCACCGTCCTCCTCGGAGCCGGGACCCCGGCGGGGGCGGCTATCCCGCCAGGGCCGATCCAGGTATCCGCAGCCCAAGCGGCCGCCCAGTGGCTGAGCGAAAAGCTGACGCCCCAGGGTTACATCACCGACACACCAGGTGGCCCAGCCGACCTCTCGGCGACGGTGAACGCGGTCTTGGCGATGGCAGCAGCAAACGTCGACCTGGCGCAGGCGGGAACCGCCCTGTCGTATCTCGCGACGAACTCATCGACCTACATCGAGAACCACGGGAGTGACGGGCCGGGCCAGCTGGCGCTCTTGATCTTGGCGGCCCACTCGATGGGCCAGAGCCCGACCGACTTCGGTGGCACCAACCTGGTTTCGCGTCTCCTGGCCACCGAGCAGACGAGCGGACCGAACGCGGGCCTTTTCGGCACCGACGCCCAGGCGGCTGACTACGGCGGCACCTACGACCAGGGGTTGGCTCTCGCCGCGCTGCATGCGGCGGGCGTGGCGGCCGACGGCCCTGCCGTCAACTGGTTGCTGGGCCAACAGTGCCCGGACGGCGGCTGGCCCATCAAGGACCAGGCCGACAACCCATGCGACACCGATCCGGCTGCGTTCGGTGGTCCCGACACCAACACCACCTCACTCGTGGTGCAGGGGCTCGCCGCGCAGGGCGCGTTGAGCGAGCACACGGGTGCGGGGCCTCTCGCGTTGCAGTTCATCGAGGCGACCCAGGACCCCGATGGGGGATGGGGTTACTACCCCAACGCGGCCGACGCGCCCGAAACGAGCGATCCGGACTCGACCGCTCTGTCAATCCAGGCCTTGCTGGCACTCGGTGCACCGATCAACCGATCGCCATTCGTACGGAACGGTGGCACACCAACGTCAGCGCTACTCGCCTTCCGGGTGGCGACGGGCAGCGATAGCGGCGCCTTCTTCTACCCCGGCTCCGGCCAAACGACCGGCAACGTGATCGCCACCTACCAGGCGGCGCCGGCGCTGATGGGGCTGAGTTTCCCCTTCGGGCCCTCTGGTCACTCCTACTGGGTGGTCGCGTCGGACGGCGGTGTGTTCTCCTTCGGGAACGCGGCTTTCCACGGGTCGGCCGGTGCACTGCGGCTCAACGAGCCCATCGTGGGCAGCGCCACCATCCCCGACGGGCAGGGCTACTGGCTCGTTGCCTCCGACGGCGGCGTGTTCAACTACGGCGATGCCGCCTTCTACGGCTCCATGGGAGGCACGAAGCTGAACAAGGCGATCGTCAGCATGGCGGCGACTCCCGATGGCGGTGGCTACTGGCTGGTGGGATCAGACGGCGGTGTCTTCAACTTCGGTGACGCGCCCTTCTGGGGCTCGGCCGGCTCGTTGAAGCTCAACGCACCGATCGTCGGCATGGCGCCCACTCCCGACGGCGGCGGTTACTGGCTGGTGGCCTCCGATGGCGGGGTGTTCACGTACGGCGATGCGCAGTTCTGGGGCTCGGCCGGCTCCCTGAAGCTCAACAAGCCGATCGTTGGGGTGGCAGCCACACCCGACGGCGGCGGTTACTGGCTGGTGGCCTCCGACGGCGGTGTGTTCACCTATGGCGACGCCGCTTTCCACGGTTCGACCGGCGCCCTGAAGCTCGACAAGCCAATCGTGGGCATGGCAGCGACCCGCGACGGCGGCGGTTACTGGCTCGTTGCCTCCGACGGGGGCGTGTTCAATGAAGGCGACGCCGCTTTCACCGGATCCGCCGCACCCTTCGGTGTGAGCGACGTGGTCGGGGTGTCGGCCAGCTCCTCCTGAGTCGAGTGCCGCATTCGCCGCCGCACCTGGGCCGCCTGCTCTTCGGAGCGGCAATCCTTGGTGCGGCGCTGACGCCGGTGGGACAAGGCGCTTGGGCCGACGGTTCGACCTGCATGGGGATCGTCCTCGACTATGGGAACCCGTCGTCCCCGCCGTCGTCGGTCGCGCCGCCGGTAACGGCGACGCAGGGCGTGTCGGTGGTGTCGGGGACGAGCGATGAACAGGCGCTGGCCGACGGGGGAGACTCCATCGCCACCAACGCCTCGGGCCTCATTTGCGCCATCAACGGGTATCCGGCCGAGGGCGTACAGAATTGCACGGCGACCTCGGGCAACGATTTTTACTTCTGGTCCTACTGGCAGGGCAACCCGGCCACCAACGCCTGGACCTACGCCAGCGCGGGGCCGGCCGGTCACACCGTGAACAACGGGGACACCTATGTGGAGGGGTGGCGTTACCAGAACCCCGGGCCTGCGAGCCCCGCCGCGACACCCCCTGCTGTGACGCCCGCCACAGCGTTTGCCCACGCGTGCCCGGGCGTGACGCCAGTGTCGACCTCGGGGGCAGGGTCGGGGACGGGGTCGACCGGTGCGCCTTCGGGCTCGGGGCCCAATAGTCCCACTCCGAGCACGACCACGACCACGGCACCAGCTCCATCTGAGAGCGGTGGGATTACGAGCAGTGGGAGCCGTCCACCGAGCGGGTCGGTGTCGAGCGGGTCGAGCGGCCGGTCGACGACAGCCACCACGTCGGCCCACACCGGTGTCGCCGCGTCGACCTCGTCGAGCAGTACGACAACGACGATGACAAGTGGTGCGAGTCACGACACGGCCGGTGCGTCAACTCGCCGGCAGGCGGCAGCACCGTCGCCGGAACATCCCACGGGCGGCTCGGGCCTGCTCCCCGTGGTCGTCGTGACGATCATCGTCGTCGCCCTCGGCGCGGCGGCCGTCTTCCGATGGCGCAGAAGGCCAACCGAAGAGTGATGCGCCCCGCTGCCGCGGCCGTGCGCCGCCCCCTCCACCCGATGGCGTGGTGGGTCTGGGCCGCCAGCCTGGCCTTCTGCGCTATGCGGACGAACAACCCGGTACTGCTCGCCCTCATCGGCGCGGTGGCCTGCTTCGTCGTTGCGGCCTGTCGCACCGATGCGCCCTGGTCCCGTTCGATCACCTTCTTCCTACGGCTCAGCATCGTGGTCATCCTGATCCGGGTAGGCCTCGAGATCCTCTTCGGTCAGCGCGGGGTGCCCGGCCATGTGCTCTTCACGCTGCCTCGCGTCCCGTTGCCCTCGTGGGCCATGGCGGTGAGCATCGGAGGACCTGTGACGGCGGAATCGATTCTCACCGCATTCGTCGAAGGCCTGCAGATCGCGGCCATTTTGCTGTGTTTCGGAGCGGCGAATTCACTGGCGAGTCCCTACCGGTTGTTGCGCTGCCTCCCCGCGGTGCTCTACGAAGCTGGCGTCGCGGTGACGGTGGCCCTGGCCTACACGCCAGAGCTGGTCCAGTCGATCGGCGACGTGCGTCAGGCGAGGCGCCAGCGCGGTATCCCGGTCCAGGGCTTGCGCGGCCTGCGCGGAGTGGCGGTGCCGGTCCTCGAGAGCGCGCTCGACCGTTCGCTGCAGTTGGCCACCAGCATGGACGCCCGCGGGTACGGCCGCCGAGCGTCCCTGGCGTCACGCGTCCAGCGGGCGGGCGCGGCAGCCACCGTGGCTGGATTGCTGCTGGCGGCGGTCGGGGTGTACGGCATCATCGACGCCGGATCCCTCTTTGGTCTGGGTCTCCCGATCGTGGCGCTGTCAGCCGTCCTCTGCGGACTCGGGTTGGCCGTCGGTGGCCGGCGCTCCACGCGGACGCGCTACCGGCCTGACCCCTGGCGCTGGCCCGAGTGGGCGGTGACGGGGTCCGGGCTCCTGGCCTTGGTCTCGATGACCATCGCTCACGCGCTCAATGCACCGGGTCTCACCGTTTCCTTCACCCCGCTGGCCGCGCCGCCGGTACCTGCTGCGGTGGCGCTGGGTCTGCTGTTCGGAGCTCTGCCGGCGGTAGTGACGCCGACTCGGCATGCGCACGCGGCGTCCGCGACCGCAATGCGAGTCGAAACGAAGCCCACCCACGACCTCTCGGAGTCTCCAGCATGATCCGCTTCGACGACGTCTCCTTCACGTACACCGCGGCGCCGAGCTCCACGTTGTCCCGAGTGAGCCTGGAGATCCCAGAGGGCGAGCTGTGCGTGGTGGTGGGCGAGACGGGGAGCGGTAAATCGACGTTCCTTCGGGCCATCAACGGGCTGGTCCCGCACTTCAGCGGGGGAGTGCTCGCCGGCACGGTCACGGTCGACGGCCGGACGACCCGGGACCACCGCCCCCGCGACCTGGCCGACGTCATCGGCTATGTGGCGCAGAATCCACTGGCCAGCTTCGTCACCGAGACGGTGGAAGACGAGCTGGCGTACACCATGGAGAACCTGGGCGTGCCGCCTGAGGCGATGCGTCGTCGGGTCGAGGACACGATCGACCTCCTGGGCCTGGCCGAGTTGCGAGACCGGTCGCTCCGCACGCTCTCGGGCGGGCAACAACAGCGGGTGGCCATCGGTGCGGTGCTAACGGCGTCACCGCGCGCGCTGGTGCTCGACGAACCGACGTCGGCACTGGACCCCGCCGCCGCCGAGGAGGTGCTGGCCGCATTGGCCCGCCTGGTGCACGATCTCGGCCTGACCGTCGTCATGGCAGAGCATCGGCTCGAACGGGTCGTGCCTTTTGCCGACCGGATGCTGCTCGTTCCTGGTGGCGGGGCTCCGGTGCGCGATGGCTCGCCCGCCGACATCATGCGGACCGCTCCGGTGGCTCCACCGCTAATTGAGTTGGGGAGGATGGTCGGGTGGGACCCGCTGCCGCTCACTGTCCGCGACGCCCGCAGGCGGGCCGGCCCCCTGCGGGAGCGTCTGCGACCAGAGGGCAGAGCGGAAGAGGCCCTCCCGCGCCGCGCGGATCCCGTGATGGAGGTACGACGCCTCCGCGTGGCCTACGGCTCGGTCGTCGCGATCGACGGCATCGATCTGTCGGTGGACAAGGGCCAGGTGCTGGTGCTGATGGGTCGGAACGGGTCGGGGAAGTCGAGCCTTCTCAACGCACTGTCCGGCAGCCGAAAGCCCACGCGGGGCAGTGTCGAAGTGGTTGGACGCGACCCGTCGTCGATGCGCCCGGGCGATCTCATTCGCTTGGTGGGTCATGTGCCACAGGACCCGGGTCTTCTCCTCTACGGGGAGAGCGTGTCAGACGAGTGCCGTCAGGCTGACTCGGTGTCGGGTCTGCCTCGGGGGACGACCGAGCACGCACTCGAGCGCGTGCTGCCGGGCCTGCCCCCCGACCGCCATCCTCGAGACTTGTCGGAGGGCCAACGCCTGGCTCTGGCCCTGGGACTTGTCCTGGCCCCCTCTCCCACATGCCTGCTGCTGGACGAGCCGACGCGCGGCCTCGACTATCCGAGTAAGGACAGGCTCGTCGACGTCCTGCGAGGCTTCGCCGCCGACGGGCATGCCGTCGTTCTCGCCACGCACGACGTGGAGCTCGCCGCGCGAGTGGCCGACCGGATCGTCGTCCTCGCAGACGGGCAGGTCATCGCCGATGGCCCGGCTCGCCAAGTGGTGTGCCACTCACCCGTCTTCGCCCCCCAGGTGGCCAAGGTGTTGTCGCCGGACGAATGGCTGACTGTCGACGAGGTGCGTGCCGCACTCGGGGACGCCGTGCCGGCATGAACCCGCCGCGATGGGTCACGCCGGCAGTTCGGTTGGGCAGGCGATCATCCTTCTTGTTGGCACTCACCACGGCCTTCGGGGTGGTGGCCTTTGCCTGGCCGCTCCTCGTCCACCAGCACGCCGGCCAGAACACCGCGCACGCCGGCGATGCACCATGGGTCTTCGTCGCCCTGATTCCGCTTCTGCTGGGGATCGTGATGGCCGAGCTGTCGGAGGGTGCCATCGACGCCAAGGCGGTGGCGCTCCTCGGCATCTTGGCCGCCACCTTCGCCGCGCTCCGGGTGCCGAGCCCCGGGATCAACGGGTTCGAGCCCGAGTGGTTCCTCTTGATACTGGCCGCGAGGGTCTTCGGGCGCGGCTTTGGCTTCGTGCTCGGCGCGCTGGCCTTCTTTACCTCGGCCCTCATCACCGGAGGCGTCGGGCCCTGGCTCCCCTTCCAGATGCTGGCTGCGGCGTGGGTGGGGTTCGGCGCTGGGTGCCTGCCTCCGATGCGCGGGCTACCGGAGCGGCTCATGCTGGCGGCCTACGGGATCGTCTCTGCCCTGGCTTACGGACTGCTGACGAACTTCTGGTTCTGGCCCTTCGTGGGAGGCACCACGACTACCTACTCGTTCGTGCCCGGTCTGGGCACCATGCAGAACCTGCACCGTTTCCTTCTCTTCGACCTGACGACGTCCATGGGGTTCGATCTCACGCGGGCAGCCACCTGCGCCGTGCTGGTCGTGGTGCTGGGCCGCCCGGTTCTGGCTGCGCTGCGCCGGGCGTCGCGTCGAGCTGTGTTCGAGCCCGTGGTGGAGTTCGTCGACCCGGCAGAGCCCGGGAAAGGACGATCCGGGTACACGGAGCAGTCCCCCGGCCCGACCGACCACAACGAGCCGGCAGCGCGATGACAGCGGACACCGGTGAGCTCTCGATTGCGTGTCATTGCTGTGGTCGTTCTACAAGATCGTGAACGTCCGTTCCACGGGCTCCATCGAGCGAGAAGGCAACGCCACGATCCCCGGGTCGCCCAAGGCTGCACTGTCAATTCGGAAGGCAACCGCTAGGGTGCGCCAATGCGAAAACTCGGGACATGGCTCGCGGTTTGCGCGAGCGCGAGCACGGCCGTTCTCATTCCAATGGCAAGTGGATCGCTGGCGGCGGAAGCCGCCACGCCCGCTGCTTATTCGTCCGTTCATTGCCCCAAGAGCGACGTGCCGGGAGGTCCCACCGGTTGCTACCTCGTGCCGCCGGGCATTCACAAGATCAAGCATGTGATCGTGATCTTGCAGGAGAACCGGTCATTCGATTCGTACTTTGGGACGTATCCCGGAGCGGACGGGATACCGATGAAGAACGGTCAGCCGACAGTCTGTGTGCCCGATACGCTGACAAAAAAATGTGTCGCCCCGTTTCATGACGTCAACGACATCAACGGTGGCGGCCCCCATGGGGAACCGGACGCAGTCGTCGATGTCAACAACGGCCAGATGAACGGGTTCGTTCAGTCCGTGCGTAATGCCGTTGCGACGTGCAAGATCCCGAATGATCCCGCGTGCGTCATAGGCAACACGGGCAAGGTGACCGGGCCTGCGGCCACCCCCGACGTCATGGGGTACCACACGGCGGCCGAGATCCCGAACTATTGGGCGTATGCAAAGAACTTCGTTCTCGACGACCACATGTTCGAACCGGTCAAGTCGTGGTCTCTGCCCGACCACCTGTGGTTGGTCTCGGGCTGGTCGGCCAGGTGTAAGAACAAGTCTCCGACGAGCTGCATCACCAACATCCTCGGACCCTACGGGGTGACACAGTTCGATCAGGCAGTGACCCAGGAGATGGCGACGGGGACGACGACCATCGACCTCGCATGGACGGATCTGACCTGGTTGTTGTACCGCGCCCATGTGTCGTGGGGCTACTACGTGCAGACGGGTACCCAGCCGGACTGCGGCAACGATTCCGCTGAGACGTGTCAAGCGGTTCCACAGAGCTACACGACGCCCGGGATCTGGAATCCTCTGCCCTTGTTCACGGACGTCCAGAAGGACAAGCAGTTGAAGAACATTCAACCGCTGGACAACTTCTTGAGCCAGGCTCGGCGCGGCACGCTTCCCGCGGTCTCATGGATCACCCCATCGAACGTCGACAGCGAACACCCGCCTAGCAGCGTGCATGCCGGACAGGCATACGTGACGGCGCTCATCAATGCGATCATGGAGAGCCCGGATTGGAAGTCGAGTGCCATCTTCGTGTCGTGGGACGACTGGGGAGGCTTCTACGACAACGTGGTCCCGCCGACGGTCGATCAGAACGGCTACGGCCTCCGCGTGCCGTCTCTCGTGATCAGTCCATACGCCAAGCAGGGTTACATCGATCATCAGACCCTCTCCAGCGACGCCTACCTGAAGTTCATCGAGGACGATTTTCTAGGTGGAGCGAGGCTCAATCCGCGGACAGACGGTCGGCCCGACCCTCGGCCGACCGTCAGGGAGAGCGTTCCGCAGCTCGGCAATCTGGCCAACGACTTCAACTTCGCCCAGAAACCCAGTCCACCTCTGCTCTTGCCGACGAACCCTCACATCGACTCCCCGGATCTGTCGCTGAAGTGGTTCGGTGTTCCCATCTGTGTCGGCTGCACCCAAACGAATCCAACGCAGAAATGACCTGAGCGGATGGAGATGGATTCGGAAGCCCGTCAGGCCAGGATGCTGGGCTGAATCCGGCCGCCGTAGTCTTGAGCCACCGCCTGCGGTCGGCCCGCCGGTGCGTTCGCTCGCGAGAGGACCTGCAAGGACGCCAAAGTAGCCACCGCCATTACGATGACGAACCGCTCGGCCCAGCCCCTCACGGTGGTCGGGCTCATCTGGAAGAGAACGATGCCGCCGAGTTCTGCTGTAGCCAGGATCGGAAGCAATCTCGCACTCAGCGTCGTGACCGAGTTACGGCAGAAGTCGGAACCGAGGGCGAAGGCAGCTCCGGGCAGAGCCAGAGCGAGGATCCACGTTCCGACGCTATGGATTGTTCCATCAAACGTTTCCGGAACTCGAAGGTGATCGGTATTGAACGCGGCATCGAGAAACAAGCCGGTGGCCATGCCGGCAAGGAGAAACACCCCGGTTCGGCACCGCCCAGACGGTCCGAAGCTCAGCCAAAGGCTGGCCGCTGTGGTCAGTGTCCCCACTCCCAGAGCCACGAACGCCGCCCGCATGAGCCACCCGTAGCTGCCCAGTGAGTATTCGCTGACGGTGTGCTCGGCAGGGCTCAAGTCGGGCCGGAGTCCATGCAGTGCCAAGACCGCCGCAACGAAGGCCGAGAGTCCTGCCAAGCTCACCAGCTGAAGACGTCCGAGCCAGGGGACCCTCACCGGAGGGGAGCGATCGGTAAGCCAGGTTGCTACGCCGGCAGAATTGCCCCCTTCGGGGAGATGAGGTCGAACGACCAGGAGGTGGGGCAGGGGAGGTTTCGCGGACGTCGTCTGGTCCGGCAGACCCTGAGATTGGAGGTGCACCCCGTCCATGGTTCGGAACCCCGCTGAAATCGTCCCGGCTCGCTCGGGGAATTGTGATCCGGAAGCACGGCGGCGTCAATCCAGCGGACAAGTTGGTCGGCGCTCCGGCGACTGCCGGCCCACACGACAGGGGTGAGGGGGCCTCAGAACCACCCTCTCCGAGGGGCCTTGGTGGGCGTTCGTTGGTCCCTTTCCTCCTGAGCTTGACTGGCGAGTGAGCGGCCTCAATTTCTAACCCCACCGAGCGGGGCGCCGGTAGGAAGCCCTCCGGCAGCCTGGCGTTTCATCGCTCTCGGACACGATGTGTCAGCAATTCGTGGACACCGGATCTGAGGCGATCCCGCGGAGCTGACCTGGTCCTTCGGTCCAGACGTCCGTGGCGGTCTTCGGGGTGACCCGTGGTTGATTTGTCGGCTCAGATTGCCCAGGCCTTTTCAAGCCTCATTCTGGTGCTCCGCCCCGGGGACCCCCAAATATTCAGTCACGACGCCCGACAGAAGCGCACGACGATCGTCGGTGACATTCGGCTATGGCTTTTCGATAGACGGCGACGTAGTCATCGACCATGCGGTCACTGCTGAACCTTTGCAAAGCCATATTCCGAACGTTCTGCCGGTCCAACTGACCGACTCGCATGACGGCGTCAGCCGCCGAAGCGACGTCCGACACCAGAAAGCCCGTCGTGCCGTCGATGATGATTTCCGGCATAGAGCCTCGGTCGAAGGCAATCACGGGTGTGCCACAGGCCATCGCCTCCACGACCGAGAGCCCGAACGGCTCGTCAAAGTCAATCAAATGAAGGAGGGCCACGGCACCCCCGAGGAAGGATGAGCGATCCTCGGCTCGGACGGGTCCCAGGAATTGCACGCGATCGCCGCCCAGGCGTGGCACGATCTCCCGCTTGAAGTACAGCTCATCCTGAATGATTCCAGCTATCCGGAGCGGAATCCCCGTCTTTTCAGCGGCATCGATCGCTGCGACCACTCCCTTGTCCGGGTGGATACGTCCGAAAAAGGCCAAGTAGAGACCAGCTGCCGGGCTGAACGTGAAATCGCCCGTTTGTATCCCGTGATGGATCGTGGCCACGTAGTCGAGAGCAGGATGCCTGTCGGCATTGCTGATCGCGACATAGAAGGTGTTCTGGCTGTACTTGGCGTACACCGGCACAATGTGCGGCGAAGAGAAGCCGTGGATTGTCGTCACGACAGGTGTCGAGACCAACGCGGAATAGGTAAGCGGTAAGAAGTCAAAGCTGTTGTGTATGACGTCGAACTCCGATGCCCGTTCAAAGACCTCCGATACATGCAGGCACTCGGCGACCTTCGGATCGATGGTCGGGTCCTCCGACCAGCCTCGTGGCACTACGCTGCACAGATGAGCTGAGGTTTCGGAGTCACCCGCAGCGAAAAGCGTCACATCGTGCCCCCGCGACACCAGTCCCTCAGTCAGGAGTGAGGCAAAGAGCTCCCATGGTCCGTAGTGCCGTGGCGGGGTGCGCCAAGCAATCGGCGCGAGTACTGCAATTCGCACCCGGGTTCAGCGCCCCAACCCCGGGCGATCCGCCTTCTTGTCTCGCTCGCCGTGCTTCTCCTTCTTTGCTCGTCTCTTCTCCTTGAGGGACTTGCCAGGTTTTTTTCCGGAAGGCTTCTGAGGCGATCTATCGGGCACCGTGTTCTCCAGTCGTTCAAGGTGATACGTGAGTCAAGCGGGGCTGGCGGTCAGGGTAGCCAGAAGCTGGTCCAAAGACACGGTGGCCACACCGATGGCAGAGTCGGCAACTCCATAAGGAAGGACCAGGGTTCCGGAATGGACGAGGGCACCGCAGGAGTAGACGACGTTGGGCACGTAACCGTCCTGCTCGTTTGCAGCCGGGCTGAGCAGCGGCTCGCGCAGTTCGCCGATAATTCGAGTCGGGTCTTCGAGGTCGAGCAGAATGGCGCCGATGTTGTAGGTGCGCATTGGGCCGACGCCGTGGGTGAGCACCAGCCAGCCGGCTTCTGTCTCAATCGGTGAGCCGCAGTTTCCGAGTTGAATGACTTCCCAGGATTTCGTCGGCTGCTGACAGGGCCGACCCTCTTCCCAGCGACGTGGATTGTCCGAGAAGGTGATGGTGTTCGACTCTCGATCACTTCGAGACAGAGCGGCGAAACGGCCACCGATCCGGCGAGGGAAGAGTGCGAGACCCTTGTTGGCGGCTGCCGCCCCCACTATCGGCGAGCTGGCAAAGGTCAAGAAGTCCTTGGTTTCGAGTAATTGCTGGCGAATTTCGGTTCCGTTATAGGCCGTATAAGAGGCGTAGTAGGTCACGCTGGCATCGCGCTCAGTAAACCGGACGAAGCGAGCATCTTCCATGCCGTTGGACTCAGCACTCATTGACGGCAGAAGCACCCGCTCACTCAACGGAGTGCGGTTCTCAAATCGGACTCCGTAGGTCCGTTCGGCGATCCGGCGGATGAGACCGATGATTCTCTTCGCTTGTTTTCGAGTCGCCACGTGCTTCTCGAGGAGCTTGAGCCTGCCCTCGAGCTCCACCTCGGTGAACTGCTTTCCGAGACGACCGAGGACGTAGTCTGCGTCATCGCCGCCTCCTCGAAGGCGACGTAGTTCTCCCCAGAACACCTCACCCTCGAGCACCGCGGCTCTCATGGCACCCCTCTGTGGCGAACTTCGGTGCGGCGTCGACGTGCACGTCACCAGATCCCGTGATCATTCCTGTTCGGAATCCGATAGAAGAGCGATGGCCTTCACCGATTGCCCGAACACTCATCACGAAGCGCACACTGTCGCCGCTGATGCCAGTCTGGTGAGGGTGCATCACCATGCTCGGATTGCATAGTGCGGCGCCCTCAATGGCGTACTCACTCGTGAAGGTCGCACCAAGAAGCAGGCGCCGGGTAGGGGACAGTTGGCATTCGGGGTCGAGGCGATCGGAGAGTTCGTCTGCGTGCCGCAAGAATGTGTCGGTCAGGCAATGATGTCGACCCGCGAAGCGCTCGAAGATATCGTCAATGCTCCGCTGAATCTCGTCGTCTGGTAACGCCAAGACGCGTTGTAAGACAGCGGATGATCGCGACTCTTGTTGGTCGAAGCCCTCGTGTCCCGGGACGAACAGACGAGTCACCACACGCGACCTGTCAGCCGCAATGTGCACCGGGCTGCGTCGGGCGAGGCGTGAACCCTGCAACGTCATCGCAAGATGCTCACCGACGACCGAGCGTGCTGGAGGGTGGAAAGGAGGGCGAGCGTGGATTCGGTGCCCTGATTGAGATTGGCTCCGTCGATCTCCAAACCATCAAAGGCTCCGCCGGTTACGGGGTCCCACATCACGACCGATGCGTCATTGTGACCGAGAAACCACTCCGCGGCGGCGGTCACGCCGTCCGCCCATCGCCGATTGTTGTCAACAGTCATGGCGCGGGCACACGCGTCGGCCAGTGCCGCCACCTCAATGGGCTGTTGGTCGAACCCCGGACCGCGGTCATCGGGACCGCTACCCCCGACGGGGGTGACCGAGAGATGCCCTTGTTGGCTTTCGCGATCGAGCAGCCATTCCAAGAGGTCCAGTCCGCGCTTCACGAGGATCGGACGATCGAGTTCGGACCCGGATGCGATCATCGCCTCGGGGAGGGTGGCGTTGGCGTAGGAGAGACGCGGCTCGGGCCAGGGCCATCCGGCATTCCAGTGGACCCTCATCATCGAATCGGCGGCATCAGCCAGGAGGGACCGTGCCGATCTGTCGTCGGGATGGACGCGGAGCAATTCGGCTGCGCCAAGCGCCGCGAATGCCATTGCTCTCGGCCAGGGCGAGCGCGATCTCGTTGCTTGTTCCAGCCCACGAGTGGCCCGATGGCGTATCTCGTCGTCGTCACTCCGTGAGGCCGCGGTGCCCAGCCCCCAGATGCATCTGCCCCAGCAGTCGTTGAGTGCGGGGGGATCGTCCCAGGTGCCTCGGCGGTTCATTCGATTTCGACACCTGCCTTGCGGCTCCAGCGCTTCGAGAAGAAATCGCAAGCTGAGAACGGCCAAGTGGCGCAGCTCTGGCGAACCACATGATTCCCGCGCGGCAACGACAAGCACGCGGGCCATGTCGTCGGTGCAGTAGCCGTGCTCGGGCCTTGGCTCGCAAAAGAGGGCGTGCTCGAACGTGCCTCGCCCGTCCGTCATGGAGATCAGATGGCCGAAGTTCGGCTCGGGAGGTCTCAGTGCCAAGCTCATACCAAAGCGAGACGTTCGCTGAGCAGGCCTTCGGCCACCTGTAGGTATTCGCTCGCTACCACCGACCATCCAAGGCTTGGCGCCAGGCGGGACGCTTCCGCGGCCATACTGGCGGCCAGCCGAGGTCGGGTGAGGACTCTTTTCAGGGCAAGCGCCATCGCATCAGGGTCATCGTGGTCGACCACGAGTCCGGCGCCGCTGGACAGCAACTCAACGGCGTGCGGAAAAGCCGTCGCCACCACCGGTCGTCCAGCCGCAATGGCGTCGACCAGGACTCCGGATGTCACCTGGTCCTTGGAGTCATACGGCAGGACGACCACTTTGCTGGATTGGATCAACGCGGTGAGCGACGCAACATCGCGGTAGTCGTCATCGAAATCGACCGACGAGGAAATCCCGTGCCGCTCGGCCTGCTCAATACGGTCATGACGGTAGGACTCTCCGTGGGCGGCAAGCACCTTGGGATGGGTTTGACCGGCGACCAGATAACGCGGCCGCATCGGGAGATCGTGCAGCGTTCGCATGGCCTCAATGGCTCGTTCGATTCCCTTGCCAGGGCCAATGAGCCCCCAGGTCAATATGACCGGCCGACCCGCTTTGTCCGGTACTACACGTCGAGGAGGGATCGCAGCACCGTGGGCAATGGTGGTGACTTTCGAGACGTCCACGTCGAAGCCCTCGCACAGTCGGATCCGGGCCGCGTCCGTCATGACGACCACCCGGTCTGCCAGGGCGGCAACCTCGTTCAGCACGGTCCTTTGATGTGACGTCGGGTTCTTGAGAATTGTGTGGGCGATCACGATGGACGGGACGTAGAGACCGCCGAGGATCTCCAGGACCTCATCTCCGTCGGCTCCTCCGTAGAGCCCGTACTCGTGCTGTATCACCGCCACGTCGAACTCGTTGAGCGAGTCCGAACACGCAATCAGCGAGTTTCGCGATCCGTTGACCAGCTCGCCCACGACACGATCGCTCTGCGACGCTTGTGCAGATGCGCTTTCAACCACTCGTACGACGCCTACCTCTGCGTCGTTCGCCGTCAATCCGGACGCCAGGGCAGCGGTGAACGTCGCCAGACCGCACGCGGTTGGGGGGAAGGAGCTGAGTATCCCGAAAGAGCGAGCGCGACTGTCAAGGCCATCGATCGGCAAGTTCTGGACGCGCACGCATGCTCCTCAGAGAGGCTCGGTCGAGGCGTCGAGCCTGCACGGGGCGACGTCGGCCAACATGGCCGTCCTGCCCAAGCGAAGCGACTCTCCCAAGGGGACGAGAAGCTCATGCTACCGCAGAGGCGGGCAGCCCATTGCGCAGGCCCAAGACGGTGGTGTCCGGTCAGAGCCTCCTTGCACGCCCTCTCCGACCATTCGGTCTAATCAGAGAGGAATCTTGACGAAAGACAAGACGGGCCCAGAGCACTTTTGAGGAATCGACACCCGTCAGCAGTCTTGAATGTCGCGATTTTGGGTATATCAACCCTGAACGAATACCGGATCTTCGAAAGCACGATGCCCTATGACAATCTCGGAACCACAATTTCGAAGCTTCTCAAGAAGCGCCAGACTCACACGATCGACGAGGCCGCGGACGGCAAAGCCATGTGCCGTCGACACGAACCTCTGTCTCGTGGACCTTTGTTGCCGTCGCAATCGCCGCACTGGTGATCGTCCTGGTGTTCATTTTAGAAAATCTCCACGCCACGGACGCCACGTTCTTCGGCGCTCATTGGCGGATCCCGCTCGGCCTCGACTTGCTCCTGGCTGCGCTGCTGGGCGCCCTCGCGGTGTTTGTGTTTGGGGCCGCCAGGACGTTTCAGCTGAGGCTGCTGGCTCGTCGCACCATGCGAGCGCGTGATGCCAATGCGAATGGGCCGAGCAACGACCCATCCGAAGAGCTTTCACCCGCCTCGAGAGGCGACCGAGCGTCGTGAGCGACGGTCTTACTCGTCCCGTCTGGGTTCGTGAGACTTGTGTCAGCGAACGCTTGGCGCAGAGAGCCGTTCCGCGAGATAGGCCAAGGCCATCGGGTAGCGGTACTCGATGCGACCGTGGGACCCTTCGAACAGCTCGAAGTGCACGTCGGTGACACCGATGGCGCCCAAGGCGTCGCGGAACGCCTGGCCCCCGATCTCGAGAAACCACTCGTCACTGGTGCCTCCGTCGATCCAGATGGCCCGCTGGCTGCGTAGGGCGTCCGCATAGCGGGGCACCATGCGCACCGGATCCCAATCGAGCCAGCGCCCCCAGGCATCCTGGTCCAGTACCCCGTTATGAGGGTCGAACGGTAAGCGCGGGGTGCCGTCCGGGTCGGCCGAAAAGCAAGCGGAAACGCCCAACATCATCAGGAGGTTCTCGTCGGCGGGTTTGGTGAAGGCGACCCGGCCACGGAAATCGGACCACCACCGGTCGATCGACCCGTCGTAGTCACGGAGGTTGCGAACGGCCTTGCCGAACTCGGGGATATAGCAGTACTCGTACAGCGAGTCGCCGGCGTGAGTGGCGAAACCGCCGAACAAGTCGGGGCGCAACATGGGCGTGATCATGGCTCCAAAGCCCCCGCTCGACTTCCCCTGGATGCCTCGGTGCTCCGGTCCAGCCAGGGTCCGGTAGTTCGCGTCCACCCAACCCACCACGTCCTCGCACAAATAGGTGTGGTACTGCCCGGTCCCCGGCGAGTTCACGAACTGCGATCCCCCGTACATCGTCCAGGCGTCCACGTACACAACGATGCAGGGTGGGGCCTGCCGGCTGGCGAAGAGCTCGTCGGCCATCTCGGGAAACGGCTGGCGATAGGCGGTGCGATTCGCCCACATGGTGAGGTAACCGGTGTAACCCTGGATGACGTAGACCGTCGGGTACCGCACCTCGGGGTGGTCGTCGTAGCCCGGCGGGACATATACCCACAACGGACGGTCGGCAGGATCGCCGAGATGGTTGCCCTCGAGCGCCGCGGAATGAATCGTGTGGCGATCGAGCCGTCCAGCCAGCTCTGCTTCCCAGGGGAGTGTCATAGACCAGCACCCTACCTAGGAGGCACTGGCAGCCCTAGTGCCGGGAGCAAGCCGCGGCGTCTGACCGGACCCCGCTCTGCTCCTTGGTCCGCAACGGGGAAGCATCCGACTCCAACCGAGGCGCAGGCTCCGACCCCCTGCCGGTGATGTCCTTGCCGACCTCCCGCGTGCCCCTTCCCCTCCTCTCGACGGGGCCGTCGGGGCAGGGCGCGAAGCGGCAAACCGTTCGCTCGAGGCGTGAAAAGAGAGACGGCCCATGGAACTGATGCGATGGGTGAGGTGGCACAAATCTTCTGCACGATGGCACAGCCTCTGACCAGGAATTTTAGAGCCGACGCAGTCATAGGGTCCCCCTTAGAACGCGTTGGCAACGTGCTGCCGAGCCGAAATTCCGAGTCGGAATTACCGATTGCGCGCCGCAAGCCCGAGCGCGACATTGAAGCAGCGCCCTGTGCTGACCCAGATCGTCCTCGCACCGCAGACGCCCCGGCTAATGCAGAGCGAAGCCCTGTGTGGGACACGGCTCCTCACGAGGCAGTCAGAAGGACCGAGAAAAAGGAGTGAGCCATGCCCTACGCCGCTGGATCTGACGGAACGGAGATCTACTACACGGACCAAGGAAGCGGGCAGCCGATCGTGTTCAGCCATGGCTGGCCTCTGAGTTCAGACGCCTGGCAGATTGAGTTGAAGCTCTTTGCTGATGAAGGTTTCCGGACGATCGCGCACGATCGCCGAGGACACGGGCGCTCGGCCAAGACGTACATCGGCAATGACATGGAGACATACGCCAGGGACTTGGCGGCCGTGATCGAGTCTCTTGACCTGCACGACGTCATCGTGGTTGGCCACTCCACAGGTGGTGGTGAAGTGGTCAGATATGCCGCAAAACACGGCAAAGATCGAGTCGCAAAGGTAATCACTGCGGGTGCAGTTCCACCGATCATGCTCAAGTCCGAGAGCAACCCGGAAGGCACTCCGATCGAAGCATTCGACGCGATTCGCCAAGGGGTGCTGAAGGATCGTTCCCAGTTCTGGAAGGACCTCTCCGACCCGTTCTTCGGCGCAAATCGCCCGGGTTCAAATGTGTCCCAGGGCGCGAAGGACGACTTTTGGCGGCAAGGCATGCTCGTGAATCTGGCCGCAGCCTACGACTGTGTGAAGGCGTTCTCGGAAACGGACCAGACAGCCGACCTCGAAGCCATCGACGTCGAGATGCTGATCGCCCAGGGTGATGACGACCAGATCGTGCCGATCGCCGCGGCCGCGCAAAAGTCGATCAAACTCGTCAAGCGGGGCACTCTGAAGGTCTACCCGGGAGCGCCGCACGGGATCTATGGCGCCTACCAGGAGGCGCTGGACAAGGACATTCTGGAGTTCATCCGATCCTGAACCGGAAATGAGCAAAGCGACGATCCGCCAAGGCTGAGCACCAGCGCCTCGGACCACTCCATCCTGCTCCCGGTCCGTGACCGCTTTACCGCAGTATGGCCCCGCCGTCGACGTTGAACACCTGACCGTTGATCCACTCCCCGTCGCTGGACGCCAAGAACGCCACCATGGCCGCGATGTCCTCGGGCGCTCCGAGGCGGGGGCTACGGCTCATCCCGAGGACCTGAGCGCGGAATTCGGCGTTTAGCGAGTCGCGCACCGACGCGGTCAGGACCAACCCCGGAGCGACGGCGTTGGCCCTGATCCCCTCCTTTCCCCAGCGGGAGGCGATGTGGCGCACCAAGGCGTTGATCGCACTCTTGGCCATGGCGTAGGCGGGCCGTTCCGGCTCGCCAGCGAAGGCGGCCGCCGAGCTCGTGAACACGACTGCCCCGCCGCCGCGCTTCTGGAGCTCCGGGATGCCGTAGCGGGCGCACAGGAGATGGCCGCGCATGTTCACCTGCATGGTGCGGTCGAACACCTCGAGGGCGATCTGGGTGGCGTCGCTGTCCTGGCCGATCGTGCCGGGAGACAGGTCGGCGGCGTTGGCGTGGAGGATGTCGACGCCGCCGAACTCATCGACGGCCGTCGCGACCAATCCGGCCACATCATCCTCGACGCTGATGTCGAAAGGGATGGCAACCGCTGTCCCACCCCGTCGGGCGATCTCTTCGGCGACCCCACGCGCCGACTGCTCGTCCAAGTCGCCGACGACTACGCGCGCTCCTTCCTCGGCCAGGCGGATACTCGTGGCCGTCCCGATCCCTCCGGCTCCGCCGGCCACCACCGCGACCTTCCCATTGAGACCCCTCACCCTGTGCTCCTTGTCTGTCCTCCGGCCGACGCCAGCGACCAGTCCATCGAGGTCAAGGCCGCGATCGTGGCCTCCACGACCATGCCGAAGCCCGACCGACCAATGTCGGCGAGCTGTGGAATCAGCGGCCCGACCCGGGCGGCCTCGTCTGCCGTCAAATGGCCGATAGCACCGTAGAGGCGCTGCATCGTCATCTCCGATCCCGAGGCGGCCGCTACCATGGCCTGGCCCAGCGTCGTGCTGCCGATCAGATAGACGGCCGAGGCGAGGCGGCGATCTTCGGTGAAACCGGCGCTCTCGAGGATGGCCGCCAGGCGGGCCGAGCAGGTGAGCCAGGCCAGTGACTCCCCGGACGCCGCCATCTGGAACAGCTGTGGATGGGCAACGGCCTGCTCGTACACGGTCGTCATCCACGCTCGGACGCGGTCGGTCCAAGGGACATCATCGAGCGAATTGCCGCCGGCGTCGCGCAGGACGTGTCGCGTGACCGACACGATCAGGTCGTCCCGGTCCTCGAAGTACCGGTAGAGAGACATCGGAGACGCGCCGACGGCCTCGGCAGCGCGGGCCATGGTGAGGGGCGCTCTCGGGTCACCCCGCAGCATCTCGGCCACGGCATCGAGGATCCGCTCCCGGGAGAGACGCCGGGGCCGCCCTCGGCGCAGCTGCTCTATCGGCTCCACGTCGACCGAGTGCAGTTGTGCTTAATTCTGTGATACTCGTACACTAAAGCGATATCGTAATTCGTTCGCACAGGGGGTGCCTATGGCGGGACCGCTCAGCGGTCGGGTGGCGCTGGTCACCGGCGCCAGCAAGAACATCGGCAAGGGGATAGCCCTCGAGGTCGGGTCGGCGGGCGCCACGGTTTACCTGACGGCGCGCACGCTCGAGGACACGTCTGGTTCCCTGGGCAGCCTCGAGCGCACCGCGGCGGATATCAATGCCGCGGGCGGCGAAGCTGTCCCGGTGCAGTGCGACCACGGGGACGACGGGTCCGTGGCGCGGGTCTTCGAGCAGATCGCGCGAGGGCACGGACGATTGGATCTCGTGGTCAACGTGGCTTCGCCGGACTTCTCGGCAATGGTGGGCCGACCGTTCTGGGAGCTCGACCTCGATGACATGACCCGCTGCTTGGACATCGGTCCGCGGTCCAATTACGTCACGACCGTCTTTGCCGCCCGCATGATGATCCCGCAGCGCTCCGGCGTCGTGATCAACATCTCGTCGCATGGCGCCAACGAGTATCTCCTCTCTGTCCCATATGGCGTGGGCAAGGCGGCCATCGACAAGGTCACCCGCGACACGGCTCTCGAGCTGCGTGGCCACGGCATTGCCGTCGTCTCTCTGTGGCCCGGATTGGTGCTGACCGAGGGACTGCTGAGCCACGCTGTTACCGAAGCCGACGGCCGTCGCACCCTCGATGGGCTCGACATCTCCTTCGGTGAGACGCCGAAGTTCAATGGAAAGGCAGTGGTCGCCCTCGCAGCCGACCCCAACGTCCTGAAGCGTGCCGGCGGATCATTCCGCTCCAGTCGCCTGGCGCGCGAATACGGGTTCACCGAGGACGACGGATCTCTTCCTCCGGAGGTTCTCAATCTTGCCGACCAGCTCGATGGCGATGAGATGCCCGAGTTCTGGAAGGGCGTGGAGCGTTTTCCGACAACAGCTTCCGACAACAGCGCAGAGATAGAGGCGGAGAGATCATGAAGGACGAGCGCCTTGTGGCTCAGGTCTGTTGGCTGCCACGCCGATCCGCACGCCGAGCAGTTTCAGTACTACGTCGACCTCGAGGTTCGCAATGATTCTGCGGTGGCCTCACGGGTTTGTCCTGCCTCGTTGGGCTGACCCACATTTCGGTTTGGTTACTGATTGAATAACCGGGTTGCAAACGATCCGAGGAGGATGCGAACGGTGTTTCGGAGACAAGGTGTTGATCTCGAGGGTGGGGCGCTGTCACGGGCGCTCGTTACCGTCATGTTGGCCGGGACCTTCGTCGTACTCTCGTCATCGACGGCGGGGGCGGCGACATCCGCCAGCCGCACGCTGGCGTCGAGCGTGGCGACCAACGGTGAATGGCCCGGAGTGGGCAAGATCTGCGAACCGGGATCCGGTGGTGCCTCCTCCGTGCGCGGGGTAGGAGACAAGACCATCAACATCGCCGAGTTCAACGACGCCGCCAACACCATCGAGCCCGGACTGTCGGAAGAGTTCGTTCAGCAGGCCCAGGCCTTCGCAGACTGGTGTAACGCCTCGGGCGGCATCAACGGTCGCAAGATCGTGATCGACAACCGCGACGCCGCTCTGTTCAACGCCGCGCAGCAAGCGACCGCGGCCTGCCAGAGCGACTTCATGGCCGTCGGCGGCGGCATGTCCCTCGACCAGCCCTCGGTACCCATCCGCGAGAAGTGCGGGCTGGGCCAGATCACCGGTTACGTCGTCTCCAACGCCTCTGACCTGGCCTCCGACCAGGTCGACCCGACCGGCATCAATACAAACAGCCAGACCGCGGGATGGTTCTTGACGCTGGCCAAGAAATACCCGCAGGCGGTCAAGAAGGCCGGCTTCGGTGCGGAGAACAATCCCTCCATCCTCCAGCCAGAGACCAAGTACGAGTTCGGTGCGGAGGGCGAGGGGTGGAAGATCATCGACTTCCAGGAGCCCTCCATCTCGGTGACCGACTGGGCGCCCTACGTCGAGGAGGCCCAGAGCAAGGGGGTCGAGGCCCTGTGGCCCTCTTCGGACGCCGAAATGACCCCCTACTTCCAGGCCATGTCCACCGCCGCGTATAAGCCCGCTTTCATCGACCTCGGGGTCCAGTTCTACAACTCGACCACGACCAGTGGAGTCGCGGCCAACCCCGGCCTCCCGCCGGTCTACGTAGAGACGCAGTGGTGGCCGCTCGAGCTGGCCTCGCAAAACCCCTCCACCGAGCAGCTGGTCAACGTCATGCACACCTATGCCAAGGGTGACAAAGTCGACTTTTTCGACGAAGAAGGTGCCGAATCGTGGCTCTTGTGGGCCAAGGACGCGTCGGCCTGCGGGACCAACCTGACCGTCTCGTGCGTCCTGGACCACGCCGCGGCCACGAAGAACTGGGATGCCGGTGGCATTCAGGCCCCCGTGGCACAGCTGACGCTTTCCAACCAGAACCCCCAGCCGTCGCCCTGCTTCGCCCTCCTCCGGGCGGAGCCCGACAAGTTCGTCTACGACAAGGCGGTTACCGAGCCCACCCAGTCGATCTGGAACTGCAACCCGAAGAACATCGTTCACCTGACTTCCCAAGAGCTGCAGCAGCTGGCGTCGTTGTAAGCGATGGGCCGTCGGATCGCGCGTGCCCGGCGCGACCGACCCCTTAGGGGACAGGAGCGCGAAGCACCTTCAGCAGTCGGCGCAGGGACGCGACGGCTCGAGCGGGTAGGCGCTGAGCGCGCGGCTTGCGCCACATCTTGCATCCACCGACCTCGGTAAAGCATCTGGCGGCACAAGCCAGGGCGAGGCTTCGAGATGGATCTCGTGCGCCAGCCGACGTCAGTGGGGTTCGTCAGCCAAGGGGTTCGAGACCGGAGCGGACGATGTCGATTGACCGCTGGACCATCGTATCGACGTCTTGCGCGCGACCGCCCTTGCCCCACTCCTCCACTGCGGCCACCAACGCGCCCGCAAGCGCATTGCCGGCCACCGCGGCCAACAAGTCGATATCGGAATCGTCGGCGTGTCTAGCCCGGATGAACTCACTGATGACGGCCGCGAATGAAGATTGAACGACCCGTAAGTGAGCCGCAATGCGATCTCCGCTGATAACACTTGAGCGCAACAGCGCCGCTTGGTTGACGATCTCCATGTCATGCGGGAAGTTGCTCACAGCGGCTAGGACCGAGTCGAAGATGGACTCTGTCGACGGCCTCCTCGCCAGGGCATCAGCCAGCCAATCGAGACGAGTCTCGTAGTCCTGAAATAGGACGGACTCCTTCGTCGGAAAGTGACGATAGAAGGTGCGCTCGGTGACGCCGACCTCTTCGGCCACCTCCGCCGCGGTGACGTTGTCGAAACCTCGATCGGCGAATCCGGCCAACGCAACCTTCCGCAACGCATCCCGCGTGGCTTGTCGACGCAGTTCCGTCCGGTTGGTGGTCGTGGTCAGCATCGCGTTGAAAGACTAGTTGATCTGCTTCCTGACTGTGTCATGACTGACCCTATTATGTCAGGATTGACATACCGAGAGATACCTGAGAAACTGACTGAGCTGGCAGGCAGAACGGGGAGCCGATGGCGATCTTGATCACCGAGGAGTGCATCAGCTGCCACGCCTGCATGCCGGCGTGCCCCAATTCGGCCATCAGCTTGGGCGAGAGCATCTACGAGATCGATCCCAATCTCTGCACCGAGTGCGTCGGGTTCAATGAGATCCCGGCGTGTGCCGACGTGTGCCCAGTTGACGTCTGTGTCCCAGACCCAGACCGTCCGGAAACCGAGAGCACCTTATTTGCGCGGGCCCTCCAACTTCATCCGGATAGTGCGTCCAGTCTCTCCCTATCTCCCCGTACTTCGCACTTCAGACAGGAGGAGTCACCCGCATGAGCGACTACGACGCCGTCGTTGTCGGCGCAGGTCATAACGGCCTCACGGCTGCAGCCTTGCTCCAACGGGGCGGCGTCCGGACCCTTTGTCTCGAGAAGAATCACTACAGCGGAGGCATGGCCGCGACGGTCGAACTCTTCCCCGGCTATCGCTTCGAGATTGCCGGCTCGGTGCTGTTCCCTCTGGCGAACGAGATCCGCTCCGACCTCGGTATCAATGAGTGTCCGACCATAACTACCGATGTCATGTCGGTCAACATCGGAAGACCCGATGACGACCCGATGATCTTCTACCGAGATCCGGTGCAGCTCATGATGCACTTGGATGAGAAGCACGGTCCGGGTGCCGTGACCGGCATGGCTGAACTGCTCGCCTGGAGCGAAGGCCCCGCCCGTGCCATTGGGCGCTTCGACGTGCGCGAGCCGCCAAAGACCCTCGACGAGATGTATGCAAGTGCTCGGACCGAATCAGAGCGGACCGCGATCAACGAGATGCTGTTCGGTTCGGCGATGGACGTTCTCGGTCGATTCTTTCCTGACCAGGAGAAGCACCGGATCCTTCGGGGCATGCTGGCCTTCCTAGCGGTGAATTCGACGTATCGCGGTCCTTACACGCCCGGGAGCGCCGCCTGTCTGGCCTTCGCTCTCGCTGCGCCCCCCGGTGATGTGATGATGAGCAAAATTGAAGGTGGAATCGGTTCTCTGGCGAACCGCGTGAAGACGCTCTTCGAGGCTCACGGCGGCGAACTCCGCCTGAGAACACCTGTCAAGTCAATTCTGACGGAGGCTGACCGGGTGATCGGTGTTCAGCTTCAGGACGGTGACGTCATTCGTGCGCCAATCGTCATCTCCAACTTGGACCCAGGGGTGACGTTTACCCGCCTCATCGACTCGAGCATCCTTCCGCCAGAGTTGGTTGAACGTGTCTCAACCGTCGACCACCGAGCCGCCTACATTCAAATGCACTTCGCGTTGGATGGTCTCCCCGAGTATGCGCCGCCTTTCGAGTTTCTGAACGAACCAGGTATGCAACACTCGCTCGGCATATTCGGGTCGGCCGAGGAGATGCAGAAGGATTGGGAGGATTGCCGGCGGGGCGTTGTCCCCGCGGATCCGGCAATGGGATTCCAGGTTCCGAGTCTGCACGATCGTAGTTTGGCACCAGAGGGCAAGCATGCGGCCAGCGCATTCGCGTTCTACTTCCCGGTGGAAGTTGACGCGAGCCAGCACGGCCGCCTGAAAGACGAAATGGCGAAGAAAGTAATCGAGAAGATGACGCGCCTTGCCCCGAACTTCAAGGACATAGTGATCCGCCACACTACGTTCGCCTCATTTCATATGGGTACGATGTTTGGCTGCCCGGGCGGAGACTTCTGTCACGGGTTACTTCATCCCGGGCAGATGGGCTACTTCAGGCCCGGACCACGCGGGTGGCCAGATCTACCCGTCCCGTTGCGCGGCCTCTATCTCGCGGGTGCTGGCTGTTATGGAGGCCCGGGAATCACCTTCATCCCGGGCTACAACGCCGGATACCAGGCACTCGAAGACGCTTCTGAACTCATAGGCACCAGCACTTAACCTCGAACGGTCGATTTGATGCGCGAGGCGCCGTACAAGGTGGTGGTCTGGGGACCCGGCGTGCTGGGGACACTGCTCCTGAATGAGATTGGGAAACTGCACGAGCTCGAGCTGGTCGGAGTGCTCGCCTACAGCGAGGCCAAGGATGATGTCGATGTCGGCACGTACCTTGGGAAGGATGCGATCGGGGTCGCGATGACCACTGACAAGGAACGCATCTTCGCTCTCCCGGCCGATTGTGTGCTCTTCTGTACCCAAGCCACCGCGGGAGCTGATCTCGACTCGGAGACGACCAAGGACGTATGCCGCTTGCTGGCTTCAGGGAAGAACGTGGTCACCGCTATCGGATACCACTACCCGCCGTTCCACGGTCACGAGCTTCTTGCCATGTTGGAGGCCGCATGTGTCGCTGGTGGCTCGTCACTCCATTCGACCGGTGTTAATCCGGGTCTGTTCAGCGAGCGGATCGCGACCACGCTTTCGGCGGTGTGCACTCGTATCGACTCCGTCACTGTCCAGGAAGTCGGCATGGGCGGCTCCGTCGACTCAGTCGACATGATGCGCATGGTCGGCTGGGGTCAGCCACCTCCGCCCGCTCCCGAGATCATGGAAATGGCCGCCCGCTACTACGGGGAGTCGATAACCCATGCCTGCGCATTGCTGGGACGATCCGTCGAGAGAGTCGAGCCCGAATGCGATTACGTCCTGGCCGATCGCGCCTACGACGTGAACGGCATGGCGATTCCAAAGGACACGATGGGATGCGTGATCCACAAGTTCACCGCCATTGTGGAGGGACGCCCGTTCTTCCGACTGGAGGAATACTTCATCGCTGATCCCGACCTGGCGCCGATCCCTGTCCCGTGTCCCGCCCACTGGACGATCAGCATCGAGGGGGAACCGACGTCGATCAGCGCTTCGATCGACATGCAGCCGTCATTCGCGGATCCCTCGCGGATGGCAGCATCGAGTGACCCGCCTCCGGCCTACTACGCCACTGGGGTGCCGATGATCCAGGCGATACCCATGGTCTGTGCGTCGGCGCCTGGGATTGTCTACCCGACTGTTTTCACCCGCAACGTGCCGGACTTGCGGATGCTGGAGACTCCCCGTTAGCAGGGACTATTAACGTGGTCGGTGACTTGACCAGGCCGCGTCAGCGAAGAGTCGCTTTCGATCGCACGGAGCGCAAAAGAGTGTGCGCCACACACTGCAGACCGATCAGGGCGACCTACTCTATGTCCGTTCGCACGGAGTGCGTCATGGAACGGTGGAGGTCCTCGACCGACTCGGTCGCGCTGAGGAGGTCGATGCGAGTGAATACATCTTCCGCACGTCACTCTAGCGGCGTGACCTACGAGGTCTATCTCGTCGGATGAAGTCATCTCCCAGCTGTGGTCCGGAAGCGGACCCCTCTGCTGGAGGGCAGGATGCTGACGAGCTCGGTGGCCATCGTTGAGGACAACGTCAGGGGAACGATGAGCCTCCGCAGGCCCCCGCCGTGATCGTCACGTCGACGGTAGAGGCCGACGGGTTGTTGGTTACCACCAGGCGCGTGGCCCCCGCTGACGATGTCGCCCTCCCGCCGATCACGTGGGTGCAGTAGCCGTCCGAGTAGTGCTTTGACACCGGGACGAAGATCACGGTCGGCGCCGTGACCGCGCGGTCGACGCGGTAGCTGAGATGGAACACCGCCGTCGACGGGTCGAAATTCATGGCGGTAGGCGTCCCGGCGATCGCTTGCGCGTACGTTTCTGACAGGGCGTCGAGTTGGGCCGAGGTGGCAGGCCCCGCCGGCCAGAGGCCCGAGTCGTGCGAGCCCGTAGGGTCCTCGTAGTAGAGCCACTGCCAATACATCCAGCCGACGAGGTCAGCGTCCGCATCCGCCACCATCCGACCAAGGTCGGCGGCGTCGGTCGTGGCCCCGAACTCGGTGAGAAACCAGCCAGGGCCGTCTGGCTGCGCCGGTGAGGCATCGTTCGCGCGGTCCCGAGCACTGTCGGCGAACACCTGCTCCTCCGCCGGCGGGCAGACCTGCGAGTAGTCGGGCGCCTCTGGCCCGTTCGGCACGTGGAGGGGGCAGTAGTCGTGGAAGTTGTAGACGAGGCGGGGGAAATCCATCGGCCCGATATGGTTCGGGACCGGGCCGCTGGTGGTGGTGTCGGGCTCGTAGAAGAGGGCGTGGCGGTGATCGGCGTGCTCGATGGTCGGGATCACCCCGGTCTCGGGGTCGTCGGGAGGGCAGTCGCTGATTCGCTGGCCCGACTGAGTTTGGCCAGGATTGGCTCGACCGGCGTAGAAGCACTGCACCTGGGCGTCGAACGCCGCGTTCTGACCTTGGTGCAGGAGGATGCTAGGTGAGAACGGCTCATTGAACGGGTCGTAGCCAATCACCCATGGGTTCCCGGCGAACCGGGACGCGACCTTGGCCCAGATCTGATCGTAGGCGCCCTGCAGGTTGCCCACGACGTCGTTCGCCCAGAAATGTCCCTGCGCCTGGGCCATACCGGCGTCGATCTGGTTCACGCCCCATGAAGGCACGTTGCGGTAGGCGACTGGAGTGATCCCGTCGGTACAGACGGCCCAGTTGGGGAACCCCTCCCCGGCGAACACCTCGTTCATCGAGTCCTGATGCATATCGACGAGGGAGTAGATGCCGTGTCGGGCCAGGAGCGAGATCGTCTGGTCCAGCTTGGTCATGTAGGCGTTGAAGATCTTGACGTCGAACTGACCGGGGCCTGCCCGCTTCGGCTTACCCGAGGTGCAGATCGCTGGATCGTTCATGGGCGCGGTGCCGGGCTCGAGCCCCTTCCAAAAGATGCCGAGACGCACGACGTCGAAACCCTCTGAGGCAATGGAGGCCGCCTCTGCGTTCGTAAGCAGGTTGACGCCAGTGCCGCTGGTGACAATCTCGTAGGGCGGAAGCTTGTACATGAGGTCAACCCCGTGCATGAGGACGACGCGGCCGTGGGTGTCGCGGAGAAAAGATCCGCCCGGGGCGCTGACGGGCGCCACCGGGCCGGCGGTCACCGATGAGCCCGACCCCCCGCCGGCAGAGCTCGACCCGGACCAGACGAGCACAGCCACCAGCGCCATCGAGGCACACGCCTTCAAGGCCAGACGTGGTGTCGATGCTCCACCCCCAAGGCGCACCACGGCGGTTGAAGGTAGCACCTTCCGGCCGAATCGACTTGCAAACGCAAATGGGGCGGTGCTGACATGGCGATGGGTCGGCCGCCCCGTTCACCGGGGACGACTTGCCCGATTACCGGCCCTGCCGATGAACAGCGAGTCTGCAGATTCGTCTCGGTCAGAACTGGTGGCGTGGGTTGCCAGTGGTATCGACTGTGCGAAGTGAAACACATCGTCAGGGTCGTATTTCTGCTTGACCTGTCGAAGGCGAGGCAGATTCGTTCGTAGTAGGCCTGCTGCCAGTCGGTCAGAGTTGGGTCGATGCAGTTCTGGTATGACCCCTGTGTCACGGGCAAGAAGATCCGGTGCACATCTTCGAGCCACGCGGACGCCGCCGACGTCGCGCTCGGATCGGGTGAAACGGTCGAGTAGGTGATCGACTACTGGGCACAGGCGACTGCATTGCGGTGGACAAATGCCGTCTCGCTCGCCCCGATCTGGTTGATCAGCCCCCCGTAGCCGTCGAACACGACACCGCCGCCGGCACCGGCCAGCGTGGCTGGCAGGTTCGACAGAGCGGTCAAGATCCCATTGACGGCTTCTTGTGGGAGTGGTCCACCGACATAGGTGGACTTGGCTCTGAACGGCGACTGGGCGGGTGCTGCGCACTGGGCCAATGGCTCTCCCTCGCACCCCGCCTCGATCATCGTGGCCGTCAAGCAATCCTCGGGCCCGACGAAGCGGTAGGTCGTGGCCTCCCCGACGGCGATTGTCAGTGGTCCAGTGCGGCCGAGCACGCGGACACCGGGCCCACGAAGACGCACGTGACCTTGACTAACCGGCTCCCGACGTTCCGCTGCTGAACAGTTGGCAGTTGGCTCACAGCTGGTCGGACGTGGACGGGATCCATCGGAGCCAGGCGTCGAGGACGGACGCCGCTGCCCCCCATGGCCAGTCCAAGGTGAAAAGGGTGGTTGCCTCGGGAATGTCAGGCAAGCCCAAGCGGGTGGTTCCAGACGACAAAGGAATCCGAGACGAGGCCTGTTCTCGGAGATCCTCCTCGCGTGACTCCCGTACGTATCCGTTCTACGCGTTCTCCAGAGCCTTCGCCGCCATGACCGCCGCTCACACTTGCGCCAATCTTGAGCAACGTCGCGGAATGGTGCCGCAGATCGGTGCAGTTTCGTTCGAGGCGCGTTCTGGAATGGCCCATTCCGCTTTGTTAGCCTAACCGGAACCGACCGTTCCGTCTCGGGGTAGACCCGCTCATGGCCCGCAAGCACACCAACTACGCCGTCACCTTTGCGGTCCTCGCCACCGCCGCGCTGGCCTTCAGCCTGCTGCAGTGCTTGGTCATCCCGGCCATTCCTCAGCTGGAGCGCACGTTGCACACGTCGGAGAGCGCGGCGAGTTGGTTGTTGACCGCGTACCTGCTCAGTGCCGCCATCGCCACGCCGATCCTGGGCCGTGTCGGTGACATGGTCGGCAAGGAGCGGGTCATCGTCGCCGTCCTGGTCGCCCTTTCCGTCGGGTCGTTGGTCAGCGCGCTGGCCACCACCCTTCCCGTGATGCTCGTCGGCCGCGTTATCCAGGGCGCAGGCGGGGCCGTGTTCCCCCTCGCCTTCGGGATCATCCGCGACGAATTTCCGGCCGAACGAATGGCGGGCGCCATCGGCGTCATGTCGGCCATCCTCGGCGCGGGTGCAGGCGCAGGCATAGTGCTGGCCGGCCCAATCCTGGTCCATCTCAATTACCACTGGCTCTTCTGGATCCCGCTGATGATGTCGGTCGCCGCAACGATCGCCACCTTCGTCTTCGTGCCCGAGTCGCCGGTGCGAGCGCCAGGCGGCATCAACTGGCTCGGCGCGTGCCTGATGTCGGGCTGGCTGGTGACCGGGCTGCTCGCCATCTCTTATGCGCCGACGTGGGGGTGGGGGAGTTCCTCGATTCTCGGCCTCCTTGCCGCCACCGTGGTACTCCTCGCGCTATGGGTGGTCTCAGAGAACCGTTCCACCTCGCCGTTGGTCGACATGAAGATGATGCGCATCCCGGCCGTGTGGAGCACGAACCTCGCCGCGCTGCTCTTCGGTTTCGGCATGTTCGCCATGTTCATTGTGCTGCCCCAGTTCACCCAGACTCCGACCCGCGTGGGCTATGGATTCGGCGCTTCGGTGACGCAGTCGGGCCTTTACCTCCTGCCATTCGCCGTGGCCATGGTGATCGTGGCTCCAATGACCGGTCGACTCTCGCTGCTCGTCGGGTCAAAGATGGTGCTGGTGGCCGGGTCACTCTTTGCCGCCTCGAGCTACCTCGTCCTGGTAGTCGCTCATAGCCAGGAGTGGACGATGTACGTCGCCACGGGGTTGCTCGGCATTGGGATCGCGTTGGGGTTCGCCAGCATGGCGAACCTGATCATTGAGGCCGTACCGGCTGAGCAGACCGGCGTGGCCACAGGCATGAACACCAACATCCGCAACATCGGCGCCGCGCTGGGCAGCGGGATCGCCACCAGTCTTGTCATCAGTGTTTTGATGCCCGACGGCTACCCCAAGGAGCTCGGCTACGTCCTGGCCTTCGCAGTCAGCGGGGCCGGGTTGGTCGTAGCCGCTCTGGCCGCGCTGCTGATCCCCCGGCGCGCCGCCCCCGCCGTCGTGGAGCGGGAGTCGCACCCCGCCCTGACGGCGGAGGCCGAGGCGATCGTCGGCGCCATCGCGTTCGGGCCCGAGGACCTGGCGTGACCCGGCGCGCCGTTCCCGGGGCCGCCCCGAGCCTGTACCAAGATTCCGGCGCCGATCCGGACGAAGAGGTGCGACCGTTGCGCCGCGACGCCGAGGTGAATCTCGGGAGGATCCTGGCGGCGGCGCGTGACGTTTTTGCCGAACACGGGTACGACGCTTCCATGGAGGCCATCGCCCTCCGGGCCGACGTCGGCGTCGGTACCCTTTACCGACGCTTCCCGACCAAGGCCGATCTGTTCGGCGCGGTGGTCGTGGCGGCGCGCGAGCGTGTGCGCCAGATCGCCGAGGAGGTGCTGTCCAGCGTGGAGCCCGAGGAGGCGGTGTTTGAGTTCGTTCGGCGGTGCATCGCCGTGCCGAGCGTCTGGCGGGCCACCATCTCGGCAGCGCCGTGGGCGTCGAAGTACGGCACGGGCCTCACCCAGCTCGCCCCGCTGCTGGCCGAGATTCTGGACCAGAGCAAGGAAGCGGGAACGCTGCCCACCGATGTCGAGGTTACGGACATCGTCGTCGTGCTCAAGGCGGTGCGGGCGATCGCCGATCTGTGTGACACGCCGGGGTCGAAGCCGTCTCTGCGCTTCCTCGAACTCACGCTCGACGCGCTACGCCCGGGCCACCATGCACTGACGCACCCGCCCCTGAGCGTCGGGCAACTGGCCAAGCGTCTCGACGAGCGTTGACGAGGCAATGGCAAAACTCGGAGGACCTCGGTGTCATCGGTCCCTGTCAGTTGCACAAGTGCGCCCCCGGCAGTGTGCCCCCGGCAGGACTCGAACCTGCGCCACCGGCTGGAGGCCCTTCTGGGTTGTCCAGACCGCCTTGCCCGTTCGCCCCAGTGCTTCTGAACAGGCCCTCACGTCCAGGGGGTTCGCCACTGTCTTCGCGGTAGCACCTGTTTGATTGCCAATTTGGATTGCCAAGACCGCTCGCGGACGGCGTTCACCTTGACGCTCGCGAGAGTCAACTACACACGTAAGAATCCACTTTCGGACTGGTTGGTCGACCAGAGCCCGATCCCTACGCGGTGCATTTCTGACTGGTCTGAGAGACTTATGACGTGGTTCTCAGGGTGGATGGATGCTCAGGCCTCGCCACAAGAGACGCGGGACCAGCGATGTGACGGCGCTGACGGGACTTTGCTCGGCCCACGTTGGTCGTGAGCGGGAAACCACATTGGTCGCCGAATACTTCCAGCACCTAACCGAAACCGGTAGTGGTCAGCTATTGCTCATCGCCGGTGAAGCGGGAGTCGGCAAATCGCGATTAGCGAACGAAGCCCTTAGGATCGCTAAGGAGAGCAATCTCCGGCGGCTCGTCGGACAATGCACGTCGGAAAGCTCGTCACCGTACGCGCCGTTCGTGACCGCAATCCGTCGCCAGATTCGAACTGTCGACGATGGCGAGGTGCGCCGACTCTTCGATGGAGCTGCGCAGTTGTCCGCGGCCCTGCTTCCCGAGGTTGCCGCTGCGCTCCCGACATCGACGTCGGCACACTCCGCCGAAGATCTCTTCGCTGCAGTCTGGCAGCTTCTGTTCCGGCTTACCCGGTCGACGGGCGCCGTGCTTCTACTCGAAGACCTGCACTGGGCGGATGTCGACAGCCTCAAGTTATTGGCGTACCTCGCGCGAGAATCAACCGATCTTCCCCTACTCATCCTCGGCACCTATCGACCGGACGAGTTGCATCGCCGCCACCCTCTGACGGAACTGCTCTCGGACTTGGGCCGTTCCCGCCTGTACGCCGAACTGCGACTCCCCGCCCTCGATCGCGAACAACTTCGGGCGATGCTCAGCGCTATTTTCGACGGCACCGAGGTCGGCGACGAATTCGTCGATGCGGTATTCGACCGGACCGCGGGGAATCCATTCTTCGTCGAGGAGCTGTCCAAGGTGCTCATCGACCGTGGCGATGTTTACCGTGTGGCTGGAGATTGGGAACGCCGCGAGCTCACCGAGATCGCGATGCCTCTCACCGTTCGCGAGGCGCTCCTTGGGCGCACCCAGGAACTTACGGCGGGCGCTTTGAACGTTCTGAGATTGGCCGCGGTCGCTGGCGAACGTCTCGACATTCCGGTGTTGGCCGAGGCTGCCCAGGTGTCAACCGACGAGGTTGAAGAAACGGTTGACCAAGGTCTCAAATTGCAGCTCCTCGTCGAACGCCACGACGGGCCCGTCGTCCGATACGCATTCCGTCACGCGCTCACTCGGGAAGCTTTGGCGGACGAGCTCATCGGACCCCAGCGTCGTCGAATCCAGCAACGTCTCGCGGAGGCGCTGGTTGACGCCCATGCCGACGATCTCGACAGCGTGGCGGGGGTCGTGGCGGACCACTTCGCCGAGGCGGGAAACGTCGACGACACGCTTAGGTTCTCGCTCCGCGCGGCGCGTGTGGCCATGAAGGCCTTCGCCACGGAAGAAGCGGACCGCCGCTATGACCAGGTCCTGAGACTCATGCCAGGCGGCGGCCCCCGGCGCCTTGAAGTTCTCCTCGAGGCCATCGACCCGAACATTCGCTACGACACCACGCCGCTCACGGTGTCGTTCGCCTCTGAGGCCCGTGAGCTTGCGCGGACCTTAGAGGACCCGGTGTCTGAAGCACGAGCGATCCTGCTCCTCGAGCACGCTCGCTGGATCGACGGGGACACAACCGGAGCGATCCGTCTTTGTCGCGAGGCCCTCGCTCTAGTGCACGACCGGGACGGGAATCTGGAGGCCGTCGTGCTCAGCCGCCTGAGCAGGCTTCTCCACTTCGCTGGCGAGTGGGAGGAGGCGCAGTCACTGGTCGAGCGTGGGATCGTCGTCGCCAAGACATCCGGCAACATGTCGGCGCTCTCCGGGCTCTACGGAACCCAGTTGATAAGTGGACAGTTCGGGGCGGAATGGGACGCCGTGTACGACGCAGCGGCAGTGGCGGCCCGCGAGGCCAAGGATCCGTTGCGTGAACTCAATTTGGTGACCAATGCCGGCTACATCAGCCTGTGGTGGGGCGACTTCTCGAAGTCTGGTGAGGCACTCGCCCAGGCTCGCGAACTAGCCATACAGATCGCACCGAGTGACCGGTATCCGATCGCCGGCGAGGCCTGGTTGCTGTCTTTGCTCGGTCGGTACGCCGAGTCCGAGCAGCTCGCACTGCCATTGTCGACGTCTTCGGCCATCCCGACCAGGATCGTGGCACTCACCGCCTTGTACGAGGGGGCGGAGAGACGAGGCGATACAGACGTCGCCGCTATCGCCGAGGAGCTCTGGGCCGCCGCACAATTGACGGGCGAATCGCAACGGTCCGTGCCGGCGTTGGCCGCGCGGGCCCGACAGCTCCTGTTGAACGACGGCGTGCACACCGCCCTGCAAGCATTCTGGGAGGCGCACGACGCGACGGTCACCCGGGCGGGGACCGGTAGCCACTGGCCATTCTCGCCCGACATCGCTTCGGCCCTAGCGCATCATGAAATGGAACAGGAGCTCGAACGCTGGATTCGCGCTATCGGAGAGCTCACAGACCACGACTCGTCCCCGCACAATAAAGCCGCATATGCGATCTGCCAGGCCTTCCTCATGACTGTACGCGGGGACTTCCCCTCAGCAGGGTCGTTGTTCCACAATGCCATTGACCTCTACCACGCGATGCCTGCGCCGGCGCGTGAATCCGAAGCGTGGCTGGGGCTCGCCGAGGCAGAAGGCCTGGCCAACAGTACGGAGAGTTCCGTGGCGGCGGCCAGCGCAGCCGTGGACGTGGCTCGACGAATCGGTGCCAATCGCTTGGTGGCCGCGGCACAGAAGACATTGGGCCGTTTCGAAGCACAGCCAGTGCTCGCGACCGTGCTGTTTACAGACATTGTTGGATCGACGCAGCGAGCCGCAGAACTGGGAGATCGGCGTTGGCATGCGGAACTCGAAAGACACAATACCTTGGCTAGTCGCGAAATTGATCAGTATGGCGGGCGACTCATCAAGTCGACAGGGGACGGCTTGCTTGCGACCTTCGATGGACCTGCCAGGGCCATCCGCTGTGCGCTCGAGCTCACGAGGACGCTTGACGAGCTGAACATCAGCATCCGATCGGGCTTGCATACCGGAGAGATTGAGCTGTCAGGCAACGATATCGCTGGTATTGCCGTGCATATCGGTGCTCGCGTGGCGAGTCTCGCCGGACCGCGTGAAGTCCTGGTCTCCCGGACCGTGGCCGATCTTGCCACCGGTTCGGGGCTCCACTTTGTCGACAGGGGCGAGCACGAGCTCAAGGGGGTGCCCGGCACTTGGCGACTGTTCGCTGTCGAAGGTTGACACCCACGCACAACGTGACCGAGCGAGAGCGGAAGTTGGCCTCGATGGGCCGCTTGTTAGCGGGTGCCTCGTAGAGGCGGCCAGTCGCCGTCATCCCGACCAAAACTTGGGCGAGGACTACCCCGTCGGGGCCCCCGGCAGTGGGATAGGAGATAGAAGCCCCCCAAACGCCGCTAACGCGGGGGCGCCCCCCTCCCAGACCACGGCCACCTCGGCGGCATTGATCTTGATGACTGCAGCTAGAAGCTCGCCTCTCAGTTGAGCCATTTCAGCTCGGCGTTCCGCCCCTGCTTCGGCATCGGGCGCCTTGCCCTGAAGTAGCTTGCGCTCACGATCCGGAGTAGTTCCCGTCCTCGAGACCCTGGACATCGAGGATTTGGCGATCGAGAGCGGACTCCATCGGAGGGGTCTGGAGCGGCTTCTTAATGGGACCAAACATCCCCATAAGAACCATCGGAACGTTCTCTCGTCCATCGCTTCGCACCATGCCCGCGAATTCCTGGCGCAGAGAGGAATTCGGTCAACGTCCTCACCCCCAATCGCATTGTCACTGTTTCTTGCCGCTCACCAACAGGCCACCCCTGCTGCCTTGGGTGTGGAGCGGTCCCGGTCGGTAGGCAGCGGCAATGGTGCGGCGAGCGCTGCCGGTCTCGGCGGACTGTCCCCCATGCATGAAAATCTTCCAACCATGAACATTTTCAACTCGAAGAGACGGGCTACATTCGGGGCATACGCCACACAAGCCCACGGCTGAACGGCTCGTATGGTATGCCAGCTATGGATCAAACCTTTGTGCCGCCCGTTTTCGGTGCTACCTGATGGGCGGTTGCCCCCCAGGTGCGACCAAGTCGTGTAAGGGGGCACGTGACAAAACACCACCTCGGGCTGACAGGGTGCTGACACTCCCACATCAGCTCTACTTCGCCTGGATCTCGAAGATTTGGGGAGCCATTGGCCTAACCGCTCGCGCCTAACCGCTCGCGATTGTTTGCCTGCCCCCTACCGGCAGCACTTCGGGGATACCTGACAGCGCCCGTCTCGCCGCGGCTACCCAGCAGACTGTCGCCTGATCTCCAACAGGACTGACACCCTGATCATGAAACTGGCGAGGGACGGTAGGTGAGCAAAAGGTTGCCGGAGCCGAATTCTTTAACGCGAAGCAAGGTAAGTGGGACGCGGCTCTTCAGATCCTCAAAAAGGGATCGTCCCTGGCCGAGAACGATCGGAAAGATCATGACCCGGAGTTCGTCGAGGACACAGGCCTGCGCCAGGCTGGCGGTCAGATGCGTACTGCCGATCACGAGCAGATCCTTGCCCGGAGCAGCCTTTATCTCTGGTACATGCTCGATCGCCTCGCCGCGGACGACGGTAGTTCCTGGCCAGTCTGCTTCGGTGAGCGTCGTGGAGAAGACAAGTTTCTCCTTGTCATTCATGCGCGAAGCGATGGCCGGGTCGTTCGCCCTAGCCTGATCGGTCGGCCAGTAGGCGGCCATGTGCTCATAGGTTGCGCGACCGAAGCCGAGTGTGTCTGCCTCATCGAGCTGTCGAGCGGCGAAGTCGTTGAACTCAGCGTCTACGTTCGGCCAGTCGAGTTCGCCGTTCGAACCCTCGTAGAAACCATCAAGGCTAATGAAGATAAACGATGCCAGGGTTCGCATGTGCTGTGACTCCTCTAGTGGACACACAACGTACGCCCTATCCCAGTACGCAGGAATGTGATGCTTTCAGCCTTGAAGCAATCGCAGCGCGATGCGCCTACCTCGCCCTTGTCTGATTGCCAGCGCAATCCATAGTTGAAAGAGGGCATCAATGACTGCCTCTTGGTCCTCCCCCACATAGACCGGCCGCAAGCCGACCCCCTCAATCGTCTCTTCGACCACTGACCGGTCGCCTTCGGGTGAGGAAAAGAACATGTCGGCCCTTCCATCGGCAAACACAGGGTCGGCCAGGTTCTCCCCGCCGAGAGTGTTGAACGCACGGGCATATCGAACCGACGGCGGAAGCGAGGCTCTCGCATTGGCAACCTCGGCACCCGCTTCATTGGTGGCGTCAATCACGAGCCTGCCTGCCATTGCGCCCCCGTACTCGGCGGTGAGATCGGCAACCGCAGCACCCGGTATGGCAAGAACGATGACCTCAGCGTCACGCAACGCTTCATCAATGGTTGAGACACTGGCAGTTGTTCCCGCTGCAACTTCATCATCATCCACATGTCGGGATCCGTAAGTGACCTGGTGTCCAGATCCCGAGAGAGCTCGCCCGAGGGTTGAGCCGATGAAGCCAGTACCAATGATCGTTATTCTCATGAATGTCCTCTCAGACCGGCTATCGGGTAATCCATTCCCTGCGTCCGGAACGTCCAGTCACCGTAGACGTCGAAGTCGGGAGTCGGGCCGTGTCGGGGATGATTCGCGGAGACTGCCCCCCTTCGCCGGTAGGGCGTCACGCTCGACCTGGCACGGCGAGGTCCCTTTTCTAAAGGGTGGGAGTGAAGAATTCCAAAGCGATGTTGTCCGGATCACGGCAAGAGAGTCCGGAGCCGTAGTCGGCATCGACGATTCCCCCGTTGTCGATACCGAGTTCTGACAGCCGGACTTGCCACGCCTCAAGCTCATCTCGGTCTCTACAGGTGAATGCCAGATGGTCCAGACCAATTCGACGCTCATCGAAGGGAAGGGTGTCAGCCGGATCGGGGAATTCGTGAAGTCCGACGAGCGTTTGACCTTCGACAACCCAGACAGCTCGTCGAAACGAGCCGGGCTTTCGTCTCGGTGAAACGCCACGTCGAAGAGTCGTTCATACCACTGGACACTGTGGTCGAGATCACTGACCGTCAGAGTCACGTGTGCGATGGTTGGCAAATAAGGCACGGTGGTCACCTCGTGATGGTTATGAATCGCTGTCGCGGCTCATTCTGGCCCGCGAGTGCCCCCGAACGCCGCATCAGGATCGGGCGCAGTAGCTACTAACTCGCTGTCGCCACACGATGAAAATGGGGCGGCCATTCAGTGGCCGGTCACACTCACCTGTACGAGGCTTTTCGCTACAGCTAGGGCCATGTCTGGGCTGACCGAACCAGTGACATGGACATCCCACACCGGTGCACGGACAACGACATGCGGCGGTTGGCCGGCGGGTCTGGTCAAGGTCACGAACTGCTCACCTTCCACTGGAAGCAGGCCGCTTTCCAAGTGCTGCCCTTGCCGCCGCCGGTGACCGGACACGAGCAATAGGTCACCATCGGTTATCGAGCGGAGCTGGTAGTGAGAGCGAAGGTCATGGGCGTCGGAATCCGTTGGAGGAAGCATCAAATGGGACTCAGGAGGGTTGAGGTCCACCGGCCATTCTGCTGGCACCCACACTGGTTCTCCGAGGCGGTTGGCCAGATCGAGTTCGGAGGCGAGAGGTTCTTCTCGGTATTGGAACCCGGTGACGGTGGGCCGCTCAGGCACGCTCCAAGGTTATCGACGGACCCAGCCAGAGTGCCCCAGTCCGTCGCCGGGCTGGGGTCATTCGGCCTGACTGCGCCGCCCATTTCCCTACTACGCTGGCGAACTTCGCCCGGAGGGGAGGGAAACATGGATGTTGGAGCTGTCGTGACCGCCTACGGCTCGGCCTGGAACGAGCCTGACGAGGCCGCCCGGCGTCAGTTGCTGGAGTCGGCCTGGGCTGACCATGGCACCTACTGCGACCCAACGGCCAACGTTGAAGGCAGAGAGGCGCTCGTCGCCCACATCGGCGCCTTTCAGGTCGCCATGCCCGGCCACACGATCGACTTGGTCACGGCTGCCGACGAGCACGACGGCCACGTGCGTTTCGGATGGGTCATGCACGGCCCTGATGGTTCGGCGGTACTCGAAGGTATGGACTACGGACACCTGGCAGAAGACGGGCGGATTCAGCAAATAGTCGGCTTCTTCGGACCTTTCCCAACCCTGGACCCATCATGAATACGGAACAGCCAGCAGTCACGATCATCGGATCCGGCATCGGCGGCAGTGCGCTTGCTGCCGCGCTGGCGACCGCCGGGATCCCGGTCCTCGTCCTCGAGCGGACGGAGCAGTTCGTCGACCACGTGCGGGGCGAGTACATGCACCCTTGGGGGGTCGCTGAAGCCATGCAGCTCGGGCTGTACGACGACCTCATCAGGGCCGGGGGCAACGTCATCTCACGTTTCGTTGGCTACGACGAGGCCTATTCGCCAGCGGAGGCTGAGGTCAGCGCCCTGCCTCTCACTGACCTCGTGCCCGGTGTCCCAGGTGCCCTAGGCATCGGACACCCCGTGGCCAGCCAAGCCCTCTTCGACGCCGCCGTGCGGGCGGGCGCGCATGCTCTCCGCGGCGTCGAGCAGGTCAAGGTGACGCCTGGCGACAGTCCCGAGGTTCGCTACGTATACAGCGGCAGCGAACACGAGGTCCGACCTCTCCTCGTCGTCGCCGCCGATGGACGCGAATCGTCGACTCGGCGCCAGCTCGGCATCGAGCTCGAGAAGACAGACCCCCGCATCTTCCTCGCGGGCATGCTCGTCGACGGCGTCCGCGACTGGCCGAGCACCGACTCGGTCATCGGCACGTCCGGCGACACGATCCTTTACGCATTCCCCCAAGGTGAGGACAGGGCGCGGCTCTACATCGGTTACTCGATCGAAGACAAGACTCGCTTGGCAGGCGCCGACAAGGCGAAGAATCTTCTGGAGGCGTTCCGCGTGGACACGATCCCCGACTGCGAGCGTTTCGTCGATGCCAACCCGGCGGGACCGTGCGCTGCCTATCCCATGTTCGATTCCTGGTCCGATGCCGTCGTTGCCGATGGCGTCGTGTTCGCCGGTGACGCCGCCGGCTTCAGCGACCCCACCATTGGAGAGGGCTTGTCGGTCGCCCTGCGCGACGCACGCATGATTCGCGACGTTCTCCTCGGTGGTGAAGACTGGTCGAAGGAGGCGTTCACGCCGTACGTGGAAGAGCGGGCAGAGCGGATGCGGCGGCTGCGTTTCGCCGTGCAGGTCTTCACCGACGCCCACATCCCGCTCGGGCCTGACGGAGTGTCCGAACGGCGCCGTCGTTCGGACCTGATGACGCAAGACCCGGATCTCTTCATGCTGGTGGCCGCCATGACATGCGGGCCGGAGCTGGCGCCTGAGTCGTGCTTTGTGGACGAGATCAGGGAGAGGCTGCTCACCCCGGTTTAACTTCCTCTCGGTCTGATGAGAGGGTGCCCCCAAACACCGGGTATGAGTCACGCTTCGATCGCACTCCAAAAATTGAAGAATTCGTCAATATCGTCTGGTGATTCCCAGACCTCGACAATTTTCTCGTCCACGAGCTTGAACTGGATCACCATACGAAGATCTAGTGACTGGCCAGCTGCCGCCGCGGTGTTGTGGGTGGCCACTGCGGCATAAATGTCACCCGCGAAAACGTGCTCGACGTCGAAGCGGAATGTGCCTTCCGACGCCTCGAAGTTCCTCCCGCTCATTTCCGCCAACGCGCCAAGTCCAACCACCGTGGAGTCAGCACTCAAGCGGGTTGGGCCACGGGGAAGATGCCAGATGACGTCCTCGGCGAGGATCTCAATCAGCGTCGCCAGGTCGTTTGTCGCCTGAGCTGCAAAGAATCTTCGGACGATGCTCCCGTTTGGATGTTCCGCCATCGTGCCTCCATTGCCGGAACGTGCGTGGGCAGCATATTTGGGATCGATGGCCCCTATCCCAATCCGCCGCCGGGTCCTGGTCACGGGTGATCAGGCACTCATCGTCGGCTCCGTTCAGCCGCAATACTGGCATAGTGAACGCTGAGGACTATGCGGCCGTCCGCGCCAGAGTGACTGTCCTCGTGCTTGAAGGTGACCCCGAGATGCTGGTACCGGCATGCCCGGGATGGCGCGTTCGAGATGTTGTTGGCCATCTGGCCGGACTGTGCGAAGACTGGGTCGATCATCGCCTGGACGGCTATGCCTCAGAGACATGGACTGACGCGCAAGTCTCACGTTTCTCAGGTGAGACGCTCGAAGAGGTGCTCGAGCGATGGCGCAGGGCCGCTGAGCGTTTCGCACAGCTCGAAGATGATCCGATCATGGGCCCACCAGCTCGTTGGGCGTTCGGTGACGCTGTTACGCATGAGGCCGACATCCGCGGTGCTCTCCACGCAGGCCGAGTGCCATCTGACGATGTCCTGCTCTCCCTTAAGGGATCTGTCGCGCGATGGCGTGAAACCCTGCGGGACGCATCCGCCCCGGCGCTCCTGCTCCGAGCGCCCGACGCACGAGATTGGTGGCTGGGCGTTCGTGACGATCCCACGGCGTTCATTGCTGAAGCACCGGCGTATGAGTTCTTCCGCGCCCTCTCCGGGCGACGAAGTCCGTCACAGGTGCGGACGTGGAAATGGTCTGGAAACCCGGACCCATTCTTAGACATCGGTCTGCCTTATCCGTTTCACTGGGCAGATGGGGACGTTCTCGACTGAGCGTTGTGTTCAGGGGTGCCACCGTACGCCGGATTGGGTGCCACCGTGCGAAGCAGGCACCATGGGGGCAGCCTTAGCAACCCGGGAAGAGCGAACCCTGGGGCCTCAAGATGCGATTGGCATCTGCAATTCGGTGACACTGCGCTCTGGGTCCTGGTCATCCCACTCGTGGTACAGCTCGCGGCTTCGCCCCGTGAGCTGATAGCCGCTGTCCTCGATCCAGCTGACGAGAGCTTCATAGACATCCGCGATGTGGTCCAACGGCCCGCGATGGAAATACGAGGCGGCGGTGATGCTCGGCAGGTCGACGACTTCAAATCCGTCGACTTCGGGGATGGTTTGATCCCCGATATCAAAACCCGCATGGAGGACGACGCTTCCGTCGTCAGAGGGATCCTCGTACCATGAGATCATGATCCCCGGACGGGCGTTTGAGCTGCCTAGATGAACCAGCAGCTCCGGGACGAGCCGACCGAAGATCGGGCCTAAGTTCTCGTGGCCGAACCCAGAAGCCACGGCAGAGGTCGCGACGACTCGGACAGGATCGGTCGGCTTGATTGTGACGTCGAGGCTGGACATTGCGATGCTCCTTTCAAGCGCTCGGAGATGTGCATCCACACGGCGCAAGCGGACTTGGTGTTCTTCCACGTCCCGTTCGATCTGGGCCTGGCGAAGCTGGAGCATTCCTCGGAGTTGCTCGACGGAGGGTTCGGCGTCGAGCACCTGCAGGATCTGGTCCAGCGTGAAACCGAGATCTCGAAGGGCGATCAGGCGGTGGAGGCGCCCCAACTGCGCCACCTCGTAGCACCGATAGCTGGTCCGCGGATCGACGAAGTTGGGCTTGAGCAGGCCGATCTCGTCGTAATGGCGAAGCATCCGAGGCGAGACCTGCCCGATTCGTGCGAACTCCCCGATGTTCAACATGACGAATCCAATTCCTAGACCCTCACACCGTGTCAGGGTCAAGTACGACGCACGTCGCCGCCACCAGAACGACCCTTATCCCATGGAAGTCGAGTCCGAAGGGACTATCCCAGTACACCGGTTACACCGCCGGGAGTGTGGCTCGGATCAGGAGGCGAAGCGGATGGGGAGCGCCTTGGTGTCGGCCGGGTTGGTCGAGCTGGCGTTGTTGACTATGACGTAGCAGCTATGCACCGCGTCGCAGACTCCGTTGCCGATGGTACCGGTGCCAACGTGGAGGACCACCGAGCCCGACCCCGTTGGGTCGGGGTGCAGGACCGCTGCATGAGCGAAGCTGCAGCCGGCCGAGCTGGCCGTGGTGATATCCACGTGGGAACACTCGAGGATATTGACGACCTTGCCCGGCGTGTAGCCACTCCATCGAACGGTAACCGCCTGGCCGTCGTTCAAGCTTGTGTTTGGAGTAACGGTGGCGTGCAGGTGGACCGCCGCTTGCCGGGGGAGAGGCAAGGTTGCTGGGGAGCCCGAAGTCCAGGCGGTGTGCACCGCTGACAAGGAGGAGCGACCGTCGGTCGAAACGGCCCGTTGCGCACCGTGCTCGTGCTTGAGGAAGGCATTGAAGAAGTCCGTCGTCGACTTGATGACCGGCCCTGACGTCGGGCCGACGACCCCAGACGACGCCATGTGAGCCGTCGAACCTGTGCTGTCAGTGGAACTGTCCCAATCGAGCGCAAGCAGCGCCTTGGGCCCCCGTGCCTGGTTGAAGACCGCAACAGCATCGGCATAGGGGACGAGCCCGTCGTGCACATCCGATACGACGAGGAGCGGTGGAGCCTTGGCCAACTCGTAGGAGCCACGACCGAGACCCTCGGTGGTGCCTGCCATGACAACCGCTGCCTTGACCCGGGTGTCGAGGCAGCAGCTGTTGGCGACGAGGCCCAGGGTCGTGATGGCACCGTTGGAGTGGCCGGCGGCCCCGATCTCGTTCGGATCGACCAGGCCCGACAGCGGTCCGTTCACGGCCGCCGAGGCGCTGAGCACCTGGTCGATGACGAAGCTCATGTCACCAGGCTGGTTGCCGATGTCCCCACCATCGGGACCACCGGGCGTCTGACTACTTGACAGCGGGAACAGGGGGGCGGCCACCACATAGCCCGCAGCCGCCCAGGCGGTCAGCAGCTGCTGGTAGTCCTGAGGTGAGCCCCCTAGGCCGTGGGCGAAGACGATGAGTGGGTATGGACCGTCGCCCGACGCCGCTCCCGAGCCGGAAGCCCGCGAGGGGTACCAGATCGTCGTCAGGAGGGTCCGGGAGGGCTTGCCCGGCATCCCGTCCCACGACGGCGTGGAGCGAGCGGTGTCGACGAAGGTCACTGTCGTGGTTGCCACCAAATTCGAGCCGGCAACGGTCGGGGCGCCGACCGTTGGGGGTGCCATGGCGGCGAGCAAAATCCCAAAGGCAACCGCGCCCAGCGACACCATTCGACGGATCGCCCCCATTCGCTCCCTCCCTGCCGCAACGACAAGCAATCGTCGCACAAGGCCAGACCCGAACCCGAGAGCGAGCCAGCGATCGGAAGCGTCAGACCTCTCAGACAATGTCCACAAAATATAGGGCGCCCCCGGCAGGGCGCCCCCGGCAGGGCGCCCCCGGCAGTGTGCGCCCCCGGCAGGACTCGAACCTGCGCCACCGGCTCCGGAGGGCCATTCGGTTTGTCCAGACCGTCCAGCCCGTCTGACGCACTCCTCCCGGGCAGGGAGTCCAGTCCAGTCGATTCGCCCGCGTCTTTCCCCGTATCGTCCATTTGATTGCCAATTCGGATTGCCAAACGGGCCGGCAACCACCCAACTCACTCATCCTTCACGTCATCCATAGCCGTGCACGATGCCCGCCTATTCCTCTCGGCGTCGGGCATTCGGCCACCGTCCTCACCCCCAATCGCATTTGTCACTGTTTCTTGCCATTCGCGAGCGCGAGACCCCTGTTGCCTTGGATGTGGGGCTGTCCTGGCAGGGTAGGCAGCGGCAACGGTGCAGCGAGCGCTGTCGAGCTGGGACACGTCGGTGTCTCGACGTTCAGACGGTAGCGAACCAATGGATGAGTACTACGATTTGCTCGTGACTGATCGGGGCCGATCAACCACAGCGTCCGTCTTGTTCACCGACCTGGTTGGCTCCACGGACCTGCGTCGAACCCTCGGCGACGACCGTGCTGACGAACTTCGACGGCTGCACGATGCAGCTATTCGGAGCGCAGTGACGGAACACCTCGGTACCGCAGTAAAGGGCACCGGTGATGGTCTGATGGTGGTTTTCCCAGCTGCCGGAGAGGCAGTCGCTGGCGCAGTGGAAATACAGCGAGCGATCTGGCGGCTAAATCGGACAGGAGATTGGACGGTCGCCGTTCGCGTGGGCATCAGCGCCGGCGACGTCGCATTTGACGACGACGACTGCTTCGGGACACCCGTCGTGGAGGCACGGCGCCTGTGCGATGCGGCCGAACCAGACCAGATCCTGGTTAGTGAGGTGGTACGCCTCCTGGCAGGTTCACGAGGAGGACATGGATTTACCGCACTCGGGCTGGTGACTCTCAAGGGGCTGGGGGAGATGACAGCGTTTGCTGTCGAGTGGGATGCCCCGGATGTTCAAGCCGTGCCCCTCCCCTCAGCTCTTGAAACTCACGAGGTCGTCCGCCTGGTGGGCAGGGTGAACGAGACATCGCTCCTTGAGAAGACCTGGAAGGAGGCATTGAGCGGAACCAGACGGACGGTCCTCATTGCAGGCGAGCCGGGGATCGGAAAGACAAGACTGGCTGCTGAGCTTGCGCGCGGGTTGTATCAAAACGGTGCCATCGTCCTGTTCGGCCGTTGTGACCTTGAATTGAGTGTGCCCTACCAGCCCTTCTCCGAGGCGTTGCAGACATACGTGGCTGGGTGTGTGACCAAAGATCTGGCCGACCAGGCCAGCGCCACTGCAGGAGATCTGGTGCGACTCGTTCCCCTCTTGACAACCAAGCTGGGCGAACTACCCGAGCCCATTCGGGCTGATCCGGAAACTGAGCGCCTCAGACTCTTTGAAGCCGTCGAGGCTTTTCTTACTGCGATCGCGACCACCGCACCGGTGCTCCTCATCGTGGATGACCTTCATTGGGCCGCGAAGCCAACGCTGTTGTTGTTGCGATACCTGATCCGACAGCGGGCGCCCGTGCCGCTGCTCATTGTTGCCACTTATAGGGACACAGACCTAGACCGCGGACACCCATTGTCGGAAATGCTGGCTGATATGCGGCGCGAACAGGAAGTGGAGCGAATCGTATTGCACGGTCTCGATGACGCCAGCGTGGTGGCGTTCATGGCGTCGGCGGCGGGCCACGAGCTCGACGTCGAGGGAGAGGAGCTCGCGCGAGCCGTTTGTGCCGAGACCGAGGGGAATCCATTTTTCATCGGTCAGATATTGCGCCACCTGGTTGAGACCGGTGCAATCGTTTCAGAACGTGGTCGCTGGGTGGTAAGTCGACACGGTGCGATCGGCATACCGGAGGGGGTACGTGAGGTCATCGGTATGCGCTTGTCTCAGCTCGACGAAATCACCAATCAGGTGCTGTCAGTTGCTTCAGTGATTGGACGAGAATTCGACAGTCAGCTCCTCGCAGAAGCATGCGACATCGAACCCGATCGCGTGTTTGACGCCTTGGAAGTGAGCGAAGTCGCCCGGTTGATCCTTCCCGTTACAGAACATCCTGGGCGGCGAACCTTCGCGCATGCTCTCGTCCGCTCCACACTCTACGAGGAGATTCCTACGACTCGTCGCCTTCGAATTCACAAGGCAGTTGCGCGCGCTCTGGAGCAGCGTTTATCGGAAGGAGGTCACCTCGAGGAGCTTGCCTATCATTCCTGCGAGTCCGCCGCGCTAGGTGATGTCGAATCGGCGTTGCGCTGGGCGAGAGCGGCGGGAGACGCTGCCCTTGGACGACTCGCCTACGAGGAGGCAGCCGTTCAGTACGAGCGCGGTTCTCAGGTCCTCGATCCTGACGATCTATCCCACCAGCTTGCAGCGTGCGAAATGGAGATCTCGCGAGCGCGCGCTCTGCGCTCAGCTGGTGAGATGGAAAGCTCTAGGCAGGCAGTGCAGAACGCCGTCGACACCTCCCGCCGGCTTCGAAGGCCCGATTTGCTCGTCGAGGCGGCGTTGGTAATGGCAGGTGATCGCGGCTGGAGTGAGGCAGGGCTGGTCAACGACAAGCTCACCGAACTGCTCACAGAGGGTCTGCGCGATCTGCCGCCAGGGGATTCGTCGCTTCGGGCCCGCGCTGGAGCTCGACTTGCCTCCGAACTGTATTTCGATCCACAACATGGTGAAAGGCGGCAAGCCCTCACTGCTGATGCCCTCGCCATGGCAGAGCGATTGGCCGATCCAGAGACGCTCGGATACGTGACCTCCTGCGCTGTTTGGGGCTCCTGGGTACCAGGGAACCCAGGTGAACGGCTCGCAATGACTCAAACGATCGCGCGGATCGGGCACGATTTGGGCAACCGCTCGTTGGAGTTGGCCGGACGAAGTTGGGAGTTCAATTGCAGGGCTGAACTCGGCGACCGAGCCGGAATGGATTTGGCGCTTGAACAAGAACAGTTGCTTGCCGATTTGCTCCGCCTGCCCGAAGCGCGCTGGGTATCGACGGTCCACCGATCTGCCGCTGCCGCTGCAGACGGTCGCTTCGAAGAAGCGATTGCACTCGCCGATGAAGGTCTTCGGATCGGCCAACAGCTCGAATTGACTACCGCACTGCAAATGTACGGGGTTACCCAGTTTGCGATACGGCGTGCTCTCGGAGGCTTGGAAGATCTTGTACCCGTTGTGCGATCAATGGTTGACGAGTATCCGCTCATTCCTGCGTGGCGGTGCGGGCTCGCGTTTCTCTACCGAGAGCTGGGATGGATTGAAGACGCTCGCACCGAGTTCGAAATCCTCGCAGCTAGCGATTTCACCGATATTCCGCTGGATGCCAACTGGAAGGTTGGCATCGCGATTTTGTCGACGGTTTGCCATTTCCTTGATGACGTCGAGCGGGCCCGGCGCCTCTATGAGATGTTGGCACCGTATGCAGACCTGATGGTCACGGCGGGGATGCCAGCTGACATCCTCACATCGGTCCATTTGCCCCTTGGTCTGTTGGCCGCGACCCTGGAGAGATGGGATGAAATGGATTCTCACTTGACCGAAGCAGTAGCCCACAACCAAGCCTTCGGCTGCCGACCTTGGACCGCAGTCGCGCGCCTTGAACACGCCACGATTCTCGCGAGGCGCAATCGATCTGGGGATGCCGAGCGCGCACACAAGTTACTGAAGCTCTGTCGAGATGAGGCTTTAGAACTTCGGATGACTCGAATCATCGGCCTTGCAAATGCGTTGACAGACTAGATTGTTGACCGTGGCTCGCCATGAATGCCGGAGTGAACGGAGTGAAGCCGCGGATCCGCCGACGGGTTAATGAGGATTTCAGGTCCCACGCGCAACCCTTCACCGCCAATCACCCTCCCTGACCATGCGGCGTTTCGCGGCCCCCCGCTCCGACCTCGTGTCCATGCGGCGCTTCGGCGGCCTCATCCTGATCGAGCGCTGGTCGTTGCGGGTTAGCGGCGTTTAGGGGACCTCTATCTCCTAACCCAACCGAGATCACAAAAAGCGCCCCGTCAGTTACACAAAAAAGCGCCCCCGGCAGGACTCGAACCTGCGCCACCGGCTCCGGAGGCCGGTGCTCTATCCGCTGAGCTACGGGGGCGGGCATTGTCAAAGCAGGGGACGATGCTACTCGTCACCCGGCGACGCTCGTCCCGACATCGTGACGGTTCTCGAAGCAGTGAATCGCTGCCGTATCCTGCATCTCCATGCCAACGGACCACGACGTGGCCACTGCAGCGCTGGAGCGAGACCTCCTGCCACGGACCGCGTCGGTGGACGAGAAGGGTCACCTCCACGTCGGTGGCCTCGACCTCCTCGAGCTGGCCGAGGAATTCGGCACGCCGCTTTTCGTCTACGACGAAGACCATCTGCGTCACGCCTGCCGCGAGGCCGTCGCCGCCTGGGGCGAGGGCGTCGCGTACGCCACCAAGGCCTTCTTGTGCCGAGCCATGGCACGTCTCGCCCACGAGGAGGGCATGCACCTCGATGTCGCCTCTGGTGGTGAGCTCCACGTTGCGCTCTCGGCCGGTGTGCCCGCAGACCGCCTCGTACTGCACGGCAACAACAAGTCGACGGACGAACTGGCCACGGCCGTCGAGCGGGGTGTCGCCCGCATCGTCGTCGATTCCTTCGACGAGATCGCCCGCCTCGGAGGCCTGCTGGACTCGTACCCGCCGACACCGGCCCGGCCCCGGGTCCTCGTCCGGGTGACCCCCGGTGTCGAGGCGCACACGCATGAGTACGTCCGAACGGGGCAGGAGGACTCCAAGTTCGGCTTCTCCGTCTCCGCGGGCGCCGCGGCCGAGGCAGTCGCCGCGCTCGAGCTCCTGCCCGCAGTGGAGCTGGTGGGGGTCCACGCGCACATCGGAAGCCAGGTCTTCGAAGCCTCCTCCTTCGAACGAGCCGCCGAGGTCCTGGGCGCCTTCTTCGCGCCCCTGGGGTTGCCCGAGCTCGTGGTCGGTGGCGGCCTCGGCGTTCCTTACGTCAACGGCGAATCGGCACCCACCCAGGCCCAATGGGCCGAGGCCACCCTCGCCGCCTGCGCCAAGGCCGGGGTCGACCCCGCCACCCGGATCTCGGCCGAGCCCGGGCGCTCGATCGTCGCCACCGCTGGCATCACTCTCTACACGGTCGGCACCGTCAAGCACCTCCCCGGCATTCGCACCTACGTGAGCGTCGACGGGGGCATGAGTGACAACCCGCGCCCCGTCCTCTACGGCAGCGGATACGAAGCCTTCCTGCCGCGCGCGGCCGCAGCGCGGCGCCCGCGGCCAATCCGTGTGGTGGGCAAGCACTGCGAGAGCGGCGACCTCGTCGTGCCCGACGCTTTCGTCCCCGCCGACCTCGAGGTGGGCGACGTCCTGGCCACGCCGGTCACCGGAGCCTACGGCTACGCCATGGCCTCCAATTACAACAAGGTCCCGCGGCCGGCCGTCGTGTTCGTCTCCGGCGGCACGGCCCGGCTCGCCGTCCGCCGGGAGACCTTCGAGGACCTCACGAACCTCGACGGTTGACCCCGATCGTCACTCCACTTTCAGCAAGGACGCCGCCCTGGCGCGCGACGCGACCAGGGCGGGTCCGGCCGCCAGGAGGTTCGCGACCACGAGCGTGCCGAGGGCGATGGCCGCGACGACCCATGCCGTCACGACGGGGACGGCCACCACCCCGAGGTTCGACGCGAAGGCGTCCCAGACGAGCCGGCCGGCCGCGATGCCCAGGGGCACGCCCAGCACGATCCCGATGGCGGCGACGGTGGTGGTCTGCCAGGAGACGGACAGCGCAATTTGGCGGCGGACGAAGCCCAGCGACTTCAACAGCCCCATCTCCCGTCGCCGCCGGTTGAGGCTCGAGAGCAGCATGTGGAACAGCGTCGCCACGCCGAACAAGACGACGATCAGCCCGAAGATCAGCGGGAAGTTGACGGCCTGCCCGAAGTTGACCAGGTCGGTGGGTGGATGAGGGAAGTTCACCTGGAACGGGTAGTCCCGGGTGAGGGCGGCCAGGGCCGTCGTGCCCTGGGCCCCCGGTGTGGTGCGGACGAGGAAGGCGCCGGAGTCGGCGACGAGCAACGCGGAGAGGCAGGCGTGGTTGCGGGCGCCGCTCGGACAGACCGGTCCCACCAGGCCGTCGAGGGTGAAGAGCGCTCCGGTCCCCAGGGCCGCGCCGTTGAAGTCGGGCGGGAGCACGGTGGTCCCCACCACCCGGAAGCTGCGGATCTTCGTCGCCCCACCGGCCGACGACGATCCCGACTGCGCCACGCGCACCGTCGAGCCGACGTGAGCACCCACCTGTCGCATGGTCTTCGCGCCCAGCACGACCTCGTCGTCGGCTGCCGGCAGCCGGCCGTCGATGATCGTGATCATGTATGGGCCTCTGAGGCTCTGCCCCGCGAGGGCGTCGACCACGTGGCCGTTGATGCTCACGTCGCCGCCGACGCCCGCCGTGATGGCCGCAACGCCGGGTCGCTCCAGGTCGTCGAGCAGCTGGTCGTTCTGCGCGACCGAACCCGTGCTGTTGGCCGAGAACCACGCGTCGAACGCCTGGCCGTACTGCGCGGGTGTGCTGGTCAGGTGGGTCAGGCTCGCCCCGAACACGGCGGTGCCACAGAGGACCGCCACCGCGAGGACCGCGCCGACGAGGGCAGAGCTGACCGGCACGGCGGTGCGGCCGCGTCCGCGCTCCAGCGCGTTGCGGATCCCGATCAGGGCGCTCGGGGGGGCGCCGGACGCGGTCAGGAATGCGACGACCCGCGACGGCCGCACGACCGGCTCGTCGTCGCGTCTCGAGACCAAGTGTGACGTCCGAATGGCGGGCCACAGACCCAACGCCAGGACGACGGCACCGCCCACCGCGGCACCGCCCACCAACAACAAGGCGTCGAAGTCGAACCCCGGCGACGGGTCGGCGAGCCTCGCCTCGCCCACGGGGACGAAGAAGGAGAGCAACGCCGCCAGCACCACCCCTCCGGCAGCTCCGGCGAGGGCGACCGCCAGCGTGCGGGCCATGGTGAGCGTGAACAGCTGGCGCCGGGTGGCGCCGAGCGCCCCCAGGACGGGGTAGTCCTCCGCCTCCACAGCGGTCTGGCGAGCCAGCGCCTGGGCCAGGACGATGATGCCGACCAGGGCGGCCAGGCCGGAGAGGATCCACCACCCGACCGCCTGGGGCTCGATGGAGGTGGCGATGGAGTCGGCCAGTGCGTCGAGGTCGGTGCCCGAGAGGCCCCCCAGGCCGCGCATCTCGGTCTCGAAGCGGGGGAGGCTGGCGGCGCCGTGGCGCAGCCGGAACATGTACTCGTTGAACACGACGGTCTGCGCGTCGTACTTGCGGCCGAAGCTGCTCGTGGCGTAGAGGTCGTAGGAGGGCTGGCCCGACGTGGTCGGGAACTCGAACTCGGAGACCGAGAAGCCGACCACGTGCAGGGCGACGTTCGGACCCGTGGGGGTGAGGTTGGCGTTGCTCTCGACGGCTGCCCGCTGGGACGAGCCCGCCAGCGGGACGCGGAGGACGCTGCCGAGGTGCACGCCGAACGGCTCGAGGTTGTACGAGGCCAGGACCTGGTCGGGGTCGGACTGGTCGGGCAGGCGGCCGCTCACCAGCTTGACCACCGTGGTCAGCCGCGCCGGGGGGACCTCGTCGATGGAGAAGTTATTGCCGTTGATGGGGCGACAGGCGCACGTCGGGGCGCCCACTGCGGGGGCGCGGAGCCGGGTCACCGACGCGACCTCCGGGAGGGATGCGACCTGGGGCACCGGGTTGAGGCTGTAGAAGAAGGCGTCGTAGCCGTGCGCCGCCTCGAAACGGGGGAACGCCGTGGCGGTCCGGCGGGCGGTGGACGCCCCCGCCAGGACGAGGCCCACCACCAGCGCAACGAGCATCGCGAGCGCCAACCAGGAGCGCCAACGGTGCCGTGCGCTCGCGTGGAGCATCAGTCGGAGAAACGACACGGCACCTCCCGGGCGCCAGTGTGACCTCGTGCCGGCGGCTGCTCAAGGGAGCCAGCCCACAGGGTGACATCGTGGTAGCACTACTCGTTGCGAGATGCCCTCGCCCCGCAAGCGCCGGCACGTTGTGGCCCGCTGCGCGGGCCGAAAGCGCAGGTGGCGGCGCGGGCAACCTGTACCGTTTGGAGGTGACCGCGGAGGAGGCCAGCGCAGCTGCGGGTCGCACCCACCCCCACGCTCACCCCGCCCCGACGGTCCGGGTCGCGCTGCTCGGGTGCGGCAACGTCGGGGGGGCACTGGCCGAGATCCTGCTCACCCGCAACGACGACGTCGCCGCCCGTACCGGCATCCGCCTCGAGCTCGTGGGCATCGCCGTGGCCAATCCGCAGCGCCCGCGTCCCCCGTGCATCCGGGCCGACCTCATCGGCACCGACGCCGCGGCCCTGGTCGCCCGGGACGACGTCGACGTCGTGGTCGAGGTCATCGGCGGGCTCCACCCGGCGCACGAACTGGTCGAGACGGCCCTGCGCAACGGCAAGCCGGTGGTCACCGCGAACAAGGCGCTCCTGGCCACCGCCGGCGCCGAGCTGGCCGAGGTGGCCGCCGCGGCGGGCGTGGACCTCCTCTACGAGGCGGCCGTCGCCGGGGCCATCCCCGTCATCCGGCCGCTGCGCGAGTCGCTGGCCGGCGAGCAGATCGTCCGAGTCATGGGGATCGTCAACGGCACGACCAACTACATCCTCACTCGCATGGAAGAACAGGGCGACAGCTACGACGACGTGCTGCGCGAGGCGCAGGAGCTGGGCCTGGCCGAGCGCGATCCCACGGCCGACGTCGAGGGGCACGACGCCGCCGCCAAGGCGGCCATCCTGGCCGCGCTGGCCTTCGGGAGCGATCTGGTCGATGCCGACGTGCACCGCGAGGGGATCAGCGGTGTGAGCGCGGCCGACGTCGCCTACGCCAGCCAGCTCGGATACTCGGTCAAGCTTCTCGCCATCGCCGAGTTGATCGACGGCGGGCCCGAGGTCTCGGTCCGCGTCCACCCGGCCATGGTGCCCAAGACCCATCCACTGGCCGCGGTGCGGGGCGCCTTCAACGCCGTGTTCGTCGAGGGCGCCGTCAGCGGCGAGCTGATGCTCTACGGCCGCGGTGCCGGGGGCGGCCCGACCGCCAGCGCCATGTTGGGCGACCTGGTCGACGCTTCGCGCAACCTTCTCGCCGGTGCGCCGGCCCCGGCGCCGAAGCGCACCAGCACGACGGTGCGCTCGCAGAGCGACATGCGCTCCGCCTTCTACCTGAGCATGGACGTGGCAGACCGGCCCGGTGTGCTGGCCGCCGTGGCCAAGATCTTCGGAGACCACGACGTCTCCATCCGCGCCATGGAACAGGTCGGCCTGGCCGAGGAGGCCCGCCTCATCTTCCTCACCCATGTCGCCCGCGAGGGGGACCTGCTGGCCACCATCGACGAGCTCCGCCGGCACCAGGCGGTCGACCGGGTGAGCGGGGTGCTCCGCGTCATCGCCGAGCCGGACAACGAGGAGCGGCGGGACGGCGGAGGACGCGCAAGCAGAGCAAGCGGCGGAGGAAGACCGGGCGGCCCACGGTGACCTCGGGCTGGCGCGGCGTGATGGAGGAGTACCGCGACCTCCTTCCCATCTCCGACACCACGCCCGTCGTCACGCTGCTCGAGGGCGGCACGCCGCTGGTGCCCGCCCCCCGCCTCTCTGAGCGCGTGGGCGCGCGGGTCTGGCTCAAGGTCGAGGGGGTGAACCCCACCGGGAGCTTCAAGGACCGCGGCATGACGATGGCCATATCGATGGCCGTGGAAGAAGGCGCCAAAGCGGTGGTCTGCGCGTCGACGGGCAACACGTCCGCCTCCGCGGCCGCTTACGCCGCGCGGGCGGGTCTCGCCTGCGTGGTGCTCATCCCGGACGGCCACATCGCGCTGGGCAAGCTGGCGCAGGCCCTCATGCACGGCGCCCGGGTGCTCCAGGTGCGGGGGAACTTCGACCAGCTGCTGACGATCGTGCGGGACCTCCCGAACCACGCGCCCATCACGCTGGTCAACTCGGTCAACCCGCACCGGATCGAGGGGCAGAAGACGGCCGCCTTCGAGATCGTCGACGTCCTGGGCGACGCCCCCGACGTGCACTGCATCCCGGTGGGCAACGCCGGGAATATCTCGGCCTACTGGAAGGGTTATCTCCTCTACAAGGAGGTGGGCCGTTCCACCAAGCTGCCGCGCCTGCTGGGGTTCCAGGCGGCCGGCGCAGCGCCCATCGTGCTCGGCCACCCGGTCGAGGACCCCGAGACCATCGCCACGGCGATCCGGATCGGGAACCCGGCCAGTTGGTACTCGGCCACGGCCGCCGCGTCCGAGTCCGGCGGATCGATCACGGCGGTCACCGACGACGAGATCATGGACGCCTACACGTTCCTCGCCCGACAGGAGTCGATCTTCTGCGAGGCTGCCTCCTCGGCCTCGGTGGCCGGGCTGATCAAACAGGGCGTGCCGGAGGGGTCGACCGTTGTGTGCGTGTTGACCGGGCATGGGCTGAAAGACCCCGATCTGGCCATCAAGGCCATCTCGGTACCCTCGGTGATCGATCTCGACCTCGATTCGGTCCTGGCTGAGATCTCGCTCTGAGGACCATCTTGGGCGGGCAGAGTGATCGAGTGACCTGGGGGAACGGGGGGTGTGTTGGCATGACACGCTTCTTCCCGCTAGAGTGTGTACATCCCCACTGCGCTTCGAAGCGCTCTCCGCGGGTACAAGCGGTCCCGGGAGAGCACCACGCGATGGTGATCCGGGGGAGGGCATTCACACGCAAGGCCCTTCTCCTCCTTTGAAATTCCTCGCCGCGCGCCGGACGAATCCGGGCCGGCGGTAAACCCTCCCAGAAGAGGAGCCCGATGACTGCGGAACAGCAGCTCGAACGATCCGTCCTCGAAGGCAAGGAGCGCGACGAGCTCAGTGCCATCGCTCAGGCCATGTCGCTCAAGACGACGAGCCGGACGAAGAAGGCCGACATCATCGACCAGATCCTGGATGCAACCGGAGTGACCTCCGGGAGCGGCGCGCCCGGATCGAGCAACGGGGTTGCGGACCATGCCGAAACCAACGGCACCAGGCCGTCCCGGCGCTCCCGGTCCACCGCCGGCGCCGCCGAGGCCGCGGCCGCCGAGGCCGGCGGCGAGATCGCCGGCGACACGGAGACCTCCGGTGGGAGCGCGGGCGTCGGTGGGGGCGATGGCGAGACCGACGGCGGATCCAACGTGATTGCGGCCGAGGCGGCCGTGCCGGCGACGACCACCACCACCCCGGCGGACGGCGCCGGCGCATCCGGACCGGCCGTCTTCGTGGAGCCGCCCGACTTGGTCGACGGCACCGACACCGCACCGCGCCAGAACGGCCAGAATCAGGGCCCGACCCAGCAGGGCAACCGCAACCGCCAGAACCAGGGCAACCAGAGCCGCAACCAGTCCGACGGCGATGTGGGCAACCGGCGCAGCCGCCGGCGCCGCGGCCGCGACCGCGGTCAGGGCGGCGAGCTCCAGGGTGGTGGCCAGGAGCAGCCCTACTCCGGCGAACTGGTCGAGGTGAAGGGCATGCTGGACCTGCGCGACGAGGGCTACGGCTTCTTGCGCTGCGAGGGTTACCTCCCTTCGCCCAAGGACGTCTACGTGTCGATCAGTCAGGCCCGTCGCTTCGCGTTGCGCCGTGGCGACTACGTCGAGGGTGCGTGCCGGCCGGCGTCGAACAACGAGAAGTACCCGGCACTGCTGCGCATCGACTCGGTGTCGGGCCTCGACCCCGAGGCGGCCCGCAACCGGCCCCGCTTCGAGGACCTCACGCCCTTGTTCCCCGACTCGAGGCTCAACCTCGAGATGCCCGGCGACAAGGACAACCTGACGGCGCGCATCGTGGACCTGCTCTCGCCGATTGGCAAGGGGCAGCGCGGCATGATCGTGTCGCCCCCCAAGGCCGGCAAGACAACGGTGATGAAGCAGATCGCCCATTCCATTGAGGCCAACAACCCCGAGGTCCACCTGATGGTCCTTCTCGTCGACGAGCGTCCCGAAGAGGTGACCGACATGCGCCGCTCGGTGAAGGGCGAGGTCATCGCCTCGACCTTCGACCGCCCGGCCGACGAGCACACGCAGGTGGCCGAGTTGGCCATCGAGCGGGCCAAGCGGCTCGTCGAGATGGGCAGGGACGTCGTCATCGTCCTCGACGGCATCACCCGGCTCGCCCGCGCCTACAACCTGGCCGCCCCGGCAACGGGACGGATCATGTCCGGTGGGGTCGACTCCGGAGCGCTCTACCCGCCCAAGAAGTTCTTCGGCGCGGCACGCAACGTCGAGGAGGGCGGCTCGCTGACGATCCTGGCCTCGGCACTCGTGGAGACCGGATCCAAGATGGACGAGGTGATCTTCGAGGAGTTCAAGGGCACCGGCAACATGGAGCTCCGCCTCGATCGCCGGCTGTCGGAGCGCCGGCTGTACCCGGCCATCGACGTCAACGCCAGCTCGACCCGCCACGAGGAGCTGCTCTTTGAACGGAGCCAGCTCCAGCAGGTCTGGAAGCTGCGCCGGGTGCTCAACGCACTGGCCAGCGACGGCAAGGACGCCGCCGGCCTGGAGCTGCTCATGGACAAGATCCGCACCACCGCGAGCAACGACGAGTTCCTGGCGGAGATCGCCAAGGGCCCCGGCGCCTGATCGGCACGGCGCCGCGGCGAGGGACCACTCGCCCGGCACCCCTACACTGGTTCGGCCAGATCGCGAGAGCGGCAGGTCGACAGATCGACATTGGAGACACCATGAAGCCCGATATCCACCCGAATTACGTGGAGGCGACGGTCAAGTGCTCGTGCGGCAACACGTTCACGACGCACTCGACCAAGGCCGACCTCCATGTCGAATTGTGCAACGAATGCCACCCCTTCTTCACCGGCAAGCAGAAGCTGGTCGACTCGGGAGGACGGGTGGAGCGGTTCCAGCGGCGTTACGGCGAGCGCAAGGGCAAGGCCAAGGCGAAGGCCACCCCGGCGGCGCAGGACTGACCCGGCTGGGCGGGTGCGTGGCGCCGTCGGCGCTGCGCACCCTTGCCCGAGCGAGCGCCGCGACGGAGAGCCATGTTCGATGACCGGATGGCCGCGCTCGAAGCGGAGTACAACACCGTGGAGGCCGAGCTGGCCGATCCGGCCACGCTGAGTGACGCAGACCGCCTGCGCGACCTGTCGCGGCGCCACAAGGAGCTCGGTGAGATCGTCCGCGCCTGGCACGACCTGACGACGGCCCGCGAGGACGTCAGCACCGCCCGCGAGATGCTGACCGAGACGTCGGGTGACGAGCGCGAGCTGATGCGCCAGGAGACCGACGAAGCGGAGACGCGGGTCGCGACGCTCGAGGAGCGCATCCAGGAGCTGCTCCTACCCAAGGACCCCAACGAAGGGCGCAACGTCATCATGGAGATTCGTGGCGCCGTCGGGGGCGACGAGGCGAATCTCTTTGCCCGTGTGCTCTACGACATGTACCTGCGCTACGCGGCGGCACAGAAGTGGAAGGTCGAGGTCCTCTCCGAGGATGCGTCGGACAAGGACGGCATCAATGAGGCCGTGTTCCTCGTGAAGGGCCGCGACGCCTACAGCCGCCTCGAGCACGAGGGGGGCACCCACCGGGTGCAGCGGGTGCCGGTGACCGAGGCCAAGGGCCGGATCCACACCTCCACCGCCACCGTCACCGTGCTCCCCGAAGCGGACGAGGTCGAGATCGACATCGACCCCAACGACCTCAAGATCGACGTGTACCGCTCGACCGGCCCGGGCGGCCAGTCGGTCAACACGACCGACTCGGCCGTGCGCATCACGCACCTCCCGACCGGGACCGTCGTCGCCATGCAGGACGAGAAGAGCCAGATTCAAAACCGGGCCAAGGCGATGGTGGTGCTGCGGTCCCGTCTGCTGAAAGCCGAGCAGGACCGCCAGGCCGCCGAGATGTCGGCCCAGCGGCGCGGCCAGGTCGGAGCGGGCAGCCGGACCGACAAGATCCGCACCTACAACTACAAGGAGAACCGGGTCAGCGACCACCGGATCAACCTGACGCTCTACAAGCTGGACCAGGTCCTGGCGGGCGACCTCACCGAGCTGACCGACGCGCTGATGGCCGACAAGCGGGCCCGTCAGCTGGCCGGCGAGGAGGACGGCACCGGGTGACGCGGCGGGAGCTGACCGACGAGCTGACCGTCCGGCTGGGCGGGTCCCGTCACGAGGCCCGCTTCATCGTGGACGAGGTGCTCGGATCCGGCGGAGTCCAGGGCCGGAACAGTCGTCCGAACCAGGTTCGGACCGAAGCCGTGAGGGCGGCGCGCGCTATGGCGGCCCGCCGGGCCGCGGGGGAGCCGTTGCAATACGTCTTCGGGCACTGGTCGTTCCGCGGCCTCGACCTCCTCGTCGACCGCCGTGTGCTGATCCCGCGTCCCGAGAGCGAACAGGTGGTGGAGGTGGCGCTGGCCGAGGCCCGGCGCCTGCGCCGGCGTGGGCGTGGCGACCGTGGCGACCGTGGCTACCGCGGTCTTGTCGCCGTCGATGCCGGTACCGGCAGCGGCGCCATCGCACTCGCCCTGGCCGTCGAGCTCGGTTCGGGCATCCTGCACGAAGTGTGGGCCACCGACGCCAGTGGCGACGCTCTCGCGGTGACGGCCGCCAACGTCGAGGTGCAGCGGGGCTCGTGCACGGGTCAGCTGCTCCCCCGTATCGAGATCGCCCAGGGCAGCTGGCTCGAGGCGTTGCCGTCGCACCTGCGGGGGACGGTCGACCTGGTCGTCGCCAACCCGCCCTATGTGTCCGCCGAGGAATGGGTCGGGCTGGCGGCCGAAGTGCGCGCGGAGCCGCGCCGGGCCCTCGTCGCCGGGACGGCGAGCGACGGCACGGCTGGGTTGGCCGACGTCGAGACCCTGCTCGAGGAGTGCCGGGTGTGGCTGGGGCGCCCGGGTTGTTCCGTGATGGAGCTGGCACCGCACCAGGCCGAGGCCGCGGCGCAGCTGGCCCGTCGCCTCGGCTACGACGAGGTCCGGGTCGAACCGGACCTGGCCGGCCGGCCGCGTGCCATGGTCGCACGGGCCGATAGGTGATGCGGGCAGAGGACGACGCAGGAAAGGTGGCCCATCCGCCACTGGTCGGTGTGGGAGAGAGTGAGGTGGCCCACGCCTTGGCGGTCGGTTCGATCATCGCGGTGCCGGCAGTGGGCGGCTATGGCCTCGCCGTGCGGGCGGCGGCACCCACGGCCGAGGCGCGTCTGATGGATTTGGCCACCGACCTCGACGGGCCTCACTTTGCCGTCGGCCACACCGACGCCGTGCGCGCCCTGACTTCGGGCTGGAGCGACGAGCTGAGCCGTCTGCTCGAACGCTGCTGGCCTGGTCCGGTCGAAGTGTTCCTGTCCGCGGCCAGCGCCCCGGAGATCGGGCCAGAGGGTGCCGGGGCCGAGACAGGTGTGTGGGCGGCCGTGGTCGGTATGCCCGACGGCCGCGCGTTACGCCGACTCTGTCGAGAACACGGTCCGTGGCGCACCGTGCCGCTTCGTTTCACCGAGGCCGCTGAGGTCGCCCAGGCCTTCGATGCCGCCGACGTGGCGCTCGTGGTCGACGGGGGACGGCGCGACGGGCCGCCCCCCACGCTCGTCGACGCGACCGTGTCACCGATCCGGGTCCTGCGCGAGGGGGTGCTGCCGGCCTCCTTCATCGAGGGGACGATGCTCATGAGCACTCGCCGGCGCCTGTTCTCGCGCCAGAAGCGGTCGTCGTCGGACTGAGCGGTCGGGTCGGCGCGGACGCGGCCCGCTTTGCGCTACCGCTCGACCGGCCGCAGTGTGCTCACGGAGCGTCGCGCCTCCCAGTGGCTGCGGCGGCCGAGGGCGGCGAAGTGGGCGGGGCGGTCGGTCAACGCGTGGGTGGCGAGCCACAGACGCTTGAGATGCCGCTTGTAGCCACGGGCGACGTCGTCCACGTAGGCCGTGCGCCCGTGGAGCACGTGGTAGTTGTTGATGAACTGCATCTCTCCAGGTTGCAGGTCCATGTAGACGTTGAAGTCGGGGTCGTTGGCCAGCGCGGAGACCTTGGCGATGGCCTCGCGAGTGGTGGGACTCAGCCGCGGTGCGTCGGGGTGGCGTTGCGAGGCGAGGATGTACTGAGGGATGAAGCGGACGAACAGCCGACCAGAGTGCTCGGTGAACCCCGGCACGCAGTAGAACGCGGCTGCCCCCTTGGCCTGTTCGCCTCGGGTGTCGTAGGGCAGCGGTTGGTAGAGAGCGGCAGCCAGCGCGGGAGACTCCCGCACGAGTTGATTGTGGATCGCCACCGCGTTGGCGACGCACGACAGGCCGCCGGTCCGTGCCGTGCGCAGGCAGAGCAAGCCCACCAGGTCGGAACCGTCGGTGTGGTAGTCGAGGGCGATGCCGCCGAGCTCGTTACCGCGCACGGTGGGATCGTCGATCGTCTTGCCCTGGTCGGTGACGTCACCCAGGACGTGGCCGTACTTGTTCTGCGCCCAGGGCTCGCCCAGATGCAACCCGATGCCCCAGTAGAGCAGGGTGAGATCGTCGTCTCCGTAACGCTCGGTGTCGAGCGTGGCGATGCGGGCGAAACCGCGGCCGTCGAGAAGGACATCGACGACGTCATCGAGCTTGGCCGCCAGCCCGTCGAGCGGGAAGTCTTCCCGTTCGAGCTCCAATGGGTCTGTGCTCTTGGCCTTGGCCGTCGCAAGCGCCCTCTCGAGCTCCGCGTGGTCCTGTGGACTGAGGCGCAGCGTCCACACCTCGGGTTCCGCCACGTCCGCCGACCGCCATTCCGCCGCCGGTTCGAGCTCGCGGAGCTCGTGGCGCTCGATGGTATTGGTCTCGTTGTCCGTGCTCATGTCGGCTCCTCTCGCCTCACGCGGTCGCCTGGGTACCGTTGCGCTGGCCGCCGCGGACCAGCCGACCGGGCAGTGCGCCCGTCGGTTCGCCGTCGCGGTACGTGACCTCACCGGCCACGATGGTGGCGCAGTAGCCGCGGGATCCCTGCAAGAGCCGCTTGCCTCCGGCGGGCAGGTCGTAGGCCATGACCGGCGCCTCGCAACGCAGACGGTCGAAGTCGATGACGTTGAGGTCCGCCCGCATCCCTTCGGCAACCACACCGCGGTCGGTGAGCCCGACGGCGGAGGCGTTGGCGCGCGCGTCAGCCGGTCCACCACCCAGCCCACCGGCATCCGGCCGTGCGAGCGGTCGCGGGCCCAGTGCGAGAGCGCGTACGTGGGGAAGCTCGCGTCGGAGATGATGCCCACGTGCGCGCCGCCGTCGCCCAGGCCGAAGAGGGTGTCGGGGTGGGACAGCATCTCGCCGCACGCGTTCAGATCGCCATCGGCGTAATTGGAGAAGGGGACCAGGAGGAAGTTGCGCCCGCCGTTCTCGGTCAGGAGGTCGAGAGTCAACTCGCCGGGCTCGATACCACGCGCCTCGGCCAACCGCTGCACGCTCGTTTCGGGAGCGGGCTCGTAGTCGGGCACGTCACCCAGCGGGAACATGCGGCGGTAGTCGACGAGGCGGCGCCCCGGACCGTCGGGGCGCTCGTCGACGAGCACGCGGGCCCGGAACGCGGGATCCCGTAGCGCGCGCACCTGAGCCTCGAGTGGTTGCCCGGCCACGGCGTGGAAGGCGGGATGACCCGAGAACGGATGGAAGGACGACTGCAGCCCGAGCAGCAGTCCGATCGGGCGGGGCGCCACCTGCCCTCGGATCGGCAGGCCGTCGGCCGCCGCCTGCCCGATCTTCGTCAGGAGGTCACGCCAGGCCTCGGGCCGCTGGTGGCTCTGCGCGAGCGAGACCGACAGCGGACACCCGGTCAGCTCGACGAGGCGACGGATCATGGCGAATTCGGTGTCCGGATCCGGCCAGAAGTCCGAGATCAGTTCCACCACCCCGTGCCCGGCCTCGGCCACCCCGAGCGCGATCGCCTCGAGCTCGGCGGCCCCCGCCCGCAACGACGGCGTGGGCTCGCCCGCCGCGGTCCGGTGGTTCAGGGTGCGCGAGGTCGAGAACCCGACGGCGCCCGCCCGCATGGCCTCGGTGGCCAACCGCCGCATGGCCGCCGCGTCCTCCTCCGTTGCCTCCTCCAGGCGGGCGGCCCGTTCACCCATGACGTAGAGGCGCAGCGCGCCGTGGGGGAGTTGGGCGCACAGATCGATGTCGTGGGGCCGCCCTTCGACCGAGTCGAGATACTCGGAGAAGCTCTCCCACTGCCAGTCGATGCCCTCGTCCAGCACTGCTCCGGGGATGTCCTCGACTCCCTCCATGAGGGAGATGAGGCGGCTGTGCGCGTCGGCCCGCACCGGCGCGAACCCGACGCCGCAATTGCCCATGACGGCGGTCGTCACTCCGTGCCAGCTCGACGGTGCGAGATGCGAGTCCCACGTTGCCTGTCCGTCGTAGTGCGTGTGGATGTCGACGAAGCCGGGCGTCACCAGCAGACCGCGGGCATCGATCTCCTCGTGACCCCGCTCGGTCACCGTGCCAACCCCGACAATGGTCTCGGCATCGACGGCGACGTCGGCGGCCACCGGCTCGCCGCCCCGGCCGTCGGCCACGTGGCCACCCCTGATCACGAGGTCGTGTGCCATGGCGTCCCTACCCCTCGCTCCCACCGATTCGCACGGTCGGAGATAGTTAGATGACTCTAACTATATGCCCGCGGGGCGCTCACCGGGGAACGGCGTCCGCCGCGTCGAGCTCGAGCGTCCCGTCCGGGGCGAGCACGCCCGAGCGTCCGACGCCTTCCTCCGCGCACAGCAGCGCCAGCGTGTCGGGGTCGGTGACGTTGGCCCAGGCACGGGTGCCTTCGGGCGTCCGGCAGGCGAGGATGCCACGCTCGGGCCCGCCCTCGCGGTCGAAGGTGACCGTGTAGCTCTCGACCTGCACCGGTCCGGTGGCATCGGGGTCGACGGCACACTGGGGGAGGGCGTCGACCGCCGGCTGGACGTCGCGCCAGGCGAACGGCTCGGAGCCGCCGTGGGCCGGCGGTCGCGAGGCGTAGACCCCAACCGAGTGTTTGGTGGCATACCAACCGAGGCCGGTCACGAGCGCCGCCGTCCCCGGAGCCTCGCGCAGTGCGCCGATCGCCCGCGCGATCCCGTGGGAGGTGTAGTTGTTCCCCGGACCGCCGCCGAACGTGAGGCCGCCGGTCAAGGTCAGGGGTCTGTCCGGATCGTCCACCGCCAGCCCGAGCTCCGCCGCGGCTATCTGCACCGCCACGGGGAAGCACGAGTAGAGATCGATCCAACTGACTTCGTCAATGCCGAGCCCGGCCTGTTCGAGGGCCGCCGAGCCGGCGAGCCGAATGGCGGGGGAGCGGTGCAGCTCGGGCCGTTGCGAAATGAACCAGTGATCGTGCGCATCCGCGCCGGCGAGGGGGAAGACCCAACGTTCCTCGGGCACACCCGCGGCGCGGGCCGCTTCCACCGAGCACACGATGGACCCGGCGCCCTGGTCGACCTGCATGTTGGCCGTACAGAGCTTCGGGTAGGGGAACGAGACCATGCGGTTGCCCGGGCCGGAGCGGACGATCTCGTCTGCGGAGCGCGGCGCGCGGATCCAGGCATTCGGATTGCCGGACGCCACGTGGCTGAAGCGGGACCACAGCGCCCCAATGCGAGCGGCGTGGTCATCGAGAGTCCACCCGTTGGCGGCGCGTAGGGCGTTCTCAAACAAGGGGTAGGCATGGACCGGGAGGACCACGCCCCGGTTCATCTCGAGATCGGTGGCACCGGGCCGTTCCACCCCGAAGATGACGGGCGCCTGCGTCCCCTCCGGTTGGCTCGCCCACGAGAGCCAGGGCCGCGTCGGGTCACGGCGGGCCAAGGTTCGGGCGTACAGGGCCTCGGCCCCGGTGATGAGGACGACGTCGAGGTCGCCCCGGCTGATGGCCAGGCAGGCATCGTGCATCAGGGCCTCGGGCGCGTTGCCCCCGATGGCCGAGACCATCAGCTGTGCCGGCGCCTCGCCTTCGCCGAAGCCGAGGCGCTCGGCCACGAGCAGAGCGGGATTGACCGCATGCCACCCCAGTGGCTGGACGACCCGGATGCTGTCCGCCCGCCGGATCAGAGCGTTCCCCGCACCGGCGGCGCCAGCCGCCACGCCGTCGCAGTCCTCGGCTGCGGCCCACAGCGCCGCCGCCATCAGCTCGAGCGGTTCGGGCCGATCGCCGGGAGCCAGGCCGGCGTCCGGCGGCGTCATGACCTGCCCGACGCCCACGACGACGGGGGTGCGCGGGTCGAGTGCCATGGACCGGGCAGCGTACCGGTTCACGCCCCGAGGGCTCGGTGGCCCACCGGTAGACTCGATTGCCATGCGCGTCGCAGTCGGCTCGGATCACGCCGGGTTCGACCTCAAGGAGATTTTGAGGGCCGAGCTGGTCTCGCTCGGCCACGAGGTCGAGGACCACGGAACCGACGCCCCCGGAGTGGCCGTCGACTACCCCGATTTTGGCGCAGCGGTGGGTCGGGCGGTCGTAGGCGGCTCGGCCGATCTCGGCGTGTGCGTCTGCGGGACCGGAAACGGCATCGCCATGGCGGCGAACAAGATTGCCGGGGTGCGGGCGGCCGTGATCCACGACGTCACCACGGCCACCCTGGCCCGGCGCCACAACCACGCCAACGTGGCCTGCGTCGGCGCGCGCACGACCGGCGCCGTCGTGGCCGTCGACGCGTTGGGCGCCTTCCTCGGCGCGTCCGAACAGCACGGGCGCCACGACCGGCGCCTCGAGAAGCTGGCGGCGCTCGACCCCGAGCTCGTCCACCCCGACCCAGCCGAAGGGACTCAATGAGCAGCTACGAGACGGCACTTGCTTCTGATCCCGAGGTGGCGGACCTCATCGGCCAGGAGCTCAACCGTCAGCAGACGACCTTGCAGCTGATCGCGTCGGAGAACTTCACCTCCGCCGCCGTGTTGGCAGCCTCGGGCTCGGTGTTGACGAACAAGTACAGCGAGGGTTACCCGGGTCGCCGTTATTACGGCGGCAATCAGATCATCGACGAGGTCGAGGACGTGGCACGCTCCCGTGCCATGGCGCTCTTCGGCGCCGAGCACGCCAACGTGCAGCCGCACGCCGGCGCCAACGCCAACCTCGCCGCCTATCTGGCACTGGTCGAACCGGGGGCCACCATCCTCGCCATGCGACTCGACCACGGTGGTCACCTCACACATGGCTCGCCCGCCTCCGTCGTCTCGAAGTTCTGGCGCTTCGTCTCCTACGGTGTCACCCCCGAGTCGCACGACGAAGCGAACCCGGGCGAGGTCATCGACTTCGACCAGGTCGCCCACCTGGCCAAGACGGAGAAGCCGGTGCTCATCGTCGCCGGTTCGACGGCGTACGCCCGCGTCATCGACCCCCGGCCCTTCCGCGAGATCGCGGACTCGGTCGGGGCGCTCTTCATGTTCGACGCTGCCCACCCGGCGGGCCTCATCGCCGGTGGGGTGCATCCGACCCCCGTGGGTGTGGCCGACGTCGTGACCCTCACCACCCACAAGACCTTGCGCGGCCCGCGCGGCGGGGCGATTCTGTGTGGGCAGGATCTGGCCAAGCGGATCGACAGCGCGGTGTTCCCGGGGCTCCAGGGCGGACCGCTCGAACACGTCATCGCCGCCAAGGCGGTCGCCTTCGCCGAGGCGGCCACGCCCGAGTTCCGGAGCTATGCCCGCCAGGTGGTCGCCAATGCGGCGGCACTGGCCGACGCACTCTCGGGGCACGGGTTCCGCCTGGTCTCGGGGGGCACCGACAATCACATGCTGCTCGTGGACCTGCGGCCGTTCGACGCAGAGCTGACCGGCAAGGAGGCGCAGGAGGTCCTGGACCGGGCCGGCATCACGTGTAACCGCAACACCATCCCCGACGACCCGCGCTCCCCCTTCCTCACGTCGGGCTTGCGTCTCGGGACGGCTGCCGAGACGACGGCGGGCATGGGGACCGCCGAGATGCAGGTGGTCGCCGACCTCATCGTGCGCACGCTGAAGGCGCGCACCGACGAGGGCGAGATCTCCCTCGTGCGTTCCGAGGTCGCCGCGCTGTGCGGCGCCTTCCCGCCGTACCCCGACCTCGTGGACTAGCGGGTGCCCGACATCGGCTGGTACGGGCTCGTGCTGGTAATTGCCGCGGGCGCGACGGCCGCACTGACGGTCCCGGCCCGGTTCATCGCGGTCCGCGTGGGCTACGTCGCCCATCCGGGGGAGCGCACCGTCCACACCAAGCCGATCCCCTACGGCGGGGGCGCCGCCATGTTCATGGGATTCCTGGTCGCGGTGCTGGGGGCGTCCGCCGTGCCGCCGTTGCGGCCGATCTTCCAGGACTCCCCCGAGATGACCGGGGTCGTGCTCGCCGCGGGTGCGATGTTCGCGGTCGGGTTGATTGACGACATCCGGGACATGTCGGCGCCGGCCAAGATGGCCGGCCAGGTCCTCGCCGCCAGCATCCTCTATTTCAGCGGCGTGACGATGTACGAGCTGAAGATCCCGCTCGCCGGCTTCTTCGTCCTGACCCCCGGCGTCATCCCGCTGATCACGGCCATCTGGGTGATCGCGCTGACCAACGCGGTCAATCTGATCGACGGGCTCGACGGCCTCGCCGCCGGCGTCGTCGCGATCGGCGGGGGCGCGCTGGCGCTCTACGGGATCCGCCTCATGGGTCTGGGTCTCCTCCCAGCCGACAACATCGGACCCTTGGTTGCGGTCATCGCGTGTGGGATCTGCCTGGGCTTCCTCCCGTTCAATTTCAACCCGGCCCGCATCTTCATGGGTGACGCCGGCGCGCACTTCCTCGGGCTCCTCATGGCCGCGTCCACCATGGTCATCGGCGGCCGCGTCCCGACCGCCGTACCCATCAGCGGCGTCACCTACTTCTTCTTCGCGCCCTTGTTCATCCCCATCCTCATCCTCGGGGTTCCCCTGGTCGACATGGCCTTCGCCTTTGTACGCCGGACGGCGCGGGGGAGGGGGTTCGACACGCCCGACAAGGAACACATTCATCACCGGCTGCTGCGCCTCGGCCACGGGCCCCGCCGGAGCGTGATCATCCTCTGGGCGTGGACCGCGATTCTCTCGAGCTTCCTCCTGTTCCCTCTCTTCGTCCACCAGGTCAATGCGTTCATCCCCATCGGGGCGGCCGCCCTCGCCGTGGGCCTCTACACCTTCTTCCATCCGGGCCTGCGTCGGGGCAACGGTGAGGACGAGGACGAGGACGAACGTCGCGACCAGGGCGTTCCCCCGCCCCAGGGTGAGGTGCGGCGGGTGAGCGAGGTGGTCAGGTTCCCCTCGTGACCGTTTGGACGGAAAAGGGGCCGGGATGCGATGATGAGGCCTGTGTACCCCGTCCACCTCGCCTCGCCCGCTGCCGCCGTCGCGGCTGCACGGACGACGGACTGCGCGCCACGCACCGCGTAAAGGGACAAAAGTCGTATGCGTGGTCAAGTGAGCCTCGTCGTACGCGCCCGTCCGGGTGACCGACAGAGGCGAATCCTCCCAGTCAGAGGAGCCCAAACCGCTTCCTGGCGCAGTGGCCTTCCTGGGCATGGGGCTCTCCGCGGCCGCCTGCGTGGGGATCGGTGTCGGACTCGGGCTCTGGGTCGACAGCGCCCTGCACACCGCCCCCGCGTTCCTGCTGGTGGGACTGGCGCTCGGCTTGGCTGCGGCTGCCGCCAGCGTCATCAAGCAGATCCGTACGTATCTGTAGAGAGCAGCGTGTGAACATGCTCGACGGGCTCTCGGACCTTGAAGGCAACGCGCTGGGCAAGGTGCTCCGGCGGACCGTGGTTTCCGCCATCGTGGTGGGGGCCCTCGCCATCGTCCTCGCGCTCCTACTTTCGTCTCCCTGGGGGGCGCTCGGGCTCGCTATCGGCCTCGGCCTGGCTGTCGTGAACCTGCGTTTCCTCGACGCGGGCGTGGCCAAGCTCAACACCGGTGGCGAGACGAACAACAAGGTGCTCCGACGCGCCATGGGTACCAAGAGCGTCACGCGTCTCGGCATCATCACCGTCATCTGCGTCGGCCTGATGCTCCTCAACGGTGCGCTGGGGATCGGGGCCGTGGCCGGCCTGGTCATCTTCCAGCTGCTCTTCGTCGTCAACGTGGGGCGCGTCGTCATGTCGCAGGGGATCCAATGAGCTCCAGCTTCGTCATGGCCACCATCACGATCGGCGATCACCACGGCGTCGTGCGCATCGGTGGCCTGACCATCTACATGGACGTGGTCTGGACGACCCTCATCGCAGCCGCCATCGTGTTGGGGTTTGGACTGCGCATGCGGGCCAAGGTGACGTCGGGTGTTCCGGGCAAGCTGCAGCTGTTCTGGGAAACGCTGGTCGAGCAGGTGTCCGACCTCGCCGGGTCCGCTATCGGCCCCGAGGGCATGCCCTTCGTCGGCCTGGGCGTCACCATCTTCTTCTTCATTCTGATCTGTAACTGGTTGGCCTTCATACCGAGCGGTGACCCGGGCTTCCTGGCGCCGCCGACCGGCGATGTCAACCTGCCCCTGGCCCTGGCGCTCACCGTCTTCTTCGTCGTCCACTACAACTCGGTGAAAGCCCGTGGGTGGCGGGGGTATTTCAAGCACTACGCCGAGCCCTACGGCGCACTCACCCCGATCAACATCATCGAGGAGATCACTAAGCCGATCACGCTGACCTTCCGACTCTTCGGGAACATCTTCGCCGGCGTCCTCATGATCTCTGTGATCGTGACCCTGATCCCTCCCTACGCGTCGTGGATCGGGCTGTTGATCTGGAAGCCGTTCGACGAATTGTTCATCGGGGCGATCCAGGCGTTCATCTTCGCTCTGCTCACCATCATGTATCTCGGAATGGGGATGAGAAAGGACGCACACTAGGCCTCACCGCAGTGGTGGGACCATCGCCAACCGGCTCTTGACAGGATCTCGACAAAGGAGAGGAAACATGGCAACAAACACAATCGAAGGCGCAATACGGGTCGCTGGCGCGCTGGTTGGCGGCGGACTCGCCCTGGGCGGTGGCGCCATCGGTGCCGCGGTCGGTGACGGCCTGGCCGGTTCACAGACGATCGCAGCGATCGCCCGCCAGCCGGAGATCGAGGCCAAGGCCCGCCAGTACTTCTTCTTGACCGTCGGGTTGGTCGAGGCCATGTACTTCATCAACCTTCTGTTCATGGTGGTGTTCGTCTACGTCTTCGCCGCCAAGAGCATCGCGTAGCCGCTTGCCGCCCCGCGCCGAGCAGTCCACCGACAACGTGCCGGACAGAACCCGGAGACCGAGAGCATCATGATCACAGCAGGAATTTTTCTTCTGCCCAACGGGACCTTCTTCGTTGAGCTGGCCGTTTCGATCGTCCTCATCTTCGCCATCTACAAATGGGTGCTCCCGCCCCTCAACAAGGCGATGGAGGAGCGCCAAGAGAAGATCCGGGATTCGCTCGACGCAGCCGACCGGGCGCGTACGGACGCCGAGGCGGCCGACGACGAGCGGCGAGCGGTCCTCGAGGAGGCGCGCCACCAGGCACGCGAGATCTTGGCGCAAGCGAACCGCACGGCCGAGCAGGCGCGAGTGGAGGCCCAGACCAGGGGTCAGAGCGACTACGAGCGCATCGTCGGCAACGCCGAGATCGAGATCGACCTGGCCCGCCAGCGCGCCATCGAGGAGGCGGCAGCGCGGATGGGTGAGATCGTCATGGAGGTGGTCGAGCGGATCATCGGGCGCGAGCTCAACCAGGAGGCGCACCGAGACCTGATCGATGAGGCGGTGGCCGCGCTGCGGGCCGACACGACCGGCGGCGCCGCCGCCAACGCCGGGGCGCGCCAGTGAACCCGACGCTGCAGGGTTACACCGCGGCCGTGCTCGAGGCGGCCGACCCCGCGTCACTCCGCGGCATCGCGGACGATCTGACGGCGATCGAGCAGCAAGCCGCGAGCAACGCGCCGCTGCGGGCCGCGCTCACCGACACCTCCGTACCCGGGAAGGCCCGCCAGGCCCTCCTGCTCGACCTCCTCGAGGGGAAGGTCTCCTCGGAGGCCCGCCGACTGGCCGCCTTCGCCGCCCTCGAGGTGAAGGCACCCGAGGTGCCGGTCGCGCTGGGCTGGCTGAGCACCCGGGCCTGGCACGCCGCAGAGAGCTACGAGTTCGAGGAGCCTCCGTTGAGCCTGACCCAGGCGCGCCAGCGAGTCGGCGGCTACGCCACGGCGCTGTACGAGGCCATGTCCACCGACCAGCTCGAGTCGCTGGAGGACGACCTCTTCCGGTTCGGGCGGATCGTGGCGTCCACGCCTCCCCTCCGTGCGGCGCTGACCGACCGGGACCTCGACGCCGCCGCCCGCCAGGGCCTCGTGACCGAGCTCTTGGAGGGCAAGGCGCCCGCGACGACATTGGCTTTGGTCCGTTACGTCGTCGCGGGTGGCCGGGCGCGGGACTTCGTGGGGACGGTGGACTTCTTGGTCGAGCAGACCGCGGCGGCCCGCGGCTGGCGTATCGCTCACGTGCGCGCCGCCGCCCCGATCGACGACGAACAGCAGGCGACCCTCTCGGACTCGCTGTCCCGGCTGACGGGGGGTCCGGTCGAGCTGCAGGTGGTCATCGACGAGGCGCTGCTCGGCGGCGCGCGCATCGGGATTGGTGACCTGCTGGTGGACGCGACGGCACGGGGACGCATCGACGCGCTGCGCGAGCACCTCGTCCCGACTGGGTGGCAGGACACCGGGTTCGGCCGCGCCGGTCGCGGTCACACGACGGCTGAAGACACAGAGGGAGCAGACTGATGGCAGAGCTGACGATCGACGCCAGTGAGATCACCAAGGCGCTGGAGCGTCACGTCGAGGACTACACCCCGACGGTCGGGACCGAGCAGATCGGTCATATCGTCGAGGTCGGTGACGGGATCGCCCGCGTGTCGGGTCTTCCGGGTGCCGCCGTCAACGAGCTGCTCGAGTTCGAGGACGGCACGCTCGGCCTCGCCCTGAACCTCGACGAGGACACGATCGGCGCCGTCGTCCTGGGCGAGGTCGACAATCTCGAGGAGGAGCAAATCGTCAAGGCGACGGGACGCATCCAGACCGTTCCGGTCGGGAACGCCCTGCTGGGCCGCGTCGTCAACGCGTTGGGCGAGCCCCTCGACGGCAAGGGGCCCGTCAACGCAACCGAGACGCGCCGGATGGAGGTGCAGGCCCCCGGCATCGTCGGCCGCCAACCGGTGAGCGAGCCCCTGCAGACCGGCATCAAGGCCATCGATGCCATGACCCCGATCGGCCGCGGGCAGCGCGAGCTGATCATCGGCGACCGCAAGACCGGCAAGACCACCGTGGCGGTCGACACCATCATCAACCAGGCCGGTCAAGGCGTGAAGTGCATTTACGTCGCCATCGGGCAGAAGAACTCCTCGGTTGCCCAGACCGTGGCCACGCTCGAGGGCCACCAGGCACTCGAGTACACGGTGGTGGTCGTGGCCTCGGCCGGCGACCCGGCTCCCTACAAGTACCTCGCCCCCTACGCCGGCTGCGCCATGGGCCAGCACTGGATGGAGAACGGTGAGCATGCGCTGATCGTCTACGACGACCTCTCAAAGCAGGCCGAGGCCTACCGCGCCGTCTCCCTGCTGCTGCGACGGCCGCCAGGGCGTGAGGCCTATCCCGGCGACGTGTTCTACCTGCACTCCAGGCTCTTGGAGCGCGCGGCCAAACTGTCCGACGCACGCGGTGGCGGATCGCTCACCGCGTTGCCGGTCATCGAGACGAAGGCGGGCGACATCTCGGCCTACATCCCGACCAACGTGATCTCCATCACCGACGGGCAGGTGTTCCTCGAGACCGACCTGTTCAACTCGGGCATCCGTCCGGCCATCAACGTCGGCAACTCGGTGAGCCGGGTGGGCAGTGCAGCCCAGGTCAAGGCGATGAAGCAAGTTTCGGGGACGCTCAAGCTCGACCTGGCGCAATTCCGCGAGCTCGAGGCGTTCGCCACCTTCGGCTCCGAGCTCGACAAGGTGTCGCAGGCCCAGCTCGATCGGGGCTACCGGCTGACGGAGCTGCTCAAGCAGCCGCAGAACCGTCCGGTGGCGGTCGAGGAACAGGTGTTGGCGATCTACGCCGGCACGAAGGGTTGGACGGACTCGGTCCCCGTCAGCGAGGTGCGGAGATTCGAGGGAGAGTTGATCGAGTACTTCAAGGGCAACCACCCGAACGTGCTCGAGACGATTCGCGCCACGGGTGCGTTGCCCGACGGAGACGAGATCGACCGGGGCCTCGCCTCCTTCCTCGAGGGATTCGACACGGGGAAGGTCGACTGACCCATGGCCGGAGGCCAAGAGCGGATCCTGCGCCGCCGCATCCGCAGTGTGCAGTCGACGAGGAAGATCACCAAGGCGATGGAGCTGATCGCCGCCTCGCGGATCGTGCGCGCCCAGACGCGGATCGTGGCCAACCGGCCCTTCCGGGAGGGGATGGAGCGGGTTCTGCGCCTGACGGCGGCGGCCGATCCCGCGGCGGCGGCCAAGCTGCTGGGCACGCCCGAGTCGCCGCGCCACGTCGGGATCCTCGTCATCGCCGGCGACCGCGGCCTGGCCGGGTCCTACAACTCCGGCGTCCTCCGCGCCAGCGAGCGACTGGTGGCAGAGCACAGGAGCCACGGCGCCGAGGTGACGCTGTGGTCCGTGGGCAAGAAGGCCCCTGCCTACTTGCGCTACCGCGGCATCGAAACGGCTGGGTCCTTCGCCGGGTTCGCCGACCGGCCCGATTTCGCCGACGCTCGTTACATCGCAGCGATTGTGGCCGCACCGTTCCTGTCCGGGGAGATCGATCTCATCGAGATGGTCTCCACCCGGTTCATCTCCGCCGGGACCCAGCGGGTCGAGCAAGTGCAGCTCCTGCCGCTCCCCTTGCCGGAGGAGTCCGAGGAGGCGCCGGAGCAGGACGAGGGAACGCTCGAGGGCTACACCGAGTTCGAGCCCGAGCCCGAGAAGCTGCTCGTCGAGCTGGCTCCTCGGGCGCTGGAGGCGGAGATCTTCGCCGCCCTGTTGGAGGGCGCGGCGTCGTTCTTCACGGCCCAGCAGCGGGCCATGGCGGCGGCCACCGACAACGCGGACGAGCTCGTCCGCACCTTGACGCGCGTGATGAACCGGGCCCGCCAGGACGCCATCACCACCGAGATCATGGAGATCGTCGGCGGGGCTGAGGCGCTCCGCCAATCGAAGGGAGCTTGACCCCAATGACCACAACCACCATGCAGGACACCGCACCGGCCGGCTCGTTGGCGGACGGGCGGGTGGTCGCCATCGCGGGGCCTGTCATCGACGTCGAGTTCCCGCCCCATGCGCTGCCCGAGATCAACCACGCCGTCGAGTTCACCATCGAGCTCGACGGGTCGGCCCATCAGGTCACGGCCGAGGTGGCCCAGCAGATCGGGGACGGCCGGGTTCGGTGCATCTGCATGCAGCAGACCGACGGGCTCGTCCGTGGGGCTCCCGTGCGCAACCTCGGACGCGGTATCACGGTCCCGGTGGGCAACGCCGTGCTCGGCCACGTGTTCAACGTGCTCGGCCAACCACTCGACACGGACTCCATCGAAGGCGTCGACGAGTACTGGGAGATCCACCGCAACGCGCCGGCTTTCGACCAGCTGGAGCCCAGATCGCTCATGTTCGAGACCGGGATCAAGGTGATCGACCTGCTCGAGCCCTACGTACAGGGCGGCAAGATCGGCCTCTTCGGAGGTGCCGGCGTCGGCAAGACCGTCATCATCCAAGAGATGATCCACCGGGTCGCGCAACAGCACGGCGGCGTGTCGGTGTTCGCCGGCGTGGGGGAGCGAACCCGCGAGGGCACCGACATGTGGCTCGAGATGCAGGAGTCCGGCGTCATCGACAAGGCCGCGCTGGTCTACGGCCAGATGGACGAGCCGCCTGGCGTCCGCCTCCGCGTCGGGCTGGCTGCGCTCACCATGGCCGAGTACTTCCGTGACGTGCAGAACCAGGACGTGTTGCTCTTCATCGACAACATTTTCCGTTTCGTGCAGGCGGGCTCGGAGGTGTCCACCCTGCTCGGCCGCATGCCGTCCGCGGTGGGCTACCAGCCCACGCTGGCCGACGAGATGGGCGAGCTGCAAGAACGGATCACTTCGACCAAGGGGAAGTCGATCACCTCGCTGCAGGCGGTCTACGTGCCGGCCGACGACTACACCGACCCGGCGCCGTTCACGACGTTCACCCACCTCGACGCCACCACCGAGCTCTCCCGTCAGATCGCCGCGCTCGGCATCTACCCGGCGGTCGACCCGCTGGCGTCGACCTCGAACATCCTCGCGCCCGAGATCGTGGGCGAGCGCCACTATGCGGTGGCCCGCCGGGTGCAGGAGGTCTTGCAGCGCTACAAGGAGCTGCAGGACATCATCGCCATCCTCGGCATGGACGAGCTCTCCGAGGAGGACAGGGTGACGGTGACCCGCGCCCGCAAGATCCAGCGCTACTTGTCCCAGCCGTTCTTCGTGGCCGAGGTCTTCACCGGCGTGCCCGGCATCTTCGTGCCGATCGACGAGACGGTCGAGTCCTTCGAGGCCCTGGTCAACGGTGACCTCGACAACATCCCAGAGCAGGCCTTCCTCAACGTGGGCGGGGTGGAGTCGGTGCTGGAGAAGGCCAAGACGCTCGAGGCCGAGGCGGGCTAGTGGCCGACGGTGTCTTCGGCGTGGAGATCGTCACGCCCGAGCAGTCCCTCTTCGCCGGCGGCGCGACAGCGGTTGTCCTGGCCACGTCCGAGGGCGACCTCACCGTGCTCGACGGCCACACGCCGCTCGTCGGGGACGTCGTGCCCGGCGAGGTGAGGGTCGAACAGTCCGAGGACACCGTGACGCGGCTCGCCGTGCACGGCGGGTTCGTCCAGGTCGATACGAGCCCCGGGGCGGCGGCCGGCCTGGCCGAGGGGGACGGGCCGCTGCCAGGCCTCTCGACCCGCGTGACGATCCTCGCCGGGGTGGCCGAACTGGCGGAGGAGATCGACGTGTCCCGCGCCGAGCTGGCCCGGGAGGCGGCGACGGCGCGGGTCGGCGAGCTGGGCGGCGGCCGGGGAACCGTCGCCGAGGAGGTCGCGGGGGACGTCGAGCTCGCCGAGGCGGAGAACGCCCTCGCGCGCGCCGACCTGCGGCTCGCCGTGGCCGCCGGGACCGCCTGAACCGGAACCGGGGCGGTGGCCGGCCGCCAGCGGCGGACAGCTAGCCGAACGGGATCGAGCTGAACTCGGCCAACTTGGCCAGCGCGTGGCTGGCGTCGATCTTGCGGAGCGTCCCCGACTTGGAGCGCATCACGAGCGACTGCGTCGTGGCCCCGAACTCGTGGTACTGGACGCCCTGCAGGAGCTCCCCGTCGGTGATGCCGGTGGCCGCGAAGAAGCAGTTGTTGCCTTGCACCAAGTCGTCGGTCATGAGCACGGCGTCGAGCGCGTAGCCGGCGGCGACGGCGGCCGCCCGCTCCTCTTCGTTTCGGGGGTGGAGACGCCCCTGGATCTCTCCGCCCATGCACTTCAGCGCCGCTGCGGCCAGCACGCCCTCGGGCGTGCCCCCGATGCCAAAGAGGATGTCGGTACCCGCGCCGGGCCAGCCGGTGGCGATGGCGGCGGCGACGTCACCGTCGGTGATCAGGCGGATGCGGGCGCCGGTGGCCCGCACCTCGGCGATCAGGCCGTCGTGGCGAGGCCGGTCGAGGATCACGGCGGTCAGGTCCCGCACGGGACGCGCCACCGCCTCGGAGAGGGCGTGAAGGTTCTCGGTCGGCGTGCGCCGGATGTCGCAGGCACCGATGGCCCTCGGTCCCACGGCCAGCTTCTCCATGTAGACGCACGGGCCGGGGTCGAACATGGCACCGCGCTCGGCGACCGCGATCACGGCCAGGGCGCCGCCGCGGCCCTGGGCGGTGAGCGTCGTGCCGTCGATGGGGTCCACGGCGATGTCCGTGAGCGGAGGCGTCCCGTCGCCGATCTTCTCGCCGTTGAACAACATGGGCGCGTTGTCCTTCTCGCCTTCCCCGATGACCACGATCCCGTCCATGGGGACGCTCGAGAGCACGGTTCGCATGGCCTCGACGGCGGCCGCGTCGGCGCCGAGTTTGTCTCCCCGGCCCATCCAGCGACTGGCGGCCATGGCCGCCGCCTCGGTCGTACGGACCAGGTCCATGGCGAGGTTTCGGTCGGGGGCTTGGCGCGGGGTCACCACGCGCTTGACGATAGTTGGTCTCGGATCCCAGGCTGCCCGTTGGCGCGGTCTCCAGCGGCGATACTTGGGGCCGTGGACCAGATCGTGGTGGAGCCCAATGGACCGCTCCAGGGCGCCGTCACCGCAGGCGGGGCCAAGAATTCGGCTCTCAAACTGATGGTGGCGTGCCTGCTCGCCGAGGGCTGCACGGTGCTGTCCAACGTGCCCCGCATCAGCGACGTGGACACCATGGCCAAGGTGCTCCGCACCATGGGCGCGGCGGTCGAGCGCCGAGACAATGGGGATGTCGCAGTGACGACGCCTCCGGTCGCTGACCTGGTGCCCGGCGGTCCCTACGAACTGTTCGAACGCATGCGGGCGTCGGTAGTGGTCCTGGGCCTGCTCCTGGCCCGCTGCGGGGCGGTCCGGATGCCACTGCCCGGGGGAGACGACTTCGGGGACAGGCCCATCGATTTCCACATCAACGGGCTCAGTGCGATGGGTGCCCGGTTCGAGTCTTCCCACGGTGAGGTGCGCGGCACCGTACCCGGTGGTCGGCTGGTGGGGACCCGGGTCGTCCTGGAGTACCCCAGCCACACGGCCACGGACAACTTGCTGATGGCGGCCGTCGTCGCCAAGGGCACGACCGTCATCGAGAACGCCGCCAAGGAGCCGGAGGTGGCCGACTTGGCCGCGATGCTGTGCGACATGGGGGCGGAGGTGCGCGGGGCGGGAACATCGCGGATCGAGGTCGAGGGGGTCGACGAGCTGCGACCCGACGCGCCACGCCGTCGTGCCCGACCGGGTGGTGGCCGCGACCTATCTGGGGGCGGTCGGGATGGCCGGCGGCGACGTGACGATCACGGACGCCCGGCCCGAACACATGGAGATGGTCCTCCGCAAGGTCAACCAGATGGGCGTGGCCACCGAGATGTGCCCTCAAGGCTTGCGGGCCAGTGCGCACGCAAGGCTCACGGCGGCCGACGTCGCCACCCTTCCGTATCCCGGGGTGGCGACCGACTACAGCCCACTGCTGGTGGCGATGCTCACCGTGTCCGACGGGGTGGGCATCCTCACCGAGAACCTCTTCTCCGGCCGCTTCCGCTACGTCGAGGAGCTGCGGAGGATGGGCGCCGACATCCGGACCGAGGGGCACCATGCTGTCGTGCGCGGTGTGCCGCGGCTCTCTGGTGCGCCGGTGCGGGCCCCGGACATCCGCGCCGGCGTGGCCCTGGTCCTGGCGGGGCTCGTGGCCGAAGGGAAGACGGTGGTCAGCGGTGCACACCACATCGGTCGCGGTTACCAGGACCTGCCCGGTGCGCTGTGCTCGCTCGGAGCCAAGGTGGTCGTCCAGTGAGCCCACCAACGCCCACTGACCCGGTCGCGCTCCTCGAGCAAGCTCGCACCGGTGACCGCGTTTCCTTGGCACGTCTGCTCTCGTACATCGAACGCGGTGGCGACACCGCGACGGCGGTGGCGCGCCTCGCCTACCGCTCGGAGATCCCCTATACGGTCGGCCTCACCGGAGCCCCGGGCGCCGGCAAGTCCACGTTGACCGACGGGCTGATCGCGGCAGGCGCGCGCCGGGTGGCCCGCGCCCCACCCCGAACCGGTGGCCCAGGTCGGGGTCCTGGCCATCGACCCGACCTCCCCCTTCAGCGGGGGCGCCATCCTCGGCGACCGCGTGCGCATGAGCCAGCATGCGCTCGACCCGACCGTGTTCATCCGGTCGATGGCCACCCGGGGCCACCTGGGCGGCCTCTCTCTGGCGGTGCCCGACGCGGTCCGTCTCTACGGTGCGGCCGGCTTTCCGGTGGTGATCGTGGAAACCGTGGGCGTCGGGCAAATGGAGGTGGAAATCGCGTCGGCCGCCGACACGACCGTGGTGGTCGTGACCCCGGGCTGGGGCGACTCCATGCAGGCGAGCAAGGCCGGGCTGCTCGAGGTGGCCGATGTGTTCGTCATCAACAAGTCGGACCGGCCGGGTGGGCGCGAGGCGCGTCGCGACCTGGAGCAGATGCTCGACCTGGCGCGGCCCGGTTCCTGGCGGCCCGAGATCGTGGACACGACGGCAACCGCCGGCGAGGGGGTGGCCGAGGTGTGGCACGCCGTGGCGCGCCATCGTCACCACCTCGAGGGTGCGGGTCAGTTGGTGGCCCGCAGGGCAGATCGGCTGGGGCAAGAGTTGCGTCGGGTGCTGTTGGCCCGCTCGGAGGTCCGCATTCACGAACTGACGGCCGGGGAGGAGTTCACCACGGCGGTCAAGGCACTGGCAGCCGGCGAGCTCGACCCGTATCAGGCCGCCGACCGCCTGTTGGCCGAATGAGCCACCGAGACCTCGGTCCGATACGGTTCGGCCGTGGTTGAGACCTCCGTCACCCTGGAGCGCCGGGCGGACAACGTGGCATGGGGCATCGCGTCCTTCCTCGAGAACGGCCCCGGGAAGGCGAGTTTCGTCGGGCGGTGAAACCTTGAGCTCACCTCCGATCCCGGTCAGCTCGGCCGACGGCGCCTTTGACCCCTCGGTGCGGTGGTTCCAGCACGCCGTGTTCTACGAGGTGCTGATCCGCGGCTACTTCGATGCCAACAACGACGGCACCGGGGACCTGCGCGGGTTGCGCGAGAAGCTCGACTACATCGAATGGCTGGGCATCGACTGCATCTGGATGCTGCCGTTCTATCCGTCGCCGTTCCGTGACGGCGGCTACGACATCAGCGACTTCTTCAACGTCCATTCCGATTACGGGAGCATCGGCGACCTGGTGGCGTTCTTGGAGGACGCGCACCGGCGCGGTATCCGGGTCGTCGCTGACCTCGTGATGAACCACACGAGCGACGAACACCCGTGGTTCATCGAGTCGCGCTCGTCGCGGGACAATGCCAAAGCCGACTGGTACGTGTGGAACGACGACGATCAGAAGTGGCCGGATGCCCGGGTCGTGTTCACCGACGTCGAGCGCTCCAACTGGACCTGGGACGACACTCGTCAGCAGTACTACTGGCACCGTTTTTACCACCACCAGCCCGATCTCAATTACGAGAACCCCGAGGTCGCGGACACCATGATCGACCTCGTCCGCTTCTGGCTCGATCTCGGCTTCGACGGCTTCCGGCTCGATGCCGTGCCATACCTCTACCAGCGCGACGGGACATCGGGGGAGCACCTGCCCGAGACGCACGCCTTCATCAAGCGCGTCCGCAAGCAGATCGAGGCCGACTACCCGGGACGCATATTGCTGGCCGAGGCGAACGGTTGGCCGAGCGACGTGGCGGACTACTTCGGCGACGGCGACGAGTGCCACCTGTGCTTCCACTTCCCGCTGATGCCGCGCCTGTTCATGGCGGTCCGCCGGGAGCAGCGCTACCCGATCACCGAGATCCTGGCCCAGACGCCCGTCATCAACAACGCCAGCCAGTGGGCCATCTTCTTGCGCAACCACGATGAGCTGACGCTCGAGCAGGTCAGCGACGAGGAGCGGGACTACCTGATTGCCGAGTACGCCAAGGACCCGAGGATGAAGCGCCACATGGGCATCGGGCGCCGGCTGGCCCCGCTCCTCGACAACGACCGCCGGACGGCCGAGTTGCTCTATGCCCTGATCCTGTCCCTGCCCGGCAGCCCCGTCATCTACTACGGCGACGAACTGCTCATGGGTGACAACATCTATCTCGGTGATCGGGACTCGGTACGCACCCCCATGCAGTGGTCGCCCGACCGCAACGGCGGCTTCTCGAAGGCGGACTTCGCCCAGCTCTACCTGCCGCCACTCATGGACCCCGTGTACGGCTTCAACGCCCTCAACGTGGAGGCGCAGTTGCGGAACCAGGGATCGTTCCTGCACTGGTTGCGGCGGATGCTGACCGAGAGACGGGCGCTCCCGGTGATGGGGGTGGGGGAGATGGAGGTGCTGCCCTGCGCCAACCCGTCGGTCCTGGCCTACGTCCGCTCGGGCGATGTGGCCGACATTCTGAGCGCCTCCGCCTCGACGGGTCCAACGGTGAGCCCGTCGGTGGACGCCGCGTTGGACTGGGGCCGCTCGACCGTCCTGGCCCGCACCGTTCCGGCCGGGAACGAGAGCGAGGGCGATGAGGTCGTGTACCGGCACCAGGCCGTGCTGTGCGTGCACAACCTGAGCCGTTTTGCGCAGCCGGCGGAGCTGGCGCTGGCTCCGTGGGCGGGGTCGATCCCCTATGAGGTGCTGGGGCGCGTCCCCTTCCCGGTCATCACCGAAGAGCCCTACACGATCACCCTGCCGCCGTACGGCTTCTTGTGGTTCGACCTGGTCCCCGAGGAGAGGCCGGTCCAGGAATGACGCCCGAGCGCGACGAGGCTCTGCGCACGTTGGTCGAGGCCTGGCTGGGTCTGCGCCGGATCGCGCCGACGGAGCAGCTTGACATCGAGCGGGCCGAGGTGCTCTTGGCGGGCCGGCCCGGCCTGGTCGACATCGTCGCCAGGGTGGGGGACCGCCGGGCCCATGTCGTGGCGGGGCTGCGGGGAGTGGCCGACGAGCCCCACTTTCTCCGTCCCGGCGAAGAGGCCGCGCTCGGCCTGCTCGACGACGACCACGGACTCGCCGTTTGCACGGATGCGCTGCGCGACGCGCAACTGGCACCGCTCCTGTTGGCAACGGTGCGCGGCGTCGCGACGCGGCCGGGTCAAGTGGCGGTGCTGCGCGACGACGAAGACGCCACGGTGATCGACTGCGGCGATCGGGGGGACCTGATTGTGTTCCCGTGGCTCCACGACAGGTCGCGAGCCGACGTCGACCTCCTGGTGGGGCTGGAGGAGGCAGGTTTCAACCATGTCGCCGCCCCGTTGGTGCGCTGGACCTGGGAGGGACGTGATCTCGGTGTCGTGCAGGAGCCCCTGGCCGACCGTTCCGGCGGCTGGGCCCTGGCCCTGACGTCTCTGCGGGATTACTACGCCGCAGGCGGTTCACCGGAGGCGGCCGGCGGCGACTTCGGGGCAGAGGCCCGGGCCCTGGGCACCATGACGGCCAGGATGCACCTGGCCCTCGACCGTGCCTTCCTGCGACATCACGAACCCGTGGGAGACTGGATCGACGCGGCAGAAGGAGCGATTGCGGCTGCTGACCCGTCGCTGCTCGATGCACCCGGGGTCGCGGAGCTCGTCAAATGGATCCGTGCGTCCGACGCGAGGCTTCCGGTGATCCGCACGCATGGCGACTTTCATTTGGGGCGGACATCGCGAACCGACCAGGGATGGGTCGTCAGCGACTGTGGACCAGGGGGTGTCCTGCCCGGCGAATCGTCGCCGGGCCGGCGTACCCCCCTGGCGGACGTGGCCGACCTTCTCTATTCCATGCACCAGGCCAGCACGGCGGCCGCAGCGGAGCGGGACCCGGCGGGGCGGCTCGGGCTCTCGGCGCTCGGGCAAGCATGGGAGACGAGAAACCGACGCGCCTTCGTGACGGGTTACCTCGGCACGCCCGGCATCGGGGGGCTCGTCGGGCCCGATCGCGACCTCGTGCGACGCATCGTGCCGTTCCTCGAGCTCGCTCGCTCGGTGCGCCAGACCTAGGAGCTCACAGGGCCAGGGCGGAGACCTTGAGGGTCTCGGCAGCCTCCTCGGGTGAGATCACGTTGATCGCCACCCCGGTGCCCAGCTCGAAGCCGGCCGTCGTCGTGGCCTTGGGCCAGATGTGGGCGTGCCAGTGGTACGGCTCGCCGACTCGATAGGGAGCGGAGTGGAAGACGATGTTGTAGGCCACATCGCCGACGGCCTCTGCCAGTTGCTGGAGAGTGCGGCGGATGGCCTCACCGACGGCGATGAGGTCCTCGGTGGGGCTCCGGTGAAGGTGGGGGTTGTGCTCCCGCGGCATCACGAGCATCTCGTAGGGCACCGCGCTCCAGAACGGGCAGACCACCACGACGCGATCGTTGGAGTAGATCACCCGTTCGGTCGAGTCCTCCTCGGCCTCGATCGTGGTGCACAAGAGGCACGAACCGACGAAACGTGCGAAGCGGGCCTGCTCTTCGGCGAGCTCACGGGGGATGAAGGACATACCGAGCAGCTGGCCGTGGGGGTGCTCCAGGGAGGCTCCGGCTTCGCGGCCCGAGTTCACGATGGCCTGGGTGTAGCGGAGGTTGGGCTGCGACGCGTGCTCCTCCAGGCGGTCCCGCAGCGCCGCCATCACGAGCTCGACCTGTTCCTGGCTCAGTTGCCCCAGGGTGGCGTCGTGCTCGGGGGAGAAGATGAGGATCTCGTGGATGCCGCCCGCGGAGGCCTGGGTGAAGACCGGGCCCCGGTTGGCCACCACGAAGGGCTCATCGCCTTCGAAGGCCGGGTAGAGGTTGGGCACGACGCGGACGAGCCAGCCGCCGGTCGGGCCGTAGGTCTCGAGCGCCGGGGGCGTGCCCTCCTCGTTGCCGGGACAGAAGGGGCAGGGGCGCCCGAGTGCATCGGGCAGCCAGGGAGAGCGGGTCACGAACGAGTAGGGCCGCTCGGAGCGACCGGGGCTCACGACGACCCAGCGGCCCGACAAAGGATCGAGGCGCAACTGGTTCATCGGTGCATCCTGTGGGGCGCCGACGGGCCCGCCAACTTCAACAATGACTTCATCGTCTTCCCTCCACTCCTACGGTACAGGTTCCGCCACCCGGGCCAGCGCCAGGGGGGGCGGGAGCGGGACCCTGGCGCCACGGACATAGGAGAACATGTCGGGCATGCATCACCAGCCGGACGGGGCAGCTTTTGACGTGGTCCTGCTGCTTCACGTCGGGTGCGCCGTTGTCGGTCTCGTCACGACGGCGACCGCCACGGCCACCGCGGCCCGGCTGCGGCGCCTCCTCGGTTCGTCCGCGCCGCTGCCAGAGCCGCTGCGCCGCTACTTCCGTCCCGGCGTCAACTGGGCCGGACGTTTGGTCTATGGCATCCCCGTCTTCGGGTTCGCCCTCCTCGCCATGAGCCATGGTGCGTACGCGCTGGGTGACGGCTGGGTCCTCGCCGGCCTGGGAATCTTCGCGGTCGTGGCCTTGCTGGCCGAGGGGGTGCTGTGGCCGGCCGAGCGGCGGGTCCAAGCCGCCCTCGCGGTCGTCGACGGCGCGAGCGGCACCTTGCCCGCCACCGCGTCGATCGACCGTGACGCCACGGTCATGGCCCGGGCGGCCGGCGCCGCGCTCGTCCTCCTGCTCGTCGGGATGGTCGTGATGGTGGCGCAGCCCTGACGAGGAGAGGGCGACCCCAGCGGGTCGCCTTCTGTCTCATGGCTCTGTGCGGGCTCGTGGCGCGACGGCTCTCCTCGTACGGCGCGCGCTCAGCCGCAACCGCCGCCCCCGGGCGGCTTGCTCCCGCCGCCCTGGCCGCCGCCGCCGGGACCACCGGAGCCGCCGCCGCCGCTCCCGCCGCGACCGCCGCCACCGCCGCAGGTGATCCTCTCGGTGGAGGACGCCGACGAGGACTGGTAGTAGGAGTTCCCGGCATAGGACACCGTGATCGTCACGTTCCCTTCGACCTGGGTGACCGTGACACCGCACGTCGCCACGCCCGACGAGTTCGTGGTGCCGGTGCAGCTTTGCGCTGTTCTCCCGCTCCCCAGCGTGATCACGACGGGCTGGCCGGCGATCGGTACCCCGTTGGAGGTCAGCGTGGACGTCAAGGTGTACGTCTGGCCGTAGGAGAGGTTTGTCGGCCCGGTGTAGGTGAGGCTGGTGGGCGCCTGCTTGACCACGACGTGATTGCAACCGCTGCTCGGCAAAAGGTTCGTCGAGCTGGAGCCGCCCGCGAACGAGCCGGAGGCCGTATAGGTGCCCGAGGGCTCGTTCGGGGTGACAGAACAGGATCCTTGCCCGTTCTGGTTCGTGGTTGCCGTGCACGACTGCGTCCCGTTGAGCGTCAGGGTGATCGTCTGCCCGCTGATCGGGGCCCCTGTCACGGAGTTCGTCAGCGTGCCCGTCAGCGTCGTGGGCTGGCCGTACGTACTCGTCCCCGCGCTGACGGTGAGGGTCGTCGGCGTGCTGATGGTCACGCTGCCCGTGGCGTTCGCCGCGGCGTAGTAGGCGTCGCCGGCGAAACTGTCCGTGACCGGCACCGGGCTGGTGGTCTGGTTCACCTTGGCGATCACACACGAGGCGGCACCAGAAGCGTTGGTTGTCCCGCTGCACGTCTGGGCCGCAGTTCCCGAGCCCAAAGTGAACTTCACGGTCCGCCCGACGACGGGCACGGTGCCCGAGTCGGTCGTCAGCACGCCCGAGAGCGTGACCGGCGACCCGTTCGTCGCACTGGTGGCGCCCGTGTACGTCAGGGCGGTTTCCTCGTGGGTGACCACGAAGTTGTTCTGCCCCGTGCTGGCCTCGAGGTGCGGCAACTGCGAGTTGTCGCCGCTGAACGACGCGGTCAGCGAGTACGTCCCTGCCGGCTCGCCCGGCGTGATGGAGCAGGACACCACCCCGCTGGCGTTCGTCGTCCCGTGACACTGCTCGGTCCCGTTCAGCGTCAGCGTGACGGGCTCGTTGGCCGCTCCGGCCGACGTGTAGGTGTCGATCAGGGTCGCCGACACGGTGGTTGCGTCTGAGTAGTCGCTCGTAGCGGGATTCACCGTGAGGGTCGTGCCCACCTGTACCGGTCCGACGTTGACCGTCGCGGGCGTCGTGACGGACTGGTAGTAGCCGTCAGAGCTGAAGCTGACCGTGAGGGGCACTGGTCCCACGGCTTGGTTCACGTTGTCGATCGTGCACGAACCAGTCCCGGTCGCGGTGGTGGGTGTGGCGGTGGTGCAGCTCTGCGCGGTTGACCCACTTCCGAGCACGAAGGTCAAGTTGCGGCCGACGACCGGGGTCGCACCGGAGTCCGACGTCAACACGCCGGAGACGTTCAGGTTCTGCGTGTTGATGATCGACGTCTGTCCGGTGTAGCTGAGCTCGGTCTCCTCCAGCGTGACGACGAAATTCGCCGTGTTGTTGGCGGGCATCAGCTGGAGCGGCAGTTGCGTGTCGCCCGCGAAGTTCGCGGTCAGCGTGTAGGTTCCTGCCTGCTCGCCTGGAGTGATGTTGCACGACGCCGTTCCGGCCGGGACGGTATCGGTGCTGTTGGCGGTTGTGGTCCCCGTGCAGGTCTCGGTGCCGTTCAACGTGAACACGACCGGCTCATTGCCGATGGGAGCATTGGTGTTGCCGTCCGTGAGCACCGCGGACACTGTCGTTTGGTCGGAGTAGTCGCTGGTGGCAGTGCTCACCGTCAAAATCGTCGGTTCGGTGACGGTCACGGTGCTCGGTGGCGAGGTGGATGGGTTGTCGTAGGCGTCACCGGTGAAGGTGGCGTTGATCGGCTCGGAGCTGGCCGGCTGGTCGACCGACTGGATCGTGCAGCTGGCAACTCCGGTGGTGGCGTCGGTGATCGCGTTGCAGCTCTGGGGCGGGAGTGAGGAGCCGGTCGTACCGATGGTGAACGTCACCTCCTTGGTCCCTAAGGGAGTGTTGGTGGTCGTATCGGTCAGCGTGCCCGAGAGCGTGATGGGTTGGCCGTTAACCACGCTGGGGGGGCCACTCACCGTGACAGAGCTCGCGTCGGCGTTCTCGGTGAAGGTGCTCGAGGCGCTGTCCGAACCCAAGGGTGTCGACGCCATCGTGTCACCGGCGAACGATGCACTCAGCGTGTATGTGCTCGAGGGCTCACTGGCCGTGATGGGACAGGTGGCCACGCCCTGTGCGTTCGTGGTAGCGGTGCAGGCCTCGTTGGGGTTGCCGTTGAGGGTGAACGTGACCGACTCGTTGGCGACGGGCCCGCTGGCGTTGGTCAGGGTCGCCGAGACCGGCGTCGGGGTCGAGAAGTTACCGGTGACGGGGGCGACCGTGAGCTGGGTCGGCGTGGCCGCGGGCGGAGGGGTCACCGCCGCCTCGTAGCCGTTGTACACGGTGAGGCCGTAGAGGAAGGCGGCGCCGGTGCTCACCTCGGTGAGGGCGGTGCCCGTGGCCAGGTCGATCTGCCAGATGTTGCCCGAGTACGAGTCGCCCGCCCAGAACGAGGTGCCGCTCGGGTCGAGGGCCAGGCTGAAGAGCTGGCCGCCGCAACCCGACCCGTCCATGGGCGGCAACGGCACTTCCACCGTCGGCGCGGGCGAGTTGGCATTCGGGTTCGACGGACCGCCAGGGGCGTAGGCCGCTTGGAGGGCCGCCTGGTCCGCCGCGGAGCAGGGGTAGATCTGGGTGACGGTCCCGGTGTCGTCGAGGCGCAGGACGGCGTTGGAGTCGGCGACGAGCGCGCCACCGTCGGGGAGGATCCGTACCTGGAAGGCGTTGGCCCCGGTGAAGGGAATCGAGTTGAAGTTCGATTGCTGGCCGTTGGTGCCGTTGGCGCAATTGTTCGCGTAGCGGTAGATGACGTTCGTTTCGGTCGTGTAGTAGAAGGTGCACTGGTCGGAGGCCAAGTCGATCCAGTCGTCGCCCGTCTCCCCCGTGGTGACGGGGCCGATGGGCGTCTGGGCCTGGCCGCTCGAGTTGAACTCGGCGATGTAGGGCGTGTTCTGCTGACCGACGTAGAGGTTCCCCGAATTGTCGAAGACCAAGGAGAGGGGGTTCTGGAGGCCCGAGGCGAAGACCCCGACCAGCGCGCCACTCGTGCTGTACTCGCTGATCTGGCCGCTGTAGTCGTCGGTGACGTAGAAGTTGTTGGTGCCCGCCGGGCTCGCGCTGCTGGCTGGGCTCGCCGGACCGAACGCGCTGCCGGCGGTGTTGTCGGGAGCGCCCGGGTAGCCGGGATAGACCAGCGACGACGGAGGAATAGTGGACCCGTCGTTGAGCGACTGGACGAAGGACGGGGCGGCCGGCGCGGCGTTGGGGCTGTAGACGTTCACCGCCGAGTTCCCGACCGAGGCGAACACCTGGGTGGGGGCCAAGACGGTGTCGGCGCCGGCCTTGGCCGGCGAGAAGAGCAGCCCGATGGCGCCCAGAACGAGAACCACAGACAGCGCCACCGTCAACCGGCGCAGTGCGAGGCCGAAGAATCCCGACCTCCGTTCTTCCCAGCTCTGCGAGCCGCGGTCATCCGCTGCTTGCGGTCGAGCAATCGACATTCTCATGTAGCCCCCTCTGCAGCGCCACGGCTCTTACCTGCCGTGATCGTGTGCGTACACTTCAAAATCGATGCAGCTCCGCTCCGAGTTGCTCGCGCATCGAACGCGAGACATCGTCGGGATGGCGCGCGTTCGCATCTGAATATGACGTGGAAGTCCCAAGTGGCAACAGGGGCTAAAGGACTAGTTGCGCGAGCCGTTTCGACATTTGAGTCGACGTTGTCAGCCGCGTGACTCGATGTTGTCCTGGTCGTACGCGGGGCGAGTGTGGGACCGTGGCCCGGGCCGATGGACGGACGGAGTCCGGTGCAGCGCACCGGACGACCGGCGTCCGGTGCGCTGCCTCGACCATTGTTCGCTCAGCAGATCCAGCCGATGATCTGTCCGTACCCTCGGTGTCCCGGGTCGCCGGCGTACCCCGGGGCAACCGAGACCACCGCCACATGCTTGATGTTGCCGGACTCGGTCGAACCCGACTGTTTGATGTAGCTGGAGACGACCACCAACAAGTTGACCGGAATGGTCGACGGTGGGTGCGAGCTGTTGCCAGGGTCCGATGTCCATGTGCTGCCGCACGTGTAGCTGGGCGGAGCGTTGTCGATGTAGCCCTTCATGGAGGCCGGAGCATTGTCCACGCCGCTGAACTGGTTCGTCTTCCAGGTCTGGGAGCCCCAGAAGTTCACCTGGTTGCCGTTGCTCGCCAGGCTGGGCATGGTGGCCGGCGGCGTGCCGGCCGAGATGTCGCCGACCACGAACGCGCCCGCATCGGGTGCAGCGGCAGTGGTCACGCACCCCGACGCACTGGCGGGTCGGTAGTAGGTATCCCCGGCGAAGGCGACAGAAATCGGGGCCGTGCCTGCCGTCTGGTTGACGTTGGCGATGGTGCAGCTTGCGTTCCCCGAGGAGTTGGTCGTGCCGCTGCAGCTCTGGGCGGTCGTGCCTGACCCGAGCGTCATGAGGACCGTCCGGCCACCGAGCGGGCTGCCGTCGGTGGTGAGGTTGGCCGACATGGTGAAGGGCATGCCGCTCGCGGCGAGGGAGGGTCCGGTGTAGGCGATGGCGGTCTCCTCGAGGGTCACCACGTAGCTGTTGGCGCCGTTGCTGGCGAACAGCTGTGGCGCCTTCGTCGTGTCGCCGGCGAAGGCCGCAGTCAGCTTGTAGGTAGCCGCGGCCTCGTTCGGAGTGATGGAGCACGACGCCACACCGCTGGCGTTCGTCGTCGCCGTGCAGGATTGGGTGCCGTTGAGCGTCAGGGTCACAGGCTCACCGCCGATGGCGACGCCGGTCACCGAGTTGGTCAGCTTCGCCGAGACGGTGCCCGCGTCGGCGAAGTCACTCGTCCCCGCATTCACCGTGAGCGTCGTTGGTGTGAGGACCTTCGCCGTCGAGGGCGTGGTCGAGGACTGGTAGTAGGTGTCACCGCCGAAGCTCGAGGTGATGGCGACAGTGCCCGTGCTCTGGTTGACCGAGGTGATCGTGCAGGCCGCGACGCCGCTGCTGTTGGTGACGGCGGTGCAGCTCTGGAGCGAGCTGCCCGATCCCACGGTGAACGTCACTGTCTTGCCGGAGACGTCCGTGCCCGCCGATGGCTCGTTGGTCGTGAGTGTGCCCGAGAGCGTTACCGACTGCCCGTTGGTGACCGTGGTCGGGCCGGTGTAGGTGAGCGACGTCGAGGCCGGTGTCACGGTGAAGGTGCTCGGCGAACTGGTCGCGACCAGTTGGGGCATCGACGACGAGTCCCCGCCGAAGGACGCCGTGAGCGAGTACGTTCCCGTCGGCTCGTTGGGCGTGATGGGGCACGTGGCGACACCGTTGGCGTTCGTCGTGGCGGTGCAGGTCTGCGTGGAGTTCAAGGTGAAGGTCACTGGTTCGCCGCTCACGGGCTGGTTGGTCGTGGTGTTGACCAGCGTGGCCGAGACCGGGGTCGACCCGCTGTAGGTGCCCGAGGTCGGGGTGACGGTGAGTTTGGTCCCCTCCGGGAGATTGACCGTCGAGGCGGCACTTGCCATCTGGTAATAGGCGTCGCCGGCGAAGCTGGCGGTGACCGGAATAGGCCCGGATGACTGGTTCACCGAGGTGATGGTGCACGACGCCGAGCCCGCAGCGTTGGTGACTCCGGGGCAGGTCTGCGCAGTCGCACCCGTGCCCAGCGTGAAGGTCACATTGCGGCCTGCGATCGGCGTGCCCAGCGTGGGGTCGTCGGTGCTCAAGGTGCCCGAGACGACGAGGGGTTGCCCGTTCTGTGCCGTCACCGCACCCGTGTAGGTCAGCCACGTCTGTTCGAGCGTCACCACGAAGTTGGCCGAGCTCTTGGTCGCCATGAGCTCGAGTGGCAGCGTCGAATCGCCGGCGAAGGTTCCGGTCAAGGTGTAGGTGGCCGCCGGCTCACCCGGCGTGATGGGACACGACGCCGTACCGGTGGCGTCGGTCGTGCCCGTGCAGGTCTCTGTCCCGTTGAGGTTGAAGGTCACGGGCTCGCCCGAGATCGGCGCGTTGGTCACCGTGTCAGTGAGCACGCCCGAGACCGTCGTCTGATCCGCAAAGTCGCTGGTCGCGGTGTTCACCGAGAGCGACGTGGGCTCGAGGACGGTGGCCGGGACCGGGGTCGAGGTCGCCGAGGTGTCATAGGAGTCCCCCGGGAAGCTCGAGGTGACGGACACGCTGCTGGTCGGCTGGTTCACCGGTGTGATGGGACAGGAGGCATTCCCGTTGTCGTCTGTCGTGCCGGTGCAACTCTGGGCGGTCGAGCCCGAGCCGATGGTGAAGGTCACGACCTTGGTCGGCAACGGGGTGCCCGTGGTCGTGTCGGTGAGCGTGCCCGAGAGCGTGATGGGCTGGCCGTTGGTCGCGCTGGTAGGCCCAGTGTAGGTCAAGGAGCTCGTGTCGGGGTTCTCCGTAAACGTGCTCGAGGCGCTGTTGGACCCAAACGGAGTCGAGGCGGAATTGTCACCGGCAAACGATGCACTCAGCGTGTACGTGCTCGAGGGCTCACTGGCCGTGATGGGACAGGTGGCCACGCCCTGTGCGTTCGTGGTAGCGGTGCAGGCCTCGTTGGGGTTGCCGTTGAGGGTCAAGGTGACCGACTCACCCGAGATCGGGGAGTTGGGGGGAGTGGCGGTTGGGGCGGTGGTCAGCGTCGCCGAGACGGGCGTCGGGGTGGAGAAGTTACCGGTGACGGGGGCGACCGTGAGCTGGGTCGGCGTGGCCGAGAGCACCGCCGGGTTCCCCGCCGCCTCGTAGCCGTTGTACACGGTGAGGCCGTAGAGGAAGGCGGCGCCGGTGCTCACCTCGGTGAGGGCGGTGCCCGTGGCCAGGTCGATCTGCCAGATGTTGCCCGAGTACGAGTCGCCCGCCCAGAACGAGGTGCCGCTCGGGTCGAGGGCCAGGCTGAAGAGCTGGCCGCCGCAACCCGACCCGTCCATGGGCGGCAACGGCACTTCCACCGTCGGCGCGGGCGAGTTGGCATTCGGGTTCGACGGACCGCCAGGGGCGTAGGCCGCTTGGAGGGCCGCCTGGTCCGCCGCGGAGCAGGGGTAGATCTGGGTGACGGTCCCGGTGTCGTCGAGGCGCAGGACGGCGTTGGAGTCGGCGACGAGCGCGCCACCGTCGGGGAGGATCCGTACCTGGAAGGCGTTGGCCCCGGTGAAGGGAATCGAGTTGAAGTTCGATTGCTGGCCGTTGGTGCCGTTGGCGCAATTGTTCGCGTAGCGGTAGATGACGTTCGTTTCGGTCGTGTAGTAGAAGGTGCACTGGTCGGAGGCCAAGTCGATCCAGTCGTCGCCCGTCTCCCCCGTGGTGACGGGGCCGATGGGCGTCTGGGCCTGGCCGCTCGAGTTGAACTCGGCGATGTAGGGCGTGTTCTGCTGACCGACGTAGAGGTTCCCCGAATTGTCGAAGACCAAGGAGAGGGGGTTCTGGAGGCCCGAGGCGAAGACCCCGACCAGCGCGCCACTCGTGCTGTACTCGCTGATCTGGCCGCTGTAGTCGTCGGTGACGTAGAAGTTGTTGGTGCCCGCCGGGCTCGCGCTGCTGGCTGGGCTCGCCGGACCGAACGCGCTGCCGGCGGTGTTGTCGGGAGCGCCCGGGTAGCCGGGATAGACCAGCGACGACGGCGGAATAGTGGACCCGTCGTTGAGCGACTGGACGAAGGACGGGGCGGCCGGCGCGGCGTTGGGGCTGTAGACGTTCACCGTCGAGTTCCCGACCGAGGCGAACACCTGGGTGGGGGCCAAGACGGTGTCGGCGCCCGAGGGCGTGCCGACGGTCGAGACGATGCACGCCGTGCCGAACGTCACGAGGAACGCCATGCACACGGCCATGCGGCGTCGCAGTCCGCCGAAACGGGGCGCGGACTCCGCGCGGCCAGCCGCCTGTGTCGTCGCGCCGACCGCAGCCACCGAACCCTCAGCGCCAAACCGTTTCATGCGTCCCCCCTCGGAACGAGGCCACGGCCTCCGGAGGCCGTGGCTCAGCTATGCGCCCTGGCGGCTCCCCATCGTCATGACGGAAGATGATCGTGACGACGAAGGAGCAGCGGCAGCGCACCAGCAAATATGGAGGGGTGCTGGGGGACCTGAAAGGGCCAAAAGACCCAACGCAACCCGGCGACACCGACATTTGCCCGCGCGTTGTGGACTTTGTTGAACGACGAATTCGGGTCGCAGGCCGTTCCTTCAGAATCCCCCGACAGTGAGCGCTACCGCCTTCCGGCGATCACTGACCAAAGGGCTAGATCTGACGGTCCACAGGGCGCGCCGGGAGACGGCGCGGGTGTTAACACCGCCTTGACCTGGGTGTCTGGAACGCCTATGCCTCTACGGCCGGGTGGCTGCAGCGACGAGCGCTCGTGCCTCGTCGATGTCTCCCGAACGTACGAGCTCGGGCAGTGGACCATCGAGCAGCGCGCCCCAATCCACCGAATCGCTCTGCTGACCGGCGCCCCGGAGCCGTGTACGCGCCTCGGCGAGCAGCTCGGCCAAGGGTCCGAGCCCCTCACCGCACTGAGAGGCCAAGCGGGTCCGGAGCCACGAGGAGAGCGCCGGGCTCAGCCCGCCAGTCGACACGGCAATGGTGACCGGGCCGTCGCGGTGGACTGCCGGGAGGATGAAAGAGCAATGCGCGGGATCGTCGGCGCTGTTGACCCATACGCCCGCCGCGTCGGCGTCGGAGAACACCGCGGTGTCGACATCGGGGATGCCGGTGGCCGTGACCACCAGACGGAATGCGGTAGCGTCACCGGGCTCGTATCGGCGGCGTTCGACGGTATGCAGGGACGAGACCAGTGCTTCCATCTCCGCGCTCAGCGCCGGAGCGATCACCGTGACCGAGGCGCCGCATTCCAGCAGATTGCGAGCCTTGCGCGCCGCGACCGGGCCGCCCCCGACGACCAGACACGGGCGCTTCGCCACGTCCAGCGCCACTGGGTAGAAGAGCCGGTGGTCGCCGGCGTGCTCAGTCATGCAGTCGCGGAGGTCCGATCATGCCCGCCGCGATCGTGGCGTAGCTGAGCTCGTCGATCAGGACGAAGCTCCCGGTGATCCGGTCCGCCACGTAGGGGTCGACCGCGAGCGGGGTGGCAGTCCGCAGTGTCACGACGCCGATATCGTTCTCACGCAGCTCGCCCGCCTCGGTGATTCGGAGCTCGTTGACGTCGAAGAGTCCCGTGACCCCTTCGACCACGACGGGTGCCACGCGTGTGGTGTGCTTGATCTTGAGACGGTCACCCGGGGTGAGGGGACGATCCTGGAACCAGCAGACCGTGGCCTCGAAGGTGTCCGTCACCTCAGGGGCATTCTCGGCCGCCGCGATGAGGTCGCCTCGGGACACGTCGAGGTGGTCGGCCAGACGGAGGGAGACGGACTGGCCCACCTCGGCACGCTGGAGCGGTCCGTCGGCTGTCTCGATGGCGCGGACCGTCGTGTGCGCACCCTGGGGGAGCACCACGACGGGATCACCGACGCGGAACGGTCCGCCGTTCACCATTCCGGCGTAGTTGCGGCCCCCGCCCGGCTGGCGGAGTACCCACTGCACGGGCAACCGGGCCCCGTTGCCACGGTCGACCCCGTGCTGGGCGGCCCACCCACCAGCCTGAGCCGACTCGAGGGCGTCGAGCACGGTGGGTCCGTCGTACCACGGTGCGGCCTCCGAGCGCGTGACCACGTTGTCGCCGTGGAGGGCCGAGATAGGGATCACCGTGCACGCCGAGAATCCGAGCCGGCGGGCGAGGGCCTCCATCTCGTCCACGATGCCCTGGTAGGCGGAACGGTCCCATCGGACGAGGTCCATCTTGTTGGCACACACGACGAGCTGGTCGACGCCGAGCAGTGCGGCGATGCAGATGTGGCGTCGCGATTGCTCGCGCAAGCCGGAGGTCGCGTCGACGAGGGCGAGGGCCAAGTCGGCCGTCGACGCGCCGGTCGCCATGTTGCGGGTGTACTGGACATGCCCCGGACAGTCGGCGATGACGAACTTCCGGTGTGGCGTCGCTGCGTAACGATAGGCAACGTCAATGGTGATGCCCTGCTCGCGCTCGGCGCGGAGGCCATCAGTCACGAACGACAGGTCGACTTCGCCCAGCCCACGGCGTTCCGATGCGCTGGCAATGGCTGTCAGCTGGTCGTCGAAGAGCTGGCGGGTGTCGTAGAGGAGCCGACCGATCAGCGTGCTCTTGCCGTCATCGACGGATCCGATGGTGGCGAAGCGCAGGAGGTCCATGGTGTCGGCGCCGAGCTCGAGGAGGCCGGCCGGTGGTGAGCCCGGCATCGTGCTCATGTGTCTAGAAATATCCCTCGCGCTTGCGATCCTCCATGGCGGTCTCCGAAAAGCGGTCGTCGGCCCGCGTCGCTCCGCGTTCCGACACGCGGGAGGCGGAGATCTCCCGGATGATTTCTTCCACCGTTTCGGCCTCGGACCGCACTGCACCGGTGCACGTGGCATCGCCGACGGTGCGGAACCGCACCATCTCTTTGCGGACGTCTTCCCCGGCGTGGGGGGTGACCCACTCGCTGAGCGCCAACAACATGCCGTCGCGTTCGATGAGCTCGCGTTCGTGGGCGTAGTAGATGGACGGGAGCTCGATGCGTTCACGACGGATGTACTGCCAGATATCGAGCTCGGTCCAATCGGACAGTGGAAAGGCGCGCAGATGTTCTCCCGGCCGCACACTGCCCTGGTAGAGCTGCCACAGCTCGGGGCGTTGCCGCTTCGGGTCCCATTGCCCGAAGGAGTCGCGGAAGGAGAGGACGCGTTCTTTTGCCCTGGCCTTGTCCTCGTCGCGCCGGGCGCCCCCGAAGGCGGCGTCGAAACCGTTGGCGTTGATGGCGTCGAGCAAGGTCGTCGTCTGCAGCCGGTTGCGTGACGCCGTCGGACCCGGATCGCCGACGCGGCCCTGATCGATGGAATCTTGGACCCGGGCGACGAGGAGCCGGGCCCCCTCGGCCTCGACCTGTGCGTCCCGGTAAGCGAGCACCTCGGAGAAATTGTGCCCGGTGTCAACATGGAGGACGGGGAAAGGGATCCGCCCCGGCTTGAACGCCTTCGAGGCGAGATGCAGCAGAACCGCCGAATCTTTACCCCCGCTGAAGAGCAGTACGGGACGTTCGGACTCCGCGGCGACCTCGCGGATGATGAAGATGGCCAGCGACTCCAGGAGGTCGAGGTGGCCCAAGGGATGCTCGACCGGCCTGACCAGGGCGGTCACCGATCCGCCGGTTCGGCCCGGGGTCGGGCCCCGGAGGGGGCGGTCCTGCGGGGATCGGAAGGCTGCAGCAGTTTCCATGGGACCTCTTAAATCATGACCATTTAGGTCATGTATACTAGGGCCTGCATTCGGGGGGGCGTCAAACGCCGGCGGCGGGCTGCGAAGCGGCCCGAATCGCCTCGAGGAGGAGTGAGGATCGGTGGCTGAGACATACGTGAGCGACCACGCAGTGAGTGCAGACGAGCTTGCCCTGATCAGTGAGGGATTCGAGTCGGCTCCGGCCAGCGCGGTGATCCGTTGGGCCGAAGAGACCTTTGGCGACTCCATCGCGCTGGCCGCGTCCTTCGAGGACATCGTCCTTATCGACCTGGTCACCAAGGTCATGCCCGCGGTGGAGGTCGTCTTCTTGGACACCGAGGCGCACTTTCCCGAGACGCTGTCCTTCGTCGAGGACGTACGCCGCCGCTACCGGCTCAACCTTACGGTGACGAAGCCCGGGCCCGAGGCGACGGCCTATCCGTGCGGCACAGAGCAGTGCTGCCAGTTCCGCAAGGTGGATCCGTTGCGCCGAGCTCTCGCTGGGAAGCGGGTCTGGCTGACATCGCTGAAGCGCACTGATGGGCCGACCCGATCGGACACCCCCATCGTGAGTTGGGACTCATCTTTCGGCTTGGTGAAGATCAACCCGCTGGCGACATGGACTGATCAGGACATCGCGTCGTACCTCTCTGACCACGGTCTGCCGGTGCACCCTTTGGTCCCACGGGGCTACCGCTCCATCGGGTGCGCGCCGACTACCCGCCCCGTGTCCGATGGGGAGGACCCCCGCGCCGGCCGCTGGGCGGGCCTCGACAAGTCCGAGTGCGGCCTGCACGTCTAGTGGCGCGTGACCTGGACAACCCGTATGGGATCGAGTTCCGCGGCCGGCGTGACCGGGGACTCAAGTTCATCAGGCCGTACCGCAACATCGGCGAGCTCAACACCGTCGAGCAGCTGAAGCTCGCGCGCCACCCGTTCGAGGTGGCCCAGGCGATCATCGACACGTACTCGAAGCAAGGTCCCGATTCCATCGCCAAGGTGCCGGGCGAGATGGAGCGACTCAAATGGGTCGGGATGTACCCGCAGCGGCAGGGCGGTGACGCCTTCATGATGCGCATCAAAGTCCCGGGCGGGGTCATGACAGCAGCACAGGTCCGCGAGATCGGAGTGGCTGCCGACGCCTTCGCCGAGGGACCAGACGAGAGCCCCATCTTCGGCAACCGCTACGCCGACCTCACGACGAGACAGGACATCCAGCTTCACTGGATCCGCATCGCCGATGTCCCCCGCATTTGGCAGCGCTTTTGGGACGTCGGACTGACGACGGTCCAAGCCTGCGGCGACTCGGCCCGCAACGTGTGCTCGTGCCCGGTGTCGGGCATCGACACGAGCGAGGTCGTCGAAGCGTTGCCGGTGGCGCGTGCCATTTCGGCCTTCTTCACGGGCAACCGGGAGTACGCCAACCTACCTCGCAAGTTCAAGATCGCCGTGACCGGCTGCACGGAGGACTGTGCCCGGGTTGAGATCAATGACATCGGCCTGTGGCCCGCCGAGCAGGCGGATGGGACCGTGGGCTTCAACGTGCTGATCGGGGGTGGGCTCTCCGACGGGGAGCGCATGGCTTCTGACATCGACGTCTTCATCCGCCCGGATCAGGCGGTCGAACTGTGCCGGGGGGTCGCCCAGGTCTTTGGCGAGCTCGGCAATCGGGAGAACCGTGGGCTCGCCCGGATGCGTTACCTGGCGCAGGAACTCGGGTCAGAGGGATTCCGGACTGCCCTCGACGAGCGGACGAATTTCTCGCTGCTGCCCGCCGGCCGCGAGTTGACCACGGCGTTCCGCGGCGACCACGTCGGCGTGCATCCTCAGAAACAGCCGGGTCTGCACTACGTCGGCTGCTCGGTTCCCGTGGGGAGGATGCACGGCTTGGACCTGGTGGAGCTGGCCCGACTCGCCGAGACCTACGGCGACGGCGGCGTCCGCATCGGCACCGACCAGAATTTCATCGTCTCCGGCGTCCCCGAGACCCGGCTCGATGACCTGCTGGCCGAGCCCCTCATGCAGACCTACTCGCCGTTCCCCGGCCCCTTCGAGCGGGGAGTCGTCGCGTGCACGGGCTCGGAGTTCTGCCGCTTCGCCGTGGTCGAGACCAAGGAGCGCGCCGTCAAGTGGGCGAGGGCGCTCGACACGCAGCTGTCCTCGGCGGACGACGGGGGCCGTGGCCGCCGGAACGATGCCGGCGTCATCCGCATGCACTTCTCCGGTTGTTCCGCCTCGTGCGCGCAGCCCCAGATCGCCGACATCGGATTTCGGGGCGACATTGCGCACGTCGACGAGCACATCGAAGAGGCCGTGGACATCGGGCTCGGCGGCTCGCTCGGTCCCGACGCGGCATTCATCGACTGGGTCGCCGGAGCGGTGCCAGTCGATCAGGTGCCCGATGCATTGCTTCGCATCGTCACCCGCTACCGCGAGGAGGGCCGACCCGGTGAGCCGTTCCGCCTCTGGGCTCGGCGCACCGCTGCGGACGATCTGCGGTCCACGCTGACCGCCGCGGCCGAGGCGGTGACATCGTGAAGCGCTATCGCATTCGGGAGCAGATGAACGGCATCACCGAGCCCCCCGGCAAGGTGTGGTTCTGGGAACTCGAGGCCGGCGTCATCCACGCGGACCGTTGCATCCAGTGCGGGACCTGCGTCGCGGTGTGCCCGTCAAACTCCATCGGCGTCGATGAGGACACGAATTTGCCCGAGTTGGTCAAGATGTGCACGGGCTGCTCTCTGTGCTGGGACTTCTGCCCGCGCGGCGGCCTCCGCTACGAGGCGCTGTGGCCGCCGTCGACGGTGACGGCCGGCGAGGACGCCGAGGTGCAGCCCGCTCAGGTCCGCTCGGACTCTTCGGACACCTACTGGAAGATCAGCGGCGGCCCTCCTGCGAACGGACTCGGTGCAGTGGTGGACTCCTATGCGGTCAGAGCCAGCGCGCCGTTGGACGACGTGCAGGATGGCGGAGCGGTCAGCGCTCTCCTGATCGGACTCTTGGCCGCGGGCGAAATCGACGGCGCCCTTGTGTCAAAGCCGAGTCCCGACCCCGATGAGCAATGGAAGGGCATTGCGACGATCGCAACGACGGCCGACGAGATCCGGGCCGCATCGGGCAGCTTCTACAACCAGACGATGGCCCTGGCCGAGCTGGACCTGTCGCGGTACGACTTGCCACGGAAACCACGCATCGCCGTAGTGGGCACGCCCTGCGAGGTGCAGGGTTTGCGGGCGATGCAGGCGCGGCGCTGGCCGACCGGTGTTCATCGGGTCGACGCGGTCGTGCTCACCATCGCGCTCATGTGCACCAAGAACTTCGACTATGAAGCTCTCATCTTGCGAGAGCTGCACGACAAGCGCGGCGTCGATCTGGACCGGGTCTCGAAGATCGACGTTATACGGGGGCGCATGATCGTGGAGTACCGTGACGGCGAACTTGCGGTCGACGAGCCGGTGAAGGATTTTCATGGTGCGGCGCTCAAGGGTTGCGACGAGTGCGCGGACTTTCTCGGCCGCTCCGCCGACATCTCTGTGGGCAGTGTCGGATCGATGAACGGCTGGACCAGTGTGATCATCCGGACCGAGCGCGGTCGTCTGGCCTTCCAAGCGGCGCGCGCCAAGCTTGACGTCCGAGGGCTCGATGATCCGGCCGCGCTGCTTCGCCTCGATTCCCTGGACAAGAAGATCGCCAATCGCACGCTTCAACGCAAGCTTGATCCGGACGCGCCGCTGTTCGTCGAATTCGAGGAGCACGTGCGCGCCTACGACGGCACGGACCGCCAACCGGTCTATATCCGGCATTGACCGCTGGCACGACGCCCGTCCTGCACGTGCCCGACGAGCCCACGGTGTGGGCCGAGCGTTGGCTCGCGGCGGTCGTTGACGGGCGGGAACTCGAAGCCGTCCTGACGGACGCTGACGGTTTGGTCGCTTGGCTGTGGACACGTTGGCGATACCTGGCGTCGGTGGGCCTCGACGAGGATGAACTGAGAGCGATCGTGCTGGGCTACCGACGCGAGGTATGGCTGTGGTTGGCCGGCGAGCGGATGTGGGCGCAGTGCTGCGCAGGTCTTATCGGTCGCATCACCCGGCGCATCGCGGACAGCCAACACCCCGAGGTGTGAGCGCGCCGGAGCGTCCGGACCCCGCCATCGAGCTCAGCGGGGTGACTGTTTGCCGGGACGGCGTGCCTGTGCTGACCCGGGTCGACTGGCGCGTCGACCGTGGCGACCGTTGGGTCATCCTTGGTCCCAACGGCTCGGGCAAGACGACGCTCCTCCAGGTGGCGGCAGCACGGCTGTGGCCGACCACTGGGAGGGTGGAGGTCCTCGGCGCTCGCCTGGGCCGTGTCGACGTCCGGACACTTCGCCCGCGCGTGGCCCTGGTGAGCGGAGCCCTCACGCGGCAGCTGCGGTCGGACATCGTTGCTCGAGATGTCGTCGTCTGCGGCCTTCACGGAGCGCTAGAGCCTTGGTGGAACCGTTACACGGCGGAGGACTGGGACAAAGCGAACCGGCTCCTCGCTAGCGGAGGTGTGGGTGAGGTCGGGGACCGACCGTTCGGTGTGATCTCGGAAGGGGAGCGCCAACAGGTGCTGCTGGCGCGGGCATTGATGAACGACCCCGAACTGCTTCTTCTCGACGAACCGTTCGCAGGTCTTGACCTCGGCGCGCGCGAGCGATTGCTGGCTCGGCTGGTCTCTCTGGCCGGTGACCCGGACTCTCCACCGACCGTTCTGGTTACCCACCATTGCGAGGAGATTCCTCCCGGGTTTACGCATGGAGCTCTTGTACGCGGCGGCGCGTTGATGGCGGTCGGCCCCCTGAGCGACGTCATCACATCTGAGCGAGTGTCCGCTTGTTTCGATGTCCCGGTCACCGTCGGGCACGTCGGCGGTCGGTGGTGGAGCCGAGCATCCTGACGGGCGCCGACGCCATGAGCAGGGCGGTCAAAGATGGCCTTGATTCGCCGCGGTGACGCGGGTACAAAGACGAGAACGGAGAAGTGCCGACGAGGTCGGCGCTGTGGCATTTCCCCACCATCCACCATTTGTAAAACGCCGTTCAATAGGCTTTTGCGCGCAGAGCAAAGGTAGGTCGTCGGGGAGTGACGATTGTGATCCTGCTGGTCTTCGTGGTGCTGCTCTGGGCGGCGGTGTTGGCGCCGAGTGTTTGGCGACGATTCAGCGAACGTTCCGCAGTCGGATCTATCGACCACTTTCATCATCAGTTGCGGCTTCTGGAACACGCCGCGCCCAAAACCGTCGCGCCGGCCTACCGTCTGCACACGGCGCTTCCAGGCGCGGGAGTCGCTCCCGCCACATCGCCGGTTGACTCCTCGCGTCCGAAGCTTGTGTTGCTGCGGCCGACAGGCAATGCAGCTGCCGCCGATGTCGACGACGGAGAAGGTTGCCACTACCAACGGGTCGGGGTCCTCGACCGCCCCGAACCTGTCTGCCTGCCCCAAGGAGGGGTGGATCCGCCCGCCTTCCGTCGGGAGCAGGCCCGCCGACGCTGCACCATACTGCTGCGTTGCTTGCTTGGTGTGGCGATCTCGACCGGCCTGATGGGGATGTTGCCGGGACTGCATGTCGCGTGGGTGTTCACGGGGCTTACGGGCCTGGCGGCCCTCGGGCTCGTCGGTTTGATGGCCTACGCAAAGGAGCTCGAGGCCGAGCAAGCGCGCCGCCGCCGCGGTCGCGAGGCCGAGCGCGGCATGGGGGTGGAAGCCGGTCGGGTCGACCTTGCCGCAGCGGGTTACCCCGCGGCCTGGCACGACGATGACGAGTTCGAGGTGCCCCAGGCCGCGGCGCGCTGACGACGTCCCTTCGGTGCCGGCGCCGGCCGCGACCTGCTCGGGGACTTTTCCCGAGTCCGACTATCCTGGACGCCGTCGGGGGTGTAGCTCAGCTGGCAGAGCGCTACGTTCGCAATGTAGAGGCCGAGGGTTCGAGTCCCTTCACCTCCACCAAAAGCCCAGGTCAGAGGGCCAAAGTGGGATCCCGCAAGAAGATCAGATTCCCCACCGTGTCTTTACGTGTCTTTATCGGTCACATGACCAGTGGATCGGCGCCACGCGGCGGCCTCATCATCAGCGTTCCGGTATCTGGCACCCGACAAGAATCCCTCAGGCATCACGTCGGCGCAGAAGCAGCGCGCCAAGCATGAGCGATGCGATCGCCCATGCAGCGATCACGCCGAGTCCGGCCCATGGGGCGATGGGCAGCGAGCGGAGGTCGGTGGTGGTTTGGATGGTCAGTCCGGCAGTCATGGGGGCGATCTGTTCGAGGTGACCGCGCTCACGTAGAACCCGCCAGACCTGCTCATTGAAATCCGCCACCCCTGAGTCCTCGGTGAACTGATCATCCACCAGCGAGGGTGGCCCCCTTCCGAAGCTTTTGGTGTCCAAACCAGAGCCTCGGTGTCAATGGCCGTTTTCGATCGTGATTCACAAAAATACTCGCCTGACTCTCAGCTGGGCCGAACATTCGTGTGTTCGAGTGTCGGGGTCGAGCAAATTCGCCCGACAAGGTCTCGCCATAGACCCCTCGGTCGGCGGACGGACGACACCAAAGGAGCACAACGTGGCATCGTCTCTCAAAAAGTTTCTATTGGGTGCAGGCATCGCTGGTAGCACCCTCGGGCTCGGGCTTGGCCTTGGCACCGTGATATCCGGCGCGGCTTCCACAAGCACGACTACCACTCCGGCAAGCTCCAGTACAACCAGTCCCTCGACAACAACTCCCACCACAACGCCGTGTCCGAACCACTCGAACATCGGTTCCAGCTCCTCTAGCACTACGATCGGGTAGTTGTATCGACGGGTGGCATATACGACGAAAGGCGCCCCCGAAAGGGACGCCCACTTCGGCCCACCACCTTCTCGCCGGAGTCAAGCACGATCCCGACACCGTACGGCTGCGTGGAAGTTTCCCGGTCGTAGTCAGGTCGAGGGCGAGGTTCCCTACAGTGGCCGTTGCCCACCGGCGGGCTTCGTTGTCGCATAGGGCCAGAGCGCTAGCCTCCTGGCGCTTGCTCATCGTTCGACTCCTCTTTGCACCTTGACCGCCACCTCTGGGTTAGGAAGGCTGTGCTGCTCTATTCTCGTGCCGCTGATAGGCATCGCCCGCGTCGCCGTGGCTTGGGCCCGCTAGCGCTGACCCATCTGGTCCCTGCTGCTTACATCGCACTGCTTGCCGAGGGTGCTCTGGCCGGTGATGTATCAGAGGTCCCGGCGGGCGGCGACCGTCGAGACTTCGCGAATCCAGCGCTCCCGTCGGTCAGGGGTTGCCGGCGGAGTCCGCCTCGGGCAACGCCAGCTGGCGCCTGAAGAGCTCGCTGAACGCGTCTCGACTTCGCCCGGTCTGCTTCTGGAGCCCATTTGTGGCAGCCTGCCAGGGCGAGATTGGGTCACTAAGTCCGCACCCGTGTGGCGGCTGCGATCAAGGCACAGACGTCGCCGAGTCCCCGGTCACCGAACGATCTTGATGAAGCGACCATGCTTGCATGCCCCCTCGCCTGAGCGGTTGATGGACCTCGAGACGTTGCCAAGGGACTTTGACTATCCAACAGAGCCCCCATTTGACGCGCGGACTCAGGCTGGTCCGGGATAGTGACTTTCCTGATGCGACACGACGATTGATTGGCGCCCGACCGCCTACGGCGGTGGGCCGCCGAAACCTCCGCTGGAGGGTCTGGCCAGGCTGCCCGTCACGGTCGTCTCTGAAGCATCGAGACGAATGGTGAAGGTGGTTCGGAAGCCGCTCGTGACGGTGCCACGCACGGGGACCACGTTTGTCGTGAATTCGGAGGTTTGAAGTACGGTGTCGCTCTCGTCCGTCGTGGGGTCGCGTTGTGGCGAGCGGGTGTTGTACGGGGCTACGCCACTCAAAACCCGGTTGTTGTCCGCATCGGAGAAAAAGATCTGGGTCGTGTATCCGGCGATGGTCGCTCCGCTTCCAGAAAGCTTCCGCACGCGGACGTGGATGTGGATCGCTCGACCTGAGTACCAGCCGGGCCAGATAGTCCGGAAGCTCACCTGACCCGCTGTCGCCTTCCGATAGATGCCAGGGTCTTCTCCGGTGATCTGATAACCGCGAAGGAAGTTCTCCCCATTTGTGCTCTGGGCGGTTGTTCCACCACCGACCTGCTGCACGCTCTCGTCTGAGTACAGCCCTAGGGCATTCGCATGCCAGATGTCGACAGCGACCCCGTCCAGGGGTGAAGAGCTTCTGCTTGCATCGAGCACCCTGATCGCGAGGAGAAGCGGCACGCCAGGCTGTACCGCACCCGGCAAGGTCGTGGCACTTCCGGTGTTCGCCCGAACATCCGAGCGATGAAGCATTGTATTGACCCAATACGGGCCCTCGGTGAGCTCGGGGGTGAGCTTCGAGCCACTGGCAGCGAGCGCAGGCTCGACGTGGGCCAATAATCCGAACTTGGGAAGCGCCAGGGAGGCGATACCGGCTCCCAGGACCCCGAGCGCCTGCCGGCGCGAAATATACCGCTGAACGTGCATCGCTCTCCTTGCCATCATCGATCTTGCCGAGTCAGGCGGACACGCCACTCGGCTGGGTTCGTTTCGTGATCTCGACGCGGTTCGATTGGGTCAAGGTCAGTGCTCGCCGCGGGCAGAACTTCACGGCTCGTCTGGCGGCGCCCAGAAGCGTGGGAGGGAACTTCGTCTTCGCCAACAATGGGAAAGCCCCATTCGTTTCGGGTCAGCACCTCGGGCAGGAGCTCGGCGCAATAGCCAAAGCCATCGGATGCCGCAAGGTCGAGAGCCATCTTCATGTCACAAACTCCGTTCTGAAGTCGAGGGTAGACCGGTGAGGACGCTCGCCCGAACACTTCCTGCGCACGGCTCGCCACTCAGATGCCTGTCAAAGTCACTGGAGAAGACCGCAAGGGCACTTCGCACGAGGTGCACCACGCCGTCTGGATGACCACATGCGCCTCGACCAACGACCGCACCACAGCGAGCGACAAGGCGATCGAGTGTGGTTCGCTCTGCATTTGCGTCGGCAATCGCCTTCAGGTCACCGGCGCTTGCCGGGAGGCAGACTGAAGGACGGGGTGTGGGAGCTGCGGGTCGACCTGGGTATCGATCCGTTGACCGGCAAGCGCGTGCAGCCCCCGCCGGGCGTACCGGGTTGGCATGAGCGACGGGGGATCCGTTCTTCACTGCGGGGCAGCGAGCCGCTCGAGCCGCAGCGCCCGACGTGGACACTCGCTGACGGCACGGGTGGCCAAGGCGACCAGCTCAGCATCGACCGGTGCTCCGTTCACGACGGGATAGCCCCATTCGTCGAGCGTCACGTGCTCGGGCAACAGCTCGGCGCAGTAGCCAAACGCGTCGCAAGCTACCGGATCGACCCGGAGACGAACGGTGCTTCCTCTCGACCTGCTCATGAGATCCTCCTTGCCTGCGTGGTTCCTTCGGGAAGGACGCTGCGCGCCTTGACGCCGGCGCAGGGTCGGCCTTGGGCGTGGGCCAGGACATCGTCCGCGAACACGTCGAGAGCGCTGCGCACGAGACGGACGACACCATCGGGGTGCCGGCAGGCACCTCGGCCTTCTATGGCGTCGGCCCGGGCCCAGATCCGTTCGACCAGGTCGGGCTCGGCGTGGCCGAGCGCCAGCTGTTCGAGGTCCGAGGCCAGTGCCGGCAGCCCGAAGACACAGGGACCGCACTGCCCTGCGCTCTGCCCGGCCATGTATGTCGCGATGCGAGCGGTCTCGCAGAGCCCGCACGACGTTGCGGGGAGCGCGATCACGATGCCTACGCCCAGCGCCGCGCCGGCAGCGGACAGGGCGGCGGGGGTGTAGGGCACGTCGAGTAGTGACGTCTCGAGCCAGGCTCCTCCGTAGCCGCCGAGGAGCACACCCGAGAGTTCTGCGTTGACGCCGGCCCGCCCGAGCATCTCGGAGAGGGGCGTACCCAGCTCCACTTCGAACACGCCGGGTGCGTCCACCGCCCCGCTGATGGTCACGAGCGACGACCCCGGCGCCTCGACGGTTCCCCGTTGGCGGAACCATGCGGCGCCGTTGCGTGCGATCAAGGCGATCTGGGACATCGTCTCGGCGTTGTGCACGAGGGCCGGTCGGCGCGAGACCTCGAGCGGCACCGACTTGTCGGGCCGGAAGGCGGGCAGCGCCCGGCCCTTGTCGAGCCAACTCACCAAGGCGGATTCTTCGCCGGCCACATAGCGACCGGGCGGGCGATGCACCGTGACAGGGCATCGCACGAGTCCGGATCTCCTGCGTTCCGCGACGGCGCGCTCCATGGACGCCGCGGCGACGGCGTTGTCCGTGGCGACGCAAATCTTGATCTCGGAGGCATTGACCGCGTTGGCCGCCACCTCGGCCCCGTCAAGGACGAGGTGGGGCGCTCGGGTCAGCAGCACGTGGTCCTTCGAGCTGGCGGGTTCACCCTCCATCGCGTTGACGACGACCACCGGCCGCCGTCTCGAGCGCGACATCGTCTCCCATTTGCGGGACGTGGGGAACGCGGCGCCGCCACGTCCGAAGAGGCCCGACGCGGCGATCTCCTCGAAGAACCGGGACCGCGATGCGTGGTCCGTGGTCACCCGCCAGCGACAGTGGTCCGTGGATCGCAAGGTGGTCGCCCAGCGTGGTCTGGGCGCCGTCTGGTGGTGAGCAGCCGACCCGTGCGGGTAGCGGTGAGGTGGTCATATCTGCGTCCTTTCAGGTTGTGTGCGGAGAGAGGCGTGGTGCGTCGGGGCCAATGCCGGGGAAGTAGGAGTCGGCCGAGCCAGCGCTGCGTGTGGTGTGCTGACCACAATGCGGCGATCGGTGGATGCGCTCGTCCGGGCCCTGACCCGGGCCCCGGCTCCGTCGGTCGTGATGACCCTTCGGACCGTGCGGGCCGCATGGATCCTCCAGGCCAGCGAAGAGACGACACCGAAGGCGCAGATCCCCGCCAGGGCGTCCATCCACAGCTGAGCGGCGTCGGTGCCCATCCCGAGCGAGTGGGCCATCGCCACCGGCCAGCTGCCGTAGGCGACCCAATGGATGGCCCGCCACGTCCGGGCGCTGATGCGCTGGCGCAGAGCCCCTGAGATCGCCAGCGCAAGGATGAGGTCGACGCTGACCGTTCCCAGGGCGACCCAGAACGGTCGGTACCCGGAGGCGAACGGCACGACGAGGGCCGCCCATCCGACGTGCACGTACGTGTCCAGCACGGCGGTGACGACGTGCAGCGTCAGAAACACCATCGCAATGATGGAGATCCGCTTGTGCAGATCGGCTTGCGCGAACGCCGGCCAGGTGCGGGAGTTCGCGCGCCCGGCGGTGAGGATGCCTAGTGTCATTGTGGCGCTGAGCAGGACGAGGGCGACGACACCCGAGGCTCTCATGGTGTACCAGATCGTGGTGGACGACATCACAGAACCTGCCCTTCGCTCTTGGATGACTCCACGGGCCACTGGCCGACACGGGTGACCTCGCCGAGGCGATCGACCAGTCGGGCGGGAACGCCGTGTTCGCCGAGGTTGCCGACAGCGTCGTCGCCCCACACGATGGCGGCCGTGCTCCACGCGTTGGCCTCCACGCAGCTCGGAGCGAGCGTCGACACCAACGACCAAACCGGAGACGCCGGCTCACCTGTCCACGGGTCGACGATGTGGTGCATCGGGCGGCCGTTTCGGGTCCACGTCCGCGCCGTCGTGCCCGAGGTGGCGACACCTCCCGCGTGCACCGCGAGGACGACGTCGACATCGTCGGTCGGCGTTGTGCAGTGCGATGCGATCCCGACCGCCCATCCGTCAATCGGGGCCGGGCCAGCGATGGCGACATCGCCACCCAAGTTGACCAGGACACCGCAGTCGAGCGCGGCGGCAATGCGCTGTGCGGACCGATCGGCCGCGAAGGCCTTCGCCGTCGAACCCAGATCGACGTGCACTCCGGCAGGGATGGCAACCGTGCGGGCGCCGCGGTCCAGGCGGATCTGCCACCACCCCGGTGCGGGTTCGAAGTGGTCGCCGGCCGGGTGCCGATCGACGAGCGCATCGAAGTCGCGGTCGTAGCCAAGCTCGACGAGTGCGGAGCCGATCGTCGGATCGACGATGCCGGCGGTCCGGACGGCAACGTTGCAGGCCACTTCGAGAGCTTCGAAGAGGAGGGGGCTGACGGTGACGGGGCGCCCGAGGCTGTATCCCTCGACCCGGCTGATCTCTGAGTCGTCCCGGAAGCGGCTGCAGGCCATGTCGAGGGCTGCCAGGTCGTCATTGAGCAGGTGCAGCGCCGTATCGACCCGATCGGGACGGGTGACGAGCACCGTTGCAGTGGTGCCGATGGCCCGCATCGATCGACTCGCCGGTGCCGGTTTGTCGTGGATCGACATTTCGCCGATGACGCGTCGCTCGCAGGTCATCGTGGTCATGTCTGGCCCGAGGTGGTGCTTGCGCTCGACTTGGTCGAAGACGCTGCTGGGGTCGTCGTGGTGGTCGTCGTGCTCGGCGTCGTCGTGATAGTCGAACTCGAGTCCGACGACGCCGCGTCCGACGTGGACGAGTTGGTCGTTGTCGACGTGGAGGTGGACGAGTTGGTCGCGGGCGACGTAGACGACTTCGACGTCGTTGCTGACGAGGCTGCCTTCGTGGTGGCCGCCGTCTTCGTCTCGGATGCGACCAGCAAACCGAGTCCCGCTGCGGCAACGGCTGCGGTGACCCCGGTCGCGGCGGTGAGGTGGCGGACCCGTGCCAGCGCTCGGTCTCGTGCGAGCCCGGGCTGGGGGTGCTGGGATCTCGCAGCGCTCTCTTGACCTGCCATTTGGGGTCCTTTCGTAGGGTCTGTGGCGATACCGGCCACCTGATGGAGGTATTGGACAGCGGTCGAAAGAACCTCCGCCGAAGGAGAGCCGAAACTCCGCTGAGAATCGAGGACCCTTCTGGGCACCACCTGGAACCCGTGCTGGGGCTGGCGAGCATGGGATCCGTTGGGCGGCCGTCCTGGCTGCTCTGGGTGCAACTGCGGGTGGGTCGCAGCCGGTCGACCTCCCGATGGTGGTCCAGATCTCGTCGGTCAGTCCCGCCGGTCTAGCTGTCCCCTGCGCCGCCGCAGGCGCCTTTTCCACGACTCCTCCGGCGTCAAGAAGTGCGCCGGGGCGCCGAGAGCCCGGCGACGGTCGGATTTGCGCCCGAACCCGCGCCGCCCTCGCCGGCGCACTGCCTCTGGCCGCGCGGGTGGTGAGGGTCCCAGCCGATGCTGTCCATGCACGGCAGGACGGCAGGGGCGCGGACACAGCTACTGGACACCGTGGCTCGTGGTCGAGGGGTCTCAGTCAATAGGTCGCCGGTCGATCGAGCCGCATGTCCGGGTAATGGGTCCTCATGAGAATGCAATGGCGAGATTTGGGTTGGCGAGGATGCCCTCCGCAATGGCGTCTCCGAAGGCACCCCGATGTACCCCTTGGCAGAGTTCCACCAACTCGTTCACAGGCTGCAATCGTTCAAGTCGAAGCAGCGGGCACCCGCATGTGCCCTCCCGCCGCCCCTCAGGGGGCCGCGTTATGGCCGCCACCAAACGTACGCCACAGAGTTGGGAGGCGACCTCCGCGGGGTGGACGAGCCTGTCGGAGCTCAGACTGCGGTGCGAAGTCTCCATGTCAGCGGTTGGCAGTGAGGTCGTAGACGGTCTGACCGCCGATGGTGCTCGATGTGTAGTGCTCGGCAACCCACTTCGAGATGGCGGCCTCGGAGCCGCTCGTGCCCCCACCGGCACCTCCACCGCCCGAGGCGATGAAGTAGTGGATGTCGCCAGCGGCGACGTATGCCTTGAACTGGGCGAGCGTGAGGTTGCCGCCGTTGTTGTTGAAGCCGCCGATGGCCATGACGGAGTCACCAGTGGTGGCGAGCTCGAGGTTGGCGGCGCCCTGGGAGCCGAAGGTGGCGGCGACCCAGCGATACGAGCCATCATCCTTCTCCAGAGTGCGGACGAGTGCGCTGGAGGTGCTGAGGCCACCGCCCCCGCCCCCCGGAGTTCCGCTTTTGACGCCGGTGGCGGGTGTGGTCGTACCTGAGCTCGCGGTGGGACGGGTCCCGCTGGACCCGCTCGGACGGGTTCCCAACGACGCTCCCGAAGACGCCGAGCCCGTGGGGGCACCACTGGGCGCCGAACCTGAGCTCGGGGAAGTGCCCCTGCGGGTCGTGCCGTTCGCGCCCGACGGGGCACCCCCGCCCGCGCCTCCTTGGGGCCCACCGCCGGTGACGTCGGACGTGACGGCGGGCCCTGCCGACGGCACGCTCCCGGTGTAGGCGGTCGTCACCGTCGTGCCAACGAATGCGGCCGGCCCGGCTAAGCAGGCGATCAGGCCGAGGCCGACCCATGCACGGGTCAAATGGCGGTCGTACCGTGTGGCGAGGGGGGCGAGCACGAGAGCGACGGCCGACAGGACGCCGGCGGCAAGCACCACGATCCGCAGCCACGGGACATAGCTGGGCGATCGACTGAGCAGCTCGTAGCTCCATGCCGCTGTGCCCACGATTCCCAGCGCTCCGATGACCCGGGCCTGCATGTGCTGGCGGTACTGCAGAACTGGACCGCGCCGATGGCCACCAGCGCGGCAACGGCTGGCGCAAGCGCAACGGTGTAGTAGGTGTGGATGACTCCCTGTCCGAAGCTGAATACCGCGCCGGTCACGACCAGCCACCCGCCCCACAGCAGGACCGCCGCCCTCGTACGATCGGTGCGCGGCGCCCGCAAGCGCACGACCAACCCCGTCACGAGCGCGAGCAGCGCGGCGGGCAACAGCCATGATGCTTGGCCACCCATAAGGTCGTTGAACAGCCGGAAGACGCCGGTCGCTCCGCTGAATCCGCCTCCACTTCCGCCCGCACCGCTGCTCACGAGCCGGCCGAATCCGTTGTAGTCGAAGATCAGGTTCCAGATGCTGTTGTCGGGCGAGCCATCGATCATCGGCCGCGACCCGACCGGCCAAAGCGCGACTGTCATCACCCACCAGCCGGCGGACGACGGCCAGGGCTCCGGTGCACACCACGAGCTGCTTGATGCGCCGAGCCAGCGACGTGGGCGCCGCGAGAAGGTACACGAAGTAGAACGCCGGAACCACGGTGAAGGCCTGCATCATCTTGGTCAAGAAGGCAAAACCGAGCAGCGCTCCGGTAGCCACGAGCCAGCGGGTTCCGGCCTTCTCGAGCGCACGGGTGAGGGTGTAGGCGCTCGCGACGAGAAGGAGCACGAGCAGCGCGTCGGGATTGTTGTACCGGAACATCAGCGCCGCCACCGGTGTCAACGCCAAGACCGCGCCGGCCAGCAGGCCGGCCGGCGTGCCGAACCAGCGCTTGACCGTCGCGTAGAGGATCCCGACCGAGGCGACACCGGCCAGGGCTTGGGGTGCGAGCATGCTCCAGCTCGAGAAGCCGAAGATCCGTCCGGAAAGCTCCATGACCCACAGCGACGCCGGCGGCTTGTCGACGGTGATGAAGTTCGATGAATCGATCGAGCCGAAGAAGAACGCCTTCCAGCTCTTCGTGCCCGCCTGCACGGCGGCCGCGTAGAAGCTGTTGGCGTAGCCCGAGGCGCTCAGGTCCCATAAATATGCGAATGCCGTGACGACCAGCAGCGCGATGAGCGCCGGCCGGACCCACGGCGCTTCTCGCCCCGCACCCTTGTCTTCGCCGAATGTGTGGTGCGTGGACGGGGGTGGCGAGGGCGAGGTTGGTTGTGAAACGGCGAGATCGGGAAGTTCGATCGTGCTGGACATGGCGAGATCCTGGGGAGGCCTTCGCGGAATGGACGGAACGCCCGCCGAAACCTCCCTGAGAAGAACAGTGAGCTCGCCGACTGCTCGGACCCCGGCCACCAGTGGGCGCCCTCGAGCTTCTCAGCGGGCCTTCAGCCGGCCTTCGGCGGGCAACCCGCTGGTCCTGCGACGATGGAGCCCGAGAGCCCAAGGAGAAGGAGAAACCCGTGGTTGAGCAGGTGTCACACACGCGGATCCTCGTCGTCGACGACGAAGCGTCGATCGTCGACTCGGTGGCGACCGTCCTGCGCTACGAGGATTTCGAGGTGGAGGTGGCCCACACCGGGAGGCGAGCGATTGAGATGGTCTCCTCTGGCTCCTTCGATCTGATCGTTCTCGACGTGATGCTTCCGGATCTCGACGGCATGGAAGTGACCCGACGCATCCGCGCCGACGGCCTGGACATCCCGATCCTGTTCCTGACCGCCAAGGCAGAGGTTGAGGACCGCATCGTGGGACTCTCCATCGGCGCCGACGACTACGTGACGAAGCCCTTCTCCCTCATGGAGGTCGTTGCTCGGGTCCGGGCCATCTTGCGTCGTCGCCTTCCGACCGGGACGGACAACCGCCTCCGCTTTGCCGACCTCGTCATGGACGAGGAGAGTCATGAGGTCTGGCGAGGCGATCACCCGATAAAGCTGACAGCTACCGAGTTCAACGTGCTCCGCCTCTTCTTGTTGAACCCGCGGCGGGTCCTGTCGAAGAACCAGATCATCGACCATGTGTGGAACTATGACTTCGACGGCAACATGAACATCGTCGAGACCTACGTGCGCTACGTGCGCAACAAGATCGACGCCTACGGGCCGCCTCTCATCCATACCATCCGCCTCGTGGGCTATGTTTTGCGCGAAGAACCGTGAGAGAGAGACTGTCGCTTCGGTCTCGCCTCCTGATCGCTGTCGCGGCTGTCACCCTCGTCGCTCTCGTCATCGCGGATGTCGTGGTCTATGCGTCGATTCGCTCTTACCTCTATCAGCAGGTCGACGCTACTTTGGAGGCGTCGCACCGATCGGTGGAGATGACCGCGGACAATCCGCAGTCGGCGAACGCAAACGGCGGGACTTCTGGCGCCCCTGCTCCGCCGCCTTCGGGTAGCGCCGCGCCGAACAGCTCTTCAAGCTTCTGTGCCGTTGGGCGCGAGACTGCTCCGGGCCTGTTCCTCGAGGTGCTGGACAAGCAGCACAAAGTCGTCACGTCGGCCGCCGGCCTCGAAGAATGTGCGGCGGTCCAGCCCGGGAGCAAGGCCTCGACGCCACAACTGCCAAAGGTGATCACGGGCTTCCAGGCCAGCACCGGCGCCGGCGGAGAGAACGAGCCGACCGTCTATTTCACCGCCGCGTCATCGAGCGCCGGTGGATCCGCTTTCCGGGTCCGGGCGTCCATTCTCACGAATGGGGATGTGCTGATCGTAGCCGAGCCGATCGACGGCATCACCAACACGCTGTCACAGCTTCTCCTTGTCGAGGTACTGGTCACCGCCGGCGCTCTGATCGCGGCCAGTCTCTTGGGTCTGTGGCTCGTCCGCCTCGGGCTTCGACCACTCGTCGACATTGAGCGCACGGCCGATGCCATCGCGGAGGGTGACCTCGAGCACCGCGCGCCGCACGCGGATTTGCCCACCGAGGTCGGTCATCTGGCTACGGCCTTCAATGTCATGTTGGAGCGAATTCGAAAAACGGTGAGCGAACTCACGGCGTCAGAAGAGCGACTGCGGCGCTTCGTCGGCGACGCCTCCCACGAGCTGCGCACTCCGACGGCCGCGGTATCGGCCTATGCCCAGCTGTTCAACCACGGCATCGCGTCACGACCCGAAGAGCTGACCCGGGTGATGACCGGCATCGAGCGCGAATCGGCGCGGATGGCGCAGTTGATTGAGGATCTTCTGGTCCTGGCCAAGCTCGATGAGCACCGACCGCTTGCCTCGGACCCGATCGAGTTGGTTGGCCTTGTCCTTGAATCAGTCGACACCGCACGAGCGGTCGGGCCGACCTGGCCCATCCGCGTGAGGGCGGATGAAGCGGTCGAGATCATGGGAGATCGCAGTGCGCTGCGTCAGGTCGTCGACAACCTGCTGTCCAATGTCCGCTCCCACACGCCTGCTGGCACCACGGCCACCGTCACGGTCGAACGGAGGGGCGAGGACGCGATCATTGAGATCAGCGACGACGGACCCGGCTTCACGGCCGAACAATCGGCCCACCTCTTCGAACGATTCTTTCGCGTCGATTCATCGCGAGCCCGAGAAAATGGCGGCGGCTCGGGACTGGGACTCTCCATCGTGGCGGCCATCGTCGCGGCACATGGCGGCAGCGTCGAAGCCCGCCCTGGCCCGAGGGGGGGAGCCACGTTCACGGTACGGGTGCCGGCGAAGGAACCTGACCTCCGTGATGACCCCGAGCCGATCATCGCGACCCGAGACGCGTAGAGATCTTTCGTTCCTGCTCCACGCTCCCCGAGACATTCACCGTGAACCCGCGCCGGCGCACGTCTGCTCCGAGCGATTGAGATCCACGAATCTTCAGCTGAGACCGCGACCGTGCCCCGCTGCCGCTCAGGCCGGGTCTCCAAGATGATGCCATGGCAGCCTGTCTTGTCCGTATCGTGCCAAAGAGCTTTCTCAAACTGGTGAAGTACGCGTCCGTGTCGCTGATTGCCACGGGAACCAGCCTGACGATTCTGGCCGTACTCGTGGGCATGTTCGAGCTGCCCAGCGTGTGGTCCAACGTGGTGGCGACGGCCGTGGGGACCATTCCGTCCTTCGAACTGAACCGCCGCTGGGTATGGGCGCTGGGCGGCAGCAAGCCCACCCTGCGACAAGTCGTGCCGTTCTGCGCGCTGTCCTTCACCGGGCTCGCTGCCTCGTCGATCGCCGTCCACTTCGCCTCTGACTGGACCGTGGCCTCGAGCCATCTGGTGCACACCGCGGCGGTGGAGAGCGCCAACATCGCCACCTTTGGAGTGCTCTGGGTCGTCCAGTACGCGATGTGCAATAGGGTGCTCTTTGCGCACCGTTCGAATCGGACCGCCGCCGCCGATCTTCGAATCTCCTGACTCGATCCCGAGTAGTGGCCACTGTCCGAGCGGCGAGACTGCCCCCAAAGAGTGCGGTGGTGACAAGCGAGAAAGACCTCCGCTGGCTCTCCGTCAACTGTCTGCGGAGCTTGGGAAGGAATCGTCATGCTGCCTCGAGCCGCCGAGCAATAGACCGGCTGACCACGCCGAAACGCTCGCCATCGCGGCTGACCATCCGCCGCCGCGTCAGGGGCCGGTGATGTCGGTTCGCTCGCCGAGGAACGTGATCGTCGCCAAGAGGACACGAGCGCAATTCGCTGCGCATGAAGAGAGTCTGCCGATCGGACGCGAGTACCGATCCCTAGGTACCCCCAAACTCCGTTCGGGCGTGACCTTACGTGACCTTATCGAGAGGGAAGGGGAGGGAACGTAAGGGAACCTGAGGGGATCGAAACGCCGTTACCAGGAAGGTCCTCGGAAAGGACCTGGTCATAACGCCGAGAACCACACATTCGCAACGCAGAGGCCGAGGGTTCGAGTCCCTTCACCTCCACAAAAGGCCAGTTCAAGGGCCTAAAGTGGGAGCCCCAAAAGTTTACGAGGCGCCCAGAGCGCTACATGGCTCTGCGTAGAGGTAGTTCAGGCGAGTTCGTCTTCTTCGCTATCGCCCAGCTCAATAGCGCTGGAGCGACCGGGGCCGTCGTTTGGCGGAGTGGCGAGCGCGGGTTTCTGAACAACTGCGCCCCCCCGCCACTTTCTGAACGCTCGGTCGCGCTGTTACGAACTCGATGACGCCTTCATCGCCCGGCCCGATGTCTGTGTGACCAGGACGTCTGAAGTCTCGCCGCACGGTCAACCCAGATCTGTAGTCACCGGGCGGCTCGGGAACTTCGGACTGCTCAGACCGTCTCGGCGACGGGTGAGGTTGCTGCTGCCGTCACCTCAACTCTCTCGGATGGGGTGTCCGCCGAATACGACGACCTTCGTCGCGCCGGCCCAGACCGACGAGTACGGATCCGGGCGGCGGTGCTCCATCGCTACCGTCGGACCCTGCCGATAACCCGCAGAGTCCAGACGACGGAATGGAAGTGCGGGCGTTGCCGAGTCGTAGTCGGGCATCTGGGGCGCTACTTTTTCGCCACCGCCTTGCCTCCCTTGCGGCCGGCGGCCTTGTGTTGCGCCGTGGTGCCGCCCTGCTTGGCACTGCCGCCGGAGCCGGACTTCTTCCCTCCGTTCTTGGACGCGTTTGGTGAGTTGGCGATTCGGGCGGCCCGTTGCTTGGACATGCCCTTGTCCTTCAGAGCCTCGTATTGCTTCTCATTCTTCACGTTTGCTCGGGTGCCCGGCATTCTCTCCTCCTCTGTACGTGTGTTGTTGTGACTTCGGTCAGTCACTCCTCGTCGGGATCCTCAGGATTCTTTGCGGTCGCTAAAGCGCATACCCGAACCATCAGGCCGCTACACGGGGATTTCGCGCCGTGCTGGGTATGAACCCCCCATGGATCAGAACCGGGCGCCACTTCTCGATGGCTTGGCGGATTACCACCAGCAGGGTCGCTACGGCTTCACCCCTCCTGGGCATCGTCAGGGCAGAGGGGCCGACGCACGGACCAAAGAGGTGCTCGGTGAAGAGCCATTCCGAGCCGACGTTCTGGCCACCGGTGGCCTTGACGATCGCAAGTCGTCGGCGGGGCTTCTGTCTCGAGCCGAGGAGCTCATGGCCGATGCGGTCGGCGCGGAGCACGCCTTCTTCTCGACTTGTGGCAGTTCCTTGTCGGTCAAGGCCGCCATGCTTGCCGTTTCCGGCGGCGCGCACGACCTCTTGGTCGGACGCGACGCGCACAAGTCTGTGACGGCAGGTCTGATCTTCGCCGGCGTCCAACCGCGCTGGGTCCGCCCGCGTTGGGATGCGGAGCTCCATCTGGCCCATCCACCTTCGCCCGAGCAGGTTGCCGATGCCTGGGCCGCGCATCCCGACGCCGCAGGAGCCTTGATCGTGAGCCCCACTCCCTACGGCACCTGCGCCGATATCGAAGGCATCGCAAAGGTCTGCCACGAGAGAGATAAGCCGCTCATCGTCGACGAAGCCTGGGGCGCCCACCTGCCATTCCACGACGACCTTCCGACCTGGGCCATGAATGCAAACGCGGATGTCTGCGTCGTGAGCGTGCACAAGATGGGCGCCGGCTTCGAGCAGGGCTCGGTCTTTCACGCCCAAGGCAATCTTGTCGACTACGACCACCTTTCGAGTTGTGCCGACCTCTTGATGACCACCAGCCCCAACGTCATGGTCTACGCCGCCATCGACGGCTGGCGCCGCCACATGGTCGAATCAGGCAACGAGTTGCTCGGCCGTGCCCTTGACCTGGCGAGAGCCGTTCGCGGCCAGATCGACGACCTTCCCGGGCTGTCGGTGATGGAGGACCAGTTGCTCGCCAAAGAGGCCTCGCACGATCTGGACCGACTCCAGGTCCTCGTCGACGTTTCAGAACTGGGAGTGAGCGGCTACCAGGTGGCCGATTGGCTGCGCGAGTCTCGTGCTCTCGACGTCGGTCTGAGCGACCATCGGCGCATCCTGGCCACGCTTTCGATGGCCGACGACGTCTTGACCACCGACCGCCTCGTCGAAGCGCTCGACGAGCTCACCAAGGTCGCTGGGTCCTTTGTGCCACCGGCACCGGTCGACTTGCCTGCACCAGGTGAGCTCGAACTCGAGACGGTTGTCCTGCCTCGCGACGCCTTTTTCGGGCCGAAAGAAGTCGTGAAGGCAGCCGACGCCGTCGACCGAATTGCGGCTGAACAGGTCACGCCCTATCCGCCTGGCATCCCCACGCTCGTCCCCGGAGAGCGCATCACGCGGCCCGTCGTCGACTATCTCCGCAGCGGACTCGCAGCCGGCATGGTGATTCCCGATGCCACCGACGCTTCGCTCGAGACATTCCTCGTCGTGGCTTGAGCCATTGGAGGGGGGACCCCAGGACCTTCTGCACCTCGTCAGCGCGGGCTCCCAAGTCCATTAAACGCCATCTGCCGTCACGGCCCCACCGGGACGGCGTATCACCGGGTCATGGGCAGCAGCAACAACACGGAGAGCAGGCAGTCACAGCCGCAGTGGGGGTGACTCATCGGAGATCACTTCCTTGTTTTGGTTCGATCGTGGCGCACGACCACGACTTCTGGGCCCAGTTCCGCGCACGCATCGTTCGCCGAAGCTGACGAGCTGGACTTGGATCGCGGCGAGACGGTCCATCTCGGCGTCGACGTGCGACAGCGAGCGGCCCACGAGCTGGGTGGTTCGTCCGCACGGACAGGCGCCCCGGTCGCGGATCTCTGGCAGTTGTTCTAGGCCCGACAGCAACGAGAGCGGGGCCGGGCGGGGTGTTGCGACACTGCCCCAGTCCGGCAGGCACGAGTGGGCCAGTCAAGACGGTGCTGAGGCGTGGGCTTGACCTTGGACCCGACTCCAAGGTTTACGGTGTCTGTGCATGACGAGCACAACCATTTCCACCCTCGCGGCCAGTGTCGGAATAAGTGCTGACACCTTGCGCTACTACGAACGTGTGGGCCTATTGGAGCCCGCTAGCCGAAGCGACGCCGGGTATCGGCTCTACGACGAGGCCTCGGCCGAGCGACTCCGGTTCATTAAGGGCCTTCAACGGATGGGTCTCCAACTCGGCGATATCAAAGAGTTGCTCGACGTGCGAGATCGGGGCTCATGCCCGTGTGGGCACACCAAAGTCCTGGTGGAGCGTCGCTTGTCAGACGTGCAGGCTGAGATACGGCAACTTCGTGTAGTCCGAGAGCAACTGCTCATCCTCAAGGGGCGAAACGAGGAATGTATGGACGCGAGCCCGGCCGACTGGTCATGTGCCATCAACGGACCGAAGGGAGGTGAGACATGACGGTTTGCCCTCACTGCGGCTGCACCTGCGGCTGTCGTCCCTGCTGTTGTTGCGGAGGTCGCTAACTCTTGCGACGAGGAGCCGCCCGGGCGGCACTTCGCCGTGTCCGAGTCCGGGTACCTCGGCGCGCCGGGAGCGAGGCAGCCTTTGAGGCAATGGTCGTCGTTATTGGTCGCAGGCACGCCGTCGTGCTTGATGATTGACGTACCACGCGATGGCTGGCAAGCTCCACTCGGCGCAAGCCTCGGAGCCGGGGGCGGGGGCGGGGCGTCGACAAGTGATCAACGAGGAACACTTCATGACGCGCCTGCTGGTGGATCGGCCTATCGGACGAGGCCCGTCGGCCAACGATGGTGGTCCGGGTCGGATCGGGCGCACACGAGTTCGTCGGTGGGTCCTGCCGCCTACCGTGCTGGCCGCTGTGGTCTTGTCGATGCTCTGCGGAGTCGCCACGAGCACCTCGGCCCAAGGCGCAGCAACTGTCGGTGGCCAGTTGCAGTTGAACCTCACTCGAAATGGCTCTTCGACAACGATGGGCGAACCCGAGATAGCAGTGAATCCGAAGAGTTCCAACGAACTCTTCGTCTACTGGACGACCTTCCCGCACCCGCTCACCATCAGCGGTGCGGGAGCCGACCTCAAGCGGCCGTGCGGGGGATTGGTTTCCCTCAATAGTGGAAAGAGCTGGCGCGTCGTTCAGGTTCCTACGAACCATGTCCCCAACACCAAGGGATGCGGCGACGCGGTCACGGTCGCAGGTCCAGATGGCACCTTGTACGCAGGCGGCATAGAACCGACGTTCGTGTCCACTGGGGGTTCGGGACCTTTCGGTCTGACGATCCACGGCCAGGACTATGTCACCAGCTCGTCGAACTGGGGTCGAACCTGGAGTCGTCCCGTCGAGACGATGGGCTCAGATGGCCAACGCTTCGTCACGGGCCACCCCGTTGACACCTTCGACCGACCGTGGCTCGCAGTCGATCAGTCGACGGGCACCGTGTATGCCGCTGGTCACAATCTCGCCGACCACGAGGCATATGTCACCGCTTCAACCAACAAAGCGCGATCCTTCGGTCCGGTCTATCCGCTCGACTCGCCAACCTCCCCGAGCCTGGGTTTCAGCAGCTCGAACATCGTCGCTGCTCATGGAGTGCTGGCCGAGGCATATGAATCCTCCCAAGCGCCCGGCCAGACCTGCCCGTGCGTCATATTCGAGACGAGCACAGACCACGGAGCGACATTCACACGCCACGTCGTGCCGTCGGTCAACGGCTCGAGCTCTCCAGAGGTTTTCCTTGCTGCCGACCCGAAAGTGGACGGGCGCTTCGCGTTGACCATCCTCGACTCGACCGGCACGACGAACCAGGTCTACGTCACAGACGACTCAGGAGCCACCTGGCATGGACCAACGCTCGTCGGAGAGAGCCCCCCGAATACTCGCTTCAAGCCATGGATCACGTTCGGTACGTCGGGCAACCTCGCACTCGCCTGGAGGACGCAGTACGCCAACGGCGCGTATGACGTCTGGGCTGCCCTCGGGCATGTTGCGAGCAGCGGTGAGGCTGTCTTCGGCACACCCGTCCGGGTCAGCAGTGTTGCTGCGCCATATCCGTCGGGCTACGCCGCTGGAGACGACTTCTCCTGGATCATCACCGATGCGCACTACGCGCACGTTGGGTGGGGTGACTCTAGAAATGGACCCGTTCAGGTCTGGTACGGACGCATACCCCTCTCGACTCCCGAGGGTTGACGGCGATCGCAACGCCCAAGCAACTGTGACGAACGGTCAGGGTTTTCGGGCCCATGGCAGGCGTCCCTATCCGCCGGCATACGCCGGGTAGGTGGGACATTTAGGCGGGAGGGGGAGACCCGTTGGTGGGTGATTGCGAGTTTCGTAAGGACTCGCGAGCCTCCCGTACGGCGTAGTAGAGCAGCACGTATCCGGCCAACGGGTCAGCCCACCACCACCCGGCCACGGCATTGAGTACCAGACCGACCAGCACCGCCGCCGCGAGGATGCCGTCGATCATGGTGATCCGACCCTCGGCTTGGAGTACGGGGTTGTCGAGCGCGGCGCCCGTCCTCGCCTTGCCGAAGGCCAGAGCGAACATCACGGCAGCTGTGACGCCGGTCCAGATGATGCCGAGTGGACTGTGGCGCGGATGGAACCCGACGACGAGGACGACCGAACTTGGGATGCCGAGGTAGACGGCCAGGCCGACAAAGGTGGCGCCGATCAGGCGCATCGGTCGAAGGCCTCCGGGCTGCCATGACGGCGTGCGCGATGTCCGATTGCTGCGCCGCCGCGACGCGCAAGTAGACACCCTCGGTGCTGGGGTCGATCACATCCAATGTCGTTGTTGAGGAGGGCACAGCCCACCCATCGCCGATGAAGAACCTGTCGGGCCTACGCAGCGGGCCCGAAGCATCCTCCGCAGTCGTCACTTTTTGCTCACTCCCGTGATCACTCTGTGTGCCTGCTGGTCAAAGACCGAGCGGACGCTCACCGATCACACCCGCCCGGCGCAGATGATCGATCGTCTCGGCGTCGAGGCCGAGGAGATCGGAGAGCACCTCCTCGTTGTGCTGCCCGAGCAATGGCGCCGGCGAGCGGTACCAACCCCCCGTACCGCCCGAGAGGCGCATAGGCCATCCGGGATATCGGTGCTCACCGACCACCGGGTGAACAACCGATTCCCAAAAGCCACGGTCCTGCATCTGGTCGTCCTCGTCGATCGCGTAGGCGGGGACGACCGGCTGCGCCATGGCAGTTCCGAGCGCGTCGAGGGCAGCCATGAGCGTGTGATCCGAGCACCAGGTTGCGATCTCCGCGTCGATCCGATCGTGCGCCGCCTGTCGTCGATCGATGGTTGCAAATTCCGCATCATCCGTCCACGACAAAGCGCCGATGGCCTCGCACAGGGTCTTCCACTGCTCCTGGGTGGTCACTGACAGTGCGAGCCACTCGTCGGCCCCCGCGCACGAGTACACGCCCTGAGGCGCAGCCTGAAGGCAACGATTTCCCGTCCGGGTCATCAGCTCGCCGTATACCTCGAACTCGAGAATCTGCTCGGCTGAGACGTTCACGGCCAGGTCGATCATCGGCACCTCGACGTGCTGGCCGCGCCCTGTCTTGCGGCGCTCCTCCAACGCTGCCAAGACGGCGAACGCCCCGTGGACGCCGGCGAGCGGGTCGCACAAGCCGGGCGCCATTGGTGGCCCGTCGTTGTAGCCGGTGACGAAGGCCATGCCGGAGGCCTGCTCCATAGTCGTGGCGAATCCGGGGCGGTCGCGCCACGGACCGTCGAGGCCCCAGCCGGGCATGCTGACCATCACGACGTCGGGGCGGACTTCCCGGATGGCGTCGTAGGTGAGATTGAAATTATCCATCACGCGGGGTGTGAAGTTCTCGACGACGACGTCTGACTGGGCGACCAGCTGCAAGAACAGCTCGCGGCCCCGGTCATCGCCGAGGTTGAGAGTGATACCGCGCTTGTTCAGGTTGGCCGAGAGGAACAGGTACCCCTGCTCCCACCATCGTTCGGTCTTTGGCGAGACGCTGACGTTGAATCGCATCGAGTCGGGGCGCTGGACCGACTCGACCTTGATAACGTCTGCGCCGAGGGTGGCCAGGTACTGGGTCGCAGAGGGACCCGCCCAGAACGCAGTGACGTCCAGGACCCTCACACCTTCGAGAGGTAGGCACCCGTCCCCGCCAGAACGGGATCGCGGCGGCGCCGTAGGACGTACGTGGAAGGGCGCCGACGAATGTTCACCCACTCTCGGGGCGGGAGTCACTGGGCGAGGCTCGGCCGCCGAGCTCCGAAACGGCGGGCGCGGGTGCGAGAACCCGCCGCGAGGGTTCCTGGTGAAGAGCCCGCGATCGGTGAGCGGCTCGAATTGCGGCAGGGACGCGCCATTGAGAACAGGCGCCGCAGGCACGCGGAACATGGCTGCCCGTTCGACGATCTCTGCTACCTCGCGCTGCTCGGTCCACTCGTCGATGATCGGGCGCAACTCCGCCTCGCGGGCGACGCGGGCGCGGGTGCTGTCGAGTTGGCTGTCCTCGATGAGGTCAGGGCGGTCGATCATGGCGAGTAGGTCGTGCCACTGCTGCGCGGTGAGAGTCGTCAACCCGACAAAGCCGTCCTTGCAGGGTTCGATGCTCGGAACCATCTCGACCGTCGACCGCCGGCGGACGCCCCCGGGAACCGAGGCGGCCACCGACGGGTAGCACACGAGCGTCACCGCGAGCGCTTCGAGGGTCGACACATCGACCAGCTCGCCGTTGCCCGTCCTTTGGAGGCGGGCCCGCGCCGCCAGGGCGCCTGCTGCACCGTAGGCACCGGCGATCCATTCGCCGAGACCCCCGCCGACGGCCAGCGGCTCGCGACGCCAAGAACCGTGGTTATGCGAGGATCCCGACAAGGCTTGGAGAAGGAAGTCGTTCGCCGAACGTCCGCTGCGCGGGCCCGTGAGGCCGAAGGGCGTGAGAGATACCACGGTGAGTTCGTGGTTCACTTCGTGGACATGGGCGAAGCGGAGCCTCCGGGCATCCAATTGGTCCGGGGATGAGCTGCTGACCACGATGTCGCTCTCAGTGAGCAGATCGAGCACCCGGTCGTGGCCGGCGGTGGCATCGAGGTCAGCGACGACGCTCCGCTGCCCGGCCGCGAGGAACCGGAACAGGACGCCATCTGGGTCGCCGTCTCGGCCGAGCGATCCACTTCGGGACCAGCGCCTGAGCGGATGGCCCGAGGGGGGCTCCACCTTGAGTACCTCGGCGCCAGCGTCGGCGAGCAACTTTGAGCAGTACGACCCGGCCAGATCGTCGGAGAGGTCGAGCACCCGTAGCCCAGCAAGTGAGTTCAGCGGACCCCCGGTCACGCGACCTAGAATAACGAGACGAAGCGTCTCACGCCAGTGGCTCCAATAGGCATGAGACGCTATGACTCGTTAATCTGTCCACCAGCAGGGTCGGTTTGGTGCCAGTCAGGCAGCGGCCAGAGCCATGATCAGAGAGGGATGGAACTGATGACCATTACCGACGACCGACTCGCATTGCGCCAAGCCGGCGGCATGGTGGTCGTTCCCGGCGCCCGCTACACGTCGCAGGAGTTCTTCGACCTCGAGATGGAACGCCTGTGGCCCCGCGTCTGGCAGGTAGCGTGCCGGGAAGAGGAGATCCCGAATCCAGGCGACTTCCTCGAGTACACCATCGGCGACCAATCGATCCTGGTTGTCCGCAGTGACAGCGACGACATCACGGCCTTCTTTAACGCCTGCCCGCATCGCGGCACCCCACTCGCCTCCGGTGTGGGAAGCTTCGCCACCTCCCAGATTCGTTGTCCCTACCACGGGTGGCGCTGGAGCTTCGAGGGTGAAATCGCAGAGGTGGTTGACCGCTCCGATTTCCCGGAGACGATGACCGACGACCTTGTCTGCCTCAGCGAGGTACAGGTTGGTCGTTGGGGTGGTTTCGTCTTCGTGAACATGGACCCGAACAGCGAGCCCTTCGATGCGTTCCTCGGCGAAATCCCTGATCGATTTGCGACCTACCGCTTCCACAACCTCCGCTTCCGCTCCTATCGGACGATCCGCTTCGAGTGCAACTGGAAGACCGCAGTCGACGCCTTCAATGAGGGCTACCACCCGCAGTCTCTGCACCCTCAGATGCTGTCCTGGTTCAACGACACCCTCTTCACCTACGAGCAGCTGGGCCAACACAGCTGCTACTACGTGCCCGAAAGTCGCCAACGCGAAGCCGGGCCCAGCCCACGCCTCGGCCTCAGCAAGGAGGAGGTCGACCCCGCAGAGGTGCTCGACGAGCGCGTCGACGCCGTTGCCGGTCTCTTCCCACGGGAGGATCAAGCCGTCCTCGATGAGCTCAAGAAGAACGGGCCTCCCCCCGGCAAGACGATCGGAAAGGTTTTTGATGAGCTCCGTCTCAACGCCATGCGCCGCGGGGGGATCGATGTCGTGGGCCTGACGGACAAAGACCTCCGTGGATCAGGGACCATTCACCTCTTCCCGAACTTCCTCGGGCCCATCACCCACGGCAACGCCACGCTGTACCGGGCCAGGCCCAACGGCCTCGACCCCGACAGCACCCTGCTCGATTACTGGGCCCTTGAGTGGGTGCCACCGGACGCCGAGTCCAAACCCGTCGAGCGCAAGTTCTACGAGGACTGGACTGCCAAGGACTGGGGCCTCATCAACAACCAGGACTTCGCGAATTTGACCGAAGTGACCAGGGGTATGAAGTCCAAGGGCTATCGGGGGGCGATGCTCAATCCAGTGCAGGAGGCGAACCTGATCCATCATCACCACATGCTCGACCGGTACCTCTCGGTATGACGGAGATTCGCAGCAACATTGATCCCGTGAGCTCCATCAACGGCGATGCGGACGGGTGTGACCTCGCGAAGACGTTCGACTACTGGAGTCCCGCGTTCGCGCCCGATCCCTACCCAATGCTCCGCCAGCTCAGGGCAGATTGCCCGGTGGCACACAGCGACGAGCTCGACGGTTACTTCATCGTGTCGCGCTACGAGGACGTCAACGCAGTCCTGCGCGACAACGCCACCTTCACGTCCACCGTGATGACGGCACCGGCCATACCGGTCGAAGCCCGCCCGGCCGTCCCGCCCCTCGATCAGGACCCGCCGTCGCACACCCGCTACCGGCAGCTCCTCTCGCCCTTTTTCACCCCGGCCCGGGCCGCCGGCCTCGAGGCCGTCGCCCGAGACACCGCCCGAAAGCTGGCCGTAGCCTGCATCGGCACGGTCGAGGCCTACATGGCGTACTGCTTTCCGATGCCCACCGTGGTGGTCAGCCAGATCCTCGGGGTGGACGCAGCTGATTACCGGCGATTTGAAACCTGGATTGCATCGACAGTGGACGGCCAAGGCGTCGACCCTGGCTCCGCCATCGACGCCACCACCGAGATGCACGAATACCTCACCGCGCTGCTGGCGCGGCGCCAGCAGGATCCGCGCGACGACCTGCTGACCTTTTTGCTCACCGCCGAGGTCGACGGCGAGCCACTCAGTGATGCCGAGCGTCTCGGTATTGCACAGCTGCTGCTGATCGCCGGCATAGACACAACCGCCAACACCCTGGCGCATGCTCTCCTCTACCTGTCCGAGAACGCTGAGGCTCGCCAGCGACTCGCCGGTGACGGCCTGCTGATGGCGACCGCCGTGGAAGAGTTCCTTCGCATCTACGCGCCAGTGTCGTTGGTTCGAGGCGCACGAATGGACACGGAGGTGGCCGGGTGTCCCATACCTGCCGGAACCCCGGTCTTCGTTTCGATCCCATCGGCTAATCGCGACGAACGCCGATTCAACGATGCCGAGGACATTGTGCTCGATCGCGAGCACAACGCGCATATTGCGTTCGGTGCCGGCGTCCATCGCTGCCTTGGAACGCATGTGGCGCGAATGGAGCTGCGAGTGGGCCTGGAGGAGTTCTTGGCGGCTATTCCCAACTTTCGCCTCGCCGATCGCGATGCAGTGTCATGGAAGCCCGGACCGATCCGGGGCCCCAACCGCTTCGAGCTCATCTGTGGTTGAGCGATTGACCGCCTCCGCCAGCCTTTTGGGATACAGACGAACATGACCAAACGGAGTCGCGGCAGGCCGCGCGACGAGAGTGTCGATACCGCGGTGGTAGAAGCCGCTGTCGCTGAGATAGCCGAGAAGGGGTTGACGGCCGCGACCATGGAAGCAATTGCCGCCCGCGCCGGTGTCGGACGGGCGACGCTCTATAGGCGGTGGCCCAACAAGTCCGCACTGCTCTACTTCTGCGCCGATCAGCTCGCCGAGGTCATCCAGCCGGCAGACACGGGTGACTTGCGCAAGGACCTGTTGACTGTCTTCGAACCGCTGGCCGAGCTCTCATACGGCGACGGTCCGTTGGCGCTGCTGGCCCCGACCTTCATTGCCGCGGCCGCGCACGACGAGCAGATGCGAGCCTTCGTGGCGGACAATGTCCTTCGTCGCCGGTCTGGTGCTGTCGTAGCCTTGCGCCGAGCGCGGCGACGGGGGGAGCTGCGTCAGGGTGTCAACGTCAATCTCACCGTCGACATGATCGCTGGCGCGCTCTCTGACAGGGCGTACCTTCTCGGTAAGCCCGTCACCTCCGCCTATGTCCGGAGCGTCATCGACCAGGTCATCGCCGGGATCGTGACCGAACGCGGCTCATGATGCGGGCCTGACACCGCGTTTGGTCACCGCGGTGTCGGCGAGCGGGTGAACCTGGCAGGCGAGCCGGATGTTCTTCCCGGCGTAGAACGAGCGCCCCTCGAAGAGCTTCAGACCCTTGAGTTCAAGGGCTCCGGGAGGTTCAAAGGCATCGGCGTCTTCGATTTCGATCCAGCAGACGGTGCATTCGGCCTGCCCGTGACAAAGGGTCGGCCAGTGGTACCCAAGCCGTTCAGCGGCTCGCATCAGGGGCTCGCCACTGCGCACATCGACGTGGACGTGCGACGGTTTGATGAGCACTGTCACCACTGGTTCCACTTCCGTCATGCTGACATCGGCGAAGCGATGGGGATCTCGGTTCCGGGCGACGGGGCTCCACGCTTGCAGGGGTGCTGGCTTGTCACTGTGCACCCGAGCCTTCCGAGACGATCATGTGCCGAGCGCCGAAGATCGGGAGCTTCGCAGGCGTCGTGTGGCCGGGCGTCGCCTCGCACACGAACGGCAAGGCGTTGACCGCTGCCATCGCAGTCCCGACGAGCAAGATACTCATCACATCTGGCTCATCAGACAAGCCGGGCGTCACCGGTGGGAGGAACGAAATGGCGGCTTCGACCCGAGGTTCGCCCTCGATCTCGATCCGATAACCCTCGGGATCATTCCAGTCGCAGTCGAGTGACCGGCTCGTCGTCCATCGGACCCGTAACTCGACGATCGACCGGCCATGCGCATAGCCCAGATACGTCCGAGTGACCGCAGCCATCTTTCCGGCTGGAATGTGCATCCAGCCGAGGTCGACATCGATGAGAGTCGCCGCAGACTCGACGAACGCTTCCTTGTGTTCCAGCTCGACCGCGAGCATCTCGGCGACGAGATCGAGAGTGTCGAAAAAGCCGGGGAGGTCCGGCGCGAACGGAGGCGGCCTCCCGTCGGGGGCGATGCTCAGAGGGCCGATTTGTCGGGTACGAACGGGTTCTCCGAAGCCCAGGGAACCCCACACGTCAGGATTGGGGTAGCTCGTGCAATCGAGCGTCTCGACCAGCTTTACGGAGTGGACTCGGCGACAAGTCCCCGTCAGCATACCGGCGAGCAGGTTCGCGAAACCGGGATCGAACCCTGTGCCCATGAAAGTCGCGCCACCCTGACGCGCCGCGGCATCGAGCCGTTCTCGCAACCCGCCGCCGAAGTTCGTCCCGGTCAGGTACCCGTTCGACGTGGTGACGACGTTCGTACCATTGCGCAAGAAAGCTTCCACGACCTCCACGTCGAGTTCTGCTGCCATGAACGAGACGCAGTGTGGGCGGTGTGCGAGAAGCTCGGCGACGTCATTGGTCGCGAGGATTCCCGTGTCCGCCGTCCCGGCGAGTTGTCCGGCATCAACGCCGACCTTGTCCGGCGAGTGCACGTACACGCCGACGAGATCGAGCTCTGGGTGATCGATGATGGCGGCGAGGGCTCGTCGACCGACCTTGCCGGTCGACCACTGCACGACCCGATACGGCCCCATGACCCTCCCTTGACGAACAACGACGTCGATTGGAACGCATCAAACTGGCGTCCGTTCGACATGAGACGCTGTGACTCATATTATGCGGAAATGCCCGGGGGCCACTTCGACGCTCCGCGTCGATCGATCTCGGTATGAGCCGCGTTCTGGCTGCCGCTGTTAGTGGGGCTGACGGGACGGGACCACTGGTGGGTACACGAGTCGTCGAGGTCGGAGGGATCGGTCCGGCGCCCTTCTGCACCATGCTCCTCGCCGATATGGGCGCCGACGTCGTTCGTATCGACCGTGTGTCCGACGGCGGCCATCAGAGTGTCCAACTCTTTGCCCGTGGTAAGCGGTCCAAGGGGTTGAACATCAAGACCGCCGCCGGCCTTGAAGAGCTCCTCGATCTGCTCGATCGTGCGGACGTTCTCGTTGAAGGCTTTCGTCCGGGGGTTGCCGAACGGCTCGGGTTCGGTCCCGACGTCGTTGCTCAACGAAACGATGCACTCGTCTTCGCTCGCTGTACCGGCTGGGGCCAGACCGGGCCTCTCAGCGCCAGGGCCGGACATGACATCAACTACATCGCCTTGTCGGGTGCACTCGGACTGATCGGGCACCCTGGTGAGGCCCCGGTGCCCCCGTTGAACCTGCTCGGCGACTTCGCTGGCGGAGCCATGACTACGGCCTTCGGAATCGTGTGTGCCCTCCTCGAACGAGAGCGATCCGGGTTGGGTCAGGTCGTCGATGGCGCCATGGTCGAAGGAAGCGCGCTCCTCGCACGATGTTCCACGAGCTCATGGCCATGGGCGGCCACGACGAGGGCGACGAGGCACCAATGTGCACGACGGCGGGGCTCCGTACTACGTCGCCTACGAGACAGCAGACACTCGTTGGTTCACTGTCGGAGCAGTGGAACCACAGTTCTACGCTGAACTTCTCGATGGACTCGGCCTGGACGAAGAGGACCTTCCGGATCGCTCGGACAGGACGCAATGGCCCGAGCTGCGAGCACGTCTCGCAGCTGCGTTCCGGAGCCGCACGAGGGACGAATGGACTGTCCTGTTTGACGGCACCGACGCCTGCGCTACACCAGTTCTGCTCCCCTCAGAGTGCCCCGATCATCCGCAGCACCGGGCCCGATCAAGCTTCATCGATGTCGGCGGTGTTCCAACCAGCGCCGGCGCCGCGATTGTCCCGCACGCCAGGTCTAGTGGGCGAGCCCCGGGAGGATCCGTGGGTCTTTCGGGAGAGTATCGGCCCGGATCGGCGTGGCAAATAACTCGATGTCGGTCCACTGTGAGCTCGGCGATCTGCATGTTCTTTGCGGATCGCTATGGAGCGCCCCGAAAGGCGCAATGCGCTCGACTTGCGGATCTTCGAGCGTTTCCCCCGCTCGGCAAGCAGCTCGCATCGGAAGGACCTCTGAGCACCAGGGCATGCCGTTGTCGGTGGCCCCGACAGTGTGCCCCTGACCCTCGCCACGCAATGTGACCGAGGGGCAGGTCACAGGCCTAAAGTGTGACATCCACTAGTTCACCAAGCGCCCTGGAGCGCTACGTGGTTTTATGCAGAGGTCGTTGTTGCGCGCGTCGTCGTTGCGGAGGGGTTACTCCAACCAAATATCCAGGTCAAGGCGTGGCTTCAGCAGCACGATCTGGTACGAGCCTCACGTCCTGGGAGTTCGGGGCGTTGTCCGTTCGGGTTCGATTAGCGCGATTGATCAGTCGGATGGGCGGAAAGCGCAGCATCCCACGTGTTGTGCCAGTGCCCGATGAGTGATTCTCCGACGCCGCCAACCAGCGAGCGCGCCCCGCCGTCATATCCACGTTGGCAGGCTTCGGTGGCGACGTAGTCCTCGCGGTCGAGGATGTTGAGGTTCACCTCCATGACCTCTTCGCAGCCCGCACGGGCGTCGGCGTCCATGGGCCCCGGGCTGCCCTCGATCATGTGCACGGTGCTCTCGCCAGGGTGGGCGCCCGGTGAGACCCGATGCATGGATCCGCCCTGCATGTGGTCAATCAGCACCGTGGCGGGGTAAATGCAGGTGACCATGATCGTGTCGAGTCGTTCGGGCCAGTCCGTCTCGGGCACGTCGGCAAGCTTCTCGAGCCCCTTGAAGGGCACGCACATTCGACTGTGTGGTCCGAACGTGTCGACCGTGCAGTTGTCCGAGAGGAACGGGAGCAGGCTCTCACGGTGGAGCGAGGGAACGTGATAGGCCTCGTTGTTGAGGTCGATCATCAATTTCCAATTGGCCGCCTTGTGCAGCAGACGCTCCGAGCCGCTGCGGTAGCGCTCGTAGCCAAGCCAGTCATAGTTGTCGCCAAGCGGATCGAGGAAACCCTCCACCTCGACGTCAGGCCGGAGGCCGACCATGACCAGTCCGGCCTGAACGGCCACCGGAAGCTGCAGCAGTCCGAGGGAGTCGACGTTGAGCGCTGGGAAGCGATCGCGGTTGGGGATGCCGACTAGGTTGCCCTCAAGGTCGTAGTTCCACCCGTGGTATGGGCATGTAAGGCGACGGCGATTGTCAACGCCATCGCAGAGCGTCATGCCCCGATGGGAGCACGCATTGAGGAACGCAGACAACTTGCCATCTTGATGGCGGGTGACCACCACCGGTACTCCGGCAACGTCACGGGCGACGATGTCCCCGGGTTCCGAGAGGTCACCCGCCCAGGCGATCACCTGGGGCGTCCGCCGAAAGAGCAACTCCCGCTCCAGCTCGAAGCGGTCGGGATCAGTGAAGGCCGACCCCTCACCGACGAAAGTCGAATCGCCGAGGTCTGTCGTGTCAGCCAGGATGTTGGCGATCATGCGGCGTCCGATGTCGATCATCTGCTTCGACACCGAGGGCGGTGTGGGGGCGGTCTCCTGCATACGAGCGGTCACCGCGGGCCTCGGACCAAGCGTCCGGGACGGGCTCCGGTGTCCACGCCGTCTCGAAACGTCACGACGCCGGACTTGATGGTCGCCGCGTAGCCCTTCGCTCGTTGTACCAGCCGTGACCCACCTGCGGGCAGGTCGGACACCACGATCGGCGGCTCGAGCTGAAGCGCGTCATAGTCGATGATGTTGACGTCGGCGAGCATGCCGGCCTCGAGGGTGCCGCGGTCGCAGAGGCCGTAGAGCCGGGCCGTGTCGCGAGTCTGCTTGCGGACCGCCAACTCCAGCGGGAGCAGCTGGCCCCGTTGGCGATCACGAGTCCAGTGGGTGAGCATGAAGGTTGGGATGGATGCGTCACAAATGACACCGCAATGCGCCCCGCCATCGCCGAGGCCATTGGCTGAACGAGGATGCAAGAGCATCTCGCGTGCCGGTTCGAGGTTCCCGTCGGCATAGTTGAGGATCGGCAGGTACAAGAGGCCGGTCCCATCGTCGGCCAAAAGAGCGTCGTACGCGACCTCGAGTGGCCCTCGCCCGGAGGCCGCGGCCAGCGCCGACAGGGAGCGCTCTGGGCCGGGCTCGTACTGGGGTGGATCCCCGAGGACAAACGTGCGGTCACAGGCAGCGGCCATTCGGATCGCCGTTTCCTCGTCAGGCTGCCACTCGAGAATGGCGCGACGCATCTCCGCGGTCCGAAGCGCGCTGACGAACGCGGCCGGCGTCAGCTTTTGCGCCTTGAGCTCTTGGTAGGCCGGAACGACGTCGAAGATGCAGTAGGTGGTGAAGTGCCCCGACAACAGGCCGGTCGCTCGCCCCGCGACCTGCGGCCACAGGTCGGCGCCTTCGTCCACCGCCGCCGTTGTCATATCCATCAGATCTCGCCACAGGTTGGGGTCGGCGTCGACTTGGACGAGAGCGAAGGTGACGGGCCGTTTGATCTTGGCAGACAGGCGGCGCATCCAATCGACCTCCTTCGCCGGGCTGAGGATGTCCTCTCCGGCGACGCCGGCCGGGGCGAGCTCGAAGACACCAGCTCCCAGGTCGCCGAGCGCTCCTCCGATGCCGAATAGCTCGTCCTCGGCAGCGTAGGTACCCGGCACGGGTTCTCCGTCGATGGCTCGGTGGGCGATGGTCCGGGAGGTCGAGAACCCGAGCGCTCCGGCGCTGATCGCGTCTCGAACGATCTCACGCATGGCTTCGATGTCTGCAGGGGTGGCCGGCTCGTTCCTGGCTCCCCGATCACCCATTACGTATGTCCGGACGGCCCCGTGGGCGATCTGGGTGCCAACGTCGACCGCCCACTGGCGTTGGCCGAGGGCGTCGAGGTACTCGGGGAACGACTCCCACTGCCAATCGATCCCCTCGGCGAGGGCGGCACCAGGAATGTCCTCGACACCTTCCATAAGTCCGATTAGCCATTCCCGGCGTGCGGGGCGGACCGGCGCAAAGCCGACGCCGCAGTTGCCCATGACCACAGTTGTGACGCCGTGCAGGGCCGAGGGTGTGAGAACGTCGTCCCAGGTGGCCTGGCCGTCATAGTGGGTGTGGATGTCGACCCATCCAGGCGTCACCAAGAGCCCGGTGGCATCGAAGACCGGGCAACCGGTGTCCGGGAGATCGGACCCGATGGCGACGATGCGGTCGCCCTCTATCGCGACATCACCTCGCACGGGCGGCGCCCCTGTCCCGTCGACGATCGTCCCGTTTCTGATCAACAGATCGGACACGCACTGCTCCTTAGTCGCCCCCGGCAGCGGGGTTGTTGGGCTGAGACCAGGGCCCGTCGCCGGCGCCCCTAAGACAGATCCACTTTTTGTCTCACCCAAGCTAACATGTCGCTCGTGGCAGTGACAACACCCGAGATCGACCTGCGCGAGCGGCTCGTGGCGGCCACGGCGGCGGTGATCGACGAGGAGGGACCGTTGGCCGTCCGGGTGGACAAGATCGCCCGCCGCGCCGGGTGCTCACGGGCCACCGTGTATCGCTATGTCGCCGACAAGGATGAGCTCGTCCGCGAGGTGCTCGTCTCGCGCTCGGCCGAGATCGCCGTGCGACTAGAGGCGGACATCGACGAAGACGGCGACCCGGCCGACTGGATCGTCAACGGGCTCCTGGCTCACGCTGAAGCGATACGCGCCGAACCGTGGTTCCAGGCTCTCGATCGTCAAGGAGCGACTGCCGCCATCGCCCGGGTCGGTGGCGGGCCGCAAGCGGTCGCAGCCCTGGCGACCCCGATCGTCGCACGATTCCTGAAACACATCGCCGATCGCGGCGCACTCCGTCCAGACATCACGATCGAGGAGGCGACCGAATGGCTCGTGGACGTTCACGTGACGCTGCTCAGTCCTCTCTTTGGCGACCGATCGCCGCACCAGCGCGCCGAGGCACTGCACAAGTTCGTCGCCTACCCGCTACTCGTCCACTCCTCGCCGCCGCGTTAATGGAAACCAGGAGTGATTCGACGGATGGTGCCCACGAACGGTTCGGGGTGGGCACGGCCGTTTCAGGGTCGAAGATGTCCTGTCCTTCGCCCAAGAACGTGATCGTCGTCAACACCGGACCCACGGCATTTGCTCTGCATTGCGAGAGCCTGCTGATCGGACGTGACTACCGATCCTCGGGCAGGTCCGATGGGGGCCGTCTGGCGTGTCTTTACGTGTCTTTATCGAGAGGGAAGGAGAGGGATCGTGAGGGAACCTGAGGGGATCGAAACGCCGCCACCAGGAAAGTCCTCGGAAGGCCCTGGTCAAAAGACCGAGAATCGTACGTTCGCAACGCAGAGGCCGAGGGTTCGAGTCCCTTCACCTCCACGAAAGGCCAGGTCACAGGCCTAAAGTGGGATCCCCAGAAGTTGCGAAGCGCCCAGAGCGCTACGTGAGCCGTCGTACAGGTTGCCGGGAGTGATTCCGCTACTTCGGCCCAAATTGCAGGTCAACAGACGCAAAGGGGAGCCGGGCGACAGGGTCAATGGAAGTCGGGCGGACCCCATCATCTATTTCGGGACTCGAAGCGTCTTCTCGAGCAGGATTAGAGAAACGTCGCAGATTGGGATCGGGCCGTAGATGTCTCATAGCTACGACCGGCGGCTGAGCTGGGACGATGTGGTCGACTGCGGTCGAGCACACTGGCCCTTGGTCGAATCGCACAGGGATTTGAACCGACGACGAGAGCTTGTACTCTTCTGTATTCCTCCTGCACTCGTTGCCCAGCGCGACAGCGCCGGATGCGAATCGGTTCAGACTTTGATGGTGACTCCCGACCGGCCGCTGGTGGTCGAGGTGCTCGGCCCCCGGCGCATGCGATTCTCCTCGGCCGGACCGCTAAGTTCCGTAGAGCGCAGAAGCCCAGATGTGAACCAAGATGTCAACGACGGTGTCCTGGTCATCAAAGGGCGGGGTATCAGTCGCGGCCAGGTAGTAGACGCGCTCACTGAGCCAAGTTAAAGAGCTGGCCAGCGCGACCACGTTGACGCCAGCGAGCCGCTTGACAGTTTCCGGGTCGGAATTGATCTGTGCGATGGCGGCGTCAGCAAAGGTCTGCATCTGCTCCAACCAAAGAGAGGTCAGCCGAGGATCGGTGCGCCAGTTCTCGACGATCGCCCTCAGGATTGGGGCGTTGGCCAGCCACAGCTGGGCGCCGGCAGCGGTTCCAGTTCGGAGAGCGGCCACCTTGTCAGGAGGATTGGCCAGCCACGGACTAGCCGCATCGTGGCCTTGAGCCACAGCCCGCCTCACCAGTTCGGCCAGCACGTCGTGCTTGCTGTCGAAGTAGAAGTAGAAGGTGCCCCGCGATACCCCGGCTGCGCTCAGGATCTCGCCGACGGTGAGATCGGCGAACTGCTCGTTGGCCAGCAAGCTGGCAGTGGCCGCGAGGATCTCTTCACGCAATTCCAGTTTGTTGTTCGATGCCGGCCGATCCCGGCGACCCTGAGACCTTCGGGCAGCGATCCCAGGACTTGACGCTTTCGGCATGGTCAGAGAGACTATCACCACCCTGTCTATACATCTACTATAGACGGATTGTATACTAGTCTCATGAGCACACTGACCAGCCATCTGGTGACCCGAGACCCCAACGCGGCCTCAGCCTGGTACTGCTCCGTGCTGGGGGCGGTCGAGACGAGTCGGATCACTCTGCCTAGCGGGCAGGTGATGACCATCGAGCTGCGCTTCGGTGATAGTGAGCTGCACATCGCCGACGAGTTCCCCGACATGGGCATCACCTCGCCGCTCACCCTCGGCGGCACCTACGGCGCCCTGCACCTTGCGGTCGACGATGTCGACAGCGTGTGGGCGAACGCGCTCGAGGCTGGCGCCACCGAGCACGAGCCGCTCCATGACGCGTTCTGGGGCGACCGGACCGGTCAGTTCATCGACCCGTTCGGGCACCGCTGGGCGGTCGACCAACACCTTCGGGACGTGCCTCACGAAGAAGTGGTCCGACTTGCCGCCGAGGCGTTTGGCGGGGGGCCGCAGACATGATGAAGTACCGCAGGTTCGGGAACACTGGGCTGCGAGTGTCCGAGCTGTTTCTCGGGGCTATGACCTTCGGCGAGCAGGGCGGCGTTGGGGCGCCGCTCGAGGAGTGCCGCCGGATCGTCGACGCCTATTCCGAAATGGGCGGCAACGTCGTCGACACTGCCATCAACTATCGCGGCGGGGCGAGCGAGGAGATCCTCGGGGAGTTGCTCGTCGGTCGCCGGGATCGGTTCGTGCTGGCCACGAAGTACACGGTGTCACGCGATCGAGATGACCCCAATGGTGCGGGCAACCACCGCAAGAACCTGAGGCTTTCGCTGGACACGAGCCTACGGCGACTCCGCACCGACTACCTAGATATTTACTGGGTCCACATGTGGGACCGTCACACCCCGATCGAGGAGACCATGCGAGCCCTCGACGACGAGGTCCGCGCTGGGCGGGTCCTCTACGTCGGCGTCTCCGACACCCCAGCCTGGATCGTTTCTCAAGCCAACACGCTCGCCGACTGGCGCGATTGGACCGCATTCGCCGGCCTGCAAGTGCCCTACAGCCTCTTGCAACGTGACATCGAACGTGAACTGCTTCCCATGGCGGAATCGTTCGGTATGACCGTGGCGGTCTGGAGCCCGCTGGCCGGCGGGATCCTCTCGGGAAAGTTCACCCGAGAACAAGGTCCCGAAACGGGAACTCGGATCGACCCGTCATCGATCACCGAGCAGCAACACAAGGTGGCAACAACCGTGCAGTCCGTCGCCAACGAACTCGGAGCCACGCCTTCACAAGTAGCCATCGCGTGGACGCGAACACGATCGCACAACATCCATCCAATCATCGGCGCACGCCGGCTCGACCAGCTTCTCGACAACCTCGGCGCTGTGGACATCGATCTTCCAAGCGATGCCATTGCACAACTCGAAGTAGCGACGGACATTGACCTCGGATTCCCCACCACGTTCATCAGTGAGACGAGCCCCTGGGTGTTCGGGGCATCCTCCCTCCCGAGCGAATGACCATCTTCGGATGTGGAAACCCCAACGTCGGAAGCTCGATCGGCCGAAATTCGGGACGCCCGCTTGAGGTGCAACTAGCCGCCAACGAAAGGAAGGACATCATGAGCAAGGTCTGGTTCGTGACCGGCTCGTCCCGCGGCTTCGGCCGCAACTTCGTCGAGGCCGCCCTGTCCCGCGGCGACAAGGTGGCCGCAACGGCCCGGAATACCGGACACCTTGATGAGCTAGTCGCCGCCTATGGCGACTCCGTGCTTCCGCTTGAGCTGGACGTGACCGACAAGGCCACGGTGTTCGAGAGCGTGACGCGGGCCAAGGAGCACTTCGGCCGTCTCGACGTCATCGTGAACAACGCTGGCTACGGCCTGTTCGGCGCGATCGAGGAGCTGACCGAGCAGCAACTGCGAGACGAGCTGGAGACCAACGTGTTCGGCGCTGTGTGGGTCATTCAGGCCGCTCTGCCCCACCTGCGCGAGCAGGGCGCAGGGCACATCATCCAGATGTCCTCGATCGCCGGGCTCATCGCAATGCCGATCGGCGGCGGATACCACATCGCCAAGTGGGCCCTCGAAGCCCTGAATGAGTCCCTCGCCCAAGAGGTCGCCGGCTTCGGCATCAGGGTGACCCTGGTCGAGCCCAGCGCCTTCGCCACCAGGTCGGCGGCGAGATACCGGACCCACTCTCTGATGGCGTCCAGGCCGAGGCCAATCCGATCTACGACGTCTTTCGCCAAAGCATCGCGGGGTTCATGAAGAAGAAGATGGACGCCGGTGACCCAGTTGCCGCGGCCCAGGCACTCCTCAAGATCGTCGACTCCGAAAAGCCGCCCCTGCGGGTATTCTTCGGCGCCGAGGGCTACCAGATAGTCCAGCAGGTCTACGCGAACCGGCTCAAGACCTGGGCCGATTGGCAGGACCTTTCGGCAGAGGCGCACCGCAAGCTCGATCAAAAGACCCGATGACCCCTCGGTTCTTAGCTTTTGAAGGCCTGAGCCCGTCAACTGTCTCGAGCCGCCATTCCGAGTCCTTCCCAATCCCGGCCGATCCCAGCCAGAGCCTCCTCACCTACACCGCCGAACCAGGGTCGCCCTCACAAGACGCCCTGAATCTGCTTGCCAGCCGGGCGGCGACCACCGCCGACCAGACCGATGACCGGGCTGTGCGGACCAGCGACTCCAAAGAGCAGGGGGCGTTCGGACCGGCTGACTGATCGGATCGGCACTGCAACACCGGCGACAAGCAGCAGATGTCCTCAAGGCGCTCGCTGTCCGAATCGACCCCGATCGTCGGGTGCCCAACCCGAAGGTGACGGTCGTAGTCGTCAACACCGATATGAACCGACGACCCTGGGTAGTCCGGGCGACCGGGGCGATGACAGACGTTCGTCCGGATCGCGTCCGGTCGCTATGGGCGGGCTGGCCGGAGAACATCGACCCAGGTCACCGTCCAGCCACAGCACGGTATCTACCGGCACGGTGACGGATTCGGTAGTAGCTATCGCGTAAATCGGGCCGTGGATATGCGGTAGCTACAACCGGCCGTCGACCTGCGATGACGCGATGGCGCGACCCGATTCGGAGGAACCGACCCAGATGCCGTCCCGAGGCGAACCTGCGACCGAACTCGGGTCTGAGCTGAGCGTCGCGTTCCGTCGTCTGCTCGGCAACAAGCACCCCCGGTTCAGGGCCGGTGATGTCTGCTCGCTCGCCGAGGAACGTGATCGTCGCCAAGGGGAACGAGCGCCATTCGCAGCGCATCCCGAGAGCCCTGCCGAACGGATGTGCGTACCGGTCCGTCGCCACCCTCCGACTCCGTTCAGGCGTGTCTTTACGTGTCTTTATCGAGAGGGAAGGAGAGGGATCGTGAGGGAACCTGAGGGGATCGAAACGCCGCCACCAGGAAAGTCCTCGGAAAGGCCCTGGTCAAAACACCAAGAACCAGACATTCGCAATGTAGAGGCCGAGGGTTCGAGTCCCTTCACCTCCACCAAAGGCCCAGGTCAGAGGGCCAAAGTGGGATCCCCGAAAGGTCGCTGAGCGCGCAGAGCGCTACGTGAGCCGTCGTAGAGCTAGGTGGTGGCTGCTTGACTCACAAATGCGAAACGAGCTCAGCCACGATCTGTGCCGCCGGTTGCAGCTGACTGGCCAGCGCAACGCTTTGTCCGGCCCACATTGAGAGCGCTTCGATGTCACCGGTGGTGCCCACCATCGGCGGTGCCGGCTCATAGCGGACGATTTCTTCGCCCGAAGCGAAATGCGCGAGGACATCGCCCACTCCTGGTCTTCTCTCGAGCGGTGGCCGGCCCGCTGCCTCCCACAACTCCGCCGTCGAGTTGCGCAGGGCACGGTGCGGCGAATCGGGCCAGTCGACGTCGTAGAGGTCGGGATACCACTCGGCATCCGTTTCGACCGCGTCCATCAAGCGGATGCGGTACTCCTCGTGGATCGGCATCTCCTGGGCCAGCAGAAACCGGGTACCCACCCACGCCGCCTGAGCGCCCAGGGCGAGAACGGCAGCCACGCCGCGAGCGTCCCCGATCCCGCCGGCCGCGACCACCGGCACCGGCGCCACCGCGTCCACGACTGCGGGCACCAAGGGGAGCGTCGCAATCCGACCGCCCACGTGCCCCCCAGCCTCCCAACCTTGCGCCACAATGATGTCAACTCCGCTCGCGACTGCCCGCCGCGCCTCTTCGGCACTTCCGACCGTACACAGAACAAGTCCCTTGGCGTCGTGGACCGGCTCCACGTAGCTGGCCGGATCTCCAAGAAACAGCGACACGATCCGCAAACCGGCCTCGAGGGCCTCGTCGAGGCGACGGTGCTGATCGGAGGTGAGAACCAGGTTGCCGCAAAAGGGACGATCGGTGAGCGCCGCCGTCTCGCGAACCACGTCCCCGGCAGGGGTGGACCACGTCAGCGTTACCATGCCGAGCCCACCAGCATTCGAGACCGCCGCAGCCAGTTCGGGCACTGCCACCATGGCGGCCAGGACGATCGGTTGTTCAATCCCGAGCAGTTCGCACACGGGCGTTCGCATCAGCACCACGCACCCTTTCGCTCGGGTTCACAGCAAGGCAACCAGCGTCGATTGAACTCATCTCGCTCGCGCAGGCCCGCTTCAAGCTATGACTCATACGATGTGGGCATCGACTGAGCAGCCCGTTTGTTCCACCCGTGAAAGCTCGAATAATCGCCTGCGTCCCAGGCCTGGCGTAGTCCCGGTTTGCTCAGGTCCCAATCGGGTCGGATTTCGGCGGAGGCTGCGCAAAGGTCCGACCACAAGTCGTAGAACGACGGGCGGCCCCAGAACCAGTAGCCGTTATAGATGCGGTGGATCACAAGTCCCGGCTTGAGTACCAGCGTGTGAGGAATCATCGGATCGTGGTCGGGATCCGTGTATTCCTGAATGTCGAGATCCTTTTGAATCGTCCGATCGGGATCCGAGAGAAATGCCCATTGAGCGCCGACCGACAAGCGGAACTCCTGCGTGGTGTGGTGGTCGTCGGTCGAGATCGTGACGATCTGAGTGTAGGCAACGGCGATTTTTGCGTAGTTGGTCGCGAGCTCCAGGTGTTGCTGGTGCTCCTTCGGACAGTAGTTGCCCCGTGCCAGCGTGAGGATCATTGGGTCAGCACCTTGAAGCTCACTGAGCCGACGTACCGTGTTTGTGTGGTCCGGCAGTGCGTAGTCGGGAAAAACCCCGCCAGGTTTCATGTCCGATCGCATCGTTCCAGCCTCCTTCGCTGTTGAAAGCTTGCACGCTTTGCCTCGCGTCGTCGTATGACCTCAAGGCGGAATGGCATGCTCACTGGCTGCGGGGATCGTCCATCGGGTCGATGTATTCGAGTCCGAGCGGTCCGACGGCCGACACTTGGGTGACGTAGGTTCCAGATTTCGCCCAGTGGAAATGCGGTGTACCGCCGGGGAGCACTACGACCGCTCCAGGTGGATAGGCGAGTAGCCGTTCCTCATCGAACTCGCTCCCCAGGCCGATGTAGAAGACGCCGGAAATCACGGTATAGACGCGGTCCTCGGGGTGCTGATGCGGCATCAGCTTGACATTCGATGGGACCTTGACCCGGATGACGTACGGCTCCGGTTCCGATGGGTCGCCGACGACGATCGCCAGTCGCGCCGAGGGCGGAAACGCGGGAAACGGCTTCCAATCGATCTCCTCGGGCAGAACCGACCTGTACGCGGCTTGCTCTGGTTGGTGGATCACCATCGTTGGTCGACCTCCCAACTACCTGGTGAGTGGCCCGTGGAGACGGCTCACCCTTCAGTGGTGATGCAGGACCGACTGTAGCGCGGCGAGTTCGGTTCGGCATCGCCGACCGACCCCGCTCCCGATCGATGTGGTTCGGGCTAGGTTCGCCGAGGACGCCAGTCCGATACCCCACCTCCGGACGCAGTGGCAGATCCGATGTTCATCGGCTGTGCCACGATCGGATCTTGGGCATCCGCGGGCGAAGGAGTTCAGGTGACCACGACCCCCATAGCGGACTATGCGCTCCTGTCGGACAGACATAGCGCCACGCTGGTCAGCCGGGGTGGATCGATCGACTGGCTCTGCTTCCCACGGTTCGACAGTCCCTCAACCTTCGGTCGGCTCCTCGGCGAGAACGCCGGGCACTGGTCTTTCGGGGCCGCCAACTCGACGGAAAGGACCAGGCGCTACCTGGACCGCACCATGGTGTTGGAGACCACGATGCGCACGCCGATGGGTGCGGTCACGATCACCGACGCACTTGCCATGGGATATGGCAACCGAGGTCACGAACTCGGCAAAGCAGCGCCTCACGTGCTGCTGCGGCGCGCCACGTGCACGGAGGGACAGGTTGACTTGTCCTTGGAGTTCGTCCCGCGTCCCGAATACGGGTTGAATCATCCCTCGCTCGACGTGGTCGACGGTGGAGTGGCCGTGGCGGGGAGTGGTGACGCGCTGGTGCTGTCAACATCCGTGGCCCTGACGCTCGACCAGGATCGCGCCGGGGCTTCCGGCCGGTTCCAGCTCTCCCAAGGCGAAAGCATGGGCTTCGCCCTGCATCACGGGAACCAGGCCGAGGGCGATTCAGCCCGGGTCTGGAGCCCGTCGGAGATAGACGCCTGGCTCGAGGACACGGTGGCGGGATGGGAGTCGTGGTCGGAGCTCCACCAGGCCTACGTGGGTCCATGGCGAGACCTTGTGCACCACAGCGGGCGGGTGCTCCAGTCACTCTCCTTCGCGCCCACAGGCGCCATCTGCGCCGCGGCGACCACGTCGTTGCCCGAGACGGTGGGTGGCACCCGGAACTGGGATTACCGCTATGCCTGGGTCCGGGACGCTTCCTTCACGATCCAGGCCCTTTGGGTGGCGGCATGTCCCGACGAAGCCAACGAGTTCTTCGACTATGTCTCATCGTCCGCGGCCGGCTCACTCGAGCAGGGCGGTGACTTGCAGATCATGTTCGGCATCGGCGGTGAGAGGGACCTCAGCGAGCGGGAATTGCCACACCTGGAGGGCTGGCGGCACTCGGCGCCGGTTCGGATTGGCAACGCCGCCTGGAAACAACGCCAGCTCGACGTTTACGGCGAATTGCTCAACGCGGTGTACCGCATGTCTGACCACCTGTTCGATAACACCCACCGGGTTGGGCCACTGTCCGACTCCGGCAAGTGGGATACGCCGACGGACCTGGCACCAGCCACGCGAGAGTTCCTCGTGCAACTGGCCGACACCGCCGCTCGCCGGTGGCAGGAGAAGGACCAAGGAATCTGGGAGATCCGGGGGGAGCCGCGTGATTTCTTGTACTCGAAACTGATGTGCTGGGTGGCCCTCGAT
>CAWBSM010000002.1:0-5000 GCA_963791455.1 uncultured Acidimicrobiaceae bacterium
CCGCTCCCGGCGTCCTTGGCTCCGCGAGTGCTCCCCGCGCGACGGCCGGGACGGCCGCGACCCGGGGGCGCGACGGCTTGGCCGCGGAGAATCAGGAGGCATCGGCCGATTCTACGCGCCCGACCCCCACGCCCCCTCGGAGGATCACGCGCTCGCTGCGGGTTCCCGCCCTCCCCCAGCTCGTCGCACACCACGAGTGCAACCACCACGACGCCCATCAGGGGCGTCGCCGCACCCGCCCCGAGCGGACCCGCGAAGGCGCCGACCACGAGCATCAAAATGGACACACCGGCCACGATCCAAAGACGACCGGCGAGCGTCACTGGCCACGACCGTCATGGAAACAGCATCATCGGAGCAAGCCTCACGTCGGAGTTCGAACTCGTCCCGAAACGACGAGATCCCCTCGAGCCGAAGCTCCGAGGGGATCTCGTCATGAGAAATCCCGGCGGCGACCTACTCTCCCAGGGGGCCTCCCCCCAAGTACCATCGGCGCGGGCGGGCTTAACTGCCGTGTTCGGAATGGGAACGGGTGTTTCCCCGCCGCTATGACCACCGGAAATCTGCGCTCGGCCGGCTCAGCCGCCTTCGAAATTCGAAGACCAGAACCGCGCCTGTGGCTGCGCATCGCAGCCCCTGAGCGTTCCAAAGCGAGCACGAGCACGGGTAGGTCTCCAAGCCCTCGGCCGATTAGTACCGGTCGGCTGAATGCATTGCTGCACTTACACCTCCGGCCTATCAACGTGGTCGTCTAGCCACGGGCCTTACCAGGTTAACCCTGTGGGAGATTTCATCTCGAAACGGGCTTCGCACTTAGATGCTTTCAGCGCTTATCCCACCCGTAGGTCGCAAACCAGCCGTGCCCTTGGCAGGACAACTGGCACACGAGAGCTACGTCCGTCCCGGTCCTCTCGTACTAGGGACAGCCTTTCTCAAATCTCCTACGGCTGCATCGGATAGGGACCGAACTGTCTCACGCATGTTGATCCCGCATTACTGCGGGCACAGACTATACCTTCACCCTATTTCTAGGGGCTGGCGTGTTATGGCTTCCACCGTGGTCGGCGGATTGGAATCAATCTCAAGAAGCCATCTCTCCGCTGTGGCGGGCGAAGAAGTCGTTACAGGGGCACAACACGCCCATGCTACGCAGATGTCGCTCAACATCTACGGCGGAAATCCGCTTCGTCTTCGAATAGTTTAGGGTTGCAAAGGCATCTACTTCGCGTGCCAGATGCAGGAACACTTCCGGATCCTTCACTCGGTCCAACCGAGGAAGAATCGAAAGACCTCGCCCGACGTGCTCATGCTTGAAGATCACGTAGGGCTCGATTTCGTGGAGGATCTTCAGCAGCAAGGGCCGGCTGGTGACCACGAGATCACTCATTCCGGTCCCTCGATCTCGCATGTATCCAGCTCCACCGAGAAGGCGCTGGATTTTCTCCAGCCCTTGTCGAGCAGACGTGGACTGCGAGAAAGAGATGCTGGCCCGTATGTAGTAACCGAACCGATACTCCTTCTGCCTGACGAGTTGGAAGCGAATACTTCCATCGCCATCCAGGAATCCTGCAATGTAGGACGCAGTAGAAACATCCATTGTGTTGGCCTTCCCTCGGTATTGCCCTGAACATAACGTTCGGTTGTTTCGTTCAGGGTTTCACCGATATGAGCCAGTGAGCACCCAGGGATTACTCCCTGGGGACGCAGTGTTTTCTACGTTCTAAACCCAGCTCGCGTACCGCTTTAATGGGCGAACAGCCCAACCCTTGGGACCGGCTTCAGCCCCAGGATGCGACGAGCCGACATCGAGGTGCCAAACCTTCCCGTCGATATGGACTCTTGGGGAAGATGAGCCTGTTATCCCCGGGGTACCTTTTATCCGTTGAGCAACGGCGCTTCCATAAGCAACCGCTGGATCACTATGCCCTGCTTTCGCACCTGCTCGACTTGTAGGTCTCGCAGTCAAGCTCCCTTTTGCCATTGCACTCGACAGCTGATTGCCAACCAGCCTGAGGGAACCTTTGGGCGCCTCCGTTACATTTTAGGAGGCGACCGCCCCAGTCAAACTACCCACCTGACGCTGTTCCTGATCCGGATCACGGACCGAGGTTAGAGCCCCGGCACTAAAAGGGTGGTATTTCAAGGTTGACTCCACACTGGCTGGCGCCAATGCTTCAAAGTCTCCCACCTATCCTACACAAATAGTACCAAAACTCAACATCAAGCTGTAGTAAAGGTCCACGGGGTCTTTCCGTCCTGATGCAGCTAACGAGCATCTTTACTCGTACTTCAATTTCGCCGGGTCTGTGGTTGAGACAGTAGGAAAGTCGTTACGCCATTCGTGCAGGTCGGAACTTACCCGACAAGGAATTTCGCTACCTTAGGCACATTTGTTACTACTCAGAGCTGGTGCCAACCTCGCACCAAATCATGCTTTGAGCGGCCAGGTCATTTCTGCCTGGCTCCTCATGTCGCCATGAGGGTCGGACTGTATCTTCGTCCCTGGACGGCTCACGCCGATCAGGGAGCCCCGCGTGCAGTCTCTGAGGATCCTGCAAGTACCTGCTCCATGGTCCTGGCCCGCTGCTTGCCATTGGCATTCATGCCATACGCAAGGCGAACCAGGCGTTCGAACCCAACCGGCGACAGATGCTCCTTCCTGCGCATCGATCGAACGATGACCGAGAAGGACTCAAAATCCTGACGCTTGACCACCGGCGGATGCCGCTCGAAGAAAGGCAGGACTGCCTCCTCCAGGCTTCGTAGCCCGTCGACAGCGAATGTCCAGACGCTGCTGTTCGGACCCTTGGGGCGCACGCGCCCGCAACCGAAGGCTGGAATATCGCCTCGAGTACATCTCGATGATCGCGGTGTTGGTAGATGTGGAACACCGGCTGGAGCTGCCACCCGCCGTGTCGACGCATCATCGAAGATCGATGCACTGACAGGGAGAGCAACCCCTCGCCATCCACAAACCCAACGATCCAGTTGGGATCGAGCACGGTGCAAGAACTCGAAGTTTCCTGCTGATTGTCCGCACCGGACGGATTTTCACTTTCCACGTCGTCAATCAAACAAACGGGTGCGACGTGGACGAGTACCGCCGGATACTCGGATGTTCCAGCATATAGCGGGGTTTTACAACAGCCAGGTATTAACTAACCGTTATAGTTACGGCCGCCGTTTACCGGGGCTTAGGTTCAGAGCTTCGTCCGAAGACTAACCCTTCCCCGTAACCTTCCGGCACCGGGCAGGCGTCAGAGCGTATACATCGTCTTACGACTTCGCACGCTCCTGTGTTTTTAGTAAACAGTCGCTTTCCCCAATTCTCTGCGGCCCCCTCAGGCTCGGGACGTAAAGTCCGTCACCCTGTCGGGGCCCTCCTTCTCCCGAAGTTACGGAGGAATTTTGCCGAGTTCCTTAACCACAGTTCTCCCGATCGCCTTGGTATTCTCTACCCGCCCACCTGTGTTGGTTTGGGGTACGGGTACCGTGTCAGCTCGCTAGAAGTTTTTCTAGGCAGCATAGAATCAGTGACTTCGCCTGGAACGGCTCGGCATCGCGTCTCAGGATTGATGGGATCCGGATTTGCCTAGATCCCTCCCTACACGCTTACCCCAGGACAACCAACGCCTGGGCTCACCTATCTTCCTGCGTCGCTCCTTTGCTATCCGCCCCAGAGTTTGTCGGCTCGACCCGAAGGTCATCCCCTTAGTACCCCTGGCTTGGAATGGGCGCGGACACGGTAGTACTGGAATATCAACCAGTTGTGCATCGACTACGCCTCTCGGCCTCGCCTTAGCTCCCGACTTACCCTGGGAGGATTAGCCTTCCCCAGGAACCCTTGGGCTTACGGCGGAGGAGTTTCTCACTCCTCTCTCGCTACTCATACCAGCATTCGCACTCGACCACGCTCCACGACGGTTCACACCACCGCTTCTCTGCGAGATCGACGCTCCCCTACCACTCCCGTCTATTGACGGAAATCCGCGGCTTCGGCTCTTGACTTGAGCCCCGTTACATTATCCGCGCAGGACCACTCGACCAGTGAGCTATTACGCACTCTTTTAAGGATGGCTGCTTCTGAGCCAACCTCCTGGCTGTCTTTGCGTTCCCACATCGTTTTCCACTTAGTCAAGAATTTGGGGCCTTAGCCGGCGGTCTGGGCTGTTTCCCTTTCGACCAACGAAGCTCATCCCTCGTGGTCTCACTGCCGGGTTCTAGAGCATCGGCATTCGGAGTTTAGTTGGGGTCAGTAAGCTTGTAGGCCCCCTAGCCCATCCAGTGCTCTACCTCCGATGCTGAACACCCGACGCTGCACCTAAATGCATTTCGGGGAGAACCAGCTATCACCGAGTTTGATTGGCCTTTCACCCCTTGCCACAGGTCATCCCCCCAGTTTTCAACCTAGGTGGGTTCGGCCCTCCACGAAGTCTTACCTTCGCTTCAGCCTGCCCATGGCAAGCTCACTCGGCTTCGGGTCTACAGCATGCGACTCGACGCCCTATTCAGACTCGCTTTCGCTTCGGCTACCCATCGCTGGTTAACCTCGCCACACACCGTAACTCGCTGGCTCATTCTTCAAAAGGCACGCCATCACGGCTGACATCCACCTGGTGTCACCAATCTCACCCGAAGGGATCATGGCAACGGTGGAGCAACGACGCTTTGACTGTTTGTAAGCCAACGGTTTCAGGTACTATTTCACTCCCCTCCCGGGGTACTTTTCACCTTTCCCTCACGGTACTAGTTCGCTATCGGTCGCCTATGAGTACTTAGCCTTACGAGATGGTCCTCGCAGATTCACGCCGGCTTTCCCGGATCCGGCGCTACTCGGGTGCTCAAGCGGAGTCCAATGCGTTTCGTGTACGGGACCATTACCCTCTTCGGTTCAGCTTTCCTGACTGATTCCACTAGACACTGGATTTGTAACTCCGTGACGGGTCTGGTGTCCCGTCTCTCGAGTCCCACAACCCCATACCGGCAACGCCACCAGGCTT
>CAWBSM010000002.1:7500-1524466 GCA_963791455.1 uncultured Acidimicrobiaceae bacterium
ACCTATCCTGCCGGTGTTGGTGCCGGGTGTCCCAAAGGACTGTTCCGGACGAATTGCTTCGCCGGAGAGTCTCCTTCGGCTGCCGGAGGGCCAGGGGTGGCCGTTCCGACGGGTGTGTCACTCTAGCAGGCGCGCCCGCGAGCGTCAACGCGTTGGCGCGGACCACTTTCGCCCAGCCCGGGGGCCAGCGTGTCCCGCATCCCTGATCGTAGCGGGGCGTCTGCGGACTGCCGCGGATGCCATTCCTGCCACCTCGGATCCCTCGGACCGCCCGGCGGCTCGACCCACTAATGCCTCTTCGCCCAGCGTGCCGCACCCGAGTTGTGGCACCGGTGTGACAGCCCGTGACGACCTTCGAGACCCGTCTTTCCGACTCGGAGGCGATATGCCGCCTGGTTGCGCCGGCGTCAGGGCCGGGAAACAGCGGCGTCGCCGGGGACCCAGAACCGCCAGCGTTTGTCCCGCGCCTCCTTGATGCCGATCCTCGGCCCGCGGCCCGGGCGCCGGGGTGGCGGCGCCCCGTCGTCCACCAGGCGGACCACGCCGTGCACGCCACCCTCGCCGTGCACGCGACCCCCGCCGGGCCTTCCCACGGCGGCCAGGAGGTCGACCCCGTTGTCCGATCCGGTGATCCCGAGCGCCTGGCACAGTTTGGCGGGCCCGTTGCACAAGTCTCGATCGAACCGGGCGGCGGGACGGGCACGCCGCATCGCCGGCAGTCCGCTCACAGGTGCGAGCGCGCGGATCAGGACCGCCGCCGCCTCCCCCTCGGGCCCGCACACCACGTTGGCGCACCAGTGCATGCCATAGGTGAAGTAGACGTAGAGGCAGCCCGCTGGCCCGAACATCACCGCCGTCCGCTCGGTCCGCCCGCGGTAGGCGTGCGAGGCCGCGTCGTTGGCGCCGTGGTAGGCCTCGACCTCGACGATCCGTCCCGCCCGGCCCCCCCGGACCAGCACCTTGTTCAACAATTGGGGCGCGACCGCGACGGGGTTGGCCTCCAAGTCCGACCGCTGCATCGAGCCACCCTGGCGCACGGGGCCATCGTGCGCCACCCGGCCACCCGGCCCCCCGGAGCTCAGGAGGTCGGCGTCGTCGTGTTGCCGGCCACCACCCCGCGCGGACCGTCGGTGGGCCGCGCCGGCGGGACGGGGCTTGCCGCGGCGCGGCGGCGGTGCGACCCTGCGCCCCTCCGCTCCCCTGCCCCGATCGCCATCCGGGACAACAAGGCGAGCTCTTCCACCATGGCCCTGGCGAGAGCCGGCGGGTCGGGCACGGTGGCGGCGCACGCGTTGATCCCGACGAAGAGCGAGTCGCGATAGCTCTGCACGGTCACGTTGAGGGCGACACCGTCGACCACCGGCCCGAGCGGGTACACCCCGCGGAGCTGCATGCCCGCGAAGTAGAGCGGGAAGGTTGGTCCCGGCACGTTCGAGACCATCAGGTTGCCGGCGCGCAGCTTGCGCAGCACGCCCGAGCGCACGCCGAGCTGGATCACCGGCTTCGCCAGTGCCGGCGGAATGGCGTCCGCCACCAGCGTGGCCATGGGTCCGTACCCGACGGCGCGCTCTTGTCCCTTGCACGAGGCGCTCGCCGCGGTAACCGTCCGGAGGCGTTCGAGCGGTGTCTGTCGGTGGTTGGCGAGCGGTACGAACATGGCCGAGAGCTGATTGCCCTCCGCAACGCGCTCGTCGCCCCGGACCGACACGGGGACCACGGCGACCAGCGGGCTCTGCACGTCCTGATCGTGCGCCGCCAGATGCGTGCGCAGGGCGCCGGAACAGACGGCGAGCACGACGTCGTTGATGGTCGAACCGAACCGGTCCTTCAACACGCGCACCAATGCCAAGTCCAGCTCGGCAAAGGCCACGGCCCGCTGGGCGCGGACGGGTGTCTCGAACGTGTCGGGCGCGCCGAGAGGGATCGACAACGGACCGATGCGCTCGCCGACCACGCAGCGGGCCAGGCGCACGGCGGTGTTGCCCATCTCGAGCACGGCGCGCACCGCCCGCACGGGGCTCTTGACCAAGTTGGGCAAGGCGTCGGTCATGAGCTGCGCCGGTGAGGGAAGCCGTGCGGGCATCCACGGCTGGGGCGGCTCGGTGACGGCACGGCCCTCCGGCGCCATGTCCAGCAGCTGGGCCAGCATCTGGGCTCCGGCGACGCCGTCCACGACGGAGTGGTGCACCTTGGCGATCAACCCGACCTTGCCACCGCCCAATCCCTCGACGACATGCATCTCCCAGGGTGGCTGCCCGGGGGTGAGGGGCCGGCTCATCACCTGCGCGACCACTGCGGAAAATTCGGTCTCACCTCCTGGACCCGGCAGGGCGATCCGGTTGAGGTGGTTGGCCAGGTCGAAGTCCGGATCGTCCACCCAACGCGGGTGGTCGAGGCCAAGCGGGACGGCCATGAGTCGGCGCCGGAAGGGGGGCAGCGACGGGATCCTCTCCTCGAGGCGGTCGACGATGCGCTCGAAGGTGTAACCCCCGTCGGCGGTCGTCGGGTCGAAGACGCAGGCGTACGCGATCTCCATCGGGGTCTCCGGGGTGTCGGAGTAGAGGAACATCGGGTCAATGCCGGTCATTCGCTCCAATGTGCGCCTCCACGTCGTGGGGTTTGGGTGGACTCGACTCGGTGATCCGACGACTCACCCATCCTGCCCTTCCCCGACACCCTGAGGGCGGATCTCCCGCTGCCGTCGAATCGAGGCCCATCGTCGATTGGGGCTCCCGATACAGATTGCGCCCGGTTTGGCCGCCGACACAACCGTGAGGGCAAATCTTTATGGTCCGTTCATCTCTCGGATACCCATGCGCCCGGATTCGACACGCAACCGCCACGTCGACCAGCCGGGGCGGTCCGACCTCTCGCTGCCCCCGCGTGATCTCGGCCCACCCGGCCCGGGCAGGGCGAAGACCCGATCAGGCCGGTGACCCCGGAGGACGCCACTGGGCGAGGCGGGTGCGATCGACCTCGCGCCGGCGAACGAAGCGCTCCGCTTGCTCGGCCACCGGGCCGGGACCGGCGCCTCCGGGGGTCCGCCGGCGTGTCACCGCCACCCCGGGCTCGAGCAACTCCACCGCGGCCTCACCCAGGTCCGGGTGGGCGGCCACCAGCTCGACGAGCGGCACGTGTCGCTCGAGTGACTCCCGAACCAGGCCGCCCACGAGGGCGTGGGCCTGCCGGAAGGGCATGCCCTGTTCAACGAGGAACTCCGCCAGGTCGATGGCACACGCCGCCGGTCCGTCCGCCGCCGCCTGCATGCGCTCTTCGTTCCACGAGGCCGTCTCGTAGACCCCGCGCAGTGCGATCAGCGCACGCGACACCTGCAACACCGCGTCAAAGAGCGGCTCCTTGTCCTCTTGGAGGTCGCGGTTGTAGGACAGTGGGAGTCCTTTCAGCATCACCAACGCCGCGTTGAGGTGACCGATCAGGCGGCCGGTCTTGCCCCGGGCCAGCTCGGCCACGTCGGGGTTCTTCTTCTGGGGCAGCATGGAGCTGCCGGTCGCATACGCGTCGTCAAGGGTGCAGAAGCCGAACTCCTCCGTCGACCACAGCACGATCTCCTCCCCCATGCGCGAGAGGTGGACCCCGAGCAGGGCAAGATCGAACAGCGCCTCCGCCACGAAGTCACGGTCGGCCACCGCATCGAGAGAATTCTCGAAGCGGCCGTGGAAGCCGAGCTCGGCGGCGACGTAATCGGGGTCGAGCGGCAACGAGGAACCGGCGAGAGCGCCGGCGCCGAGAGGCGAGGTATTCAGACGGTCGACGGTGGTAAGGAGGCGGTCGACGTCACGGGCGAGCGCCCAACCGTGTGCCAACAGGTGGTGGGCCAAGAGCACGGGTTGGGCCCGCTGCAGGTGGGTGTACCCGGGGAGGTACACGTCCGCTGCCTCCCGCGCCCGCTGGGCGAGCACGTCCTGCAGCGCCATGATCTCCTCGGCCACGCCCACGAGGGAGCGCCGGCACCACAGTCGCAGCGCGGCGGCGACCTGGTCGTTGCGGCTCCGACCCGTGTGGACCTTGGCACCGACGTCACCGATCAGCTCGGTCACGCGTCGCTCGATGGCGGTGTGCACGTCCTCGTCACCCGGAGCGAACACGAAACCATCCGTCGCGAACTCCTCCTCGACGATGTCGAGCGCGTCGACGAGGGCGGACACCTCGCTGTCCGTCAGGATCCCCGCCTTGCCCAGTCCCTTGACGTGGGCGCGCGAGCCGGCGAGATCGTCGTGGGCCAGGAACCGGTCAAAGGGCAGGCTCACCGTGAACTCCGCCACGGCGTCCGCCATGCCCGTCGAGATTCGACCCTCCCACAGCGTCATGACCCGCCCCTTCCCGCGCCCGCTGCCGCCCCGACATCGACTCCGTTGGCCCCAGGACCCTGACGAGCCGACCAAGTCGCGACACCAAGACCCCACAGGCGGACGAAACCCTCGGCGTCCGCGTGGCGGAACGTGTCCGACGCGTCGTATGTCGCCAACCCGTGGTCGTAGAGCGCCACGGGGCTGCGACGACCCACGACGGCGCAGGTGCCCGGCGCGGCGAAGCGCAGGCGCACCTCGCCGGTCACGTGACGCTGGCTGTCGGCCATGAACGCCTGGAGGGCACCTCGGAGCGGCGAGTACCACAACCCGTCGTAGACGAGCTCGGACCAGCGCGGCTCGAGGCGCGCCTTCTCGTGGTGCAGGTCGCGCTCGAGCGTGAGGTCTTCGAGGTCCGCGTGCGCCGTGATCAGCGACAGCGCGGCGGGACACTCGTAGATCTCCCGGGACTTGATGCCGACCCGCCGGTTCTCCACCATGTCGAGTCGCCCGAAGCCGCGGCTCCCCGCCACGGCACCCAGGCGGCTGATGAGGTCGTAGGGAGCCAGGGTTTCGCCGTCGAGGCTGACGGGGACGCCGGATTCGAAGCCCACGATGACCTCGACGGGCTCCTGTTCAATCACCCGCGTGAGCGTGTAGACGTCGTCGGGTGCCGGTGCCCACGGGTCCTCGATGGCGCCGCACTCGATCGCCTTGCCCCACAGGTTGTCGTCGATGGAGTACGGCTTCTCCTTGGTGACGGTGATGGGGATCTCCCACTTGGCGGCCAGCTCGACGCAGTCCTCCCGGCTCAGCCCCCAGGCGCGGGCCGGGGCGAAGATGCCGAGATCGGGCGCCAGGGCGCGCACGCCCACTTCGAAGCGGACCTGGTCGTTTCCCTTGCCGGTGCACCCGTGCGCCACCGCCGTTGCCCGATGGCGCCGCGCCTGGGCTACGAGATGCCGGACGATCACGGGGCGCGACAGTGCAGAGACGAGCGGGTATTTCCCCTCGTAACGCGCGTTGGCCTGGAGGGCCGGCATGCAGAACTCCTCCGCCATTTCCTGACGGGCGTCGACGACGAGCGCCTCGACCGCCCCGGCGGCGAGTGCCCGTTCACGGATGGCGTCCCAGTCCTCGCCACCGCGTTCGGCCGCCTGCCCGACGTTGACCGCCACCGCCACGACCTCGACACCCTCGTTCTCGATGAGCCACCGCACGGCGACCGACGTATCGAGCCCACCGCTGTAGGCCAGCACTACCCGCTCAGACATGTTCGTCCTCTTCCTTCCCATTCAATGCGATCTTGTTCGTGGCGACAATGCCCACGACATCGCGCAGACGCGCCGCCATGTCGCCGCCACCGACTCGTTCCGCAATGACGACCAGCACCGTGTCGTCTCCGGCCACGGTGCCCACCACCCCGTCCAACCCGCTGCGGTCGAGGGCGGACCCGACCACGTGGGCCGAGCCTGGAGGGGTGCGCAGCACGACCAGGTTCCCCGAATGGGCCACCTCGACGACCCACTCGCCGAGCACCCTCCGCAGGTGGTCCTCGGGCGCGATCTGGTGCGTGGGGAGCTCGGGGAGGGCGTATGCCGTGTCGCCCCCCGGCAAGCGGACCTTGACCGCGCCGAGGTCATCGAGGTCCCGCGACACCGTGGTCTGGGTGGCCTCGATGCCCTGGTCGGCCAGCAGTGCCACCAGTTGCGCCTGGCTGGTCACCGGTTGGGCCTCCAGCAACTTGGCGATGCGGTGCTGACGCTGGTTCTTGGTCAGGCGCCCCAGTGCGTCGGCGCTCACGACCCTCCCCCAACGGCCCAAGCGAGGATCCCGCGCATGGCCGTCCGGCGGTGGGCCGCCTGGCGCCATACCAGCGAGCGCGGGCCCTCCAGCACCTCGTCGGTGATCTCCTCGCCGCGGTGTGCGGGCAGGCAGTGCAGTACGACTGCGTCGGCGGCGGCCAGGTCAACCAGCTCGCGGTCGATCGTGAAGCCCTCGAACGCGGCACGGCGGCTCTCTCGCTCCTGTTCCTGGCCCATGCTGGTCCATGCGTCGGTGTAGAGGACCGCAGCGCCCTTGGCCGCGTGGCGCGGATCGTCGGCCAGTTGCACGGCACCGCCGCGGCCGGCGCGCTCCGCGCCGGCCTGCAGGGCGGCCAGCTCCTCGGCGGAAAAGGTGTAGTCCGCCGGGGAGGCGATGCGCACCTCCATGCCCTCGAGAAGGGCCGCTTTGGCCAGGGACCGGGACACGTTGTTGGCGTCGCCGACGTAGGTCAGGGTGCGGCCCGCGAGCGGGCCAAGGGCCTCGCGCAAGGTGAGTGTGTCGGCGACCGCCTGGCAGGGGTGAGCGGCATCGGAGAGGAGGTTCACGACCGGGACGTCGAAGCCGCTGCGCTCGAGGGCGCCGGCCATTCGCACCAAGACCGCGTGGTCGAACACCCGCGCGCACAACACCCGGTGGTAACACGCCAAGGTGCGGGCGACGTCCTCGGCGGACTCCCGTTGGTCAAGTCCCACCTCCGCCCCCTGGATGTACACCGGGTGCCCGCCCAGGTCGATCACCGCCATCTCGGTGGAGTTGCGCGTGCGGGCCGACGGCTTTTCGAACAGGAGGGCAACGCCCTCACCGCCCAAGCACGGTTGCGGGGGCGTGTCGAGAGCCCGCGACAAGACGCCGTCCCACTCGGCCGGATCGATGTCGTCGATGTCGAACAGGTGAGGCATGGTCGGATCCCTCCTCTCCTCAGCCTCGCCCGTCGGCGAGCCCGTCGCCCCGCAGGTCGGTGAGGACACCGCCGAGGATTCGGAGGGCGTCGTCGATCTCGCCGGCGTGCACGAGCAACGGCGGCGCCAACCGGACGGCGTCGGGTCGGACTGCGTTGACGAGAAGGCCGCGCTCGAGCGCACGCGCCGCGGCGTCCTTGGCGACCGGCGCGTCGAGCTGGGCGGCGAGGAGGAGACCTGCGCCTCGGACCGCGACGACTCGCGGTAGGTTCTCCAACCCGGCCGTCAGCGTCGCCCCGGCCACGCGGGCACGGCGACACACGTCCTCTGACTCCATGACGGCGAGCGTCGCTTTGACCGCAGCCATGGCGAGAGGCTGCCCGCCGAAGGTGGAGCCGTGGTCGCCGGGGCCGAACGCCGCCGCCACCTCGGCCCGCGCCCAGCAGGCGCCGACGGGCATGCCGTTGCCCAGCGCCTTCGCCATGGTCACCACGTCGGGCTCCAATCCCTGGGCCTGGAACGCGAACCAGTGGCCGGTACGACCCAGCCCGGTCTGGACTTCGTCGAGCATCAACAGTGCGTTGCGCTCGGTGCAGAGTGACCGCACCGCACCCAGATAATCCGAGCTCGGCACGACGACCCCGCCCTCGCCCTGGAGCGGTTCGAGGAGGACGGCCGCGACGGTGTCGGCGTCGAGGGCTTCGTCGAGTGCGGTGACGTCGTCGTAGGGCACGTGCACGAATCCCTCGGGCAGCGGGACGAACGGTGCCTGTTTCTCGGGTTGGCCGGTGGCCGTCAGCGTGGCGAGCGTCCGTCCGTGGAACGCATTCTCGGCGCTGATGACGACGTGACGGCCACCGCCGGCCCAGCGCCGCGCCAGCTTCAGTGCGCACTCGTTCGCCTCGGCGCCCGAGTTGGCGAAGAAGACCTGCCCGCCGGCCTGCCCGGTCCCGCCTTCGATCAGCCGGTCGATGGTGCGCGCGACCTCGGGGGCCAGGGTGTTGCCGTAGAGGTTCGAGACGTGGCTCAGCGTCGTGGCTTGTTCTGCTACCGCGGCGGCAACGGCGGGGTGGGAGTGCCCGAGCGACACCACCGCCAGGCCGGTGATGAAGTCGAGGTAGGCCCTGCCGTCGACATCGAACAGGAGGCTGCCCTCCCCCCGCACGAAGGTCACCGGGGGCTCGGCGTAGGTACGCATCAGCGCGTCACGCTCGCGAGGGGCGGCCGAGGCCGGCGCGGGACCGCTCACGGAAGCACCATCGTCCCGACGCCAGCGTCGGTGAAGAGCTCGAGCAAGAGGGCGTGGGGCACGCGTCCGTCCAGGATGTGGGCTCGGCCGACCCCGGCGCGCACCGCGCGTGCGCAGGCCTCGACCTTGGGCATCATGCCGCCCCGGGCCCCCCCGCTGCACAGGATCTCGTCGACCACCTCGAGCGACGCCTGGTGGACCACGGTCGTCGGGTCGTCGGCCACGACGCGCAGCCCCTCGACGTCGGTCAGGAAGATCAGCTTCTCGGCCTGGAGGGTCTCGGCCAGCGCGCCGGCGACCGTGTCGGCGTTGATGTTGTAGGCCTGACCCTTCTCGTCGGCGGCGATGGTGGCCACGACCGGGATCAAGCCCTCGGCCACCAGCCGCTGCAAGATGGTCGGGTCCACGACGGACACGTGCCCGACAAAGCCGAGGTCCGCCTCGGTCGGGGCGGCCGTGATCAAATTGGCGTCCTCGCCCGACAATCCGACGGCCAGCGGACCGTGCACGTTGATGGCCGAGACGATGTCGCGGTTCACCTTGCCGACCAGCACCATGCGCGCGATGTCGAGCGTCTCCGCGTCGGTCACACGCAGCCCGTTGCGGAACTCGGTCTCCTTGCCGAGCCGCGCCATGAGTTCACCGATCTGGGGACCCCCACCGTGCACCACGACGGGCAGCATGCCGACGGCCCGCATGAGCACCACGTCCTCGGCGAACGAGGCGAGGGCATCACCGCCCTCACTCGCCTCGCGGTGGCCGTCGTCGGACGCGTGCAGCGCGTTGCCGCCGTACTTGACCACGACGATCTTGCCCAAAAAGCGGCGGATGTAGGGCAGCGCCTCCACCAACACGGAGGCCGTCTTCGCCGCGGCCGCCTTCTGGACCCGGGTGACCCTCGGTGGCAACGGCGACGCACCCGGCGCCGTCATGACGTCGTCCTGTTCTCGTCGATGTAGCCGTAGCCGAGGTCAGTTCCGAGGACCGCGGCCTGCCCCGCGCCGAGACCGAGGTCACACTCGATCTGGATGTGCCGGCCCGCCAGATGGGCGGCGACCGCCGCCTCGTCAAAGGCCACGGCCTCGCCGGCGGCACAGACTACGGTGCCTCCATAGGCCACCGAGACCCGGTCGACGTCGAAGGGTGTGCCGGCCGAACCGAGCTCTGAGACGATGCGCCCCCAGTAGGGGTCTGCACCGAAGAGCGAGCACTGGACGAGCATGGAGTCCGCCACCTTGCGTGCCGCGACGTACGCGGCCTCGTTGCTCGGTGCGCCCCGCACGTGGACGCGGGCCACCTTGGTGGCGCCCTCGGCGTCCTCCACCATCTGCCGCGCGAGCGACCAGCAGGCGTCGGTGAGCGCCGTCGTGAGCGTGGCGGGCGAAGGGCTGGACCCGAGCCCGCTGGCGAGGACGAACACGGTGTCGTTCGTCGAGGTGCACCCATCGACCGTGATCGTGTTGAACGACGCCGCCACCGCCTCTTGGAGTGCCTGGTGCAAGACCGGTGCGTCGACGGCGGCGTCCGTGGTGCACAGGGCGAGCATCGTGGCCATGTTGGGGGCGAGCATGGCGGCCCCCTTGGCCATCCCGCCGACCGTGAAGCCGTCAGCCGACACGACCACTTCCTTGGGCACGGTGTCGGTGGTCATCATGGCGCGGGCGGCCTTGGTCCCGGCCACCGGTCCGGTGACTCGCGCCATCACGATCGGCGCGATCTCCGGAATAACCGCGTCGATGGGAAACGGGATGCCGATCAGACCCGTCTGGCCGATCAGGACCTCCTCGGCCCTGCAACCGAGGTCGCCCGCCACGGCGAGACAGAGCCGTTCCGCCGCAGCGTGGCCCGAGGCACCGGTGGCCGCGTTGGCGTTGCCGGACGTGAAGAGGACTCCGGCGGCGCGACCCCCCGTGGAGGCCAGGTGGGCCCGGCTCACCTGGACCGGCGCGGCCGCCGCCAGGTTGCTCGTGAACACCCCGGCGGCCGGCACGGGCAGACCGTCTGACGTGGCGACCACGGCGACGTCGTGTTCATAGGCGCCCTTGATGCCGGCGGCGCCCCCGACCGCCACGAAACCCTTCGGCGCGGTGACGCTCACGGGTACAGACCGGCGAGCGGCAACCCGACGGTCTCGGGCAGCCCCAGCGCCACGTTGGCGCATTGGATGGCCTGGCCTGAAGCGCCCTTGACCAGGTTGTCGAGGGCGCACAGGATCATCACCCACCCGGTGCGGGGGTCGACGCGCGCCGTCACGTGTGCCGTGTTCGACCCCGCCGTGGCCTTGGTGCCCGGCGGTCGGTCGGTGACGACCACGAAGGGCTCGTCGTCATAGGCCTCGTGGAGGGCGTCCATGACCGCGTCCGTCGACGGGGCGGGACCCCCTCCGGCCGGCCGGCCGTAGCAGGTGGCCAGGATGCCGCGCGTCATGGGGGCGAGGTGCGGGGTGAACAGCAGCTCAGCCCCGAGGATCTGCTCGATCTCGGGGGTGTGGCGGTGGGTCAGCAGCCCGTAGGCGGTGAAGTCCTCGTCCACCTCCCCGAAGTGCAACGAGTCCTTCAGGGCGCGGCCTGCACCCGAGACTCCCGACACCGCGTCGACGACGATCCCGTTCCGGTCGATCAAGCCCCGACGCACCAAAGGGCCGAGCGCCAGGCCGGCCGCGGTCGGATAGCACCCCGCCGCGGCGATCAACGTCGCCCCGGGCAGGTCCTCGCGGAACAGCTCGGGCAGGCCGTAGACCGCTTCAGCGAGCAGTTCGGGCACACCGTGCTCCGCTCCGTACCAACGCGGGTAGAGCGACGCATCGCGCAACCTGAAGTCGGCCGCCAGGTCGACGACTACCCGGACGCAACCCCGGAGCTCGGGCACCACCCGCTGCGACTCGCCGTGAGGGAGGGCGCAGAACACCAGGTCCAGCCCGTCGAGGAGGACGGGGTCACTCTCCTCGTAGAGCAGACCGGGGTAGGCCGCCGCGAGGGAGGGGGAGTGCTCCCCCACCGCCTGGCCGACGTGGGAGTGAGCAGTCGCCATCGCCACCTCGAGGGTGGGGTGCGCCGCGAGCAGCCGCAACAGCTCGACGCCGGTGTAACCCGAGGCCCCGACGATCCCGACTTTCATCGCATGAGTATACATGAATCTGCATAATCATGCGATAGGGCGACCCAGAGCTTCCAAGTGAACCGCCGCCTCAGGCGGTGATGTTCCGCAACCAGTAGGCGGAGTGGGCGACGACTTCGAACCCCATCTCGTCGTTGACGGCGATCATCGGGGCGTTCTCCGCCGCGTTCCAGGTGCTGATGGACCGGACGCCGGGGTGGCGCTCCATGACGGCGAGGACATTGGCCACCTTCATGGCCAGCCCGAGGCCGTGGCCCCGGTGCTCGCTCATGACGAGGGTGTCATGCTGCCAGGACCATGCGGGGGCCCCGAGCGGGACGACCACCTCCGTATACCCGATGAGGTGACCGGTCGCGTCGTGACGCGCCGCCGTCGTCACCTTCGCCCGGTTCTGCGCGGCCAGGCCGGCTTCGATCGCCCGCACTCGGCGCTCGTCCCAGATCTCCTCGTCCAGTTCCTGCTCACCGACGGGCACGTCGGTGGACATCCGGCGCCCCAGCTCGCAACGATCGTCCAGGTACTCGTCGGGCCAGCGGTCGCCAAAGGTCACCAGCGAATAACCGGCCGACGAAATCGTGGAAAGGCGCCGCAGTGCGGCGGCCCGTCCGGGCCCAAGCGGGACGGTCAGCCTGCGGCGCACCATGCGCAACGCGACCGAGAACCCGAGGTGGCGCGCGAAGGGTCCCGCCCGATCCACGTACCCGTCCCAGGTCGGCGTCTCGTCCATGCCGCCCAACTCGGTGCGGCCCGCGGCCCGGGCCCTGCGCTCGACGCTCTCGACCAGGGCCGTTCCCACGCCGCGCCGCCGATGCTCGGGAAGGACACGGACGTCGATACGGGCCACGTGCCGGTTCTCCCGGCGGAACAGCTCGACGTCGGCAATCCCGACGACCCGGCCTTCGGCCCGGGCGACGACACAGTCGTGCCCCTCCGGCCCCTCCTCGTCGAGGGCCATGGCCAGTCGCTCCGCCCGCTGCCACCCCGGTCCGTCGGGCCAACGCTCCAAGTCCGTCGCCCGGAGCACCGCGAACCACTCGTCGAACGAGCAGCCATCGCGGGGGTCGACCGCGTCGACCGCCACGCCCGGGCTCACAGCTCCTTCTGCCAGAAGTGTCCGGCCCCGACGATCACGAATCCCATCATGTCGTTGACGGCGATCATGGGATCGTTCACCGCCGCATTGCCGGTGGTGATGCGGGTGACCGACGGCGCCGCGTCCGCCACGGCGTCCAGGTTGGCGAGCTTGACCGCGAGACCGAGACGGTTCCCGCGATGCTCGGGGAGAACCAGCGTTTGTTGCTGCCACGCCTCGCTGGGCGCGTCCGGCGACAGGAGCAGCTCGCTGACCGCGACCAGCCGGCCCGACGGGTCGTGCCGCGCGACCGCGGTCAGCTTCCACGCGCCTCGCTCTTCGAGGAGAGCGTCGTTCTCGTCGATGCGCGCCCGGTCCCACACCTCTTCCTCCTTGGCCCGATCTCCCCCCGGCTCATCGGTCGACATGCGCCGGGCGAGCTCGCACTGGTCGTCGAGGTACTCCTCGGGCCAGGGCCCCCGGAAGGCGAACGTGCGGTACGCGGCGGCGTTGCGAGCGCCGCGCACGGTGGCGCGCAGTTGCTCCAGCCGGTCGACCTCCAACGGCAGCGCCAGGGAGCGGAGGTTCCCCGACATCGTCGCCACAAAGCCCGCATGGCGCGCAAAAGGTGCCGAGGGATGTGTGGGCGCACGTGCGACGGGCACGTCGACGATGGAGTTGAGCACGCTCCGGCCGTGTGCTCTGCCGATCGTTGCCATGCTCTCGACGAGGGAGGTCCCGACCCCCTTCCGGCGGTGATCCGGGTGCACCATCACCTTCACCTCGGCGCCGTGGAGATTGTCTCGTAGCGGTATCTCCATCGTCCCGGCGCCGCAGATGTTCCCACCCTGGTCACGCGCCGCGAGTACGACAAAGCGGCGAGACGTCCCGACATGCGCGTGAAAGGCCCGGAAGTCGCGCTCGCTGAACCCGACCTGGTCGGGCCACAACTCGTGCTCGACGAGGTGCCACACTCGGTAAGCCCGCGAGAGCAACCGGCCGTCCCCGGGACCAACGGTCACGACCTCCATCACGCCACGATGCCACGCACCGGGGCGGCCTGCTCAGCGCAGCGTCGCCCCGAACTTCTCCTCGACCGCGGCGATGCAACGGGACCGCAGCACGCCCACCTCCTCGTCGGTCATCGTGCGGTCGGGGGCACAGAAGCGCAAGCGATACGCCAGGCTGCGCGCACCCTCGGGGATGCCCGGTCCCCGGTAGACGTCGAACAGGGTCACCGACTCGAGCAGATCGCTTCCGGCGCTCCGCAGGGCGTCGGCGACGGCGTCCGCCGGTTGGCTGTCCTCCACCACGAAGGCAAGGTCGATGTCCGACGAGGGGAAGCGGCTCACGGCGCCCCCGACGGTCACCCGACGGGGCACGCTGCCCTCGTCGAAAAGGACGTCGAGATCGATCTCGAGCCAGCCGACTCGTCGAGCCGAGGTCGCAGCGTCGGACGTGCGGGTCAGACCGAAGGTCGCGGCGACTTCCGGGTCGATCTCGCCGACGGAGCCGAACGTCACCGTCCCTCGGCTGCCGCCCCGCGCGACCAGATGGGCCGAACGCGTGGGGTGCAGCCCCGGGAGTCGCGGCAGCCCGTCGCCGGGCCGCACCAATCGCACGCCGTCGAGGTGGAGCGCGTCCGCAATGACGCGCCATGACGCCACTGCGTCACGAGCGTCGTCTTCGTCCCGGGCGAACACGGCCGACAGCACCTGGCGTTCACCCGGCAGTACGGCAGTCTCGGCGCCGCCTGCGCCGGCGCGCTCGACGACCCGGGGCGATCCCGCGTCGGGGTGCGAGAAGACCACACCCACCTCGAAGAGGCGAATCTCGGGCTGGCGGCGACTCGTGTTGTACGACAGCGCGTCGAGGAGCCCCGGCATCAGCGAGCGCCGGAGGAACGGCTTCTCGGCGTCGAGGGGGTTGGCCACCCGCACCGCCGGGCCCGTCAGGCCCACGTCGGCGTGCGCAGTGGCGGAGACGAACGTGTCCGTCCAGCCCTCGGATGCGCCGAGTCCCACCATGACGTCCTTGATGGTGCGCCGCGAGGTCTGCAGGAAGGTCAACTGCCCCGGCTGGGGCCAGGTGGGGACGCGGCGCGGCACGTTGGAGTAGCCGAGCGTGCGTGCGATCTCCTCGATGATGTCGTCGACGCCATAGGGTTCGTGACGCACGTCGGGCCGGTTCGTCGGCACCATGACCGTGAGCGACCCCTCGGGCTCGGCGTGCTCCAAGACCGTGAAACCGATGGGCTCGATCAGGCGCGCGATCTCGGCGCGTCCCAGCTCGACGCCGATCTGGCGCTGCACGCGGGCGAGGGGAACGAGGACCGCGAAGGGCTCGGGGACCTCGCCCCGAACGTCGAGCATCCCCTCGGCCACGCGCAGGTCGGGGATGCTCTCGGCCAGCAGCTGGCAGAAGCGCCGCACCGATGGCTCGATACCCCACGGGTCGCAGCCGCGCTCGAAGCGCGCCGATGCCTCCGTGCGCACTCCGAGGCGCTTGGAGGTCCGGGCGATCGCCATCGGCTCGAAGTAGGCCGCCTCGAGGAGCACCTGCGTCGTCGTCTCGGTGATCTCCGACGACGCGCCGCCCATGATGCCGCCGATGCCCACCGGTGTCCCCTCCGCGTCGCAGATGAGGCAGTCATCGCCGGTGTCACCGAGGCTCCGGCCGCGCACCCCCAGGGTGCGCTCCACCCCGTCGAGGGTGACCACGGTCTCTCCGGGCCGGGCCCGACGGACGCTGAGGCCACGGCCGGGCAGCCGCGCCAGGTCGTAGGGGTGGGTGGGTTGCCCGAGCTCGAGCATGACGTAGTTCGAAGCGTCGACGACGTTGTTGATCGGGCGCATGCCGGCCAAGACCAGCCGCTCCGCGATCCAGCGCGGCGAGGGTCCCACGGTGACGCGGTCCAGCACCGTCACGGTCAGACGGGGGCACAGGTCGGGCGACTCGACGATGGCGGTGGCCGCCTTCTCCACCGGCCCGCCCCCCGGGGCCGGCCGGGGTGGCTCGGGCAGGACGAAGGAAAGGCCCAGTCGCCCCGCCAGGTCGCGGGCGATCCCCGTGATGGACCAGGCGTCGGGCCGGTTTCCCTCGACGGTGATGTCGAAGACGATGTCGGGCTGGAGCCCCAGCGCCGCCATGAGCGGGGTGCCGGGCTCGCCCGGCGACTCGTCGCCCAGCACGAGCAGGCCGGCCTGGTCGTCGGAGAGGCCGAGCTCCTTGCCTGAACACAGCATCCCATGGGACTCGACGCCACGGAGCTTGCGTGCGGCTATTTCGGTGCCGTCGGGAAGGATGGTGCCAACAGGGGCGAGCGGCACCCGGTCCCCGACCGCGAAGTTGTGCGCGCCGCACACGATCTCGAGGAGCTCCGCCCCGGCATCCGCCACGACCAGGCGGATCTTGTCGGCGCCCTCGATGGGGCGGATCTCGAGAACGCGGCTGACCACCACCTGACCCAACCCCTCGCCGACATGCTCGACCGTCTCGACGACGAGTCCTAGATCGTCGAGCGCGGCACGCAGCTCCTCGACGTCGTCGGGGAAGGCGGCGAAGTCACGGAGCCAGCTGAGGGGAGCGCGCACGGGGTGTCTTTCTCGTTGGTGGGCGAGGTCAGAACTGCGAGAGGAAGCGGATGTCGTTTTCCAAGAACGAGCGCATGTCGGGGATCTCGTGGCGCATCTGCGCCAGCCGGTCGATACCGAACCCGAAGGCGAAGCCCGACCATTCGTCGGCATCGATCCCCACGGCGGCGAAGACGGCCGGGTCGACCATGCCGCAGCCGCCGAGCTCGATCCAGCCGGTGTGCGAACAGGTGCGACAACCTTCGCCCCGACAGAGCGTGCAGGTGATCTCGAATTCGGCCGAGGGCTCGGTGAAGGGAAAGTAGGCCGGCCGCAGGCGCGACTGGTTGCCCGCGCCGAAGTAGGCCTCGGTGAAGACCTGGATGGTGCCGGCGAGGTCACCGAACGTGATGCCGCGGTCGACGACGAGCCCCTCGATCTGGTTGAACACCGGGAGGTGACGCGCGTCGGGGGTGTCGCGGCGGAAGCACTTCCCCGGCATGACGGCGTGGATGGGCAACGAGTCGTCGCGGACCGCGGCTTCCATCAGGTGGATCTGCACCGGCGAGGTGTGCGTCCGCAACAGCACGGTCTCGGGCTCCCCGAGGTCGAGGTAGATGGTGTCGTACATGCCGCGGGCGGGGTGGGCCGGGGGCATGTTGAGGGCCTCGAAGTTGTACCAATCCGACTCGGCCTCGGGACCCTCGGCGACGGTGAAGCCCATGCCGACAAAGACGTCTTCGAGCTCGGCGCGGGCCTGGGTCACCAGGTGGAGGTGGCCGCGCCCCGGGGGCGAGACGACCCGGTCGGGAATCACCTCGGTCAGGTCGAGGCGGTCGGCGCGGAGCGCCTCGGCGCGCTCGACCTCGGACAGCTCGCTGTGACGCGCCGCCACCTGGGCCTCCAGACGGGCGCGCACCTCGTTCAGGCGGCCCCCCGCCTCCTTGCGCGCCTCGGGATCGAGGCCGCCCAGTGAGCGGTGGGCCCGGGTCAGCGCGGACCGCTTTCCGAGCCACTCGGCCTCGACCTGGGAAAGGGCCTGGGTCGAGCGCGCGCCCAGGACGGCCCGTTCGCCGTCGGCGGCGATGCGATCGATGTCGAGATCCACGTTGTCAGTCACCATTCTGCGCCTTGCCGCCGCCCGAGATGCTACGTGCCCCGGCACCACCGTCCCGGCGCTGGCGGAACGCCTCGAAGCAGACGACCGCGCAGGCCACACCCACGTTCAGTGACTCCGCCCGCCCGGCCATGGGGATGGCCAGCGACCCCGAGAGAGAGGCGCACAGATCGGGGCCCAGACCCGAGGACTCGTTGCCCAGGAACAGGGCGGTCGGAACCGACCAGTCGAGCTCGGCGTAGTCCTGACCCTCCCGCACGACGGTGGCCAGGGTGCGGAAACCGGCGGCGGCGAGCTCCCCCCCGACGGCGTGCGGGTCGCCGCGCACTGCGAGGGGCACGTGGAAGAGAGAGCCGGCGGAGGACCGCACCGTCTTCGGGTTGTAGGGGTCGACGGAAGAACCGGCAAACACCACAGCCGCCGAGCCGGAGGCGTCCGCCGCCCGCAGGACCGTGCCCGCGTTGCCGGGGTCACGTACGTCGACCAGCACCACGATGAGCGAGCCGGGAGCGGCGGCAAACGCGGCGGCCCCCACCGGCGGCTCCTCGCGCATCGAGACCACGGCCATGACGGGCTGGGGGGTGACCGTGTCGGCCACCCGTTCGAGGACCCCGGGCGCCAGCGCGAAGACACGGGCTCCCGCCGCACTCGCCCGGCGGCAGACCTCCTCGGTCGCGTCGTCGTCGGTCCCCGCGGGCGACACGTAGACGGACTCGACGGGCATGTCGGCCTCGAGTGCGCAGCGGACGAGCTCGGCTCCCTCCGCCACGAAGGCGCGTTCGCCCCAGCGCGCCGATCGCTTCTGCAGCAGCCCGCGCAACCGGCGGACCCGCCGGTGCGTGAAAGCCAGCCGTTGGGTCAGGAAGCGACCTCCGTCACGGGCGCGTTGGACAGCGCATCGTGGGCCGTCTCCACCAGTGCGCCGAAGGCCTCGGGGTCACTGACGGCGAGGTCTGCCAGCACCTTGCGGTCGACCTCGACGCCGGCCAGGTGTAGGCCGTTCACGAGCCGGCTGTAGTTGAGGCCGTGCTGTCGGGCCCCGGCGTTGATGCGCTGGATCCACAGCTTGCGGAAGTCTCCCTTGCGGGCCCGGCGGTCCCGAAAGGCGTACTGCATCGAGTGCATGAGTTGCTCGTTGGCGGCCCGGTAAGAACGGCTCTTGTTGCCGTAGTACCCCTTTGCCTGCTCGAGAACGGCGCGGTGGTGTTTCCGTCCGTGGACGGCACGCTTCACTCTGGCCATGGGGGTGCTCCTCTCTCCGAGATCTCTCGGTGTGTCGGGGTTCGGATCGTGCGCCGGCTGGTCGGCGCAAAAAAGGATGCGCTAGATGCCGAGCATCCGACGCGCCGCCCGCTCGTCCGCCTTGGCCAAATCGGCCTCACGTCCGAGCCGCCGCATGCGCACGCTGCTCTTCTTCTCGAAGTTGTGCCCGCGGAAAGCCTTGCGGCGGCGCAGGCGGCCGCTCCCGGTCACCTTGATCCGCTTGGCGGCGCCCCGGTCCGTCTTCATCTTCGGCATTGCGTCATCCCTCTTCGGCTGATGCGGCGACTTCGCTGACTCCACTGGTCCCACCACCGGCCTCACCCGCGGGCGCACTGCCGTTCCCCTTGGGCGAGGCCGCCGGTTCGACCGAACCAGCCGCCTGGTCCCCGGCTCCGGGGTCGGCACCGGCACCCGCCCCGGACCTCTCGGAGCGTTGCTGGTTCGACGCCCTCGACTGGGCCGCCTGCCGGGCCCGTTTGTCCGGGGCGAGCACCATGATCATGTTGCGGTTGTCGAGCTTGGGCTCGGCCTCGACCTTGGCGACGCCCTCCATCTGCTCGGCGATGCGGTCCAGGATCCGTTTTCCGTGCTCGGGGTGGTAGACCTCGCGGCCTCGGAACATGATCGTGATCTTGACCTTGTGCCCCTCGGCCAGGAACTTGGCCACCTGCCGGGTCTTGGTGTCGAAGTCGCCCGAACCGATTTTCGGCCGGTACTTCATCTCTTTGATCCCGACGTGGACCGCCTTGCGCCGGCTCTCCTTGGCCCGCTGCGCCTCGTCGAACTTGAACTTGCCGAAGTCCATGATCCGGCACACGGGCGGATTGGCCATGGGAGCCACTTCGACCAGATCGAGGTCGAGCTCCTTGGCAATCGCCAGGGCCTCGGGGAGCGGCTTGATGCCTAGTTGCACACCGTCGGGGTCCACGAGCCGGACTTCACGGGCACGGATTCGGTCATTGATCCGGTGCTCTGTTGTGGTTTCAGCGACGATGCGTCATCACACCTCTCACTCGGGCCGCGGTCCTTCCGCAAGCCAATCGGTGGAGCGGGGCCGACCTGCGGGCGTAGCCCGCGCCCGAGGGACGATCGACCTGGCGCACGATGCTCCCCGCGGGTGCGGGGCGGTGGCCAGGTGGAGGCCCCTCAGTGGAGGCCCCGCTTCCATGTAGTCAAGATGCATACAGTACCAGCATGAGCAGCCTCTGGACACCGTCGGGCGAGCATTTTCCCAAGACAGAGAGCACCGACGCCGCGCCCCCGTCTACCCCCTCTGGCCCCGCCGGCGACACCGACCAGGGAGGACCCTCGCAGGCGGAGGTCGACGCCATGCGGGCCGAGCTGGCCACAACCCCTGCCGAGGTGGTCGTGGCCAACCACTGCTACGGCCTCTTCGAGCTCGCCGCCATCTACCTGTCGCAGACCCCTCCGATGCTGTTCCAGGCCCGCCTGGCCATTGACGGCCTCGGTTCCCTGCTCGACGGCCTGCGCGGCCGTCTCGGCGAGGCCGAGCCGTCCCTGCACGAGTCGCTCTCCCAGCTCCGCCTGGCCTTCGTGCGTCTCGAGGGCGCCGAGCAGGCCCGTACCGACAACGCCGCCAACTCCGGCCCGGTCTAGAAGGGCGCCGGGAGATCCACCCGCTGCCGGGGACCTTGGCCGAGAAGGTGGCGCGCCAGTTGATGGACGTGCCGCCGGGGATCGGCGTCAAGGTGACGGCGGCGCGGTAGCCCCGCAGTGCAGGCCGTCCTCGAGCACGCACGAGAAGGCCGCCTCGGGCGTGCCGTCACCCGGATCGACCAGCGTGAACGAGCCGAGGGGCGACCACTGCGGCCAGTTCGACCCGTCGGCCACGAGGGCGTCGCCCGCCGCTACGCCGGACGGTGGGGGGAAGCTCAGCCCGCGGGATCGAAGGCCGCGGGCAGTGAGACCAACGACCGCGCCTCGTAGCGGCCGAGGTGGCCCGGAGCCACCGTGAACATGACCGCCTGACCCACCGCGATGTCGCGGCTGCCGTCCGCGATGGCGGTGGCGTGGAACGCGTAGCTGATGCCGGCGTCGTCGGCGACCGTTCCGAGTCCGCGCCGCTGGTCGAACGAGGCGACGCGCCCGTGGTGCGGCCCGGCGGACGGGAGGGGGCCGCCCACGTCAGTGGACGATCTTGGAGAGCGGGAGCTCCAAGATGTCACTGGCGCCCTGATCGCGCAGGGCCGGGATCAAGATGTTGATGTCCGACTTGGCCACCACCGTCTCGAGAGCGAACGCGCCCCCGCCCGAGAGCTCCGAGACGGTCGGCGCGCGCATGGACGGGAGGACGTCGAGGACGGCCTCGAGGTTCTCGGCCGAGACGTTGAGCTTCACGAGCACCTTGCCCCGCGCCTCGAGCGTGCCCTGCAACAGGGTAAGGATCTGCTCCATGGCGTGACGCCGGTCGGGCTCGGCCGCCGCGGTGGGATTGGCGATGAGCTCGGTGTGCGACACGAGGAGTGTCTCGATGACCCGCAGACCGGCCGCACGCAGCGCGCCGCCGGTTTCGGTCATGTCCACCACCGCATCGGCGATGTCGGGCACCTTCGCCTCGGTGGCCCCGTAGGAGAGCGCGATGTCGGCCTCGATGCCGTGGGCGGCCAGTGCCTTTCGGGTCAGCTCGGGGTACTCGGTGCTGACGCGCAGGCGGCCCGGGCGGTCGGCGGCGAGGGAGGCGAGCTCGGCCAGGTTGTGCGCCGGCGAGTCCGCCCCGACGGCCAGGACGATGCGGGCCGGGTTGGCGGTGGCCTTGGAGTAGGCGAGCTCACCGAGCGACACCACCTCGCTGCCCCGTTCCTCGATGCAATCGCGCCCGGTGATGCCGAGGTCGAAGAGGCCGTCGGCCACGTAGACGGGGATCTCCTGGGGACGCAAGATGCGCACCTCGCTGATGCGGGGATCGGCGATGGTGGCGCGGTAGGCCACGTCCGAAGCGCGGTTGACGGCGAGGTCAGCGTCCTCGAACAGCTGCAAGGTGGCGCGTTCGAGCGATCCTTTGGGCAGGACGAGGCGGAGCATGGGGGTAGATCATCGCAGACGGCACGGCGCACGGAGCGCGTCACGGCTCCTCGTCACGGAATGGGGCAAGCTGTGCCCCGTGCCGCCGCCCTACGACGTCTTCAACTTCTTGAACCTGCTCGGGATCACCATCCCCGACGCCGATACGCGGCGGGACCCGATCGCCCGGCTCACGGTGCGGCACGAACTCATCGCGGGCACCGGATTCTTGTGGGCTCCCGTCGTCATCACGTTGGCCGACGCCCTCTGTGCCTTCGGTGTCCACCACCACTGGCCCGAAGGCGCCAAGAGCTTCACCACGGTCGACTGCTCCGCCAACTTCATCTCGAGCGCCCGGGAGGGGGATCAGGTGATGGCGACGGCGACAGCACTCCACACGGGCCGCACGACGCAGGTGTGGGACGCCACGGTGACGAACCAGACCACCGAGAAATTGATGGCGTCGTATCGATGCACACAGCTCATCTTGTATTGACTCTGGCCCGATCGCGCCCGGCGACGTTCAGGAGAGACTACGGAGGAGGCGAACCATCTCGATCCCCGTCAACGCCGCCTCACGTCCCTTGTTCGTCTGGTCCGGTTCGGAGCGTTCGAGCGCCTGGTCGAGCGTTTCGGTCGTCAGCACGCCGAAGACCACCGGGACACCCGTCGCGAGCTGGACCTGCTGGAGCCCCGACGCGCACTCCCCCGCCACGAACTCGTAGTGACCGGTGTCGCCCCGGATGACGGCGCCGAAGCACAGGACGGCGTCCACCTTGGCGCCATGGGCGAACGCACGAGCGACGAGCGGCAGTTCGAAGGCCCCGGGCGCCCAGGCCACGGTGATGTCACGATCGTCGGTGCCGGCCTCGGCGAGCGCCTCGAGCGCACCGTTGAGGAGCCGAACGGTGATGCCGCCGTTGAAAAGGGCGCCCGCGATTCCGAACCGCAGCCCGGTGCCGTTGTGTTCGCCCCGCAGGCTCGTCCCGACCCGCTGGCTGACGGCCTCGAGGGCGCCCCCGGGCAGCGCGATCAGTTCGGACCCGGCCATCAGGCGGCGTGCGTCTTCACAGGACGTCGTCGAGGCCGTGCAGCAGGTGACCCAAGCGTTCCCGCTTCGTGCGCAGGTAGGCGATGTTCTCGGGGTTGGCCGAGGTCTGTAGCGGCACCCGTTCGGTGATGTCGAGCCCGAATCCCTCGAGACCCCCGTACTTGACCGGGTTGTTGGTCATGAGGCGCATGGTGGTCACACCGAGATCCACCAGCATCTGGGCACCGATGCCGTACTCGCGACTGTCGACGGGTAGACCCTGGCGCAGGTTGGCGTCGACGGTGTCGTGCCCTTCCTCCTGCAGTTGGTACGCCCGGATCTTGTGACCCAGGCCGATGCCCCGGCCCTCGTGGCCGCGCAGATAGATCAGGACGCCTCGCCCTTCTTGCTCGATGAGATCGAGCGCAGCCTGCAGTTGGGGCCCACAGTCGCAGCGCAGCGAGCCGAACACGTCGCCGGTGAGGCACTCGGAGTGCACCCGCACCAGCACGTCCTCAGTCCCCGCCACGTCCCCCATGACCAGAGCCAGATGCTGTTCGTTGTCCAAGACCGACTCGTACACGAAGGCCCGGAACTCACGGTCCTGGGCGGGGATGCGCGCCTCGGAAACGAGCCGCACGAGTTTCTCGTTCTGGCGCCGGTAGCGGATCAGGTCGGCGATCGAGATGAACGGAAGGTCGTACTTCTTGGCGAAACGCTCGAGGTCGGGCAGTCGTGCCATCTCGGACTTGTCTTCGGTCACGATCTCACACAGGACGCCGGCCGGGGACAAGCCGGCGGCGCGGCTCAGGTCGACCGTCGCCTCGGTGTGCCCGGCTCGCTTCAGGACGCCGCCGGTCCGGTACCGCAGCGGAAAGATGTGACCCGGACGGTTGAGATCGTTCGGACGCGTGTTCGGATCGATCAGTGCGGCGATCGTCGACGCACGGTCCGTCGCCGAGATGCCGGTCGTCGTGCCGTGCCGGTAGTCGACGCTCACCGTGAACGCCGTCCGCTGCGCCTCCGTATTGGCGGTGACCATGAGGGGCAGATCGAGGGCGTCGGCCCGCTCGGGCAGCAGCGGCACGCAGATGACCCCGGACGTGTGGGCCAAGAAGAAGGCGATGTTCTCGGGCGTCGCCGCCTCGGCCGCCATGATGAGGTCGCCCTCGTTCTCGCGGTCCTCGTCGTCGACCACGACCGCCATGCCGAGGCGGCCGATGGCCTCGATGGCCTCATGCACCTGGGAGAAACCCATCAGGCAGCCACCTCCACGCGCAGATCCTCACCGAGTTGCTCGATGGACACCAGCCGGCCTCTCCACACGTCACCAATTGTGCCAGCCCCGGGCCCGGCGAAGATCGGGCGGGCGTCGTCCCCCCCGAAGAACGTGGGCGCCAGGTAGAGGACGTAGCGGTCGACCAAGCCGGCGGCGTGAAAGTCGTGGGCCACGGTTGCCCCACCCTCGACGAGCAATTGGAGCACGCCACGTCGGCCGAGCTCGACCAGCACGTCGGTGAGGTCTCCGGAGAGCTCGAGGGCGGGGTGCACCCGGGCGCCGGTTGGCGCCGTCCCGAGCACGACCCGCAGCGGCTGGGATCGCTCGACCCCGTCGTCCAGGCGGACCGTCAGTTCCGGGTCGTCGGCCCGCACCGTCCCCGCCCCCACCAGCACCGCGTCGGAGCGGGCGCGCAGCAGGTGGGCGTCGTGACGGGCGGCCTCGCCGGTGATCCAGCGACTGGTGCCGTCGGGGGCGGCGGTGCGGGCATCGAGGCTGGCCGCCATCTTCAGGACCACCCAGGGTTGTCCGGTCGTGCGGTGTTTGAGATACGGGGCCAGCTGCTCGGCAACTTCGCCGGCCGCCACCCCGACGGTGACGTCGAGGCCCGCATCTCGCAGCGCGGCCAATCCCCGTCCCGCCACGCGGGAGTCCGGATCCTCGAGGCCGACGACCACTCGCGCCACCCCCGCCGCGACGATGGCGTCGGTGCAGGGCGGCGTCCGTCCCTGGTGGGCACAAGGCTCGAGCGTGACGTACAGCGTGGCGGCCCGAGCGGCCTCCCCGGCGGCGCTCAAGGCGGCGACCTCGGCGTGCGGTCCCCCGGGCGGTCCCGTGGCACCCTCGAAGGTCGTCGCTCCGGCGGCGCTGGGCCGCGGCACGATCACAGCGCCGACCCAGGGATTCGGAGCGGTCCTCGACCGGACCGCCGCGGCCAGCGCCATCGCCCGGCGCATGTGCTCCACATCGTCCATGGGTCACGTCCTCGGGTGGGGTGCCTCCCCGAACCTGTCGATGAATTATAGAACACGTTCCAGTTTTTGTCGACAGGGCCTGGTCAGCGGGTCAGGCGTGCTGGAGCACGACGAGCAGCCCGGTCACGTCGGCGATGATCGCCGTGTGGGGGGCGGCCGAGAGCGTGGCCTCGTCGTGCGCACCGCTCAGGACGCCGACGACCGCACCCGCCCCCGCCGCCGTGCCGGCCTCGAGATCGCTCACCGTGTCCCCCGTCACCGCGACGGACCACGGGTCCGCCACACCCAGACGCTCCATGGCCCCCAAGATCATGTCGGGCGCCGGGCGGCCCCGTCCGACGTCACCCGGTGAGAGGGCCAGATCGATCTCGCCCCACCAACCGAGGGCGTCGACGAGCGCGTCGCGGGTCGACGGGGCGAAGCCGGTCGTGAGACACACCTTGACGCCGCCGTCGCGGAGGCGACGCAGGACGTCGCGGGCACCGGGGATCTCCGCCACGTCGCCGGCGGCGACGATCGCCTCGTAGGTGGCCGCGAACTGCTCGGTGGCCCGTTCCGCCGCCGTCGGTTCCAAGAGCGCCGCGAAGACGTCGGCCTTCGACCATCCCATGGTGTCGCGCACGACAACCTCGGCCCTCTCGTGCTCGGGGCTCCCGGGTACGACGCCCACGGCGGCGAGGGCGGCCGCGAAGGCGGCTTCGACCGCTCCGTCGTCGCGCACCGTCGTGCCGGCCATGTCGAGGCAGGCCAGGGCGAAGCGCCCGATCACGGGGAGACCCCCGCCGCAATGAGCGTGTCGGCCGCGATGGCCGGCGCGCAGGTCATGCCCCGCCCGCCTGGCCCCGTGACCATCCACACGCCGGGGTGGATCTCCGCTCGCAGGCACACGGCGCCGTCCAGGCACTGGGCGTACACGCCTTCCCAGCGCCGCCGGACCGGCGGCAGCGCGACGCCGAGGATCCGGCTCGCGCGGGCCAGCAGTTCGTCGCTGGGGTCCTCGCACAGCGCGAAGTCGAAGGGCTCCTCGTAGGCGTGGGTGTCGCCGATGGTCAGGCCACCGTCGGGGCGCTGCACCAGCAACAGCTGGAGATGGTGTTCGGCGGCGACGGTGCTCTGCCGCCCCAAACGGCCGAGGGGCGCCACCTCGTAGGCGGGGTAGTAACGCAGCGTGTCGGCGTCGGCGACCGAGGTCGTGAGGAGCTCTCGGAACGGCGCCGTCTCGAGCATCTGCAACCTGACGCGACGCAACCGAGGCGACTGCGCACCGGTTCCCAGAAGATGGTCGTAGGCCGCGCCGGTGGCCACGACGACAACGTCCGCCTCCCACCTCGTGCCCGTCGTGTCGACCAGGGCACGCGGCTCGACGGTCACGACGCGCCGGTGGGCGTGAAACCGGTAGCGGTCAGGCGCCTTGACCACGAGGTGCTCGCGCAGCGCCCCCAGGACGAGGCGCGGCTCGACGACGGCGTCCTCGGTGCAGTGCAACGCGCCCTCGATGTCGCCGCGCACCGCCGGGTTGGTGGCGCGGACCTCGGACGGCGTCAAAAAGGTCATCCGGCGTGCCGCGGCGTCCGGATGCTCGGCGAACTCCTGCATCACCTCCCGTTCCGGGCCGGTGCAGGCCACCGACAGGGACCCCGTCGTGCGAAACCCGATGCCCGGCACGGCGGCGCCGATCTCCTGCCACCGGCGCCGCGCCCGGAGCGCCACGTCGAGCTCGGTGCCCGTGCGCCGGCCGCTCACCCACACCAGGCCGAAGTTGCGCACCGAGGCGCCGGTCGGCGCCGCCTCGGCCTCGAGATGGTCGACCTCGAAGCCGGCCTCGACGAGCTCGAGCGCGTGCCACGTACCGAGGATGCCGCCCCCGGCCACCACCGCACGGGCTCCCCAGCCCCTCATCGGCGGTGTCGCATCAACCGGTGCGGGCGCCGCTGTGCGCCGGGCTTCGAGGCCGGTTGTTCTTCACTCTGGACGCCAGTGCGGTCGTGTGGGCACGCTCAGCGGGCGGTGGTGGCATGGCGCACCGACGTTCGAATCGCGTCGGCCGCCTCCCAGGGTCGGTCGTGCCCGAAGATGGCGCTGCCCGCAACGAAGACGTTGGCGCCGGCCCGCGCGGCCACCGGGGCCGTCGTGCTGTCGATCCCGCCGTCCACCTCGATGTCGAGCGCCAGTGCTTCGGCGTCGACAACGGCGCGTGCCTGCGCCACCTTCGGCATGACGTCGGCGATGAAGGACTGGCCGCCGAACCCGGGGAACACCGTCATGCACAGCAGGAGGTCGACGGTGTGCAGGTACGGTCGCACCGCGTCGAAGGGTGTGTCGGGATTGAGGGCCAACCCGGCCCGCAAACCGAGGCCGCGCAGCCGAGCGATCAACTCGTCGGTTCCGCCGATCTCGACGTGCACCGTGCAGCCGTCGGCACCGGCGTCCGCGAAGTCCTCCAGATAGCGTCCGGGGTCGGTCATCATCAGGTGACAGTCGAAGAACAGTGGGGTGTGCCGGCGCAGCGAGGCGACTACCGGGGGCCCGATCGTGACATTGGGGACGAAGTGCCCGTCCATGACGTCCACGTGGAGCCAATCGGCGGCGGCGGCGACCTCGCCCACCTGCTCGGCGAGCAGGCCGAAATCGGCTGAGAGCAACGACGGCGCGATCCGGAGATCGCCCACCCGTCCCGGGTCGCGGCCTGGCATCGACCTCGCCGTCAGCGTCCAGCCTCGCCGCTCAGTTGAAGCGCGCCCAGCACAAGATGCGCTTGAACCCGTAGAAGTAGGGCTCGCGCTCCCCGAGCTCTTCGACCAGCCGGTCCCGGTAGCGTTCCACGAAGGCATCGAATAGTTCCGGGCTCAGACGCTTCCGGTAAGGCGTGAGCAGGGTACCCATCACCCACTCAACCACCTCGGCGGTCGACTCGAGCTCGTGGCCGTACACCTCCATGCGCACGATTTGATTCTTCGCCCCGAGTTCGTAGAGGAGGTCGGCGTAGAGCTCGGGCGAAAGCACGAAGCGACCCCGGTCCTCGGGGACGTCCCCGTAGAGCGCGTCGATGAAGGGGGGCTCGTTGGCGACCGCCTGCGCCAACAGGTGGGAGGGGTGCCGGTAGTTGGCCGGCACTTGAAAAGCGAGTTGTCCATTCTCGGCCAGCGCCGTGCGCATGCGGGCCAACAGGTAGAGGTGGTCGTCGACCCACTGGAGCGACGCGTTGGCGAAGACGAGATCGAGGTCTTCAGCGAGCCAGGTCGCGATGTCCCCCTGCGCGAAAGAGAGGCCGGGGACCTCCGAGTGGGTCGCCGTCGCCCGAGTCAGCATCGCCGGCGACGAGTCGATGCCGATCGTCTCGGCCGCCTGCACCTTCTCGTGCAGGATCTTGGTCAGGTCGCCGGTGCCGCACCCGAGGTCGACGACGCGCCCACCGGAAACGGGATGACACAAACTCAGGAGATCGTCGAAGGGGTGTTGGCGTTCCGCCCGGAACCGCTCGTACTGGTCGGGGCTCCACCCATCAATCGGAGTCACTGTCACCGGCTCATGTCTAGTCCGTCCCGAGCCGCTCGCCCGGCGCAGGCCGCACGCCGCGCAGCCACTCCTCGGCTGACATGGGCGAACGGCTCTCGGGCTGGACCCGCCGCAGCACGAGGGCACCGGCCCCCGTGGCACAGACCGGTCCGTCGAGCGCACCAGGCAGTCCGACGCCAGCAGCGGACCCGGCGTCGACCACTGCAGCGTCCAGCACGTTGAGCCGTTTCCCCCGGAACGTGGTCCAGGCCTGCTCCAGCCGCACCACTCGTTTGAGTTGTACGGCCGGCTGGGCCCAGTCGAGGTGGAGGTCTTCCTTGGTGATCTTCTCCGCCAGGGTGACCTGGCCCTGTTGGGGCACGGGGTCCGGCAGCCCCGCCACCCCGTCCGCCAGCGCGTCCACGATCAACGTGCTGGCGACGGCGACCATTTCCTCCCGGAGCGCAGAGAGGCTGACCTCGTCATCGAGCGGCATCGTGCGGACCGCGTAAATCGGACCGGAGTCGAGACCCTCCTCGACCTTCATCAGGCAGACGCCGGTCTCGTGGTCACCGGCGAGGATGGCCCGCTCGACGGGGGCGGCGCCACGCCAGCGCGGCAGCAGCGAGAAATGGAGGTTCACCATCGGCACCCGGTCGAGCAGTCGCGCCGGGATGATCCGCCCGAAGGCGACGACCACCGCGAGCTCGACCCCGGCCTCGGCCAGGTCGTCCAAGTCGTGCGTCACCGCGAGGCCGAGCTTGGTTGCCGTCGCCTTCACCGGGCTCGGCGTCGTCTGCGTGCCGCGGCCCCGCCGGCGATCGGGCCGGGTGACACAGAGGGCGACGTCGTGGCCCGCCGCCACGAGGGCGCACAGCGGCGGGACGGCGATCTCAGGGGTGCCGAGGTATGCCAACCGAGCCACCCGTTCACCGTAGGGCAGCGTCCCGGCGGCGGCACGGCCGGGGGTCACGTCGACGCCGGAAGGCTCGACGCCGGAGGGCTCGACGCCGGGGGCTCGACGCGGAGGGCTCGACGCCGGGGGGCTCAGCGCGAGAAGAGGTCGGACAGCCCGTCGGGGTCGGACGAAGTCAGGTCGAGTGTCCGGCTGCGCAGGATCTTGAGCGCCTCCTTGCGCTGGTCCTCGTTGAGCCGCTCCACGAGCAAGATCCCGTCGAGGTGGTCGAGCTCGTGCTGGAAGACCCGGCCCTCCAGCTCGGTCGCCTCGAGGGAGACCTCGTTCCCATCGAGATCGAGGCCCACGAGGTGCACCGCGTTCGGGCGCACGATCTCCCAGCTGAGTCCGGGCACCGAGAGGCACCCTTCGTCATAGACCCACTCTCCGTCACTCTCGACGATGCGCGGGTTGATGACGGTGCGAGCACCCTCCCCCACGTCGTAGACGAAGATCCGTCGTTGCACGCCGACCTGGTTGGCGGCCAGGCCCGTGCCCGGGGCGGCGTACATCGTCTCGATCATGGAATCGACCAGGCTGGCCACGGCGGCGTCGATGTCCTCCACGTCGCGCGCACGCTCCTTCAGCACGGGGTCGCCGTACTGGCGGATGGTGAGACCGGGCATCCCGCCATTGTACCGGCGACCCCTTCACCTCCCACCCGCCCTCGGACGGACTCGATGGGTGCTCAGAGGGTCGTGGGATCCACCTCGACGCGCAGCCCTCGTCCGGCCGGTCGCGGCGTCCGGGCCAGCAGGTCGCAAAGCGGACCATGCGTGCGGGCCTGCAGGAGGAAGCGGTCCTTGTCGAGCGACGATACCGAGACCCCTTCGTCTCCACCGGCCGGCCGAGTCTCCCCGATCAACGCCTCGGCGTAGACCGGGGCGAGGACGCCCGACAGCAAGGCCAGAGCCGTGAACGGTGGCAAGGCCGACGCCCGGCGCAGCTCGACCTCCTCGGTCAGCACCGCGTCCGGCTCTCCCTGCGCCACCGCCGTCAACACGGGATGTTCGGGTACCCGGGTCTGGACCAGGACGCGCGCCCAGCTCGGGCCGCTGCCGCGCGCCCCGACCAGCCGTGCGGCGCGGACGAGGAGGGCCAGGGTGTCCTCGGTCGCGGAGAGCCGGGCGGCCAGCAGGTGGAGATCGAGGTCGAGGAAGGCCACCGCGGCGGCGCGGCGGACCCGGTGCAGCACCGCCTCGGTTCCCACCAGCACGGGCGCCGGACGAAGGGGCGGCTCCTCGTGGTCGCCCCGGGGCCCGGCCACCTCCGCGACCTCGACGCCGAGAAGTGCCGCCAGCTCCTCGCGCAACCGGCTCACACCGGCCCGTAGCGTCTTCATGCGCAACCGCCCGCAGGCGACGCACACCACCGGCCGCCTCTCGCCACAGCGCGGGCAGGCGAGGATCTCCTCGTCCCGCGGCCGGGCGTCCGCCGCACCGCAGCGGGTACAGCGCGCCAGTTCCCCGCAGTGTCGGCAGGCCAGCAGGCGGGCGCCGCCCGTGCGGTTGTACACGCAGACGAGGGGGCCGCGCGCCGCCGCGACGGGATCGCCGAGAGCGGCCCGGGCCAGGCGCACGAACTCCTCGGAGAACATGCCCGTACGCGGGTCCGCACCGTGGCGGTCCACTCGCTCGAGCGTCGACCACCCGATCCGTTCCTCGTGCGCGGGTGGCGTCACGCGGCGCAGGCCGGCGTGCACGGCGAGCGCGACCGGTGGGACCGGTGACGCGAGGACGCAGCGGCTTCCCTCTCTCCGACATCGCTCGATGAGCACCTCCGCCGCGCTGTAGGCGGGCGTGCTCTCCTCCCGGTAGGCCGCGTCGTGGGCGTCCAGGACGACGGCGGCGGCCAGACGCGGCACCGGTGCCCAGGCACCCGCTCGGTTTGCGACCACCACCGGCCACCCCGCCCGCGCCTCCTCCCACGAGCCCGTGGCGGGGTAGCCCCGTCGGCGGAGCCGGGCCGTGAGCCGCTCCGCCCACCCGGTCGACGGGACGAGCACCACGGTGCTGCCACCCCGTGTGCGCACCGCCGGATCGTCGAGGACCGCGACCACGAGGTCGATGAGATCGGTGACGGGCGGCAGTCGCCCGAGCGTCGCACCCGGCTCGCCGAGCGAAAGGTCCCAGCCGTAGGGGAAGGGGGTCGCGCCCCCGCCGTCCACGTCCCACCTCGTTGCGGCCGTACCTGGGGGCGGTACGGGCAGCGAGCGCACGACCGTCGCAGGAGAGGCCACCCGGAGGAAGAAGGAGGCTGGGCCCGCCCAGCGCCACGCCGCCCACTGGGCCAGCTCCACCAGCGCCGGCGGCGGACCCCAGCCGAGCCACGACTTGAGGGGGAGAAGATCGACGCCGGCCTGCGCGCCCACGTCCACCTCGACCACCCACCCGCGTACCGAACGTCCGTGCAGCGGGACGCGGACGCGGCTTCCCACGCGCACGTCGTGCCCCCACTCGGATGGCACGGCATAGGCGAACATCTTGGGCAGGGCGGCGACCTCTGTCAGCACGCGTACGGCGGTGGCCGTCCGCGGCGACGCATCTATCTTCGTCATGACGTCGCTGACACCGCGCACCCGCCCCCCTCAGGGGAGCGCTCCGGCGATCAGAGTCCGAACGCGGCCCGCAGGTCGTCCACCCGCGGGGTGGCCTCCCACGTGAACTCCTTCTCAGAGCGACCGAAGTGGCCGTAGGCCGCCGTTTTCTTGTAGATGGGTCGGCGCAGATCGAGGTCACGTGTGATGGCAGCGGGGCGCAGGTCGAACAGCTCGCGCACCGTGCTCGAGATCCTTTCGGGGTCGACCACCTCCGTCCCGAACGTCTCGACGAGTAGCGACACCGGATGGGCGACACCGATCGCGTAGGCCACCTGGACCTCGCAGCGCCTCGCCGCGCCGGCCGCCACAACGTGCTTGGCCACCCACCGAGCCGCGTACGCGGCCGAACGGTCGACCTTCGAGGGATCCTTGCCCGAGAAGGCACCGCCACCGTGGCGGGCCATGCCCCCGTAGGTGTCCACGATGATCTTGCGGCCCGTCAAACCGGTGTCGGCGTGGGGACCACCGAGCTCGAAGATCCCCGTCGGGTTCACGAAGATCCGCAACCCGTCGGCGTCGAGATCGGTGGGCAACAGCGGGTTGATGACGTGCTCGATGAGGTCGGGCCGGAGCTGGTCCTCGAGGTCGACTCCGCCGGCGTGCTGCGTCGAGATCAAGACGGTGTCGATGCGCACGGGTCGTCCGTCCTCGTAGACGACCGAGACCTGGGTCTTGCCGTCGGGTCGCAGGTACGGAACCGCGGCGGCCCGCCGCACCTGGGCCAGGCGCTCGGAGAGCCGATGTGAGAGCCAGATCGGCAGGGGCATCAGGTCGGGCGTCTCGTCGCACGCGTAGCCGAACATCATCCCCTGGTCGCCGGCGCCTTGCGCGTTGAGCAGGTCTTCGCCGCCCTTGCCGGTCCGAAGCTCGAAGGCGGCATCGACACCCTGGGCGATGTCGGGTGACTGCGCGTCGAGCGACACCAACACCCCACAGGTCCTGCCGTTGAAGCCGTAGGTGTCATTGTCGTAGCCGATGTCGCACACCGTGTCGCGCACGAGCGACGGGATGTCGACGTAGGTGGACGTGGTGACCTCGCCCGCCACGACGACGAGCCCGGTGGTGAGGAGCGTCTCGCAGGCCACCCGGCTCGAGGGGTCTCCTTCGAGGATTGCGTCGAGGACGGCGTCGGAGATCTGGTCCGCCATCTTGTCCGGGTGCCCCTCGGTGACCGATTCCGAGGTAAAGGTGGTTTTCACGCGTTGCTCCGCTTCTCGTTGTGGTGGGCGATCACCCTATCCAATAGCGCATTTGCCACTGCATCCTTGGAGGTCAGTGGGATTTCGGTGGTGCTCCCGTCCATACCCAAGATCGCGACCGCGTTGGTGTCGTGGTCGAATCCCGCACCGGGTGCACTCACGTCGTTCACGACGAGCAGGTCGACGCCTTTGCGCTCCAACTTGCGCCGTCCCCGTTCGAGCGCGTCGTGAGTCTCGGCCGCGAATCCGACGAGGACCTGGTGCGGGCGACGGCGTGCGGCCAGGCCGGCCAGGATGTCGGGCGTCGGCTCGAGCACCAACTCGGGGGTGCCGTCCTCCTTGGCCAACTTCGTCCCCGCCGCCCGCTTCGGCCTGAAGTCGGCCACGGCGGCCGCCATCACCACGACGTCGGCGCCTTCCGCCGCCGCGCCCACGGCGTGCTCCATGTCGGCGGCCGTCTCGACGTCGATCCGCATCACCGTGGAGGCGACGTCGGGTGGAAGCGCGAGTGCTGAGGAGGTCACGAGGGTGACCGCGGCGCCACGCCGCGCTGCCGCGATTGCGATGGCGTGCCCCTGCTTCCCCGACGAGCGGTTGCTGATGAAGCGCACAGGGTCGAGGGGTTCACGGGTGCCCCCGGCGCTCACGACCACCCGTGCACCGTGCAGGTCGCGCTCGAGTGGCCCGACCCAGCCGCTCCAGGACGCGTTCGACGATGACGACGGGGTCCGCCAGCCTGCCTTCCCCCGAGTCGCCTCCCGCCAACCGACCGCTCTCGGGCGGGATGATCTCGACGCCACGGCGCTCGAGCAGCGCGAGGTTGTCCCGCACCGAAGGGTGCTCCCACATCTCGGTGTGCATCGCCGGGCAGACGATGACCGGTGCCCGCGTCGCCAGCAGCGTGGCGCACAAAAGGTCGTCGGCGAGTCCGGCGGCGTAACGAGCGATGGTGTGTGCCGTGGCCGGCACGACCACGACCAGGTCGGCCGTCTGACCGAGCCGAGTGTGGGGAATGGGCGAGGACTCGTCCCACAACGACTGCTGCACCGGTTCGGAGGCGAGAGCGGAGAAGGTCACGGCGCCCACGAAACGCGTGGCGTCGGCGGTCAGGACGGGGGTCACGTGCAGGCCGGCGTCGACCAAACGGCGGCACACCTCCACGGCCTTGTAGGCGGCAATGCCGCCGCAGACGCCCAGGACGACTCGTGCTGTCCCTGGAGGGTGCTCGATGTTCACCGGCATGTCCTCCGTCCCGGGTGGTTCGGCCATCGGCAGGTTCCGCCGCGTCCGTGCACCCGTGCCTAGCTCGCGGTCGGGTCCTCGTCCCCGACGACGTCGAGCGCCTCGATCACCTCGGCGCCCTCGCCACCCTCGGCCTCACCGAGGAGACCGGCGTCCGCCGCGTCGGCGATCGCCGCCGCCAGGGCCGCCTCCTCCTCGGGATCGGGCCGGGTGAACGTCGCCTTGCCCGCCGCGATCTCCTCGAACGCGATGGAAACGGGCTTGCCCGACACCGACGCCACCTGGGGCGGGACCACCTTGCCCAGTCCCTCGCCGAGGCTGTTGTAGTAGGAGTTCACCTGCCGGGCGCGGGCGGAGCCCAGCGCCACCAGGGTGAACTTCGAGTCGACCTTGTCCAAGAGCTCCTCAATGGGCGGGTCCATGAGCGTATGGCGGCCTTGGGCCATCAAGATTCCTCCGGGTTCGCGGCGCAAGGGGCAGCCGATCGAGTCCCAGCAACTATAGCCGCCAACTCGACCAGGGTCCGCTGCAGGTCGTCGTTGACCACCGTGTGAGCTGCGATTTTGGCACCTCGCTCCACCTCCGAGCGCCCGAGATCCACGCGTCGGCGGATGTGCTCCTCGTCGTCACCGCGCGCCGCCAGCCGCTCGGCCTGCACGTCGGCCGACGGGGGGAGCAACAGGATCACCGTGGCATCAGGACGCTGCGCCAGGACCTGCTCGGCCCCCTGGACGTCGATCTCGAGGAGGACGTCGGCGCCCGGAGGGGGGTCCGGGATCGGCGTCCCCATCAGGTAGTCGAGGAACTCCGCCCACTCGAAGAAGGCACCTCGCGCCGCGGCCTCCTCGAAGGTGTCACGGTCGACGAAGACGTACGCCTGGCGCTCGAGCTCGCCCGGGCGCGCCGCTCGGGTGGTCCAGCTCCGGCTCAGCCAGAGGGACGTGTCGCGAGCAACGAGCTCTGCGGCCACCGTGCCCTTGCCCGCCCCACCGGGGCCGATCAGGACAAAGATCCGCGGCTCGCCGGTGTGAGGTTCAGCGCGCAGTCTCTTTGAGCAGCGCCTCGCGCTGCTTGGCACCGAGCCCCTGCAGGCGGCGGCTGTCGCTGATGCCGACCGTCTCCATCAGGCGCCGTGCCTTCACCTTGCCCAGGCCGGGCAAGGACTCGAGGACCGAGACCACCTTCATCTTGCCGATGGTCTCGTTGGAGTCGGCTTCGGTGAGGAGCTGCGCCAACGACAAGGTGCCCATCTTGAGCCTGTCCTTGACCTCGGCCCGCTCACGGCGAACCTTGGCAGCCTTCTCGAGTGCAGCGGCTCGCTGCTCGGGCGTGAGTGCGGGAGGTTGCGGCATGGCGAGACCATAGCGCCTCGGCCAGGAGCGTTCACACCCATTTTCCCTCTTCAGCCCATTAGCGCTGCCAACTCTCGAGCGAGCAACTGGGCCTGGCGCCGCAGGTCGTTCGGGTCGGGTCCATGGCCGAGGAGCCCCCGTGAGCTGCTCGGCAGCACGGTGCCGGGGCGACACCCGGCGAACCTCCGGGCGACCTCGGGGGGGCCGGCACCTTGCGCACCGAGGCCAGGAGCGAGAATTACACCGCCGAGCTGGGACAACGAGAACGAAGAAGGCTCCAGCGTCGCCCCCACGACCGCCCCGACGGTGCCCGCGGGGGTGCCCGGCGAGCCGTTCAACGCCGCCACCTCGGCGAGCAACATGTCCTCGACGGTCGTCCCGTCGGCGGTCACCGCCTGCTGCAGGTCACGGCCCTCGGGGTTGGAGCTGCGGGCCACGACGAGCACGCCCCGCCCGGTGCGGCCGGCAAGCCCCACGAGCGGCGCCAATGCCCCGAGGCCGAGATACGGATGGGCCGTCACCGCGTCGGCGGCGAGCGGGCTCGCGTTGCCCAACCACGCGTCTGCGTAGGCCTCCGCGGTGGAGTCGATGTCGCCTCGCTTGGCGTCCGCGATCACGATCAGCCCCGCGGTCGACGCTTCGGCAATCAGGTGCTCGAGTTCGGCCATCCCCGACGACCCATGTCGCTCGAAGAAGGCGACCTGGGGCTTGATCGCGGCCACCGTCCCCGCAAAGGCCTCGACACAGGTACGACAAAACACGCGCAGGCCGGCGGGGTCGTCGCTGAGACCCCAGGTCGCCAGCAACGATGCCGTCGGGTCGATGCCCGCGCACAACGGTCCGGACGCGTGCACTGCGGCCGCGACCCGGTCCCCGAAGCTGTCAGTCATCTCGTCCTCCCTCGTTGCGCAGCGGTACGGGCGTGGCCACTGGGTCGGGCGTGGCGGAGCCGGTCCCGGGCGTGGCGTCGCCGCTCACGGCCGCAGCGTCGCCACCGCAGGCCCGCCGGCGGGCGCTCGCCCGCATCTCCCCCACCGTCGCCCCATGGTCATCGCACCAGCGCGCCAACTGGCGCAGCACCTTCCACGGCGCCCTCGGGTCACGGAAGATGGCCGTGCCGACCTGGACCGCGTCGGCCCCGGCCATCAGCAGCTCGACGGCGTCGCGACCCGACATCACCCCGCCGACTCCGACGATCGGCACATCGGGGAAGGCCGTCCGGCACTCCCACACCGCCCGCACCGCCACGGGGTGCACGGCGCTCCCCGAGAGCCCACCGCCGCCCGCTCCGAGCAGGGGCCGGCCCGAATCGGTGTCGAGGGCCAGGCCGAGCAGCGTGTTGACCAGTGTCAGCGCGTCCGCCCCCCCGGCGAGCGCCCCCGAGGCGATCTCGACGACGTCGGGCACGTTGGGGCTGAGCTTGGCCCACCGCGGCAGGCCACAGGCGGTCGCCGCCATGACCCGCCTGGTCGCCTCGGCCGAGTGCGCGAACATGCGCGACCGGTCCTCGACGTTGGGGCAGCTGACGTTGACCTCGAGCGCCGCAATGCGGCTGCCGGCCGCTGTCGAGGCCACCGCCGCCACCCGCTCGGCTGCTTGCGCGTACTCCGACACGGTGCGACCCCAGACACTGACGATCACGCGGGCCCCCGACGCCTGCAGCGCAGGAAGGTCGTCGGCGATCCACGCGGCGAGCCCCGGACCCTGCAGCCCGACGCTGTTGAGCATGCCGCCCTCGACCTCGTGCACCCTCGGCGCCGGGTTGCCCGGCCACGGGTCGACCGAGAGCGACTTCACCACGACCGCAGCGAGCCCGCGCAGCGTCCCGTACTCAGCCAGCTCGGTGCCGTGTCCCGACGTCCCCGAGGCTGTCATCACCGGGTTGTCCAGGTCGAGGTCCCCGACTCGTGTCGCGAGCGCCCTGGCGCGCCTCGGCGGGGCGGACGCGCTCATCGGGCCGTGCCCCTGGGGGCAGGATGGAGATCCTGCAGTGGGCGGACTTCGAGCGGGTGCGACCGTGCGTCGGCCATGCCCGCCGCCGCCGCCCGTGCCGCGGCCAGAGTGGTCAGGCACGGCACCTTGTAGGTCACCGACGCCATGCGGATGTGCTGGCCGTCCGCCCGCGGCCCCAGGCCCCGCGGCGTGTTCACCACCAGCTGTACCTTGCCCTGCGCGATCAGTTCCACGGCGTCGGAGGCGACGCCCTTCTCCCCCACCTTGGCCACGAGCGTGTCCACGGCCACGCCCTCGGAACGCAGGAAGCCGGCCGTTCCCAGCGTCGCCGCGATGGAAAAGCCCAGTGCACTGAAGTCCCGCGCCACTTCCAGGCCGGCCGGCTTGTCGCGGTCGGCCAACGAGAGGAACACGGTGCCCGAGTCGGGCAGCCGCGTCCCCGCGGCCATCTGGCTCTTGGCGAACGCGAGGCCGAAGGTCATGTCGACGCCCATGACCTCGCCGGTCGAGCGCATCTCCGGGCCGAGGAGCGTGTCGACCCCGGGAAAGCGGTCGAAGGGGAGCACCGCCTCCTTGACGCTCACGTGGTCGAGGACGCGTACGTGGCCGATCGCGTCCGCGGGCAACAGCCCCTCCCCGCGCAGCTCGGCCAACGTCTGACCGACCATGACCCGGGCGGCCGCCATGGCGAGCGGCACTCCGGTCGCCTTGGCCACGAAGGGGACCGTCCGGCTGGCCCGCGGGTTGGCCTCGAGCACGTAGACCCGTCCGTCCTTGACCGCGTACTGCACGTTGATCAGGCCGCTCACCTCGAGCGAATCGGCCAGCGCCCGGGTGTAGCCCTCGAGCAGGTCGACGACCTCGTCGCTCAGCGACTGGGGCGGCAACGCACAGGCGGAGTCGCCCGAGTGCACCCCCGCCTCCTCGACGTGTTCCATGACGCCCGCGATCAGGATCTCCCCTGCGTGGTCGCGGACGGCATCGACGTCGACCTCGACGGCGTCTTCCAAGAAGCGGTCGACCAGGACGGGCCGGTGCGCGGTCACACCCCCCTCGCGGGCGAGGGCGCCGGTCGTCATCGACTGCATGACCCGCCGCACCCCCTCGTCGTCGTAGACGATCTCCATGGCCCGGCCACCGAGCACGTAACTCGGCCGCAGGAGGACGGGGTAACCGATCCGCCCGGCGACGGCCAGCGCCTCGGCCGTGCTGGTGGCGGTCCCCCCGGGCGGTTGCGGAATGTCCAGCCGGTGGCACAGCGCATTCCAGCGTTCCCGGTCCTCGGCCAGGTCGATGGAGGCCGGGCTCGTCCCCAGGACCAGCTCGGCGGGCAAGGACGCCGCCAGCTTCAGCGGCGTCTGACCGCCGAGGGAAACGATGACCCCGGCCAACCTCCCGCCCGCCGCCCGCTCGGCATCGATCACGTTGGCCACGTCCTCGTCGGTCAGCGGCTCGAAATACAGGCGATCCGACGTGTCGTAGTCGGTCGACACCGTTTCGGGGTTGCAGTTGACCATCACCGTCTCGTAGCCCGCGTCGCGCAACGACATCGAGGCGTGCACGCAGCAGTAGTCGAACTCGATGCCCTGGCCGATCCGGTTGGGACCCGAGCCCAAGATGATCACCCGCGGGCGCTCGGACGGACGGACCTCGTCCTCTTCCTCGTAGGTGGCGTAGTGGTACGGGGTAAACGCCTCGAACTCCGCCGCGCAGGTGTCGACGGTCTTGAAGGTCGCCCGCACACCGTGTGACAGCCGCTCCGCCCGTGTGTCCGCCGTGGTCGTGCCGCGCAGGTAGGCGAGCTGCGCGTCGGAGAACCCGAGCCGCTTGGCCCGCCGCCAGTCGGCCCGGCCGAGCGACTCCACGGCCACGATCCGCTGCCTCTCGGCCACGATGCGCCCCAGCTGCCGGACGAACCAGGGGTCGATGCCGGTGCGGGCGACGACCTCGTCGACGGTCGCGCCGCGCCGCAGCGCTGCCTCCAGCTCGAAGACGCGCTCCGGGGTGGCCGTGGCGATCCGCTCCAGGAGCTGCGCCAGGGGCACGCCGTCGAGCGGCGCCTCGGCCGGATCGGCGTTGAGGCCGCCGCGACCCTGCTCCAAGGAGCGCAGCGCTTTTTGCAGCGACTCGCAAAAGGTGCGGCCGATGGCCATGACCTCGCCCACCGACTGCATGCGGGTGCCGAGACGACCCTCGGCACCGGGGAGCTTCTCGAAGGCCCAGCGCGGCACCTTGGTGACCACGTAGTCGATGGTGGGCTCGAAGGAGGCCGGCGTCGCCTTCGTGATGTCGTTGGGGATCTCGTTGAGCAGGTAGCCCACGGCCAGTCGGGCCGCGATCTTGGCGATGGGGAACCCGGTGGCCTTGGAGGCCAGCGCGGAGGAGCGCGAGACCCGCGGGTTCATCTCGATGATGACGCGTCGTCCCGTGGCCGGGTCGACGGCGAACTGCACGTTGGAACCACCGGTCTCGACCCCGACCCGGCGCAGGCAGGCGAAGGCGTCGTCGCGCATGGCCTGGTACTCCACGTCGGTCAGCGTCTGCGCCGGGGCCACCGTGATGGAGTCGCCCGTGTGCACGCCCATCGGATCGAAGTTCTCGATGGAGCACACGACGACGCAGTTGTCGGCGCCGTCGCGCATCACCTCGAGCTCGAACTCCTTCCACCCGGCGATCGACTTCTCCACCAGGATCTGGCCGATGGGACTGGCGGCCAACCCGTCCGCGGCGAGCTTCGAGAATCGTTTCGCCTCCTCGGCGATGCCCGTCCCCTTGCCGCCGAGGATGAAGCTCGGGCGCACCATGATCGGGTAGCCGATCTCCTGGGCGATCTCCTCGGCCTCCTGCAGGGAATGGGCGAAGCCCGAGCGCGGCACCTCGAGGCCGATGTCCTGCATGGCAGCCTTGAAGCGGTCCCGGTCCTCGGCCGTCGCGATGGCCTCTGGTCGGGCGCCGATGACCTCGACGCCGTAGCGCTCGAGCACGCCGAGCTCGGCCAGTTGCATGGTCAGGTTGAGCGCAGTCTGTCCGCCGAGCGTCGGCAGGAGCGCATCGGGTCGCTCCTTCGCGATGATCGCAGCCAACACGTCCGGCTCGAGGGGCTCCACGTAGGTGCGGTCGGCGGTGGCGGGGTCCGTCATGATCGTCGCCGGGTTGGAGTTGGCCAGGACCACCCGGTAGCCCTCCTCGGCCAGGACCCGGCAGGCCTGCGTGCCCGAATAGTCGAACTCGCAGGCCTGACCGATCACGATGGGTCCCGACCCGATGACCAGGATCGACTGCAGGTCGTTGCGGCGCGGCATGTCCAGGTCCTCCTGCCGCCCCGCTCAGCGCGCCCCGGCGCCGGCAGCGCGCGCGGGGTAGGCGAGCATGAGGTCGCGGAAGGTGGCGAAGAGGTAGCGGGCGTCGTGGGGCCCCGGCGCGGCCTCCGGGTGGTACTGCACCGAGAAGGCGGGCGACGTGACGGAGCGCAGCCCCTCGATCACGCCGTCGTTGAGGTTGACGTGCGTCGTCTCGGCGTCGCGCACGGAGCCGGCGGCCACCGCGTAGTTGTGATTCTGGCTTGTGATCTCGACCACGCCGGTCTCGAGCCGCTGGACGGGGTGGTTGGCGCCGTGGTGGCCGAAGGGCAGCTTGTAGGTGACGCCGCCGAGCGCCCGGGCCAGGATCTGGTGCCCGAGGCAGATTCCGAAGACCGGCACCCGGCCCACCAGGTCGGCGACGGCTGCGGTGGGCCCGGGCAGCGCGGCCGGGTCCCCCGGCCCGTTGGAAAGGAAGACGCCGTCGGGGTCGAGGGCGAGCACCTCGCCGGCGGTCGTGGCGGCCGGTACCACGGTGACGTCGCCCAACGTGGTCAACAGGTGGACCATCGTGGCCTTCACGCCGAAGTCGTAGGCGACGATACGCAGCCCGCTGGCCGCGCCGGCACCGGTCCCCGGGTGGACGCTGGGCTCGCGTGCGGTGACGGCCGATACAAGGTCGAGCCCGTCGGTGCCGACAGCGGACGCCGCCGCCGCGCGCAGCTCCGCCTCGGGCGCAGTGCCGAACGCACACGGCACCGCGCCGGCCTCGCGCACGTGTCGGGTCAGGCGGCGGGTGTCGACGCCGGTGAGAGCCGGAACCCCGAGGCGGCGGAGGTACGACTCGAGGGCCTCGGTCGAGCGCCAGTTCGACGGCTCCTCAGAAAGGTCGCACACGACGATGCCCCGACAGCGCGGGACGGGCGCCTCGTCGTCGGCGGCGTTGGTGCCGTAGTTGCCGATGTGGGTGCTGGTGAAGGCGATCACCTGTCCCGCATAGGAGGGGTCCGTGATCACCTCTTGGTATCCACTCATGGCGGTGTTGAACACCAGCTCGCCGGTCATCACAGGCGTCGGTGCGCCCGCCGCCTCCCCCGCGAAGACGGCGCCGTCCGCCGTCACGAGCAGGGCAGCGGCCCTGTCCGCCGCGCCGCGTCCGCCCGCCGTCATCGCTGCGCCGTCGCGTCGATCACGACCGGCTCGCCCCGCAACACCGTGTGGCGCACCGCCCCGGTGAAGCGACGACCCGTGTAGGGCGTGTTGCGGCTGCGGCTGGCCAGCCGGGTCGGATCCACCGTCGTGGTCGCGTCGGGGTCGAACACGCACAGGTTGGCCACCGCCCCCGCTTCGACCGGGCCGCCGTGCGCGCTGTGGCCGGCGGGACGCGGGTCCGTCGCGGTCAGCTTCGCGATGGCCGCCGGCTGCGCGCTCAGCAGCGCGAACAGGCGCTCGGGACCGAGGTGCGGCGAGAGCACCTCCCAGGCGATTGGGAACGCGGTCTGCAAGCCCAACATGCCCGGCGGGGCCTGGTCGAAGGGGACGTCCTTGGCCTCGGGTGCGTGGGGGGCGTGATCGGTCGCGACGGCATCGATCGTGCCGTCGACCAGCCCCACCACCACCGCGGCCACGTCTTCGTCGGTCCGCAGCGGCGGATTCACCCTGAACACCGGGTCGTAGCCCTCCACGGCGGCGTGCGTGAGGAGCAGGTGGTGCGGCGCCGCCTCAGCCGTGACCGGGAGTCCTTCCTCCTTGGCGCGCCGGACCAACTCGACGGAACCCGCGGTGGAGAGATGGAGGAAGTGGACCGGCGCGCCGGTCAAGCGCACCAGCGCGATGTCGCGGGCCACCATCACCTCTTCGGCCGCGGCCGGCATGCCCGGGATGCCCAGACGGCTCGACCAGCACCCCTCGTGCATGACGCCGCCAGCGGCCAGACAGGCATCCTCGCAGTGCTGGGCGAGGGTGATGCCGAGGCCCTTGGCGTAGTCGAGCGCCCGGCGCATGAGGGCCCCGTCCTGGACGCCGACGCCGTCGTCGGTGAAGAGGGTCACGCCGAGGGCGGCGAGTTCGCCGAGCGGGGCCAGCGCGGCGCCGGCGCGCCCCACGGTGATGGCGCCCGCCACCGCGACCTCGGCCGGACAGCCCGCGCCGAGGGCAAGCACCTCCGCCGCCACCCCGGCCGAATCGATCGGCGGTTCGGTGTTGGGCATGGCGACGACGGCCGTGTAGCCCCCGAGGGCGGCCGCCCGGGTGCCTGTTTCGATCGTCTCGGCCTCCTCGCGCCCTGGTTGGCGCAGGTGGGCGTGCAGGTCGACCAGGCCCGGGCCCACCAGGCAGCCGGCGGCGTCGAGGACGCGCGCGGTGCGCGGGGCGTCGACGGACTCGGCCAGGGCCGCGACGGAGTCGCCTGCGACGGCGACGTCCAGGCGAGCCAGGCCCTCGGGCCCGACCACGGTGCCGCCCCGGATGACGAGGGTGACGTCAGGCAACGGCTGGCACCTCCGCCGCGCCCGGCAGCTCGCCCCCGAGCAGAAGGAAGAGGATGGCCATGCGCACCGCGACGCCGTTGGCCACCTGCTGGGTCACGACGGTGCGCGGCAGGTCGGCCACGTCGGAGGCGATCTCGACGCCGCGCACCATGGGGCCGGGATGCGTCACGATGGCGTGGTCGGCGAGGAGCTCCGCTCGGCGCGCCGTGAGCCCCCACCCGGCCGTGTACTCGCGCAGGCTGGGTACGAAGGACCCGCTCCCGCGCTCCGCCTGAAGACGCAAGAGCGAGACGACGTCGGTGTTGCCCAGAGCGTCATCGAGGTCGGCCGCCACCGCGACCGGCCACCCGTCGAGTGAGGGCGGCAGGAGGCTGCCGGGTGCGGCAAGGGTGACGTGGGCTCCCAGTGCGGTGTAGGCCAACACTTCGGAGCGGGCCACCCGACTGTGGCGAATATCACCGACGATCAGGACACGCAGACCCTCGAAGCAGGAAACGCCGAGCTCCTCGGGTGCGGCGCCCTTGCGCTCGGCCAGGACCTGGCGCACGGTGAAGCAGTCCAGCAGCGCCTGTGTGGGGTGCTCGTGCCAGCCGTCGCCGGCGTTGACCACGTGGGCGCGTTCGACCCAGCGCGCCACCTGGTGCGGTGCGCCGGCCGAGGAGTGGCGGATGATCACGGCGTCGATACCCATCGCCTGGACCGTCTCGACCGTGTCGCGCAGGCTTTCGCCCTTCTTGACCGACGAGCTGGCCACGGCGAGCGACAGCACGTCGGCCGAGAGGCGCTTGGCGGCCGTCTCGAAGGAGAGCCGGGTGCGGGTCGACTCCTCGAAGAAGAGCGTGGCCACCACCTTGCCGCGCAAGGTCGGCACCTTGGGCATCGAGCGCCGCTCCACCTCGGCGAAGGCTTCGGCGACGCGCAGCACCTCGCCGATGCCGTCGGGTCCGCCGAGGTCTTCGACCGAGAGCAGGTGCGCGGAGGTCACTTGTCCTCCAAGGTCCCGATCCAGACGCCGTCCTCGCCGACGTCAACCATCTCCTCGCGGCGGGTCGGGAGGTTCTTGCCGACGTAGTCGGGACGGATGGGCAGCTCGCGGTGGCCCCGGTCGATCATCACGGCGAGCTGGACCGCTCGAGCCCGGCCGAAGTCGTTGAGGGCGTTGAGGGCCGCTCGGATGGTGCGACCCGTGAAGAGCACGTCGTCGACCAGCACGACCACCCGTCCAGCCAGGTCGACGCGGATGTCGGTGACTGCCTCGGGGAGGACGGGGCGCAGGCCGATGTCGTCGCGGTAAAAGGCGACGTCGAGGCTGCCCAGATCGACGGTGTCGGTGCCCTCGATCTGGCGGAGCATGGCGGCCATCTTCGTGGCGAGGGGGACACCGCCGGTCTGGAGCCCGACGAGGACCACATCGTCGATGCCGCCGTTACGTTCGACGACCTCGTGCGACATCCGCGTCAGCGCGCGCTGGACATCGGCTGCGGCCAGGACCTGGGAATGGGCGACGAACACGCCCCCGAGGGGCCGCGTATGACTGCGTTCGCGTTCGGCCACTTTTCCTCCTGCCGTGTGAGCCTCACGGGACTCACTTCACGGTCAGGACACAACCCTAGCGCGCGCGGTCACGCCTCGGGCCCGGACTCGGGCCCTTGGGGCGTGCACGGGCTCGATCCGAGCTCGGGCTCAGGGCGAGCTCGGGCTCAGGGCGAGGAGGATCCGATGTCGGCGGCGATCGTCGACAAGACACCGTTGACGAACCGGCCCGACTCTTCGGTCGAGTACGCCTTGACCAGCTCGACCGCCTCGTCGATCACCACGGCCACCGGTGGCCCCTCCGGATCGAGCAACTCGGACACCGCCATGCGGAGCACGAGGCGGTCGATCACGGCCATGCGCTCGAGGGGCCACCCCACCGAGGCGGCGGCGATGCGGCCATCTGCCGCGGCCCGGGTCGCGACGGTGCGCTCGACCAGGGTGCGCACGTAGGGGTCGGGGGGCACGGCCAGGTCCTCGAGGACCCGGAGCGGGCTCTCGCCCTTGAGCTCGGCCTCGTAGAGCAAGGAGAGCGCCCGCTCTCGCTGTTGGTGCCGAGGGGCGGTGTCGGTCATTGGTGCTGATCCTGCTCCTGGTGCGGGTCCCGGTCCCGTTCTTGGCCTCGGCCGGGCCGCTCCGCCGGTGGTCGAGGCGGCCGGATCCTCAGGCCCGGGTCAGGTACTCGCCGGAGCGGGTGTCGACCTTGATCACGTCCCCGGTGTTCACGAACAGAGGCACCTGGACGACCAGTCCGGTCTGCAACGTGGCCGGCTTGCGGGCGCCCGAGACGCGGTCGCCCTGGATCCCCGGCTCCGTCTCGGTCACGGTCAGCTCGACCGCAGCGGGCAGATCGACGCCGACGATCTCGCCGTTGTACATCTGCAGGTTGGCCGCGTCGCCTTCCTTGAGGTAGCTGGGCGCGTCGCCGAGCGTCTCGGGAGGCGCCGTCATCTGCTCATAGGTCGTCGTGTCCATGAAGACGAAGTCGGCGCCGTCGCGATAGAGGAACTGCATGTCGCGCTTGTCGATGATCGCCTGCTCGAGCTTCTCGTCAGCCCGATAGGTGCGCTCGATCACGGCGCCGCTGCGCACGTTCTTGAGCTTGGTGCGCACGAAGGCGCCGCCCTTACCCGGCTTGACGTGCTGGAACTCGACGATGCTGAACAGGCCCTCGGGCAGGTCCAGGCTCATGCCGTTCTTCAGGTCATTGGTCGAGACTGCCATGGATGTCCTTTGTGAATCGGGTCAGGGGGCGTGCGCCGTCCTCGGTCACGACCAGGGTGTCCTCCACGCGGACCCCGCCGTGCCCGGGGACGTACACACCGGGCTCGACGGTGACGACGAAGCCAGGGGCGAGGATAGCAGTGCCCAGTTGACTGACCGTCGGGGCCTCGTGGATATCGAGGCCGACGCCGTGCCCCGTGCCGTGCTCGAAGCGGTCGGCCCAGCCCGCGGCGGCGATGATCTGCCGGCAGACGTCGTCGACCTCCTTGACGCTGATGCCGGGCCGCACGGCGGCGGCGCCCGCCGCCTGCGACTCGCCGACGACCTCGAAGATCCGGGCCAGCTCCCCCTCGGGTTCTGCATCGACACAGAAGGTGCGGGTCATGTCGGAACGGTAACCCTCGAAGGTGGCGCCGAAGTCCACCACCACGGGGTCGCCCGCTGCAATGTGCCTCGAGCCCGGGTGGTGGTGGGGCTTGGCCGAGTTCTCACCGGCCGCGACGATGGTCTCGAAGGCGGTGCTCTCCGCGCCGCCCCGGCGCATGGCCGTGTCGAGCTCCAAAGCGAAGTGCTCCTCGGTGACGCCTTGTCCCATCAGCGGGAGGACCTCGAAGAGGGCCGCGTCGGCGATGGCGGCGGCGCGCTCCATGCGGGCGATCTCGGCGGCGTCCTTCCTCTCTCGGAGGGCCTCGACCGCGTTGGCGGTGGGGACGAGCCGCTCGGCGTCGAGCAGGTCGGCCCATTTGCGCTGCGCGTTCCAGCTGACGTTGTCCGCCTCCAGGCCGATGCGGCCGATGGATGCCGTGGCCAACGCGGCCCGGGCGGCCTCGCGCTGCTCCGTCGCCGGACCGATGGTGATGTCGACCTGACGGGCGGCGCCGGCTTTCTCCAGCTGCTCGACCGACTGCGTCCGATAGCGCCCGTCAGTGGTCAAGAGCGCCCCGGTCCGGGTGACGGTGAGCACGCCGGCAGAGCCGGCAAAGCCCGTCAGGTAGCGGACGTTGGCCAGCGTCGTCACCACCAGGGCGTCGATCTCGTGCTGGTCAAATGTCTCGCGCAGGCGGTCGAGGCGCCCAGCCACCGTGATGGCCGGGAGGCGCGCGGTGGCCGGGGTGTACGGGTTCGGGTTGGCGCGGGCAGTCGTCGTCATGTGACTAGTTGGCTCCCTTCAAGAGTGCGGCGGCGGCATCCACGGCCAGCTCGTAGCCGAGACCGCCGAAACCGGCGATGACGCCCGACGCCACCGGCGCCAGCACCGACGTGTGCCGGAAGGGCTCCCGGGCAGCCGGGTTGGAGAGGTGCAGTTCGACCACGGGTCCGTCGAACGCCGCCACGGCGTCGTGGAGCGACCACGAGGTGTGGCTCAGGGCACCGGCGTTGATAACCAGGGCGTCCGCCCGCCCCCGTGCCCCGTGGACCGCGTCGATCAGCTCGCCTTCGTGGTTCGACTGCAGGTGCTCGAACTCGAGGCCGTGGCGGCCGGCGGCCGACTCGGCCCGCTTGACGTGATCGGCCAGTGTGTCGGACCCGTAGACGGCGGGTTCCCGCTCGCCGAGCAGGTTCAAGTTCGGTCCCGACAGGAGCAGGACGAGGCTCACGAGCGTGCTCCCATGTCGGCCAGGGTAGCGACCACGTCGGGGGGTGCTACGCCGTGGACCGCCTCGACACCGCGGGGACCGTCGAGCACGAACGTGAGATCCCGCTGCGCCTTCTTGTCACGACCCATGAGCGTGAGGAGCTCTTCGGCCTCTGCACCGGGCGGGAGATCCGTCGGAAGGTCGAAGCTGGCGATGACTTTGCGGTGCTCGTTGACCCGAACGTCATCGATGCGCCCGAGCCGCTGGGCCAACAGGGCGGCGAACAGGAGCCCGACCGCCACGGCCTCACCGTGGCGGATGTCCCAGTCGTTGTGGTCGGTCAGCGCCGCGCCCTCGAGGGCATGGGCCAGGGTGTGGCCGTAGTTGAGGATCACGCGGCCTCCCCCTTCGCGTTCGTCCTCGGAGACGACGGCCGCCTTGATGCCCACACAACGTGCCACCTGCTCCTCGATGGGCTGGTCCGCCCGGGGCGCTTCGCCCAAGAAGGCGTACTTGGCGATCTCGCCCCTGCCGCAGGCCCATTCGCGGGGCGGGAGGGTGGCCAGGGTCTCGGTGTCGCAGAGGACGGCGTTGGGCTGCCAGAACGCGCCGACGAGGTTCTTGCCCTCGGGGAGGTTCACTCCGGTCTTGCCGCCGATGGCCGCGTCGACTTGCGCCAACAGCGACGTCGCGACGTTCACGTACGCGGTGCCGCGATGATACGTGGCCGCCGCGAAACCGGCGATGTCGGTCACCACGCCGCCCCCGACCGCGACGACCACGTCGGAACGCGACAAGCCGGCGCGAGCGAAGAAGCGCGCCAGCGCCTCGACGGTGGTCAGGGTCTTGGCGTCCTCACCGTCGGGGATGACGTAGACCTCGGCGGGGACGCCGGGGTCGATGTCCCGAAGCCAGCCCGCGTCCCTGATCGCCTCCTGGGTGACGATCACCGCGGACTTGGCGCCGGGCGGCACGAAGCGAGCGACCTCATGACGCGACGCCGGGCCCACGAGGACGGGGTACGAGCGCTCGACCAGGTCGACGGAGAGGGCGCGCACGACTCCAGTCTGCCTACTCGACCATCGGCGGGGCGGCGGGGTTCTGGGCGGCGGGGTTCTGGGCGGCGGAGTTCTGGGCGGCGGGGTTCTGGGCGGCGGAGTTCTGGGCGGCGGAGTTCTGGGCGGCGGCCCCGTCGTGGTCGGGGAAGTCCTGGGAGGCGACGGCGAGGATGCGCGCCGCTACGCCGTTGGGTGGGAGCTCGTCGACGTCGATGACGACGCCGGCGACCTCGGCGTAGAGGGGTGCGCGCACCGCGTCGAGCTGGATCATGGCCGTCGCAGGGTCGTCGCCGAGGAGCGGGCGCCCCGCGCCGTCGCCGACGCGGGCGGCGAGGGTCTCGGGTCTCGCCCGGAGCCAGACGACCGTGCCGCTGGAGGTGATGAGCCGACGATTCTCGTGACTCAGGACGGCGCCGCCCGCCACCGAGACGACCGACGGGTCGGGATCGTCGCACGCCTCGGCGAGCACCTCCGCCTCCGCCTGGCGGAAAGCCGCCTCGCCGTCGCGGAGAAAGAGCTCGGGCACCGTCAGGCCCGTGGCCGCCTCGACGTCGGCGTCGGAGTCGCGGTAGCCCCACCCGAGCCGTTGGGCCACGAGCTGCCCGGTGGTCGTCTTGCCGGCGCCCATCATCCCGACAAGAAGGATGCGGGGGGTCATTCCGGGTGGCCTACGGCGGCCGACGGCGTCGCGCCGAGACACGCGAGGAAGCCGTCGCGGTTGCGCACGACCTCAGCCAGCGAGTCGCCGCCGAACTTGCGCAGCGACTCATTCGCCAGGACGAGCGCCATCATCGACTCCGCCACGACCCCCATGGCGGGCACGGCCGTCACGTCGGTACGTTCGCGGAAGCTGACGGTCGACTCCTTGGTCACGACGTCGACGGTCTGGAGAACGGGGCGGTTGAGCGTGGCGAGAGGCTTCATGGCCACCCGGGCGACGAGAAGGGCGCCGTTGGAGATACCTCCCTCGATACCTCCCGCGCGGTCGGTCGGTCGCACGTACCCCTCGTCCTGGTCGAAGACGATGGCGTCGTGCGCCTCTGAGCCGCGGCGAGCGGCGTTGCCCCACCCTTCGCCGATCTCGACCGCCTTCACCGCCTGAATCGACATCAGCGCCTGGGCGAGGTTGGCATCGAGCTTGCGGTCCCAGTGCACGTGGCTGCCGAGGCCGACCGGCACGCCGTAGGCCAGGACCTCGACCACACCGCCGAGAGAGTCCCCTTCCTTGGCTGCCTCCTTGACCGCGGCGATCATGGCGTCCTCCACCGCCGGGTCGAAGCAGCGGACGGCGCTCTCGTCGACCTTGTCGAGGTCCCGTGGGCCTGGTCGTGGGCTGACGGGTGTGGTGGCCGCACCGCCCAGCGCCACGATGTGGCTGACGATCGACACGCCGAGGTGGGCAATCAACAACTTGGCCAGCGCGCCGGCGGCGACGCGGGCCGCGGTCTCGCGAGCGGAGGCTCGTTCGAGCACGTCTCGAGCATCTTCGAACCCGTACTTCAGCATCCCCGGCAGGTCGGCGTGTCCCGGCCGGGGCTGGGTCAGGACCTTCGTCGGCACACCGGGCTCCGCGGCCATCTCCTCGGTCCACTTGGGCCACTCGGTGTTGGCGATCTCGACGGCAACCGGCGACCCCAGCGTGCGACCGTGGCGGATTCCCCCGAGCAAGGTGATCTCGTCGGCTTCGAAGCGCATCCGCGGGCCGCGTCCGTAGCCGAGCCGGCGCCGGGCTAGTTCGTGCGCGATGTCCGACACCACGACGGGGAGGCCGGCCGGCAACCCCTCGACGATCACGACCAGGGCGGGACCGTGGGACTCGCCGGCGGTCAGAAAGCGCAACACACAGCAACGCTACCGGACGGTTGACACCGCCTTTGAGCTGGCGACGCCGCCGTCTCCGGGCTGATGCTCAGGAATAGAAGGGGTTTTCGCCGCTGCCGTGATCGGTGACATCGAGGACGCGCGTGAGCTCGGGCACCCCTTCGAGGAGAGCCGTCTCGATCCCCTGGCGCAGCGTCATCTGCGACATGGCGCAACCCTGGCAGCCACCGGAGAGCCTGAGGTAGGCGGTGCCTTCCTCTTCGTTGAGCGCAACCAGGTCGGCGCGCCCACCGTGACTGGCGATGGACGGATTGACGGCCTGCTCCAGGACGGCGACGACGCGTTGGGCCAGCGCCCCCGTGATCCCCATCGCCAGCACCTCGGGCGGGACACCCGGAGCGGCCTCCTCGGGAGTCGGCGAGTTCGGGTTGACCAGGACGAGCCCCCCCTCTCCCTCTTCGGACCATTCGAGGCGGGCGCCGCGGAGCCGCTCGATGCTCCCCGCAGGGATGACGATCTCGAGCCCCTCTTGAACGTGGCGGGCGTCACCCTGGTCCACGTCGGAGACGGCCTGGAAGTAAAGGTCGTAGAAGAAAGAGCCGGCCTGGACGCCGCGCACCTCCAGCCACAAGGCGAGGGAGGCGGGGTCTGGTTCCTGGTCGATGGCCTCCCGCACGACCTTGTGCGCCTCGGGGGTGAGGGTCACGACTGGGGTCGTGGCCTGGAGATCTTGGGTGGTTGAAGCCATGGCCGCCAGTCTAGGGGTCGGGAAGCGGGCTGGGTCACCATTCGGTGCGCTTCGACATCCCCGGGGAACGGCCGTTGGATGCCGGTTTGGCCGTTGCCGGACGCTGGACCCCTGGGCCGGGCGGGAGCACGCTTAAACGGTCCGGCTCCGGGCCGGCGTGCCGCGCCGCGCGCTGGCGGACATCGGTCGGGCCAGGTGGAGCCCGCGCGTCGACGTCGGGTTGAGTCGAGAGCGAGGGCCGAGTGTGCATCATGGCCGGCGGAAGGCACATGGACGCAGGGTCACGATGCGCCGAGTCTCGCTGCGCGCGCTGTAACGTCCTCGTCGTGGCGCGCCTACCGATCGACCCGCACGAGTGGATCAGCTTTGAAGACGAGGACGAGGAGCGGACGTGGGTCTTCGACGCCACGTTCTTGACGAGCAACTGGACCTGTATCTTCGGCAAGGGGTGTCAGGGTGTGCTCACCGGCCCTGCACCCGAGCTCGTGCAGGGCTGTTGCAGCTACGGGGCACACCTCGTCGACAAGAAGGATGCGCGGCGGGTCGAGAAGACGGCAGCCACGCTCACCCCCGAGGACTGGCAGAACCACCGGCACGCCAAGAAAGGTGTCATTCACACCAACAAGCAAGGTGAGACGGTGACCCGATTGGTCCGTGACGCGTGCATCTTCCTCAACGGCCCGGACTTCCCAGCCGGTCCCGGGTGCGCCTTCCACATCGCTGCGCTCCGACGGGGCGTCAACCCCATGACCCTCAAACCCGAGGTCTGCTGGCAACTTCCGCTCCGGCGGGAGGACCAGGTCGACGACGAGGAGGGTCACGTCACCTCCGTCATCCGCCAGTGGGACCGGCGCCACTGGGGTAAGGGCGGCCGGGAGTTCCACTGGTGGTGCACGGAGTCGCCCGACGCCTTCGTCGGGTCGAAGCCCGTCTACGAGGAGATGAAGGCCGAGCTCACGAAAATGGTGGGCTCGAAGGTCTATGAACAGTTCGTGGCGCTCGTAGAGGAACGCGACCACCGGCGGAGCCGAGGTGTGCCTCTCCCCCACCCCGCGGTGCGGAGTCGTGGGGTGGGCGCCGGTGTTGGGGCGGCGGCAGATGCTCGGACGGAGGGATGGCCCGTGGCGTCGGGATCCGCGTCCGAAGAGAAGAACAGCCTCATCGACTCTCTCGGCGAGCTTCGCTAGTCGTCTCGCCTCGGAGCGCGTCGCTCGGGACGCGACTCAACCCCCTGGGCGGGGCCGTTCCTTGAGGCGGCTATTCCTTCAGGGGGTCGTCGTCCGAGGACGTGGGCGCCGGAATAGAGCCGAGAATGCGGTCGTACTTGTCCTCTTCCGCCAGGCACCACGACGCGTGGACGTCGTCCGGCTCAGCCCCACATTCGACGCACCGTCCCGTGGCCTCGGTCGAAGACCGCTTCAGGCTGCGCGCTTCTTCGAAGCGCCGATGGCGTCCTTTTTTCACGAGAACTCCTTGTCACAACCGGTCCGCACATTCGCGTTCCGCCCCCGGCGGCCAGACTGTCCGGGCATCTCGGCCGCCTGTCCGGGCATCTCGGCCGCCCGACCAGTGTAGTGGCTTCGGGCCACGCGTCGGCCCAAGTCCAGGTCAGAGCGCCACTTGCCCGCTTGTCCGATTGCCGAAACCCCGGATGTCGTTGACTCGGTCCTCCCCGACCCGCCCGCTCTCCCCGCGCTCGTCGCCGTCGCCGAGGCAGAGACCATCCCGTAGGACCTTCCGGTGGACCCCGCGGGACTTCGACGTCAGCCGCGCGGGCCGCGTGGAGCGATGCCGGGCGCCGCCATGGGACGTGGTGAAGAGGCATCTCGTCGCCCATCGGTCTGCGCTCAACCCTCTACGCTGACCGCCGTGCCGTCGTTCGACCCGGAAGAGTTGGTCGCCCGGTTCCGGGAGCGGGCCGAGGCGGTCCGTGCCCGGGGAATGCCTCCCATCGAGGGACCCGAGCGGCAGCGCTTTCGCGAGCAGGCCCAGCGGGATTACGCGGACTTCGCCATGATCGGAGATGCCGATGCGGAGCTGGTCGACGGAATCCTCACCCTGCGCGTCGACCTGCGGCCACCGGAGAGCCGCGGGGAGTCTTCCTGACCGGATCATTGAAGCGGCGGGCGACCCCGACCCGCCGGTCGACAGGGTCGGCGTCGGCGCGATCAGCCGCCGTAGTGCATGCGGGTGTCCTCCATGCGCAGCACTTCGGTGGGCTCTCCCCCCACCTCGGTTACCTCACCGATGCAAAGGATGTGACTCCCGAGCGGCTCCGCACGCGTCAACCTGCAGACCAGATAGCCCGCCGCGGACGCCAGCACGGGAATCCGCTTGGGTCCGACCTCGGTGACGGGGTGACCGGATAGGGCGAGGACGACCCCGTCGCGGTCCCGTTCGACCTCGGTGACAGGTTTCACGAAACGGCGCACCACGTCACGATCGTCCCGGCGGAGCAACGAGATGGAGAAGGCGCCGCCGGCCGCCACCAGGCCGGCGGTCACGGAGTCGCGTTCGACTGCCACCCCGACCAGCTTGGGCTCGAGACAGACCTGGACCACGAGGTTGGCGGTCATGAGGTTGATGTCGGCGCCGTCGCGGCTGCCCACCAGGTACAGGCCGGTGGGGAGCGCCCACAGGACCCGGCGACGCTGCCGGTCGAGCTCGTCGCCCTTGGCCGTGTCGATCATCCGAAGATGCCACCTGTCGAGTTTTCGGTGGTGGTCGTCGTGGAAACCACCTTGCCGTCGATCTGGCGAATGCGTTGGAGCACTTGGTTATAAAGAGCTTCGGCCTTGATGCCATCGCGCTCGGACTGCACGAGCAATTTCTTATCGGAGATGCCGGCGTCGTAGCACTCGTTTGCTGCGTCGCCCTCGAGGCCGTAAGCCTGCGTGAGGAGGTCCGTGACCTCGGGGTCCGGTGACGGCAATTCGTTGTTGGCCATCTCGGTGTCGTTCAGCAGCGTGCTGCAGGCGGCGTGCACCGCACCGATTCCGTTGAGCACATCCTTTGGCACCCGCGCGTTGTCGGCGATCAGCGTGCCGATGTCCTCCCCGAAGCCGGTGCCGCGCACCCACACCGACATGCGGTGGGACCCCGTGCCCTCCTGATCTGCGCCGGCGCACGATGTCAGGGTCACGGTGCCGAACACGAGCACGAGAGAAACGGCCAAGAACCGGCCCTTCATATGGCCCGAACGATGTGAATCCCTCGGGGGCCCTTGCGCAGCACCACGTAGCGGTCGTGCAGGAGGTCAGCCGCACCCAAGAGTCGGCCGGTGTCGGTCTGCCGCAGGTTGTTGACGTAGGCCCCACCCCCCTCGATGGTCCGCCGCGCGTCTTTCTTCGACGTGGCCAGACCCGTGCGCTCGAGGATGTCGACCAGGGTCAGACCGTCGAGCAACTCGGCGCGGGCCACGCGGGTCGTCGGCGCGTCCTCGGTCACGGCAAGCAACATCTCCTCGCTGAGGCCTGCGATCTCCTCGCCGAAGAGGGCTGCCGAGGCCTCTTCGCACCTGCGCACCTCCGCCTCCCCGTGCACGAGCGCGACGACGGCGCGGGCGAGGGCTCGTTGGGCGGCGCGGCGTTGCGGGTGCTCCGCCGTGTCGGCATCGAGCGCCAGGATCTCATCGTGTTCCAAGAAGGTGAGGTACCGGAGCAGATCGCCCACCTGTTCGTCGGGGGTGTTGAGGAAGAACTGGTACATCGCGAAGGGACTGGTCCGCTCGGGGTCCAGCCAGATGGTGCCGGATTCGGTCTTTCCGTACTTGGTCCCGTCGGGTTTCACGATGAGCGGCGTGGTGAGACCCCATACCTCATCTCCTGTGACCCTGCGGATGTAATCGACGCCTAGCGTGATGTTGCCCCACTGGTCGCTGCCCCCGAACTGGAGATCGCAGCCGTAGTCGAGGTGGAGGCGCAGGAAGTCGTACGCCTGGAGCAACATGTAGCTGAACTCGGTGTACGAGATCCCTTGATCCGGGCGCTCGAAACGGCTCTTGACGGACTCCTTGGCCAACATGTGGTTGATGGTGAAGTGCTTGCCCACATCGCGCAGGTACTCGAGCGTCGAGAGCCGGCTCAACCAGTCGGCATTGTTGAGGAGCAGTGCGTGGTCGTCGTCGAGGTCGAGGAACTGGGCCAGCTGGGGACGAATCCTCTCCAGGTAGCGCTCAATGCTCTCGAGGTCCAGGAGCTGGCGCTCGTCCTGCTTCCCGCCCGGGTCGCCGATCATGCCCGTGCCCCCTCCGGCAAGAGAAATCGGCCGGTGTCCGGCGTCCTGGAACCTGCGCAGGGTGCAGAGCTGCAGCAGGTTGCCCACGTGGAGGCTGTCGGCTGACGGGTCGAAGCCGGCGTACACCGTGAGCCCGGGTTGGTCGAGCCGCTTCGGGAGGTCCGGATCGGTCATCTGATGGATGAGTCCGCGGAAGGTGAGGTCCTCGGAGAGGGCGGGCATGCCGCGACTTTGCCATACGCCTGTGGGTTGTCCGGCGTCGTGCGGTCGCGTTTTGCGGTGATGCGGAGCTGTCGCAGTGCCGGGTTTCTGCCGCCGATGGAAGCTTGCTGCCGCCAGACTCAGAGAACCCTCTTCGGAGGCCCGGCTGGCTAGCGGCGTGGCGCCGCCTGGCCGGGACCGGGGCGGGGCCGCCGAGGTCCACCGCCATCAGTAAAGCTCGACTTAAGGATAAGAGTTTTCTAAAGGTCTAGTTGAGGCTGAGACCAAGCCCGGCCTGCTTCGTTCGTCCTTTGGACCCTCGAGGGAGACCGTTCATATCTGCATGGCACGAACCACAACTCTTCGAGACGGTCCTCGACCCGACACGGTGTCACGGCGAACCGAAAGCCTGGTGTCGAGCGTCAGCCAACATCACCGAGCCATCTCGGCCCACCAGAGCCAGCTGCTTGCCGCCGTGGTAGAGCTCGATCGGCGCAGAGCCTGGCGCGTCGACGGTGCCACCTCCATGGTCGCCTGGCTGGTCCAGCGATGCGGTGTGACCGCAGCGACAGCTCGCGAGTGGGTGACCGCGGCGGCCAAGCTCCAGGCGTTGCCCAAGATCTCCGATGCCTTGTCGCAAGGAAAGCTCTCCTTTGACCAAGTGAAGCCCCTCGTCGAAGTGGCACGGCCCGAAACCGACGCGACGTTGGCGGAGCAAGCGACCCGGTGGTCGGCCAAACAGGTCCGGGAGCTCGCGATCGCGGCACGGAGTGAGTCGGACGAGCGATCTATCGGCTTCTATGCGAGACGCTTCCTGCGTTTCGACGATCGGAGGCGGAGCTTGACCGGTGTGCTTTCTCAAGATCAGTACGCAGTGGTGAAGAGCTCGCTCATCGCTCGGGCCATCCGCGGTCTCCGGGATCGGACGCCGTTCGACCAGCGGATGGCGGACGCCTTGGTCGCGGTCTGCAAGAGCGATGCGGCCGGTGGAGACAAAGGTGCTCCGACTCGAGACCGAGCCGGCGGCATGCGTCGCACCAGACCCACGGTTGTCGTCCATGCCGACATGAACTTCCTCGCGGGCGGTCAAGGAAGCGCCGAACTCGACGTGCTGGGACCGATCTCCCGAGAGGTCGCCCGACGTCTCGCCTGCGACGCCAAGGTCCTGGTGTCGGCCGACGACCCGAACGGGCAGAGTCTCAACCTCGGCCGGACCCGGCGGGATCCCAGCGACGCCCAGCGGATCGAGATCCGGCGACGTGACAAGGGATGCCGGTTCCCGGGCTGCGCGCACACGGAGTTCACCGACGTGCACCACGTCGTGCACTGGGTCGACAACGGCCCAACCGATCTGTCCAACCTCGTTGAACTCTGCGACCAACATCACCGCTGCGTCCACGAGATGCGGTGGAAGATGTCGGGCGACGCCAACGTGGAGCTGACCTTCCGCAGTCCGACCGGACGCCTGTCCACCTCGACGCCCTCCCCCGCCTTCACGTCAGCGCGAGACGGACCGCCTCGTTGATCGCGTCGTGGAGCGCGACGTTCAGCGACCGTCCCGGAACCTTCACTCGTACGAGCGCGGGCGCCCGTATGGCAAGCGCGGGTTCCAATTGGGACAGCGACGTCACGTCGAGGACCGGAAGTCCGAACCCCCGCGCGACCGCTCCCACGTCGCTGTTGGGCGGTGTGCCGAACAGCCGCTCGAACATGCCCGCCTCGAGTGACGCGGCTTGGGGCAGGAAGGAGAAGATGCCTCCCCCGCCGTTGTCGATCACCACGAATGTGCAGGGAACTTCCGGCAGGTTGACCAATCCCGAGACGTCGTGAAGGAAGGCCAGATCACCAAGGAGAGCGATCGTGTGAGTACCACCCCGTTCCGGGCTGGTTTGCGACCCCGAGGTCGCCACCCCCAACGCCGTCGACACGATGCCGTCGATTCCGTTCGCACCTCGATTCGCCAGGACGCGAGGGGGTAACGGTTCAACAGCGGCAAACCACTCGAGATCTCGAATCGGCATGGAGGAGGACACGACAATCGTGGACCGGTTCGCCGCGGCATAGCAGTGGACGGCCCGAGCCACCTGTGGTTCATTCAGTTCGGTCCCAAGGACTCCGGCGATGGCCGCCTGGGCTTTTTCCTCTCGCGTGCGCCATGAGTCGAGCCACGCCGGCTCGCAGGGCGAGGCTCCCTCCAGCGCACTCGTCAACCAGGGATCGGCTGCCGAACGGTGAAACTCGGTCGTTGCCCTCTGGGGATCCGCCCATTGCTGCCACGGGTCGACCGTGACAACCCGTGCGCCCGCCTGGGCGGCATCCGAGACATACTCACCGAGCGCTCGGGAGAGCCACGGGGTCCCGAGCATCACGATCGTCTCCGGCAGGGGCGGTTTCGTCCGGACGATCGCGTCCGCAGCGGCGATGGTCCCCTCCACCCTGCTCCCCGATTGTGGGTCGGCCATGACCGGCCATCCGAGCTGATCCGCGAGTGCCCGCACGCGACCGGGCTCCGCAGGTCGGGGCATCTGGCCGCCGACGATGAGGACTCCGCGGCCCCGGAGCGGTGCCATCGCCCGGATGCTTGGTTCTTCGTTGGGAACGACCAGGCGGGGACCCGGGCGCGGCGGCAGCGTCGTCGGGGACCCCGTGAGCGGCTCGCGGAAGGCGAGGTTGAGGTGCACCGGCCCTGGGCCGGTGGGTCCCGAGACCGACTCCGCATAGATCCGGACCGCCAGGGGTCTCCAGGTGGGCTCTCGCCCCTCGGAGGGAACTCCGGGCGACACCGACCAGCGGGTCACGGCTGCAAACAAGCCCGTCTGCTCGATGGTCTGCGGTGCTCCGGTGTGATGGAGCTCGGGTGGCCTGTCGGCTGTGCACACGATGAGCGGAACCCGGGCGTGGTGGGCCTCGACCACGGCAGGGTGTAGCTCCGCGGCGGCGGTGCCACTCGTGACGCAGATGACGGCGGGTCTCCCGGTTGCCATCGCGAGGCCGAGCGCGAAGAAGGCCGCACTCCGTTCGTCGAGTCGGACGTGGGTGCGAAGGCGTTCTGCCAATGCCACGGCCAGCGGGGTCGACCGCGAACCGGGACAGATCACCGCATCGGACACCCCGAGCCGCGCCCACTCATCGACCAGAGTGGCACTGAAGGTGGCTTGTACGCTCACCCGGCGTGGCACTCCATGCCGAAGTACGGGGCTCGGGGCCACCGCTCGTCGTGCTGCATGGGTTCACCCAGACCGGCCGGCTCTGGGGTCCTTTCGGTGACCGTCTGGCCGGATCGCACACCCTCGTCGCCCTGGACCTTCCCGGCCACGGGGGCTCCGGCTCCGTGCGGGCCGATCTGCCCACCGCGGCAGCCATGGTGGCCGAGGAGGTCAGGGCCATCGTGGGCCAGGAACCCTGCACCTTGCTCGGCTATTCGCTGGGTGCTCGGGTGGCCCTTCATGTCCTAACGGGGACGGACCTGTCCCTGCACCACGCGGTCTTCATCGGCGTGACCGGCGGCATCGAGGATACCGAAGCACGCGCCCGTCGGCGCCGGGCGGACGAGGCCGTCGCCGACAGGCTTGAGACGGCGGGTGACGTGGAGGGATTTCTCGAGGACTGGCTGCGCGGCCCGTTGTTCGGTCGGCTGCCCATGGAGGCGGCCGACCGAACCGAACGCCTCCGCAACAGCGCGTCGGGACTCGCATCGAGCTTGCGGATGTGCGGAACCGGCACTCAAGTTCCGCTGTGGGATCGCCTCTCGACGCTCCGCTGCCCTGTCCTGGCCATGGCGGGAACCGACGACGTCCGCTTCGCGGCACACGCCCTCAGGATCGCCCACCATGCGCCAAAGGCCGTCGCGTCCCTGGTTCCCGGTGGCGGTCATGCCGTGCATCTCTCGCAGCCCGAACAGACGGGGCGGATCGTGCAGCACTGGCTCGATCCGGTGCGATCCAACCTCATATGAGCAGGCCCACGGTCAGCAGCGCCCCGGTCACGATCTGGAGACGTGCGGTTGCACCGAGCATGGGCAGGAGCTCTCGTCCGTTGCGATCGCCCAGGGCCAGCCGTAGCGGCAAGACGGCCAGAGGGATTGCGAGCAACGCCAGGAGCGACCACGCCCGATAGCCGTGCAGAACCCCGATGGAAACCGCCACGCCCACCAGGGTGACGCAATACAGCCGACCCGCATTCCGCCTCCCAAGTCGTACCGCCAGAGTCCTCTTGCCGGACTCGGCGTCGGTCTCGATGTCACGCAGGTTGTTGGCCTGGAGGAGCGCCGCGGCCAACAACCCGACCGGGACGCCGGCCCACAGTGCGAACCCCCAGCCGTAGCTGTAGCTGAACGGATGCCCGCCGAGCGAGATCACGAACGGCGCGTGCTGGACGTAGGCCGATCCCGCCGTCGCGACGAGGCCGAAGAACACGAAGACGAACAACTCACCGAATCCCAGGTATCCGTAGGGGCGGGGCCCGCCCGTATAGGCCCATCCCGCAAGACCACAGAGTAGGCCCAGCGGTATGAACCACCAGGTGACGCGTGCCGCGAGCACCAGGCCCGCCACCCCGGCCACGCCAAAGGCAACGAACGCGGCGATTTTGACTTCGCGGACGGTGGCGAGTTCACCCGCGACGAGCCGGACTGGACCAACCCGGCGCGCGTCGGTGCCGCGCACCCCGTCTGCGTAGTCGTTCACGTAGTTCGTGCCGACCTGAATCCCGAGCGCGACCACGAGCGCCAGGAAGGCGTTGAGCCACGAGAGCTGGCGGTCGAAACCGGCGCACACCGCGGCCCGGCATGCACTCGTGGTTTGTGAGGTGGTGACGACGACATGGCCGCTCGAGAGGTATCCCGCCGCTGTCCCGACGGCGACCGGCACGATGGCCGCAGGAAACGTGCGCGGGCGCGCGCCCGCCACCCAAAGCTTGAGCGGTGGGCTCACGGGCGGCGCGGAAATCGAGAGAAATCGGGAGCACGGTGCTCCACGAAGGCGTTCCTGCCCTCCTGCCCCTCCTCGGTCATGTAGAAGAGCATCGTGGCGTCGCCGGCGAGCTGCTGCACGCCCGCCAGCCCGTCGTCGGCCGCATTCATGCCGGCTTTGATCATGCGCAGGGCAATCGGCGACAACGTCAGCATTTGCCGGCACCACGCCACCGTCTCGCGCTCGAGCTCCTCCAGCGGGACCACCGTGTTCACCAGACCCCATTCGAGCGCCTGCTCCGCCCCGTACTGCCGGCAGAGAAACCACACCTCCTTGGCCCGCTTGAGTCCGATCGTCCGGGCCAGGATGGACGATCCGTAGCCCCCGTCGAAACTGCCGACCTTCGGCCCCGTCTGGCCGAACCGAGCGTTGTCGGCGGCGATAGTGAGGTCACAGACCAGGTGCAAGATGTGGCCTCCGCCAATGGCATAACCAGCGACCATGGCCACGATCGGTTTGGGAATGCGTCGCATCAAGATCTGGAGGTCGAGCACATTGAGACGCCCGATGCCGCGGTCGGCCACTGCGTCGTCACCCAGGTAGCCGTCGTCGCCTCGGATCTTCTGGTCCCCGCCGGAGCAGAACGCGTCGGGCCCTTCCCCGCACAGAATGATCACGCCCACGTCGGGGTCGTCCCGGGCCATCGTGAAGGCATCGGTCAACTCGAACAGCGTCTGGGGCCGGAAGGCGTTCCGTCGTTCGGGTCGGCAGATCGTGGCCTTCGCGATTCCCTCCCCCACCTCGTAGCGGATGTCGTGGAACGAACCCCGCTGCTCCCAGGTCGGGAGCGGAAGGGGTCGTAGTCCGTCGAGGGGATCCTGAGGTTTTCCGGTGACCACGGTCTGCACGGCGCCCTACGCTACTGGCCGGTGCCTGAGCTCGTCGCACTCGACCTCCCTGGTGGCTTGGGGTTTGTCGATGCACTGCGGGCCATCTGGGACACCGGCGACGCGGCCGCTCCGCTCGATCCTCGCCTCCCCCTTGTGGCGCGCAACGCGATGCTCGACGCCCTCCGGCCCACCCGCATCGTCGGTTCCGACGGCGAGCAGCACGCGTTGAGCGGAGGCCTCCCCGTCGAGGACGGCGATGCGCTCGTCGTCACGACCTCGGGCACCAGCGGCCAACCGAAGGGCGTCGTCCTGACGCATGACGCGATCGCGGCATCAGCCAGGGCGACCTCGGCCCGCCTCGGCGTCGACCCCAGCCGGCACTCGTGGCTCGCCTGCCTGCCGCTCGCGCACATTGGGGGGATGTCCGTCGTGACGCGCTCTCTCGTCACCGGGACCCCCCTGGTCGTGATGCCGGGATTCGACGCGGGCCTCGTCGAGGCGGCCGGACGGTCCGGAAGTGTCACGCACGTGGCCCTCGTGACGACGGCGCTGCAACGGATCGATTCCTCCGTCTTTCGCTGCATCCTGCTCGGTGGCAGCAAGGCGCCCGACGTGCTGCCATCCAACGTCGTGTCCACGTACGGCATGACCGAAACAGGCTCGGGCGTCATCTACGACGGAGTGCCCCTTGACGCCGCGGAGATCTCGTTGCGGTCGACGGAGTGGTCGAATACCCCGACGGGCGACGAAACGACGCAAGAGGGCGAGATACTGATTCGGGCGCCCATGCTGTTCCGCTGTTACCGCGATGGCGACGATGGGCGCGTCGCAGGACCGAACGGCAGCGTGGACTGGTTCGCGACAGGTGACGCCGGCCGTTTCGCTGCCGACGGAAGACTCGTCGTCGCCGGTCGCATCGCCGATGTCATCACGACCGGAGCCGAGAAGGTCTGGCCTGACCTCGTCGAACGCGTTCTCAGCGCGCATCCCGACGTGGTCGAGGTTGCGGTCTGGAAGCGCTCTGACCCCGAGTGGGGCGAGCGGGTGGTGGCCTGGGTGGTCCCCAGTGACGACGCCCCGTCGCTCGAAGAACTCCGCCAGCTGGTCGCCGAGACGATTGCCCCGTGGGCGGCGCCCAAAGAGCTGGAGATCGTCGACGATCTTCCCCGGACGGCCGCGGGCAAGGTACGGCGGCGCGCGCTCGAGACGTACCGCTCCTAGAGCGGACGGCCGGTCCGTCCGAGACCGGTGGCCCCAGCCGCGTCCCTCGCGAGGTGGGCGCTCAGATGTTCGAGCTTGTCCGGGTTGGTGATGACGCGCACCCCCACGATCAGGCCCTCCATGATGTCGAGCACCACCGCAGCCACCACGGCCCCGTCCTCCACCAAGAGGGCCGCCGGCTGTCCGTTGAGCACCGCCGCCACAGGCACGCCGTGGCTCTTCTTGGCCACGTTGATGAGAAAGCGTGAGCTGCGCTGCGGCCCGACCACGGGCCGCATGGCCGCCCGGACCTTGCCGCCTCCGTCGGTCCAGACCACCACGTCGTGGGACAGCATGGCCAACAACCCGGACAGGTCCCCTGTGGCGCAGGCGACCAAGAAGCGGTCCGTGAGCTCTCGACCATGGCGGAGATCGGCATCGAAGCGCTGCCGACGCTCCTCGATGTGCTTTCGAGCCCGAGCACCCAGCTGCCGGCAGGCGGCGGGAGTCCGGTTGATCGACCGGGACACCTCGTCAAACGAGTAGCCGAAGATGTCGTGGAGGAGATAGGCGGCACGCTCGAGTGGCGTGAGCTCCTCGAGGAGCACCAGGAAGGCAAGCGACAACGAGTCTGCGTGCTCGACACTCGAGGGATCGTCGCTGGCCACGGGCTCGGGCAGCCACGGACCGGCATAGGACACCCTCTGCACGCGGGAGGAATCGAGTTCATCGAGGCAGCGGCGGGTCACGATCGTGACGAGGTAGGCGCGAACGGACTGGACGGGATCGCCGCCCCGTCGCAACCAGCGCACGCAAGCGTCCTGGACCACGTCTTCGGCGTCGGACGCGCTCCCGAGCATGCGGTACGCGATCCCGAACAGCAGTGGACGCCATTCCTCGAAGGCGGCCGTATCGGCCTCGAAGTCAGGCAACGGCTTCAGTGGACGTCCCCACCGCAACCCCGCAGCTGTCAGAGAAACCTTGGCTGCGCAGCCCCAGGCCCGCGTTAAAGCGCGACCGGAAGTTCTCCAGAGCGACCCAGGCGGCGAGTTCGACGAACTCCGCATCACCGAGGTGCGCCCGTACCCGGACGGCGAGCTCTTCGGAGATTTCTGCCGGGCACCCGGTGGCCGTCTCCGCGTACTCCAGGACCGCGCGCTCGCGATCGTCGAAGAGGTCACTCGTCCGCCAGTCGCCGACGGCTCGGATCTTGGCGGGATCGATGCCCTCGTGCACGCCCTCGTAGGAGCCGAAGTCGATGCACCACGAACAGCCGATCTGGCTCGAGACGGCCTGTATGGCGAGCCAGCGCAGGGTCGGATCGAGTTTCTTCCAGCCGAGCTGCACCGCCGTCTCGAGGCTGCCCATGGCGACGAGCACGCCGGAGTGGTGCGACGCCGCCGCCGTGGGCTCGACCATCCGTCCGAAACGGCGTGTGGTATAACGACGAGCGATCCGGGGGACGACGCCTTTTGGCTCATCGAGCAACGGGACGTGGGCCATGGTGCCTCACCTCTCCTTCTCCTTGGTCGGTTGAAGCTCCGTCACCTGACCCAGACGGGACGGGCGGCCATGGTGTGACATGGCGCTGGTCGCCGGCCTCGTCCTGTCGCCTTCGCGCTCACCCGACGCCCCCCGAGGGCTGGCTGATCGTGCCGCCATCGACCACGAAGGTCTGGCCGGTGATCCACGAGGCGGCGTCCGAAGCCAGGAACAGCGCCGCCGTGGCGACGTCGTCGGGCAGGCCGAGCCGGCGCAGAGGGATGTGGGCGGCAATTCGGTCCTCCCCCTGCCCCTCCCACAGAGCCGCCGCCAGTTTGGTCTTGACGAGACCGGGAGCCAGTGCGTTGACACGGACGTCGGGCGCAAGTTCGAACGCGAGTTGCCGGGTGATGTGGAGCACGGCCGCCTTGGTCACGTTGTACCAACCGATGTTCGGCTCCACCCCCAGCCCGCCGATGGAGGCGACATTGATGATGGAACCTCGCAAACCTGACTTCACGGCGGCCGCGGTCCAGACCAGAACCGCCAGCTGGTTGACCTCGAACGTCTTCTGCGCTCGTGCCAGGTCGATGTCGATCATGGGGCCGAAGTAGGGGTTGGTCCCCGCGTTGTTGACGAGGATGTCGAGGCTGCCGAACCGATCCCGCGTCTCCGTCACGCTTGCTTGGGCGTCCTCGGGCCTTCCGACGTGGGCCGCCACCCATCCGACCCGATCTTCGGGGGCCCCGGCCCGAACAAGGCCCCCCGCCGCCTCGGCCAGGTCTTCTGCCGTGCGGGACGAGATCATGACATTCGCACCGGCTTCGACGAACCGGGCGGCCATCCCCAGCCCGATGCCCCGACTGCCACCCGTGATCAGCGCCGTCTTTCCATTGAGTCCGAGCTCCATTCCCCGAGCCTTGCACGGGCGCCCGGAGTGCCGACGCGGCACCGGTGGAGCCCTAGCATCCGTCTTGTGAATCGCCTCGCCGACGAGACGAGCCCCTACCTCCGCCAGCACGCCGATAACCCAGTGGAATGGTTCCCTTGGGGAGACCAGGCGCTGCGCCGAGCCCGAGACGAAGACAAGCCCATCTTCTTGTCCATCGGGTACGCATCGTGTCACTGGTGCCACGTGATGGCGCACGAGAGCTTCGAGGACCCGGCGACGGCCGCTGACCTTGCCGCGTGGTTCGTCTCCATCAAGGTGGACCGAGAGGAACGCCCCGATCTCGACGCCGTCTATATGACCGCGACTCAGGCGATGACGGGGTCGGGGGGATGGCCCATGTCCGTCTTCTGCACGCCCGACGGCCGCCCCTTCTACGCCGGGACCTACTTTCCTCCGGTGGAGCGCCATGGCATGCCGTCGTTCCGACGCGTCGTCCAAGCGTTGGGTCAGGCCTGGGCCAGCGAGCGAGAGCAGGTCTTGACGCAGGCCGACGCGCTGGTCGGGGCCGTGCGCAAGGAAATGAGCCTGGCGGAGACCATGGGCGCGGCGGTCCCGGAAGTTGTCGCGGAGACCGACCCGGACGCCGACGCCGTCTTGGAGCGCGTCGTCACCGGCCTCGGCGTGGGCTTTGACCCGGAATGGGGTGGCTTCGGTCCCGCGCCCAAGTTTCCGCGGCCCACCCTGGTCGAGCTCTGCCTGCGGCAGGCCCGCCGGGGCGGCTCCGGGGCGGCGCACGCCCGCCACATGGCGCTCCGGACCCTCGACGCCATGGCTGCGGGGGGCATCTACGACCATCTGGTGGGTGGATTTTGCCGCTATGCGACCGATTCGCATTGGCTGGTCCCGCACTTCGAGAAGATGCTCACCGACCAGGCGCTCCTGGCTCGGGCCTATCTCCACGCGTGGCTGGACACGGGGCGCGAGGAGTATCTCGGCGTGATGAGGGAGACACTCGACTTCGTGCTGCGCGATCTGTCCACGCCGGAGGGCGCGCTCTACTCCTCTTTCGACGCCGACGCCGGAGGAATCGAGGGCGGCCATGCGACCTTCACGCTCGACGAGTTGCGCCAGCTGCTCCCCGCCGCTCTGGTCGCGCCGGCAGCCGACTGGTACGGCATCACGGCGCGGGGCAACTGGGAGGACGGCCGGTCCATTCCGGTGCGTCCCGTCGGCGAACCGCTCGCACGGCCACCCGAGGTCGAAGAAGCCCGGGTCCTCCTCGCCGCGGCACGGGCCCGGCGGGTCCAACCGGCGCGGGACGAAAAGGTACTGACCGAGTGGAACGCCATGGCCGCGGCCACGCTGGCCGAGGTCGCTTCGGCAACGGGCCGGGACGACTACGGTCGACGGGCGGAGGAGATCGTCGACTTCCTGTGGGCCTCCATGTACTCCGAGGGGCGGCTGATGCGCAGCTGGCAGGGTGGGAGAGCACGCCACCTGGCCTTCGGTGCGGACCATGCCTGGTTGGCCGATGCCTGCGCCCGCCTGTCCGAATGGACCGGAAAGGCGCTCTGGCGCGAGCGGGCCGTCGAAGCGGCCTCCCAACTGGTGGAACTGTTCTCTGACGACACGGCGGGCGGGTTCTTCACGACCGGCTCCGACGGTGAATCTCTCGTCGTTCGTCCGAAGGAGTTCTTCGACGGGGCCGTCCCGGCGACCAACTCCATCGCCGTCGCCGCCCTGCTACGCGCCAACGCCTTCGCGGACGACCCTCGCGCTCGACGAGGCCGTGGCGCGCACCATCGCCTTGGCCCGGCCCCTCCTGGACCAGCACCCGGGCGCGCTCGCCGATCTGGTGGCGGCGCTTTCCATGTGGAGCCGGCGCAACGAGATCGTGGTGACGGGCGACCGGCCGGACCTGCTCTCCGAGGTTCGACGGCACTGGCTCCCGGCCGCCGTTCTTGCGTGGGGCGAACCCGACGACGGCCCCCTCTTCGAGGGACGCCCGGCCGAACCCGGGCTGGCCTACGTCTGCCAAGCTCGCTCGTGTCGGACCCCTGCCCCCGATGCCGAGACACTGGCCGCTCAGTTGGAGACGCTCGCCGGATGAGCGCGCCCGTCGTCGGTCCCGGTCCGGGCACCGGGGGTGGCCGCCACAACTCGGACGCCACCGGGCCCGCAGGTCCCGAAGAGGCCGAGGATGTCTACACGGGCCCCGACACCGACCCCGACCTGCAAGGGACCGCTGGCGCCGGGGGCGACGCCGACACCGGCACCGACACACCGAGCGCGAGCAGCGTTCCCCCCACGGGGAAAGCCTCGAAGACCCCGACCGACCCCTCCCGCCTCCTGCGGCGATCCGCACGACGCAAGGAGAGGGTGCCCACCGCCGGTGGGTCCACGCTCCATCTCCTGGTCCTCTCCTCCACCACCGAGGACACGACCGTCGTCGACCTGGCGACGCGAACGGTCATGCGGGTGCGCGTCCCGTGGCCCGAAGGTCACGACCCCGACATCAGCACCTTCGACGTCGTGGAGGTGACCTTGGCCGACGATCCCGAGCGTGACGACCTCGCCCAACCGGAAGCGACCACGGTCGCCGACCTCCCCCGTCACGTGGGCACGCTCCGCGGCCGCCATCTGCGCAAGCTCCTGCGGCGCCTGGTCGCCAGCCCCGACGGCCCGTTGCTTGGGTTCCCCGGACCCTCGGCGCCCTATTGGGAGTTCCGGGGCTTTCGGCCGTCGGTGGCGCTGATCGAGCCCACCCGGCGGCCGCAACTGATCCGGCGTCAGGCCGACGGCTCCACCTGGGTCCGCTTCGGGTGGGACAGGGACGACGTCTGGCTCCCCGTGGAGGACCGCAACGCCGCCCGGGCGCTTGACGCGGCTCGACGCGAGCGACTCAGCGGAAAGAGCCTCTCCACCGCGCTCGGGTTCGAGCCGCAGTACCTGTTGGTGACGGTCAGCCCCCCGCGCGACGGCCACTGCTACAAGGTGTGCGCCGCCGTGCTGCCCCGGGGCTGATCACCTGGCGTCACCCGGGCGCCGAACGGGACGGCGCAGCCGGTCCCCGCCGGGCGGGGTTGCGCGTCAGCGGCCGAGCTTGCCCCCCGCGAGGTCCTCGGCCATGGCCCAGCCGAAAGCGACCAGACGGTCGCCCCGCGTGGCGTCGAAGCCGTCGAAGTGCGTCTCGACCCCCACGGGGATCTTGACTTTGGGGGCGAAGAAGTCCAACCCGCCGGCCACCGAGCCATCGCCCTTGAGGACGAACGTCCGGTCGTCGAGTTTGTTCTCGCAGCCGAACCGCTTCGAGAGCCGGCGCGCCCAGGCCCGCTCCTCCCCCGACGACTTGTGGTCAGGGAACGGCACGATGTCCTGGAGCCCGTTGAACGCCCGGAAACCTTCGGGCGTGAGCAGACGGGTCCCGAGGAGGACGTCCTCGTCGGGGAAGGCCAGCAGGGCCCGGCGGTACTGGTCCGCCATGATGCCCTTGAGCGCTGCCTCTGCCCGCGACGTACGGTCGACCAGAGCCAAACCGACCAGGAGCGAGGGCGTCCCGCCGATGCGCTCCAACGTGCAGAACGAGTATCCCCGCAGTTTGTTTCCCTCCCGCGCCTGGGTGATGAGCACCCACGCCTCCCGTTCTTTGGAGAGGAAACCGATGTCGTACCCAGGCGGACGGTCCGCACAAAGATCCGCCATTTCGACGAGCTCAGCGTCGCTGAGCGCAGTGCAATCCTTGGTGCTCACTACGATCGGCATGAGGTGAGTCTACCGGCTACGCCCGAGGCGTTCCCAACCGGGTGTCGTGGACAAGGGGCGGTCGTGCCCCGGCCACGACATCGTTCATCCAGCTCAGGGCCTCTTTCCGACGACTGGCGTCACTTTCTCAGGACAGGACCGCGCTCTGGCCCAGGAGTCGCTTGAGCTCACCCACGAGCCCGTTGCGGCAGTCGACGTTGAACTCCGGTGGCAGCCGAAGGACCTTGTTGCCGACGTGCAGGAGCACCGGCGAGTGCCCCGGATGACCACTCAGCACATCCTTGAGCCCGTCGACCTTGGCGTCGGTGAGCACGCCGAGAGGCAGCGTGATGTGGAGATCTTCCTGGCCCCGCTCGAGCAACGGGCGGGAGACCTCCATGCACACGATCTTGGGCTCTTCCTCCCGAGTGTCGAGCCGGCCCTTCACCACGAGAATGGCGTCGTTTTCGATCATCGAGCCGTACTCGGCCATGGTTTTGGGGAACACGAAGACCTCCATGGCCGCCTCCAGGTCCTCCAAGATGAAACGCGCCATCAGGTCCCCCTTCTTCGTGTAGGACCGGCGCAGGTCGGTCACCACCCCTCCCACCGTCCGCACCGGCGGGCGGTCCCCCGCGGCGGGGTCCTCTTCCCGCATGTCCGACAGCGTGCTGTCGGTGTGCCTCGCCAAGGCCGCTTCGAAGCCCATGAGCGGGTGGTCGCTCACGTAAAGGCCGAGCATCTCCTTCTCGAAGGCCAGGCGCTGCCCCTTGTCGAACTCGGTGTCGGGTATCGCGACCTTGGCCCCGCCCCACCCGGGGTCGGCCTGCTCTTCTTCGAAGGCGGCAAAGAGCGAGGTGATGCCGAGGTCGCGTTCGCGCCGCCCCTCGAGCGTGCGGTCGACGACGGCCTCCAGGACCAGGCACAGGCCCTGGCGCGGATGGCCCAGCGAGTCGAAGGCGCCGCTCTTGACCAGAGACTCCATCGTCCGCTTGTTGAGGACGAGGGGGTCGACCCGCTGGCAGAAGTCGAAGATGTCGGCAAAGGAACCGTTGGCATCGCGTTCGGCCACGATGCGATCCACCAGGCTCTCGCCCACGTTGCGCACGGCAGCGAGCCCGAAGACGATGGCCGGGCGGCCCTGGTCCCGGTCGCCGCTCCGGTCCGGTGCGAACTCGGCCACCGAACGGTTGACATCGGGCACCAGCACGTCGATGCCCATGGAGCGGCACTCGGAGAGGTAGACCGCCGTCTTGTCCTTGTTGTCCTTGACCGAAGTCAGGAGGGCGGCCATGTACTCCACCGGATGGTGCGCCTTCAGCCAAGCCGTCTGGTAGGCCACCAGGCCGTAGCCGTAGGAGTGCGACTTGTTGAAGGCGTAGTCGGCGAACGGTTCGATGATGTCGAAGAGCTGCGTCCCCAACTCTTCGCCGTAGCCCTGTGCGGCACACCCGGCAACGAACTTCTCGCGCTCCGCGGCGATCATGGCCCGAATCTTCTTCCCGCATGCCTTGCGGAGGTTGTCCGCCTCCTCCAGCGAGTATCCGGCGAACTTCTGCGCCACCCGCATCACCGACTCCTGGTACAGCATCAGGCCGTAGGTGTCCTTGAGGATCGGCTCGATGTCGGGGTGCAGGTACGTCAGTTCTTTCCGGCCGTTCTTCAGCTCGGGGTAGTCGCGGTGCATGTTGGCGGCCATCGGACCCGGGCGATAGAGGGCCACGAGGGCGGCCACGTCGTCGAAGCTCGTCGGTGCCAGGGACCGCAGCGTCTGGCGCATGGCGCCCCCCTCGAGCTGGAACACTCCGACCGACTCGGCCCGCCGCAACATTTCGAGCGTCGGCTCGTCGGCTAGGTCGACGTGGTCGATGTCGGGCCGCTCTCCGGTGGCTTCCTCGATGAGATCGAGGCTGCGCTCGATCACTGAGAGATTGCGGAGGCCGAGGAAGTCCATCTTCAGCAGGCCGAGGTCCTCGACACCGTGCATCTCGTACTGGGTGACGATCGGCGCGTCCTCGGGATCGCCGCCGGCATCCGGCTTGCGCTGAATCGGCAGATAGTCCGTCAACGGGTCGCGGGAGATGACCACCGCGGCCGCATGGATCCCGTCTTGGCGGCGCAGGCCCTCGAGGCCGAGCGCAACGTCGATGACCTCCTTTGCGTCTGGGTCGGTCTCGTGCATCGTTCGCAGCTCGGCGGCGGCCGCGTAGCCGTCCTCATGCCCCTCGGTCTTCATGAGGCAGGCGCGCAAGGGTGTGTCACGACCCATCACCAGGGGGGGCATGGCCTTGGCGATGCGGTCGCCCACCACGTACGGCTTTCCCAAGACCCGAGCGGCGTCGCGGACGGCGGCCCGCGCCTTGATCGTCGAGAAGGTGACCACCTGGGCCACGCGGTCGCTCCCGTACTTCTCCGCCGCATACCGCATGACGTCCGCCCGGTAGCGCTCGTCGAAGTCCATGTCGATGTCGGGCATCTGCTTGCGGCCCGGGTTCAAGAAGCGCTCGAAGAGCAGGTCGTACCGGATGGGGTCGAGGTCCACGATTCGCAGGCAGTAAGCGACGCAGCACCCGGCGGCGGACCCCCGGCCGGGACCAACCCGGATGCCCGACTCGCGGGCGAAGCGGATCAGGTCCCACACGACCAGGAAGTAGGCCGCGAATCCCATGTTCCCGATGACGCCCAGCTCGTAGTCGAGCCGCTCGACGACCTCGGGAGGCAACGGTGACCCGTAGCACTCCCGCGCGCCTTCCATCGTCAGGTGACGTAGGTAGGCCAGCGCCCGTTCTTCGTAGGTGTCGCCCGTGAAACGATCCGGTACCGGGAATTCGGGGAGGCTCGGCTTTCCGAGTTCAATCTGGACGTCGGCCCGCTCGGCGATGAGCAACGTGTTGTCGCACGCCTCTGGGACCTCGCGGAAAAGGTGACGCATCTCCGAAGCGCTCTTGAGGTAGTGCTCGGTGCCCTCGAACTTGAATCGGTTGGTGTCCGAGAGCAGGGCGCCCGTCTGCACGCATAACAGCGCATCGTGCGCGACGGCATCGTCGCGGTGCGTGTAGTGGCTGTCGTTCGTGGCGAGCAGCGGGGCATCGATGCGGCGAGCGATCTCGATGAGTTGCGGGTTGGTCCGCTGCTGGTCAGCGATGCCGTGGTCCTGCAGTTCGACGTAGAGGTTCTCCCTTCCGAAGATGTCCTGCAGCCGAGCGGCCCGCCGCTCGGCCTCCGCGACGTCGCCGGACAACAATGCCTGGAGGACCACCCCTCCCAGACACCCGGTGGTGGCGATCAAGCCGGTGTGGTGACGATCGAGGAGCTCCCAGTCGACCCTTGGCTTGTAGTAATAGCCCTCCAGGTAGGCGGCCGAAGAAAGCTGCATGAGGTTGCGGTAGCCCGCGACGGTTTCCGCCAGCAGGGTCAGGTGGTAGTAGAGCTTCTGACCGCCCTCCGCGTCGCCGCCGGTGTCGTCCATCCGTCCCCGGCGCACTGGGCGCTCATGGCGCGACTCGCCCGCCATGTACGACTCGGTGCCGATGATGGGCACAATGCCCTGATCGCGGCACGCCTTGTAGAAATCGAGGACCCCGTACATGTTCCCGTGGTCCGTGATCCCCAGCGCCGGCTGGCCGTCGGCCACCGCTGCCGCGACGAGGTCCCCGATCCGGGCGGCACCGTCGAGCATGGAGAACTCGGTGTGAGTGTGCAGATGCGTAAACGACCGCTCCGACACCGGCCCTCCTTTCGCCACGTCAAACTTACAAGGCTGTGGTTTCCCCCGGACTCAGAAATCTATACCGCCGGTCGGGTCCGGAGCACCACCGATCCGGCCACCTTGTCATGAAGGGTCTGGCGCTTCTTGTCCCACAGGGGAAACAGCATGTCGAGGATCCAGACCAGACCGAGGAGGAAGAAGAGGAGATTGACGAGACGGAGGACCCCCTCGCACAGGGCTCGTCCGAACGCCCTTCCGTAGCCCAGCTCGCCGCCCTGAGCCTCGTCGCGGACCGCCCGGACCCCGACGGCCATCATGCCCACCGTCTGTCCCCTCGATGACCCGCACAGCAAGGTCCCGTAGGCGATCCAGAGCGCGCCCGTGATCAGGAACGGCACGGCGGAGATGTTCCGCCGCCTCGTCCCCTTCCGGGCCATGAGGTGCACGTCGAGCGCGTGGCTGTGGCGGAACACCAGGTAGAAGAGCGCGAGCACCCCGAGGAAGATCACGGCGTCGACGAGGTAGCCCCCGACCCGGATGCCCCACGTGGCATACGAGACGCCCGGCGGAGTCTCGGACGAGCCGGGGGGTGGGTAGCCGGACAGGCCCGGGAAGGTGGGCGGTCCCGTGGCTCCGGGGCGGGCCTCGTCGCTCGTCGAGGGGAATACCGGAGGACCAGAGCTCGGAGTTGGAGTTCCTGCTTGTACCCGCGGTGGCGCATTGCCGGGGAAGGACGGCGGACCGCCCGGAGCGACGTTGTTCCCGAGCGGGTCGCCTGGCTCGGGCGTGCTCACATCTGCTCCGTGGCTTTCATCGGGGTGGGGCTCACTCGCGGCCCTCAGAGGTAGGCGCCCGTACGTCCGCTGGAGTCACCCGCCGACGGCAATCCCCGCTGGCGCATCTCCTCGAGCTGGGCCCGGGCGGCCATTTGCTGCGACATCAGGGTGGCCTGGATCCCGTGGAACAGGCCTTCGAGCCATCCCACCAGCTGGGCCTGGGCGATCCGCAGTTCGGCGTCGCTCGGTGCGTCGACGTCGAAGGGGGGCGTCATCCGTTGGAGCTCTTCGACCAGATCGGGAGACAAGCCCTCGGCGAGGTCATGGACCGACTGCTCGTAGATCTCGCGCAACCGCACCCGGCTCTTCTCGTCGAGCGGCGCCGCACGCACTTCGTCGAGCAGTGTCTTGACCATGGAGCCGATGCGAAGCACCTTGGCCGGCTGGTTGACCGATTCGGTCGTTCGGTCTTCGCCGTCGCCGTCTCTGCTTCCCTCGATCACCTCGTCAGGCGCGATCGCCCCGGAAGCACCGGGGGGCATCTCGCTCCCGCTCACGTCATTCGTGTCGTCAGCCATCATGCCTTTCGTACCCGCCGTCTCGTGTCCTCACCCATGCGTTCTCCGCCGCCGACCCAATGTTGCCACCGGCGCCACCCTCCTCACGCGGTGGGCCAGCCGAGCAGGGGGACCATCATCTCCGCCGAGGTCAGGGACCCGTGACGGGCCTGGAGGCGGAGCTCACCGGTGTCCGCCGGATCGAGGAACGCCGTCGGGACGAACGGCACCAGGGCGATGTCGCCGAGCCGGGCCGCCACCGCAGGCGACGGCACGCCGCCCAGCCAGTCCGCCGCAACGATTTGCTCCCTGGTCACCACCCAGGCCAGCTCGCCGTAGAGCTCGCTCGCCGCGTCGAAGAGGTCACGTTCGGCGCCGGCGCGGACGTGGAGCCAGCGAAAGCGTCCTTCGCCACTGATCAGGTCGAGACCACTCATGATCTCCGGGCCGAGCACCTCGACGGATCCACCCACCTGGACCTGGCCGTGGTCCGCCGTGACGACGAGCACCGCTCCGGCCGGCAGCACGTTCAGCACGTCAGCGACGAGGCGGTCTGTGGCGCGCAGCTCGTCGTCGTAGTACGGACCGAGACCTTGGGCGTGGGCGATCCTGTCGATGCCTTCGTAGTAGGCGTACACGAACGGCTCGCCGGCCGCCGCCAGCTGACCCACGGCGGTGACGAGCCCGGCCGGCGTATGCCAGCGGTGCAGATCCACGTGCCCGAGATGGGCGGCGGTGAACCCGGTGGGCCCGTAGTCGTAGCGGGTGACCACGGGCACGGGACGGGTCGAACCGGCGAAGGACTCAAAAGGCTGGAACTCCGGAGCCGGCACCCGGGTCCGGACGTCGACACCGCGAATCGTCCACTGCAAGACGTTCATGACCTCCCCGTCCAGCGCCACCCGGTACCCGACCACCCCGTGCTCAGCCGGCGTCCGTCCGGTCACCAAGGTCGTCAGGGCGCACGCCGTGGTGCTGGGGGCGACCGACGTGATGGCGGTACCCGTCGCTGACTCCAGCACCGGAGCCAGCCCGCTGCGCTCTCGGAGCTGCTCCGCGCCGAGGCCGTCGAGCACGAGAAGGACGATCTGACGGGCCTCGGCCACGGGCGTCGGGAACCACGACGGCAGAGGCGCCTCCCCCGGTTGGGCCAGATGACCCAGGAGGGTCGGCACCACCCGGTGGATGCACGGGCCGTTCCAATCGGGGAGAATCGGGTCGGGCTGGCTCACCCGGTCTTCGACCCCGTTCTGGGGTTTGTCGCCGCCGCCTGGGCGGTCGCGCCGTCGCTCACGGGGGAACACCCTACGACCCGAGCACCCCCTCCACGTGTCTGGGGGCCGGTAGCATCGGTGTTCGTGAGGGTTTCAACACGGGGTGACTACGCCAGTCGAGCCCTGCTCTCGCTCGCCCTCCACGGTGCCGAGACGCCGACCTCCGTCCGGGACATCGCAGAGCGCACCGCGCTGCCCCAGCCGTACCTCGAGCAGATCCTCCTCGCGCTCAAGGGAGCTGGACTGGTCCGCTCCAAACGGGGGGTCGGGGGCGGCTACGTGTTGGCCCGCCCACCCGAGGAGATCTCGCTGGCCCAGATCGTCTCGGCCGTCGACGGCCCCATCGCTGCCGGCGACTTCGGGGAGCCCCACGCCAACGGTGCCTGCGACCACGAAGGCCAGTGCGTCCTGCTCGCGGTCTGGGCCGATGTGGGCGAGACCATCCGGACCCATCTGCAGTCCTACAGCCTCGCGGACATGGTCGACCGGGCCCAGGGCAACGTGGTCGCTCCGGTCTGAGGGCCCGAGCAAGGGCCGTCGCCTTCCCGCGTCTTCATCTGCCCGGCGACCACCCGGTCCCCCGGTTCCACAATCCGATGGCCGGCCACTCGAGATCCCAATCCAGCACGCAGAGGGCCCCGGCTCGCAAGAGGAGGAGCCGTCCGGCCACTGGAGGCAACCCGACCCAACGAGCGGCCAGCACGCGGAGAAGGTGCCCGTGCGCCACGCACAAGGTGTCACCGTCGGCGGCTCTCGCCCGCTCGATGACCCGGTCGGCCCGACGCCCGACATCCGAGGCGCGCTCCCCCCGGGCACCCCGTCGTCCCAGATGTTCCAGCCTGGCCGCTGTTCCCGGATCTCCGCAGACGTCAGGCCTTCGTACGCGCCGTAGTCCCACTCCATGAGGTCCGGCTCGATCTGCCCCTCGAACCCGGCCAGCGCACAGGTCTCCGCCGCCCGCCGCAGCGGGCTGGTGAGGACGAGGGCGAAGCTCGTCCAACCGTGGGTCCGGACGAGTTCACCTGCCTCTTTGGCCTGCTCGCGTCCCTCGTCGAGGAGGGGAATATCCGTCCGCCCGGTGTGTTGACCCGAGAGGGACCACTCCGTGGCTCCATGCCTCAAGAGCACCATCCTGGCGGCCATGGGCCGTAGACCAGCACGGAGCGGCGGTCGGAGCAATTCGGTGCGAACACCCTCATGGAATGATCCGGGCAGGGTTGGCGTTGTACCAGCCAGGTTGATCCCGGAACCGCCGGGGTACGTACGACTGGGAGTGAGCGAAAAGCGTCTGGAGCGAAAATGAAGAGCGCGGTGAACACGTCGGACACGTTGGGCCTGATGCTGCGTGACCTTGATCAGTTCCCCATGCCCGACCACGAGCAGCAGGTCGAGCTGGCCAAGCGAGTGGTGGCCGGCGACGAGGCCGCGCGCAAGCAGATGGTTGCGGCCAACCTGCGGTTGGTCGTGCACTGGGCCAGGCGCTATCAGGATCGTGGCGTCGACATGGCCGACCTCGTTCAGGAGGGCACCTTCGGCTTGATGCGGGCGGTCGACAAGTTCGACTGGGAGCGTGGCTTCCGGTTCTCCACCTACGCGACCTGGTGGATCCGCCAGGCGCTGCAGCGGGCTGTCCAGCAGCACGGGCGCACCATCAGGATCCCACTGGAGGTCGGGGAACAGATCCAGCGCCTCGAGCTGACAAAGTCAGAGCTCGCGAGCACGTTGGGACGCGCCCCCACCGAGGCCGAACTCGACGAGGCGACAGGCATGAGCGCAGACGAGCGGGAGTCGCTCGAAGACGTGGCCCGTGTGACCGCGTCACTGGATCAGCCGGCTGCCCTCGAGTCAACCACGACGTTGGGCGAGTTGGTGGCTCCGGACGACTCGGACTTCGTCGCAGACGTCGAAGAGACCATGGTCTACGAGCGGGTCCGCGATGCCGTCGAGCGGTTGCCCGGTCTCCAGCGTGACGTGCTCAGGCTGCGCTTCGGTTTCGACGGCGACTCGCCGGCTTCGCTGCAGTCGACGGCGGAGCGACTCGGTGTGGGTGTGCGGCGGGTTCGCCGGGCCGAGGAGGAGGCGCTGGCCGCGCTGTCCTTCGACGCGGACGTTCTCGGCGTCCACGAAGCAGCCTGAGCCGCCCGTCGGCGACGAGCTAACCCAGGAAGTTCCTGAGGTCCTCGGGCAGCTCCGACGTGAACTCCAGCCGCGCCCCCGTTCCCGGGTGCGTGAACGCAAGTTTCCACGCATGCAGGAAGAATCGCCCTGCGCCGAGGCGCTTGTCGGCCATCCCGTAGCGGGCATCACCCACCACGGGATGGCCGATGGCTGCCATGTGGACGCGTATCTGATGGGTCCTGCCCGTCTGGAGCGAGAGCTCGAGCAGGGTCGTCGGTGTTTCCCCACCGCGTCGCTCGATGACCGTGTACGCGGTGCGGGCCGGCTTCCCCCCGGCGGTGATCGCCATCTTGGTCGGTGTCCGAGAGGAGCGCCCGATCGGCGCCTCCACCTCTCCGCGGTCCTCCGGCCACGAGGCCCGCCACCATCGCCAAATACCGGCGCCCCATCGTCCTCGCGGCCAGTTGTTCCGCCAGCGCCCGGTAGGCATCCGGCGTCCGCGCCACGGCCAGGAGGCCGGAAGTGCCCTTGTCGAGCCGGTGCACGATGCCGGGTCGGTCGGGCGCGCAGGTCCCCGACGCCACGAGCTCGGCCAGGTCCGGAAACCGCGCCAACAGTCCTCCGACGAGGGTCCCGCTGTCGTGGCCCGCCCCCGGGTGCACCACGAGCCCGGCCGGCTTGTCGACCACCGCCACCAGGTCGTCCTCGTGCACGACCACGAAGCGCACGTCCGAATCCGGCGCCACACCGGAGTCTCGAGCCCCGGCCAGCAGCACGCTGAGCGTGGCACCCTCTCTCAGCGGGGTGCGTCCGGCCACGACAGGCGCTCCGTCGACCAGCACCCGGCCGGCTGCGATCAACTGAGCGGCCGCGGCCCGCGACACGTTGGCCACCATGGAGACCCCCCGATCGGCCCGGACTCCAGCGAGCAGTGCGGGGATGTCGGTCGTCACGGACTCCCCGGCGCCCCGGTCCGGAGGTGACCCCCCGGGCGCGCCCGCATCGTTACCACCGTTGCCCCCGGCGCCCGGAGCGTCTGTCATCCCGCCCTCCTTGCCTGACTGGCCGGGCCTGTCTGCACCGAAGCCCGGCCGCCAAAGAGCAGGCACACGACCACGATGACGACGCCCACCGTCACGCATGCATCGGCCAGATTGAACGTCGGCCAGTAGTCGAGCGTCACGAAGTCGGGCACCTGCCCCCCGTGCGCGCCGACGATCCGCTCACTCAGGTTCCCCACGGCACCGCCGAGGACCAGCCCAGCTCCGATGGCCAACGGCACCGTGTGGACCTGCGCCACCACGAACGCCAAGACCAGGACACCGATGCACAAGAGCACCGTCACCGCAACGGCCCGGCCACTGAAGAGGCTGAACGCGAAGCCCGAGTTGTAGGTGAGCCCCAGCCCGAACGGCCCCCAGACGTGCCGGACGCCGTGGAGGTGGTCAACCGCGAGCGATGTGGTCACCCGGTCCGCTACCACCACGACGGCGGCTATGGCAAACGCCAAGACCCGGGGACGAGTCAGCGCCGCGACAGTCCCCCGCTCTTGCAGGCCACGCACAGACGGGCGTACGGCAACGCCCGCAAGCGCGGCTTGGGAATCGGCTGGAAGCAGCGCTCGCAGTACCCGTAGGTCTTGTCGTCGATCCGTCGCAGAGCATCATCGATCTCCTCGACGGCCAAGGTGGCCTGCCCGGAGAGCGCGAGGTTGCGCTCGCGATCGACCGTCACCGTGCCGCCCTCACCCGATTCCTCGTCGAACTGCACGTCGCCCGGCTCGCGCTCGAGCGCCAGCGAGTCGGCTTCCGCACGCAGCGAGGTCGCCTGCTCCTGGTAGATGGCGCGCTCGCCCACTAACAGATCACGGACCTCGTCCAGGAACTTCGCGTCCTTGGCATACGGACCCGTCTTCGGCCGTACCGGCGCCGGCGGCTTGGGTTTCGGCGTGAAGGTCGTGCGGGCGGGGGCTGGAGCGGCTCCCGCCCCGTTCCCGGCTGCCGTGGTCTTGGACCCCGCGGACGCCGCCGCAGGCTTCTTGGCCGCGGGCTTCTTGGCCGGAGCCGGTGGAGCACCCTTCTTCGACGGCGTTGCCGCCTTCTTGGCGGTCGCCGGCGCGGTCTTCCGAGGACTGGCGGCAGCCTTTTTCGCGGGCGGTGCCTTCTTGGCGGTCGCCGGCGCCGCCTTCTTCGCCGGCGCGGACACCACCTTCTTGGCGGATGGTCCAGCCTTCTTGGTGGTCGTGGCTACCTTTTTCACAACGGGAACTGCTTTCTTTTTCGACAGGGCGGGACGTCTCGCCGCGGCTGCTGCAACCTTGGCCGTGGACGTTTTGTTCCCAACCCGTGGTGTCGCTTTGGTGGCCGAGCGCGACGCAGGCAACCTTTTGACCTGGGAGCCCTTGCTCGCTGGGGTCATCGTTCCCTCCTTCGGACCACCCGAGGTGGCCGGCTTCCCGGACGACCTCGTCCGGGGAGCGGGTGACGATACCGGACGGTAGCGACGAGGGGCAATACCGCCCGGTGACGGTCCAGCGGGAAGGGTTTAGAGCGGCTGGGGTGCCCCCGACACGGCTGCGCCGGTGGAGTTTTGGAGGTTGAGCGTCGGGGGACCGTCGTCGGCTTCGGGGACCGGGTCAGAGGGCTCGCCTCCTCCGGCTGCGTCGCGGGAGGGCGGCGTCGACTTCGGCTTCACCCCCATGAGCGAATTGGCCGGCTGCACGTTCTCGTCGACCCACTTCAGAATCTCGCTCAGCGCGCCGCGCAAACGGTTGCGCTCCGACTCGAGGTGCCGGGCCATGCTCTCCACGTCCGCGGCCAACTCGGTCCGGGTGGACTCCAGTCGGGTGACCTCGTCGCGCAGTTTCTGGTGCGTGTCGACTTGCAGCTGCGCCGCCGTCGCCTCCGCGGCCGCAATGGCGGCGCGCGCTGACTCTTCGGCCTGCGCGATCACCGCCGCCGCCTCGGCCTCGCTCTCTCGCTTCGTCTGGTCGACGAACTTCTGCGCCAGCAGCAGGGTGCGCTGGAGCGTCTCGTCAGAGAGCGCCGCGGCCTCCGTCGAGGCGGCCTGGTCGCCCTCGGCCGCCACGGGCGCCGCTCGCTTCTCGCGCTCCAACTGGGCGATGCGTTCACTGGCCTGACGCAACCGCTCGTTCAGCTGCCGGACGTGCTCCTGGAGCCCCTCGGCTTCCTGGGCCGCCTTGTCCAGGTATTCATCGACCTCGTCGACGTTATAACCCTTCAGACCGAGGCGGAACTCGACGGTGCGAAGCGTGTCGAGAATCGATGAGGGCGCTTGAGCATTGGTCATGGTGGCCGATTCTAACCATCCTCACCTGCCCTTCCGGTTATCTCGTTCAGGCCCTCAGCACGGGAATCAGCACAATTTGTGCAACCAGGATGACCACCAGGAAGGAGAAATCCAGCCCGGCCATGGGGCGGATGACCCGGCGGACCGGGCGAAGCACCGGCTCGGTGGCCTGGTAGAGGAAGTACTGGATTCGTGCCCAGGTGGTCCCAGGTCGGATCCGGAACCAGCTCATGATCGCGTAGGGGAACATGATCAGCCAGATATAGGCCTCGATCAGCCACGCAAGGAGATGGAAGAGGTTCACTAGCCCGCGAGGGTAGTGGTTCTAATCGCGGCCGAAACCGCGCTCAACCAGACGCTGGCGTTCCTCGTCGGAGACCTTCACATTGGTCGGCGCCAGAAGAAAGACCTGGTCCGCCACTTTTTCCATCTCACCGCTCAGGGCGTAGGTCACCCCGCTGCAGAAATCGATCATTCGCCGCTGCAGGTCGCGCTCGGCCATCTGGAGGTTCACGATCACCGGTCGGTTGTCCTTCAGTCGGTCCGCAATCTCCTTGGCGTCCCCAAAGCGCGACGGGGCGACGACGTGCACTCGGGCCGAGGAGGGTGCGGGCGCGGCGCTGATGGCCGTGTCGACGGGCACGGCCCGGACCGCAGTGGGACGCGGTGCGACATTGCTCGGGGCCGGCCTCGGCTGGCTGGGAACGGCGGACTCGCGCGGGATGGTGCGGACCCTGCTCATGCCGCCGCTGAACTCCTCGGCCTGGTCGTAATCCTGGGTCTGCGGCTCGACCCTTGTGGTGCCCGAGAACCCACGCGGCGCCCGGTCCAGATCGTCGTACTCGTCGTACTCGTCGTCGAGCAGGCCGAGATAGACCATGGTCTTCTTCATAAACGAGGGTGACATGCCTTCTCCTGTCAAAGACAGCGTAGTGCCTGCTCCGCAGCATCGGCAGGTCCCGGCAGCGGGCCGCGGTCCGCTCCCGTCATCGTCAGCCAGCCCATCGGCCTGCCATCGGGCTTCCTCAAAGATTCCCCCACTTCACGCCGCCGTTCGCTCCCCGAACAAGGCACGGCCGACCCGGACCATCGTCGACCCGGCCGCCACTGCCACCTCGAGATCGTCACTCATGCCCATCGACCGCTCCTCGAGCCCCAGTTGGTCGGCCAACCGACGCACGGACTCGAAGGCGGCCCTGGCCGCGGCGTCACCCGGCGCGGCCACGGTCATGAGGCCCCTCACGTCGAGCCCGAGCCCGCCCAAGCGCCCCACCAGTTCGGGCACCCCCGATGGCGGGCAGCCGTTCCGACCGGGCCGGCCGGTCGTGTCGACCTGCACGAGGACCTTGGCTCCGGGCGCGAACCGGGCGATCCGGACGCCCTCGGCCTCGCGGGCCAGGCTCTGCCACACGCCCACGATCGAGGCGAGCAGGGGCACCTTGTTCCTCTGCACGGCGCCGAGGAAGTGCCACACGACCGGGTCGTCGGCGACCGGCGCCTTCGCGGCGAGCTCGGCCGCGTAGTTCTCGCCCAGGTCGTGCAGCCCGACCTGCCGTGCCGCACGGACCGCATCAGGCCCGAACCCCTTCGTCACGCCGATCACGCGCACCCGGGCGGGGTCGCCGCCGGCGCGTTCGATCCGCTGCCGGACGGCGCTCAGCCTCCGCGCGACGTCGTCGCTAGCGCAGGAAGGAGGGGACGTCGAAATCGTCGTCACCCAGGTCGAGCTCGTCCTCTGACCCCGTGGCGTCGGCGAAGATGTCCACCGGCTCGGGGGTGTCGAAAATCGTCGACGTCAGGTCGGCCGACCGCGAGGTCGGTGCGCCCTCCTCCCAGCGCTCGAACCCGGCGGCGATGACGGTCACCCGGACCTCGTCTCCCATGTTGTCGTCGATGACGGCTCCGAAAATGATGTTGGCATCGGGGTGCGCCACCGCGTGGATGATCTCGGCTGCCTCGTTCACCTCGAAGAGCCCGAGGTCCGAGCCGCCGGCAATGTTGAGCACCATGCCGCGGGCACCCTCGATCGACGCCTCGAGCAACGGCGAGGTAATGGCCGCGCGGGCGGCGTTCGCCGCCCGGCCTTCGCCGATGGACGAACCGATGCCCATGATGGCCGTACCGGCGTTGGTCATGACCATCTTCACGTCGGCAAAGTCGGTGTTGATGAGGCCGGGCACAGTGATGAGGTCGGTGATGCCGCGTACGCCCTGCAACAGGACCTCGTCGGCCATTTTGAACGCGTTGACCATGCTCGTCTTGTCGTTCGACACCGTGAGTAGGCGATCGTTCGGGATCACGATGAGGGTGTCGACCTTCTCCTTCAGCATCTGGACACCCTTTTCCGCCTGCATGGCTCGGCGGCGACCCTCGAAGGTGAACGGGCGCGTGACGACGCCAATCGTCAAGACCCCCAGCGACTTGGCGATTTCGGCCACAACGGGGGCAGAACCAGTGCCGGTCCCCCCGCCCTCGCCTGCGGTGATGAAGACCATGTCCGCGCCCTGCAGCGCCTCCTCGATATCGGGCCGATGCTCCTCGGCGGCCAGACGACCCACCTCGGGGTCGCTCCCTGCGCCCAGGCCGCGGGTCAGCTGACGCCCGATGTCGAGCTTGAGGTCGGCGTCGCTCATCAGCAGCGCCTGCGCGTCGGTGTTGGCCGCGATGAACTCGACGTTGCGCAACCCAGAGTCGATCATCCGGTTGATGGCGTTGACGCCTCCGCCGCCGACCCCGACCACCTTTATAACTGCCAGGTAGTTGCCCTGGGAAGGCACGGTCGTCATGAACTCCCTCGTCTTCGGGTCGATCGTCGACCGGTCACTCGCTGGGGGGTTCCCCCAGACGCAGCCGGAGACGTACGAACAGTGAGCCATCCCTGAACCTTTGGGGAAGGTTGATGTTCACAGTACGGCAGCGTGGCCCAACCATACGGGGGGTGTTCCGGCTGGTCAAGCATCTCACGTCACCCCGCGGAGACGGTCGGCGCGTCCGGGACGCTCACGTCGACCACATCCCCGTTGTGCAGGGTCGCTCCCGCCAGAATCGACGAAACGTCCTCGTACTTGGTCGAGAGCTGGGCCGCCGAGCCGAGGTCGACGACGATCGGGCTCGTCATGGCCAGCTGCACCCAGCCGGCCGGCTCGACGGTCACCCCCGTGACCTGTGCGGCGAAGGAGGCCGGCAACGTGGTCGCCACGCGGAGCCCGGCCGCGTCCTTGCTCGAGAGCAGGGTGCCGGGGGCCCCCGGCGCCTGCGGCACGGTCAGCTGCAGCAGGCCGGGGGGGCGAGTGGTGGACGCCCCGAGGACGCGGCCGTCACCACTGAGCAAATCCCATGTGCCGCCCGGCCCGCTCACGACGAAACGGGGCGTTTGCTCGGTCACGGCGATGTGCACGCCGTCGGGCCACGACACGTGCACCGTTGCCGATCGCACCCACGGCAACTGCTCGATGCGCGCCGCCGCGGCGCCGGCGTTGACGTCGAGCAGCGGCGGATGAGTGGCGAGCCCCGCTTGGGCCACGATCTGCGTCGCGGTCTCGTGCACGTTGCCGGTCACCGTCACCGAGCGGGCCGAGAACAACGAGGTGTGGAGCAAGAACCAGGCCCCGACGAGGCATGCCACACCCGCCAGCGCGATGAGCAACACTCGGAAGCGGCGTCTCCCCTGCTCGCGCAGGACGGCCGTTCGGCGGGCCGAGATACGGGGATCCATGCGGCTCCCGCCTCCGCCGCCGCCTTCGCTACCTCCTCCGCCGCCGCCGCCGCCGCCCGCGCCGCCCGCGCCGCCGTCATGACCGCCGCCGCCAAAACCAGCGCCACCGCCACCACTATCGCCGCCGCCCCCACCATCGCGGTGACTCCCCAAAGGCGTCTCCTGCACGTCGGGGGGCGCCTGCGGCGTCATTCGAACCCCCCCGTGTCCGGGCCATCGTCTGGCCCGGCCTCCGCCCGCCCCGCGCTGAGCCAATGGTCGGTCCCGGGCACCCACCCAGTCTTCCTGCCGTCAAAGCCGAGGAGGCGGACCTCGGTGCGCAAGGCGACACCGCACCGCTCCGCCACCACGGCGCGCACGTGCTCCATCAACGCGTACACGTCATCGGCGCGGCCGCCCCTGTCGGCCTGAATGAAGTTGGCGTGCTTCTCGGACACGTGGGCCGTCCCCTTCCGGTATCCCTTCAGTCCGGCCGCCTCGATCAGCCGCCCCGCCGAATCATTCTCGGGATTCGTGAAGACCGATCCCGCATTGGCACCTCCGGGCTGGTGCTCGCGCCGCCATCGGACGATGGCGGCCACCGCCTCCTGTTCGGCTTTCTCCGATCCGGGCGCGACCTCGAGCTCCGCCTCCACCACCAGCTCGGAGGACGTCACCGAAGAGGAGCGATAACCGTAGGCGAGACGGCCGACGTCGTCGGTGCCACCGGCGTCGGCGAACAGATCGACCCAGGTGTAGCGGACGAGGCACGACGCCATGTCCGATCCGTGGCCTCCAGCGTTCATGCGCACCGCGCCGCCGACGGATCCCGGCACGCCGACGGCCCAGGACAACCCCGACCACCCCGCATCGGCGACGCGGCGGGCGAGGACGGGCAACGCCAGCGCGGCTCCCGCGCGCACGACAGCGGCCGGGTGGTCACCCGCGGCGTCCCGGCCGGCCCCAGCGGGCAGTTCCAAAGCGGAGAAGCCGTGGCCGAGATGCACCACGATGCCGTCGAACCCCGCGTCCGCCACCAAGAGGTTGGAACCCCGCCCGATGACGCAGATCGGGATCGCCGCGCCCGTCCCGCCGGCAGCCGTTCGGAGCACACGGCGGACCACATCGAGGTCAGCGCGCCCCTCGATCTCGATGGAGAGGGCGGCCCGCCCCCCGACTCCGTACGTCGTGAGCGTTCCGAGCGGCTGGCCCAGCACGGCACGGTCGCCCAGGGCGTCTGCCACGGCCTGCAGCGCGTCGCTCGGCGTCACCACTCCGGTGCTTCGAGCAGGTCGTCGGGCAGCATCGTCAGGTCCCCCGCCCCGAGGGTGAGACAGAGGTCGCCCGCCCGCAACTCCGCGGCGACCGCCAGGCGGAGCTCCTCCCACCCCGCCGCGTAGATCACGGGCAGTCTCGGGTCCTGCGCCCTCACGGCATCGGCCACGAGTCGGCCCGAGACCCCAGGGACGGCCCGTTCGCCGGCGCTGTAGACGTCGGTGACAACCAGCACGTCGGCGTCGGCAAAGGCCGTCCCGAACGCCGGCGCCAGGGCAGCGGTGCGCGAGAAGCGGTGGGGCTGGAACACCGCGACGACCCGCGGCCAGCCGCCGCTCCTCGCCGTCGCCAGTGCGGCCCGCACCTCCGTGGGCAGGTGGGCATAGTCGTCGACGAAGGTCACCCCACGCGACTCGCCACGGAACTCGAAGCGCCGGGTGACGCCGGCAAAACGGGCAAGCGCGGCTTGCGCCGCCGCGAAGGGCGCCCCCACCTCCAGGGCGGCGACGGCGGCCACGGCCGCGTTCCGGGCGTTGTGCAGACCCGGAACGCCGATGCGCAGCGTCCCCAGTTCTTCCTCGGGTCCCCGCAAGACGAACGAAACGGAACTGCGCTGCAGTTCGAGGTCCTCCATGACGTAGGTGGACCCAACGCCTGCACCCACCGTGATCGCCCCGTGCGCCGCACCGATGGCGGCCGCCTCCGAGTCGTCCGCACAGACGATCGAGCCCGCTCCAGCGGCGGCGAGGAACTCCGAGAAGGCTTGGCGCAAGGCGGCGAAGGTGCCGTAGTAATCGAGGTGGTCCGGCTCGACGTTGGTGAGCACCGCCAGCTCTGGCCGGATGGCGCGAAACGTCCCGTAGCTCTCGTCGGCTTCGACCACGAGCCACTCCCCCGAGTCCCACACGGCGTTCGTCCCGATCTCGTTGACGTCGGCCCCAATGACGAAGGAGGGCCGCAGCCCGGCCTCCACCAGGATCAGCGACAACATGGAGGCCGTCGTGGTCTTCCCGTGCGTCCCCGCGACGGCCAGGCACCGTCGGGTGGCGCAGACGGCGGCGAGCATCTCGGAGCGGGGTACGACGTGCATGCCGCGAGCGCGCGCCTCGCGCAGCTCGGTGTTCTCGGTTGGGACGGCGGGCGAGAACGTCACCGCGTCGGCACCGTCCACGTTCTCGGCGCGGTGCCCAACCGCCACGGCGATGCCGTGCGAGCGGAGGCGCTCCGCCACCGGCGAGTCCTTCAGGTCCGAGCCCGAGACCGTGTGACCCATGGTCCGCAGCACCAGCGCGATCGCGCTCATGCCGGCACCGCCGATGCCCACGACGTGCAGGTGCCGGGGCACCCCGAGGTCCAGCGTCGCCCCGCCCTCGTTGCGGTCCGAGCCGTCACCCCCTCGTTGGCCGGACGTGCTAGCGGGCATGGGCGTCGACCAACTCGGCGACGCGCGCCGCCGCGTCGGGGTGGGCAAGGCCCCGGGCCGCCTCGCTCATCGCGTGCAACCGCTCCGGGTCTGACAAGAGTCCCTCGAGCTCTTCGGCCAGCCGCCTGCCGTCGCACTCGGGATCGGGGAGCTGCACCGCCGCGCCCACGCCCACCATGGCCTCGGCGTTGCGCGTCTGGTGGTCACGCGGCGCGCCGGGCAGAGGGACGAGGATGGCGGGGACCCCGGCCACGAGGAGCTCGGCCACCGTCATGGCACCCGCTCTCGTGACGCACACGTCGGCCGCGCTGTAGAGGAGGGGCATGCGGTCCTCGAAGGCCACCACGCGATGGCACAGCCCACCTCGGTCCCCATCGGCCGGAGCGGTCTCGGCCGGTGCGAACGCCTGGTAGTCCCGCCGTCCCGTGACCTGGTACAGGGCGCGACCGTGGCACCCGGCCCAGATCCCCGCCAACTCCCCCACCGCCCGGTTGATGCGCAGTGCGCCCAGCGAGCCGCCGACGCAGGCCACCGTCTGGCGGTCGACCGGGAGACCCAGGGCGCCCCGGCTGGCGCGCCGGCCGCCGGGTGTCCGGTCCAACGACGCGAGCTCGGACCGCACGGGCGTCCCCGTGACGTGGGCCCGGGGGAGGTCCGTTCCCGGGAAGGCCACGGCGTTCGCCGCCGCGAAACGTCCGAGCAGGCCGTTGACCGCGCCCGGCACGGCGTCGGTGTTCATCGACACCAGCGGCACCCTCGTCAGCACGGCGGCCAATCCGGCCGGGAAGCTGGCATAGCCCCCGACGATGACCACCACACGGGGACGCCGAGCGACGAACGAGCCAAAGGCGCGGGCGCAGGCCCACCCCAGTCCGAGCACCGCGCCGGCGTTGGCCCACCAGGCCGAGGGCCGCATGCTCCGGCGCAGCCCGCGTCCCGGCAACAGCGTGTAGGGGAACTCGAGCGAGGGCCACGTGGTTGCCTCCTGCCCGCGGCGCGATCCGTACAGCTCGATGGTGCCGGGCGCGTGCCCGCGTCGGACGAGCGCACGCGCGATCTCGAGCGATGGAACGATGTGACCGCCCGTCCCGCCTCCAGCGATCACTGCGCCGCGACGGGCGCTCACCGACCTTGGGCGGAGCGGCCCGACCGGCCATCCGTCCCGGCGAGGCGCGGCCGCCCGTAGACCTCGCCCTGCCGGGCGACGTTGATGAGGACGCCGGCCGCCGCCATCGTGATCACCAGCGACGAACCACCGAAGGAGATGAAAGGCAGCGGGATCCCTGTCACCGGCAGCAGCCCGACGACTGCTCCGACGTTGATCACGGTCTCCGCCCCCACCCAGGCCACGAGGCCCAGCGCGAGCAGAGCGCCGAAGCGGTCCGGCGCTTGCGTTGCCGCGCGGATCCCCAACCACATGAAGCCTCCGAGGAGCGCCAGCACCAAAAGGGCCCCGAGGATGCCGAGCTGCTCGCCGATGACCGAGAAGATGAAGTCGGTGTGCGCGTTGGGCAAGAAGCCCCACTGGGCCTGACCGCCGCCGAGGCCCGCCCCGACGAGATGCCCGGAACCCAGCCCGATGAGCGACTGGACGACCTGATATCCCGAGCTCGAGCCGTGCGCCGCGGGGTCAATGAAGGAGAGCAGCCGGGCCCGGCGGTAGGGCGAGGCCACCGCCACGATCACGGCCAGGGCGGCCAGGGCGGCCATCACCTTCATGACTGGCCCGAGCCTCACCCCCGAGACGAACAGGAGGGCCAGGGAGAGGAAGACGAGGACCATGGCCGTGCCCATGTCGGGCTGGGCGAGGATCAAGAGGCACGCGGACGCGGTGACGAGGACCAGCGGTCCGATGATCCGGCGGTCCGTGGCGTCTTCATCGAGGCGGCGGGCGATGAAATCGGCTGCGAAGACGGTGAGCGCCAGCTTCATGAGCTCGGACGGCTGCAGGCGGAACTGCCCGAACCCGACCCAACGGCTCGACCCCATCGCGTGCACCCCGAGGCCGGGGACCAGGACGACGAAGAGGAGCCCGAACGTCACCAGAAGGAGCAGGGGGCTGAACCGCCGCAGCCTGCGGTAGTCGACGCGCAGGGCCAACCACAGCGCCACCACTCCGATCGCCATCCACATGGCCTCCCGGATCAGGATCGCCCACGGCGTGCCGTAGGTCGCGATGGAGACCACCGAGGAGGCCGAGCCGACCATCACGAGTCCGATGACGCACAGCAACGCGACATCGACGAGCAGCATGGTTGAGACCGAAATCTGCCGCCCGGCGACGCGTAGCCCGGTCGGGGGTGTCAGCGCCTGGTGGGCCGACGACCTCGGCGCGCCGGCCGATCGCAGCCGGATCCCCCGGTGCCCCTCCGTTGCCGTGGCGCTCCGCTGCGAGGTCACGCCCACCACTCCCACCACCCCCCACGGGCGCGGACGCGCTCCCCTGCCCGGTCCGACACCCGATGCACCGCGCCAGTTTCCCGCACCGGATGACCGAAGTGGCGGATGAACGGGCATCGGGTCACGTGAACTTCGCCACCGTCAAGAAGTCGCCGTAGAAGATGCCGAGACCCAGCGCGCAGAAGAGGCCGCCCAGGATCCAGAAGCGGACGATCACGGTGGTCTCGGGCCAGCCACCGAGCTCGAAGTGGTGATGGATCGGGGCCATCCGGAAGATGCGTCGGTGGAACACCCGGAAGCTGATGACCTGGAGGATGACCGACAACGTCTCCATGACGAAGAGGCCGCCGATGACGAGGAGCAACAGGTCGAGGTTGAGGAGCAGGCAGATGGCCGCCAGGCCGGCGCCGATGGCGAGCGACCCGGTGTCGCCCATGATGATCTTGGCGGGCGCCGCGTTCCACCATAAAAAGCCGATACAGGCGCCGGCCAGGGCCACCGAGACCAGCGCGAGGTCGATGGCCGACGCGGGGAGCACGTGGTAGATGGAGAAGTGGCGGAAGATCCAGTAGCCCATGATGGAGAGCACGGCGAAGCAGAAGGTGCCCGAACCCGCCGCCAGCCCGTCAACTCCGTCGGTGATGTTCACCGCGTTCGACGAGCCGACCATGACGAGCACGGCGAAGATCACCCACCCGGCATGGCCCAGGTTGATGCCGAGCACGTCGATGCGGGTGAACGTGAGCTGCGTCGAGGTGTGCGCCCAGTACACCGCCAGCAATGCAAAGGCGAGCGCGCACACCAGCTGCGCCGCCGCCTTACCCCGTTTGTTGAGGCCGAGGCTCCGTCGGTGATGGACCTTGATGTAGTCGTCGACGTACCCGATGAGGCCGAAGGCGACCACGGCGCCGACGGCGATGTACCCGGTGCGCGAGAACCTGATCTCCGTGCCGATGTGCCCGATGGCGTAGCCCGCCACGACGGAACCGACGATGGCAATGCCGCCCATCGTCGGCGTGCCGGCCTTTGCGACGTGGGAGGCGGGTCCCTCCTCCCTGATGTGCTGGCCGATCTCTCGGCTCCGGAAATAGCGGATGAGAACCGGCGTGAAGAGAATGGCGACCCACAACGCGATGCTCCCCGAGACAAGCAGTCCGAGCACGTGGCGTCAGGCTTCCGGGTGCATGCCGCCAGGAGTCGTGGCCGACGCCGCCGGCGCCGTCGTCACACGAGACGGGGTCGCCGTCGGGGCGCCACTCAACCAGGTGCTCGGGTCCGACCCGAAACGCACCGAGAGGGCCCGGCGCGCCTCGATCGCATCGTCGAACGGCACGCGCTTCCCCGCGATCTCCTGATACGTCTCGTGGCCCTTGCCCGCCACGAGGACGACGTCCCCGGGACGGGCCGCGTCGAGGGCACGCCGGATCGCCACCCCGCGGTCGAGCTCGACCATGACGCGCGGGTTGTCCCGGCCTCCGGGGATCCCGCCCAACACCTCTTCGGTGATGGCGCGGGGATCCTCGTCGCGTGGATTGTCCGAGGTCACGTAGACCCGGTCGCTCAGGCGCGCCGCCACGCTTCCCATGACGGGCCGCTTGGCCCGGTCCCGGTTCCCGCCGCACCCGAAGACGCTCAACACCCGCCCGCCTGGCGCGAGCGTCCGAGCCTCACCGAGCGCCACTTCGAGCCCTGCGGGCGTGTGGGCGTAGTCGACGAGCACGGTGAACGGAGGGCGCTCCCGGCTGACCCCGCCCCCGTCACCGACCGTTCGCCCCTCCCCCGATGCAGGCGAAGGAGCGGGCGCGGCGATGATCTGCAGCCGTCCGGGGACCGGCGAGAGGTTGCCCATGGCTCGCGCGATCGCCTCGGGTCCGAGCTCGAACTCCTCGAGCGCGAGCGCCGCTTCCGCAGCCAGCAGGGCGTTGTCGACGTTGACGGCACCGGTGAGCGGGGTCGTGATCCGTTGGCCGCGCCACGTGAATTCGGTGTGGCCCGCCTGCAACACGATGTCGGTGGCATCCGCGTGACTGACGGCGACCGTCGGGATCCGAGTGCGTTCGAGCAGCCGCTGTCCCCACGGATCGTCCGCATAGACGACGCCGCGCAATGCATGGCTGGGCGTGAAGAGCATGGCCTTCGCCTCGAAGTACTGCTCCATCGTCCCGTGGTAATCGAGATGGTCGTGGCTGAGGTTCGTGAAGACGCCGACGTCGAAGTGGATGCCCTCCACCCGTGACTGGACCAGGGCGTGGCTGGACACCTCCATGGCAACCGCGTGGCGAGCACCGTCTGCCTTTTGGCGATCGCGCACGCCCGCCAGGACCCGCTGGATCTCGGTGGCTTCCGGGGTCGTCCGAGCGCCCGAGAGCGTGCCCATGACGTTGGTGGGCCGACCGGCCGCGGAGAGGAGATCGCCGAGGAGCTGCGTCACGGTCGTCTTCCCATTGGTGCCCGTCACGCCGATCATCAGAAGATCGCGCGCCGGGTAGCCGTAGAAGGCGGCCGCCAGCCGGGCCATGACCGCGCGCATCGTGCCCCGAGCGATCCGGGTCTGTACCACCTCGTGTCCCAACAGGTCGGGGATGAAGTGCTCGCACAGCAGTCCCACCGCGCCCCGTTCGACCGCCTCGGCGGCGTGCACGTGGCCGTCACTGATGTGGCCCGGAACGCAGCAAAACAGGTCTCCGGGGACGACCCGACGGCTGTCGTGGGTGATGCCGCCCACCTCGACGCTGAAGGGGTCGCCGATCGACTCGATCACCTCAATGTCGTCGTAGAGAAGGTTCATGGGGACGGTTCGCATGGTCGACCCGACAGCGTTGCATGCCTCAGGCACCCCCGCACCACCAACGCAATCGGTGTGTGCGGGGACATCACGTGATGTCCTGGGCCTGGTCGGCCCCGCGGGGGGCCGCGCCCGGCGGGGTCGTGGTGGTCTGCGCCCCTGGGGTGGTGGGGATGTCGTAACGGTGCAGCGCGTAGCTCATGATCTGGGAGAACACCGGTGCCGCGACCGTGCCGCCGAAGATGGGCGTGGGCCGGTCGAGGACGACGACCATGGAGAGGGTGGGGTTGGCGGCGGGTGCGAAGCCGACGAACGACGCCATGTAGGCGCCGGTCACGTACGAATCCTTGCCCTGGGTGGGGATCTGGGCGGTCCCGGTCTTTCCGGCCACGGTGTATCCAGGGACGGCGGCGCTGGTCCCGGTGCCCTGGTTGACCACCTGCTGGAGCATGGAGTTCAGCTCGGTGTCGACCGAAGGCGAAATCACCGGGTGGGTGGCCGACGGTGCGGTCGGGGTCAGGGCGCCGGTCGGGCTCACCGTCGCCTGCACCAGCTTGGGTGCTACGAAGACGCCGCCGTTGGCGACGGCGTTGTACGCATCGAGCATTTGGAGGGCGCTCACCGCGTCCACCTGCCCGATCGGCAGCGACACATAGTCGGTCGGCTCCCACTGGGCCGCCGTTGCCAGCAGTCCGGACGACTCTCCAGGGAAGCTCAATCCGGTCGGCTGTCCGAAGCCCAGGGCTTTGACCTGGTTGAGCAGGCGCTGCTCCCCGACGCCCTGCGCGATCTCCGACGTTCCGATATTGGAGGACTGCGCCAGGATCTGCGTGGCCGACAGCGTTTCTGTGGGGTGGGGCTCGGCGTCGTGGAAGGTGGATCCGTCCAGCTTGAGCTGGTCGGGAACGGTGAAGACGGAGCTGGGGTTGATCAGACCTTCCTGCAGCGCGGCCGAGAAGGTGACCAGCTTGAACACCGAGCCTGGCTCGTAGAGCTGACTGACCGCGAGGTTGCCGGGAGCCTCGTCGACGGCGTCGTGCGGCCCGATCGGCACGACCCCTCCTGGTGGGGCAGCGGTCGCGGCCGCTGCAGGGAGTGGGGTGGGGTGGGTGGCGACGAGATTGGCCATGGAGAGGATCTGGCCGGTCTTGACGTCCATCACCACAGCGGTGCCGCTCACCGCGTCGGAAGACTCGATCGCCTTGGCCAGCGCCTGCTCCGATTCGTATTGGAGCTGGGTGTCGAGCGTGAGCTCGATGCCCGTCCCCGGTGCCGTGGCGACCTCGTTCGCCACCGGCGACTGGGGCAGCGCCACGCCCGCCGGTGACTCCATGATCGTCTCCCGACCGTCAGTTCCCGCCAACAGCCGGTTGACCCCGAACTCGAGTCCGGCGGCGCCGCGTCCGGACGCGTTGGTGAACCCGACGACTGGGGCCGCAAGATTCCCGTTGGGCACGTAGCGCTTGGAATCGGCGATCAGGCTGATACCGGGGAAGGCGTCAGCGCTGATGGTCTGGCCGGTGGACCGGGAGAGCTGGCGGGCCAGCACCACGTACCCCGACCGCCGGTGCAGCTGCGCGGCGAGAGTCGTGGCCGGGGTGTGAAGGATCGGCGACAGCGCGAGCGCGGTCTGCACCGGGTGCGCCACCTGGAAGTCGTCGGCGACGACGTCGTCTGTCGGCACCGACAGGGCGAGCGGCGACCCGTCCCGGGCGTAGATCCCTCCCCGCAGCGCCGGGAGCGACACAGAGATCGAGGACTCCCCCCGTGCGGCCGCCTCGTAGGCGCCGGCGTGCAGAACCTGCACATCGACGAGCCGCCCGACCAGGACCAACACCGCCACGATGAGCACGAGACGGACGAGGCGGATCCGGCGGTGGAAGGTGCCGCTGGCCCAGCCGCGGCGGGAGCGGGACAGGGGGAGTCGTACGACCTTCGCCGGCGGCCGGTGCGGGTGCGCCTGCGGGCGCGCCTGCGGGCGCGGGCGCGGGCGCGGGGTCGTGGTCGCCGGCCGCGCCGGCCGCGCCGGTCGTTGCTGCGTCCTCGACGAGCCGGCTCTCGTGGTGCTCTGAGGCCTGGAACCGGCGCGCGCGCGGTGAAGCTCGTGTCGAGTGGTGACGCTCATGGGGTCGACGTTGCAGTCGTCGTCGTCACCGGCGGCGCCGCAGGCGCAGGCGTCACCTTCGGGGTGGGCACCGGAACCGACAACGAGACGTAGGGCAGCTCCACGACATTGGCTGGCCTGACCATGTGCAACTGCCCCGACGCGGCCGCGACGATGCGCGATGGCGTCTCGAGCTGGGCGACAGCGAGCTCTTTCTGGCGGTGCGCGCTCTGCTCGAGCGCGAGCTTGTGTTGGAGCGCGGAGAGCCTCACCTGCCCATTGGCCAGGAGCGCCTGTCCGAAGACGACCACCAGCAAGGCGGCTACCACCATCGAGACGGAGATGATGGTGAGTAGCCGCCCGCCGGCGAGGGGTGCACGAGTCGGCCAAGGAGTAGATCGCGTTCGGGAACGTCCGGGGATGAGGCGTAGCGGCGGTCGACGGGTCGCCGGCGTCGCGGCATCACGGCCCCAGCGACGTGACGGGCTCGATCCGACACCGGCGGAATGCCGGCGCGGCGCCGCGGTGGCAGCAGAGGAAGCCGCCATCAGGTCCTGTCGCCGCCGGCTTCAGCTTGCCCGTCCGATTCCGACTCCAGTTCCGTCCGGACGATCGCACGGAGCCGGGCACTCTCGGCCCGTGGGTTGGCGGCGATCTCCGACGGCGAGGGCTTGCGGGCACCGCGGAAGACCAGCCGATGCCGGGCGACGGCACCACACACGCACGGCAGGCCCGCCGGGCAGATGCACCCGCCCGAGACGGCCTCGGCGAACGCCTGCTTGGTGAGACGGTCCTCGCCCGAGTGGTAACTGATCACTGCACACACGCCGCCAACCGCCAGATGGGACAGGGCGACCGGCAGCGCCCGGCCGAGTTGACCCAACTCGTCATTGACCTCTATCCGAAGGGCCTGGAACACGCGACGCGCCGGATGGCCCTTGCGTCGGACCGCCGCAGGCACCGCCGACGCCACGACTTCGGCCAGCTCCCTCGTCGAGGTGAGTGGCCGGGACTCCACGACCGCGCGGGCGATGCGCCCCGACAGTCGCCCCTCTCCGTTCTCTCGGAACAGCGAGGCCAGAGACTCCTCGGGAAGACCGTTCACCAGGTCGGCCGCCGTCAAGCCCGTGGACGGGTCCATCCGCATGTCGAGCGGTCCGTCCGCGCGAAAAGAGAAGCCCCTCTCCACCCGGTCGAGCTGGGGTGAACTGACACCGAGGTCGAAGAGAACGCCCGAGAGAGGTCCGAACCCGGGGGCTGAGACGATCTCCTCCAGTGACGAGAAGGGCCCTCGGTCGAGCGAGACCCGGTCCCCAAAAGCGGACAAGCGGACCTGCGCCGCCTCGAGTGCCTCCGGATCACGGTCAAGGCCGACGACGCGCTGCTCCGGATACGCCTCCAGCAGCGCCGCCGCATGCCCTCCCCCGCCGACGGTGGCGTCGACCACCACGCCGAGAGGAGATGATGCGAAGAGCGAGACCACCTCGTCGCGGAGTACGGGGATGTGTTCGAACGAGTGGGCCATCTGCAGCCCCCCGGCCGGTGGGTCGAGAGGGAGATGGAGATCCGAACGACCAGCTAGAGGGTGGGTGGAGTGGCCTTCCAGCGCGCCGGTCGAGGAGCTGCACATGGTCCAGTGCGTTCCGTGGGTCGTCTTCGTCGTGGTCCTGTCTTTGGTCTTCTTGGTCCTTCCTTTCGTCCTCTGGCCTTTCTTCTGGCCTTTCGTCGTCTGGCTGGTCCTGTCGGTCGTCGTGGCGCTGGCCGCCTGATCTGCCCCAGCCGCCCCTAGTCCTCGTCGTCCCCGAGAAGCCAGCCCTCCTCGGGCAACACCCGTTCGGCCCAGGCCGTGGGGTGCCACAGCTCGACCCGGTCGATGGCGCCGTGCACGAGCACTTCGGCCTCCAGCTGAGCGAACGCCCGCAGGTGTGCCGGGATCGGCATACGACCCTGCCGATCGATTTCCACCTCGGCCGAGTTGGAGGCCCATATACGCGCCCGGTTGCGGTCTGCCGATCGCCCCGACACCGACTTCTCCTGCATGGTCTCCATCTGACGCTCGAACTCCCCTGGCGTCCACAACGCCAGGCAACCCTCGGTGTTCTGGGTCAGGTAGCCACCTCGCTCGAACTGGCCGCGGAACTTCACGGGCAGGATGACCCTGCCCTTCGTGTCGAGCGAGTGCTCGTACCTCCCGACGAATCCTGCCACCAGCCGTATCTCCCACGTCGCTCCCTGGCCTGCGTCCTCTGACGCCCCCTCACACCACTTCGCACCACTCTACGCCCTTTTCTACCACTGCACAACCACCTTGAGCCCCTTACGACCCAAGCGTCCCCCCCGCCCGCGCTGGCATGCACCTGCGCCCCACGTGGTGCCCTCCCAGCGCCGCGGACCGGGTGCGGCGGCTGGTCCCGGGCCGTCGGCCCAGGGCGACGCCGAGAGGCTGAGTCATCCGCGGGCCCTGCCGTCGCCGTCGCCGTCGCCGTCAGGCGACATCGACGGCTAGGCGAATGAAGGGAAGGTGCCGAGCAGCAGGTCTCGCACCCGACCGAGGTCGGTTACCGGCTCGAGATCCGCGAGGCCGACCGCGACGGAGACGAGGTCGCGGCTCATGTCCTTCCGGACGTGTGCGTCCACGTCGAGCAATTCGAGCAGCGGCTCCGGGTTCCACCGCACGTACGCGCACGAGGAGAACAGGGCGCCCTCGCGGGCCCGCCATTGCGACAGGCCCACCACCTTGCGCACCCCGTGGAACACCTCGCCAGGCCCGCGACCCGCGAAGCAGACCAATTCGCCGAGCTCTCCCGGTGCGGCCCGACCCGCGTGGACCGAGAGACCGGTCAGGCCAAGGCGCACCAACGCGCCCATCCACCACGCCCCGACCCATTCGGCTGCCGCGGACACGTCGTGCGACCACAGCGGGTCATCCCTCGGCACCCAAGCGTCCATCCACAACTGGGCCCCGCGCTCGAGGTAGACCGCCCCTCCCCCGCCGCGCCGCCGCGCCAGTTCGATGTCGCGTCGGCGCACGGCGGGCCCGTCGACAAGGTCCGTCGGCTGCGTGCTGCCGAGAACGAGCACTGGCCGTCCCACTTCGCGCGCCAGGGCGACCCGTTCAGGCTCCGAACGGAAGGGCTCGACGTCGAAGAGGGACCGTGACGGGAGCAACCTCAGGAGGCCGCGGCGAGATACGGCGCCCACAACGGGTCGACATCCGACAGATGCCGCAATCGCCACAGATGCCCGTCGGGTGGTGCGGGCTTGATCCGCAGTGTCCACCCCAACTCGGAGAGCAACTGGTCAGCCTTGACCAAGTTGTCGCGCTTGCAGGCGGCGACGACGTTGAACCAGTCGTGGGTGCCCCCCCGGCTGCGCGGGATCACATGGTCGATCGTGTCCGCCGGCTGTGAGCAATACACGCACAGGCCGCCGTCGCGCCGCAGGACGGAACGCCGGGTGACGGGCGGCGTGCGAGCCCAGCGCGGAATGCGCACCATGTGCGAGAGCCGCACGATCGACGGTACCTCGATCTCGAGCCTTGCCGAGTGGAAGACCTTGCAATCCTCACGGACTGCCACGGCTTCGGCTCGGCCCGCGAGCACGAGAACGACGGCACGTCGATCCGACACGAGGGCAAGCGGCTCGTAGGTCGCATTGAGGAGGAGCACCCGCTCCATACCCCAGAGAGGCTATCCGCGGCAGGGCCGCGTCCTCTTACACCAGCGCAGGAAGGACACGACATCCGAGGGCGCCAGCGCAGCGTTCTCACCGTCCCCGCCGTACGCGGTGACGAGCCGAAACCGCCAGTACGCGTCCCCGGGCAGTGGCACGAACGGTGCCCGGTGCCACCACCCTCGCCGCGCCATCCGGCGCACCGCGCCCAACGAAGCGCCCCACAGCCCGGGATGGGGCAGGACCGCACGCGCCACCACCGCCGCATCCCGAGCCCATCGCGTCCCGGCCTCTTGACCCAGGCGTCTCGGCGACGCATTCGGCGCGCTCCCACTCACGCCGGCCTCGTCCCACGCAGCCCCACCCGGGCAGCGCCGATCAGAGGGCCGCGATCGGCGAGCCCGCCCGGGACCACCCGGGCACCCCGGGCGAAGTCGAGCCGGCACCGCAGGTCCATCTCCGCTTGGGCCGCCCGAAAGAAGGGCTCACCGAATCCCAGCGCGACCGAACCGCTCACCACCGCCAGCGGGAGGTCGAGGAGATTCACGACCGACGCAATGGCCCGACCGACCAGTGTCCCGGCGCGTTCCACCATGGTGGCGGAGGCCAGCGCGGCCGGCCGACCCGTGATGGCCGCCAGGGCCGTCCCGGACGCCTCCGCCTCCAGGCACCCCCGGCCACCACAGCTGCACTCCCGCCCATCGGGCACCACGATCACGTGGCCGACGTGTCCCGCGTTGCCGAGCCGCCCCGAGAGCAGCCGCCCGTCGAGGACGATGCCCCCGCCCACCCCGGTCGACACGACCATCGCGAGGTAGTTCGTCTCCCCGGCGGCGGCGCCGACCCAACCCTCGCCCAGCGCAAGCGCTTTGGCATCGTTGTCGACGAAGGTTGGCAGCCCAGTCAGCGCGGCCAAACGAGCGCGCAAAGGAAAGGAACGCCAGGCCGGGATGTTCAAGGGCGACACCTCTTCGCCACCGCGTGTCATCGGCCCCCCGCAGCCCGCCCCGCAGACGAAGACCCAGTCGGCGTCATTCACGCCCGCGAGGATGCCCTGCACCAATCCGGCCAGGTCACTCCAGAGCGCCTCTCCTTCGTCGTCCCTGGTACCGCCGTTGCCCCCCGGCGCCGGTTGGGTCCGCCGCGTGGGCCGCACCGCCCGTTCCACCAGCGATCCGTCCCGGTTGACCAACCCGGCCGCCATCTTCGTCCCGCCGATATCCACGGCCAACACCAGGTCGGTCACCGGGCCGGCACGAGCACGGTCTCGAAAGCCCAAAGGACGATCGGGCTCGGTTCAGCGGGGCCGAGGACGGGCCCCCCGATACTCAGCCCTCGCGCCGGTGGAAGCGGGAGCGGAACCAGTCGCGAGCCTCGCTCACAGCGCCCTCGATCCCGCTCGATGCGCTGCTGGGTTTCGACTCTCCGTCCTTCGTTCGCGTCAGGTCGTGCCAACCGGCCCGGCCCATGCGCCGCAAGTTCCGTTCGAACCAGACCGCCGAGGCGAACATGATCACGACGCCGACGAACCCGGCGATGACCGACGTGCTGTAGAAGGCAACGAGGATCACGATGCCGAGGACGAACGTCACGGCAGCCCACTTGCAATAACGGCCGGCGTGCCGGTAGACGGTCTCCGACCGCACCCGTTCTGCGAACTCGGGGTCCTGACGGACCAGTGACTCCTCGAGCTCGGCCAGGATTCGCTGTTCGTGGTCGGAAAGCGGCACTACCACCTGCCCCCTGGGATCTCCACATCCATCTGCGCCCCATGTTTGCACGCCGGGACGGCCCGGACAATGCGAATGTGACCCTTCCTGCGTGCCCTCGTGGGGTTGTCCACCGCCCGGCAGTTTAGATCCGGATCGGGAGGTCCGGAACGCGGCGGGCGCCTCCGGAGCAAGGTGGTCCCGGTCCAGGTCGGGCCCCCAACCCGTAGCCCAGGCACGGCACCGGTGCGCCGGTCGGGTGCCGGCAACGCTACGCCTTGGGCTCCTTGGGGCGGCGGCGCATGATCAGTGCGGTGATCAGCGCCCCGAGAACGCCCGAGATCACGATGACGACGATCAGCGGCGCCTGGCGGTGGAAGACCCAGAAGTCGATCCGGACGTCCCCGAGGTTGGCCAGCGCGAACCAGGCCAACAGGATGACCGCCGCCGCGACCCCGACCACAGTCGCCTGCCGGCGCCGGTCGACTCCCGCGCCTCCCCCCTTCCCCTGGCCGCTCGAATCGGGGGGATGGGGCTCCGAGTGCACCGGGCGTCTGGCCACGAGGCCATTCTGCACCTCCTGCTCCCCCATGGTGGTACAAGCGAGGGGAAGACCCACGACGTCCGGACCCCCGAGGGCGTCCACGACGACCCCGGCCTGCCCCGTCAGCTGCTATGAGAGTGGTCCCGGAAGGAGCGGCGATGAGCGTGAGCAAGAGCGAGATACTCATGGGCGCCCGCACCATGTGGGAGCTCGTCGAACGGCGCGCCGCCGCGTCGCCCGACCACCCCATGCTCATTGCGGCCGACGGCGAGACGGTCACCTTCGGCCAATTCCGCGACCGGGCCGAACGTGTCGCCGCCGGCCTCCAAGGCCTGGGCGTGACCGCGGGATCGGTCGTCTCGTGGCAGCTCCCCACCAGGATCGACACCATCGTGCTCTCCATCGCGCTGTCTCGCCTCGGGGCGGTCCAGAACCCGATCATCCACCTCTACCGCGAGCGCGAGGTCGGGTTCGCCCTCCGCCAGACCGGCGCCGCGCTCTTCGTCATCCCCGGCACCTGGAGAGACATCGACTTCACGGCGATCGCCGAGCGCGCCCGGGCGGACGCCGCAACGAACCCGACCATCCTCACCACCACTGACGGTCTCCCGGAAGCCGACCCCGCCGTGCTGCCGGCGACGCCCCCGGGGGCTGACCCCGAGCGCGCCCCCGTCCGCTGGATCTACTACACCTCCGGATCTACCGCCGACCCGAAGGGCGTGCAGCACACGGACCAGACGTTGATCGCCGGCGGGTGGGGCCTCGCCCGCGCCCTCGACATGGGTCCCGACGACGTGGGCTCCATAGCCTTCCCGTTCGCCCACATCGCCGGCCCCGACTATCTGGTCACGATGCTCTCGATCGGGTTTCCGGCCGTCCTCGTCGAGGCGTTCTCGGCCCCCGACGTTCTGCCCATCTTCCGCAAGCACGGGGCGACCATGGTCGGCGGCAGCACCGCGTTCTACGTGGCGTACCTGGCCGAGCAACGCAAGACGCCCGACGATCCCATCCTCCCCTCGCTGCGGGTCATGACCGGCGGTGGCGCCGCCAAGCCGCCCGAGATCCACTACGAGGTGCGCGACGAGATCGGTGGGCGCGGCGTAGTGCACGGGTACGGCATGACCGAGGTGCCGATGATCTCCAACGGCTCGCCCCACGACACGGACGAGCAGCTCGCCAACACCGACGGCAAGCCGGTGGAGGGCGCCCAGGTTCGCATCGTCTCGCTCGACGGGCGGGTCGCTGGGCCTGACGAGGAAGGCGAGGTCAGGGTGAAAGGTCCCATGGTGTTCCACGGCTACACCGATCCCGCGCTGAACGCGGACGCGTTCGACCAGGAGGGCTACTTCCGCACCGGGGACCTGGGCCGGCTCCGCGCGGACGGGCACCTGTCGCTGAGCGGTCGCTTGAAGGACGTCATCGTCCGCAAGGGGGAGAACATCAGCGCCAAGGAGATCGAGGACCTTCTCTACACCCACCCGAAGGTCATCGAGGTGGCCGTCGTCGGGCTGCCCGACCCCGAACGCGGCGAGCTCGTCTGCGCCGTGGTGCAGCTCGCCGACGACGCCGACGGACTCGAGCTGGCCGAGATCGCCGCCTTTTGCCGCGACGCCGGATTGATGACCCAGAAGATCCCCGAGCAGATCGAGATCCGCACCGAATGGCCTCGCGCCGGCACCGGCAAGATCGTCAAGAAGTCGCTGCGCGACGAGTACTCGGCCGTCGGATGAAGGGACCGGTGCCGCGCGGGTCGCGCCGTCTCGTCGTCCCGCCCGGGCCGATCGGCACGGGCCCGTACCGCGTCCTCTTCGTCTGCACCGGGAACATTTGTCGCTCGCCGATGGCCGAGATCATCACTCGGTCGCTCGCAACGTCCACCGAGCTCGCCGACGGTACGGCTCTCGGCGACCACCTGGACGTCCGGAGCGCCGGCACCGGGCCCTGGCACGAGGGCGAGCCGATGCACGACCTCGCCTCGGAGGCTCTGGCCCGGGCCGGCTACCCCTCGCACGGTCACCTGGCCCGTCAAATCGCGCGGTCCCGACTGAGCGAGATCGACCTCGTGCTGGCCCTTGACCGCCGCCACCAACAGACGCTGCGCAGCCTGGGCGCCGACCCGGAGCGCCTGATCCTGCTCCGGGCCTTCGACGCCGCCGCAGGCGCCGCCGCCGACGTCCCCGACCCCTACTACGGCGATCACGCGGTCTTCGACGAATGCCGCGACATGATCGAGGCCGCCTGCTCGGGCCTGGTGGCGTCGCTGGCCACCCACTGGGACAGTCTCTGGGCCGCCTAGGCCGACTCGTGACCGCCCCACCGGTCTCCCCTCCCCGCCAGTCACGCGAAATAGCTGGTCAGCGGCCCGGTCGCCCAGGGTCGCCAGCCCGGCATGTGACATAGTGCCGGCGTGGTCTCACGCAGGGTCATGCGGAGACGGCGCCAGTTCGCCGTCGGAGGGGTGCTTCTCCTCCTGGTCCTGATCTATCTCGCGTTCTTCTCGGGTGGCGGCACGAGCAAGCCGCCGCCCCCGGCCGAACCGGCGCCGCATCACGCCACGGTCGCCGACCAGCGCTTCCCAAAAGACTCAACGCTGAACCCCGACTGGAAGGGCAACGGCCACGCGGTGAGGCTCGGCTTCGGCGGCGACGTGCACTTTGCCGGTGTCGTCGGCGAGAACCTGGCCAAGGACCCCGCCACCGCCCTCGGCACCACCATCCCGCAACTCTTCGCGGGGGCCAACCTGACCATGGTCAACCTCGAAACGGCCGTCACGGACGGCACCTGTCCCGAACCGCAGTCGAAGCCGTACATCTTCGACGCACCGGCATCGGCCATCACCGCGCTCAAGAGCGCTGACATCTCACTGGCCACCGAGGCCAACGACCATGGGCTCGACTGCGGCCCCCAGGGTCTGTCCCAGAACCTGACCATCGCGTCACGGGCCGGCTACCCGATCATCGGCATCGGGAACACCGCCTCACAGGCCTTCACCCCCTTCCGGGTCACCATCGCCGGGCAGCGCATCGCGGTCATCGCGGCGACACAGGTGATCGCCGACAATCTCGTCGGCACCTGGACGGCCACCGCGAACCAGCCCGGCGTGGCCTCAGCCATCGACCCCACCGAATTGGTGCGAGAGGTGCAGCAGGTGCGACACAGCGCGGACACCGTGATCGTCTACGTGCACTGGGGTACCGAGACCCAAGCCTGCCCGAACCCGCAGCAAGAACCGTTGGCACAGCAATTGGTCAAAGCGGGCGCCGACATCGTGATCGGTTCCAACACGCACGTGCTCCTCGGGGGTGGATACCTTGGCAGCGCTTACGTCGACTACGGGCTCGGCAACTTCGCCTTCTACGACGATGCGCCCCCGGAGACCGACAGCGGCTCCCTGATGGTCACCGCCGAAGGGCGCCACATCACAGGAGTCGTCTGGCGCCCTGCCACGATCCTCGCCGGACTGCCGCAACCACTGACCGGTGCACCGGCCACCGCGGCGATCCAGAGCTGGAACGCGGCCCGCAGCTGCACCAACCTCGCGGCCTCTCCCTCCGCCAGCCTCACCACGATGCACGGCGAGACCACCCCCTTCATTGCCCCGCCGACCACGACGACGACCACCACGACGACCGTGCCGACGACGGGGTCCTCGGGCGCCGGTCCCGGCACGACCTCGACCACGGGACGGAGCACCACGACGGCGCCGAGCTCGACAACGACCGCCCCGACCGACAACGCCGGCGGGTGACGAGCGAGCCTGGACGCTCCGCATCCTCTGGGAGCTGCGCTGCGGGACCTATGCCCTGACCCCCCTCGGCGGCGAACTTGGCGAGGCCATCGCCCCGCGGCAGCGCTGGGCCGAACGCTGGTCGTCAGGACGGGGCTCGCACACGCAGCGGTGAACACCCACCGAGAGACCCGAAGGGGTCACCGTGCAGATGCACCCCCTCCAGGCACGTCGATCTTCGACCACGTGTGGGGCAGCTCCTTGAAGGCGTCCTCGCCCGGTATGCGCCGATAGCGGAAACGGATCTCCTCCAGGTCGTTCGGCTCGGTCACCGTCTCTTCGGACAGCCGCAACACCATGTCGGCTTGGCGCCGGAGCACGATTCGCTGGGCTTCCGTCGTGGTGTCGAGCATGATCGACCCGAATGAGTCGATGAGCCGGATGAGCACCGCGGGCATGCGTGCGGCCGCCTGGCGGATCTTGTCAAACGACCGGTTGACCATGCGGGCGTAGGAGGGGTCAGACTCAATGAGACGAATACTTCCGGACGCATCCCGGTAAACGCCCTCGTCGAGCACCCGGCCTGACACGCGACCAAGGCCCGCCGAAAGCCAGTCGATGCACGTGAGGGCGGTGAAGGTGTCGTTGACCGCGGCCGAGAGTGCCCGAATGGCGATCTCGACGAGCTGGTCGATGGCGAACACCGGATCTTGCACGAGCGTGCGGTGCGGGCCGGTGACATGCGCCCTGGAGAGGGCCAGGGCCACCTCGGGCGCGGCACCCCTGGGCCAGACCATGGCCAGCGGGCGCCCGGTGGCCAGAAAGTGGCCCGGTCGGTGCTCCAGGCGGACCACCGAGTCCGTTCGGGTGGCGATGGCGATCAGCTGGGAGTAGCCGACGTACTGGATGTAGCCACTCACCTGGGAGGGGACGACCGCACCACGGTCCTCGATGAGCTTGAGCAGTTCGGGAACGGACTTCCCCCGTTCGAGTGGCTCGTGGGTCTCGGTCATCATGCCAACCCTGTCGGGAAACTCGGCGTCGATGGACTCCATCAGATCGTCGGCGATCCCCGCGATCACCTCCGGCAGCTGAATCGACTTGGCGATGTGATGGATGAAGTAGATGAGGATGCCGAGGTCGACCAGCATGAGGGCCTCAGCGACCGAGGTGGACAAGTAGGGGACGAACGCCTGGCTCACACTGTTGATGGAACCGAGCGCGAGCACGGCGAAGACGAACGTGCCGACGAACACGCCCAACGTCACCTGATTGCCCACGTCGCGGACGAAGTTGCGCATCATGCGCGGTCCGAACTGCTGCGACGCCAGCGTCAGGGCAAGGATCGTGATAGAGAACACCACGCCGACGACCGTGATGATTGCGGCGGCGATGGCAATCAGGACCTGCCGCTCCGCGTCGGGGCCCCCGGTCCGGATCCAGCCTGGGAGGTTGATGTGATGGTGGTACGCGGCCAGATCGATTTCGAACGTCACCACGAACAGCAACGCCGAGACCACGACCAGGATGCTCGGGACAACCCACAACGTCGTCCGCAGCTCCTCCCAGCGCCAGCTCGGGAGCTGCCGCCGGTCCTTGGTGATGCGGGCCGGCTGCGGGCCGACAATTTCCTCGTGGTCGGTCATGTGATGGCGGCGTGGGTGGTCATGAGGCAGGTGTCATTCGTTGCCGACCAGTCTTCCCGGCACACCGCACAGACGTAAACCACATTAGTCGGCCACCCGCCTGCTCCCCTGCCCGTCAGCCCGGGCGTCGCGTCACGTCCGGAAGAATCGGGGCAGGTGTTCCCGGTTGGCGGCCAACAACTCGTCCGCCAGATCGGCGGCGAGTGGATACTGCCCGACGAGCGGGTTGGCCAGGAGCGCACGCACGACGTCGTCGCGGCTGCCGGAGCACGCTGCCTTCACCGCGAGCCGCTCGTAGGCCTTGGCGTGCTGCACGAGACCGAGCATCTCCGAAGACAAAGGCCGTTGGGGCAGGGGATGGGCGCCGCGCGCGTCGACGACGGCGGTCGTCTCCACGACCGCGTCGTCCGACAACCCCGGCACCGCGCCGTCGTTGCGCATGTCGACGACCTGGACGTCGCCGGTCCCGGCGTGCAACGAAGCCATCAGCCGCACCGCGGCCAGCGAGTAGTAGGCCCCACCCCGGTAGGACAATGCTTCGGGCTTCGAGACCAGCGACGGATCGCGGTATTCCTCGAGGAGCTTGGCTTCGAGCTCGGCCACGACGTCGGCGCGAGGCCGGTAGCCGGGCGCCGACTGTTGCGCGACCTCAGAATCGTGCCCGTAGTAGTAGTGCACGTAGTACGAGGGAAGCGCGTGCTGCAAGCGGAGCACGTCGATCGACACCCCGCTCTCGAGTTCGAGTTCGGGTCCGAACCGCTCGAAGAGCTCTCCGAGACGATCCTCTTCGACAGCGCTGTCGGCGCCGCCGTGGCGTGGGCCTTGACCGTGACGAGGACCGATGCCGGATCCCGGCCCTCGCACGCGGGCCGACCGGATCCAGGTGAGATGGTTCAGCCCCACGTGCTCGATCGCGACGTCGTCGGGGTCGACGCCGAGATAGTGGCCGATCCGGCGCTGGGCCCAGATGGCGACGTTGCACAAACCCACGGCCCGGTGGCCGTCGTCGAGTAAGGCTTGGGTCACGATCCCCACCGGATTGGTGAAGTCGACCAGCCAGGCGCCCTGGTTGGCCCGGACCGCCATCTGCTCCGCCAGCTCGAGCACGACCGGCACCGTGCGCAACGCTTTGGCCAATCCGCCCGCGCCCGTGGTCTCTTGGCCCAGGCATCCGTAGCCCACGGGAAGCGTCTCGTCCACCCGGCGCGCCGCTTGGCCCCCGATCCGCAGCTGCACGACGACGAAGTCCGCACCTTCGAGAGCGGCCTGCACATCGGCCGTGGTCCAGAACGTCCCACCCCATCCCCGCTCCCGCAAGATGCGCTCCGAGAGCCCGCCCACGATCTCGCGCCGTAGGTCGCTCGGATCGAGGAGGACGAGATCGTCGACGACGATGCGGTCCTCCAGATCGCACAGCTCGTCGACGAGCTCAGGGGTGTACGTGCTCCCACCGCCGACGACGGCCACCTTGGTGCCCACGCAGCGCAACGTAACATCCGAGCGTGTCCGGGCCTTCTGACGACGAGCCTGCGGTGCTGGCCTTCGACGGGGGCAGCACCAAGACCGATGCCGTCCTCGTCTCGCGTGCCGGCGCCGTCCTGGGGCGGGCCCGAGTAGGCCCGAGCAACCACCAGCTCGTCGGGCTCGAGGGCACGGTCGAGGCACTGACGAACGCTGTCGCTGCCGTTTTGGAGGACGCGAACCTGGGCGGGCCACGCCGGCCGTTGTGCCCGGCCGGGGTGTACTGCCTCGCGGGCATCGACCTGCCCGTCGACGAGGAGAAGCTCGCGCCGGCCATCGACGCGCTGGGATGGACCGAGCACGCCATCCTGCGCAACGACACGTTCGCCATCTCCCGGGCGGGCACGACGAAGTCCTGGGGCATCGGCGTGGTGTGCGGCACGGGGATGAACTGCGCAGCCGTCGGCCCGGACGGAAGGACGGTCCGCTTTCCCGCCCTGGCCGAGCTCTCGGGCGACTTCGCACCGGGCGGCGCTTGGCTGGGGCTGCGGGCGCTCGGTCTGGCGCTGCGAGACGGCGACGGGCGGGGCGAGCGGACCTCACTGAGCGAACGGGTACCGGCGCATCTCGGAGAGACCTCGGCCGAGTCGGTGCTCACCGGCATCTACACGGGTTCCATTCCCTACGGTCGCCTCTTCGAACTGGCGCGGGTCTTGCTCGACGCTGCCGCGGAGGGTGACGCAGTGGCCCGACAGGCGGCCGACACCTTGGCCGACGAGGTGACGGCGTTCGTCCGGGCGGCCGTCGTCCGCCTCGACCTCCAGGACGAGGCCGTGGCGGTGGTGCTGGGGGGCGGCGTGTTCGACACCACCGACACCACGTTCCACGACCGCGTGGCCAGCGGCGTCCGCGCCGCGGCACCAAAAGCGGTCCTCGTTCGCCTCGACGCCCCTCCGGTGCTCGGAGCCGCACTGATCGGTCTCGACGCCCTCGGGGCTCCGGAGAGCGCCCGGGCCAGAGCCCGCCAGGCCCTCATCTCGGACTCCGACGCAGGCGTCTCCTAGCGGTCGGTCCGCGCTGGCCGTGTGTGAGACCGCGCTGGCCGCAGTCGAACCTGCGGATCGGGTCTCTCAGTCACCCGACGCGTCGGCCGTCACGGTGGCATGCGGCATGGCGTCCGCCACCATTCGCTCGTCGTCGGCCAACAACGCGTGGGCGAGTTGCTTGACCATCTCGATGATCTCGGGATGCTCCTCGGGATTCCAGCCCTCGAGCAGCTCGGTGAGCCCGTTGCGCCTCGCCTCGGTGAGCTTCTCGAGCGCGCTCGAGCCCTTCGACGTCAGGTAGAGGTCACACTCCGCTCCCCGACGTCGTTCCTCGATCATGCCGGCGGCGAGCAAGCCGTCCACGCCGGTTTGGATCAGCCCGGGATCGACCTTCAGGCGCTCCGCCACTTCGTTGACGGTGCACGCGGGCCGGTCGGCGAGACGGTACAGCAGCCAGACTGAACGTGGAGGGAGCGCGATCCCGGCCCGCTGGGCCAGGGTGTCGTACAGCTCGGCGCGGTTCTCCCGGATCGACAGCCGCGTCAACGCGAGTTCAATCTCCTGCAGCGACGACCGGTGGTCCGGCATGCCGTGCACCTCACCCAGATCGACCGTCTGCACCGTCTTGCGCAGCTCGACCTCGGGGAGCAGGAAGCTCAGCAGGAACGCGAAGAACGATATGGGCACCGCCACGAGGAACACCACCTGCACCGCGTGCGTCACCGCGTCGATGTACTTCAGGTAGAAGATCAAACCCAGCGCCGTCGACTTCAACTTGGCCAGCACCGCCGGGTCCAGTGTCTGTGGGTTGAACGACCTCAGCACCGACGGCGGAACTCTCGCCAAAGTGGGGGCGAAGGTGTGGCTGAACACGATGGCATAGATGGCACCGAACACCGCCGTGCCGAAGGAACCACCGATCATGCGGAAGAAAGTGGCACTGCTCGTCGCGACGCCGAGGTCTTCGTACGACACCGCGTTCTGCACCGCCACCACGAGAACCTGCATGATCAACCCAAGGCCGACACCAAAGACGAACATGTAGAACGCCAGGGTCCAGCCGTTGATAGAGGCATCGATGTACGACAACAGGTAGGCACCCAGGGTCATAAAAGCCGTCCCGAGGATCGGGAAGATCTTGTAGCGGCCCCACCTCGTGACGAGCCGGCCCGAGGTGATGGCGGCACCGAGCAAACCGAGCATGAGCGGCAGCAGGCGCAGGCCCGATTCCGTCGGGGTCACGCCTTTGACGTTCTGCAGGAACAGCGGGAGGAACGTCAGTGCGCCGAACATGGCGAAGCCCATGACGAAGCCAATGGCGCTGGCCGCCGTGAAGACCCGGATCCGGAACAGCCTGAGCGGGATCACGGGTTCCGACGCGCGGTGCTCGGCGAGAAGGAAAGCTCCCGCGAGCACGACGCCGAGCACGGCGGTGAAAATGCTCGGCGCCGAACCCCAGGCCCACGAGATCCCACCCAGGCTCGCGAAGAGGATGAGCGAGGTCGCCGAACCGGCCAGCAACAGGGTCCCGGCGTAATCGATGGTGTGGTGGACCTTGCGCAGATGGCCGGGCAACACGGCGCCGGTGACGAAGAGCGCAAGGATCCCGAGGGGCAGGTTGATGTAGAAGACCCAGCGCCACGACAGATAGGTGACGCAGAGCCCGCCGATCAACGGTCCGATCACCGTGGCCACACCGAACATGGCGCCGAAGAGCCCCATGTATCGGCCGCGCTCGCGCGGCGAGACGACGTCGCCGATGATCGTCTGCGCTCCGACCATCAGCCCGCCACCACCAAGTCCCTGCAGGGCGCGGAACGCGATCAGCTCGGTCATGGTGTGGCTGAAGCCACACAACGCGGATCCGATCAGGAAGATCACGATCGCCGCCTGGAAGAAGGCCTTCCGACCGTATTGGTCCCCCAACTTTCCCCACAATGGCGTGGAAACAGTCGAGGCGAGGAGGTAGGCGGTGACCACCCAGGCCAGGTGCGACCCGCCGTGCAGGTCGCCCACGATGGTCGGCAGCGCCGTCGAGACGATGGTCTGGTCGAGCGCGGCCAGCAACATGCCGAGCAACAGAGCGCCCAGGATCCACCACAGCCGTCGCTTACTGATCTTCTCGACCGCTACGGGGGGCGTTGCAACGACGCTCACACCCACCTCCCGACTTCGGCCACGATGGGCTCAGAGTACGAATGCCCTGTTCAAAATGCAACCACGGACGGCTCACCGCACCTTTCCGCCGGGCCGGTCACGGCGGACACACCGCCGTTGAGGCCGCACACGCCGTCTGCCGCAGGCCCGCGCTACGGTCGCCGCCGTGTCTGTGGACCGCACAGCACACATGGATCAGATCGAGGAAGGGCTTCACCGATGCGAACACGCCTCACTGAGCTGCTCGGGATCGAGCACCCCGTCATGCTGGCCGGCATGGGGGGCGTCTCCTACTCCGCACTCGTGTCGGCAGTCTCGGGGGCGGGCGGTTTCGGGTGTCTGGGCGCCGGCACCATGAGCAACGCCACCATGGAGGCCGAGATGTCCGCCGTGCGCGCGACCACCGACAAGCCCTTCGCCGTCGACCTCCTCACGGCCATGCCCGGCAGCATGAAGGAGCAGGTCCAGATCATCATCGATGGCGGCGCGACGGCCTTCGTGGCGGCTCTCGGCGTCCCCACCGAGGTGATCGAACAGTGCCACCGCGCCAACGTGTTGGTCGTCAACATGTGCGGCAAGGTCGAGCACGCCGTGCGCGCCGTGGATGCCGGTTGCGACCTGGTCGTGGCTCAGGGCACCGAGGCGGGTGGCCACACGGGCCAGGTGGCGACGCTGCCTCTCGTCCCCCAAGTCGTCGATGCGGTCGGCGACCGCGTGCCCGTCGTCGCCGCCGGAGGCATCTTCGACGGGCGAGGGCTTGCGGCGGCGTTGTCGCTCGGCGCAGCCGGGGTCTGGGTCGGCACCCGCTTCATCGCCACCCCGGAGGCGCGTGGCGTGTTGGGCTACAAGGAGAAGCTCCTGACGAGCCGCGAGGATCAGACGACCATCAGCCGTGCCTACTCGGGCAAGACCATGCGGGTGGTGCGAAACAGCTACACCGACCACTTCGACGCCCATCCAGAGGAGCTCAAGAAGTTCCCCGAGCAACTGGGCGTCTCGTACGGGGCCGGGACCATGCATCTCGGTGGCGACTCCTTCACCGAAGGCGTCGACGTGGACAAGGAGTGTTACCCGGCTGGCCAAGGTGTGGGCGCGATCTCCGGGCTCGTGCCCGCGGGCGAGCTCGTGCGTCGGTTCGTCGCCGAGGCCGAGACGGTCCTCGACCGCCTGGCGTCCGTGCGCTGAGCCAACGGAGTCGCGGGCGACGATGCATGGCAGCGGTCCGGGAGGACCCAGATGACGATCGAATCCACTGTGGAACGACGGGTGGCGCTGGTTACCGGAGCCAATCACGGGATCGGCGCGGCAACGGCGAAGGCCCTGGCGGCGCAGGGCACCGCTGTCCTGTGCGCCTACTTCCGCAACGAGCGCCAGGGTGGGCTCGACGACCCTTCGTTGCCGGCCGCCTATCGGGCGACCCGGATGGCCCGGGCGGACTTCGTCGTCGAGTCCATCCGGGCCTCGGGAGGCCGGGCCTTCTCGCTCGAGACCGACCTGTCCGAAGCCTCGAGCATCCCCTCCCTGTTCGATGCCGCGGAGGCCGAGCTCGGTCCGGTGCAGATCCTGGTCAACAACGCGTCCGGATGGATCGCCGACACGTTTGTCCCCGCGGCGACCGATCGCTTCGGACGCGCTCGAGGCCCCTGTCAGCCCGCGCTCGCTCGATCAGGTGTTCGGCGTCGACGCTCGGGCGGCGGGATTGCTCATCGGGGAGTTCGCCCGGCGCCACGTGGCTCGTCAGGCGCGGTGGGGCCGCATCGTCGGCCTGACCTCCGGTGACGGTGGCGCGTTCCCCGAGGAGGTCTCCTATGGCGCCGCCAAGGCCGCACAGGTCAACTTCACTCTCAGCGCTGCCGCCGAGCTCGCACCCTTTGGCGTCACCGCCAACGTCGTGCACCCACCCATCACCGACACGGGGTGGGTGAACCAGAAGACGGCCGCGCTCGCGCAGGCCTCGGGCCGCCGCGTTGCCACACCGCGGGACGTCGCCGAGGTGATCGCCTACCTGGCCTCTGATGCGGCGGCGCTCATCACGGGGAACGTGATCCGGCTCCGTTGACCTCGCACGGCGTGCGGTTCGTTGGCACCCACGACCCCAACGAGTACTGGTCGAGGAGAGCGGACCGTCACGCGATCCGGTAGGTCCGGAGTCCGTGAGCCAGGACCTTGCCCGCCTCGTCGGTCGCCGTGATTTCGGTGAAGATCAACTCCCGGGGCCCGGCGAATCGTGCGTGGCCCTGCAGCAGAGATCGCTGGAACGGTCCCATGGCGCCTCCTCGGGGATCCCGTCGGGCACCGATCACCCGATGCGCCGCCGTCAGAATGGGACATGCAGTCGCCTCACCGGCACCCGTGGTTGCCACCCCGACAATATTTTTCTGTACGGTCATGGAATATTGTGATATATCATTAGTGTTCGTAAGTGAGCGAGATACCGGCCCATCGAGGGCCGGGACACCCACGGAGGAGGCAGCAATGGAACATGAACACCACCACGAAAAGGAACACCACCACGACCACGACCACATCCGCGACCACTTCTTCGCTGGTCGCGGCGTGCGCGGCCCCCGGGGCCGTTGGGCCGGCGGCCGGGGCGGGTGGGGCGGAGGACGACGCATGCCGCGCGGCGCGATCCGCACCGCCATCCTGGTCGCTCTGCGCGACGAGCCGGCGCACGGATACGAGGTCATGCGGCGCCTGGAGGAGATGAGCGGAGGCCTCTGGCGTCCCAGTCCCGGGTCGGTCTATCCGCACCTCCAGATGCTCGAGGACGAGGGCGAGGTCCAATCGGCGGAGGTCGATGGCAGCCGCACCTACACACTGACTGACGCCGGGCGGGCCGAGGCCGAGAAGGCCGCCCTCCCCTGGGAGGACGACGGTGAGGCCGATGAAGCGGTCCGCTCGCTCCGCGTCGGCGTGGGCCAGCTCATGAGCGCGGCCAAGCAGCTTGCGGGAGCGGGCGAGAAGGCCCAGATCGAACGTGGCAGCGCTGTGATCCAGAAGGCCCGCAAGGAGCTGTACCAGATCCTGGCCGAGGATTGACCGAAACCGGCGACCGAGGCAGGCGGACCGGCATTCGGCGAGGGCCTCCGGTCTTGCCCAGTACTGTGCAGGTGAGCCATGACGACGACGACCCCCACGACGTCGCTTGACGGCGCGTCCCCGGATGTGGCGCCGATCATCGAGACGGTCGGACTGACCAAGACGTATTCGGGCACGGACTTCCGTGCTGTCGACGAGCTGAATCTTCGGGTCGGGACTGGCGAGGTCTTCGGGCTCCTCGGGCCCAACGGTGCGGGCAAGACCACGACGGTCGGCGTGCTCACGACGAGGGTGATCCCGACGGGCGGGCACGCCGTGGTCGGGGGCCTGGACGTCGTGCAGCACCCCACCTTGGTGAAACAGCTCATCGGGGTGGTCTCCCAGCAGAACACCTTGGATCGCCAGCTCACACCGTGGGAGAACCTCTACTGGCACGGCCGCCTGTTCGGCATGGGAGCGAAAGAGTCAAGGGAAACGGCTGACGACCTGCTCGAAAGGTTCCAGCTGTCCCGCTTCGCCAAAGCCTCGGTCTACGCCCTCTCCGGTGGCATGGCCCAGCGCTTGATGGTCGCGCGCGCCATCTTCCACCGGCCCGCCGTGCTCTTCCTCGACGAGCCCACCGCCGGCTTGGACCCCCAGGGCCGCCTTGCACTCTGGGACCTGCTCGAGCGCCTCAACGCCGACGGCCAGACCATCATGCTCACGACCCACTACATGGAGGAAGCCGACAAGTTGTGCGACCGGGTGGCCATCATGGATCACGGAAAGATCCTGGCTCTCGACACCCCGACCGAACTCAAGCGGAGTGTCGGCGCCGACACAATCGTGACCGTCAAGGCGGCTGGGGACACCGAACAATTGGCGGAAGCATTCGGTGCGCGGCTGGAAGGGCTCACACGGACGCGTCTCATCCCCGACGGAGTCGAGCTGCAGATCCGGGGCTCGGAGCGTCTCGTGCCTCGCATCGTCGAGGCCGCCGATTCGGCAGGATTCTCGTTGGCCGACTTGTCGGTGGCGGAACCGACGCTCGAGACCGTCTTCATCGGGTTGACCGGAAAGGACCTGCGCGACTGATGGCGACCACTACCTCTCCGACCCACTCGGCATCCACCTTCGGGGCCGGCGCCCAACGTGTCGAGCTGACGCCCACCCGCTCGGCCACCGCCGCCAGTCGGACCTCTCTGCGTGCCTTGATACAGCGCGACTTGGTCGTCTTGTGGAAACACAAGATCGAGTTCACGATCCGCACTCTGGTACAGCCGTTCTTGCTGTGCTTCGTCTTCCTCTACGTCTTCCCCAAGATCGGGCAGGGCATCGGCGCCGCCAGTGGCATTCCGGGCGCGGAGTCGGCGTTCGCGACCGTGCTCGTGCCCGGCGTCGTCGGCCTCTCCATCATGTTCCAGGGGATCCAAGCCGTGGCCATGCCCCTGGCGCAGGAGTTCGGCTTCACCCGCGAGATCGAGGACAGGGTGCAAGCGCCGTGCCCCATCTGGCTCGTCGCCATCTCCAAGGTGATCTCGGGCGGCGCCCAGGGGCTCATCTCGGCGGCCATCGTCCTGCCCATCGCCTCGGTGGTCCATGCCGCCGGCGTCGAGGCCCACATCGATCTCCACTGGCTGCTCATCGTCACCCTCGTGCCGCTGTCCTGCGTGTGCATGGCGTCGCTCGGCCTGCTGCTGGGGACCTCCTTCGAACCGCGCAACCTCGGTCTGATGTTCGGGTTCATCGTGCTCCCCATCACGTTCCTGGGTGGCACGTACTATCAGTGGACCCGGTTGGCGCCGGTCAAGGCGGGTCCGGTTCACTGGTTGCAGATCATCGTGCTCGTCAATCCGCTCATTTACATCAACGATGGGATGCGAGCCGCCTTGACGGACGCAGCCCACATGCACCTCTACATCATCTACCCGGCCATCGTGGCGTTCAGCTTGATCTTCTTGACCCTCGGCCTGCGCAACTTCCGCAGCAAGGTACTCGCCTGATCAAACCGGGGGCCACGACCCCCCTCGTCTCTGGTCATGCCTGGGCGAAGGCCACCTTCACATGACTTGGCACCAGCGCCGGAGCAGACCGAACGGTCGCCCCACGACCGTCGCCGAACCGAGGTCACCCGAGTTTCGTTCCTGAGGCAAAAAGTCTGACAAACGCGACAGATCGCGGCCACATCTGGGTAGGGTGAACCGCAACCGTGTAGCCAGAATACGCGACCGCTCCGGGTGGAACGGCGAAGGGACGGACAAATGGAGATGATCGGCCGAGAGATGCCGTCCAACCTCCCGGATGCCTACGGTCGAGTCCGGGCCACCACCGAACGCCTGGCCTCCGTGCTCAGCGCGGAGGACCAGACCGTACAGACGATGCCCGACGTGAGCCCGACGAAGTGGCATCGGGCGCATGTCACATGGTTCTTCGAGACCTTCGTTCTGGGCGAATACGCCACCGACTACCGCGCCTTCGACGAAGCGTACGCCTACATCTTCAACTCGTATTACGAGGCCGTGGGGGCGCGCCACCCGCGAACCGAGCGCGGTCTGCTGTCACGCCCCGGCATCGAGGAGATCGCGCGCTATCGCACCTTCGTCGACGACGCCATGGGGGCGCTGCTGCGCGATCCAGGCCAACCTGGGCTGCGAGAACTGATCACCTTGGGGCTCCACCATGAGGAACAGCATCAGGAGCTGCTGCTCATGGACATCAAGCACGTCCTGTCGCGGAATCCCCTCCACCCCACTTATCTCGCCGGTTCACCGGCACGTTCCGGCATCCATCCGCCCAAGGCCGGATGGATCGAGCACGACGGGGGTCCTGTCGAGATCGGCCATCGCGGGAAAGGATTCGGATTCGACAACGAGTTCCCGGTCCACACGGTGCACCTCACCCCCTTCGGCCTGGCCGATCGGCCGGTCACGTGCGGAGAATGGCTCTCGTTCATGGAGGATGACGGCTACCGCCGACCCGAGTTCTGGCTTTCAGACGGATGGGCCGTGGTCAACGCGCAGCACTGGGATGCTCCCCTGTACTGGTGGCGCGACCCCGACCATCCCGAACGCTGGCTCCAGTTCACGCTTTCGGGTCCGCGTCCCGTTGATCCGGACGAGCCGGTCTGTCATGTCAGCTACTACGAGGCAGACGCGTTCGCCCATTGGACTGGCCTGCGCCTCCCGACCGAGTCCGAGTGGGAGACCGTCGCAGCGTCGCACGGGGAGGGCGACAACCTCCTGCGGGACGATTTCCTCCGGACCGGAGCACCCCATCCGAGGCCGGCTGTCGCGACCAATGCCATCTTCGGCGACGTCTGGGAGTGGACCTCGAGCGCGTATTCCCCGTACCCGGGTTTCCGGGCCGCCCCCGGCGCCGTGGGCGAGTACAACGGCAAGTTCATGGTGAGCCAGTACGTGCTCCGCGGAGGATGTTGCGCCACGCCGGCGGGACACGTCCGCGCCACCTACCGCAACTTCTTCCCACCGGGGGCCCGTTGGTCCTTTGGCGGGGTTCGACTGGCCCGGGACCCCTGAAACGTGGCCTACACCATCGACGTCCATCTTTCGCCTGATGAAGTCCGCAACCAGATGCGTGCGGACGCGCTGGCGGGGCTGCAAGGCACGGAGAAGTCGATCCCTCCCCTGTGGTTCTACGACGAGCGTGGAAGCCGCCTGTTCGAGGTCATCACGCAACTCCCCGAGTACTACCCCACCCGCGCCGAACGTTCGCTCCTCGTGCGTCATGCCGCCTCCATCGCCGCGCTATCCAAGGCCGATACCCTGGTGGAGCTCGGCGCGGGCGCCTGCGACAAGACGCGGGTGCTGCTCTCGGCGCTCGAGGACGCCGGCTTGCTCGCGAGGTACGTGCCGTTCGACGTGAGCGACGAATTCCTCCGCGGCGCCGCGACCACGCTCTCCGAGGAGTTCGACAGGCTGGACATCCACCTGGTCATCGGCGACTTCCACCACCATCTCGCCGAGATCCCGACGGAGGGACGGCGGATGGTCGCCTTTCTCGGCGGGACCATCGGCAACCTGACCCCCGATCAGCGCGCCCGGTTCCTGTTCGATCTCAACTGCACCATGTCGAGCGACGACTCGCTCCTCATCGGAACGGATCTGGTGAAGGACCCGACGCGGCTCGTGGCGGCCTACGACGACGCGGCCGGCGTGACGGCGGAGTTCAACCGCAACGTCCTCCGTGTGCTCAACGAACAGCTGGGGGGCAACTTCGATCCGGGCCTTTTTCGGCACGTCGCGTTGTGGAACGAGGACGAGCAGTGGATCGAGATGCGCCTGCGCGCCCAAGAGGCGACCGAAGTGTTGCTGACGGGAGTGGGCATCACCGTCCAGTTCGACGAGGGAGAAGACCTGCTCACCGAGATCAGCGCCAAGTTCACCCCTGAGCGAGTAGAGCAGGAGCTCACCCAGGCCGGTTTCGTGCTCGAAGGGATGTGGGGCGCGCAGGACGGCGAGTTCCTCCTGACCTTGGCGCATCCGCTCTGCTGAGCGCGCCCGGCCTCTGAGCGACGCCCGGCCTCAACCGACGCGCTCGGGTACTCCCGTCACCACCATTTCGTTCTGAGTGCGCGCGGTCCGTTGGCGCGTCCGCGCTGACCGGCGGCGAACGAGCCACACACCGAGCAGGACCGCCAGGAGCGCACTCGCGCCCAGGCTGAGAACGCTCGCCACCAGCAAGTGGGGCGGCCGGTAGCGGAAGGTCACCAGATCGTCTCCCGCCGGAATCTGGACGCGCTGGACCAGATCGAAGGAGCCGACCGGGATGGCCACGGCCACCCCGCCGTTGACTGAAACGGTCGCGGTCCAGCCCGAATCCCAGGCGACAGACCGAATCACGCTCGCCGGCGCCGGCGCGTCGACTTTGACGGTCTCGGACTTCGTGGCGCTCGAGACAACTACCACGGGCAGCTTCCGGCCCCCGGCCGTAGCGGCCGAGATGGGCGTGGGCGGCCGCCTGGCCGTGAAAACCGTGTAGCCCTGCGAGAAGCCGGCCTGCCGCCAGGGACCCGGGACCAGCGCGGCTGACAGCGAGCCACCCAGCTCGTACGGGTGGCCTAGGACGGAGAGCACCGCCCGTTGCGCCGGGAGCGACCCGAACACCTGCACCGACAGGCCCACCGATGCGCCGCCCTGGAGTCGCCCCGTCACCCGGGTCGCGCCATGGGCCACCGGGACCACGGCGCCCCAACGGGTCGATCCGTCGGCCGACAGGGTCCCGAAGCGCACGAACGTGCCCGAACCCGCCGGGTGGCCGAGCAGCAGTGTCGCTGCGTCGGGCGTGAGGGACTCGCCGAAGAACCACGACGCGGTCTGCCCCGTCCGCAGTGGCGGACGGGGCCCGGGGTAGAAGGGGTAGGCCGTCGCATTGAAGTTGGCCCCGTAACCCCTGGGGAGCACGGGATCTGCTCCGAAATGCTCGGACACCTGTGGCAGGTCACCGATGGACCGAGGCATGTATTGGAGTGGGACCAAAAAGTATTCCGGCACCGTCACGACCTCTTGGAGGTCCAGACGATCCAGGGTTCCCGAGGTGAGTTGGCCGATATCGAGGTCGTCCTCCTCGTGGGTATGAGTGACCGACTCGTAGCTGCCGTTGACGATCGATGCGTAACCCGACACCGAAGGCAGCTTGGGGATGATGTTGAGGTCGGGCACGCCTTGAGGGCTCCAGGGATAGCTCGAGTACGTCTGGGGGTCGTAGTTGACCATCCGACCACCTGGTACCAGGTGCGCGGCCATCAGCTGCTCGACGGGAGTGGTCCCAGCCAAAAGGTCGTTCCCCGGCGTCTGCGTGAGCTGGCTCGTGAGCGCCACCAAGCCAAGATCGACGGCGACGAAGACGGCGGCCAACCGTGCCCACGGAACGTTCCCCACTCGCGGTCGGATCCAGACCAGTCCCGCCGCGACGGCGCAGAACACAAGTGCATAGACCGTTGCCTCGCGGACAGTTCCGACGACGTAGACGTTCGCGGTCACCCCGGCGAAAACGTGGAGAAGAGAGCCTGGTGCCGCGAGAGCCCAGATGGCCAAAGCCGCCGTGAGACCGAAGGGCACAAGACCCATGACCCGGTCGTAGCGTGTCATCGGGTCGCGGACGCGTGGCGTGTCCGTGCGATCGATCCAGCCGGCGAAAAGAACACAGATGGCCGTGGCCACGGTGATCATGTTGCGGCTCTGCAGGCGCTGGTGGCCGTAGAGCGGCAGGCTGTTGAACAGGTGCTCCAAAGGTGTGTTCGAGCCGAGGGCGAGGAGAAAACCGAAAAGCCCGACCACGTACCAAGTGAGCCGGTCGCGCGGCGGAAGCCGGCTCGGCCACCGCGGATGCACCAGGGTGATCAAGGCGATAAGCGGCAGCACGCCGAGGTAGATGCCGACCTCGGGCAGGTTGTACTGACTGAAGAACTGCGACTCGCCGAGATGCCCGTACCCGCCGTCGAGGTACGGGACGAGCGCCAGAATGCTGAAAGGTGTCGGGAAGCTTCCGGCCGCTGCAAACACGCCACTTCCACGCTGCGAGCTTCGGATGGCCTCGAGACCCGGCAACCATTGGATGGCTGCCAGTGACAGGGCGAGCGCCGCCCCGGCCGCACCCCTCGAGACCACTCGCCACCAGCGCTCCCGATTCAGCCCGGCCGACATGACCGCAAACACGATGACGAGCAGTCCTTCATCGAGCATCGCCTCGGGCGCGCCGGCCAGGATCACGGTGGCGTAGGCGATCCCGAACACGATCGACCAGCGCCACCTCCCGTCGCGGACGATATGCAGCACCGACAACAGCAGCCACGGGATGGCCACGAAACCCTCGGTCATGTCGACGTGGTTCACCTGACTGAGCACAGGCCCGGCGAAGGCAAAGGTGGCGGCACCCAAGATGCAGGCCGCGGTCGAAAGCGCCAGGGCCCGAAGGAAGACGTACATCCCGATCGCGATCGCCGAGAAGAGAAGGATCTCGGTGGCGAGCCAGGCGGCCCGATCCGGCAAGATCACGAAGAGGCCGATCAGGGGGTAAAACGCCCCCGCGTTGAAATCCGCCATGAGGGGCGTGCCACTGAAGATGTACTGGTTCCAAAACGGCAGCTGGCCGTGGCGGTACATGGAGCCGACCAGGACGCGGAGCGGGTAGTTCTGCTGCAGGTTGTCCCCGGTGATGAGGAGTCGTCCGCCGATGAGGTCCGGCAGCAAAAAGGCGATGGTCGGGATGGCGATCAGCACGAGATACGGCCACAAGGGTCCGATGTGTGCTCGTAATCGGTTCACTAGCGAGGAGCTGCCTTCCGGGGTACCTGTACGTGCGCCCTCCGCCCGGGGACGGCGCGGCACAATCGGCGAAAGTTAGTCCCCCACTCTGAGAATGACCTCAGAGGGTCACCGCTGATGCTTCGCGGGAGATTCCTCGGCCCGTGGCCTTCCCGTGCGGGTGATGTTGCTGGACGTCGACCGCCACAACACCTTCGGTTGGAGGGCGGCCCGCTCGAGCCGGCCGATGTTGGCACGGGCGATGGACAAAAGATCGGCCAGCAACTCGTCTCCGAGGAGGAACGGCAAGAGACCGAGCTCGAGCAACTTGGTGTGTGCCGCCCGATAGTAGTGCTCCTCCAGCTCCACCCTCGGGTCATCCAGGTGCACAATCTCCGCGCCGCCGACGGCGTCGGACACCTTCCGCGCCAACTCGCCGACCGAGAACGACTCGGTGAATTGGTTGAACACACGAAACTCGCCCGGCTGGGCGGGGTTCCTGATGGCCAGCTCGACGCACGCCAACGTGTCGCGTATGTCGAGAAAACCCCTCGTCTGCCCACCACTGCCGTAGACAGTCAGTGGCTCGCCGGCCGCGGCCTGAATCACGAATCGGTTCAGCACGGTGCCGAAGACGGCGTCGTAGTCGAAGCGGGTTGCCAGGTCGGGGTGCAGGGTGGTCTCAGGGGTCGACTGTCCGTAGACCACTCCTTGGTTGAGGTCGGTCGAGCGGAGGCCCCAGGCCCGGCAGCAGAAGGCGATGTTGTGGCTGTCGTGGACCTTGGACAGATGGTAGAAGCTGCCCGGCTGTTTGGGGAAGGGCAGGACGTCCGTGCGTCCGCGATGGGTGATCTCGATGTAGCCCTCTTCGATGTCGATGTTGGGGGTGCCGTACTCCCCCATGGTCCCCAGCTTCACCAAGTGGATCGACGGGTCGACGTCCGCGATGGCATAGAGCAGATTCAGCGTCCCCACCACGTTGTTGACCTGTGTGTACACCGCGTGTTTGCGGTCGACCATGGAGTAAGGGGCGCTGCGTTGCTCGGCGAAGTGGACGATGGCCTCTGGCTTGAAGCTGCCCACCATGTCGTAGACGAATTCCTCTTCGGTGAGATCGCCGATGAAGACCTCGAGACGATTGCCCGAGACTTGCTCCCAGCAGTCGACGCGCCGGTGCAACAAGGCGATGGGAACCAGCGAGTCCACCCCCATTTCCAGGTCGTAGCCCCGGCGGGCGAAGTTGTCAGCGACCCCCACCTCGTAGCCCGCCCTCGAGAGATGCAGTGCCGTTGGCCATCCCAGATATCCGTCGCCCCCCAGCACCAGCACTCGCATCTGACACCTTCCGTTCCGTGATTCCGTTCCGTGACAGCCAGATTTCACCTGCGTGACAACCAGAGTCTTCCCGTGTAGGCTGGGACCAGCCTGAGAATCCTATTAGGGAAGGTTTCGCCCTCTCCAAATCGGCTACAGGCGTGACAGAATCACTGCAGTTCGATGAAGATTTTGTCCTCCGCGGTCGCTCACCGCGTGCAGGGAGGTAAGGAATCCCCGATGGAGCTGGCGTTCAAGAGCGCTGCCACCCCCTCGACGACACTGCCGGACACCACCGAGGCCGTTGCGGCCGCATCATCCGCGCCGCGGCTGAGTCTGGTGCGTACCGCGCTGCTGGGGCTCGTTGGCACGACGGCAATCGTGGTTGGTTCCGTCCTGGGAGGCCCGGCGTTCGAGACCCACCTCCCCGGCGCGTGGTTCTTCGGGATGCCCGGGGGGCTCTTCGGCTCGATCGGCACCAACGACTCGTTGCCGCCGGTCGCCGCACTTGCGCTCGTCTTTGGGGGGCTCATTCTCCTCACCCGCGTCTGGTTCGGGTTTCTCGGTCACCTCAACCGCCACCACGGCTTCCCGGTCAAGCGCGTCGTTCTCGTGGTGGTGATCTGGGCCGTGCCGCTCCTCCTCGCTCCACCGCTGTTCAGCCGGGACGTCTACACCTACGCCGCCCAGGGCGAGATGATGAGCCACCACATCAACCCGTACGCCTACGGGCCCGAGGTCCTGGGGGCGACCCCGTTCAACCAAATGGCCGACGCGGTGTGGTCGGGGACCGAATCGCCCTATGGTCCCACCTTCTTGTCGGCCGACGGGGTGCTCGACCAGGCGTCGGGCCATCAGATCCTCGCCGACCTGGTCCTGCTCCGCCTGCTCGAGGTCGCGGGTATCGCGTTGATGGTGGCGGCCACGCCAACCCTCGCCCGCTCACTCAAACGCGATCCGGCACACGCCGTGTTGTTGGGCGCCGGATCACCCCTTGTGCTGCTGTCGTTGGTCGCGGGGGCACACAACGACGCCTTGATGATCGGACTCCTGATGGCCGGGCTGGCCGTCGCCAAACGTTTCGGCACCGTGCCCGGAGTCATCCTGTGTGCGCTCGCCATGGGGGTGAAGTCACCGGCCGCTCTCGGCGTTCTCTTCCTCGGATGGGTCTGGGCCGGCCCAGGCGCGTCCACCCGCCGCCGCATCGGGCACTCCGTGGGAGCCGGACTGATCGCGTTGGCCACGATCGAGGTGATGGCGGTCGTATCGGGCACCGGCTGGGGCTGGGTGCGCACGACGACCACGGCCGACGCATCCTTCACTGGCGTCACACCGGTGAACGTGTTGGCGCGGTCGGTCTCCATCCTCAGCCATGCACTGCAGGTACCCGTCACCACCATGGACGTGCGGCCTGTGTTCAGCGTGCTCGGGCTGCTCATTGCCGCCTATGTCGGATATCGCCTCTTGCTCCGTTCGCCCGAGGACGGGGTCGTTCGCTGTCTGGGCCTGACCCTGTTGGTCCTCGCGCTGCTCGGGCCCATCGTGTGGGCCTGGTACGTGACATGGGGTGTCGTGGTGTTGGCCCCTGCGGCAGCAGGCCGGCTGCGCACCGTCCTCGTCGTCATCAGCACGTTCTGGGCCTTTGCAGGGATGACGGCCGTCCACGGCATCTACGTGCGGATGCTCCATACGTTCGTCCTCACCGACCTGCTGCTGATTGCCATGCTCTTGGCCACGGCGATCATGCCGCTGGGGCAATTCACGACAGGAAGTGGTCGGGCTCGACTCCCCCGCCTCACCCCGGGGCCGGGGATGCTGGCGGGCGCAGGCACCGGCCCCAGCGCTAGCGCCACCACCTGATCCCGACGTCCCTCACGAGCCGGGGACACGGTCAGTTCACTCGGCAAGATCGAAGGCGGCGACGAGGTGCGTCGCACGGAGGCGCGCCACCATCTCGCCCGGGACACCGTTACGTCGGCCGAATTCCTCGGCGCGCGCAGCGCCCATGCAGCACCCACCGATCCGGGCCGCCCAGCGGCGCGCACAGTGGCCAGCTTTCAAGGGCGCGGCGGTGGCGCCGACAGGAACGCCCGCGCCTGCTGCTCGCTCGTGGGAGCGGAAGGCAACGGTCGTCCCGGGCCGCCTTCACCGGGTCAGGCCCTCATGCCGGCGTGCCGCCGTTGGCGGCGTACGACTCCGTCCACGCTGCCAACATCGGCCCGAAAGCGGCGGGGTTGTACGCATCCTCTTCGTAGGAGAATCTCATGTCACCGGCGTAGTGCAGCACCGTGATGTTGTGCGCTTCGTGAACGGAGCCGTCGCCAGGATCCTTCATACGGTTCTCGATCCGACAGACCCACCACCCCCGATCCTCGTCACACACACACCACGTGTGGGGGAACGACGTCATGGCCCGGTTGGGCCACTCCGCCATGAGGGGTGCGATCCACGCGTAGATTTCCTCGCGCCCGTGGAAGGTGCCGAAGTGGTGCTCCAGGTACTCGGCGTCCTCGGTGAACAAGTCGGCCCAGTCGCGCCACTCACCGTTAGCGGCGCACCGGCTGGCCGTCTCCATGTAGTTCTGGTGAGCCCGCTCCAGTTCGTCCCGGCTCCACTTTTGCGTCATGACTTCAGTATCCATTCACTCATGGTGACACTGCGCAAGGTGCTGAGGTCGACGAAGGCAGTGATCTCGTCGATCATCTGGGTGACGTGGGCGTTCATGCGGTCGGGATCCCCGTCCGCACAGTAGAACAGCATGGGATCCGTGACGTGCTCTCGGGAAGGCCACGCCTCCTCCACGATGCCCGCCAGCGGCGGGGCTCCGTCGGTGATCCCACGGAAGACTGCGTTGCGGACATAGCGGGTACGGGGCTGGATCGCCTCGGTGATCGGCGAGATTCGGGTGTGCCACCGGCTGATCCACTCGTCAAATGTCTGCTCGGGATGCTGCTGCAGGAGGGCCACGGTGAGCACACCGGGTGAACGTCGGCCGTCCGGCCAGTCTCGTGGGCCCGACCACCGGTTGCCCCCGTAGTCACGGTAGAGGGACTCGACGACCGAATACCCGTCCAGGCGCTCCGTGACGGCCGCGAGCGCCTCCTCGAACGGCGTGCGGTAGTCGACGGCCTCCAGCCAGACCGAGACCAGTGCGTGCAGCGGCGTCTCGCCTTCGGGGGTGGGCACCGGAGCCGGGATGTCGCTCTCGGGATCCCACACGTCGATGGTGAGCCGCAGCGGATCGAGGGCAAGCAGCTCCGCTGCGACCCGCCCGAGCACCACGTTCGCCACCTCGGCTCGGTTGCTCGCCGCCCCGAAGCGAGCGAGGTACATCAGCTTCTCCACGACACCTCCTCCTTCACCAGGTCAGCCCCAGCGCTTCGCGCATCGTGGCCTCGAAATCCGCATCAGGAAGCTTCCGCCGCAGCTCGAGCACCATGGTGGCGTCCCTCCCCATTTCCACCCGCAACCGGTGTTGCAGGATCCTCGAGCGATCGACCGGCTTCTCTCACGGCGGAGCGGACGGACGCGGTGTCGCTCACGTCGAGCGGCAAGATCTGTGTCGCCGGCAGCCCGGACAGCACGCTCACTTTCCTAGCCGTTGCGACGACGTCGTGGTCTCGGTCGGCCAGCGCCGTGACGGTGGCGCGGCCGATGGCGCGGCCGGCGCCGGCGACGAGGAGGCGCACCTCAGGCGCCTGGGTCGGGGACGAGGCCGACCAGCTGCTCGCTCGTCTGCCACAATCGCTGCGCCGCGTCCGCGTCCAGCGCCCATGCCTTGGGGCGTTTCGGCTCGCACTTGACGAAGTACTCTCCGCTCACACCGGCCACATCGGGCGACGAAGCAAGATAGATGGATGTGCGAGCGCCCTTTTCGGGAGAGAGAAAGAAGGGACTGCTTATTTTGATCCCGAACGCGAGCAGGCCCCGAGCGTCGCCATCGGCTCCATAACCCGTGCGCACGGTTCCGGGATGCAGCGAGTTGGCGGTCACCCCAGTCCCCTCGAGCCGCCGCGCCAGCTCGAGCGTGAAGAGGATGTTGGCCAGCTTCGACTGCCCGTAGACGCGCATGGGGCGATAGCGCTGTCGGGACTGGAGGTCGTCGAAGTTGATACCGCGGCGCGCGGAGCTGTGGGCCGTCGAGGCCACGTTGACGATCCGGGAGGGAGCCGATGCCTTGATCCGGTCGAGCAAGAGGTTCGTGAAGAGGAAGGGACCCAGGTGGTTCGTGGCGAGCGTCGCCTCGTAGCCATCGACTGTCTCTGCTCGCTGGGTCAGGACCAGCCCCGCGTTGTTGACGAGCACGTCGAGCCTCGGTGCTTGCTCGAGGACTTCGCTCGCGCCCCGGCGCACCGAGGAGAGGTCCGCCAGATCGAATACCACGAGCTGGACCTGACCCACGCCACCTAGCCGCCGTGAGATGGCTGCGACGGCGGAACGGCCCTTGTCGGCATTCCGAGCTGTGACGATCACCCGGGCGCCCATCGCTGCCAGCGCAGCCGACGTCTCGAACCCGATGCCGGAATTGCCGCCTGTGACGACCACCGTCTTCCCCTGCATGTCTGGCACGGCGCAGCCTCCTCGTGGCGAGCACGGTCAGCCTTCCACGAACCCATTGCTCCCTCGTGTCTCTTTCAGGCGGTGCGCCTGTCGACGGTCCTCACCACCAGGCGTCGCGGGCCTGGACGACCCCTCGTATCGCATGCAAGAAAGTGCCGCTGAGCGTCCGTTCCGCCGTGCGCATCTGCCACTGCAGCAGCTCCTGGGTGGCCTCCCAGGCGAGCTGGGTCGTCTCCGGTCCCCCTTCGACCAGCAGGTTGTGCGTCTGGGCCGGGTCACTCGACATGTCGAAGAGGAGCGGGGGGAACAGCGCGGCGTCCGCGGCGAACTGGACGTACTTGTGGCGAGGCCCGCGCGACACCGCCAGCGCGCAGTGGTTCATCGGGATGCCGAACGTCTTCTCGGCCCCCTGGTACACCGGGTCGGCGAAGCTCCACTCGAAGTGTGCCGCGTCCCGCCAGTGCTCCGGGGACGGCTCACCGCGCAGGAAGGGCGCGAGCGACCAGCCGTCTGCCTGGACGGGAACCTCGACCCCAATGAACTCACAGATGGTGGGGAGCACGTCCACGGACTCGGTCACCGCATCGACCACCGTGCCGCGCCCCCCATCCGCGTCGGCTCTCGGGTCCACGACGATGAGGGGCACGTGGTAGCTCTCGTCCCAATAGCCGAGCTTCTCCAGCAGCCAGTGGTCGCCACCCATCTCGCCGTGGTCACTCGTGAGGACCACCAGCGTCGATTCGCCCAGGCCGCTTGTCGTCAGGAAGTCGAAGAGGAGAGCCAACCCGTCGTCCACCTCCCGCTGTGCACCGTAGTAAGTGGCGCGGATCTGCCGGCGCTCCCGCTCGTCGCGGGGGCGCGCACCCATGGGAGCCCCAGGGCCAACGCGCTGAGCGGGTGGAGGTCGGCCTCCTGCTCCGGCGTCGGGCACCCGACGAACGGCCCGACCGCCTCGGCTGAATAGAGGTCGTGATAGCCCAGCGGGTTCCGCCTCGGCGGATGGGGGCGGATGAACGCGGCGTGCACGAAGAACGGCTCGTTGCCGTGTTGCTCCAGCCAATCGACCACCGTTTGACGCATGAAATTCGTCTGGGAGAGTTCGCTGGGGAACCGCGCCGGGGCCCAGGTCGACCCGTGTTCGTGGGCGCCCGGGAACCCCTCCATGGGCTCGTACAGTTCGTGCGGGTTCGAAGGGACGTCGACGCCCGCGCGGCAAGCCAGCGACCCCACGCCGGGCTGCCCTGTTCCCACGGGTCCTCGACCACGGCCCGGAAGCCCGGCAGCACCCCCTCGTAGCTGGACAGTCTCGGGTCGCCGGGTGGGACCGTGCGCGGATCGACCGAGGTGTCCGTGTAGCCGAACAAGACCGGGTCATAGCCGGCGGCCCGCGCGAGGAGCGCCACGTTCGTGAAGCGGGCGTCGAGGGGTGTGCCGTTGAGGATCGAACGGTTGCGGTGCTGGTAGGTACCGGTGTACAGGCAGGCTCGGGACGGCCCGCACGGGGCCGAGTTGGCCCAATGGTTGGCGAACAGAACACCCCGGCCCGCGAGCGCGTCGAGGGCCGGCGTTTCGACCACCGGGTGGCCGAGCGCAGACAGACAGTCACCGCGCCACTGGTCGAGCGTGATGAACAACACGTTGCGATGCGGCGGCATCTCGCCACTCTTGCGCATCGGGCGGCGACGAGGACGACCCGAGCCCCGCAGTGGCCGGCCGGAAAGCGCGACAGCCGGCTGCTGCGGCGCTCACGACGTGCGGACTGTCGTCCCTCCGAGCCGGGTGCCGAAGTCGATCAGCCAGGCGCCGATGCGCGGCGCCACCGCCCGGCGCATGGCTCGGTCACCCGAGACCGGGAGCCCCGCGGCCGAGCGCTGGGTCGTCTTGGGGTCAATCGTCTGCATCGAGTCGCGGCGGGTCGACCGACGCGGCCTCGCCGAGGCCATCAGGTCCTGGCGGTGAGCATCGGCGAGAGATTGGACTGCTTTGGTTTGGATCATCGGTCTCACCTCACTCCCCGGTTCCGCTCCGAGGTTGACAACTCCCTCACAACCCATCCTAGCCGGTGTTTGACTATGAATCAAGAATATTCTAATATAGGTCTATGCCTATGGTTACAGACGAAACGGTGGTCCCCCAACCGAGCTCGGTGACGGCCGCCCCCTCATTGGCGACCGACCTCTCCTGGCTCCTTTCCGTGGCCGCTCGCCCTTCGATGCAGGCCCGGTACCCGAAGCTGGCCGAGATGTTCAACGGACGGGAGGACCTGGCGGATCGGGTCAAGAATTTCTGGGACGACGGAGCCGACGAGATCTGCTTCACCGAGATGCAGGCGCTGGCCCACCATGGCGGGGCGCTGGCCGAGACCGATCCGAACGCGCTGTGGCAGGCCCTCGAAGCGGCCGTCGCAACGGTTCCCTTCGACCTGGCGATGGCGTCGGAAGCTGCCGAGGATCTGGCGGTTTTCCAAAACCGCTTGCGGAGGCTCAAGGAGTCCCCCGAGCTCTTGCGGGCGTACCTCGAGGTGCTCCAGCGGGTCTGGGATCCCATCGACGACATGTGGCAAGAGGCGCTGCCGGTCATCGAAGAGGCGGGACGCCATGTCGTGGCGCAATACGAGGGCGGGCGGTCACTGGAGATACTCATAACGCCGGGGTGTGACATCTTGCGGGACAACCTCCCGACCATCGTGACGAGCGTCGAGGCCGGCAAGCCGCTCGTCTTCGTGCCATGCCTGTTTTTCGGCTCGAGCATGTATCTCGAGTTCGACGACCTCGTCGTGATCGGCACCGGGGTTGGGCCGGGCGGCCTCGAGGCGCGGGCCCGCACCGAAGCAGTGGCTCGCCGCGTCAAGGTGCTCGCCGATCCCACCCGCCTCGCCCTGCTCCATTCGTTGGCCTCGGCACCGAGTTCGGTGGGCGAACTGGCGACGCTGTTCCGGCTGGCCCAACCGACCGTGAGCATGCACGTCAAGGCGCTGCGCCAGAGCGGGCTCGTTCGATCGGAACGTCAGGGCGGGAGATTGCGGTTGCGGGCCGACGCGGCGGCCGTCGAGACCCTGGTCGGCGACCTGCGCCAGGCCGTCCTTCAGGGAGCCGGCGAAAGCACGACGGGCAACGACCTGATGCCGGCCACGGTGGTCGAGAGCACCCGCTGGGCGGGTCCCGTCACGCAATAGGTCGGGAACCGCCCCAACAGCTCCTCGAGGAAGATCCTCGCCTCCAGGCGGGCCAGACTGGCGCCCAAGCACACGTGCTCGCCGAAGCCGAAGGCGAGATGGACCGGATTTGTCCGTCGTCGCACGTCGAAGCGCGCCGCGTCCTCGCCGAAGATCCGCTCGTCGCGATTGGCCGACGCGTAGAGCATGCACAGATAGTCACCCTCTTTGACACGGGTCTCGGCAACGACCGTCTCCTCGGTGGCGGTCCGGCAAAAGGCGTGCACCGGGGTGACCCAGCGCAGGCACTCCTCGACGCCGCCCGGCACCAGATCGGGCTCGGCGACGAGGGCGGCACGCTGGTCGGGGTGCTCGTCGAGGACGACGGCCGTCCCGGACAGCAAAGTACGAGTGGTCTCGTTGCCGGCCACGAGCAGGGTCAAGAGGAACATGAACAGCTCCTCCTTGTTCAGGGGGCGTCCGCCGACCTCGCTCCCCACGAGCAAGGACACCAGATCCTCTCCCGGACGCTCCCGCTTGGCCCGGATGTGCTCGACGATGAAGCCTGCCAGCTCGCCCAGCGCCGTCATCGTCTCGTCGGGGGGCAAGTCCGGTGACTCGATCGCTGCATCGGACCAGCGCCGGAAGTCGTTCCGGTCTACCTCCGCGATCCCCAGCAACTCGGCGATCACACTGAGCGGGAACGGGGCGGCCAGTTCGCCTACGAAATCGATCTCCTCCCGCGCCTCCACGGCGTCGAGGAGGCTCGATGCGCTCTTGTGAATCGACTCGGCCAGTCCCGAGAGCGCCCGAGGCGTGAACCGGCGATTCACCAATCCGCGAAAGGACGCATGTTCTGGCGGGTCCATGTGCACGATCGAGCGATCCCGCGTCGGCGTGTCGCTGGTTCGAATGGGGTCGTTTATGAGGACACCGTGGCTCGAGCAGAAACGCGTCGGCTCGCGGCTGAGGTCGCGGATGTCCTCGTAGCGGGTGACGGCCCAGAAGCCGGGTGCACATTCGTGCACGGGGTCCTCGGCACGCAACATCGCCAGCAGCTGGTGGTAATCCTCCCGGGCGAAGAACGCGGCGCTCCGCGGGTCGATGCGCTGGTCCCGGGACACGGTCCGAGCGTACCGGGCGCCGCATAACCCGTCGACGAGCAAGAGGCAGCCCGACGCCAGCTCACGGGCGCGCCCAACGCGCCGATAGGGACGGCGGCCGCACGGGACACCGCCCGACCCGGCGCGGCGGCACTCATCGGCTCTCCACCGACCGGGACGCTGCCTCGAGACGGGCCAACAAGATGTCACCCATCGGGTTGTCCTGCCGGCGCAGGTCACCGGTGATGCGCCGATGCCGGTCGTTGATGGCGAGGGCGCGCACCAGTGCGAACACCTCGTGCCAGGCGAGATCCTGCACCTCGTGCCCGCTCTGGCGCTCGTAGCGTTCGACCACATCGAGCCTGGCGGGGAAGCCCGGCAGGCGGGCACCGAAGAGCGCCTCCATCATGAACTCCAGCCCGAGATGCCAGCCGAGGTCCATCTCCGGTGGTCCGAGCGCGGTCAGGTCCCAGTCGAGCACGCCGCGCACCCGGCGGTCGGGGTCGAAGATGAGATTGCCCAGACGCACGTCCCCCCACAACACGACGGTCGATCGCTCGGGGGGTCGATGGCGGGCACACCAATCGAGTGCCTCGGCCAGCGCCGGCAGGGGCTCGCCCTCCGCCGACCAGGCCACGTAGCTCGCCCAACGGTCGAACGCATCACCGAGACCCGTGCCCGGCAGGTGCTGCTCCAATGCGGTGCCCCGCCAGGGGATCGCGTGCACCTCCGCCAAGATGTCGATGAGACCGTCGTGCATCAGACGCTGACGCGCAGGCCCGGCATCGCGCACGTAGGGGTCGAAGACCGGTGCTGGGCCGGGGACGTTGCCCAGGACCCGGGGCATCACGAGGAAGGGGGAGCCGACGTAGCTCGTGTCGGCGACCACGATGGCCGGGGCGGGCGCCGGTACCCCGCGGGCCGCCGCGGCGTTCTGCACCGCCGCCTGCGGTGCCAGGTCGTAGTCGGGGAACGTGGGCTCGAGGGGAGGGAGCCGCACCACGAGGCCGGGACGCGATCCGCCGAGGTCGACCAGCACCGTCTCGTTCGCCATGCCGCCCTGGGCATGGGTCAGCGCAACGAGGCGCGGGGGGTCCTCGTCGGCCGGCTCCCCCGGCACCTGCTCGGGGTGGTCCGACATCCAACGCTCGATCCCCACGCGAAGCGCGGCGTCATCGCGCCGACCACCGGTTGCCACCCCCGGAAGTTAACCGCGGTCGTCCGACCCCCGGGGATCCTGCTGAATGGGACACCACGCGACGCAACGGCCGCTGCCACCACCCCTTCACGACGCTCTGTGCGGTGCGCAACAGGGGGGGTTTGTGACAAAGGGGCCACTCGCCATGGTGTGACCTTGGTACTGCAATGCCAGCTCCTTGACTCTTTTGCATCAGCCGGTTGCGAGATGGGTAACAGTGACGCCCATGGCCGAGCCTGAGACCACCCGCACCGTGACGTACCAATACCTTCACGACGACGGTACGGTCTGTGACGCCGTCGACGGTGACCACTGTGCCATCGACGGCAGACCGGTCACGTTCGAGGCGGTGACCGAGGAGCACCATCGTCGGAACTGGGCGCTCCCAACACCGTGGGTCGTGGGAAGCGCTCTCCTCGTCATCGTGTGCGTTGGCTCCTACGTCGTACTCCACAACCCTCTCGCGGGACCGAGGTTGTCCGCGCCCGCAAAAGCGACGGTCGCCAAGCAGCAGCACAAAGCCAAAGCGACCAGAGCGGCTAAAACGAACACCGTCACTCCGCCGGCGACCCCGGTGCCCGCTGCTCCAGCCGGGGCATCGGCAGTGAGGATCCTGGCCGCGCTGGCTCCGACCGGCCCGGCCGCGCTGGCTCCGACGGGTCCCGTCGCGAGAGCAGCGACCATCACTCCGACCACCGTCACGCTGACGCCGGCCCGGCCTCCCAGCACGACGACCACACGGCCGACCTCGACCACCACACGGCCGACGACGACCACCACACGGCCGACGACGACCACCACACGCCCGACGACGACTACCACACGCCCGACGACGACGACCACGACCACAACCACAACCACGAGTACGACGACGACGACGACCACGACGGTGCCCCCAACGACGACCACGACGACCGCGCCCGCCGGGGATTGCATCTTGGGTGTCGTGTGCATCGGCCCCTAGCCCCGCACAAGAGGCTGACGACCGTCAACGCGTCAGCGTTCGTTCATGGCGCCGTAGCGTCCACTTGGCTTCAAGGGCGCCGAAAAAGCGAACGGCCCGGAGCGCCAACTCCGGGCCGTTCTCGGGAATCTGAAAGAGACAGGGCCAAGATTCCCAGGTTGTGTCGCCCCAACGCGGCGGTCAACGGCTCACGATACCCAGGCCATCTGATCCCAAACCTCTGCGCAAGGGAGAGCACCGCTTCCAGGCCGCCATTCCTCTGTCCAAGATGTGCGCCGCTGCCGGGGTGGACGTGAGCCCGTCGGCTTCATCCCGGCGCTCGACCCTTGACCGCGGTCAAGGGGGCAGGGTGATGCGCGGGCCATCCAGCCGGGAGAGACACTGAGTCTCCCAGTGGTGTCGGGGCCTCCTCACAACCACCCTGCCCTCGGGGGTGATTGTGGCGACGATGGCCGAGTGCGAATAGGGCCATTCGGATCCCACCCTGGCGGTTTGTCCGGAAGTTGTGAAACTTGGGCCCCTCGTGGTCACGCAAAACCCGTGCCCACTACGGAAGGTAGACGACGGCTCGCCACTCGCCCGTCATCTCGGCCCGGCACAATGCGGTGCCGGCGCGGACACACCAGCCGATCACCGCGGCCTCGGGGGTGTCCGGCGGCGTTCGAAGCACGAGACCCCGCCGAACGTGGTCCTGGCGCACCACCCACCCGTCGGGCAGACCCACCCCGACCTCGGCCAGTCGCGCCAGGGCTTTGGCGCCCGTCGGGTGCATGAGGCCGACGGTCATCCCCTCGGTGTCACGCCGGTCCGACTTCGCCGGCATGACCGTCGCCATTGTGACCGGAGGCGCCCGGTTGCCGAAGAACGCGAACAGACCGCTGGGCGGCTCGACGTCGACGGCGTCCTCGTCGATCCCCGGCAGGAAATTGACCCAACCGTTCCCCACCGCACGTAAGTGCGCCAGCGCGTCGACCACGGCGGAGATCTCGGGGGGCGTGAACTCGATGGTCTCGGTCGCGCGCCGACTGGTCACCGGCGCCATCCTGACATCAGCCGTTCCACGACCTCGCCGGTCGGGCGGTCTGCGGCCTGGCGGAACGCCGACCCCGCATACAGGCTCATGCGCTGGGCGTCGCCCGCGCGTGTCGCTGCGACCCGGAGCGGTCGGGTGGCGTTGTTGATCTCGGGATAGGCCGCGGGCGCGCCAGGGTGGTCGCGCACCATCGCGTTGGCCAGCGCACGGGCCCGGCGTCCGCTGAAGCAGCGAGTCAGTGCCGTCCGAGCGAACGCGGGGTCGGCCAGGGCCTCCTTGTATGGCCGGGACGCCCCACTCTCGGAACAGCGCAGGAACGCCGTCCCGGCCTGAACGAGGTCGGCGCCGCGGACCAGAAGGTCGGCCACGTCGTCGGGCCCGCCCACGCCCCCCGCCGCCACGAGCGGCACCAGCGTGTGCGGACGGACCGAGGCCAGGAGCGCCCGAAGGGGCCGATCCTGGTCGGGACGGTCGTCGTTGGCCAGGCTGGCCCGGTGGCCGCCCGCTTCCGCGCCCTGCAGGCACAGCGCGTCGGGGCACACCCGCAGCGCCCGGACCGCTTCCTCGGGGGTCGTCACGGTGAGGAGCACGACAGACCCCGCGGCTCCGAGCGCCCGCACGACGTCCGCGTCAGGGACCCCGAAGGTGAAGCTCACCGCCGCTGGGGGGTCCGCCCTCAGGGCGTCGACCTTGGCGCCGTAATCGTCGTCGTCCCACGACGGCTCGCCCAAGCTCGCATCAAGCGCAGCTGCGTCGGCTCCGAGCGAGGCGACGTAGTCGTTGACCCGGCCGGGGTCGGCCACTGGATGCCCAGGGACGAACACGTTGACACCGAAAGCGTCCACGCCCGCCGACCTGACCGCTTCCATCTCCTCCACCATGCCGCCCACCGTCTTGTAGCCGGCGGCCAGGAAGCCGAAGGCACCTGCTGCCGCGGCCGCCACGACCAGCTCTGGCGTGCTCGGTCCGCCCGCCATGGGCGCCACGACCAGTGGCAGCGGCGCGAGATCCCGCACAGCAGTCACCCCACCACACTTATCCGTCGGCCACTACCGTGGGCAACTCGTGCACCTCGACCTCATCGACACACTGCGCACCACCGGTGCAGTCCGCCAGTTCCACCCCGATCCGGTGGCAGACGTCGTGCTGGCACGCCTGCTCGATACGGCCCGTTTCGCCCCGAGTGGGGGCAACCGCCAGGGTTGGCGCGTCATCGTGGTCAAGGACGCCGCCCGCCGCGCCGCGTTGCGCGACATCTATCTGAGCGGCTGGTACGAGTACCTGGCCATCGGGTCGGCCGGCCTGGTGCCCTGGGCACCGGTGACCAACCGCGAGGCGGAGGCGAACGCCCTTGCCGACGTGCCGCACTTCGCCGAAGGAGGTGCCGCCGCGCCCGGCTTCGCCGAGATGCTCGACACGGCACCAGCCCTCCTGCTCGTCCTGGCGGACCTCTCCGCGCTGGCCGCGGTGGACCGCGACCTGCCGCGTTACACCCTGGCCGGCGGTGCTTCCATCTACCCGTTCGTCTGGAGCCTGCTCCTCGCCGCCCGCACCGAGGGGCTGGGTGGCGTTCTGACGACGATGCCGGTGCGCCGCGAAGCGGACCTGCGCGTGCTCTTCGGCATCCCCGAGACCGTCGCGGTTGCCTCTTTGGTGGTGCTCGGTCGCCCGCTGTCGGTCCCACTCCGGTTGAAGCGGGCATCGGTGGGATCGTTCTGCTGGGTCGACCGCTACGCCGGAGCCCCGCTCGCCGGCGAGGGCGGCGACGGTCTGACTCCTCCCTGAACTCGTGACCGGAGCCCGAGCCCGCACCGTGGTGAAATGGGCCATGGCACAGAACGTCCTGGGTGAAGACCTCGAGCCCTGCAACTACGACCCGCTCACCGGCTTCTACCGTGACGGCTGCTGTAACACCGGCGCCGATGATGTGGGCGTCCACACGGTCTGCACCCGCGTCACTGCTGAGTTCTTGGCCTTCTCGACGTCGGTCGGAAACGACTTGTCGACACCGCACCCCGAGTTCGGCTTCGCCGGACTGCAACCCGGCGACCAGTGGTGCCTGTGCGCTGCCCGCTGGCAGGAGGCCTTCGAGGCCGGGGTGGCGCCTCCGGTCGTCCTCGCTTCGACCCACGCCGCCTCCCTGGAATGGGTGCAGCTCGGCGACCTGGTCGCCCACGCCCTCTAGTCTCGGCCCGAAGCCCATGGAGCAGAACACCATCGTCAGCGTCCACCGGGTCATCAAGGCCCCTGCGTCGGCCATCTTCGCGGTGGTGGCCGACCCCTCCCGCCACCCCGACATGGACGGCTCAGGCGCCCTGGTCAAGGCAAAAGACGGCGCGCCGGCGCGCCTGACCCTCGGCTCGACCTTCGGCATGTCCATGAAGCTGGGCGTGCCCTACTCCATGACCAACACGGTGATCGAGTTCGAACCGGACCGCCGTATCGCCTGGCAGACCGTGCTGGCGGGTCCCCTCGGCCGCCTACTCGGCGGACGGATCTGGCGCTACCAGTTCGAGGAGGTCGACGGTGGCACCAAGGTCACCGAGACGTGGGACATCACCCAGGACAAGCAACGGGCCTTCCTCAAGCACGGCAAGGTCGGCCAGCACACGGCAGACGCGATGTCCAAGACGCTTGAGCGCCTGGCAGAGATCACCGAGTCGGGCGCGTGATCGACAGCGCCTGGGAGGAGCGGATCATCCCCGCCCTTAGCGAGTACACGCGCATCCCGTGCCTCTCACCGGCCTTCGACCCGGACTGGGCCGAGCGGGGCGCCCTCATGGAAGCGGCCCGGCTTCTCGAGGCGTGGGTGCGCGACCAGGACCGGTCGCTGGCTGCCGAGATCGTCGAGCTCCCCGGGCGCACCCCGGTCCTCCTGGTCGACAACGGTGGGTCGGGCGAGCCGATCGTCGTGTACGGGCACATGGACAAGCAGCCGCCGCTCGGCGAGTGGCGGGCCGGGCTCGGGCCGTACGAGCCGGTGCGCGACGGCGATCTTCTCTACGGGCGGGGCACCGCCGACGACGGCTACGCAACCTTCGCCGCCGTCACGGGTCTGCTGGCGGCGGGCGGCGGGCGGGGCCGCGTGCTCATCCTGATTGAGGGGAGCGAGGAGAGCGGCAGCCCCGACCTGCTGGCACACCTCCAGAACCTCAAGGATCGCATCGGCACACCCCGGCTCGTGATCTGCCTCGACTCCGGCGGGCTCAGCTACGACCGGTTGTGGCTGACGACGTCACTGCGGGGGAACCTGGTGGCGACCGTCAAGGTCGACGTGCTCACCGAGGGCATTCACAGCGGCCAGGGCGGTGGCGTCGTCCCGTCATCCTTCCGGATCTTGCGCCGCATCCTTGCGGGAATCGAGGACGAGGCGACCGGGCGCATCATTTTGCCCGAGCTCCAGGGGGCCGGCATCCCCGCCGCGCACCGCGCCAACCTGGAGGTGGTCGCGGCGGAATTCCCCGACACCACTGCGCCGGTCGTCGACGGGTTGCACCTGCTCGCACCCGATCCGCTCGATCGCCTGGTCGCTCGGACCTGGGGCGCGGCACTCGAGGTGACGGGGGCGGACGGGCTACCAAAACCACGCGCCGGTGGCAACGTCCTGCGGCCGTCGACGACGTTGAAGTTCTCGTTGCGCCTGCCGCCCGACGTCGACGCGGAGGCGGCGACCGATGCCCTCGTCTCGGCCATCCGCACCGACGAGGGCGCGCACATCACCATCGACCTGGAGGCGGCCGCCCAGGGCTGGGTCGCCCGGCCTCTCAGCCCAGGGGTGGCCGCCACCTTGTCGGCCGTCTCGAGGAAACGATTCGGGCACGAGCCGGGCTTCGTGGGCGAGGGCGGGTCGATTCCCTTTCTGGCCGACCTACAGCGGGGGTTCCCCGGCACCGAGTTCGTGGCCACCGGCGTCCTCGGTCCGCACTCGAACGCTCACGGCCCGAACGAGTCGCTCCACATACCCATGGCCAAGGCCGTCACCCACGCGGTCGCAGAGTTGGTGAAGGAGGGGTGAGCGTGAGCATGGAGGGGCAGCGCGACCCGCTCGCGGGCAAAGTTGTCCTCGTCACCGGGGGCAGCCGCGGCCTCGGACGGGCCATGGTGCTCGCCTTCGCGGACGCCGGAGCGGACGTGGTCGTCACCAGCCGCAAGCTCGACGCCTGCCGGGAGGTGGCGGCCGAGGTGGAAGCAAAAGGGCGGCGGGCCCTGCCGGTGGCTTGTCACGTCGGGCACTGGGACGAGATCGAGGAGTTGGTGGAGCAGGCCTACGACACCTTCGGCCGGGTCGACGTGCTCGTCAACAACGCCGGCATGTCCCCGCTCTACCCCGACCTGACCTCGGTCAGCGAGGAGCTGTGGGACAAGGTGCTGGGCGTCAACCTGAAGGGGCCGTTCCGCCTCACGGCCCTGGTCGGTACGAGGATGGCGGCCGGCCCGTATGGTGGGTCCATCATCAACGTCTCGAGCACGGGCTCCATCCGGCCAGGTCCGACCATGCTGCCCTACGACGCCGCCAAGGCGGGGCTCAATACCTTGACCGAGGGCTTCGCGCAGGCCTTCGGGCCGAGCGTACGGGTCAACTGCATCATGGCGGGGCCGTTCCTCACAGACATCTCCAAGGCCTGGGGGCCGGGCGTCCGAGAGCGCGGCATGCGGAACCACGCGCTGAAAAGGGCGGGCGAAGCCGAAGAGATCGTCGGTGCCGCCCTCTACTTCGCCACAGACGCCTCCTCTTACACCACCGGCTCGATCCTGCGGGTCGACGGCGGCATCCCATGACGGACACCGCCGACTTCTGGTTCGACCCGATCTGCCCCTGGGCCTGGATCACCTCGCGCTGGATGCTCGAGGTGGAACAGGTGCGCGACATCCGAACCGAGTGGCACGTGATGTCGCTCGCGATCCTCAATGCGGGACGTCAGGAGCTGTCCGACGAGTACAAGGCGCGCATGGCGCGCGCCAAGGGTCCAGTCCGGGTGTGCATCGCGGCCGAGCAGAAGGTGGGCCGCGAGATCCTGTTGCCGCTCTACACGGCCCTCGGCACCCGCATCCACGTCCAGCGGCGCCCGCGCGACGAAACGGAGACGATCCTGACCGAGGCGATCGCTGACGTCGGGCTACCCGCATCGCTGCTCGAAGCAGCGCGCTCGGACGAGTTCGACCAGGCTCTCGAAGCGTCCCACCACGCCGGCATGGACCCGGTGGGCGACGACGTGGGCACCCCGGTGATCCACTTCAACGGCACGGCCATCTTCGGCCCCGTGGTCACCCCGGCCCCCAAGGGCGACGCAGCGGGGCGGTTGTGGGACGGGGTGCTGCTCTGCACCGGGACCGAGGGCTTCTTCGAGCTCAAGCGCACACGGGACCGGCGACCGAGCTTCGACTGAGCCCGGGCCATCGCCACCGCGAGAGAGCCGAGGATTCCCGGCCCGATCCCGTCCGCGGCCGGCCCTCAGTCGGTGGCGGGGAGGATGCCGAGGCGAAGGCGCGGGTACTCCTGCTCGCGGTCGGCGCTGAAGATGATGTGTTGGCTCCCCGTGGAGGTCCCGAAAACAGCGTTCGACCGGGTGCCCGGAGAAAACCGCCTCCGCACCAGCGAGCCGGTAGAGCGCATCGACGCCCTCGAGGGCGGCTCGCATTGCGTGGCAGGTGGCGAGGGCGAGCTCGGCCCGCTGGAGTGGGGCAGGCCGGTCGCCGGCGCGACAGGTGTCCCAGATGCTCCCCACGACGTCGTAGACGTACAGCCGGGCGGCCCGCAAACTGGGCCAGGAGCATCTGGCTGTGGCCGTTGCCAGCGACGGTGTTGGCTGGGTTGCCCCTGAACTTGGTCCGGGCCGTGGAGGTGAACTCGTCAATGGCCCGGCGAGCGACGCCCAGCGGGAACCCTGCCATGAAGATCGATGCCAGGTCGAACAGTCCGAGTCGCCACAGCGGTCCGTCGTGGCGGGCCGGTTCGAATATCGGTGCGGCGAGGTGGTCTTCGGGGACGTGGGTTCCCTCCAAGTTCAGATGGTGGCTCCCGGTGCCCCGAAGTCCCAGCGCGTCCCAGGTCCTCGATCTGCGCCGCGTCGTGTGGCACAAAGGCGAACCGCCAGTCGGGGTTGAACTCGTCACGCCGGCGCGGTGCCTCGCCGTCCATGACGAATACGCCAACCTGCAGCCACTCCGAGTGGAGGCAGCCGCTGTTGAACGGCCACCGCCCGGTCACCGAGAACATCCCCTTGCCCTCCGGACGGGCGTGGCCCATCGGGGCGAACATGCTTGTCGAGCAGAACCCACTGTTATTCCCGATCATGGAACGTGCGACCGATGGCTCCAGCCAGGCGAAGAAGGTCGTGCTGTTGCCGATGAGAACCGTCCAACCGGCCGACCCGTCTGCCTCGCTGAGGAGCTCCACCACCTCGACGATCGTGAGCGGATCGAGCTCCAGGCCCCCGAGAGAGCGTGGCAACGCCAGCCGGAACAACCCGCCGTCCTTGACACGGGCCACCAGGTCGGACGGCATGGTACGCAGCGCCTCGCCTTCCGGCGCCCGGGCCGAGAAATCCGGGGCGAGCTCCCGCGCGGTCTGCAGGACTCGGTCGCGCCCCTCCGATGCGAAGACGGGCTCCTTTGCCATGATCCCTCCCGGTTGGTCAGGCCGAGGCAGAGTGACTTCGACATTGTGCCCCTTCGGCTGGAACCGATGAATCCCTCGTCCAAAGACGGTCGAACGACCGTCAGTAATACCCGCGCATCAGCTCGATCGACCAGGCCGGCTGGCGCACAGCGGCGTCCGCCGGCTCGAACTCGCGCATGTAGGGCTTGACGTCGAGCACCGGGGATCCGGCCACGGCATCGAGACCGCGCACGTGCAGGTCGAGCCCGTCGATCTGCCGGAGCAAACAGGTGGAGACACCGAGCCGGTTGGGCCGCATCTTGGCCCGCTGGGCGAACATGCCCACCTCGGGCCAATCGGGGTTCCCCCGCGGCCGGCGGACACCGGTCTGGATCGCGGCCTCCTCCACCAGGTGGAACTGGAACACAACGACAACATGCGAGAAGTCGGAGAGACCGGCCACCGCCTCAGGACCGAAGCGCGTCCGGTCGAGGCGGATCACCGCCTCGACCCCGCTCCAACCGTCGTCGACGGCGCTGGTGCGGCCGCCCACGACCACACCAACGGGCTCCAGAGCGATCACGAGGACAGAGGCTAGTTTTGCCGGTGGTCGGCTGGCGTCGGCCCGGTCGATCCGGGGGGCCGGACCATGGACGCCCGCCGCAGCGGCTAGGCGTGGACCGTGTATTCGCCGGGGTGAAAGCGCCGGGTCAGCCGACGGAACTTCCAGGTGTGGTCGGGCCACAACGTCGTGTTGCGTCCTCGGTGGTCCAGATACCAGCTCCCGCAGCCCCCCTCGACCCATACCGAGTGTTCCAACCGCGCCTGCAGGCGCTGGTTGTAGCGCTGCTGGACGCTCGGCTTGACCTCGACCGTGTGCACGCCTGGTCGGCTCATGAAGGCCAATGCGCTGGCAATGTAATTGATGTGCGACTCGATCATGTAGATCATGGAGTTGTGGGCCAACGTCGAGTTGGGCCCGATCATGAGGAAGAGATTGGGGAATCCGCTCACCGTGCATCCGGCGTAGGCCTCGACGCCGGCGGCCTTCCAGACCTCGGATAAGCGGGCGCCGTCCCTGCCGACGATGTGCTCGGCGTAGGGGGGCTCGGCGGCCTCGAAGCCGGTGCCCATGATGACCACGTCGACCGGCCGGGCAATGCCGTCTTGCCCCACGACCTCGTGAGCAGTGAAGGAGGCAACCGGTGACGTCACGACTTCGACGTTGGAGCGGGAGAGCGCGGGGTAGTAGTTGTCGGAGAGGAGCAGGCGTTTGCAGCCGGGCTCGTAGCGCGGGGTCAACTTGGCACGCAAGGCTCCGTCGGGCACCTGCCGAGCGAGGTGGTCGAGGGCCGCTTTCCTGACCGCGGCCTTGCGACGTTCGCCGTGACCGACGAAAACCGACAGCAGCGCTTCGAACATGGAATAGATGCGGAGTCGGGACAGGCGCTGACTGGCTGGGATCTTGCGGTAGACGAGCTTGCGCAGACGCGAGACCGGCCGATCGCGCCGGGGCACGATCCACGGTGGTGTCCGCTGGTGCAGGTAGAGGTGTTCGACATCCGGCGCGATCTCGGGGACGAACTGGACGGCCGACGCCCCCGTGCCGACCACGCACACCCGCTTGGACCTCAGGTCGAAGCCGTGTTCCCAGCGGGCTGAGTGGAAGATCTTGCCGCGGAAATCGCTCAGGCCCGGGAACTCGGGGATGGAGGGTTCGCTGAGGGGGCCTGTCGCCCACAACAAGACGGGCGCGCTGAACTCATCCCCCTCGGCGCAGCGCACCAACCAACGCTGGGCCTCCTCGTCCCACCGGGCCTCGTCCACGGACAGGCCGAACCGCAGGTGACGGCCCACGTCGAAGCGGTCGACGCAGGCACGGAGGTAATCCCAGATCTCTCCCTGCGAGGAAAACGAGCGCGACCAGTCCGGATTCAGGGCGAAGGAGTACGAGTACAGGTTCGAGGGGACGTCGCAGCAGCACCCGGGGTATGAATTGTCTCGCCAGGTGCCGCCGAGATCGTTGCCGCGGTCGAGAACAACGAAATCTTCGATGCCCATTGAGCGCAGGCGCGCCGCCATCCCTATGCCGGAGAACCCGGCGCCCACGATGACGACGCGGTGCTCCTCGGTCACGAGGTCCCGGTGACGAAGGACACGACCACCTCGGCCAGCTCTTCCCCGCAGTCCTCCTGGAGGAAGTGCCCGCCCCCGACGATCGTGGTGTGGGGCTGCCCTTTGGCACCGGGGATCTTCTCCTTCAGGGCGCGGTCGGAGCCCTTCGTGATGGGATCGCCGTCGCTGAAAGCGCACAGGAACGGGCGCCCGAAGCCGGACAGGCCCACCCAGGCGGCCACGTTGGCATCGTGAGCGGGGTCGTCGGGTCGGGAGGGCACGAGCATCGGGAACTGCCGTGCCCCCGCCTTGTAGGACTCGTCCGGGAAGGGGGCGTCGTAGGCGGCTTCCACGTCGGGGGCCAAGGGTTTGGCACAGCCGCCGCGGATGATCCCGCCCGTCGGGAAGACCTCAACCTCTTGGGAGAAGCGCTGCCAGGCGAAGAAGGCCTCACCGGGGTCGGTGTCGCCGGTGGGTAGGAAGGTGTTGGCCGCCACGACACGGGCGAAGCGGTCGGGATGCTCACCGACCAGGCGCAGGCCGATGAGCCCACCCCAGTCCTGTCCAACCAGCGTGACATCGCGCAGATCCAACTGGCCGAAAAGGAGCTCGCACATCCACTCGACGTGACGGGCGAACGTGTAGTCGGAGCGCTCGGCCGGTTTGTCCGAGCGCCCGAAACCGACCAGGTCCGGCGCCACGGCCTGCAGTCCGGCCGCCGTCAGGATCGGGACCATCTTGCGGTAGAGGTACGACCATGAGGGCTCGCCGTGCATCAGAAGCACGACGGGCGCCGCGCGGTCGCCCTCCCGCAGGTAGTGAACCCGCAGAGTGCCGCCCTCGGTGTCGGCGATCTCGGCGTAGGACGGAGCAAAGTCGTAACCGGGCAGGCCGACGAACCTTTCGTCGGGGGTGCGCAGCGTCTTCATGCAGCGGGAGCCTACGCCGTTGTTCTCCGGGTCGCCCCAAGCGCCCGAGGTCCGGCGCACCCGCAGGTGCGATCCGTAGCCGCGACCCGTATCCTGACGTCAACGTCACCCACCGCAACCGTGGGAGGAACCCGCGCTATGGCCACGTCCGACGCCCAGGAATACGACCCGTTCACCGCTTTCGACGACGTCGTCGCGGGGACAACCCGCGACCCCTACCCGGATCTCGTGCGCAAACGCCGGGAGACGCCGGTCTGCAAGGGCCTCACCATGTCGCCCGATGCTCTCCCCGAGGGTTTCGACGTCGAGCCCGGATGGATCGCTTACCGCTACGACGACTGCTCGCGGATCTTGCGGGACGCCAAGACCTTCACCTCGACCGGCTATGACGTCACCATCGGCATGGTGATGGGCCACATGATCCTCGGCATGGATGACCCAGAGCACAGGAACCACCGCAACCTGGTGGCTCATGCCTTCCGCGAGAAGGCGCTCGCCCGGTGGGAGCCCGAGTTCATCGGCCCGATCATCGACGAGCTGATCGATCGCTTCGCGGCCGACGGCCAAGCGGACCTGGTCCGTCAGCTCACGTTCGAGTTCCCGGTGCGGGTCATCGCCCGCCTCCTCGGGCTCCCCGAGGAGGACTTCGGCCAGTTCCAGCGTTGGTCGGTGGAGCTCATCGGGCTGGTGGCGGACATCGACCGGGGCCTGGCCGCCTCGGAGTCCCTGCGGGAGTACTTCACCGGCGTCGTGGCAGAGCGACGCGCCCGGCCGGCCGAGGACGTGATCAGCGACCTGGTCTCGGCCGAGGTCGACGGCGGGAAGCTGTCCGACGAGGCCATCTACTCGTTCCTTCGTCTCCTGCTCCCGGCGGGGGCCGAGACCACCTACCGCTCGTCGGGCAACCTCCTTTACCTGCTGCTCACCCACCCCGATCAGCTGGATGCGGTGCGGGCCGACCGAGACCTGCTACCCCAGGCGATAGAGGAAGGCCTGCGCTTCGAGCCACCTCTGCTCACCATTAACCGAACCACCACCCGCGAGGTGGAGATCGCAGGCGTGACGATCGAGCCCGGGGAGAGCATTACGCCGCACATCGGCTCGGCCAATCACGATGAGACGCGCTGGGAAAACCCGGAGACGTTCGACATCTCCCGCCCGGCCATCCCGCACATCGCGTTCGCCCACGGCCCACACATGTGCCTGGGCATGCATCTCGCCCGTCTCGAGACGCGGGTGCTGCTCAACCGCGTGCTCGACCGCCTGCCCGGTTTGGCCCTCGACCCCGGCGAAAACGATCCGCACATTCAAGGTGACGTCTTCCGCTCCCCCACCTCGCTGCCGGTGTCGTTCCGGGCTGCGTGACGTAGCCCACGGACGGATCCCTTCGACCAGACCGACGGGAAACGAATCGGCTCACCGACCGGAGGCCCCGCTCCCGACCCCGTGGCTCAGTCGATCTGACGCTCCTCGACCTCCGTGCCGCGCCCGATGAGGATGCTGCTCACCAGGGACGGAGGGAAGAGTCCGTGCGAGACGACACCCGGCAGGGCGTCGAGCATCTCGGACAACTCCCCTGGGTCGGCGATGTCGCCGTGGTAGTCCGCCAGGATGCCGGCGTCGGGCGTGGGGGGCGCAGGCCGTCGCGTCGCGCTCGGCAGCGCGTGCAACGTGGCAGCCAGCCCGAAGGCCAAGAGCTCAAGCGGGACGGGCGGATGAAGTCGTTCCACCGGCTTGTCGGAGGACACGATGACGACGAACCGGTCGGCGGCGGCGGCCACGATGCGCTCGCGGGTATGGGCGCCTCCCCCGCCCTTGACCAGCCAGCCGACCGGGTCGACCTGGTCGGCTCCGTCGATGGCCAGGTCGAGACGGTCGATGTCTGTGAACGGACGTACGTCGAGGCCGTGGGCGACGGCCAGCTCCATCGTGGCGGGCGAGCTCGCGACGCAGGTGATGACCAACCGCCGTCGGGCAAGCACCGGCAGCAACTCGGCGACCGTCGTGCCGGTGCCCAGGCCGACGAGCATGCCGTCCTCGACCAAGGCCGTCGCGGCCAACGCGGCCGCTCGCTTCTCGGCGACGATGTCGGGCCCCGTCACGGCGAAAACGCGCTCAGCTGCGCGGGACGTCCTTCCAGGCCAGTTCCTTGTCGGTGCGGACGTCCCCGGGGAGTCCCAGCACGCGCTCTCCGAGGATGTTGCGCATGACCTCGGAGGTGCCTCCCTCAATGGAGTTGGCCCGCACCCTCAGGAAGAGCTTGTGCACATCGGGTGAGCTCATGCCGACCTCGCTCGGCCGGACCATCGGATAGCCGGCGGGGAAGAGCATCGCCTCGTTGCCCAAGAGGTCCATGCACAGGTCATAGACCTTCTTGTTCTCCTCGGCGAACGCGAGCTTGGCCACCGAACCCTCCGGCCCGGGTGTGCCCGCTTTGCGGGTTTGCGCGGCACGGGCGTTGGTCATGGAGAACGCCTCGCTGCGGATGTAGGCCGCGACGACCCTGTCGCGCAATGCCAGGGCGTGCGGGGAGTTGTCACCCATCCAGCGCTCTTTCCAGATCCTGATCGCCTCCGCGATCGGACCGCCGCCGCGCCGGGTGACCGCCCCCCCGATGGACACGCGCTCGTTCATGAGCGTCGTCACCGCCACGCGCCATCCATCGCCCTCTCCGCCGATTCGGGCGCTGTCGAGCATGCGCACGTCGGTGAAGAAGACCTCGTTGAACTCGGCCTCACCGGTGATCTGGAAGAGCGGCCGCACCTCGACTCCGGGTGCCCTCATGTCGACCAGGAAGGCCGTCATCCCCTTGTGCTTGGGTACGTCGGGGTTGGTGCGCGCGACGATCAGGCCAAAGGAGGAGATGTGCGCCAAGGTCGTCCACACCTTCTGTCCGTTGAGCACCCACTCGTCGCCATCGCGCTCGGCGCGGGTTGACAGTCCAGCGACGTCGGAGCCGGCACCGGGCTCGCTGAAGAGCTGGCACCAGATCTCTTCGTTCGTGAAGAGTGGTCGCAAGTAGCGCTTCTTCTGCTCGGGCGTCCCGTGGGTGACGATGGTCGGTGCGCACATGCCGTAGCCGATCGGATTTCTCACCCCAGCCACGGGAGCACCACCCGCGTGGAGGCGCGACTGCGCCTGCTGCTGATCCTTGGGGGTCAGTCCGAGGCCGCCGCAGTCGGAGGGGAAATGAACCCAGGCCAGCCCGCGATCGAACTGTTCCCCCAGGAACTCCTGCGGCGGCGTGGTCGCGGGCGGAAAGTCGGCCAGCAGGCCGTCCACCAGTTCGTCGACGTTCGCGCTCATGCCCGCACCCTATAGCGTGCTCCCGTGCGGGCTCCTGCCCATCCCCGACTGATCGCCCTCCCGGGCCCTGGACGCAGCCGGGTCGGGAAGGACGGGCTGGCGCCGGCGTGACGGAACTCGTCAACCTGCCCGACGGCAGGGTGCTGGCCTACGAGGAATACGGGGACCCCACGGGGTTCCCCGTGCTGAGCTTCCACGGTGGTCTGAGCTCCCGCCTCGACGCCGCGCCGGCCCACGAGGCCGCCGTGGACAAACATGTTCGTCTCGTCTCTCCCGACCGGCCCGGCATGGGGCTGTCGACCTATCAGGAGGGCCGCCGCCTGATCGACTGGCCCGCTGACGTCGAACGGCTCGCCGAGGTGCTCGGCATCGGGCGGTTCGCCGTGATGGGCTGGTCGGCCGGCGGTCCTTACGCTGCCGTCTGCGCCGCCAAGATGGGCGATCGAGTCAGAGCGGCGGCGCTGCTCTCGAGCTCGGTGCCACTCGACCTCTACGGGACGACCCGAGGGCTCAGCGCGGGCGACCGCACCCTCTTGCTCCTGACGAGGCGTGCGCCGGTCCTGGCCGCCACCCTCATGAAGTGGTTGGCCTCCGCCGTCATGAAGGTGAGCGTCGTCAACGCCAGCAACGCTCGGCTGCTCCGCGCCGCCATGCGGTCGTTCCCACCCGCCGACCGGACCATCCTCACCGAGTGGGGGCCTCCCGACCTCGCTCTCTCCTTCGTCCGCGAGGCAATGCGCCAGGGTACGGAGGGCTGCCTGCAGGATTACCGGATCTTCGGCGACCCATGGGGCTTCGCGCTCGAAGAGATCAGCGTTCCCGTCCAGATCTGGGAGGGCTCACAAGACAAAACCGGACCACCGGGCTACCGCGCCTTCCTGCAGCGGCACATCGCGCACGCCACTGTCACGGTGGTCCCTGGCGAGGGACACCTCTCACTCCTTCCCCACCAGGCGCCGGCCATCCTCGCCGCACTGATCGGGGGTGACCACGACGCCGATTCGACGGCGCGGTGGGACGTCGGGTAGGCCGGCGACGACGATCGCGTCGACCTCCACAACGGCTACAGCTGGCCCCAGTTCGTCACCTTCACCGGCGCCACGATCGGCGTTCCGACGTCGAGCTGGATCTCATAGTGGTTCCCGAGGGGGAGACTCCGTGGGTCGCCCGTGTAAAGGCCCGCGTGTTTGCCGGGGGACGTGAAGAACACCGTGACCGGCCCCGTGGCCGGCCCGACCTGGGTGGTGCTCAGCGGGATGCCCCACTCGTCGAAGAACTGACCCAGGGTGAAGGACTGCGACGTGCTCGGCGACTCGATGTGGATGATCCCGTCGTAGGCGTGAACGTGGAGCCAGTAGAAGCAGCTGCCGGTCTCGACGAAGGGACCGGCCGAGGTCTCGACGGCCTGGAAGCCAGGGATGCCGATGCCGTAGGGGATGACCCGGGCCTTGCCATTCACAAAGATCGTGAGATGGGTGTGGACGTGGACGACCGTCTGCTCACCGGCCTGACACTGCACGTCGTCGATCGTTTGTCCGGTCGAGGCGTTCACCAGCGTGGCCAGCTTCGGGCCTGATGGGACGCCGACGGTCTCGGGCCCGGGCGTCGTGGCCGGCGGTTGCACCCAGGTGGAGGACATTGAGGCCGGAATGGGCTGCACCGGGACGTGAGGGTTCTCGAATTGGGGCGGCACTCCGCCAGAGCCGCCGGTGACCTGGGTGACGACGACGATGATGAGCGCGAGCACCACTACCGCGCCGCCCACGCGCACACCGATACGCAGGCGCTTCTGGCGTAGCTCGGCGGCGCGCTTCTCCGCCGCACGGCGCTGATTGTCCGCCCGGCGTTGCGCCTTCGACTTGCTTCCACTCGTCATTGAGGCGTCAGCGTAGCGAACCAGTCCCAGCGAAAGGCATCAACACGCTCCAGGGGGCCCGCCCACTCGACGGACGCCCCTCCATCCTCGATGGAAGGCCCGATCGCTGTGGAGGTCTGCCAGAGATCCCCGTCGACGAAGGCGACAGAGATCGATCGGCCCTGTGAGTCGTCGGCGAACTCCCAGACTCCGGCAACCCCCGGCAGGGTCACGAAGAAGGCCCCGTCCGCCGGCGGACCGACGACCACGTAGACGCCGCAGGAGGGGCGAAAGGGCACGGCCTCGGCGGAGACAGCGACGCGGGGTGCGGCCCAGCGGTGGACCACCTCGAACGGACCCGACAGAAGCGCGCGTCGCGCGGCGAAGAAGCGGTCCTCGGCCCGCAACCGCTCGGCCAAGGCGAAGAACTCGGGTAGGACGTCTTCGTCACGTATCAAGTACAGCGTCATGTAGTGGAAGCGTTCGAGAAGCGAGCCCGTCGCAACCTCGGCGGCCCGACAGCGCGGGGAACGGACCCAACGCTGACCGAAGGTGATGCCCTCGACGGTGAATTGCTCGGGCAAGTGATCCAGCTGGTGCCACGCGTTGTAGGCTTCGTGGGCCGCAGGATCGGTGACCTCGGTGAAAGAGAAGAAACCCAGCATCTGATGAGGGTAGCCGTAGGCCGGAGCGCAAGACTCAACGGCCGATGCCAGCAACGATGGCCCCGCTGGCCGATTGCGCGTGCTCGACCTCGAGCCACCGGCGGAGACCCGATGCGCCGTGGCCCGGGCTCTTCGCAGCGATCAAGGCGGGCAAGCGCAGCGTCCGGCTCATCTCAAGGATGAGCGCGGCGCGGGGGCGGGCGCTGGCCCTGGCCGAGCAGGCGGATGTGCTGGTCGAGGGGTTTCCGTCCGGGCGCAATGACACGGCTCGGGATGGACGACGCCGCCGTCAGGCCCCGAAACCCCAGCATCGTGTATTGCTCCATTTCCGGCGACGGCCATGGGCGAGCGGCTCGACACGAGGTCATGACGTGAACTACCAGGCGTGGGCCGGGGCGCTGACTCCCGAGGGTGGCTCGGCCACCGTGCCGCCGCTGCCGGCGTCCCGGTGGCCCCGGTTCTCGACCGGGTCGAGATGTTGGCGAGCCGCCCTTCCCCGCCTTCCCCATCCGGCTGCCCCTCGCCGACACGACGCGGGAGGTCCCGGCGCTCGATCAGCACCGCGGCGAGGGATTCGACGCCCGCCCTGACCCGTACGCAGCGCACAACGCCGCAGCTGTTACCTTGCGGGGCTACCCCTCGACGCTATGACCCAGATCGCCGACCTCCTCCGTGCCAACCGCGGCTACGCGGTCGCGCGCGCCAACGTGGCCGATCCGCGTCCGGGCCGCCACCTGGCGATCATCACGTGCATGGACGCTCGCATCGACGTATTTGCCGTACTCGGGATCCACCTCGGCGAGGCCCACGTGATTCGCAACGCCGGTGGCCGCGTCACCGATGACGTGCTCCGGAGCCTCGCGCTCTCCAGTGGCGTCCTCGGCGTGGACACCGCGGTCGTGATGCAGCACACCCAATGCGGTCTCGAGGGGGTGAACGACGCCGAGTTGCGCGCCCGCACGCAGGCCGACCTGAAATTCTTCGCTATCGATGACCACGCCGCCGCGCTGCGCGAGGACGTCGAGCTGTTGGCCCGGACGCCGTACCTGTCACGACTGCGGATGATCGCTGGCGTCATCTACGACGTCGACAGCGGAGAGATCGAGGAAGTCGTCCACTGGGAGCGACCGGGCTGAGATTGGTGCATCGGTGAAGGTAGCCATCCTCGATGACTGGTTCGACACACTGCGGTCGCTCCCTTGCTTCGAGTCGCTGGCCGTCCACGACGTCTCTGTCTTCACCGACCACGTGCAGGACACCGAGACGCTGGCGCATCGGCTGGCCGACACCGAGGCACTCGTGCTGATTCGCGAGCGAACGGAGATCCGTGCTCCGCTGCTCGAACGCCTGCCGCGGCTTCGCCTCATCAGCCAGCGCAGCGTCTATCCCCACATCGACGTGGACGCGTGCACGTCGCTCGGCATCGTCGTCAGCTCCAACCTGCACGCGGGCACGCCCTCGTACGCCGCCGCGGAGCTCACCTGGGCGCTCGTGCTGGCCGCCATGCGCCAATTGCCCGAGCAAGTTCGCTCGCTCCGCGCCGGGCACTGGCAGACCGGGGTGGGACGGTCGCTCCGGGGCAAGACCCTAGGTGTCTACGGCTACGGGCGCATCGGCAGGGTCGTCGCGGGCTACGGTCGCGCCTTCGGCATGGATGTCGTGGCGTGGTCGCGGCCCGAGTCGCTCGAGCGGGCCCGGGCTGACGGCGTGACGCCGGCACGGGGCAGAACCGACCTGTTTTCGGGCTCTGACGTCGTCTCCTTGCACCTACGTCTGGTGCCTGCCACCAGGGGGGTCGTCACCGCGGCTGACCTGGCGTCCATGCGACCCGACGCGTTGTTGGTGAACACCAGCCGGGCGGGGCTGATCCAGCCGGGCGCCCTGGTGGCGGGGTTGCGAGCAGGCCGGCCGGGCATGGCGGCGCTCGACGTCTACGAGACCGAACCCCTGACGGACCCCACCCATCCCCTGTTGAGCATGGACAACGTGGTCTGCACGCCCCACATCGGTTATGTGACCAAGGAGGAGTGGGATGTACAGTTCAGCGACATCTTCGACCAGATCATCGCCTATGCGGACGGCACCCCGATCAACGTCGTGAACCCCGACGTGTTGGCGAACGCCCGGAGCTGAACCCTAAGGAGCCCCCGATGCCGGCCCATCATCTCGCCCCCTCACCATCCGCCGTCCGTGGCGGCGAGCGTCCCCGGGGCAGGCGCCGGCGCTCCCTGCTCGCTGCGCTGGCGGGTTGCGTGACCATTGTCCCGGCGCTTCTCGCTCTCACCCCGAGCCCTGCGTCGGCGGCCTACCCCGACAATCCGGCCCAGCCGGTGAACTTCGGGAATGCCGGGTTCTTCGGGCCTTCGGGCGGCCTGCAGCTGAACGCACCGCCCGTCGGCATGGCCGCAACGCCGTCCGGCAACGGCTACTGGATTGCCGGCGCGGACGGCGGCGTCTTCAACTATGGGGATGCGAGATTCTTCGGCTCCGCCGGCGCCATCGCCTTGAACAAGCCCATCGTGGGCATGGCCGCCACACATGACGGCGGTGGGTACTGGCTGGTGGCCTCTGACGGCGGCATCTTCAATTACGGCGACGCCGGCTTCTTCGGCTCTGCGGGCAGCCTGCGGCTCAACGCACCGATCGTGGGCATGGCCGCGACGCCGGACGGCGGCGGCTACTGGCTCGTGGCCTCTGACGGCGGCATCTTCTCTTATGGCGACGCCGTCTTCCACGGCTCCACCGGCTCGATCCGCCTCAACCAGCCCGTCGTGGGCATGGCGGTGGCGCCGGGCGGTAGTGGCTACTGGCTGGTGGCCTCCGACGGGGGGATCTTCAGCTTCGGGACCGCATCGTTCCTCGGATCGACGGGCGGCACACCGCTCAACGCCCCCATCGTCGGGATGGCAGCCACGTCGAGCGGGTACTGGCTGGCCGCACGGGACGGCGGGGTGTTCAACTTTGGCGTTCCGTTCCTGGGCTCCATGGGCGGGCAGTCGAACCCCAACCCCATCGTCGCCATCGCCGGGACCCCCAACGGCGGCGGATACTGGCTCCTGCCGACCGCTCCCCCACCGCTGCCGCCCACGCTGAGTCCCGGGTCGAGCGGAGCTGCCGTCGCGCTGTTGCAGCAGCAACTGAGCGCACTCGGCTATTGGGTGGATACCACCGGCGGCTCCTTCGACGACAGCACCGAGCAGGCCGTCTGGGCCCTGCAGAAGGCGGCCGGGCTCCCCCGTGACGGAGTGGTTGGACCCTCGACCTGGGCTGCACTCGACGCGGGCGTGGTTCCCCACCCGCGTAGCACCTCGGGATACGTGATCGAGATCGACCTCGAGGACGACCTGATCATGATCGTCAACAACGGCCACCTCGAATACACGCTCAACACCTCGACCGGTGGGGGCTACACCTACACCTCGGACGGGGTCACGTCGGTGGCCATCACCCCCACGGGGATCTTCCAGACCTACCGCGTCATCGACGGTCTCGACGTGGACTCCCTGGGGGCATTGTGGCGCCCCCGATTCTTCACCGGCGGTTACGCCCTCCACGGCGACTCGTCGGTGCCTCCCTACCCGGTCTCCCACGGGTGCGCGCGCATCAGCAACGAGGCCATCGATTGGGTGTGGGCAAACAACATCGACCCGATCGGCACGACCGTCTGGGTCTACTGAGCCCGACCTTCCCTGGGCTCCCTAAATGTCGTAGTAAAGCATGAACTCCCACGGGTGCGGCCGCAGCCGTACCGCGTCAATCTCACGGGAACGCTTGTAATCGGTCCAGGTCTCGATCAGGTCGTCGGTGAAGACACCACCGACCTTCAGGTAGTCCTGATCGGCTTCGAGTGCGTCCAACGCCTCCTCAAGTGACGCCGGGACCTGACCGATTTTGGCCAGCTCGTCGGCGGGCATATCGAAGAGGTCCTCGTCCACCGGTGACGGTGGCTCGATCTTGTTGGTGACGCCGTCGAGACCTGCCATGAGAATGGCCGAGAAGGCGAGATAGGGGTTGCAGGCGGGGTCCGGACACCGGAACTCGACCCGCTTAGCCTTGGGACTCGGCGAGTAGACGGGGATCCGGCAGGCGGCGGAACGGTTCCGCTGGGAGTAGACCAGGTTGACCGGAGCCTCGAAGCCGGGCACCAACCTCTTGTAAGAATTCGTCGTCGGTGCGGCGAAGGCGAGCACGGAGCGGGCGTGCTTGATGATTCCGCCGATGTACCAGCGGCCCACGTCCGACAGGTTGGCATAGGTGCCCTCCTGGTGGAAGAGGGGTTCGCCCCCGTCCCAGAGCGAGGAGTGGACGTGCATGCCCGATCCGTTGTCGTCAAAGAGCGGTTTGGGCATGAAGGTAGCGGTCAAGCCGGCTTGGTTCGCCACGCTCTTCACGACGTACTTGTAGAGCATCAGCTTGTCTGCCATCCGCAAAAGAGTGTCGAAGCGCATGTCGATCTCGGCTTGGCCGGCGGTGCCGACTTCGTGGTGTTGGACCTCGATCTCAATGCCGAGTCTCTCCATTGTCAAGATCATCTCCGACCGCAGGTCCTGGAAGTGGTCCATGGGTGGGACGGGGAAATAACCCTCCTTGTAGCGCGGTTTGTAGCCGAGGTTCGGCCCTTCCTCGCGGTCGGAGTTCCAGATGCCCTCGATCGAGTCGACCTGGTAGAAGGCGGAGTGCTGGTCCTGGGAGAACCGCACGTCGTCGAAGACGAAGAATTCGGCTTCCGGCCCGAAGTAGGAGGTGTCGGCCACGCCGGTCGTCTTGACGTAGGCCTCGGCCTTCTTGGCCACGTAGCGCGGGTCACGGCTGTACGGCTCCAAGGTCAACGGATCGTGCACGAAGCAATTCAAATTGAGCGTCTTGTGTTGGCGAAACGGATCGATCACCGCGGTCGAGGGATCCGGCAGCAGGATCATGTCCGATTCGTGGATCTGCTGGAAGCCGCGGATGGACGAGCCGTCGAAGCCATTGCCCTCGGTGAACATCTCCTCCGTCAGCGCGTGTGCCGGGATGGAGAAATGCTGCATGAGTCCGGGAAGGTCACAAAACCTGAGGTCGACGACCTCGATCCCCTCGTCCTTCACGAGGCGGACGACCTCGGCTGGGTTGCGCTCTTGCATGTGACGTCTCCCTGTCTGGATCTCGTCGAGCAACCGCCCCGTGCGGGCTCGAAGCCAATGAGATTCGACTGCTACCTATCACACCGGGTACAACAAATGCGCAGCTGAGAGCCCGAGTTCATCAAGTCTTCACAATGGTGGGACGCCGCGAGTAATTCAATCGCCGGAACCTGCGAAGCCCACACGGCGCGTGAAAGTACCTAAGCTGTTTTTCGTGTTCGACGCCCGGCCAACGCCGCGAACCAGGGACGCTCGCACTTGACGGTCACGTCCAGTTTGTCACCCTGAGCCATGACCTACGCAAAGGGACTGCACGAAGTGGCGGACGGAGTTTGGGCCTACCTGCAGCCCGACGGCGGCTGGGGTTGGTCCAACTCGGGTCTGGTAACGGGGGGCGCCGAGTCCCTGCTCGTTGACACCCTCTTCGACCTTCGCCTGACCGCCGAGATGCTCGACGTGATGCGCCGGACGACCCCGGCCGCCGAACGGATCGCCACCGTGGTGAACACACACGCCAACGGCGACCACTGTTACGGCAACGCGCTGGTCGCCGGGTCGGACATCATTTCCTCGGTTCGGTGTGCCGAGGAGATGGCGCAACTTCCACCATCCGCCATGGCGGCCATGGTGCGCGCCGCGCCGTCGCTCGGTGAGGCCGGCGAGTTCTTGTCTCGGATCTTCGCGCCGTTCTCCTTCGAGGACGTGCCGCTCACCCTGCCGACCCGGACCTTCGAGGCGCGTCTCGACCTGCTCGTCGGCGACCGCCGAGTGTCATTGGTGGAGGTGGGCCCGGCGCACACCGCGGGCGATATCGTCGTCCACCTACCGGACGAGGGCATCGTCTTCACCGGTGACATCTTGTTCCACGGCGGCCACCCCATCGTGTGGGCCGGCCCGGTGGCCAACTGGATCACCGCATGCCAGCGCATCATTGAGCTGGCGCCCACGGTGGTCGTGCCCGGACACGGGCCGCTGGCAACCCCGGCGGCCGTGGCCGACCTGCAGGGTTATTTCGAGTTCCTGACTGACGAGGCCAGGATCCGCTTCGAGGGTGGGATGTCAGCGATGGAGGCGGCGCGGGACATCGACCTGGGCCAGTACGCCGGTTGGGGCGAGCCCGAGCGGCTGGTCGCCAATGTGCACGCCCTGTATCGGGATTTCGGGGGCGAGGCGCCCGTCGACGCGCTCACGCTCATGGGCGAGATGGCGACGCTCGCCGGCTGAGACTCGGCCCGCTCGGGACGCCCAAGACCATGGCCGCCCGCACCTGCGACACGACTAGGTCGAACCCGGCCTGGGTACACAACCGGGGTGGAAACGAGGATCGCCCTGGAAGTGGTCGGGGGCCGATACCGCCTCCGTGGGCTGCTGGGCGAAGGCGGCACGGCCCGTGTGTTCGACGGCTTCGACGAGCGGCTCGAACGCCCCGTGGCGGTGAAGATCCTTCGACCACAGACCCTCGCGCTGCCGGGCATGCGCAGGCGGTTCCAACGGGAAGCACAGATCGCAGCAAGACTCACGCATCCCAACATCGTCGCCGTCCTCGACTTCGGCGAGGACGGCTCCGCGTCGTACCTCGTTATGGAACGCCTCCCTGGCACCACCCTGCGAGATGAGATCGCGTCGGGACCGCTGACCAACGACAGGGTGCTCCTCGTCCTGAGCGAGACACTCAGCGCACTCTCCGCAGCCCACAGATTCGGTGTCTTGCACCGAGACATCAAGCCCAGCAACATCCTCGTCCAAGAAGACGGTCACACGAAAATTACAGACTTTGGCATCGCGAAGCCGTTCGAAGTCGGAGTCGACCCCGGCCGATTGGGCGACGATATGACGCTCACCGGCATTGTGCTCGGCACTCCGGGCTACCTGGCCCCGGAACGTCGATCGGGCCTACCGGCCACAGTGCAGTCGGACCTGTATTCGGTGGGAGCGGTCATGCTCGAGGCGCTCACCCGAAGGCGTCCGCCGCACCGGGGAGAGAGGAACGAACGACTCCACCAGCCGTTCCGAGATGTCGTCCTCGGCGCCATGGCGGCTGAACCAGGTGACCGGTACAGATCGGCGGCCGACATGCTTCACGCCCTGCAGAAACGACCACCCATATCCAAAGTGGCGTCACGCCCGGAGGGAACCGCACTGCTGGCACCGACCGTGGCCGCGTCGACCGACAGGCCCACACGGGAGCGTCCAGGCACCGAAATCCTGCCTTCCTCTTGCTTCCCGCAGCCGAGCCGCGGCCACACGCACACGCGACGGCACCGAGCCCTCCTGGTCGCCGTTAGCGTGGCGACGCTGGTCGTCACACTCTTCTTGCTGCTGGATACCTGGAGCCAACCGACGGGACCGGCCGCCGCGGGGTCCACACACCACTCCCGACTCGCGCGACAGCAGGACACCGATCCAGCGCGGGCCGCGATCAGAAACCTTGCGACGGCGCTGGCCGACGGCGGGTTCTCAGGAGACACCGGCTTGGCGAATGCCCTCGCTTCGGTGGCGGCGCAGCCCCCAGGCGCCGCGCGGCAGGCCGCGGCACAACGGGCTCTGTCGTTGGCCCAGGTGCTCGTCGACAGAGGGGACATCACGTCCGGGCAGTACCAAGACGTCCAGAGTGCACTCCAACCAACAGGCGCAAGCGTTCCGGCCCCTTCGCCCACGATCGCGACTATCCCGCCCGCGACGATCTCGACGCCCGGTTCACACGGCCACGGCCAGGATCACGACCACGGAGGACAAGGGAGCTCCGAGGATCACGGGTGAGGCGGCCCGTCGGAGTCGAGCCCGGTCATCGCGCGGAAGTCAGAGGTGGTGTTCACGTGAGGGAACGGCTCGGACGGGTCCGGCAAACGAAGGGCGGCGCACAAGGGACCCCACCCGTCGCCCGGATGCCACTCCACCAGTCGATCCGGCGGCACCTCGGCACGGACCCTCGCGTTGTGTGCCTCGTAGGCGGCGATCGCACTGTCTCGGTCCCACCACTCGGGCGTGAAGCGCTGGTCGAGCATCCCGGTGATCATCTCCAACTCCTCGGCGCCCCCTTGGTCGTCGGGCCTCGAGCCCCGACGCAGAACCGCGAAGATCGTCTCCGAGGCACTCTTCCACCACGCGTCGGCGTCGCGCACGGACAGTACGACGACGGCCCCGGGCGCAACAGCGCTGATCTCGCGCCAGAACGCCGCCGCCGGCCAGTCCACCGTGGCCGCATAAGGAGCGAGGAAACTGGCCCAGTCGACGTGCTCGCCGCGGCTAGCGGCTGACCACGTATCGCGCTGATCGGGCCGGCCCAAGACCTCGATCATGTGGTAGCAAGGTGCGCCAAGCAGGAGTTCGAACGCAACTTTCAAAGAGTGGGTCCCGGTTCGCCCGAGTCCCGCGCCGACAACTCTTAGATCCATGCGGCGTCGTTTAGCACAATCGGAGGATCGGCGCCCGCGGACCGAAATGTAAGACGCACAGCGGCCCGACCCCAGACAGACCTCAGCCCAGGTGGGTCTTGGCGACCTCGACGGTTGGCTCGTTCTGTGTCATCTGCCAAATGCCGACGGCCAGCGCGGCGAGTCCGACCACGCTGAGCGCGACCCTGATCGGCTGGTCGCTCAGCTGCTCGTCGAACAGCCAGAAACCGAGGACGATGCTAAAGATCGGATCGGCGGCAACCATGAGGGGTGACGAAACATGGAGGGGTCCCTGGTGGACGGCCGCCTGCATCACGACGTTGCCGAAGATGCCGCCCACGATCACGGCGTAGACGGGCCAGTGGGCGAACATGCCAAAGAATCCATAGCGAGCCAACGAGTCCGTCATCGACTTGATGTAAGCGGCCTCCAAGGCCCACACCATGCCCGTGGCCGTGCCGTAGAGGGCAGCTTTCCAGGTAGGTGACCCCCAACGAGCGGCAACCACCATCACGGCGGCGATGCCTCCTAAGACGGCCGAGGCCGAGACCCATTCGGAGGCGCTTGCCGCCGTCCTTCCCCCGCCCGCATCGGAAACCACGATGAAGAGCGCCAGCGCGCCGCACGTGAGCGCCGCAGCCCTCCAGGCCGCTGCGGACACGTGGTGCTGGAACCACAAGCGCCGAATGACCAATGCGAACACCAGCTCGAGCACCAGAATCGGCTGCACGATCGAGAGCGCGCCCACGTGCAATGCGACGGCATGAAAGACGAAACCGACCAACAGGGCCAGCCATCCGAACAACCACATCGGTTGTCGGATAAGGAACAGCAAAAGCCGCCAGGGCTTCGTGCCCTCCGGCGCCCTGGTGCTCGAGACGTGCTGCGTGACGAGATTGCCGGCGTTGGCCAGGGCGGCCAGCAGAGCCAGGAATTCACTCATCCGAGAACAAGCAAACTGTCACGACGAAACGGTACTTCTTCGCGCGATGAGGGCTCTGGCCGCTACCGCGACCTCCTGGCACACCTGGCCGTCGTGCTGGAGGTGAAACTCCTGACCCGACTTCGACCTGCTGGGCCAATCCCGGCGGTTTACGCGACCGTGGCTGGGTCGACGCCGGTCCCTCCCGCCGCACTGCTGGCGTACACCGCAAGGGCGAACCGCAATACGTCGATGGCTTCGTCCGCATCCCACAGCAGAGGGCCTTCGCCTGTGTGGAGCCAACGGAGCCAGTGGCGCCCGGACTCGCGAAAGCTGCTGGCCCAGTCGTCGTCGAGCGCATGGTAGGTCCGCATCTCCCCGTCCACGTAGGTCTCGAGGCTCGGTTGCTGAATGCCGCGACCGGTGCAGCGGTTCACGCGAGAGAACCCACGGCTGCCGGTTACTTCCCAGCGTTCGTCGTTCGTGTAGTAGTCGGATCGCAAGTACATCTCGGGGGCCAGGGTGATGTCCCACACGCCACGGACACCGTTGTGGTGCTCCCAGACGATCGAGGTTGGCGCGTCAATCTCAACACCCGCCACAACCTGGGTGGACCCGACCCAGGCCCGTACCTCTCTGATGGGTCCGAAGAGCCAGAGTGCGGTCGACAGCTTGTGCCACCCGTCGTCAAACACCAGGATGCCGCGCCCGCGCTCCATCTGCCGCGAACTGCCACTCGTAGCTGGACCGAGGCACGGGCCAACCGCCTCGACCGCTCCCCACCATCTTCATGTGATAGCCACGCGGCGTCCCGAGCTGGCCCGACTCGACGGTCGCTTTGAGCTTCCGCAACGGCTCGTAAAACAGATAGTTCTCCATCACGCGCAGTACACGGCCACTGTCATGAGCGGCCTCAACCATCCCTGCGGCTTCGTCGAGGGTGTTACACATCGGCTTTTGCAGGTTCACATGCCAGCCGTATCCGAACAGTTCGCAGACGCCATCGGCGTGGAGCGGAACGGGCAGCAATACCTCGACCGCATCGACGGGCAGGCCACTGGCCGCCAAATCGGCTGCGGATGCGAATGTGCTCGCCTCGGGCCACTCTTGTTGGCGTTGTCCGCGGCGATCCGCATCCGGATCCACGAGTGCGACCACCTCGACGTCGGGATTGTCCCGGTACGCTCCGACGTTCAGGTCGTAAATGCGGCCGAGACCGATGAACGCGGCCCTGACAGGGCGGTCGTAGGGAACGAAGGTCATCGTGATTGCCCTTCTCTCGAGCCGGCTCGTGTTGCTGGCACCTTACCGCTCCCCAAATTCAGGGTACTCTATTGCTCGACACGTCCCGGTGGCCCCGGGCTTCGCAAGAGGTGCGATCAATGGCTGAACATTCCGATGTAGCTCCCATCAACACGCAACAGGCCCTGCAAGGGGCAATGCTCGAGCTCTCGGCTCCACAGCCGAACTACAGGGCGCTTCTCGAAGGGAGTGGCTTCGCCGAACCGGCCGAGGGCATGGCCATGAGCTTCAATCGCACCAACACCGAATTCGTATTGCGTAATCACACGCTCTTCTCATCGCGCGTCGAGATGTCCATGGGAAACGTCCGGCCCATGATCCCCCTCAACGTCGACCCACCCAACCACTCCAAGTACCGGAAGCTGTTGGATCCGATGTTCGCCCCGCGACGGATGGAGGAGCAAGAAGCAGAGATCACCCTGCGAGCGAACGGGTTTATTGACGTGTTCATCGAACGCGGTGAGTGCAACTTTACCGAGGAGTTCGCCGAACTCTTCCCGTCTTCGATATTCCTCGCTCTCCTGGGTCTGCCCGAGGATCAGATGCGCGCATTTCTGGACATGCGGGATTACATCTTGCATCCCGAGAAGATCGAACCCGGGGCTGCCCTCGACGTTGAAAGGCGCCAAGCCGTGAACAAACGGGGCGGCGAGATCATCTACGACTACTTCACCCAGCTGATCGAGCAGCGGCAGAAGGATCCTGGGGACGACATCATCAGCCGTTTCCTTGCTGCCGAGGTGGGTGGTGACAATCTGAGCAACGAGGAGATCCTCGACATCATGTTCTTGTTCGTCATCGCGGGCCTCGACACAGTGAGTGATTCGTTGACCTGCTTCTTCGCGTTTCTTGCCCAGCACCCGGAGCACCGTCGCCAGATCGTCGAAGACCCCGGCATCATCCCCTCGGCTGTCGAGGAACTGCTGAGGTGGGAGAGCCCCGTGCCCGCAGGTGTCCCACGCGTCGCCACAGCCAACGTAGAACTCCCTGGCGGCCAGAAGGTCAGCAAGGGAACGGCGGTCGTGGTCAGCTACGGCGCCGCTGATGTCGATCCCGCCACCTTCGGTGATCCGTTCAATGTCCGCCTCGAGCGAGAGAACAATCCACACATCGCCTTTGGCGGAGGGGTGCACCGCTGTCTCGGATCGCACCTTGCTCGACGCGAGCTCCGGATCGTGCTGCGCGAGTGGCACCGCCGTATTCCTGACTACTGGCTCAAGCCCGGCCACGAAAAGCTCGAGTACCCGCCTGGTCTCCGCCATGTGAAAGATCTCACCCTCGCCTGGACCTGAGCTCCTGACTCGAGCGAAGGTGTGTTGCCGTCCGGCCTGTCACCACGGGCCGGTTGGATCACGGAGCTGTCGACTCGCCAGGGATCCCGGATCCGGCCATGCATAACGAAGTTTCGCGGGCTGACCGTTGAGGCGTGTTGGGTCGCCACCAGGTGGCCCAACCAATTCACGTTCCCCACACACGCCTCCCATCGCTGCGTAGAACGATTGCGCAGGCCCGTTCTGCTCCAGAACCCACAGAAACATCCCGGAGGACGGTCTGCGTGCGACGACGACGCGAGCTGCTTCTCCGAGTAGGGATCTGCCGATCCCCTGTCGCTTGAGGCCCACGGTCACATGCAGGTTGTCTATGAGGGCTCCCCAAACCGGATCGGCATCGAGGACCACGTGAGCGAATCCCACGAGCAGACCTCCTTTCTCGGCCACGATGGTGCACTCCGCCTCCCGAAGCTCTGCCAACCGACCAGTCCAGACCTCCAAGCGTTCAGCGACGATGTCGCCGTCGAGGTACGCATCTGAATACGCACCTCGATAGTGACGACGCCAACTGTCGGCATGGAGAGCGGCCACGCTGGACGAGTCGGCGGCAAGGCCAACTCGATAGAACACTCGGGGTTCGCCTGCCATGCAATTCCTCATCGATCCTGGCGTTGGCACCGCGCGCAAAGGGCCGGGTGTCGGACCGTCAAAGGGCCAGGTCCCTCGGGTCACTCTGGATGAGCATCACAAATGTACAGTGGTCGGACGCTTCGCGTGATGACCAGCGGGTAGTGCAATCTCAGGCTGTTCCTGGCAAGAGAGTCACGCTGAGCGGACGAGGCACTGCCGTCAGGTGCGCAAGCCCCTCAATTTCTACCTGAGTGGAGTACTTCCCGGCGGGAAGCGGCGGCGAGACTCCAGTGGCCAAACAGGGGAGTATCCAGCGGGGAAGAACCTGATGGGTGTTCGTCGTGCAGCTTGGATACCTCGTTGACACCGTGACATCAAAGCGATTGACGCCCGCGTCGAGATGGATGGAGGGGGTGCATTCGACCTCGGCGAAAGCGGCCTCAAACGGGAGGTTGCTGCTCGTCAATCCGACAGCCAGCCATCCGTTGACGGGGCACTGCTCGACCGTGATCCGTCGTTGGGTGGTGTTGACGAGGTAGACCGTAGCCCCGACCGACTGTCCTGGGACGACTCGGTCGTGAGCGAGGGTCAAGCGGACCGCGACCGGAGCCCGTTCGGTCGCCCCAGCCGCTTCGTCAAGTCCGGCAATCGCGAGGATCGCGCTGCAAGCGGCCAGGATCCGGGTCAATCTCTCGACCACAACCAACTATGACCCCTCGTCATGCGTGCGGGTTCGCCAAGGCCCGCTCGAGACGGACGGCCCCGGCCGCTCGTTCATCTCGGTCGCCGGCAACGCTTGCCCTACATTGAGGACGGTGAACGAAGAGAGGGACGATGTTCTCCTCCACTACGAGTCCGTCGAGGAGGAGAACCGACTTCTTGTGTGAAGAGGCCAAATCGAATTTGATCGCACCCAGGAAGTGCTTCGACGTCATCTACCCGCATGTCCCGCGCGGGTCCTCGACGTCGGTGGTGCGACGCGAATTCACTCACAGTGGTTGGCTGAGGCTGGTTACAAGGTCACTCTCATCGACTTATCTCCCCGACACGTCGAACGTGCGCGATCGTCACTGGGCCATCTCGGAGTTGGGGTTGAACGAGCGGATGCCCGCTCGATTCCCGCCGAGCCCGCCAGTTTCGATGCCGTGCTCTTGTTGGGACCCCTGTATCATCTCCAAAATCGGACTGATCGCCTGAAGGTGTGGCAGAAGCTCGACGGGTCGTGCGACCAGGAGGCATCGTTGTCGGTGCCGCCATCAGTCGATTTGCTTCCCTCTTTGACGGAATCAGCAAGGGATATTAGTTCGACCCCGAGTTTCGAGACATCGTCTACCGGGACCTCGCCACAGGAAAGCACGACAACCCGGATCGCCAACAGGGATGGTTCACGACGGCGTACTTCCATCATCCACACGAGATGCGCACGGAAGCCGAGGCAGCCGGTCTCACCGTGCACGAGCTGGTGGGCTTAGAGGGGCTGTCTGGATGGCTGCCCTTCTCCCAAGAGCGCTGGGATTCTCCCGCTGACCGAGAGACCATTCTCGACGTGGCCCGATTGGTCGAGAACGAGACGAGCCTCGCCGGATTAAGTGGACACCTGCTTTTGATTTGCGAAGCTCCATAGCGACCCAGACACCTTGGCGGGTTCAGCTGCAACCGCAGGTGCACCAGTCGGCGGTTGGGCCGGGCTGGCCGGTGGAGCATCACCTGACCACCTCTGCTTAAACGGCGAACAGGGGAGCGGGTCACCACCCGCTCCCCTGTCCAGTTCACCCGCTGCCCCGACCACGTCTCCGGAGACTCACGTGGAGAGGGTCAGCGCATCAGCCTTCTCTTCCTCAGCTACAAGGAGTGTCAGCGATCGCGGCTGGGAAATGGGTAGTGCAGCTGCCGCTGTACGGCGACGAACCCTTCCCGTTGATGAGGTACGCAGTGCCGGTCGTCGTGGAGACGCCACTCCCCAGATTCTCGATGCCGCGCACGCCGGCAGTGCCAGGGGTGCCGACGCCCGTCGCGATCTTCTGCTGCGCCAGCGTCGAGCCATTGAATTGGAACGACGAGCCGATGCCCAGCGCCGGGGTCCCGCATAGCGCGAGACCGGTCGGAACGAACGGCAGGATGATGTCGGTGTGCGCAGCGGTGTCCAGCTCACCCGTTGTGTTGGCAGCCTCATTGACGACGTAGCCGGCGAAAGAAATGACTGACGTCGGGTAGAGGATCTCCCCGATGGTGTCGGTCGGGAGATCGGTGGGCGCGAGGGCCAGCGTGTTGGCCTGGTAGTCGCCCGGGTTGTACCAACCACCCTCGATCGTCTCGCCCTCGGGCTCGGCGGCGGCACAGGGCTGCACGCCTTTCACAAGCGCCGGGTTCAGGGTCAACGTCGTCCCGATGGTGGATACCGCGTCATTGTTGACCGGTGCGGTTGCTGACGGCAGCCCGATCACTTCGGTGGCACCTGGCGTCTCGGTCAGGCTCACGCCCGTGCCCGTCGCGGTGGCCTTTGCCGAAATCGTGACGGTCGTCGAGTTGGTCACCGTCTTGATGTAACTACCGGCCGGAATGCCGGTCCCGCTGATGCCCTTGTCCGTGTCACAGGCAGCGCTGAAGCCGGCCGTAGCCGAAGTGACCGTCGTGGAGCCACTGGTCGTCACGCCGTTGGTGACCGCGAAGGGCCGGGTGACCGTGGCCGCTTGTGACAGCACCACCTTGGACGAACTGGTCACCGAGGTGATGTAGGTCCCCGCTGGGATCCCGCACCCGGTCACCGGAAGCTGGAGGTCGGAGGCCTGGAAGCGGGCGCTTGCCGACGACAGCGTGGTACTGCCAGAGGTGATGCTTGCGTCCGTCACCTCACGGGTCGACGAGACCTGCTCGTTGGCGCCGATGGTCAAACTCTGTGCCGTTCCGGTCGCCGTCGCCGCGGTGGCGAGCACCGCTGTGGTGGCGTTGGTCACCGAGGCGATCTTGTCGTACAGGGGAAGGTTGGTCCCCGTCACGATCCGACCCACATCGGCGGAGGTGAAGTGGGCAGTCGCCGAGGTGATGGTGGTGCTGCTCTTCGTCGTCACACCATCGGTCACGGAACGCGTGGTGGAGTTGTTGATGGTCAGCGTGACGCCCGTCTTGGAACCGGTTGCGTTGTGGTTCAAGGTGATGGAGGTGGCGCTGTTCACAGCGATGATGAACGAATCGGGCGAGATGTCCGTGCCCGAGACGGTGTCGTTGATGTCGCTCGCCGCTTTGAAGTGCCCGGAGGTGACCGTGACCGTCGGGCTCCCCGAGGTCGTCGTGCCGCCGGTGGCCTGCCACGCGGCTCCGTCGTGCCAGACGGCCTGTGGGAAGTCCTCGACGGTCTCGTTCGACGACGAGCCCGTGTTCGTGAATGTGCAGTTCACCTGGAGCTGGCTCTGACCCCCCGGTGCGTTCGGGTACTGCCCGAAACTGCACGCGTTGGTTACCGCAGCCCCAGCGGGACCGGACACCACACCGAGCGCCGTCACTGGTACCGCGAGGGCCATCACCGCACCCGATACGAGTAGCGCCAGCCTCGAACCACCCATTCTCATGACCTCCCCTGTCCTCCCCCTCCCCTAAGTTGGTGGCTCCGACACGAACCGTGTCCAGCAACCCAACGCTGCGGGATTCCGGCCGCCATCAAGGACGTGGGGAAGAGCAGCGCGAACCACCGGCAGGCCGGTCGGCGTACACCGCCGCAGGCTCTACCCCAAAACGCCGACTCCGAAACGCCGCCGTTGCACGACCCCGCCGCTAGGGACTTTCCCATCGTCTACGGCTCGGTGTGGTCAGGGTTTGCCGCCGGAATATCGTCAGAGCTCCCGGTGGGGGTTTGCTGGCCCAAAACCGTCTCTTACCTGGTGGGCCGTAGAGAACTCGAACCTCTGACCCCTTGCACGTCATGCAAATCAGAAGGGTCCAAAGCGGTTCGAGCGCATGTGCGTCCACCGGTAGGGCCTCTATCTCGTCATTGGTCAGCTCCCGAAACCTCTTCGCCTAGAGAGTCCTTGGAGCCCCAAGGCTCATTTCAGCCTTACAACGAAGCGCTGGAATTGCCAGGTGGGCAATCATTTAATCGAGATCGTTCAGGTGAAGGAACGATGGTGGTTAGGTTCCCAACGCCCTTCCTTCACGGTTCTCGTTGACGGCGAGGTCGCCGCTAAGTGGGATGCCTCTGGACCTTCCGAGTGAGGACGTCGAAATACCCCCGTGCCGCGTCCGGTTGCTCAGAGCGGAAAGTCCATCGATCCGTCCCCGATCACCGGATCAATGTCACGATGACGGGGTGAGTGATTCGAGCTCAGAGCTGGTCCCAGAGGGTTTTGAAATGAAGCTCGAAACCAGTCGCCTACTGCTCAGACCATGGCGGGTATCCGAGGCTGTAGTCCTGTATGAGCTGTGGTCCGAACGTGATCCACGGGCGCCGCCGCACCGCCGAATCGACGCGGACGGACACCCCACCGTTGCAGATCTTGAAGATTGGATCCGTGCTAACCAGCAATCGTCGATCGGGTTGCTGGCGGTCGAGCGGAAGACCGATCGTGAGGTTATCGGCTACTGCGGGCTGATCGACAGCGAACGAGGAGCGCGTGGGGAACCGGAATTGGCTTTCGAGCTGCTGCGTAGGGTCTGGCGTCAGGGATACGGGACCGAGGCGTCGTTGGCGGTTCTGGACTGGGCGAGATCCTCTGGATACGAACGTCTGTGGGCCACGGTCTGGGAGTGGAACACCGCCTCTCAGCGTGTGCTGGCCAAGGTCGGGTTCACCATAGTGCGGAAGGAACTGGACCCGATCTACGGGAACAACCTGTTCACGACGAGACGACTCTGACGCCCTGCCCCCGGACGCCGGCCTGGTGACGCATATCCCACGCTCCTGAACAGCACTAGGGCCCGTGCCGGGGCGATGTTGGAGAGTCAGAATGGGTCTGTGGCTGAGGCGCGTGATCTGCTGGTTCTCTGCTTCGCGGTGGTGAGTCACTCGTGTCGATGAGCAAGCCTTGGCTGGCCGTCACCGTTCACGACCGAGCAGGCCGGATTCTGCCGGGAGTGGAAAGGACCGTCGAACGCCTGTCCGGTCTGTTCGCGGGAGTGGCGGTCGCAGCGACCGATCGCAGTGACGAGCGCATTCTCGCGGCCTTGGCCGACCGGCTCCATGTGATCTCCTCGAGACACGCACCGGGGGATGACATGGTCGGAAGGGCCCGGCGCGAGTCTCTACGGCTGGCCCTGGATACAGGGGCGGAGTCCGTTTTCTATCTGACGTTGATCACCGCTTGCGCTGGGTCGAAGCGGACCAAGAGGAGCTGAAATCCTGCCTGGTAACAGCTCCTGAAGCGGATCTGCTGGTGGGAGACCGAGAGGCTCGTAAACCGTGTCTACACGCTGATGACCGGCCGGGACTGGGACCTCATGTTCGCCATCCGTCGCCTGAAGGCGACTGCGGGAAGGGCCATCGTCGAGCAATGCCAAGAAGCCACGATGGCCAATGACGTGGTCTGGCCGGTCCTTGCCGAGAACCTTGGCTTCACGCTCGGCTACTTCGCGGCCGACGGCCTGAGTTATCTCACAACCGGCGACTTCGACCAAGACGGAGACAGGCGCGACGGAGATCCTCGGCTGTGGATTGACCGCATCGAGCTCGCAGCCAGCCACGCCCGCGCCGTTCTCCCCTACCTCTGACCCCGCACAGCACAGGTGCCCCAGTCCACACCGGTTCGGGTTCATGGGTTCAGCAGTCCCAACCCCTTGTTGCAGACCATCCCGGCCTAGGAAACTTGGCGTGGGGCACGCGGAACATCCGCATCGCTCTCCTGCTCCACCCCCAACCAATGCACGACCCGGTCCGGGAGCCGCCTGCCAGGGTGGCCGATGGTGGGCGTGCCCAGATCACCTCGAGGGGCCCATGGGGTTACGGGAGTTCAGTTCTGGTCATGCTCTAGGTGTTCTGCCCATGGACCTTGTTGACGCGGAGAATCCCCAAATGAAGTGAGCCCCCAAGGCAGTGTGGAGCGGTCTACACACCCACGCTGACCAAGGAGGCTCACCGTGCACCGTAACGCTCCGCTCACCCCTGAGGGTCGACTTCGCCTGCGCCGTCTGATCGATGACGGCTGGACCGTGGCCTCTGCGGCCGAGAGCCACTCCGTGGGCGAAGCCGCGGCGGGACACCCTTCGTACGAAAGTCACTCGACAAGGTCGAAGGCAGGCACTACGAGAGCGACCCCACCGGGACTCCTCAACGCTAGGAAATCGCCCTAGCGCTCGGAGCTAAGTCTCAAGCAGGGACATCTGGGCGTGTACATAACCAGTGCAACTCAACTTTGGGGAATCGTGTGCGGCCGGTGAGGCTCTACTTGCGCTTCGACTTCCCTATGCTGGGAAATCGCCTTTTCACCGCTGCCTTCACCTTCTTTTGCTCGGCTGAAGTGCCATGCTGCGCAACTCTCGCCAGCGCGTTTCGGGCATGAGCCTTGTCCGGAATGGGATATTTGCGCTTACCCGGAAGAGCGAACTCCTTTTTGCTGAGCTTCTTCCGCTGCTTCGTGCTGAGGTCTTTGGCCATAATCCACGACTACCCACCGACACGACCCGTGAATCCATCGGATGACTGGGGCAGTGACTCCCTCATGTTTTGGCTGGGAAAAGCCGGAAACCGTCTAGGTGTGCCGCTTCCGTCCGAAGCTGTTCTAAGTCACTTGCCCCCCGAACATCGGTTTGGAGAAAGGCGTCCGGCAGACGACTCGACGGCGATCGTGCGGGGCGCCTCACTCAGCGAGCACCCGGAGATACCACCGCAGCCAGGGTATCGATGAAACGGCCGCACTCGTCGATCAGCACGTGGAACGTATGCGATTGGATGGCTCGCGGACGGGTATAGCCCTGTTGACGAGGTAAGGAGGAAACATGGTTGATATCTGGACTTATCGCATTGAAGTATTCCCAATTGACTCGTCTGCTCAAAGGCCGGACATGACAGGCTTTGACGTTGTAACACGTGATGGTCACAAGATCGGCAAGATTGACGAAGCCACCAATGACGTCGGCAGTTCGTTCATGGTCGTCGACACCGGGTTTTGGATCTTCGGCAAGAAGCGCATGATTCCTGCCGGAACCATTGTGTCCATCGATGTGGACAAGCGCGAAGTCACGGTCGACATTGACCGAGAGGACGTCAAGGAAGCCCCTGACTACGATCAGGTGCGTCGTGGCGACAAGGAGTATCGAGGTGAGGTCGGTAACTACTACGAGAAGTTCCAGGCGCCAGCGGGAGACCGCACGCAGCACCGATAGACCCCGATTTAACCGATAGACCCCGATTTAACCGACTCGACCCCGCTTTGGCGGGGTCGAGTCGCGACTTCGCCGAAGCGGCAGCTCGCAGAAGCAACATGAGAGCTCTAGGGGATGGTTTCTGGTGCAGGCGATTGCCAGTTTTAGCACCGCGTCCTGGACCCGGACTGGTGTTGGAGGGAGGCTGCGATTGCCCCGGGCTGCGCAATCCCACCGGCCGGGGCGTTTTCGCATGAACCTCAGTAGGAAATGCAACCAGACGTTTCGATTTCGGAGGTCCATCATCACCTCGGTGGTGTCCCCTACCAATGACTCGTGGGCACGCACACGCCGAAGTACGGACGCTGGATTGGTGCCCTTCGACCCTCAGTAGCCTGTGACACCATCGATGCGCTGACGCAGGAGGTCAGCGTGACCGTTGTGACGCGCGTACTCCTCCACCATGTGGACGTAGACCCAACGCACGCTCATCTCGACTCCCCGGTGCGTGTGCAAGAACGTCTCGTCCAGTCCGTGACTGGCGGCCACAGCGCCGGCCCGGTCGATCTCTTCGGCGAAGATGGTGAGGTCAGTTTCAGGGTCGGCCTCGTCCACATGGTCGAACTCGCCCTCAGGATCCTCCTCGCTCGAATACAAGAACCCCACGTCCTCGCCCCCGATCCGGCGGCGGAACCAGCCACGCTCTACCTCGGCCATGTGCCGCACCAAACCGAGCAACGACAACGTAGAGGGCGGGACGGACCGACTGCGCAGCTGCTCACCCGTGAGCCCGCTGCACTTCGTCAATAGCGTCTGGCGGTGAAAGTCGAGCCATGCCTCGAGCATTGTCCGCTCATCAGCGATGGGTGGCGTGGTCACTCTCTCGACCGAGGGCGCAGTCCAGGTCATGGCGCCAGGATGCCACGGTTCCCGAGCGACGTTACGGACCAACGGCGTCGGAGATCCGGCTGGTCGGACGTGGCATCTGGAGAGCACTTGCCCCTGCCCCCCTGCAGCTCAACCAGTTGTCGACACAGACCGTCCTCTTTCGCCGGTACGGAGGCGCCGTCGGCCGTTACCCCGCGAGCTACTGCCTCGCGCACGGGTTGCCGCACAAACTCGCGCACCTGTACGACGGCGATATCGGGAGGGCCGCATATTCTCCGCATAAGTGCTGCTCAGTGTGGTGGGCCGTAGAGGACTCGAACCTCTGACCCCTTGCGCGTCATGCAAGTGCGCTACCAACTGCGCCAACGGCCCGTTCAGCCAGACCCTACCACTGGCCCAATCGGCGTCCCCCCTTGCGGCGCGCCCCGGCCCACACCCGTACAATTAGACAGTGATGCCGAGCGACGACAGCGCGAGTACGGTTAACACCCTGCCCCAGCTCGAGGCCCACCTGCGCCGAATCGCCGAGGACGGCTACACCATTCTTCCGGACGCGATCGAGCCGGAGCTCGTAGATGAGATCGACGAGGCGCTGCTCGCGTTGGAGCACGACCTCTGCGTCGTCCCGGCCGAGAATCTCTTCGAAGGCCTGCACACGACGCGTGTGTACAACCTCCTCGTACACGGGGAGACCTTTCAGAAGATCCCGGTGCACCCCAACGTGCTCCCCATCGTCGAAGGGGTCCTCGATCCGGGGCTCCTGATCTCCTCGCTGTCGTCCATCGCCATCGGCCCCGACGAACAAGCACAGCCGGTCCATGCCGACGACCAACTCATCCCACTTCCACGTCCCCACGTACCGATCATCTGCAACACCATGTGGGCCGTCACCGACTTCACAGAAGAGAACGGCGCCACACGCGTCGTCCCCGGAAGCCATCTGCGCGACGAGCCGCCCAACCCCCTCGAGCTCTACGACACGGTCCCGGCCGAGATGACCAAGGGGAGTGTTCTGGTGTGGGTCGGGAGCCTCTGGCACGGCGGCGGCGCGAACCGCACCGACCGGCGCCGTGTCGGCATCGCAATGAACTACTGCGCCGGCTACATCCGGCAGCAGGAGAACCAGCAGCTCGGCGTGCCGCCCTCTCTCGTCAAAACCTTCTCCCGTCGGCTGCAGGAGTTGGTCGGATATTCCGTCTACAACGGCCTGGTCGGTCACATCGACAAGAAGCATCCCGCCAAAGTCGTGCTCGCCGGGGACGAGGGTGTCGACATGGTGTGGGACCTCCTCAAGGCCTGAGCCGACTCAGGCCGCCTCCCAGAGAACCCGCGGCGCGACCGGCCAAAAGTAATCACGGGGATCGACCGGGACCATTCCCTGGGACAGCCGCCAGACGTCGTGCTCCTGTGTCCACTGCCGGTGCCAGCAGATCTGGTGCTGGTGGAGCCGAGAGAGATCGCCCCCACCCAGTTCGTTGTAGCGCTCCGCCAGCGCAAAGAGCACCTCGAGCGCTGCGATGGCGTCTGCCGACGCATCGTGCGCCTTTCCGATCTCGATTCCGTAGTGCGAGCACAGGTCGGCGAGTGTCCTCCTCCCCTGGCGATCGCGGTCGAAGTGACGGTCGATCACCACGGCGTCCAGCACCGGTCCGCGCCAACCCCGCCCGAGCAGGCCCCGCCCGCACAACTGCCGCGCCTGGGTCTCCATGATGGTGAGGTCGTAGTCCAGCTTCATCCCCACCAGTGGCACGCCCCGGGCACCGGCCGAGACGACGGCGTCGGTCACCAGGGCGATGGCGTCACGCAAGGGCATACCCTCGTCGCGCGCCCGCTCCGTCGAGATTCCGTGCACCTCGGTCGCCTCTGCCGGGATCTCACGGCCTGGGTCGATGAGTCCCGACCAGCTCCGGACCACCACACCGCCCACGACGTACACCAGTGCGTACGAGACCGGCACATCGGTGAAGCGGTCGACCCCCGTGGTCTCGAAATCGAACCCCAGCACCTCATCGGAGGTCCACCGATCCATGTGCCGAGCATGCCAGCGTGGTGTGACAGGACCGAGGATGCCGCCCAACGACGATGAGCTCGAGCTCCCGTCCGCCGTTCATGTCCCTGCGTGGCCGCTCTCAGACCGCTCGCCACAACGTCTCGACGGCTACCGTCGGCCCGATGAAGGACGGTTCGCCCGCGCGGCGACGATGGGTGCTACTCGCCGCGGTGCTTGCGCTGGTGGGTACGGGAGAGGCGGCTGGTGCCCATCTGTCCGGCTCTGTTGTGGGGGCAGAGCCACCGGCCGCCACTGCCGTGGCCGACCCGGCGGCGCTCGTTCATCCTCTCGACGGCACCGGCACCGGGCCGGTCGTCCCGGGCACCGTGGGTGAATTCCCGGGCGCCGACACGCCCTTCGGCATGATTCAGTGGAGCCCCGACACCGTCCCCGACGCCGTTCAGGCGGGCGGCGGGTACGCATACGCGGACACCAGGATCAACGGCTTCAGCCTCACCCATCTCAGCGGTACCGGCTGCCCCTCCTACCAAGACGTACCCATCTTGCCCACGGAGGGCGCCCTCGGGAGCAATCCCGTGGACGCCGCCGCTGAGTTCTCGCACGCCCACGAACAGGCCACGCCCGGTCGCTACGAGGTCACGCTCGGTCCCGGGCCTATTGGGGCCACCCTGGCCGTCACGCCGCGGACTGGAATCGCCCGCTTCACCTTTCCGTCGGGGACCCGGTCCAACGTCCTGTTCAAGGTGGCCGACAGTGCCAACCCGGTCTCCACCGCCAGTGTGCGCGCCGTCGGCGACGACGAGGTTGTCGGACAGGACACCAGCGGAGGCTTCTGCCAGACCGGGACCAAATACACCCTGTACTTCTTCGCACGATTCGACCGCCCGTTCTCGTCCGCCGGAACCTGGAGCGGCTCTGGCACATCCGGGCACACCAATTGCACCGGCACGTCCTGCGGCGCATTCGTGACCTTCGACACCATGTCACAGCACGACGTCCTCATGAAGGTCGGCATCTCCTTTGTCAGCACCCGCGACGCGGAGCAGAACCTCGCCGTCGAAGACCCTGGCTGGTCACTCCCCTTGGTGGCCGCCCAGGCCCGCGCGCGATGGAACGCGCTGCTTGGTCGTATTGCCGTTGGTGGGGGCACCCAGTCCGAGGTGCACACCTTCTACACTGCGCTCTACCATTCCCTCCTCTTCCCGAACATCGTGTCCGATGTGAACGGCCAGTACGCGGGCAGCGACGGCAGAGTGCACTCCGCCCGCGGGCGTGACGAGTACGCCAACTTCTCCGATTGGGACATCTACCGCAGCGAGATCCAGCTCGAGTCGCTCCTCGAGCCTCGTGCCGTCGGCAACATGGTCCAGTCGCTTGTGGACGACTCGGAGCAGACGGGTTGGTTACCCAAATGGGCCATCGTGGGGGGCGACACGTCCCAGGTCAACGGCGACTCGGCCGATCCGATCATCGCGGACGCCTACGCCATGGGAGTACGCAACTTCGACGTCGCCGCGGCTCTCCGCGCCATGGTCAAGGGAGCGACGCAAAACGAGACCGGTCACGGCCTTGAGATCGAACGCCAGTACCTGAGTCAGTACCTCTCCCAGCACTATGTCAATGCCTCCTCGCTCGACCTGACCTCCATCGACTACTCCATCGGAGGCTCGGTCACCCTCGAATACGCCATCGACGATTTCGCCATCGCGCGTCTCGCCTCCGCAGTCGGTGACCGCGCCCTTGCCTCGACGATGATGGAACGCGCCTCCAACTGGGAGTACCTCTTCAATCCCGCCACTGGGTTCATGGGAGCGCGCGGCAGCGATGGCAGTTTTCAGCCCGGCCCGGCGTTCCAGACGTCGCAATTCGAGCCAGGAGGACAGCTGGGCTTTGAAGAGGGCAACGCCGTGCAGTACACGTGGTACGTGCCCCAGGACCTGGCCGCACTCGCGTCTCTCATGGGCGGCGACGCCGCGGCGACCGACAAGCTCCTCGTCTTCTTCACCTCACTCAACGCGAGCCGCTTCGCGCCGTACGACTGGTCGGGCAACGAGCCGGGCGAGTGGGCGCCCTGGTTGTTCGACTATTTCGGCGCGCCAGAACGGACGCAGGAGACGGTTCGCGCCATCGTCAACGCCGAATATGGCGACGCTCCGATCGACGAGCCCGGGAACGACGACTTGGGAGCGATTTCTTCGTGGTACGTCTGGGCGGCCCTCGGTCTCTTTCCGGTTACGCCGGGCACGGCGAACCTCGCGCTCGCCAGTCCGTTGTTCCCCTCGGTGATCGTCGCCCTGCCGGATGGTCGCCGTCTCGTCGAACGAGCCCCGGCCGCGGCGCCCACCCGGCCCTACGTCCACGCTCTGACCGTCACCGGGGTGTCACGACCAGCGCCCGCACCGACCCCCGGCTGCCCGGCGTCGGCTTCTGGCGGCCACGTCGCGAGCAACGCCTGGGACCAGCCCTGGCTCCCGGCGTCGGTCCTGCGGTCGGGCGCGATCCTCTCCTACAAACTCTCGAGGAGCCCCGACCAGGTGTGGGCCTCCGCTCCCGCCGACAGCCCACCGTCGTTCACCCAAGGCGAGCTCCCCGCCGTCGGGTTCTCCCTTCCGGGCGGCTCGACATCACTGACCGCCGGGCAGCCCACCACCGTCCGAATCGGCGCGGCGTCGGCTGGCGGGTCGCCGACCTCGGTCCGCTGGCAGGTCACCAGCGAGCCGAGCGAGCTGCGGGTGGCGCCATCTTCGGGGATCGTCACCCTGGGTACGGCGAGATCGCGCGGGGACTCGGAGAGCACGTGCGAGCCGCTACTCCCCGCCACCGAGGTATTCAGTGTCACAGGGACCGCCCCTGGGTCGTTTGTGCTACGGGTGGACCTGAGCACGACCGCAGGGGTGGCGCTTCCTCCGGTCGTGCTCGACGTCGTAGTCCACTCCTGAACCGGCCGACGCGTTTCCTCGAGTTGGCCTACTCCTCCCGGTCCGCATCGCCACGCGCGGACGGAAACCGCGGCTCGCGACGCTGCCGTAGTGCGACCAAGCCCTCACGGGCATCAGGCCCGAGGAAACCCAGCATCTCGAGTGCCATGGACTCGCCAAATGTCGGAAGCGCCTGCCGGATCCACTGGTTCATGGCTCGTTTAGTCCACTGGATGGCGGTCGCACTTCCCGCCGCCAGCCGACCCGCGATGGACATCGCTTCATCGAGCACGTCGTCGTCCGGCACACAGCGTGTCACGAGCCCAAGGCGCTCGGCTTCTGGACCGGAGACGAAGTCGCCCGTCATGAGGTAGTACTTGGCCTTTGCCATGCCGCAGAGCAGCGGCCAGACGATGGCCGCGTGGTCCCCAGCCGCGACACCGAGACGGGCGTGACCGTCCGACAGGCGCGCCGACTCGGCCATCACGCTGACATCGGCCAGCAAGGCAACGGCCAGGCCGGCACCGACTGCAACGCCGTTGATGGCAGAAACGATCGGCTTTCGGGCGAGCAGCATCTGCTCGACGATCGCGCCGGCATCTCGCCATTGCACAAGCGTCGCTTCGTAATCCTCCGTCATCTCCTCGATCATCTCCAGGTCGCCTCCAGCCGAGAACGCCTGGCCTGCGCCGGTCACCACGGATGCTCGCACCCCGGAATCGTCGTCCACCACCGCCCATACCTCGGACAGCTCCCGGTGCATCCGGATGTTCGCCGCATTGAGCACCTCGGGTCGGTTCAGGGTGACGACAACGACTCCACCTGGGCGAACGTCGAACGTGAGATATTCGAAATCGTCGTACTCGGTCGGCCGCATGGCACCTCCGATCGGAGACTGGCACCGGGGCGAACACCTATCGTGGTTGCGATCAGGTCTTCGGCCATCGCATCGGAGGGTATTCCATAGGCTTGGTCGAATCCTCGATGCCGGTTGAACAAGAAGGTGACTGTACCTGTCGGAGCCGTCACGGCTGATCTCACCGGAGGTGGGGTCGTTCGCGGTGACCTCGGAGGCGGCAGCCCCTCCAGGCGACCACTGGAGCGCCCACGTGGTCCGGCTGCCGGCTAGCGCCAGGAGAGCGACCAGGCCTGCCGCACCGCCGCATGCCGTCTAGTAGAGGGCTACGGTCGGAATCATCGCGATACAACTGATCTCAACCACTGCCTCCGGTTCGAACAGTTCCGTCACACCGACGTCGGTCCAGGCCGGATAAGGGTCTTCGAGGAACTCGGACGCCACCCTCAGCAAGACATCAACCTGCGACCGTAATCCCACTCTGTACGAGGTGATCTCGACAACGTCAGACCAGGTCACGCCAGCAGAGGCCAGCGTCGTCGCAACGTTGTGAAAGGTCTGCCTCGTTTGCTCCTCGGGGTCAGCTGAGAAGGTGCCGTCCATCATGTCCCCCGTGTGGCCAGTGAGCCGCAATGTGTCGCCGACGCGGACCGCGCCTGGGATGTGGGTTTCATTGTAGAAATCGGTCCACGTCGCAGGGATGACGGCGTCGCGGCGTTTTGATTGACCTCCGGCTCCATTCATTGCACGTCCTTGCCTCCTCTGACAGGTCTGCGTCGGCGCGCCCCGTGGCAGATGGCCAAGGGAGAGATCCTAGGACCCGTCGGCTGACGGCACGGGCTGACACCGGGACACGTCGAGCCAGTCGCGCCGCTCGCCGCACCACCAACGAGTCGAGTCCCGCCTTGGAGCGGATGAGGTTCTCGTCCTCAATCAGAAGGCGTCTGGTACGAAGATGTAGCGCCACTCGGGGAGGGATCCGTGATCGTCGAGCGCGTAAGTGCCGCTCCGCTCCCGGATCTCGAGTCTCGGTGGAAAGGTCTCGAGCCGGCTGATACAGGGTCAACCCTCGCACGGGACGAAGATTCTGTCCCCGCTCTGGATCCCTTCTCCCTGCCAGCATGTCTCGTACCATTCGAGCGAGTGCCGGCCATCGGCAATGTTCAGCGGGATGCCAGAGGGTCGTGCCACTCCGCCAGTCTTGTCGTGGTTCCGTGTGCGTGTCGAGTGCCTGGGCACCCTCCGAACGCTCTGCGGTCCGTGTGGCGATCGCCGACGCCCTCACAACCCGTACGGGCCTGGACGCCGCTACCAGCGGTCCAGCGTGCGCAAGTGGAAGTCGATCAGGGCGAGGAGATCTCCGACACGCCCCATCGTCTTGTGAATCTCGCCAACGGGATCAGTGGCGGCACGCTGCGCACTGAGGGCGACTTCGGCACAGGCGCTGAGCATTCGGGCCATGTGATCACTCAGGTTCGGATCAGGACACGGGTTCGCGGTCACCCAGACCATTGCGTCCCGGGTAGCTGCCTGTAGCTCGTCTGCCGCGGCCAACATGGTGCTCTTGTTGACCGTGATCGAGGCCGAGAAACGGTGCTCGGATTCCGTGACGCGATGCAGTACGCCCGTCGCCCTTAGAAGCCAGAGGTGTGGGGTCGGTTCTGTGCTCATGTCGATGATCGGGTGGGGCCGGAGACCTGCTCCCCCGCTCCCGCCCCACCCAGAACGAGTCTGGCGATCGCGGCTGATGCTCCCAAGAGCCGTTTGGACCACCCACGCACAAACCCCTCACAAAAATGCTCCTGCCCCGACGCTCATGCCAGCCGTTGTGGGTCGGCCAGAATCGGGTCGCGCTTCGCAAAAGTTCTTCCCGTTGGTGTCCGGCGCTCGCTTCCGGTAGGGGACCGGCCGGGGACCCCTGTGACGATCACCCGCTTCATGTCGTACTCGTGGAAGCCGTCACCCCGGTGCTGTTCGAGTGACCGGTATCCTCCAGCTTGCGTTCGAGGAAACGCCGCCGGCTGTCCACCACGGACCGGTGACACTTGAGCGCTTTTGCGCGGGCCTGGGAGCGAATCTAGGGATCGACACGCCCGCCGAACCTTGCTGTGCAAGGCTCCGACCATGAGGATCCTCCATCCCGGCGCCGGTCCCGGTCGACATATCGACCAATTTGGAAGCATGGGTGCGTGCCGCCTCGGCGGGGTCAGGTTCAGCGGAGACGGTGCGCTGACGTTCCTCAGCTTGGCCGCCGGTGGGCACCTCGGACGCCATCCCGCACCGGTGATGCAGCTTTACTGCATCGTTGACGGCGCCGGCTGGGTAGCAGGAGACGATGGGGCGCGGGTGCCTGTGGCTGCGGGAGACGCGGCGTTGTGGCCAGCGGGCGAGGAGCACGAGTCCGGCACCGACACGGGGATGGCGGTTGCCGTTCTGGAAGTCACCTTGGTCCATGAGAATGAGGCCTGGGTGAAGGACTCGTAGACCCCTCCGGTGGTTGATCCGGGTCGTGCCCGACCAATTCCGTCCCTTGACCATCCCTCGAACCCTTGACGGAATGCGATCCGACGTGGTCCGGCGGACGGCTCCAGCGACAATCACAGGGAGGCCACTTGCTGCGGGGTGAGATGGACGACGTTCTTCGGATTGCAGTTCCAGATCGACTGCGTGGGTTGGGTGACCGCCTTGTCGTAGACGAACTTGCTCGGCTCGGCCCGGAGTACGGCGAAACACGGCGAGGGCTGTGGGTTCTCGTTGGACATCGTCAGCTGCGCCACGGGGGCCTCAATGCCTCCTGCGTCCCAGTTTTTCGTGGCGGCGGCCTTGTCCAGGACACACGAAACCGTCAGGTTGGCCCCACAGGCCGAGGCGGACTTGGCCCACAGGAGCCATGACTCGGCACTCTCCTCATCGAAGAAATCCACGGGCTCGCCCTTTGCGTAAGCGTGCATGACGCTGACAAGTTGGCCCGTGGATGCGTTCTGCGAAGCCATCTCCAGAGGCCACCAGCCCGTCTCGACATAGACCGGCGGGATTCCGGGGTTGGCGGCGACGGCCTTGGTGGTCGTGGGGTTGTAGAACTGAGTCCCGAGGGCGATGAAAGCAGGTTTATAACCGGCGGTGGTCATCGCCTGGAAGTACGGAGTCATGTTGGCGTCCGAGGCCGGCCACAGGGCCTGGACCCCTTTAGTCTGTGCTTCTTCGACGTAGGGCGCCCAGTCGGTCACAGAGACCGGAGGTTCTTGGAAGTCGATCACGTTCCAACCCTGGCTCTGGGCACCGTCTTCCAGTTTGCGCTCGGGCTCGAGGACCGAGGGAGTGTTCGCCCCTCCCATGCCGGCCTTCTTAACCGCTTGCGGGTACTTCTTGGCCAGCGCAGCGAACCATCCCGAGGCAACGGAGTCGGTGTTCGCGCCACTGGGGTCGACCTGCAGTGAGGCAAGCTCGGAGGCGTCAGAAATGACATAACCACTGATCTGGCCGAGCCCGCAATGCGTGCGAATGGGGACGGAGGGCTGGTCGAGCGCCATCCCGCCACCGACGGCCATGAAGTCGCTCTGACAGGCCGCCGTCGCTTCCTGCGCTGCATTGAACAGCGCGGCGTCACGATCGTCAATCACGATGCGGCGCCCGTTGATGCCGCCTGACGCGTTACACCATGCCGCGAACGCCTTGGCCTGCTGAACGAACTCGATCTCAAGTCCCGGCTCGACCGTGTTAGAGGCATCGTTGAATTCGGCGATGTTGATCGTCTTCTGCCCCACCCCACGCACCGAGGAAGCACCGCCCGGTCCCGGACCGCAGATCTTGCCCACCCCAGGCCACTCACCGTTGGCCGCGATGCTCGGTGCCAGCGCGCGACTGGCCGTTGTCGCCGCCTCCGCCGTCATTGACGAGAGCGCGACGCAGGTCCCGGCAAGCATGAAGGTGGCGATGGTCAGTGCAGCCGGAAAGCGATCGAAGAGTCTCTTCCCCACCCTCATATCCACCCCCGGACATTCTCGATCAAGTCATTCAATCAAAGAAAGCGCCAAAACGGGGAGTCACCGGGGTGGCGATCCCGTACGCCCAGTCCTACCTGGTGTGTTCGAGGAGGAAATCAGCTCTGAGCATGATGTCAGCGCTCCCGATGCGCATGTTGATGAGTCTGCCTCTCCTCGATCTGCGACACCGTGGATTCCGCCCGCGGAGCGTTCGCGGACCTGGCGTTGGTCGAAGGAGCCGTCGGTGAGCGGCCCGGCCACTAGGTCGGTGCGAATTGGTGCTAATACTCGGGCCATGCCTACGACAGCGAACGGAGCGGTAACGATCTACTACGAAGCTTTCGGGGCGGAGAAGGATCCGGTCCTGCTTCTGGTCAACGGACTGGGTAGCCAGTGCATCAATTTCAAGGTCGAGTTCTGCAATGAAATTCGTCGACCAGGGCTTCCGCGTCGTCCGATTCGACAATCGAGATGTGGGGTTGTCCAGCCACCTGAAGGGTGGACCCAAGTACACCGTCAATGACATGGCTCAAGACGCGTTCGCTGTCTTCGATGCCATTGGCGTCGGGGTGGGGCACGTCGCCGGTTGGTCCATGGGGGGGATGATCGTCCAGTCGATGGCGACCGCGCATCCCGAACGTGTCCTCTCAATGACTTCGGTCATGTCGGCGCCGGGACCGATCATCGGGGAGCGCGATCCTGACGTGATTGCGGCCTTCATGGCCCCCGCAGGGACCACCCGTGACGAAGCCGCGCAGCGACACCTTGCCGGTCTCAAGCTCTGGGGTAGCCCGGCGTGCTACGACGTCGACCGGATCACCGCCGATGCCCACGCTGCGTTCGACCGCTGCTGGGATCCCGAGGGTCGGGCCCGCCAAGCCATGGCCGTCGCGTCATCGCCCTCGAGGGAGGCAGCGCTCAAGTCCCTAAAGGTTCTCACCCTGGTGATCCACGGTGACGCTGATCGTCTCGTTCCTCTCGACTCCGGGCGAGCGACCGCTGAAGCGGTCTCGGGAGCTCAGCTGGAGATAATCGAAGGAATGGGACATGACTACCCACCGCAGTTCTGGGACCGACTGGTGAAGCTGATTACCACTCACGCGAGGTCCGCCACCGCGATGACCTGACACCTCGAGTAGGAGATACGCCGTCTCGAGCCGGACCGCACCGCGGTCGGCCGGCCCAGACCGTGCCGTGGCGTTCGCTTGACTACGACGAACCATCGGGCCGATGGCGTTTCGGGCGCGCCGCAGAGGTGGCGATCCACACGCGCCGAGCGGGCATGACATCGACATGTACCAGCATCGCGATGCTTCGGGATGGGCGGCCGCATCTCGGCTAACGGAAATGACCGGCGGAACTTTGTGCGATGAGCGATACCTGCCACGACCGAGGTCGTCCATGAAACTCGCGCCAAAGAGCGTCTCTTTGTCCAGCTCGATCGCTCCGGCTACGGAGTCACCCCCCTGAAGTGCTCATGCTCCTGCTTTCGAGCACACCGTCCGGGAAACAAAGCGGTGAGGGCCTTTCGGGAAGTATCGTGCGGAACGACGTTAGCCAACCTCCTGGTCAACGGCGGCCGGCGGTTGTGATGTCGGGGATGGACTCGCCGAGCCGCGAAGGGAGTGGACCCGAGGATGATGAAACAGGCTATGCCCTGTTGCACGATGCGTTTCGACGACATTCGTTCGTTGCTTCGCGCCGACGCAGAGCGGTACCTCTACTACAGCGACCGCAGGTACAGCCGGCGCGCGTTCGCGATCATCTTGGTAACGCAACCTGGGATCCTTGCCACCGCGTTGTACCGGTTCGGGCACTGGGCGTACCAGCAAGAGGGGCTCAAAGGACGGTGGTGCCGACTGCTGCGCGAACTGGCAAAACGCCCAGTCGAGATTATCGCCGACAACTCACATTGGCCCGGGTCTTTATGTCGCGCATTTCGGTGGCGTGTTCGTCGGGGGCGACAGTGTCTTAGGGTCGAACTGCAATCTGGGGCACGATACCCTCATCGCGGCGAGCGGCCGAGGAGAGCGGCGGGGGTCTCCGCAGCTGGGAGACAGGGTAAACGTGACCTGTGGAGGGCGCGTCCTCGGACCCGTACACGTAGGCGACGACGTCATGATCGGAGTCAATGTCGTGGTTTCGTCGGACGTGCCGCCCCGGACGGTGCTTGCCGCAGCCGCGCCGATCGTCCTGTCGCATCGTGGGTCGTTCGAATACGTGCGCTATGCCGGTGACACGTCGGACCCGGATCGGAGTGAATCCGCAGGATACAGCAGTGACACCTAGGTTGCAGTAACCAGGATACGGCCGCGGAAACAACTCGCGGCGATCATGCCTCCAAGCTCATAACACGGATCCACGAACGGCCCGACATCCCCTCAACGATTCGGTAGCGAGGTTCATGAACCGGCCCGAGCTTTCCTTCACCTCACCTCAGCGAGAACAAAGGTCCCGTAATGGGCGGATTCGCTTCTGCGGTACGTCGCCTTACCTGTCCGAGCGTCTGGGACGCCGCCCACGCCGCTCCGATCGGATGACGATGCTTACTCGGACCGCCTTACCGGAGTGCGAAAGGTTGGCGGATTCACCCATGCGAGCCGCTCGTCCGGAGCATGGGCTTCCCATTCCTCGCGGAGCTTGAGAACGGCCCACCTCGTGTCCTCGCCTTCTGCCCCCCCAAACCATCCGCATGAACACAGCCCGATGACGCCGACGCGCCCGACAAAGCTCGTGACGTGGGACGAGATATGTAGTATCCGGTGCTCGCCATCCATCCTGGCCTCCGCGATCTTTGCTAGGTGCATGTCTTATGTCGGTTTCAAGACTAGGTCAACGAGGAATGCTGCCGGAGAGCGGCACGCCTTCACCACCGATCAGGCGCTTTGAGCTTGCGGTTCCCCCTCGAATCGATTTTGGATCTCCGCTGTCAGCGCGAGATGGACCTTTATGGCATGGCGGCCATGCCTACGATTGGACTGTTCAGTCTCATGCCACCCATTGAGCCGTAAAACGTCGCGTTCGGCGTAAGGCCGAAGACGCCTCCATCGGCGCCCACCTGCCAAAGCGTCAGGGAGCTCTGGTCGAAGGCCGCTCCGACTACGTCTGTTGGGTTTACTCTGCGGATGCCGCTGAACTCGCCTTCATGTGCGCCGGAAGAACTGTTGAATCCCAGCCTGGGGCCATACCCAACGATGTATCCGCTCCCCGCGGCCATGATTCCCAAAACACCCTGCGAAGGCGGTTGTAGGTCACCGGCTCCAGCGAATGAACCCTGGAAGGAAGCGTCACCATAGTTGAAGATGCCGCCGTCCCGCGCTGCCAACCAATACCCCATTCCGTCAGTCGTGGCCGCTATTCCAACGATTGGGGCGTTCAAGCGGGTTCCGCCGAGGGAGCCGTAGAACTGAGCATCGCCATAGGCGAATATTCCCCCGTCGGAGGCAACCAGCCAGTAGCCGTGACCGCTCGGAGTCGGCGCCATTCCGACGATCGGCTTGTTCAGCGGCATGGCTCCGGTTGAACCGTAGAACCGAGCGTCACCGTAGGCGAATATTCCCCCGTCGGAGGCAACCAGCCAATAGCCTTCGCCATCAGGGGTAGGCGCCATTGCGACGATGGGCTTGTTGAGCTTGATACCTCCGGTTGAACCGAAGAATTGTGCACCGCCAAAGGAGAACACCCCGCCATCGGCGGCAACCAGCCAATAACCCTTCGCCGTCGCCGCGGAAGCGGGCGAGGAAGCAGAAACGGCAAACGAGCTGAAGGCAACCACGACGAACATTAGGAAGCAGAAGGGGTGTCCGAGGAGGCCATCTTTGGACCAGAAACACCCGTAAGCACGCCCCATGCGACACCTCCCTGGCTTCCGCACTGTCAATGTGGGACCAATAGACCGTGAGCCGAGGACTTTGGTTCTGATACACAACCTTTTCGTCCGCGGGCGCAGTTGACCACCCGTAGAGGCCAAAATCGCCGGCGACAGCGCCAATTTCGCCGGTCGCGCCATCGCAGTGCCAAAGATGAGATGCGCATGCACCTGGCTGCTTCACAGTCGTCGCCTGGCTCTCGTTGTGTGTGTGCTTCGCCTGCGTGGTAGTCGTTGCGCACGACGTCGTCTTCAATCACCGGCATCAGCAGATGAGCGTGAAGAATGTCGTTCCCTCTCAACGGCCGCCTTTTGGTTACACATGGAGGTTGGGATGGTTATGAAGTGCCGTAGAACGACTGGAAGACGCCAGCCCCTGGACTGGCCGGTGCTCGTGACATCCTTGAAGCGGACAATTAGCCCGCGCTGATCTCGGCCGCCCTCTTGATGGCAGCGAGGGTCGCCCCGATGCCATTCTTCGCCGCGTCGCTGCGCTTGGCGATCTCATTTGGTGCTGCGTCGCCGAACATCTTCTCGAAGAAGGCCGAGCCTTCGGGAGGCAGCTCCCAAGTCTCCGTCACCGCGGTCCCGCCTTCGACCGCATCGAACGAGTAGCTCCATCGGGCGCGGGTAGGTGGCTCCGCCACGACCCAGGCGAATTCGCTGCCCCGGTCAGCGACAACGACTTCCGAGCGTGTCTCCCACGTTCGTTCCGGCAGCACGTTCCTTCCGGTGAACATGGCGCCGATCCGCGGTCCGTCGCCCTCGTCCCACCAACAGGCGGAACAGATCGGGCTCCACTCGCCCATGCGAGTCACGTCAGCAATCATGTCGTAGAGCTCCTCAGGGGAGCGGCTGATCACGATTGAGCCGGACTGATGATGCGTCTCCATGCCTCCAGTATGGCCGCAGAAAACGACGCCGTCAGCCGGGGCCACGTGAGGGCTACCGGGGGTTCGGCCGCTCAAAAGGGGCCACATCGTCCCCAATGTCGGCGATGTGAAGCCGCGGGCCGGGGGGAACCGACCCTGACATCACGTTGCGAGAGACGCTCCTACGTGACGGTGCCGCGCTGTCACGACGCCTGGGGGAACTCCCTCTGTGAGCACTGCATCTAGGACGATGAGCCCGAGGAACAGCCATAGGCAATGCAGGGTGAAAGCGAAGGAGAACAGCCGGAGACGGCTTCGTGAGGGGTCTTGCTTATGAGAGCCCAGATTATGGATCGCCGGAGTATGTGGTCGGGGTTGAGGACGGATAACGCGCCGTCGTGTTGTGAATATTCAAACGTTCTGCGCAGTAATAAAGCCCTTAGACCATTCGGAGTGTGATGCAATCGCCGTCGAACAAAGCCGACCAACACCAAGGGACGAAACAAGGGGCCGCGGGTCGATCGGACTCGAACGGTTCTCAGCGCAGCTCGGCTCCTAGTGGACTTCATCGTGCCGCCACATGCAGGTCCTCCCCAGAAACCGGCCCACATTCGAGTTTAGAACGCTCGGCCCTGAGGGTGAGTTCCAGTCCAGCGGGTGAGTGACATACGGCAAGTCGACAAGTAGCGTCACAAATGGGCTCGTCTCATCGTCAGGAGGTATCTCTATGAAGGGTTTCAGAAACTTCCTAATGCAAGGGGACTTGATCGTCATTGCGGTTGGTCTTGTGATCGCGCTGGCCTTTAGCACGCTTATCAAGTCCTTCACAGACTCGATAATCACTCCTTTGGTCAACGCCGCCGAAGGCGGTAAGGGCGGTGCCGCGGGCTTGGGCTGGACCGTCAACGGACAGCGGATTCTCCTCGGCAGCTTCATTTCGGCCATCGTCTACTTCCTCATCTTCATGGTCGTCATCTACTTCGTGCTCGTCGTGCCATATCGGGCTTACATGAGGCGCAAGGGAACCACGGTGTTCGGGCCGCCTGCTGACACGAAGACCTGTCCGCAATGCCTGTCGGATGATCTTCCGTCCGCTGCGTTGCGGTGCCGCCATTGCGGGAGTCCTGTAATGGAATCAAACGCGGCAAACTGACTCGAACGGTGATGAACCCGACCACGGGGTAGGCCAGGCTGGTGTCCGGTTGGGAGGGACGGGAGCCATACGGATCCGACGAGGACGCAAGCGACCTTCCAGGAGGGGACGGTCTTATGGTCCTCGGTCAACTCGTCGAGGCATATCGGGCGGCGAAGCCCAGACCATCGAGACTGACGCATCAGGCGGGAAAAGGATCCAGGACAGGTGGAGCGGGCTGTACTCTCTATGGCGTCGTTGGAGGGACCTCATGGGCGATCTGATCGACGAGCTCAGCGACGCTCGATCGGCTTACGAGCACCGGGATTGGCGTGGAGCGTTTGACCTGTTGACGGCGGCCGAGAGGCGCTCGCCGCTCGCGCCGGAGGATGCCGAGCTACTGGCAGAGGCGGCACGGTGGGCCCGTGAATACAGCGCCATGATCGACGCCCTGGAGCAGGCTGAGGCTCGCTACGAACGCGTCGGCAAACCAGGCCTCGCGGCGGGAGTCGCATTGTCGCTGTGCCGTGAGCACTTCGTCCGCAACAGCCTCTCTGAGGCCGCAGGCTGGCTAGGTCGTGCCTCTCGCCTGCTCGAGGGCGAGCCCGAATGCTCCGCCCACGGCTACCTGCAGTGGGCCCTCGGCCGAGCCGCCTGGACCGACGAAGATTCAGTGTCCGCCCTGGACCATGCCCGCGAGACGAGCGCGATCGGCCGACGGCTGAGTGACATCGATCTGGAAGCCTTCGGTTTGCACGACGAGGGGCATGTGTTGATCGCTCGAGGCGACGTCGACGCGGGTCGTGCCTTGGTCGATGAGGCTGCTGCCATGAGCGGTGCCGCCAGCAACCCGTACACCACCGGCATGGTCTATTGCGGCGCGATCTGGGCCTACCGCAACATGGCCGACTGGCGACGTGCCGGCGAGTGGACCGACGCGTCGTTGCGATGGTGCGAACGAGAATCGTTGAGTGGTTTTCCCGGTCTCTGCCGGTTCCATCGCGCTGAGGTCCGCCGTCTTCGCGGGGAGCTTGACAACGCCGAGCGAGACGCCCTCGATGCCATCGAAGAGTTGATGCCGGCCAACCTGATCGCGACGGGATGGGCCCTGACCGAGCTCGGTGAGATCCGCCGGCGAAGGGGTGATCAGTCGGGGGCTCGAGACGCCTTTCGACGTGCCCAGGAGATGGGCGGACTGCCCCAGCCGGGACTAGCGCTGTTGCTGTTGGACGAAGGCAAGCCTGACGCCGCTCTCGCCAGCATTACCGACGCGTTGGCCCAGATGGTCGGCGTCCACCAAGAGGACCGCGGCTCGGTTCTACCCGCAGCGGTGACGATCGCCTTGGTAGCCGGTCAGGTCGACCGAGCCCGTGATGCTTTGGCCGAGCTGGAGTCATGGGGGAAGTTGTTCCACACCACTGCCGCCCTCGCCGCTGTCGCCGAAGCGCGCGGTCAGGTCCAATTGGCCACGGGTGACGCAGATTCAGCGATCACCTCGCTGCGGGAGGCATGCCGCCTGTGGTGCGAGGTCGACGCGCCATTCGAGGCAGCTCGTGCTCGGCTTATCATCGCCGGAGCTCTACGAGTGGGTGGCCATGAGTCCAACGCCACGGCGGAGCTCGAAGCGGCGCTGAGCGCGTTTGAACGTCTCGGCGCGGTCCGAGAGGCAGAGCGGGTGCGCTCGATGCTCCAAGCGGCCCGGCGGAGCCGGACTACCCGCACCCTGATGTTCACCGACATTGTCGACTCAACCAGGCTCGTCGAGGTCCTGGGTGATGATGCGTATGGAAACCTGCTCGACTGGCACGACCGTACCCTGCGTCAGTGTTTTCATGCAGCCAACGGTCGCGAGATAAACCACGAAGGAGATGGGTTCTTCGTATCCTTCGCCGATTCCCTTGACGCCGTCGAGTGCGCCACTGCGATCCAGCGCACCCTGGCCGATCACCGCCGTGAGCATGGCTTCGCTCCGCAGGTGCGCATTGGTGTCCACGCCACCGAAGCTGTGGACCTTGGCGATGACTACTTGGGCAAGGGAGTCCACGAAGCCGCCCGTGTCGGTGCCGCCGCCGGCGCTGGAGAAATCCTTGTGACCGCGGCCGTCATCGATTCAGTCACCAACCACTGCCACGTTCGGAACCGCCGTGAACTCCATCTGAAAGGGCTCTCCGTCGCCCTCAACGTCGCCAGCGTCGAGTGGCAATAGTCGCTTCCCTGACTTGCAGGAACCCTTGGAGGCAGCGGGCGGAATCGAACCGCCGTACGGGGCTTTGCAGGCGTATGAGCCCCAGATGACGCGAAAATGACGCGCCTGGCCTGAAGGCCTCCAAAGATGTCATCCAAAGATGTCATCGCCCAGTCGCCACGGTCGACCACCGTGTGGGAGGTGATCCTGTTGGCGTTCGGCGGCCCTCGCTGTGGGCCTCATCAGCCTGGCGTTCAATCGGCCGCGCGAATACTTCGTCGAGTTCTGGCGGGCGGGACGGGGGTAGCCGTACAGCAGGCTTCACGCAGTGCCGATCGGTCAGTTCGATCCCGTCTGGACCGTCGGCTGGGCGAACCCCGTGAGCGTGTTGGAATTCGACTCGGTCATGCAGGCGTGCCTCGACGAGCGACCAACGTGGACCGGTCCCGGCGCAGACCACCAGGGCGGCGCGGCGTAGCTCCCATCCCCACCCGCTCGGGTCAAGAGGGCGTCGAATCAGTCGGTTTCGCAACCTCAATTGATGAGAATGGACTTCATCTCGAGTGGCCGTCTGAAGGCGGCCACTCAGCTGATCCCTGAGACCTTGCGGGTATTCGTTCCGGAGGTGGCGGGCATCACCCAATCGCATCAGGAGTGGGCGCTCCGAACGGCACCACGGTGATACCTCCTCCCTCGCTATTCGGGAGCTTCGGCTTCCAGCGTGAGTGGCCTCAGGTAGGAGAGGTCTCGCCGGTCCCGGGTTCCTCGGGGGTAACCCTGGCCCTTGAAGAGCTCGGACTGAGATCCCGACGCATCGGCGGTGAACATGAGCTCCACCGTCGAACGTCGCATGGCGATCTTCCATGCGCCATCGCGCTTCTCCAGTCGGTCAATGTAACGGCCGCTGATGACACGCGCCGTCACCCCGTCGTGGTTGAGGAGGCACACCAGCACGTAGCTCTCGCAGTGCGCCGTGTCGCCGTCGATCTCGCAGGTATGCGTCGTGATGTTGTGGGTGTGGACCTGGGACCCGGCGGCGTGGACCTGGTTGATCCAAGCCGCATACGCAGGCCCCGGGTTGATGGCCTTCCCGTGCTCGTCGAACCCGTCGGGGTGGTACACGTTGGTGAGGAGCTCCGCATCGTGGCGGTCGTGCCCGCGGCTGTGCGACGAGATGCAGTCGAGGATGGCCGTGCGGTCCATGAGGTACTGCACGTCACGTCGTAGCTGCTCCAAATCGGCTTCGTCGCTCACGGCGTCCCCTTCTCTGCTCGTGGTTTGACCCTGCACACCGTCATCCGTCGAGGATCTGCCCGTAGATGCGTTCGACGTAGAGCTCGACTGCCATCCGGTGGTCGGCCAGCATCTGGAGGCCGAAGCCGTCCCGTTCCGATGCCGCTCCCAGCCCGGTGTGGATCTCGAACAGCTTCTCGACGGCGGCGTCGTCGGGCTCCCGGGCGACCGCCAACGAGGCGGGTCCTGCCACGACGGCGAAGTTGAAGAAGTCCGGGCCCGGGACGTGGATCGCCGCCCGGGGGTCCCGCAGCAGGTTGCGGCCTTTGATCCGGACGGTCGTGGTCGAGAACCGGACGCGTTCGGTGGAAGGGTCACACAGGTAGTAGATGTTCGATAGCTGTGGGGTGCCGTCCGTGCCGATGGTGGCCAGGATCCCGTTGCGCGCATCGGCCACGATCTGCCACAAGCCTTCTGTCGTCATCGTGAACCATGCCTCCATAGCCAGATGGTCATTATGTGGGTCTTACGTCGGGCCCAATCGAACTGGTCCAGGCTACGGCCCTACGACTGGGCTCTGGTGAGTTCAGTTCACCGGGAGGGGTGCGTCACAGAGGGTGGCTGATGGGCACTTCAAGCCGATTCCGCTGGGCTTTTTCGGCTGCGCGCAGCAGTGCGCTGGGTAGGCTGTGTTCAGAGACGATGAGGAGGCTGTTATGACCGACGCTCGGGAAGCCCAATGGAATGTGGCCGAGTGGCACGGCAAAATGCTCATCGGTCGTAACGGCGAGAAGATCCGAAAGCTGCAAGATGTCTACGTTGACGTCGAGACCGACGAGCCAATGTTCGCCACTGTGAAAGAGGGCTTTATCGACCGACACCTAGCCTTCGTTCCTTTGGGCAACATCCAGGTCCGTCCCGATGACCTGCAGGTTGCGGTAACGAAGGAGCAGGTCAAGTCCGCGCCCCACATCGAGATGCATGGCGAGGAACTCTCGCAAGCCGACGAATCAAAGCTCTATCACCACTTCGAGATGAACTACACGCCGATCAGCACGGAAAGCGGCCGACGGCTGGCTCGCCGCTGAAGTTCGCCAACCTGTAGCCGCAAGTCTGAAGATCGACTGGCCCGTACAACGACGCGAAATCCCAGCAAATCCGCGTCACTCCCGGTAAGCCCCGGTCAACTCACTTAGTACCCCTGAACAGGGCAACCCCTGGAGGCGGCGGGCGGAATCGAACCGCCGTACGGGGCTTTGCAGGCCCCTGCCTAAACCACTCGGCCACGCCGCCGCGCACTGACATGAACGGGCGGCCAGCCTAACGGCCGGGGTCCCCCCGCCTCGGATCAGCTCGACTCCGTCTCCCAGCAGCTAATGCCTGAAGCGGGAGACGAGCCAGAACACCCCTGCGATCAGGGCGATGACCACCGCGATCTTCACGAAGAAGAAGAAGATGCCGGCGATCCAGCTGAAGATCCAGAAGGCCACGAGGATGCCGACCACCGCCACTGCCGTCATGGCGACGGCATGGGTGAAGGTCATCGGGGTCTTGCTCTGTCTGGGTTCTACGTCTTTGCTCACAATCCCAATGCTACGTTCCCGCCATGGCCGCTGAAGCGTCAGGATCGCTTCGGGACCGGCGAAGCCGCCTCCTGGCACAGCCCGGACTGAAGGGAGAGGACTTCTGTCGGGCGTACAGCGCGGAAGCAGACGCGTGGCTTTCCGACCTGGCGGATCGGGCAGCCGGGGATAACAAGCGGCACTTGGCCCTGGTGGCGGTGGGCGGATACGGGCGGAGCTCCTTGTGCCCGTACAGCGATCTCGATGTTGTGCTCGTCCACGACGGCCGCCGCGACGTCCGTGTCGTCGCTGACGGCATCTGGTACCCCGTCTGGGACGAGGGCGTGCAACTCGACCACTCCGTCCGCCGGCCCTCGGAGGTCCTCGGCGCCGCCGCCGAGGATGTGCGGGTGGCGCTCGGCCTCCTCGATGGCCGTCTCGTGTGGGGCGAGCCCAAGGTGGGCGAGCCGCTGCTCCAGAAAGCTCGAGCGGCCTGGCGCCAGCGGCTGGGCACGAAATACTTACCCCTGCTCCAGGTGCAGATGGTCGAGCGTCGCTCTACCGCCGGAGACGTAGCCTTCTTGCTCGAGCCCAACCTCAAGGAAAGTCATGGTGGCCTGCGCGACGTAAACGTTCTGCGCGCCATCTCTGCCTACGCATCGCTCTTGGCCGATTACGCCGACCTCGCGTCCGTCGCGAGGGCGGCGGCACTGCTCACCGACATCAGGGTGGAGCTCCACCGACTGGCCCGCCGTGAGCACGACAAGCTCCTCCTGCAGGATCAAGATCAGGTGGCGGACGCACTGGGTTTTGCCGACGCGGACGCGCTCATGCTCGCTGTGTCCACGGCAGGCCGGCAGATCGCCTGGGTCAGCGACGACGTTTGGCGTCGGCGCCGGCTTTGGGATCCGTCCCCTCCCCCACGGCGGCGCTTCCGGCGTAACCCGACGGACGCGCGTACGTCCACCGAAACCGCCGACCTCGGCCCCGACATGATCCAGGTCGACGGTGAGATCGCGCTCACTCCACTCGCGCCGGTCTCCATCGACCCTTCGCTGCCCCTGCGCCTGGCCGCCACCGCCGCCGAGCTGGACCGTCCGATCGCCAAGGGCTCGCTCTTCCGTCTCGCCGACCGGATGCCTCCGCCGGGCGACCCCTGGACGGACGAGACCCGCACGTCGCTCGTCGCCCTGCTCGGCCTGGGGGAGCCCGCCGTGGACAAGATCGAGTCCCTCGACCAACACGGCTTGCTCGTGCGCCTCATTCCGGAGTGGTCAGCGGTACGCAACAAACCGCAGCGCAACGCCTATCACACCTTCACGGTCGACCGACACCTTCTGGAGGCCGCCGCGCTCTCCGCCGAACTGACCGACCGCGTCGAACGGCCGGACCTCCTCCTCGTCGGCGCGCTCGTGCACGACATCGGCAAGGGCTATCCCGGGGAACACACGGCGGTCGGCATGGAAGTCGTCGAGCGAATTGCCACGCGCATGGGGTTCCCCCCGGACGACGTCGACGTGTTGGTCGAGCTCGTGCGCCACCACCTCCTGCTGCCCGACACTGCCACGCGCCGGGACCTCGACGACCCCGCCACCATCGCCCGGGTGGCTCGGGCGGCCGGCAACAGCCTGACCCTGCATCTCCTGGCCGCCCTCACCGAGGCGGACAGCCGGGCCACCGGTCCTTCCGCCTGGGGCGCCTGGAAGGCTGGCCTCGTGGCGGAGCTCGTCGAACGCACCGATCGGATGCTCCAGGGTGAGATCGAGCCCGCCGGCCCGGACCACATTGTGGCCGCCAACCGCGACCTCATGGAGGAAGTACGCCAGACCGGCCAACCGTCCGTCTCGCTCCAGCCTCCCCGGGTCATCGTGGCGGCACCGGACCGGCGGGGCCTGCTCTCTTCGGTCGCCGGGGCGCTCGCCCTCAACGGCATGGACGTGCGGGCGGCCAATGTCAGCAGCGAGGACGGCGTGGCTGTCGAGGTGTTTACCGGCGAGGTGGCCCGGGGAACTTGGCCGGACACGGCCAAGCTGCGCGAGGACCTGGCTGCCGTGCTTTCCGACCCCGCGGCCATCGGCGAGCGCCTCTCCGAACGCGAACGGATCTACCCTCACCGCCGCGGTTCGGCCCACCTGCCCGAAACCAGCGTCAGCGTGGACAACGAGGCGTCCGAGACCGCCACCGTGCTCGAGGTGCGCGCCCCCGACGAGATCGGGCTCCTCCACCGCATCACCCGAACCTTGTTCGAGGCGGACCTCGACGTCGTGTCGGCCCGGGTGTCCACCATCGGCGAAATAGTCGTTGATGCGTTCTATGTCCGGGAGTCCGACGGGGCCAAAGTGACCGATGACAGGCGACTTTCGGCCATCGCGGGGGCAATTGAGGCCGAATTGGGACTCTAGGCCCATTTTGTCCCCGGTAGAATTGCCGTTGTCATGGCCGGGGAACACGTCCGCCGCAGGGGCCCACGCTGGTGGGTCATTCTCACCGTAGGCCTCGCCGTGCTCGTTGTCGCCGGCGCAGGTCTGGTCGCGACCGACCATCTGCACTTCAATCAGGCGGCAGCCACGCCGACCGCCCCGCCCGCCGCCCTGCGGGTGGTGTCCGTCTCGCCCACCGGGTCCGACGTGGCCGCCGGCTCCACCATCTCGGTGCGCTTCTCCACCGACCTGGCTCCGGGCAGCCCCATGCCCACCTTGAACCCGCCGGTCGCAGGCGCGTGGGTGGCCCTCTCCCCGTCCGTTCTCCAGTACCAAGCGTCGGGCCCGCTCGTGCCGGGCGCCACCGAGACCGTCACGGTCCCTGGCGGCTCCGCCGGCGTGGTCGGCTCCGAGGGCCAACGCCTGGCCCAGTCGCTCACCTCGCAGTTCACCGTTGCGCCGGGCTCCACCTTGCGGCTGCAGCAATTGCTGGCCGAGCTTGGCTACTTGCCCCTCACGTTCACCCCGGCTTCGCCCGTGACGTCGCCCACCCAGGAGGGCAACGACCAGGTGGGCGCGTTCACCTGGCGCTGGCCGAACCAGCCCCTCTCGCTGCTCACGCTGTGGACACCGGGAACCAACAACGTGATCACCCAGGGCGCCGTGATGAACTTCGAGTCTCAGAACGGGTTGAAGACCGACGGCGTCGCGGGCCCTCAGGTGTGGACCGACATGCTCGCCGACGTCCAAAGCGGACACGGCGATGCACTCCCGTGGGACTACGTCGTCGTGAGCCAGTCGCTGCCGGAATCGGCGACGGTCTACAAGGAGGGCGTTCCCGTGTACAGCACGCCGGTCAATACCGGCGTCCCGGGTGCGTCCACCGAAAACGGCACCTGGCCCGTCTTTGCCCGCTACACCGTGACGACGATGAGCGGTACCAACCCCGACGGCTCCCACTATGTCGACCCCGGCATCCCTTGGGTGAGCTACTTCCACGGCGGCGACGCGCTGCACGGCTTCGATCGGGCCTCCTACGGTTTCTCCCAGAGCGACGGGTGCGTCGAGATGCCGCCGGCCAACGCCGAAGTCGTCTTCCCGCTCACGCCGCTCGGAACCCTGGTCACGGTCGAGGCCTAGAGCGGGGTGCACGGGGCCCGACGCCCGGGCCCCCTAATCTCTGTTTTCGATGTCGCCATTTCGCCGGGTCGTCGACATCTGCGGGCGAGTCCTCATCGGGGCCGGCGTCCTGCTGCTGCTCTTCACGGCCTACCAAGTCTGGGGAACCTCGATCCAGGAGTCCCACACCCAGTCGGACCTGCGCGCGCAACTCCAGAACGAGACGAGCAGCGCCGAGGTCCGCCATGCGCTCGCCGACGCCGTCGCACTCGACAAGTTGCCGTCTGGGCCTCCGGTGACGGCGCCCCGAACGGATGATCCACCGGCGGGTGACCCGATCGGCGACATCCGCATCCCCGTGATCGGGATCAACCAGGTCGTCGTCGAGGGCACCGACACGCCCGACCTGCGTAAGGGCCCCGGTCACTACATCGGGACTCCGCTCCCCGGGCAAGGGGGCAACGTCGCCATCGCGGGGCACCGCACCACCTACGGTCACCCCTTTTACAACCTCGACTCGGTCAAGGTGGGCAACCCCATCGTCCTCACGACGCTGCAGGGAATCTTCGTCTACGACACAACGAAGAGCTTCGTCGTGTCGCCCGGCGACACCCACGTCATCAAGAACATCTTTGCCGACGAACTCACCCTTACGACCTGTAATCCGCGTTTCAGCGCAGCGACCCGGCTGATCGTCCAGGCCAAACTCACCCACTCTCAACTGTTCCCCGATCGCGGCCTGCCCGCGGCGACGTTGCATGGGGATCCGAAGAGCCAGAACCTGGCCGGTGACTCGAGCGTTGAGCTCACCGACACGCTGTTCTGGGGATTCGTGATCCTGGCCGTCGGGGCAGGTGTCTATTACGCCGCGTACCGCTTTCGACGCCAGCGTTGGCTGATCTACGGGGCGGGAGCGGTGGGCGTGCTCGTGCTGCTCTGGTTCTTCTTCGGAGCACTCAGCCCACTGCTGCCGGCCAGCTTCTGACCCGATGCTCGTCGAGCAGCCCCTCTCCGATCATTTCCGGGGCTTCGCGACCGTGGCCGAGCGCGACGGCGGCACCACCTACCCGGCCATCTGTCGTGGCGTGGCCGACGACGACGTCGTGCTCTCGCTGCTCGACGGGGCTCCACTCCCCCAGCGGCGGCCACTCCTGCTGCTGGCGGCTGTGCACTACCTGCTCCTTGCGGGCGCCGACCATCTACTCGCCGGGTACTACGACACCGTGGCCGAGCTACGCGGCACGCCAGCCGACCCGGCGCCGCCGGAGGATGTCACGGAAGTCTTCATGGACTTCTGTCGGACCCACCGGGGCGCGCTGGAGCGGCTGATCGGCACCCGGACGACCCAGACCAACGAGGTGGGGCGTTGCACCGCCTTGATGCCGGGTCTGTGCCACATCGCCGCGCTGTACCGCTGGGAGGTTCCGCTCTCGCTGCTCGACCTCGGGACTTCGGCCGGGCTCAACCTGCTCTTCGACGACTACGGCTACACCTACCGTGCCGCGGCGGGCGACGCCGCCCTGTCTGCGGGCCCCCCCGACTCGGGCGTCGCACTCGAGTGCTCGGCGCGGGGTGACCTCAGCGAGCTGCCCGCGCTCCGCTTTCCCGCCATGGCGGAGCGAGTCGGACTCGACCTCTCGCCGGTCGACCCGTTCTCCGACGACGCCGTGTTGTGGTTGCTGGCCTGCCAGTGGCCCGACAACCCGGCGCGTTTCGGTCGCCTGCGGGCAGCACTGGCCAACGTACGCGCCTCGCCACGACCTCCCCGGCTCGAGCGCGGCGACATGGTGACCGACCTGGCCCGGGTCGCCGCCACCATGCCGGGCACCAACCCCCTCGTGGTGTTCCACTCCTGGGTGGCCGCCTACCTCGACGAGCCCCGACAGCGGCGGCTCGCCGCCCAAGTGCGTGCGCTCAATGAGGGACGACCTGTACACCACCTCTACTGCGAGACACCCTTCGAGACACCCGGCCTCCCCACCCCTCCTTCGCCCGTTCCGCGAGAAGGGCCCGACCTGGCCACCACCCTGGTGCACATCGGCCCACACGGCGCCGCACCGGTCCGGCTGGCCGACACCCATCCGCACGGCTATTGGATCCGCTGGTGGCCCCGGGGTGGAGCCTCCTAAACCGCATCGTGGCTGGTTTTTTTGCTCGTTGCGGTGCTGTCATCGGCAACGTGGCTACAATCTCCCGCCATAGCTACTCCAAAAACCCTCGGTGAACTGGACGAACACGGTTTGAAGGAGGTGCGGCCAGGGGTCTGGCACCTCAGGGTCTTCGTAGGACGGCGGGCCAACGGGTCTCCAGTACAGCGCCGCAAGACCGGGGGCCACGATCGGACGCGACACCTTTGCATTTCGACGTTTTGAACCACCGACGTCACTATCCCCGAGCCGAACTGGGGCAGCCCCGGCTGGGGTTGGCGTACCAGCGATACCACCTGGGCGCGTGCTCCCAGGTCTCCCTACTCGATGGCGGGGATGCTCTCAAGTCGCCGTTGTGGTTGTCCATGGCTCAGCCGTACGTCGGCGAAAAGCGGTCCAGCGGCGAGCACGAGACCTGGGACGACGAGAGCGAGCTGCCAGAACCAGTTATTGAGATAAGGCGGCAGGAGCTGTCGAAGGGGGAAGTTGCCAGGCTGGGTGAGCAGAGCACATCCGACTACCGCCAGCCACGGCACGATGGTCCGCCGATCGCCCTTCCCCTGGAGATGGCGAAGTGACAGAAGGAGAACGGCGGCAATGACAGGAGCGGAACGAGATTCCTCAGTTCGTTTTCCAGTGCGTCACTGCGAGGGACAACGCTGACAAGCGAAACCGCGACCAACCATGCGACGAGCGAGTTGCGAATGCGGCCGCCAACGATATCGACTAAGACCAGCGACACTGCGAGGGCCATGTAGTAGTAACCGAACAGTCTGACCTCGAAGAGGAGGCGAAGACCCACCGAGAAGGCCACCACAGATATCAGTGCCGCCGGTTTGAGAGCGGTTGGACCGAGGCGACGTGAGGCCCACCACGCCACGGCTAGCGACACAATGATGGGTGCTCCCCGAGTGATGAACACACCGAGTGCGCCGGTGTAGAGGTGCCACTCCCACAGGATCGTGCCCGTCCCAGAGGGAGCAGACTGGTCTTGCGATCCCAATGTGGCGGCGCGCAAGGCGTTGCTTCCACTCATCGCCAGAAGTGGAAGGACCACGAGCGCTCCCGTTGTCAGAGCCGCTCCCGCGTAAGAGATCCTGTGTTTGCCCGGCGCTAGGACGAGGAGAGGCGCCGCCACCAGGAGGGCGAACTGCTGGGAGAGGACCGCAAGGGCGACGAGGATCCCCGCGCCGACCCATCTTCCCCGGCAGGCGGACGCCAAGGCGGCGAGGGCCAATCCGATCGCCAAGAGATCTTGGGGGTGAAACGTGCTTTGCACGCATAGCCAGACAGGCGGAAGACAGGCCAACGCAATGAGAGTCATCGGCTCCCAACCGCAGCGTCCTCGACCCGATGCCCGCAGCCACACGACGACCCCAAACACGAGGGCGAGCCACCCGAGGATTCCGAGCCAAGCGGTGGGGTCGAGGGCTCCGGCATGGGAGGCCCAGTAATCCACCGCGCCGATCGCCCTGTCGCAGCTGGGTCCGAAGGCCGTGGCCGGGGGAAATGGGACGACGTGCCCTATCTGGGCGATTGCAGCGATTCCACCGGAGAGCAAGGGATAAAGGGGAGCAGCCGGAGGAGTGGAACCCGCGAGGTACGGCTGAAATGCGCAGGCCATTTGACCGTGAGCAACGGCCCACGTGCCGTAAGCGGTCTCATGAAAGTCAATCTGGGACGGACCACCGAGAAGCGCAACAATGCCCACGAACAATGCGGTGGCGGCGCACCACCCGAGGGCACACCACCACTCCGAGAGCGGCGTCGCCAGCCACGACTTCAGCTGATACTGCGTGACATCTCCTTATGCACCGCCTCGATGTCGCAAAGCTCTTCCGAGATTTGCCCAGGTTTAAATCATTCGCCATGGCGCCGACGGACTTCCAGGACTACTGCCGCCCTGGGTACCCATTGAGCATCCCCGATGATCATGCCATTTAGGAACGCAAACATGCGAAGTTCGCCCAGATGTGTTGTGCCCCCGTTGTGCCTGCTTGTTCGTTCGGATCGCCCCACTCCGGCAATGTACTGGGCAGCATTTAGATCACCCGTATAACCGGCAGCGTTATGGGCTACCCCTATCTCCTTCGCCTTCGGACGCCCCAGACTTAGGCGACTCGGGCACTTCGGCGCCCCCACCATCCTCAGCAACGTGTGACCGATGCCCGAGAAGTACCGCGAGGGAGGCCACAACGCTCGTGTCCCGGCCCCCCACGAGCTCCCAGGCGCGCGCGATGCCAATGAACAACGAGGCGATCAAGATGTAGCCCAGCGACTGGAGAGACCCAGTGTCACGCGGTTTATTGAGGAGCACGATCCCGACGATCAGTTCGGTGACGAAGACCGCCAACAAGAAGACAGCGAGGACGAGATGGCGTCCTTGGACTCCGGCGACGAGTGACCGTATCGCCGCAGCGCTGAAGAGGATCCCGATTGCACCGACGACGACGGCGGGATAGCCGATGTGGGTTCCCGGGACGATCCCGAACAGCGAGACGGCCAAGGCATTCGTGAAGCCGAGCAGGGCGGCGGAGGCCCGGACCTCCTGTACCACTGGCGGATGCGCCTGCGCCTTTGGGCGCTCAGTCATGGTGACGACCACGAAAAGCAGTCCTGTGAGAGCCGCCGCTGACGTGGCGATCGCCACAAATAGGTCGCGAAATGTGCCCGTCACCATGGCTGGTCAACTGTAGGTGCGGGTAGAGGGCATGGCGAAGAAGTGAACCGGATACCTGCCAGACGGCACCAAATCTGGCTCCCCATCCCGGTGAACTCGGATACTCCTGATGCGGCAACCCAATGCCCTGGGTCAGGCACTCCTGACGGATCAAGACGACGCTCTGCACCGTCCAGCGAAGAACGACAGAACGATGTGGCTCGTCTTTCGCTGCCCGCCGACCCGCACGTCGAGGGGAACACAGCCTCGTATTCGACCATCGGTGAATCGGAAGCTCTGGGGAAAGAAACCCTGCTTGTGCGCACAGGCTCGGTACCTCACCGACACGCTCCCTTGGCGTGGCGACCATGGATTCTGTTGCACCACGTAGAACCGCGCGCCGCGGGCGATTGTCATAGTCACAGTGGCACCCGGATAGACAACCGGAGGGAGCTTGTAGCCGGTGAGTTGAGCTTCTCGGCCCGAGTTGGGCGGATTCATGGTCGCTAGCCCGCGCGCCTTCGGAAAATACCCAGCGCCGAATCCGATGTCATCGGGCCCGACGGGGGGCAGAGTGCCGCCGGTGAACTGGGTCGCTTCCTCATAACAGGTGAGAATCTGGGGGTCCGTCGGAGTGCCGACGACAGTGGAAGAACCGCTGGCCTCAGAGACCCCACAGGGGCCATAGATGAGGACCAGGACCGCGAAGGCAACCCCGCCATGCCACCAACGGCGTCGGGCACGTCTCGCAGTCACACGACCATGATGGCCTGTCCACGCTGGCAACCGTGGCCTGCCCCACTCGTGCCGAATTGCCCCACCGACCCGGCGTATAACCGGTGAACGGGGGCATTTAGCGTTGGTTCCGGGCACCCCTTCGGCCAGGCCGATGCTCTATCGCCTGAGCGGGCACCCGTATTAGCCCGACTTGGTCCTGTTGAAACCTGCGCGCCTCTGTCTCTCCAATGACTCACCCTCCGATAAAGAGAAGACTCTGCGTGCGGTAACGAACTGCTTCTTGGCATCAAAGCATCGATTCCAGAGACCAGCAGCCCAGGCTTCCTCTAACTCAGCACTACTGAAGGCACGCGACCGCGCTGACGAGTAGGCATCTAGAAACCGCTCGGTCTCATCGACGTTCGCCTCGGTGCCCACTTCGGTCGTGGGGTACACAGCCGCTGCCAATCCGACGATGACCGGTTCTGGGGTGGCGATAACGCTATCCCAGTCGAACACGGCGAGCAGGCTGCGCTCTGCCCAACGCAGGTTGGCTGTGTACCAGTCCCCGTGGCCGATTGTCGCTTGGCGAGCGCAGGATTGAAGTCGATCGCGGGCGACGCGGGCGCCTTGCTCAATCCAGGCGGGTCCATCCACAGAATTCAGATCGACATCGAGGTCGTCCGGCCATGCCCACAAATCCGACACGTCATTGGTTGGAGCGGCCCAAGGCGGGACCGGTTCGAGCGATCCCAGCTCCTCTGCTGGAGGTGCCAACGCAATCAAATGAGCGAGCGCTTTGGCGAAAGGGTCGGGAGAGCGACCTGAGTCAGGAAAAGTTTCACCACCGACGATCATTACCTCGGCGCTTGCGACACTTTCGCCCAAGGGCTCCAAATCGACGAGAGGCTCGGGGCAGGCAAATCCCCGCTCGAAGAGGACCCGGTGTGCGGTGGCGCACGCCACGAGTCGAGGCGTGCGCCGCCGGAGCTTCACCACAACCTGCTGACCAGAGGTCAGCCTGACCCCGATAACGGTTGATAGGTGACCGTGGCGAAACAGCTCCTCTTGGAGTCCCGCGCCAAGATGGATCCGGCACCATAGATCCAGGTCTCCAGGTTCGACGTGAATGAACCGGTCCAGCACACCTGTCATGTTCGCGCCGGTAGATAAAAAGGTCAGAGAGGATCCACACTCGTGCCGAAGTGTCCCACCCTCCCGGCGAATAGGGACACCCTTCGGATGGCCCTATTCAGGAGGTCGATGACGAGTGACGGCTCTTCGCTACTTGATGGAGGCGAAGAGGATCTCCCTGACCTCAGTCTCGTCGAACGAAACACCTCGCTCCTCGGCCCGCGCCCGACGCTCGGGAGCAGTCGCTTGCATCGTTTCAGCTTGGGCGCGGGTGTCCCATACCGAACCCACGATTGCCCGGCCGGTGGCGCGATCCATCATGTTGCGCAAACCGCAGAACCCGGGCTGCGATTTGATCTGGGGCAGGACGTCGCTCTTGAAGAACTCGAGGTTCTCCTTGATGACCGAGGGGTCCATGTGCACCCGAGTAACGAACAGCCCACACCCAGGGCTCGGCGGCCGAACCATCTCGAGCACGACCTCCTCGAAATTCTCAATCGTCAGGTCGCCCCCGACGATCTTGAGCGCTTCCTCGCGAGCCTTTCCCAACGCGCTGTCGCTTGCGGACCGGTCCGATGCAGTGTCCCAGACTGACAAAATCCCGAAGACGCTGCTGGACCGATCGCCGCTGGCGGTGACGCCTCGGTATCCGTGTTGTGCCTCAAGTACCGGAAGCGCCGCGTCGCGGAGGTAGGTCACACCTCCGTCGATATCGGTCGCACCCCTGAATGTAAGCACCCTGTTGAACATGGTCCACCTCCCTTGCACTGGCCGCCCTGCCGTCCGGCGAGGACGGCCTGAACGGGACCATACACCCACGTCGACCGAAGCGGTATTGAGAATTCGACAGCGGCGCGACCCATGACGCAGTCTGGGGTTCAACAGGTATCCCACGGTGCGAATGGTGGCACCCACTCCCGGTGTAAGGGGGGCAGGTCGGTTCTCAGGTTGCTCGGCCCCGGACGCCGCCCTCGCCGGCTAACGCGGTGGTTGCGTTGAAGTTGGTGAAGTGGAGTCCGAGGCGAAGCGGGCTCATTCCGGGCAAGATCGCCGTCAGTACGGACTCGGCTGATTGGCGATAATCGTGAGGCTCGTGATCTTGTCGTCACAGATCCCGAAGTAGCTGGTCAGGACCAGCTCGTCGGGCAGGTTGGTCTTTTCGTAGGTCCCGTCGATGCGGGCACGGACAATGATGTCGCCGTAGTGGTCGAGGACCTCGCGGACCTCCATCGTGACGTGGTCCCCGGCCATCTCCTTGGCCATGAAGGCACGGATCGCCGTGGTGCCCCACATTTCCCGACTGACGTCGTTGACGTAGGCGTCGGGGGTGAACGTGGCGACGATCCGGTCGAGGTCGAAGTCGTTGACGGCTTCGACGTACTCGGCGACGACACCTCGGAGTTCGGTGGCAACAGGCATGGCTTCCTCCCTTGCTCTGATCGGCCCTCATGACCGACAACTGCACGTTGGGCGGTACCGTCGGGGGAGAGTCAATCGCTCACTGTCGGGTTGACTCTCCCCCTAGTGGAGGGTCGAAACTGGTTGTGTGCCTGGCTCGTTGACGATCGGCGACTTCTCCCGGGTCACCTTCCTCAGCGTCAAGACCTTGCGCCACTACCACCGGGCCGGCCTCCTTGAACCCGCAGAAGTCGATCCGGTCACCGGCTATCGCCGATACACGAGCGCCCAGATCCCGATCGCGCAGGTGATCCGACGGTTCCGGGATCTCGACATGCCGCTCGACGACATCGGAAGGGTTCTGCAGGCACCCGATCAGACGACTCGGTCCCAGCTCATCGCCGCCCACCTCACCCGCTTGGAGGACACCCTGGCCGGGACCCAGCGCGCCGTGGCCTCCCTGCGCGACCTCCTCGAACACCCCTCCCTGTCCGCGGTGATCGAGCATCGTTGGGTACCGGTCACCCCGGCGGCGGCTATCACATCGACGGTAGCAATCGCCGATCTGGACGCTTGGTATCAGGGGGCAATCGGTGAGATTCAGGGCACCCTCTCGGCTCAGGGCATCGTCGCCAGTGGACCTCCTGGCGGGATCTACGCCAACGAGCTGTTCGCCGACGAGTGCGGCGACGCCACCCTCTTCTTCCCGGTGATCGGCGAGTTCCGGCCGGTCGGGCGGGTTGGACCGATGTCGCTGCCAGAAGCAGAGCTTGCGGTGATCACGCACAGCGGCTCCCACGACGATGTCGACCGTTCCTACGGGGCGCTGGCGACCTACGTGAGTGAACATGCCCTCGCGGTCGATGGCCTCATTCGGGAGTGCTACTTGGTCGGTCCCCACGACACTGACGACGAGTCGGCGTGGAGGACCGAGATCGGCTGGCCGATCTTCGACACCGCCAGCGGTGCTGATTGATTTCTCGTTTCCTCGCAGGCCTCCCAGAGCCCAAGAGGAGAGCCGCCCTGAGCAATCTCGTCTCCATATGAGTGAGCTCGTGGGATAGCCCAGTTGTGTCTGCTTGAGACTTAGCTCCGAGCGCTAGGGGGATTTCCTAGCGTTGAGGAGTCCCGGTGGGGTCGCTCTCGTAGTGCCTGCCTTCGACCTTTTCGAGTGGCTTTCGTACGAAGGGTGTCCCGCCGGGGCTTCGCCCACGGAGTGGCTCAAAAGAGGATCGAGCACGAACATCCACAAGCAGGAGTGCCCCCGCGGTTCCCATCAACCAAGGAGGTAGTCATGCAAGTGGTGATCGGAATCGACCCGCATAAGGCGTCGCACACCGCGGTGGCCATTGATGAGGCTGAAGATGAGGTCGCCAGACGTCAGATCCTCCAGGATCTCCAAGCCGGTGAGCTCACGGCTGGGCGTAGAGGGTCGTGATGGCACGCTTGGGCTCTCGGTTACTGCAAAGGAGAGTCAAACGCTCGGAGGTGAGCTGTTCACCTCCCTCGAGCAGGCCCTCGACTTCTTCCGCCGAGGCTCGCTCGGCTTTTCGCCCAGCGGGTCGTCCTCCTGTTTGACGGGAGTGCGACTGCGGAGTCAGAGCTGGGACGCACGACCCGTGACGATCGAGGACATGCGGTCGAGCCTGTTCGACGACCCCGAGGCATTCCCCACTGGGTCATGCACCCTCGATTTTGGCCTCGTCATGAGGGATCTCCCGGCAAGGTGGATCACTCAAGGCGCACTTCAGGCTCGCTCAACCGCTGGGGTGTCGTAGGCGAGCATTGGGTGAATAAGTTCAACCGCTTCGCTACGAGTCGGCGCTGTCTCCACGCTCGACGACCCTCGCGATTCGCCTGTCGGGCACAAGCCAGACCACGGCTACTCCGACGTAGATCGCAATGGCTGCCCATGGCTCGAAGAGCGCCACGACGACCGCCGCCACGTATGCAATAGCGGAGAACAAACCTTTGCGGTCGCTGCCGATCGCCACAGCCAATCGTGAACCCGCCGGGTGCAGCGCCAACAGTGCCCGAGTTAATAGGAAGTAGGCGATGGCTGACAGGAGCAGGACCAACCCGTACACCACCACCGGAGCGGTATCACCCGGATGTTCACCCAACCACGCCGTGGCCGCAGGCGTCAGCGACAGTGAGAAGAGAAGTCCCATGTTCGCCCAGAGAACCCGACCATCGATGTGCTCCACGACGTGCATCAGATGGTGGTGGTTATTCCAGTAGATCGCCAAGAAGGTAAAGCTCAGAGCGTAGACAAGAAGCTTTGGCACCAGAGGCTTCAGGTCTCCGAAACCGTGACCAGCAGGTGGCCGGAGATCAAGCACCATGATCGTCATGACGATGGCAATGACGGCATCTGTGAAAGCCTCAAGCCTGCCCTTGGTCACCGCGCCAGCATCGCATACCGAGTCACTAGTCGCCGAGACATCCGACGATCACACTTGGACTCCGACGCGAGGTTTGAAGGGTTCTGTTTCGAGATTGGCGGTCGTCATGGATCGGTACGACCGCGTTCGCGCCAAGGGTCAATGGTTCCTCTAGGGACCACTGACCACGAGATTGTCTTGGAGTCAAGCCGTTGATACCGAAACCACGGTGGCCGAGCTCGATGTCCGTAGACTTCTGGCGAACCCACTCGAGGAAGGTAGGGGTGGCAGAGCGGACCGATCCAGATCAGCTCAAGGACGGCATCAGCATGACGCTGAGGGTTCTCGAGACGCTGCCGCCACAGGACCGCAGCGACGAGGCTATCAAGGCGACCGTCGAAGGCATGCTGCGGGCGGCAACGCTGCTTGAGCAGGACGACACGGAGGGTGCGGAGCCGTAAGCCACTCTGAGCAAGCTCGCGACGAGCGAGTCAAGATGCAATCGTGACGCTGTTCTTGACCTGCGTGACGTCGATGTTCACGGTGCAGGCGTCGGACCGGCGCTTCACGCTCCTGAACGGGACCCTCCATGAGGAGCGCGCAAACAAGGCGACGGTGTGGTCGTACTTCGGATCGTTTGCCTACACCGGACTTGCGATGAGCTCGCGTGCGGAGGCAACGGACGAGACGCTTACAAGAGCTCTGGCCCAGCCTTGCAGCAGTCTCGATGAGGCGATGAAGAACCTCTCGGTCGAGGCGACCCGAACGATCGGCAGGGGTCCGGTTGTCCGGTCTGCGACCTGACGCGGAACGGGCAGCCCGCCGCACGAGCTTTGTGGGTTGCGGATTCGCTGGATTGCGCGATCCCGCCGCAGTGGAGCGGTCGCCTGTAGCTGACAACCTCCACCCGTTCCTCGCCGTCGTGAGCAACGCGCAGAATCTTTCGAGGGGCTGCGACCAGAAGCCGCACCCCAGTTTGGTGTTCACGGAGCGGGTTGAAAATGAGCTCCACGTCCGCCACGCCGAACGGCTGCCCCTCGGCATGAGTTACCCGAATCAGGTCGAGCGGGTCGTCGCCCTCGTAGGTAGTCCCCATCTCGCCCACGACGTCAGAGTGACGGCGGACTCAACGGGCGTGGGGTGCGGTCGTAGACCTTCTCCGGGCGGCTCTGGTGCCACTGAGGACGCCTCTGACGGCCATCACCATCACGGGGGGCTCGCCAGCGTCACACGTCGGCTCAAAGTGGTCGATCCCAAAGAAGGACCTCATCGGTGCGGCTCAGATCGTATTGCAGTCCCGGGTGCTCAAGATCGCGTCTGCCCTCCCGACGGCACAGCTCCTCGCCAACGAACTCGCGGCCTATCAAGTGAAGACCAGCGAGGACGGTCGAGACACCTACGAGAATGGTCGCGAGGCTCCCCATGACGACCTCGTGCTCGCGCTGGCCCTCGCCACTTATGTGGCGACTCGGCCGCGCAAGCGAAGGAGGATCACCCACGTAGGCCTCGAACCGCCGCTTGGGAGGAGGAGGAGGAGGAGGAGGAGGAGGAGGAGGAGGAGGAGGAGGAGGAGGAGGAGGAGCGACTTCGTCCCAGACGGGTGATTTCCGACTACATCCTCCGGTAGACCCATGGAGCCTCATGAGGGGAGTGCACCCATGGAACTCGTCCAAGGCGAAGACCTCGATGCCAAAGGTATGACGCTTATGTTTCCGAGGGGTCTTCAAAAGGCACCGCCTGGGCGGGCTCGGTCAGGCGGGGAACGACGTCCTCTTTCCTTCGTGGTCGAGTCAAGATGATCTGCACGGAAGCCACCACAAGCACCACGACGGTGACGATCCGCTCACTCTTGCCAACCTCATTGAAAACTGCATAGATTTGAATGCCGATGGCCAGCGCCTGCGCAAAGAGGGCCAACGCCACCGCTCGCATCCCGGTGACGGCCTCCTGGGTCGTTTCTCCAATCGGCGCCCGGGTCCAGGCGGCGAGCGCGATGAGGAGCGCTCCCAGCGTCCAGACGAAGTCATAACGGTTGCCTGCGACGACCGCACGGGCTTGGGCCTCCTGGACAGCAAAGGCTGCGTCAGCGACGGAAGTACTGACAACGGCCAACCCGATCAGGATCCACATGGTGTCGGGTCGCCAGGCAAGGAGTCCATAGACGCCGAGGACCGCCCCGATCAGCAGCACGTCGAGAACCGGGTAACTGAAGGCGACGAGTGCGGCGAGGACGCCGACCGTCTTGTGCTCCGCTGCGGGCTGGACCACCAAGGCGAACCCGGCGGCGAGAGCGACCAGGGTCACCGCGATCCCGTCCATCCAACGATGAAGTTCGAACTGAGGGATGCGGACACGGATGAGGTAGAACATCCCGACCGCAACGAGCGGGTACCAGAGCAGCCAGAGGACGTCCGCAAACGTCGGATACGGCGCTTTGGGTTGGCCACCGTACGCCACGCTCCAGGCCGCGCTTCCGGCGAACCAGAGGAAGAGTGCGCTCCCGAAAGCCAGCCAGGCGCGTCGGGCAACCGGCTCGAACGCGGCACGACCGAGGACTAGGAGTGCACAGGCGGCGAGGATCGCATTATGGACCCAGTTGTCGTAGAGCCAGGCCGGGCCAGCGACGCCGAAGAGATCGTTGACCGCCTCGAGGATGGTGAGCACCACTAGCACTAACCACACGAAGCTGAGGGGGACTGGCACCGAAAGAAGTTCTCCCTCTTCGTTGATGCAGCGCTCGTCGTTTTGGTGGTGCCCGCCCATGCTCCAGATTCGGATCGGTCGGGTTCTGTGCAGGTGTCCCATCCGTTCCCAGTCCTCGTCGGTTGATACCACAACGCTTGACGACACCATCATCTTGGTCGAACGAACGCTCGGTCCGTCAACTGATGATGCTGCGACCACCACTCGGCTACCGATGCTCGTCCTGGCCCGTCAATCCAATCCCGACTGAAGCAGTCCTATGGAAGCCCGTGAGGGGAGTGCACCCATGGAACTCGTCCAAGGCGAAGGCCTCGCTGCCAACGGTATGACCAACTACGCGGTCACCAACCGTTTCAGCCGCCCTCCCTTTCGGTCAACCACTCGTCTACCTCATCGAGGGTCCAGCCGTCGCCTCCGGCAACGATGCAGTTGTTGACGTACGGCTCGATCATCCAGTACATCCCATAGTCGAGGGCCTCCGGTACGCGTGTGTGCGACTTGCGGATTTCGAAGCCCTCGCGCCTTGCGCGGCGGCGCACGCGGGCTTCTCTTGCTGAATCGATGTTGGTAAGCCTCTGTTGCCCCGCGGCTGACGGGAAGCCGACGAGCCCGACGTTGGCGAGGCCCGTTCAGTCATCGGGTCCCCAGGGCGCATCGCGCCGGGCCGGTACCTGCACGCCTTCGTCGGTGACCATGGCGGCCGAGCCCACCGCGCCGCGCCCAAAGCGGCTCCGGATGGCGTCCACGGCGGCCGTCACGTCATACCACGACTGCTCGCGCGCCGTGGCGCTCTGGTTCTCCGCGTCCAATCCGTCGCCGAGGTCGAAGGACAGCTGGTCCATCCCTTCGCTGATGAGCCCCGCTGCGCTCACGCCGAGAAGCCGGATGCCGTCGCCCGGATCAATTCCCGCCAGCAACGCGGCGGCCACCTGCCCGATGGCTCCCCCCGTCGCGATGGGACGCCCGAGGGTGTGCGAGCGCGTTTGGAGTGTCAAGTCCTTGAACTTCACCTTCACCGTGATCGTGCGGGCCGAGGTCGACGCGGAGCGCAGCATGGTGGCCACCGATTCAGCCATGCGGAGCACATGGCGCTCGAGCTGGTCCGGGTCGACCAGATCTTGGCTGAAGGTCTCCTCGTGCCCGATCGACTTGTTGGACCGGTTCGGGTTGACGGGATCGGGGTCCTCTCCGCGCGCCAGCGCCGCGAGATGAGTGCCGCTCGCCTTGCCGAGCCGCCGGACCATGGTGTCGAGCGGGAGGGCGGCCAGGTCGCCCACGGTGCGCACCCCGAGGTCGTGCAGGCGCCCGGCCGTGGCCGGGCCCACGCCCCACAGCGCCTCGACGTCGTGGCGGTGCAAGAACTCGAGCTCGTCGGCGGGCTCGACCAGGTAGACGCCCGGCCCCGGGAGCAGTCCCGCCCGGCTGGCCCGGGGCTTGGCGGCCCGCGAAGCGAGCTTGGCCAGCATCTTCGAGCGCCCGATCCCGACGGCGCAGGCCAGCCCGAGCTCGTCCCGCACTCGGCGGCGCAGCTCGTGCGCGATCTGGTCGGGCGGACCGAGCAGGCGAAGCGCGCCGGCCACGTCCATGAAGGCCTCGTCGAGGCCGATGGGCTCGACGATCGGGGTGATGTCGGCCAGCACCTTCTGCAGCTCGGCGCTCACCTCGGCGTAGCGGCCGTGGCGCCCGGACAAGAAGATCGCCTCGGGGCAGAGCTGACGGGCGCGGAGGGAGGGCATGGCCGAGTGCACGCCGTAGACGCGGGCCTCGTAGGTGCAAGAGGCCACCACACCGCGCGCCCCGGCCCCGCCCACGACCACCGGTTTGCCGGCCAGGGAGGGGTCGTCGAGCACCTCGACCGACGCAAAGAAGGCGTCCATGTCGACGTGGAGGATGGTGGGGACGGGCGGCTCCTCAGCCACCAAGGTTCAGCCGGCGGAACCCCTCGGCGTAGGCGACGCCGGTCCTCCGACCCTCCTCGGCCGCCCTACGGCGCACCGCCTCGCCGGCCCAACCGCTCTGGCCGGAGAACTGGGTGCGATGACACTCGACGGCGGCGGCCTTCGTCTCGATCGTGTCGGTGACATCGACCCACTCGTCGGGTTCGAGCGTCCCCGACAGGAGAACGGTCGACACCGGGTGGGGTGCGCCGGCATCGGGGAAGTAGTGCGGCAGCGCTGCCGCCGGGGCTACGGCGTCGAGCAGCGCCGCACCGGCGATGCGGTGATCGCGATGGTTGAAGTAGTCCTGCCCGAAGAACACCGCGGTGGGATCGTGCCCGCACACGAGCGTGGGACGCAACGTTCGCACTCGCTCCACCAAGGTGTGTCGGAAGGCATCTGAATCGGTGAGCTCGCCGTCGGGGAAACCGAGGTTGTCCACGCTCGAGAGCCCGATGAGCGCGGACGACGCTTCGAGCTCGCTCGCTCGCTCGGTCGCCAGTTGGGCGGGCACGACATCGGGGTCCGACGTGCCCTTGCCGCCGTCGGTGCACACCACCAGGTGCACGGCGCTGCCGGCTTTGGCCCAACGGGCCAGGGAACCCCCGCAGCCGACATCGGCGTCGTCGGGATGGGCGTAGACGGCGAGGACGACGCCGGGCGTCACTTCCATCACTTGCGCTTGGGCTCCGTCGTCTTGGTCAGCAACCCAGCCTCCCGCTGGAAGTCCCCGGCCTCCTCGAAGCCCTTGTAGACACTGGCGAAGCGGAGGTAGGCGACATCGTCGAGGCCTTGCAAGCGCTCCAGAACGGCGACCCCCACCTCCTGGCTGGTCGGTTCGGTCGTCTCCGCCCGCAAGGCGTCCTCCACGCTCTGGGCCAGATCCTCCATCTGCTCGGTGCTGACGGGCCTGTTCTTGCAGGCCGCCCGGACACCCTCGACCACCTTGGCCCGGTCGAAGGGCTCACGCAAGCCGCTCCGCTTCACCACCCACAACGGGACTTCTTCCACACGCTCGAACGTGGTGAAGCGGCGCCCGCACCCGATGCACTCGCGGCGCCGGCGGATCGCCCCACCGTCCTCCGCCTGGCGTGAATCCACGACGCGGTCATCATCGACACCGCACCAAGGACACCGCACACCGCCGACGATAGTCAGGGAATGAAGATGTGCTCCCCCGGCACGACCACGGTCGAACCGACCTCGCTGGCCAGCTGGCGGCTCAGCGCGGCCGCGTGGGACGGGTCGGCCCGGGTGGCGATGGAGGCCAGCGAGTCGCCCGCCTTCACGATGTACTCTTCGCCGGCGGCCGGCGCGGCCTGTGCCAGCGTGCTCCCGCCGATGGGCCGGATGGGCAGCGCCAGCAGGACCAGCAGGGTCAGCACGACCAGACCCAGGACCACCCGGCGGCGGCGCACCCGGGGGGAAGGTGCGGTCCGCGCCGGCTGGTCGGGTACGGCGTACAGCCGAGGGCGGTACGCCTCGAAATCGAGTTCAAATGCGACTGACATGGCGTCTCCCTGTCCGAACACCTGTTCGCTCCTCCCATTGGATCACGAACACCTGTTCGCTGTCAACCGACGGGGCGAACGGCTGTTCGTGAATCCCCGGAACCTACCGAGTCGGTGTGACACCGCCCTTCACCAGGGATTTCACCCGCTTTCCCCGCCAACGGATCCCCCGGCGAGACCTCGACTCCCATTGCACACGAGCTGCGAGGAGGTTCTGGCCACGGTATCGAACAGATGTTTGCTTCGAACCGGCGGGTTGGCTATCTTGGACCGAAACGAACGAATGTTCGCCCCGGCCGCGAGGCAGCCGGGTGAACACGACGACACAAGCAGAAGGAGACGCCGATGTCCGAGGTCCTGAGCGGGAAGCGGCTGCAGATCCTCACCTTCATCGCCGACTGCCAGCGGGACCGGGGCTATCCCCCTTCGGTGCGGGAGATCGGCGAGGCGGTCGGCCTCACCTCCTCGGCGACAGTCCACACCCATCTGGGAGTCCTCCAACGTGAGGGCTACCTCTCCCGCGACCCGAGCAAGCCGCGGGCCATCCAGGTCCACTTCGACCCCGACACGACCAGCCGGCTCCCCGCTTCAGCGGTGCGCAACATCCCGCTCGTCGGCGACGTGGCCGCGGGTACCGGCGTCCTGGCCGAGGAAAACGTCGAGGAGCTCTTGCCCATGCCCGAGCAGTTCACCGGCAACGCGCCGTCGTTCATGCTGCGCGTGCGCGGCGACTCGATGATCGAGGCTGGGATTTTCGACGGGGACTACGTGGTCGTGCGCCAACAGCCAGAAGCAGAGAACGGCGACGTCGTCGTGGCCGGCATCGGCGACGGCGAGGCGACCGTCAAGACCTTCAGCCGCACGAACGGCCGCGTCGTGCTGACGCCGGCCAATGCCGCCTATGAGCCCATGGTTTTCGACGGCAACGAGGAGGTGACGATCTTCGGCAAGGTCGTCACCGTGGTGCGGCAGATCAACTAAGCGACGGTGATGGCCGCCGCCCGCTACTTCAGTAGGCGGGAGAGGCGGCGATCCGCCAACACCTTGCCGCCAGTTTGGCACGTGGGGCAGTACGTCATCTCGTAGGACTCGAACGAGACCCGCGCCAACGTCCCTGCGCAGCCCGGCGTCGGACATGGCTGGCCGAAGCGCCCGTGCACGGCAAATCGGCCGCCCAGCTTCGCCTCCGAGAGCCCGCCTTGTCGTTTTCGCTCAAGCTCGAGTGCCTCGCCGAGAACGTCGTCCACCGCGGCCACCAGGTCCTCACGTTGGGCCGGGCTGAGCGAACGCAGCGAAGCGAAGGGCGACAGCTTGGCCCTGTGCAAGATGTCGTCGCCCCAACCACGCCCGATGCCCGACACGACGTGCTGATCGCGCAAGTCGGTGGTGAGATGTCGGTTCGAGTCGCTGGTGCGGATGAAGGTCGCGAACGCCTCGCTCCCAGGCTCGGGTCCGAGCCCGGCCAGCGGTCCGTCGTCGCCGGGGGCCAGCACCCACCACGAAGCCTTGCGCTGCGTGCCGTGCTCGCGGACGAGGACGCCAATGCCTTCGGTGTCGAGCCCGGCGTCACCGTCGCCGAACACGAAACGCGCCACCGAACCCCGCGGCTTGGTCTTCTTCGGCGGCTGCTCGAGGTCCAGACGTCCCGCCTGGGACAAATGGAGCACGATCCGGCTTCCCCCGTCGAACTCCCAAACGAGGTACTTGGCTCGCCGACCGACCGAGAGGAGGGGGCGACCCTTCAGCGAGTCCGGTGACGGGTCGTAGGTCTTGAGCGAAGAGAACCCCAACAGGTCGGCCCGGCGCAGCGTCGTGCCTGCGAGCAGAGCATCGAGTCGCTCGGAGAGCGCCTGCATCTCGGGCAATTCGGGCACGCCACAATGTACGCATGACCTACACCCATGGGCACCACGAGTCGGTGCTGCGCAGCCACACCTGGCGGACCGCCGAGAACTCTGCCGCCTACCTCCTGCCCCACCTGCGCGCCGGTCAAGAGCTGCTCGACGTGGGCTGCGGCCCCGGGACGATCACGGCGGACCTGGCCCTCGTGGTGGCGCCGGGCCAGGTCGTGGGACTGGATGCGGCCGCCGATGTGGTCACCCAGGCGCAAGGACGAGCGGGCGCACTGGGCCTGGACAACCTGCGCTTCGAGGTGGGGGACCTCTTCGCTCTCGGCTACCCCGACGCGTCGTTCGACGTGGTCCACCTGCATCAGGTGCTCCAGCATCTCGCCGACCCCGGGGCTGCGCTGGTCGAGCTACGCCGGATACTCCGGCCCGACGGCCTGCTGGCGGCCCGTGACTCCGACTACGGGACCTTCACCTGGGCCCCACGTGATCCGTTGCTGGACCGCTGGTTGGAGCTGTACCTGGAGGTGACGACGCGCAACGGCCACGACGCGCGCATCGGGCCGCGTCTGCTCGGGTTGGCGCACGAGGCCGGGTTCTCCGACGTGGTCACCTCGAGCTCGACGTGGACCTACGCCGAACCCGACGCGCGCGAGTGGTGGGGCGGCCTGTGGGCCGACCGCGTGCGGTACTCGCGCTTCGCCGAGCAGGCGGTCGCGTACGGGCTGAGCGACGCGGAAGAGCTGCAGACGCTGGCCGATGCCTTTCTCCGTTGGGCGGCCTCGCCCGACGCCGTCTTCGTCGTCACGCACGTGGAGATCGTGGCCCGGGACTGTTCCACATTGACACCCGTCACCGCGGTCGCGCCGCTGCTCTAGTCCGCCCAGAGCTTGTCCGTGTAGGTGTCCGTGCCGACGATGGTCGGGATGAACGGCAAGGCGGCCACTACGGTGGCCTTGCCGGACTCCTCGAGGCGGCGCCGGTGCTCGGCGATCACCGGTTCCCAGGCCACCTCCGGCGGCGTATTCAAGAACCACAACAAGACGGTGCGGTTGTCGTTGGCGGCCTCGCGCGGGACGTCGCCGGGCGCGTCGACCTCCAGCGCGATCGGGGTGAACGCGGCCACCAGGTCGGCATCGGTCCCCGGGAGGAGCGCGGGCAGGTGCTCGGACCGTAGCCAGGACCACAATTCCTCGTTGGACACCGACTCGTCGCGGTCGAGAAAGACCGCGACGAGTCCACGGTAGGGATGGTCGAGGGCGAGTTCGACAGGGACCCCGTCAGGGTCTCGCCGGTATTCCCACTGCCAGTCGTAGAGGAGCGTGTGCACGTGGTCGCGTTCTTGAAACATCCGCCCGGCGGCGTGCAGCGCGTTCACCTGGCGCAACGCCCACCGGTTCCACACGTCGAAGTAGCCGTCGAGCACCCAGTAGACGGCGACATAGGATCCCCGGTCCGGCTCGCCGGTGATAGCAGAGGCGTCAGGGTCCCGCAGGGCCTTGAGGTCGGCCGTGGCGACGAAGCGCCGTCCGGCAAAGTTGTACGGCCCGACCATGCAGCCTGCATAGAAGTGGTCCCGTTCGTACCAGCGGTTGTACGCGACCTCATGACCTCGATGGGGCTCCACAAGCGTGAACAGCATGGAGCCGAGCTTGACGGGCTCGGCCTCGGCGCCGACCTCAATGGGGCGGCGCTTCCTGGTTGCGTCTTCTTCGGACATGAGGTGCGAACCTAACAGCTGGGCGCAGTCGTCAAACGGTACCCGTGGCGATGATGGGGCCCGTCGGGGAGACCGAGCCGCCACTCGGCTCGGCCGTGATGCTGAGGTGTGAGGGCCGCGGCGAACCGGCCATGGTGAAGGCGGCTTGTCGCGGCGCACTTCCGAGGAGGCCGAGGGAGATCGGCTGGTTCCTTTTGATCGCCCAGAGCTGGTAGGTCTGGCCGGTGCCCAGGGGCGGCAGCTTGGAGGAAACCAGAAAGCCCTGCCCGGAGGGCGCGATGACCACCTGGGCCAGCTCCGCGTGCGAGCTGGTGTCGAGGTCCACCAGCCGGTGCCCGGGCGCGCGCAACGCCGCCGCCGCACCGGAGTTGGCCGCGGCAGCCTGGAGGTTGGAGACGTTGTTGTCGGCTCGCACCAACGAGATGCCGAGCACGACAGCGACGGCGGCGGCGGCCACCGCGACGGCGGCGGCGGTGGTGACGGCGGCGTGCCGGCGGCGCTGGCGCCGATCGGACGGCGCCCGAAAGGGCGAACGGCCCTCGGGGACCAGCGCCGGCATGGGTGGCGGCTCCGTGTCCGGCTGTCGTTCGGGCAACTGGGTGGCGATCGTCGACCAGAGACCCTCGGGAAGAGACGCCACCGAATTGCCCATCGCCGCCGCGACCTCCCGCAAGCCGTCGAGCTCGGCCCGGCAGCGCGGGCACTCCTCCAGATGCTCCTCCAATTCGGTGAGCTCTTCGCCGTCGACGGCGTCGAGGGCGTAAGCCGCAATGAGCTCGCTGGCCACCTCGTGGGACATCACGCGTCGACGCCCCGGACCCCCGCGTCGGCCAGTACCGCGCGCATGCGGCGCATACCGTTCCGGATCCGGCTCTTGACGGTGCCCTCGGGCTGATCCAGCAGCTGCGCCACCTCCCGGTAGGTGTGCCCGTCGTAGTAGGCCAATTCGATCGCCCGCCGTTCCTCGTCGGGAAGCTCACCCATGGCCTGCGAAAGCTGGTCGGCCACGGACAGGTCCCACACTTCGTGCTGCAGGTCGTAGCCCGCCTGGGCGGTACGCATGGCATCCCGGGCCTCCCGCAGGCGCCGCGAGCTCGAAGAGCGGACCGAATCGACGGCCCGGCCGTGTGCCTGGGCCAGGAGGAACGAACGCAGGGAACCCCGGGCGGGGTCGAAGCGATCGGGCTGGTTCCAGAGCCGCAAGAACACCTCCTGCGTCACGTCCTCCGCCTCGGCTTCGTTGTTCAGGACCCTCTTGGCCAGGCCATACACGGCTCCGCCGTGGCGCCGGTACACCTCGGCCAGCGCCACCTCGCTGTAGCGGGCGACGGAGGTGACCAGCTGTGCATCGCTGACTTCGTCGATGGGCTGCATCCTCGACCTGTTCGGGCCAGCTCCCCTTGCTGGATGTGACAGACCCCGCCCGGGGTGGGACTCGTCTGCTCTGCGGATAGTAGGCGCCTTGCCCACGGCCATCGACCCTTCCAGGTCAAGCGACATATGAAGGTGTCGCCCAGGCCTTCCTCCTCCCCGGCCGCCACGCCCTCGCACGCTCGACCAATCGTCATCGGGTGGCGACCCGGCTCGGACGGGCAGATACTGGAACGCGAGGACGAGGGAGGACGACATGGCGGTCCAGCTGAACCACACGATCATTGCGGCGCAGGACAAGGCGGCGTCGGCCACCTTCCTGGCCGAGATCCTCGACCTGGGGACGCCCACGACATTCGGGCCGTTCCTCTGTGTGGAGACCGCCAATGGGGTGAGCTTGGACTACGCCGACCACGCCGCCCCTATCGAGCCGGCTCATTATGCGTTCTTGGTCTCGGAGGAGGAATTCGACGCCATCTTCGCCCGGGTCACCGAACGCGAGGTGACCTATTGGGCCGATCCGGGTCACACGCGGGAGCACGTGATCAACGACCACGGGCGGGGCTTCTACTTCGAGGACCCGTCAGGTCACAACATGGAGGTCCTGACCCGCGCCTACGGCACCTGATCGCCGCGGCCTCGGACAGGGGCGGGGTCGAGGGCGACCCGATTCCTCTGACACTGGGAAGCCTCAGGTGATGACGGCGAGTAGCACGCCCCGCGCCCATTCGAGCTCCCGCCTCGACACGCGCTCTTCGGGATGATGCGCCAGCAACGGGTCGCCAGGACCGAAGTTGGCCGCCGGCACGCCGTGCTCCCAGAACGAGGCCACGTCGGTCCACCCGACCTTCGCCTTGGGCGCGCTGCCGCTCTTGTCGACCAGGGTCTTGAGCAGCGTGTGCTCGAGGGCCGGCGGGGCGCCATCCCCCGCGTCGAGGAGTTCCCACGTGTCGCCCGCCTCGAGCTCGAGTGCCTTGTCAAGGAGGTCGTGCAAGAAGGCCTCCGCCTCGGCTTTGCCACGGTCAGGCGCGTAGCGGTGGTTGAGCGTCATCTGCACCTCGTCGGGGACCACGTTGGGTGCCACTCCCCCGTCGACCGCCACCGCCTGGAGCTGCTCGGCATAGATGCACCCGTCCAACACCACCTCGCGTCCCTCCCAGGTCGCCACCCGCTGGAGCAGCGGGACAAGTCGATGGATGGCGTTGCGGCCGGTGAAGGGCCGCGCCGTGTGGGCCCGCACGCCGCGCAGGGTGATGCGCACCCGCATCGTGCCCTGGCAACCCGCCTCGACGAGCCCGCTGGTCGGCTCTCCGAGCACTGCGGCGTGACCCTCGAGCAATTCGGGCCGCACCCGCCACAACTCTTGCAGGCCGCTCTGGTCGCGATCGATCTCCTCCCGGGCGTAGAAGCACCATGTCACGTCCACCGTCGGCTCGCACACCGTCGTGGCCAGATCGAGCATGACGGCAAGGCCGCCTTTCATGTCCGACGCGCCGACTCCCCAGACGGTGTCGCCGTCGACCATCGGCACGTCATTGCCGCCCGGTGGCACCGTGTCGAGGTGCCCGGCGAGCACCAGGCGCTGTTCCCGCCCCAGCGAGGTACGCGCCACGACGTTGTCGCCCACGCGCTGGACCTCGAGCCAGGAACACGCGCCCAGTGCACTCTGCACAAGATCGGCGATCGGCGCCTCGAGACCGCTGACCGAGGGGACGGCCATCAAGTCGGTGGTGACCGCCAACAGGTCGCCCATCGCTTCAGGTGCTGGCGCCGTGGTCCCGCAGGACCTGGGTCAACTGCGCCTTGTCGTGGCGCTCTCCCTCGCTGAGGCGCTTGATCACCAGCACGCACGGCACGAAGAACTCGCCGCCGGGGTACTCTCGCCGCCGACTGGCCCGGATGGCCACGCACCACGGCGGCACGACGCCGCGCGAGATCTCCTCGCCCGTGTCGGCGTCGATGACGGGGATGGACGGGTCGAGGAAACTGCCGGCCCCCAGGACCGCTCCCTTGCCAATGCGTGCCCCACCAGTCACCATGCAGCGGCTGCCGACGAAGGCGTCGTCTTCTACCACGACGGGCACCGCATTGGGTGGTTCGAGCACACCGCCGATCCCCACCCCTCCAGCGAGATGCACGCGCTCACCGATCTGCGCGCAGGAGGCGACCGTCGCCCAGGTGTCGACCATGGAGCCCGCCCCGACCCGGGCGCCGATGTTGACGTAGGAGGGCATCAGCACGACACCTCGCCCGAGGAAGCAACCCCAACGCGCCGAGGCCCCCGGAAGGGTACGCACGCCCGCCTCGGCAAATCCGTGCTTCAGGGGCAGCTTGTCGGCGTACTCGAACGGCCCCAACTCGATCGTCTCCATGCCGCGCAGCGAGAACAGCAAGAGGATCGACTTCTTCAACCACTCGTGGACGATGACCTCGTCGCTGACCGCATCTACCTCGGCCACCCGGGCCTGGCCGGTGTCGAGAAGGTCGATCGCCTCCTCGACCAGCTTCGCCGCGTCGCTGTCGGCCGGACTCAGCTCGTCCCGTCGCTCCCACAACTGTTCGATGTGCGCCTGGAGATCAGCCATGGCTCACCCTAGCGAGGCGCTCCCCCACCAACGCCAACCGCTCCATCGGCTGGACGACGGCGACACGCACGTGCGAATCGCCTTTTTCCCCGTAAAGATCGCCGGGGCTGACCAGAAGGCCGCCGTCGGTGGCGAGAGCTTCGGCCAACGCCCACGCGTCGGGCCAGCGGCCCTGGGGGACAGGGACCCAGAGGTAAAAGCCGCCCTCGGGAAGGTCGACGGGGCAGCCGTAGTCAGCGAGGACACCGGCCAGGTAGCCCAGCCGCTCGCGGTAGTGCGCCCGTTGGAGCTCCACGTGCTCGTCGTCGGCCAAGGCGACCACACCAGCAGCCTGAACGGGACCCGGGACCATGAGACCAGCGTGCTGGCGCACGGCGCGCAGGAAGCCGACGAGTTCGGCATCGCCGGCGTAGAATCCGACACGAACCCCGGCCAGGTTCGAGCGCTTCGACAGTGAGTGCACGGCCACCACTCCTTCAGGACCGTGCTCGAGCACCGAGTGCGGCAATCCGGCCCAGGTGAACTCGGCGTAGCATTCGTCGGAGAACAGCGGCACGCCGTGCGCTCGCGCCCAGGCGGCCTCTGCTCCCAGGTCGCCCAGGCCGCCGGTCGGATTCGAGGGCGAGTTGGACCACAGCGCGAGGGCTCGACCCACGTCGGTGCCATCGACGGCGCCGAGGTCGAGACCCCCCAGCCGACCGGGCGGGGGTGGGACTGCAACGGCGCGGCAACCTGCAAGCTCGGCACCCATGGCATAGGTGGGATACGACACGGCGGGGTACAGCACGGTGTCCTTCTCCGGTTCGCGCAGCCGGAGGAGGTGGGGCACCGAGGCGACAAACTCCTTGGTCCCCACACAGGCGGCGACGGAGCTCGCCAGGCCGGGCACCACACCGAGGCCGAAGCGCCGCCTCAGCCAGGCGGCGGCGGCCTCGCGCAGCGGCAGGCTGCCCGCCGAGGCGGGATACCCGCGCTCGGTGCCCGAGGACGCCAGCGCGTCGATGACGGCAGGCTGCGGCGGATCGCAGGGTGTCCCGACGGAACAATCGACCATGCCCCCGGGATGCGCCTCGGCCAGCTTGGCGAGACCTCCCAACCGGTCATACGGATACGGAGGCAGGCGAAAGCTCATGGTGCGGCCACGAAATCGGCGAACCGAGCCCTCCCGACCTCATCCAGGACGACGTGCAGCGTGGCCGACTCGTCACCGTCGGTCTGGCCCACGACCTCGCCCTCACGATGGAGGGCGGCCAACACGTCGCCGCGGGACCACGGCACCACGAGCTGCACCACCTGGTCCGATCCGCGCAGGCGGTCGGCGAGGACACGCAAGAGGTCGTCGACTCCCTCGCCGGTTCGGGCCGAGATGAGCACCGAACCTTCGATGGCGTGGGCGAGCGCCTTGGCCGACTCGGGTGCGCGGTCCGCCTTGTTCACGACGACCAACTCGGGGACGACCGCCGCCCCGATCTCGTTGAGCACCTCGCGCACCGCCGCCATCTGGGCGGCGGCGTTCGCCGCCGTGCCGTCGACAACGTGGACGATCAGATCAGCCAGCCGCACCGAATCGAGGGTGGAACGGAAGGCCTCGACGAGCTCGTGGGGAAGCTTGCGCACGAAGCCGACCGTGTCGGTCACCAGCACCGTCTCACCGCCGGGCAGGGACAGCTGACGGGTGCGCGGGTCGAGGGTGACGAAGAGGCGGTTCTCCGCCGGGACCCCCGCGTCGGTCAGGCGGTTGAGGAGGGTCGACTTGCCGGCATTGGTGTAGCCCACCAACGCCAGCTCGCGGTGGCGTCCGCGGGCACGGCCGCGACGCTGCAGCGACCGCGTGCGCTCGACCTCGCGCAGTTCAGCCTCCAATTTGTGCATGCGCCGGACCAGACGGCGGCGATCCACCTCGAGTTGTGTCTCGCCGGGGCCGCGGGTCCCGATTCCACCGGCCTGCTGACTGAGGGACGCACCCAGCCCCCGCAAGCGGGGCAACCGGTAGCGCAAGAGCGCCAGCTCAACCTGGGCCTTGCCCTCTGGGCTGCGGGCATTCTGGGCGAAGATGTCGAGGATCACTGCCGTCCGGTCGATGGCCGTGCGGCCGAAAAGGTTCTCCAGGTTGCGGTGCTGCGCCGGCGTCAGCTCGTCGTCGAAGACAACCGTGTCGGCATCGAGGCTGCGGCTGAGCTCGGCGATCTCCTCGGCCTTGCCCCGCCCGACGAACGTGGCCGGATCGGGGTGGTCACGCCGCTGCACGACCCGGCCCACGACGTCCGCGCCCGCGCTGTCCACCAGCTGCGCCAGTTCGTCGAGGTTCTCCTCGACCGTCTCGTTGGTCAAACCGGGAAAGACGACCCCGACGAGAATGATCCGCTCCCGGAACGAGCGCTCGATGAGCGTCCCGGGCAGCACTGTGCTCAAGACAGCATTCCCGGGTGGATGTCGACGTCGGCAACCTTGCGCACGGGGCCGGCCAGGTAGGTGGTCGCCTGCGGATCCGCCCCGAGCGTGACCTCGAGGATCCCACCCGGATTGCGCACCCGCACACTCGTGTCGCTGCTGACGGCACCCCAGCTGCGCGCCGCGGCAGCGGCGGCCACGCTCCCGGTCCCGCAGGCGAGCGTCTCGCCCACCCCGCGCTCCCAGACGCGGAAGTCGAGGAGCTCGCCCTCGCCGTCGTGCACGACCGTGATCCACTCCACGTTGATGCCGCCGGAAAAGGCGGCCTGGAGCTTGGGCCCGAGCTCTGCAAGGTCGACGCCCGCGGTGTCCGGTCCGAGCAGCACCAGGTGCGGGTTGCCGACGTCGACCGTCCTCGCCCGACGGTCGACGAACTCTTGGGGTTGATCAGGCCCGAGCCGCACGGGACCCATATCGACTCGGGCTCTCGCCCAGCCCGGGGACTCCCCCGGTGTGTACTCGACGGTCCGCTGGCCACCGGCCGACGCCACGGTGAAGCTCGGCGGGGAGACGAGCCCTGCGTCCACAGCGGCCTGCGCCAGGCAGCGGATACCGTTCCCGCTCATCTCGGCCTCGCCGCCGTCGGCGTTGTGCAGCTCCATAGAGAGGTCGCAGCCAGCTCGGCCGGGCCCCACCCTGATGATCCCGTCCGCGCCAATGCCGCGGCGCCGGTCGGCGAGCAGGCGCACCTGAGCAACCGAGAACCTGATGCGGTCGTCGGGGTCCAATACGACCAGGAAGTCGTTGCCTGCGCCCTCGTGTTTGGTGGCGTGCACCGCACCATTCTCGCAGGTGGCGTCGTTCAGCCGTGCACGGCGAGGGCCTGGTCAAGGAGCTCTTGGGCCTCGGCGGAGCTAGCCGCCCAGGTGATGCGCGGGTCCCGGCGGAACCACGAAGCCTGGCGGCGGGCAAGTTGGCGCGTGCGTCGGAGGGCCTCCTCCACGCAATGCTCCAACGGGACCCCTCCCTCCACGTGCGCCAGGATCTCGCGGTACCCAAGCGCTTGGCGCGCCGTGCGCGACATCCCCCCTGGCCGGGCGGCCAGGGTCCGCACCTCGTCCACTAGGCCGGCCGCGAGCATGGCCGAGAACCGCGCTTCGATGCGGTGGTCGACTTCCGCGGGTGGTAGGGCAATCCCGACCTGCGGCACGCCGGTTGGTGGATACGCCTCGAGCCCGGGGCCGAAGTCGGAGAAGGGTCGGCCGGCGCCGATGGTGACCTCGAGGGCGCGGACGACCCGTCGGCGGTTCGTCGGCTCCATGCGGGTCGCCCCGACCGGGTCGAGCTCGACGAGCCGGGCGTGCAGGTCTGGTGGTCGGGCGCGACCCTCGTCCAATTCGGCCTCCAACGCGGCGGCCACGTCGGGGTAGCGGCCCGGGATCTTGAGCTCGTCGACCACGGCGCGGAGGTAGAGCCCCGTGCCCCCAACGAGCAGGGCATGGTGCCCGCGCCGCGTGATGCCCTCCAGCGCCTCGCGGGCGGCCCGTTGGAACTGGGTGACCGTGAAGTCTTCGGCGGGGTCCACCAGGTCGACCAGGTGGTGCGGTGCGGCAGCAAGGGCCTCCGGCCCCGGTTTGGAGGTGCCGATGTCCATGCCCCGATAGACGCACATGGAGTCCACCGAGACGATCTCGCAGTCGCCCCGGCGCCCGGCCACACGAAGCGCCGCCTCCGACTTGCCCGAGGCGGTGACGCCGACCAGTGCGACAACGCTCAAGCGCCCGCCACGGGCAGCCGAACGCGATGCCGCGGCGGCGCCGTGACCGCCGCGAGCACACCCGAGAGATGGTGTGGATGGCCGGCGGTGACGGTGACGAGACCCAGGGATCCGGGTGCCGGCGCGCCGGCGGGGCCGGCCGCGGGAAAGTGGACCAGCTTGCCCTGGCGGGTACGACCGCTCAGCCTGGAATCGTCACGCCGGCTGACGCCCTCGACGAGGACTTCCTCGGTGCGGCCGACGCGGGCTTGGTGACGAGCGAGCGCCGACCGGTCAATGACGGTCTTGAGCCGCTCGAAACGTTCGGCGACGACGTCGGCGGGGATGAACGCTGACTCCATGGCAGCGGCCCGCGTCCCGGCACGTGGCGAGAAGATGAAGGTGAACGCGGAGTCGTATCCCGCCTCGGCGCAGACCGCGAGCGTGTCCTCGAAGTCCGCTTCGGTCTCACCGGGGAACCCGACGATGACGTCGGTCGTCACGGCCAGGTCGTCGATTGCGGCGCGAGCTGCGGCGAGTCGCTCGAGGTAGCGCCGGGCGGTGTAGCCACGCCGCATGGCGCGCAGCACCCTGTCACTCCCCGACTGCAGCGGAAGGTGGAGCTGCTCGCAGACCGCCGGCGTGTCTGCCATGGCCTCGATCGTCTCGGGCCGCAGGTCCTTGGGGTGGGGGCTGGTGAAGCGGACGCGCCCGATGCCCTCCACCCCACCCACCGCACGGAGCAGCCCCGCAAACAGCGGCCGCCGCTTGGTGAGGTCACGGCCGTAGGAATTGACGTTCTGGCCCAAGAGCGTCACCTCGGTGACGCCACGGCGGGCGAGTAGTTCGACCTCCGCGACGATGTCATCGAGCGCACGGCTGACCTCGTGCCCGCGCACCGCGGGCACGATGCAAAAGGCGCACGAATTGTCACATCCGGTCTGGATGCTGACCCACGCTGCGTAGGGCAGCTCTCGCACGGCGTCGGGACCGGGCCGCGGGTCGGTGAGCGCCTCGGGGACCGGCGCGTCGAGGATCTCCATGACGGGACCTTCGGATCGGGCTCGGCGCAACAACCCAGGGGCGCTCGCCAGGTTGTGCGTGCCGAAGACGACGTCGACCCACCCCACCTTTTCCTGGATACGCTCCCTGTCCTTTTGGGCCAGACATCCCCCGACGGCGATCTGCAGGCCGGGTTTGGCATCGACCAGCTCCTTGAGGCGCCCCAGCGTGCCGTAGAGCCTCTGGTCGGCGTTCTCCCTGATACAGCACGTATTGAGCACCACCACGTCGGCGTCCTCGATCGCGGCGGCGGGCGTCAGGCCCTCGGCCACCAACAATCCGGCGAGCCGTTCGGAGTCGTGCTCGTTCATCTGGCACCCAAAAGTCCGGATGAAGTAGCTGCGGGGCACCCGCCCGAGTCTAGGGAACGCCGACGCCTAGATTTTCGACCGTGAACCTTCCGGGAGCGCTGATCTTGCGACGGGCGCGCTGGCCACTGATGGTGGTACCGCTGGCACTGCTGCTGGCCGCGTGCGGCTCCGGCTCGGGCGGGTCCGGAGGCTCGGCCGGCTCCTCGGGGTCGCCGGACACCCGGCTCAAGCTGGCCGGTTCCACCGTGCTCACCCAGATGGCGGCGTACCAGACGGCCGCGCACCGCTGTGCGTCCCAGACAAACTCCGTCGTATGCCTGGAGGCTGCCGACCGCACGCTCGGTGGCCAGATACACACCTACGCCAACGTGCTCGCCGTCGGCCACGGGTTCACGACCCCGGCAGCCCAGCTGTCCGACGCCCGCAACCAGGCCCAGACCCTCGCCAACAGCCTGGAGATCCTCGGCGATGCGCAACCGACCCAGGCCAACTACAACCAGGTGCTCAACACGTTCAACGTCGGCACGGCGATCAGCCGGCTGCAGCGGGCGGTCCGTGCGGCGAACGCCTCGACCGGCGGGTGATCGCCCCTGGCTCCTACAGCGGGACCTCGGCCTCGTCCCCGTAGACGAGGCCGCGCCGATCCGCCCGCAGTGCCAGGACGCGTCCGGGAAGGCCGGACGATGCGAGCGCCGCCTCGGCCCCTGATCGCACAGCTTCCACCGAGCCGACGCTCACCATGCCGATCAGTGTGGGACCGGCACCCGACCAGCTGGCCGCGAGCGCGCCCGCGTCGACCAGGCCGCGTAACAAGGCCGGCGCCTCGGGGAACAGGGCCGTGCGGGACGGCTGGTGGATGCGGTCGGACGTCGCATCGGCGACCAGGTAGGCCGGATCGGCCAAGCCGGCCAACAGCAGCCCCATGCGGCCCAAGTTGAACACCGCGTCGGTTCGCGAGATCGTCTCGGGCAGTGCCCGCCGAGACTCAGGCGTGGCGAGGTTGCGCTCGGGGACGATGGCGACGAAGGCCAGGCCCTCGGCGAGCGGCAACGGCGCCTGCACCACCTTGCCCTCCACCGTCGTCGCCGCAACCAGCCCTCCGAACACGCTCGCCGCCGCGTTCTCCGGATGGCCGTCGTGGGCAGCCGCGACGACGAAAGGATCCTCGGCTCCCGCGGCGGCGGCCGCGGCAGCGGCCAGGGCGGCGGAAGAGCCCAACCCCCGGGCCACGGGTATCTGCGAGCGCACCGTGACCGCGAAGTGGTCGTGGCCCAGCACCTCGACCGCGACCCGTGCGGCCAGGTGCGATGCGTCGTCGAACAGCCCGGAACCCTCGCCCTCGCTGTGGACGCGCAGGGAGAGCGCGGGTTCGATCTCGACGCTGACATAGCAGTCGAGCGCGACCGCCAGCGTGTCGAACCCCGGTCCGAGATTGGCGGACGACGCCGGGGCGCGGGCACGCATCGGGTCAGGCTACAGCGCTCAGAAAATGCGCTGGAGGAGCGACTCTCGGGGCGCGTCACGCTGGAGCCGTACCGGAACCGTCACTCGCTCGGAACCGAGCGTCACCACGACGGTCCCGACGCGGCGGCCTCGGCGCGCCTGGTCCGTGAGGTCGTGCTGGCGCTCGAAGGCACGGGTCGCGCTGACGCCGGGCCAGGTCAGCAAAGATGCGGACTCTCCCGCCCGTGCGTCGACGGTCTGTCCGCCCTCGCTCACGTGCGCCACGACGTCGCCGCCGTGGAGCACCGGGGTCATCCCGATCAACGGGCCGACCGCGTTGACCAATGCCAACCCGTGCAGTCCGGCCTGCGCGAGCACCTCGGGCCCGGTCTGCCCGGTCACGGCGGCCAGAAGGAGCACGGGCTGACCGTGCACCGTCCGCACCGCGGCGAGCACGTCGCACCCACCGGCGGCGGAGGTGTAGCCGGACTTCACACCGATCACCCCCTGCAGACCGAGCAGTGGCGTGTAGGTGGAGATCGTCCCCGCCACGGGGAGTGTGACAGAGGACATCTTGACGATCGAAGCGACCTCCGCATTGGCCATGTCGGGCGCCGCCACCTTCAGAATGTCCGCGGCGGTCGACACCGACGACGGGCTGACCCCGCTCGGGTCCGCCCAGTGGGACTGGCGCATGCCGAGCTGGGCTGCGGCAGCGTTCATCTTTGCGACGAACGCTGGGATGCTGCCGGCATCCCAGCGGGCGAGCAGGTCGGCGTAATTGTCCGCCGAGTGCACGAGCAGGCCGCTCATCACCTGCCGTTCCGTGAGCTCCTCGCCGAGCGTGACCTGTGCGTTGGCGTCGTCGTCCACGGTGTCGTTGTCGTAGTCGTCCATGTCGGCCTGCGTCACGGTCATCGTGGGGCCTGGATCGTTCGGGCTGAGCGGGTGGTCGCGCAGCACTACGTAGGCGGTCATGAGCTTGGTCAGGCTCGCCACCGGCGCCGGGTGCTCGGGCCCTGACGCCATGTCGACACCGATGGCCGGGATGGCGATGGCTCCCTCTCCCGTGGCCGGCCAGGGGAGCATGAGCGGCCGCGCAGGGACACCAACCGTCCGGGCCAATACCAGCGTCACCTGGGGCGGGGGGTCCGGGGTGCTCGCACGCACACCGACGACGGCACCCGCGGCCAGGAGGACGACCAGCACAGCGAGCAACACCCGGCGGTGGCGCGGGCGGCGCCGCCGGTGCGAATGGGCGGCATGACGTCCCCGCTCTGGCGGCGGCGGCGGAGCCGGCGGAGGAGGCGGAGGCAGCGACTCACGCAGCGAGTCCAGCTTGAACGGCGCCACCATGAGCGGCGTCGGACCGTCCTCGCTCACCTCCGGCTCAGCGCCTCGAGCTCTTCGGGTGTCATGAAGACGGCCCGCGCCTTGGAGCCCTCGCTCGGCCCCACGATGCCCGCCTGCTCCAAGAGGTCCATCAGTCGGCCGGCCCGGGCGAAGCCGACCCGCAGCTTGCGCTGGAGCATGGAAGTGGAGCCAAGCTGGGAGCGCACCACGAGATCCCGGGCCTGCACCAGCAGCTCGTCGTCGTCGTCCTCGACACCGGTACCGCCGACCGGACCGTCCTCGATGCCGTCGATGGCGACGATGGCCTCGACGTGGCCCCCTTGGGCCCGCCAGTGGCGGACAACCTCCCGCACCTCTTCTTCCGAGACCCAGGGAGCCTGAAGGCGGCGGGGGATGTTCGACGAGGCCGTGAGCAGCAGCATGTCTCCCTTGCCGATGAGTCGCTCGGCGCCCGGTTGGTCCAGGATCACGCGGCTGTCGGCCAGCGAGGAGACCGAGAAGGCCATGCGGCTCGGGATGTTGGCCTTGATGACCCCGGTGATGACGTCGACCGACGGCCGTTGGGTGGCGATCACCAGGTGGATGCCGACGGCACGGGCCATCTGGGCAATGCGCACGATGGAGTCCTCGACGTCACGCGCGGCCACCATCATGAGGTCGTTCAGCTCGTCGACGATGACGAGGATGAAGGGCAGCGCCTGCGGTGGTTCTGGCTCGTCGTCGGGGTCGGTCTCGTCGTCGACCGCCGGATGGTCCTCGCCGAGGGCACGCGCGGCCGCGTCACGCACCCGGCGCTTGTCCGACGGCCCTGCTGCCGCGAGGAGGCCCTCGTCCACCAACTGGTTGTAGCCGGTGATGTCGCGCACGCCGTTCTCGGCGAGGAGGTCATAGCGCCGCTCCATCTCCTTGACCGCCCAGGCGAGGGCGTTGGCAGCCTTCTTGGGGTCGACGACCACCGGGTTGAGCAGATGGGGTAGACCGTCGTACTGGCCCAGCTCGACCCGCTTGGGGTCGACGAGGATCATCTTGACCTTGTCCGGGCTGTCGCGCATCAGGACGGACGTGATGATGGAATTCATACACGACGATTTCCCCGAGCCGGTCGCACCCGAGATGAGAATGTGCGGCATCTCCGCCAGGTTCGCCATGACGGCGCGCCCGGCGATGTCGCGTCCCATCGCCACCTCGAGCGGGTGGGTCCCGGCCGCGGGTCGCGCCTCCTTCGACTCGAGGATGTCGCGCAGGGAGACCAACTGGCGGGTCCGGTTGGGCACCTCGACGCCGATGGCAGACTTGCCGGGGATGGGCGCCAGGATGCGCACGTCAGGCGACGCCATCGCGTAGGCGATGTCCTTGGAGAGGCTGGTGACCCGGGCCACCTTGACCCCCGGACCGAGCTCGAGTTCGTAGCGGGTGACCGTGGGTCCCACCCGTCGGCCGACCAACCGGGTCTCGACCCCATGGGCCGCGAGCGCCCGCACCAGGTCCTCGCCGGCGGCGTCGACCTGGCGCTGGTCCTGACGCAATTTTTTGGACGCGTGCAGCACGGACAAACTCGGCAGCACCCATTCGCCCGGGTGGCGGGTGGAGGCGGCCACGAACGACGGCCGAACAGGCCGGACGGCCTCGGGCTCGGGATCAAGCGGAATGTCGATGTCCGCGTCGGCGTCGTCGAGGAGGGCCTCGTCGGGAGAGACGAGGTCCTCGGGGGCGAGCGCGGTGGGGCTGGGCGGGTCGGACGGGGCCGCGTCGTCGGCGACGCCGTCGGGGGCGATCACGAAGGGCTTGCCGCTCCAGAGGGATGCCGCGCTGCGTCCGAGGACCACTCCCGCCGCGGCAACGGCCCGAGCGGCCGACGTCACCGAGACGCCGGTGGCGATGAGGATCGCTACGAGCACGACGGCCACGAGCAGGACGGCGGACCCGGCCGTCCCCAGGCCGGCATGGAGCGGACGCCCGACGACCGCGCCGAGGTAGCCGCCGGCGTCGCGCAGGGAGTGCGAGGCCGACAGCCGCGGGGTGCCTTTGGCCAACTCGGCCAGGCCGCAGACGCCGAGGAGGCCGAGGCCCGTCCCTACGGCCAGGCGCCACGGATCGCCGGTTTCGGGGCCTTCGTGCTCGTCGTCGCGGTCGCGGTCGCCACCCCGGTCGAGCAGGAGCGCGACGCCGGCGCCCAAGGCCACCAGGGGCAACATCACGCGGACCCAGCCGGCGAGCAGGGCTAACCCGGTGTCTGTGCCGTGGCCGATGGGGCCCAGCTGCTGGCCCCAGAGCGCCAACGCCAGCAGGACACCGAGGGTGACCAGCCCGATGGCCCACAGATCCCGGGCCTGGACCCGCCAAAACGGGGGGCGCGAGGGTGCGGCCCGCCTGCTACGGGAGGGGGTCTTCTTGGCGGCGCGGGCTGGCGCACGGCTGGAGGTGCCGCCACGGGTCTTGGTCACCACAGTGGGGCCGAGATTACTGCCTGACCTGGTCGTTTTTGCGGACACCCGACCCGTTGAATTACGAACATATGTTCGATAACCTAGCCGTGATGGCACTGCGGTGGGCATTGGCGGAAGTCGAGGAGGGCGCCACGCTCTTCCCGGACGAGCGGTTGGCCGAGCACCACCTCGGGAGGGGTGCCTACGCCGGGATGGAGTTCCTCCACGTGAACGCCCGCACCATCATCAACACCGTGCCGCCGGAGAGCGTCGTGCCCTTCCGGTTCACGATCAATCCGTATCGAGGCTGCAGCCACGCCTGTGTGTACTGCTTCGCCCGGCCGACCCACGACTACCTCGGGCTGGGGATCGGCACCGACTTCGAGCGCAAGATCGTGGTCAAGGTGAACGCAGTCGAACGCCTGCGTGCGGAGCTGCGGTCGCCGAAGTGGGGCGGTGACACGATCGCCATGGGCACCAACACCGACCCGTACCAGCACGCCGAAGGCAAGTACCACCTGACCCGGGGCATCGTCGAGACGCTCTCGGGGGCACGCAACCCGTTCAGCATCCTGACCAAGTCGACGCTGATCCTGCGCGACGCCGCACTGCTCCGCGTGGCCTCCGAGCGAACCGAGGTGGCGGTCAGCTTCTCCATCGGCACGCTCGACCGCTCCGTCTGGTCGCTGACCGAGCCCGGCACGCCCCCGCCGGACCGCCGGGTCGAGGCGGTGCGGCGCCTCACCGACATCGGCATCTCGTGCGGGGTGCTGGTGGCACCCGTGCTGCCGGGGCTCTCCGACGCCGAGGCGCAGCTCTGCGAGGTGGTCGAAGCGTGCGCGGCCGCAGGCGCGGTGTCCATCCACGGAGTGGCGCTGCACCTGCGCGGGCCGCTGCGCACCCACTACTTCGACTGGCTGCGGGGCGCTCGGCCCGACCTGGTCCAGTTGCACCGCGGCCGCTTCGCACGGGGCGCATACCAAGACGAGGCGGAGCGCACGCGGGTGGAGCACATCGTGCGGGACGCGGCATCTCGGTGCGGCGTGACCGGACGAGACCACTACCGCGCCGTACCAAAAGTGACTGCTCCGGCGGCGGAGCCAACCCCCGGGAGCGGCCAGCAGCTGCGGATGCTCTGACGCGGGCGCGCCGACGCAGCGCTCCCGGCTCCCTATGATCATGCCCTCATGGCGAGCCCCGGGTGGTGGACGTGGCGGGCGCCCCGACGTGCCGTCCTGGGCATGGCGGCGCTGCTCGCGGCCAGCGTGGTGGTCGCCGCGCCTCTGCCGACGGGGCCCGGGGCCGGGGGTCGGGCGGCGGCCGCGCCACCCAAGGCCACTGACGGTTCCTACGCCATCGTCGACGCCGCCGGCGGGGTGATGACCTTCGGGGGGGCCGGGTACTACGGTGACACGCTCGAGGTTCCCCTCCTGAAGCCGATCGTCGGTGGCGCGGCCGACCCCAAGGGCGGCTACTGGCTCGTGGCGTCCGACGGCGGGGTGTTCACGTTCGGCAATGCGCCCTTTTGGGGCTCGACCGGTGGCATGACACTCAACCAACCCGTCGTCGGCATGGCCCCCACTCCCGACGGCGGTGGGTACTGGCTGGTGGCCGCCGACGGCGGCATCTTCAACTACGGCGACGCCCGGTTCTGGGGCTCGACCGGGAGCATCCGCCTCAACAAACCCATCGTGGGAATGGCAGCCACCAAGGACGGCGAGGGCTATTGGCTCGTCGCCTCCGATGGCGGCATCTTCACGTTCGGTGACGCACAGTTCATGGGCTCGACCGGGAGCATCGCGCTGAACAAACCGGTCGTCGGCATGGCGGCCACGCCGGGCGGGGGCGGGTACTGGCTCGTTGCCTCCGACGGCGGCATCTTCACTTACGGCGACGCGCAGTTCTTCGGCTCGACGGGCGGCATCACCCTGAACGAGTCGATCGTGGCGATTGCCGCCACGCCCGACGGAGGCGGGTACTGGATGGTGGGTCAGGACGCCGGTGTCTTCGACTTCGGCGACGCGGGCTTCTCGGGCAGCGCGCAGTCACCGCTTCACCCGCCGCTCTTTCCCAAACCGTTTTCGGCCCCCATCCCACCGGTGGTGACCATCCTCAACGACGTGCCGGGCCCGCAGGCCACCCACCAGGGGCCGCTCCGGGTCGCCTTTTCGGGCGACTCGCTCTCCCTCTACGAGGGCCAGTACGTCCAAGAGACGAACCCGCCCTATGCCGTCGACGACGGCGCCGCCGCGGGCTGCGGCTACACCAATGGCGCGCCCATTCTGCCCTGGAGCGACCCGAGCTCGCTCTATCTGAGCTCGGCCGCGTGTGCGCTGTGGGCATCACAGCTGCAATGGGTGATCTCGCGCTTCCACCCCGACGTAACCATCATTCAAACGGGCTACTGGGAGACCCAGAACCGCCAGTTCGACGGGGGTTATGCGACGCTGGCCGATCCGGCCTACTCCGCGTACATCGCGTCCAATCTCGCCGAGGCGGTGCAGATCGCGCACTCAGACGGCGGCGCGGTGATCCTCTCGACCTCGCCCTACTTCGCCGACGGGACGCCGTCCAACCTCGTTGCCGCCTACAACCAGATCGTGCAGTCGGTGGCCGCCGAGTACCCCTACGTGTCGATCGACGATCTCTACACGGTCCTCGACCCGGGCGGGGCGTATGCCACGATCGTCAACGGCATCGTGGCCCGGGCATCTGACGGGGTGCACATCACGCAGGCGGGGGTCGAGAACTTGATAGAGCCGGCGCTCAACCAGATCATCGCCAACGAGGCCGGGGCTGTCTACGCGGACGATTCCTGACGTCGCCGCCATCGCCCATCGGGGCGACCCCCTGGGCGAGCGCGAGAACACTCTCCCGGCCTTCACGGCGGCCGTGGCCCTGGGGACGGACATGGTCGAGCTCGACCTGCGTCGCACTCGGGACGGAGAGATCGTGGTGCTGCACGACCAACTGTTGCGGCTGTGGGGCGTGGAGGCTTCGGTGGGCGACCTCGACCTGCACGAGGTGACGGCCCTCGGCGAGGACGATCGGCGCATCCCGACGCTGCGTGAGGTGCTCGATCATGTCGCCGTTCCCTTGATGGTCGACTTCACCCGGAGGGAGGTGGTGCCGGGCGCGCTCGAAGCCGTGCGGGCGGCGCAGTCGTTCAGTCGCTCGCTCTTCGTGACGGGGAACGTCGAGGCGCTGCGGTTGTTGCGGGGCGCGTCGGCGGAGGCACGCATCGGTCTCACCTGGGTGGAGGGGCCCGAGCCCCCGTTGGCCTTGTTGGCGGAGCTGGGCGCGGAGTACTGGAACCCGATGTTCGACCTCGTGACACCCGCGGGGGTGGCGGCGGTGCACGCCGCGGGGTTCTCCGTGTCGACCTGGACGGTGGACGCCGTCGAGGACATGGCCCGGGTCGTCTCCGCCGGCGTGGACGCCGTCGTGAGCAACCGAGTGGCGGAGCTGGTGGCCTTCCTGCGTCACGGACGGGCCGACAACTAGCCAGACGGCGCGACCAGGGCGACGTTGCGCCCGACCGTCTGGCGGTCCGCCATCGACCGCAGCGCGCCGGGAAGCTCGTCGAAGGCGAACGCGCGGCCGACGACCGGTCGGATGCCGCCGTCCCGGAGAAGCTCGAGAATGTGGGCGTGGAACCGCTCTCCGTCGTCGTGCGTCGGGAAGTTGTAGCCGCTGGACCGCTTGATGGTCACGGGGTCGTCGACGTAGGCCAGGCAAACCCCGGTCAGGGAGAAGTTCCCGAACAGCACGGGCCGCGGCACGATCCCCTCGTCCTCGGCCTCAATGCCGGACGCGAACCCGACCAACAAGTGACGGCCATTGAACGCCATGCAACGGAAGGTCTTGGTCGTGACCGCCCCCCCGACGCCGTCGAAGGCCACGTCGACCCCGCGTCCATGCGTCGCGTCGAGTACGGCGTCGACGAATTCGCCCTCGCGGTAGTCGATCGCGACGTCGGCGCCGAGAGACCGGCAGAACTCCGCCTTCTCCGCCGACCCCGCGGTCGCAATTACCCGAGCACCGGCCCGGGCGGCCAGCTGGACCGCCGCCGATCCCACCCCGCCGGCACCGGCGTGAATCAACACCGTCTCTCCCGCCCGGATGTCCGCCCGCTCATGCAGGGCGAGCCACGACAGGTGGAAAGGAAGGTAGAGGGCCGCCGCCTCGGGGTCGGGTAAGGCTGACTCGGGCGGCATCTCGAAGGCCATCGCGACCGGACCGACGGCCAGCTCCGCATAGCCACCGAACGCACCGCTCGGCACGATGACCACCCGCTTGCCGCGCCATTCCTCGGCGCCGCGGCCGGCCTCCTCGACGTGGCCCAGGACCTCCATGCCGGGGGTGTATGGCAGCGGCGGGCAGACGGTCCGGTAGCGACCCCGCACCCCGTCGACATCGTTGAAGTTCACGGTCGCGGCGGCGACCCGCACCAGCAGCTCGCCGGGACCGGGCACGGGAGGGGGCATCTCCTCGAGTCGCAGGACCTCGTCGGGTTCACCGAATTCGTGCACCCGCCACGCCCTCATGTCGAGAGACTGTTGCACACCGTGCCCTTCCCGGTCGCCGGCCGGGGAGGCGTCGCCGCCGGGAGCGACACACATTGCGTCTTGACCCGTCCCGAGCAGCGGTCCAGGCTTACCCCGTGCCCTTCCGCTAGTGGTGAACTGATCGTCCCGCACGTGCGCCTCCGCCCTGGCTCGGTCCCTGTCCGGCCCGAGCCCAGGAGGCACTCTCGTGGCGAAACTCCGCCGAGCACGCTTTGTCGCGCTCACTGTTCTGCTGGCGCGCCGCCGCTTCGACGCCGATGACGGTGTCATCACGAGCGGCCGCGTCCTCGTCGATGGACGAGTCATCAGCAACCCGGCCGCCCTGGTGCGCTCCGATTGTGCGCTCCGGGTCCTCCCGACGGCACCGCTTCGGGGCGAGCGCAAACTCTCCGCAGCGCTCGATCGGCTCTCGGTCCCAGTCGAGGGCAGCGTCGCACTGGACGTAGGCGCGAGCGCGGGAGGCTTTACGACTGCTCTCCTGGCGAGGGGCGCCCGCCGGGTCTACGCCGTGGACGCGGGAGTCGGTCAGCTCGTCGGGCGGCTGCGCAACGATCCGAGAGTCGTGAACCTCGAAGGGCACAATCTCGGAGATCTCGACACCGCGTGTGTGCCCGAGTTGATCGACCTTGTCGCGCTCGATGTGAGCTATCTCTCTCTGGCCCGGGCGATCCCCCAGCTCGAGCGCGTCCCGCTGCGTTCGACCACGCATGTCGTCGCGCTCGTCAAGCCGACCTTCGAACTGCACCGTGCCACGCTGGCCTCGTCCGACGAAGATGTCGTCAGCGCAGTGCGGCTCGTCGAGGCCGTGCTGCTCGGCGCCTCGTGGGCGGTCGTGGGACGCTGTCCGGCGCCGTCGACCGGTCGACGAGGTGCCCGTGAGATGTTCGTCCATGCTCGCCGAGAACTGGGATCGGGGACGGCTGGCGTTCTGCCTTCATAGGCTCCGTCCCCGAGCGGACTACCTCGCCGCGCCGTCAGACCATCAGCACGACGGGCACGATCATGGGCCGTCGTCGTGTGCGCTCGCCCACGAACTTGCCCAGCGCCTTGCGGGTGTGGCGGCTGAGGACCTCAATGTCGTGCGCTCCGTCGCGGAGGGCTTGGGTCACGGCCGCGCCCACTACCTCGCTCGCCTCCTCGAGCAGCGCCTCGGCCTCGGGCGCGTACACCCAGCCGCGGGTCTCGATCACGGGCGGGCAACTCAGTGTGCGCTGCTGGCGGTCCACGGTGACCACCACCATGACGACACCCTCCTCGGCCAGCTTCTGCCGGTCGCGCAGCACACCGTGCTCGATGTCCCCGACCGTCCCGTCCACGTAGACATAGCCGGCCGGGACCTTGCCGTCGCGGGCAATCCCCTTGGCGTCGAGTTGAATGACATCGCCGTCCTCGCACAAGAGGACCTTGGCCGCGTCGAGACCCATGGACAGGGCCAGACGGGCATGGTGCACCAGGTGGCGGAACTCCCCGTGCACGGGCACGAAGCACTCCGGCCGGGTCACGTCGATCAACGTCCGCAGTTCGCCCTGGCGGGCGTGCCCGCTCACGTGGACCGCTTCCGCCGCGGAATGCACGACCTCGGCGCCCCGGCGGTGCAGGTCGTCGATCACTTGGCCCACTGACCACTCGTTGCCCGGGATCGGATGGGCGCTGATGATCACGACGTCGTCCTCGCCGATGCGCAGCCACTTGTTCTCTCCCGCGGCCATCAGCGAAAGAGCCGACATGGGCTCGCCCTGGGAACCGGTGGAGATCACACACACCTCGCCGGGCAACAAGTCGTCCACGTCCTCGATGTCGACCTGCATCCCGTCCGGGATGCTGATGATGCCGAGCCGCATGCCCAGGTCGACGTTCTTGCCCATGGAGCGCCCGAGCGTGGCCACCTTGCGGCCGGTCGCCACCGCGGCGTCGATGATCTGCTGCACCCGGTGCATGTGGCTGGCGAAGCACGCCACGACGATGCGCTTGCCCGAATGGCTCGCGAAGACCCGCCGCAACGTCACGCCGACCGAGGACTCCGACTCGGTGAAGCCGGGCTCTTCCGCGTTGGTCGAGTCCGAGAGCAAGAGCCGGATGCCATCGGTACGTGCCAGCTGCCCCATGCGGGGCATGTCGGTGCGGCGTCCGTCCACCGGCTGCAGGTCGAGCTTGAAGTCCCCCGAATGCAGGATCACACCCTGTGGGGTGTGGAAGGCGATGGCCATCGACTCGGGCACCGAGTGCGTCACCGGGATGAACTCGACGTCGCAGGCTCCGATGCGCACGCGCTCGCCGTCGGCCACCGAGACGAGGCGGGTGTTGTCCAGCACGCCCGCCTCCTCGATCCGGTGCCGGGCCAGACCCACCGTCAGCTCGGAGCCGTAGATGGGCGCGCGGAGGTCGCGCAGGAGGTAAGCCAGCCCACCGGTGTGGTCTTCGTGGCCGTGAGTGAGCACGATGCCGTCCACCCGGTCCCTGCGGTCTTGGAGGTAGGTGAACTCGGGAAGGACCAGGTCGATGCCTGGCATGTCGGGCTCGGGGAACATGATCCCGCAGTCGAGGATGACGATGCGGCCCTCGACCTCGATGCAGGCACAGTTTCGGCCGATCTCGCCGAGTCCACCGAGGAAGACGACCCGGACGGGCTTTGGCTTGCCCTTGTCAGCCAAGCGGGGCGACCGTGACCGCGGGATGCCCCACGCCAGCCAGAATCTTGGCGGCCTGGGCGTCGAGCTCGGGGGTGGAGGCCCCCATCGGCAGGCGGCACTGGCCCACCCGCAGGCCCAGCGCACGCAGGATCGCCTTGGTCGGAAGCGGGTTGGGGAACTCCGCCGAGGACTCGAAGTCGAAGGAATCGAGCAGCTCGGCGTTGCCGGCGATGGCGGCAACCAGATCGCCCGCCACGAAGTCGTCGATCACGGCGCGGAATCGCGGGGCGACCCAGTGCGAGGCCACGCTGATCACCCCGACCGCACCCACGGAAAGCAGAGGCAGCGTCATCGCGTCGTCACCGCTGTAGATCTCGAAGCCCCGAGGAGCCTGCGCCGCCAGATGGGCGGTGGTCGGGGGGTCCCCCGCCGCGTCCTTGAGCGCGACGATGCCGGGCACCTGGCGGGCGAGCCGCAACACGGTGGCAGTGGCGACGCGCCGCCCCGTGCGAATGGGAACGTCGTAGAGCAGCACGGGCAGAGCTCCCGCCGCGTCGGCCACGGCGCGGAAGTGCTCGTAGAGGCCCGTCTGTGAGGGCCGGTTGTAGTAGGGGGCAACGACCAACACGCCGTCCACCCCGCACCGGGTGGCCTCGGCCGTCATCCTGACCGAGTGAGCCGTGTCGTTGGAGCCCGTACCCGCGATGACCGGGACCGTGACGGCCTCCGCCACGGCGCGCCACAAGGCCAACTTTTCCTCGTCGGTGAGCACCGAGCTCTCCCCGGTAGAACCACTCAGCACGAGCCCGTCACTTCCGTGCGCCGTCAGCCAGCGGGCGAGCTCCACGGCAGCGGAGAGGTCGAGCGCTCCGGTGTCGTCGAAGGGGGTCACCATGGCGGTGATCACCCGCCCGAAGCGGGGCGGGGCCGGCGCGGGGCTCATCGCCCCTCGAGGCTACCAGTACGGCGTGGCGGTGAGGAGACGCTCAGGAGACCCGTCGTTCGGCCGGCGATCCGTCGGCGAACGCGTCCTCCTCCTCGGTGGAGTCGGTCAGGTGCTCGAAGGCGATCGCTCCCATTTCGGTGAACTTCGTCCGCAGCCATCCATCGGCCGCGTCGAGGAGCCCCAGCTTCTTGAGGTTGGGCACGATCTTGGAGAACAACAAGATCTGAAAGTCGTCCTGCTCGGGTGCGGCCGACATGATCTTGACCACATCGGCGGTAGGGACCTCCATGCGCTCCCACACCTCCTGCATGGCCATGCGGTCCTTCATCCGGATGGCGGCCTCGAACGCGAACTCCTGGCGCTCGCGCAGCTCAGCCGCGGTGAGCTCCTGGTAGTACTCCTGGAGACTCAGTACACCGAAGGCCACGTGGCGAGCCTCGTCCGCCATGACGTAGCGCAGCAGCTTCTTCAAGAGCGGCTCGGTCGTCATCATGTGGATGAACCCGAACGCGGCCAGCGCCAGGCCTTCGACCATGATCTGCATGCCGAGGTAGGTCATGTCCCAACGCGAGTCGGCCACGATGTCGTCGAGCAGGAGGCCCAGGTGCGCGTTCATGGGGTAATGGCCCGAGAGCTTCTCGTCGAGGTATTTGGAGAAGACCTCGACGTGACGCGCCTCGTCCATCACCTGAGTCGCCGCGTAGTACTTGGCGTCGATCCACGGGACGGTCTCGACGATCTTGGCCGTGCAGAGCAGCGCGCCCTGCTCGCCGTGCATGAACTGCGACAGCAGCCAGTTCTGGTTCTGGATGCCGAACTCAACGAAACGCCTGTCGTCCCACTTCTCGAGCGCGGTGCCGGCGAGCGTGGCGGCATCCCATTGCGTCTGCGCGGGGTTCGCCTCGGCGTTCGCTATGACGACCTTCTCCTGGTCGACCTCGATCGACCAGTCCAGGTCGGTCTGCGCGTTCCACTGCGCCTTCTTGGCCTTCTCGTAGAGCTTGTCGAGCTTGGGTTTGGCGCCCTTCTGGTAGTCCCAGGTGAACTCGGCCGGGCAGTTGTCGGGAACACGGTGGTAGCCCTCTTTGTCGTACGTACCGACGAGGCTCAGCACCGCCTCCAGGTCGTCGATGCTGTCGCGTCCGATCAGCTCGAGGTTGGACCTCAGCTGTTCCTTGTTGTCATCGAGTGTGGTCATTGCGCTGTCCCCTTGGTGATTGGTCGCGTTTGGTCGGTAGAACGGAAAGCTTTGCTGGCACGATGCGAGCTCGAACCGGACGAAGAGCCGGCGACGTCGATCCGCAGGGCCAGAATGCCGGGAAGGACGAAGGTGCGCACGAGCGCACGCGTGTCGCCGGGGTGGGTCAAATCGGCGTGGGGCGACGGGTTGGAGCAGTACGTCATGACGATGCGGACAGCCCACTCGGCCGCGCGCGACGCCTGCTCGGGCTCGAGCCAGCGGGCAAAGAACGGTGCCGCCAGGTCGCCGGCCACCAGGAGGACGCGGTCGAGCTCCCGGAAGGTGAGGAAAGGCAGAACGGCGCCCGGCTCGTGTGCCAGCAGGTAGTTCAGCGCCCCGTGCGACCGGAGTCGGCGCGCCGCTTCGACCATGCCGGCCACGAGCACGTCCTCGAGGTCGGTGGCCTCGCCCATAGCGACGGCCAGCGACGAGAAGAGCCGGGCTACTTCGGTCTCGACCACGGCGGCACAGATGCCTTCCTTGCCCCTGGGGAAGGTTCGGTAGACGGTGGCGCGCGACAGGCCGGCGGCCCGGGCGATGTCGTCCACCGTCGTCTTGGCGATGCCCTGTCGAGCCAGGCAGCGCAGTGCCCCGTCGACGATGCGGACGCGGGTCGAGGAGCGGTCGTCGGCGCCGAGGTGGCGGACAACCCCGTCTCGCTCAGCCGTCGGCCAGCGTGTGCTCCCGGCTTGCAGTCGTGACGAGGCCGCGCTCACGAGTGAAACAGTATGGCGATTTTTGTCTCACTGTCAACCAGAAGGGCTCAACTGAGGTTCACGTGGCCCGGAGCCACACCGGTGAGGAGGAAGGCCAGCAGAGCCAGGGTCGCCGCACTCGCCCCGATGGTGACGGCCAGCCCGGCTGTCCGGTCCCGCAGGCCGCCGGCGTAGTCGTAGGCGAAGGCGAGCGCGGCGCCGGTGATCACGCCGCCCAGGTGAGCCCGCCAGTCGATGTCGCCCGAGAAGCCGATCAGGAAGTTCAGCACCAACAGCCCGACCACCGGGGCCACGGGAAGGTGACGACGCACCCCCAGCACGACGTAGGCACCCAAGACACCCATGATGGCGCCCGAAGCTCCAATGCCGGCCACGTTGGGAGGGCTGAGCAGGTAGGAACAGACGCTCCCCCCGAGCCCGGCGATCAGGTACAGGGCAAGGAAGCGGGTCTTGCCGAGCAGCACCTCGACAGCCGGGCCCACGATGAGCAGGGCGATCATGTTGAAGAAGATGTGCAACACGTTGGCGTGGAGCCACACGGCGGTGAAGGCGCGGTAGTACTCGTCCTGCTGGTGCACGGCCGCCGGCCACATGGCGTAGCGGTCGACGACCCGGAGATTGTGGCCGAAATCCTCGAGGAAGAACACGACCACGTTGATGGCGATGATGATGAGGACGATCGGCGTGGGATTGGTCGAGCCGACCGCGCCCGTCCGGCCCGGGCTGGTGTGGGTGAACGCAGGTACTTGGCGCGAGCGCTTCGCGCCCTCAGAGGTGCACTCGGGACACTGCCAGCCGACGGGCGCCGCCACCATGCACTCGGTACAGATGGGGCGATCGCAGTGGGCGCAGACCACCGACGCCGGCCGGTTCGGGTGGCGGTAGCACGGCTGCGGCGGCGCGGGCTCGGGATGGGGCCCGCTCACCGGATCCCGGCCAGCAGCTCGGACCGCACGAGGAGCGCCACTTGCTGGGGGTCGTTCAGGTCCCAGCGGCCGGGCGAACTGATGTAGGAGAGCACCATGCGGGCCAGGAAGTCCGAGGCCAAGTCGAGCTCGGCGCCCTCGGCCATCCCGTGGCGGATGAGGTAGGGCGCCAGGAATTCGGCCACCAGCGTGTGCGTCTGGTCGGCCTCGGTGGTGAGCCGCGGCAGCAGGATCTCGGGCTCCGTCACCAGGATGCGCTGGAGAACCTCGTGCTCGACGAGGGCGCGGTGAGCGAACACGAGGCCGCGCTCCATCACCTCCTCCAGCGTCTCCGCGTCGGAGACCTCTTCGTAGAGCCGGAGGAAGAAGCGGGCGAATTCCCATCCGACGACGGCAGAGATCAGCTCGTCGCGCCCGCCCGGGAAGTAGCGGTACACCGTCGCCCGCGAAACGCCCGCTTCGCGCGCCGCGTCCTCGACGGTCGTCTTGGCCAGGCCCCAACGTGCGACACAGGCGTAGGTCGCCTGCAGAAGCCGCTCTCGAACCTCGGGGTTCACAGGCCGAGCAACGTCTCGAGGCCAACCGTAAGCCCCGGGCGGCCGGCCACCGAACGCACGGCGAGCAGGACACCCGGCATGAAGGAGCGCCGGTCGTACGAGTCGTGACGGAGGCTCAGGCTCTGGCCCGTCGCACCGAAGATGACCTCTTCGTGTGCGACCAGACCAGGGAGGCGTACGGAGTGGAGGCGGACGCCGGCGGGGCCTTCAGCGCCGCGCGGCCCGGGCAGTACGAAATCCGTCGTCGGGTCCGCCGGCAGCGGACCGCTGCCGGCGGATCGGCGCGCCTCGGCGATGGCCGCTGCCGTCTGCATGGCCGTACCCGACGGTGCGTCGCGTTTGGCCTGGTGGTGCAGCTCGATGACCTCGACCCCCTCCATGTGCGGCGCGGCGATGCGGCAGAAGTGCAGAAGGAGGACCGCCCCGATCGCGAAGTTGGCCACGACGATGGCGTTCGCATCGTGCCCCTCGAACTGTTTCGCAATGCCGGCGAGGTCCTCGTCGGACAGCCCACTCGTCCCGATGACGGCGTGGAGGCTCTGGTGCGCATAGTGCGCGGCGTTGTGGCGCACCGCGGCGGCATTGGTGAAGTCGACGACCACCTCCGCACCGAGGTCGCGCAGTGCGTTGACCTCGCCCACGATGGTCCGGCCGCTGGCGTCGGACCCGACGTGCGCCGGGTCCACGGCGGCGACCAGCTCCATGTCTTGCGCTTCGGACACGGCCCGGCACACCTCTTGGCCCATGCGACCGCCGGCGCCGACCACACCGACCCTGTGCATGCCTGCAGGTTACCGGGCAGCCACGGCGGACCGGTGGGACTCGAAGTCGTCGGTGTCGAAGGGACCGACCGCGCTCAGCGCGCGCGGCGACTGTGCCAGCTCGGCCGCGACGTCGAGGACCTGCCAGCGCTCGACGGCGTCGACCCGGGACAACACCTCGTCGATCGAGAGCACCTTATGGTGCAGCAGGAGCGAGGCACCGATACGGCTCATGCGGGCACCCGAATCCTCCCCCGACAACAACATCTCGGCTCGCAAGTTGCCTTTGGCCACGGCGAGCTCCCGATCGGTCACGCCCTCGGTCGCCAGCAACTCGAACTCGTCGCTGACAATGCGCAGCACCTCGTCGACGTGCTCGGGAGCCGTGCCCACGACGACCGCCAGCGAGCCGGCGTCCTGGTAGGCGGTCCGCTCCGACCACACCGAGTACGCCAGGCCGCGCCGCTCGCGTACCTTCTGGAACAGACGGCTCGACATCCCCCCGCCCAGCACGTGGTTCAGCACGGCCAAGGCCCAGCGCCGGTCGTCGAACCGGTTGACCGAGCGCGTCCCATAGACGAGATGCGCCTGCTCGGTGGGCCGGCGCGCCACGTCCAGCGCTACCACCTTGGGCCCCGGCGTCGTGCGCTGTGGAACGGTGCCCCCGGCGGTCCCGGCGAAGCGGCGTTCCAATTCGGCTGCCACCGCCTCGTGCCGACAGTCACCGGCGACCGAGACCACCATGTTCGCGGGTCGGTAGTGCCGGTCGAGGAACCGGCGGATGTCCTCTCGGGTGATGGCCTGTACCGACGATGCCGTCCCCAGGGTGTCGCGCCCCAGCGGGTGGTCCGGGAAGAGCGCCGACTGCCACCGCTCCGACGCCAGATCGGTTGGTTCGTCGGCGTGCATCAGGATCTCGTCGAGGATCACGGCACGCTCGGCCTCGACGTCGTCGGGGCGGAGCGCGGGCTCCCACATGATGTCGCTCAGGATGTCGAGCCCAAGCGACAGGTGATCGGAGAGGAGCCGCACGTAGAAGGTCGTGTACTCCTTCGTAGTGAAGGCGTTGCAGTCCCCGCCGACCTCGTCCAGCTCCTCGGCGATCGCCGCGGCGCTGCGGCGCTCCGTCCCCTTGAAGAGCAGGTGCTCGAGGAAATGCGATGCCCCGGCGAGCTCCTCGGGCTCGTCACGCGAGCCGGTGCCGACCCAGTAGGCAACCGCCACCGAGCGAACATCCGCCATGGTCTCGGTGACCAGACGGATGCCGCACGGCAAAAGCGATGTCTCGATCAACGACGACGCGAGCGCCCGCGCGAGGACCGGCGGTCGTTGCCGCGGTCGCGGTCGCGATCCCCACCACGACCGCTGTCGGCGTCCACCGCCCCGGGCCCCAGATCACCCAGGTCAGCCACCAACTCGGCCTCGAACGCGTCCTCGAAGGAGAGCGTGGCGGCCTTGGACGGGCCTCCGGACGACGAGGAGGAGGAGGAGGAGGAGGAGGGCGACGCGGCGTCCCCGTTGGCGGAGTCGCCGGCGCCGGCAGCCTCCGGACCGCCCTCGGGAAGAGACGCCAGGGAGAGCGAAACCTTCCCCTGAGGGTCGATGTCGTCGACACGCACCTCGACCGACTGCCCGAGGACGAGGACGTCCTCGACATTGTTGATGCGCTTGCCCCCGGCCAGCGAGGACAGCTTCGAGATGTGGAGCAACCCGTCTCGGCCCGGGAGCACGTTGACGAAGGCGCCGAACTTGGTGATGTTCACCACCTTGCCGGCGTAGACCTTCCCCACCTCCGCGGTGGGCGGGTCCAAGATGAGGGCGATGCGGCGCCGTGCCTCTTCCACCGCATTGCCGTCTTTGGCCCCGATCGTCACGGTGCCCACCACGCCGTCGTCGTCGACTGCGATGTCGGCTCCCGTCTCCTGCTGGAGTGTGTTGATCACCTTGCCCTTGGGTCCGATCACCTCGCCGATCTTGTCGATCGGGATCTCCATGGAGACGATCTTCGGAGCGCTGCTGGCAACGTGATCACGCGGCTCGGAGATGGCACCGGCCATCACCCCGAGAATGGTCAGGCGGGCCTCCTTGGCCTGCAACAGCGCCCGGGCCAGCACGTCGGCCGGCAGGCCGTCGATCTTCGTGTCGAGCTGCAGAGCGGTGACCGCTTCGGCCGTGCCCGCCACCTTGAAGTCCATGTCGCCGAAGGCATCCTCGGACCCGAGGATGTCGGTCAGGGTCACATACTTGCCGCCGTCGTGAACGAGACCCATGGCGATGCCTGCCACCGGCGCCTTGATCGGCACGCCGGCCGCCATGAGCGACAGCGTCGATCCGCACACCGACGCCATGGAGGTGGAGCCGTTCGAAGCCAGCACGTCGGAGACCACGCGGAGTGTGTAGGGAAACTCCTCCTCGCTTGGCACCACCGGCAGCAGCGCCCGCTCGGCCAGGAGGCCGTGCCCGATCTCACGACGCTTGGGCCCGCGCATGAACCCCGTCTCGCCGGTCGAGAAGGGCGGGAAGTTGTAGTGGTGCATGTAGCGCTTCGACTCCACCGGTGTGATGGTGTCGAGCAGCTGGTTCATGCGGGGCATGCCGAGCGTGGTCACGTTGAGCACCTGCGTCTCGCCGCGCTGGAACAGGGCCGACCCGTGGGCGGTCGGCAGCAGATCGATCTCGGCCGACAGGGGCCGGATGTCGCTGGTACCACGGCCGTCGACACGCACACCCTCTTCGACGATCCGCTTACGCACCAGCTTCTTGGTCAGGGCGCGGATGGCCGCCTTGACCTCGTGCGCCCGCTCGGCGAACTCGTCACCCAGGCCGGCGCGGATCTCCTCGCCGGCCGCGTCGAGCGCGGCATTGCGCGCGGCCTTGCTCGTCACGAGGTTGGCCTTGGCGATGGGCTCGGTCCCCAACGCCTCCACCCGTGCCCACACGTCCTCCCCGTAGTCGGTGAGGGTCGAGAACGGGATGGTCTCGATCGGACCCCGCGCCGCGGTGTACGCCTCGACCAGCCGGCGCTGCAGGTTGATCGATTCGCGGATCCACTGCTTGGATGCCTCGAGGCCCTCGGCCAGCACCTCCTCGGTGACCTTGGGGGCGCCCGCCGCGTAGAAGGACCACGACTTCTCGCTTCCGCCGGCCTCCACCATCATGATGGCGATCTCGCTTCCGGCGTCCTCGGTCAGGGCACGACCGGCCACCACGAGCTCGAAGGTCGACGCCTCGCCCTCCTCGAAGGTCGGATGCGGGATCCAGGTGCCCTCGGTGGTGTAGGCCATCCGCACGGCCCCGATGGGTCCGTCGAAGGGGATGCCCGAGATCATGAGCGCGGCCGACGCGGCGTTGATGGCCAGCACGTCGTGGGGGTTGACCTGGTCGGCCCCGACGATCGTCCCGACGATGTGGACCTCGTTGCGAAAGCCCTCGGGGAAGGACGGCCGCAGTGGGCGGTCGATGAGTCGGTCGGTCAGGATGGCCTGGTCCGAGGCCTTGCCCTCCCGGCGGAAGAACGAACCCGGGATCTTGCCGGCGGCGTAAGCCCGCTCCTCGATGTCGACGGTCAGGGGGAAGAAGTCGGTCCCCTCCCGTACCGAGCGGGCTGCGGTGGCGGTGGCCACGACGATGGTGTCGCCGATCCGCGCCAGCACGGCGCCGTCAGCCAGTTGGGCGAGTTTCCCCGCCTCGAAGGACATGGTGCGGTCGGTCCCGCTGATCGGGGCCGACAGGGAAATGGCGTCAGCCATGATGCTCCTCGTCTGTCGGGGGCATCTCCGTTGCTGGTTCCCAGTGGTCGACCACCTCGCACCCGAAGTGACCGGCGACTGGCAGCCATTGGCTCGAGACGCCCGGTTCTTTGGTGCTCCCGCTACCTTCGGATGCCGAGGCGGCCGATGATGGTGCGGTAGCGCTCGACGTCGTTCTTGCGGACGTAGTCGAGCAGCCGGCGGCGCTGGCCGATGAGCTTCATCAGGCCGCGCCGGGTGTGGTGGTCCCCCTTGTGCTCCTTCAGGTGCTCCGTGAGGTGGTTGATCCGTCCCGACAACAGGGCAATCTGCACCTCGGGAGAGCCGGTGTCACTGTCGTGCAGCCGGTACTCGGCGATGGTGGCCTGTGTGTCGGGCATGAAAAAAGGACCTCGAAGACGGTGTCGGAGTGCGCCGGGGACCTTCTCCCGGCCGCCTGCCATGCTAGCAGCCGGCCGCTGATCAGGGAAGATCGGCCGACGCCAGCACCTGCTCGGTCGCCGCCACGTCGGCCCGCATCTGGGCCACCAGGGCGTCGATGGAGTCGAAGCGCTGCTCGTCGCGCAAGCGGTGGGCGAAGGAGACCCGGGCCCGCTCGCCGTAGAGATCGTCCTCGAAGTGCAGGAGGTAGGCCTCCACCAGTATCGGGGCGGTGCCCGGCTCGTAGAAGGTGGGCCGGCGTCCCACCGAGATGGCAGCCCGGTGCACCGAGCCGTCGGGCCGCCGGTAGTGCCCGGCGTAGACGGCGTCCGCCGGTAACGCGATGTCATCGGGAACGGCCAGGTTGGCGGTCGGGAACCCCAGTTCGGGACCGCCGCGACCGTCTCCGTGGACGACGATGCCACGGACTTCGTGCGGACGGCCCAACAGGCGCGCCGCCCCTTCCACGTCGCCTTGGGCGATCAGCGCTCGGATGCGGGTGGAGGACACCGGGTCGGGCCCGTCACCGGTCAGCCCGAAGCCGACCACCTCGAAGCCGTATTCGGCCCCGAGCCGGCGCAGCAGGTCGATGTTGCCCCGGCGGCCGTGCCCGAAGTGGAAGTCCTCCCCCACCTCAACGAGCCGGGCGGACAACTCGTCGACCAGCACCTCCTTCACGAAGTCCTCGGCCGACTCGTCGGCCCGGGCCTGGTCGAACGGCACCACGAGCGTGCGATCGATGCCGCACTCGGCCAACAGCTCGAGCCTCTGCTCGAGGCCGGTCAGCTGCTTGGGGGCGGACTCGGGGCGCACGACCGAGGCGGGGTGGCGGTCGAAGGTGACCACCACGGTGGAGAGGCCGGCAGCCTGGGCGCGCGCGCTGAGGTCGCGCAAGAGGGCCCGGTGTCCGAGGTGGACACCGTCGTACGCTCCTATGGTGACGGCGGTTCCCGACCCTGACATCGCGACCGAGGGTAGTCCGGTGACCGTCACCGCCCGGCCAATACGACGGCCGGGCGAATCCGGTCGGTGCCGGTCGCCTCGTAGACGGCCAGCAGGTTTCCCGCGGTGTCGAGCAGGGCCCAGGGCCCGTCACCTAAGGCCCCGAGCGGCACCTTGTCCAGGGGAAGTCCGGTGCGGATCGAGGCCGCGACGGAGGGATCGACGGTCACCGCGTCGAGGTCGCGCATGGACTCGGCTGGCGTGAGGACCACGTCGGAGCCGATGCGGTCGAGCGGACGCATCTCTGGCGCGCCGAAGGACCCGATGCGGGTGCGCCGCAGGTTGGCCACGTGCGCCCCTCCGCCGAGCGCCTTCCCGAGGTCGTGGGCGAGCGAGCGGATGTAAGTCCCCGACGAACACTCGACCTCGGCCCGGTACACACCCGGCCGGGTGGGTTCAGGCACGGTGTCGAAGCGGTAGACGGTCACGCCCCGGGCGGGCCGCTCCACCTCGACGCCCTGGCGCGCCAGATCGTGCAGCCGGCGCCCGCCCACCTTCACCGCGGACACCATCGGTGGCACCTGCTCGATGTCCCCGGTCAGCGCCTCGGAGGCGGCCCGCACCATCTCGGGCGTGACATGTCCGATGTCATAGGTCCCGACCACCTCGCCCGAGGCGTCGAGGGTCGACGTGGCGGTCCCGAGCACGATGTCCGTCGTGTACGTCTTGGGCAGCGCGGTCAGGAAGCGCAGCAGACGCGTGGCCCGCCCCAAACCGACCAGCAACATGCCCGTGGCGTCGGGGTCGAGGGTTCCGGCGTGACCGACCCGGCGCTGGCCGAAGATGCGCCGGCACCGGGCCACGACGTCGTGGGAGGTCCACCCCGCCTCCTTGTCGACCACGACGAGGCCGTCGACGCTCATCGAGGGCGCTCCCTGGCCGGCACGGGGTTCGCCAAACTGGGAACCGACAGCGACACCGATGGAGCCACGGCCGGGCCGGCCCGATCGATCCAGCCCATCCGACCTGCCCCCATGGACGGCCTCACGGCTCGTCGGCCGGAGTCTCCCCCTCGTGCAACCCACGCAGGAGCTCTTCGACCCGGGAACCGGCGGCGATAGCCGGATCAGCCCGGAAGCTCAGCCGGGGCGTGCGCTTCATCGTCATCTGCGCCCCCACGATGCGCTGGAGATGCGCCCGCCGCTCCTCCAGGACCATGGACGTCTGGTCGTCCAGGGAGGCCAGGTACACGACCGCGGTCCGCATGTCCGCGGCGGTGTCGACCGAGGTCACGGTCACCATCGGCAGCTCATCGGCGTCGACCAGCCGCTCGAGCTCCTCGGCGACCACCTGTCGCAACACTTGGTTGACCCGCAACGCTCGCGGGTATGTCGCCGTCCGCCGTCTCACAGCGTCAGCTCCTCAGCTCGTCCCGTTCGAGAGCCCCTCAAGTCCGAGCGATCTCGCGCTCCTCGTACGTCTCGATCACGTCGCCCTCTTTGAGGTCCTGGAAATCCGACAGCCCGATACCGCACTCGAAGCCGGAGGCGACCTCTCGCACGTCATCTTTGAAACGGCGGAGGGAATTGATGGACCCCTTCCAGATGACGGTGCCCTCACGCAAGAAGCGCACCCTGGAGCCCCTGGTAATCCTGCCTTCACGCACGTAGCAGCCGGCCACCGCGCCCACTCTGGGCACGCGGAACACCTCGCGCACCTCGGCCTCGCCCGTGACCACCTCTTCGTAGACAGGGGACAGAAGGCCGAGCATGGCGGCCTCGAGGTCCTCGAGAAGCTTGTAGATGATCTCGTAGGTCCGGATCTCGACATCGGACGCCTCGGCCAGGTCGCGCGCCCGCTTGTCCGGGCGCACGTTGAAGCCGATGATGGTGGCGTTGGAGGCGGCGGCCAGCTGGACGTCGTTCTCGGTGATGCCACCGATGCCGCGCAAGACAAAGCTCAACTTCACCTCGTCGCGCTCGAGGCGCTTCAACGACTCGGTCACCGCCTCGAGCGAACCCTGGACGTCGGCCTTGAGGACGATGTTGAGCGTGGCCGTCTCACCCCGGGAGATTTGCTCGAAGAGATCCTCGAGCTTGGCGCCGGTCGCCGCGGCAACCGGCTTGTGCCCCGAGAGCCGGAACCGCTGGGCCCGGGCCTCCCCGAGCGTACGGGCCCGGGCCAGGTCCTTCGCCCCCCGCATCTCGTCACCGGCATGGGGTGGCTCGGAGAACCCGAGCACCTGCACGGGTGTCGAGGGCAGTGCCTCCTTGATGTGGTCGCCCCGGTCGTCCACCAGCGCCTTGACCTTCCCCCAGGCCGCGCCGGCCACGACGGGGTCGCCGACCCGCAGGGTGCCCTGCTGCACGATCACGGTTGCCACGGGGCCGCGCCCCGCCTCGAGGTTGGCCTCGAGCACGACGCCGCGGGCCTCACCCTCGACGCGCGCCGTCAGCTCCTCCACCTCGGCCACCAACACGATCTGTTCCAAGAGGTCGTCGATCCCGGTTCCCTGCAACGCGGAGACCTCGACCACAATGGTGTCGCCACCCCATGCCTCGGGCACCAGCTCACGTTCGGAGAGTTGCTGCAGGACGCGCTGGGGGTCGGCGTCCGGCCGGTCCATTTTGTTGACCGCGACGATGATCGGCACGTCGGCCGCCTTGGCGTGGTCGATGGCCTCGATCGTCTGGGGCATCACGCCGTCGTCCGCTGCCACCACCAGGATCACGATGTCGGTCACCTGTGCCCCGCGCGCCCGCATGGCGGTGAACGCGGCGTGGCCCGGTGTGTCGATGAAGGTGATGGGGTGGCCCTGCCATTCGACTTGGTAGGCACCGATGTGCTGGGTGATGCCGCCTGCCTCCCCCGCCACGACGTCGGTCGAGCGGATGCGGTCGAGCAGCAGCGTCTTGCCGTGGTCGACGTGGCCCATGACGGTGACGACGGGGGGCCGCGGCCGCTGGTCGGCTTCGTCCTCCTCGTCCTCCTCCTCGAAGTAGCGGGCCAACAACTCCGCCTCTTGCTCCTCGCCGGGGTCGACCAGGCGCACGTTGGCCCCTACCTCGGCGGCGAACAGCTCGATCATGTCGTCGGTGAGGGACTGGGTCGCCATGACCATCTCGCCCTGCAGGAGCAAGAAGCGCACGATGTCGCCGGCGCTGCGGTTGAGCTTGGGACCGAGGTCGCGTGCCGTCGAGCCGCGCTCGATGATGACCTCGCCCTCGGGCACGGGCGCGGTGGAGGGCTGGTACGTGGTCAGCTGGGTCGGCTCGAGCTCCTCGAGGTTGCGCCGGCGACGGCGCGCTCTGCGTTGGGGCGGCCGACGGCCTGGCATGCCGCCGCGGCCGCCCTGGGCCGGTGCACCGGCCGGTGCGCCTGCGCCGGAGCGGCCGGCAAAACCACCACCCGCCGGACGCCCTCCAAAGCCACCGCCGCTGGACGGGCCACCGCCGGGACGGCCCGGCCCCGAGGGGCGTCCGCCGGTGCGCGGCGGATAGGAACCACCCGGCCGTGGGCTCGACGGGGCGGCGTTGGGCCGGCGCCCGCCCATGCCCGGTGGCGGCGGGATCGGCCGGCCGCTCGGACCGAGCGGCGGGCGGGCGCCCGGTGGCGGCGGCACGGGCTTGCCCGACGGGCTGAGGGGCGGGCGGGATGCGCGCTGGGGAGCAGGCGGAGCCGCGGTGTCGGGTGCCTGCGCGGCGGGTGCCTGGGCGGGCGGGGTCGGCGCGGTCGCGGGTGGGGCCGGGGCTGAGGCAGCCGGGGGCGATCCAGCCGCAGCCGCAGGGGCCGGTGCCGCGGTCGGGCGGCTGCTGACCAGGCGCGACGGCCGTGCGGGCGCCTGGGAATCGGCCGGGGCGACGGCGGGTGCTGCGGCGGGTGCCGCGGCAACCTTGCGCGCCGGGGCCGTCTTGGCCGGCGCCGCCGTCGGGGCGCTCGAGCTCGAGGCGGACGTAACGGCCTTCCTGGCCGACGCGGCCGCGGCCGTGGGAGTGGCGCCCCCGCCGGCAGCTGGAGCCGCGGCGGGGGCGGACGACACCACCTTCTCCGCCTTGGCGGCCTTGGCCGCTTTCTTTGCCGGCGCCGGTTCCTCGGGCTGGACGGGGCGCCGGAGCCCCTCCGCGTCGGCCTTACGGCGGACGCGATCGGCCTGCGCGTCCTCGATGGAGGACGAATGGCTCTTGACCCCGATGCCCAGGGAAAGGGCCAGTTCGAGCCCTTCCTTGTTGGTGAGGCCTAGCTCTTTGGCCAGCTCATAGACGCGAATCTTCTTCGGCAAGTGGTTTTTGTCCTTGATTCCTCTCGGGGCCGGGCGTCACCCCAGCCCCCTATCCTCGCACATCAGGCCTGCGGTTCCCCCACGCCTCATCCACCTGTGCACGCAATTGCTCCCCGTCGGCGACGTCGGTGGACGCTGCGAAGGCCCGGTCGAAGGCGTGCCTGCGCACCGCCTCGCGCAGGCAGCCGGGCGATCCCCCGCACAGCCACGCTCCGCGCCCCGGTCCCTGGCGATCCACCGACAGCATCCCGCCCGACCCCCGCACGATACGGACCAGCTGGTCGGCCGGCAGGGCCTTCCGGCAGCCGACGCAGGTCCGTGTCGGCGTTATGTCTCGGCCTCCTCGCGCACCTCGGCCGCCACGACCGGCTCGGCCGCGGGTGCCTCGGGCACCTCGGCCGCGGGTGCCTCGGGCACCTCGGGCTCGGTCTCGGGCGCCCCTTCGGCCTGCGCCGCCTCGGCGGCGGGTGTCTCTCCCAGTTCCTCCGCCGCATGCGACCACTCCTCGGCCGACATGGCCTCGCCGCCCTCGGCCGGCTTCCAGACCAGGTCGCCACGCTCGTCTTCGACCCACTCGCCCTCGGCCCATTCTTGGTCGCCGTAGCCGGCTTCCTCCTCCGCCAGCTGGGTCTCGCTCTTGATGTCGATGCGCCACCCCGTGAGGCGTGCGGCCAGGCGCGCGTTCTGGCCCTCCTTGCCGATGGCGAGAGAGAGTTGGAAGTCGCTCACGATCACGGTGGCGGTTCCGGTCTCCTCGTCGAGCCGCACCTCGCGGACTCGAGCGGGGGCCAGTGCGTTCTGAATCAGCTCGACGGGGTCGTCGGAGAAGGGCACCACGTCGACGCGTTCCCCGCGCAGCTCGTTGGTGACCATCCGCACCCGCGAGCCGCGGGCACCGACGCACGCGCCGACCGGGTCGACGTTGGGGTCGTTCGACCATACGGCGATCTTGGTGCGGTGGCCCGGCTCGCGGGCCGCCGCCTTGATCTCGACGACGCCGGAACCGATCTCGGGCACCTCGAGCTCGAAGAGCCGCTTGATCAGCCCCGGGTGGGTCCGGCTCACAACGATCTGGGGCCCCTTGGTGGTCTTACGAACCTCGACGATGTAGGCCTTCAGACGCGCGCCGTGCTCGTAGCGCTCGTAGGAGACCTGCTCGGCCTGCGGCAGCAGAGCCTCGACCTTGCCCAGGTCGAGCAGCGTGTAACGGTTGTCGGTCTGCTGGACGATCCCGGTCACGATGTCGCCCTCGCGGCCGGCGTACTCCTCGTACTTCATGTCCCGCTCCACCTCACGGATCCGTTGGAGGATCACCTGCTTGGCGGTTTGCGCGGCAATACGCCCGAAGTCGTCAGGGGTGTCGTCCCACTCCCGGATGACCTCGCCGTCCTCGTTGAGCTCCTGGCCGTAGACGCGAATCTCGCCCGAGTCGGGGTCGATGGTGACCACGGCCTCCTCGGCGGCGTCCGGGCGGCGCTTGTAGGCCGCGACCAGCGCGTTGGCCAGGGCATCGAGCAGCGTCTCGACCGAGATCCCCTTGTCGCGCGCGATCTGGCCCAGTGCGTCGAGAAACTCGAAGTTGGTCTTGCTCATGGCCGCTTTACCCTCTCACTCTTCGTTCTCCGCACCTCGGGCCCCCACTCGAACACCGTCCTCGCCCGCTCGATCTGGTCGAACTCCACGCGGACCTCGCCGCCCGGCACCTCGGGACCGGCCAGGGTGCACCCCGTCTCGTCCGCGGCCGCGAGCGTGCCGGTGACCCGGCGGACCTCGGAGGTGCCCGCGTCGACTCGGACGGTGACGGTCTCACCGACCGCCCGGGCGAACTGCGCCGGGGTGCGCAGCCGACGCTCGAGGCCGGGGCTCGACACCGACAGCGTGTAGCGCCCCGGCATGGGGTCCAGCTCGTCGAGCGCCGCTGACACCTCCCGGGTGGCCTCGCCGAGCTCGTCGAGGCCTACGCCTCCCTCGCGGTCGACGAAGACGGTGAGCTGGGCCCCGTGGACCTCGACGTCCACCAGGTCCAGACCCCGGGCATCGAGGACAGGTGACAGCGCGCCCACCAGCTCTGTCGTATCCCTGCTCATCGCCGTCACCTCCTTCGGTCGTCTACGCGAGCCCCTGCAAAGTGAAAGCGTGGGCCGCAGCCCACGCTTCAACGAGGTACTGATTTAAAATGGACAGCCCCTGAATTATAGCAATCCCAGGGTTAATACGAACGGCCCACGACCGCCACGAGGTCATCCTCGACGTCGCCCGGCTCGGCCAGCGACCCGTCCGGCCGCTGCAGGCAGCGGACGGTGACTGCGTGCTCGGCCAGGCGGTCCTCACCGTCGGGGCCAAGCAGGCCCAGGCGGACCCGGGCGAAGCCCACCTTGCCCCCCTCAACGGCCTCCTCGAGCGAGGCGGCGTCGACCGTCCGGGCCTCCCGGAACGCCAGCGCCTCGGCCAGAAGCTCGGCCCCAACGCCGGCCAGGACCGCGGCGACTTCGTCCGCGACGGCACTCAGGCGGACGCTGCGTTTCTCCCGGCGGTGGCGGACGACAAGCGTGACGGTGTCCTCGGCCAGGTCGCGGGGGCCGACCTCGACCCTCACGGGCACGCCCTTCAGTTCCCAGGTCACGCTGCGGCGACCAAAGCTCGTGTCGGTGCGGTCGTCGAGGCGGACCCGGTACCCGGCGGACCGGAGCTCTGCCGCCAGGCTGTCCGCCGCCGTGCGGACCTCGGGGGCGTCTTTCACCACGAGGACCACCACCTGTACGGGAGCCAGCGCCGGCGGCAGCCGCAAACCGAAGTCGTCACCGTGGCCCATGACCAGCCCCCCGACGAGCCGGGTGGAGACCCCCCACGAGGTCTGCCACACGTACTCGAGTGTGCCCGACGCGCTGGTGTAGGTGATGTCGAAGGGCCGCGAGAAGTTCTGCCCGAGCTCGTGGCTGGTCCCCATCTGCAGCGCCTTGCCGTCGCCCATCATTCCCTCGCACGTCCACGTCCGATTGGCGCCGGCGAATCGCTCGCGGGCCGTCTTGTGACCCGCCAGTACCGGGATGCTGAGCACGTCGAACATCGTCGAGCGGTAGACCTCGTTCAAGATGCGGAGCGCGTAGGACCGCGCCTCGTCCTCGGTCGCGTGCGCCGTGTGGCCCTCCTGCCAGAGGAACTCGCGCGTGCGCAAGAACAGCCGTGGACGCAGTTCCCAGCGCACCACGTTGGCCCACTGGTTGATGAGCAACGGTAGGTCGCGGTGGCTCTGTACCCACTTCGAGAAGAAGTGGTTGATCACCGTCTCGCTGGTGGGTCGGAGAACGAGCGGTTCCTCGAGCTCCTCGCCCCCGCCGTGGGTAACCACGGCCAGCTCGGGGGCGAAGCCCTCCACGTGCTCGGCCTCCAACTTCAGGAAGCTCTCGGGGATGAAGAGCGGGAAGTAGGCGTTCTCGGCGCCTGCCTCCTTGATCCGCCTGTCGATCTCGGCCTGCATGAGCTCCCAGATCCCGTACCCCCAGGGGCGGATGACCATGGTGCCGCGGGCGGGACCGTTGTCGGCCATTTCGGCGCCAGCGATCACCTCTTGGTACCAGCGCGGAAAATCTTCCTCGCGCGTCACGATGGCGCCCTTGGTCATGGGTGCGCAGGCTAGTGGTCGGCGTGGCGCCTGATGATCTCGATCTTGTCCGATGTGTGGTTGGGATCGTCCCCCGTGGACTGGAGCAGCGCGCGCCGGTCGGCCTCCGCCTCCGCCTCGGCGCTCTCGTCGGCGGCGGCGATGCGCGCCTCGACGCCCTCGGCCACCAAGCGCTCGGCCTCCTCGACGAGAGACTGCACCATGTCTGCCTCGGGTACGACGCGGATGATCTTGCCGCGGATGAACAGGTGGCCCTTCTGCTTGCCCGCGGCGATGCCGAGGTCCGCCTCCCGCGCTTCGCCGGGGCCGTTGACCACACAGCCCATGACCGCGACCTGAATGGGCAGGTTCAACTGCTCCAGCGCCTCCTGGGCCTCCTTGGCCACGGCGATGACGTCGACCTGCGCCCGGCCGCACGACGGGCAGGCGATCAGATCGAGCCCCTTGCGCTCGCGCAGCCCGAGACACTCCAACAGCTGTCGACCGGCGCGGGCCTCCTCGACCGGATCGGCCGTGAGCGAGAACCGGATGGTGTCGCCGATGCCCTCGGCCAACAGGGTGCCGATGCCGGCGGTGCCCTTCACCAGACCGGCAGGCGGCGGTCCCGCCTCGGTGACCCCGAGATGCAAGGGGTGGTCGAAGGTCTCCGAGGCCAGTCGGTAGGCCGCGATCATCAGCGCCACCGACGAGGCCTTGACCGAGATCTTGACGTCGCTGAATCCGACCTCTTCGAAGAGGGCCAACTCGTGCTGGGCCGACTCCACGAGCGCCTCGGGTGTGGCCCCACCATGCTTCTTGTAGAGGTCGGGATGCAAGGAGCCGGCATTGACCCCGATGCGGATGGGCACGCCGCGGTCGCGTGCCTCGGCCGCCACCTGTTTGATCTCGGCCTCCTTGCGCAGGTTGCCCGGGTTGAGACGCAGCCCCTGCACTCCCGCCTCGAGCGCGGCGAGCGCCATCTCGTGGTGGAAGTGGATGTCGGCCACGATCGGCACCGGAGAGCGCGGGACGATGTGGGCCAGCCCCTCGGCGGCCGCAGCCTCGTTACAGGTGCAGCGGACGATGTCCGCTCCTGCCGCGGCCAGCGCGTAGACCTGTGCCAGGGTGCCGTCGACGTCCGCCGTTTTGGTCGTGGTCATCGACTGGACCGTGATCGGAGCGCCGTCACCGATGGCGACACCGCCGAGCGTGATGCGGCGAGTCGGCCGGCGCGGTGACAACGAGGACGAGGAGAGCTCCATGGCCGTCAGTGCGGAATCTGCAGCGGGTGGGTGATGTCGAGGTAGATGCCCGCGAAGACGAACAGCGCGAGGAAGGCGATGAAGATGGCCGCGACCGGGAAAAGCTTGGTGATGTCAGCCCGGTAATAGGGCTGGCCCTTCTTGGTGCGGACCCATTCGTACGCCGCGACGGCGACATGCCCGCCGTCGAGGGGGATCATCGGCAGCATGTTCAAGATCGCGAACACGATGTTGATGGCGATCAGCAGCATGAGGACCGAGGCCAAGCCGGCCTGCTCGGATTGCGCACCGAGGTTGGCGATGCCGACGATGGAGACGGGACGCGGCGCCGAGCCGGGGTTGTTCACCGCGGACTGCGCCGCCTTGGGGTTGGTCACCTGGTGCAGGACCGAGCTGAGCCCGTGCGGCGAGAACGTCTGCGCGATGCCCGTCAGCTCCTGGTCGGTCACCTGCCACATGGTGGTCAAGGAGCTGCCGACGGCCGACAGGAGCGCGACCGGCGCGGTGGCCTGCTTGATCTCCACGCCCAGGTAGCCCCGGTTCCCGAGTTGCTCACCGCCGACCGTGATTCCCTTCCCATCGGCCGGTGTGGCCGTCAGGTGGATCAGCCTGCCGTCTCGCTCCACTCCGAGCGTGAGCGGCTTGCCAACGGAACGCTTGACGACGTTGGTCATGGCGTTCGGATTGCTGAACATCTTGCCATCGATTGAGACGACGGTGTCGCCCGGCTTCAAGCCGGCCAGCGCGGCGGGGGTCTGGCGGCCGGACCAGTGCTCGACCGAGGCGATCGTGTAGTTGTTCGTGAGCTTCCCGAAGCTGACGACCAGGATCAGTGCGAGCACGAAGGCGATGAGGAGATGCATGACCGAGCCCGCCGAGGCCACGATGATCCGTTGGTGGAACGGTTGCTGGCGGTAGGCGCGCGGCTCGTCCTCCGGCGCCACGTCCTCGGTGGACGTGAAACCCGTGATGCGCACGTACCCGCCGGCCGGGATCGCCTTCACGCCGTACTCGGTCTCCCCTCGGCGCACTGACCACAACCGAGGCCCGAAGCCGACGAAGTACTCGGTCACCTTCATGCCGGCCCGCTTGGCCGTCACGAAGTGGCCGAACTCGTGCAGCATCACGATGACGATGAGGATGGCGATGAAGAGCAGCAGGTAGCCCCAGCCCAACGCGACGAAAACGACGGTCACGAGGGCCAGGGCGACCAGGAGCTGGACGATCTGGGTCGGGCTGCCGCTCGGCGTCGGACCGTCGCCGAGATCCGTTCCTGCCGCCGGGGCCTCCTGGTCGGTGAGGGCCATGATGGCTACAACGCTACCGTCCGCCCCCGTGGGACAGACGGCGGGCCACCACGGCTCGGGCCCGCCTTCGGGCTTCCGCGTCGGCGGCCAAAACCCCTTCTACCTGGTCGACGTGGTCGTCCGCCCAGCCGTCCATCGTCTCGGCAACGACGTCGGCGATGCGGCTCCACACGAGCCCGCCCTCGAGGAACGCGTCCACCGCGACCTCGTTGGCCGCGCTCAGCCACGCTGGTGCGGAGCCCCCGTGACGGCCGGCCGCATAGGCCAGGTCGATGCACCGGAAGACGGCGCGGTCGGGCGGTTCGAACGTCAGGTTCTGCGGCATCGACCAGTCGAGCGCACCGAAGGGCACCGCGGCGCGGTCCGGCCAGCCGAGGGCATAGCCGATGGGGAGGCGCATGTCCGGTTCGGACAGCTGCGCCAGCGTCGACCCGTCGCGCAGTTCCACCATGGAATGGACGATCGATTGTGGGTGCACGACGATGTCGATGCGGTCGTAGTCGACCCCGAAGAGCTCGTGGGCCTCAATCACCTCGAGGCCCTTGTTCATGAGCGTCGACGAGTCGACGGTGATCTTCGGACCCATCGACCACGTCGGATGGTCCAAGGCGGCGGCCACGGTGACCGTGCGCAACCGCTTGGCGGGCCAGCCCCGGAACGGTCCCCCCGAGGCGGTGAGGAGCAGGCGGGCCACGTCGGTGGTGACCTGCACGGAGGCGAGGCACTGGTGCAGCGCGCAGTGCTCGGAGTCGACCGGGACGATCTCCGCCCCCGGGGTGCGGCGAGCCTTCTGCACGACGGGCGCCCCGGCGATCAGCGATTCCTTGTTGGCGAGGGCGAGGCGCTTGCCAGCCTCGAGCGTCGCCATCGTCACGGGCAGCCCCGCAAAGCCGACCACCGCGTTCAGCACCACGTCGGCACCTCGGGCCGCCTGGACCAGGCCCTCCTCCCCCACCGCGACCTCGGTGCCCGCCGGCACGCCGTCACGCACCTCGTCGTAGAGGTCCGGGGCGCCGATCACGACGAGCTCGGGCCGGAACTCACGCGCCTGGGCCACCAGCGCGGCCGCGGACCGACGCGCCGCCAAGGCGTGCACCCTGAACTGTTCAGACTCTCGACGGATGACGTCAAGCGCCTGGGTACCGACCGAGCCCGTGGAACCCATCAGGCTGACGATGCGCATCAACTCACCCGAGGTGCATCGCCTTGACCACGAAATACGTGGCGGGGATGACGAAGAGCAGCCCGTCGACGCGATCGAGGATGCCGCCATGGCCCGGCAACAGCCGGCCCATGTCCTTGAGGCCGAGGTTCCGCTTGATCATCGACTGGCTCAGATCGCCCAACGGCGCCACCACCGCGACGACGAGGCCGTAGAGCGCCGCCTTGCTGATGGTCCAGGGGTGGATGAAGTGGACCACGACGACAGAGACGAGGACGGCCGCGATGGCGCCGCCGATCAGGCCTTCCCAACTCTTGTTGGGGCTGATGGAGGGGGCCAGTTGGTGGCGGCCCATGGCCGAGCCGACCAGCAGGGACGCGACGTCGTCGGCCACGGTCACGATGACGGCGGCGAGGATGAACGCGATGCCGTGGCGGTTGGGGAACAGGTTGGGGTCGAGCATGAGGGCGGCGAAGGACCCGAACACGCCCACCCAGACAAAGACGAACACGGTTGAGGTGATCCCCGACACGGGCTCCGCCGCGGGTTCGACGCGGGCCAGGTACCAGACGAACGCACCGGCGACGAACAGAACGAGGACGAGCGGCAAGGCCGCCACGCCCTTGTTGTACGTCTCGATGAGCAGTGAGAGGGTGGCGACGAGGCCGAGCAGAGTGGCCGGGTGGTACTGGGCGCGCCGGAAGGCCGCATACCCTTCGGCCGTCGCCAACAGGACGACCACGCAGACGATGACCATGGAAGCCACGTTCCCGGCGGCGAAACAGACGAGAGCGAGCACGCCCAGCAGGACGCCAGTGCCGATGGCCACCCGCATGTCACGCCCGCCCGTTCCGGCGGCGTGCACGTTGCCGGTGCGGACGTTGGCCGACCGGGAAGTGCGTGGGGCGCGCTCTTTGGGTTCGGGAGGTTGGGGCGGGCTGAGCCGCGACGCGGCTGCCGCCGAGGCGGCCGCCGTCACGGGCGACGCCACGCGCGGGGAGACTTGGGAGGGCTCGAAGGCCGACTCGTAGGGTGGCGCGGCCGGGTCCTCGTAGGGGGCCTCGTACGAGGACTCGTAGACGGGCTCGGCCAGCCCAACGGGTTCGTCATGGCCCGCCAGGGGTTCTGGCTCGCTGCCGGGCTCGGGAGCGATCACCAAGGTGTCGTCGTCGGATTCGAAGTGCCAGGGCTGACGCACGACGTCGAACTCGTCTTGTTCGCTCAACAGCGCGCCGACGGCGGGGAGGTCCTCGGAGAGCATGGAGGGCTCGAAGACCTCCTCTTGGGCCTCCCAGTCGTTCTCTTCCTCCCGCCAGGTCGGCGGCGCCACCAGTTGCTCCTCCCCCGTGCTGCGGTCAAGCACCGCCGGCACCTGTCCGGTGGGCGCCTCGTTCCAGTGCGGCAGTTCGGGATGCTCGTCGACGACCGGACCCGTCACCTCGCGCACCGTGTCGCCGGCCGGCTCGGCGCCGATGATGCGCACCCGGCCCGAGTGGTAGCTCGGCAGCTCCTCTTCGACATCCTCCGGGCCGGCGTCCCCGAGGCCGGAGTCGCCCGTCCCGGGGTCGCGAACGCCGTGCCGGCCGTGGTCGAAGTCCTCGTAATCGTCGGTGGCGTCGGTGTCGTCGGTGTCGTCGGACATGGCTCGTCGTCCCTCAGACCTGGAGCAGCTCTTGCTCTTTGTGCGCCAGCAGCTGGTCGATCAGCGCGACCTGCTCGTGGGTGATCTTCTCGAGCTCCTTCTCGACGCGCTCGAGCTCGTCGGTCGACAGCTCCCCGTCCTTTTGCAGAGCCTCGAGGTCGTGGCGTCCCGCCCGGCGCAGGTTGCGCACGGCCACCCTTCCCTCCTCTGCCTTGTGCCGCACGACCTTGACCAGCTCCTTACGCCGCTCCTCGGTCAGCGGCGGGAAGGCCAGTCGTATCACGCTGCCGTCGTTGGTGGGGTTGATACCCAGATCCGACGCCATGATCGCCTTCTCGATCGAGCCCAAGGACCCCTTGTCATAGGGCGAGATCACGAGGAGCATGGCATCGGGCACGCTGAACCCAGCCAGCTGGCGCAGCGGCGTGGGCGTGCCGTAGTAGTCGACCAGCAGCGTCTCGATGAGGGCGGAGGAGGCACGGCCCGTGCGGATGGTGCCCATCTCGTGGCGGACGTGGTCGATGGCCTTGGTCATCTTCTCTCTGGTGTCGTCCTTGACCAGGGCGGCGAGGTCATCGTCCATCAACGGACCAGCGTACCGATCTGCTCGCCGCTGAGCGCACGAGGGATATTTCCCGGGATCATGAGGTCGAAGACCCGGATCGGCAAATTGTTGTCCTTGCAAAAGGTGATGGCGGTCAAGTCCATGACACGAAGGTCCCGGTTGATGACCTCCATGAAGGAGATCTCGTCGTAGCGGGTGGCGGTCGGATCGAGCTTGGGATCGGCGCTGTAGACGCCGTCTACCCCGGAGTGGGTTCCCTTGCAGAGAAGCTCAGCGCCAATCTCGGCCGCCCGGAGCGCAGCGGGGGTGTCGGTGGTGAAGAAGGGGTTCCCCATGCCGGCCGCGAAGATCACGATCCGGCCCTTCTCGAGGTGCCGGATGGCCCGGCGCCGGATGTAGGGCTCGGCCACCTCCGCCATGGAGAGTGCGCTCAGCACTCGCGTGGGCTGGCCCTGCTGCTCGAGCGCATCTTGGAGCGCCAGCGCGTTGATCACGGTGCCCAGCATTCCCATGGTGTCGGAGGTGGCGCGGTCCATGCCGCCGCTCTCTCCGGTGGTGCCGCGCCAGATGTTGCCGCCGCCGACCACCACCGCAAGCTCGAGCCCGCCGCCGTCCATGGCCCGAGCCATCTCCTTGGCCATGCGCTCGACGGTGGCAGCGTCGATGGTCTCGTCGGAGGCGGCAGACGCGAGCGCCTCCCCCGACATCTTGAGGACGATACGGCGCGGTTCTCCCACGATCCGAGCGCTCAGGCGCCGATGACGACCTGCGCGAACGACACGATGCGGGCCGACCCGAGCATGCCGGGGACGGTCTGCTTCTCGTCCCGCACGTACGCCTGGTCCAACAGCACGCGCTCCTTGAACCAGCCCGTCATGCGTCCCTCGACGATCTTCTCGAGCGCCGCCTCGGGCTTGCCCTCGTTGCGCGAGATCTGCTCGAGAGTGGCGCGCTCGGCCGCGACCTCGGCTTCGGGCACTTCGTCCCGGCTCAGGTAGGTGGGCTTGGTGAACGCGATATGCACCGCGACGTCGTGGGCGAGCTCCTCGGAGCCTCCCTCGAGCACCACCGCCACCGCGTTGACCCCGCGCCCCGCCTGCTGGTGCACGTAGGTGTCGAGCACCTGGCCGGCCGCGGCCACCAGCCGGCGCACCCGCCCGACCGAGATGTTCTCCTTCAGCGTCGCTCGCAGCCGGTCGATCTCGTCGGACAGCTCCTGGGTGGCGTCCTCCCCCTTGGCCGCCACCAGCGCGGCCAGCTCGTCGGTCAGAGCCACGAACTGGTCGGCCTTGGCCACAAAGTCGGTCTCACAACGCAGCTCCACCACCGCTGCCGCGTCGCCGGAGCGGGCGGCCGCCACCGCTCCCTCCGATGCCTCGCGGTCGCTCCGCTTGGCCGCGCCGGCCAGGCCCTTCATGCGCAGGAGCTTGGCTGCTTCCTCCATGTCGCCACCGCACTCCTCGAGGGCGTTCTTGCAGTCGAGCATGCCGGCGCCGGTCAGCTGGCGCAGCGCGGAGACGTCCTTGGCGGTGTAGTCGGCCATGGTCAGGCCACCTCCACCGGCTCTTGGGGCGCGCGGAGCCGACGGGGCCGGGGCGCCGCGGCGGTGGCGCCGTCCTCCGGCGAGGCCACCGGCGCCATCTGGCGCCGGTGCTCGGCGATGAAGCGGCCCTCGACCACCGCGTCGGCCATCACGCGGCACATGAGCGAACCGGAGCGGATGGCGTCGTCGTTGCCCGGGATCACGTAGTCAATGACGTCTGGATCGCAGTTCGTGTCGACCACCGCGACCACCGGGAGGCCTAGCTTGCGCGCCTCGGTGACCGCGATGTGCTCCTTCTTGGTGTCGATGACGAACACGGCATTCGGGAGGCGGTCCAGGTCGGCGATGCCGCCCAGGTTGCGGGTGAGCTTGTCGAGCTCGCGGGTGTGCTGGAGCGCCTCCCGTTTGGGCATGCCGTCGAAGTCACCGGCCGCCTGCATGGCCCGCAACTCCTGCATCCGCTTCACGCGGCCCGACACGGTGGCGAAGTTGGTCAACATGCCGCCGAGCCAACGCTGGTTGACGTAGGGCATGCCGCAAGCCTCGGCGTATTCGGCGACCGGGCCTTGCGTCTGCTTCTTCGTCCCGACGAAGAGGACCGTTCCGCCGTCGGCCACCAGGTCCCGGACGAAGGAGTAGGCGGACTCGATGCCGTTCAGGGTCTTGCGCAGGTCGATGAGATAGATCCCGTTGCGCTCACCAAGGATGAATCGCTTCATTTTCGGGTTCCATCGCCGCGTTTGGTGGCCGAAGTGCACTCCGGCTTCCAGAAGCTGTCGCATGGAAACGACGGCCATAAGATCTTTCCTCCAGTCGGTTGCTCCCCTGGGCGCAGCGCCGCCCGAAGGCAGCGACCGTGGGACGCGCACAAGTGATGTAGGTCGGTGGTGCCGCCCACCCCCTGGTGGGCCGGGCCATGTTAGCCGTTCAGGAGGCCCTCAGGCCCTGGGGTGGGTTTGCCCGTAGACCGAGCGCAGCCGTTCCTTGCTGACGTGCGTGTAGACCTGCGTCGTGGCCAGGCTGGCGTGCCCCAACAGCTCCTGGACCACCCGCAGGTCGGCACCCCCGTCGAGGAGGTGGGTGGCGTAGGTGTGGCGCAGGGCGTGTGGGTGCGTGGGAGAGACGGCCCGCCGGTCCAGGATCCGGCGCACGTCCCGGGGGCCCAGTCGCGCCCCGCGCCGGTTGACGAAGGCCGCCTCGGGCGGCCCGTCCATCTGGTCCCGCCCGTGGGCGAACCAGGCTCCCAACGCGTCGGCGGCGGCGTCGTGGATCGGGACGCGGCGCTGCTTGCCTCCCTTTCCCAGCACGGTCACCGTGCGGCCGCGCAGGTCGATGTCCCCCCGGTCGAGACCGCACAGCTCCGACACCCGCAGCCCCGCCGCGTACAGCAGCTCGAGCACGGCCTGGTCACGCCGGTCCACCTCCGTGGCCGATCCGACGTCGAGCAAAGAACTCACCTCACCACCCGACAGCACGCGGGGGAGGCGCCCGCCGCCGGACGGGGCGCGCAAGGTCCGGGTCGGGTCGGAGCCGACGCGACCCTGCCGCACCAGCCAGGAAAAGTAGCAGCGCAGTGCGGCCACCTTGCGGGCGATGGTGGCCCGGGCCAGCTTCCGCGTCCCCAGCGAAGCCAGATAACGGCGCAGGTGCATGCGGTCGACGCCTTGCGGGCTCTCGACGTCGCCGCGGGCCATCCAGGTCGCGAATGCGTCCACGTCAGCGACGTAGGCCTTCCGGGTGGCGGCAGCGCGCCCCCCGAGCCAGGCGGAGAAGCCGGGGAGGTCCCAGTCGGACGCCACGGAAGACAACGGTACCGCCCGCACGGCGGCGACCAGGGGCACTAACGTCACCCGCGAACCTTCGGGGGGTCCGCTGGGTTCGGGGAATGGAGGATCCATGGTCTCGAAATTCGATCGCCGCACACTGCTCGCAGGGGGCGCGGCCGCGGCCGCAGGCTTTGCCGGGGCATCGGCGATGGGTCTGGGCTGGGACGCAATCGCGGGAGCGACGACGAACGGGCCCGGTCGCAACGGGGTCTCCAAGGCGACGCCCAAGAAGGGCGGCTCCTTGATCTTCGGGGTGGACGCCGAGGAGCAGGGCTTCGACCCCACGCAGGCCCGCTTCGACGAGGTTGGCGTCATGTACGCCCGGACGGTGTTCGACCCCTTGACCATCGTCCTCGCCAACGGAAACTGGGCCCCCTACCTGGCCCAGTCGGTGGTGCCGAACGCCTCGTACACCGCGTGGACCGTCACGCTGAAGCCAAATCTCGCCTTCCACGACGGCACGCCTTGCAACGGGGCGGCCTTGTTGACCAACTTCGAGGCGCATGCACACTCGGTGCTGACCGGTGTGGTCATCAACCCGACGCTGCAGTCGATCACGCAGACCGGCCCGCTGGCAGTGACGATCTCCTTCAAGTCGCCCTGGGCGCCCTTCCCCTACTACCTGGCGGGCGGCATCGGGGGCCAGATCGCGTACGTCGTGGCGCCGTCCATGCTCTCCAATCCCAACGGAACGTCCCACCCGGTGGGGACAGGTCCCTTCGTGTTCAAGGAGTGGGTCCCCAACGACCACTTCACCGCGACCGCCAACCCCCGTTACTGGCGGTCCGGCATGCCGTACCTGTCGCAGATCACCTACAAGCCGATCCCCGACGAGGAGGCGCGGGCCGAAGCGCTGAAGTCGGGCACCATCGACCTGATGATCACCGACACCCCCCAGATCATCACCCAATTCCGGGGCAACCGCAGCTACTCCTACATCGACGACAGTACGCACGTCGCCGGTGAGCCCGACATGAACTGCACCCAGCTCAACTGCCTGGCGAAGCCGTTCAACGACCCCACGGTTCGACGTGCCGCCGCCATGGCCATCAACCGCAGCCAGTACGCCAAGGTCATCGACGAGAACGTCCTCCCGGTGAGCAACGGTCTCTTCGTGCCGGGCTCGCCCTATTACTCCCCGACGACCTACCCGGCCTATAACCCGTCCGAGGCCGCCAAGCTGATCCGGCAGGCCGAGAAGACCAACGGTGGGCCGATCACCTTCTCGTTCGGCTCGACTAACTCCCCGGCCGCCATCCGCTCCGCCGAGTATCTCGAGCAGGCCTGGAAGGCGGTGGGCTTCCAGGTTTCGACCTCTATCGTCCAGCAGAACCAGACGATCAACAACGCCCTGGCCGGCAAGTACCAGGCGCTGGGCTGGCGGCAGTTCGGCGCCGTCGACCCCGACCTCAATTACATCTTCTGGAGCACGACCACGGTCAGCTCGGGTTCGCTGTCGATCAACATGGCCCGGAACGCCGACCCGACCATCGAGACCGCGCTGCTGACCGGTCGCTCCAGCACCGACGCCGCCGTCCGCGCGGCCGCCTACAAGACGGTCAACAAGCGCCTGGCCCTCGATATCCCCTACGTGTGGTTGGACCGGGCGGTCTGGTCGGTCATCGGCAACCCCACGGTGCAGAACTTCAACAACCCGACCACGCCCCAGGGCCAGGCCGCGTACGGCATGATCGGGGGATCGATTTGGCCCACACAGATCTGGATCAGCTGAGCCGGAGGCCGATGAGCGGACGCATCCTGGTCGTCGAGGACGATGAGCGCATCAGGTCCTCCATGCGCCTCGCCCTGGAAGGCGAGGGCTACGAGGTAAGAGACGCCGCCAGCGGCGAGGAGGGCCTCGACCTGTTCGCCGAGGCTCCGACCGACGTGGCGCTCATCGACCTGATGCTGCCGGGGATGGACGGCTTCGAGTGCTGCCGCGCCCTCCGGCGCAGCAGCGCCGTCCCGATCATCATCGTGACGGCGCGGGCGGACACGCACGACGTCGTGGCCGGGCTGGAGGCGGGAGCCGACGACTACGTCACCAAGCCGTTCGTGGCCAAGGAGTTGGCGGCACGCATCCGCGCCCTGCTGCGCCGCGCCCGACCGGCCGAGGAGGAGCCGGGGGCGCTCACCTTCGGCGACCTGCAGCTCCTGCCCGAGCAGGGGGTGCTGCGCCGCCTGGGCGGCGAGGAAGTCCACTGCACCCGGACCGAGTTCCGCCTCTTGTGTGAACTGGCGGCCAGCCCCAACAAGGTGCTCAGCCGCGAGCAGCTGCTGGACCGCGTCTGGGGCTACGACTACTTCGGCGACGGTCGCCTCGTCGACGTCCACATCCGGCGCTTGCGCACCAAGGTCGAGGCGGACCCCGCGGTGCCCCAGCACATCCTCACCGTGAGGGGCATGGGCTACAAGCTGGTGCCCTGAGGTGAAGCTGGGCATCGGCGCCCGTATCACGGCCGTCTTCGGTCTCGGGGCGCTGATGCTCTCCATCTTGATGGGTGGGCTGTCCTACTTCACGGTCCGGCACTTCTTGCTCGCCGGCCGCGAGGCGGCGGCCCAGCAACAAGCCTTCGCCAACGCAGTCCTCGTGCGCACCTCGCTCCAGGCCGGCAACAAGCAGTACGTTGCCCTTCTCGCCGACACCGTCGCCGGCACCGACGCCCACTCGGTGCTCTACCACCAGTCCAAGGCCTACGTCTCCTCCCTGTCGGTCAACGCATCGTCCATCCCCGGCGAGCTGCGCAAGGTGGTCCTGGCCGGCACCGCCGCCACCCAGACCTACCGCACCGCCGAGGGGACGGCCGAGATCGCGGTGGGAGTCCCGGTCCCCTCGGAGCAGGCCTTCTACTTCGAGGTGTTCGACCTGTCCGATCTCGACCACACGCTGCGGGTCCTCGGACTCACCCTCTTCGGCGCCGGGGCGGTGACCACGATCCTGGGCATCGCGCTGGGCCGCTTCGCCAGCGCGCGCTCCCTGCGCCCGCTGGCGGTCGTGTCCCGGGCCGCCGGAGCCATCGCCGGGGGTGAGCTCGACACGCGCCTCGACGCCGACGCGGCGGACCCCGACCTCGAAGGCCTGACCAACTCCTTCAACGCGATGGTGGACCAGCTGCAGGAGCGCATCGAGCGCGAAGCCCGCTTCAATTCGGACGTCAGTCACGAACTGCGCTCGCCGCTCACGACCCTCGCCGCCTCCCTGGAAGTGCTCGAGGCCGACCGCGCCGAACTACCGGTCCGGTCTCAGCGGGCGTTGCAGCTCCTCAGCGACGACCTGCGGCGCTTCCAGCGCATGGTCGGCGACCTGCTCGAGATGTCACGGGCCGACGCCGGCTCGGTCGACGTCTTCCTCGAGGAGGTGAACGTGTCCGAGCTGGTGCAGCGTTCCGTCGAGACGGGCCTGGGGCACATGGACGGCAACCGGCACGGAGCGCCGCCCGAGGTCCGAGTGGACCCCGTCGTGCGCGCGTGGCGCGTGGGTGTCGACAAGCGCCGGTTCGAGCGGGTCATGGTCAACCTGATGGAGAACGCGGATCACTACGGGGGTGGGGTGACCGAGATTGCGGTCGGACCCGGAGGGGGCGAGGAGGTCGAGGTGACGGTCGACGACGCCGGCCCGGGCATCGACCCGCGGGAACGCACCAAGGTGTTCGAGCGGTTCTACCGAGGATCGGCGTCCGGGCGGCGCGGCACGGGGACCGGCACGGGGCTGGGCCTCGCCCTGGTGGCCGAGCACATGGAAATGATGCACGGCGGGGTCCGCGTCGAGTCCTCCCCCGCCGGCGGCGCTCGCTTCGTGCTCTCCTTGCCGGTCCTCTCGAACGGTGACGAGCCGGAGGCGGAGTCGTGAAGCGCCGGCAGGCGGGACTGGCGCTGCTCGCGCTGGCAGCCGTCGCTGCCGGCTGCGCCATCCCGACGCAAGGCGCGCCGAACACCATCGCGCCCTCGAAGGTCCCGTTCAATCTGCTCGATCCCCACCTCCCCACCACCACGACGACGCAACCGAAACCATCGTCTCTCGTCCCGGTCAAGGTCTTCTTCGTCAACACGGGCAATCAGCTGCAGGCCGAAGCGCGCGTCGTCGCCGCTCCCGCCCCGCTCACCTCCATCCTCACGGCCATGCTGGCGGGTCCCACGAGCGCCGAAGCGGCCGCCGGCGTCTTCACCGCCATCCCGAGCGACGTGGCGGTGCTGTCGACGGCGACGCAAAGTGGCGTGGTCACCGTGAACATGAACACCGCTTTCGGTGAGATCACCGGGAACAACACCGAACTGGCCGTGGCGCAGATCGTCGCCACCATCGCCACCGAGAACGGGTTGACGACGGGGGTCGTCTTCGAGATCGACGGCCAGCGCACGAGCGTCCCGATCGCCAACGGGTCCCAGGTGGCCGGGCCCGTCTACCTCATCGATTTCCTCGACGGCACAGCCTGAACCTCGCAGCGACCGTCCGTCTCAGCCGGCGTCCTCGACGTCGCGTCGCCAGGGCACTCGGGGCGCACCCGACCAGAGGTGCTCGAGGTCGTAATAGTCGCGCGTCTCTTGCAAGAAGACGTGCGCGATGAAGTCGCCGTAGTCCATGAGCACCCAGGTGGCGTCCGCGAGTCCCTCGGTCCGCACCGGCGCGACGCCGTGCGTCTCCTTCACGCGCCGTTCGATCTCCTCGACGAGGGTGCGGACGTGGCGGGTGTTCTGCGCGCTCGTGATGACGAAAGCGTCGACCACTCCGAAGAGCTCGCCCATGGCGAGGACGACCGTCTCGTGCCCGAGCTTGGCGTCGGCCGACTCGGCCGCGGTGGCCACCGCAGGTGGCAGCTGGACGTGCACGTCCAACCCTGGGGTCAATGGAGCACGTCCAAGATCCCAATCGTGAGCCCGAACGCGCCCGCCAGGATGGAGCAGCTGGCCACGGTCCATCGCTGACGAGACCGTCGCGCCACCTTCAGCTCCGCCCGTCGGCCGGCCCGGCTGTGGGCGCGTGCCTGCCGTGCGCCCACATGGGGACTGTCCGACGACTCCGTCCACCCGGCCGGCATGGCGCTCATCTAGGGGACAGCGTACAGACCGCGGCGGCGGATGCAACGGACCACCGCCTCGGGGATCACGCCCTCGACGGACCGGCCCGCCGCCAGGAGGTCGCGGACGTCCGAGCTCGAGACCGCCACCTGGGGGCCGTCGACCCGCCGCACCCGCCATCCCGGTGCCACGGCCGGTTGGGCGCCGGTCGGACGCGACACCACGGCCAGCGTGACCAGCCGCTGGAGGTCCGGCACGCGGTGCCAAGAGGGGAGCTCGGGCACCAGGTCAGCCCCCACGACCAGGAACAACTCCACGGGACGCCCGCCCTCGCCCGTGCGGGCCAAGACCTCCTCGGCCGTGTCCACCGAGTAGCTGGGGCCGCCCCGGTCGATCTCGATCCGGCTCGCCTCCGCCCCGGGGATGTCCCGGGCCAGCGCCTCGGTGAGGGCGAACCGGTCCTCGGCGGCGGAGATCTCCCGCTGGGCCGATTTCTGCCACGGGTCGTTGGCCACGACGAGCAGGAGGCGATCGAGGCCCAGCTGCTCGGTCACGGCCCGGGCCGCTGCCTCGTGCCCGACGTGCGGGGGGTCGAAGGTTCCGCCGAGGATCCCGATGCGGGTGGGGGAACTAGGTGCCGGCAAGTTCGGCGATCACCCCCGCCAAGGCGTCCATCTCGGCTTCGTGGACGACGATGTAGCTGAAGCCGAGCTCCTCCCGGCGCTTTCGCAGTGTCTCGACGATCTCGTTCTCCGAACCGATCAGTGCGACGGGCGTGGCGCGCAGCTGGTCGGGGGTGAGCCCGAAGAGCGGCGCCAGCGTCGCGACGACCTCGTCGGCGCGCGGAACCACCTGCACGGTCGCGGTCCAGCACTGGAACTCGAGCTCGTCCGCGCGCGCACCGGCGGCTTCCTTCACCCAGTGCACGCGGTCGGTGTACTTGTCCACGACCGACTCGGCCGCCACCTCGGGACCGATGTGCCCCGCCGCGAGGCTCGGCACGATGCTCACCGTCTGGGCGTACCGGCCGGCCAGTGTGAGGATGCGTCGCCCGCCGCCACCGATCACCAGGGGCGGGCCCCCGGGCGTCAACGGAGCCGGTGAGGCGACCGCGTCGGTGACCCGGTAGTACTCGCCGGCGAAGGTGACCGTTCCGGTGCGCCACATGGCGCGCATGATCTCGAGGCTCTCGGCCAACCGGGCCACCCTGACCGACGGTCGATCCATCGGGATCCCCGACTGGGTGTAGTCGGTTGTCATCCAGCCGGCGCCGATGCCGAACTCGAAGCGGCCACCGGTCATCACGTCGAGGGTGGCGGCCTCCTTGGCCAGCACGACGGGATGGCGGAAATCGTTGTCCAGGACGAGCGTCCCGACGCGCAGCGTCGTCGTGGCTTCGGCCGCCAGGAGGAGGGCGAGCATGGGGGACCACTGGTCGTCGAGGTGGTCGGGAACGTACAGGGTGGCGTACCCGAGATCCTCGGCCTTGCGTGACAACTCGCGCCACGCAGCGGGGGATGCTGCCCCTGAGGCCTGCAGGGCGAACCGGAAGGCGGCCATGAGCGGCGATCCTACGGCGTTAACCTGTTGCGGTGACGAGCCCAGCCGAGACCTCCTCGTGGAGCCCCGCGTCCTGGCGGAAGTTCCCGGCCGCCCAACAACCGGAGTGGCCCGACGCGGACGCGCTCAAGAAGGCCGAGGCGCGACTGGCCACCGTGCCACCACTCGTCTTCGCCGGCGAGGCACGCCACCTCACGGCGCAATTGGCGGACGTCGCCAACGGCAACGCGTTCCTGCTGCAGGCCGGTGACTGCGCCGAGTCGTTTGCCGAATTCACCGCCGACTCCATCCGGGACAAGCTGAAGATCATTCTCCAGATGGCGGTCGCTCTCACCTACGCCGCCGGCGTCCCCGTCGTCAAGGTGGGCCGCATTGCCGGGCAGTTCGCCAAGCCGCGTTCGGCCGCCACCGAACGGGTCGGCGACCTGGAGCTGCCGTCGTTCCGGGGTCACATGGTCAACGACGAGGCGTTCGAAGTCGAAGCGCGCCGGCCCGATCCCGAGCGACTGTTGGCCGCCTACCAACAGTCGGCCTCGACGCTCAACCTGCTGCGCGCCTTCACCAAGGGAGGCTTCGCCGATTTGTCCCAAGTGCACCTGTGGAACCAGCAGTTCGTCGCGTCGTCGGCGGAAGGGCGACGCTACGAGCGCGTCGCCTCCGAGATCGACCGCGCCCTGCGCTTCATGGCGGCCTGTGGCATCGACCTCGGAGCCGAAGAGGGTCTGCACGAGGTCGACTTCTGGACGAGTCACGAGGCGCTGATCCTGCCCTACGAGGAGTGCCTGACCCGGGTCGACTCCCTGACCGACGACTGGTACGACTGTTCGGCCCACATGGTCTGGGTGGGCGACCGTACCCGCCAGCTCGACGGTGCCCATCTCGAGTTCCTGTCGGGCATCAACAATCCGGTCGGCGCCAAGGTCGGGGCCAGCTGCACCCCGGCCGAGGTCGTGGCGATCTGCGAGCGCCTGAACCCAGAGCGCCTCCCCGGTCGCCTCACGCTCATCACCAGGCTGGGAGCAGACAAGATCGACACGCTGCTGCCACCCATCGTGCGGGCCGTCGAGGCCGAGGGCCACCCCGTCGTGTGGGTCTGCGACCCCATGCACGGGAACACGTTCACCAGCGAGGGTGGCCACAAGACGCGCCGCTTCGACGACATCTTGGCGGAGCTGCGGTCGTTCTTCGACGCGCACCGCGCCGAGGGGACCTGGCCCGGTGGGGTGCACGTCGAGCTGACGGGCGACGACGTGACCGAATGCCTCGGGGGTGCCGAGGAGATCCTCGAGGGCGATCTGGCGGCGCGTTATACGACGACGTGCGATCCGCGACTCAACGCCCGCCAATCGCTCGACCTTGCCTTCCGCGTCGCGGAATTCCTCAGAAGTTGATCCGCCGGCTCGTCCTCGCCCTGTTGGTGGCGGCACTGCCGCTGCTGGCCGTCGTGACCACGGCTGTCAGCACCGAGCGCGCCTCCGGCCGCTGCCAGCGCCCCGGTCACGGGGTACTGGCTGGTGGCCTCGGACGGGGGGATCTTCAGCTTCGGCGGGGCACCGTTCTACGGATCGGCGGGCGGCATCGTGCTCAACAAGCCGATCGTCGGCATGGCGTCGACACCAAGTGGTCGGGGGTACTGGCTGGTGGCGTCCGACGGCGGTGTGTTCACCTACGGCAACGCCCCGTTCTACGGCAGCACCGGGGGCATGACGCTCAACAAGCCGATCGTCGGCATGGCGTCGACTCCGGACGGTGGGGGCTACTGGCTGGTCGCCTCGGACGGGGGGATCTTCTCCTACGGCGACGCCCACTTCTACGGCAGCACGGGAGCGATGAAGCTCAACCAACCGGTGGTCGGGATGGCTGCCACCGCGGACGGTGCGGGCTACTGGCTGGTGGCCTCGGACGGGGGGATCTTCTCCTACGGCGACGCTCAGTTTCACGGCAGTGCCGGCAGCCTCGTGCTCAACAAGCCGATCGTCGGCATGATCACCGGTCCGAACGGTGCCGGTTACTTCCTGGTCGCGTCGGACGGCGGGATCTTCAGTTACGGCTCGGCTCCCTTCTTCGGTTCGCTCGGCGGTCTGCCCCTGAAGAACCCGATCGTGGCGGCGGCGGCAGCGCCCGACGGCAGCGGCTACTGGTTCACCGACTCCGCAGGGCTGGTCTCGAACTTCGGTTCGGCGAACTACTACGGGTCGGCACCGTCCGCGCTGAACAAACCCATTGTCGGCATGGCCGACGCACCGGGCAACGGGTCGTTCGTCGGTGGGACCTTCCCGTCAGGCGCGTACGGCTACGACATCAGCGTCTACCAGTGCTCCAGCTTCCCCTCGGGGAGCCATACCATCGGGATCGTCCAGGTGGACGGGAGCTCCTCGGTCGACGGCAGCTCCGGCAACCCCAACCCGTGCCTGGCTCAGGAGGCGACGTGGGCGGGCGGCGGGCTCAACCTCTACACCTACCTCACCTACACCACGTCGACCACCACCGCTCCGGGCTGCAACGGCGACACGTCCTGCAATGCCGGCTACCAGGCGGGCATCAACGCGTTCCAGTACGCCAGCGGGCAGGGTGTCGACACCGCTGTGCCGTGGTGGCTCGACGTCGAGACCGCCGGCGCGAACTGGTCGGCCAACACGAACGAGAACATGGAGTTCGTGCAGGGCGCGCTCAACGCGCTGCACGAGACCAAAGGCATCGCGGACGTCGGCGTTTACGCCAGTCCCGGGGTGTGGAACACGATCGTGGGCGACTACCAGCCCGACGTGCCCTACTGGATGGCCGACTACCTGTCGCCCCCGAGTGGGCCCGGTACCTGCGCGGACATCGGCCGCTGGCAGTCCATGGGTGCGCAACTCCCCAGCGGACCCCTGGAGATCGTGCAATACGACAGCCAGCGGTACGACGAGGACTACGCCTGCTAGCGCGGCGGCGCGTCGGACGACCGGCGTAGATTCTCGACCCATGGACCTCCGTTACGCGTGGCGCGCTCCATTCGCCAACGAGGACCTCAACGCCCTGCATGTTGAGGGATTCGGCCGCGGCCCGATCGACGTCGACTGGCGAGCTCAGGTGGAGCGACACAGTCTGGGCTGGGTGTGTGCCTACGGCGAGAGTCGACTGGTCGGCTTCGTGAACGTGGCGTGGGACGGTGGAGTCCATGCCTTCGTCGTCGACACCGTGGTGGCCGACGGGGCGCGGCGGCGAGGGGTCGGCACCCGCCTCCTGGAGCTGGCCGCGCGGGAGAGCCGGTCGGCGGGGTGCCAGTGGCTGCACGTCGACTTCGGCGAGGAGCTGCGCCCCTTCTACGTCGGCTCGTGCGGGTTTTCACCCACGCCGGCAGGCGTCATGGCGCTTCGGTAGCGCCTTCGGTGCTGGGCGCGGTGCTCGTGGCGGCGCTGGCCACGTTCCGGGCCGATCCGATGGCGGGATCCATGTGCGGGGTCTGCCAGAACACCTCCACGAGCGACACCGCGCCCGTCTCGTCGATACGGAACGAGTAGGCCTCCTGGAGATGGAACTCCTCGTCCGGATAGACCAGGTGCTCCGTGACCCGCGCGAAGGCGGATCTACCGTCCGGACCGTACGTCACGCGATGGACGTCGTTTCGATAGTCGGGGGGAACACGACCGGCCAGGAGGTCGAGGTAACGACGACGCCCGACGACACGATCGCCGAAGGGGCCGAACCGCTCGACGTCGGGGGCCAGCACCGCCGCGAGCGACGCCCAGTCGCGTGCGCTGAGGCATTCGAAGAACCGTTCGATGATGCCAATCCCACGATCGCCCATCGGGCCTCCCCGACGCACCACCCCCCACTCCTCAAGAGACGAGCGTCCTCTCGGTCATGGTAGGACACCACGGGTGCGGCGCGGCGGGGACGACGGCCCGTCGGTGAGGGGTCAGGAACGCGCCGCGGCCAACGCGCGCAACCGGTTGGCGTTTTCCTCGACCCGGTCCGCCGCCTCGAGGACGAGATCGATCTCACCGGGAACGGTCCAGGACGACCGCGACCGGCTGACGTGGTCCCAGTCCAGCTCGTACCAGTTGGGTATGTTGCGTCGGCGCCCCTCGACGCGGGCGCGATGGGTGTCGACGTCCCGACACGTTGTCATGACGACGAGACTTTCGGCGCCCTCCTCGCGCGCCACGAGCCGCGTGCCCTCGACCTCGGGCTGGCGTGCCACACCGTCGAGCACGACGGACGAGCCCATCCGGAGCTGGGCACGCGCCAAGGCCCAGAGGATCGACCAACCGACGTCACGGTGCCCGGGCGGCTCCATCGCATCGAGTGCCTGCTGGATCTCCGGATAGGGCCGCAAGCCGCTCATCGCCCAGTCGTGGCCCAGCGCGGCGGCACCGAGCTCCCGGGCGACGACTTCGGCCATCGTTGACTTGCCGGTCGCCTGCAGACCGGTGAGCAGAACGAGGAGCACCTACGCCGCCACCATGAGGCGCGCGCGGTCGAGTCTCGGCACCGTCGCGCCGACGGCGTCGCTCAGTCGGTCTTGACCACCAGCACGGCGCAGTGCGCACCGTGGGCGACCGAGTTGGGGACGCTGCCCAGGTACCGACGGGCACCGCGCATCCCCTTGCTCCCGACGACGATCAGGTCGGCCCCCACGTCCACCGCCGTGTTGAGGATGACGTCGTCGGGGTTGCCCTGGGCCGCGTGGGCCGCGACCTTGAGCTCGTCTCCGTACTTCTGGATCGCCATCTCGCCGACCGCCTTGGCGGCCTCCTCGACCAGCGCCTGTCCGGCGCCGCTGTCGATCAGGGGCGCACCCGTCGCCGACGCCATGCCGGGCCGCGGTGCCTTGACGGCCGTGACGATGTGCAGCTCGGAGCCCCACGAGCGCGCGATGTCCGCGGCGGCCTGGACCGCCCGATCGGCCGTCGGAGAACCATCGGTGCCCACCACGACAATCTTGTACATAGCTTCGTCCCCTTCTCCGCGCCGCCATCAGCGTACCCCGCCTTCCACCCGCCTCGCCCGAGGCGCGCTGGGGCGCCGTCAGGTGGCCGCAAGAAGGTCCCCAGCGGTTGCCCGCTGGCCCGTTCGATCAAGTCCCGAGCACCTGCAGGCCGGTGTTGTAGCGCCACGCCGCGCCGGGCTGGTGCACGAGGGACAACGTGGCGAAGCGGGCGATCCATTCGTCCGATCCGAAGGGCGGCGACGGCCACGGTGGGCCGAGCGTCCTCACGACGGGCACCTCCCCGCGCTCCACGTGTGCCGCGAGGGACTCGTGCAGCCGGTGCAGCCCGGCCGGAGTCAGCCCCGAGACCTCAGTCAGACCGCAACGCCAGCCAGCGGTACGGTGGCGTCGTGGCGAGCTTCAGCGACATCGAGCGCTACGTCTCCGCGCTGCCCGAGGTGAGCGAAGGCGAGCGCCACGGGACCCGGACTTGGTTCGTCGCCGGAAAGGCCTTCGCGTGGGAGCGCCCGTTCACCAAGGCCGACCTCAAACGGTTCGGCGATGCCGAGCCGCCACAGGGCCCCATCCTTGCGCTGCGCACGGCCGATCTCGCCGACAAGGAGGCCGTGCTGGCGGCGGGTACCAAAGGCTTCTTCACCATCCCGCACTTCGAGGGCTTCGCGGCCATCCTGGTGCAGCTCAGATCCGCCCCCAAGCGGCCCCTGCGGGAGGCGGTCGAGGATGCCTGGCTGGCCTGTGCGCCCGAGCGACTGTCCGGCGCCTGGCTCGCCCACAAATAGGCCGGACACGTCCGACGCCGCAGGGCGACGGCCGCAGCACGCAGCACGCGCCGTTAGGACCGCGGCACCCCACACGATTCGTTGAACCGCAGCAGGACCCAGCGGTCCTCCGAGGGCACCCACTCCCACTCGGTGAGGGAAGCGTGCGCGATGCGGACCCAACCCCGCCGGTAGATCTCCGGAGGGACGCCGAGGAACCTGATCATGGTCGCCTCGATCACCCCGGCGTGCACGGCCGCCACCACGAGCTCACCCGGGTGGCGGGCCACCACCTCACGCACGGCGTCGGAGGCACGCACCAAGAAGGACGACCAGCTCTCGCCGCCCGGCGCCAGGGGTACGGCCGGATCACGGTCCCAGTCGGGGAGCCCGAATCGGTCGAGTACGTCCTCAAAGGCGAGACCGTCGCCCTCGCCGGGGTGCAGCTCGCACAGGTCGCAGCGCTGCCGCACCGGGCCGAGAGCCTTGGGTCCGGGTCCGACCACCGCGCGCAGACGCTCGGCCGTCTCGACCGCTCGGGGCAGGACGGAGGAGTAGAGGGCCGTCGCTTCGCGCAGTTCGCCGCTCTCGTAGAGCCGGTCGGCCAAGAACGACACTTGACGCCGCCCCAGATCCGTGAGTCCCGTGCAGCCCTTCAGGCCCCCCACCACCCGGTTCACGTTGCACTCCGCTTCCCCGTGGCGGATGAGCACGACGCGCGACGCCCCCACCTCGGGGGCGAAGATCCGCAGCACCCCGGCGTGAGCCTGGCCGTCGTCCTCCTCCCGGCTCCTGGCCGCGCTCACGCCAGGTTTCCGACGAAACGCTCGAGTTGGCGCAGCGTCCTGCACTCCACCACGTCGTCACAGTGCGCGGCGTACTCGCCGACGATCGAATCGCCCGACCCCCAGTAGTCGCGCGGCTCGGGGTTCAGCCAATAGACATGGCGAGCGCGCGCCTGCAGGTCCTCGAGCACCCACGACTGTGACGCGTGGTAGTTGTTGCGCGCGTCGCCGAGCACGATGATGCTGGAGCGCGACGTCACCTGGTCACCCCAGCGGCGGTGGAACTCGGTGAGCGCATGCCCGTAGTCAGAGTGGCCGTCCACCCAGATGACGTCCGCCTCGAGGTTGATGCGGGCCACCGCCTCGGCCGGGTCCACCACGCCTTCGAAGAACCGGGTCACCTCGTCGATCCCGTCCACGAAGACGAAGCTGCGCACCTTCGAGAACTGCGAGGAGATGGCGTACACGAGGTGCAGCGTGAAGCGGGCGAAGCTGGCCACCGAGCCCGAGATGTCCGCGACGACGAAGATCTCCGGTTTGGCCGGACGCGGGTGACGGAAACGCGGCTCAATGGGCACTCCTCCGGTGGACAGGGAATGGCGCATGGTGGCCCGGAAGTCCAGGGGCCCTTTGCGCCCGTGACGGCGCTTGCGCGCCAGCCGCACCGCCAACTTGCGGGAAAGCGGATGGAGCACCCGGTGCAGCATGGCCAACTCCTCGCGCGTGGCGTGCATGACGTCGATGTCCTCGGGCAACGGCTTGCGCACCGACCGGGCGAGCGCCTCCGCCCCGCGGTCCTCCACGAGGCGCCGGCGGATCTCGGTCTCGACGGTGCGGCGGAACTTCTCGATACGCGACTTGAACTCGTCACCGGCCAGACGCTCCTCCAGCTCGGTCAGTGAACCGCCGGCAGCCCCGGCCTGTGCCCCCTGCATGAGCCGCTCCAAGACGGCGTCGAGGTCCAGGTTCCGCAGCGTGCGGTACAGGTAGTACGTCCCGCCGACCGGGCGCCCGGGCTCCATGCCGGCATAGCGGTCGACGGCGTTGCGCGCCACCACGTTCATGAGCGCGGCGTCGGCCGACAGCAACGACTTGAAGAGCAGTTCCGCCAGCTCCTCGGGGGTCATCCCCTCCCCGGCGCCGCCGCCTTTCCACGAACGGCCCTGGCCCTGCGCCCCGGCCCGGCCGGGCTGGTCCCCCTCCGCGTCCATCTGGTCCGCCAGCTCGTCGCCCGCGCCACCTGCCTCGCCACCGCCGGTGCGCACGGCGAAGAAGACCTCGAAAGCCGTCTCGAAGGCCCGCCAGTGGGCGGAGGACTTCACCAACGTCGCGGCCAGCGCGTACTTCAGGGCCTCGCGGTCCTCCAGAGGGATGTGCTTGACCGCCTCGGCGGCGTCGAGGTGTTCGGTGAGGGAGACGGGCAGGCCGGAGCGACGCAACTCGGTGACGAAACCGGAAAGAAGATCGAGCACGGGTTCGGCGCCCCAGTCTCAGCCCGACGAGGCCGACAGCAGCTCCTTGGTGGCCCGCTCGATGTCGGCTTGGTACTTCAACAAGATGTGCAACGTGTCCTTCGCACCGGCGGCATCGATGGTCTGCACGCCGAGGAGCACCAGCGTACGGGCCCAGTCCAGCGTCTCGGAGACCGACGGTGCCTTCCGCAGCTCGAGGGTGCGCAACGAACGCACGATGCGCGCCACTTGGTCGGCCAGCTCCTCGCTGATGCCGGGTACCTTCGCCCGCACGATCTCGCGCTCGCGGTCGAGGTCCGGGTAGTCGATGTGCAGGTAGAGACAGCGGCGCTTCAGCGCCTCGGAGAGCTCACGGGTGTTGTTCGAGGTGAGGAACACCATCGGCAGCTGCGTGGCCCGCACCGTGCCGAGCTCGGGAATGGACACCTGGTACTCCGACAGGATCTCGAGCAGCAGCGCCTCGGTCTCCAGCTCGACGCGGTCGACCTCGTCGATGAGGAGCACCACCGGCTCGGTGGCACGGATGGCCTCGAGCAGCGGCCGAGTCAGGAGGAAGTCCTCGGAGAAGATGTCCTCCTCCAGCTCCGCCCAGCTCGGGCCCTCTTCCTCCGCCTTGCCGTGCTCGCCGGCCTGAATGCGCAGCAGCTGCTTGCGGTAGTTCCACTCGTAGAGCGCCTTGGACTCGTCGAGCCCCTCGTAGCACTGCAGTCGGATCAACCTGGCTCCGATGAGGTCGGCCACCGACTTGGCCAGCTGCGTCTTGCCGGTGCCGGCCGGTCCCTCGACGAGGACAGGCTTGGACAGGCGATCGGCCAGGTAGACGACCCCGCTGATGGAGTCGTCGGCCAGGTAGCCCACCCGCGCGAGGCCGCGCCGGACCGCATCGAGGGAATCGAACCGGGGGGGCCCACCTTCGGGCAGTCCCAACGCCGCGCGCCCGTCGCTCACTGCGTCGTTCATCGGCGCACCTGACCGTCGCCCCGCACCACCCATTTCGAGGTCGTCAGCTCCTTCACTCCCATCGGCCCGCGGGCGTGCAGCTTCTGGGTGGAGATCCCCACCTCTGCGCCGAGCCCCAGCTCCTCGCCGTCGACGAACCGCGTCGACGCGTTCACCAGCACCGCTGCCCCGTCGACCTCCGCCACGAATCGGTCGGCCGTCGCCACGTCGGACGTCACGATCGCCTCGGAATGCCCCGAGCTGTAGCGCGCGATGTGCTCGATGGCGTCGCCCACGTCCTCGACCACGGCGACGGCCACCACCGGCCCGAGGAACTCGGTGGCGAAGTCGCTCTCCAGGGCCGGTACGGCGTCGGGCACCAGGGCGCGCCCGCGCTCGTCGGCGCGGATCTCCACGCCCGCCGCTGAAAGAGACGCCGCCAGCCGCGGGAGGAACTCGTCCGCCACGCCGGCGTGCACCAGGATCGTCTCGACCGCATTGCACACTCCGAAGCGGTGCGTCTTGGCGTTCACCGCGAGCTCGTGCGCCATGGCCAGGTCGGCTGCGCCGTCGACGTAGATGTGACAGTTCCCGTCGCCGTCGAGCACGTAGGGCACGGTGGCGTGCTCGATGAGCGATGCGATGAGCGCCCGGCCGCCGCGCGGGATCAAGCAGTCGATGGAGCCCCGCAACCGCATGAAAGCGATCGCCGTCTCGTGCGACGTGTCCTCCACGAGAGCCACGGCGTCCTCGGGCAGCCCCGCCTTGACGGCAGCGCGGCGCAGCAGTCCCACGATCGCCCGGTTGGACTCGAGGGCAGAGGACGACCCGCGCAAGAAGGCCGCGTTGCCCGCCTTGAGGCAGAGTCCGGCGGCATCGCTCGTCACGTTGGGGCGGTTCTCGTAGATCACACCCACCACGCCGAGCGGAACCCGAACACGGGTCACCCGCAGGCCGTTGGGCCGCACCCAGCCCTCGGTGACCTCCCCGACCGGGTCGGGCAGGGCCGCCACCTTGCGCAAGCCGCCCGCCATGCCCGCGACCCGGTCCTCGGTCAGGCGCAGCCGGTCGCGCGCCGCCTCCACCATGCCGGCCGCCTCGGCCCGTTCCAGGTCGGCCCCGTTGGCCTCGACCAGCGACGCCGACTCCTCTTCGACGAGGTCGGCCGCCAGCCGCAGCGCGTCCTCGCGCACCGAGCTCGGCGCTCTCGCCACCACCCGCGCCGCGGACCGGACGCGCCCCGCGAGCAGCTCCAATGCGGGTGAGGTCATCGAGTCAGGTTACAAGCACCAGGTCGTCACGGTGAACGACGACCTGGCTGCGCCGCCCCATCCATTCGGTCGCCCGATCCGCGTGCACCCGGACCAGCCCCTTGGCGAAGACCTGGCCGTCGGGGCCGGCGATCTCGACCGCTTCGTCGGGCCGGAAGCCACCGTTGGCCGCGGTCACGCCCGCGGCCAGGAGCGAACGGCCCCGTTCGGTCAGGGCCACCCGCGCCCCCTCGTCGACGGTGAGGCTCCCCGCCGAGCCCACGGCGAAGGCGATCCAGAGCTTGCGGGCCGACAGACGGCTTTCCCGGGCTCGAAAGGCCGTTCCCACCCCGGGTGCGCCGGCCAGCGCCGCCGCCAACACTCCCGGCCGCCCGGCGTCGGCGATCACGGTTTGCACGCCCGACCAGGTCGCGATCTTGGCCGCGGCCAGCTTCGAGGCCATACCCCCGCTGCCGAGCGCGCTGCCCGGCCCACCGGCGAGGCGCTCGAGCTGCTGGTCGATCTCGACGACCTCTTCGATCAACGAGGCCTCGTTATCGCGCCGGGGGTCGGCCGTGAGCAGCCCGGGTGCGTCGGTGAGCAGGACGAGCAGCTCGGCGCCGACCAAATGCGCGACCAGCGCGGCCAGCCGGTCATTGTCGCCGAAGCGGATCTCCTCGTCGGCCACGGCGTCGTTCTCGTTGACCACCGGGACGACGCCCAGGTCGACCAGGCGGCGCAGCGTCCCGCGCGCGTGCAGGTACTGCGTCCGGTGCACGAAGTCCAGTGGCGCCAACAAGACCTGGCCCGCGAGCACGCCGTGAGGATCGAGGCCGTCCTGCCACAGGCGCATCAGGCGGTGCTGGCCCACCGCCGAGACGGCCTGGAGGACGGCCGGGTCCGACGGGCGCTGCTCGCCCCGATCGAGCGCCGCCCAGCCGGCGGCGATGGCGCCGGAGGTGACGACGACGACGACGTGGCCGGCCCGGCGTACCGACACGATCTCGCCGCAGAGCCGCACCACGGTGTCCTCGCTCACCGAGGACGAGCCCAGCTTGAGGACGGCGATCACGAGTCCTCGCCCCAGGTGAAGGTCATCGTGCCCACGGTGACCTCGTCGCCCTCTCGCGCCCCGGCCCGGGCCAGCGCACGGTCGACTCCGAGCCGGCGCAACCGCCGCACCACCTCTGCCTGCGCGCCGCCGTCGTTCAGGTCCGAGAGCGCCACCGCCCGCTCGGCGGCGCCGCCGACGACGACCCACGCCCCCGATCCCGCCCGCCGCACGTCCACCCCCACGGGGACGGGCCGGTGCACGACGACCTCACTCGATGTCGCAGCAGCCGACTCCGCCCGCGCTCTCTGCACGAGGCCGGCGAGACGCTCCACCAGCGCCGCGACACCGGCGCCGGTCGCGGCCGAGAGCACCAGGTCGCATTGCCCCATTTCGTCGGGCGCCAGGTCGGCCTTGCTACCCACCACGAGTCGCGGGCGCTCGAGGAGCTCGGGCCGGTACGACGCCAGCTCGGAGAGCAGGACGCGGCGCTGCTCGGCCGGCGGTGCGCCGCCCGCCTCCGGAGCACCGAGATCGAGCAGCACGACCAGCACTCGGGCGCGCTCGATGTGGCGCAAAAACTGGTGCCCGAGGCCCTTGCCCTGGGCAGCACCCTCGACGAGGCCCGGGATGTCCGCCACCACGAACTCGGTGCCGTCGCGCACCGTTCCCACCCGGACGACGCCGAGATGGGGAGCCAGGGTCGTGAAGGGGTAGTCCGCGATCTTCGGCTTGGCGGCCGACACGGTGGAGATCAACGTCGACTTCCCGGCGTTGGGGAAGCCGACGAGCGCCACGTCGGCCATCAACTTGAGCTCCATGTCCAACCAGTGCTCCTGGCCCTTCTCGCCCTGCTCGGCGAAGGCAGGTGCGCGTCGACGGTTCGAGAGGAAGCGCGCGTTGCCCCGGCCGCCCGTGCCCCCCTCGGCCACGAGGAACCGGGATCCCGCGGTCGCGAGGTCGCACACGACCGCGCCCCCGCGGTCGCGCACCACCGTGCCCACGGGCACGGGCACCTCGAGGTCCTTGCCCCGTGCGCCGTGCCGCTTGGACCCCGAGCCGTGCGCGCCGTCGGTGGCGCGCCGGAACGGGTGGTCTCGGAAGCCGAGGAGTGACGACTCGTTTGACGAGGCGACCAACCACACGTCGCCGCCGTGGCCCCCGTCGCCGCCGTCCGGGCCGCCGCGGTCCACGTGCGCCTCGCGCCGCCACGACACCGCGCCGGCTCCTCCGTCGCCGGCACGCGCGTGCAGTTGGGCCTGGTCGACGAAGCCGGACATAGGCGGGAAAGCTTAAGAGCGGACGAGTCGGCGGGCGCGCTGGCCCACTTCGGCGCGGGCCCGATCCCCGTCGATCGCCGTGCACCGTCCCGCCTCCACCACCCGTCGGCCGCCGACCCACACGTCGGTCACCAGGTAGCCCGCGCCCGCCCAGACGAGGTGCCCCAGGAGCTCGGCGTGGGTGGCCGAGGGAGTGAAGCGGGCGTCGTCGGTGCGCAAGCGGATCACGTCGGCCGGGCGCCCCGCCTCCAGGGCGCCCACCGGGAGCCCGAGCGCCTCGCCGCCGCCGCGGGTGGCGAGGCGGAGGGCGGCGGCGGAGGTGACGGCGCCCGGGTCCCTGGCGGCGACGCGCGCCATCAGGGCCGCGAGCCGCATCTCGTCCCACAGGTGGAGATCGTCGTTGGAGGCCGGGCCGTCGGTCCCCAGACCAACCCGCACGCCCCGGTCCAGCAGCGCCCGCAGCCGCGCCACGCCCGCGCCGAGCTTGCCGTTGGAGCCCGGGCAGTGGGCCACCGCCACGTCGTGAGCGACGATCAAGTCAAGCTCGGCCTCGTCCAGCCACACCGAGTGGGCGGCCAGCACCCGCCCGTCGAGCAGGCCCGCCTCGGCCAGAAGCGCCGGCGCGCTCATGCCGTAGCGCGCCTTCACCACGTCGCCCTCGGCCACCGTCTCGTTGAGGTGGATCTGTACCAGCGCGTGGCGCCGTTGCGCCTCGACGGCGACGGCCCGCAGGCCCTCCGGCGGCACGGTGTAGGCCGCGTGCGGGCCGAAGCCGAGATGCAGGCGGCCCTCGCGGCCTTCCATGGAGTCGTAGAGCCGGCACGCCTGCTCGAGCATGGTCTCCCAACGGTCCTCGGTGCCCGGACCCTCGGCGTCGAACACGGCGGGGGTGTACATGGCCCTGATCCCCGAGTCCACGAGCGCCTCGGCGACCGGCCCCGGGTGGCGGTATTGCTCGCAGGTCGTCGTCGTGCCGTTCCCCAGCAGCTCCGTCGCGCCGAGCGCCATGCCCCAATAGACGTCCTCGTCGGTCAGGCGCGCCTCGCGCGGCCAGACGGACTCGCGCAACCAGCGGTCCAGGGGGAGCCCGTCGCCCGCGCTGCGCACCAGCGTCATCGGCGAGTGGCCGTGACAATTGACGAGTCCGGGCATGAGCAGGCCCCCGAGCTGGTGGGTCTCGGTCCCGACGGCGGGCGGCACCTGCCGGGGGTCGCCCACCCAGGAGACGAGGTCGCCCTCGATCTCCACCGCACCCGGCGCCAGCATCGTGTCGTCGTCATCGACGGTGAAGACGGCGTCGGCCACCAGCCGAACCGTCACGGCGAGGCGACGAACAACCGGTCGGACAACGCGCGCGAGACCCGGAGGGCGCCGACGCCTCCTTCCACGGTCACTTCCACGTTGCCGTCGGGGTCGCGGCGGCCTACCTCGGCCACGGCGCCTGGGATGAAGCCGCCCTCGTCGAGGAGCGTCAACGAGCCAAGATTGAGCTCGACTTCCTCGCTGATGCGCAGGAGGCGCACCCGCTCGCCCGCGCCGACCTCGGCCAGGGGACGGGTCGCCACCGGCAGTGACGGCGAGTGGGACCCCGGGATCGGGTTGCCGTGGGGGCAGGTGGCGGGGTCGCCGAGGAGCTCGACCAGGCGCGCCTCGACGTCGTCGGAGATCACGTGCTCCCAGCGTCCCGCCTCACGGTGCACCTTGGCCCACTCGAGCCCGATCACGTCGACCAGCAGGCGTTCCGCGAGGCGATGCTTGCGCACGACCTTCTCCGCCAGTGACCGGCCGCTCTCGGTCAGCGAGAGGCGCCGGCGGTCCCGGATCACGTACCCCTCCTCGATGAGGCGGTCGAGCATCTCGGAGACCGACGGAGCCGACCGGCCCAGTCGTTCGGCAATGCGGGCCTGAATGACCGGGACGCCCTCTTCGCCGAGCGCGAGGATCGTCTCGAGGTACTCCTCGACGGGAGGGTGGTACTCCTGAGGCGAATGGGGATGGGCCGCGTGCTCAGTCATGACAATGCTCGGCCGAGGGCGGCACGTCGAGCGCGGGGTTGCGGTCGAAGAAGCCGAACGGGACCAGCATGAAGCCGGTGGACTCGACCGGCATCACGGGCCAGTCCTCGGGCCGCGGGATGTGCGTCACACCGAAGGAGTGCCACAGCACGATGTCGGTGTCGACCACGGAGCGGTCCCGCGCGGTCCACGCCGGCAGCCCGGCGCCGCCCTGGTGCTGATTGGGGTAGTCGCCCGCCGCCCGCCGCTCCTCGGGGGCAAAGGGGGTGACCCACAGGTTGTAGGCCGCGAAGGCGGCGCGGCGCCCAATGCTCGACTGAGGGCCGGCCAACAACGTGGGTGTGGGTCCTGGCAACAGTTTGTAGGCCGTCGGCTGACCCAAGCCGTTGCGCCGGCTGCGGTTGGTGATGCGCCACGTCCGCGACCGCGACGGATCGACGTTGCGTCGCGCCGCCAATTCGGTCTCGAGCAGTGTGGTCTCCGTCTCGAAGGCACTCCCCACGGGGTTCCCGTCCCCCGGCGGCGTCGGCACCGCGTCGACCTCGAACACGGCGTTGTGGGCGTCATCGATCTCGACGTCGAGCCGCACGTTGAAGAGGTGCTGGTGGACGGGCGCAGCCAAGCCGGGCGCCACCAGGCGCGCGTGCACACCGGGGTCAGCCCCGTCGACCCCCATGGTCGACATGATCCCGGTCAGCTTGACCTCGAGCTGCAAGGTGCCGTCGAGATAGAAGTACCAGTAGAACCCGTACTCGTAGTTGCCGACGGTGGCGATGGAGCTGATGACCAGGCGCCGGGACCGGCGCACCTCGGTGCGTCCCGACGTCATGTCGACGTGCTTCCAGAGGATGGAGTAATCCTCCTCGTGCACGCAGATGGCGTTGGGCCTGGTGTGCGGCTTGCACCGCTCGTCGGCAAAGACGTAGTCGAAGTAGTGGATCTCGCCGAGGCAGTCACACCCCTGGGTCAGCGAGTTGGCCATGCGGCCGAGACCCCACTCCCCAGCGTCGAAGGCACTCTTCCAAGAGTGCATGGGGCTCGGGTGCCCGTAGGGCACGACCATCTCGCTGACCGAGGCGCGGTAGACGATCGGCCGTACCCGCCCGCTGTCCTCGTAGCCGATGGTCGAGAGCACCAGTCCCTCCAACGGGTCCATGCCGACGCGCAGCGACCACTTCTGCCAGCGCACGAGGTTGCCCTCCACCTCGAAGCTCGGGCCATCGGGCTGGGTGATCTCCAGTGGCTTCAGGTCCGTGCGGAGCGGACCATTGTGCTCGGGGTAGTAACTCCCGGACGTGGGCGGGACGGGGATCGACCCGTCGTCGAGCACCTCGAGGACCTCGCCGCGTCCCATGTCGACGATGGCCAGCAACCCCTCAAGAGGGCGGGCGTAGCCGTTGTCGTCCGCAGCGGCGCGCAGGTAGGGGATGCACTTGGTGATGCGGCGCCCTTTCTCGTGCTCGAGCCCGAAGGTGCCGGCCGGCCAGGGGTCGACTTGGACGAGGGAATGGTCGCTGATGCCGCGCCGGTCGAGGGCGGCGTGCCAGGCCGCGCAGTCCTGCAGCGCGAGGAGGGCGGCATAGGCCTCCTCGAATTTGGAGCGGAGGGCGGACGTCGACGACGACCTCCCACCTCAGGACCTGGCCCCGCGTGACCGAGACGATCGCCTCGACCGCGTCGGCCTCCGGCCCCTGGAGGAGCACCATTCGCACCTGGCGGTCGAGGCGCGCCGCCGCCCCCGGTTCCCCGGCGTCGACCGCCCGCACCACATCCTTCGCGGGATCGCACAGGCCCACGTACGCGAACCGGAGCCCCTCGTTGGGCACCCCGGCCCGGCCGCTGTCGAAGACGATCTGGCGGGCCGCCTTCATCTCGTCTCCGCTCAAGGGGGAAAGGGGGTGCAGCGCCGGAGGGGCGGGGACGGCGGTGGTCGTCACGACGCCATGGTAGGTGGCGGACGCCCCGTGGTCGCCAGCCGCCTACCATCCCCGCCATGCATGATGCGGCCGAACTGGCAGCCCGGAGCGCTCGCGAGCTGGCTCGTCGCATCGAGACCGACCACCACGACGTGCTGGTGGTGCTGGGCAGCGGCCTCTCGGGAGCGGCCGAGATCCTCGGGGCGGGAGCGGACTCCCTGCCGCTCGACACGCTGCCGTCCTTCCCCCCCTATACGGCGACGGGGCACCGAGCACTCGCCTGGTCAGTGCCGATGGCAGGGCGCCGGGTGCTGGTGTTCGGCGGCCGCTGTCACCTCTACGAGGGGATCGGGCCGGCCGAGGCCGTGCACCCGATCCGCACGGGTATCGCCGCCGGCTGCACCACGGTCATCCTCACCACGGCGGTCGGCGGCATCCGGGACGACCTCACCACCGGCTCCATCGTGGTGGTTGCGGACCACCTCAACCTCACCGGGCAGAGTCCCCTCAGCGGCCCGACCTTCGTCGACATGGTGGACGCCTACGACCCGCGCTTGCGCGAGCTCGCGCTCGCCGCGCCGGACCCCGCCGGGGCGCTGCTCTCCCGCCGACCGGGCATCTACGCCCAGGTGGCGGGCCCGCAATTCGAGACACCGGCCGAGATCCGGATGCTACGAACGGCTGGCGCGGACGTGGTCGGCATGTCCCTGGCGCTCGAGACCGTCGCCGCGCGGCACGGCGGGGCCAGGGTTCTCGGCCTGGCGTTGGTGACCAACGCCGCCGCCGCGGACTCGGCACCACTCCCCGAGCTCGCCGCCATCTCGACCGTGGGCGCGGCGGCAGCGCCGGCCGTGGCCGACATCGTCCGCCACGTCATAGGCTCAGGCTCGTGACCAACCCGGTGGCACCACGGGGTCTCGACCACGTGGCCCTCAACGTTCCCGACGTGCCCGGGGGCATTGCGTTCTACACCGAGACGCTCGGCCTGCGGCAGAACTTCACCCGGCCCGACTTCGGCTTCCCCGGCGCCTGGCTGGACACCGCGAACGGCCAGCAGGTGCATCTCATCGAGGCGTCGGTGCCCCAGAACGTCGGCCAGCACTTCGCCCTCGTCTTCGACGATCTCGAGCGCGACCGTGGCGACGTTGCGGGAGCGGGGTCTGCGCGTCTCGGACCCGGTTCCCGTCGGCGAGACCGGTCGCCGGCAAGCCTTCACCAGTGACCCCTGGGGCAACGGCATCGAGTTGCACGAGCGACCGCTCGCCTGACGCTCCGGGTGACGGGCCGCGGCCATGAGCACCCGGGCGACGGTTGACGCTCACTGGGACCAGGACGGATTCGCCGTGCTGCCCGCTTACCTGTCGGCCTCCGACCTACGGCTCGGCCTTTCGGAGCTCCGACTGCTGTTTCCCTCCGCCGAGGCGTGGGCCAAGTTCACGGGCGCCGCCGATTACGAGCAGGAGCTCCACCGCGACTACCTGAACCACACGGTCGTCGTCCCGAGCGACGACCCGCGTTTTCGCAACCTCGAGCTCTTCGTCTGGCTCAACGACGTGGACGAGGGGCTGGGGCCGACCCACCTCGGTGCACCGGGCCACCGACCTCAACGCGCCGGGTGGCGCCGGTTACACCCTCCACTGCAGCTTCCGGCCGGCCGGCGACGAGTGGGTCGGTCGTCAGGGCTGGGGTGACCGCTCCTTCGAGCCCGCCTGGGATCCCTTCGTGCACCGGGCCACCCCGGATGAACTCGAGCTCTTCGGCTTCCCGCCTCCGGGGCATTCCTTTTGGAACCCCGTGACGCTGGACCGTCTCGCGGTCCGGTACCCCGGCCTCGACGTCGGGCCGTGGCGGGACCCGGTCGGCCGGCTCACCGGTGGCGGCTCGAGGGCGAGACGGCCCGCTCAGTCGATGACGATGCTGACGTGCTTGCGGCCGCGGCGCTGGCCGAACTTCACCCTGCCGCCGGCCTTCGCGAACAGTGTGTCGTCGCCCCCCCGGCCGACGTTGGCGCCCGGGTAGACCTTCGTCCCCCGCTGCCGCACGATGATGGACCCGGCCGTCACCGCGGCGCCGTCGAACCGCTTCACCCCGAGGCGCTGCGCGTTCGAGTCGCGGCCGTTGCGGGTCGACCCGCCGCCCTTGGTCTTCGACATGTCGGACTCCTCGGACTTACCCTGCCGCCGTGATGGCGGTGATCTCCAGCGTGGCGTAGTGCTGGCGATGGCCCCACCGGCGACGCTGGTTGGACTTGGACTTGTAGGTCATCGCGTTGATCTTGGGCCCCAGCTCGGAGCCCACGACTTTGGCCGTGACGGTGGCACCGGCCAATTGCTCGGGCGTGGCCAGCACGGTGGAGCCGTCGACCACCAGGACGGGCTCGAGGGACACCTCGGCGCCGACGGGCTGACCCAGCAGCTCAACGCGGACGCGTTGCCCCTCGGCCACGCGCTCCTGCTTCCCTCCGGACCTGATGACGGCGTACATGAAGCGGAGATGCTAGCGCAGGACCGAGTCGTCCAGGGTCACGCCCCGGCCTCCGCAGATGTTGCACTCGGTCGAGAGCGTCTCGATCAGTCCCTCCGAGACCCTCTTGCGGGTCATCTCGACGAGGCCCAATTCGGAGATGTCGAAGACCTGGGTCCGGGTCTTGTCCCGGGCCAAGGCGTTCCGCAGCGCGGCCGCCACCTTGTCCCGGTTCTCGCGGATCTCCATGTCGATGAAGTCGATGACGATGATGCCCCCGATGTCGCGGAGGCGCAGCTGACGGGCCACCTCCTCGGCCGCCTCCAAATTGTTGCGGAAGACGGTCTCTTCCAGGTTCGTCTTGCCCACGTTCTTTCCGGTGTTGACGTCGATCACGGTCAGTGCCTCCGTGCGCTCGATGATCAACGACCCACCCGAAGGCAGCCACACCTTGCGGTCGAGCGCCTTGTGGAGCTGCTCGTGCACGTGGTAGCGCTCGAAGATGGGCAACCCCTCCACCTCGGGGTCGTAGTACTCGACCCGGTCCGAGAGCTCGGGGCTGACGGCCCGCACGTAGTCGCGCACCTGCTCGAAGAGGGCCAGGTCGTCGATCACGACACCCCGGTACTCCGCGTTCAGCTCCTCGCGCAGGATCCGCACCGACAGCTCGGGCTCTCGATAGAGCAGGCCTGGGGCATCGGACCGCTTGGCCTCCGCTTCGATGGCGTTCCACTGCTCGAGCAACGACGTGACGTCGCGCTGGAGCTCGTCCGCCGTCACGCCCTCGGCGGCCGTGCGCACGATCATGCCGTGGCCGGCCGGCTTCACCTCGTCGATGACCCGACGCAGGCGCCGGCGCTCGTTGTCCCCGAGGCGCTTGGAGATCCCGAAGGCGCTGGAGTTGGGCACCAGCACGGCGAAGCGCCCCGGCAGCGAAACCTCCTGGGTCAGCCGGGCGCCCTTGGCCCCGATGGGGTTCTTGGTCACCTGGCACAGGATGACTTGGCCCGCCTTGAGCACGTCTTCGATCCGGGGCTGCTGTTGGGACTCCCCGCCCTCGATGTCGTCCTTGTCGTAGCGGACGTCGCCCCGGTACAAGACGGCGTTCTTGGGGATGCCGATGTCGACGAACGCGGCCTCCATGCCGGGCAGGACGTTCTGCACCCGGCCCCGGTACACGTTGCCGTCGATCTGGTTGGTGTCGTCGGCCGCCCGGGACACGTAGTGCTCCACCAGCGTGCGACCCTCGAGCATGGCGATCTGGGTCATGTGGGGTTGCACGTGCACGCAGACCAGGTAGCGGCCCACCTGCTTGGAGCGCCGCTCCCGCCCCGAACGGCGCCGGGTGCGCGCCGGACTGGACCGCTCGTCGGCGCCCTCGCCGCGGGGCCCGGCGCCGTCACCGGCAGGCCCGGCCGGCCCGACCACGCCGGTCCCGGCCTCACCCGACCCGCTGGGATCGGGTCGCACCAGGGGCACCACCGGTGCGGGTGCCTTCGGGGGTGGCGCCACGACAGGCGCCGGCCGCGTGTCGCCGATCTTGGGTTTGCGCTGGGGCGCCGGGCGCGCCGCGTCGGGAGGGCTAGAGCCCCCCGCTGCCTCCGGGGGGCGACCCTCCGGGGTCTGGCTCATTTCCGTCTCGGACATGAGGGAAGTCCCTCCTCGCGTGCCGTGTCGCGTCGGACCCGGTCCCGGAGACGCTCACGGGGAGCGGCTCGAACCGTGCGCCATCGCGTTCGATCCATTGATGCGTTCGACAGGCCCGTGTGGGCACCACACCGGGGCCCAGGGCCGCTACCAGGTCGGCCGGGCGGACGCCACGCGGCTGCGTGGCCAGCTCCGCTCGAAGGTGACCGTTGGGGCTGGTGACGGACAGCGCCAGGATGGCCGGTCGGATGTCGTCCTCGGTTTGACGACCCTTCCGCTCCCGCCGGACCGTGAGGACGGGCGTAGCGAGCAGTTCTTCCACCCGCTCCTGCAGCTCCTCACCTGGCACGCCGAGCACCTCCAGCTCCCAATCGCATGATCCTACCTCCTGCTGGAGCGAGCCCTCCGCTTTCCCGACCAGGTCGGCCGCGGTGACGTCGATCCCCGCGGGCAACAAGGCGCTCAACCCGGCCGGCAACGCCGAAACCGGGATCTCCCCTGGTACGGCAGCCCCGAGCCGCACGTCGAGGTACTCGCCCTGGGACTCGCAGCCGGTGGGCAAGGCCAACCCGAAGCTGACCAGGGGGTGGGGCACGAAGCCCTGCGAGTAAGCGACCGGGAGCTTGCTCCGTCGCAGCGCCCGTTCCCACATCCGCGCCACGTCCCGGTGGCTGGTGAAGCGGATCTTCCCCGTCTTGGTGAAGCGCAGGCGCAGGCGGCGCTCGTCCTCAGGAGACACGGCCGACCAGGCGGACGGGGATCCGGTGCCCCACGCTCAGGTCCTGGCCGGTGCCCTGGCTGCCGCCCGCCGGCGGGACCGGCGACGCCACCACGTGTTCCAGTCCGAAACCCGTGCAGGCGCCGCAGTCGTAGCAGGGGGTCCAGCGGCAGTCCTCGACGGACACCCGGGCCAGGGCGTCCTGCCAGTCGCCCCAGAGGAAGTCGCGGTGCAGCCCCGCCGAGATGTGGTCCCAAGGCAGCGCCTCGTCGCTCGGCCGGTCCCGGTGACAGACCTCGTCGGTGCTCAGGCCCTCCGCGGCCAGCGCCGACTCCCACAGCGAGAGGTCGAAGCGCTCGGACCACTCCTGGAAGGTGCCGCCGGCCCGCCAGACCCGCTCGATCACGGCGCCCATGCGTCGGTCGCCCCGGCTGGCCAGGCCCTCGGCGACGGAGGCGGCCGGGTCATGCCAGCGGACGGTCAGGCCACGGGTACGCCTGGCCTCGTCCCGCAGCAGCGCCACCTTGCGCTGGAGCTCGGCTGCGGTGTCCTGCCCGAACCACTGGAAGGGTGTGTGCGCCTTCGGGACGAAGCCACCCACCGAGGCCACGACGGTGACCGACTTCTGATGCCGTCGACCGATCTCGACACAGCGCGCGCCGAGCGCGGCGATGCCGAGCACGTCCTCGTCGCGCTCGGTCGGCAAGCCGATCAGGAAATAGAGCTTGATCCGCCGCCAACCCTGGCTGAATGCCGCCTCGACCGCGCCGTACAGGTCCTCCTCGGTGATCAGCTTGTTGATCACCGTGCGCATCCGCCAGGTGCCGCCCTCGGGTGCGAAGGTGAGACCGGTGCGACGGACCTTTTGGATCTCGGCCGCGGTGCCGACGGTGAAGGCGTCCACTCGCAGCGACGGCAGGCTCACCGAGACCTGCCCTCCGTGCTCGGGGTCATCGACGATGTCGCGCACGGTGTCCTCGATGCCCGAGAAGTCCGCCGTGGACAACGAGGTCAGCGTGACCTCGTCGTGCCCGGTCCACTCGAGGCCACGGCGCACCATCTCGCGCACCTGGGTCGCCGGGCGCTCGCGCACCGGACGGGTGATCATGCCGGCCTGGCAGAAGCGACAGCCGCGCGTGCAGCCGCGGAAGACCTCGACATTGAGACGATCGTGGACGACCTCGGTCAGCGGCACCAGCGGCCGGGCCGGATAGGGCCAGTCGGCCAGGTCGCTGATGGTCCGCTTCGTCACCTCGCGCGGCACGCCCTCCCCCGCGGGGACCGTCGCCACCAGCCGGCCGTCCACGTACGTCGGTGTATAGAGGGAGGGCACGTACACGCCTTCGAGGTGAGCGAGCGAGCGCAGCAGCGCGCCACGGTCGCGCTCGGCGGGCGGCGCGGCCGCGAGCCAGGAGCCCAGCACCTGGTTGACCTCACCGACGGCTTCCTCGCCATCGCCCAGGACGAAGGCGTCGACGAAGTCGGCCAGTGGCTCGGGATTGAAGGCACAGTGGCCGCCGGCCACGACGAGGGCGTCGGCACCCCCGCGGTCGGCCCCGCGCAGCGGGAGGCCCGCCAGGTCGATCAGGTTCAAGACGTTCGTGTAGACCAACTCCGCCGAGAGGTTGAAGGCGAGCACGTCGAAGACGGCGGCGGCCAGGTGCTGCTCGACGCTGAAGAGGGGCACGCCCGCCGCTCGCATGGCGGCCTCCATGTCGACCCAGGGTGCGTAGGCCCGCTCGGCCAGCGCGTCGGGACGCTCGTTGAGGATCTCGTAGAGGATCTGCAGACCCTGGTTGGGCAACCCGATCTCGTAGGTGTCCGGGTAGACCAGGAGCCAGGCCACCCGTCCGGGGCCATGCTCGGGGCACACTGCCCCCTGCTCGCCTCCGATATAGCGGGCAGGTTTGGAGACATTGGGCAGCAGGCGCTCGATCTGCGGCCAGAGGGACTCCATCCCCCTCAACCCTACGACTCCGGCGAGGCTCAACCGCCCGGGATGGACGTGGTCGTGGTGGTGGTCGAGGTGTTCGCCGTGCCGGCTGCTCCGGGCGTCGTCGGGGTGGTGGTGGTCGGCGTCCCCAGCGGCGGGTTGGGAGCCGGTGCCGTCTGGCTGGGCGGATTGGCCGGAGTGGGAGTCTTCACGGTGGCGCTGACGGGGTTGGCGGCGAGGTAGTCGAAGATATTGCGCACCAACGGGGCGGCCGCGTCCGCGCCGTAGCCACCCTGGGCGATCACCGCCAGCACGAGGTACTGCGGGTTCGGATTGGGGCCGAAGGCGACGAACCAACTGTTCGGCTCCTCCCCGGCCTGGTTCGACGCGGTGCCCGTCTTCCCGGCCAGGTTCCACGAGGTCGGGAAGCCCTGGAAGGCCCCGTAGGCCGTCCCGTGCGGGCTGGAGATGACGCCCTCGAAGCCCTGGAGCATGGCCGCGTAGGTGGTCGGCGAGATCGCCACGTGCCCGGTCACCTGTGGCGCCAGTTTCTTGACGACCTTGCCCGTCACGGGGTCAACCACCTGGGATGCGACCTGGGGCGCGTAGCGCGTGCCCCCGTTGGCGAACGTCGAGTAGGCCACGGCCTGCTCGAGGGGCGTCAGTACGGTCTCGCCCTGCCCGAAGGCCATCTCGATGTTGTCTCCGGTGAACCACGAGGCGGCGTAGGGGAAGGCCTTGGGCGCCTCGGCGTGCAGCTTGGCCCGCGTCAGGTAGCCGTCCACCCGCCCCTGCGCCTCGCCGGGGAGGTCGATCCCCGTGATCGTCCCCTCGCCGTAGGCGGTGGCCTCGTTCTGGATCGGCGTGTCGCCGAACTGGCCGCGGTCCTGCCAGAACAGGTCGCCCAGGTTGTAGAAGAACGCGTCGCTCGACACGGTGAGCGCGCCCGAGATGTCGTAGGTGCCGCCACTGTCACCCGGGTCGTCGTGCAGGACGCACCCGGTGTCGTTGTTGACCCCCGGTGCCGGACAGCCGGGGATCTTGAAGGTCCCGGTGTCGTCGTAGTACTGCGCCGGCGACCACAGGCCGTCCTGGAGCGCTGCCGTGGCCGTGACGAGCTTGAAGGTCGACCCGGGGGTGTACTGGCCCTCGACGGCGTTGTCGTTCTCGGCACCACTGGACTGGAGCGCGGAGAAGTTGGCCGAGGAGATCCCTCCCACCCACTCGTTCAGGTCGTAGGTGGGGGAGGAGGCCAGCGCCAGGACCTGACCGTTCTGCGGGTCCAAGACGATGGCTGCCCCGTTGGGCGCGGCGGGGAGCCGTCCGTTGTCGACCTGGTCGGGGGTCTTGCGGTCGGTCAGGATCTGTTGCTCGAGGTCGTTCTGCACCGCCTGCTGCAGGCCCGTGTCGACGTTGAGCACCACCGAGTCACCGATCTGGGGAGCCGTCGTGCTGAGGGTACCGACGACCGTGCCGCTGGCGTCCACGGAGAGCGCCTGACGTCCGGCGGTCCCGCGCAGGTAGGGCTCGTACTGCGCCTCGACCCCCGAGACCCCGACCTGGCTGCCCTGGGTGTAGCCGTCGTTGGGATGGGCGGCCAGATAGCTCGGTGAGATGTCGCCGACGTACCCGAGGATGTGGGTGGCGGTCGTTCCGCCCTGGGGGTACGTGCGCTGGGCCACGGTCTCCACGCTGACGCCGGGATACTCCGCTTGGTTCGTCTGCAGGTACTGCACCGTGGCCGGCGAGACGCCGACCGCGACCGGCACCGGCTCGTACGGGCTGTACTGGTTGTTGTTGATGGACGCCTGCACCTGCTTGGGCGTCTGGCCGACCAACGCGGCCACCATGCCGACGATGCCCGGGTTCTGCGCCGCCTCCGCGCGCGAGAGCAGGATCTCCTGTTGCGGGGTGTTCGAGACCAGGACGGTGCCGTTACGGTCGACGATCTCGCCCCGCGGGGCTGGGATGCTGACCACCCGCACCTGGTTGCGGTTCACCGCGGCGGCGTACGTCTTGCCCTCCACGACCTGCAGCGTCCAGAGGCGTAGGACCAGGACTCCGAAGAGCAGCAGCACGACGATGCCCACGATGCGAAGGCGCAGGCTCGGCCGCGACTCCTCCTCCTCGGGCGAGCCGACGAGCGAGGCGACATTGACGCTCTTGCGAGGTCGCATGCGCGGCTGACGCGCCTCGTGGTGCTGCCAACCGCGTCGCGCCGGCCGGCTCGAGGGCTTGGGGTGGAGCCGGTCGCCGCGGATGGGGTGGCGGAGGGTCCGCTTCACCAGAGCCTGCTGTCGGCCTGCGCCGAGACGAGCGACCGGCGATTGTTCTCCCCCGCCAAGGCCCAGCGCATCAGCCGGTTGACCGGGAGTATGAGCACGACACTCGAAACACCCACGACCAAGAACAGCGACACGAAGTCGATCTGCACCATCTGCTCCTGTCCGAAGATTGCGCCGAGCACGGCGAACAGCATGTCCGCTGCGACGCTCCCCGCGAGCGCGGCAACCGGCTTGAGCCACACCGCGCGGGGGTCGACCGGCGCCGTCAGCGACCCGGTGACATAGCCCAACAGGCAGCCCACCAGGGCGGACAGCCCGAAGGGCGTCGGAAGCACCAGGTCGAATGACAAACCGGCCCAGAACCCAACGATGGCACCCGTCTCGGGACCGTCGAGCAGCGCCGCACTGATCGGGAGCAGCCACACCAGGTCGGGGTGCGCGCCGTGGACGCGCAGCGCCACCATCACCGTCTGTTGCACCATCAGCACGATGAAGATCACCAGCGCCAGCCGGATCATGGAGCGGGCCGTCATGCGGGCGGCACCCACTGCACGACGTCGACGTAGGCCAGCTGGTCCAGGTTGGCCGCCGGATCCACCTCGATGCTCTCCTGACTTGCCCCCGCGGCGGTGTGGAAGGACGACACGGTCGCGGTCGGGATCCCCGAGGGGAACGACGCCCCCTGGAGCCCGCTGGTGAACATGACCTCGCCCTTGTGCAACGGCGTGTGCGGTGGCACCAGGTCCGCCGTCATCGAGCTCCCCGGGCCTTGTCCGTCGACGATCCCGGTGTACTGGCTCCCCGACCCGAACGTGACCCCGACCTTGGACTGCCCGTCGGTGACGAGGCGAACCACCGAGGTGTGATGGAAGGACTGGATCACCTGGCCCACCAGGCCGCCCGCCCCGACGACCGGGAAGCCGACGTCGACGCCGTCGGCGCGACCCTTGTTCAGCGTGATGGTCGCGGTGAAGTTCGACGAGTACTCGACCTGGGTCTGGGCGGTGACGGTCGGCAGCGACTGGAGGAACGGGAGGTGTTGCAGGGCCGTGAGCTCGCGCAGCTGGTTCGCCTCGAACCCCTTCTCGTTCTGCGCGGCCCGCAGTTCCCCGATGGTCCGCTGCAGCACCTCGTTCTGGGTGCGCAGCGACCCGTAGTTGAACGCGCCGGCGAAGAAGTTCCCGATCGGGCTGATGATGTCGAGCACGCCTTGTCGCAGCGGCGCGTAGACGTCGTTCGCCACCGACTTGACCCCCGACGTCAGGCTGTGGGTCCGTCCGTTGAGGTCGAGGGAGATCAGCGACAACGACGCCACGACCAGGATGATGACCGTCAGCGTGCGGCGCGACCGCCGGGACCGGGCCACCCAGGAGAAACCGGTCGATCGATCAGCGCGTGGAGGTGGTGATCAGCACCCGCTTCAGCGCGTCGAACTCCTCGAGGCATTGCCCACTGCCGACGGCGACGCAGTTGAGGGGATCCCGGGCCACCACGATCGGCATGCCCGTCTCGTGTTGAAGCCGCGATTCGAGCCCGTGCAGCAGCGCTCCCCCACCGGTCAGGACGATCCCCTGTTCCATGATGTCCGCCGCCAACTCGGGAGGCGTCCGGTCCAGCGTGACCTTGACGGCGTCGATGATGGCGGAGACCGGCTCCTCGATCGCCCGCCGGATCTCCTCGGTGGAGACGACGATCGTCTTGGGGAGCCCGCTCACCAGGTCCCGGCCGCGGATCTCCGCATGGAGTTCTTGCTCGAGCGAATACGCCGATCCGAGCGTGATCTTTATCTCCTCCGCCGTGCGCTCACCGAGTGCGAGGCTGAACTCCTTCTTGACGAAGGACACGATCGCCTCGTCGAGCTCGTCGCCGCCGATGCGCACCGACTGGCTCGTCACGATGCCGCCGAGCGAGATGACGGCGACCTCGGTCGTGCCCCCGCCGATGTCGACCACCATGTTCCCCGTCGGCTCGTGCACCGGCAGGCCGGCCCCGATGGCTGCCGCCATCGGTTCCTCGATGATGTAGGCCCGGCGCGCGCCGGCGTACTCGGCCGCCTCCATCACGGCGCGGCGCTCCACCCCCGTGATGCCCGAGGGCACGCAGATGACCATGCGCGGCTTGGCGAAGCGACGTTGGTGCACCCGGTGAATGAAATAGCGCAGCATCTTCTCGCAGATCTCGAAGTCGGCGATGACGCCGTCCTTGAGCGGCCGGATGGCCTGGATGTTCGACGGGGTGCGCCCGATCATCCGCTTGGCCTCTGCCCCGACCGCGAGCGGTCGCCCGTCCTTGATGTCGACCGCGACGACGGACGGTTCGTTGAGCACGATCCCACGGCCGCGCACGTACACCAGCGTGTTGGCGGTGCCCAGGTCGACGGCCATGTCACGACCAAGGAGGGAAAGACGATTTTCGGCCATAGCTGGAACTCTCCCGACGGGGTTACGGCGAGGGCGCCGGGGAACCGGTACCCGTGACGGTGCGCTTGACAGGCTACGGGACCCAGCCAGGGTCCACAAGGCGGTCAGCGTGCTACGCCGGTCTGACCTGGATTTTGGCGCGCCCTGCGGGGCAACGTGCCGAAGTGGCTATGACGCCGCCAGGCGTGGGAAGAACAGCGCGATCTCCCGCGCCGCCGACTCGTGCGAATCGGAGCCGTGCACGAGGTTCTCGGTGGTCTCGATCCCGAATTCGCCCCGGATGGTGCCCGGCGCAGCCTCGGCCGGATTGGTGGCGCCCATCATGAGGCGCACCACGCCGTAGGTGTCCTTCGGCCCCTCTACCACCATGATGAGCGAGGGCGAGCGCGTGATGAACGTCACCAAGTCGCTGAAGAACGGGCGCTCTGCGTGCTCGGCGTAGTGCGCCTCGGCCACCTCTTTGGCGATCGTCCGCAGCTCGGCCGCCACCAGGCGCAGCTTCTTGCGCTCGAGCCGGCTGATGATCTCACCGGCCAGGCCCCGCTCGACTCCGTCCGGCTTCACGATGACAAGGGTGCGGTCCACGAGGCGTCGACTCTACCAACCCGTCGCTCCGCCCGTCCGCCCCGTCGTCAGCGACCCGCATCCTCCCAGGGGACCGCCGAGGCGAGCGCGTCGGCGCGCGCCGCGCCCACCACGTAGAGCGAGCCGGCCACGACGACGAGGCCGTCGGCGTCGACCATCCCGCGGGCCACGCGCAATGCGCTGCGCACGTCGGGCTCCTCGAAGACCGCCAGTCCGAGCGCGCGGCCGGCCTCGCTGACAGCGGTGACCGGCATGGCGCGGGGCGACTCCGGCTCGCAGGCGACGACCGCGGTGACGCCCGCCGACGCCAAGGGCGCCAACATGGCCGAAGGGTCGCGGCCCGAGAGCATGCCCACCACGGCGACCGAGACTCCGTCGACGGCGAATTCCTCGGTGAGCGCGTCGCCGAGCGCGGCCATGCCCGCCGCATTGTGCGCGCCGTCGACCAAGAGCAGCGGCCGGCGCCCGAGTACCTCGAGGCGTCCGGGGACGCGCACCGCGGCCAGACCCTCCTCGACCACAGAGGCGGCGAGCGGCTCACCGAAGAACGCCTGCGCGGCGGCGAGGGCCACGGCCGCGTTGTCACCCTGGTGGGCGCCGTGCAACGGCAGCACGACGTCCTCGTAGTGCCCCCCCGGGGTCCACAGCGTGAGCAGCCGCCCGCCCACCGCGACCCGGTTGGCGGAGCACCCGAAGTCCCTTCCGGCCACCCAGACGGACGCTGCGCCGGCGGCGACGGCCCGCTGGGCCACGACCTCGACCAACTCGGGAGCCATCTCCCCGACCACGACCCGGCTGCCCCGCTCGACGATCCCCGCCTTGTCGGCCGCAATCCCCTCGAGCGTGGGGCCGAGGACGTCGGTATGGTCGAAGCTGACGTTGGTGATGACCGCCACGTCACCGTGCACCACGTTGGTGGAGTCCCAGGTGCCGCCGACACCCACCTCGACGACCATGGAGTCGACCGCCTCGGTGGCGAACCACGACAGCGCTGCCGCGGTGAGCAACTCGAATCGGCTCGGCCGCTCGGACAGCACCGCCTCGAGCAGCGCCAGCTCGGTGAGGACCTCCGTGAGTGCCGCGTCGTCGATGGGCTCGGCGTTGCGAGCCAGGCGTTCGGCCACCTCGTGCAGGTTCGGGCTGGTGAAGGTCCCGACGCTGAGCCCCTTCGCCATCAGCAGCGCCGTCGCGATGGCCGAGGTCGAGCCCTTGCCGTTGGTGCCGGTGATGTGGATGGACGGGATCGAGTCCTGGGGCTCACCGAGCAGCGAGGTCAGCGCGCGGATGCGGTCGAGCGTGGGGAGAGCGGAGCGAGCCGGCATGGTCGCCTCGAAATTGATGTGGGTGTCGAGCCAGGCCAGCGCGTCCTCGACCCCGTCGAAGGGCAGGGAAACCGGCTCGTCCACCGGGACCGGTCCCAGGTGAGTCAGGACGCGGCGCGGCGGGAGCGCGACGTCTTGGCCGGCGCGCCCCCGAGCGGCACCAGAGTCGGGGCGACCCGGTCGAGGACCACGGAGCGGTCCACGACGCACTTGCCCACGTCGGTGCGACTGGGCAGGTCGTACATCACGTCGAGCAGCACCTCTTCGAGGATGGCGCGCAAGCCGCGGGCGCCGGTCCCACGAAGCAACGCCTGCTCGGCCACCGCCTCGAGCGCGTCGGGCGTGAACTCGAGCTCCACATTGTCGAGGGCGAAGACTCGCTCGTACTGCCGCGTCAGCGCGTTCTTCGGCTCGACCAGGATCTGCACCAACGCGTCCTTGAAGAGCGGGGACACTGCGCTGACCACGGGCAGCCGCCCGATGAACTCGGGGATGAGCCCGAACTTGATGAGGTCCTCGGGGAGCACGTGGCGCAGGATCTCGCCGTCGTCGCGATCCTTACGGTGCACCTCGGCTCGGAAGCCGATGCCGCGCTTGCCGATGCGCCCCTCGATGAGCTTGTCCAATCCGGCGAACGCTCCGCCGCAGATGAACAAGATGTTCGTGGTGTCGATCTGGATGAACTCCTGATGCGGGTGCTTCCGCCCGCCCTGAGGCGGCACGGAAGCGGTGGTGCCTTCCAGGATCTTGAGCAGTGCCTGCTGCACGCCCTCGCCCGACACGTCGCGGGTAATGGAGGGGTTCTCGCTCTTGCGAGCGATCTTGTCGATCTCGTCGATGTAGATGATGCCGGTCTCGGCTCGCTTCACGTCGTAGTCGGCCGCCTGGATGAGCTTCAAGAGGATGTTCTCCACGTCCTCGCCCACGTAGCCCGCCTCGGTCAGCGCCGTGGCGTCCGCGATGGCAAAGGGGACGTTCAGCATCCGGGCCAGCGTCTGGGCGAGGAGCGTCTTGCCACACCCCGTCGGGCCGAGCAACAAGATGTTGGACTTGGCCAACTCGAGGCCGTCCTCTTGGGTCGGCGGTCCGGCCTGGACCCGCTTGTAGTGGTTGTAGACGGCGACCGAGAGGATCTTCTTGGCGTACTCCTGCCCCACGACGTAGTCGTTGAGGAAGTCGAAAATCTCACGCGGCTTGGGCAGGTCCTCGAAATTCAGCTCGGTGGAGTCGTCTCGCTCCTCGGCGATGATGTCGTTGCACAAGTCGATGCACTCGTCGCAGATGTAGACGCCAGGGCCGGCGATCAGCTTCTTGACCTGTTTCTGGGTCTTGCCACAGAAGCTGCACTTGACGAGATCCCCGCCCTCACCGAACTTCGCCACCAGATCGCTTCTCCCCGTCCCTGTCCTCGATGGTCCTATGCGGCGCCGATGGCCTCGAGCGGGGCCACGGTGCGCGCCGTGATGACCTCGTCGATCACACCGTAGGTCACCGCCTCCTCGGCCGTCATGATGAAGTCCCGCTCGGTGTCCTGGGCAACCTTCTCCTGGGTCTGCCCGGTGTCCTCGGCCAGCATCCCCGAGAGCAGATCGCGCATGCGGAGGATCTCTTTCGCCTGCAGCTCGATGTCGCTCGCCTGTCCTTCCACCCCGCCCCATGGCTGGTGCAGCAGCACACGGGCGTGGGGCAGGGCGAAGCGCTTGCCTTTGGCCCCGGCGGCCAGCAGGACGGCCGCGGCCGAGGCGGCCTGCCCGAAGCAGAAGGTCGACACGTCGGCCTTGATGAACTTGAGCGTGTCGTAGATGGCGAAGAGCGCCGTGATCTCGCCCCCGGGCGAATTGATGTAGAGGTGGATGTCCTTGTCCGGCTCTTCGGACTCGAGGAAGAGCATCTGGGCACAGGTCAAGTTCGCCACCGCGTCGTCGACGGGCGTGCCGAGGAAGATGATGCGTTCACGCAGCAGCCGGGAGTAGAGGTCGTAGGCACGCTCGCCGCGGTTGGACGACTCGATCACCGTCGGGACCAAATAGTTGAACGCCTTCATTGGCTCCCCCGGATTCTGCATCTTCACTCGCTCTCCTCGCTCTGCTCGACTTCGTCGTCCTTCGAGGCATCAACCCGGAGATCCTCCCGGGACATCGAGTTGCCCTCTTCGTCGAAGAGATCCACGTGGTCCAGCAGCCACTCCAGCGCCTTGCTCTTGCGCAACTCCGAGCGTACCGCGCCCGTCCGACCGGCCGTGTCGAGTTGCCGACGCAGCTCGTCGGACGTGGTGTCCATCCGCTCGGCCATGGTGACGATCTCGGCATCGAGCTCCTCGTCACTGAGTGTCAACTCCTCGGCCTCTACCAGGGCACGGAGCGCCAGGTCGGCCTTGACGGCGGCCTGTGCGTCCACCCGGATCGTGCTCAGTAACTCGTCGGGCGAGGTGCCCGTGGCCTGGAAGTACTCGGCCAGCCCCAGCTTCTGGGCCTCCAACCGGTGCTGGAGGTCATGGAGCCGCTCGTTGACCTCGGCGTCGACCAAGACCTCGGGGACCGCATCGTCATCCACGAGGCCGGCCACCGCCTCGATCGTCTTCTGGCGCAGCGCCATTTGACTCTGCATGAGCTTCAAGCGCCCGATCCTGTCCTCGATGTCGGCTCGCAGTTCGGCCGCGGTGGTGAATTCCGAGCTCTCTGCCGCCCACTCGTCGGTCGCCTCGGGCAACTTCTTGACTTTGACCTCCTTGACGAGCACCCGGAACACGATGGTCTGCTCGGGGTCATTCGGGTTCGCCGCGTCGAAGGCCACGATGGCGCCGGCCTTGGCGCCGTGGAGCTCGGCGTCGAGCTCGGGAACGATGGACGCGCTGCCGACCTCGTAGAGGTAGTCGTCGACGCCGACGACCTCGGCGCCCGCGGCGTCGTTGCCATGCAGGTCGATGGTCACCAGGTCGTCGTCGATGGCCGGACGGTCCACCACTTCGAGCGTCGCGTCGTTCTCGCGCAGCCGGTCCAGCTGGCGTTGGACCTCCTCTTCGGTGACGGCGAGTCCGGGCAGGGTGACGTGCAGGCCGTCGTACCCGGGTATGGCGACGAGGGGGCGCACCTGGACCACGGCGTCGAAGGAGACGCCGCCGGCATTCTCTCCACCGGTGATGTCGATCTCGGGCTGGGCGATGGGATCGAGCTCGGTGTCGACGACGGCGCGGGCGTAGAAGTCGGGCAAGGACTCGCGCAGTGCCTCGGCCCGCAGCGCGCCGGCACCTCCGAGGCGCGCCTCGAGCACCTTGCGCGGCACCTTGCCGGGTCGGAAGCCGGGCACGCGCACCTGACGGGCCAGTGTGCGTACGACGTCACCGAGGGCGCGATCGAACTCGGGCTCGTCGATCTCCACCTTCAGGCGGACGAGGTTCCCCTCCAGTGGTTCGGTCGTGGCACGCATCACGAATGCGCCATGCTACCGGCCGCCTCCGAGCCGGGGCGCATCGTGCCCAGCGAGGCGATCAGATCATGAAGTTCATGGCGCCGAGGACCCTGTGGCCAACCACCGCGTCGCCCTGTAGTTCCACGCCGCCGGCGGCTTCCACCTGTTGGGCCTCGGCCCGCCCGCAACCGAGCCGCACGAAGTCGACGCTCGACAACCGGAGCGTCACCGTCGGCTCCACCTCGTCGCCGACCGGTCGGGCCCGTCCGCCCTCCACGGCCACGGTGAATGCGCGCGCGTCGTCACCGGGGCCCGCGACCTCGAAGCGGACGGCGGTGCCGTCGGCGCAGCCCGCTTGCTTGCCGACGACGAACGGCATGGCGCCTTGCACCCGCCCGAGCGAGAGGGACGACGCCCGGCTCCCGCTCCCACCCGGCCGGTCCAGCGCCCGTCGGGTGTCCTGCTCGTGCACCCAGCTGTCGAAGACCCGCACCTCCATGAACGTGGCGTGGGGCACATCGCCCACGGGGCTCCAGCCCACGGCGGCCCACTGGTCCTCGTCGAGCGCTTCGAGCTGAGCCAGCCGAGTGCCTGTGACTTCGACGAACTCGGCGCGGATGGTCGCGCCCGGAAACGGCCTGCGCACCGCGATCCAAGCCTCGTTCCGGGCACCGAAATCGTTCTTCACGTGGTCGCCCCGGGGGCCCTCCCACTCCGGCGCCGACTCGCCCATGATGATGCGTTCGATCCCGATGAGGTGTGACAGCTGGTCCTTGACGTCCCAGCCCGGGCATTCCGTAGGGAGGGCCCACTCGGCGTCTGACAACTCGTAGGTCACTTCGGCCAAACCGCCCCAGGTCTCGGCCAAGGCCGCCCTGGCTTGAAGTCCCCGTTGTCGCCAACCACCGGCCTGACCTGCGTCGACGTCCGTCACGGGACCGACCCTATCCCCAAGCGATGCCCTCGGTTTCGCGACCGACGTGCGACCATCCCCCATTTTTTGCAACCCCCCCGCTACGTTCGTCACCCGTCCAGGGCCATCACCGACCAGAGGAGTTGCCATGGCTAACTACGAGGGGTACTGCGTGAAGTGCCGGGAAAAGCGTGAGTTCGACGGCGAAGAAGTCGAACTGGCCAACGGCCGTCGCGCCGCACAGGGCACCTGCCCGATCTGCGGCACCAAGATGAACCGCATCTTGGGCAAAGCCAAGGTCTGAACCACGCACGCCGGCCCGGCGAGCGTGCCACGGGCCGGCGTGAGACGATGGAGTTCGTGCACGACCTGATCATCAAGGGCGGGACGCTCGTCGACGGGACCGGCGCCGCGGCGCGCACGGCCGACGTCGCGGTGGACGCCGGCCGCATCACCGAGGTGGGCCGGGTCAAGGGCGGCGCCACCCGGACCATCGACGCCGACGGCCTGCTGGTCACCCCGGGCTGGGTCGACGTCCACACGCACTACGACGGACAGGCCACCTGGGACTCCGAGCTCGCCCCGTCGTCGTGGCACGGCGTGACGACCCTCGTCATGGGTAACTGCGGCGTCGGCTTCGCACCGGTCGCGGCCGACCGTCACGACTGGCTCATCGGACTCATGGAGGGGGTCGAGGACATCCCCGGCACGGCGCTGGCCGAAGGGATCGAGTGGGAGTGGGAGTCCTTCCCGGAATATCTGGACGCGCTGGAGCGTCGGCGCTGGACGGTCGACGTAGGCACCCAGGTCCCGCACGGCGCCGTGCGGGCCTATGTCATGGGCGAGCGGGGCGCCCGCAACGAAGCGGCCACGGCGGACGACATCGAGGCCATGCGGGCCATCGTCCTCGAAGCGCTGCGGGCCGGAGCCCTCGGGTTCTCCACCTCGCGGACAACTGGACACCGCGCCATCGACGGTGAGCTCGTCCCGGGCACCTACGCCGCCGAGGACGAGCTCTTCGGCATCGGGTCCGCCCTGGGCGAAGCGGGCGCCGGCGTCTTCGAGCTGGCGCCCCTCGGTTCGGCCGGCGAGATGCTGCAGGACGCGTGGACGGAGGTCGACTGGATGCGTCGCCTCTCGGCCGAGATCGGCCGACCGGTGTCCTACGTGCTGCTGCAGCACGAAGACGACCCCGAGCTGTGGCGCAAGCAGCTGGCCGCGTCGCTCGACGCCTGTGCCGAAGGGGCCCAGCTCTTCCCGCAGATCGCCGGGCGGCCGACGGGGATCCTCTCCGGGCACCACACCACCTTGTCCTTCTTCAAGGACGTCCCGGCGTACATCGAGCTGCGCGCCCGCTGCTCGTCGGCCGACGAGCTCGCCGTTGCGCTGGCCGATCCCGAAGTGCGAGCATCGATCCTGTCCTGGACGCCTTCCTCGGCGGCCGAGGCAAAAGCGATGGAGAAGGCGTACGACCGTACGTTCGTGTTGGGGGACCCTCCTGACTACGAGCCGGCGCCGGAGCACTCGTTGGCCGGGCTGGCCGCGGCGCGCGGGGTCTCACCGCTCGCGGTGGCCTACGACGAGCTGGCCCGCGACGGCGGCCAGGGGCTGCTCTACATCCCGATCCTCAACTACGCGACCGGCGACCTCGACCACGTGCGCGACATGATGCTGCACCCGCAGGGACTGATCGGCCTGGCCGACGGCGGAGCCCACACCGGGACCATCTGCGACGCGTCCATGCCGACCTTCATGCTCACCCACTGGACTCGGGACCGCACCCGCGGCGAGCGGCTGCCGCTCGAGTACGTGGTGCGGAAGCAGACGCACGACACGGCGCGTCTGTACGGTCTGTCCGACCGTGGGACCCTCGAGCCGGGAGCGCGAGGCGACGTCAACCTCATCGACTACGAGGACCTGTCCCTCGGTGCGCCCTTCGTGCAGACTGACCTCCCGGCGGGCGGCCGGCGACTGCTCCAGAGGGCCTCGGGCTACGTGGCCACGATCAAGGCGGGGACCGTCACTTTTGCGCACGGCGAGGCGACGGGCGAGCTGCCCGGGCGTCTGGTGCGCGGCGCACGCTGACCGCGGCGCGCGGCCACACGGGACGGCCACACAGGACGGCCACACCGGGTGGGCGGTGCGGCAGACTGCTGTGTCTATGGAGGCGCCGCAGACCCAGTACGCGCTGCGTGACGGCATCCACATCGGCTACCAGGTGTGGGGGGTGGGCCGGCCGGGCTCCGTCGACGTGCTGGAGTTCAACAGCGGCCTGATGATCTCGGTCGACGACACCGTCGACGAGCCCAACTGGCTGCGCTTCACGTCGCGGGTGGCGGACTTCTCACGGCTGATCCGCTTCGACGCGGGCGGCCTCGGCCTGTCGGATCCGCTGCCGACCGGGACCGACCCGTCCATCGAGGGCTGGGGCCGCGACGCCCTGGCCGTGTTGGACGCGGCAAGCTGCAGGCAGGCGGTGGTGCTGGCCACGACCGGCGGCACCATGGCCGCCCTGTGGCTGGCGGCGACCCACCCCGAGCGGGTGACCTCGCTCGTGATCGTGAACGGCACCGCACGGGTGGGCCGGGCGGAGGACTACGGGTTCGGCGTGGCCGACGAGCTCATGGCGAACGCGGCGGACATCGACGTACCGTTGACCGAAGGCAACGTGCCGCAGGACATCGCCATCTTCGCCCCCAGCCTGGCCCACCGGGTGGGCTTCCAGGACTGGTGGGGGCGGGCGGCCCGGCGCGGCGCGAGCCCGGCCACCGCCACCGCCTTCAACCTCGTCACGTTCTCCGCCGACCTGCGCTGGTGCCTCCCCGACATCAGGTGCCCGACCCTGGTCATCGCCCGCACCGAGAGCTTCGGCGAACTGAGCCAGCACGGCCGCTACCTGGCCGAGCACATCGCCGGTGCCCGCTTCGTGACGTTCCCCGGGCACGACCTGCTCCCCTGGGCCGGCGAATTCGACTCCATCGTCGACGAGATCGAGGAGTTCACGACCGGGACGCGCGAGGCCCACGCCGCCACGCGACTGCTGTCGACTGTCCTCTTCACCGACATCGTCGACTCGACCGTTCGGGCGGCAGAAGCGGGCGACCGCCAATGGCGCGCGGTGCTTGACGAGTTCGAGGTCAACGTGGACCGGCTTCTCGCCCGCCACGACGGGGTCTTGGTCAAGACGACCGGAGACGGCATCTTGGCCCGCTTCGCCGCGCCGGCGCAGGCGGTCCGGGGCGCGCTGTCGATGGTGCAGGCCGCCGAGAGCTCGGGACTGCCGTTGCGAGCGGGACTGCACGCCGGAGAGGTGGAGCTGCGCGGCGACGACATCGGCGGCCTGGCCGTCCACATTGCGTCGCGGGTCAGCGCGATGGCCGAGGCGGGTGAAGTGGTCGTGACCGGGACGGTGCGGGACCTCGTGGTCGGTTCGGGCATCGTCTTCGAAGACCGCGGTCAGCACGAGCTCAAGGGCGTCCCCGGCGAGTGGCAGATCCTGGCGGTCGCACGCGCCTGAGCAGCACTTGGGTCGGGGTCCGCCGGGGAGGTCAGCGACCGGGACGGCGGACCGCGACGTGCTATTCGTAGGGGTCTCATGGCACAACGGACCAAACCCGTCGGCGCAACCAAGGCGCGACGCGGTACGGGCTCAGGGGCGCCCGGCTCGGGCCGGCGGCGCCGGCGCCGGACACGTTTCGACGCCCCGCCCCCCCGGGCGTACGCCCTCTCGGGCTGGGCGCTGCTGCCGCTGCGAGCGTTCCTCGGCTTCACCTTCTGCTTCGCCGGCCTGCAGAAACTGGCCAACCCCAACTTCCTCAATGCGGCGAGCCCCTCGAGCATCCAGGCGCAGCTGATCGCCTCCATCCGGATCAGCCCGCTGCATCCGCTGCTCGGCCACCTCCTGCGCTTCGCCGTTCCCATCGGCATTTTGATCGCCGTCGCCGAGCTGGCCGTCGGCCTCGGCACGCTCCTCGGCCTCTGGACCCGGGTGGCGGCGGCCGGGGGGGCGGCGCTCGCTCTCATCCTCTTCCTGACCGTGAGCTTCCACTCCTCGCCGTATTACACGGGAGCGGACATCGTCTTCTTCTTCGCCTGGCTGCCGCTCATCGTCGCCGGCTCGGGCGGCGTGCTCTCCCTCGACTCCCTCATCGCCTCCCGGGTGGCAGCGGAGAACATGCAGGGGCCACCGACCCCGGTCACCCTCCGCTTCGAACAGGTCCAGCAACTGTGCGGTCACTACGAGACCGACACCTGCACCGCCCGGTCGGGTGCGCCCTGCGACGTGCGTCGCTGCCCGATCCTCTCGGACACGCGGGGCAGCGTGGTGTCGCGCGGCCCCGACGCCGTGGACCGCCGGACCCTGGTCGTGGGCGGGACCGTGGCGGCGGGGGTGGCGGTCATCGGCGGCGTCGCGGCCGCCGCCGCGGCCGGCATCGGCCGGGCGGTCGGGGGTGCCCCAAGCCCGGCCGGCACCAAGACCGCCGCGCTCTCCCCCACGGCACCAGCCGGTTCCGACGCCCCAGCAGGGACCACGACCACCGCGGCCGGCGCGGGAGGCGCGGCCGGCGCGGCCGGCACCAAGATCGGCCTGGCCAGCCAGGTCCCCGTCGGGGGCGCCGCGACGTTCACCGACCCCAAGAGCGGGGACCCCGGTCTGGTCCTCCAGCTGACCAAGGACCAATTCGTCGCCTACGACGCCGTCTGCCCGCACGCCGGTTGCACGGTGGGGTACTCGGCCGGCGCCAGGCTCATCGTCTGCCCGTGCCACGGTTCGGAGTTCGATCCCTCCACCGGAGCCGTGGTCAGCCCGCCCGCGCCACGGGGCCTGACGCCGATTCCCCTCTCCCTCGGTCCGGGGGGAGAACTGCTGGCCGACGACTGAGGCCCCGCCTGGGCGGTCGCCGTCGAAGGCGCTGGGCGATACTGGTCGGATGGAGGGCTACGGCGCGGCGACGTACGGCGACCGGATTGCCGCCGTGTACGACCAGTGGTACACGGCGGATTTCGGCTTCGATCCGTCCCCGGCCGTCGAGCTGCTGGCCACGCTCGCGGGGACGGGCAGGGTGCTGGAACTGGGCATCGGGACAGGCCGGGTCGCCCTTCCCCTGGCCGCCCGAGGTGTCGAGGTGCTCGGGATCGACGCCTCTGAGGCGATGGTGGCAACGATGCGGTCCAAGCCCGGGGGTGATCGCATCGACGTCACGATCGGAAACTTCGCCGACGTGGACGTGGAGGGGTGCTTCTCGCTCGTGTACGTCCCGTTCACCACGCTCTTCGGCCTACCCTCCCAAGAGGAGCAGATCCGGTGCCTCACCAACGTGGCCTCGCATCTCGAGGCGGGGGGCCACTTCGTGATGGACGCCTTCGTGCCCGACCCGCGTCGTTGGGACAACGGCAGCGCGACCCGGACCGTTTCGGTTGGCGTGGACCAGGTCATGCTCGACGTGTCGCTCCATGACCCGCTGGCCCAACGGGTGGAGTCCTCGCACGTCGTGCTCGGCCCCTCCGGCGTCCGCCTGTACCCGGTGTCGATCCGCTACTGCTGGCCGGCTGAACTCGACGTCATGGCGAGGCTCGCCGGACTGGCCTTGGTGGAGCGCCTCGGTGGCTACGACCGCCGGCCTTTCGACGCCAGCTCGACGCGACATGTGTCGATCTACCGCCGAGAGCCATAGCACCACGACATGTGGTCCGTCGCTCCGTGACCACCCCCGATCGCGAAAGGGTCCGTCGGTACTAGGAGGCGACCATGGGAGCTGTGTCCGCGTCCGACGAGATCTCCCTACGCCGCGGGGCCCTGCGTGATGCCGACGAGATCGCGGAGGTATGGCTGCGGTCGCGCGCGGCCTCGGTACCGCGGATCCCGCCTCTCGCGCACAGCGAGTCGGAAGTCCGGGCCTGGTTCAGCGACGTGGTGCTGCCGGCTCACGAGGTCTGGGTCGCCGAGGCTGGAGGTCCGCGGATCGTCGCGCTGTTGGTCCTGGACGAAGAACACCTCGACCAGCTGTACGTCGACCCGGGATGGACCGGTCGCCGGATCGGCACGCGTCTGCTGGCCCTGGCCAAGGCGCGCCGTCCCGAGGGCATCGACCTTTGGACGTTCCAGTCGAACGAAGGTGCGCAGCGCTTCTACCGTCGCCACGGCTTCACGGTCGCCGGGACGACGAGCGGCGACAACGAAGAGGGGGAGCCCGCCGTTCGCTATGTCTGGGGCCACTCCGCGAGGTCATCAAGCAAGACATGATGATGCGGGTCCGGCGGCGACAGGCCGGCGAACGAGAACGGGAGAACCGGGATGCTGGTGAGAGAGTGCCTGAGGAGTGCGCCGGTGACCGTCCCACCTGGCTGCACCCTCGCGGAAGCCGGGCAACTGATGGGGAGCCATAGTGTCGGATCGCTCCTGGTCGTCGAAGGCGATCGCTTGGTGGGGATCGTGACCGACCGTGACGTCACGGTCCGCGGGATCGGGGAAGGAAAGCCTCCGACGGCCTTCGTGGGGTCCGTCATGACGGTGGAACCGCTCACCATTCAGGGCTCCGTCGACGTCTTCGAAGCCTTCAACTTGTTCCGGTCATCCGCGGCGCGCCGGCTCCCGGTGCTCGAGGAGGAGGAGTTGGCGGGGATCATCTCGGTCGACGACCTCCTCGTGTCGTTGGTGGCCGAGTTTGCGGCCATCATGACCCCGGTTGCCCAGGAGCTGGGACGCTCGGGCTGAGCGCTCAGCTGGAGCGACGTTCTCCTGGCTCGTAGCCGGCGGCGCCGGCGGCGTCTATGGGGCCGAGGGCGGGGAGCGGTATCACAACCGTCGACTGGGTACCGTCCGGTCCCATCACCAGTCCCTCCGTGCCGGTCCTGCGCTGGCGCGCCGCGAGCAGGAACAGCGGGATCATGGCGAGCAGAGTGGCGATGCCGCCGACCGCCAGGGCCAGCCGCGGGTTGGTGACGTCGCTCAAGTACCCGAGCAACGGCGCTCCGATGGGTGTGCTGCCCAAGAACGCGATGGCGTTGAGCGACATCACACGCCCTCGCATGCTCGGCTCCGCCCGGAGTTGCAGTGTGGCGTTGTTGGTGGCAACGAAGGAAATACTGGCGGCGCCCATCGGGACCAACAACACAATGGCCCAGGCCCGAGAGGGCGAGAGGGCGACGGCCAGGATCGTTGCCCCGAAAACCAGGCCGATGGCGGCCAGCAGCCGCGTCGATGGACGGCTACGGAAGGCCGTGGCCAGTCCACCGACGACGGCGCCGGCGCCCATCGCCACCATGAACCAGCTGTAGAGACCGCCACCGCCGTCGAAGGTGAACTTGGCCAGCAGGGGCAGCGTGACCGTGAAATTGAACGCGAAGACGCCCACCACGGCCATGGCGAGCAGGGGCAGCTTCAGGTCGTCGGTGGCCCAGACGTAGCGGAGGCCCTCTCTCACCTGCCCCTTGGCTCGCGCCACGCCGGGCCGCCGGTAGAGCTCCGACGCCCGCATCATGGCGAGCGCCACGATCACCGCGGCGTACGACGCCGCGTTGATGAAGAAACAGGTGGCCACGCCCACCGTGATGATGAGAATTCCACCGATTGCCGGCCCGATGACGCGGGCCGAGTTGATGAGCACGCTATTGAGACTCACCGCGTTGGGCAGAAGGTCCAGACCGACCATCTCCGAGACGAAGGTCTGGCGCGCCGGGTTGTCGAAGAGGTTCACAAAGCCGAGCCCGGCTGCCAGCAGGTACACCTGCCACAGACTCACCGCGTGACTGACGACCAGCACGCCCAGGACCAGCGCGAGAATTCCGGCCGTCGCTTGGGTGACATAGAGCACCTTGCGCTTGTCGACCCGGTCGGCGATCAGGCCACCGAACGGGCCTAACAGCAACAGCGGCAGGAACTGCAGGCTGGTGGCGATGGCCACGTCCACGCCGGTGCCGTGCAACGGAAAAAGGATGAGGTAGGCCTGCGCCACCGTCTGCATCCACGTACCGGACACCGAGATGACCTGACCAGTGAAGTAGAGCCGGTAGTTGCGGACGGAAATGGCGCGGAACGTGCGCCGACCCGCTTCTCTCAAGCGGCGCCTCACGGTTCCTCGAGGAGGTGTTCGAGCAAAGCAACCAGCTCGACCGCCCGCATCTGCTCCTCTCGGCCCAGCTCACCCAGGCGTCGCAGGAGGAACGCGTTCGTGCGCGTCCGGATCTGCTCGAGGGCCCTCTCCCCCGCCGGTGTGATGCGCACACGCGCGCTGCGCCGGTCGGCGGCATCCGCGACCCGGGTGACCATTCCCGCCTGGGTCAGACCGGCCACGATCCTCGTCATGGTCGGCGGTCGGACCTGTTCGATGGCGGCCAGTTCCCCCAGCGTCGGACTTCCGTGCCGGTTGACCGACCCGAGCGCGGACGCCTGAGCCGGCGAAAGGCCCCCGAGCGATTCCTGGCGCAAGCGCCGCTGCAGCCGGTTGACGGCGATACGCAGGCGACCCGCAACCTCTTCCTCCGTCAGCGGGACCGTGGGGGAAGGCATGGCACCCATTATAGTTAGTTGAGCTAACTAATCAATCGGACGCCGTCGCCCGACGCCGTGCGCTGGGACCAGGAGGGGGCGCCGACCGGGCGATCAGAAACCGGGGACGTAACCGCCGGAGCCGAGCGAGGCACTCTCGTCGAAGCTCAGCGAGTCGTCGAGGTCCCCGATGACCTCGGTCACCCATGGGAGGCGGTCGCGCAAGATCCGTTCGACACCGCCCGACAGGGTCGCCGAGCTCACGGCGCACGAGCTACAGGCGCCCTGGAGCTGCACCTCGACGACGCCTGTCTCGACATCGGCCCGCACCAGCACGAGATCGCCCCCGTCGGCCTGCACGGCCGGCCGCATGAGGTCCATGATGCCCTGGAGCTTCTCCAGGCGGTCGGCTCGCTCGGCGTCACCGAGCTCGGTCGGGGTGTCGTGCACCCCTCCATTGTGCCGTGCCATCGGCGAAGTGTGACCTCAAGGTGAATTGCCCGGTCCGTCGTCCTGAACCAGGGTTAGGATCCGACGGGTCACCAGGGTTCGGACGACGAGTCCGCGAAGATGGAGGGACCATCCATGGCCGTGAAGGTTCTCGGGGTGTTCAAGGCCGCCACCGACACGAGGAACGTCCCCGCCGGCACCGTCATCTTCGAGGCCGGCACCACCGGGGAGGAGATGTTCGGAGTGGCCGAGGGCAAGGTCGAGCTGCGACTGGCTGACGGCAGGACCCTGACGGTCGGTCCCGACGAGACCTTCGGCGAGATGGCGCTCGTGGACAAGTCCGCCCGCAGCGCCACCGCGACGGCGCTCGAAGACTGCAGGCTGGCCGTCATCGACAAGCGCCGGTTCCTCTTCCTGGTGCATGAAACGCCCACCTTCGCGCTCCAGGTCATGGCCAGCTTGGCGGAGCGCCTGCGCGCGACACAGACAGGCACGGGTTCCGCCTGAGGGACCGGGGCGGCCGCCTCAGTCGAGTCCGACGGGCTGCGGGGGCCCGCCCTGCACAACCGGGTTCGACAGCTCACCGATCCCTTCGATGGCGATGCGCACGGTATCCCCCTCGCCCAGGTACCGGGGCGGGTCGAACCCAGCCCCCACGCCGGCGGGTGTCCCGGTCGCGATGACCGTGCCCGGTTCGAGAGGGAAGGCCGTGCTCAGGTACTCGATCATCTGCGCGCAGCCGAAGATCATGTCGGAGGTGTTCGAGTCCTGACGCAGGGTCGTTCACCCAGGTGCGGATCGTCAGCCCGCCCGGATCGCCAACCTCGTCCGCGGTCACGAGCTCGGGACCGCATGGGGCGTGGCTGTCGAATGACTTGCCGACCGTGAAGGTGGGCGTGCGCCACTGCCAGTCCCGCACGCTCACGTCATTGATGACCGTGTAGCCCGCCACCACCTCGTGGGCACGGGCGGCCGGCACGTGCTGGCAGCGCCGGCCGATGACCATGGCCAACTCGCCCTCGTAGTCCACCATGTCCGACACGACCGGCAGCACGATGGGGTCACCCGGCCCCGCGATGGCGGTCCGCTGCTTGTTGAACCAGTACTGCCACTCGGGCGGCTCCCGGCCGAGCTCGGCGACGTGGGCCCGGTAATTCATGCCGACGGCGAGGATGGCGGGAGGGTCGGGCACGGGCGCGTGCCGCCGCACCCCCGACAGCGGATGGCGTGCCGCAGCGGTCGTCGGTGCGGCACGGGCCACGTCCAGAGCGGCGGGCCCGAGGGCCAGCAATTCGCTCATGCTTCCCGGCAGACTGGTGGCGGAATCGCCCAAGTCGACGATCTCGTCCCCGACGATCAGCCCGGGGCGCGGGGTCCCGGCGGGGAGGGAGAAGGTGGCCAGGCGCAATGCCGCTCCCCTCCGCCTCAGCGCAGCTGTGCCTTGCAGCGCTCCCAGTGTCGGGTGGCGTGCCGAGCCGAGAAGGCGCCGATCATCTCGACCACTCCGAAGAGGATGGCCAGGATGCCGATCAGCACCACGAGCGCCGTCAACGGCGCACCCGGATGCCTGATGCAGAGGAAGCCGATGGCGACCGCGATCACGCCACGGATGAGGTAGGCCCACCAGTAGGACAAGTAGTCGTGGTGCCGGATCGCGTCGATGATGTCAAAGATACCCAGCACCAGGAAGGCCCAGCCGACCAGCACGGCGACGATGAAGATCGTGATGTGAGGCCAGACGAATCCCACGATGCCCACCCCGGTCCAGATCAAGCCGAAGACAATGTGCAGCCATCTCTGTCGGGCCACCTGGACCGCCCCGATGATCTCGAAGACGCCGGCGGCGATGAAGAAGCCGCTGGCGAGATAGATGATCGCGTACACGCTGGCGTGCCGGTAGCTGATCACGAAGAAGCCGAAGATGACGGCGATGATGCCCCCGACGAGATACCAGCCCCACATCTTCTCGAGCTGCGCGCTGACGACGTCACCGACGGCGATGTCGTCGTCGGTGAGCTCGGTAATTACGGTGGTCATGACGTCCCCCTTGGCGAGTAGGAGCACACGTGATGTGCGGCCGCAGCGTACCGCTGCGCCCGACGCAATCAGGGGATGCAGGTCCGCAGCGCATGGAGCGCCCGGCTCCCCCACGTGGCACCCGCCGCCGCCCAACGACCGGGACGTTCGAGCACGTCGTCGGCGTCGGCCCACAGCTCGTCTTCGACGGGTTGGAGCACCTCTCGCACGGCGCTGAGCACGGCGGGGTCGGCCTCGGCCCGCTGGCGCACCGCGTCGGCGGCCCGCCACAACTCCTCACCCGAGAGCTCGAGGGGGACGAACGGGGGCGGTCCGGCCACCGAGCGGGGGAAGGCCGGCACGAAGATGCTGGCACACGGGCTGCCCGGGGCGACGTAGACGCGCAGCGGCGCGCCCTCCTCGATGCCGGTCGGCAGTTCGGCGATCATCGACGTGGTCGTGACGCACAGACCCCGCACATGCATGCAGACGGTCACCCCGCTGAAATCTTCTCCGATGCCCTCCGGCGGTGGGTGGACCGGACCGGGCGTTCCCGGAACGCCCCAGGGGCCCGACCCGTGGTCGCGCATGTGGGCGGCGGTGGCGGCAGCGGTGAGCCCGGAAGGCGCCGCCGAGTCGAGAAAGCGGCGGCTTGCCGCCAGGCGCCCGTCGGCGTAGCGGGTGTCCTCTTTGGCATCGCGGAAGCGCCCGAAGTCGTCACCCGGCGCGAGATCGTCCGACGCGCGTGCCCACTCCGTGCCGAGCGTGATGCGGTTGGAGATGGCGGTGCCGCGGAGGAAGGGAGCGGTGGCATAGTCCGCGCCACACGTATCGACGATGAATGCGTGATGCGGATCGGCGACGAGAAACGAGGAGTCATACGCCTCCTGGTGCGCGGCGTCGGCGATGCCGCCCTGACCGCAGGCCTCCAGGAGTCCGGTGATGACGTCGACGGCCTCGGCCGCGCTGCGAGCACGCTCGAGGCCCAGGCGAACGAGGTCCATGCCGATCAGGGCAGGCTTGGCGGCGGCCGCATCGTGCGTCGTGGCCACCCGCTCGTTCCCGATGGCGACGCCGTACTCGTTGACTCCGTGCTCGGCTCCCCACAGCCAGGTTGGGCAGGAGAGGAAGCTGGCCAGTGCGCCGGCGTCGCCGATCGTCAGGTACTGCGTGCGCAGGGTGCAGCCGGCCGAGTCGCGCCGGCCGAACGGCCAGACCACCTGCACCTCACCGGGCGGGCGGTCCGAGTTCTTGGCGAACACCATGCCGGACGGCCCGGGAGCACAGAGCGTGTCGCACATGGTCGCAGTGTAGGGAGTCGATATGGTTGGACCCATGCAGCCACGTGCCGTCCTGTCGGTCGACGAGATCGACCTCTCCGACATGGCGTTCTGGGCTCGGCCGTGGGACGAGCGCGAAGGCGCGTTCCAGACGCTGCGCCGCGACCGCCCCATGCCCTTCTTCAAGGAACCCGAGATCCCCGATGCGCTCAGCTACATGATCCCCGAGGGCCCCGGCTACTACGGGTTGACCCGGCATGCGCACATTTCCGAGGCGAGCCGACACCCCGAGATCTTCCAGTCGGGCCGGGGCGCCACCTCCATCGTCGATATGCCCGCCGAGATGCTCGACTTCTTCGGATCGATGATCAACATGGACAACCCGCGACACGCCCGCTTGCGCCGGATCGTATCGGCCGCGTTCAACCCTCGCATGATCAAGTCGATCGAGGATCGCATCGACCTCGTCGCCAACGAGGTCATCGACCGGGTGGCCCCACTCGGAGGCTGTGACTTCGTCACCGAGGTCGCGGCCCGGCTCCCGCTGGAGATCATCTGCGACATGATGGGCATCTCCGCCGCCGACTACGACATGGTGTTCAACGCGTCCAATGTCATCCTCTCCAGCGGCGACCCCGAGTACGTACCCGCAGGCTCGGATCCGATGGTCGCCTTCATGACGGCGGCCCAGCAGTTGAACATGCTCATGACGGACATGGCCGTCTACCGGCGGGAGCACCCGACCGAGGACGTCACGTCCGCCCTCGTCAACACGAACGTCGACGGCGAGGCGCTGACCGACACCGAGGTGGCCGCCTTCTTCATCCTGCTCGTCGTCGCCGGCAACGAGACCACCCGGAACGCCATCAGCCACGGGTTGCTGGCGTTGACCCAACATCCTGACCAGCGTGCGCTGTGGCTGGCCGACCCAATGGGGATCGCCGTCACCGGCGTGGACGAGATCGTGCGTTGGGGCTCCCCCGTCATCTGGATGCGCCGCACGGTTGGGGCCGACACCGTGCTCGGCGAGACGGAGTTGCACGAGGGTGACAAGGTCATCATGTTCTACGCCTCGGGCAACCGCGACGAGGACGTCTTCGGCGACCCGTATACGTTCGACGTCCGCCGCGACCCCAACCCCCACATCGGGTTCGGGGCGGCCGGCCCCCACTTCTGTCTGGGCGCGCACCTCGCCCGCCAAGAGATCGAGGTGATGTTCCGCCGCCTGTTCGAGCGGCTGCCCGACATCGAGAGCGCGGGCGAGCCGGACCGGCTGCTCTCCCCGTTCATCAACGGGATCAAGCACCTCGACTGCACCTTCGCCCCGGTGGCCGCAGCTCGCTGAGCTCCGGCGCCGGGCCTGCGGAAAAGCGCCCCCGACTCCGTTGCCCCGTCTCCTCGTCCTCCGGCTACTCGCCGGCGTCCTTCGGGGCGCTCTGCGGGCCGCGGTTTCTGACATCCTCCACGGCCGTCATGGCCTGGCGCAGGTCGCGGATCCAGTCCGCCTCGTGTTCGGCAACCAGACGTACACACCAGGCCAGTGCCTCGCTGCGGCTGCGAGCGACGCCACCGTCGATAAGCGTGTCGAGGACGCGGCGGTCCCCCATGCGCAGCCGCGTCATGACGGGGACGCCCGCCGTCGTGAACAGCACCTTGGAGCCACCGCAGACCGCACCCCACGAGACCACCCGCCCAAAGGCCGGCTGGGCTTCGTCGGCGATGCGCATACGGGCACTCCGGCTCTCTTCGCGAAAGCCGCTGATGCGCGCCTGCTCGGCCACGCGTGTCTCGTCCGCCCCCGCCCCTGCTGGAAGCTGCGGAGAGGCCAGGGCGCCCACGACCAGGATCTCGTCGCCGTCGGTCTCGATGGTCGGGCTGCCTTCGAACCAGTTGTCGGGAACCCGGCCGGCGAACCACGCCCCGATGAGACGCTCCTGCTCGGGGCCCGAGGGGGGCGGGGTCGTCGAGCGGCGGCGTCCCCGCGGCGCTCTTCGTCTGGCCTGGCTTTCCTGGTCGGTCATATTACGAGATTACATCATTACGTATTCTGGCGCAAGGGTCGGGGCCCAACCGGCCGGGATCACGGCAGCGGCAGCTTGAAACCCAGGTGCGAGGGAACGAAGCCGAGGCGCTCGTAGAACCGGTGCGCGTCGGCGCGCACGGTGTTCGAGGTCAGTTGCACCCGGTAGCAACCGAGACGGCGGGCTCGCTCGACGGCGTCACGGACGAGGGCACCGCCGATGCCCGACGACCGGTGATCGGGGTGCACGTGCACCGACTCGATCTCCGCGCAGCGTCCTCCCCCGCGCTGCAGGTGGCGGAAGACGATCAGCTGACAGACCCCCACCACCTGGTCCCCCGTCTGGGCGACGAGGATCGCACCGCCCGTGGCCTCGATCTCTGTCAGCGCCGAGGCATAGGGCCCGAGGTCGAGGCGATCCTCGACGGGCGGCGTTCCGGGCACGGCACCGAGTTCCAGCAGCTCCACGATGCGGGCAAGGTCGGTCTCGGTGGCCTGCCGGATTGCCAAGCCGGAGGAAGCCCTGTTGTCCGGTCGCCGGTCGCCAGGCACACCGCCATTGTGACGCCGGACGGTCCTCAGTGGCCGCCCTTGCGCTCCCGGAGCGTGATGGCGCGGCGCGGGCAGTCCCGGGCGGCACGCTTCGCCACATCGAGGAGCTCCTTCGGGAGCGGTTTGCCGTCGACGATGGGGTAACCCCACTCGTCCAGGCTGATGGCCTCGGGCAACAGTTCGGCGCAGTAGCCGTAGGCGTCGCAGGCGACCGGATCGACGAGGATGCGGATCATCACATTGCCACCGCCATGGCGTCGGGAAACCTGAGCTGCGACGCGTAGGTCCGATGTCGACACGGTGCACCGTGGACGTGGGAGCTGACGTCGGCCGCGAAGACGGCCAGTGCACTACGCACGAGATTCACGGCGCCGTCGGGATGTCGGCACGCACCCCGCCCGTCGACCTCACGGAGCCTGCGGTCCAGGCGGGCCACCAGGTCGGGATCGATGCGCCCATGGGCGAGCCGGGTCAGGTCGTCCGCGATGGCGGGGAGGCCGTAGACGCACGGCCCGCACTGGCCCGCGCTCTGGCCCGCCAGGTAATGGGCGATGCGCGCCGACTCCATCAACCCACAAGCGTCCTGCCCGAGCGCGATCACGATGCCCACCCCGGCCGTCGCTCCGATGGCTCGCAGCGACAGCGATGCGTACGGCGTCGAGAAATGGTCCGGTCCAACCCACGCGCCGCCGTAGCCGCCAACGAGGAGTGCCTGCATCGGCCCCGTCGGTGTCGCCCGGCGCACGATCTCAATCAGCGGCGTCCCCCGGTCGATCTCGACCACGCCAGGGTGCTCGACCGCCCCTGAGAGTGTGATCAGAGAGGTCCCAGGATCCTCCACCAGACCGTGAGCGCGGAAGGCTTCGGGCCCGGTGCGGGCGATCATGGCGACGTGCGCCAGGGTTTCCGCATTGTGCACCAGCGCGCCCTTGCGGCCGACGCGAAGGGCCGTGCCCTTGTCGGGACGGAAGGATGGCCAGGACTCCCCCGATTCGACCCAACGCGCCAAGGCCGACTCCTCGCCGGCCACGAAACGGTCGGGTGGCCGGACCAGGACTTCGGGGACGGGAGAACAGCCCGCCGCGACCCGCTCGGTCAGGGCCAGCGAGACGGGGGATGCGACGTGCTGGCGTCCTTCGGGCACGCACACCACGACCCGCTTGGCACCGGTGGCAGCGGCCATGAGCTGGGCGCCGTCCAGCACCAGGTGCGGCGATCTGATGAGCAGGAGCTTGTCCTTGTCACTCGCAGGCTCGCCCTCCATCGCGTTGACGAGGATGGTGCCGCCGCCACCGGTGGCGTGGGCCACGGCCAGCTTGATGGCCGCAGGGAACCCGGCCCCGCCGCGGCCCGCCAGCCCCGAGGACTCCAGCATCGACACGAAGGCTTCGCGCCAGCCCCGGGCACTCGAAGAGGGCAGCGGGACAGGCCCCAGCGTGGCCACGTGACCGGGCAGATCGGTCGGATGGCCGAGAAGGCGGTAGCGACCGGTGGTGGGCATGGCCTCGCTCACGCTATGCACGACGGGACCCTGTTCTGCTCCGTGCCGTCAGCGCGAGGTGCTTTGGCGGCACGCCGGCAACCGACGCGTGCGCGCTCCTCGCCGAGTTCTGTCGGGAGGCCACGAGCACCCGCCACGCCAGGGCGGCCCCCACCGACACGACGCACGCCACACCCAGCACGATCACCCAGCCCTCGCGCGAATCGGTGCCCATCCCGAATGTGTGGGCCAGGGCGATCGGCCAGCTGAGGTACGCCAGCCAGTGGACGGCGCGCCACGTTCCTGGACGCATCCGGGCCCGGAGAAGACTGGTCACGAAGACCGCGATCATCAGGTCCAGCGCGATGGCGCCCACGCCGACCCAGAACCGCGAGTAGGAGGAGGTGAACGGGACGACGATGGCGGCCCAACTGATGTTGACGTACGTGTCGAGCACGCTGGTGACGACGTGGAGACCCAGGAAGACGACGGCGATCATGGAGATGCGGCGGTGCATCTCCTGTTGGGCGAAGCCAGGCCAGTTCCGGGCGCGGGCGCGGGTAGTGGTCGTGAGTCCGAGCACCATGGTCAGCGTGAGGAGGATCAAGGCCATGATGCCGCTCGCCCGCGTGGCGTACCAAAGCGAGGTCGAGTTCATGCCGCTTCTTCCGAGGGCCACCCGTTCACCGTGAAGACCTTCCCGTCGGAGCGGACCAGACGAGCCGCCTGCGGGAAGTCGACCAGTTTGCCGAGTGCCTGTTCGCCCCACACGATGGCGGCCGTCGTCACGAGGTTGGCATCGACACAACTGGTGCCCGCGGCGGAGACCAGAACCCAGTACGGTTCGACGCTGTCCCCGGTCCGAGGATCCACGATGTGATGGACCTGACGGTCCCCCGCCGTCCATGCCCTGACCGAGGTGGCCGAGCTGGCGAGCCCCCCGTGGGTGATCGCCACGACCTGATCGACTTGTCCGGCCGGAGTGGATGACTCGCGGGCGATGCCGATAGACCACCCGCCCAGGGGCGGAGGCCCCGCAACGGCGACATCGCCACCGAGGCTGACCAGTGTGCCGGCTCCGATCGTCTGCGCGATCCGGGAGGCGGCCCGGTCGGCGGCCAGGGCCTTGGCGGTCGAACCCAGGTCCAGACGGACACCCCGCGGGATCCGGACCGTGTGGTCGCGCGCGTTGAGCTGAACATGCATGTAGCCCGCCACTGGACCGAGGGCACGGGGCGGGGATGGGGGCCGGGCACGGACCTCGTCCAGATCGGCGTCGTAACCGAGTGCGGCAATGGCGTTGCCGATCGTCGGGTCTACGGCACCGCCGCTGCGGTCTGCGGCGAAGAGGGCGACTTCGAGCGCCTCGAAGAGCAGCTGCCCCACCTTGACGGTCTGCCCCGCGTTGTCGTGCACCATCTGCAGCTCCGAGTCCGCCCGGAACCGGCTGCAGGCCAGGTCGATAGCCGCGACCTCGCGGGCGAGGGCGCGCGCGGCGACGTCAGCGGAGGCTGCGTCTTGCAAGACGACGGTCGCCGTCGTGCCAATGGCGCGAAAGGAGCGGGTGGTCAGAACCGGCTCATCAACGGGCACGGAGCACGTCACCCCGACGAACCTCCGGAAGTGACGCTCGGCGTCGAAGAGCTCGACGTCGGAGACAACGAGCCGCCCGAGTTGCCCGTGTTGCTCGTGTCACCGGTGTTGCCCGTGGTCCCGGTCGAGCTGCGGTTGCTCGACGAGGACTTGCCGCTGCTCGAGCCCGCGGTGCGGCCGGAGCCCGACGATGACGATCCCGACGACGACGAACCCGACGTCGTGTCCCGCCGAGATGTGCTGCTGGCGCCGGGGCGCTCATGGGCGACCACGATCCCGAGGACGGCTGTGGCCCCCGTGGCGGCGAGGATGGCCCCGCGGGTCAGATGGCGCAGCCGGGATCGAGTGGTCTCCCTGTTCGGGGGTCTGTTCGGCTGGTTGCTCGGTGACGACATGCGGCTGAAGGACCTCTGTGTTGGGGACGTCTCCATCCCATCATGTTCGGATCGACACCATCGCAAGGCCCGCTGTGGGTGTCCTGTGACATTCTTGTTCCCCGTACCCGCCGTGAATCCGCGGGCCCCACGACGATCGCCCGCTCCGGCCCACGAGGGGAGCCGGGCAAGGGGAGACAATGCCGCAGGTCAATACGGTGCGAGGACCGGTCGACGGAAGCATCTTGGGCCGGACGCTCATGCACGAGCACATCTTCGTGCTCAGCCCGGAGATCGAGAAGCCGGCCGGTGAGTGGGACGAAGCGGTCGAGCGGGCGCGCGCCGTCACCAAATTGCGCGAGCTCAAGGAGCACGGTATCGACACGCTGGTCGACCTGACGGTGGTGGGGCTGGGCCGCTACATCCCACGGGTGGCGGCCATCGCCGAGCAGGTGCCGGAGATCAATATCGTCGTGGCGACCGGCGTGTACACCTACAACGAGGTTCCAATGTATTTCCACTTCCGGGGGCCGGGGACCGTCCTCGGTGGGTCCGAGCCGATGGTCGACGTCTTCGTCCGCGAGATCCGTCAGGGCATCGGGGAGACGGGCGTACGGGCAGCCATCCTCAAGTGCGCGTCCGATCGCCCAGGCATCACGCCCGGCGTGGAGCGGGTGCTGCGGGCGGTGGCGCAGGCGCATCGGGCAACCGGTGTGCCGATCACCACGCACACGCCGACGCCGCCTGAACCGTGGGGACTCGAGCAGCAACGCATCTTCAGAGAGGAGGGTGTCAACCTGAACCGGGTCGTCATCGGACATAGCGGGGGCACCGTGAACACGGACTACCACCTCCGTCTGATCGACAACGGCTCGTACCTCGGCTTCGATCACTTCGGCGTGCCCGGCATCACGCTCGAAGAGCGGGTCGACGCCGTGGCGCGACTCTGTGCCCGGGGTTATGCAGAACGGATCGTGCTGTCGCACGACGCCATGTGCTTCGTGGACTGGTTTCCACGCTCCGTCATGGACGTCTCTCAGAGCTGGCGGTGGACCTACATCTCGGACGAAGTGCTCCCGGTCATGCGTGAACGAGGCATCAGCGACGGCGAAATCACGAGGATGCTCGTGCAGAACCCTCGCGCGATCCTGGAAGGTGGCACCTCCTGACGATGCCGCTTCCGTGGCCGGTCGGGTGACACTGCTCCAGCCGGAGTTCCTGGCCGAAATGGCGCGGGAATTCCCTGCTGCCGTGGCATGGCGGAACTTGGCCGACGGGTCCGAGATCACCTTCGACGAGTGGCACCGGCGTTCCAACCGCCTCGCTCGGGGGCTCCTGGAGCACGGTCTTCTCCGAGGGGACCGCGTCGGGCTGCTCATCGGCGACGACGAACCCCTCGAGTGGCTCGTGTCGTACCAAGGCATCCACAAGGCCGGCGCGGTGGCCGTGCCCCTCTTGGCCCGGCTCGGTCCGTCCGAGCTCGCCCGCGTCCTGACGTACGCGGCGGCGTCGGTCGTCCTGACGAGCGAGGTCCGCGACGAGATCCGCTCCGCGGTACCGACCGTGGTCAGCACGCGGTCGGGAGGTACCGCGCGTTGGGTCGATTTTCTGTCCAACGACGATGGCGACCTGCTGCAGATGCTCGACCCCGGCGACGTGGCCGACATCATGTACACCTCCGGGACTACCGGCCGCCCCAAGGGTGTGGTGGTTCGGCACGGGGGGCTCGCCACCACGGAGCGAGTCCCGTCTGCTTTCTCGGGACTCGGCTTCATATCCGGATCGCCCTTCGCCACGACCAGCGGGTCGCTGCTCGTGTGTGGCCCCTCGCGTGGCGGGCTCAGCGGCTGGTTCCTCCCACGTTTCGACCCTGATCGCTGGATCACAGCAGTGGAACGTGACCGTCCGGTCGCAGGTTTCCTCGTGCCGGCGATGGTCGAGCTCGTCGTTTCCACTTCACGCTTCGAGACGGCGGACCTCTCGAGCTTGGCGGTGGTCAATATCGGCAGCGCTCCAATTGCGGCGGCGACCCTGCGCCGGTTTGGCGCCGGGCTGCCCTCGGCGGAGATCTTGTGCGGGTACGGGATGACCGAATTCGGCGCGGTGACCACCACGCCGCTGGGTGACCGGGGGATGCACCTCGGTTCCGTTGGCCTGCCGCTGCCCGGGGTCGAGCTCCGGATCGTCGGCTCCGGCGGGAAGACGCTGGCGCGCGGCGAGGTGGGAGAGGTGGCAATCGGCGGGTCACGCCCTCCGCGCTCGTACCTCGGAGATGTCGACGGCACTCGGCAGACGTGGGTCGATGGGTGGCTCATGAGTGGCGACCTCGGCTACGTCGATGCCGATGGCCACCTCTGGATCGTCGGTCGCCAGAAGGAGATCATCATCCGGGGCGGCCACAACGTCGTGCCCGCTGAGGTGGAGGGCGCCCTTTCCGAACACCCGGCCGTCTCGGAGGTGGCCGTGAGGGGCGTCGCCCACCCCGTCCTCGGCGAGGACGTTGCAGCCTGGGTGGTGCTCCGCCGGCCCGTGTCCTCCGACGAACTCCGATCGTTCGTCCTTACCCGGTTGGCTGACTACAAGGTTCCCCGTCGGATCACCGTGGTCGAGACGCTCCCGCGCAACGCGAGCGGCAAAGTGCTCAAATCCGCACTCGTGGCCGGAGATGAATCGAGGAGTGCACCGTGATGGGGAGCTTCACCACCGTGACGGTCGAACAGATCGGACGGGTCCGTCGCCTGTCGCTGAACCGACCGGACCACCACAACCCGCTGACGCCGCGCTGCATCCGGGAGATCCTCCAGGGTGTCGAGGAGGCCCAGGCCGACGCGGGGACCAGCGTGATCATCATCCGCGGCACGGGACCATCGTTCTCCTCGGGTTACGGCTTCATCGCCGAGGACACGGACCCCGGCGACTTCCCTCGGCACGAGACGATCGAGGGTGACGTCGCAGCCATGCTCTCGCTGGCAGAGGGCTGGGGGCGCGTATGGGACTGCGCCATTCCGGTCATCGCGCAGGTCCAGGGGAATTGCCTGGCCGGCGGGACCGATCTGGCGCTGCACTGCGATCTCATCGTGGCGGCCGACGACGCCCGGATCGGTTTCCCGCCGGTGCGCTCCATGGGGGTGCCTCCGACCAACATGTGGCTCTACCACCTCGGTCCGCAGTGGACCAAGCGGTTGATGCTCACCGGCGACACCCTCTCGGGAAGCGAGGCGCGGGAGATCGGGCTGGTGGTCGCCACCGCTCCCTCCGATGCGCTCGATGGCGTTGTCCTCGCGCTGGCAGAGAGGATGGCGCTGATCGGGCGGGACCTCCTTGTCGCCAACAAGAGGGTCGTCAACACGGGGGTCGAGCTGATGGGGCGCTCACAGCTGCAGCGTTTCGCTGCGCTCAATGACGCTATCGGACATCGTTCTCCGGCGGCGCAGGAATTCTCGGTCCGGATCGAAGAGGTCGGGCTCCGCCAGGCGGTGCGAGAGCGTGATGCGGCGTTCGATGCGCCAACCCCAACCGAGTAGCGGTCTAGATGTCCGTCAGCTCGGTCTCGGTAATGCCGAGGGCCCGGAGCGTCCGCCCCAGCCCGAGAAAGGCTGAAAGGCAGATCGTGAGATCGAGGACCTCGGGGTCGCTGAAGGAGGCACGCAACTTCTCGACGAAGGCGTCGTCGATGCTGGAGTGGTTTGAGGCGAAGCGCTCGGCGTACTCCACAGCCAACCTCTCTTGGGCCGAGAGCACCCCCGTGTCGTCCGTCCCGACTGCGCAGTAGAAATCCTCGCTGAGCCCCTGCGCTCGGACCTTGTCAGCCCTGAAGGCGAGGCAGACCGTGCAGCCGTTGAGTTGCGCGATCCTGATCCGCGCGGCTTCGCGCACGCGCACGGGGAGAATGCTCTTGTTATAGGTGGCCTGGACAAGCCGGGTGACCGCCGCACCAAGCTCGGGCTGGAGCGACCAGATCTGCACGGCGTCGCCCCCCTCTCCGGGAGGGACGTCCAGACGGGCCACGACCTGACTTTATGCCAGTATGCGGGTTTCGCGTGCAGAGGATTCGGGGGGCGGAGCACCCGGGAACGGAAACGAGGGCATGGGGCTCACTCGCTACACCTTGGATTCGATGCGCTCGTGCATATGGGTGAGCGGTCGCTCCAGCCTGCACCCGATCAACACCGAGACTCGTGGGATCACGGGATGGTTCGAGACCTCCTCCCATGAGGATGGATCGCTCGACCTCGACCTCCCGGTGTCGGGCGAGTTGGAGCTGGCCGTCGAGCGGCTCACGTCCGGTAACCAGCTCTACGACCACGAGCTTCGCCGCCGCATGGATGCTCGGCGCTACCCCACCATCGTCGGCCGTGTGACGAGCATCTCCGCCAGCGGACCCCATCCCCACTACGCCATCACGGGAGATGTCTCATTTCACGGCAAGACGAGGACCTTCCAACACGAGATGCAGATCAACGTGCACGAGGCAGGTGTCTCGTTGACCGGAGAGTACGTCTTCGACATCAGAGAGTTCGGCATGAAACCTCCCAGCATGTTGATGGTGCGCGTCTACCCGGAGATCAGCGTGCGCGTCGAGCTGCAGGGCGCACGCGACAGCTGACGATTTCGGCGGCCGCATTCCTCGTCCCAGACGCGAAGATGGACCCCGAAGCACCCGACGCGGCAACACGCTGTCCGCGTCGCGGGCGGAGCACGCCCGGCGCCGCCAGCCGGCACCCGCTGCGGGCGCGGCAACCCGCCGTTGAGCCCCGCTGAGGGCAAACACTCCGGGACGATGCCATCGCTCTCGATCCTGAGCCGCCAGGCGCACGTCAGGGGTCCTCGGGGGCAACGGTCTTGTCCGGGTGGCACCCACCGCTGTACGTGGCTGCCCTAGTCTTCCCCGAAATGTTGCAGCCCCGCATGATCCCACCATTTCGGCGAGCCGTGATGGGTGTGTCCCTCACCCTCGTCCTCGTATGCGCCCTCGACGCGTGCAGCAGTTCACCGGCGCCGACGCCCCGGTCGATCTCGAAGAGCACGACAACCACGACGACGGCCGCCACGACCACGACGACAGTGGCTGCGGTGGCGACGTCAACCACCACGACGCTTGCCGGTGTGGCCGTCCCCGACGTGGTGGGTCTCAAGATCAATTCAGCTCGCTTCTTCTTGCGCGAGGCGGGATTCATCACTGTCCCGCTGAACGCACCGTGCTACCACGGGAACCTCAACGGCGAAAGCAGCCTCAACAGTCAAAGTGTGGTCGTGTCACTGTCGGTTCCGGGCAATCCACCCCAGGTCAGCGTGGGCGCGGTCCCGCTAGCCCCGGGGACCTCCCGACCCAAAGGCTCAAGGGTGGGGATCACCTGGTCGGGCTGCTTCCCGGGAGGCTCTGTCGTGCCCGAGGTCACGGGCCTCACCTTTGCCGCCGCGGTGAATCTTCTCCATACCGCTGGCCTCGCCTGGGCTTGCTACTCGCAGGGATCCCCGACGACGACCACAACCACTGCCGCGACGACAACGACGGGCCACATCATCACGCCCAACATGGCAGCTCACACGTCGTCGAGCACCTTCACGGCATCCGCGCCCACATCCTCGACCAGTACCCTCCCGCGCCTCCCGCGCTCGACCACCACGACGACGCACCCGCCGACGACCGTACTCAGTCAAGGCTCGTCAGCGGGCACCGTCTTGAAGGCAGGCACACCCGTCGCCATCGCGATGTACCACTGCCCGCAGTGATCGACACGCCCTCGCCGCCTCCCCGAAGTCCTCGCGCCAGCACGCTGTCGGCGCGTTCGGGTCAAGCCCAGGCAGCGCCCCCGGAAGGATTCGAACCTTCGCACACGGTTTAGGAAACCGATGCTCTATCCCCTGAGCTACGGGGGCACGGGGCTGGACGCAACTTGGTGTGAGCGTCCGCTTGAGCGCCATCAATCAGCCTAATTCACCGCACACCGCGAGGCCCAACTTCTGGGACGCCTTCATGCCGTTGTCGACGGCAGATCGTACGATCGCTGCGACGGTAACCGCGTCCCGCAATTCTGGAACGCTTTCCGTCGTCACCTGGATCGCGACCGCTCAGCGGAGAGAGACACCAGCCGCGGTTACCAGTTGTCCCATGGAGCCACCGTCGCCTCGCACCGCTCCAGGCCCCAAGACTTTCGCCCCGAGCCACGCTTCTCGCTAGCTCTGCGATGGACCGACGGCGGTGCGCAACTCCCCTTCCGGATTCGACACTGGTCGGTCGGCTCGAGGCCTCCCGCCTCTTGCCTCAAGCCGCGCACCGCTCCGCGCTCCGCGGTTCCACGGTTGGTTGTTCAAGTGTTGATTTCGATGGCCTTAACCCAACGACGTAATGCGTCGAAATTACTGGCAGTCGAGAAAGGCAAACCCCTCGCGAGAGGGGGACGCAAAACCACGGAACTCCCTGAGTTAGCCGGGTCACCGAAATAGCCACGAGTCACCTCGCTATTCGTTTCGACCCCGGAGTCGGGGTCGAAAGGAACCATGCGGACATACTTGCCCCCCCGGACCGGACGGCGTCCTCGGGTCTGCGCTCACTTTGTTTCGCTGCTTGCCGTGCTTGTCGCGGCAGCCACTGTGTCACTGTGGATCGGCGCAGCTTTCCCCTCGACGGCACGTGGCGCGACAGAGGTGTGGGGTTCGTACGGTGGCGGGCGCTGGATGGCGGTCGATCCAGACGGCGGTTATTGGATCTCTTCCTTCACGGGCGCGGTGACTCCCTACGACAGAGCACCCTCTTTTGGATCACCGGCCTCCTTCGGCATCCATCTGTCCAAGCCCATCATGGGCATGGCAGCCACGCCGACCGGGCGCGGCTATTGGCTGGTGGCCGCCGACGGGGGCGTCTTCAGCTTCGGCGACGCCGCCTTCTACGGCTCGACCGGGTCCATCCAGCTCAACCAACCCATCGTCGGCATGGCGGTCACCCCGACGGGCCGGGGCTACTGGCTGGTGGCCTCCGACGGGGGCATCTTCAGCTACGGCGACGCCGCCTTCCACGGCTCGACGGGGTCCATCCACCTCAACCAGCCCATCGTCGGCATGGCCTCCACACCCGACGGTGCCGGCTATTGGCTGGTGGCCTCCGACGGGGGCATCTTCAGCTTCGGCGACGCCGCCTTCTACGGCTCGACCGGGTCCATCCACCTCAACGAGCCCATCGTCGGCATGGCCTCCACGCCCGACGGTGCCGGTTACTGGCTGGTGGCCTCCGACGGGGGCATCTTCACCTACGGTGACGCCACCTTTTACGGCTCGCTCGGAGGCACCGGAAAGACCGTCCTCGGAGTGGTTGTCACCCCGTCGCCCTCGGGCTACGTCCTTGTGCAATCGGATGGAACCCCGACTGCCTTCACAGCCCAGTCGGGGACCAACCCGGCGGTGTTGACCACGCAACCGGTCGGGATCGGCGGCGGGACGCAAGGGGCGGACTGCGTACCGACCGTCCACCCCACAGCGACAGCGGATACGGGTCTCGACAGTGTGATCGCAAATGAGACCGGGCCCGGTTGGCTCGGCGGAGATATGGGATATTCCACCGAGCTGCCGAACGGACAAGAGTCGTTCGTCTTCTCCGACACGCTGGTCGGCACGGCACAATCGAGTGGTCTCTCGAGCCTCACGGGTATACCGCGCAACAGCGAACTCGTCGGCGCGTTGCCTGACCTCAACACCGACATCAACGGAACGTTCGGCTCACCACAGTCTCTGATTCCGGACGGCGGCACCGACCATTGGTGGACTACCTCGACATACGTCGAAAACGGTAACCAATTGGTCTACGTCAACGAGTTCGCTCCGGTGTCAGGCAATGTCGATCGGTTCACCGGTCGATCGGGCATCGCCGTTCTCTCGCTGTCTGCCAGCGGCATGCCTTCTTACAGTTCGGTCGTGGCTCTCCCGACTGATCCCGACACGCAGTGGGGCAATGCGGTCGTTCAGGACGCCTCGTACACCTACGTCTATGGACTCGACAGCGATCCCACGGCCGGCACGTTCCACGGTATGAAAGTCGCCCGCGTTCCGAGCGGTGAGTCATTGCAGACCAGTGACTGGACATACTGGAACGGCTCGCAGTGGGTGAGCGGCGAAGCCAATGCCGTGGCGATCAATACTGGTGCTCAACTCACCGGAGTCGAAGTACAAGCGGGCGGAAAAGGATACGTCGCGCTGTCGATTCCGGGCGGCGTCTACAACGGCTCGGCGGTCACCCTGTCCTACGCCTGCTCGCCCACCGGTCCTTGGAGCGCCCCCGAGCTCGTGTATTCGATCCCACAAATCACGCAATATCCGGATGAGTTTGCCTACACTCCTACCTTCCATCCGGAACTCACCGGTCAAGGCGGACTCGTTGTCTCGTACGACATCAACAACACGAGCGGCGTCGCCGTCCTGCAGGACGTCCACCAGTATCAGCCGCAATTCCTGCTCCTCAACAACTGACCACGCCTCTCGGCATCGGGCCGCAAATTGGATCGTTGGTGTAGCGGGAGTCCGAGCATCACTCGGTGAGCGGGAGTTCGCTGAACCAGCTCGAGGGATCCGCGTCACACGAGAGGCTGACGGACCCCACCTGCTAGCCCGAAGAAGCGCTCGCCTTGTGCGGGCTTTTGAGCTCGTTCAATTGCTGTGGAGTCAGGTTCTTCAGGTCCTTGAGCTTGTTCAAGTCCTGCAGGTTCAAGTTCTTTTGTTTGAGTCCGATGAGGACGCCTAAATCCTTCAGCTTTTGGATGGCGACAGGATTCGGAACATCCCCCGATGAGCTCGTAAGGGAGCCGAGAAAGGTCTTGATGTACTGCAATTTCTTGGTGCTTTGAGCGCCCTGCGGAATGATGATCTCTAGGGGTGAGAAGTGGGGGTAGTGCGTGATACCCGTAAGGACTGCCCCCTGCTCGCTGAACAAGACGAAGGGCTTGTCGGGATTGACCGGATAGTTGAGCAGCCCGTTGGCTGAACCGGGCAACCCCGGGACCCAACCGGCCGTCCGCAGCAGATAGGCCGCGCCACGCTCGTCTTCGACGCGCTGCAAGAATTCCTGCCCCGTGTACTGGACGGCTATTCCCACTTCTCCCTTGGGGACAGACGTCTCGACGATCCTGGCCTCGTTCTGCACACGCTGCATGGATGTGAAGTCCAACCGCTGCCCTTCTTTCCCATAGGGGTACATCACGACGGCCGTGCCAACGATCGTGCCGACTCCGATCAGCACGAGCAGCGCGGCCTGCACGGCCTTCTTGGGAACCCTGTTCTCCCAACCCACTGGAAGGCGGCTCCTGGCCCAGATTACGACGCCGTAGCCCAACGTGAGCCAGATGCAGATTCCCACGATCCACTCCAGCAGGCTGACCCATTGGAAGGACAGCAGGTAGTTCTCTGGGACGCGGGCGTACAGGATCACGAGGCCAATCGCAGACGCGATCGTCACCGCCGAGAGACTCACGAGATACGTCTTCTTGTGCCGCCATGCGAGGACGAAGACGGCGACGAGGGCCACGAACGCGAAGCAGTACACCAGATGTCCGCTGTCGAGGACGTCGCTGTAAGAGGCGAAGGGTTGGATCGGCCTCGTCGTCGCCCACACCGCCTTCGGTGAGGCGGCCCGGCCCAGGGCACGCAACCCCAGCTCGGAACCGAAGGTCTTGATCGGCTTGCTCGACCCGACACCGATGCTTTGGAGCAGCGCGGTCAGGTTGGGGTGTGAGCCGAAGAGCTGCTGCCCGAGGGGCGCGATCCAGCAGGCGACGGTGACACCCATCGTCCACCACAGCCACCGGAAGTTGTCGGGCCGCCGGAGGAGCAGCCCGCAGACCACCACCGCGATGAGGACCACCGCGGTGGAGGGGAGGTAAAGCAGGTGGGAATCGATGGTGACGGACCCGATAAAGACGAGGAACGGCAGGTAGCGCAGGTTCCCGAGCCCGACCGAGAATGCCACCGCGAGCAAGGAGAGGAACCAAAAAGTGGCGAAGTCAGAGTTCCAAACGGGATCGGTAAAAGGCAGCGGTGAGACGATGGCCAGGTCGACAACAACCAGGCCGAAGACGACGGCGGCCCACGGGCCGACCGACTTCTGCAGCACGTAGAGACCGAACGACAGAGCAATGCCGCAGAGCAGCACGGAACCGATGAGCACTCCTTGGCCGGCGTCGAGGTGCGCGAACGGTGCCAAGAGCCAGAACTCGAGCGGACCGGGGTCGCTGGTGGTTTGGACCCCTCCCGTCCCGGTGGCGGCGCCGGTCGCCTGACCAACCAACGGTGCGTGCAGGCTGAACGTGTTCCACGCCTGCAGCGCGATCGCGGCGTCGTCCCCCACAGGACGCCAGCCGCGAGCCATCGTGCGCAATGCCGGCAGTATCAGCACGATCCAGACGGAAGCGTAGGGCGCCACTCGGATGGCTCTGTCGAGGACGCGACCCGAAGCGGTCACCTCGGGCTGGCCCCGCTCGCCTTCTGGCGCTCTTATCTCTTCCGTCGCTTCTGTCAACGTCACCCGGGCGATCCCCTCCGCTTGCGGGTCAGAGACGCTGGACGCCACGTACAAACTCCGCCCACTGCAGAGACCGTACTATGGGTACGCGCAGAGTCGATTTCGCGCCGACGAGTTTCGAATGGGAGTGACCTTCGGCCCGGGTCGTGCGCCAGGGCGGCCGATTTGCTTCCTCGGTAAGGCGACGGTTGGCCCGGGACTCGGCAGGCCAGCCAAGCCGCAACCGGAGGTGGTCCGGCCCGTCTCTGCCGGACGCCGTGGTGGGGCCGCGATGGGAGAAATGGAGCTCGACCTCCGTCTCGCATGGCTTGACTGCAACCCCAGTGTCACATCGGCGACACCGACGGGAGAATGGCCCGTCGTATAGTCCGGCGAACCGTTTTGCCAGTGCCCGAAAGGTGGAGGCCCTTGAAACGCGGTGACGACCGCCTCGGCCTGCTCTGGACGCAGGAGTGGCCAGGCGCGCCAACCCGTCCTCGGCGAACGCCGCGGGGCCAATGGCCGGGAGGCCGCGCGTCCAGTGCAGAAGCGGGATCTGGCAGTGCAGAAGTGGGATCTGGCGGGAGATGTGATCATGATCATGCACGAGAACCTGTCGTTCGGTCCTTCGTCGGCGGCGATCCAGATCTCGACGGGACTCCGATGACGCACGGCTTGGGAGTGTGGATCACCGATCCCGTCGCGAAGGCGTGCGTCACGCCGTTCCACGACATGGACGGCATCCACGACATCGACAAAGACGGTCCTCGCGACGAGGTCACTAATCCTCTATGAAATACTCTCCTCGCATGCAGAGCCGCCGCTGGACCAAGAGTTCACGTCAAGTGTTCGCCACCTTGGCGATCGTGCTCACGTTGGTGGGTCTCCAACCCGCATCCAGCGCGTTCGCCTCGAAGTCGCACCCGACAACGCAAACCTCGACCGACACTGGTTTCCCGTGGAAGGGCCACAACGTCGCGTGCGCGGTCCGCCTTCCCATTAGCGGCTTCATCACCTACAAACTCTTCACGACCTGCCCGCCGAAGCGGGTGTTGCTGATCGGTGACTCGATTGCCTTGACGATGGGAATCCAGCTGTCAATCAATCAAGAGAATTGGGGGACGCTTATTCTCAATGCCTCGCTGAACGGGTGCGGATTTGCCACCGGATACAGTGTGGATGTACTCGGAAATATCACCAGCATGAATTCGAGATGTGATACCGAGGCCCAATACTGGGGAAAAACCGCTCACCTCTTCAAACCTCAAGCCATAGTTGTCGAGTTGGGATGGTGGGATTCGTTTCAACATTTGATCAATGGCCAAATGATGTCTCTGAGTGACCTGCCATACGATGTGATGGTGGAGCAGCGGATAAACAGCCTGATAGCCAGCCTGAGATCTGTAACTGCGGCTCCCATTTACTTCTTGTCGGTACCCTGGATGAACCCCGGCACGCTGCCCAATGGTCAGCCAGAACCCGCCGCCTCGTCGGCCTCTCATAACGAAATTAACGCACTGATACAGGCAACTTCGCACTCTTCGAAAACGGTTCATTTTGTGGATATATCGCCCTACATAACCCCTTCCGGAAAGTACGAAACCGACGTTGATGGCGGAGTGTGCAGGGCGAGTGACGGCGTCGAGCTCTACTACTCCGCCCCCGGACCAGTGCGTTACGTGCAAACCCAATGTGGAAAGGCACTCCAGAGGGGCCTTCTCTCCACCATTCGACAAGCCCTGGTGCCCCCTACCCACCGTTGAGCTTCCGACTCCACAGGCGGATGCTAAGCCGCCTGACGACGACCTACTCATCAACAAAGGCAGCTTCAGCCGGTGTCGTTATCGACCTGATCACCGCTCCCGTTACCGGTAGGCCCGCCTGCAACGGCCACGCCCACGAGAGCAGGATCGGGATGTCCCGGTTCGGCATCAGAGACTGACTCTTCGCCCGCCTCGGATGATCTCCGCTTGACGATCGGAACGAACACGGCGGCGAGGGCGATCAGGGCGCAAACCTGAGCTGGAGCGCTGAACGCGCCCAAACGAGAGAGCGCCCCACTCCCCGGGGTGAGAGCCGCGACAATTCCCGCAGCGGTCATCCCGGCAAAGGCGACCCACGGCAACGTTCTTGGGCGCCGGCTCCCGATGAAGACCAAGACCGGGACCACGAGGACAAGTGGGCCGCCGATCACGAAAACGACACCAGCGACCAGTCCGATCGAGAGCCAAAGAGGCAGCTGCGTGTTCCACGGGAGCGACTCTTCGAGGCCGACCCCACGACGCCTACCAATGACACCGAATGCGATCAGCAAAAGAACGATCACGCCCAACACTCCGGCGGCGAGACCCCACAGGTAGGTGCGCTCCGGCCCGAACGTCATTTGGACGGTTCCGCCACGACCAGCTGGCACCAGATAACCCTGCTGCCAGCCGTCGAGGCGGATCGGCGTCAGGGTCATGCCATTGAGGGTTGCGGTCCAACCCGTACTGAAGTTCTGGTGCACCTCCAAGTACGTGGTCGGTCCCGAGGTGATCGCGACCTGGCGCTTCACCTGCCCCCAGTTGAGTACCCGTGCCTGTCGGACGGATGGGCCGACGCTCGGCGTGCCCACCTCCTTCAGAGTCAGTGACGAGACATTGAAGGGCATCCCGCTCGGTGACGTCACAAGCTCGTGCACGCCAGCATTGAGTGTCACCGACGTGATCGGCTTCCCGAACGGTTCGGCACTGCCGGGTCGGTAGGGCCCGCGGCCGCAAACGGTGAGGCTCAATGGTTTGACAGCCAGCAGGGCGCCGACCGTCGGGCTCGGACCCCCGTCTACAGGTCCCAACTCCGTTTCGTATTGGGTCCCGTCAATGACGACGGGCGGACCGAAGCCGCACGGCACCGGGAAGCTCGCCGCGTAGTTCGGTGCTTGTCCCTGGGAGGACGCCAGCGCCGGAAAGCTGAGTCCAGCCAATCCGACGGGTGCTTGGACAGTGTTCCCGAATCCCGTGACGATCTTGCGGGTTTGCACCTTTGGGAAGCTCACGGTCACGCTGTTCGTCTCGAGCGGAGCGAAGGTCAGCGTCGACACGTTTGATCGCCCAACATGAATCAAGCGACTACCGGCCGCGCTCGAAATGAGCACCTCCTCGGGCGGAACAGCAAAGGTATTCCGCGCATCCTCGAGCACCAGACTCGACAGACTCACCGGGTGTGTCCATTGCATGTGGATACTGGAGTGGGCTGATTCGGCGATCCACGCCGTGTTCGGGTCACCGTCGACCAGATTTTGCGGACGAAACTCAGGCAAGTTCCCGAACGTCGAGGTGGCCGAGATGTTTATTCCAGATGGCCCGATCAACGCATCGAGAGCCGCGCCTGGCCTAGGCGTTGCCTGCCCCGTGATGGACAGCGACACGCGTCGAGGAGTGCTGAATTGTCGCGAGAGCACCGGCTCAGGGGGATTCCGAAGAAGATCCTGGAAATCAGCAGGTGATGCCGCGAACGAAAAGGCAACTCTCTGAGCGGTGGTTCCAACGGATTCTTCAGGAGGTTTCAGAAACAATCGGACGTGGACGCCGGGAATCGAAATGTTGTGGATGCCAGCACCAGTGGTCTGACTATTTGGTTCGTTGAACGAAATGAAAGTCACGCGAAGGTACCGAGCGGTTCCGGCTGGTACGTTCACGAGCTGTGAACGGCTGGTCGGGCGCACCCGCGTGTCAACCGATCCCTGATTGGTTGACACTCTGATTCCAGTGACCTCCGGGTGCGACGATCCGAAGTAGAACTTGATGTGGGTGCCCCGCGGATCCACCGGACGATCGAAGTTGATCTGAATCCATTCACCAACAGAGCCGTTGGGATTACCAGCGATCCAGCCCGTTGAGGATTGTCCGTCGAACACATTGTCAGGGCTGTACTCAGGGAGATAGAAGAACGCGGAGCCAGCCGAAGAACTTGAAATGTTGCTCGCTCCCTTTACCACCGCGACCGTTTGATGTTGGACGCCCTGGACGGGCAGCAATTGGTCCGGCGTGGCGGGTATGTTCGGAAGTCCGCTCAGACTTGAGGTTTGACCCGTCGCGGTGAGCGTATAAGACGTGTTGTCGTTGACGAGTCCGAAGTTGGTGTCTTCGCGACGCAATGTGTCCGTGACGTCAAAGACGGGTCCGCGATACTGCCCATGGAAGTCCCCCGACAGGATGGCCGCTTGGTCCACCCCGAGAAGGCCTTGGTCCAGCAGTTGTTTGATCGCCTCAGGCCCGCCGCTCACCAATGCGGCGGACGAAGTGCCGAAGGTGGCGACTGGCGAGAGAGGACGGTCACCTCCAACCGCTGGGGGCACCTCGTATATCTCGACGGCGGGGTATGGGACCTGGTATGTGGTCTTGACCAGGGAAACGGTCGGGCTGTCGATGACTGACGTCTCAATCCCCGGCCCGAACTGTGCCACACGCTTGAGACCGGACTCCTCAAGGACTTCATGGACTTGTAAGGGTGACGGAGAGTCCGACAGTTGCCACTGCGCGTCGTTCTGTAGGACGACGTACTTGATGCCGGATCGCCAAAGCAGTGCGGGGAGCCCGGGACTCGCGGTCCCCGTGCGAAGTGCGAGTTCAATGGAATAGACCATTCTCGAGCTTCCCGCCCCACCGAACGGAACGGCCTGATCGTTCGCCCACGGTGAACGCGCGAGGGCCTCCAGCGGCTGATCGACGCTCCAACCCCACACATATTCGCCGTGACTCGAAGCAGGCAGGACCAGGGCGGTATTCCGTGGTGAATTCTGGTCCAGATAATCGGCAACCTTGTACCAGTACGACGGAATACTGGCAAACGAATAGTTGTTAACGCCCCGTCCCATCAGGTAGGGAGTGGCCAGCGAAGCCAGTACGGCGATCGTCACCGCTCCGACGCCGATGCGCCAAACAACTCGCCCGACCCGGCGCGGTCTCCAGTGGGACGCCTTGTAGAGAGAATGCGCGATACCCAGGGCAAGAAGGAGGCCGATCTCTGGCTCTATCTTGTAAACGCTCCGAAGTGGGGCGAGCGCACCATTGAGAATCGGCAGTAGGAGTCGACTCCCCGGACCGCCGACCGGCCCCCAGTAGGCCGCCAGAGCCACGACGGACGTCACCGCGAGACTCACGACCAGAAAGCGGCGTTCTCGTATCTCCCTGCACGCGATGCCATAGAGGCCGGTCCCTGCCATCAATGCGGCACCGAGTATCACGATGAAGACACTCGTGACGGTGAGTGCGGCCTGGTCCCAACCCAGACCGTCGATGTTCAAGTACGCGGTCCAGACGCTGGATCCCGACAGGGCGGACGTGGCGGACGATGTAGATGTGGTCGTGACCGACTTCTCGATGTACGGGAGGAAGTTGAACCCGTACTTGCCGAGAAACAAGAGGGGAATCGCCCACCACGCGGTGGCGAGACCGAGGCAGACCACCCACCATCCGATGAGAGAGCGCTTGCGCGGCGACGGCGCGCGGGTGAGCAGGTAAAGAAGCGGAATGACGAGCGCGTAGAGCGTGTCAGCAGCATTCGTTCCGCCCATGAAGAGGATCGCAATCCCGGAAAGAGCGGCCCCGCGGATCGTTGATCCGCCTCGGCTGGCCCGTACGAGAGGAATGGTGGCCCACGCGGTCAAAACTCCAGGAGCCGCTTCCGCGGTCACCGATCCGACCAAGATCGTCAACGTGGGCAACAAGGCAAAGGCCGCCCCGGCCGCCAGGCGCGAACCCAACGAGCCAATTCGTAGTTCTTCGGCCAAGCGGACGATGCCCCAGAACGCAACCGTGACCACGATGGCCATCCAGGCTCGTTGGACCAACCAAGCAGGGATCGTAAGAATGTTGCCTAAGATGAAGAATGGCGCAGTGGGAAACGCGGACCCTTGAAACTGGTTCCGCAAATAACCGAACCAGCCGTTCGGCGCCCAGAGATACAAGATGTTGTGAAAAAAGCTGAAGGGATCGGTCGTGAGATCGATCTTGGTGTCGAACACCTGCCTGCCGAATGCGTCCGGAACGAATGCCGCAAGGGCGAGAACGAACGCACCGGCCAGCCACCATCTGGATGCCCGCTGCTGCGACATGTCCTCCCGCGCCGGGGAGGTCTGCAGTACGCGCTCGGTGACCGGGTCGTCGATCGGTTCGGTCTCACCGGTGTATGTACTGCTCAGCTGCATCATTCCTCAGATCGCGCCCGCAAGGGGGGTGGGGTCACCGAGCGCCAAATGCGGGAGCACTTGGGCGAGCGCTCCTACGGACCAAGTCATCTTCTCCGGGAGTCTTGCCAACCGCCTTCACCATGTCGCATCCCTCGCGCCGGGACAGTCATCAAGCTGGGCACTCTAGCGCCTTCTCGCCGGCGTACGGGAGGCGGGCGATGCCTTTTGCCTGGGCTTCCTCGGTCCGCAGAGGAATGAGGACCCTGAACGTGGTGGACCAACCCGGCGTGTCGGCGATGTCGACGAAGCCCTCGTGAGCCTCGGCCACCGACTTGGCGATGGCCAGCCCAAGGCCGGCGCCGGGTAGGCCCATTTCCGTCGAGGACGCCAGGCGGTAGAAGCGCTCAAAGAGCTGGCCGCGTTTCTCGACCGGGATCCCCGGCCCTTCGTCCATGACCTGCACCCGGGCGTAGTCACCGGAGGTGTCCACTGCCACGCGGACGCGGCCGTGGCGCGGGGAGAACTTGATGGCGTTGGAAAGCAGGTTGCCAAGCAGCTGATGGAGCCTGGGGAGGGAGCCGACGATGGGCACCTCGTGGTCGCAGAGCTCCGTGGTCATCACCACGCCGGCTACCGAGGCCGAGATCTGCATGGCGTCGACGGCTTCCGCGGCCACGCGAACCAGGTCGAGCTCGCTGAACGCAACATTCAGGCCCGATCCGAAACCCGGGTCGGCGAGCAGATCCTCGGCCACCCGCTGGAGCTGGTTCGCGTTGCGTCCGATCGTCTGGAGCATTCCCACCTGGCTCTCGGTGAGCTCGCACGACGCGTCGAGCAAGAGCTCCACGAAGCCGCTGATCGAGGTGATGGGGGTGCGCAGCTCGTGTGACACCGTGGCCACCACGTCGTCCTTCAATTGCGTCAATTCACGCAGCCGATTGTTCTGCTCAATCAGTGACTGTGTGACCTCCATCTGGATCGCGTACAGGCGGTCGCGGTCGCCCGCCAGCTCCTCGCGCTCGGTCACGTCGATGGCCACGACCACGTACCCGGCATGGCCGACGCAGAGGGCGTCGTCCATGAGGTCGAACCCCGCTTCGTTGGCGGGCAGGGCACGGCCCCGTATCACACAGCGGCGCCGCTGGCCGTCCCGGCGCGTCGCCGTCCAAGGGACAGCGGCCGCCGCCTCGGCGTCGAGAGGCTCGAGAGGGCTGCGCATGGCGGGGACCGTCCGGCGGCGCTCTTCGATCTGCGCCGGGTCGATGAAGTCAGCGATGGAGCGGATGCCCACCACCTCGGAGGCCGGATAGCCGAACATCTCCTCCGCACCGGCGGAGAAGAAGGTGACCAACCCCGACGGGTCGACAACGATGAAGGCGCTGCCCGTGGCGGCTCGTAGGAGTGTCTCGAGGTGCTCACGGGCCGAAGTGGCTTCGCGTGCGTTGACCCGGGCGATGCGTGCCGTGTGGCCCAGGTCGCGCCTGACGGCGCGCTGGCGCGAGACCATGGCGTTGACCGTCGAGGCGACCAGCGCGGTGACGATGGCCACGACTGCTACCTGACGCCATTCGACCGTGGGGTACGTGGGCGGCCCCACGATGAGCAAGGGAACGAGCAAGGCCAGGTCGAGGCAGAACAAGCCGATGAGCAGCTGGGAGCGCCGGCCGTAGAGAGCGAGCACGGCGATCGGGATGACGTACAGCGCGACGAGGCCCGAGTCCGCTCCGCCTTGGGCGTCGCGGATGATGGCGATGACGGCGATGTACCCGATCGGGACGACCAGCCAGGCCAAGTCGGGCAACTTCTCCCAGGGGATGAGGAGGGCGGCTGCGACCACCGCGAGCAGGATGAAGCCTGCGATGGAGATCTCGCGCCCGGCATCGTGGGGGAACGGAAGGACGGCAATGAGTATGGTGCCCACCGCGACCAGGGCGAAGACCGGGAGGCGGGTCCACATCGAACCCGAGAACCCGATGGGCAGGGCGCGTCCAGACGACAACTCGAACCCCTCACCGTCCGAATCAGTGTGCCCGCCCGGTGGCCCCGACCCCGCCCGCCCCGGGACGGGAGCCCGAGCAGCGAGTCCAGAGGAACCGCCTTGCTGTTCGGCTCCTTCGGCCTCGTTGACGACCGTCAGTGTCAAGAGACCGACCGCAAGCATCGCAAAAGACGCCAATCGCAACGAGAGGGACAGCGGAGCACGAGGAAGGTGCTCGTGGAAGAGAGCGTCTCCCACGACGACGAAATAGGCCGTCGACAGGACGCTGCTCACTGGGACAAGGACGGACGTAATGCTTCGCTGTAACGCCATCTGAAACATCAAGAATGCGAGGAGAGAAGTCGCCAGGAAAAGGTAGAACACCGGGGATGCAAGAATCTGCGGCACCGCCCGCACAACTCCCGAGCGCTGCATGAGTGTCGACAGCGACTTCATGCCCAACGCAGCGCCTCCGTACAGGAGTCCAGTCGCCAACCCGTAAAGGGGCGCCTGCAGTCTCCTGCGGTGCTGGGCCGAGCCGCGCACACGACTGGCGACGACGAAGCACGACACGCTGGCACAAAGGGTCGGAATCGTGACGGCGAGCAGTACCGACAAGTTCGTTGATCCGGTGGCCTGGTCCGAATGCGAATCCAGCGAAAGAAGGAGGAGACCCAGCGCCACCACTAAAGCGGCAATGCCGAAGTACTCCGCGCGCCGAAGGCGGTCACCGAGGAAGACGTGGGACAACACGAGGAGCAGCACTGTGCCGGTTGGCGCGACCGCCTGGACAACGGAGATGGAGGCCAACGACAGAGCCACGACCTGCATGGCCAGACCGGCTGCAATCGTGATGAACCCGATCACCCAGACTGGATTACTGATCAACCTTCCGACCATCGCTGTGGTCTTGCGGGCGTCCAGGGGAGGCATTCGACGGATCGCAAGCTTCTCGACCACCACACCGACGTTCGCTGCCGCTGCAGAAGTGACCCCCAGAAGGATTCCGGCCGAAAGTGCGTGGTTCATCGCGGATTCACACGCGAAGGCAATATCGCGATGCGCTCAAGGGGTGCTCCCGCGCTGCTCGCTGTATTCCTGCTGAACAGAGATGTTCGACACATTGGACGCAACTCTCGGGGTCCGCTTGACCGCGGAGTCTCTTCCAGAGATCGCCTCTCTCTGTCGTGACGCGACGGTGGAGAAGAACCTGAAGAGCTCTTGGGCATCAGCCATCTGAGCTGCGTTCCGAGGATGAAGCAGCGCCTCTCTCATCTGCTGGGTGAGTTGGCGTCGGTCAGATCGAGGGCTGGCAGCCGATTGCACGGGATCGAGGCCGGGGTGCACGAGTTTGTGCCTCCACTCGATCTGTGCCAAGACTCGCTCCACATTTGAGGGCGCTTCGTCAAATGGACCGATCTGCAACGAATACCGGTGATTGATTCGACCTACTACCGAGCGCATGTGTGATGTGACTTCATCGAATTCGCAGATGAGAAGTCGCTCCGCATAGGGAACGAGCTGTCGATGGTAGGAGCAGTATTCGCCAATCACCGTCGGTTCCGAAAACCGCGGGTCATAGACGAGGTACGAAGCCAGAGCCGAGACCGGATCTCGCACCACCAATACCGTGGGCACGCCACGAGCAAGCGCGAGCTTGATCTGAGAAGGCTGATGGACATGGCTCGCAATGGTCAGCCGATGGCCGGACGCATCATCGACGGCAAAGGTGGTGAACGTATTACCGGATCGAGGAAATCCCTCTATGACGAGGTCGGTGGCTCCTGTGATCTGCCTGCTGGTCCCCAGCGGCGTCAACCGAAGCAGAACCGGCAGGAAGATCGGCTCAACCCCGAGAAGGTTCTTGCCGCGCCGCAGAAAATGACGCCAGAGGTGTCGAAACCCGGGTGGCAGTTTGGGTGTAGCGACTTCATCCACTCGCATGGGGCGATGCATCTTGTGCCTTCCTCCCCCCGCCGTTCAATGTTGCTGGCTCTCGAGCCGATTCCACCGGGAACCTTCCAAAGGGCGCACAGTTCGGGAGCGGGCGTTTGCGCATGATGAGCAGCAGATTCCATGTTGCGAGCTCTCGGAGAACGGGAACGCGAACGACCCAGTTGCACCAACTGGGGTAGTAACGAGGAATCGCCTCTTCGATCTCAACCTTGTTCCACCGGTGCACCCACCGCAGGAGTGGACCGACATGCACCGGAAACAGGCTTTGCCCGAACTGATGGATCGGCTCGCAACCGGTGTGGCGTCGGTATCGCCTGGCTGACCACTCTCCACCGAGGTAGTGCCAGGGCGTTGTTTCATGGCCACCCCAAGGTGAGTACCAGTTCGTGAAGGACACGTAGACGAGGCCGCCCGGCTTCGTCACTCGTACGAGCTCACTGATGAAGGATTGGGGATTCTCGACATGCTCGAGCACGTTCGACGAGAAGCTGACGTCGGCTGTCGAGTCGGCGAAGGGAAGCCGAAACCCGTCTCCGATGATGCACCCCTTCGATATGGCCCGGCCCGGTGCCACCGAAACCCGATGCGGCCGAACGGCCGCTTCTCCGGTCACCCCCGTTTCTTTGCCCGCCTTAAGAGCCCGTATCTCGGGTTCCACGAGGACACATCGAGCGCCGGCCGCTCGAAACGCATCGGTGAAGTACCCGACACCTCCTCCGACATCGAATACGACTGCCCCTCCCAGGGGACCATGACGGCTGACTTGCTGTATCGCGTCGTCCGCCAGCAGGCGGTAGAAGCGGTCTGGGTCGGTCTGTTCGACCCGGAAGGCTTTCAAGAGGGCTATGGATCGATGGATGCCCTGGCTTGCTGGCGCCGGACACACCAAGTCCGCGCCAGTCGGAACGGTGCTGTTCATCCGCTTTTGCCTCATTGCCGTGTTCATGGGCGACCCTGCGTCTTGGTCCAGGCCGGTTGCGACGAGCCGGGCTTTCGTGCCGCTACGAGGAGATTCGATGCCAGGCTCGGCGTATAGCAGAACAGCCGGTCAAGGAATTTGAACGGCCCTGGAACGTCGTGATACGGACCACCTTTGATTCTGATGTCGATGAAGTGCATGGCTTTGAGCAAACTCAAGAGGGCTCGACGGGTGAAGAGCCGGAGGTGCCCGACCACTTCCGTCCCGGGACGCCCATGGATACCGCGCAGACTCACCTCGGTGAACAGGGGTTGAACACCAACCGCAAGCAAAACCCGGTTGTACCATGCGGCCAGATTCGGAGTCGAGAGAAGAAGGCTTCCTCCGGGGATCAACACTCGCCACGCTTCGTCCAGCGCATTGTCTGGGTCGACCAGATGTTCGATGAGCTCGCTCATGATGACAACGTCGATGCTCGACGAGGCCAGAGGCAACCCACCCTCATCGGCCGAAGCGCGAGCTACCGGTATGCCGCGGGAACGTGCTTGCTTCAACGCCGCTATCGACCAGTCGAACCCCACGATGCTCACCGACGCGCCTGGCGTGGCGTTGCACACGTTCTGGGCAAGCTCGGTGCACATGCCGTCCCCACAACCGACGTCGACGGCGGTGATTCTACGTCCCGCCCCTGACGCGAGGTCGGCGAGCATGACCGCTTGGCGTTCGGCTCGCCCCAGTCCCGAACTCAGAGGAGTGGCGGTGTCCTCGTAGAGTCTGCGAAGGGACGTGTCACTCACTGACTGCCGCCTTCGTCACCGCGCAAGGACGTTGCTCATAGGAGTTGGCGCGGTTTCGACCTTGGGCTGATCGAGCGTAATGACGCACCACGGCCTCTGCCGCGATGCGCTCGAACTCGTTGACACTGTCGTTCACCGGGTGGCTCAGCGCACGCTTGATGCCGGCTTCCCTGAATTGTTCATAGAGCTCTTCGTCCTGAGCGAGTCGGATCCAGTGCCGCTTGAAGGTCTCTGAGTCCGTCGCCAGCAGGCCGGTTTCGGAGTCCACGATGGCCTCCCGGACACCCGGTACGTCGAAACCTATGGCCGGCGTTCCCCTCACCGCAGCTTCAGTGATGACGAGCCCCCAACCCTCCCATGAAGCGGGATGGAGAAGGATCCTCGCTTCACTCATGAGGTGGTGCTTCTCCGCTTCAGAGACGTACCCGGTGAACTCGACGCCCTCGACCCTCTTCCTCTCCAGTCGTTCTCGGTCTGGTCCGTCGCCAACGATGGTGAGCACGCCGCCCGTCTGCTCTCTGACCGACTCCCACATCTCCATAAGAAGATCGATCCGCTTGTATCCCACGAGACGACCCACAGCGACAAATCGGGGCAAGGGAGACTTGTCCAAGAGGGGAGGAGGTTCGGCGACCCCGTGAGGAATGACTCGAATATTCTCCTGCGGGACGCCAATTCCCATGAGAGCCGATTGCGACGACTCAGAAATCGTCACGACGAGATTCTTTCGATGAACTCGAGGCATCACATCTGACTCGACAAAACGTCCACACGCTGCCACGAGCGGACCGAAGCGAGAACTCCATTGCTCACCATGGACGTGCATGACCATGCACAGAGTCGGCCCACGACGCCACAAAGGCGCCATGAAGGGCATCCCGTTGCACACTTCGACGACCAGGTCCGCTGACCGAAAGGTGCGGAGGTAACGAACGGGAGCTCGTAAGTACTGTGAGTACTGACCACCCGAGTTCTCGACCCGGTACAGAGGATTCCGTTCCACTGGGCCGCCACAGAGCAGCGACACTTGGCAGCCTCGCTGCGCGAGTCCAGCCGCCATCTGGTGGATGAGGAGCTCGGATCCACCCGCCAAGGGGTTCGCAAGGTCTCGCCAGGAGACAAACAATATTTTTTTCGGTCGTGCCGCGCCGTCGAACGGTCCTTCGTTTCCGACGGATTCGTAGGTGACGACCTGATCAACGCTTGTCATTGGATCAACGCTTGTCGTCGTTGGCAGTTCCTCCCGCAGGGTGGGCAGTGGGGTACTCGAAGCGCCATTGACCCGTCCACCGTCTTGGACCCGCGAACCCTGGGCGGATCTAAATTTCATCAATGAACCTCCCCCACCCCCATTGACGCGTGTACCCAATCGTGTCGGCCGCAAAATAGCCTCAACTGCTCGGAGCAAACCAGTGCCGAAAGTCATTTCGGGTCACCGGCAAACGCAGGTACGCGTTCCCAAAATGAACGCGACCAAAACTCCCATCAAATCACTGGGATTCATTGTTTTACTAGTTTTATTCGCCTCCCTCAATGCATGCGTCTTCCGACACTGCATCTCGTCATCTGACTCGCGCTTCCGCGACAGACTTGGGAGCGACGAATCCGAAGGGTGATACGAAGACGGACCCTGTGGTTCCGGTCCGCAGGTCGAACGAGCGCCAACGCATCCCTCTCGTCTCCCCCGGGCCCTCCCGAGGGCCTATTATCTGGGACGGGTACGAGGCCTCCGACAGATGTCGGAGTCGTGCGTTGCGCTTGTGCCGTCCGGCCCATGAAGAGCTGTGCGTTCCCGCGCGCTCGTCCGAGCTGGAAGGAAGACAAGGAGCAGACATGAGTGCATCAATCCCGCACAAGGTCGCGGACATCACCCTGGCCCACTTTGGTCGCAAGGAAATCGAGCTGGCGGAGCACGAGATGCCCGGCCTGATGGCGATGCGCGCCGAATACGCCGATCAACTCCCGTTGGCCGGGGCTCGTATTACCGGTTCGCTGCATATGACCGTGCAGACGGCCGTGCTCATCGAGACCCTCACGGCGCTCGGGGCGCGCGTGCGCTGGGCCAGTTGCAACATTTTCTCCACCCAGGATCACGCCGCGGCGGCCGTGGTCGTCGGTCCCGAGGGCACGATCGAGAATCCCCAGGGCGTGCCCGTCTTCGCGTGGAAGGGCGAGACGCTGGAGGAGTACTGGTGGTGCACCGAGCGGGCACTGGTATGGCCCGAGGATGGCGGGCCCAACATGATCCTCGACGACGGAGGCGACGCAACGCTCTTGGTGCATAAAGGCGTCGAATTCGAGAAGGCCGGAGCGGTCCCCGACCCGGCGACAGCGGACACCGAAGAGTTCGCCGTCGTGCTCGCTCTCCTGGGGCGGAGCATGGCGCAGGATGCCGGACGCTGGACGTCGATCGCCAACGCGATCAAGGGTGTCACCGAGGAGACGACGACGGGCGTGCACCGGCTGGCCGAAATGGCGAAGCGCGGTGAGCTCCTCTTCCCGGCCATCAACGTGAACGATTCGGTCACCAAGTCAAAGTTCGACAACAAGTACGGCTGCCGCCATTCGCTCGTCGACGGCATCAACCGCGCCACCGACGTCCTTATCGGAGGCAAAGTCGCCGTCGTCTGCGGCTACGGCGACGTCGGCAAGGGTTGTGCGCAGTCGCTCGCCGGCCAGGGCGCCCGAGTCGTCGTGACGGAGATCGACCCGATCTGCGCGCTGCAGGCGGCGATGGAAGGCTTTCAGGTCACGACACTGGAGGACATCCTGCCCCGGGCCGACATCTTCATCACGACAACCGGTAACAAGGACATCATCACGGCAGAGCACATGGCCCGCATGAAGCACCAGGCCATCGTAGGGAACATCGGTCACTTCGACAACGAGATCGACATGGCCGGCCTGGCCCGAACCCCCGGCATCGAGCGGGTGAACATCAAGCCACAGGTCGACAAGTGGGTCTTCGCCGATGGCCACGCCATCATCATTTTGTCGGAGGGGCGCCTCCTCAATCTCGGCAACGCCACCGGACACCCCAGCTTCGTCATGTCCAACTCGTTCACCAACCAGACCATGGCGCAGATCGAGCTCTTCAACCAGACCGGCCAGTACGTGAACGACGTCTACGTTCTGCCCAAGCATCTCGACGAGAAGGTGGCTCGGCTGCACCTCGACGCGCTGGGCGTGAAGCTCACGACCTTGAGCCAGGAGCAGGCCGACTACATCGGCGTGCCGCTGGAGGGTCCCTACAAGCCGGACACCTACCGGTACTGAGCGGTCGGTGTCTCAGCCCAGCGTGGCGGTGGCGATCACTGTCCCGCTGGGCGACACCACTTCGGCTGAACGCACAGTCGCCGGGTTGAAGTGCAGCGGGGCGACCCACGCTCCATAACCGCCCCGGGCATCGAAGGAGCCGACCCAGTGGGTGGCGCCGTCGTCGGTAATCACCAAGCAGTCGACTCTCCCTTGGGCGGGCGAGTCGACCAAGGTCATCGACATCCAGGGCTTGGTGCCCCCGAAGTCAACGTGCCCCACCGTCACACCGTGCTCGACGAGGTTGGCCGAGGTGACCCTTGGTGGTGGCGCCGAAGTCAGGCTCAGGCCCAAGCCGAGACCGAGGGCCAACACGGCCGCCGCCACGCCGATCGGCACCCAGCGTGGGGCCCGGAGGCGTCGGCGACGCGGCAGCACGTCGCTCACGCCCATCGACTCGAAGAGGCGAACTTCGAATCCCACCGGGGGTTCCAGCTCGGGCGCGACCTGCACCACGGTGTCCGCCACCCGCGACAGTTGCTCCAGCTCTTCGGCGCAGCGCGGGCAGGACTCCACGTGCGACAAGGCTTCCGCCCGCTCTCGCCCAGTCAGCACACCGAGCGCGAGCTCCGCCAGCTCTCCCGAGTACTGCTCACAGCCGGGCGCTCTCATGTCATCACTCATCGCTCGTTGCTCTTCCTTCTGCGTGTTCGACCGCCGCCCGCAGACGCATGAGGGCGGTCCTGATGCGTGTCTTGGCGGTGCCGAGCGGGATGCCTTCGGATTCGCTGATCTCGAGAGCCGTCCTGCCGTAGACGGCAGCCAGGACCACCGCCCGTCGCTGCGCGTCGGAGAGCATTTCGAGCGCCGCTCGGACCGTATGCCCGGCGTCGGCCCGGTGGGCAGTGTCCTCCGGGTCGTGCGTGTGGCTGCGGAGGGCGGACAGGACGAAGTCGTTGGGGTCCGTCGCCACGGCGCGTCGGAGACGCAGGGCGTCGATGGCCAGGTTCCGGGTGATGGTCAGCACCCACGAGGTCACCGAACCGCGCCGGGGGTCGAACACAGGCGCATGACGCCAGACCCTCATCATCGCCTCCTGGGCGACGTCTTCGGCCACCCCGGCATCTCCGGTCATGGAATAGGCGAGGCCGAAGACCCGCCGCTGGTAGCGGCGGACGAAGGTCACGGCCGCCGCCTCCTCCCCCACGGCCATCCCGGCCAGCAGCCCCTCGTCGGACAGGTCGCCCTCGGACACAACCGATTGTCTCATCCACGGGTATACGGGCGGCGCCGCCCTCTGGATTCACTCAGTGCGGACAAAGGCCGGTTCTGACCAGGAGCTGTCGTGCTCGGGGTTGGTCGCTCCAGGGCGAGCCGTCGACTTGGCGGCAAGGGGCACCTTCGCCGCCGGTGCGCTCGTCCCTCAGCGCAGCCCAGCGAACAAGTCGTCCTCGGGGACGGCTGCGTTGGTCGAGTCGATGACCCGCACGAAGCTCTCCGTTCCCATGAGGGCCGAGAACAGTTCCTCGCCCATCTCCAAGAAGAAGATGTTGTCACTCTGGCTCGCGTGCGCGGCGAGCGAGGCGTACTTCCGCGCCGCGACCGCGCTGCAGTCGATCGTCGTCGTGATGAGCTCGTCGGGCGTCCCGAAATCGGGGTTCTCCTGCACCTCGCCCGGGACTTCGATACCGGCCTGCGCCAGTACCTCGCCGAAGCCCTGCAGCGCCGAGCGCGGCATGGCGGTGTAGTACAGCTTGGACGGGATCCCGCATTCCGCCAGGGCCGCGTGGGTGACGCGGTTGGCCTTGATGTGGTCGGGATGTCCATAGAAGCCGTTCTCGTCATAGGTGACGACGACCTGTGGCTGGTAATGGCGCATCAGATCGGCCAGGCGCCGCGCCGGCTCCTCCACCGGCATGCGCCAGAAGGAACCGGACGCGTCGTTCTGGGGCCAGCCCTGCATCCCCGAATCGTGGTAGCCAAGAAGCTCGAGGTGCGAGACGTCGAGGACCTCGCAACTCGCCTCGAGCTCACGGCGCCGCAGGGGGACGACGAGGCGCTCGTCGTGTCCGGGATCTCCCGGCTTGAGGCCTCCCGGTGCGTCGCCGAGCTCCCCGTGAGTACAGGTCACGAGCACGGTGCGCACGCCCTCCGCTGCTGCCCGCGCCAGGATGCCGCCCGTGCTGATGGCCTCGTCATCGGGATGGGCGTGCACGGCCATGAGGGTGAGCGCTCGATCGGGCATGGGAGGCAGCGTAAGGGACACCGGTGCCGCAACGATCGGGTCGACGGCCCTCGCCGTCAGGTCTGCAGCTCCCCGACGGCGAGGGCCAGCTGCTCGAGCTCAGTCCGCCACTCACCGGGCGGCATCATTGGACGCACCACGAACTTGGAGAAGCCCACCTCGAGGAAGCGCTCGACCATGGCCCGCAGGCCGGCGAGGCCCACGGGGATGATCTGCTCGAGCGGCCGCCCGCGTGCTCGGTGGGCCAACGGCGATGAAGCCAGCGCGGCCATGTCGGTGCCCTCGGGCGCGTAAGCCAGGCTGACCCCGAAGTGTTCGGGGCTGATGGTCCGGCCGTGCTCGGCGGCCACTCGGTCGATCACCTGTTTGCCGGCGGCGGCGTCATCGGGAGTGCAAAAGGCCGGGATCCAGCCGTCGGCCAGGCGCCCGCAGCGCTCCAACGCCGCCGGGAGGTTGCCGCCCAGCCAGACGTCGAAGGGATCCTGGACCGGTCGCGGCGAGACCGAGACGTCGGTGAAGGACCCCGCCGGCCCATCGTGGCTCACCACCTCTCCCGCCCAGAGCCGCCGCAGCACCGGCAACGCGTCGTCCATCAGCTCAGCGCCGGTGGCGCTCGGGATGCCGATCGCGCTCCGCTCGGCACCGAGGCCCAGCCCGGGCACGAACGTCACGAGGAAGCGCCCCCCAGAGAGCAGGTCGAGCGTGCCGATCGCCTTGGCGAGCCAGATGAGGTTGCGCCCGGGGAGCAACATCGTCGTTCCGATCTTCAGTCCGGGGCACGCGCCCGAGACCCAGGCCAACCCGACGAGGGGGTCGGGCCCAGGCCGTGACAGCACCTCGGGGAGCCACAACGAGTCGAAACCGGTGTCGCGGACCGCCTGCGCCAGCACGCCCGTGTCGTCGGGTCCGAGGCTCTCTCCTCCCCCGCCGATCCCGATGCGGATCTTCACCGTGTGTTGCCCCCCGGAGCGTCGGCGAGCGCGGCAACGGCACGGGCGATCCCGGCGTCGTCGACGTCGTGGTGCGTGACGAAGCGCACCGTCTCCGGCGCGATCGCATGGGCCAACACGCCTTGGTCCTCCAGGTGGGCGAGCAGCTTGTCGGGGTCGGTATGCGCGAACGTCACGATGTTGGTACGCACGTTGGCCGGATCGAGCCCACAGTGCGGCCAACGTTGGGCCACCGCGTCCGCCAGGCGCGCTGCCCGCACGTGGTCCTCGGGGAGCCGCGCCACCATCTCCGACAGAGCCACCAGTCCCGGCGCCGCCAGCACGCCCGCCTGTCGCATCCCGCCACCGAGCCGCTTGCGCGCCAGCCGACCCTCTGCGATAACGTCCTCGGCCCCGGCCAGCAGCGAGCCCACCGGTGCGCAAAGTCCCTTGGACAAGCAGCACATCACGGTGGTCGCCGCCTCGGCCCAGGTGGCCGCCGGAACCCCCGTGGCTGCCTCGGCGTTGAAGAGCCGTGCGCCGTCCATGTGGACTGGGACAGGTCCGGCCGCCTCGACCACCGCACGCAAGCCCGCTCTGGTCCATGGGGCCCCCGACGCGGCCATGTGCGTGTTCTCGATGCAGACGAGCGACACCGACGGCTGGTGGTGCTCGGAGGCCTGGCGCGCCCAACGGACGTCTTCGGCGCGCAGCATGCCGTCGTCGTCCTCGAGCGCGATGAACTGGATACCGGCGTTCATGGGGGCTGCGCCGTACTCGTAGGCGACCACGTGTTGTCGGCGGCCCGCCACAACGGCAGTGCCCGGAGTGGACAGCACGCGCACCGCGATCTGGTTCGCCATGACACCTGACGGCACGAACAGTGCCGCCGGCTTCCCGACCCGCGCCGCGAAGGTCTCTTCGAGCGTCCGGACCGTGGGGTCCTCGCCGTAGTCGTCGTCCCCGACGACGGCAGCAGCCATGGCGCGACGCATCGCGTCCGTCGGCCGGGTGACGGTGTCGCTGCGCAGGTCGACCACGTCGGACACGAGACGCAGGTTAACCGTGAGCCTTTAATATCCGGCCGTGACCACGCCCCCTTTTGTGCCTGACGACGACCACGACTGGCCCACATTGCCCGACGGACGCCAGAGCATCCACGAGCTGCTCGGCGTGGAAGTCATCGAGGCCACCACTGACCGCGTCGTCATGCGCCTCCCGGTGACCTGGAGAGTGCACCAGCCCTACGGGATCCTCCACGGGGGCGTTTCGGCGTTGTTGGCCGAATCCGCGGCCAGCTTCGGTGCGGCCCTGGCGGCCGGTCCTGGCCGCAACGTGGTCGGGATCGAACTCAACGCCAGCCACCTCCGATCGGCTCGGGACGGCCATCTCATCGCCGAGGCCACGCCGGTCCGCGTGGGGCGGACCGTCCAGGTCTGGCGCGTCGGCCTGACCGACGACGCGGGCCGTGCCATCTGTGAGGCCCGCTGCACTCTCGCCGTCCTGGGGGGCCCCGGGGGGGCCACCGGAGCGGTCCCGGCGCCTCTACCTCCCGATTGACGCGTGCCGTCCATGGAATGTGCAGTCGGCCGGGAGCGACGTACTATATCGGTGTGACCCCGGTAGGAAGTGCAGGAAGCCGTCCGTCACTCGGGCTCATCCTCCCCGCCACCATGCAGGGAGAACTCTCTTCCAACTCCGGTGCTACCACAAGTGCTACCTTTGGTAGCACCGGCAGCGCGCCGGAGCTGGCCCAACTGTGCCGCCGCGCCGAGGCCACCGGGGCGGCATCGCTGTGGGCGGTCGACCACCTGTTCTGGCCCCATCCCATCGGCGAGGCGCTCACCACCTTGTCAGTAGCCGCCGTCGCGACCAGTCGTCCGTTGCTGGGCACGTGCGTGCTGCAGCTACCCCTGCGCCGGGCCGAGGCCGTGGCCAAGCAGGCGACGGCGCTGCAACGCCTCGCAAGCGGGCGCTTCGTCCTCGGCTTGGGCGTCGGCAGCCACGAGGACGAGTACGAGCGGGCCGGGGTGGACTTCCATCGCCGGGGCCGGCTCATGGACGACGGCGTCGCCCGCCTTCGTGCCGCCTGGGACGGCCCGGACGCCTCGGACGGCCCGGACGCCTCGGACGCCGACTACGTCCAGAAACCGACCTCGGTCCCCGTCCCGCTTTGGTTCGGGGGCTCGAGCGTCGCCGCTCGGCGGCGCGCCGCCACGGTGGGCGACGGCTGGGTTCCTCTTTTCCTGGACCCAGACGACTACGCCGCCGGGCTGGCGGCGCTGCGCCGTGAGACGGCCGACGCAGGCCGCGAATCGGAAGCCGTCGAGGCCGCCGTGGTGGTGTTCGCCTGCGTCGGTGACGACGCCGAAGCGCCCGCCCGCGGTGCGTCGTGGCTCTCAGAGCTCTATCGGCTGCCGCCCAAGGCATTTCAGCGACATCTCGTGGCGGGGTCACCCGAGACCTGTGCCGCCGCGTTGACGCGGTTTGCCGACGCCGGCGCGCGGCACATCGTCGTGATGGTCGCTGGGTCGCCCGCCGTCGAGCACTTCGACCTGCTGCACACCGCCTTCGCCCGCGACGAGCGCAAAGTCTTGCGTGCGGTGCCGGCGTGAGCGCGACCGACGTTGGCATCCTGGGGACCGGAATGACCGACATGAGCCGGCGCGACATGACACCTGACACGATGGCCTACGAGGTGGCGCGCGAGGCGCTCGACGACGCCTGTGTGTCGGCCCACGAGCTCGGGCTCGTCATCGTCGGCAACGCGATGGCCGGGAGACTGAGCGATCAGGGCTGCATGCGCGGCCAGAGCTGGCTGCGCAAGGCAGGACTCAACGAGGCGGCGATCATCAACGTCGACAACTCATGCGCCGGGGGCAGCTCCGCGCTGCACCTGGCGACGATGGCGGCCACAGTGCAGGACCGACCCGTCCTGGCCTTGGGCGTCGAAAAGATGTGGACAGGCAACCGCGCCGAGACGATCGCCGGGATCGAGGACGGCCTGCCGGCCGAGTACCGGCTCGACTTGCACGAACGGCGTCACGAGGACGACAACCCGGCCGGGAGCATCCTCATGGGGCTCAACAATGCGTGGGCGCAACGCCTGATGACCGAGACGGGTGCAACGGTGCGGCAGATCGCGTCGGTCTCGGTCAAGGCGTTCGAGCACGCCGCACGAAACCCACTGGCCCAGTTCCAGCGCTCGGTCACGATCGACGAAGTGCTGGCCTCTCCCCAGGTCGCCGGCGTGCTCACCCGCTTGATGTGCAGCTCCTTCACCGACGGCGCGGCCGCAGTGGTGCTCGGGGGTCCGGGCGTCGCGGCACCTGTCCGGGCTCCCCGTATCATCGGTTCGGTGGCCCGCTCGGGAAACGGAATGCTCGACTACCACGACAGGCTGACCCAGGTGGCCGAGTGCGCCTGGGAGGCCTTCGGATTCGGGCCCGGCGAGGCGGACGTCGTGGAACTGCACGACGCCACGGCCGCCGAGGAGCTCTACGCCTTGGAGTCGCTTGGGTTCTTCGCGCCCGGTGAGGCCGGCCCGGCGACCGAGGCCGGCGCGACCGGGGTCGACTCGCCCGGGCTGGTCGTCAACCCCAGTGGCGGCCTGGTCGGCCGCGGGCATCCCTTGGGTGCGACGGGCCTGGCCCAGGTGGTCGAGCTGGCTACTCAACTGCGCGGTCGGGCCGGCTCCCGCCAGGTGGCCGGCGCGCGCATCGGCGTGGCCGTGAACACCGGCGGCATCATCTACGGGGACGCCGGGTTCGTCGGCATCCACGCCGTGCGCGCCGGGACCGCCGCGTGAGGGGGATCCGGATCTCCGGTTGGGGCATCGCCGTGCCGGACAAGATCGTCACCAACGACGACATGGCGGTGAGCCTCGACACGAGCGATGAGTGGATCGTCGAGCGTACCGGCATCCGCGAGCGCCACATCGGCGGCACCACCTCGGGCTTGGCGATCGAGGCTGCCCAGGCCGCACTGACCTGCGCTCGGCGGACGCCCCAGGACATCGACCACCTCGTACTGGCGACGACCACGCCGGACACGATCGTGCCCGGCACCGCGTCGACCGTGCAGCACGGCATCGGCATGCGGGGGGGCGCCTTCGACATCAACGCCGCTTGCTCCGGTTTCGTCTACGGCCTCATCACCGCGGCGGGTCTCATCGCGATCGGGTCGGGCCCCGTGCTCCTCGTCGGCTCCGAAACCCTCTCGAAGATCACCGACATGGACGACCGCAAGATCGCCATCATCGTCGGCGACGGCGCGGGCGCCGTCGTCGTCGAGCCCGTGGAAGGCCCTGGGAGCCTGCTCAGCTGGAACATGAACTCCGACGGATCGCTCAAGCACCTCCTCAAGTGCGAGCACGGCGGCACGCTTTTCATGGACGGCAAGGAGGTCTTCCGCAAAGCGGTCCGCGTCGTGGTGGAGTCGTCCGAGCGCGCCATGGCCGACGCCGGGCTCGGGCCTGACGACATTTCGCTGATGGTGCCCCACCAGGCCAATCTCCGGATCATCCAGGCCGCCTGCCAACGCCTGGGCATCGCCGAAGATCGGACCGTGGTCGTCATCGACCGCTACGGGAACACTTCCTCGGCCTCCATTCCCCTCGCGCTCCACGACGCCATCTCCAAGGGCCGCGTGCACCCCGGCGACAACCTGTTGCTGACGGGGTTCGGCGGCGGCATGACCTGGGCCAGCGCGGTCTTCCGCTGGAGCGAATGAGCACGGCAGGCGGGGCAGGTCTGACGCTGGTCGTCCTTGCGGCCGGCCGGGCCAAGCGCTATGGCGGCTGTAAGCCACTGGCGCCCGTCGGGCCGCACGGCGAAGCGGTCATCGACCTGGTGGCCTCCGATGCGTTGGCGGCGGGGTTCGAGACCATCGTCCTGGTGCTAGGCCCGAGCACCGGTCCGGCCATCCGCTATCACGTCGAGCACACCTGGCCCGCCGCCGTCGACGTGCGCTTCGCGACCCAACCAACGCCGCTCGGCACCGTCAACGCCGTCCTGTGCGCCTCGGACTCAGTGGGGGACTCGCCCTACGGCGTCGGCAATGCCGACGACATCTACGGGCGCGACGGGTGCGCCCTGCTGGCGGCGCATCTGCGGGAATTCACCGACACCAACGTCTTGGTGGGCTACCGCCTCGCCGACGCCGTCATCGGCTTCTCGCCCGTGACCCGGGGCATCTGCCGGGTGGCCGACGACGGGCGGCTCCTCGGGATCGACGAGCGGCGACAGGTGCACGCGACGGGAGAAGGCGGCTTCGTCGTCGAGGACGGGCTCGAGCCGACCGCGCTGTCGGCGGACGCCCGGGTCTCCATGAACCTCTGGGGCTTCACCCCGGCCTTCCACAAGATGCTCCAGGCCGCCATGGAGGCTGCCGGCGACGCGTCTGAGGAGTCCGAAGTCCTGCTGCCCGAGGTAGTGGCCCAGTCGCTCGGCACCAGCCCCTTCAGCGTGCTGGCCGCCCAGGGCCGCTGCATCGGGGTGACGCATCCCGACGATCTTGCCCTCGTGCAAGCAGAGCTCAACCGCCAGGTGGCCGACGGCGAACGGCCGGCCGGCCTCTGGCCGTCCCTGCGCACCCCCTAGCCGACCGGGGATTTGGCTCAATCCGGGCCCGGACGCGACGCAACCCCGAGTAACCGTTCGGCCGAAGCCTCCCGTGCTCCTCGGGGCCACGTCAACGATGACCCGCTGGCACCGCGCCGGGGTCGTGTCGGACAACCCCCGCCCGAGCCGGCCTCGGCGACTCCAGGGAAGTCACCGTGACGCACCACGGACCATCACAGAACGGATGCACGTGCCCGCTCCGGCTGCACTCCCCTTGCGGGGCTCGCCTCCGGCCCTCGATCCCGCCTTGCAGCGTTCTCTTGGCTTCCCTCCGGTCCACCTTGCGGCTTTTCTTTGGGCTTCCCTCGCTTGCACCTTTCGGTGCTCGCTTGAGGTTCGGCGGGCTCATGTCTCCGAACTGAAGACAGGTTGCGCTTCGCGTCACGCGAGGTCAATGGCCAGGCGCGAAATCCAGATGTTCTCCCCATCTTTCTTCTCGTCATCCCCAAGCAGTGCCTCCGCCATCCCCAGTTCTTCCCCACGATGGGCACCAACGAAGGCAGCTAGGGGAGGCGTGCAGTCGAGCTCACGCGATCCCCGGAGCTCTCCAAACAAGCGATCGGCGGGTCCCCCGTTGGGGTCGTCGTCAGCCACGCGAACGCCAGAACGAGCGTTCGGACGGTGACCCGGCACCCAGGTTCGTCGGGCGGAATGCCAACCAGGGCCGCTCGTCTCTGACGGTCCCTCAAGATGCGCACCCGTCATGCCTAAATTGCAGCACGTGCACGATCCGGCGATCATGCTGGCTCCGTTTGACGCTGCGTCGTGTTGAGGTCCAGAGGACGGGATCTCGGTTTTCGAGGGGCTGTCGTCGTGACCATCGTGTGTGTCCTGCCCTGCCTGGTCCCGGCGGGCGCGGCGGCGATGAGCTCCTCGCGCCAACCCTCCGACGAGAGCTCCAGTAATGCCGGTGCAGCTTTCTACGGCTCCACCGGCGCGCTGAACCTGAACAAGCCGATCGTCGGGATGGCGGCCACCCCCGATGGCAAGGGCTACTGGCTGGTGGCCTCCGACGGGGGCATCTTCAGCTACGGCGGCGCCGCCTTCTTCGGCTCGACGGGCGCGCTGAATCTCAACAAGCCGATCGTCGGGATGGCGGCCACCCCCGACGGCAGGGGCTACTGGTTGGTGGCCTCCGACGGGGGCATCTTCAGCTACGGCGACGCCGCCTTCTTCGGCTCGACCGGCGCGCTGAACCTCAACAAGCCGATCGTCGGGATGGCGGCCACCCCCGACGGCAGGGGCTACTGGTTGGTGGCCTCCGACGGGGGCATCTTCAGCTACGGCGACGCCGCCTTCTTCGGCTCGACCGGCGCGCTGAACCTCAACAAGCCGATCGTCGGGATGGCGGCCACCCTCGACGGGAAGGGCTACTGGCTGGTGGCCTCCGACGGGGGCATCTTCACCTACGGGGACGCCCTCTACGGTGGCTCGACCGGCGGTCTGACCCTGCACAAGCCGATCGTCGCGATGGCGGCCACCCCCGACGGGAAGGGCTACTGGCTGGTGGCCTCCGACGGGGGCATCTTCAGCTACGGCGACGCCGCCTTCTTCGGCTCGACGGGCGGTCTGAACCTCAACAAGCCGATCGTCGCGATGGCGGCCACCCTCGACGGGAAGGGCTACTGGCTGGTGGCCTCCGACGGGGGCATCTTCACCTTTGGGGGCACGTCGCCTCCCGGCGGCGCGGGCGTCTCGACGTCCGCCGGCTACGCGGGCATGGCGGCTCCCGCCGGGTACACGTCCCAGCAGATGATCTTCGACGACCACTTCTCCGGCACCGGCCTCGATCCCACCAAGTGGAACACGTTCATGGGGGCGCAAGGGATCGTGTGGAACAACAACGGGAACCTCCCGCTGCCCTACTCGGGGCCGAACGTGCCCGGCGACGGGTACGAGGCGGCGATGTTCGGCCCGTCGCAGGTCGGCGTCGACAACGGGCTGACGCTCACGGCCCAGCGCAACACGAACGCCTCCGCCGCCGCCTATCCGTGGATCAGCGGCGTGGTGACGACCGAAGGAAAGTTCAGCCTGCCCGCGGGCGGCTGGTACGTCCAGGTCATGGCCAAGATGCCCGACCAGTCCCAGGGCATGTGGCCCGCCATCTGGTTCTTGCCGGGCGTCTCGGGCACCGCGGCCAACGAACTGGACGGCTACGAGGGCGGGCTGACCGGGACCAGCCCGGCAAACCAACAGGGTCACTCCGTGTACTTCCCGAGCCAGGTCCAGCGAGAGGGGAGCGTCTGGAACGCCGGTGCCGACGTGACCGCCGGGTATCACGTCTATGGCGTCCAGTTCGTCCCGGGCCAGTCGATCACCGCCTACTTCGACGGGCGGCTGGTGTGGCAGGTGCGTGCGTCGAGCGCCGCCCCCCTCACCGCGGAGCCCTACGAGATCATCCTCTCCCTCGAGGTGGCCACCCCGCGGACATTGTCGTGGCACACCGTCACGACAAGCGCCACCCCCTCGGCCACCATGGACGTGGCCGAGGTGCAGGCGTACTCGTACTCCTGACCCGTACTCCTGACCCGTACTCCTGACCCGTACTCCTGACGCGTCGCTCCGGGCGACGTTTCTCGGTCCGGACTAGTGCGGTCCCCGGCGCAAGAGCGCACGCATCTGCTCGGGCGTCAGAGCGCTGGGTTCGGTGCTGGTCAGGAACTCCTCGAGGATCTCGACGAATCGGACGGGCTCTTCGGCCTGAGGGAAGTGGCCGACTCCCGGCATGATTCGCAGTTGGCTGTTCGGGATGGCCTCGTGGACCTTGTGGGCGTGGACCACGGGAATGATGCTGTCTCTTTCCCCCCACACGATCAGCGTCGGCATGTGGGCCGCCAGGTACAGGCGGTCCATGGCGCTCACCGACTGCCCGCCCGGGTCGATCACGCCCCGCATGGTGGTGACGAAAGCCTTGCGGTTCTCGGGAACGGTCAGGGACTTGTAGGCGCTCCAGACCTCGTCGGCCCGCGGATTGCGGAGACCAAGGCCGCGGCAGAACCGCGCCACCGTGTCACCCCAGTCGCGGGCGAAGGACGGGAACAGCACCGGCATCACGAACTCGGCCCCGGGAAGGGTGGCCAGCCGCAGGAGCCAGTTCACCTCGCGGCCAAGTCCACCTGCGTCGACCAGGACGAGACGCTCGCACAGGTCGGGGAACTGATAGGCGAACTGCAGGGCAACGCCGCCCCCGTAGGACTGGCCGACGACGGTGACCCGCTCGATCTCGAGCAGTTGCAACAGGTCACGCAGGCTGGCGGCGAGATTGCCGAGCGAGTAGTCGCCCGGCGGCTTGGCCGATTCCCCGTGACCGAGGAAGTCGGGGGCCAGCACCGCTCGGTCACCTTGCAGCAGCTGCATGGCCGGGATCCAGGTGCGGGAGCTCCCCGCGATCCCGTGCAGCAGCAACAGCGTCGGCCCCCGGCCGGCCCGCCGGTACCCGATGCGATGCCCGTGGAGGGACGCGTACTGCATCGCGAAGGCCTCACCGAGCCCGGTGGAGCCCTCCGGTCCCGTTGACCGATCGTGACCCGGCGTGTTCACAGCGGCGTCACGTAGGCACCCGAGATGCCGCCGTCGACGAGAAAGGTGGACGCCGTGATGAACGAAGAGTCGTCGCAGGCGAGGAAGGCCGCGGCGGCGGCGATCTCGGAGGCCTCGCCGAAGCGCCCCATCGGGATGTGCACCAGGCGACGGGCGGCGCGTTCGGGGTCCTTGGCGAAGAGCTCTTGGAGCAGCGGCGTATTGACGGGCCCCGGGCACAGCGCGTTGACCCGCACCCCCTGGCGGGCGAACTGTACGGCGAGCTCGCGCGACATGGCGAGGACGCCGCCCTTGGAGGCCGTGTAGCTGACCTGGCTCGTCGCCGCTCCCATGACGGCGACGAACGACGCCGTGTTGATGATCGACCCCTTCCCGCGGGCGAGGAGGTGCGGAAGCGCGTGCTTGCAGCACAGGTAGACCGACGTGAGATTGACCCGTTGCACGCGCTCCCAGGCGTCGAGACCCGTGTCGAGGATGGAGTCGTCGTCGGGTGGGCTGATGCCGGCGTTGTTGCAACAGACGTCGATCCCCCCGAAGCGGGCGGCCACCTCGCCGTACAGCGCCTCTACCTCGTCCGAGGACGTGACGTCAGCCCGGACGAACGTGCCGTCGAGCGCCGCCGCCACCTCGCCCCCGGCCACCTCGTCGAGGTCGACGACCGCCACCTTGGCCCCCTCCGCGGCGAAGCGCTCGCACATGGCGCGGCCGATGCCGCTGGCGCCACCGGTGACGACGGCGACCCGGTCGACCAGTCGCCGGGCGTAGGCGGTTGTCTCGCTCATGTCTCTCCTCCGTACCGCGAAGCCGCGCCGCTACTCCGAGCTGATGAAGACGTTCTTCAGTTCGCTGAACGCCTCGAGGGCATCGGGACCGAGCTCCCGGCCGATCCCGGACTGCTTGACCCCGCCGAAGGGCGTCCAGTAGCGCACCGACGAGTGGGAGTTGACCGACAGCGTCCCCGTCTCGACGGCGCGCGCCACCCGCAGGGCCCGGCCCACGTCGCGCGTCCACAGTGAACCGGACAGCCCGTAGGGGGTGCCATTGGCCAGCCGGACCGCGTCGGCCTCGTCCTCGAAGGGGATGACGACCACCACCGGCCCGAAGATCTCCTCGGTCGCGGCACGATCGCCCGGGTCGACCGGAGCCAACACCGTCGGCGGGAACCAGTTGCCGGGGCCCTCGGGACAGGTGCCCCGCAGCGCGACGGGAGAGCCGTCGGGCACGAACGACGCCACCGTGGCCAGGTGTCCCTCGGATATGAGCGGCCCCATCTCGGTCGCCTCGAGCGTCGGGTCGCCGACGGCGACGCCGGTCACCGCGGGCTCGAGCAGTGCCATGAAGCGCTCGTACACGGAGCGTTGGACGAGGAGGCGCGAACGCGCGCAGCAATCCTGGCCCGCGTTGTCGAACACGCCGGCGGGGGCCCGGGCGGCGGCCAGCTCGAGGTCTGCGTCACCGAAGACGATGTTGGCGCTCTTGCCACCGAGCTCGAGCGTGACCCGCTTGATCTGCTCGGCACAGCCCGCCATGATCTGGCGCCCCACCTCGGTCGAGCCGGTGAAGCACACCTTGCGCACGGCGGGATGGGCCACGAAGCGGGCGCCGACCACGCTGCCTTTCCCGGGCAGGATCTGGAGCACCCCCTTGGGTAGCCCCGCCTCGAGCGCCAGCTCGCCGATGCGCAACGCGCTGAGTGGGGTCAGTTCGGCCGGCTTGACCACGACCGTGTTGCCCGCGGCCAACGCCGGCGCCAGGCCCCAACCCGCGATGGCCATAGGGAAGTTCCACGGCACGATCACGCCCACCACACCGAGCGGCTCGTAGAAGGTGACGTCGATGCCCCCGGCCACCGGGATCTGCCGCCCGCTCTGGCGCTCGGGCGCGGCGGCGTAGTACTCGAGCACGTCGCGCACGTTGCCCGCCTCCCAGCGGGCGTTCCCGATCACGTGGCCGGCGTTGGCCACCTCGAGGCCGGCCAGCTCCTCGCGGTGAGTGTCCACTGCGGCGGCGAAGCGCCGCAGCAGGCGAGCCCGGTCGCCCGGTGCCAGGGCCCGCCACGCGCCGAAGGCGGCGGCGGCCCGCTCGATGGCGGCGTCCGTCTCCGCCGCCGTCAACCCCTCGACCTTGGTGATGACCTCGCCGGTGGCGGGGTTGCGCACGTCCACGCACTGATCTTTGCCGATGGAGGACCGCCCTCCCCAACCGGCCCCTTCGCACCAGGGAGGCACGCCGATACAGTGCGGGGCCGTGCCCGCACCCGACGCCGCCACCCAGTTCAACCTTTCCAAGGCCTTCGACACGCTCGTCGGGACGCTGGGCGAGCGCGAGTGCCTCGTGTGGCGCGACCGCCGCCTGACCTACGCGGACCTCGCCGACCGTTCGCGCCGGCTGGCCTCCTATCTCCACGGGCGCGGCCTGACCGTGGCGCGCGAGCGCGCCGAGCTGGAGGGCTGGGAGTCGGGCCAGGACCACGTCGCCCTGGCGCTGTACAACGGCAACGAGTATCTCGAGGGGATGCTCGGCTCGTACCGGGCCCGCCTCGCCCCCTTCAACGTGAACTACCGCTACGTGGGCGAAGAGCTGCGCTACCTGCTCGACGACGCCCGGCCCCGCGCCATGATCCTGCACTCGTCGCTCGCCCCCGTCATGGCCGAGGTGTTGCCCAGGCTGGCCTCGCCTCCCGACGCGCTGCTCCAGGTCGGGGACGAATCGGGTCACCCCCTCCTCCCCGGGGCGGTGTGGTACGAGGAGGCACTGGCCGCATCATCGGCAGACGGCCCACCGGTCGACCCGTCCCCCGACGACCTCTACGTCCTCTACACGGGGGGCACGACGGGCATGCCCAAGGGGGTGCTGTGGCGCCAGCACGACATCTTCATGGCCGCCATGGGCGGGCGCAAGGTGGGGACCTGGGAGATCGTCACCAGCTACGAGGGCCTGATCGAGCGCCTGGACCCCAAGAGCGCGTTTCGGATCATGATCCTGCCGCCGCTCATGCACGGCGCGGCACAGTGGGCGGCCTTCATGCTGATGGCCCAGGGGGCGACCCTCGTCTTCCCCGACGAGACCCGCCACGTTGACCCCGACGACGTCTGGCGCACGGTCCAGCGCGAGAAGGTCAACTCCATGACGATCGTGGGCGACGCCGTCCTGCGCCCGCTGCTGGTCCAGCTCGACCAGGCGAGCTACGACCTCTCGTCGTTCTTCGCCATCGGCAACGGCGGGGCGCCGCTCACCCCCGCCGTGCGCGCCATGGTGGCGCAGCGCCTGCCCAACGTCGTCATCTCCGACTCGGCCGGCTCGTCCGAGACCGGGGCGCAGATGCACGCCACGTCGCTGGACGGCGTGGCCGCGGGGTCGTTCCTGCCCGGTCCGGGCACCGTCGTGGTGGACGAGGCGATGGAGCATGTGCTGGAGCCGGGGCACGAAGGCAACGGGTGGCTGGCCCAGACCGGGAGCGTGCCGTTGGGGTATCTCGGCGACGCCGCCAAGACCGCCTGCACCTTCCCGCTGATCGACGGCGTCCGCTACTCCATTCCGGGCGACCGGGCCCGCCACCGGGCCGACGGGCAGATGGAGCTACTCGGCCGCGACTCGGTCACGGTCAACTCGGGCGGCGAGAAGATCTTCGTCGAGGAGGTCGAGCGGGCCATCGCCGGGCACCCGGCCGTGGCCGACGTCGTCGTGACGGGCCGTCCCTCCGAGCGCTGGGGCTCCGAGGTCGTGGCGGTGGTGCAGCTGGCCGAGGGGGCCCCTGCTGCGGCCAACTCGACGTCGATCGTCGAGCACGCCTCGGCCCACATCGCCCGTTACAAGCTCCCCAAGGAGGTCGTGTTCGTGGAGCGGATCCAGCGGTCGCCCTCGGGGAAGGCGGACTACCGCTGGGCGGCCGAGAAAGCGGTCAAGGCGGGGCAGGGGGCGTAGGCGACGACGGCGGCGAGCAACGCGCACGGGCGTGGTCGCGCGTCGGGTCCCGTCATCGCGACGGAGCGCCTGGTGTTGCGACCGTTCACCGACGTGGACCGGGCGCCCTTCGCGGAGCTGAACGCACACCCTGTCGTGGTCGAGTCCCTGGGCTCGTCGGCCACTCGGGCGCAGAGCGACGCCACGGTGGACGCCATCAACGAGGAGATGAAGCGCGAGCACTGGGGGTTGTGGGCCATCGAGGTCGTCGACGGGTCGCCCTTCATCGGCATGGTGGGCCTGCATCGGATGCGGACCTCCCTGCCTTGCGCGCCGGGCGTCGAGGTGGCGTGGCGGCTCCATCCAGACCACTGGGGGCACGGCTACGCCACGGAGGGCGCCACGGCCTCCCTGGACTATGGCTTCGGCGAGGCCGGTCTGGAGGAGATCGTGGCGTTCACCACCACGCTCAACACCCGCTCACAAGCCGTCATGGAGCGCATCGGGATGCGGCGCGACCCTGGCGCCGACTTCGACCACCCGGGGCTGCCCGAGGGCAGCCCACTGCGACGCCACGTGCTCTACCGGGCCACCGCGTCACAAGGCCGCTTTACCGTGGCCTCATGAACGAGGCCCGGCGGCGCTGCGAGTGGGCGCAGAGCGACGAGATGATCGCCTACCACGACTCCGAGTGGGGCGTGCCGGTGCACGACGACCCCACCCATTTCGAGTTCCTGGTGCTGGAGGGGGCGCAGGCCGGCCTGAGCTGGGCCACCATCCTCAAGCGACGGCCCGGCTACCGCAGGGCCTTCGCCGGATTCGACGCTGCCAAAGTGGCGCGCTTCACGCCGGCCCGGGTGGAGAAGCTCCTGACCGACCCCGGCATCATCCGCAACCGGGCCAAGGTCGAGTCGACGGTCCGCAACGCCCGAGCCTTCCTCGCGGTCCAGGAGGAGTTCGGGTCCTTCGACGCCTACGTGTGGGGCTTCGTCGGCGGCCGGCCCGTCGTGAACTCGTGGCGCCGCACCGCCCAGATCCCCGCCGTTACGCCGACCTCCGAAGCCCTCAGCGCTGACCTGCGCCGGCGCGGCTTCGGCTTCGTCGGCCCGACCGTCTGCTACGCCCACCTCCAGGCCACCGGGTTGGTCAACGACCACCTGGTGAGCTGCTTCCGCTACCGGGAGCTCACCGGGACCGGCGCACCGGGGGGCGCACCCGGGCGTGCACGCCGACGCGGGTCATGACGCTGCTCCGGTGCGTGCCCGTCCGGCGGGCACCCGGCGGCGCGCTACACCCAGCTTCGTAGCTTTTCGATCATGGCCACGGGGTCAGAACCGACGGGCGACACGTTGAGGTGGGTGACGCCGACCTCGGCCAACGCCGCCACACGCTCCTTGATGTAGGACTCGGGCCCGCAGAGCGACGTGGCCTCGAGCAGCTCCGCCGGCACCAAGGCGGCCGCCTCTTCCTTCCGGCCCGCCAGATAGAGGTCCTGGATGTCCGCGGCCTCCTTCTCGTACCCGTAGCGGCAGGCGAGGGCGTTGTAGAAGTTCTTGCCCTTGGCGCCCATGCCGCCGATGTACAGCGCCGCCGCGCCACGTCCGAGGTCGCGGACGGGCGCGACCTCGGACTCCTCGCCGATGGCGAGCAGGCCGCCGGCCGCGATCTGCAGCGTGCCGAGCGAGGGGTCCCGCTTGGCCGCGCCCGCGGCGAGCGAGGGGCCGAAGACCTCCCTTGCCTTGTCCGGCACGAAGAACATCGGGAGCCAGCCATCGGCCACCTCGGCCGTCATGGCGACGTTCTTCTCCCCGAGCGCCGCGACCCAGATCGGGATGCGGGAACGCACGGGGTGGTTGATGAGCTTCAGCGGCTTGCCCAGTCCCGTGCCCTCGCCGGGTGGGAGCGGGATGTGGTACGCCGCACCGTCGTGGGTGAGCGGCGCTGCGCGGGCCCACACGTCCCGGCAGATCTCGATGATCTCGCGGGTGCGGGTCAGCGGGCGGTCGTAGGGCACGCCGTGGAATCCCTCGATGACCTGCGGACCCGACGCCCCGAGCCCGAGCTGGCATCGGCCGCCCGAGATCGCGTCGATGCCGGCGGCCGTCATGGCGAGCAGGGTGGGCGTGCGGCTGTAGATGGGCAAGATGGCCGAGCCGATGTCGACCCGTTCGGTCTTGGCGGCCAGGTAGCCCATGAAGCTCGGGGCGTCGTAGCTGTAGGCCTCGGCCACCCACACCACGTCGAGCCCGACCTTCTCCAGCTCGCTCGCCCGTTGGGCGGACTCCTTGAATCCGCCGGCGTAGCTCAACGTCATGGACAGCTTCACGGGGTCTCCTCTTCTGTCGCCCCGTAGCATCGCAGCCGTGACAGCCGGGCGCGTCCATTTCGTCCTCTTCGACCTCGGCGGGGTCTTGATCGATCCCGGCGGCGTCGGTCGCATGCGGGAGCTGAGCGGCATCGAGAGCGACGAGGAGCTCTGGACGCGCTGGCTGACCTGCCGTTGGGTGCGCGCCTTCGAGGCCGGCATTTGCCCCCCCGAGGAGTTCGCCGCCGGCGTGGTGGACGACTGGGACCTGGACCTGGAGCCCGCCGCATTCCTCGAGGAGTTCGCCCGGTGGCCCGGGACCCCTTATCCGGGGGCCCTCGAGCTCGTCGACGCCGTACGGGCGGCGGTGCCCGTCGGTTGCCTGTCCAATACGAACCGGGTGCAGTGGGAGGCGAGCTACGCGGCAACGCCGGTCGTCGAGGTGTTCGAGGTCCGCTTCCTTTCCTTCGAGTTGGGTCTGGTCAAACCGGATCGAGAGATCTTCGACCGTGTCGCCGAACGGTTACCCGCCCCAGTGGACCGTGTGCTCTTCCTCGACGACAACGCCGCCAACGTCGACGCCGCGGCCGAGACCGGTTTCATCGCCCGCCACGTGCGCGGCGTCGAAGCGGCGCGGCACACCTTGGTCTCGGAGGGCATCATCACCGGCTGAGGCGATGAAGCCCACTCCGCCGCGCAACGGCGACACCCAGCCGGGTGTGCCAACATGCTCGCCCATGGTCGCCAACGGCCCGACACTCCGTCTTTTGCCGCGCCTCAGCGACGACGTGGCCTTTTACTGGACCTCCGGCGCCGACGGTCTCCTGAGATTGCTGCGCTGCAACTCCTGCGGGTTCTTCAACCATCCGCCCGGACCGATTTGCCGTCGCTGCCTGTCGCGCGACCTGGCGCCCCAGCCGGTCAGCGGCCGCGGCCACGTCGAGACGTTCACCGTCAACTGGCAACAGTGGATCCCGGGCAGCGACCCCTACGTCATCGCCTGGGTGTCCATCGACGAGCAGCCCGACGTCCGTTTGACGACGAACCTGGTGGACGTGGAGCCCGAAGACGTGCACATCGGCCTGCCGGTGCGTGTCGTCTTCGAACACGTCGAGGACGTCTGGTTGCCGCTCTTCACGCCCGACGGTGTCGGCGACGCGTCGTGAGCCCTCGGGGCGAGGAACCACTGGAGCGACGGGCCGTCATCTCGGGGATCGGACAGTCCGCCGTGGGACGTCGGCTCGGCCGGTCGGACCTCGATCTCACCGTGGACGCGGCGCTGGGGGCCATCACCGACGCCGGGCTCACCCGGGACGACATCGACGGGCTTGCGACGTATCCGGGAATGGGAGTCGGCACACCCGGTTTCGGCGGGCCGCCGACGCCTGAGGTCCAGGACGCGATGGGCCTGTCGCTCAACTGGCACGACGGCGGTGGCGAGGGTCCCGGCCAGATGCGCGCCGTGATGGCAGCCGCCCTGGCGGTGGCGGCCGGCCTCGCCCGCCACGTCCTCGTCTACCGGACCGTCACCGAGGGCTCGGCCCAGGGCACGGGGGGGCGCCAGGGCATTGGCGGCACGGGTGGCGGCGGCGCAGTGCCTCGCTTCGGCAGCTTCATGCAGTGGTCCCTGCCCTTCGGTGCGGTGTCGGCGGCCAACTGGCTGGCCGAGGTCGCCCAGCGGCGCATGTACGAGTTCGGGCTGACCCGCGAGCAGATGGGCCAGATCGCCCTGAACGGCCGGCGTAACGCCATCTTGAACCCGAAGGCGATCTACACCGACCCGATGTCGATGGAGGACTACCTGGCGGCGCGCATGATCACCACGCCGTTGTGCCTCTTCGACTGCGACGCGCCATGCGACGGTTCGACGGTGGTCATCGTCTCGCACCGAGACTGCGCCGATGGCCTCGACCATCCCGCCGTGCAGATCAACGCGTTCGGCACGGCCCTGCGTGGGCGCCCCAGCTGGGACCAATTCGACGACATGACGACGATGGCCGCGCGTGATGCGGCCGCGAGCATGTGGGAGCGCACCGAGCTCACGCCGGGCGACGTCGACACGGCCCAGCTCTACGACGGCTTCTCGGTGCTGACGATCGTGTGGCTCGAGGCACTGGGGTTCTGCGGCCGGGGCGAAAGCGGGCCTTTCATCGAGGGTGGCGCCAACATCGCCCGCGACGGGCTGCTGCCGCTCAACACGGCGGGCGGCCAGCTGTCGGGCGGCCGCTTGCACGGGTTCGGACTGATCCACGAGGCCTGTGTCCAGCTGCGCGGGGAGGGGGGCGAGCGCCAAGTGGTGCGGCCGAGCGGCCGGGCCCCCGAGGTGGCCGCGGTGGCGAACGGCGGTGGCCCCATCGCCGGCACGATGCTGCTCACGCGCGGCGTGAGCTGACGGCCGATGTGCGCCACGAGGTGGGGCCCGGCGGTTCTGGTCAGCCGGGCTTGGTCCCCGCCAGGTGGTGCGCGGCGCGTGCCGCCAGGGCCACGAGAGTCAGCGTCGGCCCGTAACCGCTCGAGGTGACGAACACCGAGGAGTCGGCGACGACCACGTTGTCGAGCGAGTGCACCCTCCCCCACCGGTCGACCACCGAGGTGTCGGGGTCGTCGCCCATGCGCGCGGTTCCGATCACGTGCCGGCTCTCGGGGACGGGCGTGGCGCCGATGCCGTGATACGAGACCCCGGGCGACGAGGTGTGCAAGACCCACGCCGCGCCCATCTCCTCGAGCACCGACTGCAGGATCTTGCCGTGGTACTTGGACGCCGCCAGCTCGTGATGGCCGGGCTGATACGTGACGCGTGCCACCGGGAAACCACGCGCATCGCGCACCGACGGGCTGAGGTCCACGGTGTTGGTCCCATAGGGAAGGTCCTCTCCTTGCATGATGAAGGCCCACATGCGCTCGCGCAGGTTCGACTCGCGCATGACCTCGGCGTGCGCCCGGCCCCAGGGTGAGTGGCGTGCCTCCATGATCGGCAGGCCGCCGCCACTGTGCTCGACCAGGCCGCCGCGAAACCAGGGCAACCCGGCCTCGGCGGCCGCCTCGCGCGAACCCGCGTCCTGCACCATGGCGTCGTCGTGCACGTGTGTGACCGCCCGCCCTTTGTGGGGGTGCAGCCGCATGGTCGGGAAGTGCCCGACGACGATGGTCTGAAAGTGGGTCATCAGGTGACGGCCCAGCACGGGATGCTCCAATCCCGAGAGGAGCAGGATGCGCGGCGTCTCGATGGCGCCGCCGGCCACGATCACGAGCTCGGCCTCCATCGTGTGCGTCACGCCGTCGGGCCCGAGGTACTCGACCCCCGTCGCCCGGCGCCCCTGCATCACGATGCGGCTCACGTAGGTCTCGGCCATGAGCTCGGCGCGGCCAGTCGCCATGGCCCTGGTCAAGAGCGCAACGGGGTCGCCCTTGGCGTGGATCGGGCAACCGAAGAAGGCGCAGAAGCCGCAGTTGTTGCAAGGAGGGCGCCCGTCGTAGGCGATGCTGTTCGCCGCGGTCGGCGCCTCGTAGGGGTGCAGTCCGATCCTCTCCGCTGCGGCCGACGACAGCACCGCGCCGTACATCGGCGCACCCGGCGGCATCGGGTAGGGTCCCGACCGCCAGGCGGCGAACGGGTTCGCCCCCTCCCGGCCGGCCACGCCGATGGCTCGCTCCACCTCCGCGTAGTACGGCTCGAGCTCGTCGTAGTCGATGGGCCAGTCGTCGACGGCCGCACCCTCCTGCGGTCCGTAGGTGGAGAGGAGCCGGAAATCCTCCTCGCGGAAGCGCGGCACTTTTCCATCCGCGTGCGTGCCGCCGCCGCCCACCGTCGTGGGGATCGAGTTGACCTCGCCGACGTGGGTGTGCTCGCCCTCGTCCGCCGAACGACGGAAGACGCGCGGCTCGACCAGGGGGTCGGGACCGAGGAAGTAACGCGAGATGAACTTGATCTCATCGTTGGAGTAGTCACCGGCGGGCTGGGACGGATCCTCCGGGTCGAGCAGATGGTTGCGCCCCTTCTCCATGATCACCACCGACCAGCCGGCGCGGGTCAGCACTTCGGCAGCGGTCGCCCCGCCCGGGCCGGACCCGATGATGACCGCATCCGCCCCGGCCGTCACGGCTGCGACACCTCGGCGTCGCTGTACCCGCGCGGCTGCACGTCGCCCTCGTGACCGATGAAGGCCCATCCGACGCAGTCGCGGTTGCCCCCGTACTCGGGTGCCCCGTACATCCCCTCGCAGCAGTGCTCCCAGAGGAGGTCGCAGAAGTCCTCGTCGGCCCGCATTCGCCGGCGCTGTTCGCGGCCGTCGACCTCGGTGAAGTCGTCGCCCAACGCGGCGAGCCCCTCGCGATAGCGCTGTTGCAACCCGACGACCAGCCCGTTGAACTCCCGTTCGGGTAGCCCCTGCGAACCCTCGATCCGCATGCGCCAGGCCAGCTCGTCCAGCGGGGACAAGGGGATGAACCGGACGAACCCCTCGACGCCGCCCTTGCGCCCCGACGTCGGGCCACCGGCCCAGATGCGGGGCGGTTCAAAGGTGAACGCGCCCAGATAGGTGTCGATGTAGTCGGCAACGCCCGCCTCCTCGGCACCCGGAGCGCCCCGGTCGGACGGGAGCATCTGCGCGCAGGCGGCGCGCAGCGTCGCGTATTCCTGCTCGCTCAGCCAGACGGGCACCGGGCCAACGTAGCCTGCGTGATCCTCAGTTGCTGACGCTGCTGTCAGTGAAGGTTCGTGCGCCCGCTGCCCGCGGGTGGCGCGACGTCTTGAAGGCGCATGACATCGCCCGCCCGAACGCGGCGGTAGTCCGCCGAGTCGTCGGGTTGGTCGGTCGTGGTGCCCAAGAGCGTGATCGGGTCCGCACAGCAGCGATGCGAGTGGGAGCGGACGTAAACGACGCCGCCGTGCGCGGCGGCGAAGTCAACGCGCCCTGAGCTCAGTCGGCGCCGGGTTCGTCCTCGGCTCTGGACCTTGCTCCGGCCTCACCGCCTCGGCCGGAGCGCGGGAGTGCGCCGACGCGCTGGGCGATCCACAAGAGGGCCCGCTCGCCCTCGTCCAGGGCCTCAGTGACCAGGTTCCCAGTCTCGCTCGCCCCGAGGTCGACGAGGCGGCACCAGTTGGTGAGCAACCGGAAACAGGGTCCTCGGTAGTGCCGCCCCGCCACCTGCAGCGGCACGGCAGGCAGCCGGAGAGCCCAGGCCACCAGGCCCCCGGCGACCTCGGGCAAGGCAGGGCGGCGCTGCGGGACGATCTTGTCGGAGCGGCCGGTCACGACGTCGACCATGTTCTCGAGCGCCTCGGATCCCGGCTCGAAGTAAGTGGAGTGCGCCTCCACCGGGGGGCGGTCCGGCGCGTTGGTGCTCATCCCGGTTCCCCCGAAGCTCGGCGCGCTGGGAGGAGTCCCGAAGACGCCGAGCTCGGCCACGGGGTCTCCCGGCGCTTGCTCGGCGGAGAAGTGAGCCCGGTCGAGATGGAGCTGGCGGAGATCGTCGACGGTCATACCCGGGCTCCCGGCGACGACGACGTCGGTGACCTGCAGGTCGCAGTGGGCGAGCGCGGCGCCCGTCACGATCGACCCGAAACTGTGCGCGACCACCGTGAGTGTCTGCTCGGGGTCAAGCGCGAGCCAGTCGATGAACGCGGTCAGGTCGGCGGCGGCAGTGACCAGGTCGTCGTCGCACTCGATGGACGCCGCCGCCCCTTCGAGAACGTCGGGCGGGTTGTCGTAACCTTTCCACAACACGACGGCGGTGGAAGGGTCCCCCTGGTAAAGGTTCCAGGCGGCCGGTATCCAGTCGTCGCAGAGGTTCGTGCCGTCTCCCACGCCGGGGACCACCACCGCGACGTGCTCGGCGGTCTCGAGATCACCGAAGAGCACCGCGTAGTGCTGGAGCTGAGGACGGTACAGGAGGATCTGGCCACCACTGTCGATGAGCATCTGCAGCACGGTGACCCGGTCCGTGTCGCCGTCGACGGTGGCGCCGTCGAGATCCATCTTCACCGCGGCGAGGTTACTCTGAGCCCGACGGGCCAGATCTTCCCTGGCGCGCATGCACCACGTTACGTCGCACGCCCCAACCAATTGCGTGACCTCGGTATTCTCTCCCGACATGGGTGCGTGGTTCGCCATCCTCGCCGCGGTGCTGTTCGCGTTCGGCACGGTGCTGCAGCAGAAGGGCGCGCTCACGACGGCCGCCGGCGCGGACGACCCGCGCTTCTTGGTCCAGATCCTGCACCGCCCGGTCTGGTTGCTCGGTGCGGTGCTGCAAAGCTCGGGCTGGGTCCTCCAGGCGATGGCACTCGACCGGGCGTCCCTCGTCATCGTGCAGTCCCTTACTTCCTTGAGCCTGGTGATCGCGCTCCCCATCGGCGCGTTGCTCACCAATCAGCACATCGGGCGGCGCGAATTGATCGGAGCGACGCTGACCTTGGTCGGGATCGTGTTCTTCGTGTCCGCGGGTCAACCCCAAGGCGGCACGTCGCACCCCAGCGCGACGACCTGGTGGTCCGCTTGCCTGATCACCGCTGCGCTCGTCTTGTTGCTGTTCGGGGTGGGCCGGCGTTTCACGGACGCTTCGAGGGCTCTGACCTTCGGCGCCGCGGCGGGTCTCGGCTACGGGCTGCAGGCCGCCGTGACGAAGACCTTCGTCACGGAGCTCGGGGGCGGGGTGCTCGGGGTGCTGAGCTCGTGGTCGGCGTACGTGTTGATCCTCTCGGCCCTCAGTGGATTCGCGCTCCAGCAGTCGGCGCTCAAGACCGGCGTCTTGGCACCCGCCATGGCATCGAGCAACTCCGTGACCCTCTTCTCCAGCGTGATACTCGGCATCGTCGTCTACGGAGAGACCCTGTCGAAGAGCGGGTCTTCACACACGGGGTTCACCGTCGTCGGCCTGCTCGTGGCGATCGTCGGCATTGCGCTCCTCGCCGGTTCGGAGGCACCGCAAGCGGCGGCCCCGCGCGCCCCCGACCCCTCACCGGCCACGTGATGTCCGTTCGGAGGCGCCTGCCGCGGCGCGGCCTCGACGCCAAGCGCGCCCGTCCGAGGTCTTGAGGCTGCTCGACGGTGCACACCCTGGCGACGACGGACATTGCCGGTACCTGGTGGGCCTACGTGGTGCTCTTCGCCGCGGTCGCGGCCTCGTGGGCGGGAGTGCCGGTCATCGGCGCCAGCGCCCTGGGGCTGGCCGGCGTCGCGGCCAGCCAGGGGAAGCTCGACCTGACGGCGGTGCTGGTGGTGTCGACGGCGGCGGGCGAGGTGGGCGGGCTGATCGGCTACGCCATCGGGAACCGCTGGGGTCGCGCGCTGTTGGAGCGACCGGGCAGGCACCAGGCCGGGAGACAGCGGATGGAACTGCGGGGCGAGGCGGCCTACGCCCGGTGGGGTCGCGTGGCGGTGTTCTTCACGCCGGCCATCGTCTCGGGCACCGCCAAGATGCAGTACGGGCAGTTCGCCGTGTGGAATCTCCTTGCGTCGCTTGCCTTCTCAGTGTCGGTGGCCGCCAGCTCGTACGGGTTGGTCAAGATCTTCACGGGCCACCACTCGGTGTTCGACGTCGGCACGCTGCTCGTCGGACTGGTGGTGGGCACCCTTCTCACCGTCCGCTTCGTCCGACATCGCAGTCGCTCGGCTCCGCGGCGAACACGGCACTGAGCCCGCGCGACATCAGTGCGCCGTTCAGCGAGGCAGGCCCAAGATCCTCCCCGCGATGATCTCGCGTTGCACCTGGGACGTCCCCCCGGCGATCCCGGCCGCCTTGCTCCACAGCCACTGGCGCGCCCATGGCCCGGCCTCAGCGGATGACGGGTCGCGCCCGGCCACCATGAGCGCGGCGTCGGACAGGTCTTGCGTCATGGCCGTCCAGGTCAGCTTGATCAAGCTCGACTCCGGACCCGGTTCCTCGCCCCGACCGAGGCGGGTCAACGTGCGCAGGTTGTGGAGTCGGAGCACGCCGAGGTCGATGGCAGCCTGGGCCAGCGCGTCGGCGACCACGGGGTCGTCGAGGGCGCCGTTCCGTCGAGCCTCCTCATAGAGCCGAGCTAGATAGGTCTCGTGGACGACCTGCTCCTTGAAGGGGAAGTTCGTCCCACGTTCGTGGGCCAGCGTCGAACCGGCCACGGTCCAGCCCTGGCCCTCCGTGCCCACCACCTGGTCCACGGGGACGAAGACGTCGGTGAGGAAAACCTCGTTGAACTCGGCGTCACCCGTCATCTGCACCAGCGGGCGGACGTCGACGCCGGGATCCGACATGTCGACGATGAGCGCGGTGATGCCCTGCTGGGGGCGCGGTTCGTCCGGATCGGTGCGCGCCAGGCACAGGCCCCACGAGGCGAACTGGGCGTAGGAGGTCCAGACCTTGCGACCGGTCAAGAGGTAGCCCCCGTCGGTCGGCACGGCACGCGTCGAGAGCGAGGCCAGGTCACTCCCCGCGTCGGGCTCGCTGAAGAGCTGGCACCAGAGCTCCGCGGCGGAGAGGATCGGGGGCAGATAGCGCAGGCGCTGCTCCTCGGTGCCGTGCGCGAGCAGAGTCGGGCCGACCAAGTTGATCCCGACCCGGTTCACCGGCTGGGGAGCCTGCGAGCGGGCGTACTCGCTCTGGTACAGCGCGACTTGGACGGGTGTGGCACTTCGCCCCCCGTAGGCGTCGGGCCAGTGGACACCCACCCAGCGGTCGGCCGCCAAGGTGGCCTGCCAGGACCGCCCCCAGGCGACCTCCTCGGCCAGGTCGACAAAGGCAGGCGGCCGCTGCTCGTGGGCGGCCAGCCAACCCCGGAACGCGGCGGCGAACTCCTCGTCCTCCTGCCTCAGCGAGAGGTCCACCGCGCTCCCCCCGACGAGCCTGACATCGCCGTCACGTTAGTGGCGCCCGGGTATGGTGCCCTGCCGTGACCGACCGCCTCCGATCGACCTGGGTGCCGAGTCTCGCCCGGAAGTATCGCCGGCCCGGCGGCCCCTGGGACGTGCCGACGCTCGACGCGCTCATTGCCGCCCGTGGCGGCGAGATCGTCGACGGAGACACCAGGCTCTCCGCCGCCCAAGCGGCCGCGCTCGTGGCGGCCGTCGCGGGCGGGCTGAGAGAACGCGGCGTCGCGAGAGGGGACGCGGTGGCCTGGCAGGTCCCGAACAGTCTCGCCGCCGCCGTCCTGCCCCGTGCGTGCTGGCGCGTCGGAGCGGTGGCCGCGCCGGTCCTGCATTCCTTCGGCGCGGCCGACGTCGAGGGGGCCCTCGGGCAGATCGACCCTGCACTCGTCCTCGAGCTCGCACCGGACACGATCTCCGACCCCGCCGCCCTGGTCCACGCCGTGGGCGGTGCACCCGTCGCCGCCGGGACCTGCCCCGGCCGGCCTTCCGACGTGGCCCTGGTCCTGTTCACCTCTGGCTCGACGGGGATACCCAAGGCGGTGCTGCACACGCAGCGCGGCCTGAGCTGGAAGGCGACGCTGATGGCGCGCGTCCACGGGCTTGGCTCGTCGGATGCGGTACTCATGCCGGCGCCGATGGCCCACATCTCGGGTCTGCTCAATGGCGTGCTGGTGCCTGGTGTCGCCGGAATGCGCTCGGTCCCCCTTCGCCGCTTCGATCCCGAGCGGGCCCTGGCCCTGGTGGCACGCGAGCGGATCTCGTTCCTCGCCGGGCCGCCCACCTTCTTCATCGCCATGGGACGCGTGCTGGCGGAGGGCTTGGCCGTCGACGTGTCGTCGGTCCGGCTCGTCTCGAGCGGTGGCGCATCCGTCACGCCGTCCTTCGTGGAGGACACCGCGCGCACCTTCGACTGCCGGGTGAAGCGCACCTACGGCTCCACCGAGGCGCCGACCGTGACCACCAGCACCGACGACGATCCCTTCGAGAAGGCCCGCGACACCGACGGGCGCGCCGTGGGTGAGGTCGAGCTCCGCGTGTCCGACCCGGCGACCGGCGCGTCACTGCGGAACGGCATGGCCGGCGAGCTCTGGGTCCGCGGGCCCGAGCTGTTCGCGGGTTACGCCGACGGGGGCCAGACCGCGGCCGTCATCGCCCGGGGTGGATGGTTCCGCACCGAAGACCTGGCCACCGTCGACGCCGACGGCTGGGTCCGCATCGTCGGCAGGCTCAAGGACGTGATCATTCGGGGCGGCGAGAACATCTCGGCCTCCGAGGTGGAAGCGGCCCTCGAGGCGCACCCGATGGTCCGTCACGCCGTGGCCGTCGGATACCCGGACCCCGTCATGGGCGAACGGGTCGCCGCCTTCGTCGAGTCCACCGCCCCGTTCGACCTCGAAGAGTGCCGGCGCTGGTTTTCCGCCCGCGGCATGGCGGTGTTCAAGACGCCCGAGCGGGTCCAACGGCTCGACCAGCTGCCGCTGCTGGGTTCGGGCAAGGCCGACCGCGCCGAGTTGCGCCGCCGGGCCGCCGCAACCTGAACCGCCGGTTCAGAGCGTCGGTCGCGGGACCGACGTCACCAGAGGGCCTGGCCCGAGTCGAGCCGCTCTCTCAGGATCGCCGCGATGCGGTCGCGGTGGAACGCGGCGTCGCCATAGCTCACCTGGTCGAGTTGGGCCCGTTTGACGTAGAGGTGCATGTCGTGCTCCCAGGTGAAGCCGATTCCGCCGTGCACCTGGAGTCCGGCGGCCATGACGCGACGCGACGCGTCCGAGCACCACGCCTTGGCCATGCTGGCCGCCAGTGAGCGGTCCGGATCGCCGGCGGCGGCGCACCATGCGGCGTAGTACACCGTCGAACGCATCCCCTCGACGTCGACCAACGCGTCGGCCAGCATGTGCTTGACGGCTTGGAACGAGCCGATGGGCTTGCCGAATTGCACGCGCTCCTTCGCATAGTCCACGGTCATCGACAGCACGCGATCGGCCGCGCCGAGCATCTCCGCGCCCGCGAGGGTGGCGGCCCGGTCCAGCAGGAGCTCGGCGCTGTCGGCGCCGCCCAGGTGCAGCGCGGGGGTCCGGTCGAACGCGAGGATGCCCAGCTCGCGCGTGCGGTCCATGGCGGCCATCGGCGGCGGCCGTCCCTCCCTGCGGAGGTCGACGCCGTAGACGTCGTCGTCCGCCACGACCACGGCCACGTCCGCCGAGGGGGCGAAGGCGGTGGGCGGCGTCTCGCCGCTCAGGAGCACCTTCCCCCCCGACCCGGGCGCGGCGGTCACGCCGCCCGCAGCCGGCGCGAGGGCGACACAGCCGACGGCCCCGCCCTGACCGAGTGCCTCTCGCCAGCCCGCGGTGCCGCTGTCGGCTCTCGCCTCGGTCCCGCTCAGGGCGCCGAGCGCCAGCACCGAAGGCAGGAACGGGGCCGCCACCAGACGGCGGCCGATCTCCTCGCACAGCACGGCCACCTCCACCGTGCCGAGTCCCAAGCCGCCCTCCTCTTCGGGCACCTCGATGGCCAGCCATCCCTGGTCCGCCATCGCCGACCATGCCGCGGCGTCATAGCCGTGCGGCACGTCCGGCCGGGCGCTCCCAACGTCGCGCTGCTGCTCCCCCGCTCCGGGCAGCGTGCCCACGACCGCCCCTGTCCCGACCCGCGCCCGCAGCGCGTCGTGCCCGGCCATGTCATCGAGCAGCGTGGCCGCCGCCCCGCGCAACGCCAGCTGATCCGTCGAGAGGTCGAAGTCCACGGCGGCGCAGTCTACGGTCCACCTGCCACGGTTCTCATCGATCGCGGCCGCTGTGCCAAGCTGCGGCCGATGGATCTTCATCCCACGGCCGAACAGGAGTCGCTGCGCGCGGCCTTCCGCGCCTGGCTCATGGAGCACCTCCCGTGGCCCTACGGGGTCGGGCTGCCGCCACGCTTCGACGACCTCGCCGAGGTCGTGGCGTTCGGGCGGCAATGGCAGGCCGACCTGGCCGCGGACCGCTGGGTCGGCATCACCTGGCCGGAGGAGTATGGCGGGCGCGGCCTCGGGGCTCTCGAGAACTACGTCGTGATTGAAGAGTTGGCGCGGGCACGGGCGCCCGAACTCGTCGGTCGCATCGGCATCAACCTGGTCGGGCCCACCCTGTTGGCCTACGGCAGTGACGAGCAGAAGGAGCGCTTCCTTCCTCGGATCCTGTCGGCGGCCGAGCTCTGGTGCCAGCTCTTCAGCGAGCCCGATGCGGGGAGCGACCTGGCCTCGCTGACCACACGCGCCGTCCCGGCCGAGGGCGGGTACCGGGTCAGCGGGCGCAAGGTCTGGACGTCGTACGCCCAGTTCGCCGACTGGGGCCTCTGCCTCACCCGCACCGACCCGGCGGCGCCCAAGCGCCAGCAAGGCATCACCGCGCTCATCGTCGACCTCCACTCCGAGGGCGTCCATGTCCACCCGCTGGTGCAGTCGACCGGGGAGGCCGAGTTCAACGAGGTCGAGCTCGACGACGTCTTCGTGCCGGCCGAGCGACGAGTCGGCGCCGAAGGCGAGGGCTGGACCGTCGCCGGCGCAACCCTGGCCCACGAGCGTGGGATCAACCCCCGCCAGCTCGTGATCCACACCCAGCTCATCGAGGAACTGCTTCGCCTGGCCCGGGAAAACGGCAGCTTCGGCGACTGGCGCCTGCGCCAGCAACTGGCGCAGGCAGCCACCGAGGTCCGCCTCTTCCAGCTGCACAACTGGCGTTCGCTGACCCGTTTGTCCAAGGGCGAGGCTCCCGGGCCCGAGGGTTCCGCCCTCAAGCTCTATTGGAGCGAGATGTCCAAGCGGCTCCACCAGACCGCGCTCGACGTGCTGGGAACGGCCTCGCCCCTCTGGGAGGGGGCCCCGGGAAACCCGGCCGACGGCGCGTGGCAGCGTTCGTGGCTGTATTACCAGGCGTCCTCCATCTTCGCCGGCACCAACGAGATCCAGCGGACCCTCGTGGGTGAGCGGGTACTCGGGCTCCCGAGGGGCTGACCGTCCCCGGACGGCGACAACGCGGCGCGGCCGGCGCGAGAGGATGGGCGACTCAGGGAGGATGGGCAACATGGCAGAGGATTTCGAGACGGTCCGCTACGTGACCGACGGCGCGGTGGCCACCATCACCATGAATCGGCCGGAGGTGGCCAACGCCCAGAATTCGACGCTCATCGACGAGATCGACGCCGCGTTCGACCGGGCCGACGCCGACGACGCGGTGCGGGTCGTCATCCTGGCCGGCGCCGGCAAGCATTTCTCTTCGGGTCACGATCTGAAGGCGCTGGTCGGCGGGGAGGGGGCCGACCCCTGGGTGGCACTGCGCGAGACACCCGAGGGCAAGTTCCAGCACGAAAAGACGATGTACTACGACCGCTGCCTGCGCATCCACGACTTCCGCAAGCCGACGATCGCCGCCGTCCAGGGCAGCTGCGTCGCCGCCGGCCTGATGCTGGCCGCCATGTGCGACCTCATCGTCGCCGCCGACGACGCCGTCTTCTCCAACCCGGTGCTCCGCCTGACCGGCGCCGGCGTGGAGCTTCTCGTCGAACCATGGGAGCTCGGGATCCGCAAGGCCAAGGAATTCCTGCTCACCGGCGAAACCATCGACGCCCAGGAGGCGTGGCGCCTCGGGCTCGTGAACCGCGTCGTCCCCCGGGCCGAGCTGGCGGCCAAGACGCGCGAGCTCGCCGACCGCATCGCCCTCGTCCCGGCCGTGACCGCCCAAACGGTCAAGGACACCCTCAACCACACCGCGACCTTGATGGGAAAGCGCGACGCGCTCAAGTACCACTTCATGGCGCATCACTGGGTGCACAACTCGGCCACTGCGCTCGATGCTCTCGCGGCACGAAAAGCGAAGGGGTCGATGCGGGAGGTCTTGGCCGAACGGGACAAGGGCCACCCGGACTCGGACGCATGAACGACCAGGCGCGCGGGCCTCTCGCGGGCATCCGGGTCATCGACGTCGGCACGCGCATCTCCGCGCCCTTCTGCGCCGGACTGCTGGGGGAGCTCGGGGCCGATGTGATCAAGGTCGAACTTCCCGGCCAGGGTGACTTCATGCGCAGCATGGGCCCGTTCGTGCCCGTCGACGACGGACCGGGTTACTCGCTGTCGTGGGCGATCGAGGGCCGCGGGCGGCGGGGCGTCACCTGCGACCTGCGGCAGCCGGAGGGGAAGGACCTCTTCACGCGACTGGTGGCGACGTCCGACGTCCTCTGCGAGAACTTCCGGCCCGGCACCATGGAACGCTGGGGCCTCGGACCGGCCGACCTGCCCGACGATCTCGTCTACGTGCGCATCAGCGTCTTCGGCCAGAGCGGGCCTTACGCCCCCCGTCCCGGTCTCGACCGACTCGGCATCGCCTTCGGGGGGCTGTTGCACCTCACGGGCGAGCCGGACAGGCCACCGGTACGGCCTGGCGTAACCGTCTCGGACTACCTCACCGGTGCGTTCGCCGCGTTCGCCGCCGTGGCTTCGCTCTACGGACGCGACACGGCCCGGGAGGAGCGTGGCGGCAGGAGGGGAAACGGCGAGGTCATCGACGCACCGTTGTACGGGTCCATCCTGCGCATCCTCGAATGGACGCTGGCCGGGTACGACCGGCTGGGCATCGTGCGCCAACGTGAGGGCAACCGCCTCTCGCACTCGGCCCCCCTCGACAACTACCCGACGTCCGACGGGTTCTTCGTCTGCATCGTCGCCGGTTCCGACGCCAACTTCTCGCGGCTGTGCGCCGCCATGGGCCGCCCCGAGCTCGCCCACGACCAGCGCTTCGCGACGCTGGCCGAGCGCGCGGCGCGGGGGGACGAGATCAACGGGATCGTGGGCGAGTGGACCTCGGGAATGACCGCCGAGGAAATCACGACGCGTTGCGTCGAACACGACGTGCCGGTCGGCACCGCCTACAGCGCCGCGGACATCTTCGCCGACCCGCACATGCGTGCCCGGGGGGACCTCGTCTCGGTTGACGATCCGGTCATCGGGCCCGTGCGCCAGCAGGCACCGTTCCCCCGCCTGACGAACAACCCGACCCCCGTTCCCGTCGGCGCCCCTCGGTTGGGTGAGCACAACCGCGAGGTGTGGTGCGACCTGGTGGGGCTGACCGACGACGAGCTGGCCGACCTGACGCGCGCGAGGCGTGGTCTGAGCGACGTCCCCTACGGGGGCGACGGTTTCGGGACGGGACCGTGGTGAGTACGGCGGGAGCAGGGTCAGCAGGGTCACCTCACCGTGGCGGATCGGGTCGGGCGCTACCCCAGTGTGCTGACCAGGCGCCCCATGTAGGAGGCGCCACCGAAGGTGAAGATCCCGCCGTCCGCGGCCGCCATCCAGTAGCCGTTGGTGGCGTTGTCGGGCGCCATACCCACGACTGGTGCGGCCAGGATCAAGCTGCCGGTGGAGCCCTCGAAGGGGGCCCCTCCGAACGTGAAGATGCCGCCGTCAGAGGCCACGAAGCGATAGCCCCGCCCGTTGGGCGACGCCTCCATCCCGACGATCGGCTTGTTGAGACGGATGCTTCCGGTGCTCCCGAGGAAGGGTGCGTTGAAGCTGAAGATGCCGCCGTCCGACGCGACTTCCCAGTAGCCACCCGTCGCCGGGTCGGCCCCGATACCCACGACGGGCTTGTTGAGTGATCTGCCTCCCATGGAGCCGTAGAACGCCGCGTCGCCGAAGCTGAAGATGCCGCCGTCGGAGGCGACGGTCCAGTAGCCCTTGCCGTCGGGGGTGGCGGCCATGCCGACGATCGGCTCGTTGAGCCGCAGCGAGCCCGTCGACCCGTAGAACGCGGCGTCGCCGAAGTTGAAGATCCCGCCGTCGGAGCCGACCAGCCAATAGCCGCCGCCGTCGGGTGTGGACGCCATCGCCACGATGGGTGAGTTGAGCGCGCCGCTGAGCGACCCGTAGTTCTGCGCCGAGCCGAAGGCGGCGACCGTGCCGTCGGCCTCGACTTCCCAATACCCTGTGCCATTGCTCATCGGCGCGATGTCGACCGTTCTCGACGCCGATTGGATCGCCCCTGACACCTGGCCCCAGGACAGCGTCGCGTCGGTGGGCGGTGCACACGAACTGACCACGATGGCGGCGATGGAACCGCCGGGGTACCCAGAGGGCGCGAACGCGGCGCCCATGGACAGGATCGGCGGGCCGTTGGGGCAGTTGGCGAACTGGTGCAGGATGATGTCGCGGTGGCCCCAGCACTCCGACAAGGTCGTGAGACTGCAGGCCGAGTTGGTCGTCGACGAGCCACTCCAGCCGTCGTCATACATCCAGTAGTAGTCGGCCTCGAGCACCGAGGTCAGGCCGCCGGCCCAGATGGAACCTCCGAAGGTGATCGGGGCGCCCCCCGTCACCGAGGATGGGAAGGTGGGGTCCGACCCTGCGTTCGCGCCTCCCTGGGCGTAGGCATCGAGCTGTGCGGTCATGTAGTCGATCGGCGGCAGGCCGCGGTCGACGCGCTCGTCGTTCACCACCGTGAACACCTGCTCGGGAACCGGCTGGTTCGCCAGTGCAGCCTCGGAGAGGTTCATGCTGCCGACGCCTTCCTGGGCGCGCGCATCGTTGATCGAAGTCAGCCAGTCACCGTTGTCCGGCGCGATGTTGCCGGGCGGGTTGGCCGGAGGCAGGATCCCGGTCGCCGAGGCCGACGTGCTCGTCAGACCGGCCGCGATGGAACCCATGATCATGACGACGACCGGCAACAGAAGCGTCGCGATACGACGACGGGCATGGTGATGCACGTTGTCTTTCCCCCTCTTGACTCCTCTTCCGGAGGGTCAGTATGGGGAAGCAACGCCACGATTTGAATGGGACCTTTTGACTATACGCAGCGCGCTTGTGCTGGCAGGAGGCCACAAAGGCCCAGCGTCTGCACCGGTTGTTCGTGTGTTGTGACAAACCGTGTTGTGCGTCCGTTGTGCAAAGGCGCTCAGGAGGATTGTGCGTGCGGTGACATCCGAGCAGTGGCGCCCTCGGGGCTGAACCGTCTGCCGAACCTCATCCTCGGGGCAGGCCGAGCACCCGCTCGGCCACGATGTTGCGCTGGATCTCCGACGTGCCGCCGGCGATGGTGTTGGAGAACGAACGCAGGTACTGCACGGCCCAGGTGCCGTCGTAGAACGCGTTCATGGCACTCAACTCCACCGTGTCGGGCCCGAGATGCGTCAGGTCCCACTCGGTCAACCGGTTCAGCCCGGGCCCGTCGAGGTCGAGGCCCTCGAGCCCCAGCGCCTCGGCGGCCACCCGATTGGCCCACTGCTCGGTCTCGCTGCCGAACAGCTTGAGCACCATGTGCTCGGGTGGCATCTCGCCCCGCGTTGCCTTGGCGAACCCTCGGTAGCCGAGGCAGCGCATGGCGGCCACGTCAGTGGCAAGACGGCCGATGGCCTCGGCCAGCCGGGGATCGTCGCCGAGCTTTCCGCCGTGGGGAGCGGGTCGCCGGGCGACCCGGAGCAGGCCCTTGAGAACGCGCTCCAAACGGGAGACGTTCATGATCCAGAGCATCCCCCGCTCGTGACGGAGTGACCCCTGACTGACCGTCCAGCCGTTGTTGAGTGCGCCGAGCAGGTTCTCCTCGGGCACTTCCACGTCGTTGAAGAACACTTCGTTGAAATCGATGTGGTGCGGGTCGGTCAGCTCCGGCAAGGGACGGGTGGTGATGCCGGGTGACCGCATGTCGATGATGAGGACGCTGATCCCGCGGTGCTTCGGCGCCTCGGGGTCCGTGCGCACGTAGCACAGGCAGTAGTCGGCCTCGTGGGCGCCCGAGGTCCACACCTTCTGTCCGTTGACCACGAAGTGGCCGTCGCGCTTCTCGGCCTTGGTGCTCAGCGAGGCCAGGTCGCTACCGGCATTTGGCTCGCTCATGCCAACGCACCAGGCGATCTCGCCCTTCAACGTCGGGAGGACGAAGCGCTCCTTCTGCTGCTCGGTCCCGAATTCGACGATGGAGGCGGCGCAGATGGAGAGCCCCTGTGGATTGGACGAGCGCGGCACCATGCGCTCGGTGATCACCTCGAAGTAGACCATCTGCTCCTCGGGTGTGGCGTTACGGCCGCCGAGCTCCGGGGGCCAGCCGGGCACGAGATAACCGGCCTCGAACATCTGGCGCTGGAACGTCCGGGCCCAGCCCGGAAGGTGGGACGAGTTCCGGCGCGGTTCCGCCTCCACCTGGTCCTTGGACGGCAGGTGCTGGTCCAGCCACGCCTCGAACTCCCGGCGGAAACGGACGACGGCGTCGTCAGGCGCCAGACGCATGCCCAACTATGACATGAGCGTCAATTTCCGGGCGAGTCACCGTCGTCGTCCTCCTGGAACGCCGCCGGGCTGACGCGCGATGACGGTGCACACCATGCGGGGCAATCGTACCGGCGCGGCCTGTGTCAGGCGCCGGGCTCGGGGTCACGGGGCTGACCGAGGATGCGCTCAGCAACGACGTTGCGCTGGACCTCGCTCGTGCCGCCGGCGATGGTGAGGCACCGGGTCGAGAGGAAGCCCTCCTCCCAACGTTGCGCCTTGCCGTCGAGCACCGCGCCGTCCGCACCGTAGAGGGCCATCCCCATCTCCTGCACCCGCTGTTCGTGCTCGACGCCGAGCAGCTTGCGGACGCTCGACCCGCTGCCCGGATCGACCCCGGAGAGGGTGCGCAGGGTGGCGCGGTGGCCGAGGAGCGCCACCGACTGCGCCTCGGCGATGAGGTGGCCCAGCCGCGCCTCCAAGGTCGGTGGGCCTGGCCGTCCTCGCTCCGCACGCCGGGCAACGGTCCGGATCAGCGACTCCACGCCGTTGCCGAACGACGCACCGGACGACATGGACACGCGCTCGTTGGCCAGGGTCGTCCGCGCGATCCGCCAGCCGTCACCCGGGGCGCCCACGACCGCGTCGTCGGGGACGAAGACGTCGTTGAAGAAGACCTCGTTGAACATGGCGGCGCCGGTGAGCTCACGCAGCGGTCTGATGTCGATGCCCTCGGCGCGCATGTCCACGATGCAGTACGTGATGCCGGCATGCTTGGGCGCATCGGGGTTCGTGCGCGCCAGGCAGATGCCGAAGTCGGCCGTCTGGGCCAGCGACGTCCACACCTTCTGCCCGTTGAGAACCCAGCCGCTTTCCACGCGTTCAGCTCTGGTGCTCAGCGCGGCGAGGTCCGACCCCGCGCCGGGTTCGCTGAAGAGCTGGCACCAACTGAGCTGTCCCAGCAGCGTGGGCCGGACCCAACGCTGCTGCTGCGCCTCGGTCCCATAGGCGATGAGGGTCGGCAGCGCCCACGCCCCCACCGCGAGATGCGGCCGGACGATGGCGGCGGCGGACAACTCTTCGTCGATGACGAGTTGCTCGAGCGACGAGGCGCCCCGTCCCCACGGCGGAGGCCAGTGGGGCATGATCAGCCCCGCCTCGGCCAGGGCAGCGCGCCGGTCCGACTCAGGGGCGGCGCCGACCTGTGCCACGACGGCGCGGATGTCGTCGCGCACCGACTCGGCCTCCGGAGGGAGGTCGGTCGCGAGGTTGCGGCGGGCGCCGGAGGCGGCGAGCACGGCGACTTCGTGCTCGAGCGCGCCAACGTCACCGGCGGCGGCCAGCTGCAGGTTGGCCGTAGCGCGTTTGAGATAGAGATGTGCGTCGTGTTCCCAGGTGAACCCGATGCCGCCGAGGATCTGGATGCACTGCTTGGCGCAATGGGTGGCCGCCTCGAGCCCGATCGCACCTGCGATGTGTGCGCTCAGGTCCCGCCCGCGGTCCTCCGGGCGCTCTTCGCTCCACGCCGCGGCAGCGTCCCAGGCCACTGCCGCGCACTGCTCCACCATCACCAGCATGTCCGCCAACGCATGCTTCACCGCTTGGAACTGACCGATGGGCCGGCCGAACTGGACCCGGATCTTGGCGTACTCCGAGGCCGTCTCGAGGCACCAGCGCGCCGTCCCCGCGCACTCGGCCGCCGCCAGGGCGAGGAAGAGCCCGCGCACCTCGCCGGCGGGCAGCGCGAAGAGATGCGACGCGTCGACGGTGATCCCGTGGCCGAGGTCCAGGTGCCCGAGGTGGCGCGTGCCGTCCAGGGCCGGCAGCGGTTCGACCACGACGGTGTCACCGGCGAGCTCGCGATCGATCAGGCACCACGACGGGGCGCCTCCCCCCACCGCGACGGGCACCAGCACCAATCGCGCCGTCGGCTGGCCGAGCAGCGGGCGCGCCGTGCCGGTGAGGCGCACGGCCACGTCGTTGGCTTGCTCCCCCCGCACCTCGCCGCCGTACAGCGCGGCGGCGGCGGTGATCGTGCCGTCGGCCAGTCCCGGCAACAACTCGGCACGGAGCGACTCGTCCGCATAGGCAGCGATCACGCTGGACGCGAACACCGTCGGGAGAAGGGGACCTGGCATGAGCGCGTGGCCCAGCTCCTCGAGCACCACGGCCAGCTCGGCGAGGGTGAATCCCTGACCGCCGTGGACCTCGGGCAGGTGGAGCCCGAGCCACCCCTGGGCGGCCAGCTTCTCCCACACCGCCGGCAGCTCGGCTGAAGCCGTCTCTGCCGCGGCCCGGGGCACGTCCGGCGGGCAGTGGGTCTGGGTCCACCGCTGCACGGTGAGACGCAGTGACTCGTGGTCCTCGGTGACGGCGATCGGCACTAGCCACCCTCCTCCTGCGGCACCTCGGTGCCGTTGCGCCACAGCGTGATGGCGCCCACGGGGCACCCCTGCGCCGCGATCTTCAGCCGCTCCTCGTCGGTGGCCGCCGGGTCGACGACGACCGCGTGGCCGTCGTCACTCAAGTCGAAGGTTTCCGGCGCCCAAAAGACACAATTGCCGGACCCCATGCAGCGGTCCCAGTCGATCTTCACCTCGAGCGGCTCGCCCATCGTCACGCCGCCCGCAGGACCGGCGCACGCGTGGGCACGCCCTCCCCCGAGGTGACGAGCCACGAACGGGCCCCCAACTCGGTCTGCCCGATGCCGACGATGGCCGCTGCGTCGCGCAACGGGCTGGCTCTTCCGCCCATGGGCGAGAACCTACCCGCCGGCGGCGAACACCACGGGCAGGGAGAGGGGGGAGCGGAAGGCCATGCCCTCGATGTGCGGCGGCTCCGCATCGAGGTCCAGCGTGAAGGGGCCGAGGCGGTCGAAGAGTGTGTTGATGGCCACGCGCGACTCCATGCGGGCGAGGTGCATGCCCAGGCAGACGTGGACGCCGAAGCCGAATCCGACGTGTTGGCGCTGTTCGCGAAACAGGTCGAAGCGGTCGGGGTCCTTGTACTTGCGCTCGTCCCGGTTGGCCGCGCCGATCATGAGCGCGATGTCGGCCCCCTCGTCGATCTTCACCCCGGCCAGCTCGGTGTCGCGAGCCGCTCGCCGCAGGATCACCGTCACCGGTGGCTCCCAGCGCAGCACCTCCTCGAAGGCCTGGGCGTACAACGAGCGGTCCCCGTAGAGCGCGTCGAACTGGGATCGGTCATCGAGGAGGGCGAACAGCAGGCTGCCCGAAGCCCGGTACGTGGTCTCCACCCCGGCCGGCAAGAGCAGGCGAAGAAACGAGAAGATCTCCTCGTCGCTCAGCCGCTCCCCCTCGACCTCCGCCCGGACGAGGTCGCTGATGAGGTCGTCGCCCGGGCTGGCCCGCCGCTCTGCCATGACGTCGGCGAAGTAGTCGCGCAGCGCGGCCGACGCAGCCAGGCCTCGCTCCCAGTTGGCGGCGACGCTGGTGAGCTCGAACGCCCAACGTTGGAAACTCGGGTAATCCGAGCGCGGCAGCCCGAGGATGCGGGCGATCACCTGTGCCGGGTAGTTGAAGGTGACCGTCCGCACCAGATCAGACCGGCCACTCTCGATGAACGAGTCGATCAGCTCGTTCACGACGACGGCGACGAGCTGTTCTTCCCAGCGCTCCAGCATCTTGGAGCGAAAGCTCGGTGCCACGAGGGCTCGGATGATCCGATGCTCGGGTTCGTCCATCTGCAGGATGGTCCGGCCCATCACCACCTCTGTCACGTCGGCGTAGACGGCCGACGAGTATGTGTCGTTGTCACGCAGGACCTGCACGACTTCGTCGAAGCCGAACACGGTGACCGGGGGCGGCTTGGTGGGATCGGCGATCTCGGCGCCCTCGCCGATGTTGATGGGACCAGTGTGCACCGGCGACTGACGCCGCAACTCGTGCAGCGTGGGGTAGGGGTCGCGGATGCTCCCTCCGACCACGTCCTTCAGCTCGAAGGGGTCGAAAGATACCTGGGTGCTGTCCGCTGCCGAATCGAGCCCTGGCATGTCGACCACTCACCCCCTAGATTTGGGGTGTCGCACCGGATCGGTATCTGACACCGGTGTCATAGTACGCAAACGAGCGTTGGGGCGTCGAGGGCTCCGCGAGCAGCGGGCGGTGGGGAACGGCCAGGAGCAGCGTCGAGGCAGGACCTGGGATTCCCGGATCGAACGGCGGAGAAATGGGATCGAGCAATGACGATCGACCACGCCAAGCCCGGTGCGCGTCCCCCCGATCCGGACGCGGTGCGGGCCCAGGGCGAAGGATCGCCCACGCGGCGGCGGATTCTGCAGATCGCGCTGACGCTCATGGCGCAGCGGGGCGTCGACGGCACCAGCATGCGCGACCTCGCCTCGGCGGCCGGCCTCAACGTGGCGTCGCTGTACCACTACTTCCCGTCCAAGCGCGACCTTCTCGAGGCGGTCCTCGTCGAACAGGGTTTCCTCCCGATCCAGGCACCACCGCTCGATGGGGACTCTGACCGGCGCGGTATCGGCCGGGGCGAAGGGCGGCGGCCGGACACCTCGAGTCTGGAGCAGCTCTTGGCCGACATCCTCGTCTCCATCTTCGAGGTCCAGGATTTTGTCCGGCTCATGGTGGGCGAATCCATGCGGGACGAGTCGACCGCCCGGGCCATTGGGCTCGACCTCTTCGGTTCGTTCCAGACCATGATCGAGGACTGGGTCCGCGCGCACCGACCCGAACTGGACGAACGGTCGGGCGCCCCGGCCGTGGCGCGCCTCTTGTGCGCCATGGTGGTCGGCATCTTCGTCGAACACGCCGCCGGCGTCCTTTGCGACGACGGGGCCGACCCCACCGCCCTGTCCCTGCAGCGAGCCCGGGAGGCGGCGCAGATCGTCGGGCCGCCAGATTCGACGCCGTCCATCGTCGGACGGTCAGATCAGTCGGATTAGGGATTACGAGGTCTCCGGACTCGAGCGTGTCGGCGGAGGCGGTTGACACAGCTCGGCGCGCTCCGGGCCGGTTCGAGATCCGAGATACGCAACGCGTCGTGGTCGGTTTGCGCCGACGGCACGAGGTGCAGGCCGATGACCTTCACGTCGCGCGTGCAGGCCACCCCGATGAGGGCACTTGCTTACACGACGACCTCGGGCGCACACTTGGGCGTGCCCAGCGGTCCTCCCGATGCGCCGACCGCCGTGGCGTCGGAACTCTTCGAAGTCCCGGCGGAGACGGTCTGGGACTACCGCCTCGACTTCGCCAACCTCCCCGCGTACAACCCGGACGTGTCCGAACTCGAGCGGGTGCGCGACGGTGCGGCCGGGGGGGTCGGCGGCGTCTGCGGTCCCGGCGCCCGCTACACCTTCAACCTCGCGGATCCGCGCCGGCCTGGTCTGATTCACCGCGTCGAGCTGTGGACGGTCGACGCCGTGAAACCCACGCTGGTCGCGGCGGGGATGGCCGGGGGTAGCGACGCCTATGAGGAGTTCATCGTGCGACCCGGCGCGGCCGGCGGCTGTGAAGCCGTCCTGACCCTGTGGGTCACGCTTCCCGACGAGCTCCCGGAGGACGCGGCTGCTGCGGCCGCGGCGGGGAGCCTCGAGCAGATCACGAAGGAACTCCGCCTGATGAAGCAGCTTCTCGAGCACGGCGCAGGTACGCCTCCGGCCACGTGACGGCAGGGGGATTCGTCCGGTGCCAAGCGCTGGTGGTGCCCCCCCAGGGAGAGAGGGTGCTTACAGGGGGCATCGCTGTCCACATCTGTGCCCGGGTGGCGGCGCTGGCCCGGCCCGATGAGTCCGAGCGAACTCAGACCCCCCCATGGGCGTAGGGTGGATGCGGGACAAGCATGCTCGTCCGCGGGCCGTGGAGACCGTTCAGACCCTGCGATCCGACGGATGGGCCCCCAAGGAGGACCATGACCTCTTCTGAGTCGTTGCACCTTGCCGCTCAACTCGACGAACACCATGCGCCCGAAACGAACGGCCGAATACCAGTCTGCAGACGATGTGGGGCGCGTACGGACAGCCCTACAGGAATGCGCCACGTGCTGCAAGAAGGTCGAGAAAAGCGATCGAGCGAGTGGCTCATCGCGCAATCACGGCTCAGCGACATTGCGCAGTCGCAAATGCGACGAGGCGAGTAGGACGGAGGTCCAGGCGACCCACTCCCGGCATGGTATGGGGAACCCTTCGCAGCGGACAATCTCGGGCACGGCGGTAAGCCACTTCGGCAACTCGGCGATAGCAGTCTGGAAATGCGCCGACTCGAGATGAGCCTCGCCTGGCCAGGTTCGGCCCTGGTAGCCATCGTGAAATCCTCGACCAGGGCGAGTTGGAGGGCATTTCAGTAGTGGACCGACGTCTCCGAACCGCCTCAGTCCAGGTGTTCCGGGCTCGTTCAGAAGTCACCTCCGTCGCCACACGGAGGACGAAGGAACCTCAGTCCGATCTACGCGCCACAGGCCGATCCAGCGTCACCATCTGGAACCTCGAGCCCTCCGGCGACGTTGAGATATGTGAGAGCGTCTCGTGACCCCTCCGGAGGCTTCGTGAAGCGGAAGACGGCAGAGAGGTCCAGCCAGGAATTCGAGGCCTTTGTCACGGAGACCGCCGACGCCTTGTTTCGATCCGGTTACCTCATGACTGCCAACGTCGCTGAGACGGAGGATCTTCTCCAAGAAACCTTTCTCCGGGTGGCGCGGCACTGGAATCGAGTCCGCTCAATGGAGTACCCGCTCGCCTACGCCCGTCGGGTTCTCATCAACCTGGCGCTCGATGGGGCTGCATCGCGAGACCGCCGCGGCCAGGAGTTGAGGAACCCGGACGAAGCGGCCCAAGTCGTCGACCAGGGATCCCTTCGCCAACTCAGCGGTATCGATGATCAAGCCGAGTTTCAGTGGGCACTCACTGCGCTACCACCACGTCAGCGGGCCGTCCTGATCTTGCGTTATTGGGATGACCTCTCAGAGCGAAAAGTGGCCGAGATCCTCCGTTGCCCGATCGGTTCCGTCAAAAGCGCGACATCGCGCGGGGTTGCCCAAATGCGAAACCTGCTCGGACGGGGTGAAAACGTGATTCCAATCAGTTCGCAGACGAACAGTGACGAGGAGGAGGCCTCATGCTGAGCCCACATCTTGAACATGAGCTACGAAATGAGTTCGTCAACGTGGGCAACCACATCGAGGCCCCCGATGGTCTGACCGAGCGCCTGCTCCGCGTGGACTACCGACCCAGGGGAAGAGCGAGACTTCTGGTTCCTCTGCTTCTGTGCTTGATCGCCGTTTTGACACTTGGTGGTGTGCTTGTTGCAATAAACGTCAGCGGCGGTCAGCCGGTAGCAGCCTCGGTCCTCGCATCAGAGTTCAGCGTGTTCAACCGGCCAGCCTCTCCTTCTGACGCCCTACCCTCGAATTGGCCAGTGGTTGAAACCTTGGGGTGGCGAGGGGAGAGGCCTGCGGCGACCCGCCTCCTCGCATCAAACCCTGGCTTTGGAATCGACAAGGTGTACGCGGCCACTTATCCAGATGAGATCTGTCTCTTTGTCCAGCAGGTTCAGGAGACAGGCGAAGCCTTTGGGTCGTGTGGAAATTCTCGCGGCACTGAAGCCCAGCATGCGATGTTTCAGTGGACCAGTGGTTCATCCACTCAATCGTTTGCGGTGGGTTTCGTCGCGAACGACGTGACGAGCGTGAAGATGGACGGCGTCGTTGCTCCGGTCTCAGCCAACAACTTCTTCTTGACCCGATTGCCCGACGCAGACCAACCCTTGAGCGTGACCATCACTCTGTCGCACGGCCCATCCATAACCGAGACCCTTCTTCCAGCGCCCCCGCCGAGTGACGGTGCTTCACACGGCTAGGTAAAAACGCCTGATGGGGTTTCGGGAGATCCCGTTCTGCCATCCGATCGGCAACGTCTTGGTCCCCCTCGACCTGTCCAAAGCTCATTCCGGCACCGACGACACGGGCCGGATCACCGGCGCGGTGCTGCTGCAACCCGAGGAACTGCGAAACTGGGCTCGTGCAGGACGAGGAGCTGGTCGCGGACCAGGTGGCGTACTACCGGGCACGAGCACCCATGTACGACGAATGGTGGCAGCGCAGTGGCGCCTATGACAAGGGTCCCGAGATGGCAGCGGAATGGGATCGCCAGGTCGATCAGGTCGAGGAGGCGCTTCGAGCATTTTCGGTGTCTGGCAACGTCCTGGAGCTAGCGGGTGGTACGGGGTGGTGGACCGAGCGACTTGCACAATCCGCCGATCATCTGACCGTCGTCGACTCCTCGCCTGAGGTGCTCGACATCAACCGGAGACGAACGGCGAGAGCTGATGTCGAGTACGTCGTGGCCGACCTCTTCGCCTGGGGGCCAGAGAGCAGCTACGACGTGGTCTTCTTCTCGTTTTGGCTGTCCCACGTCCCGCGTCAACGGTGTGCAGCCTTCTGGTCAATGGTGCGGTCGTGCCTCTCACCGGGCGGCCGCGTGTTTCTCATCGACAATCACAGTGATCCGCACATCCGGGAGGGGGACTTCAAGGATCCCTATGTCCTCCAGTACGAGCCGGACAGACACGTGCGGCGAGTCGACGATGGCCGCGAGTACAACGTGGTAAAGGTGATGTACGAGCCGGACGAACTGGCTGGGCAACTGACCGACCTCGGTTGGATGGCTGACATCAAGGCGACCCGTTGGTTTCTCTTCGGTACGGCTCAGCCGAGGTAGTTGTAGCCTCGGGACGTGGAGGACGGCCCTGGCCCAAGGTGGCCGACGCTTCCACGGCGATTCCGGTGGCGACTTCTCCGCACCCGGACGCTCTGTGGATTACGCGGACATCCGGCGAGGTTGCGAGTCGTTGTGTACTCCGTTGCGCTTCGTCCTCCAGGGCAGCCAGCTGATACGACCGACTCTTCTCACACGGAAATACGGTGCCCGTGTGGGCGCCGCAGAGAGGGTCAGCGTTAGCACGGCCCTGTCCCAGATCTTCACCGGCTCCGTGCGCCAGGCAAGTCAGATAGCGACGCTGAGTTGGCCGAGGAGTCCCGCGAGGTCCCAATAGTCTCGTTGCGAGGTGACCAGCCCGCCTTGAGAGACTTCCCCGACAGATACGCCCCGAAACGAGAAGGGGGAACCGCTCCCTGGAAGTGGACCGATTGCACCCGTGTTCGTCCCACGACAGATCGATTCAAATGCGTAGGAACCGTCGCCCCCGACGCGTTGGACGACCTCAAAGGACATGTCAGCGGACATCTGCAAGGCTCCCGCACCCATCTCTCGGATCCTTCGTGACCAATGAACACGGCGCCCGTTGGAACGTCTTCGTACCGAACGTCATCACTCATGAAGGCGAGGAGCGCCGCCAGAACTTCACTGCCCATCTCGCCGCCAGCTTGGGGGTGGTGAAGCCAGGCAGCGATGTATCGGTCTAACCAGGATGGGCTCATCGTCGGCTCCCCTCGCCATGTGAGTCACATCTTTCCATTATCAGGTACATGGCGGGGGGGTTCGTTTCCATCCCCGAACGATGCCGGTTCGGGGTGCCACCTGTCAGCACTTAAGGGACGCCTCGAAGCTTCGCTCAATCGCAACCAACGGTTGAATGTGTTGCCACATAGACTCACTACTCGTGAGCTATACGGTTGATTTTGTCAATGTGTCTACTGTCGGCCTGGATTCGTCGCCCGTGGCGACCGCGTTGGCCGGCCTGCGGGCGAACGAGGCTCGTTACTTCAAGAACAAGTACGACCACGTGTTCACGGTCGAGCCTGCGGCGAAGGCCACGAAGGACATCGGCCTTGTGCACCGCATCCTCAAGGAGGAACGTGACATCGTCATCGAATCGGCTCCGCTCGAAGCGACGACGTTCCGGGTCGACAACATCCGCTGGACTTACGTGTTCTACGAGAGCGGGCTCTCGATCAACGTCCTGTACACGCTCGACGGAGAGAATCCGAAGCGGGCGGTCGGATTCAAACTCTCCGAAGGGATGGACATCCCCGCAGAATTGGACTCGTTCAAGTTCGCGCGCCAGAAATCGAAGCTGGCAGGGACCATCCGAGGCTCGTACTTCGTGATCAAGGGCCAGTACTGAGTGGCCTGACTCGCCGCAATGGGACCTGCTTCGACATCTAACCTTCGCAGTTCAGAGTGACGGCTCCGTGGTGGACGAGGGGTGATCCCGTACGCTGCGTCGGCGTCACCTCTCGGGTGGAATCCACCCCGTTCGCTGAGGTAGCCGAAGGTGTGCGTTGCTGGGAATTTGGAAAGGACAGCGGCATGGAAACCATAAATCTGGGTGCGGCGGACGGGCTGCCGCCAGTCGACTGGGCGAAGATCGTCGAGAAACTGGATGCGGGTTCGGCGCCCGCTCCAGAAGCACATAACGCTCGCACGACGTGGCTCGCGACGGTCAACGAGGACGGCAGCCCCCATGTGACGGCCGTCGGCGCCGTATGGCTCGATGGTGCGTTTTGGTTCCAGACCGGCAGACGAACTCGGAAGCACCGCAACGTCGAGCGCGATGGGCGGTGCTCGATTGCCGTTTCGATCCGTGACGCCGATGTCGTTGTGGAGGGTCATGCGTCGCGAGTGACCGACGCAAGCACTGTCGAACGAGTCGCCAAAACGTGGGCCGATGGCGGCTGGCCAGTTGAACCCGATGAGACTGGTTCCGGCATTACTGCCCCCTTTAACGCACCATCACAGGGGCCACCTCCTTGGCACGTCTACCGCATCGAGCCACGATCGGCGATCGTCGCATTGGGCTCAGAGCCAGGTGGCCTGAGTCGCTTCACGTTCTGACGCTGTCCCGACGGGGATGGCGTGCGGCACCATGGTGCTCCCCGCAGGGCCCGATGAGGCGCACGTTTTGGGCTACCCGAGGGACAGGACGGCTGCGGACTTCTCAACCACGGTTGGCGGATGTCGCGGTGAAATTCGGCGCTTGAGGAGGGTCTGCAGAGGCCAGCACTCGCGATTCTTGCGTGCCCCGGGGGCGGCTATCCGGAGACCTTCGCTCGAAGTCGTGCATGGCGCTGGAGACTCAGCTGGCGGGCGTGACCGCATCCAATCGAAACCGAACCTCCGACGTGTTCACGCCGAGAGCGCCCAGCAGCACCGCCGCAGGATCGGGTGGTCGGAGAGTGAGGACTTGGGCCAGCACCTGCTGGGCTGTGAGCTGAAGCTTCCGGCGATTGGGTTTGGCCGCATTCTCAAGTACCTTCTTCGCCGCGGGCGTCATGCGGAAGCGATCCTTTTTCATGACGTCTCTGATCCTCGGCTTCTTTGGCACGGTGCGCATCGGCAGTGAAGGAGCGTCGGAGCCTGACCCCATACCCAGCGCACCCAGCGCCTCCTGATCGAGTGACTCAAGGGCCTGGCGAGCTTGCTGCAGGCTCACGCCCAACACGACTTCGATCGAGGGATCCTCCAACAAGGCGAGCAGGATGTGATCAGTGCCAGTTCGGCGATCACCTCGGCGACGAGCCTCCTCACTGGCCCGCAGATAGATGGCCCAGGCGTGATGCACCTCTGGCACAACGGATTCGGTGGTCATGATGGCTCCTTGTATTTGGTGTGCACGGATTGGCGGGTGATGCCCAAGGCGTCTCCAATCTGTTGCCACGACCAGCCTTTTTCCCGGGCGGACGTGACGTGGTTGGCTTCCACCCTCTCAGCCAGGCGATGGAGCGCCAACGAGGCGCGAAGCCCAATTGCCGGGTCATCCGACGAGAGATTCGCGCTGAGCTCTTCGATGTCCATGTTTGTCAGCCTAAACTGACATCCCTTAGTTTGTCAATCTAAACTGACACGCCGATGGCCACACCGACGTGCCCCAGCTCACATCAGTTCGGGGCGACCCCCTCAGCCAGTCCCCCGCCGCAGTGGCTGGCTGGCCAGGTTCGGCGCGGCGGATGACCGGTACGACTGGCCCATCACCGATCGGATGAGAAATGGACCGCTTCGGGTTGCCGTGGCGATGGCGGCATGCGCCATGGGGGTGGGGGCGGCAGCCGCGGCGGTCTCCCAGGTGACTCGCTGATCGGCACGACCGGCGCCGCCATCTCCCACGGCTGCATCCGGCTGCACGACGCCGATCTGGCTCGGCTCTCGGTCATCCCGCCGGGGACCCCACTCGCATTGTCAACTGAACCACGGAGCGGTCGCCGGGAGCGCTGCTCCTGGGGGCTGGGCCAAGGTGTGATCAGCTCCCCACCGGACTCCGTCCTGCCCTCAGGCCAGCTCGTAGTCAGCGAGATCGGGCTCGAGCGTGCGGGCCCAGTACGAGTGCAGGTCGAGGGGCCAGTTCTGGGTCACGCGCCCACGGGCGTTGCGGTACCAGGTCGGCACGTCCGCCACTCCCCACACCATCCGGGCGTTTTCCTCTTCCATCTCGCGTCCGTACCGCTCGTGTACGTCGCGCCGGCACGACATCGTCCGGTGGCCGCTGCGCAGCAGGCGCCCGATCGCCTCGACGGCGTAGCGCACCTGGCACTCCACCATCACCAGGATGCTGCCGTTGATGACCAGATTGGTGTTCGGCCCGTAAAGCATGAAGAAATTGGGAAACCCCGGCACCGTGACGCCGAGGTAGGCGCGGGCATCGCCGTCCCACTCTTCGTTGAGCTCCACATCCCTCGATCCGATCACTCGCATGGGCGCCACGAAGTCCGACGCGCTGAACCCGGTCCCGAAGATCAACACGTCCGCCGGGTGTTCCTCGCCGTCCGAGGTCCGAACCCCGCGCGGGGTGATCTCGACGATCGGCGTCGTCACGAGGTCCACGTCGCGATGGCCGAGCGCCGCCGCCCATCGCCCGTCGTCGCGCAGGGCGCGCTTGGCGAAGGGTGGGAAGTGGGGCACCATCTTCTCGAAGAGCTCGTCGTCTTCTACCTGGGTGCGCAGGACGTCGATGAGCATCGAGCGCACGAAGTCGTTGGCGGCGCTCACCGACTCGGTGTGCTCATCCCAGTCCGGGTCGACTCGGGCGGCTCCCAGCAGGCCTTCGTGCAGGAGCCAGAATTGCGACAGCCGCTCCCAGCGGCCGTAGTGGGGCAGGATCGCCAGCAAGTCGTGGTACGCGGGCGGAAAGGCGTCCTCGTAGTTCTCCGTCGGGAGCAACCAAGGCGGGGTGCGCTGGTACACGTCGAGGTGACCGACCTTCCCCACCAGACACGGCACGAACTGAGCGGCGCTGGCCCCTGTCCCGATCACCGCCACGCGGCGTCCGGTCAGCTCTACGGATTCGTCCCACGCCGCCGAGTGGAAGGAGGGGCCGGCGAAGGTCCCGCGACCCTTCAGGGCGGGGAGGGAAGGACGGTTCAACTGGCCGACGGCACAGACGATCCCGTCGACGACGTCCATCCGTTCGGCGCCGTCACCGGCACGCACCGTCAGGGTCCATTTCCCCGAGGTGTCGTCGAACCGGGCCTCCGTCACCTCCGACGAGAAGTGGATGCTGTCCCTCAGCTCGAGATCCTTGCACGTCCGCTGGAGGTAGGCCAGCAGGTCCGGCTGCGCCGAGAAGCGCGAGACCCAGTCGTTGGTCTGAGCGAACGAGAAGCTGTAGAGCTGGTTCGGCACGTCGACACGGCATCCGGGGTACACGTTCTCCTGCCACGTGCCCCCGACGTCGGTGTTCTTCTCGTACACCGTGACTTCCACCCCCGCCTGACGTAGCCGGTGCGCCGCCGCCAGGCCAGAGGCACCCGCGCCGATCACGGCGCAGCGGAAGCGACCACCGACTTCGTCCAGATGCCACGAGGGCCGTCGGGGGTCGGTCCCCTCGAGGGCCAGCTCTTCTGTCAAGAATTGCTCCCACTGCTCGGTGGCGCCAGCACCCACGAGGAAGTCGAGGATCCGCCGCAGCTCGTCCTCGCGCAGCACATGCGCCGGGGCGCCCGCCTGCTGGTCCGCGAGCAAAACCTCTGCGGCCTGGCGCCGGGCCGCCTCCAGCTGCTGGGGGTCGAGGCCACGTCCGGGGACGAGGAGCTGGCCCTGATCGGGCGCGAACTCCGAGCGCAACAGGGACAGGTCGCCCGTCCGGTGCGCCACGGCGCACAGGAGGGCGTGCACGTCGGCCGCGGCGAACGCCGCCTCGACCCGCGCCGCGTCGGTCACCGCCGGCGCCCTATCGGCCCATGTGCTTTGCCAGGTCCGCGATCTGGCTGTTGACCTCGACGGTGCGGGGCAGCTTGTCCATGGCGGCGGCCAGGGACTCGGCATTCCAACGGTCGTCGGTCTGCACCGATTCGGCGATGGACCAGCCGGCATAGATCCCGACCGACCCTCCGTACACGCTGAAGACCTGGCCGTTGAAGGGGCAGGACTCCGACGCCAGCACCGCCACGAGCGGCGAGACGTTCTCGGGATCGAAGACGTGCTGCTGCATCGATTCGCCCATCCCGGGGGTCTGCATGGTGAGCCGGGTCCGGGCGACGGGAGCGATGCAGTTGGCTCGTACCCCGTAGCGGTTGAGCTCCATCGCATTGACCACCGTCATGGCGGCGATGCCCGCCTTGGCGGCCGAGTAGTTCGTCTGGCCGACGTTGCCGTGCAACCCTGCGCCCGAGCTGGTGTTCACGATGGCCCGGTCGGTGACCGTGCCAGCCTTGGCGGCCTCGCGCCACACCTCGGCGGCGTGCCGGGTCACGTTGAAGGTGCCCTTCAGGTGCACGGCGATCACGTCATCGAACTCTTCCTCACTCATGGACACGAGCATGCGGTCGCGCAGGATCCCCGCGTTGTTGACCACGACGTGGAGGTCGCCGTAGGTGGATACGGCCTGTTCGACGAGCGCCTTGGCCCCGGCAAAAGAGCTCACACTGTCCGTGTTGGCGACGGCCTGGCCGCCGGCGGCCGTGATCTCGTCGACGACCGACTGCGCCGCCGAGACGTCGGAGCCGGAGCCGTCGACGGCACCTCCGAGATCGTTGACGACCACCTTGGCGCCGAGCGAGGCGAACAGCAGCGCATGTTCACGGCCGATACCCCGCCCTGCCCCGGTGATGATCGCCACCCTGTCCTGCAACATGGTTCAGCCGTCCTCTCGGTTCTCGTTGGTGACCCGCCGCCGGCGGGCGGTGGCCTGGCGAGACGATTACAACGGTGCCTCAGCCTGTCAAACCGGCGGCGCAGCCGGAGCGACCCCCGCAGCCGGCGCGGCCGTCGCCTCGGCCAGGCGTCGTTCCAGGTAACGGCGCTCGGCGTCGGTGCCCGCCAGGTCGTAGGCCTTCCGGTAGGCGTCCGCGGCTTCCGACCGGCGACCGAGACGTCGCAGCATGTCCCCGCGCGCCGCCGGGAGCAGGTGGTACCCGCGCAGTTCGCCGTCCGGCGCAATTCGGTCCAGCAGGGCGAGGCCCGCCTCGGGACCCTCGGACAGGGAGACGGCGACGGCCCGGTTCAGCTCAATAACGGCAGACGGCGCCATCTCGAAGAGACGGTCGTAGAGCACGGCGATCTCCGCCCAGTCCGTCTCGGCCTCGTCGCGGACGTGGCAGAGCGCGATGGCCGCCTGGAGCTGGAAGGGCCCGGGACGGTCGAGTCGCTGCCGCGGCGAGCAACAGCTGTTCACCCTCGGCGATGGCGGCAGCGTCCCACAGCGCGCGGTCCTGCTGCGTCAAGACGACGAGATCGCCCGCCGCGTCGACCCGCGCCGCGCTGCGGGCATCGTGGAGGAGCATGAGGGCGAGCAGGCCTAACGCCTCGGGCTCGTCGGGCATGAAGTCGCACAGGATCCGACCCAGACGGATCGCCTCGGCCGTCAGGCTGCGACGAACCAGGTCGGAACCCGACGTGGCCGAGTACCCCTCGTTGAAGAGGAGGTAGAGCACCGCCAGCACCGCCGCCGTACGGTCCACCATCTGATGGGCCGGCGGCACGGCGAACGGGATGCCGGCGTGACGGATCTTCCGCTTGGCGCGCACGAGCCGCTGCGCCATGGTCGCTTCCGGCACCAGAAAGGCCCGGGCGATCTCCGTCGTCGTCATGCCGGCCAACGTGCGCAGGGTGAGCGCCACCTGGGCTTCGAAGGACAACGCGGGGTGGCAGCACGTAAACATCAGGCGCAGGCGGTCGTCGGGCACGTCCTCCTTCCCCGCCAACTCGTCATTGCCTGGTTCCATCAGGACAACCTCCAATTCCTTGGACGCGCCCAGGCTGGCGCGCCGGGCCCGGTCGACGGCGCGGTTGCGGGCCACCGTCGTGAGCCAGGCGCCGGGGCGGCGCGGGATGCCGTCGCGGGGCCAGCGCTCCAGCGCGGCGGCGAAAGCATCCTGCGCACTTTCCTCGGCGAGATCCCAGTCGCCGCTCAGCCGGACCAGGGTCGCCACGACCCGACCCCACTCGGCGTGGAACGCAGCGGCAACGGCAGCCTCGACCTCGGCGGTCACATCTCCCAGATCGGCCTCACCTCCACCGAGCCGTCCTTGGCCCCCGGGATCAGGGCGGCAACCTCGATCGCCTCGTCCAGGTCTTTGCACTCGACGAGGAAGTAACCGGCCAACTGTTCCTTGGTCTCGGCGAAGGGGCCGTCGGTGGCGAGGACCTCGCCCTTGCGCACCCGCACCGTCGTGGCATCGCTCGTCAGGCGCAGGCGATTGCCGCCGCGCAGCACGCCGCGCTCCGTCATCTCTTTGGCGAAGGCTTCGTACTCGGGGCTTATCCCGTCTCCGGCTTCTTCCGGCGTCCTCGCGCCGGCACGCTCGTCGACGGCGATCATCAACAGATACTGCATCGGTTCTCCTCCTTCGTGGGCTTCTTGGGTATTGGTTCGCTCCTACGACGATCGGGCGTCGGCCAGATCGACACCCTGGGCCAGAAATCTTGGCAATCTTGGCTGGCCTTGCCGCCCTACGCTCCACGGCCGTGGCGGAGCCGACCGGAGACGGGCTGGAACTACTGGAGCTGGAGGTCGGCGCCATCGCAGCGGGCGGTGGCTGTGTGGCCCGGGCGCCGGACGGGAAGGTCGTCTTCGTCCGCCATGCCCTTCCAGGCGAGCGGGTCAGGGCACGCGTCACCGCCGGCACGACCTCCTACCTGCGGGCGGACGCCGTCGAGATCCTCACGCCCTCCCCCGACCGCGTGACCCCGCCGTGCCCGCACGCGGGGCCGGGGCGCTGCGGCGGGTGCGACTTCCAGCACGTCGAGCTGGGCACGCAGCGCAAGCTCAAGGCGCTTCTGATCGCCGAGCAGCTGGCGCGGCTGGCGGGAGTCGAGCGCCTGGTCGAGGTCGAGCCGGTCCCCGGCGACCGCGATGGGCTGCATTGGCGCAACCGCGTCCGCCTGGCCGTGGACAAGGGCGGCGCGGTCGGGTTCCGGCGGCACCGCTCCCACCAAATCGAAATCGTCGACGACTGTCCCATCGCCGGCGCTGCCGTCTTCGAGACGGGTGCGTTCGCCACAAGGTGGCCCGGCTCGGCGCAGCTCGAGGTCACGACGGGGACCGCGCCGGGTGAGGCGGTGGTCTCGGTGACGCCGCGGGGGCGGCGCGCCCTGCGGCTTCCCGACCTCGGCACCGGCATCGTCGTCCGGGGCAAGGTCCGTCGGCCACCCGGCGCGGTGCATGCCGTCGTCGATGGGCGCACCTACCGGATCACGGCGGGGGTCTTCTGGCAGGTCCATACGGGCGCGGCCGCCGCGCTGCTCTCGGCGGTGCTCGCACTCGCCGGTGACTGCCGTGGTGCGTCAGTCCTCGACCTCTACGCCGGCGCCGGGCTCTTCTCCGTCCCACTGGCCGAGGCAGTCGGCCCGGCGGGATCGGTCCTCGCGGTCGAGCGGGACGCCCGAGCGTGTGCCGACACCCGCCACAACGGCTCCCGCTTCCCCCAACTGCGGGTGGCCCGGGACACGGTCACGCCCGAGCTCGTGGCGTCCGCCGTCGGACGTCCCGACATCATTGTCGTGGATCCTGCACGCGAGGGCGTGGGGATCGGCGTCATGCGGGCGCTCGCCAGCCATGGGTCGAGCCTGCGCAGGCTGATCTACGTGTCGTGCGACCCGTCCTCGTTCGGGCGGGACGTCCGGGTGCTCCTCGATGAGGGCTGGCGCCTGGGCGCGCTGCGTGCTTTCGACATCTTCCCCATGACCGAGCACGTGGAGCTGGTGGCGGCCCTCGAACCACCGCCAGCCTCCGCCTCACGACCCGACGCCGGTGCCGGTGCACCCGACACGCGCTAGGCGTGCCCTCCGAGCTCGTGCTCGATGTGCGCCGCCGACTCGAACTGCAGGGTCGAGTGCGCCACGTCGAAGTGTCCCGACAGGCAGTCCTGCAGATGGTCGAGCACACGGCCGGCGTCCCCGGTGGTAAAGCACTCCTCGGTGACCACGACGTGAGCGGTGAGGATGGGCAGCGACGAGGTCAGCGTCCAAGCGTGCAGGTCGTGGACCGAGGTGACCTCGGGCAGCTCCAGCAGATGGCGACGGACCTCCTCGAGGTCGATGTCCTCCGGGGTGGCCTCCAACAGGATGCGCAGCGCCGGCCGCAACAACGCCACGGCCGCCTGCACCATGAGGAGGACGACCAGGACTGAGGCGATGGAGTCGGCCCGGTCGAACCCCCACACGACGATGACCACGCCCGCGATCAGCGTGCCGGCGAACCCGTAGAGGTCGGTCAGGATGTGGCGATAGGCCCCCTCGACGTTCAGCGACTGGCGGTTGGCCCTCGCCATGGTGAGCGTTGCGGCGAGGTTGACGGCCACACCGACCGCCGCGACGACGATCAGGACCGCCCCATCCACGTGCTCGGGGTGCACCATTCGGCTCACCGCGTCGTAGGTCACCAGCGTTGAGACGATCAGGAGCGCGACGCCGTTGGCCGCGGCGGCCAGGATCTCGGCCCGCTTCATGCCGTAGGTGTGCGAGCGCGTCTCTGGGCGGGCGGCGAGCCGGATCGCCACGAGGGAGCCGGCGATGGCGCCGACGTCCACCAACATGTGGCCGGCGTCGGCCAGGAGGACCACCGAGTTCGAGGCCACGGCTGCACCGACCTCGAAGACCATGAACGCGATCAGTAACCCGAGCGCGAGCTTCAGGGCCCTCCGGTCACCCTCCACCGAGTGGCCGCCCGGCCCGTGGCGGTGGCCCCGGTGCTCGTGGCCCGCATCAGCCATGGGCGGTCACGTGGTCCGCGTGCGTCAACACCTCTTCGACCAGCCGCCGGACGTGGGCGTCGTCGAGCACGTAGAAGATCCGCGTGCCCTCCCGCCGGCTGCGGACCAGGCGGGCGAGGCGCAGCTTGGCCAGGTGCTGCGAGACGGCGGCCGGTTGGGCGCCCACGATGTCCGCCAGCTCGTTCACCGAGTGTTCGCCCTCCAGCAGGGCCCAGATCACCCGCAGGCGCGTCTCGTCGCCCAGCAGCTTCAGCATCCCGACGGCGGAGCGGAACTCTTCGGCGGCCGGGCTCTCAACTATCTGCGTAGGCACGCAGATAGACTACACCCCAGGGAAGTCGACCGAACGGGGCGGCAAAAGTCTGGCCGCCCGATTGCTCGGCCCTGTCTGCCTGCGCCGTCCTTAGTGCCCAGTGAAGACGGACAGCGGAGGTGCGGTCACGCTGCAGGGCTGGCTGACCGAGCCGGGCGGGATCGCCGCCTCCATGACCGCCTTCATGATCGGTCCCGCCACCGAGGCGCCGTCCGACGAGATGTTCTGCTGCGGCACCACCACGGCCACGGCGATCCGCGGGTTGTTCGCCGGCGCGAAACCGATCATCCAGTCGTGGTTGACTCCGAGCGCGGCGCCCGTCTGAGCCGTCCCGGTCTTGACCGCGGCGCACAGGTAGGACGGGAACCCCACGCCCGACGCAGTGCCGTTCGCGACCACGCCCTCCATGAGGGAGGTGACCGCCTGTGCCGCCTGTGCCGACGCCACGTGGGACATGACCGTCGGCGCGTAGCTCTGGACCAGTGCACCCTGCGAGTCGTGGATCGTCGACATGAGATGGGGGGTCATGAGAACCCCGCCGTTGGCGATCCCTGCCGCCACCATCGCGTTCTGCAACGCGGTGTCCTGGACGCCGTACTGCCCGATGGACGTATAGGCCTGGAACGCCTGGGAGTTCGCCGGCAGGTTCACCAGCGGCGAGGCGACGACCCCGCCGACGGGTTGTTGCGTGTCGCTGGGCAGGTCGATGGGCGGCACCGCGTCGATGCCGAAGAGCTGGGCCTGTTGTCGCAGCGTCGACACGCCTTCTTGCACTCCGAGCTCGCCGTAGCCCGGGTCACACGAGAACGGCAGCATCTGGGTCATGGTCCCGCCGCAGGGGCCGCTCTGGTCGCACAGTGCCTTGTTCGAGTCGGGGAAGGTCTGGCACTGCTGGACCGGATAGTTGAACCCCGCCAGGGACGGCTTGAGGTTGTAGGCCGCGGTGGACGTCACCACCTTCATGGTGGACCCGGGGAAGAAGACTTCGCCGGTGGCGATCGGGCGCAGCGGGTAGTAGCCCTCGTGGTCCTTCTGGACGTAGCTGAAGTGCGCCAGCTGCTCGGCCGACAGTGACGTGCTCACGAGCGTGTTCGGGTCGTAGGTCGGATTGGAGACCATCGCCAGGACCGAGCCCGTCTTGGGGTCGAGCACGACGACAGCCCCGTCCTTGTTGGCTCCGGGAGGCAGCGTCGTCAGCGCCTGCCAAACCGCGTTCTGCAAGCTGGGTTCCACCGTCAGGGTCACGTCGTCGGTGGTCAACGCCTGCTTCTCGCGGAAGAGCAGCTGGCTCAGCGTCTGGGGAGCCGGTTGGTGGGGGCCGAGATAGGAGTCGTACTCCTCCTCGATGCCCGAGGTCCCGTAGTAGAGCGCCGAGTCGTATCCAGTAATGCCGCTGTAGAGGGGGCCTTGCGGGTACTCGCGGACGTAGTCGTAGCCGTAGTCGGTCCGGTTCGTCCCCGCCGGAGTCGGGACCGACTTCGCCAGCACGGTGCCGTCCGCGGCGTAGATGGTCCCGCGTGGATTGTCGAGACGCAGGACGGCGACGCGTGGGTTGTAGGGGGAGGTCTGGAGTTGCTTGGCCTTCACCAGCTGGATGTTCACCAGCTGTGCCACCACGAGGCCGAGACAGGCCACCATGATGATGCCGAGCCACCGAATTCGCCGCCCCATCAGCCCGACCGCGGTTTCGTGGACGACCCGATCACGGTGTGCATGGTAGGCGGCGGGGCACCGAAAAGGGCTTCATGGGCACCGGCACGGGCCACCGTGACCGCACCCGAGGACACACCTCGCCCTGCCCCGCCCGCCAACCCCCGCTGCGCCCCTTCCTGCTGGGCCTCCGCACCCCACACCTGACTCGCGAGCACGCCCCGACGGGCCGATACCGGGATCGCCGCTGTGGTGGACCGATGCGCCGAGCGTTCAAGGCGGCCCGCCGGGGTGCCGATGTCTGCCTGTGGGGCGTCCATTCCTTGTTGCCTGCCCGACTAGACGTGAGAGGAGTGACGTGATCCGTCGAGTGCCCTTGCTCTTCCTTCCGACATCCGTCGCGGCTGCCGCCACCACCGCCCTGATCTTGATCACCACCATCCAGGCGGCACCGGTCGCTCAGGCCGCCGAGGTCCCCCATGCCGCCGGTTTCGCGGCGACGCCGAAGTGGAGCGTGCGGCTGAACGACCCCAACAATCCGATCGCGCTGTCCTCACCCAACGTCGCGACCCTGGGAGACGGGCAACCGGCCGTCGTGGTCGGCGACCGGTTGGGGTTCGTGTACGCCTATCACCTCGACGGCGGATCACAGGTCCTCGGCTGGCCCTATTACGCCGGCGCGCCGGTCGACTCATCCCCGTCAGTGGCGCCCATCAACGCCAACGGACAGGACAGCGTCTACGTGGGCGACGGCAACGCGGCCACTCCTACGTCGGGCGGGTACCAGGCCATAACTCCGAGCGGGGGCGACCAGTGGTTCGTCCAGGAGACCAACCCAGGGACCGACCCCACCCTCCACTCGGCCGTCTCGGCCTCGCTCACCGTCGACTCCTACGCCGGCGCCTACGGGGTCGAGGCCGGATCACTCGGGCAGAACACTGACGCCCTGGCAGCCAACAACGGTGGCATGCTCGCCGGCTTCCCGTGGTTCTCCGCCGACTCGGTTTTCTCGACCGCGGCGGTGGCAGACCTCTATAGCGACAACAACAACGAGATCATCAGCGGCGGGGACTCCAGCGCGGGGTTCGCCTACGGCGAGTCGTATGCCAACGGGGGCCACATCCGTATCATGTCGAGCGCCGGGAACTACGCCACCGGGAACCCAGGCGGCGGCCTCATCTGCCAATACAACACCACGCAGAACATCGACCGCTCGTCGCCCGCCATTGGGCAGTTCCTCGCCGGCGGCGGGGTCGGCATCGCGATCGGCGACGGCAGTTACTACTCCGGCGCCTCTGACTCAGACAAGGTCTTCGCCCTCAACACGTCGTGCGGCCTGGCGTGGAGCGACACCCTGAACGGGATCACCGCCGACTCGCCCGCCCTCGCCGACGTCACCGGCAACGGACAGCTCGATGTGGTGGAAGGCACCTCGGCCAACACCATCTACGTGCTGAACGGCACCAACGGTGCCGCCGTCTGGTCGGCGACGACCACCGGCCAGGTCATCGGGTCGCCCGTCACGGCCGACTTGACCGGAGGGGGCTACCAGGACGTCATCGTCCCCACCTCGAACGGGATCGACATCTTCGACGGACGCTCGGGTGCTGACGTGACGAATCTCGCCATCGGCGACGGCTTCCAGAGCTCGCCGCTCGTGACCGACGACCCCGACGGGCACATCGGCATCACCGGCGCGGGCTACACCAACACGGGCAGCGCCTTGGTCGGCGTGATCGTGCACTGGGAGATCGACAACACCAACGGCACGGGCTCCAGCGTCTACGAGAGCGGCGCCTGGCCGCAGTTCCACCATGACCCGCAGCTGACGGGCGACGCGGGCACGCCGGACCCGCCGCCGATCGAGGTGCCGTGCAACGCTCCGGCTGGCGGACCGAACGGGTACCTCTTGTCCGCATCGGACGGCGGCGTGTTCAACTACGGCAACATCCCCTTCTGCGGGTCGACTGGCAGCATTCACCTCAACAAGCCGGTGGTTGCCTCGGCGCTGACCAAGGATGGCGGCGGGTACTGGGAGGTGGCGTCCGACGGCGGCATCTTCAACTTCGGCGACGCCGGCTTCGACGGGTCCATGGGCGGGAGGCCGCTCAATGCCCCGATCGTCGGCATGGCCGCGACACCGGACGGTGGCGGCTACTGGGAGGTGGCGTCCGACGGCGGCATCTTCAGTTTCGGCGACGCCGGCTTCTACGGGAGCACGGGGGCCATCCACCTCAACAAGCCCATCGTCGGCATGGCCACCACGCACGACGGCAAGGGGTACTGGCTCGTGGCATCCGACGGCGGCATCTTCAGTTACGGCGATGCCTCCTTCCACGGCTCCATGGGCGGCGCGCCGCTCAACTCGCCCGTGGTGGGCCTGGCCGACGACGCACAAACGGGCGGGTACTGGGAGGTGGCGGCCGACGGCGGCATCTTCTCTTTCGGCGCCCCCTTCTACGGGTCAACCGGAAGCCTGCACCTCAACGCCGCCATCGTCGGCATGGCGGCCAACCCCGAAGGCTCGGGCTACCGGTTCGTGGCATCCGACGGCGGCATCTTCTCCTACAACGCAGCCTTCTTCGGCTCGATGGGTGGCAAACCGCTCAACAAGCCGGTCGTCGCCATCGCGGCGAGCTGACGGCCGGGGGAAGACGCCGCATCCACGCGGACGGGTCCGTCCGGAGCACCGCAGTATCCTGGCCTCTTCTCAAGCTCGGGTGGATCGGGGGAGGCGCGTGATGGGCACTGACCACGACGTCGCGGACCGGCCGGTGGTGACGCGACGGGAGGAGCGTCTGCTGATCATCACCATGGAGCGCCACGCCAAGCGGAACGCCATCGACCGGACCATGGCCGACGCCCTCGACGAGGCCTTGAACGAGCTGGACGACGACGAGGGGGTCTGGGCGGGGATCCTGACCGGCACCACCGAGGTGTTCAGCGCCGGGAGCGACCTGACCGCCGGCGGTGACTACGTCACCCGCCGAGGGGGCGAGTACGGCATCATCCGGCGCCGGCGCCGCAAGCCGCTCATCGCGGCCGTCGAGGGGCCGGCTCTCGGGGGCGGCCTTGAGATCGTCCTCGCCTGCGACCTGGTGGTGGCCGCACGCACCGCCCGGTTCGGGCTGCCCGAGGTGGGCATCGGCGTGGTCCCGACGTGCGCCGGGCTGTTCCGCGCCCCCCGCGCGTTGCCCCTCAACCTGGCGCGCCAGCTCATCCTGACCGGACGACCCATCGGGGCAAAGCGTGCCTACGAGGTGGGATTGGTCAACGTCCTCACCGATCCCGGTAAAGCTCTCGTAGAGGCTGAGGGTTTGGCGCGGCAGATCTGCGCCAACTCGCCTGTCTCGGTGCAGGCCTGCCTCGCCGCCGTGAACGACATGGTGGCTTCCGACGACGAACTCGGTTGGGAACAGACCCAGCGCGCGCTGACGACGGCTGCGCACTCGGCCGATGCACGCGAGGGGGTCGCCTCGTTCCTCGAGAAACGACCTCCAGTCTGGAGCGGTCGCTGATCACGACCCGGGGGCGCCGGTGCCAGGCTGAGCGGTGGGTTGCGCACCTGCTCGTGGACAGGGTGGACTCGGTCCGCGGCGGCGCGACGCGCACGCCCGCCCGCGACACGCCCACGCGCACGCACTAGGGCGGGATTTTGAACGGCGCCTGGCTCGCGACAGCCGGTCAAGCAACCGCGCGCCGGCGCAGCACTCGCCGCTCGGCATCGGTCGTCCCGCCCCACAAGCCGACGATCGACTCATCCGCCAGGGCGAACTCGAGACATTCCTGGCGCACGGGGCAGCGGGCGCATTGCTGCCTGGTCGCCCCGTAGGCGCCCCCCGTGGACTTCACGAACCCACTCGCTCCTGATCCCCGGCAGGCAGCGTCACGGTGCCACTCGGGCCGGTGCAAGATGTCCTCGAGCACGACCGGGATGTGCCCGGCGTGGGGTTGCATCAGCCACTCGAGAATGCGCTCGTCAACGGCGCGTCGGGCCTCGGGCTGGGACTGTACGAAGTATGTCGTCGGGCTTCTACGCATGATGGTGGATGGTCGAAGCGGAGGGGAGCCCAACCCGCGAATCCGAGTTTTGGTTTGCCCGCCTCGTCACTACGCAGATTCTGGCGATCGCTTCGGCTGCCCTCTAGAGCCGATTGGATCCAAGTGCCTCAACGGTCCGACAACACTACGGACCGAGGCACACCAGCCATCGTTGTGCAGCGCCCCTCGAACCAGTCGCCGCTCAAACCCACCGCTCCACTCCGCATTGATCGTGAGCTTGGCGCAGCATCACCGGATGATGCCGAGAACACCGGATGCTCGTGCACCTACCGCCTCCGGGGCAGAAGGCTGCGAACGGCGCGCGCGAGATGCCCCTGTCAGGCCCGCCGTCTCTGGGCAGCACGTGCAGGTCGCGCAGGGGCGGGGGGTTGGCGGAACTCCCCCGCCCCCGCAGGCTGTTGTACGACCACCTCGCCGGCGGAGATAGAGCCATCCGAACCCACTCCGCACAACGCATCGACAACTCCCGCGGAGTGCTCGGACAACACTTGGCGCACCATTCCGGCGGAACGGGGCGCTGCCATCGACCCTGTCGTGCTCGACACCGGGTGTACGGCCGGTCGTACCGGCCTCGGAAGATCCCGGTCGAAGGTCAGCAAGACCTCTCGCGTGTGAATCTCAGCTCGGTGTGAAGCTGGTCGTGCACGTCGCGGCTCCGACGGAGACGGTCACGACCACCGCGACGCCAACCAGGGGAGCTGAGATGTTGAAGGCGATGGTCGCGGTGCCGTTGGGGTTGGTCAGCTCCGTTTGGGTTGAGGTCGTCTTCCGGTACGCCCTCGTCAAAGTCACCGCCGTGTTGGGCACGTTCGATGTGATGGTGGCGATCACGTCGGAATATTGAGGCGGATTGTCGTTCGAGAGGCTGACCGAGCACGACGGTGCTCCTCCCAGCGGCAAGGGTGGCGGCGGAGCAAAGGTTGGCGTCTCATAGAAACCTGAGCTGCCGTAGGGAAAGACGCCACCGTCGGCGGCCACGAAGCGATACCCGCTGCCGGTCGCGTTGGACTCCATGCCAACGATCGGCTCGTTCAGGACGATGCTTCCGGTGGACCCGTAAAACGGGGCATTGAAAGCGAAGATCCCACCGTCGGCTGCAACGAACCAATAACCGCCAGACCCTCCATCAGGCGCCATTCCCACGACCGGCTTATTGAGGTGTATCGATCCGGTGGATCCCCAAAAGGGAACGCCATACGCAAAGATGCCTCCGTCGGAGGCCACGAGCCAATACCCGCTTCCATCGGCGGCGACGGCCATCCCTACCACCGGTTCGTTCAGCGATATGGACCCCGTCGATCCGAGGAAAGGCGCATCGTAGGCAAAGATTCCGCCGTCCGTAGCCACCAGCCAGTACCCTCCGGTGGTTGGATCGACCGCCAATCCCACCACGGGTCTGTTGAGCGTCCGGGATCCGGTCGAACCTTGGAATCGTGCGTCGCCAAAGGCGAACACTCCTCCATCGGAAGCGACCAGGTAATACCCACCCCCGTCGGGCGTGGCGGCGATACCGACGATCGGAGCATTCAGGCCGGTCTGCTCACCGAGATAGTGAGCGTCGCCACACGCCGCAACGTACCCCTCGTTGTCAGCGATCCAATACCCTGCATCGTCGTGCGTGGCGGCAATCCCCACGACGGAGCTGCCGTAAGGGAAGTCTGCGGCCTGGGCACAGGTTGCGACGGTACGCGGTATCGACGTGGTTGCCGCCGCTGTGTTCGCCGGCCCCCAGACCAGGCAAGCGCCGGCGACCAACCCCACGGGGAGACCGATACCAACGCCCACCTTCGCCAAGACGCTGTCGAGGGCCCGAATCACCCGTTCCGTCATTGAGGACCACTCTCTTTCACGCCACCGTCCAGGCGCCCGACACCAGCATGCCACCGGGCTTCAGGTCAGTTCACAGACCACCAGGACGTCGGCCGATTCACGACGAGCGGTTCCCTCGTGAGGATGCTTCGTAGGTCGATTCTCGATTGGCGTCGTTGTACATCTCGGACACGATCAGCCACTGGCCGTCCGGCTGGCGGTGGAGCACCCGGAGGGAGAAGTTGTTCCGCTCTGGGATCTCACCTCCGTCCAGGAGCTTTTGGCCCGCTACCTCGAGATGGGTGGAGACCAGAATTACATCACGGGTCAAGACTCGAAGGTTGCTCTCCGGCGGTGCCTTCAACGATCCGGCATTGAAAACGATCCGGCATTGAAGTTGTCATCGGAAAACAAGCCCCGCAGATAAGAGACAATCTCACTGCCACCCCGTTTCTGCGTGCCAAACGCATTGACCCAGTCGGCCGTGACGCTGTACTCAGCCGACAACTTGTCCGCGTTTCGCTCCTGGAAGCCTTCGAGCAGAGCCACCAGCGTCTTTGACACGCCGTCCTGGTCGGCCCGAGGGAGGGACGAGAGTTCCCCAAAATCTCCATCGAGTGCCATGTCGGAAGGATAATGCCGTCGACCAGAACGGCTCCTCGCTCGACGGCACCAGAACGCACTCGGGAGGTGACGCGGTCCGGCACGCCCGAGACGTCCGGCACGCAGTTCGCCAGCGAGTATGGATGTCGCGGCCCACGACGTCGCTTGCATTCGTACCCTTGCTGTGCCGCAGTGCGAGGGTTGCGCCGCAGTCCTCGGAACCCACACGACAGTGGGTGTGGGTGCGCCGTGCACCCCGGGGGTCGTGACCTCAGGGTCGTGGCCGGATCAATGGGGCCAGGTCCTCGGCGGTGGATCAGGCGGTGGATCAGCCGGGTACCTCGATGAGCCCCTCAGGAAGAAGCCGACGCCCTCCGACCCCCGTAGCAATAGGGATCTCGCATCCAAGCTCCCTATTGCTACGGATTAGCTATTGCAATAGCGTCGCAGTTAGCTCCGATGCGGCACCCCGACCGACCGTGGAGGCATTGTCAATGGCAACCGTGCGATTGCGGATGTCCAGAATCCGTCAGTGCCTCACTCCCTCCGAGTGGCTCAAGGTCGGCGGCATGGGGCTCACGATCATCCTCCTGAATGTGCTCGGATGGGGGATGCTGGTCCTGGCCCTCCGAGGTCACTATCACATCTCGAAAACAGAGGTTTTCGGGTTCGGGACCGGGGTCTTGGCCTACACGCTCGGCATGCGTCACGCCTTTGACGCCGACCACATTGCCGCGATCGACAACACGACCCGCAAGCTCATTCAAGACGGGAAGCGTCCGCTGAGTGTCGGGTACTTCTTCTCGCTCGGCCACTCGACCGTCGTCTTCGTTCTCGCCGTCCTCTTGAATGTCGGCATCCGTGCGCTCAATGGTGCCGTCAAAAGTGGCAGTTCGGGCTTGCACCACTGGACCGGGATCATCGGGACAACCGTGTCGGGAACGTTCCTGTTCCTGATCGGCCTCTTGAACCTCGTCGTGCTGATGTCGATCATCAAGGTGAGCCAAGAGATGCGCCAGGGGCGTTACGACGATGGGGAGCTCGAACGACAGCTCGACAGCCGGGGCCTGATGAACCGCTTTTTCGGTGGTTACGCAACGCGCATCGACACCCCATGGAAGATGCACCCAGTCGGGGTGCTCTTCGGCTTGGGGTTCGACACGGCCACCGAAGTCGCCCTCTTGGTTCTCGCAGGGTCCGCTGTCGTCGGCGGCCTGCCGTTCTATGCGGTGATATCGCTACCGATCCTCTTCGCCGCCGGCATGTGCCTCTTCGACACCCTCGACGGTTGCTTCATGAACTTTGCCTACGACTGGGCCTTCGCCAAACCGGTCCGCAAGATCTACTACAACCTGACGATCACCGCGTTGTCCGTGTTCATCGCTCTTTTCATCGGCACCATCGAGATCCTGGGCCTCATCGCTCAGGAGACGAAGCTGACGGGCGGGTTCTGGGACTTCATGCAGAACTTCAACATCAATCGGGCCGGGTTCATCATCGTGGGTGTTTTCGTGGTGACGTGGATCGTCGCGCTAGCCGTTTGGCATTTCGGGGAGATTGAACAGAAATGGGAGAGTCAGAGAGCGGACGCACATGCAGCGCTTTCCCGGACCGAATTCGATTGAAGATTGCAGCGGTCGAAGTCCTCATCCCCCAATCTCGCCGGTCAGGGCGAGTGCCTCATCAATGGGAATGGCGAAGCCTCGGGCGACGTCTGCAGAATAGGCCGTATCGACCCCAACCACTCGACCCTCCGTGTCGACGAGCGGACCTCCAGAGTCACCCGGTTGCAGTTCGGCGTCCGTCTCAATGAGTCCATCGAGCTGCTGAGTCCGACCGTCGACGTCATTGTCTTCGATGATGTCGTGGTGAAGAGACGTCACCGACCCTCCGGCATAACTTGGCGTACCCCCCGCACCGTTGGCGTCCCCGACCGCGACGACACCTTCACCGAGCACCACGGAAGCCGAGTCGCCCAGATTGGTGGTGGCAAGCCCACTGGCTCCGTCGAGTTGCAGGACGGCCAAGTCCGCTGCTTGGTCGCTCCCGACGAGAGCGGCACCATACGTCTGTCCGTTGCCCACGTCCGTCGCAGATACTTTCGTCGCATCCCCTACTACGTGGGCGTTGGTGAGAATTTCGCCGGAGGAGGTCAAGACGATACCGGTTCCTAACGCCTCGATTCCTCCCGGCTGTGAAGCCTCGATATTCACGAGCGTCGGGTCGACCTCCTGCGCGATGACGCCCGTGGTCGAAGGCGCCCCGGGAGCGACACTGTCGGCCGGCCCCGCCGAACTACCGACGAGTTCAGCGGGTTGGGTGACCGGAGGCGGATTGGCCGAAACAACCTGGACGGTGACGAGCCGAGACAGACGCTGGGGCATCGTGGTCGACGTGGTCGTCGGCATGGTTGACGGTGTTGTGAACGACGACGCCATCGGCTGACCCGTTGCAGTGGACCGGCTTTGTTGTTCTGGGACCACCAAGGAACGAGATCCTGCACGGGAGTCCCCGCTCCGTGGACCCACGGAATCTGGAAGGGCGGCTCGAAAGAGTGTGATGCACAAGGCCACCGCCAGTATGACGCCGACGGCCTGCATACCTGGATGAATCGCTACCCAACGGAGCGGTCGAGGCGGACCCGGCGATCGGCCCTTCCGGCCACTGACAGGACTTGGGGGATACGGCCCAGCGAAAGCCGGCTTCGTTGACAACGCGATCCCCGCGATCTTCCTACATGTCTCGCGCGCGTTGATGCGCGATCATCTCGATCTCATTAAGGTCCTGATTGGAGTTCCCGTTCCCATTGGAAGAGGAATCGGCCTTCTTTTGATCGCATTTCTCGCGCCGCTTGACCAACCTGCTGTAGCCGTCCGCAAAATCTGAGCGTATGTGATTCCGTACGATCCACGGAGGGTAGCGAGGACGGTTTGGGCCGATCAATCGTGACCCATTTCGTTCGACCAGTGATCACACAATGATCACCCGACGGTCCGCTGGTTCTCGCCGTTGTCGATCATGCGTCACGCAAGGTTCACGGGTCAGTGAACGGCTATACCGGTTGCCCACCAGAACGACCACACTCAGCGCGAGCGAGGTGGGATAGGGCACACTCCGCACGGGCCAGGACCCTCGTGAGGATCCCAGAGACGACTCGAGCGGTCGGACCCCTACGATGATCGTCCATGGCAGTGACGTGCGTGTGTTGTTCTACCTCGGTCGATTGGTGGGTCAGGCTGCGGTCGCACCCTGACCTGCCGATCTGCCACAGCTGCCTCTCCGGATTGAATGGACAGCGCAGCGGTCAACGGCAACTGATGACCGGAACGTGGTTGGTGACGGGGTTCGAGCCGATCTTCAGGGTTGCCGATGTAGCTCGCTCGGCGGCGTGGTTCGAGCGTGTGGGCTTCGAGGTGACGTTCCACGACGACACCTATGCCTTCGCTCACCGGGATGAGGGCCTCACGATCCACCTGGAGCAACCTGCCAAAAACGAGCTCCCGGGGCACGGCGCTGTTTACATTTCCTGTCAGGACGCCGACCGAGTGGCTGAGGACTGGAGACGGGCAGGGGTCGAGGTGGAAGGCCCGCGGGACGAGGACTATGGCAGGCGGGAAGGCTCCATCGTCGACCCCGACGGTAACGTGATTCGATTCGGTGCGCCCATCCGCTGAAGCCTCCCTGGGCTTCCTTCGAGGCACGTCACCTCCAAGGTGGGTGGAGGACCAGTGCTCAGCACAACCGAGATCGACCACTACGGCATCTTCGGCTTCGTCGTGCTCCGCGGCTTGCTTGGTTGGGAGCGGACGACCAGGCTTCGGGCCGAGGTGGATGCCGCCATCCGCGACGCGTATGCGGATAGCTACGACGAGCGGGTGCTCGATGGGATCAGTGGCCACTACCTGCCGATGGCCTCGCGCCTCACCCTTACGAGCGCGTCGCTGATCTGCGATGACTCGGTGTTCATCGACGCCGCGCGGGCGCTGCTCGACGGTCCGGTCATCCCCGAGTGTCCCGAAGGGGTGTTGTACTTCGCCGACGCGGGCTGGCACAACGACGATGGGATCGGCGTGACCGGCGTGAAGTTCGCCACGTACTTCGACCCCCTCGCTGCCAGGGACGGCGCGCTGCAGTTCCTTCCCGGATCCCACTACCCCGAGCAGACCGCCCGCCTGGTCGAGTACCGGCAGCGGCACCTGCAGCCACGCCACGACGCAGAACTGGCCCCGAAGGGTGCCTCGTTACCCGCCTATGCGGCCGACACCACACCGGGGGACGTGATCGCCTTCGACCTGCACACTTGGCACGCGAGCTTCGGCGGCCGAGACCGTCTGGCCTGGACCCTCACGTACCTGCGCTGCCCAAGCACCGAGGCCGAGCACGAGCGGACCCTACGGTCAGTGACTGACAGCTTCGAGCAGGCGTACCGGGGCTTCGACCGTGACCGCTATCCGATCTGGCGTGACTGGCTATCCGACGCCCCGGACCACCCCCGTCGCGTGCCGGTCATCGACCGGATGAGGGCGGCCGGCGTCTTGGAACTGCCGGGCGCGAACCTCGGATGGTGACAACCGGAGCGGCGTCGGCGAGTGTCCCGGGATGTTCGGCGCGATTGCTGCGGAGGGCGCCCCTCGGCGGGAGCGTGACGGCTTCCGGCACACCGGTGTCACCCGGCATCCGCCAGCATCGACAAGGTGACGACCACGCCTCCAGCTTCCCGGAGACCCCGATTCCACCACGCGGGATTTGTACCTGCCTGTTGAACCAGCCAGGAGAAGTGGTGCTTTGCCGACCGACGCATAAGTGGCAGGGTGGCCAATCCCACGAGAGCCCACTTTCGATCGCGCGGAGAGATGTCGCGACAGATCGACAGCGCGGAGGCGACAAACCAGACGCGCAGGATCATGTTGTAGGCGGGAACCCTCGATGACCGGATGCCCTCCGCCTCGGTCAGGACCGGTATCCCCAGGTTGTTGCGTCGCCACGGCCAGAGGAGGAAATGCACCAAAACGCCGCCGAGCGCCGCACCTGACCACACAGCGAGCAACTTGTCCCAGCGTCGGCCTCCTCGCGCTGCTGAACGCGACCCAGACCGAAACCTGGCTTCCCCACAGAGCACCGGCGCCCCGGAGGCCCAGTTCAGGCTGCAAAACAAGCCCGACGCCCTGGGACAACTCGAAGCCGTGATGAGCAGCGGTGCCCGCGGCCGCGAGTACGGTCCACGGGCGCCGGAGACTCCCAGCACCCCTCGTCCCCATCATGAGTTCATTGGATACCCATCGCACCAACACGGGCAAGCACGACAACCCGACGGTGAACCGGTGCCGATACGGTTGTCGTCAACCGGGTTCCGACCCGACTGACGCGAGGAAAGCGAGACGCGGACAGTCATGGGCCATCCTCACCGCGAGACTCGCGGGCATGCTTCCGTCCCGGCACGTCCTTCCGAGATTCTGAGCCGATGCTCGCGCACACTTCGTGGCCGAGTTCAGGCCCCGCGGCGAATCGGAGGGCGACGACGTTCACAGTGGTTCTCCCACAGAAGCTCGGCCATCGCGCGCGACTCCACCGGAGTGTTGATGCCGACGGGTGTCACGGAGTCACGGTCCCTCTCGCAGTCCTCACAGACGACCATCCAGCGACCGTCGGATCGCTGCACGATCTTGGCACGGTGGACCTTCCGCATCGCTCGACTCCTGCTCGGCAACTCTTTCGCGGGGCCGAACCTAACCACACTCTGCAACTGGCTGCCAGGTCGCCGCGGAGGTCCAGTTGGTACGCGACAATCGCGCGAACTGACGGGAACTGGTCTCCGGCGGGTGACGAGAGATCAACCCCACCCCGGTGACGCCATCTCCGACTTCATGGCGGGGCCGAACCGCTGGCCGCGCATCGTTCCACGATCGAGGCCTGCAGCCGACCCCCCGCCGCGCTTGGTCGGCGGGCGTCTCTCCCAGCCATCTCTTCAACAGTCGTTCCTCGCCGGACCTCGAGCCTCATGCGGTCGATCATGTCGGGACGCGAGGCCCAGCCCGCTCCTCCGTCGACGCGTCGCACCGAAGACGCGAGCGTTGGACGAGGAATCCGAACGTGTCGAACGCTGGCTGGTCAACCGGTCTGCTTGACCGACTGACCACGTACAACGTTCCGGACGGTCCTTTCGGTGGCTCGTGGATGTTGCTGTCGCCTCACGCGATCGGCACGCGTCGCTTTGATGCCCGCCTCTGCGACCGACGGCGAGCTGGGAAGACCCAGATATTCGCTGCTGGCGGCCACTTGCGCTCCGGCCACGTGCGGCCCCTGTCCTCGACAATGGTTCTCCGCCAGTCGCTCCGCAGTCAACCGATCGGGCAATGACATTCCGATCCCGATCGGGACTTCCGACGCCCGGTCGTTGCGACACGCAAGGCACACGACCATCCACCTGCCGTCACGGAGGCCGATGATCTTGGGACTGTGCGGGCTAGGCATGGGCCGACTCCCTTGCTCACTCCGGCAAAAAACAACGGAATCACAACAATAGCGGGGGTGGCCCCGCATTGCCACGGCTGTTGCAGCGCCGGCGGTGACGCATCCTCATTCCGGGTCCCTTGGGGTTGCTGGGCGCGCCGCGCCTGTTGCAGAGAGGATGAGAGCGTGTCTCCTGAGCGCGAGCGCCCGACCATTCACCCCCACCCAGGCGACGTCCATCCTGGCTTCACGGTCGAACCTGGACGCTGCTGGCGCATGGTCTACAGCAGACAGCTGCAGGCGACGCATTGCAAAGGCGAACCCGCCTGGACAGGCCGATGGTTCTCTCCCACGGGTGATCGGTGGTGGGGCGTGTGGTGCTGCCCCGATCATCTCGAGGGACTCAGGGGGCTGCGACAACTTTGAGGATCGGACGAGTCCTGATTGCGCCGCTGACGTGTGGGATGCAGCCGCCGTGCATCCATATGACGCGTGACGTGTTCCGCAGCCCGTGGTGGGGACGGTGATGCTCACGGCTTCACTCAGTAGGAGCACAGCGGCCGCCTCGGAGAGTTTCGGCGACAGCGGCGTTTCGCACCGTTACCGAGCACCGTGCTAACCGCGGGCGTGATCGTCTTCCAAGCCTCGACGGCGGAAATCCGCAGGGTCGGCGACACGAATGGACGACCCGTGCTGGCCCCCCGAAGCAGAGCGCCCGAGCATGGTTGACCAGCCGTCGATGACCGCCGCCAGCTGGAGCGCGAAGACCTTCTCTGCCGAAGAAGGTGCCGCGTTGACGGCGCGGCCGAGCGCGGGCACATCGTCCTCAGCCAGGATCGCTAGGCGAGTCTTCGGATCCACTTGCGCGGGGTTCAAAAGGGCCGAGGCGTAGGCCAAGGTTTCGACGGAGTCGATGATCGGAAACACAAGTCCATCGGGAACGCCGTCATCGAGAAGCTTCACGGCGACGAGGTCTCGAATCCTTAGACTGAAGGGGCGCAGCAAAAATGTGGGCGCCAGTAGCGGTGCTGCATTGGGATGCCGGAGCAGGGAACGCCGGTATCGGGTCGCCGTACGGCTCACGTAGTTCTGCCAGGGCTCTGCAGGTTTCGCCGGTTCGCCCAGGTGACTTTCCTGCATGATGCGCAGACGCACCTGGTGGAGGATTGCCTCCTTGTCTGCGAAATGGTGATAAAGGGACGTTCCGTCGACGCCTAGCTCCCTGCCGATCTTGCGAATGCTGACGGATTCGAGTCCGTCCCGATCAATGATGGCAAGCGCTTGCTCGACGACGACTTGACGATCGATCAGCGGTTGCTTAGGTCTGGCCATAACGGCTCACCACGACGATTGGCTGCACCTAGTGACTCATACGTTCTGACCAAATCCAAAGGCTTGACCGGCTGGACGCCAACCGGCGTCACGAATAGGAGATCCTCCGATCGGAAGCGGCAGTAAGTCCGAGCTCGGGCCACTCCCCCGAGACGATGCTTTCCATGATCCCGTAGCCCGTTGCGTCGCCTTCGCGAACACGCACTGGCGTATCGCGGAACTGACCCAATAGATCCAGCTGCTCGTCCGCCCAGCAGTCTGCGATGTATTCCCCATCGAGATGGAGTGGCCCCCGCCACGAACCATGGATGTGATCCTTCCACGGTCCGTAGCCGGCGGTCTTGAGAAAAAACCCTGAGCTGCCGGACGCCTCTATCTCGATGACGCGCTCTTCGCCTGTCTCCATGACGAGTCGGAGCTCGCCTCTGCGCACGAACCGTGTCAGGGGGTCGTACTCCAAATGCGGTCTCGCCGAACGCACCCGCGCCTGCGAGCCGTCTGCGCTATTGATGAATGCAGAGGTGTAGTCCCATTCACCTCCGGTGAGGAAGATGGCCGTCTCGTAATACGTTCCGTCGGGTCGGCGGAAGAAGCACGGGCTCCACTTCACGATCCCGCGCGCCGGCGCTCTTGCCTCGGGCGGGCGAGTCGAGCGAATGAGATCTGAGGGGGCGAGTCCGACCCCTTGGCGCACACCCCAGGAGTGGTCCCGGAACCCAAACGCGTCCTCGCCCGAGAGCGCATACGTCTCACCTTCAACCGTGATCGACCCGGTCGCCCATCCGCCCTGGTGGTAGCGGATGACGTTCATATCTACCCTTTGTGTTCGTCGGTTACGGGCCAGGTTGCGCTCTTCAAAAAAGGGCGGCGTTACACCTTGAAGCGCGATGTCGAAGGAAATCGGCTGAACGTCGCTCGGCCGCAGTTGCACCCGGACTTCGTGTAGCGGCTCGACGATCTCGTAGTTGAGCGGACCCAGGGCCGCTTGCTCGGGGGCGCTGCGCAACTCCCGACTTCCCCGAACCGTCCATTGCTCACGGCCCCGTGACACGCCACCGAAGCCGTCGATGATCCCTCGGTTGTGGTACTTGCCGAGTCCAAAGTCGGCTTGAATGGATCCATCGGTCTTGGCGATTGAAACCCAGATCTTCTCGGTCCACGAGTAGTCCGACTCGACAATGGTTGCGAAGGTATCGACGATCTGGTGGTTCAATCCTTCGTCGGCGCCGGTAAGGGCACCGATATCTCGGATGGCCATCCTCCTACAGCCTTCCCCGGGCACTCGCTCCGTCGGTCGTGACCGCTCCACCTGGCATGAACGCTGACCTTAGTCCGAACCCTCACATTATCCAACGACGTTGGGTAATGTGAGGACGGAGACAATGGTTGGGGGGCAGTCGATGGCCGCTCCAGGTGGCATGGCCATAACCGCCCCCGCCTTTTCTCTGACCCGGGTCGGGATAGGAGCGTCTCAGGCGGCGGCATGATGCAAAGTCCTGCCTGATCCATGGGCTGCCGTCGCTCAGTCAGCCGCGATAGCGAGCAACGCTTCGGTGACCTTCGCGGGCTCGGTAACCATGAGGTCATGGCCCGTGTCGATACTCCAAAGCCGCCCATCGCGGCGCGCTTCCTCCACCAGGGAGCCGCGACCCTGCAAGGTCGACGTGCAGACGACGTGATATTGCGGAATCTCGAGGTAGGCCGTCTCGTCATCGATGCGCAGCTTCTGTTCGAAGCACTTCCACGGATGCCCGGTGAGCCGCTCGTCCATCCAGGCCTGATCAGCAGGGTCGGTCACTCCATAGAAGGCGGCGGCACCAGGTGCTGGAAGCAGCACTAGTTCCACGCCGCCGACGACCGCTCCCGCCGGGCGGGTCATCTCGATCATCGGCCCAGCCACGTCGAGGAGGGACTGGCCATTTGTTGGATTCGCCGCGTCCAGATATACGAGTTTTCCGATTCGGTCCGCTGCTCGTCCGGCGATGCCGGTGATGACCATGCCGCCATAGCTGTGCCCAACCAAGATGACGTCTCGAAGGTTCTCGTAAAAAAGCAGATTGACAATGTCTGTGATGTGGGTGTCGAGGTCGATGTCTCGATTCAGCTGGTGCGAGCGATCCGCCAGTCCGCTCAGGCTGGGTGCGTAGACGGCGTGGCCGGCCGCTCTGAGCAAACGTCCCACCCTGCCATAGCACCATCCTCCGTGACCACCGCCATGGATCAATACATAGTCGGCCATTGGAATCCCCTCACCCGGCCACAGGCTTCGTTGAGAACATCAACGCCTTCGAAGGGTGGTCGCTGTGAACGAGGTCGACCGGCCGGATGGCATAGGACTGGCTCGAGCCAAAGGAGACAAGGCAATCGGCTCCAAGAAGTGACGGGACCTTCAGGTTGTAGCCCATCTTCACGGAGCTCGAAACGATCAGGTCTTTGCCCGCCACCTTGGCCATGTCAGCGAGGAGCGCCAAGCCTGTGCAGGCGTGCTCGACATCTATGGATGTGGTCGCGCGTGGCTTGGTGCCGGCGTTGTTCCATATGGCCGCCGGCGGTGTCGCAGATGTCGAGGTCACCATGTTGTCAAGATAGGGCTGGATCGTCTGCTCGTCTACTACTCCTCACGAAGATGGACGATCTCTTCCATGGCATGTTCGCCATGTGACCGAGCGCGCAACCTCGAATGTGCCGCTTAGGTGGTTGCGTCGTCTTGGCCGATGCTGCGGGGGGCGTTAGCAGCCAGGAAGAGCGAAGCCTGGGCGCTCGGAGGTTGCTGTCAGGAGCCAGTTCGTCGATCCAGCAGGCAGGGGTAGACCGCCGCTTCTGCGGAGGCACCGGTGGTCAAACGCTTCGTCCAATGCGTGACAACTCCCTGGGTGCCTACTCGTCGCGCTCCGATGACCATCAGCAAAAATCGTCGGGTTCGGCTGGGCGGTGGCAGTGTTATTTCTAGTTCCTGGAGACTTGGGGTGGCACAACACGGAGAAGGCACCGAAGCAGCTCCGCATTCGCACCACCATCCGCCAGCACCTCGGGATGAGGGTGGAACTCGTCACAATCGGGTTGCGGGGATCGGCGTCCACTCCGAAGGAGCCCCTCAAAGTGTCGCCTACACGGCGAACCGGGGTTCATCTGGCCTGACATCATTGATTCGTGAAGCCTGAGTCCGACGACACGGCGAATGCACCCGCAGAGGTCCCAAAGGACATCGTGCAGCGGGTTCGCACTCTATGCCAAGCGCTCCCCGAGGTTACGGTGCGCGTCGACTATTCACTGACGAGAACGAGGTCGACGGCGCTGTCATTCGACATCCGCCGCAAGTCGTTCTGCTTGCTCGTTGCAATGATTTCATCGGCTGGCATTTCTGTCCCGCTGCTCGTGTTGCGTACGGACCCTGGCGAACGCGAAGCGTTGCTGTCCATTGGTCGTCCATTCTTTGTCCCTCGACGAGCCGGTCAGGATCGTCTAGGAGTGTGGCTCACCGACGACACGGACTGGGAGGAGATCCGGGAGCTCGTGACCGAGAGCTACCGAGTCCTCGCACCAAAGAAGCTCACTGCACTCCTCGACTAACAAGCGCCGAGGTTTTCGTCGTGCGCCACCTTTGCGGCGTAGGAGGTGCAGCCTCGCACCTGCTCGGTGTCGGCACCTCCGGTCGACAAGATGGAGGACCGCCGCACGGCGGATGCAGCCACGACGGGAGAAGCCGCCAAGACCCCTGACCGGACGATCGGACGTGGACCGTGTCGTGGTTGGGCTTGAACGCATCGACCAGTCCCAGGTCGCGGCTCGCGAAGCTCGTCTGCGGATCCTGGCGTAGTTTTCGCGCCATGACGGCGTTCATCAAATACGTGACGTTCGACTGTGCGGATCCTCGAAGGCTCTCGTCATTCTGGTCAGAGGTCACCGGCTACCGACCCGTAGCCCGGGACGATGACTTCGCGGCTGTGGCTGCACCCGACCACCGAGGCGTCCGCGGAATCTTGTTCTGGCGAGTTCCCGAACCAAAAACTGCGAAGAGTCGAATGCACATTGACCTGGCTACCAAGGACCCCGTGGATGAGATCGCGCGCCTCGTGGCTCTCGGCGCAACGAAGGTCGAATCCCGAGAGGGCAATGGAAGTAGCTGGACGGTCATGCTTGATCCTGAGGGCAATGAGTTCTGCATAGGGTGAACCGATGCCCGCGCCCTCCCGGAGTCACGCGGTCCCGGCGAAAGGCGCGATGCAAGCTCTGCCGAAAACTGGCCCGGATCCGTCCCCATCCAGGTGCGATACTTCACACCATGCCGCTAAACGCACCTCTGGTCCAGAGGGAGCAAGAAGGCCTGCTCGTCTTCCTCGAACACCAGAGGGAGGCGGTTCGCAACTCCACTCACGGATTGCGCGAGGATCAAGCTCGTCTCACGCCCACTCCGAGTGGATTAAGCCTGGGAGGGCTCGTGAAGCACCTTACCGATGCGGAACGAGGCTGGACCGATCGCATTCTCGGCGTACCGCCCAGTGAGACGGCTTTCAACGATTACATGGCTAGTTTCCTCCTCTCAGAGGATGAGACACTTGCTACCGCCGTTCGGGAGTACGAAAAGACGTGCGCCCATACCGATGCAACCATTGTCGGAATCAACGACCTGGGGCGGCGGGTACCGCTCCCCGTAGAGCCCTGGTTTCCTGATCCCGAGGGCTGCACGGTTCGCTGGATCCTTCTGCACCTCATCGAGGAGACGGCGCGCCATGCCGGGCACGCCGACATCATCCGCGAAGCTCTCGACGGAGCGTTGAGCGGTCCGCTCATGGCAGCGGTCGAGGGATGGCCCGCGGACGGGTGGGTGACACCTTGGCGGCCGACCAGCTGACCGGCAGGCCGCCGAGAAGACTCCGAGTCGGTAGGTGTTCCGGCACAGCTGCTGAGCCGCCCCAACCATCCTCCAGCGGACTGGTCAACCGGGCACGAGAACCATGGGTCACAATCCGAAACGACGCTCGCCCTGCTAGGTCGCGACTGTCTTCACTGCTCCTCGCCTGACGTTGCCGTCGGAGGATGTCTCCATCCATCCAGCGTGATAAACGTTCGGGAAGGTCCGGGTCGTCATGCCGTTGGCGAAGGATGTCTGGAAATCACCCAAGAGATAGCGCCGCGCAGCCGTTCGACTTCTTTCTTAGCTTGTCGCGCTGCGCTTGCAGAGCGTCGACGTCCTCGGCCGGTCTTTCATGAGATCCCCTTGCCCGATTATGCCGAATTCGCGGGATACTCGACCAGCCAGAGGTGTCGGAACGTGGCACACCGTTCCGATGGACTGGAGCAGGGGCTCCGCCTACCAGAACGTCCCTAAGGCGAGTCATCAACACGCTCGGGGCGGCGACCTACTTCGTAATGATCTTCTCGAGCCGCTCCAGGCTGGCCGTCATTGACTCAAGCATCGAATTGTTCCCGTTGATCCACGTCCCGCCATCGCTCAAGAGGGATTGGCGGGTATCCTCTGTCACGGTGCCGAAGTCAAATACTTCCGTGACGACAGTGGCATCGTCACCGTCCGGAATGAGGATGAAGCCCCAGCGGTAGCCCGCAGGGACGCCGACTTTGGATGGATCGTCACCCTCCGTCCGAGAAGGGTCTCCGGGGGCCGGTTCCCAAAAGATGCGCCGATCTGGCTCGAACTCCACCACATAGTTGAGCATGAGGTAGTCGTCTCCGAGCCGATGCATCTTCATTGCAAAGGTGTCGCCCACTTCAGAGATGGGACGGTCGAAGACGGCCCCCCGGAGCATGCCAGAGCCGTCAAAATCCATGTGACGTTGCGGATTCGCCAGGACCTCAAAGATGGAGGCCGCGGGTGCTTCAATTCTGCGTGATACTTCGATTGGCTTAATTTCCTCTGACATCGTCCGGTCCTCGCTATCGCTCTGGGCTGCACAACTTTCACCCTGAGATCGCCGATGAGCAAAAAGTGGATCTCCCGACGAGGCTTTCACGGCTCACGCTGGCCTGATTCGGGATTGTGGGAGAGGACGAGTGCCAGGAATTGCTTAGGGCGATCGCGAGAAGCAGAACGCTCCCTGTTCCGATTATTGCCGAGTAGTCACGCTCATAGCCAACGACACCGCGCACCGGGCCGCCGGCGGTCGACGTGCCGATCAGGGAGAAACGCAAATGTCGCCATCCCGCTGTAGGGGGCATGGTCAGATGACCCAAGTCATCTCGGCGATGGGCTCCCCACCCAAGAGGCAGAATATTGACCGCCATGCCCGACGCTCTGCCTCGACCAATCAACCCGCCTGAGCGCTGCGAGGAATGCGGCTGGCAGGCGGCAAACGTCACCGCTGACAACGCTGAGGTTGCAGTGAGTGATCTCGGGCCTAAGTACCGGGCGGCGCTTTCCCACCTACTTCCCGCTGATCCTGAGGACGTGCTTCGCCGACGACCCAGCTCTCAGTCTTGGTCGGCTCTTGAATACACCGCCCATGTTCGGGACGTGATCGCTCTCTGGAGTGGGGCTCTGCACAAGCTGCTCGCGGAGGACCGGCCAGTCCTACCTCGTCCGGACCCGTCGATCGCCGACGAAGCGGCCGCGGCGGGGCGCTATAACGCCCTTGATCCCACCACCACAGCAGACGATCTAGCCACGAACGCGAACCGCATGGCCCGGAAAGTCACCACCATCGACGCCGACCAGTGGGGTCGGGTGATCGTCTTGGGCGACGAGGAAATGACCGCCATCGCAGTCGTGCGCAAAGTCGCCCACGAAGGGACACACCACCTCCTAGACATCGGTCGCTCACTCCGGGCCGCTCGTGGCGCGTGATCGTGTCGCCGACGTGCCGTACCAGCGCTGCGCCCACTCTCAGGTGTGTGTCGAGGGATCACCGCCTGGTCAATTCGACACCTCCTGATCGACGTCACTGTTCGCCAATCTGGCTGGTGTTGCGTTGATCCCTTGGGCCCGCACCGGGTAGCGGGCGAGGGATGGCTAACGGTAGTGACGCAACGCCGAGACCGATGTAGATCCGCCGCCCGGTATCCGGCAGCAATCCCGGACGGTCAGCGTCCCCTCTCTTTGCAAGAATCTTCGATTATGAGCGAAGCGGTTCTAGAAGGCATCCGTGATCTGAGTCTGCAACGTCCCGACGGCCGAGTTGTTGCCTGGTCCGAGTTCGGGGACGAGGATGGTATGCCCCTCCTGCGGGTTCCCGGAACACCCGGGTGTCGCTACTCCTTGCGGGCTGACCGAACCCCCTGGACGCAGCGGCACTTGCGGGTCATCACGACCGAGCGCCCAGGTTTCGGTGCCTCAAGTCGATTGCTCGGGAGGCGATTCCGTGAGCCAGCCGACGACATAGCCGCGATCTTGGACCAGCTGGACCTTGCGGCCGTCCACGTCATCGGTGCCAGTGGATCCTCACCGCATCAGCTCGCATTCGCCTCCCGGCATCCCGATCGCGTGCGTGCCATGACGGTCCTCGTCGGTGCCGCGCCGCCGACGGAGGATGAGATCGCGCAGATGATTGGGCTCAATGCTGAGGCGAATCACCTGGTGCGCGAGGGCGACGTGGAGGGGCTCTACGCGCTCATGGAGTCGATCCGGACCGCCATGCTGGCGGATCCCAATGCGGCCTTCCGCGAGATCATGGACCGTGCGCCAGACGCGGACCGCGCCGTCATGGCCGATCCCCAATGGCAAGCAGAGTTCGCCGTCGCGGCGCGGGAGGCGCTCCGACCAGGTCTGGACGGCTGGATCGATGAGGGCATCGCCATTGCCTCGCCATGGGACGACATCGACCTGAGCATTGTCAGGACGTCCGTGACCTGGTGGCACGCCGCCAAGGACGCGAACGCCCCCTTGGCGGCGGCAACGCGTCTCATCGACCACCTTCCGAATGCACGACTGGTCCAGTTCGGGGAAGACGAAGGTCATCTTGCTGCCTATCACCGCGAGGGCGAGATTCTCGATGAACTTCTCGCCCGCGGGTAACGATCACAGAGCCATCCTGAAAGTGCAGTTCCCATATGCTCTCAACAGGGCCGTGATATCCGAGCACAGCCGCAAGACATGAACAAGACTTGCGACCAATGACCGATGTCCCCGAGACACAGTACGCGGCTTGCGGGGGTGATCACATTGCCTACCAGGTGTTCGGAGAAGGTGATGTGGACCTGCTGTGGGTCCCGGCTTCAGGGGACTGCATCGACTTGCGTTGGGACTGGCCTCCCTACGCGCACTTCCTCGAGTGGCTCGGCACCAAGGCGCGGGTCATCTCTTTCGATCGACGAGGGACGGGAGAATCCGATCCGCCATCCGATGACGACCTCCCACTGTGGGAGCGGTGGGCAGATGACGCACGAGCCGTACTCGATGCGGTCGGATCTGAGCGAGCGGTGATCTGCGGGATCACCGATTCGGGCGCTGCTGCTGTCCTCTTTGTGGCGAGCCACCCGTCTCGTGCGCTAGCACTCATGCTCATCAATTGCCAGGCTCAGGCTTACCCCGAGACCCAAGCTCCCGTCGAGCTGTTTCTCCGAGAGGCGTGGGGTACTCCGCTCCTGACAGACTTCTGTTTCCTGATCCGGTGCAGCGGGACCCACTTGTTCGTACCTGGTGGACGAGGAACCAGCGGATGTACATGCCGCCGAGCGTGGCTGCGTCGTGGGTCAGCGGACCGGTTTACGATGTACGCGCCTCGCTCGGACTAATCCGCGTCCCCACGCTTGTCCTCCACAGCGAAGGCTTTCAGGCGGTGCCGATCGACTGGGGTCGCTACCTCGCAGAACACATCTCCGGTGCTCGATTCGCGTCATTGCCCGGAAATGACGGATGGGTATTCACTGAGCCCGCAGTCGGCACCGCGCTGAGCGAAATCGATGTGTTCCTCGGCGGGCTGAACAGCGTCGGGGACCTTGACCGCGCGCTGGCGGCGGTGCTCTTCACTGACATCGTCGGCTCAACAGAACGAGCCTCTGCCATCGGGGATCGTCAATGGCGCCACCTCTTGGAAGCCCATGATGCCGTGGCCCGCACCGTGGTTGAACAACATCGAGGACGGGTCGTGAAGATGACCGGCGAGGCATGCTGGCAACCTTCGATGGACCAGGCCGAGCGATTCGCTGCGCGCTTGCCCTCGGCGAGTCGTTGCGGCCCCTCGGAATCGACATTCGCGCGGGGTTACACACTGGCGAAGTGGAGCTGCGAGACGGCGACATCGCTGGGATCGGAGTGCACATCGCCGCTCGGGTAATGGACGCGGCTTCTCCTGGCGAGCTCCTTGTGTCGGCCGCCGTTCCGATGCTTGTGGCCGGGTCCGGTCTTGAGTTTGAGGCCCGCGGAGAGCATGAACTCAAGGGTGTCCCTGGGGCCTGGAAGCTATTCGCGGTGGCAAGTTGAAAGGCTAGGCGGAAGCGTCGATCCCGCATGGTCTCAGCCAGGAATTGGGGTATCACCTACCGCCGGATGGCTGGGACACGTCAACTCGACTGGTTCTTGGCCCGGATCATGAGATCGGAAGAGAGGGCCGCTACTGGAAACTCCTGCCGTCCACCGCCCGGTAGAGAGCGTGCAACGTGCAGACCTGGGTGCCGTGGTGGCTGACCTCATTGAGGATGCTGACAAGGATCTCGTAGCCCAGGACAGACGGTCCGGGATCGTCTGCGTAGCTCCAGAACCGTGTGGCCTGGTCAAGTCCTTCGTCAGTCGACGCTCGGATGGCCTGGTCCAGTGCTCGGCATCCCGCTCGCATAACGTGGACGGATTCAGCCGGCGCAAAGCACACCGGATGCTCGGACATGTACGGCGCTATCCAACCACTCTCGGCTGACTTTGTGCCACCGAGGAAGTCCAGGGCCGCCGCACATCCGGCCATGGATCCAACGTACCAGAGCACTTAGGCGATAGTCGTCTATGGTTCCACCCCCTTTGCCCTCGTTCGCAGAGGCCCGTCGTCTAGGAGGGCGCTTCTGGGGGCGGCTCGTGCACGGCGGCCTCCCAGACCTTGCCGGACAGGCGCACGGCCACCACTCGGGAGACGGCGATGCCCACGGCCATAGAGGTGGCCCAGGTGAGGGCGGCGCCCCAGGTGACTTTGCGGTCCGCCGGTCCGCTAGGAGGGGGCTCGTGGCGCACCAGGCGCCAGGCCATGGTGAGCAGGCGCTGGGTCACGATGGCGGCCACGGCCACCGAAGCGGCGTTGACCACCTTCCAGCCCAGGTTCTTCTGCTCGGGGCTGGCGTTGACGGGCTTGTGAGGCCTCCAAGTGTGGTGGTAGCGAGCCTCCATCTGCCTCCAATCATGTTCACTCTACCACCGGGGCTTCAACTAGGCCCTCGGCTGAGGCCTCGGTGAGATGGGTGCGTCGGGATGAAATCAGAGCAATAGCCGCACTACAGGGCATCACTTGCAGGTGAGCCCCGAGGGTCGCAAGCAGAGAACGAAGGTCAGCGCCAGACAACGTGTGCGTGATCGCCGGGTAGGTGGCGACGGCCGACGAGACCTCCTTGACATCGCCTCCCCACGGGTCCACAGTCGGGCGACAACCCAGTGTCTTTGCCCCTGGGTCGGCGCCCGCGTGGGAAGGGAGAAAACATGAGTTCCACCGCTAGCCTGATCACCGTCATCGCTGCATGGGCTTTCGCGCTTATCGTCATCGCTATCGCCGTCCGAATCGGACCGGAGCAGTTCAACAAGATCGACAGTTAGGTCACCCGCCCGAGCGCCCGGGCTGCCTGGTACCAGGCCGTTGCCGCGACGGTCGGTCGGGCTATGACGTCCTGACGCCTCGCCTGCCAGAGCGGGGTTCGAACATTTCACCAACCGCGTTAGCCGCGCTCCGGTCGTTTTCGGCCGGTGATTCGGGCGTAGATCCCGAGGGTCATCTGCGGCGAGGAACGCCCGAGTCGCGTTTGTGCCGTCTTGACGGCGACACCGGCTGATATCAGCGCGGTTGCGGCAAGTGAGCGCAGGTCGTGGAAGCGCAGTCCTGGCAGCTTGGCTCTTTCGCAGACTGGCACCCAGGTCCGGATGCGCCAATTGGTGTAGTCAAGGTGTCCTCCGTCCGACGACACAAACAAGGACGCGTCCGAGTAGCGATCGACGCCCCCCCCCGGCGGATGAGTGCGGGCAGGTCAGCCTTGAGCCATTTGCGGCCGAAAAGGTCCTCGTGCTCGAGGCGGACTTCGGTGGGGCCAGTTCACCGCTACGGGACAGTTGCCGACCGAGTGTCACCGCGCCGGCGCCGAAGTCGATCCGGTTGGCGGTCAAACCCGCCGCTTCGGCCCATCGGAGGCCCATGGCAGCCCCGAGCCACATCATCGTGGCCTGGTCCGGACCGAGCGCCTTTGCGAGCCCCTCGAGCTGCTTCACCGTCAGCGCCGGTCGGTCTACCAATCGCGTCCGAGGGAGTCGGATGCCTCGGCAGGGACTCGTCCCGTCGCGTCCACAAGCAAGTCCAACACCTCGCCGATGGTCCGTCCCGGGACAACGACCTCGCCGAGTGGAAGCTCGGTCTGGATGGAGTAGCGGTTCCGACGGCCCTCCTTGGCCTTGATGACGTAGCCGGCCGCAATGAGGTCGTTGACGATGCCGAACGCGGTGCGTTCGGTTATGCCCAGCGTCGTCGCGATGTCGCGCAGGCGCATCCCGGGGTCGTGAGCGATGCACACGAGGACCCGGGCGTGGTTGGTGAGGAAGCTCCATTCCGCCATAAGAGAGCAGCCTAGTCGTCTTATTCCAGAAATCTATTGCAAGTATTTGAGCAGGGGCCTACCCTGATTGCAGGAGACCGAGGCTCGACCGCCGACGGCGGCCACGCGCTCGGGTCCGCGAAAGGGTCTGCCATGGCCGAGGCTCCTGTGCACGTCGTCTTCGGCACTGGCCAGGTTGGAAACTCATTGACGGCGCACTTGGCCAGGTTGGGCCTTGAGGTCCGTGCGGTGTCCCGGCACCGTCCGCCGACGCTGGCCGACGAGGTCGATTGGCGGGCTGCCGATGTCACCGATGCCGAAGCTGCCACCGACGCGGCCAAAGGCGCATCGGTGGTTTACCAATGCCTTAACGCCCCGTACACCGAGTGGCCAACACGCTTTCCGCCACTACAGCGCGGCGTCCTGACTGCTGCCGAGCGCAACGACGCGCTCTTGGTGACCTTGGAGAACCTCTACGCCTATGGCCCGACCCACGGCCGGCCGATGACCGAAGACCTCCCGCTGGCCGCGACGACGAAGAAGGGCCGTGCCCGAGCGGCCATGACCCAAGAACTGCTAGCGGCCGCCGATGCCGGTCGTGTCCAGATCGCCATCGGGCGCGCATCGGACTTCTTCGGGGCCGGTGTCACCGAGACAACGCTCGGCGAGCGGGTCTTTGCCAACGCTGTGGCCGGCAAGCGCGCCGATTTCCTCGGCAACCCCAACCTGCTTCACACCTACAGCTACGTTCCCGATATCGCCGTCGGCCTGGCCACGCTCGGTACTGACACTCGTGCGGTCGGCCAGGTGTGGCACCTGCCCGGACCCGAGACCGTGACCACCCGGGCGCTGCTTGATCTCGTTGCCGGCGAGGTGGGACATCCGGTGGCCGTTCGCTCGGTGCCCAAGCTGGTCATGCGCGCCCTCGGCCTGTTTAACCCGACGATGCGGGAGTTGGCGGAGATGACCTACGAGTTCGACGAGCCCTTTGTCCTCGACACCACGAAGTACGAGTCCGCCTTCGGGGCGGGCGGTACCCCACTGTCCGCGGCGGTCACCGAAACGGTGACCTGGTACAAGGCCCAAAGGACCCCAAAATGACGGATCTCGAGACGCCGGTAGGCGAGCTGAGCCCAACGGTCGCATGGTCGAGACGGGTGCGCCGCGTCGGTGGCTTCATCCAGCTCGCCTTCGCCGCGCTCTGGCTCATACGGGGCGGCCTCAACGTGCACAAGCCCGCGGGAATCACATTGGCGGGGGCCTTCAGCCTGATGGTCCTCGCCGTATTGGCCTACGGCATCCGGGTCACGGCGGGCACCGGCGGCCGACCACCAGGTCAAGAAGCCAAACGCATCGAGCGTTCCGTGACCATCGCGACCGTGTTCGAGCTTGTCGCGGCCTTCGTCCTTCCTGTCATTGTCATCGCCGCCGGTCATTCCGACTGGGTACTGCCGTCCATCGCCATCACGATCGGACCACTTCTGCTGTGGCTCGACCACCTGGTCCACATCCCCCGGTATCGCCCGGTGGGCTGGGCCTTGATCGTCGGTCCGGTGATCCTGGTCGCCACTATGTCGGGGACGGCTCTTGTCGCCACCACGGGTATCGCCGCCGGCGTGGTGCTATTGGGGACCGCTGCCGCTGGATTCCACGACCTCGCCGGCCTGCGAGCTTCCGGCCAGTCGAGGCCCGTACAGCTCCGCCCGCAGACTCCATGACTGCCCACTAGACGGAGGCACCATGACCGGCTTCCGACCTTTCTTCAACCCCGCCACCGGCGAATGGATCGAGTACACGGCCCTGGTTCAGGACAGCAACGGGGCCTACGTCCGGTTCAACTGGCGCAGTGTGCCCGGTGGCGTGATCACCGAGCACATCCATCCTCATCAAGAGGAGCGCTTCACGATCAAGGAAGGTGAGGCCCATTTCACCTTGAACGGTCGGGAGCTGGTGGCCCGCGCGGGCGAGACGATCGTCGTGCCGCCTGGGGCTCCTCACTCGGAGGGGAACATCGGGCAGGTGGATATCGAGGGCACGGTCGAATTGCGACCGGCGCTGCGGACCAAGCAGTTCCACGAGGCGTTGGCGGGGCTGGTCAACGACGGGCGGACGACGCCAAGAGGCGCACCAAAGAACCCGCTCCAGCTCGGGGCGACCTTCTGGCACTTCCGACGCGAGAGTCGGCCGACGTCGCCACCCATTTGGGCACAGAACGCCTTTCTCCCTCCATTGGCTGCACTGGCCAAGGTTTTCGGAGTCCGCCCCTATTACGAGCGCTGGGACAGTCGGGTCGGCTGATCCGCGGACAGGCACCCTGACCGAAGGAACCACGACAGAACGGAGCGTCACCATGACCATCGAAGAACTTGCTACGGATCTCGAGCCATCGGAGAGGGAGCTCAAGGGTCGAGCAGCTCTCGATGAGCTCGTACCCGGAATCCCCTACCTGATTGACGCCTCGGTCGGCGAGCTCTCGCCGGCCACCGCGCGGCGGATCTACGAGAACATCTGGGGCGATGTCTACGCTACGAGCCCGCTGAACACCCGGGATCTCACGATCGCGGCAATCGGTGGGCTCACCGCGATGGGAGGCGCCGAGACCAACCTCAACCTTCAGGCCGCCATCGCTCTACGAGTAGGGCTCACGCCGTCGGACATCGTGGCCATCATCGAGCACGCCGCCACCTATGCCGGCTTTCCGCGGTCGCAGGCTGCGCTCCAGGCGGTGCGCGGAGTCCTCGAATCGCCAGGTGCCTGAACGGATCCGTCCGCCACGAAAGAGCGGCGACACATGATCCTGCCTCGAGTCCTCGCCTACATCCCTGCGTGAACAGGAAGAAAACATGAGCCTCACCGACCCGATCCGCCGAGTGTCCGTCGTGAGCACGGGCCATGTGCAGATCCGACCCGATCATGTATCGGCGACGTGGCGACCCACCTACTGGTGGCTCCTCACCTCTCGCCACTGGACCGCGCCGCGGCCGATCAATGCCTACGTCATCGAGCATCGAGACGGGCTTGTGCTCTTCGACACCGGCCAGGATCGGGCGTCGGTCACCGAAGCACTACTTCCCCGGCGGCTTCACCAAGGTGCTCTATGACCGTTTGGCTCGCTTCGAGATCGAGCCGGCGGAGACGCTGAGCCTCGGGTTGAAAGGTCTCGGCTACGGCGTGAGCGACGTCCACACGGCCGTGGTCTCCCACCTCCATCAGGACCACATCGGAGGCCTAGGCGAACTCGGACAGGCCGACATCGTCGTCAGCGAGACCGAATGGGGCACGCTGTCGAGCTCATTGCCCGAACAACGCGGGCTGATGAGCCGTCACATCAAGCTGCCCGGGCTGCGCTGGCGTCAGGTCGAGCCTGAGCCCACCGACGATCCCAGCCTTGCCCCGTTCGAGGAGTGTCACGACCTCTTTGGCGATGGCAGCCTGGTCCTCCTGCCCACACCGGGACATACGCCCGGCTCGCTGTCATTGCTCGTTCGCCAAAACGGCCTGCCGCCCTTCATGCTGGTCGGCGACCTGACCTATGACGTGCACGTCCTCGAAGACGGACACGTCCCCGGCGTCGGGAGCAGGCGCCGACTGCGTGAATCGACGGCCAAGGTCAAGCGGATGCGCCAGCGCTACCGCGATCTGGTCATCCTGCCTGCGCATGACCCCGGAGCGGCTGGTCGATTGGCCCGGGCCACGGGTCAAACACCTGTTCCCCTGGCTAGCTGACCGACCACATCACCGGGACGACCCACCAGCGACGTCACATGGGAGACGAAATGACCATTGACGAGCGTGAAGAAGTCCACTTTCGTGATACCGCCCAGTGGATCCGCATTCGGGGGGTGGACGCATCCAACCCGGTGCTGCTCCTAATCCAACAGGGTCCCGGGCTGCCGATGATGAACGAGGCACGCCGCTTCGAGCACCTCCTTGGGCTGGAGCAGGAGTTCACGGTGGTCTATTGGGACCAACGTGGCTGTGGACGTGCCCTGCGGGGAGCAGAGGAGCCGGAGGGCATCACCATCGAACACATGGTGTCCGACACCTTGTCCCTCCTCGAATGGTTACGAGACCGCTTCGGCAAAGAGATCTTCGTGATTGGGTTCTCTTTTGGAGGGGCAATCGGGGCCTACGCTGCCCTACGGCGACCTGACCTTGTCAAGACATTGGTAGCGGTGGGAATGGACGTCGACGGTGCGGCCGCCGGCACCAGTGCATATGGCTTCGCACTCAATACGGCCGTCGAGCGCGGCAACCGACGCGCCACCCGGCAGCTCGAGGCCATCGGACCGCCGCCGCACCTGAAGCTGAAGCAGTTCTCGACCCGGGTCCGCTGGGCCACCAATTTCGGTGGCGTCACGACTCACGAGACCTACAACACTCTGGCCCGCGGACTGCTCGCCAGCATGGTGCGGTCGCCTGACTACTCGGTCGGGGACGTGATTCGCACGCTTAGGCGTATGGGGACGACCCAGGCAGCGCTCCTGTCTGACCTCGCAAGCATGGACCTGATTCGCACCCTGCCCCGCCTCGAGGTTCCCGTCGTCCTTGTCCAGGGCCGCCTCGACCAGGTAGCGCCGGGTGATGCCACATTGAGGTTTGCGAACTCCTTGGAGGCACCCAGCAAACAATTGGTCTGGTTCGAGAAGTCAGCCCACACACCGCATCTCGAGGAACCAGACAAGTTCCGTGATGTCGTCTTGCGAGTTCGAGCCCACCAACCTGCCGGCACTTAGCGCGTGAAAGTCTGCACTGTCGGGGCCCAGGCGCAACTTGGCGACGTTGGCAACCGCTCTCGGCCCCGATGAGTGTCGGCCCGTCTCAGCGCTTCTCGACCCATCCGGCACCGGCTGGCTAAAGGGGCCTACAGGGCCCCTGTATTGCCTCCGTCCCGGTGAACGGGGGACCGTCGCAATTGCAATGGCACGTGCGCGACGCTCCTATCAATGTCAAGCCCCAATCTGGAGCTCCGGGGTTATGACAGCGGACACAACAATGATGAGCTACTCGAGGTCGAGGGCACGCTCTTACGAAGTCACGCGTCGTAGGTGATTTCGTCCCGTTCGTGGGTAGGCAGGTCGCGCGGTACGTCAACCCCGGAGGGCGACAGTTTTGGGGTGAGCCAGACCCAGCTCGGCTTTCAGACGCGAGGGAGGTATCGGTAGACCTCGCGGGCGACGTAGCGCTTCAAGATGCGGGATGACGGCACGTTTGGTGCGTCCCTCCTTCACCCGACGCTCGAAGTAAGCCGTCGTCTCAGGATCGTGGGCGATGCGGACCATGACGATGCGCCACAGTGCAGAGAGTTGACCTGGCGGTGACCACCTTGGTGATGTCGGAGGTGCCCGGCGTTCTTGCCCGAGTCGGCGGGAATCGGCGACACGCCGCAGAGATGGGCCCAGTCGGCTTCTGAATGGAGGCGTTCGGGGTTGTCGCCAGCGGCCACGAGAAGTGCAGCTGCGGTGTCTGGACCAACGCCGAAGAGGCCCAGCAGATCCGGTGCGGTGGCGAGCACGAGGGACTCGATCTTCTCGTCGAGCTCGGCGATCTCGATGTCGAGCGCTTGGATTCGGTGGGCCAAAGAGGAGAGCGACGCCTTCCAATGGCAGCCGGACGCTGACGGGCTCCGCCGAGCCGTTGACCAAGAGGAACCGACGCCAATGATGACGAGGTGACGTTCCCCGAGTGCCACTCGTATCGAAGTGTCCCATCAGGCCGGCGGATTGGGGCACCCAGTTGTGAGCCCCGTGACAGTTCAGATACCGACGGCGTGGCGCCCGCCCTCGAGCCACATTCGTGATGCCGGATCGAGAGCGGAGGCCGCTGTCTCATAGAGCGCGAGATCGTCGGGCGTCAACACGCCGCGCCATCGACCTGAGTCACCTTTGTAGAAAAAGCTGTCGGCGCCACCTTTCCACGTCATCGTCATTGGGTCTTCGGTGCCGCGTGCTTCATTACGCATCGCTTCGAGTCCGACTGTTGCGACCAAGGCGGCCCAGGAGTCCTCCCTGATATCGATGTCGCAGAACTGGGCGATCCGCCGCATCTCAGATCCGGGGTCGGCCTTGAGATCACCGAAGTGGACGAACAAGATATTGCGAAGCGCTCTCAGCTCCCACCAGGTCGACAGATGGTGATGATGTGACCAATACGGCCAGCCATCGCGCTCCCACTCGAACCATCCTTCGCTCACCCACCGCGGCCACAACTCGCCCGGCGTTGACGGGCAGCGCGGGAACTCCGGTCCTGGGCGATCCAGGTCGTTGAACAGTTTGTACATCCTGTCGGTGTAGGACGAATAGTGATTGAACAACGACATGAAGACGTCACGGGTGTCCCGGCCAACGACGATGTACTTCGCCTGTGGAAAGAACCGTAGACCATCGGCAGCAAGATGGCTCTTCATAAACCTGCGATGACGCTGTGCTTCAAGACGGTCGAGGATCGGTTGCACCGGTCCAACGAATCGAGCATCGATCCACGGCGAGATTTCGGACAGTCTCGCGCGCAAAAGGCCCGGCCCGAGGATCAGGGCAGCGAGGATACGTTGCGTCCATGTCGTGCCGGCCTTGTACGCCGTCGTAACGAAGATGTCGTCGTCGCGTGGTACGAACTGGTCCCAACGTGTGCTGTCGAGGTGGTGATTGCGGTACTCCCGGGTCCGCTCGGGTGGTTCCAGCCTCATGGCGACAAATCATGCCACCGTGCCACTCTGCTGAATGGGCCGAGCCATTCCGCATTGGCACCCCAGCCCGGCGGCTCGGGGGCACCCTTTCGACAACTGTCGGCGCTCGCCGCAACGAGACCGTTGAACCGGAGAACGAGTCAGGCGCCCTTCCGTCCCATAGCCGTTCGGGCGGAATACCAAAGTGTGCGCAGGTTCTCCCATTCAGGGAAGCGCTCAACCATACGAGCGACGATCCCCTCCGCAGTGGTCTCCTCGTTCACGGCCGCTGAGAAGTCCCGTAGATAGTGTTGGGATTCGGCGATGATCTTCGGATCGTTGCCGTTGGCGACCTCCTTGTGCCCGGCGACCACGATGCTGGGCTCTAGCGCGGCAACGGTGTCGAGGTTGGCGATCCAGGCGTCTCGTTCACCCTCACCGGTCTCGGCCGTCATCATGTGCACCTCGTTGTAGGCCAGGTCGATGGTCACGGTGCTCTGCGCTGAGGTATCCGTTTACGAGCCTGGTGTACCCCCGCCCACCACCTATTTGGCCGGACTCGACCGTCCATGTGCTTCCTTGTGTCATGGCCCGTTGCGTTGCGCAGAGATCGGCGCCGAGCTCTACATCAGCGAGACGACCGTCAAGACCCACGTCACGCACGCGCTTGGCCACCTTGGGATCGGGCTCGTCAACCGAGCGCCAGCACGCAGCTGCTGACCACGTTCTACGACACCGGCCGGGTCGACACGTCCCGCTACACCCCGAACGAGGTCAGTTTCGCCACATCGTCCACGCAGACAGCGCAGACCGCGATTGCCAAGGACCTCCTTGCGTTTATGGTCGGCTTGGCCCTGTTGGCAGTGATCTGGCTCGTGGTGTTGGCGATCCGGATCCGCCGCCGAGGCGGTACCGGCCGCAAGACGGGCGCATGGATCCGTTCGGCCGGTCCGATCGTGTTCGGACTCGGCGGATGGTTCCTGGGCGCACTGTTGGTTCTGCGGTTCTGGCCGACCCGCCCGCTCGACGACCAGCTGCTGGCGGTGGTCTCGATCGCGGTGCCGATCTGGCTCGGTGTCTACGCCGGCTGGGTCCGCTCCGACACGCCGAAGACGATGCGGGCCAAGGGCATAGGAGCCGCTGGCGTCGGTGCGCTGGTCGGAGCCGTACTCGGTTTCCACGCGACCAGCGGACTGATAGCGCTGATCACGACGATCATCGGTGCGGCGGTCGTCTCGAACCTGAGCCTGCTCGTGCTCGACATCTGGACCGAGCGGGCCGTCGCCCGGGGAACGGCCGCTCCGGCGGTGGATCTGTCCCAGACGGAGCAACTGGAGACGGAGCACCTGGAGCCGGCCCTGCACTGATCGCCCGAACCGTGTCGGGGAATCCTTAGAGGATTCCCCGACACGCGCGCGTGCGATGGCGAGTGAACGGATTGAGTAGGGCGGCCCCGAGATTCCCCCATCCGAGCGGAGCGACGCGTCCCAATAACGCGCCAAACACGCCGGTTTGCCTGTCCCAGTCGGATTGGGCGCAGCAAATGTCGCGGGCACTCACCCGAGTCCTCATCGTTGATCGCGAAAGCAAAAACAAACCTTCGGGTACTCTTTCAAACCTCAGCGTGACCTGGGGAAATGGTGTGCTTCTCACAACACCGCTGGACCTTATGGGACGGCTTTCAAACCCGCCCGAGACGCTCGAATGTGTCGCTGACCAGGGAGGACGTGATACTCCCCCACCCAGACGGACGACCTCGAAGGGTGCGAAGCGGTCGTCCAAACCGCCTGAACCGGGCGATCTGAAAGAAAAGGGACAGCTTTCAAAACCTGTGCAGCGGCGGCTGTCTCGAGGTGTCGTCGATGGACTTGTGCACCTCTACGAGGAGGGGCCGTCGATCGATGCGCTCGCGCGGCGCTACGGCGTCCACCGGACCACGATCATCGCTCAACTCGATCGGCGAGGCGTGCCCCGACGCCGCGTCGCTCGGAAAATGACCGACGCCCTCGTCGCCCGAGCCTCCGAACGCTACTCCGAGGGGCTGTCGCTCGCCGATGTCGCTTCTGAGTTCGATGTCCACGCAAGAACGCTCGCCCGGCAGTTCCGGCGGTCTGGGACCCCCATCCGAGCACGGCGAGGTTGGAATCGCATAGCTCCCCCCTTGGATGAGCTGCTCGCGAAGGCAAGCACCTGACGCATTGCCTGCCGGAATGTGTCCCACCGTCCTGATGGCGGCGTACTGGGCGACCCATGGACACCATGGTCGATGTACGTATGGGGGCACCCCGTGTCCATCGAAGCGGGTCAACTGCAGACTGCTTGGTCAAGGTTTGCGTGACTGAGATTGACGCTCGCGAGGTTGGCGTCGGAGAGTTTGGCCCAGCTGAAGTCACAGCGCCGATCTCCCTTGGTCGCTCCCGTCACACTCTCGCTAATCGACCGTTTTCGCATACTTTGGTCTACTATCGCTCAACCTCAGACCAAGGGGAAGCCACATTGAGCGATCTGAACGATCCGGCCTGGTACCTGGGCGAGGATGTCCATCAGACGTTCGCAGAGCTACGGCGAAGCGACCCCTTCCATTGGCAGGACATGCCTGAGGAGCCCGGCTACTGGGCCGTTTTGGCCTACGCCGACGTGGTGCACGTGTCCCGGCACCCCGAGATGTTCTCCAGCTGGCTGGGCGGAGTTCTGCTCGAGGACCCAGATCCGGCGACCCTCGAAGACACGCGTCGCATGCTCCTCGTGATGGACGCGCCCCAACACACGGCGTACCGCAAGCCGCTGGCGCCCCACTTCGGCGCCCGGGTCATCGGTCGCATGGAACAGCAGATTCGGACCCGCTGCCGTGACTTGCTCGAGGCGGCGGCCGACAAGGGTGATGTGGACTTCTGCCATGACGTCGCGGGTCCGCTCGCGTCAGAGACCATCGGCGAGATCATGGGTCTGCCCCACGAGGACACACCCATGATCCGGCGCTGGGCGGAGATCGCGCTCGGCGGCCAGGACCAGGAGGTCGTTGACTCCTACCCGGGTAATGCAGCGCTGGACATGGTCGTCTACGCCATCGCCTGGGCGGCACAGCGACGAGCCATGCCCCGGCAGGAAGATGTCACGTCCCTGTTGCTTGAGTCGACGTTCGAGCACGGCGAGCCGATGAGCGACATGGAGTTCGGCTCGTTCTTCTTTCAGCTGGTGACCGCAGGGAACGACACCACCAGGACCTTGATCTCTTCCGGCACCGACCAGCTCATTCGGCACCCCCAGCAAATGGCGGCACTGCGCGAGGACCCCGGGCTGGTGCCGGGCGCCATCGAGGAGATGTTGCGGTTCTGCAATCCTGTCCACTACATGCGACGGACCGCATCGGCTGACACCGAGCTCGGAGGCAAGAAGATAAGGGCCGGCGACAAGGTCGCGGTCTACTACACCTCTGCCAATCGGGACGAGTCGGTCTTCGCTGACCCCCAGGTCTTCGACATCCGGCGGACACCGAACTCGCACCTCAGCTTCGGCATCGCGTCGCATTTTTGTCTCGGTGCACACGTTGCCCGGCTCCAAACGCGGGTCTTTTTCGAGGAGCTTCTGTCCGGCTATTCCACCATCGAGCTGAGCGATGCGCCCGCGAAGGTGCGGTCGAACCTGACCAATGGCTATCGCAGGTTGCCGGTTCGCGTTGCCCGATGACCGGCGACTAGCAATGACGTGCATTCGAGTGGAAAAGAGGACCGACATGAACCAGGCGACGCTGGCGGCGGGCGCTGCCACCTTCGAGTTCGTCTGAGATGTAGGCCTGGCAGGTGACCCGCTACGGCCGCCCGACTGAGGCCCTCGAACTCCTCGAGGCGGCCGACCCCGTCCCGGGAGCGGGTGAGATCCTGGTGCGGATGGCCGCCAGCGTCCTCAACCTCAACGAGGTCGACGGTTGCCATGGTCGCTACCTCACGGTCGATTCTTCCCTCCCCAAACGCTCGGCATGGAGTGCGTAGGGGAGGTCGTGGACGCCGGGTCGGCTGCGGAGTCGTGGATCGGTCGGAGAGTTACGGCGAGCGCCCGCGGGGGCACCGGTGCACACGCCGACCTTGTCGCCTGCCCCACAGCCATGGTGTTCGACGCACCCGAACACTTGAGTGACGTCGAGGCCGCGGCGTTCCTCTACCCGTTCCACCTCGCGCACCTCGGGCTTCACGAGCGAGGTCACCTGTCCGCAGGTGAGACCGTCCTGATCCACGCCGCTGGGGGCGTTGGCTCGGCCGCCGTTCAGCTGGCCGTGGCCACTGGCGCTCGGGTCATCGCCACGGTGGGCGACGAGGACAAGGCGGCGTTCGTCAAGGGGCTCGGGGCCGATGTTGTCGTCAACCACCGAACCGATGACTTCGTCGCTCGCGTCCTCGAGGTGACTGCGGGCGCCGGCGTCGAGTTGTGCTTCGACGGCGTGGGCGGTGAGACGACGATGCAGTCACTGCGGTGCCTGGGACGGGGCGGCCGGCACCTGGTGGTCGGCTTCGCCAGCGGCATCGAGGCCGAGGAGATCCCGATGGTGTCGGGACGGGTCCTCTGTTTTGGCAACTTCGACATTTTCGGCGTCATCCTGGCCGATGTGGATCCGGCGGTGGTCCCGTACGTGAGCAGCTTCGTCCCGGTCCCGGTGTCCCGCTTCAACCCCCAGACGACCGACGTGGGCATGCAGGTCCATGCCCACCTGCTTCAGCTCTTGACCCGAGGCACCATCCGACCGATCGTGGGTCGAACCGTCCCCTTCGACGGGCTCGCGCAGGCCCTCGACGACATGGAGTCACGCGCGACTATGGGGCGCACCGTGGTGACGCGATGACGACATTCGCAGACAAGGTCGCGGTCGTCACCGGCGGTGCCAGCGGGATCGGACGGGCCATTGCCCTCGAACTTGCCCGTCGGGGCGCCAGCGTTGCTATCGCCGATATCAACGAGAGTCGCCTCGAAGCGACTGTCGCCGAAGTCCTGGGTCTTGGCGTCGACGCTCTTGGAGTTCGCTGCGACGTTACGTCGGATGAGTCAGTCGATCTATTCAGAGACGCGACGATCGATCGGTTCGCACACGTCGACGTGCTGTGCAACAACGCCGGAGTCGCCATGCTCGGGCCGCCGGAGCGCGTCGCGATGGCCGATTGGGAGTGGATCCTTCAAGTCAACGTGCTGGGTCTCGTACGTGGTGTACGCGCCTTCGTGCCAGCCATGGTGGCGCGCGGGTCGGGTCACGTGGTCAACACTGCCTCGGTGGCCGGCACCTGGGCCTACACCTGGGATTCGTCGCCGTACATCACCTCGAAGTTCGCTGCCTACGGGTTTTCCGAAACGCTCGCCCGCACGCTTCGTCCCCAAGGGATCGGAGTCACGGTGCTGTGTCCCGGCCTGGTGACGACCAACTTGGCCGAGACGGCACGCCAGTCCGGTGTCCCGACCGACCGGAGCGCAGATTGGTTCTACCTGCCGCCGGACATGCAAACGCCGGTCGAGCCGGACTTTGTTGGCCGCCTGGTCGCCGACGCGATCGAGTCGAATACCTTTACTATCTTCACTCACGCCCAAGACGCCGAACGGTTCCGCACCTGGCGACTCGACATCGAGAAATCACTCACCGATGCCATTGAGGGCTCACCTCGCCCGCCGCGCCTCGATTGAGCAGCGCATCTACAACTGGATCACCCAATACAAAATCGGCGATCAGTGCTTGGATCGGCTCCATCACTCGCGCTCGCGCCGTTGAGCGACGAGGGTGCCGAGGTTGACGCCGTCGTAAGCAAGTGGGGCATGCTCCCGTGCCTGCTTGCACGGTGGCACCCAGTCCCGGAGCCGAACGCAGGCAGCCTCACCGTCGCACAACGTCACGGGCTGCGAACTGAGATATCCAGTACCAAGACGATGGTGGTGGTAGCACCATGGCCCGTCGTCGGGTATCACCCTTGAGGGTTCACCGCACCGGCCGTACTCTCGATTAAGGAGCGAATATAGGAGGTGGCCCGATGGGTGACGAGTCCTCGGTTTCGAAGATTGACCAGGTGGTGACGGGGCGGAACTTGATCATTCTGGCTATCGCAGATGTTGTCCTTTTCGTCGTCGCGAACGTCGCCTATGGACCTGGCAATGAGCATGGGGTTCGGATGGCCCTGTCCAATACGGCATGGGTGCTTTTCTTAGTCGGCTTTTTGCTGCTGATCGTGTTGGGAATCGTCGGCTTGGCTCAGGTGATACGACGGCGCGCTAAGGCGCACGCGTAACGACTGGCCGTTCGCGCCGGTCACCGAGGACCGGTGTTTTGGGTCTCTCCAATGTACCGAACCATCCCACCTGCCCGGCGTCTGGGGGTACCTCAGATCAAGGCTGAATAACTTCCAAAAGGGACGGGATCGACCCACGGTCCCCCGGCTCCATTCGTCATCCCTGCGCACGATTCTTTCTGCGATGTGGAATTGCGTCACTTGCGAGATCGATCAAGTCAGCTCTCGACGTGGAACAAACACCACGTGCCAGGGACACCCTTCAACTCGTGTTCGCCGCGATCCCGAAACTCGATACCCGAGCCAACCACGAGATCCTTGACGGTGCTCGAGACGAGTACTTCTCCCGGCACCGCCAGTGAACCGAGTCGAGCGGCGATGTGAACGGCGAGGCCGCCGAGATCGTTGCCTCTCACCTCGCACTCACCGGTGTGGAGACCCACACGCAGCTCGATACCGTGAGCTCTCGTGGCATCGATGATCGCTTGGCCACAGCGAATCGCTCGAGCCGGACCGTCGAATGAGGCAACGAAGCCGTCTCCAGTTGTATTGATTTCCCGGCCTCGGAAGATCCGCAGTTGTTCGCGGACGATTTGATCATGGCGATCCAACAGTGACCGCCATCGTTGATCACCTAACGAGGCCGCACGTTCGGTCGATCCGACGATGTCGGTGAAGAGAACAGAGACCAGCACCCGGTCTACATCGGTCGCTGGTCTCGTACCCGTCAGGAATTCGGCGACTTCGTCGAACACAACGGTCCGCTGGCCGAAGATCAGCATGTCCTGGCCAGGCAACGCGACAAACTTCGATCCCTCAATGTGCTCGGAGATATAACGGCCCATGGCACTGGGCAAAAAGCTTGGATTGTCGGCGCTTAGGATCAGCGTGGGCGTTCGTATGAGTGGGAGCACTTCGCGAACATCGAGGTTTCGAAGCAGATAGTCGTATTGTGCCGCCGCCGTTCTCGGGGTGACCGACGCCCGGAAGAGCGGAGCGAGGGCATCGCGCCTCGCCGCTTCTTCGGCACCGGCTGCACCCGCAATCGAGAGGAACTCTGGTGTACCCCAATGGGTTCGGACGAAATCGACGACGAAATCGAGCGCCTCAGGCGTGAAACCGATCGGATAGTCGTCAGCGATGAGATAACGGGCACTTGTATTGCAAAGGACCAGCGAATCGACCCGTTCGGGATGTGCGGCGGCGTAAAGCACGGCGATCGGGCCGCTGTCGACAGTCGCGAGTATGGATGACCGCTCAGACCCGACCGCGTTGAGCACGCTCTCGATGTCTTCCGTCCACTCCTCCCAAGTTGGTATGGCGTGCCGAGGCACACCGTCAGAGCCACCCGTGCCTCGTCGATCGAAAAAGATCAAGCGGCGCAGCGACGCCAACTGTTTAAGGAAGTCGGCAATGTCGGGGTTCTCCCACGCCATCTCGACGTGACTGCCAAGCCCGTTGAAGAACAGAAGGTCGGAAGGCCCCTCTCCGAGCACCTGGTAGGCAACGTCAGCATCTCCGACGGCTACGTACTTGGTGTCCGGCCGGTTCATGGAACACGTAGTCTGACCCGTGATCCAACTGAATGCTCAGTCTCTTGCTCGGCGAGGCACGGTCCGACAGCGATGGAAGCAACCTGGCGATCTGAACGCGCCGATGCAGGGTGGGAAAGATGGGTCAGCGGGCGCAACGTAACGGCACAGACCCGGGGTAGGGGGCACCCTTAACTGAATTATCTCAACAGGGCAGATCACGCGGCTCTTCGTCCGCGGTCTCGCATGAAGGTGATTCGGTACCCGCGGCTCGGACGAGGAGCTCGTGGAGGGTGGCGCGTTCCTCGGCATTGAGGGCGGCGAGGAGGTCGTCTTCGACCAATCCGAGTCGGACGTGGGCATCGGCGAGCGCTTCCGCGCCTGTACTGGACAGCTCGACGATGTGACGGCGCCGGTCGGAGCGATCGCGCTGCCGCGTGATGAGCCCGCGTTCTTCGAGTTCATTCAACAGCCCCACGACGTTGCTCGGATCGAGGCTCAGTACCTCGCCGAGGCCCTGCTGGCTCAAGGGCCCTCGCTCGCTCAGGATTCCGAGCGCGTGCAGGTGCCTGGGTCGGAGGCCACCAGGCGTGGACGCTTCGGCTGCCCGGCGGCCGACCCGCGCCAGATGATCGAGCAGCGGCAAGGTCTGGAAGTCAACCTTCGTCGATACCTTGGCCATGCATCAAGGCTATCCTCTGGGTAGATAATTGGTGTACCACCAATGATTTGGGGTGTACTGGCCACTGATCACGAAACCCTCCATGGAGGGCCGTATGTCGAAACTACAAATCATTGTGGGAGCACCCGGCCGACCCGGTCCTCTGACCTCGTCGTGCCCTGGGTCGTATCGAGAGCCTTGGCCCATGGAGGTTTCGACGTCGAGGTGATCGACCTTCGGGACTGGCCCTTGCCATTCTTCGCCGAGCACATGGGCACGATCGGGGACTTCAGCGACCCGACGTACTCCGAGCCGTCGGTCAAGGCGTGGAACAACAAGATCAAGGAAGCCGACGCTTTCATCTTCGTGACCCCCGAGTACAACCACAGCCTTCCCGGGGCCCTAAAGAACGCCATTGACAGCGTCTTCCTCTCCTTTGCGTTCCGGAACAAGCCGGTGGCCGCCGTCGGCTACAGCGCAGGCATCGGAGCGGGGATCCGGGCGATCGAGCATCTAGCCCACGTGGTCATCGAAGCCGAAGCCGTGCCGCTGCGGAACACCGTCGTGATCCCGTTTGTGGCGACCGCATTCGACGAGCACGGCGAGGCGATCGATTCGGCCGCGAGTGTGAGTCTGGACGTCATGCTCGACGATCTCGCGTGGTGGTCGTTGGCGCTCGAGGCAGCGCGCTCCGCCGGTGAGCTCATCCCGGGGGCCTTACGGGCCCGGGCCGCGCTCGCGGCAAGCCAAGCGGCTGACGACGTGGAGTCCGCAGCCTGAACAGACCGCAAGCCCGGACCCTGCCCGGTCCGGCGATCTGCACCACCCGGCGGGTAGCCCCGATGTGCTGTGTGCTGCGTTTGTGGGCACGCAACAGCCGCGAGCACGGGCCAGCCGTCATCGCCTAGGGCGAAAGAGAAAACACCTTCGGAAACCCAGGCCCGACCTGGGTAAATGTTGTGTTTTCCACAACAACCGGTGGGCGCTGCGGTCGGTGGGCGCTGTGGTGTGCGGTGGGCGCTGCGGTGGGCGCTGCGGGACTCGAACCCACGACCTCAGCCGTGTGAAGGCTGCGCTCTAACCAGCTGAGCTAAGCGCCCGCATGTCTCTTCCGAACTGCGGGTTCCTTCTCCACCGTCGTGCATGACTTCGGCATGACGAACCAACAGCGTATAACTGACCGTGAAGGGCGTCGTCAGATCCTTCCACCAGGAGCAGAATCAAAGCAATACCGCGGGCCCCTGCGGACGGCTCCCGCGAGGGGGCGCTTCACCAGCCCATGGTCCCGTTCGACCTCTCACTCTGTTTCCTCAACCCATCTCCCTTTAACAGAGATCAGTACCTGCGTCCGTGGGCGGATAATCGATTCCATCGCCGTCCTCGGTGGCCCACCGATCCACGGCACGACACACGAGGATGAGTCGAGACGTTCGTGGCCGGGTTCTCCGAGAAGCAAATCCAGCCACCGGACCCGCTACAAACCCGCTACAAGGTCCTCAGCCTTTGTTCATTTGCAGCAAGGGTTTTGGCGTGACCCTCACTCGACGGAGCTGGCGGTTCTGCGAACGGGACACCAGGGCCGTCTGATCGGCCTAGCCAAGGCTCCTCTTCGAAGCCTCATCGAGGTCGCTCGTCTGTCCCTTACCTTCTAGCTACGAGTGAAGCTCGTGCTCAGCTCGCAGCGCCGACACTTGCGTCCACGATCACGGTGTATGCAACGGTGGCACCCGAGATATTGAAGTCAATCGTCGCATTGCCACCTCCGTCGGTCATTCCCGAGTCGGTGCTGGTCGTCGTCTTGTGGTGCTTCGTCAGGGTCACTGAAGCATTGGGCTGGTTCGACGTGATCGTTGCCGTCTCTTCGTAGCGGTCCGGTGGCGAGTCGTTGGACAGACTTATCGAACACGACGGCGATGTTCCGGTCCCTGTTTCGCCGCCTGTGCCCGATGCTGGCGGCGAGGCGAAGACCGGGGTCCCGTAAAAGCCCGAGGTGCCGTAGGTGAAGACCCCTGTTCCGATCCTTCGGGCCGTCAGCCGATTCGCAGATATCCATTCCGGGACAGTATTTCCTCATCAGGTTGCAGATTTCAGGATTACTCTTGCAAACGACGACCTCGACTGATCAGCGCCGCACATTGAGGAGCATCAGATGGCAAGGGTATTGATGGTTGTGCAGCATCCCGTGAAGGACTTCGACGCCTGGCGGATTGAATATGACAAGGCACAACCGATACGTGACAGACACGGCGTCGCCGACGCCACGGTGTTTCGGAACGTCGACGATCCGAACGAGATTACGGGGCTGCATTGGTTCTCCTCGGTCGACGAAGCTCACGCCTTCGCCGACGATCCCGACCTCAGGGACGCCATGGCTCGGGCGGGCGTCAGCGGACCACCCCGCATCGAAATCAGCGTCGAAGTGTGATCCCGACCGGCTCTTGATCGAAGGTGGGCTCACCGCGTGGGACGAGACCAACCTGGTCCTTTCAAGGTCCGGCGACGGCACTTGCTGCCCAAGACGTGTGATGACTGAGCTTTCACCAGCTGAGCAAAGCGTCCGGGCGGAGTAGGCGGAACACCGGCATAGCCTGCGCCAGGCCGCCTACCAGCGGGCGACGCGGTGATTATCGGGCGTCCCGGGTGCACCGGTACCCTGGGTCCGAGATGACGTGGACTTCCCCCGACGGCGGCGACCGACCGCAGACCTGGAGCGCCCGCCTCCTGGGTGCCTTTTCCGGCCCGAAGCCGGCCGTTGGCGTCGGGAGCTCGAAACAGGAGGCGGACCCCGCCACGATCCTGCCCCCCGAGGAACGCAAGGCTGCGATGTCCTCCCTGGATCCGGTCGAGACCAAGTGGTCGCTGGGCGCATTCGTGCTGGCAACGGTCGCCGGTATCGCCATCCCCGCTTTCATCATCGCTGAGAACAAGGTCACCAAGAAGGGAAAGAACACCATCGCCGTGGCGCCGGACGCCGCGCTCCTCGGCGGCGCCATCCTGCTGCTCTGTGTCATCGGGTTCCTGGCCCTCTGGAAGCGCAAACGTACGCTGGTGGCGTTCGACCTGTTCCTGGTTGGCTTCGCTTTCACCCTCTTCATCGGGCTGATCGGATTCGCGTTCATCCTCCTTGGTGGCTGGCTGATGCTCCGAGCCTGGAGGCTCAACAAGTACGGGACCACCAACGCCAAGGCGATCACCAAGGAAGCCGCGGCGCGCCCGCGAGGACGTGAACGCAAAGATGCGGCGAAGGCAGGAGCCAAGACGACGTCGAGCCCAGCTGCTCGCAAACCGCCGACCGCGAGCAAGCGCTACACGCCGAAATCGCCACCTCGGAAGAAGATCCCCAAGCCGACGGAATAAGGGCCGGACCAGCCAGGCCCGGTCGGTCAGGTTGCCGGCGCGATCAGCAGCGCCGACCGCAACAATTGAAGGACGTCGGCCCGTCGGCGCACCAACGAGCGCGCCGTGGGCTCCTCCCCGAGGGCGCGCAGCACCTCGACCTCCGTGACCATCCCGATCACCGTCGAATAGATCGCCAACAGCAGCAACCTCGGATCGTGGCGGCGCATGTTCCCAGCGTCCATCTCAGCCTGCAGGAACGATGAAGCCCGCTGCACGAGCGGCTCGAGGGCCAACGTCATCTGGGTGGCCCCCGGCGGGCCGAGCCGCCCCACCTCGCGCAGCAGCCCGAGCAGTTCGGGCTGGCGGGCTGCCAGGCGGAAGACCGAACGGACGACCGCCTCTACCCGCTCCCACCCCTCACCCGCCCCCTCGAGCGCCGTCTCCAAAGCCGTCGAGAGGTCCCCGGCGCTCCGGGCGATCACGGCTTCGAGCAGCGCGTCCTTGGAGGGGAACCAGTAGAGGATCGACTGCTTCGTGAGATCGAGGCCCTTGGCCACGGCGTCCAGCGAGGTGGCTTCGTACCCGCGGCTGGCAAACGACGAGAGGGCCTCGTCAAGAATGCGGTCACTCGTCGTTGAGCTGGTCACTTACCATATGGTAGACAGAATCGGCGAGCGGTGGTAAACCTGTCTCGTGCCCATCGAGCGGGATCTCCGTGGGAAGCGCTTCTTCATCACAGGCGCCACCGGCTTTCTCGGCACGGCCCTGGTCGAGCGGATCCTGCGCTGCATACCCGGGGCCGAGGTGACCCTGCTGGTGCGACCCGGACGTCGGGCCGACGCCGCCGCTCGCCTGGCCCGTGAGGTGATCAAGAACGATTGCTTCGACCGTTTGCGCAGCGAGCTTGGTGACCGCTTCGACGGCGAGGTGTCCAGCCGGGTAAGGGCCGTCGCCGGGGACGTGGGCCGGGATGGACTCGGGCTCGACGAGCAGGGCAGGGAGGCCCTCGCCGAGGCCGAGGTCGTCATCCACTCGGCGGCCACGGTGTCCTTCGACGCCCCATTGACCCAGGCCGTCGAGATCAACCTGCTCGGCCCGTCACGCGTCGCGGCGGCGATCGCCGAGGTCGGATCGGCCGCGCATCTCGTCGCCGTGTCGACCGCCTATGTGGCCAGCACGCACCAGGGCGAGGCCAAGGAAGAGCTCCTCAGCGAGAACCGGTTCAGTCTCGAAGTCGGCTGGGAGGACGAGGTGACCGCGGCCCGCCGGCTGCGCGACGACCTGCAGGCCGAGTCCCGCAAGCCTGAAAAGCTGCGCGAGCTCACCAGGAAGGCGCGGGCGGAGATCGGTGCCGCCGGGGACCACCTGATCGCAGCCAAGGCGGAGAAGCTGCGCGAGGAGTGGGTCAGCGACGAGCTCGTCAAGGCGGGCACGGCACGGGCGTTGTCGCTCGGTTGGCCCGACGCCTACCCCTTCACCAAGGCGCTCGGCGAGCAAGCGCTGGTCCAACAGTGGGAAGGCCGGGTCCCCATCACGTTCGTGCGGCCCTCGATCATCGAGTCTGCGCTGGCGGAACCCCGCCCCGGGTGGATCCGCGGCTTCCGGATGGCCGAGCCCATCATCGTCTCCTACGCGCGGGGCCTGCTGCGCGAGTTCCCGGGCGTTCCCGAGGGCATCATCGACGTCATTCCGGTCGACCTGGTGGTGGCGGCCATCCTGGCGGTGGCGGCACGAGGGCCCGCACCAGGGCGGCCCAGGGTGTACCACGTCGCATCGGGCGTGCGGAATCCACTGCGCTACGGCCGTTTGGTCGAACTGGCGACGGACTTCTTTCAGCGCAATCCGTTGTACGACGACCGCGGCCAACCCATCGACGTGCCGGAGTGGTCCTTCCCGGGCCGGGGACGGGTGCAGCGACAGCTCAAGCGCGCCGATGCGGCGATGACGTTCGTGGAGAAGCTGCTCACTGCCTTGCCGATCCGGGGCAAGCAGGCGCAGCTGGCCGCCCGGATCGAAGACCGGCACGCCATGGTCTCGCGCGCCCTCGGCTATGTCGTGCTGTACGGGGCCTACTCAGAGACCGACGCTCGCTATCGGGTGGACAACCTCATGGAATTGTGGGACGCCTGCGACGCCGCGGACCACGCGCGGTTCGAGTTCGACCCGGCGGCGATCGACTGGGACCGCTACGTCGACGAGATCCACCTGCCCTCGGTGCTCGAGCACACGCGGGTGCGCACCAAGCCGGGTCGTTCGGTGGTGGACAAGCGGCCGGATCGGCAGCGGCGTGCCATTCTTTCGCCGGAACGGCATCTCGCCGTGTTCGACCTCGAGCACACGCTCATGTCGTCCAATGTGGTCGACACCTACGCCTGGCTGGCCAGCCGCCACCTTTCGCCGTCGCGGCGGGCGCGCTTCGTCGCCGACCTCGTGCGTCAGGGCCCGTCGCTGCTGGCGCTGGACCGGCGCGACCGCGGCGACTTCCTCCGCGCTTTCTACCGGCGCTTCGAGGGCGCACCCATCGAGCAACTGCGGGCCGACTCGTGGGAACTCTTCCACCGACAGCTCCTCACGAGATCGTTCCCCGACGGCTTCGCCCGGGTGCGAGCACACCGGGGCCTCGGGCATCGCACGCTGCTGATCACGGGCGCGCTGGACTTCATCATCGAGCCGATCCGACCGCTCTTCGACGACATCGTCTGCGCGGTGATGGAATCACGCGAAGGGCGTTTGACCGGCCACCTGAACACGCTCCCGCCCATCGGCGAGTCGCGGGCGCTCCTGCTGGCGGATTATGCGGAGCGGCATTCGCTCTCGCTCGACGAGTCGGTCGCGTACGCAGATTCGGCGAGCGACCTGGCCATGCTGGAGGCGGTCGGCTTCCCGGTCGCCGTGAACCCCGAGGCGCGGCTCTCGGCGATCGCCCGGCGCCGAGGCTGGCACGTGGAGCATTGGGCCAAGGCAGAGGGCGGGTCGCACCGGCCACTGCCGCTCGGGCCCTTCGATGTGAAGGCGCCCAAGGCGGTCATGGGCCGGTGACCACGTGAGCACGCTGCTGTTCGAACGGTCGCTGCCGCGCTTCGCCGCGGCGCGGGTGGTGTCCTCCTTCGGATCGGGACGCGGCGCCGGCGTCGGTCCGCTGCGCCTGGTCGAGCGAGAGGCGCCCGAGCCTCCGGCCGAGGGCTGGCTCCACATCGATCCCATCCTCTCCGGGATCTGCGGGTCCGACCTGGCGACGTTGGACGGGCGCAGCTCCCGGTACTTCGAAGACATCGTCTCCTTTCCGTTCGTCCCGGGCCACGAGGTGGTTGGCACCGTGGCCACCGACGCCGGCGGAGCGGACGGGAGGGTGCTGGCCGCCGGCAGCCGGGTCGTCTTGCAGCCCGTGCTCGGGTGCGCGGCCCGCGGGATCGAACCACCGTGTCCCGCCTGCCAGGCGGGCAATGTGGGGAATTGCGGGTATCTGGCCTTCGGCCACATCCGACCCGGGCTGCAAACTGGCTTCTGCGCCGACACCGGCGGCGGCTGGTCGACGTCGGGTCTCGTCGCGCATACCAGCCAACTCCACGCGGTGCCCGACGGCCTGAGCGACGCGGATGCGGTGACGGTGGAGCCGATGGCCTGCGCGGTGCACGCCGTGCTCGGCGCGCCAATCGGCGAGGGCGACGTCGTGGCGGTGCTGGGGGCCGGCACGCTCGGGTTGCTGGTCATCGCCGCCTTGAGCCACCTGGCGTCCGTGGGACGCTGCCCTACTCCCTCGGCGATCCTCGTCGGAGCCCGCTACGCGCACCAGCAGCGGCTGGCTCGCGAGTTCGGTGGCACCGAGGTGTTGCCCCCGGACCAGCTGGCCCGCGCGGTCCGCCGGCATTCGCGCTCGCTCTCGTACGGCGGGGCGTCGGGCGTGACGGCGACCCTGTCGGGCGGTGCCGACGTAGTGATCGACTGCGTGGGGAGCGACGACTCGATCGCCCAGTCCCTGGCGATGGTGCGCCCCCGGGGGACGGTGTCCTTGGTCGGCATGCCGGGCCGAGTGACGGTGGATCTGGCGCCGCTGTGGCACCGCGAAGTCCGCCTGGCCGGGGCGTACGCCTATGGGACCGAACAGGCCGGTGATGCCGGCGAGCGGACGTCGACGTTCGCGCTGGCCCTCGAGGTTGCCGCCGCCCAGCGGACCGGCCGCCTGGTCTCGGCCACTTACCCGCTGACCCGATTCGAGGACGCCGTGGCGCACGCCGGCGCTGCCGGTCGCCGCGGGGCCGTGAAGATCGCCTTCGACGTAGGAAACGTACGGAAAGGAACAGCCCGATGAGCCGCCGACCCGGCTTCGTCCTCGAGGTGGACAAGTCGACACCGCCGACCCTCTTCTGGAGCGGCGAGGGCTTCACCCTCGAGCCGCTACCCGAGGGCAGCCGGGTGATCTACGCGCCGGAGCCCATGAAGGCGATCGAAGACCCCTACCGGGCCATCCGCCACGCATTGATGCATCCGGTCGGAGACCGCGATCCGCTACCGGCATTGTTACGACCCGGCATGAAGCTCACGATCTGCTTCGACGACATCTCGCTGCCGCTGCCGCCGATGGAGGCACCGGACATCCGCCAGATGGTGGTCGAGACCGTGCTCGACATGGCGGCGGAGGCGGGTGTCGACGACGTCATGCTCATTGCCGCCCTGGCACTGCACCGGCGCATGACCGAGGAGGAGCTGCGCCACGCCCTCGGTGACCGGGTCTACGACTCCTTCGCGCCGCACGGCCTGCTCACCCAGCACGACGCCGAGGATCCCGACAACCTCCTCTTCATCGGCGAGACCGATCAGGGCGAGGAGGTGGAGATCAACAAGCGGGCGGCCACGTCGGACCTCCTCGTCTACGTCAACATCAACCTGGTGTCCATGGACGGCGGTCACAAGAGCGTGGCCACCGGCTTGGCCAGCTACCGGAGCCTGCGCCATCACCACAACCCGCAGACGATGCGCCACTCGAAGTCCTTCATGGACCAGCCGTCCTCCGAACTCCACTCTTCCAATTGGCGCATGGGGCGGCTCATCGCCGAGTCGGGGGTGAGGATCTTCCAGATCGAGACGACGCTGAACAACGACACCTTTCCTTCAAACTTCCAGTTCCTCCAAAAGCGCGAGTGGGAGTGGGGGATGCGGGACCGCGCCACCTACGCCGCGACGTCGGCCGCCCTTTCGAAGACGCCGCCGCGGCTGGCCCGACAGATCTTCCACGCCATCCGCGCCCCGCACGCCCTGACCTCGGTGCAGGCGGGCGAGGTGGAGGCGGTCCACGCGGTGACGACGTCGAACGTCTGGACCCAGCAGGGGGTCGACGTCGAGGGGCAGACCGACATCCTCACCATGGGGCTGCCTTACATCTGCCCGTACAACGTGAACTCCATCATGAACCCCATCCTGGTGGCCTGCCTCGGGTTGGGCTATTTCTTCAACATGTACCGGGGCAAGCCGCTGGTGCGCGAGGGCGGTGTCGTGATCATGCGGCACCCGACCAGGCCCGAGTTCCACCCCGGGCACCATCCGAGCTACATCGACTTCTACGAACAGGTACTCACACAGACCGTCGATCCGATGCGGATACAGAAGGAGTTCGAGGAATCATTCGCCACCGACCCGTGGTACGTGCACCTGTACCGCACCGGGCACGCCTACCACGGCGTGCACCCGTTCTACATGTGGTACTGGTGTGCCCACGCACTGGCGCATCTGGGCCGGGTGATCGTGGTCGGCGGGGACCCCAAGGCCGTGCGCCGGCTCGGGTTCTCCCCGGCCAGCTCGCTGGACGACGCGCTCGAGATCGCCTCGGATGTGGTCGGTCCCTCGCCCACCCTGACCCACATGCACAACCCTCCGATCTTCATGTCGGACGTGCACTGATGGCGCGTCAGGTCTCGAGCAGCCTCCTGGGCCGGGTGCGCACCGCCCGCTTCCCCCTCGCCGCGCCGTCGTGGCCCACGTCGATCGAGCGTCCCGACCCTGAACGGAAGGTCGGGCTCGACTACGACCACGCGTGGTCACGCCGCTACCCGGTCCGCCTCGCCCGGGCCGTGGTGCTCGACAACGTCGCCCGCCCGGCGGCCCGGATCCTGGCGCCGGCGACGGTGCGCGGGCTCGAGCACCTGCAGCACGTCGAGGGGCCGGTGATCTTCGCGGCCAACCACGCCAGCCACATCGACACGCCCCTGCTCCTGACGACTTTGCCGGTGGAGTTCCGCCACCGGACGGTGGTGGCGGCGGCGGCGGACTACTTCTTCGACCGCACCTGGAAGTCTGTGTTGTGGTCGTTCGCACTGGCAACCATCCCGATCGAACGGCGCAAGGTCAACCGCAGGTCGGCCGACACGGCCGCCGAGGTGATCGAGGACGGCTGGAACCTGGTCATCTTTCCCGAGGGCGGCCGCTCCCCCGACGGCTGGGCGCAGCCTTTCACCGGCGGGGCCGCCTACCTGGCTCGACGGACCGGACGCCCGGTCGTGCCGGTCTACCTGCACGGCACCCGTCACGTGCTGCCCAAGACGGCAGAGGCCGGCGCACGGGCGCCGAGCGGATCGGGCAGCGAGTCGCGGCGCGGGGGCCGGCTGCGCCGCTCCCCCATCGCCGTCCTCTTCGGGGCGCCCATGACGCCCGACGAGGGTGAGAGCGCGCACCGCTTCTCCGACCGGGTAGAGGCGGCAGTGGCCACGCTGGCCCGCGAGGTGCACTCCGACTGGTGGCGGGCCCGGCGCTCGGTCAGCGCGGTGGCACCGGTCGAGGGCGCCGAGACCGCACACCGGGGCCCGGCGGCGTCGGCCTGGCGGCGGGCCTGGGCGCTCGACGAACCGCCGTCGCGACGGGGCGCCCCCGCGTGGCCCGATTGACCCGATTGACCCGGCCGCCGCCGGGGACGCGCTGGTTCGTCGCCGGCTACGCCGGTTTGGCCGGTTTCCTCCTCCTGGAGGGCACGGTGCGCCGGGGTGGGTCGGCCTCGGACCTGCACGCGGCGGCCGAGGACGCGGGAAGCACCCGGCGCATCGCCGCGGCCTACCTGCTCGCCGGTCTCAGCGCACCCCTGCTGCGCCGACTGCCGGTGCGGCCCCTTCCCGCGGCGTGCGCTCCATTGGGCCTCGGTGCCATCGTCGGCGGCCTTGCGCTGCGCTTCTGGTCGATGCAGACGCTGTCTGCCGCTTACTCGCGCACGCTGCGCGTGACGAACGAGCAGAGCGTGACCGAACGCGGCCCCTACCGCCACGTTCGCCACCCCGGCTATCTCGGTTCGCTGCTCGTCTGGGCCGGCTTCGCGTTGTCCTCGCGCAGCGCGGTCGTCGTGAGCTCGGTGGCCACATTGCTCCTCCCCGCTTACGTGCGCCGGATCGAGGACGAGGAGCGCCTGCTCGAGCGCGCGCTCTCGGGCTACGAGTCCTATGAGGCCCGGACGAAGAAACTCGTCCCGGGCGTGTGGTAGGCCGGGCTCGGCGAGAGGAGCACCATGCGGATGATCGTGCTGGGCAGCGGGAGCCCGCTACCGGACCCCGAACGAGCCGGCCCGTCCACCCTCGTGCGGACCGACGCCGGCGACCTGCTCTTCGACTGCGGACGGGGCGTCCTCATGCGCGCCGCCACCGCCGCCGTGGCCTCGGGCGCAGGGGCGCTCAGGGCGCTGTTCCTCACCCATCTGCACAGCGATCACACGACCGACCTCAACGACGTCTTTACGTCTCGGTGGGTGATGTCGTTCCAGCCAAACCCGTTGCCCGTGTTCGGGCCCCCCGGCACGGCGTCACTTCTTCGGGCAACGGAGGCCATGCTCGAGCTTGACATCGGGTATCGCATGACCCATCACGCCGATCTGCAGTGGCGCCCGTCGGCCGAGGTGGTCGAGTGCGAGCGGGGACAGGTGCTGGCCGAGCAGTCGGTCCGCGTGACCGTCGCGCCGACCGATCACGCACCCGTGCGCCCCACGGTGGGCTACCGGGTCGACGAAGCCGGGTCCTCGGTGGTCATTGCGGGCGACACGGTGCCGTGCGCGGGCCTCGACGAGCTGTGCGCGGGCGCGGACATGCTCGTCCACACGGTCGTCCGCCGCGACCTGATCGAGCCGATTGGGCTGTCGCGCCTGACCGACGTCTTGGACTACCACTCGAGCGTGGAAGACGCCGCACGAACGGCGGCGCGGCACGGCGTCGGCACCCTCGTCCTCACGCATCTCGTCCCCGCGCCCCAGCCGGAGGCAGAGCAAGAGTGGATCAACCGCGCCGGTGAGCACTTCGATGGAACGGTCGTGGTGGCCCGGGACCTCCTGGCACTCGACGTCGGTGCGGCGACGTGACGACCTCTCGGCCCGGCGGCTAACGGTGAGGCGCGGCGGCCGCCTGCTAGGCGCGGCGGCGCCATCGTCGTCGGCCGCCGACGACGGCGAGGCGCTCCTCGCGCAGGCGCTCCGAGGCTGAGTCGTCGAGCCGTTCCAGCGCCGGGAGGCCGAGGGCCCATGTCAGCAGCACATCGGCAAGCGCCGGGTTGCGCGCCAGCACCGGGCCGTGCAGATAGGTCCCGACGACGCGGCCCCGGACTGACCCCTCGGTGCCGTCGCCGTTCCCCACGCCCACGTTGACTCGGCCCAAAGGGACGGCGCCCTCGTTCTCGGCCGGCGCGGTCAGCCCGCCGTGGTTCTCGAAGCCGGTCAGCGTCGGCAGCTGGGCCATGCCCGTGGGATCGACGAGCACTTCGCCCACGGCGCGCGACCCCGTCCCCTTGGCGGTGTCGACGTCGAGGAGTCCCACCCCCTCGTGGGGGTCGCCGGTCGCACCGGGAAACGTCCGCCCCACGATCTGGTAGCCGGCGCACACCGCCAGCACCACCGCCCCCTCCGCCACCCGTCGGGCGAGGGTCCCGTCGTCGATCAGCGTGCGCGCGGCGTGGACCTGCGGACCGTCCTCTCCCCCGCCGAGGCAGTAGATGTCGGCCTGGGGGAGGACACGGTCCGAGGTCGCCTGCAGCAGCTCGACCTCGTGGCCGCGCCATTCGGCGCGCCGGGCCAGGATCAGGCCGTTGCCGCCGTCGCCGTAGGTGCCGAGCAGGTCGGGGTACACGACGGCGACGCGCAGCGCCACACTCACCCCGGTGCCGCCAGGAGCTCGTGGAAGGCTGTGTAGTTCCCGATCACGTCGACCATCCCGCCAGCGGCGCCAGTGGCTCCGCCGACACCATCGGCTTCGCCGGCGGCGAGGACAGCCTGGATCGGGTCGGCGTGCGTCGAGTGCGCGACGTCGGCGTAGCGCAAGCGGACCGACAAGTCGCGCCAGCGGTCCCCGGTCGCCACCACGGATCGGCCGGCCAGTCGCTCGTACGGCACGTCCCACAGCCAACTCGGGTCGGCACCGTCGGCCACCCGGGCGTTGATGCTGACCACGAGGGGAACGTCGGACCCCGCGACGAGGTCGAGCAGCTCGTCCCATCCGGCCGGGTTCTTGGCCAGCATGAGTCGGGCCCGCACGTCGCCGAAACCCCGCACCCTGAAGCGGCCGGCCACCTCCTGAACCGCCTCCATCGCTCCCAGCGCCGCCACGGCATCGACGCCGCCGGCCTCGGCCGCGACGGCCGCCACGAGGGCATTGGCCTGGTTGAAGCGACCGGGCAACGTCAGCCGCACCGGGTGCGTCCGACCGTCCGCCCACACCGCCTTCGCCGCCCCGTCGGGCGCGAGCACCAGCTCAGCCTCGGTGGCGGGTCGTGCGAAGCCGCATCCCGTGCAGGCCCAGCCGTCATCCCCGAACTCGATACGGGCCTCGCAGGAGGGGCAGCCGCCGGCATCGAGCTGCCAGCGCAGGCCGGCCCCGACCCAGTGCACGTGGCGGGCGACGCCCGCACCCCAGGTCACCAGCGGATCGTCGGCGTTGGCGACCACGTGGGTGTGCGGCGCCGCGGCCAAGGCCGCCCGCCAACGCCCCGCCACCATGCGCACCTCGTTCGTGCGGTCGAGCTGGTCGCGTGACAGATTCGAGCAGGACGACGGTGGCGGCAGAGGTCGCCGTCAGCACCCGCGGCAGGTACACCTCGTCCACCTCGAGGACGGCGCGCGGCGCATCTGTCCCGGCCAGCGCGGCGACATGGCCCGGCGGCATGTTCGACCCCGTCTCGTTGCTCACGACGGCATCCCCGTTCGCGCCGAGCCCCACCGTGAGCAGACGTGTCGTGGTGGTCTTCCCGTTGGTCCCGGTGACGAGGGCCACCTGGCGCCCCGCGCTCAGGTGCTCGAGGAGCCGGGGGTCGAGGCGGAGCCCCGCCCGGCCGCCGGCGACAGTGCCCTGGCCTCGTGCGAGGCGCCGCGACGTCGCATTGACCGCGCGCGTCGCCAGGCTCGCGAGCCGCGCCCTCACCGAGGCGGCTTGGTGCGAGCCAACTCCGAAGGTGTCGGCTCGTGGCGCACCCGCGCCTCTGCAGGCAGCTGCGCGGTGATGGCCTGCATGATCGTGGCCGTGTCCGCCTTGGCGTCGGTGAGGGAGAGCGCAACCGGCTTGCCGATGCGCACGGTCACCGTGGGCGGGTTGCAGACCAGCGTGAAGTCGGGCATCCGTGCCGAGCGCGGCCACACCTTCTCGGTGCCCCACAGCCCGACCGGCACCACGGCAGCGCCGGTCGATGCGGCGAGGCGGGCCGTGCCCGTCTTGCCCCTCAGCACGGGCTCGAAGAAGTCGTAGCCACGCGGAATTGTCCCCTGCGGAAGGACGATCACGACCTCTCCGGCCTTCAGTGCGGCTTCGGCGTCGCGCATGGGTCGGCTCGAGCCGCTGCCCCGGTCGACCGCGATACCGCCGATGGCGCGTGCGATCACCCCCACCACCGGCGCATCGAAGATCTCCCTCTTGCCGAGGAAGCGCACCGGCCGGCCGATCTCTCGAGCCACCAGCGCCAGCGCCGCCACGTCGAAATAGCTCCGGTGGTTCGACGCCAAGAGGACCGGACCCCGCGTCGGCACGTTCTCGACGCCGGCAATGTCGAAACGCGCGTACGGGAAGGACAACTTGCGCACGAACGGCCGGAGCAGGTGATAGGGCTCGAGCCCGATCACGCTCGGGACGCCAGGCGGCCGGTCCCAGTGCTCCACCGGCCAGCGCCGCGCCGTGGCCACGACGGTGAGCGAGGGATCGGGATTGACTGCGTGCGGGGAGCCGACGCTCGAGAGCAATGGGACGTCGAAGATGCTGTCACTGCAGGCGTGGCAGTCGGCCAGGTCCACGCGCTGGTCGTCGGCCCACCGCCGCACCGCGCGCAGCTTGCCGGTCCCCCAAACGAATCCCTCGTAGAGCCGGCCGGTGTAGCGGCCGTCCTTGGTCTCGTAGGCCGTTGCGATCAGGTCGTCGAAACCAAGGGCCTCCGCGAAGGGGGCGATCATGTCCACGGGCGTCGTGGTCGTGAGCACGAGGCGGTGGCCCTCGCCGCGAAAGGTGGCCAGGCGCTGGGGGGCGAACGGGGCGACGAGCTCGCTCAGCGCGGCGACGGCGCGGCGGCCTGCCGACTGCACCTGGTTCTGGCGCCAACCTCGGGCCACCCTGGCCGCCGCCCGCACCAGGCCCATGGAAACCAGGTTCTCGCCCAGGCGGTCGTTCACGGCGTAGAGCAACTTGTCCCCGGGGAGCGAACGCCCCTCGGGCAGCACCCCTTCTTCGATCAGGGCCCGGTTCAGGACCTGGCCCGACGCGCGGCACAACAGGGTTCGGTCAAGGTCGATGAACACGGCGCTCTTCGGCACGGGTACGGAGCCTAAAGCTCGATCGTCGGTTTGAGGGTGTGCATCCCGGGTGTGGACCACGCCCGGGCTCGAAACAGGCCGGGAAATAGGAGAAGGGATCGCCGGGGGGGAAAGCGATCCCTTCTCAAGACTCAACAGGGTTGGAGGGGGGGCTTCCAAGTCCCTGCGGTCTAGGTGCATTTTTGCGCCATCTCGGCAATCAGTCAAGCAGCTTTAGCAGATACTTTACATCAGTTATACTGATGGGTAACCGAACGTTGGCAAGCTTCTCAACGGGGGTGGCCGGTGGAACTGAAACACCTGCAAGCGCTGATGGGCATCGCGGACACCGGAAGCTTCTCCGCCGCGGCGGCCACCATCGGCACGGTGCAGTCCAACATCTCGGCTCACGTGGCCCGGTTGGAGCGTGAGCTCGACGTGCAGTTGGTCGACCGGTCGTCGGGGCGGCTGACCGAGGAGGGCGAGGTGGTGATCGAGCGGGCGCGACGAGTGATGAACGAGCTCGAAGCGATGGTCGCCGACGTGTCCGCCCTGCGCGAGGAGGTGGTCGGGACGGTCAGGTTGGGTGTGATCGGCATCACCGGGCGTTGGCTGGTGCCCCAGTTGTTCGACCTTCTCCGGGTGCGCCACCCCCATGTGTACCTGAACGTGGCCGAAGGCTCGAGCGGCCAGCTGGAGCAGCAGCTGGCCTCGGGTCAGCTCGACCTCGCGGTGGTCACCTTCCCCCTGAGCGGCGACGAGATCATGGCCGCGCAGCTCTTCGACGAGGATCTGGTGGTCGTCCTCCCCTCGGGTCACCCCATGGGCGCCGAACCGTCGCTCTCTCTCGAGCGGCTCGCAGAGCTGGAACTCCTCCTGCCGGCGCCCGGTACCGCCCTACGGGCCGAGATCGACAGCGCCACCGGCCCGGCCCGCGTCGAGTTGCGACCGGCCATGGAGCTCGACGGTGTGCGCCTGATAGCCTCGCTGGCCTTCGACGGTTACGGGCCTGCCATCCTCCCGGCCACCGCCGTCCCGGGCCACCTGCGGGGCCGCTTCCCGGTCCTACCGGTCACCGGTCTCCCCCGCCGCCGGGTCGGTGTGGCACAACGCCGGCGCGGACTGCCGTCGGCGCCGGTGCGGGCGGTGATCGACGTCCTCGGTCTCGTGGTCAACGACGCCCTCTCCATGCCCGAGGGGATCCACCCGACGACCTAGCGCGGCGCCGCGATGCCGCTCATGGCGCTGGCCGGGGCTCCCGCCACATGGTCCAAATCGGCGGCCCGTCACCGGGGAGTGACACCTGCTTCACGACCTCGAAACCGTGGCGCCGGTAGAACGGGACGTTGCGCTCCTTGGACGACTCGAGATAGCAGGGCAAACCCTCCCCGTCGCAGTGCTCGAGCACCGGTCGCATGAGCGCGCTACCCATGCCGTGGCCCTGCCGCCCGACGGCGACGCCCAGGGTGGCCAGATACCAGTGCGGCTCCCTGGGATGCATCGACTCCACCAGGGTCAAGAGACGCAGCGTGGTGGCGAGGTTGGTGGCCACGTAGGGCAACACCGGGAGCATGGTGAGGATCGCCGTGAGCCCGGTGAGGAGCGGCTTGCCGGCCGGGGCCCAAATGGCCGACCCGGCGGACCCGTCGGTCGTGTAACAGCCCCCGAACGGCAGATAGTCGGCACGCATCTGCGTGCGGAAGTATGCGCGCAGACCGGCCTGTCGGCGCGCCGGGTTGCGGAAGATGTGGCTCGTGACGGGATCGTCGAGGAAGGTCATGGCCAGTTGCGCCGCCATGGCGTCGACGTCGGCCTCGGTGGCGCGCCGGACCACGGGTAGGGCAATTTCGCGAGCCATGAGAGAGACGATGGTGGCAGAGGCCCCGGCCACGCGCCAGCCGTCCGCCGTCGCAGCCCCGGACAAGTCCTGGACGCGTCGAAACGTCGGGCGATGCCCGGGTGCGTTAGCGTCCGTGCTCATGCTGCGCCTGACCTGGCCGCCCCGCGTGGCGGCATCGTGCTGAGGATCGGGGTCCTCGGGGCGGCCCGCATCACCCCGATCGCACTGGTCAAACCGGCACGGCGCGTCGGCGGCGCGCAGGTGGTCGCCGTTGCGGCCCGCGACCGGACCCGAGCGTCCGAGTTCGCCGCGCAAGCAAGGCATCCCCCGCGTGCTGGAGAGCTATGTGGAGTTGATCAACGATCCCGACATCGACGCCGTCTACAACCCGCTCCCGAACGGGCTGCACGGATACTGGACCATCGCGGCACTCGAGGCCGGCAAACACGTCTTGTGCGAGAAGCCCTTCACGGCCAACGCGGACGAGGCCCGATCCGTGGCGGAGGCGTGCAACGGCAACCCGGGGCTGGTGGTCATGGAGGCCTTCCACTACCAGTACCATCCCCTGACCAAGCGACTGGTCGAGATCGTCCGTTCGGGAGAGCTGGGCACCATTCGCAACGTCGACGTGGCCTTCTCCGCGCCGCTGTGGAAACGAGGCGACATCCGCTACCAACTCGCTCTGGCGGGCGGCGCCACCATGGACATGGGCTGCTATCCGGTCAGCCTCCTGCGGCTGTTGACTCCGGGCCCGCGGGTGGACGGTGCGGAGGCCAAGCTCTCCTCCCCCGGGGTCGACCGGGCCATGGACGCGCGATTCTCCCTCCCCGACGGTGGCAGCGCCCACATCGGCTGCTCCATGTTCTCGTCCTCGGTGCTCCGCCTGCACGCCGAGGTCACGGGCGACAACGGCAGGATCTCGGTCTTCAACCCGTTCAGCCCCCAGTACGGACACCGGATGAAGGTCACGACCTCGCTCGGCAGCCGCAAGGAGCGCTTCAGCCGCAAAGCGTCCTACGACTTCCAGCTCGAGGCGTTCGTCGCCGCGGTCGAGGACGGTGCCTCCTTCCCCACGACGGCGGCCGACGCCATCCGTACGATGGAGCTCATCGACGCCATCTACCACGCGGCCGGCCTGCCGCTGCGCCAACCCACGCCGGTCCCCTGATGCCGCTCGCCGCGGACGACCTTTCGGCGCTGGCCGACGCCACCCTCGATGCGGCAGCGGGCTGTCAGGCCGCCGAGCTCAGGGTGGAGCGCATCCGCAGCCAGGTGGTCCGCCTGCACGACGCGCGTCCCGAGACGGCAGCAGACGACACGGACTTCGGCATGGGGGTGCGCGTCGTGGCCGACGGCGCGGTGGGCTTCGCCGCCACGGTCAACGTCCGGCCGGAAGAGGCGGCCAGCCTGGTGCGCCGGGCCAAGGAGATGGCGCAGGTGACGAGCAGGGCCGGGGGCGGGCGGGTCGAGCTGGCGCCCGAGCCGCCCCATGGTGACGTGACGTGGTCGAGCGCGTTCGAGATCGACCCGTCAACGGTGCCCATGGCGGACAAGATCGGCCTGCTGGCGGAGTGGAGCGAGGCGCTGGGCCGCCATAACACCGTCGCGCACACGACGGCGTCGCTTCGGGCGGTGTCCGAGCAGACCTACCTGGCCGACCTGAACGGGACGCGGGCCACCCAGCACCGGGTGCGGATGCAGACCCAGCTCGAGGCGCTGGCCCTCTCCGAAGCGGGTTTCGAGACCATGCGCACGCTGGCCCCACCGGTGGGGCGGGGCTGGGAGTACCTGACCGGCCCGACGTCCGCCGGGAATTGGGACTGGGACGCCGAACTGGCCCGGCTGCCCGAGCTGCTGGCCGAGAAGCTGAAAGCGCCGTCGGTCCGGGCCGGGACCTACGACCTCGTGATCGACCCGTCGAACCTGTGGCTCACCATCCACGAGTCCGTCGGGCACGCCACCGAGCTCGACAGAGCCGTCGGCTACGAGGCGGCCTACGCCGGGACCTCGTTCGCCACCTACGACAAGCTGGGGTCGCTGCGCTACGGCTCCCCGGTGATGCAGGTGACCGGGGACCGCACCGTGACGCACGGACTGGCCACCGTGGGCATCGACAGCGAGGGCGTGGTGGCCCAGTCGTTCGATCTCGTGCGGGACGGCACCCTGGTCGGCTACCAGCTCGACCGCGCCATCGCCGCCGCCATGGGCATCGCACGCTCCAATGGATGCGCGTTCGGCGACTCGCCGATGCACGTGCCGATTCAGCGCATGGCCAACGTGTCACTGGCCCACTCGGGCGACGACGGCCCGACCACCGAGGCCCTGATCGCCGGCGTTGACCGCGGCATCTACGTCATGGGCGACAAGAGCTGGTCGATCGACATGCAGCGGTACAACTTCCAGTTCACCGGCCAACGCTTCTACCGGATCGAGGGTGGGAAGCTGGCCGGCCAGGTGAAAGACGTCGCGTACCAGGCGACCACGACCGATTTCTGGGGCGCCATGGAAGCCGTGGGCGGGTCGTCCACCTGGGTGCTCGGGGGCGCGTTCAATTGCGGCAAGGGCCAGCCGGGCCAGGTGGCACCCGTTTCGCACGGCTGCCCGTCGGTGCTCGTGCGCGGGGTGCGGGTTCTCAACGCACGCGAGGAGTCGGGGCGCTGACCATGGTCGGTGCCGCGCGGAGGGTAAGCCGGTGATCCCGGCCCAGGAACTCGTCGAGCACGGTGTGGCCGCGGCCGACGCCGACGGGGCCGACGGTTGCATCGTGCTGGTCGAGGAGGCCAGCCACGCCGACGTCCGCTTCGCGCTGAACACGACCACGACCAACGGTGTCCACCGGGCGCGCGCGGTGAGCGTCGTCGTGGTGGCCGGCGAGTCGGTGGGCACGGCGCGCCAGGCCGGGGTCGTCGGGACCGACGGGGTGGCGGCCATGGTCGCGGCCGCCCTGGCCGACGCCCGGGGAGCACCGCCCGCCCAGGACGCCGCTGCCCTCGTCGAGCCCGCGCAGACGCGCCCGGCCCGCGACTTCTCCCTGCCGCCGGAGGAGACCGACGCCAGCGCGCTCGAGTGTGTGCTCTCGTCCCTCTCCGGGGCCTTCGGGCGGGCGCGCGCCCGCGAGGCGGTGTTGGCGGGCTTCGCCGAGATCGACGTGACGACGCTCTACCTAGGGAGCTCGACGGGGGTGCGGCTCTCGCACGGACAACCGACCGCAGCGGTGAACCTGGTGGGACGCACCGCCGACGGGACGGGGTCGGCCTGGGTCGGCGTGCCGGTCATCGACCCGTCGTTCGAGGAGTTGGAACACGAGATCTGGCGCCGCCTGGACTGGGGGAAGCGGCAGATCGCGCTCGACGCCGGGCGCTACGAGGTGATCCTGCCGCCCTCGGGCGTGAGCGACATGATGGCCGAGTTGGCCTTCGGAGGCCTCGGAGGCCAAGACGCCGAGGACGGACGCACCGTGTTCTCCAAGGAGGGCGGCCACACGCGCGTCGGTGAGAGAATCACGACGTTGCCCTTCACGCTGTGGAGCGATCCCTTCGAGGAGGATGTGGCCTGCTCGCCCTTCGTGGCCACCGAGGCGAGCAGCTCGGAGGTCTCGGTCTTCGACAACGGGCTCCCGCTCGGGCGTATCGACTGGGTGCACGACGGAGTGCTGGCGCACTTGCGTTACCACCGGGCCGGCGCGGCCAAGTCGGGCGTGGAGGTCGCGCCGTACGTGGACAACCTCATCTTGGGCTGTGAGCGAGCCGACGGCGGCTCGGTGGACGACATGGTGGCCCGCACGCAGCGGGGGCTCCTGCTGACCTGCCTGTGGTACATCCGGGAGGTCGACCCCGCGACCTTGCTGGTGACCGGCCTCACCCGCGACGGCGTCTACGTGATTGAGGACGGCGCCGTGGTCGGCGCGGCCAACAATTTCCGCTTCAACGAGAGCCCGGTCGATCTGTTGGCCCGCGCCACAGAGGTCGGCACGCCGGTGCGCTCGCTCGGCCGCGAGTTCGGCGAGTACCTCAACCGGACCATCATGCCGCCCCTGCGCATCCCCGACTACAACATGAGTTCGGTGAGCCAGGCCAGCTGAGCGCCGGCGCCAACGACCAGGCCGCAGACCCATCACGAAGTCGGTCAGCGCGCGGTTCGACCCGGAGCCGGTCGGTGGTCAGAGATCCCCGTCGAGGGTGCGCAAGAGGTTCGTGGTGTCGTTCGAGTACACGCCGAGGAGCGACGAGATGTCGCTGCTCTGAGCGGTGGCGCGATAGGTGGTGCCGTCGGAGGAATTGGCCAGCTTCGTGAAGACGATTGCCAGTTGCGATGCATCGCTCTCGACGTGGTGCGCCTGCCCGATCGCATTCGAAGGCAGGCTCATCCCCCGGAGGTCGTCGGCCAGTTGGGTCAGGGCCGCGGCGGCGGCCAGATGCGCCGGTCGGAGGCAGGCCACCGTCTGACAGGAACTGGCCTTGGCGCTCGCCGCCCCGATGGCACCGTCGGCGCGGTTGGTGTCGGCCTGCGCCGTGGTGAACTGCTGGGTGCCCGTCTGGCTGTGACCGAAGATGGCGTTCTGGGTGAGGTTCTGGGTGAGGAACAGGATCGAGCCCCAGACGATGGCGAAGATCATCCAGCGTCGAGCGGCCCCTTGGAGCACGAGGGTCCCCCGAGGCGGTAGCTGAACGCCGGGCGGTGATGCCGCCGTGCGTTCCCACGGTGAGGGCGGGGGCATGGCGCACACACCAAGCGGGGTCGCCGTCGGCGCCGGCGGGGGCCAGCCGGGCGGCGCCGGCGGGGGCCAGCCGGGCGGCGCCGGCGGGGGTGGCGGCGCCGGCGGAGGGGCGGACCACCCGGTGACCGGGTCGCCGAGCATGCCCCAGGCGTACTCCGACGTCAGCAAGGTGAACCAGGCGTGGAACCGGACCGCATAGCGCAGCAGGGCCGAGTAGGCGTCGTAAAGCGGCTGCGGCAGGCGCCCCGTGATCAGGACGACGACCCACATCGCGAGGAGCAGCGGCAGGGTTAGGCCGTACTCCACGATCTCGTAGAACACGGCGGCCGGGACGGCCAAGATGATTCGGAACAGCACGGCCCAGCGATTCAACCGGCCCGGGGCGGGAAAGAAGGGGCGCGCCGGATAGTCCTCGTCGTCGAGCGAGAAGGGCGGATAACGGTCCGTCAGCAGGAACAGGTAGGCGCCGACCCGGGTGTACCAGCGCACCACGCCGCTGATGAATCCGTGCGCCCAGGCCGGCAGGCGTCCCATGCCGAGCGCGGCGAACCACCCGATCACCACGACGACCAAGAGAGCCACGGAGAGGAAGTACAAGACGATGATCTGGGGGATGGCCAAGATGATGCGGAAGGCCACCGTGAGTCGCCGTTGCGGTCCGGACCCGGCGTACCACATGTCGACCCGCCGGTTGGACACCGCCATAGCCGCGTCGCTCATGGAACCCCCTGTGCGGGCCGCCCGTCGCCGGAGCCCGGTCCAACGCGAACGTTAGAGGATCGGCCGAACCCTCAGAGAGCTTCGTAGAGGGCGCCGATGAGGGCGCGGTTGCGCGTGCTCTGCCAGCGAGGCACGACGTCGTTCATGACGTACCCGAAGGCCACGCCGGCGTCGGGATCCGCGAAGCCGAGCGCGCCCCCCGTGCCGAAGTGGCCGAAGCTCCGCGGATTGGGGCCGAAGGGTCGCCGCGGCGTCGTCGGCTTGAACCCGAGGCCGAACGTCACGTCCTCGTGGAGGATCGGGCAGAAACCCTCCGACTGCGGGGAGGTCGCCTCAGCGAGCAGGTCGACGGAGAGGAGCCGATTGGGCTCGAGCAGCGCCCCGTACACGCGGGCCACGCCGCACGCCGAGCCGTGGCCGTTGGTCGAGGGGACCTCGGCGCCACGCCACTCCTCCGTGTTGACCACGCCCATCGACGAGTACCCCGGCGGGTTGAAGTAGCTCAGCATCTCCATGCGGGCGTCGCCCCTCAGTGTGTCCTCGACGCGCCACGGGCCGCTCGACCCATGGAAGATCACGTCGGCGCAGCGGTGGCGCTCCGCCGCGGGGACCCCGACGTAGACGTCGGCCCCGAGCGGCCTCGTCACGCCGGCCAGCCGGCGCCCGCACGGCTCGCCGCTCACTCGGCGCACCACCTCGCCGATGAGGTGCCCGTAGGTGTTGGTGTGATAGGCGTGGCGCGTCCCGGGGTCCCACCACGGTTCCGTCGCGGCCAAAGCGCCGGTCATCCGGTCCCACTGCCACAGGTCCTCGTCGGTCAGGGGCAAGCGGATGGCGGGCACGCCGGCGCGATGACACAGCGCCTGCCGCAGCGTGGCCGCCTCCTTGCCGCCCGCGGCGAACTCGGGCCACACGGAGGCGATGGGGTCGTCGAGGAGGATCAGCCCGGCGTCGACGAGCTGCAGGGCCAAGAGCGCGACGAAGGCCTTGCCCACGGAGTAGAAGTTGACCAGGGTGTCGCCCTGCCACGGCGTGCCCCCCGGCTGATCGGTCCAGCCGCCGGCCAGGTCGACCACCGGCCTGCCGTCCACGATGACGCAGACCGCCGCGCCGACCTCGCCGCGCTCGGCGAAGTTCCGGGCGAACTCCGTCCGCACCGCGTTGAACGCCTTGTCGCAGTGACCAGTGATCGGGGTGTCCACCGGCCCGTCAAGCCCCTTGCGCCGGCCGACCGCCGGCGCCCGTCCCCTCGGACAGCTCGCGCAGGAGCGGGACCCAGTGGCCCAGCGGGGCCACCTCGAGCCCCTCGACCTTGGCGGCGTCGTCGGCCCGGCGCAGCACCAACGCGTCGGCCGCCCAGGGCCGGGTGCGAAAGGCAGCCGCCTCGGACTCCGACAGCGCGCCCCCCTGACGCCCCAGCGAGACCACGCTGTCGGCACCCAGCACCCCGGTGTAGCCGACCTCGGCCGCCACGAGATATCGCTTCGCCTCCACGTGCAGGGCAACGATCGCCGCCACCCGCTCCCCCAGGGCGCCCCGCACCGCCTGTGCGCCCGCCGTGGCGTGCGTTTCGTCGGTCCCGCCGGGCAACAGATGCCCGATGTCGTGCACCAGTCCCGCCACCGCCAGCTCGCCGTCCCCTCGATGCAGATGGGCCAGATGGGCCAGTAGTGCGGCGGTCTGCAGCGCGTGGTCGAGCAGCGAGACAGCCGCGCCGGGCCCGAGCGGCTGGTCCGCGCCCGCGGCCACCACCCACAGGATCTCGTCGGCGCTCAGGCCTGCCGCGCCTTCGCTCACCGCACCATTGTCCCGCGGTCGGGGCCCGTTCGCCTCCGTTGGTGAGGGTACGGTGACCCCCCGTGCCCTGGACCCCCCCGCCGCGCAGCGCCTGGACAGAGAAGATGATCTCCCTCGGGCGCGGCCTGGGCGACGACGGGCGCTCCCTGGTCTCGCTCGACCCCGCCCAGCTGCGGGAAGCCGCGAGGGCCACCACCGGGCTCGACGACTTCGGCGACTCGTGGTGGGAGGAGCCGTTCGCGCGCCTATGTGCGTCGCTCGACACCGAGGCCCGCCTCCACCTGCCCGGCCGCATCCGCACCCGAGGCGAGATCCAGCTGATCCTGCAGAACCGGCTGCGCATGGTCGGCCTGTGGAACAAGGAGGCCGCCGTCCTGCGCGAGCCGGTCGAGGCGCCGATCGTCGTGACGGGCCTCGGGCGCTCGGGCACCACGTTGCTCCACGAGCTGCTCGCCTGCGACCCCGACAACCGCCCTCCGCTGCTGTGGGAACTGCTGCACACCGTCCCCTACGACGACGCCGCGGGCGAGCTCTGCGACGACGAGATCACCCTCATGGACGAGATGGTGCCCGCCTTCACCGCCATGCACGAGAACGGCGGTCGGCTCCCCACGGAGTGCATCTTCGCCTTCGCCCACCAATTCTCGAGCGACATGTACACCGGCCTCTACAACGTGGCCGAGTACACGGTGTGGCGGAGCGGCATCGACCAGACCCCCATCTACGACTGGCACAAGCGCCATCTCCAGACGCTGCAATGGGTGGCCGGGCGGCCGACGACGCGCTGGGTCCTCAAGGCGCCCTCCCACCTTTCCGCCCTGCCCCACCTCTTCGCGACCTACCCCGACGCACGCGTCGTGATCACTCACCGCGACCCCCTGCGGGTCATCGGGTCGCTGGCGGACCTGATGGCGACGTTGCACTACATGCACTCGGACGAGGTCGACCACGCCGTCCTGGTCGAGTTCATGGCGATGGGGCTCGAGCTGCAGATGGACCACGTCACGGCCGAGCGCGACGCCGGAGCCATCCCGCAGGACCAGATCGCCGACGTGGTCTACCGCGACCTGGTGGCGGACCCCGTCTCGGTCGTCGAACGGCTCTACCGGACCTGGGACCTGCCGCTGAGTCTGGAGTTCCGCGCCGCGCTCGAGGCGTACCTCGCCGCTCGCCACACCGCCCGCACGGGCGGCCACGATTATTCCTTCGGCGACACGGGCCTCGACCTGGCGACCCACCGGGCCCTCGTCGGTCCCTACCAGGAGCGCTTCGGCGTGCCCTCGGAGGTTTGAGGGCGCCGCTCGGTGCGCTCCAGCGCTAGGCGGGACCCGCCGCTGTCAGTCGGCCGGCTACCTCCTCGAGCGGCACCACCTCCGCCGTCGGGTGCGGCGGCCCGTCGGCCAGGACCCAGCGCACCAGCATGTAACCCTCGAGTCGCCCCCCCGTGTCGAGCCAGTTGTCGACACCCTGACCGGGATCCGACGGGGCGATGACCAGGCGCCAGGCCCCGTCGGGCGAGCGGGTGGCCGTCTTGTTGTTCAGCGCCGTGGTCGTGTAGCGATAGTCGAAGCTCTCCATCCAGGGCGAGGTCAGCGTCAGGCCCCAATAAAGGAAGGGCTGGTCCGGTTCCCGGACGGTCACCACCAGCGCCTGGCCCGGGTCGAGCCGGAACCGGCCGCCGTGATAGGTCATCTCCGCGTTGGAGTGCGAACGCACCTCGTCGTCCTGGGCGGCCACGTGGGCCGAGCCGGCCTGTCCGCCGAACGTGTTCATGTTGCTCCCGGCGTCGTGCCACATCTGCAGCGCGGTCCCGCCGACGAAGGTGAGGAACATGGCGGCGAACTCGAGCTTGGGCGCGAGCTCCTCGCTCGAGAGCAGCGGGGGCGGCACCACCTCGCCCGGCTCGGGCACCAGCTCCATCCGCAGGCGCGACATGCGCTCCGGACGCTTCTCGAAGTGCGTCTCGCGGACAGCCAGCTGGGCGGTGCCGGGCTCCAGCACGACGGCGTTGCGCGGCCTGGGACTCGGCATCTTGGACGCGGGTGCGACGAGGATGTCGACCTCGCCGTTGGGTCCCAGCTCGAACTCGTCGATGTGGGTCTGGGTCTGGGTGCCCGTGCGCCCGCCCACCTGCCCCTGCCCGAAGGCCGTCCCGAACGTCATGCCGAGGTAGGCGCAGTCGCCCCGGTACCCGAGAAGCCGGTAGGACCGCGAGTCGTCGAGCACACAGAACAGGTAGTGCACGTCGGGGTTGTCGACCAGGAGCTTGCGGTACTCGTCTTGGAGCGTGAAGAGCTGGGGATGCAGCGGATCGGAGCGCTCGACGATCCAGTCCAGAGCCAGGCGGGAGAGCCGGGTCACCCACCGGTAACCCTCGGCCAGGTCCACGTCGGTCTCGGGGACGCCGGTCGCCCGCCGCACCACGTCGAGCGCCGCCGCCTGGGCCTGCATCCAGGCTTCGAATGCCGTGTTCAGCCGTTCGTCTTGCATCCGGGCGACGCTACCCAGGTTCGGGCGGAGTCGCCCGCTCCGGGCGCGCCCGGTAACTTCGGGGCGTGACCGACACCGCGATTGACGCCACTGGGACGGCCGAGCTCCTGAGCGAACTGCGCGCCTGGCTGGACGACAACTGGGACCCCGATCTGACGGTGGCCGAGTGGTGGGAACGCCTGGGACTGGCGGGCTGGGCCGCCCCCGGCCTGCCCACCCATGCCTACGGCAAGGCCATGGCCCGCGCCGACGTCGTCTTGGTGCAGCAGGAGATCACCAAGTTCGGGGCGTTGGGGCCGCCGGCCGGGCTGGGCCTGCTCCTCGCCGCCCCGACGATCGCCACTCACGGTACCCAGGAGCAAGTCGACCACTACGTGCGCGACATCGTGACCGGCCAGAAGGCCTGGTGCCAGCTCTTCAGCGAACCCCAGGCGGGATCGGACCTGGCCGGCCTGCAGACCCGGGCGGTCAAGGACGGTGACGAGTGGGTCGTCAACGGCCAGAAGGTGTGGACCTCGGGCGGCCAGTACGCCGACCTGGGCATGCTGCTGGCTCGCACCGACCCCGAGGTGCCCAAGCACCAGGGCATCTCCTACTTCGCCTTCGACATGCTCCAAGACGGCGTCGACGTGCGCCCGCTCAAGGAAATGACCGGTCACGCCCTCTTCAACGAGGTCTTCATCACCGACGCCCGGGTGGCCGACTCGGCGCTCATCGGCGGCGTCAACAACGGGTGGGCCGCCGCCAATACCACCCTCATGAACGAGCGGGCGGGTCTCGGCTCCGGCGGCGGCGTTGCGGCCGGCGGTGGCCTGGCGCAGCCCGGTACCGTCCTCGGTTTCCTCGGCAAGCGGGTGGGCGACCTCGTCGGCCCGGTGCCGACTGCAGCCGGCAACGGTGCCGGGGCCGGGGCCAAAAGCCCGCAACAGCCCGGCGGACCCGGCGGACCCGGCGTCGCCGGCGGTGCCCTCGGTGCCATGCGCGGCGGGGCGAGCATGCTGATCGCGCTGGCCCAGTCCCGGGGCGTCAACAACGATCCGGGGATCCGCCAGGATCTCGCCCGGCTCTATACGCTCGGGGAGTTGGGCCGGTTCAACGGGCTCCGGGTCAAGGCGGTCAAGGAGCAGGGAGGTGACATCTTGGGCATGCCGAACGTGGCCAAGCTCTCCATGAGCCAGATCGTGCGCCTCACCCGCGACCTCGGCCTGCGCATCGCCGGGCCGACCGGGATGCTGCACGCCTACGACGTCGACGACAAGGCCGCCCTGAAGCACGCCACCGGCGACCCGTTCGCGGGCGGGGTCACCGAGATGGCGCTCTTCGCGCAGGCGCCCCCCATCTACGGCGGGACCGACCAGGTCCAACGCAACATCATCGGGGAACGGGTCCTCGGGCTGCCCAAGGAGCCGAGCAACGACCGGGTCACACCCTTCTCCCAGTTGCCGAAGAACGCCTAGGCGGCGTCGCAGCCGGCACGTGTCGGGACCGGGGGTGCGAGCGAGGTGAGCAGGGTGGACAGGACGTTGCGCGGCGCGGCGGCGGTCGTGGGCGTGGCCGACGACGTGTCCCCCACCGGCGAGCTCGAGCGAGCCGGCCGTGAGCTCGAGGTGGCCATGATCCTCGATGCCCTGGAGGACGCCGGCCTCACGCTGTCCGACGTGGACGGGGTCTGCCACGCGGAGTCGGCCGTCGGCCTGGCCGAGTACCTGGGCATCCATCCCACCTTCACCGAGTCGACCATGACGGGCGGCTCGAGTTACGAGGTCCACGTCGAGCACGCCGCCGCCGCCATCGCCGCCGGCGTGTGCGAGGTCGTCGTCAGCGTGTACGCCTCGACGCCGCGCGGCGACCGCAGCCGCGGGCGCCGGATGCCGCGCCGCATGCCACCCGGTCCCAACCCCATGGCCGAGTGGGAGATGCCCTACGGTCTGCGCATGCCGATGGGCCCCTACGCGCTGGCGGCCGCCCGCCACATGCACGAGTTCGGGACCACGTCCGAGCAGCTGGCGGCGATCGCCGTCACCACGCGGCAGTGGGCAGCCCTCAACCCACGGGCCCGCCACCGCGAACCCCTCACCGTCGCCGACGTGCTCGCCTCGCCCCTGCAGGTCAGCCCGCTGCACCTCCTCGACTGCTGCCTGGTCACCGACGGTGCCGGCGCCTTCGTGATGACGAGCGCGGACCGCGCGCGCTCGCTGCGCAAGCCGCCGGTCTTCGTGCTCGGCGCCGCCACCTGCACTGATCACATGGCCATCACGCAGATGCCCGACCTCACCCGGACCCCTGGCCTGGTGTCGGGCGCCCACGCCTTCGCCATGGCGGGCCTCACCCCCGCCGAGGTGGACCTGCTGATGGGCTACGACAGCTTCACCATCACCGCCCTGCTCCACCTCGAGGACTTGGGCTTCTGTAAGAAGGGTGAGGGCGGCCCTTTCGCCGCCGAGGGCACGCTCGGCCCTGGCGGTGGCCCGCTCGCCATGAACACCAACGGCGGCGGCCTCTCGTTCACTCATCCCGGCATGTACGGGATGTTCCTGATCACCGAGGCCGTGCGCCAGCTCCGGGGCGAATGCGGTGACCGCCAGGTCGGCGGGGCCGAGGTGGCCGTCGCCCACGGCTCGGGAATGGTGCTCTCGGTCATGTCGACCGCGGTGCTCGGGACCGAGGCCACACTGTGAGCAGCGGGCACGCCGGGAGCAGCGGGCACGCCGGGAGCAGCGGGAGCGGCGAGGCCCGAACGAGCTCGGACCCGCCCGTCCGCTTCGAGCCGCCCGTCGGCGCCGACAGCGCGCCCTTCTGGGAGGCGACCCGCGAGGGAAGACTGCTCCTCCAGTGGTGCACGGCGTGCGACCGCCCGGTCTTTTACCCCCGTGCGTTCTGCCCTCGCTGCGCCGCGCCTGGCTCGGCGCTCCAGTGGCGTCGCGCCAGCGGGCGGGCCACGGTGTACGCGGCCGGGGTCGAGCACAAACCCGAGGCGGCCGGAGCGGCCTTCTCGGGGGGCCAGCCGTACTGTGTGGCCCTGGTCGACCTGGAGGAGGGGGTCCGCATGATGACCAACATCGTCGGCTGCCCGCCCGACGAGGTCCACAGTGGTCTGGCCGTGACGGTGACCTGGGAACCCCTCCCCGACGGCCGGCAACTGCCGCTGTTCCACCCAGCCACGGGGGAGGCGACGTGAGCGTTCCCGAGGACAAGCGCGCCGCGGCGGCGCAGGGCATGCTGCACGCGTGGTGGGCGGCGCGCATCCCCGACCGTCTCGCGCTCATCACCCCCCACGGCGATCGCACCTACGAGGACCTCAACGCCGACATCAACCGCTTGGGCCGAGCGCTGCGAGAACGCGGCCTCCGACCGGGCGACTCCATCGCGCTGATGTGCACGAACCGGCCCGAGTTCGTCGAGGTGCTCTACGCCGCGCAGCGCATCGGCCTGCGCCTCACGCCGATCAACTGGCACCTGACCGGGGAGGAGGCGGCCTACATCGTCGAGAACAGCGAGGCGAAGGCCTTCGTCTGCTCGGGCGAACTGGGTGAGAAGGTCAGCGTGGCCGCGGCCGCCGGTGGGCCGAGCCTGGTCAAGATCAACACCGGCGGCTACCTGCCCGGCTTCGAGATGTACAACACGGTGGTCGCCGCCGAGGGCGGGTCCGACCTCGACGACCCCGTCCTCGGCACCCAGATGCTCTACACGTCGGGCACCACCGGCCGACCCAAGGGCGTCCACCGCGGGGGCACGACACCGACGAGTGCGTTGGCCAGCGTCAACTTCTGCGGCTACGACGAGGACTGGGCGACCAGTGTCGACGCGCACCTCCTGTCCGGCCCGCTCTACCACGCCGCCCCGCTGGCCTTCTCGGTGGCGGTGCCCTTCCTGTACGGCGTGCCCATCGTGGTCATGGACCACTGGGACCCCGTCGAGGCCCTGCGCCTGGTGGAGCGCCACGGGATCACGCACACGCACATGGTGCCGACGATGTTCCACCGGTTGCTCGCACTGCCCGAGGAGACCAGGGCGCGCTACGACGTCTCGTCGCTCCGCTTCGTGATCCACGGTGCGGCCCCGTGTCCGGTGCCGATCAAGCAACGCCTGATCGAGTGGCTGGGACCGGTCGTCGTCGAGTACTACGCCGCCACCGAGGGCCTGGGCACGCTGGTCGACTCCGCCACCTGGCTGGAGCACCCGGGCACCGTCGGCCGGCCCATGGTCCCCGGGCTCGTCAAGGTGGCCGACGAGTCCGGCGTCGAACTGCCGTCGGGCGAGATCGGCCTGGTGTTCCTCCAGGCGCCGGCCTCCACCAAGTTCGACTACTACGGCGATGAGGAGAAGACGGCCGGCGCCTTCCGGGGCGATTACTTCACCCTGGGCGACATGGGCTACATGGACGAGGAGGGATACCTCTACCTGACCGACCGCACCGCCAACCTCATCATCTCCGGTGGGGTGAACATCTACCCGGCCGAGGTCGACGCCGTGCTCTTGGAGCACCCGGCCGTCGGCGACGTGGCCACCATCGGCGTGCCCGACGACGAGTGGGGCGAGGTGGTCAAGGCGGTGGTCCAGCCGGCCGAGGGGACGGTGGGCAGCGACGAGCTGGCCGCCGAGCTCATGGCGTTCTGCCGGGAACACTTGGCCCACTTCAAGTGTCCCCGCAGTATCGACTTCGTGGCCGAGCTCCCACGGGAGGATACTGGGAAGATCTTCAAGAGAAAGCTGCGCGAGCAGTACAGGCGAGCTGCGCAGCACGGCATCGGGCCGGAGTGACCAAAACCAAAGGAGCTGAACGTGGGTATCTGTGACGGACGGGTGGTCGTCATCACCGGGGCGGGCCGCGGTATCGGGCGCGAGCACGCCCTCGAATTCGCCCACCAGGGTGCCAAGCTGGTCATCAACGACCTCGGCGCCGAGGTGGACGGGACCGGATCCTCGGCCGGCCCGGCGGGCCAGGTCGTCGACGAGATCCGTGCCATGGGTGGCGAGGCCGTGGCCAACGGTGACGACGTGTCGGACTACGAGGGTGCCGGTCGCCTCATCCAGACGGCCATCGACACCTTCGGGACGATCGACGTCCTGGTCAACAACGCGGGCATCCTGCGGGACCGGATGCTGGTCAACATGACCATCGACGAGTGGGACGCCGTGATCAAGGTGCACCTGCGCGGAACCTTCGCCCCCACCCGGCACGCCGTGGAGTACTGGCGCAACCGCACCAAGGCCGGCGAGACCAACGATGCCCGCATCATCAACACGACATCGCCCTCGGGCATCTACGGCAACGTGGGGCAGACCAACTACGGCGCGGCCAAGGCGGGCATCGCCGCCTTCACGGTCATCGCCGCCATGGAGCTCGGACGGTACGGTGTCACGGTGAACGCCATCGCACCGGCCGCCCTGACCCGGATGACGGAGAATCTGGGCATGGGCGCCGCGGCGCCGGAGCGGAAGCCCGAGGAGTTCGACGCCTTCGATCCGGCCAACATCGCGCCGATCGTGGTCTGGCTCGGCAGCCCCGAGTCGAAGGACATCACCGGCCGCGTCTTCAACGTGCAGGGGGACCACATCAGCGTGGCCGAAGGTTGGGTGGCCGGCCCCGGCGCGGACAAGGGCGACCGCTGGGACCCGGCCGAGCTCGGCAAGGTCGTGCCCGACCTCGTGGCCAAGGCCGCCCCGAACGCCAACATGGGTGGGCGACGGGGGTAGGGCGATGACCGCCGAAGAGACCCCTCCGGCAGCGGGCCGGCGCGACATGGAGGCCGCTGTCCAAGTCATCAAGGACAACGCGGACCGGCTCTTCCTCTGGGACTACGAGCGTGACCGGGGCCAGCTCGTCACGCTCTACAACAAGGCCATGGGGTCGCAGTGGAACAGCGTGACGGACCTCGACTGGTCCATTGACGTCGATCCCGAGCGGCTCGTGGCGGAGCAAGACAGCCCGTTGCTCGCCGTGGCCCGGGTCGCCGGCACGCTGCCCGGCTCGCCCATGGCGAAGTGGACCGAGAAGGAGTTCTCGCAGCTCGGCATCGAGTTCTTCAAGGCCAATCTGTCGCAGTTCATGCATGGTGAGCAGGGCGCCATGATGACCGCGGCCAAGATCGTCGAGACGGTGCCGTGGATCGACGCCAAGTACTACGCGTCGACCCAGACCATGGACGAGGCGAGGCACACGGAAGTCTTCGCGAAGTATCTCCGCACCAAGCTCGGCGACGCCTATCCCATGAGCCCGTTCCTCAAGGCGCAGATTTGGTCACTGCTCGAGGACTCTCGCTGGGACATCGCCTATCTGGGCATGCAGATCGTGATCGAGTCGCTGGCCCTGGCTGCGTTCGGTGACATGTTGCGCAGGACCCAGGAGCCACTGCTCACCAAGCTGCTGCGCTACGTGATGTCCGACGAGGCGCGCCACGTCGCGTTCGGCGTGCTCACCCTGTCCGAATTCTACCGCGACCTGAGCGAGACCGAACTGCGCGAGCGGCAAGAGTTCCTCGTCGACGCCACCTTGAACTCGCGCTCGCGTGCCACCACGCCCGAGGTGTGGGAACGCATGGGCACGACGGCCGAGGAGGTCTTCCCCTTCATCTTGGAGGCGGCCCAGGCTTCGGGACTCAATCCGATGCGGGGCTTCGCCCGAGGCTTCTTCGCCAAGCTCGTGCCCAATGTGCGCAAGCTCGGCTTGCTCGACGCCAACGACGGCTACCTGCGGGAGAAGTGGGGCGAGGCCGGGCTGCTCGAGTTCGAGTTCGCCGACGACACCGGGTCCGACTACGAGTCCTACGACGAAGTCGCCCGGGACCGGGCGGCGCGGGCGGCGCGGGCGGCGGGGGCGGCGCAGACAACGCAGACGACGTAGACCCCAGGGCTCAACGGGCGGGGTCGAACCGCGCGAGCACGGCATCCATGTCCTCGTCGTAGTGGACACCGCCTTGGCTCATCCCGACCGACTCCCGCTCGCGCACGATGAGGCCACTGGTCGGGAGGATCCAGAAGTCCGTCGGGTTGGTGCCGTGCTCCGTGCCGTCGAACGTGAGGGTGAAGCGAGTGTGCTCGACCGACACCGTGTGGCGCCCGACCACCATCGTGGCCGGGCCGAGCACTTCCCCTTCCATGGCCACCTTCTCGGCTGGACTCGCGAGGGAACAGGTGACGCCCCAGCGCTCTCCGGGCCGGGCCGCGGGCGGGAGCAGATAGGCCGTGGCGGGACACTCCACGGTCGACGTCGTCGTGCTGCCGGCGATCGATTCGTCCGTGACCAGTCGGGGCACGGTCAGCGCGCCGGCGGGACCGTCACACACGGTGGTGACCTCGGTGTGCTGCGTGATGGGGACCCAGCTCACGGTGGCACAGCGCCCCTCCGCGACGATCATGGAGGTGGTCGACGGGAAGCTGCGTTCGACGCCCACGAGGTTGAGTCCCTCTGCCCCCCTGGTGCGATAGGTGTAGACGCCCGGAGCCGGCAGCCGGTTGCGCAGCGAGGCCAGCGCCCGGCCGGACTGTTCGCGCCGGTAGATACGGAGCGCCTCTCGAAGGCCGACGGGCGAGGCGACCGTCCGGAAGACCAAAGCCCATGCCGTCCCGCCGGCGGAGCTCAGAATGACCACCGCCAGCACGAGAACCGAAAGCAACCGATGTTGCTGGACCCAATGCCAGACGAACACGACCGAACATTACCCCGGCCGGACCGGGTCCATGCGGGCTGGCGGACGGGCCGAGAGGTCCTGGTCAGATCGGGTCGGGCACCCAGTTGCCGTGGAATCCAGCCGGAACCCGCTGCGGGAGTTGGACGACCGCTTGTGCGTCGCCACCGAGGTCAGCGGCGTTGAGGACATGCAGCGCCGAAGAGTTCGTCTCCGCGGAATGCACCAACGTCAGGAGCCAGCCGTCGGTCTCGCCGGCGTCGACAGAGCGGGGCACGAAGACGGCCTCGCCCAGACTGGCGCCGCGCCCGAAGGAGCGCGCTTCGCTGCTGCCCCGCTCGAGGTCGTGGCGGAGCAACACCGACTCCGTGCCGACGATGTCGTCGATCTCGCCGACACCCACGGCGTAGCCGAAGCGGTGGGGCAGGCCGACCCGCCGTTCGTCGACCCGAGGGAACTCCTGGCCGCGGTCGTCGAGCCGTTCCTCCTTCACGGCGCCGCCGTGGCCATCGAGATGCCAGCGCTCGAGGGTGGGCGTCCCTTCGGCGGGGCCGAGCGTCTGTGTGCGGAACATGGACGGATGGCGCACGACGTCGAGCACGATCCCGTCCCCACCCGGTTGGTCGTAGGCGTTCATGGGATGGAACACGTAGCAGGGTTCCACGTCATGCCAGACGACATCGGTCGAGTCGCCGTCGCGGGGCAAAAGTCCAACACGGGCGTGATACCCATCCTGCCAGCGGTACGGGAAGAGGGCGCCTTGGGCGACGGCGTCCAGGTTGAAGATCACGGGCAAGTCGAGCAAGACGATGGAGCGCTGCGTGATCGCCGTATCGTGCACGCTGACTGGTCCTCCCATGGTGACGCGCCGAGAGGACCGCACCCGCGCCCGCGGGTCGAGGATCGTGACCTCGACGTCGTCGCCCCACCCGAAGAAGTAGGAGACGGCGTAGAGCTCACCGCTGAGCGGATCGCGCTTTGGGTGCGCGGTGTAGCCACCGTCGAGGGTGCCGTCGAAGTCGCACGGGCCGATCGTGTCCAGCTCGTCGCTCAGTTCGTAGGGGCGTGCACCGGCTTCCACGATGGCGAACGTGCGGCCGGCATGGCCGATGACGTTGGTGTTCGGTCCGAAGTCCATGCCGGCATGCACCCCACCGGGCCGTGGCTCTTCGCCCAGTGCGCGCGCCACGTCGCCCGATCGCACCCAACGGTTGCGATACCACTCTGCCCGACCGTCACGCAGTCGGATCCCGTGCACCATCCCGTCCCCCGTGAACCAGTGGTAGGTGGCGGGCTCGGGCGCGGACACCGGGTTGGGTCCGTTGCGGAGGTAGCGCCCATTGAGGGCCTCCGGCAGATGACCGCTGACCGGCAGCTCAATCGCCGTCACCTCCTCGTGCACGGGAGCGAAGTGGCCCTGCAGGTACGGATTGACGGTCGTGCTCATAGGGACCTCCTGCGTCACCGCCAAACCTAATCCTTCATCTCTCAGGCGGGCGCGTGAACAACGGGTGACTGAATAACCGCGTCCTGAAGGAGAAAGCCCCCCTCTCCGGGGCAGGGCGCGCTAAGGTTCTCTCCGAGGGCACCACCAGCAGAGATTTGGAAATCCCTCTGGCTCGCAAGAGCCACCGGCCATGGCCCCCGATTTGGGCCAAATCTGGCCAGGAGAGGAGTGGATTTTCAATGGCAACTGGTTCCGTGAAGTGGTTTAACGGTGAGAAGGGCTTCGGCTTCATCACCCAGGACGGTGGCGGCCCCGACGTGTTCGTGCATTTCAGCGCGATTGCAGGTACGGGCTACCGAAATCTCGAAGAAGGCCAGAAGGTCGAATTCGAGACCAACCAAGGGCCCAAGGGCTTGCAGGCCGCAAACGTGCGCGCCATCTAGCGCCCCAAGCTGCCGGCTGAAGTCGGCACTGAGTGACTGTGCACAGGACCCCGCCTCTCACTGATGCGGGGTCCTGTCGCGTCTCGCCTGTGCTGGCTCGAGGGTAGGCGAGTGTGGCGAGTGGCGAGTGGCGGTTGGCGAGTGTTACCAATAAGGCCTGCGTTGCTGCGTGGTGACCTCGAGCACGGCGGGCGCGTACTCCTTGCGGCACACCACGAGATCGGGCAGCCAGGCGTCGGGGTCCCCGTAGCGCAAGTCGTCCCCGTCGAGCCGGCTGGCGTGAAGGCCGCAGGCGAGAGCGACAGCCACGGGCGCGCACGAGTCCCACTCGTACTGGCCTCCCGCGTGCACGTAGACGTCGGCCGCCCCGAGGACGACGGCAGCGATCTTCGCGCCCGCCGACCCCATCGGCATCATGACGCCGCCGAGCCTCTCGGTGACGTCGTAGGCCACGTCCGGCGGACGACTCCGTGACACCACCACGCGCGGGCTCTCACCGTCGGAGAAGGGAGGGAGGGCGGGAGGATCCGCGGTGGAGAGCACGAGGTCGAGCGCAGGCAGGGCGACAGCGCCGACGACGGCGACGCCGCCCACGGACAATGCCACGTGCACGGCCCAATCGCTGCGACCCACCTCGCGGAACTCACGCGTGCCGTCCAGCGGGTCGACGATCCACAGCCGCTCGGCGCTCGCCACGTGCTCGAGTCCCTCCTCGGACCGCACGTCGTCCTCGGGATAGAGGCGGTTCAGCTCATCCACCAGGAGCTGGTGGGACATACGGTCTCCCGCAGTGCCGATGTCGCGCAACGCCGGCGGGTCGGCGCGAAGCTTCATCAGAGCACGGCCGGCCACTTCCGCCAGCATGGCCGCGTCGCGGTGCTCGGCGACCAAGTCTTCGGGCATGCCCCTTGTTTAGACCAAGCGCCTGTCGGTAGCCCACCTCGTCAGCTCGTGGCGGGTCGAGAGTTGCAATTTGCGCAAGACCGACGAGACGTGTGATTCGACCGTCTTGGCCGAGATGCTCAGGTCACGGCCCACCTCTTTGTACGTGTACCCGCGGGCTATCAGGCGCAGCACCTCTCGTTCGCGTGGCGAGAGTTGGTCGAGTTCGGGATCGAGCCCGAGGGTTGGTGCACCGCCTTGGGCGAACGCGTCGAGGACGAAGCCGGCCAGGCGCGGGGAGAACACCGCGTCCCCCGCCGCTACCCGGTACACGGCCTGGAGGAGCTCGGGCCCGGAGATGGTCTTCGTGATGTAGCCACGGGCACCCGCCCGAATGACGTCGATCACGTCCTCGGGGGCGTCGGAGACCGAGAGCGCCAGGAACTGCACTTCGGGGTGGTGCGGAAGGACGCCGCGCAGCACGGCGTGCCCACCACCGCCGGGCAGGTGCACATCGAGCAGGACCACGTCGGGAATGCGTTCGTTGATGAGCTCGATGGCGGCCGCCGCCTCGTCCGCCTCACCCACGACCTCGACTGCGTCACCCAGTTCCGCCTTGACGCCGGCCCGGAACACGGCGTGATCCTCGACGAGAAAGATGCGAGGACGGGCCTCCACCTCACCACGGTTCACTTGACCCGCTCTCGCCGCGGCATGGAGAGCTGGACCTCGGCTCCCTCCCCTGGCGCGGAGCGCACGACGGCCGAGCCGCCGAAGCGCGCCACGCGGGCACGAATGGACTGGGCGATGCCCTGGCGGTCGCCGGGCACCGCGTCGGGGTCGAAGCCGCGGCCACGGTCCCGCACGTAGAGCATGACCGTGTCTGGCTCGACCTCGGCGTAGACCGAGACCTGATCGGCCCCGGACCACTTGGCCGCGTTGACGGTGGCCTCTCGGGCCGCATCGAGGAGCGCGCGCAGGGCATCGCCAAGCTCGCAGTCGCCCACCATGACCACCTGCACGGCGATCCCGTGGTCGGCCTCCACCTGGCGCTGCAAAAGCCCGATCCCCTCCGCCAACAGGTTGGCGTCCTCCCCGATCGCTCCGGGAGGCCGGCCCTCGAAGAGCCATGCTCTGAGCTCGCGCTCTTGGGCCCGGGCCAGGCGCACCACGTTCTGGGGGTCGTCGGCGGAGCGCTGGATCAGGGCCAGGGTCTGGAGCACCGAGTCATGGACATGCGCCGCCATCTGGGCGCGCTCCTCGGCGAGGGCACGGGCCTGGCGCTCGGCAATGAGGTCCCGGGCGAGGCTGAGCCACCAGGGACCAAAGATGATGACAGCCGCCGCAACGACCAGCGCGGCCCCTCCCACGGGCCGCAGTGCGGCCGCCGTGGTGTGTCCCTCGACCAGCACGACGATCCCGCCCGCGGCAATCAGGCCACCGACGACGACGCGGACGACGAGCCAGCGACGTCCCCGAGTATGGGTCGTGTCGCCGCCCAGGAGCGGGACGACGTCGCTGTCGATGAAGGCCTTCTCCGACTCGTCGGCGTTGCGCCAGATCAAGATGACCACGCCCACGGCAAGCAAGGTCGGCCATCCGATGAACCCGACGAAGGCGACGTGCAGCGTGCTCGTGATCAGCTGCAAGGCGATGAGCAGGGGGAGCAGGATGGCGGCGATCAGACGGATGCCGCGGCGGTCGTTGATGGCCCGGGCGTAGATGTTGCCGTTCTCCCCCTCCATGGGGATCATCAGCCAGGCCATGGCGTAGACGAACACCATGACGCCACTCATGATGGCCAGGAGCACCACGCCGATGCGCACCCAGGTGACGTCGATCCCGGTCGCCTTCGAGATGGCTCCGCAGACGCCACCGAGGACCCGGTTGTCGGTGCTCCGCCGGAGGCAGCGCAGCCTCCTGCCGACCTCGTGGTGGCGGTGGTCATGCCGTTGCGGCAGGTCCGACCAGGCTCCCCGGTGGTGCGACCACGGCCCGTCGTGGTGCGGCCAGCGCCCGTTCGGGCCGCTCGATCCCCCGTTGGGGGGGATCGAGCGGCCGGGCGCGCTCTGCGGTGCCTCCGTCGGGCGGCCACCGTCGGTGACGGGACGCGTGCCGGGATCGGGTGCCTCTGCGATACCCCGATGATCGCGCGGGCACAGAGATGGCCGCTATCAGGGACATCCCTGAGGCCTCCGGGATCTCCTCAGGGTCTGACCAGGGTGTTGCCGGATTCACGCTCGGGACCCCGTGCCTCAGGCTGAACCCATGGACACCGCACCCGATGAGACCCCCCGGACCTCGACCTCCGAGCAGTCCGCGCCGCTCCCCCCGACCCCACCGCCCGGAGCAGCCGGCGAGCAACGCCTCCACCGTGTCGGCCGCGGGCGCATGCTCGCCGGCGTGGCCGCCGGCGTGGCCGACTACTTCGATGTCGACCCGACGCTCGTCCGCATCGGCTTCGTGGTGCTGGCCTTCTTGGGCGGCTTGGCCGTGCCCCTGTACCTGGCCGGCTGGCTCCTCATCCCCGATGAGGAGAGCGACCTCTCGGTGGCCGAGGAGTTGCTCGCCCGTGAGCGAGCCCGGAGCGCCTACTGAACGCACCGGGACGCAACCGTTCCCTTCAGCGATTGACGATTGATCCGACGACACCGACCCGATCCCCGACGATCTCGACCGAGAGGAGACCCCGATGCGCTACCGCTGGGACCCCGCCTACCCGATGGGCCGCCGTGACACGCAGACCGCCGACGCCAACCTGCGGGCGTCCGACAACGAGCGCAACGCGGTGGCCGACAAGCTGGCCCGCCACTACGCCGAGGGCAGGCTCGACGAGACCGAGTTCAAGCAGCGCCTCGACACAGCCATGTCGGCCACCACCCGGGGCGACCTCACGGGTCTGTTCGACGACCTACCCCGGCTGCCGAGCCCGCCGCCGCCTCCGCCACCGCGGCACCGCCGGATCCTCCCCTGGGTCTTCCTGATCGTCTTTCTCGCCGTCGTCGCCGGGGCGACGATCCCCTTCTACCCGCTGTATCACGTGCCGTGGCTCTTGATCGCCATCGTGGGATTCGTGCTGTGGCGCAGGGCGGTGGGCGGCCACTGGCACCACCACCGCTACGACCGTTACGACCGCGGCGACCGCGACGACCGCGACGGAGGCGTCGGTCGGCCCAACTCGGTCATGGACCACTGAGCAATGCGAACCCACTCGCCCCACCCAGACACCGACGGAGACGGCGCGAGCGCCCTGCGCTCCATGGAGCTCTTCGCGGGTCTCCCGGAGGACGAGCTCGAGGAGATGGCCTCGTCGTGCGCTCTTTCCACGGCGCACCCGGGTCAGGTCCTCCAGGCTCAGGACGTACCAGTACGTCTGTGGCACGTGATCGCGGCCGGTCACACGGTGGTGCAGCGCGACGGCACCCCGATCGGACTGCTCGGTCGGGGTGACTCCTGGTCCGAGCACTCGCTCCTCAACGGGCTGCGTTCCTCCATCGCCGTCGTGGCGCTTTCGCCGCTGACGCTGCTCACCCTGAACCTGCGCCAGTTCTTCGCCATCCCCGAGCACGATCCCGTCCTGGCCGGACGGCTGGTGGCGCGGTCGGCCACCTCGGCCGACCGCCTGGCGCTGCCCTTGTACGACGCCTTGGTGCACCTGGGCCTGGCCGGCGGCGGCTGAACGAGGGGTCCCCGTGCTGCCGGTACGATCTGGGTGCCCCGTGACGCTGGCCCGTGGCGGCGTCGAACGAGTCTGAGGAGATCCCCCACTAATGCGCACCCTCGCCGGGTGGTGTGTCCGTCATCGTCGCATCGTCGTCCTTTTGTGGTTCGCCGTGCTCGTGAGCTCCATCTCCATCGTCTTGTCCGTCGGTACGAGCTATTCGAACAACTTCCAGTTCCCCCACACCCAGTCGTTCGACGCCATCAACCTCCTGAAGTCGGTGGCCCCGGCCCACTCGGGCGACACCGAGCAGGTGGTCTTCGGGACATCGGGTGACGCCCGCCTCACGGACCCCGCAATCGGCCAGCGCATCAACAAGATGGTGGAGGAGATCAACGCACTGCCCAACGTGACCGCGGTCACCAGTCCCTACGACGCCGCCGGCAACCTGATCAACCCGACCGAGAACCCGAACATCAATCACGACCAAACGGTCGGGTTCTTCCAGGTGAACTTCGACAAACAGACGAACAACATCTCGGACAGCGAGGCGAAGACCTTCGTCAACGCGATCACCAAGACGTCGGGCGACGGCGTGACGGTCGCCGTGACCGGTCCGCTGGCCGAAAACGCCAACAACCAGTCCTTCAGCAGTACCGGGCTGGGCGTGCTGTTGGCCCTGATCGTGCTGCTGCTCATCTTCGGGTCGTTCTTCGCCGCCATCCTGCCGATCCTTTCCGCGCTGTTCGCATTGGGAACGGCGGTCGGTGTGATCGGCGTGCTCAGCCACGGTATCGGCATGCCCTCGATCTCGCCCGAGCTCACCCTCCTCATCGGGCTGGGGGTCGGCGTCGACTACGCCCTCTTCATCGTGACCCGGCACCGGCAGGGCCTCGTGGCCGGGCGCGACGTCGAGTCCTCCATCGTCAATGCGGTGAACACCTCGGGCCGCGCGGTCCTCTTCGCCGGGATCATCGTGTGCATCGCGCTGCTCGGCATGTTCGCCCTCGGGGTGAGCTTCCTCTACGGCCTGGCGGTGGCCGCCGCCATCGGCGTGGCGCTCACCATGGTGGCGGCCCTCACCCTCCTGCCGGCCATGCTCGGCTTCATCGGCCCCAAGGTCATGAGCCGCAAGCAGAAGAGGAACTTGGCCGAGAATGGCCCCCGCGTCGTCGGTGCCGACAACAAGGGCTTCTGGCCCAACTGGGCCGACCGGGTGCAGAAGTATCCGTGGCTCTCGGCCGGCGTGGCCCTGATCATCATCGTGGCCATCGCCCTCCCGTTCTTCTCGCTCCAGCTGGGCTCGGCCGACCAGGGCACCGACCCGGCCGGGACGCCGACGCGGGTCGCTTTCGACATGCTCTCCAAGGGGTTCGGACCGGGGTTCAACGGCCCGTTGATGCTCGTGGCCGTGGTGCAGCCGGACCAGCACGCCGTCATCGACAACGTCAGGCACGAGGTCATGGAGCAACCTGACGTGCACTCTGTCGCCCCTGCGCTCTACATCCCGAGCAAGGCGGGCAACGGGGACGTCGTGCTGGTCAACGTCTATCCCAACTCGGCCCCGCAGGACGCGTCGACCACCGACCTGGTGAACCATCTGCGGAGTGACACCATCCCCCAGGCGGTTGGGCAGTCCGGCGTGAATATCCTGGTCGGCGGGACGACCGCCATCTACATCGACTTCGCCAACGTCCTGAGCGCCAAGTTGCCGCTCTTCATCGGCCTGGTCGTGTTGCTGTCCTTCCTGCTCCTCATGACCGTGTTCCGAAGTTTCGTGATCCCGTTGACCGCCGCGTGCATGAACCTGCTGTCCATCGGCGCGGCCTTCGGCATCCTGGTGGCGGTCTTCCAGTGGGGAGACCTGGGCTCGCTCATCGGCCTGCAGGGCACCAGCCCAATCGAGGCGTTCCTCCCCGTCATGCTCTTCGCCATCCTCTTCGGGCTGTCGATGGACTACCAGGTCTTCCTGGTGTCACGGATCCATGAGGAGTACATCAAGTCCGGCGGCGACAACAAGGTCGCGGTGCGCAACGGCTTGGCCGCGACCGGCAAGACGATCACGGCCGCCGCACTGATCATGATCCTCGTCTTCGGCTCGTTCATCCTGGGCGGCAACCGCATCATCAAGGAGTTCGGTATCGGACTGGCCGGTGGGATCCTCGTCGATGCCGTCCTCATCCGGATGGCCATCGTCCCCTCGATCATGATGATGTTCGGCAAGGCCAACTGGTGGTTCCCGGCCCGGCTGGACCGGATTCTGCCCAAGCTGTCCGTCGACGCCGACGACCTGACGTCCCACCCGATCGACCAGACCGGCACCGAGACAGAACCCGAATTGGCCGGTACGGTTTCCCGCACCACCTAAATCACCAGGCGTAGGCCTCCGGTGCGGTCTTGTGGCCCGGGAAGATCTCGTCGAGCCGATCGAGGACCTTGTCGTCCAGCGTGATCTCGACGGCGCGCAGGGCCGAATCGAGATGCTCGGGCGTGCGGGGCCCGACGATCGGGCCGGTGACGGCCGGTCTCGTGAGCAACCAGGCCAGCCCGACGGTGCCGGGATCCTCCCCCACCTCCGCGCAGAGGTCCTCGTAGGCCTCGAGCTGGGCTCGCCGCTTCTCGATGGTCTCGGCGGCGCGCCCGGCGTAGCGCCGACTCCCGTCGCGCTCCTTGCGCACGACACCGCCGAGCAGCCCACCCTGGAGGGGCGACCAGGGGATCACGCCGAGCCCGTAGGTCTCGGCCGCCGGCAGCACTTCGCGCTCGACGTCGCGCACAATGAGGTTGTAGATCGACTGCTCGCTGACCAGCCCCATGAAGTTCCGCCGAGCGGCGGCCTCTTGGGCCCGCGCGATGTGCCAGCCTGCGAAGTTGGACGACCCCACGTAGAGGATCTTGCCCTCGTGCCGCAGCACCTCCATGGCCTCCCAGATCTCCTCCCAGCTGCTGCGACGGTCGATGTGATGCATCTGGTACAGGTCGATGTAGTCGGTCTGGAGGCGGCGCAGGCTGGCGTCGCAGGCCCGGCGGATGTTGAGCGCCGACAGCCGGCCCTCATTGGGCCACTCACCCATGTCCCCGTACAGCTTGGTGGCGATCACCGTCCTCTCCCGCCGGCCGCCTCCCTGAGCGAACCAGCGGCCGACGATCTCTTCGGTCGCCCCCCGGCCCTTGGACCGGCCGTAGACGTTGGCCGTGTCGAAGAAGTTGATCCCGGCCTCCAGGCCGGCGTCCATGATGGAAAACGAGGTCGGCTCGTCCGTCTCGGGCCCAAAGTTCATGGTGCCGAGGCAGAGGCGGCTGACGGTGAGGCCGGTCCGGCCCAGGTGTGTATAGCGCATGGGCTCGACCATAACGGCCGGACGGGAACAGTGGCCCGATTAGCGGTTCTTTTCCGGCTCCCGCTAGCGTGAGAACACGATTCTCACCCGAACTGGGGGCACGATGGCGCAGCAGATTCCACTGGTCGATTACCTGGAGCTGGGGGAGAGCCCCCACCTCATCGCCAACGAATGCACCGCGTGCGGAGCCCGCTTCTTCGACCGCCGCAACGCTTGCGCCGCCTGCGAGGGGACCGACTTCAACAAAGTGCGGGTGGCCGACACGGGCGAGGTGCGGGCGTTCACCATCGTGGCCTTCGCCGCGCCGGGAATACCCCTTCCCTTCGTGGCCGCGGTGGTCGACTGCGAAGGCACCAGTGTGCGGGCCAACCTGATCAATGTGACACCCGACCCGGACCACGTGTCACTGGGCATGAAGGTCCGACTGGCCACCGAGGTCATCGGCACGGACGACAACGGCACCGAGGCGATCGGCTTCGGTTACGAACCATTGGGAGGTTGAGCAGCATGGCATCGGCATCCGAAGAGCTCTGGGTCCTGGGGATCCACATGACCAAGTTCGGCAAGCACCCGGACAAGGACACCACCGACCTGGCCGCCGAGGCGGTGCGCGGGGCGCTCGCCGACGGCGGGGTCACCATGAAGGACATGGGGATCATCGGCGCGGGCAATCTCATGGGCGGCGCGCTGCCCATCGGCCAGGTCGTCCAGAAGCAGATGGGTCAGACGGGCATCCCCGTCTACAACGTGTCCAACGCCTGCGCCACCGGCGCCACGGCGCTTCGGGTCGTCTGCATGTCCATCAAGGCCGGCGAGACCGACATGGGCCTGGCCTTCGGCGTCGAGAAGTTGGCCGGCGCCGGCCTGCTTGCCGGCGGGAGCCGCAAGAGCGATGACAACACCTTCACGCCCTCGGGGCGGTTCGGGTCCGTGGCGGCCATCGACGGGCGCGTCGGCACCGAGACCATGCCCGGTGTCTTCGCACAGATCGGCATGGAGTACGGCCACCGTTACGGCGGCACCAGCTTCGAGCTTTTCGCGAAGATCAGCGAGAAGAACCACATGCACTCGACGTTGAACCCGTTGGCGGCGTACACCAAGAAGATGACGCTCGACGAGATCATGAACGACGTGATGATCGCCTACCCCAACACCCGGCCGATGTGCTCGGCCAACTGCGACGGTGCGGCAGCGGCGGTCGTCGTGTCGGGCTCCAAGCTCAAGACGCTGTCGCTCGAGCAGCAGAAGCGTGCCGTCAAGATCTCGGCGTCGATCCTCACCACGGACCCGTGGGAAGAGGCGTGCCAGATCTTGCCGAACGTGAACACGCTCACGCGCAACGCGGCGACGCAGGCTTACGACCAGGCCGGTGTCAGTCCCCAAGACTTGAACCTGGTGGAGCTGCACGACTGCTTCGCCACGGCCGAGCTGGTCCACTACGACAACCTGATGCTCTGCGAGCAAGGAGGGGCCGCCGACTTCTTCAAGTCGGGTGCGACGTGGCGTGACGGCTCCACCCCGGTCAACGTCTCGGGCGGCCTCGAGTCGAAGGGCCACCCCATCGCCGCCACCGGCATCGCCAACGTGTGGGAGGTAACCACCCAGCTGCGCGGTGAGGCGGGAGACCGCCAGATCGCGGGCGCCAAGGTCGGTCTTACCCACGTGATCGGCCTTGGCTCGGCCTGCGGGGTGCACATCTTGGAGAAGTCGGCCGCCTAGGAGACCTTCGGCCGGCTCCGACGGTGGGAATGGCCTCTTCCTCCTCGCCCGTGTACGACACCATTGGCCTCGGTTGCATCGGCGTCCCGACCCACGGTGGGCGGCGGTGCTCGCCGACCACTTGCGTGGCGTCGACGCGGACGGACTCGTCGTCAACGTGGGGGCCGGCACCGGTTCCTACGAGCCGACGCACTGCGCAGTGCTTGCGGTTGAGCCGTCCAGCGTCATGGTGACGCAACGGCCGGCCGGCGCCGCGCCGGTCGTGCGGGCCCGCGCGTCGGCACTCCCGTTGGGCTCGGGGCGCGCGGACGTCGCGCTGGCGATCTTGACGGTCCACCATTGGGACGCCGCCGCGGCCGGCCTGGCCGAGTTGTGCCGCATCGCGCCGCAGCGGGTTGTGCTGGCCATCGATTTCGACCTGCACGCCAACTTCTGGCTGCTCGAGGAGTACCTGCCCGAGGTGGGCGACCACACGCGGCGCTGCGCTCCGGGACACGAGGAGATCGCGGCGGCCATCGGGGCGAGCACGTCGGTGCCGTTGCTCGTACCCCGCGACATGCAGGACGGCGTTCTCGGCGCCTACTGGTGCCGCCCGGAGGCGTACCTCCAGCCTGGGGTCAGGGCCAATTGCTCGGGCCTCGCCCTTGCGGATCCGGCGGTGATCGAACGTGGTATCGACCGGCTCGCGGCGGACTTGGCCAGCGGCGCGTGGCCGCAGCGACACGCAGAGTTCGACCACCTCGACGCGGTAGATCTGGGTTACCGGCTCCTCGTCGCCGACGCTCGCTGACCAGCGGGTCGGGCGGCCCCCTCAGACCACCACTACCTCGCCGGGCGGCGGACGTCCGCGTTGTTCGTTTTGGAGGCGTAGGCGGTTGTGGAACCCGCAGAGCAGCCGCCCGTTCTCCTGGGTGGTCTCTCCCCCTTCGGCGTAGGGCTCGATGTGGTCACCCTGGCAGTTCTCCGCCGGCTCATAGCAATAGGGATGGGTGCACATCCGGTCACGCACCTCGAGCGCCCGACGAGTGCCGCCGGTGAACAACCGGGCGCGCACCGAGATGTCGACTCTGGTCCCCAGAGAGAAGATGGCGCGCTCGAAGTAGGCGGATTCGAGCCAGGGCACGACGGAAGCCGGGGCAAGCACGGTGCCGTTTTCGATCTCGCAGATGCGCCCGTACAGGGTCTCGTAACCGACCAGCACGGTGAACAGGGGCGCTGGCTTGAGGCCGTCGGCGGGAGCAGTGCGGCTGCGGGTCGCCATCTCGACGAGTGCGTCGGCTCTGCGCTGAGCCGAGGTGCGGGCCAGCTCGTCCAGGCGCGCCGTCCGACCCAAGCGCTCCCTGGCTTCGGCACAGTCAGTCTCGAACAGCGCGTGTTCCAATCGGTTGAGCTCGGCGGAGACGATCGTCCCAGAGATGGGGTCGAGCGTCATCTGGCCCAAGTACATCCCGTCGATGCTGGGTTCGAGATAGACGTTCCGCGCTGCCTTGCGTTCCTCGTCCTCGGCGTCGGCGCCCTCGGGATCAGCGAGCTGCTTCCAGTACCGCAGGGCCCGGTAGAAGTCCTCGAACCCCATCTGGGCCGCCTGGGAGACGAGCATGGCCTCGTCTCTCTGCATGGACGCCTCGGTGCGGTGCGCCCGCGCCGTGGCGATTGCCTGCGCCTGGTCGACCCCGATCTCACCGTCCCGCCAGGCCTGTGCGCACCTGGGTAGGTGGCGCAGCGTCCGGCCAAGGCGCACCCGGCGGCGCGCCGCAGCACGCGGGACGCGACAACGCGTGGCGATCCACGCCGCCGCGGTCTTGGCCCCGTCGGCCGCCCAGTCCTCTTGGGTCTCGAAGGCCGCACTCGCCTCCGTGACGAAGGCCTCGAGGCGGCCCAAGAGCCGATGCAGCTCCTCGATGGAGGCGCAGTCGCTGTAGTTGTCCGCGCCGGTGGCGACGAGTGCGTCGAGCGACTCGGCGAACGCGTCCAACTTCATGGGCCCATGCAAGCACGGCGTTGTGACACGAAACCGGTGTCCGACGACGCAGAAAACGTCGAAAATTCCGGTACAAATCGTCTTTTGGCGCGACCATTCTCCCCGGGAGGGCCTGCGCCGGCGCAGATAGGTGGTGGGTGGGCGTGGGGCTGGGGTAGGGAGGATGCCGCTACGAAGCCCGAGCGGCGGCCAACGGCACCGGCCGGGCCAGGCTCCAGCTGAACGTGTCCTCGATGGCATCGAGCGCGAGCGGTGAGGCCAGATCCTCGACGGTTGGGCCCAGGCGGTCTGCGGCCGCCTGCAGCAGATCGCCGTCGAAGCCCCACAACGCGACGGCGTTGCCGCCGAGGATACGGCGGAGATCGTCTTCGGGCAGGCCCCCGAAGATGTAGCGCAGCGTCTCGCGGTGGACGGGCGCGGCGCCCTCGAGATGCGGGTAGTCCGCCCCCCACATGAGTTTGTCGATGCCGATCTCGTGGCGCATCTCAGCCTCGTAGCGCTTCATCAAGGAGCCGCCCAACCACACATGCTGCTCGAAGTAGTCCCGGGGCCGCATCTCGAGGTAGTTGCGGACGGGGGCCCCGCCGTGGGTGTCGAAGAACGATTCCATGTCCCTGATGAGGGAGGGTAGCCATTGCACGCCGTTCTCCGTGACCACGACCCTGAGGTCGGGGTGGCGGTCGAACACGCCGCCGAAGATCATGAACCACAGCGGCCGTCGGGTGAAGACGAACACCTCGTAGAGACCGAGCATGCCGCCATGGACCGGGTCGTAGAGGAACTTCGCGTCGGTGGCCGAGCCCGAGGCGCCGGTATGCAGGGTCACCACCATCTGGTGCTCCTCGCACGCGCTCCAGAACGGTTCGTAGTACTCGTCGGCGTACCCGGGCAGCTTGGAGGTGACCGACATGGCGGGCAACATCACGCCGCCGAAGATCCCGTTGGCCCGGGCCCACGCCACTTCTTCGACGGCGCGGTCCATGTCGTGGAAGTCGACCGGCATGCACCCGGCCCGGCGACCCGGAGCGGCGGCACAGAACTCAGCGAGCCAGCGCATGTACCCGTGCAGCGCAGGCCAGACGACCTCGAGCCCCTTGTCCGAGTGTGCGCCCAGGTACATGGCGGGCGACAGTCCGCCCGCCAGGACGGGTCCGGGCAGGGTGACCTCGGCATGGATCCCCTGCTGTTCGAGTATCGAGAGCCGCTTGCCGTCGCCGTCGCCCGGCACCACCCAGTCGGTGCCGTAATGGGCCAGCCAACTCTCTGCGGCCTCGATGTCGACCCCCATGCCGGCGAGGCGCCGTGCCGCCGTCGCGCGCACCGGATCGGACTCTTCCACCTCGCCCGGGTCGAATCCGCCGAACATCGAGATGGCCAACGACGACAGGTCCCCGAAGGCCGCGACTGCCTCGCGGTGGCCAGGGTCGACGTAGGAGAGAAAGTGGTCGAGGCTGTCCGGTGAGGCGTGGGTGTCGGCCGACACGACGACGTAATTGCGGCCGGGGTTATTGCGGCCGGATTTGTCGGTGGGGCCGGATTTGGCCAGCCGGCTCGTTCCCGCCGATCCGCTTGCTCCCTCTGCCATCCGAACCGTCTCCGTTCGAGATCTCCCTGGTCAGTCCCCCGCACACTATCGCTGGCCTCGTTCGACCAGGCGTGGCAACACCAGCCGGTTAAATTCGACGCCGATCTCCATGCATACCTCCTCTACGGTCGTCCTGGTCCTGGCCGTGTTCGCCGCCAGTCTCGTGGAGATGGTCGAGGCGCTGACCATCGTCGTGGCCGCGGGTGTGAGCCGGGGTTGGCGCTCCGCCCTGGAGGGCGCCGCCGCGGCGGCAGGCGTCCTGGGCGTGCTCGTGTTGGCCGTGGGCGTCCCGCTCGTTCACTACGTCCCGATCGACACCTTGCGGGTGGTCGTGGGCGCGCTGCTGCTTGTGCTCGGCCTGTCGTGGCTGCGCAAGGCGATCCTCCGCTCCAGCGGCCACAAGGCCTTGCACGACGAAGACAAGATCTACGCCGACACCGTGGCCGAGCTCAGTTCGGACGACGAGGCTCCCGCCGAGGGGGGCGGCGGCCGGGGCGGCGGCCGGGGCCGCGACGGCGTCGGTTTCGCCGTGGCGTTCAAAGGGGTCTTCCTCGAGGGCATGGAAGTGGTCTTGATCGTCATCAGCCTTGGCGCGGCACAGAACCGCCTGGGCCTCGCCGCCCTGGCGGCGGGGGCGGCCGTCGTGCTCGTCGGCATCGTCGGCCTCTTGGTGGCGCGCCAGCTCAGCGAGGTGCCCGAGAACACCATCAAGACGTTGGTCGGGGTCATGCTCACCAGCTTCGGTGTGTTCTGGGTGGGCGAGGGCGCCGGGGTGAACTGGCCCGGCGGCGACCTGGCCATCCCGGTGCTGGTCGGATACTTCGTGGCGGTCTACTTCGCGATGACGGCCTTCATGCGGAGGGTGCTTCCCGTGCCGACGGTCGAGAGGGAAGGTGCGACGCCGTGATCGCGGCCGTCCGGAAGGGACTCGTGGCCTTCGGCCGCTTCTGGTGGGACTTCTTGATCGGTGACACCCCCGAACTGGCGCTGGCGACCGGCGTCATCGTCGCGGTCGCCTTCGTGCTCGACGGCAGCCGCCTGGTGGGGGCGATCCTCCTGCCGGTGCTCGCCACGGGTTTCCTCTTCCTCAGCGTGCTGCGCGGCCGCCGTCGGGTTCCGGGACCGGGAGGGTAGGCCGGTAGGGTCGTCTTCGATGAGGCCCTTCCGCTTCGGGCTCCAGGCCCTATCGACGGAACCGGCCGAGATCGTTCGGCGCGCGCGTCAGGCGGAAGAGGCCGGCTTCGACATCTTCCAGGTCGGCGACCACGTCGGGACGGAGCCTTCTGCGCTCCTCTCCCTGTCGGCTGTCGCGCTGGCCACCGACCGGATCCGCCTGGGCACGCTGGTGCTCAACAACGACTTCCACCACCCTGTCACAGTGGCCCAAGAGCTGGCGACGCTCGACCACCTGAGCGCCGGCCGGCTGGAGGTGGGGATCGGGGCCGGCCACAGTTTCACGGAGTACGCCGCGCTGGGCCTGGACTTCGACCCGGCCGCCGTGCGCAAACGGCGACTGGCCGAGTCGGTGGAGATCCTCCGGGCACTCCTCGACGGCGACCGGACGTCCTTCGACGGCGAGTACTACCGGCTCGAAGACGCCGTCACTCTGGCTCCGGTGCAGGATCACGTTCCGATCCTCGTCGGGGTGAGCGGAAGGGCCGCGCTCGCTCACGCGGTCCACCATGCCGACATCGTCGCTCTCACCATGCTGGGCCGGACCCTGGAGGACGGGCAGCACCATGAGCTCCGCTGGGAGGCCGCGCGCCTCGACGACACCGTCGCGTGGATCCGGACGCAGGCGGGCGACCGTCAGCCGGCGCTCGAGCTGCACGCGCTGGTGCAGTCGGTCGTCGTGACCGACGACCGTCACGACGCTGTCTCGGCGATCGCGCGGCGCACCGGAATGGCCGTGGCCGACATCTCGTCCACGCCGTTCCTGTGTCTCGGGACGCCCGTGGAGATGGCGCGGCACCTGACCTCGTGTCGCGAGCGTTGGGGGATCAGCTACTACAGCGTCCGGGAGATCGAGGCGTTCGCCCCGGTGATGGCGCTGCTCCGGCGGGCCGACGTCGCGGGCTGACCGGCCTCAGGTGGCGGTGCCGACCGGCGGGGCCGGTCGGGGCTCTGGCTCCGCGACAGGGCTTTCGAGCGTCCGTTCGGGGAGCAGGAGCACCGCCCCGACCAGGAAGCAGACGGCGCCGACGAACGTGCCGAGATTGGTCAGCGCCAGGCTGACCAGCTGTCCGTTCGGCTCGACGTAGGAGGCGATCGCCGAAACGCCGAAGGCTATCGATCCGACCAGGTTCAAGAGCGTGATCCACCACGGGATGAGGGATGGTCGCCACGCGAACGGCCCGTGGCACTCCTCGGCCCAAGCGAACCAGCTCGCGACGAGGAAGCAGATGGAGCCCAGTGCGTCGGGACGCCACACGGGATGATGGTTGGGCGACGCACCCAAGCCGACCACCAGCGCGCTGAGCGTCGTCCGGTTGAAGAACAGGGTCCCGGCAAGTTGGATGATGGCGGCCCACCAGTCGATCCGGTGATGCTGGACCCTGAGCAGCGACCGAGGACCTTTGCGATGTGGCTCGTCCATCGCCGTCGGCGTCGAGGCGACCTCGTAGTACTGCAGGAAGGAAGCGACCGTGAAGAAGATCGACCCGATGAAGAAGGTGAGGTCGTCCGGATTGGTGCCGACGCCAGTGGCGTAAGGAGGGAAGGAACCCAACGCGAAGCAGACGGACCCGCACGCGAAGACCACACCGATCCACCAGGCCAGGGCGCGCGGCGCCCACCAGGTCGAACCACTCGCGCCGACCGGGTGCTTGCGGTGCCGGCGCGACTCCCAGGTGACGAGCGTCCCGTCGGGGCGGCGCAGCTCCTCCTGGGTGACGAACGAGCCGAGACCGCGGCCGCGCGTCCGGGCCCAGTCCGTCGGAACATCCAGGTACCCCACTCCCATTGCCGGCCACCCTAGAGCGCCCAGGTCGGTGGGCCTCGGGTCGGGAGTCGAAGCGAAGTCCGTAGGATCTCGGGCCGTCAGCACCACCGCCGTGCGACGCGCCCCGCGCCTGTGGGCCGGGGTGGTCCTGCCGTGAGCGAGGCGGCATACCCGGCGCTGCGCCAGGTCGTCCTCGACACGAGGGACGCCCGGGCGCTCGCCGAGTTCTACCGGGAACTGCTGGGCTACGAGTATCGGTACGGCGACGAGGCGCCGCCCGCCGGCGCGGACGACCCGAAGGGGCGCGATTGGCTCGTGGTGGTGCATCCGTCGGGCGTTCCCTCCCTCGCGTTCCAACAGGTGGCCGAGTTGGCCCCCTCCACCTGGCCCGAGGCGCAAGTGCCGCAACAGCTCCACCTCGACTTGACCGTCCCCGACGAGGCGACGCTGCGCCAGCAGCACGTCCGGGCGCTGAGGCTGGGCGCCCGCCTTCTCCTCGACCGCTCCGACGACCCCCTCGAGCGGCTTTACGTGTACGCCGACCCCGACGGGCATCCGTTCTGCATCTTCGTCGCTGCCCTGTGATCGGCGCCGGCCGATCGGGCATCATGAGGGCTCGCCGACGGGAGGAGCACGAATGGGAGCGGAAGTGCGCGGTGTGGTCGCGAGGGAGAAAGGGGCACCGGTCACGCTCGAGACGATCGTCGTGCCCGAGCCGGGCGCCGGCGAGGCCGTGGTGGCGGTCAAGGCCTGCGGCGTGTGCCACACGGACCTGCACTACCGCGAGGGCGGCATCAACGACGACTTCCCCTTCCTGCTCGGCCACGAGGCGGCCGGGTTCATCGAGTCGGTCGGGTCCGACGTCACAGACCTGGCCGCGGGTGACTTCGTCGTCCTGAACTGGCGTGCCGTCTGCGGCCAGTGCCGGTCCTGTCGGCGCGGCCGGCCCTGGTACTGCTTCTCCACGCATAACGCCACGCAGAAGATGACGCTGGCCGACGGCACGCCCCTCTCCCCCGCCCTCGGCATCGGTGCCTTCGCCGACAAGACGCTCGTGGCGGCGGGACAGTGTACGAAGGTCAACCCCTCGGCCAAGCCCGAAGCGGTCGGTCTGCTCGGCTGCGGTGTCATGGCCGGCCTGGGTGCGGCCATGTTCACCGGCCAGGTCGGGCTGGGCGACTCGGTGGCTGTCTTCGGCTGCGGCGGCGTCGGGTGTGCCGCCGTGACCGGGTCGAGGCTGGCCGGGGCGGCCACCATCATCGGGGTCGACGTGGACCCGGGAAAGCTCGAGCAGGCCACCGCCTTCGGTGCAACGCACACGGTGGACGCGAGTGCCACCGATCCCGTCGAGGCGATCCGTTCCCTCACGGGCGGCAACGGGGCCGACGTCTGCATCGAGGCGGTGGGGCACCCCAAAGTGATGGAGCAGGCCTTCTTCGCGCGTGACCTGGCCGGCACGCTGGTCCAGGTCGGCGTCCCGACGCCCGACATGCGCATCGACCTGCCCATGATCGAGTTCTTCGGGCGCGGTGGCGCGCTGAAGCCGAGCTGGTACGGCGACTGCCTGCCCTCGCGCGACTTCCCGATGCTCGTCGATCTCTTCCTCGAGGGGCGACTCGACCTCGACCGCTTCGTCAGTGAAACCATCGGGATCGACCAGGTCGAAGGGGCCTTCACCCGCATGCAGCGCGGCGAGGTTCTGCGCTCGGTCGTCGTGCTGTAACGACCCGGGCCGGCGGGCCGGCTCCCCTCAGCGCCGCTTCTTCGCCTTGGCGCCCTTGAAGAGCTCGCGCCAGCTCCCCTCCCGGACCTCGACGTCGAAGCGCTTGGCCGCACGCGTGATGCGCCGCCACGCCTCGTCTCGTTCCTTGTCGGTCACGCCCTCGACCTGATCGAAGCGGGCGATGGCGTTGCGGACATGACGGGCGTCGGTCAGAGGTTCCTTGCGTTGCTTGGGGAACGCAAAGTCCTTGTCGGGCAGCCGGTCCTTCTCGGCCGTGCTCAGACCGGCCGAGCGCGGGGTCTTGGCGCCCTCCTTCTGCTTGGTCGTCACCATGCCTGCCTCCTCGGCTCGCGCCGTTGGATCGAGTTCACTGAATTACGAGTTACCCCGATGCCGGGCCGCCGAATCAGGCCAGCGCAAGAGACCGAGCCCCACGGGGTACCGGCCGCGCCGCGGGCATACTGGCTGAGCGATGACGCTCCCGCTCGCCCCGTTCGGCCCCCGGTCCGGGCTCCGCGGCATGGTCGTCGCCGCCGACCAGTTGGCCGTGTCGGCGGGCGTCGGCATGCTCGCCCACGGCGGGTCGGCGGCCGATGCTGCGGTCGCCACCGGGGTCGTCATGGCGGTGGTAGGCCCGCACCTGTGCGGCCTCGGAGGCGACGTCCTTGCCATGGTGGCCCCGCCGGGGTCGACCCCTGAGGCGCTCCTGTCCGTGGGGCGCGCCGGATCGGGGTCCGACCCGGCCGGTCTGCGCGCCGAGGGGATGACGGTCATGCCCGTGCGGCGAGACGTCCGCAGTGTGCCGGTCCCGGGCGCCGTGGACGGTTGGCTGGCGTTGCACGGCCGCCACGGGCGACTGCCGCTCGCCGACGTCCTGGCCCCCGCGATCGAGCTGGCCGCCGACGGCTTCGCCGCGTCGGTCATGCTGGCGCTGGCCACGCATCTCGTCCACGCCTGGCCCGGAGCCGGCGAGCTGTGCCCAGCGGGGCCCCTCGAGATCGGCCAGCGCGTGCGCGTGCCCGGCATCGCCCGCACCCTGGATGCCATCGCGTCCGGCGGACGTGACGCCTTCTACGACGGGGAGTTCGGCCGCGGCCTCCTCGCACTCGGCGGCGGCCACTTCGCACCGTCGGACCTCACGACGAGCATGGCGACCTGGTGCGAACCGCTGCGCCAGCGCGCCTGGGGCCACGACCTGTGGACGGTGCCGCCCCCGTCCCAGGGCTACCTGACCCTCGCCGGCGCGTGGGTGGCCGAGGCGGCCGGGCTCGGGACGGACCCCGACGATCCCGCGTGGCCCCACCTTCTGGTCGAGGCGTGGCGCGCCGTCGGCCACGACCGTCCCGACGTGCTCTTCGAGGGTGCCGACGGCAGGGCACTGCTCGACGCCGAGCGACTCGCCGCCGCCGCGACCAGGGTGGACCGGCAACGAGTGGCGCCGCCCGACGTCTGGCCCGGTGCCGGGACGACCGGCCCGACCGTCGCCCGCATCGCCGAGGGGGACACGACGCATCTCTGTGCGCTCGACGCCGAAGGCCTCGGGGTCTCCCTCACGCAGTCCAACGCCCTCGACTTCGGCTCGCACCTGATCGAGCCGGCCACCGGGGTCTTCCTGCACAACCGCGGCGTCGGGTTCTCGCTGGTGCCGGGACACCCCGCCGAGCTCGCACCGGGGCGCCGCCCGCCGCACACCCTCTCCCCGATGCTGGCCACCACGCCGGACGGCGCGCTCACGCATCTGGTCGGGGCCATGGGCGGCGACGCGCAACCGCAGATCATCGTCCAGCTCCTGGCCCGGCTGCTCCACGCCGGACAGGACCCGGCGCGCGCCGTGAGCGCGCCGCGGCTCACGCTCGACGCAGCCTCGGCCGGCCCGTTCCGCCTGTGGTGGGGCGACGACCTCACGGTGTTGGTGGAGTGGGACGCACCCCCCGGGTGGCCAGACGGGCTGGCCGACCGCGGACACCGGGTGCGGGCCATCCGCTCCTTCGACCCCGTCGCCGTCGGGTGCGCCCAGATCATCGCGGTGGAGCACGGCACCGAGGGGTCGCGTCGCCTGGTCGGGGCATCGGACCCGCGCAGCCCCGAGGGCGGGGCCCTGGGGCGGTAACGCGATCACGCGCGCGGGGCGCGGGGCGGGCTCGGGCCGTCCGACGAGCCGGGTAGCGTGAGGCCATCGAACGTACCGCCACGACGCCGCTGCACGCCCCGACGCCAGCCGACATCGCCGCCGGTGCCCCGCAGTGGGAGCGGGCGGGGGGCGGCCGACTCCCCCACTGGCTCAGCCGACCGGACCCGTTGGCGCCGCTCCCCGACGGTTACAAGTGGACCGCGCTGTTCATCTCGACCCTCGGCATGCTCATGGCGACGATCGACGGGTCCATCGTCCTCATCTCGTTGCCGGACATCTTCCGCGGCATCGGCCTGGACCCCCTGTTGCCCGAGAACAGCTTCTACCTGCTGTGGATGATCCTCGGATTCCTGGTCACCACCAGCGTGCTCGTCGTCACGCTCGGGCGCCTGGGCGACATGTACGGCCGGGTGAAGATCTACAACCTGGGCTTCGCCGTCTTCACCTTCTTCTCCCTCGCCCTCAGCGTCACCTGGCTGACCGGGCCGGCCGCCGGCATGTACCTGATCGTGATGCGCATCTTCCAGGGCGTCGGCGCCGCCATGCTGATGGCCAACTCGGCCGCCATCCTCACCGACGCCTTCCCGGAGGGCCAGCGGGGCCTGGCTCTCGGCGTGAACCAAGCGGCGGCCTTCAGCGGCTCGTTCATCGGGCTGATCCTCGGGGGAATCCTGGCCCCGATCAACTGGCGGTTGATCTTCTTGGTGTCGGTGCCGATCGGCCTCTTCGCCACGATCTGGGGCTACCTCCAACTACGCGAACTGGGGCAGCGGCGCTCGTCTCACGTCGACTGGCCCGGCAACGCCACCTTCGCCGTGGGGCTGGTGCTCGTCATGGTCGGCATCACCTATGGGATCGAGCCCTACGGTGGCCACGCCATGGGCTGGACCAACCCGCGGGTGATCGGCGCGCTCGTGGGTGGCTCCTTGCTGCTCGTCGCTTTCTGCTTCATCGAGGTGCGCGTGCGCGAGCCGATGTTCCGTCTCCAGCTGTTCAAGATCCGCGCCTTCACCGCCGGGATCGTCGCCAGCTTCCTGGCCGCGATGAGCCGGGGCGGCCTGATGTTCATGCTCATCATCTGGCTCCAGGGGATCTGGCTGCCGCTGCACGGCTACTCGTTCGCCACCACCCCGCTGTGGGCGGGCATCGCCTTGATCCCGCTCACGGCAGGCCTCTTGATCGCCGGCCCCGTGTCGGGGATCCTCTCCGACCGGTTCGGGGCCCGGCCCTTCGCCACCGGAGGGTGCATCGGCGCAGCCATCTGCTTCGCGCTGCTCGAATCCCTTCCCATCGACTTCTCCTACTGGGCGTTCGGCGTCATCCTCTTCTTCACCGGCGTCACCATGGCGTCGTTCGGCTCGCCCAACCGCACCGGTGTCATGAACAGCCTGCCACCCGAGCATCGCGGCGCCGGATCGGGCATGAACACCACCTTCCAGAATTCGGCCCAGGTCGTGTCGATCGGGGTCTTCTTCACGCTGATGATCGTGGGCCTCGCCTCCGCGCTGCCCCACAACGTCTCGGCGGGGCTGCTCAGCCAGGGCGTGCCCGCATCGATCGCGGACCGGGCCTCGCACCTGCCCCCGATCTCGACCCTCTTCGCCGCCTTCCTCGGCTACAACCCGGTCCAGCACCTCATCGGCGCCGGGGCACTGTCGCATCTCAGTGCGACCCAGCAGGCCGCGCTCGCGCAGCGGGACTTCTTCCCGGGCCTCATCTCGGCGCCCTTCCAAAAGGGTTTGCACGCCGCCTTCGACTTCGCCATCGTGCTGAGCCTGCTGGCGGCGGCGGCGTCGTGGACGCGGGGCGGGCGCTACGTCCACGCCGCGACCGGTCCGGAACGGGACCAGGAGCTCGTGCTCGCCGGCGGCGGGGGCTCGTGAGCGCGCTCGGGTGACGCGGGCCGAAGGGCAGCCGCTGCGGATCGCGTCGCTCGTGAAGCAGGTCCCGCTCGCCGAGTCGTTCCGCCTCGAGGAGGGACGGCTCGTCCGCCACGGCGTGGACTTCGAGATGAACGCGTACTGCCGCCGCGCCGTAGCCGAGGGGGTCATGCTGGCGCGGGCCACGGGGGGGACGTGCACGGTCGTGACGCTCGGGCCCCCCACGGCGGAGGACGTCTTGCGCGAGGGGGTGGCCTGGGGTGCCACCTCGGGCCTGCACGTGTCCGACCCGGCCTTCGCGGGATCGGACACGCTGGCCACGGCGCGGGCCCTGGCGGCTGCGCTGGATGCCGCGGGCCCCTTCGACCTCGTCTTGCTCGGCCGTAACTCCATCGACGGCGAGACGGGTCAGGTCGGACCGGAGGTGGCGGCGCTGCTCGACCTCCCCTTCGCGAGCGGGGTGCGCCGCTGCGAGGACGCCGGCTCCTTCCTGCGTCTCGAGCTCGAGCACGACGACGGCATGCGAGAGGTCGAGATCTCGCTGCCGGCGGTGCTCTCGGTCGCCGAACGGCTCTGTGACCCGTGCAAGGTGGACCCCGAGGGCCGGGCGGCCGTGCCCTCGGCGCGCATCACCCGGATCGGACCCCGCCAGCTGGGCGACGGGCCCTGGGGTGAAGCCGGGAGCCCGACGGTCGTCGGCGCGACGCGGCCCATGGAGCACGAACGCTCCCTGCTGGTGCTGGTGGGCCCGGTCGAGGAACAAGTGGAGGCGGCGCGGCGCGAGCTGACTCGACGGGGGGCGCTCACCCCTCGTGACGTGCCGGGGGATGGTCGGGACGGACCGACCGGGCCGACCGGACCGACCGGACCGACCGAACGCATCATCGCCGTCCTCGCCGAGCCCGGCCGACCCGAGGTGACCGCCGAACTGATCGGGGCGGCGGCCGGGCTGGGGCGCGAGGTCGGCGCCGCCGTCCACGTCGTTTCCCCCGACGACGGCTCGCCCCGCTCCCTCGCCGCCGCGGGCGCCGACCTCGTGGTGGTGCTCGACGGTGCGCCCGTCGCAGAGGACGTGGCCGACGCGATCACCGCCTACGTGCGCCAGACGGCCCCCTGGGCGCTGCTCGCACCCAGCACCGCCTTCGGGCGCGAGGTGGCCGGCCGCGCCGCCGCGGCCACCGGCTCGGGGCTGGTGGGCGACGCGATCACGCTCGAGGCGCGTGGGGGCGTGCTCGTGGCGGCCAAGCCGGCCTTCGCCGGCGCGTTGGTGGCCGACATCACGTGCCGCAGCCCCACGCAAATGGTCACCATACGCCCGGGGGTGTTGCCCGCCCCGGTGCTCACCGAGCGCGACGCCCGCGTCGAGACCCGGAGCCTCGGCCGGCGGGGACGGGTCCGGGTGCTGGTCGAACGCCGCAACGACGACCTGGAGGCGCTGGCCCGGGCCGAGGTGGTCATCGGGGTCGGCGCGGGGATCAAGCCGGAGGAATACGCGCAGCTCAGCCCGCTGGCTGGCCTCCTCGGGGCGGAGCTCGCGGCGACCAGGAAAGTGACCGACCGGGAGTGGGCGCCGCGCTCGCGCCAGGTGGGCCTCACCGGTCGCTCCCTCGCTCCTCGGCTCTACGTCGCGCTCGCGCTGAGCGGCAAGTTCAATCACATGGTCGGCGTGCGCGCGGCCGGGACCATCCTGGCCGTCAACGAGGACCCCGACGCCCCGGTCTTCACGCACTGCGACGTCGGCATCGTCGGGGACTGGCACGAGGTAGTCCCGCTCCTGGCGGATGCCCTGCGCCGCCAGGAACGTGAAAGCGACCCCACCGCGGTCGCTTGAGGGCGGCCGGGCTGACCCGGCGCCCGGGCGGGAGCGCCACCCCGAGAGGCGGTCTTACCTGAGGAGAGGCGGTCTTACCCGGGTGGCAACCCGGCGCGCCGGCCGCGGCCCGTCAGGCGCGACGCCGGCTGGGGGTCCGGGCCGGAGCGGAGGAGCTCGTCGAACGCGTCGGCCGGCAGCGGACGGGAGAAGTAGAAGCCTTGCGCAACGTCGCAGCCGAGCCGCTCGACCTGGTCGCGCTCGGCCAGGGTTTCGAGCCCCTCGACCACCGTCGTCGAACCGATCGCCTTCGACAGGGCGACGGCGGCGGAGACGATGGCCGACTTCACGGGGTCCTGGTCGATGTCGCGCACGAAACTCTGGTCGATCTTGATGACATCGATCGGGAAGCGGGCCAAGGACCCGAGTGAGGAGTGCCCGGTGCCGAAGTCGTCGATGGCCAGCCGAAGGCCCAGGTTGTGCAGCTTGTCGAGGACGGCGGAGGTCAGCTCGACGTCGAACATGGCGAGGCTCTCGGTGATCTCGAGACAGAGCTGTGACGGATCGATACCGGTGGACTGCAGCACGCCCGCGATCTGCCGTTCGAGCCCCGCCTGCTGGAATTGGCGCGGCGAGAGGTTCACGCCGACCTCCAAGCGGACCCCGATGTCGTCGAGCCACGCCTTGGCGCGCCCACAGGCCTGCTCGAGGACCGCCCGCCCGATTTCGAGGATGGTGCCGTTGTCCTCGGCCAACGCGACGAAGTGGGCCGGGGACAGGATCCCGTGCTCGGGATGGTCCCATCGCACCAGTGCCTCCGCCCCGACGATCCGCTCGTCCCCCAACGAAATCAGCGGCTGGAAGTAGACCTCGACCTCTTGGCGCTCGACCGCGTGGTTGAGAGCGGTCTCGAGGTCGGGTCGGTCGGGCGGGCATCCGCCCACCCGGTCCGCTTCGAACAGCGTCACCTGGCCTCCCCGGCCGCGCTCCTTGGCCCGGTACATGGCCACGTCGGCGTCGTGCACAAGATCGTCGCGTCCGGTATTGGCGTCGCTCAGCGCCATGCCGATGCTCATCGTGACCATCACCTCGTGGCCGCCGCCGAGCATGATCGGCTCGCGCAAGACATGGCGCATCCGGTCGGCCACCTGGGCGGCATCCTCCGGTGAGGTCACTCCTTCCAAGATGATCACGAACTCGTCCCCACCGAAGCGGGACAGCGTGTCGCCCGGCCGGACGACGCGCCGGAGGCGTTCGGCGACGACCCGCAGCATCTCGTCGCCGACCTGGTGACCGAGATTGTCGTTGACAACCTTGAAGCGATCGATGTCACCGAAGAGCACGGCGACGCGACCTCCCGTGCGCTCGGCCTGGAGCAAGGCGTGGTCGAGGTGATCGAGAAGCAGGCGGCGGTTGGCCAACCCGGTCAACGGATCCTGGAACGCGTGGCGCGCCAGCTGCTCCTCGAAGGCGTTGCGCTCGGAGGCGTCGCGGAACACGACCACGGCGGCCAAGGGCTGCGCGTCCCCCGCCACCGGGGAGGCGGTCATCGTCGCCGGGAAGTGGGAACCGTCCGCCCGTTCGAACCGGGCGTCGTCGGTCACGACGTTCTGCCCGCACGACATGGCGCGCAGAGCCGGGTCCAGCAAGAAGCGCGGGGGTTCCCCGAGGGCCGGCGGAGCGCCGTCGCCGCTTCCGAAGCGGGGCCAACCGAGCATGGCGGCCCCAGCCGGGTTCATGAACGCGATCTCGCCGGTCTTGGCGATGGCGCACACGCCTTCGCCGAGGTTCTCGGTGATCACGGAGAGGTTGTCCCTCTGGCGCTCGACCTCGGCGTAGAGGTCGGCGTTGGACAACGCGATCGCCCCGACGGAGGCCAGTGCGTCGAGCAAGGCCCGATCGGCGTCGTCGAAGGGCTCCGTCCGGCTGCGCCCGGAGACCGACAGCCAGAGCCTGCGGTCGGCGAGTTCCAACGGAGCGGTCAGGGTGCCGTCCTCGCTCCCGGGCGGCTGGGCGCTCAAGGACGTCTCGGGCGAGCGCAGCAGCAACCCAGCCGTACTGAGCACGGCGGCCCGGGTCTCACCGACGATCCGCGCCGATTCGGGGAGGTTCGCCTCTTTCGTCACGACCCCGCCATGAGACTCAGTTCCGGATCGACGTCGTCGTGGCCCACCGGACGCGGCCAAGGACCGGTCTCTCGGCGACCGGTCCGCCAACACGTTGACAACGAAGCGCCACGAACCCCCTCATCCCGATCGAACCTCTTCCGAAGGCGTTGTGACACCGCCGTCAACTCGCGTCAACGCGGCTTCCAGCAACGCTTTCCGAAGATTCGGCGTGCCCCATTCTCCGCTTGACCACGGGACGAACTACGACGGTTGCGGACGGGTTGCAGTGGCCCACACGGGGTCGCCGCCGACCGTCAGCAGCCGTCGGCGATCACGCTCCTGTCTCGGTGCGCTCCGTTTCGTGCTGGCGGTGATACTCCCGCCATCTGTGCCAGAAGACCACCACCACGGCGACGACCGCCAGCGCACCGAGGACGTAGCCGGCGTAGCTGAACGCCTTGAGGACGTGGTTGTAGCTGCTGCCGAGGCTGTAGCCCAAGGAGCACAGCGCGGTGCACCAGATCGCACAGCCGACGATCGTGAAGAGGCTGAACTTGGCGAGCGCCATCTCGCCCAGTCCCGCGGCGAACGACACGAAGGAGCGCAACAGGGGAATGAACCGGCCGAACAGAACGAAGGGCTCGCCGCGGCGGGCGAACCAGGCCTCGGCGCGGTCGAGATCCTTGTGGGTGAGGAGGACGAACTTCCCCACCTTGTCGACGAGGGCCCTCCCGCCGAAGCGGCCGATGGCGTAGCCGGCATACGAGCCCAAGAGCTCGCCGAGCAGGGCGAGGATGATGACCACCGCCAGGGAGAGCGGTTCGACGTGCTGCGCTTGGGCCCCTGCCTCGCTGGCCAGAACTCCGCCGAAGATCAACGCCACCTCGGCGCCGACAGGGAGTCCCATGGCCGAGATGAAGCTCAGCGCGAAGATGGCGCCGTAGCCGGCTGACTTGAGAAATTCCTCCACGTCCTACCTCGCCTCCGCCATCGGTCGGGCCATCATCTTTGGCGCGTCGTGACGGCGGCGCAATTCACGGCGGGGCGGCTCATGGCCGGGCGGCTCATGGCCGGGTAACACCCGGTATCGCTAACTCGACGTCCCGCCGGACGTCACGACGGGCCGGGTCGTGGTGGTCGTCGGTGGGAGGGTCGTGGTGGTCGTCGGTGGGAGGGTCGTCGGCGGGAGGGTCGTCGGCGTCGTGACGGCGGGAGCGCCGGTGACCGGCGGGCTGGTGGCCGGACTCGTCGTGGTCGGCGCGGTCGTCGTGGTCGGCGCGGTCGTCGTGGTCGGCGCGGTCGTCGTGCTCGTGGGCACGGAGGCGGGTGTCGGCGCCTTCGCGCCGGCCGACGACCCCGGGTGCTCCCGCGCCACCGTGACGCCGATGAAAGCGCTGACACCGCCGGCAACGACGATCGTCGTTTTGGTCAGTCGCCTGATGCGGCCCTGCGCACGCGCGCGCTCGCTCGGCGAGTACCGATCTCGGACGCGCCTCACGGCGCGCCAGGCTCATGGTGCGCACGCTGCTGCGTCCGCACACGGTCGGTGACGTGGTCCACGGCTGCCGAGAAGAATAGGGGCCCAACCTGAAGAAACGATGACAGCCGGCCGAGTGCCACCAGGCGGGCGCGACGCCGTAGCCTGAATCGCATGCCACACGCGCGTTCCTCCAGACGATGAGGCGCCAGACGATGAGGCGCCAGACGATGAGGTGGCCCCGATGAGGGTGCTCGTCGCCGAGGACGACGCCGGGCTCCGGTCCGTGCTCGAGCGAGGGCTGAGAGAGAAGGGCTATGTCGTCGATGCGGTGGCCGACGGCGGCGCGGCCCTCCGGCACCTTCGCGCCTATGACTACGACGTCGCCGTGTTGGACTGGCGCATGCCCGAGCGCACGGGGATCGAAGTGATCGCGCAGGCGCGACGCAGCGGTGACCGGACACCGATCCTCATGTTGACGGCACGCGACACGCCATCGGACCGTGTCGAAGGCCTCGACGGTGGGGCGGACGACTACTTGGTCAAGCCTTTCGACTTCTCCGAGCTGGTCGCCCGCATCCACGCGCTGCAACGCCGTCCGCCACTGGTGCTGGACCCGGTGCTCACCTGCGCGGACTTGTGCTTCGACTCGGCGACACGCGAGGTCACCGTGGCCGGCGCGGTGGTGCCCATGACGGCGATCGAGACCGCGCTGGTCGAACTCCTCGTCCGCCGCTCTCCGGCCGTATTGGCGCGGCGGATGATCGCGTCCCAAGTCTGGGAGGACGAAGCCGACGCGGTGGGCTCCAACACCATCGACGTCCATGTTGGCCGCGTGCGGGCCAAGCTGGCGGGCAGCCGAGCGCGGATCGAGACGGTGCGGGGCACCGGCTACAGGATGGTGGAGGCGTGAACCTGAGCCGCGCCCACCGCTGGCACGCCGTGCGGGTCGCGGCGGTGGCCACGCTGATCGTCATGGTCGGGTACGTCGTTGCGGCCGTCGTGCTCAACGTGATCGTCACCGACCACCTCGTCCACACGACTGACTCCCGCCTGTCCGACCGGCTGAGCGACGCAAAGCGCCAGACCCTCACCCTCCCCGGATCGGATTCCCGCGACGAACAGCCGGATGTCGACGATGCCCCCCTTTTCCTCTGGTCGATTGCACCCTCGGGCGTCGTGACCGCGCTGACCCCCACCGCACCCCCGCTCCCCCTCCGGCGCTGGGGGCCCGCTCCGGTCACGCTGGACGTCGGGAAATCGAGCTTCCGCTTCGACACGGTGCGGACCGGTGACACCGTGCTCGTGGCCGGTCAGAGCCTGGCCGGGCCGTCCAACACCCAGTCGACGCTCCTGGTGGCAGAACTCGTGTTCGGCCTCATCCTGGCGGTGGCCACCTTCGCCGGAGCGACGGTCGTGGGCCTGCGCGCCTCCGCCCCGTCCGAACTCGTGCGTCGGCGCCAGGCCGAGTTCACGGCGGACGCCTCGCACGAGCTGCGCACCCCGATCTCGGTCATCGAGGCGGAGGTCGACCTGGCCCTGAGCCGACCACGCGAGCCCGCCGCCTATCGGGACGTACTCGAGCGGGTGGGGCAGGAGGGCACGCGGCTGCGTCGCATCGTCGAGGACCTTCTCTGGTTGGCCCGGGCCGACAACAAGACCGCCCCGGCCGATGCCGCGAGTGTCGCCGACGTGGCCGACGTCGTCGAGGCCTGTGTCCAACGCTTCGGGGCACTGGCGGCCACCAACCAAATCGTTCTCTCCGCACGGCGCGTCGGCAACGGGCCTTTCACGGTCCAGGCGGAGGCGGCTCTGATCGATCGATTGGCCGGAGTCCTGATCGACAACGCCTGCAAGTTCGCCGGGGAGGCAGGCCGGGTCGAGGCGAGCGTCCGCAGCTCGGGCGGTCGGGTGGAGCTGCGTGTCGACGACTCCGGTCCCGGGATCCCCGCCGAACAGCGTGACGCCGTCTTCGATCGCTTCCATCGGGCGAGCGATTCGGTTGCGGGAACCGGACTCGGGCTGGCCATCGCCGACTCCGTGGTGCGGTCCACCCAGGGCACCTGCGAGATCGGCGTGTCCGACCTGGGGGGCGCCCGGATGCAGGTCTTCTGGCGGCGAGCGTTGCCGCGCAAGGGCAAGCCCAGCTCCGCACGCCATCCCGGCGAGACTCTTAGCGAATCCTTAGCCTGAACGGGCGCTTCTTCATGTAGGTGTCAGGGTGCCTCTTTACCCTGCTCGGAATGGGACACGTGCGGCGAGCCAGCCCGACACAGCGGCGTCAGGCCGCGGCAATGCGCCGCGACGGCGCGCTTTCACGTCTGTCGAGCATCACGGGCGCCATCGGCCTGGCGACCATCGCCGCTGTCGGGATCCTGGGCGTTTACGTCGGAAAGGCGCTGCCCGGGCATCATGCCGCGCCGGCCACGTCGTCGAGCAGCGGAAATCAGGTGTCGACCAACAGCGGCAACAGCGGCAACAGCGGCCAGGGTGCGATCAACCCGTCGTCGACGCCGACCCAGGGGACGTCGCTCCCGGCACCGGTGACCAGCGGATCGAGTTGATCACAACGGCGTGCGTCCACGCCGACGTCCAGCGGGTCTACCGCACCGGGGCGCTCGGCACCATCGCGGAGCTCGTCGTCAACGACGGCGGCGTGCTGATACAGGCAGCGCAGCTGCTCCAGGACGAGCTCGCGCGCATCGACCGAGTCGCCAGCCGGTTCCGGAGTGATTCCGAACTCAGCCGGCTGAACGCGCAGGCAGGCACCGGAACCGAGGCGGAGGTCAGCGCGGACCTCCTCGAGGCGATCGACGTCGCCCTCGCGATGGCAGCGGCCACCGGGGGCCTGGTCGACCCGACCGTCGGGCTCGCCATCATCCGGCTGGGCTACGACCGCGACTTTGCGGACGTCCGCCCCGGGGTCGACGGCGACCTGCCGCTGGCGCAGGCCGTGCCGGGCTGGCGCTCCGTCGCGGTCGACCGGCGACGTCGCCGCGTGCGCCTCGCTGAGAACACGGCGCTCGACCTGGGCGCGACCGCCAAGGCCCTGGCCGCGGACCGGGCTGCCACGACCATTTCCGACCGGCTCGGCTGTGGGGCGCTCGTGTCCCTCGGTGGTGACGTGGCCGTGGCGGGCACCGCGCCCCCCGGCGGATTCGCCGTGGGCATTGCCGACACCTGCACGTCGCGTCACCCGACCGAGGCCGTGAGCATCTCCTCGGGCGGATTGGCCTCGTCGGGCGTCGGCGTGCGCCAGTGGCGCCTCGGAGCGCATCGGGTGCACCACATCCTCGATCCGGCCACCGGCCTGTCCGCAACCTCGTGGTGGCGCACCGTCTCGGTGACGGCGGCCAGTTGCGTGCAGGCCAACGCGGCCTCGACGGCTGCGATCGTCCTCGGGGAGCACGCCGTCGACTGGCTCGAGGGACTGGGCCTCCCGGCGCGACTCGTACGACTCGACGGGACGGCGGTGCAAACAAGGGGATGGCCCCTGCCGGCGAACCCCCCGCCGGCACTGGCGCGTCAGGAGGCAGGCGCCCGATGATGGCGGTCCTCGTGGCGACGGTCGGTCACGGCTCCGCGGCCCTGTGGTACCTGACGCGGGCCACCGGCCTCGTCTCGCTGATCCTCCTGTCCATCACGGTCGTCCTCGGGACGGTGGCATCGGTGGGATGGACCACGGACCGCTGGCCACGCTTCTTGTCCCAGTCGGTCCACCGGAACCTGTCGCTCTTCTGCCTGGCGCTGATCGCCATCCACGTCGTTTCGACCGTCGGCGACGGCTACGTCCCGATCGGCCTGGCCGACGCGGTGATCCCATTCCGATCGCCCTACCGGCCCGTCTGGGTCGGGCTCGGGGCGCTGGCCTTCGACATGCTGCTCGCCGTCGCCATCACCAGCGCGCTGCGCCGCAGAATCGGCGCCGCCGCCTGGCGTGGGGTGCACTGGCTGGCCTACGCGTGCTGGCCGATCGCCGTCGTCCACGGATTGGGCTCGGGATCCGATGCCCGGCTGCCGGGGGCGACCCTGGTGTTCGTCGCGTGCACCGGCTCGGTCGTGGCCGCGGTGGCCTGGCGCCTCGTGGCCGGGCGCGCCCGCTCGGTGGGTTGGCGGCTCGGCGGGGCGCTCGCTGCGGCCGCCGTCCTCCTGGTGATCACCGCCTTCGCCGTGGGGGGCCCGCTCCGGCCGGGTTGGTCACGCCGGGCGGGCACGTCCTCGGCCTTGCTCGCCCAGCTGGCCGGCGCCGCCGCGACGTCGTACGCCAGCTCCACCCCCGCGGCCGGCACACCTCCGACCACACCCTCGAGGGCACCGGCGGAGACCTCCGCCATCCCCGCCACGCCGTTCTCGACGTCGGTGTCGGGGACGGTCGCGACCTCGGCCCCCGACGCACAAGGCGAGTCCGAGGTGACTCTGACGATGCGGCTGGCCGATACGACCGCGCCCCTCGAGGTCCGCATCGTCGGCCCGGCGGTGAACGGCGGCATCGCCATGCGCCGGAGCAACGTGTCCTTCGGCACACTCACGGGGCAGGTGACCGCGCTCGACGGTTCCGACGTCGGTGCCGTCGTCAGTGGACCGTCCGGTTCGATCAACCTGACCATGAGCCTCGCGCTCGACCCGAACGCGGGCACCCTCACCGGACAGATCTCGGGGACGGTCGGCCGGTGAGCCTCACGGTGCGTCATCAGGCCAGGAGCGCCCCCGAGACGGGGAGGCGCCTGCTGCACGGGCTGTCCGCCGCCGCGCCCGACCCGGCGCTCGAGACCCACCTCGCACGCTGGGGTGCGCTCGATCACCCCAGGCACCGAATGCTCGACGAGCTGGCCGAGAGCGGCCTCGTGGGCCACGGCGGGGCTTGGTTCCCGGTTTCGACCAAGTGGGAGGCGATCGCCGCGGCGCGGCGTCGCCCCGTCGTCATCGGCAACGGCGCCGAGGGTGAGCCCGCCAGCCGGAAGGACGCGCTGCTCCTCACCCACTCCCCACACCTGGTGCTCGACGGCCTCGCGTTGGCGGCCAGCACCCTGCGTGCGCAGCAGGCCATCGCCTACGTCCCCGCCGCGACCATCCCGGTCGTCACCGCGGCACTGGCCGAACGGCGGGCCTACCGGGTCGATCCGATCGACATCGAGGTCTTCGAGTCGCCCGACACGTACATCGCCGGCCAGGAGACCGCCGTGGTCAACGCGCTGGGTGGCCGCCACGGCGCCGTGCCCGCCTTCGTCGGCCTGTCGTCGATCCGTGAGCGCGGTGTCGGGGGCCGGCCCACGCTGGTCCAGAACGCCGAGACCCTCGCCCACATCGCCCTCATCGGGCGCTTCGGTGCGGCGTGGTTCCGTGAGATCGGACCGCCCGGGAACCCCGGCACCGTGCTCCTGACGGTCAACCGCCCGGGCAGCCGGCTCGTCGTCGAGGCGGTGCTCGGCTCGTCGCTCAGCCAGTCCACCGGCCTCCAGCGCGACGAACTGGCCCAGGCCCGAGGGATCCTCCTCGGGGGCTACGGGGGCGCATGGGTCTCGCCGGAGACCTTCTCCGAGCTCGCGGTGACCGAGAAGTCCGCCCGGCGCGCCGGGGCAACGCTCGGTGCGGGGGTGGTGGCGCTCCTCCCCCACGACGTCTGCCCGCTCGCCGAGCTGGCCGACGTGACCCGCTACATGGAGGGCCAAGGCGCCGGGCAGTGCGGCCCGTGCGTCCACGGCCTCGCCGAGCTGGCGCAGAATATGGAGATGCTCGCATACGGCGGCAACAAGGTGCCCCGCACCGAGCGCATCCTCGAGATCTGCGACCTGGTGGAGGGGCGGGGCGCCTGCCGTCACCCCGACGGAGTGGCCCGGTTCGTGCGGACAGGGCTCCAGGTCTTCGCCGACGAGGTGGCCCGGCATCAACGTCGTGGGCCCTGCCCCCAGACCCGTGCTCCGAGATTCCTGCCGGCGGCCAGCCGGGCGGCGACGAGGAGGTTGGTGAGCCGGTCATGAGCCGCTGGAGCGTGGAACTCGTGATCGACCCCATTGCATGCGACGGGCGCGGTCTGTGCGCGGAGATCCTGCCCGAACGCATCGAGCTCGACCGCTGGGGCTACCCGATCGTCGACGGGACCGACATCGCCCCCGCGCTCGTCGACCACGCCGTGCGGGCCGTCCGGGCGTGTCCCAAGCAGGCCCTGCACCTGGTGGAGCGCGCGTGCTGAGCCCGCCGTTCGACGACGTCGACGACCGCGACGTCGACGCACAAGCTCCGGGCGGCGGCCGGCCCGGGAGAGCTGGGTGGTCGACGGCGCGCCCCCACCGACGCCGGCGGCGCATCCTGGCCGTCATCGCTTCCGTCCTCGCCATCTTCCTGGTCTGGCTCGCCATCTCGCTGGGCGGCGCACTGACCAACCCCGCCCTCGGGAGCTCGATGGGGGCGCGGGCGGCGGAATGGTTTCGCGAACACGGAGGCGCGTCCATCGTGGTCTGGGCGGAAAACGAATGGTACGCGCACCACCAGCCCAAGGTCGGCGGCGCCCTCGCGCCCGGCACCATTCGCAAGCCGAAGGCGGTGGAGACCACACCCGCCGTCACCACCGTCCCGCATCTGCCCGTACCCGCCCCGATCGTCCCCGTCGCCAGTCCGCCCGTGGCCGGCGAGGGCCTGTGGGCGCCGGTGGGCCGGCTCGTCGGCGGGCTGCCCGCCGTCTACGAGACCATGCTGCGGCCGAGCACCATCCACACCAGCTACGTCGTCGGTGTCGCCTGGATGGACACCAAGCTGCTGAAGGCGACGCTGTACTCCGGCAGCCAGATCCCCGGGGGCGGCCCCTACACGCACAGCGCCCCGGTCTCGGCCACCGACGCCACCACGCTGGTCGCGGCGTTCAACGCGGGCTTCCTCATGTCCGACGCCAACGGCGGCTACTACACCGACGGCAAGACCATCATCCCCCTGCGCACGGGGGCGGCGTCCTTCGTCGTGTACAAGAACGGCTCGTCGACCGTGGGGCAGTGGGGACGCGACGACACCATGGGACCCGACGTGGTGTCGGTCCGCCAGAACCTCGACCTGCTGGTCGACGGGGGCCAGGTGGTGCCCGCCGTCAACAGCTCGGACTCCCCCCAGTGGGGCGCCACCCTGGGCGGCGGCCTCTACGTGTGGCGGTCGGGCCTCGGCGTGACCGCCGACGGCGCGCTCGTCTACGTCGGTGGCCCCGGACTGGACATCGCCGACCTGGCCAACATTTTGGTCAGAGCCGGTGCCGTCCGGGCCATGGAGCTCGACATCAACACGGACTGGGTCAACTACAGCACCTACCAACCGTCGACCCCCGGCGGCGCGGCGACGCCCGCCGACGGCACCGAACTCCTGGCGGGGATGTCCGGCTCCCCGGGTCGCTACTTCCAGCCCTGGTGGGCCCGCGACTTCATCACGATGTCGGCGGCGGCCCCGTGACGACCGCGGACCGGGCCCCGTTCGGCGCGCCCGCGTCACCGCCCGGCACCCGGCTGGCCCCCGAGCGCGGCCCGCGGCCGGCGGAGGGCCGTTCGACCGCAGGCCTGATCGTCCGCGGCATGCGCCCCCGGCAGTGGATCAAGAACCTGCTGGTCTTCACTGCGCCCGCCGCGGCCGGCGTGCTCGGCGACTGGCACACGACGGTGCGCGTCGTCGGTGCCTTCCTGGTGTTCTGCCTGGTGGCATCGGGCACCTACCTGCTCAACGACGTCGTCGACGCCGGCTCGGACCGGTACCACCCGCTCAAGCGGCAGCGGCCGGTCGCCAGCGGCGCCCTTCGGCCCCGCACGGCGGCCCGCGCCGGCGCCAGCCTGATCGCGCTCGCCATTGGCGCCGCGCTCTTCGTGGGACCCTGGGGCTTCGCCTTGCTCGTCGGCTCGTACGCGGGCTTGAGCATCGCCTACAGCCTCCGCCTGAAGCACGAGCCCGTGGTGGAGCTGGCCGTCGTGGCGTCGTGCTTCGTGCTCCGGGCCGTCGCCGGCGGCGTCGTGGCCCACGTGGCGCTCTCGAACTGGTTCCTCGTCTTCACCTCTTTCGCCGCCCTCTTCGTCGTGACGGGCAAGCGCGCCGCCGAACACGCCTGCCTGGGCCACGACCGGGGGGAGCACCGCCCGGTCCTCGACCAGTACACCGAGTCGTTCTTGCGGTCGACGCTCATCATCTCGGCCACCGTCACCGTCGCCTCCTACTGCCTGTGGGCCTTCGAACACACCGGCCTGCTGGCGCACGCCGGCCACGAGGCCGTCTGGGTCGAGCTCACCGTGATCCCGCTCGTGCTCGCCGTCCTCCACATCTTCCGCCTGCTCGACGCCGGCCAGGGCGGGGAGCCCGAGGAGCTCGCCTTGAAGGATCACATCCTTCAGGTCTACGGGTTGCTCTGGTTCGCCTTGATGGGCATCGGGCTGTACACGTGACGGAGGGTCGACCGATGACCGTCACGGTCGAGGCCTCGCCCAAACGTCTCTGCGGTTGGGGGCGGACCACGCCGACTACGGGCCTCGTGAGCCGCCCGGTCGACGTGGCCTCCGTCGAGATCGCGCTCCGCAACCACGGTGACGGCGTCATCGCACGTGGCCTGGGGCGCAGTTACGGGGACGCGGCCCAGTGCAGCGGAGGTCTCACCATCGACACGTCGGGGCTCTCGCACATCGGCGCCGTCGACGAGCCGTCGGGCACGATCGAGGTCGGCGGCGGCGTCAGCCTGCACGACCTGATGCGAGCCATCATCCCGGCGGGATGGTTCGTCGCGGTCACGCCCGGCACCCGCTTCGTGTCGGTCGGCGGAGCGATCGCGGCGGATGTCCACGGCAAGAACCATCACCGCGACGGCAGCTTCGCCCGGCATGTCGTGGAGATGACGCTGGTCACGCCCGTCGGGACCTTCACGATCTCCCCCGAACGCGACCCGGAACTGTTCTGGGCCACCGCCGGGGGTATGGGGCTGACCGGGGTGGTCGTCAGCGCCACGCTGGCGTTGATCCCGATCGAGTCATCGTGGATGAAGGTGGCCGCCCGCCGGTTCCGGCGGCTCGAACACCTCATGTCGGAGATGGAGGAGACCGACAGTGGATCGCACTACAGCGTCGCCTGGCTCGACTGCGTCGGCGACCGCCAACGCCGGCACCGGTCGGTCCTCACGCGCGGCCACCACGCCACCGCCGGCGCCATCCCGGACTGCCGGCGCGGGCGCCGCTGGGAGGTCCCGGGAGATCCCCGGATCCAGGTCCCGCGCGCCGCGCCGCGCCGGGTCGCCAACCGTCTCTCGGTCCGCGCGTTGAACGAGGCGTGGTACCGCGCCTCGTCCTCGTCGCGAGGCGCGCTCCGTCCCCTGTCCGCCTTCTTCCACCCGCTGGACGGCATCGGACGATGGAACCTGCTCTATGGTCCCGACGGGTTCGTGCAGTACCAGTTCGCCGTGCCACCCGGGTGCCGTGACGTCGTGGAGGGGGCCGTGGCGGCGATCGCGTCCTCGGGCGTGCCGTCCTTTCTCGCCGTGCTGAAGCGATTCGGTCCTGGCACGCCCGGCCCACTCTCGTTCGCCCAGGAGGGATGGACCCTGGCCCTCGACTTCCCGACCGGGTCACCCGCCCTGCCCGGGCTCTTGGACCGGCTCGACGACCAGGTGGCTTCGGCCGGCGGCCGGGTCTACCTGGCCAAGGACGCGCGCCTACGGCCGGACCTCCTTTCTGCCATGTACCCGCGGCTGGCCGAGATGCGCACCGTCTGCCGGCGCGTCGATCCCGAAGGGGTTCTCGCGTCCGACCTCTCGCGCCGTCTCGGGCTCACGAGATGAACGATGCCTTCGGACGACCCCAGTCCGTCGTCGTCCTCGGCGGTTCCTCGGACATCGCAGCGGAAATCGTCGCGTTGCTGATGGCCGAGCGGGGCCGGTCGGTCGTCCTCGCCGGGCGCGACGGCCCGGGCCTGGCGCAGGCGGCCTCCCGGTTGCGCGATTCGATCGCACGCGTCGAGACGGTCCGGTTCGATGCGGCGCAGACCGACGACGTCGAGAAGACGGTCCTCGGGTGCTTCGATGCGGCCGGGGAGGCCGTCGATCTGGTCATCGTCGCCGTCGGGGAGCTCGGGCACCAGGAGGTGGACGAGGCAGATCCGGCCCGCATCGTCCGAATGCAGACGGTGAACCTGACCTGGCCGGCGGCGGCCATGGCGGCCGCGGCGGTTCGGCTGGAGCGGCAAGGTCACGGACGCATCGTGGTGCTGTCCTCCGTCGCCGGCTACCGGGTGCGGCGATCAAATTTCGTCTACGGCTCGGCCAAGGCGGGCCTCGACGGGTTCGCCCGGGGCCTCGGCGAGTCCCTGCGGGGAACGGGCGTCTCCGTGCACGTCGTCCGGGCCGGGTTCGTCCGCACCAAGATGACCGCCGGCCGGCCGGAGGCACCCTTCGCCGTCGGGCCCGGTCGGGTCGCGGCCGATGTCGTGCGCGGGCTCCGAAGCGACAAGGGAGTCATCTGGTCACCCGGCGTGCTGCAGTGGGTCTTCCCAACCTTGCGCCTCCTGCCGCAGGTGCTGTGGCGCCGCCTGCCCGGTTGACGCGAAAGCACGCGGGGCGCGGCACAGCCCGTCGGACGGCCGTTGCCCCCGCATCTAAGGTGACGGCCATCGCCGGATGCGCGCCCTTGCCGGGTGAGGGAGGTGCCTTGCTCTTCATCGAATACGACGTGACCGCGAACGGGCAGATCGAGATCGTCGCGCTGATCAACGCGGTGGAGGAGAACCGGGACGACGACGCCGGCACCGAGTGGATGGCGTGGCGCTCTGCCGCGTTCGAGGACGACGGCCTCGGGTGTGTTGGCGTCCCCCCGGCCGAGCTCGAGCTGATGGAGCGGACCGAGGACCCCGAACAGCTGCGGGGCATCGTCGAGCGACTCATCCTGGCCGACCGGGCGACCAAGGAGGAGGTGCCCTCGTGAGCACCACCCGCTCCCAGCTCTACCGCTTGGCCCGCGATCTCGGGAACGTCGAAGCGGTCGAGCACGGCTACCGGCGGGGTGGGCTGCCCGGTGCCGCAGGCGGTGCCGCCGAGCGCGAGGCGCGACGGGTCATCTACCGCACGGGAAACCGCCAGATCAACCGCTTCGTCCGCGCCGTCGGGCTCGGACCGACACGGCGCTGACGTCCTGCCGAACCCGACTCTGGTGGTGATTGATCCCGTGGGGATTGGGCACAGGGAGATGACGGAGACGCACACGATGAAGCTATTCGATGGGAGAGACGATGAAGAAATTTTTCGCCGTGCTGGGAACCGGTGTCGCCATTGGGTTCGTCCTCGGGTCGAGGGCGGGGCGAGTGCCCTACGAGCGACTCGAAGCGACGGTCAAGGAGGTCTCGGGTCGGGACGACGTCAGGGCAGCAACGGAGCACGCTTCGAACGCAGTGGCCGATCTCACTGACAAGGCGCGGCGCGCCGGGGCCGAGAAGATCGATGAGGTCGCGGCGGCGGCCGATGCCGCCTTCCCGAGCCAGGCGGACTACCAGCCCAGCAGCTCGGGGCGGTAGGGCCCTGCCGGTAGGGGGAGCGGTCGGTCCGGACCGGGATGGCTAAGGTCGGTCCATGCCCATCGTGTGGCCGCCCGCCTCCTATGAGGACTGGAGCGAGACGTGCGACACCCTGCACGCGCACACCCAGGTCCTCGGAAAGCTCGCCGTGGCGCTGGCGCCTCCCGAACCGGAGCTCCAGCACGCCGCGCTCCGTCTCACGGCGCGGGGCTGGGAGACGGCCCCGCTGCCGGCACCCGATGGCTCCGGCACCCTTGCCGCGGTGCTCGACCTCCGCAGCCACGAGGCCGTCGTCGAACACCGTGACGGCCGGACGCGCCGCTTTGCGCTCGCTCCGGATCGACCGGTCGCCGACGTGACACGCGACATCCTCGCCGCGGTGCGCGAGCTGGGGGGACCGGTCGAGGTCAACCTGACTCCCCAAGAAGTGCCGTGGACCGTTCCTCTCGACGAGGACGACCAGCACACGCGTTACACACCCAGCCAGGTCGAGGCCTACTTCGCGTCGGCCACCCAGGCTGCCCTGGCGCTCGCCGCCTTCCGGGCCCCGTACCGCGGACGTTCGACACCGGTCAACGCCTGGTGGGGCTCCTTCGACTTGGCGACCAACCTCTTCTCCGGGCTGTCGGCCGAGCCGCCCTCCAACGACTTCATCATGCGCAATGCGATGGACTCCCAGGAAGTGGCCGTCGGTTGGTGGCCGGGGGACGCCCGGCATCCGAAGGCGGCCTTCTACGCCTACGCGCACCCCGCTCCCGAAGGATTCGCATCGGGCTCGCTCTCGCCGGCCGCAGCGCACTGGGACGACTCGATCGGTGAGTACCTTCTGGATCTCGACGATTTGCTCACCGGACCCGATCCGCGCGGAGACGCGCTGACGTTCGCACGATCTGTCTTTCAGCACGCGTGCCTGGTCTGCGGTTGGGACCAGGCGCTCGCCGCCAGCGCGGCGGGGAACCCGCCCCCGGTGGCATAGCCCGCACCGGCTCGTCGAGGGCTGCGGGGCGGTTCAGCGGGTGGCGGCCAGGCGGAGGGCCTGGTTGGCGTTTTCGGGCAGATCGATCAGCGGTTCGGACAACTCGGCCACCGTGGGCCCGTGCTGCTCCGCGTAGGGCGCCAGGGCCGCCAGGTCAAAGCCGTAGAGGGCGGCGGCGTTGCCGCCCAGAATCGAACGCATCTCGCTCTCCGCGACGTCCGGGAAGACCTGTCGGATGGTTTCTCGGGTGAACGGGTAGGTGCCCTCGTCGTGCGGGTAGTCATTGCCCCACATGAAGTGATCGGCGGGGAGCTGGGCTCGGACCTCTGCGTCCCTCTGGCCCGGCTGACTCACGCCGAGCCAGCAGTTGCGAGCGAAGTACTCACTCGGCAGCATCGGTGTCACCGTGTCGGCCGCAAAGCGCAACTCCCCCGTCGTCCCGACCCGCAGCCGCGACACGACGCCGTCCAGCTGGCGCAACCACTGGGGCACCCAGTGGCAGCCAAGCTCCGTCATGACCACCTTCAAACGGGGGAACCGCTCGAACACGCCGCCCAGCAGCAGGTGGACGAGGGGCCGCTGGGAGAAGAAGGTTGCCTCGGAGAGCTGCACCAGGCCACCGGTGCCGTGGAGGTCGCCGTAGTCCGGCGCGCCCGTGCCGCCATGAAAGTTCACCGGTATCTCCAAATCCTCGAGCGCAGCCCAGAGCGGGTCGTACGCCGGGTCGAAGTAGGGCTTGAGCCAGGTGGTGTCGGGCGCGAAGTTCGGGAGGAGCACGCCACCCCGCAAACCGTGGTCCTTGATCCATCGCGCCTCGGCCACGGCGTCGTCGAGGTCGTTGACGAAGATCTGGCCGATCCCGGCCCGCCGTTCGGGGCATTCGGCCACGAAGTCCACCAGCCATCGGTTGTGGGCGCGGATCCCCGCCAGGCGGTGCCGGTATTCGTCGCCGTCGCGAGGAGGGGGCGCGAAGAGCACGAAGCTCGGGAAGAAGGGCGGGATCGTGTTGGGAAAGAGGACCTCCGCCACGACACCGTCGGGCTCCATGTCGGACCACCGGCGCTCCGAGTCCCAGTTTCGTACCCGCTCACTGGTGTCCCTGAGATCCCGGAAGGGGTTCTTGTACTTGCCGCGCCAGGCATCGAAGTCGTCCAGGAACTCGCCGTCGAGGTAGTCCCGATACTGGGCATGGCTACCGCCGGCATGACTGTCGGCGGTGATCAGTGTGTAGTGATCAAAAAGGCTCATCGTCAGACTCCCGGCGTCGGACCCTATGCGGTTGGAGCAAGGCGCCCGTCCGTGCATATTTTATCGAAGTGGTGCATCCCCGGTGCGACGGCGCTCGCCGGCCGGGGGCGGGGCCGAGGGAACCGTCGATAGGGTCGGGGACGGAACCGGGACCGGGCGATCCGCCCCATGACCCGACCGCAAGGAGAAGTGATGGAAATCGAGCCCAAGCAGCCCTCCGTCAAGGGCCCCGCCGATTGCTTCACCGGCGACGTCTGGATCGACCCCGTCGTGTCGGGCCAGGAGCCCTCGCGTGTCCGCGTGAACGCCGTGCACTTCACACCGGGGGCGCGGACTGCCTGGCATTCTCATGCGCTGGGCCAGACTCTGTACGTGATGGAAGGGGCGGGACTTGTCCAGTCACGCGACGGCGAGATCGTGAGCATGCGCCCGGGCGATGTCGTCGCCACCGCGCCGGACGAGTGGCACTGGCACGGTGCGACACCGGACCACTTCATGATGCACCTCTCCATCACCGAGGGCGTCGGCGACCAGGACAAGGCCGAGACCGATTGGGGTGAGCACGTCACCGATGCCGAATATCGAGGCGGGGAGCCGCGCCGCTGAGCCACCCACCCGGGCATGGTTTCTCGTCCGGCCGGGTAACGGCAGTCCATGGGATTGAGCGAGACGACCACACTCGAGCGGGAAAAGAAGTTCGAAGCACCCGAGGGCCTCGCACTTCCAGACCTCAATGAAGTCGGTGAGCTCGGTGGGCGGATAGAGCGCATTCCGCCACAGCACCTGCGGACGGCGTATTTCGACACGGCCGACGGTCGCCTGTGGGACCAAGGCATCACCCTGCGTCACCGGATCACGGACGACGAGGGAGATGGCACCTGGACTTTGAAGCTCCCACAGGCCGTCGACGGCTCGACACTCGAGCGCACCGAGATGTCGTGGTCGGGAGAGCGCGCGACCGTACCGTGGGAGGTTCGCGTCATCATGCGCGGAGTGATCCGGCGGGAGCCACTGCAAGAAGTGGTGGAACTGGACACGACGCGCCTTCGCCTGGTTCTGCGCGACGAGAAGGGGGATGTCGTCGCCGAGGTCGATGACGACACGGTCACGGTGGCGGGTGGACCGCGGGATGGTCTCGGTTTCCGCCAGGTCGAGCTCGAGCTTCCCGCGGGTGAGACCACGATCAGCAGGGAGGTCACCGCTCGACTCGAGGAGGCGGGACTCGCCGCCGAGAACAGCCCGAAATTTGCGAAGGCCATGGGCTTCTCGACGTCACCGTCGACGCGCCCGTCAACCGGCCGAAGTTCGTCGCTCGCCGACGTCGTCCGGGCCGGGATCGTCGACGGCTTCGGGCGGCTCTTGGACCACGACTGGCGGCTCCGGGTCGCCCTGCCCGACGCGCGCGACGTGCACCAGGCTCGAGTGGCCATTCGCAGACTCCGTTCTCACCTGAAGACCTTCTCGGTCGTGCTCGACCCGGTCTGGGTACACCACGTGCGGCGCGACCTCAAGTGGGCGGGATCGCCCTTGGGGGAGCTGCGCGACACTGACGTCCTCGCCGTGCACCTCGACGGCGCCCCGGCACCGCTCAGCCAAGAACTGAGCCGTCAACGCAACGCGGCGGCACGACAGGTGGCGTTGCTCCTCGCCAGTGAGCGCTATCTGGATCTGCTCGATCGCCTGCATGCCGCGGCGGGAAGCCCTCCCTTCTACGCCAGCGGCGACACGGTTCGAGCCGACGACCCGGCGATTGGGGCCCTCCCCGAGCTGGTCGGTGCCCCCTGGCGGGCACTGCGCCACCAGGTCCGCAAGGGGGGGACGAGCCGTCTGACGAACAGCTCCACCGCATCCGGAAGTCCGCGCGGCACCTCCGGTTCGCCGCCGAGGCGGCGGTCCCCGTCGTGGGGAAGCCGGCGCGACGGACGGCAGCCGCCTCCGAGAAGATCCAGGCAATTTTGGGCGAGCATCATGACGCCGTGGCCGCGGAGGCGTGGCTGCGAGAGCAGGTCGGGCGGGCCACGACCTCGAGACAGGGCGAGACCCTCACCCCCGAGGCCTGGTTCGACGCTGGCCGCCTCTCGGCGGAACTACGACACCGCCAACATGGTGTCGCGCGGCGCTGGCCTCGAGCGTGGAAGGCGCTGACCAAGCCGCGGCGGCGCCGTTGGTTGAGGTGAACGAATCGATCTTCACATCCGGCTGGACCCGACGGGTCAGCCGACGCCTTGGCGGTCGACGGTGAGCTCGGCGGCCCGGTGCGCCAGTTCGACCAGCCCAGCGACGACCTCAGTGACCACACCCTCCTCGTTCGGCGCGAGATGTTCGCCGAGGTCTCCGATCCCCCGCAGACCGGGCGGCAACTCCACCTGGACACCATGCGCAGCGGGCAAGTTCACGGGGTTCTTGGGATGAAAACCGAGCCGTACCCGCTCGTCGGCGACGTGGTAGCCGGCGAAGCGGTCGTGCAGCAACCGGCGCGCCACGTCCAGCAACTCAGGGTTCAGGCCTCCCACCACGATCCCCCGCAAGGGACCTGTCTGCCTCCCCCGAAGAGCCGGCCCATACGGGTCGATCACGAGGCCGCGGTGCGGGTCCACCCACAGGGCGAAGCCGTCGCGGCCGAATCCGTGCACCGAGATCGCGACATCCACATGGTCCAAAAACGCTCGCAAACGCACCGATTGATCCGGGTCGTACAGCCGCGACGTGAGATGGACCCGCAGTCCAGGGGGGTGGTAGACGGCATAGAAGGACGCACCTATTTGCTCGGCAGCCTTCCGGGCGATCTGGTCAGTGCCCCGGTCCTGTGACCCGGCGTGGAGGGCCAGAAAGCCGACCGGGGAGCGCAGGACGCACTCCTCTTCGATGCCGGGCAGCGCCAGGAGCTCGGCGAGATCCATCTCCTCAGGTTGGCACGGGGCCGACCCAACCCGTTCGACAAGCTCGGTTCGAGTGAAGAGACTGGGCGTACGGCATCGCCGCTGCACCTGAAAGGAGCCAAGGTGGAAAGAGCCATCTCCGTCACCGCGACCCGTGGGGGCACCATCGACGTCGGCGGTGATCTGACCGTCAACCGGCTGGGCTTCGGTGCAATGCGCATTACGGGGCCTGGCATCTGGGGCGATCCACCCGATCGCGACGAGGCGAAGAGGGTTCTCCGTCGAGCGCTCGAGCTCGACGTCAACTTCATCGACACGGCCGATTCCTACGGCCCGGAGGTGAGCGAGACGCTCATCGCAGAGGCACTCCACCCGTATCCCGAGGACCTCGTCATCGCGACCAAGGGCGGGCTCGTCCGCACCGGTCCGAACCAGTGGCCGGTCGACGGGAGTCCCGAGCACCTGAGAGAGGCCTGCGAAGGGAGTCTCCGAAGGCTCAAGCTCGATCAGATCCCTCTCTACCAGTTTCACCGACCCGATCCCTCGGTGCCCATCGAGGACTCGATCGGCGCGCTGGTCTCGCTCAAGAACGAGGGCAAGATCCGTCACATCGGAGTGTGCAACGTCACCGCGCCCGAGCTGCGACGCACCCAGGCCCTGACCCCGGTGGTCTCGGTGCAGAACCGCTACAACGTCACGGACCGGAAGTCCGAATCGATGATCGATCTGTGTGATCAGGAGGAGATGGTGTTCCTTCCCTGGGCCCCCATCTTGGACAGCGAGCACAACACCGCGGTGGCGGAGATGGCGGCTCGTCACGGGGCAACGCCCAGGCAGGTGGTGCTGGCCTGGCTCTTGGCCCGCTCACCGTCGGTGCTCCCCATACCGGGCACCGGCTCGGTCGACCACCTCGAGGAGAACGTCACGGCCGCGGGCCTCTCACTGACCGCGGAAGAAGTGAGCCAGCTGAATCGATCGAGTCGGTGACGGGGCAGACACCGATGCAGCTCGGAATGATCGGACTCGGCCGGATGGGGGCGAATCTCGTCCGGCGCCTCATGCGCGACGGCCATCGCTGTGTTGTCTACAACCGAAGCCCTGGTCGCATCGAGGAGCTCCAGGGAGAGGGTGCGGAGGGCGCCTTCACCCTGGAGGAGCTCGTCGCCAAGCTCGAGAGGCCACGCGCGGCCTGGATCATGGTCCCCGCCGCCGCCGTGCAGTCCACCCTGGACCAGCTCAGCTCGCTCCTCGAACCCGGCGACATCGTCATCGACGGCGGCAACTCGTACTATCGCGACGACATCGTGCGAGCGCGCCAGCTGGCTGAGCACGGCCTCGGGTATGTGGACGTCGGCACGAGCGGGGGTGTCTTCGGGCTCGAGCGAGGATTCTGCCTGATGATCGGAGGGGAAGCGGAGACGGTGCAACATCTGGACCCGCTGTTCAAGAGCATTGCCCCCGGTGAAGCGGCTGCACCGGCGACGCCGAGCCGGTCGAACACGGGGGGCACCGCGCAGAACGGCTACCTGCACTGCGGGCCCAACGGGGCGGGTCACTTCGTCAAGATGGTCCACAACGGGGTCGAGTACGGCATCATGGCGGCCTACGCCGAGGGCCTCGACATCCTCGCCCACGCCAACGTCGGGTCAAGGACCGGGGACATCGACGCGGAGACGACGCCGCTCCGAGACCCGTGGGCTTATCAGTACGACATCGACCTCGCCGAGGTGGCCGAAGTGTGGCGACGCGGCTCGGTCGTGGCCTCCTGGCTTCTTGATCTCACCGCAGACGCGCTGGCCCGCTCTCCCCGGCTGGAGGAGTTCACCGGCAGGGTCTCGGACTCTGGAGAGGGACGCTGGACGATCTTGTCTGCCGTCGAGAGCGGCGCCCCGGCACCGGTGTTGTCGACGGCCCTTTTCGAGCGCTTCACCTCACAGGGGGAGGGCACCTTCGCCAACAAGCTGCTCTCTGCCATGCGTTCCGAGTTCGGTGGGCACGACGAGAAGACGTCGTAGGGAACACCGGGTCGAGCGAGCGAGGGCGCCCGCCGCCGACGTGCGGCCTAGCTCCCTTCGGCTGCCTCCTGGGTGGTGAGCTCAGCCGTCGGATCCGCCTCGAGGCGATCATCGGGTATGGGCTGGCCGGAGCGAACGGAGAGACCATAGGTTCCGAGCTCGAGCCGTTTCTCTGCTCGGTCGATGGCCTCGAGGTGGCGGCGCAGCTGCGCGATGACTGCATCATCCGCTTCTTGCTGGGTGAGAGGTTCGGCGGAGTCGAACATGTCCCCGGGTTCGTCGGCCGCGGCTCGGTCGTCTTCACCCTCACCGAGCAGCTGGCGCAGTTGTCGCTGCGCCTGGTGCCGGTCTCGATCGAGCAACTGTCTCGCTGTGTCGTCATCCATACCGTGCGCCTCTCCTGCTTGCCGTCCCGAGGCCCCCGCCGAATGCCGGCGCGCTAGCCGGCGATCTCGTCGGCGCGATGGGGCAGCTTCCAGCCCGGCCGCACGAAGTGGCAGGTGTAGCCGTTGGGGTATTTCTGCAGGTAGTCCTGGTGCTCGGGCTCGGCCTCCCAGAACGGTCCGGCCGGTGCCACCTCGGTCACGACCTTGCCCGGCCACAGGCCCGAGGCCTCGACATCGGCGATGGTGTCCTCGGCAACGCGCTTCTGCTCGTCGCTCGTGTAGAAGATGGCCGAGCGGTAGCTCGTCCCGACGTCGTTCCCCTGGCGATTCTTGGTGGTCGGATCGTGGATCTGGAAGAAGAACTCCAAGATGTCCCGGTACGAGGTCCGTGCCGGGTCGAAGACGATCTCGACCGCCTCGGCGTGGGTGCCGTGGTTGCGGTAGGTGGCGTTGGCGACGTCGCCGCCCGAGTAGCCCACCCTCGTCGAGATCACTCCTGGCTGGCGACGGATGAGGTCCTCGACGCCCCAGAAGCAGCCTCCGGCCAAGATTGCCTTCTCAGTGGTCTCGTTCACTTTGTCTCTCCATTCTTTGCATCGCCAGACTCGAAGAGTTTGAGGTACTCACCGTAACCCTCCCGCTCGAGATCCATGACGGGTATGAAGCGCAGTGCGGCGGAGTTGATGCAATAGCGCAGCCCGCCCGCGTCGGCCGGACCGTCGTCGAAAACATGGCCGAGATGGCTGTCACCATGCTTCGAGCGAACCTCGATCCTGGTCATGCCGTAACCCAGGTCCGGCGTCTCGGCAATGTTGTCCGGGTCGATTGGCTTTGTGAAGCTCGGCCAACCGCACCCGCTGTCGAATTTCTCGGTCGAGGCGAACAGCGGCTCGCCCGAGACCACGTCGACGTAGAGCCCGGCCTCCTTCTTGTCCCAGAACTCGTTTCGGAAGGCCGGCTCGGTGGCGCTCTCCTGCGTCACCTGGTATTGCTCCGCCGTGAGCTGGGCGAGCTTCTCTGGATCCTTCCGGTATGTATCAGCCACGGGGCCTCCTTCGATTTGTCCGCGTTGTCGGTGACGGGGCAACGAAACCGCGGGGACGACCAAGCGGCGCCCCGGCTTCCCCGTCCCGCCTTACGGGTTTCCCGGCGAAACTCGAGGCGACACGACGCCGGGCGTGCTCCCACCAACAGTAGACCTGCACTGCCGGGCGGGCCATGGCCGGATGACCCCTCGACCGGAAACCGTTCGGGCGACTCGACCCACAAGAGTGCAACACGTCCCGCCGAGATTGATTCCCGCCGCGCGCAGGGGAAAACGACCTTCGAAAATGCAACCGTCATTGGGTCTGGTGGGACTCCGAGTCACCCCGGCGGATGTCACCGCTCCACCACCAGCCCCTCCCACGGGCCGACGCTGAGGTCACCGGTGATCACCTCGCCGTCCCGCCGGCGCTCCGTGCCGAGGCGCACAATGCCGTTGATGCCGGGCAGGCGGACGGCCTCATCGGCGAGATTCAGCACGACAACGGTCCGTTCACCCCGGCTCCACACCCACACCCCCTCGGGCGCATCGAGGGTCTGGTAGCGACCGAGACGCAGGTCCGCCGATTGACGACGCAACGCGATGAGATCCCGCGCCAGGTGCACCATGGAGTCGCCATCCGATCGTTGGGTCTCGACGTTGGTGCCCTCGACGTCACCCAACGACAACCAGGGCCGCACGCCCGCAGCGGTGAACCCGCCGCCCGGACCAGACCGCCACTGCATCGGCGTGCGAGCGGCGTCCCGTCCGGCGTAGTACGGCCAGTACCGGACACCCAAGGGGTCGCGCAGGTCCTCCTGCGCCAGCGTGACGTCACCCAACCCGATCTCGTCGCCTTGGTAGAGGACCGGCGTGCCCCGGAGGCACAACAGCATGAGCAGGGCGACCCGAGCGCGCTGTGGGTCGTCGCCGGCCCAACGCGTCGAGAAGCGGAACATGTCGTGGTTGGAGCCGGTCCACGCCGGCCAGGCGCTCGGGGGCAGGGCCTCCTCGGTCGCCTCCACGACGGCGCGCAACGCAGTGGCCTCGAAAGGCGAGCTGATGAAGGTGAAGTTGAAGGCGAGGTGCAACTCGTCTTCGGACCCGTAATAGGCCGCGAGATCGTCGACAGGGACGGGCGTCTCGCCGATGAGGACCCGGCCCCCCGGGTAGGTCTCGGTCAGAGAGCGCCAGCGCCTGAGCACCTGGTGCACCTCGGGCCGGTTGGCGTTGTACACCGGTCGCTGCCCGAACATCTGCTCCTCGAACGTGTCGTCCTCGGTGGCCGGTGGGTTGTCGCGCAGCTCGGCGTCCTTGATGATGATGTTGCAGACATCGATGCGAAACCCTGCGACGCCGCGGTCGAGCCAGAACCGCAGGATGCCGTCGAAGGCGTCGCGCACGTCGTCGTTCCACCAGTTGAGGTCCGGTTGCTGCTCGAGGTGGTTGTGGAGGTAGTACTGCTCCGTGGCCGGGTGGAGCGTCCAAGCCGGACCCCCGAAGCTGCTCACCCAGTTGTTGGGCGGTGATCCATCGGGCTTGACGTCGGCCCACACGTACCAGTCGCGTCGCCGGGCCGCCCGCGAGGACGCGGCTTCGAGGAACCAAGGGTGCTGATCGCTCGTGTGATTCGGCACCAGGTCCAGCAAGATGCGGATCCCCCGGCGCCCCGCCTCGGCCACCAGACGGTCGAGATCGTCCAGCGTCCCGAAGTCGGGGTGCACGGCACAGAAGTCCGAAGGGTCGTAGCCCCAGTCCTTGTCGGGCGAAGGGGTGATCGGAGAAAGCCACAGACCGTCCACGCCGAGCCACTCGAGATGGTCGAGATGCTCAATGAGGCCCGGAAGATCGCCGTTGCCGTCCCCATCGGCATCGGCGAAGGACCGCGGGTAGACCTGGTAGAGCACCGCCGTCCTCCACCACGGCTCGTCGGCCCGGGCGCCGCCCGCGGCGGGGGTCATCCCGCCGCGGGGAACGGTTTCCAGGGCTGGACCGGCGTCCAGCAGACGACCTCAGGCGGCAGCTTCCCCTCGGGAAGCCGGCACTGGGAGCTCGGAGGAGAGTTCACGTGGAGCCGGACCACTTGGTATTGCGTCGGGCCGTAGAACTTGTCGGACCCATAGGTCAGGATCGGGGAGTAGCCGCCCGGGAAGCCCGTGATCTTCGACATGGCAGTGACGAAGGTCCGGCGGTTCAGGTTCTTGCCGGCGTTGGACGCCGCCTTGGCGAAGAGGTGAATCTCCTGGCACCAACCCTGGACCGGACCCTGCTCTTCGATGTCGTCGTTCATGTTCCCCTTGGGGATCTCGGGGTAGGCCTTGTGCCAGACGGTCCAGCAGGCCCGCACCCCGGGGTCGTAGCCACCTTGTGACTCGGGTCGCGGATCGTCGATGCCACCGAGCGTCTGGGCGGTGACGCCCTCCTGTCCGTCGAGGGCTTTCCTGAAGGGAATCGGGATGAGACCGAGGGATGATTCGATGGAATCTTCGTAGTCGGAGAGCAAGAGCCTCGGAAAGTACTGCTGTTGGGTCTGAGCTACCAAGACCGGCAGAAAGGCGTTGAACGGGATCAGGGGAATCACCGAGGTCACATCGGCGGCCCGCAATTTTTCGACCACCAGCGTGGAGTCGCTCGCGGTGGCGGCGGCTTCCGACGTCTGGGCGGGGATGACCTCGACCACCGGGGTGACGCCGATCCGCTTGAGATCCGGGAGGAGGTACTGCTGCAGCGCCGTCTGATCGCTGGCCCGATCACCGGCGATGATTCCCAGTTTCGCCCGGCCGCCGATCGTGCCTTGGCTCTTGCCCCAGTCGACCAGCGCTTGGAGGACGGCGGCATCGTCCGGCCCGGTCCACCACAGATACGGCGACCCGTCCTGCGTGAAGTTGGACACCGTGGTCCACTGGCTGAGGAGGGGCGTGTGACCTTGCTTTGTGACGCAGAGCTGACTGTCTCCGGTGAACGTGCCCACACCGTCGAGCACGGCAAAGATCGCGGGGCTCCCCTGGGTCCATTGCTCACACAGAGCCTGCATGGAGGCGTCACTCGCCGGGTTGTAGCCGACGATGACGGGGTTGATCTTGCGACCGTTGATCCCCCCCGTGTTGTTGATCTGGTCCACAAAGAGATCGATGGCCTTGGTCTGCTCGGTGTACTCGACGTCCCCTTCGAATCCATAGGTGGAGGCCAGGGCGTTCAGATTGGCCACCGGGAAGGCGACGTTGATCGTGGTGCTGGTGACGCCGCGCGTGCTCGTGCTGGCCTTGGACACCGGAACCGTCGCCGCCCCGGCTGCCGCTGGAGCGGTGGAGGCGGCCGGCACCACCACCAAGGCGGCCACGGCCACGAGCCATGACGCGCCGCGATGCGACCTCCGCTTCCCTCGAACGAATGTCGTCACGACGGCCCCTCGCAATCACTTGAAGCACGAGATCGTCCGGATCTCTTCCCCCACGGGCTCGCCCCGGTGGGCTGCCTGCGCAACCGCCGGTCATCCTGGCCCGAAGTCCTGCCGTCCGCAAGGTTGCCGACACCCCCAAGCCCGCTCCACGATGGGGCCATGGATGAGCGTGCTGAGGTCGGCGCCGGGCCGGTCTTCGACGCCAGTTCCGATCGGGTGGCCTTCCCGGTCCTCGATCAGTTGCTGCTCGGCGAGATTGCGGAGTTCGGGACCGAGCGATCGCTCGTGGCTGGTGAGGTGCTGTACCACCCCGGAGAATCGTTGTGGGACTTCTTCGTCGTCCTCGAGGGAGGGGTCGAGGCGGTCAGCGGGGATGGTTCCGAGGAAACCGTCTACGTCTCTTACGGACCCGGTCAGTTCATCGGGGAGCTCGCGCTGCTGACAGGGCAACGGACCTATATGACTGCTCGGGCAACGCAGTCCAGTCGAGTTCTGGTCCTCGCCCACGAGGCGTTTCGTCGCCTGATGGCCACGAAGCCGACGATCTCGGACATCATCTTCAGGGCACTCGTCGCCCGCAGGGAGGCGCTGCGCGCCAGTCCTGCCACACTCTCGATTCAGATAATTGGCTCTCGCTACTCGCCCGAGGTCATGGCGTTACGAAATTTCGCGGCGCGCACACGGTTGGCCTACCGGTGGATCGACCTCGAGGAGGCCGACGATGTCGGTCAGCTCCTGACCAGCATGGGCCTGCGCGCCCGCGACATGCCGGTCGTCGTGACCCCGTCGGCGGTGCTCCGCCACCCGACGCCCGGAGAATTCGCGGAGCTCCTGGGACTCACCTACCGACCTATCCCGGGACGGATATTCGACCTGGTCGTCGTCGGAGTTGGACCGGCTGGCCTCGCCGCCTCGGTCTATGGCGCTTCGGAAGGACTCGACACCGTCTCCCTGGACGCAGTGGCCCCAGGTGGGCAGGCCGGTTCGAGTTCACGCATCGAAAACTATGCGGGATTCCCCAACGGGATATCGGGAGCTGACCTCACCGCGGCGACGGCCGTCCAAGCACAGCGTCTGGGGGCGTGGTTGGCCAGCCCATGCCGGGTGGCAGGGCTCAGCATCGAAGATGGCTTCCATGTGGTGCAACTCGTCGACCAGAGCGAGATCCCGTGCCGTTCGGTCCTCATCGCCACCGGCGCTCGCTATCAACGCTTGGGGGTCCCCCACCTCGAGCGATTCGAGGGCAACGGCGTCTACTACGCCGCCACCGACCTCGAGGCGAGGTCGTGTGCCAGCTCTGACGTCATCGTCGTGGGGGGAGGCAACTCAGCCGGCCAGGCCGCCATTTACCTGAGCCAACAAGGATGTCGTGTCACGATCGTGATTCGGCGGCCGGACCTGTCCCAATCCATGTCGCGCTACCTCATCGATCGCATCGAGGCAGATCCCGGCGTGCAGGTCCTGAACGAGACCGAAGTGCGGGTACTCGAGGGTGGCAATCATCTCGAACGTGTGGAGCTGGAACACACGCCCTCGGCGCGACGACACGAGGCGAACTGCGTCGCCCTGTTCTGTTTCATCGGCGCGCAGCCCGCAACATCGTGGCTGGCGGACACCCTGCGCCTCGATCCAAAGGGATTCGTGCTCACCGACCGCGCGCTGCCCCGCGACGCGCTGACCGATGGCGTCTTCAGCGTACGAGCTCCCCTGCCGTTCGAGACGTCCGCTCCCGGAGTCTTTGCGGCCGGAGACGTCCGCTGGGGATCGATGAAGCGGGTCGCCTCCGCGGTTGGGGAAGGGTCGAGTGCCGTCCGATCCATCCACGAGTACCTGGCTCTCGGCGCCTGACGTCCGGCTCCTGGCCGTCGCTCAGCTCGCCGTGTGACGTCAACCGAGGGCCTCCTGCGGTACCTCGAAGTAGTCCTCATACCGGCGGGTTCGGCGGCGCACCTCGCCCGCGTCGAGCCCGGTGGCCGAGAAGGTGTAGCGGTGCACGCCGTGCTTGTCCGCCGGGTTGTCGTCATAGAAAACGCGCATCGCGTCCTTCACGTCGGGTGGGAGCGTCATCCCCAGTTGCTCGTAGACACCGGAGATCGTCCCCCACGGGTCACTCATGAGCGCGCTGAAGTGCAAGTCGATGGCGCGCCCTTCTGGCACCGTGCCGTCCTCGCGCGCGGTCACCGAACGGTTGTTGCCTTCGACGAGGTAATCGACCCATTCCGCGGCCTGATCGGGGATGGATGTCCTCTCGCGGGCCATGTGCTGCAAATGAGCAGTGAGCGAGGCCGTCGAGGCAAGCACCTTGAGGGGATCACGGTGGGTCTGAACGATCGTGGCATTGGCATACTCGCTGAACAAGCTGCGCAGACACCACTGATGGGCGGGAGACTTGAGGAGCCACCGCTCGCCGGGATGGCGCCATTGCAGGAGTTGCAAGAACTTGCGGTGGTACCGGTACGCAGAAGCCATGTCGGCCTCCCACACCACCCAGCGGCTGTAACTCGGCACATGGAAGGCCGTGGAGAACAGCAGACTTCGAAAATCGCCGGCGGTGATGGCGACGCACTCCTGACCCCGCAGAGGACCGGACGGGTGGATCGCCTGGAAGCCGGGGATCAAGGACTCCGTCATGGCCTGGGCGACGGCGGAATCTTCAATCCGAGCATCGGTGCGGTAGGTGGCAGTCTCCGGTGGTGGATGTGGCTGCGCGACCTCCCAGGTGAGCGGTACTCGGAATCGCCGGTCTTGGGCGAGAAGATCAAAAAGAATCGTGGTGCCGGTACGCGGCTGGCCGATGACCAGCACGGGATCAGGAACTTCCGTCGTGGCGAGCTCCGGGTGACGATGGTGCCAATGGGTCACCCAAAGTCGGCTCTTCAGGAAGTCGACGATCATGGCTGCAGCAACGTCCTCACCAACCGCGCTGAGATCACCTTCGGCACGGAGTGACTCGACAAGCCGATCGAGTCCCTCCTCCCATGTGTCCTCGCCGAGGTCCGAGAGCCCGGTCTCACTCGTTGCACGGACGTGCAGAGCAGCCTTCGTCAATTGGGAAGAAGCCGTCACGATTACCCCCGAATACACTAGCGTCACTTCGGAGTTGCCTGCTTGTGGTGGGTCTCCGATGTTGGCGCGAACGATGGGGGTGAAACGAAAATGAACCATGCTCCCAAGAGCACGGCAGCATTCGATGAGCTCATCTCCATCCTGGCGCAAATGAGGGACGAGTACGTCCTCAACGAAGAGCGTTTCACCGACCCACTCGATGTCGTTGAGGGCTACCGGTACATCGGCCAGCTGCTCTCGGCAGCTTCCGAACTGTTCTTCGAAGCGGATCCTGACCACCCGAGATTGGCGTCGATCGTGTCTCCGAATCGCAAGCTGCAAGGCGACAATCCCGACGCCATTTATCACTACGCACGTATCTCAGGGGCGCGCTCCTACCGAATCTCGGGGCGGGTCGACCGCGAGTGCTACACATCATTCACTGTCCACGGGCGCGCTCCGGACGGAGCCATGGCCGGGCCGCTCCTCGGCGACATCAATGATCGGCAGTTCTTGATCGACCGGGACGGTTCGTACACGTTGACGCTCAGCGCCACCAAGCAGCACGGAAACTGGCTGCGCCTCGATCCGGATGCCTACTGCATCGTGGTCCGCAGCTATTTCCAACTCGGAACCTCCGCACAGAACGACGCAGATGTGACGGTCCGGATGAACATCGAGACGCTTGACGACGTCGATCGGCCGCCCCCGCTGAGCGACGAGGTGTTCTCGGAACGAATGTACGAGGGTCTGGCCTTCCTTCGCCAAACCACGATCGGGCAGTCGCTGCCCGATGCCCCCTCACCGGCCCCATTTGTCTCTCATGAAGCAAACGTTCTCCCGGCGCCGTTCAGCTTTCGGGATTCTGGCCTGCCCGTCCCGGGGGCCGCGGATGTCTTTTACGCAATGGGGCGCTGGCAGCTCGATCCCGGTGAGGCGCTGCTGATGACGGGGGTTCTTCCGTTCTGTCCGTTCGCCAACGTCATGCTCTGGAACCGCCACATGCAGACGCTGGAATATCGTTCCCGCCGCTCCTCCCTCAACCAGTCCCAGATTCGGCTTGAACCGGACGGTCGCTATCGCATCGTCATCGCTCACGAGGATCCAGGAGTACCGAATTGGCTGGACTGTGAAGGTCACCGCTCGGGAACGATCTTCTGGCGCTTCCTGCTACCCGAGAGCGACCCGACCCAGACCGAGTGCAAGGTGCTGCCAGTTGGTGAGGTCGCCGATCACTGAGGGCCACTGGCCGGCCCTGGTGCCTCTCGAACGAGGTCGGCCCTCTGTGACGCGCTCCGGCAGGTCCCTTCCCAGCTGACTCCCCCGGGACGGTGAAGCGCTACCGTGAAGCACGGATCAGCCACTTCTGAGTTGAGGTGCAACATCGGTCCCGCCTTGAATGGGCGTTGGGCTGCCAGATGAGAGGAGTCTCCTGATGACCACGACGAGCGACCGCTCTCAGCTACTCCGCCACGCCGACCGTTTCTTCATCGGAGGCGAATGGGTTGCCCCGGCGTCGGATGCCACGATCGACGTCATCGATTCCGGCACCGAAGAGCCTTTCTTCAGTGTCGCCGAGGCGCAGGAGGCAGACATGGCGAGGGCGGTCGGCGCCGCGCGCACGGCCTTTGACGACGGTCCATGGCCGCGTATGACCCACGCCGAGCGGGCGGGGTATCTCCGCGGCCTGGGCGTGGGGCTCGCCGCCAGAGCCGAGGACATCGGGCAAATCTGGCCCCGCGAATCCGGTGTGCTGCACAAGATCGCGTACGGCGCGGCCACCGGTGCCGCCGGCACGTTCGATTTCTATGCGGGTCTGGCCGATACCTTCGAGTGGGAACAGGAGGCCCAGCCCAGCGCTCCCGGTTTCGGCCTGCTCGTTCGGGAGCCGGTGGGCGTGATCGGAGCCATCATCCCGTGGAACGGCCCGCTGGGGCTCATCAGCTACAAGATTGCTCCGGCCCTCATCGCCGGATGCACGGTCGTCCTGAAGTCATCGCCCGAGGCGCCCGGCGAAGGGTATCTGGTGGCCGAAGTCGCCGAAGAGATCGGCCTACCGCCGGGAGTGCTCAACGTGGTCACCGCTGATCGTCAGGTTTCCGAGTTGCTGGTGCGCGACCCCCGGGTGGACAAGATCACATTCACCGGGTCGACGGCGGCCGGCCGCCGGATCGCCTCGATCTGTGGTGAGCGGATTGCCCGGTGCACCCTCGAACTCGGCGGCAAGTCGGCGGCAGTGGTCCTCGATGACATCGACCTAGGCATGACGGCCCGGAGGCTGGCCCAGGCGGAGTGCATGCTCTCGGGCCAGGTGTGTTCGTCGCTGACCAGAATCGTCGTGTCACAGCATCGTCACGACGATTTGGTCGAAGCGCTTGTCGACGCGTTTTCCCAGGTCAGAGTGGGCAATCAGTTCGATCCGGAGTCACAGATGGGACCCCTGGCCGCCCGTCGGCAGCGTGACCGGGTGCTGGGATACATCGAAAAGGGGGTGGCCGAGGGTGCCACGCTGGCGACTGGGGGCGGACGACCGGAGCACCTCGAGAAGGGCTGGTTCGTTGAGCCAACGGTTTTCAGCAATGTCGAAAACTCCCAGACCATCGCCCGGGAGGAGATCTTTGGCCCAGTCTTGAGTGTGATCCCCGCCAAGGACGAACGAGACGCGGTGGCTATCGCCAACGACACCATCTACGGGTTGAACGCCTCCGTTTTCACCAACGATGCGGATCGAGCTCGAGAAGTAGCCGGACAGCTTCGCTCTGGGACCGTCGGCCATAACTCGTTCCGCACCGATTTCTCCATCGCGTTCGGGGGATTCAAGCAATCCGGCATCGGACGCGAGGGGGGAACCGAGGGCTTGCTGCCGTTCTTGGAATCCAAGACCGTCATCCTCGAACAGCCTCCGTCGGAGTACCACCCACCCACGTAAGAGTGATGGGCGGTACATGGTCCACCTGACGAGCAGCAGCTGTAGCAACGGGCCGACTTGTAGTCCGTGGTTCGGGGGTCACGATCCTTTCGCAGCTCGCTGACGAGACGTGCGGTGCTCGGGATCCGTGTCGATCGCCGGGATGACATGCTCACCGATCAGGCGGATCATCTCGAGCGTGTCCTTTGGTGCGGCCGGACCGATACCGAAGACGAGCTGGTCGAGCCCAGCCTCTTCCCAGCGCCGGCACTGGGCCAACGCCTCGCTCGGATCGCCCACGATGAGCGCACCAGCTTCGATCCCCATCTCGATCGTCTCGGGGGTGTACTCCGGGATCAGTTCAGGCCACGGCGGCACATGGGGTGGCCGCGGGAACGTGTCGTGGTACCGGAACACGTTCGAGGTCAGATAGTTCGGGCGATAGTCGATCAACTGCTGCCGGGCGCGTTGCCCGTCTTCGGCGACGTACGCGGCGGTGCACACCATAACGTTGTCGTTGACGAAGGCGCCGACCGGCTCGGCTCCCGGAATTGCTTTCTTGTAGGCGTCGCGCGTCTTCTCGAGTGCCGCCAGGTTCCCGACACCGAAGCCGAGCACACCGAGGCCCTTGTGGGCGGCCATTTCCCAGCTACTTGGATTTCCCGCTGCATACCACATGGGCGGATGCGGCTTCACGTACGGCTTGGGGAGCACTTTGCGAGGGGGAAGGGACCAGTACTTGCCTTCGTACCCCGGGTAGGTGTCCTCCATCCACATCTTCGGGAACTCGCCGATCACGTCTTCCCAAATCTCACGCGTGATGTCCAGATTTTCGGTGCCGGGGAGAAATCCGAGGATCTCGTGACTGCCGGCACCCCGGCCCGTGCCAAACTCGAATCGACCCTCGGACAGATGGTCCAGCATGGCGACGCGCTCTGCCACCTTGGCCGGATGGTTGACCTTTGGGAGGGGGTTGAAGATCCCCGACCCGATGTGGATCCTCGTCGTGGCGTGAGCGAGGTAGCCCAATACGACATCGCTCGCCGAGAGGTGGGAGTACTCGTCGAGGAAGTGGTGTTCCGTGACCCACACGTATTTGAACCCGGCAACGTCGGCCGCCGCGACGGCGGCGAGCTCGTTCTCGAAGGCATGGTGCTCGGCCTCGGGGTCGCCGACTCGGCGAAACTCCGGCACGTATCCCTGAATGAAAAGCCCGAACTCCACGACCCACTCCCCGGCCGCCGGGACACCCTGCTTCGGGCGCCCGTCCCTCTACCGTCGGCCCAAACGCCTCTTGACGACCGCTCTCACAGTATGGCCCATTTGGATTCGGAGGGTGGCGGAGCCCGTGAGCTCAGACAAACGAGGCCACCCGGAGAGGCCGCCGAACTCGCCGCGAAGACCCTCGTGGACGACGCTGATGCTAGGCGCACGCGGCGACTGGACCTTGACTTTCGCTCGCTTGAGAGGAAGAGTGAAGTGGCGGAGAGGCGTCCTCGGTCGGAGAACGGTCGAGGGGCAACCAGGAAGGGGTTCTCGCAGCCATCGTCGTTGCCACGCGTCGCACGGTCGGCGAGGCCGCCGTCCTTCATGGTGCCACCCAAGGATCGAGGCCGAGATGAGCAGCGTCCCCGCGAGTAGCGAAAGCGCCACCGGCAGCGGGCCGGTGAAGGCGGGGGAGGCGAGGCTCGAGGTCGTCGTCGTACCCGTTTCAGACGTCGATCGAGCCAAGCATTTCTACGAGTCGCTGGGGTGGCGACTCGACGCCGATCTGGCGACCGATGACGCCTACCGGGTTGTGCAGCTGACGCCTCCGGGTTCCGCTTGCTCGATCATCTTCGGTAAGGGCGTCACGTCCGCCCCTCCCGGCTCGTCCGAGGGGCTGCAACTTACGGTCTACGACATCGACGCGGCCCGAGCAGACCTGATCGGGCGAGGTGTGGCCGTCGGCGCAACGTTCCACGACGTGACGGGGGTCTTCCACCACGCCGGGAGCGCGGGCCGCCTGAGCGGCCCGGCTCCAGACCATGCCGACTACGGCTCGTTCGCCGCGTTCAGCGATCCCGACGGCAACGGGTGGCTGCTCCAGGAGATAAAGACGCGGCTTCCCGGCCGCTGAAAGGAAGGTCTGATGGCCACGACGTACCAGTCCGTGAGCGACCTCGCGAACGCCCTTCGGCGGGCAGAGGAGGCACACGGGAAACACGAGCAGCGCACGGGCAAAGCGGACCCAAACTGGCCGGACTGGTACGCGCTCTACATGGTGCGCGAGAGCGCCAACGAAGAGCTACCGACATGAGCAGCGAGTACGACGTGATCGTGCTCGGCGGTGGCTCGCCGGGAGAGCATTGCGCCGGCGCCCTGGCCGAGGGCGGCTTACACGTTGCCATCGTCGAGCGCGAACTCGTGGGCGGAGAGTGCTCGTATTGGGCGTGCATTCCCTCGAAGGCGCTGCTGCGGCCGGGTGAGGCGGTCCACGGCGCGCGGGAGGCGGCCGCGAGCGCCGAGGTCGACGTCGAAGCGGCGCTGGCGTGGCGCGACTTCATGGTCGCGGACTATTCCGACGCTGGACAGGAGCGCTGGTTGGCCGATCGCGGCATCGACCTGCTGCGCGGGACAGGCCGGCTCGCAGGCCCGGGCGTCGTCGAGGTCGACGGGACACGACACACGGCCGACCATGTCGTCCTCGCGAACGGTGCCGATCCGGTCGTGCCGCCCGTGCCGGGGCTGCGCGAGCTCGAAGGCGTCTGGACGAACCGCGAGGCGACCTCCATGAAGACCATTCCTCACCGGCTCCTTATCCTCGGCGCCGGGCCAGTCGGGGTGGAGATGGCACAGGTCGTGCTTCGACTCGGCGGCGAGGTGGCCGTCATCGAGATGGCGGAGCACGTGCTCGGGCGAGAGCCGGCGCCGTTGGGTGAGGCGCTCGGCGAGGTTCTCGACCGCGAGGGTGTCGAGCTCGTGTTGTCTTCGAACGCCACCGGCGCCCGGCGCGATGGGGAGGACTATGTTCTCGAATTGGACGATGGGCGGGAGATGAAGGGTGATCGGCTGCTCGTCGCAACTGGCCGGCGCCCGCGCGTGCGCGGGGTCGGCCTCGAGACCGTCGGCGTCGAGCCGGATGCTCACGGAGTTCCGGTCGACGCGCACCTGCGGGCGGGGGAAGGTCTGTGGGCGATCGGCGACGTAAACGGGCTCTGGCCGCTGACTCACGTCGGCAAGTACCAGGGTGAGGTGGTCGCCGCGAACATCCTTGGAAACCCACGAAAGGCCAATTACGAGGCAGTTCCGCGGGTGGTCTATACGGACCCGCAGGCGGCAGCGGTTGGGGCTGCCGCCGGACGCTTCAGCGCCATGGTCCCGGTCTCAGAGGTGGCCAAGACCGCCACCTACACGCACGCCTATGCCGACGACAAGGGTTTCCTGACGCTGCTCAGCGACGGCGAGCGGCTGACCGGTGCCTATGCGCTCGGCCCCGAGGCAGGCGAATGGCTGCAGCAGGCCACCCTGGCCATCCGGGCCCACCTCCCACTCGACCTGTTGGCCGACACGATCCAGCCTTTCCCGACGTTCTCCGAGATCTACGTCGCCGCGCTCAAGGCGCTGCGGCACCAGATCGAGGCGGCGTCAAAACCGGCCGGCGCCGGACCGGTCGTGGCAAACTGACCCAAATGCCCGATCGATCCAAGATTGTCGACGGTCGGTATGTCAGAGACCGCCGACTTGGTTGCGCAGGCTTCCGATCCCGAGGCTGTTGTCAGTTGCCGCCATCTGAGCCAATGGATTTGGGACGGGTGCCGCCACCCTGGAGAGCGTGTTGCGGTCGATATGGCGAAAAGGTTCGTCGTTCCCTGGGATCTCGAGCACCCCTTCTTCTTCGTACGACCAGGTGCCGTCTTCATTGATCGTGACGTGCACGCGGTAGCTGAGCGTTCGAAAGGCCCGATTCAGAAACGGGTTTGACAAGATGCTGTGGACTTCTGAGCCCACGGTTGCCGTGAGTTCGAACTCCTTCGCAGCGGCTTCGGCCGGACCGCTGGCGAGGAGCACTTGCCCACGAGGAATTCCAAGGGTGAGGGTCACCGCACAAGCCGCCGGTTCCCACAGCCAATAACCCACCTGGTCGTGAAAGGTGGCCGCTTCATTGGGGTTCAAGATGTGGGTGTGGTACCGCAGGCCGTAATACAGCTGCGGTCCATTGGTTTGGAAGTCGATCGGTTGGAGGTCGTAATGCTCGACGAAGACGTCGTGCTGTGTTCCCTCGGCCACCGGATGCTGGTCGGAGCCTCTCGCTCCCTCCCACGTCCCCGCCATGGGACCGAGAGGACCGAGATTCGACAGTGTGTCGGGGTCACCCGACGGCTCGGTGTAGATGTCGCTTCCGTAGGGATCGGCCACCGAACTCATCATGACCGTACTTTACGAATGAATGTGTCTCAGAAACTTCCCGGCACCTTTCGGCGACGGCTACGGCCCCTACCAGGACCATTCTCGGGAGCGGACGATGCGGCGGAAAGCGCAGGGGACCGCCGTGAACCCGAAGCGGAGCCCGTCTCCTGCTCACATTGAGCCTCTTCGAGGGAGGAACCAACCCGTCGGTGCTGGAACTGCGATGTCCAGATAGGTGACGATCCCCGGCCTCGCGGCGCAGACCGATGGGATCGCGTTCACCGCCGGCAGTCCGGTCATGATCATGCCGAGCACCATGTAGTCCTTGAACGAGGACGCCGCGAAGTCAGGCGGAGGAAAGACCTCGAGCTTGGTGCGCACGGAGGGCATTCCCTGGACGTCGACCACGTAGCCGTGCTCGACCGGCCAGTCGGGCTCGAGAGTCTGGCCCTTGCGCCATCGCACGTCGAGGGAGATCACCTTGCGGTCGTCCACCCAGCCCTGCCAGCTTGCTTGGATGCCGGCGACGCAACCAGGCTCGATCGACCACGAGTCCATCACGAGTCGTTCGGTGGTCTCCGCAAACGACGCCTCGCAGCGGACAGAGGTGAGCTCGAGCCGGAGGGCGTCGCCCATGAGGTGAACGGCATCGCCGAACACCGCCGTACCGTCGGCCACCATGCCCGGTAGGCCAGGGTCATTGATCGGGCAACCGAAGCCCACGAGCCGTTCGGTCTCGGGCGAGTCGTAGCCAGTGGAGTCGACGGACTCGAGGATGCGCACTGAGTCGATGCGGACACACACTCCGGCCACCACGATTCCGAGGAGGTTGGCCAGCCCGGGGTTCATGCCCGAACCAAACAGCGAGCTGCCACCCCGCTCGCAGGCGTCCACCAGGCGCTGGCGCCCCTCCCCCAGCCAGTGGCCGGTGATAAATGCCGCCGTGGCGACCACGTTCACGCCTGCTTCGAGGATCCGTACCAGCTCGCTGACGTCGAGCCACTTCGGGTTGTACACGACGCAGTCAGGTTTCAGAGCAAGCAAGGCATCGGCGTCGTGGGTCGCGATCACTCCGGTTGGCTCTGTCCCAACGAGCTCGCCGACGTCACAACCGACCTTGTCGGGGCTCCAGGCGTAGCAGCCAACGAGCTCATAGGCGGGGTTGGCCAACACGGCCAGCGCCGTACGGCTCCCGACGTTGCCGGTGGTCCACTGCACGACGCGATAGGTCCGCACGCCAGTCATCTCACATTCTCTCTGGTAGGTCGCCCCGGCCCTCCGATGATTTGCGCTTCAGGGTGCGGCAACGAAGGCCAATACGAAGCCAGCGACCGCCAGGATGATGGTGCCCGCTGTCATCAGTCCGAAAACGCGCGCCCCTGTGTGCACGTACTCGCCGCGACTGGCTCTCGAGTGCGTGAGGATCAAAAGGACCACGACCCACACAACCCCGGCGGCGGCGGTGAGGCCGAGGGCGAGAGCCTCGTCGACCCCGTGCAGTGGCCAAAGGTGACGCAGGACCACCGCGACGCAGACCACGATCGCGAGACCCGAGCGGTTCCAGGCAAGTGCCGTGCGTTCACCGGCGAGTCCTCTGTCTGTCGGCATGGGGTCGCTTGCCATCCTGACTTAAGGGCTCCCCAGGGCGGCAAGCGCGACGGCGAGCGCGCCGATCGCCACGATGCCCAGAGTGAGGATGAAGGGCATCCATGAACGAGGAAGGGGCTCACCTCGCCGCATGGCGCGCTCGTTGGCCCGCCACTGCCGAAAACTTTCCGCCGCGACGGCGGCCCCCAGAGCAATGAGCGGGAGCCCCAAGAGCCGGCGGCCCCACTCCACCTGGAGCTTGGGCAAGAGCTGCGTTGCGGCGACGCCTGTCGCAATGAGCGCGAGGGCAGTGCGGTTCCATGCGAGGAAAGTGCGTTCGTTGGCATAGGTGAATCGGGCGTCGGGCTCCTCCCCAGCGTTTGGCTCGGTCCCCGCTGCGATCGAAGGGCTGTCGGACTCCTCCTCGCCGTTGGCGCCCTGCACCGACTTCATCCGCGGCTCCTCGTCGGACACTGCTGTTCAACTCGACATGGCGACGTGACTGACCAAAGGATTGATTGCGGACCGGACCGCTTTGCACCACATTCGGAATGTGGTCGTCTCGCTCAGTCGGCTTTTGACATCACTCATCGAGATCACCCCCGACTCTATCCGCCCAAGGCAATCTCATGGAGCTGGTTGCACGACTTCCATCGCATGACGCTTGGTTCCGAGCGCCGGCTGGAGTTGGCGATCGCGACACGGTCGCCGTCGTTTCGCAAAAAGCCTGACGAAGACTCCGACCTGATCGGCTTGACGCCGATCGCCAAGGCGCTCACGCCGACGTCGAAAAATGCGTGCGGATCATCTGCATGTGGTCCGTCAGCCACGCCCGGCCTGCGTCGGCACCACCGCTGACGTGAGCCATTCCACGACCATCGTTCCGTCGAAACCGTTTGCGATTGCATGGTCGAACACCACGGTGCGGGTCTGAAATGGAGCGGTGCTCGCCGGCGTCAGCGTGGAGACCAGGTTGCGGCTTCACCACCTCGCCCGGGCGAGATGTCCCCGTCACCACCACTCGGTGGGCGCTGGCGGCGTCCGCTTCCCTCCCCTGGGCAGGACATGGAGTCCTGACTCGAAGGCATCGTCACAAACCACGGCCCGGCAGCGACCCTCCGCAGGCCAAGCGCGGCAAAGTAGCTAGGCTACGAACACATGTTCGCTTTCCAATTGGCGTGGGACGAGGGGCTTGACGAAGCTCAGCTGGCGGTTGCGACCCACGGCGACTCACCACTGGTCGTCATGGCGGGCGCGGGGACGGGTAAGACACGGGCGCTGACCTCGCGTGTGGCATGTCTCCTCGACCGAGGAGTGCCGCCGGATCGGATCCTGCTCCTCACGTTCGCCCGTCGAGCGGCCGACGAGATGTTGAACCGGGCTCGTGACCTGGTGGGTCTCCGTGGAGGGGTGCGGCACCAGGGCGGAACCTTCCACGCTGTGGCCCACCGCTACGTGGCCGCCTATTCCGAGGTGCTCAACCTGCCCAAGGGGTTCGGTGTCCTGGATCCGGCGGGGTCCTGCGACCTGATGGACCTGTTACGAAACGATCACGCGCTGACGGGAACATCCACGAGGTTTCCGAGACCCTCCACTCTGGTCGACATCTACTCCCGGTGTATCAACACCGAACGGACACTCCGTGAAGTGGTGCCCTCGGAGTACCCCTGGTGTGAACCCCACCTCGAGTTGATTGCTGAGCTGTTCCGGGATTTCACCGCTCACAAGCGCCGCTCTGCGTTATTGGATTTCGACGATCTCCTCCTGTATTGGCGAGCGCTTCTGAGTCACGACGAGCTCGGTCCGCACCTGGCGGAACACTTTCGCTACGTGCTCGTCGACGAGTATCAAGACGTGAACAGCCTGCAGGTCGACATCGTCAGGGTCCTCGCCCCTGAGGGAACGGGTCTCACCGTTGTCGGCGACGAGGCCCAAGCCATTTACGGGTTCCGGGGGTCAGATCCTCGCCACTTGCGCCAACTGGTCGGTTGCTATCCGAACGCGGTGACCATCCAACTCGAGCGAAACTTCCGATCGAGACCGGGCGTCTTGGACGTCGCGAACGCATTGCGTCCTGCCTCCGAAGGAGCCCCAAGACTTCATCTTCACAGCGATCGGGGCGTGGGGCCAAGGCCGAGCTTGAATCGCTGCTACGACGCAGCTTCGGAAGCGCGGGCGATCGTCGATCGAGTTCTTCGAGCCTACGAAGCCGGCGTCCAGCTTCGCCAACAAGCGGTGCTCGTGCGTGCCGGTCATCACAGCGACCTGGTCGAAGTTGAGCTCGCGGTGCGGAAGGTCCCGTATCGGAAGTATGGCGGCCTCCGCTTCCTCGAGGCAGCTCATGTCAAGGACTTCGTGTCCGCCGCCCGGCTGCTCGACAACTCCCATGATGAGGTCGCCTGGTACCGGATCTTCCGTCTGCACCGCAACATTGGGCCGACGAGGGCGAAGGCTCTGCTCGAGGCAGTCCGGCCGTCCGAGGCAGACGCGTTGTCCCGGTGGCCGGAAATGGCGGCCGCCGCGCCACCGAATACCAGGAGTGAGATCTCCACCACGTTCTCAGGGCTCCTCGACGCCAGGGGCGAGCGGACCCCGGGGGGTCGGGCCGGATCGGTTCTGAAGGCCATCCGGCCGCTCCTCGAAAGCCGATACGACGACGGTCTCGCTCGGGTGAAGGACCTCGAACGTCTCGTCGACATCGCCTCGATGGTTGACGACCTCCCGACCTGGTTGGCCGATCTGACTTTGGATCCGCCCGTCTCGAGTGGCGATCTCGCGGGGCCACCCCACCTCGATGAGGACTACTTGGTGATCTCCACCATCCACTCGGCCGAGGGCCTCGAGTGGTCAATCGTCCACGTGCCCCACGTCGTCGATGGCGCCGTTCCCATTGACATGGCGCTGAGCACGCCCGAAGGGCTCGAAGAGGAGCGGCGACTCTTTTACGTTGCGGTCACCAGAGCGCGTGACCAGCTCCACCTCTATGCACCACATCGCATGCCGCACCACCGCTTCGCTCATGACGATCGGCATAGCTTGACTCCGCTGAGCCGCTTTATGACCGATGAGGTCCGCGCGACGCTCGACCTCATTGAAGAGAAGCCACGTCAGATGGACGTACGTACAAGCGTTGATGGCGCAGCCGTTGGTCGTCGACCTCGATCCCCTCTGGAGGTGAAGCACCGCTCAGTGCCAGGGGTCAGTACCGTGAAGGCGATGGTCGAGATGGCAGCCAACGTGTCGTCGCGACCGACGTCCCTCACTTCTACCTGCAGCACAATGTTCGTTCGCCCCTGCCGCACTATCCAGGCTTCCGCGCGGGCCGGCCCGACGGTCACCGGGGACAGGAAATGAACGTTCAGGTCCGACGTCGCGGTGGTAAATCCATTGCCGTGGTCGCAGGACTCATAGGCCAGACGCCCAGCGCAGAGATCGATCAGCACCGCGATCAGTCCGCCCTGGAGTGCCCCACGTATATTGGAGAACTCAGGACGGATGTCCATCTCGATCACGAGGTGGCCATCGGGCGTTGGCATGTTGCGAGTCCCCAGTTGCTGGAACAAATGCTCGCCACGTTCGAGGACCTCTTTGTGGAGCTTCGCCCTCTCCGATTCAGGGTGAATCGCCATTGGGCAATGGATATACCAAGTCCGAGGGAAGAGCGAATCGCGGGTGCTCGACGACTGATGGCACCGCGGCTCGGGGCATGATGAGCTCGGTGGACCAGCACGAGACTCTCTTGCGAATCGTCAATGCGGTGGCTCCGATCAGGATCTGCGACAACGGCGGATGGACCGACACCTGGTTCGCCGGCCACGGCAAGGTGTTCAACATCGGCGTCCACCCATGCGTCGAGGTACAGCTCCGGATTCACCCCCTCGGAGCGCTGCCGGAGCGAATCATCGTCAACGCCGAGAACTATGGCGAGCGGTACGTGCTCAGCCCGGGCGCCCGGCCCGATCGTCACCCACTGCTCGAGGCGACCATCGACGAGGTCGGCGTTCCCGACGACGTCTCGATCGAGATCAGCGTCTTCTCGGAGGCTCCGGTAGGTGCCTCGACGGGCACCTCGGCATCAGTCACGGTTGCACTGGTCGGAGCCCTCGACTCGCTCAGCGCCGGGCGCCTGACGCCGCACCAGATCGCATCGATGGCCCATCGCATCGAAGTCGATCGTCTCGGGTTCGAGTCCGGCGTCCAGGACCAGCTGTGTGCAGCATTCGGCGGCATCAACTTCATCGAAATGCCCGCATATCCGCGTGCGTCGGTATCGCAACTGACGGTGTCCGACACGGTCTGGTGGGAGCTGAACCGGCGCTTGGTGCTGTTGTTCCTGGGGAGGGGGCACGTGTCGTCGGAAGTCCATGACCGCGTTATCACCCGCCTGCAACACGAGGGCGAGAGCTCGCTCCATCTCGAGATGCTGCGCCGCACGGCGGAGCTGGCGAGAGACGCCGTACTGACGTCGGATCTTGTGGCGCTGGGCAAAGCGTTGACCCAGAACACGGAGGTCCAAGGGAACCTTCATGCAAGCCTGGTGGGCAAGGAGGCGCAGTTGGCCATGGAGATTGCGGCAGCCCATGGCGCGTTGGGATGGAAGCTCAACGGCGCCGGTGGCAACGGCGGGAGCATCACCATCCTGTGCGGTCCCGACATGAGCGTGAAGCGGCGGATGCTTGATGTGTTGCGCGCGGCCGATCCTCGTTTCCGGGTTATTCCGATTCACCTGAGCCGAGGCGGGGTGCGAGTTTGGCAGGCGTGATCCGACAGGACAAGCCCGAGCGGTCCACCGCTCGTCTTCGGCTCAGATCTGTCGAAAGTACGGGACGATGTCGGCAGTCATGCCCCAAAGGGAGCGGACCGTGGTACCTCCGTCGACAACCAAAGTCTGTCCGGTGATTCGTGATGCCAGCACAGACGACAGGAACAGTGCGGCGTTGGCGACGTCATGAGCCCGGGGCGGCGCCAGTGGATTGACCGGATTGGTCCCCCACTCCATCTCCGGCATCTCCTCATTGCCAGAGTCGACATTCCCTGGGGCAACGGAGTTGACTCGAATGCCGTACCGCCCGAGCTCGTCGGCAAAGGTCTTCGTGAGTGAGATGACGCCCGCCTTGGCCGCGCCATACGCCACGTGGAAGCCCGCCGCCGCGATACCGTCGACGGACGCGACCGCCACCATCGAGCCGCCGGTCCCCTGCTCGATCATGCGTCGTCCGACTTCCTGGAAGAGGTAGAACACCTGGGTGAGATTGTTCTGGATCGTCCAGTTCCAATCGTCGTCACCGAACTCCTCGACGGCATTCCACCTGGCCCCGCCGATGATGTCAACACAGACGTCGATCCCCCCAAGGCGATCCACAACCTCACCGAGAGCCCGTCGCACCTGTGCACGGTCGGTCATGTCAGCGATCACCGGGAAGGCGACTCCACCGGTACGCTCGATCTCGTCTACGACATCGCAGGCCCGGCCGGGGTCGATGTCGACGCAGGCGACGGACGCGCCGGCCTCGGCCAACGTCAGGGCGGTGAAGCGGCCGTGTCCGGCGCGGGTTGGGATGTAACCGGCGCCAGAGACGACCGCTCGCTTGCCTCTGAGACCAAGGTCGATCATCAGAATTCGAAAGAACAGGCGTCACTGCCGCCAGCCTCACCGGGACCACCCGACCGAGCCCCGAGTCCGCGCCGGTTACGCCGTCCTCCTCGTGTGTCGGGCTGCGGGTGTCGCTGCAAGTTCTGTCCATCACCAGTCATGGGTCTCCCCGGCATTTTCGTCGAATCGGAGACGGAGCGGCGACAGCATGGCAAAGTTTCCGCCGACACTCCAGCCCCCCGGCCTCCAACGTCACGCGAGCGACGTGACACGGTGTCGGGAGCACCTGACAGCAAGTGCAAGGCCGCCCGCCCCCGAGGGAAGTTGCCCCGTATCCGACGCACGACCCTCCGGTACGGCTCAGCCAAGTCCAATGGCACGGCGACCTGTGTCACCAGGCCGGTCACGTCGTCGTCCGAGCAGGGCTCGTACAGCTGCACCGGGAAGAACCTTTCGTTGACGTTTACCAGCGGTGGCAACACGCTGACGTACCAAATGACACCTGCGGCCTGACGGGTTTCGATGGCGCGCCGACGGCGTCGCCGGCGCTGGAGCTCGAGGTGCGCCTCGTCGAAGCCGAGCAGTGGCACGAGCCGGACTGCCAGACTGACGGCTGATGGTTCTCCTTGTGCTTGATTGGACCACGATTGCGTCACTGGCAACGGCGGCCGGCACGCTGGTTTTGGGCATCGCGACCTTTGCCGCGGTCCGATCTTCCAACCGCTCGGCGCGCATCGCCGAGGCAGCACTGCAAGAGCAACGCAGGCCCGTCCTTACCCCCTCCCGCCTGGAGGATCCCACGCAGAAGATCATGTTCCTCGGCGACCATTGGGTGCACGCCCCAGGTGGCCGTGCGGCGGTTGAGCACGTCGACGGCATCGTGTATCTGGCCATCAGCCTCAGAAACGTCGGCAGCGGAATGGCCGTCTGTCAGGGTTGGGCGGTGCGGCCGGGTGCGGGTGCAAACCGTGACTATCCGACGCACGCTCCGTTGGAGGAGTTTCGCCTTCAGGCGCGCGACCTCTACGTGCCGGGAGGGGACATCGGCATGTGGCAAGGAGCGCTGCGAAACCCATACGATGAGATGCGAGTGCGGGTCGCTGACGAGATCGAGAACCGCCAGCCGGTCACGGTGGAGCTGCTCTATTCCGACCAGATCGGCCGCCAAAGAGCAATTTCGCGGTTTGGCCTGACTCCTGCTGACGGCTCGTGGCTCGCGAGCCTGAGTCGGCACTGGTACCTCGACTGGGAGGGACCCCGCCCCGAGGGCATCACGTACGCGGCGCAGGAGGCCGTACTCCGTGATCAAGACGCCTTCGTTGAGAAACGGGCGGCAACCGGCGACCGGCCCCCCACCGCGACCGGCGAACCAGGGCCTGGCGAGGCTGACGGAACGTGAACCCGGACCAGACCGGCAACGCACCTACCGGCACATTTCCGCCATGGAGAGAAATCTCGAGCGGATCGGCGGTGAGCCGTAGCAGATACCCTGACGACCAAAGATCATTCGCCGGTTGAAGAGTCCTCGAGGACCCACGGGAGGAAGCACCATGCCGACCGACCATGTCGCACGGCCGTGGGCCATTCGTTCCTCACTGGTGGCCGTAGCCGATCTCGATCGGTCGGTCGCTTTCTACCAGGAGCTCGGGCCGTTCGGTGTGATCGAGCGCGAGGACGCCGTCGCGGTGCTCGGCGAGACATCTCCCGCGTCGATCGTGCTCATCCTGCGTGAATCGCGGGGCATCCATCAGATTCGCCATGGCCAGCAGTCGCTGGGCCTCCGGTCGATCACCTTCAACGTCGGATCCATCGACGAGCTCGACCGCATAGAGTCCTTCCTGCGGAACCGCGACCTCTTCACCTCTCGTCGGCCCGTCACCGAAGGCGCATCAGAACTCGTCTTGGGGCGGGATCCGGACAACTTGCCTCTGGTTTTCATCTGCTACGCAGGAGACACGCTCGGTCCTGAGTACTACCGAGCAGTCGTCAATCTGGTCTATTCGCTGGACGTCTGAACCGACCACTTGAGAGGAGTCACAAGTGCCGAAATCGCTGTACACGGCGCGAGCCCATGTCACGGGCGGCAGAGACCAGGGTCACGGCGTGACCTCCGACGGTGCGTTGGACCTCCAGCTTCGCACTCCCGTCGAGATGGGTGGCGACGGTGGCGGCACGAACCCGGAGCAACTCTTCGCGGTGGGCTATGCCGCGTGCTTTGAGGGGGCGCTCGGCGTTGTCGGGCGGCGCGAGCGAGTGGACCTCGGGGCCGTCGCGATCGATTCAGAAGTGAGCCTCATTACCACGGAACACCGCGGATTCAATGTGGCCGTGGGACTCGACGTCTCGCTCCCAGGAATAGACGATCCCTCGCGTGCGGTATCGATCGTGGCCGCAGCGCACGAGGTGTGCCCGTACTCCAACGCAACCCGTGGCAACGTCGAGGTGACTCTGAAGGCCAACGGCCAATCCGTCCCGAATGCGAAATCGGCATGAACCGAGTGATCCCTTGTTGAGCTCGTGAGCTCTTGCCGAGAGCCCGTCGAACTGAGAGAACGCTGGGTTCGTCTACGAACGAGATTGCGGTGGCGATCGGAGTGTCTTGTTGCCATCTGTGTACGACCCAGCGCCAAGACGGTCGGCCAGATCCTCGATTGGAACACGATTCCGCCGCCGAACGTGAAGTGGACCCCGTCATAGCGGATCTGCGTACCGTCTTGGTATTCCTCATATTGGCCACCGGGACAGGCCAAGGCGTTGAAATTGATCACTGATGTGGAAGGGGTGGTCGCCGCCACGTCCCGGACAAGCTTGTTGTAGACGGCCAGGCGTCGCGGAGAATCCTCCGGCCAGGGTTGGCCGTCGGGTTGCTCCCCTGTGTCATAGCACGGAGCAGTCAACAGGACCACGCGTGCACCGCCCGAGCTCGCAACGTCCACCGCATGCGTGAGCTGAGCCTTCACATAAGCGGCATAGCTTGGGCTCAAAATGTTGGTCCAGCGACCCTCGTAGGTGCGGTTGGTCACCTCCCATCTTCCGGCCAGGATCAGAACGACGTTCGGCTGGAACTTGGCAATGAGTCCGCGCCAGATCTCCGGCCATTGCTCGGCCGATCGGCTCCCGGTACACGGTGATTCCATCGGCGCGTCGATCCCCTTGAGTTGGTACTCGAGTCCGGAGGTAACGCCACAACCCAGGGTCCCCCCGTCGTACTCGTCGATGTCATAGGCCTTGGCGTCTGCGCCGAGTCCGATACCGAGGGTGAGCGCAGTTGAATCGCCCACCAGGAGCACCTTGACGCGTGGTCCCGACAAAGGGCCGACGCCCGTGGTGGTTGGTGCCGCCGTCGTGGGCAGCGACGTGGCAGGGACGACAGTTGCCGCAGCGAAGGCCACGACGGTCGCTCCCACTGCGACCGGTGTCACCAACCACGGTCTCCAGCCCCGCAAGAGGTTGCCCTGTCGGATAGGGCGTTCGACCACGTAGAAGGAGACGGTGGCTATTGCCACTGTCGCGATCGCACGGAGGGCGAACAATGAATACCCGGTGAGGCCGGTTCGGGCGTTATCGACATAGATGAACAGCGGGAAGTGCCAGAGGTACATGCCGTAGGAAATGCGTCCTACATAGCGCAGTGGCCCCACCGAGAGGCACCGCGCCAGCAGGGAACGCTGGAAACAAACGACGCTGAAAAGGACTGCCGTCGTCGCCAAGGCAGCCAGCAAGAAGCCCCCCTGAAAGGCGAACGCCTCGTTGTAGGAGACCTTGGTCCACAGGGCGACGCTGGCGGCCACACCGAGAACTCCGACCGCCAGTACGAGTCCGCGCCCGAGCGCCGTCTGCGCCGCCCAAGCCGGGTCTCCGCCGAGGCGGCGGACGGGATCGTCCAGCCGCGGCATGGTCCCGACGCGCCGGCGGCGGTCACCCCACAGCGACAGCGAGACCGCCAAGGCCGCGCCGATCAGCAAGGACTGAGCGCGCGTGTCGGTGCCGTAGTACACCCGGTTCACGTCGGCGCCGGAGTAGAGGATGGCCATTTCGACCGCGGAGGCGAATGCCCCGGCCAGACAGACGATCAGCAGCACACGCAGACTTCGCGAGAACTTGAACACGGCCAGCACCACCAGGGGCCACACCAAGTAGAACTGCTCCTCGACCGCCAGTGACCACATGTGGTTCAACGGTGAGGTGAAGCCGGTCTGGTTGAAGTAGTTGGAACCGGTGACGATGAAGTGCCAGTTGGCGTAATAGAAGAGCGATGCCAACGCGTCGCCTCGCAGGCCCGGGTACGTTCCCTGGGGGAACAGGAAAGCGGCGAAAATCGCCACCCCCAGCAACATGACCAGCAGGGCCGGGAGGAGCCGCCTCGCACGTCGGGCCCAGAACGCTCTGAGGCGCACCGACGTCGTCCGGCGCCACTCAGTGATGAGAAGCGACGTGATCAGGAAGCCGGACAGGGCAAAGAACGTGTCGAGGGAGTAGAAGCCTCCTGAGGTAAGGAAGACCCCACCGTGGTAGCCCATTATGACGATCATGGCCACGCCCCGTATTCCGTCGAGGGCCGGGATGTAGGAGATGCTCGGACCGGTCCGCGGGGCGTCGGGGTCGGGGGGGCCTTTCAGCGCCACCGTCACGCCGGAAGTATGACAGCCGCCGTGAAGGCGTTCTCGACAGCCCGACTTGACCGACCGGTGGGATTACGACCTTTGGCCGCCGATCTACTCGTGCGTCGTTCCGGCCGAGTGCAAACGATCGAGCCGGGCGCCTTCGAGTTCATCGAGCCACTTCTGGATCCAGGCCAGCAGTTCATCGTGTCCGTGATGAACACCGGAGAGGCTCTCGACAATCAGCCCCAGTTGGAAGCTCGTTACAGCAGCCACGATCACTGTCAGGGGATACTGGTCTTCGTCGAGCTCATACTCACGCATAGCCTGACCGAAGTACTGCTCAAAGATGGCGCGGAATCGCGCGTGGACCTCCTTGACGAGCCGAGGTTGCAAGGAGGGCATGTTCCAGCCCATGGCCAAGAGTTCCAACATGATCTTCGGAAATCGTGAAGTCGGTTCATTGGCCCAGAACTGCGCTCCAAGTTCCCACTTCTGGGCAAAGGTGAGATTCGGGTCGGCATACAGAGCCTCGAGCAGCTCGGCCAGTTGGTCGACGAAGCGCTCGAGCGTCTGGGTCAAGAGTTCTTCCATCGACCCGAAGTAGTAATGCACCAGCCCGTGTTTGACACCGGCCACCTCTGCCACCCGGCGGGTCGTGACGCCTGCATATCCGACCTCGTAGAGCAACTGCTCGGCCGCATCCATCAGAGCGACGGTCGCCTGTCGCCGCGCCTCCGAGACATCACTGTCCTGCCAGGCGCGGGCCATCTAGCTCTTCTTACCGAAGCCGGTTGTGCCCGAAATCAGCACGAAGCCTCTCCCTTGACTGTTGGTCACTCGTATTGGATACTAATCCAAGCCAGGTGTCCAAACCCCATCTTTCCAGCCGAAATGGAATCAATCACATCGGGTTTATATGATTCAACCCATGTCGGGCCCATGCGCTATCACGCTCTCCAGCCAGGCGTTCACCGATGGAGGTCGACAGAGGCAACCTGGGGAACTACAAAGGGGGTTGCCGCAACCACCTCGGCGCCCAGTAACTCGACAGCGGGGATTGGACCGAGATTTGGTTCCCCGACGCGGAGGTGACAGATGACGATCACGGACGCACTGGGCGCGTGGGGATCGTACGATCTCGACGATCCGTTCCCGGTGTTCGAAGAGGTCCGCCAGCTCGGAGCGGTGCATTCGGTGACCTTGGCCGACGGGCATGGCGCTTGGCTCGTGGTCCGCTACGAGGAAGCCCGGGCCGCCCTCAGCGAGCCGCGGCTCTCCAAGGACATGCACGCGGCACTGGCAACGGGCTCGGGCGTCGTGGCCGAAGGTCTACCCGGACCAGCCTTCGCCCGGCACATGCTCACAGTCGACCCTCCCGACCACACCCGCCTGCGGCGACTCGTCTCAGCCGCCTTTTCAACGCGGCGCGTGGAAGCGTTGCGTCCCCGCATTCAGACCATCACCGACGACCTCCTCGACCGCGTCGCTCGTCAGGGACCCGATAGCCGGGTCGATCTGGTCGCAGCCTTCGCCTTCCCACTGCCCTTCACGGTCATCTGCGAGCTCCTCGGCGTTCCCGAACGCAACCGGGCATCTCTCGGTGAGGGGTTCACCAATATGCTCGTCGCCACATCGACTCCGGACGAGTATGCGGCAGCCAAAAAAGCATCCGACTCGGTCGTTGCCATGTTGGAAACGCTTGTCGAAGCCAAGCGGATTGAGCCTGACGACGATCTCGTCTCCGACCTGATCAGTGCGCGCGACGGAAAGGAGTCCCTCGACACACAAGAGCTGCTCTCCACGATCTTTCAGCTGATCGTCGCCGGACACGACACGACAGCCAGCCTCATCGGCAACAGCCTCGTCGCCCTGTTCCGCAACCCGGCTCAGCTTGCCCAGCTCCGCACCGATCCTGCGAGGATTCCCAAGGCCGTCGAGGAGTTCCTTCGCTACGACGCACCTGTCCCCCACTCGACTTTTCGTTATGCCGCTGCGCCGACGACGCTCGGAGGCGTGACGATTCCCGCCGGTGAGCAGGTCATTATCTGCCTCGCCGCAGCGAACCGGGACCCAGACCGCTACGCCTGCCCCGAAACCCTGGACCTCGAAAGGGAGGAGGCCCGTCATCTGGCCTTCGGGCACGGCATTCACCACTGTCTCGGTGCTCCGCTGGCACGCATGGAGGGCCACCTGGCCCTCGAGTCGCTCCTGCGCAGGTTCCCCGAACTCTCGCTTGCGGTACCTCTCTCGGACTTGCGCTGGGAGCACGGCGACGGCCTCGTGCTGCGCGGCCTATCCGAGCTCCCGGTGATCCCTGGCCGGGCCCTCTCGAGGTCACCAGGATGACCGGGGATCCAGCGGTGTCGACCGGGCTCGACGAAAGCTGGCGCTGCGTCGACGAGGGCTGGGGGCGGCGGGCCGTGGACTTTTCCAGCATCTGCGAGCCCACCAACTGTCGGGAGTACGTCGCGCTGCACCACCGACTTGGTGTGGGCGCCGGCGACACGCTGTTGGACGTCGCCTGCGGGTCAGGTCTCGCGCTCGAGTTGGCCAGCCTGCGTGGAGCCCTGTGCGCGGGTATTGACGCGTCGGAGCGCCTGGTCGCAGTCGCCCGGGACCGCAACCCAGACGCCGACCTGCGCGTTGGAGACATGCGCGCCTTGCCTTGGGACGACGGTGCTTTCGACGTCGTCACCAGCTTCCGGGGCATCTGGGGTACCACCCCTGAAGCGATCACCGAGGTCTACCGCGTCCTGGTCCCCGGTGGCCGGATGGGGCTCACGGTCTGGGGTCACATCAAGGCCTCTCCCGGCGCATGGGCGCTGGCGCCCTTCTCTCTCGCGGCAACCCCAAAGGTGGAAAACCAAGCCGCTATGGTCGCCCTCGGCCGGCCTGGCGCGGGCGAAACCTTGCTGCAGGACGCTGGCTTCACTGACGTGGAGCGCATCGACATCCCCTTCGTGTTCGAGTTCCCCGATCCAGACCTGTTCGCACGAGCCATCGCCTCGACCGGTCCGGCTTTCGAGGCTATGGAGGCGGTCGGTGAGGCGGCGTTCTTGCAGGCGGCAGCGGAGTTGGCCCGCGAGAGAGTCCGCGCCGGTCTTCCCCTTCGAGCGCGCGTGGAGGTTGTGGGCTACGTCGCCAAGAAGCCGACCCGGCAGATCCCCCGTGGCAACCAGACTTCAACGGTCCAGGCCGGTGTGTTGCGCACAGGTTTTCTCAGAGACCCAGGCCATACGCCTGAGGCCCAACGCCTGTTCGAGAACGACTTAGAGGGCGGCGGCTTCGTGATGAACGTTTCACGACTGTGGGCCTACATGCCAACCACGCTCGAAGGTTTGTCCGACCTCATGGGTCAAGCGACTCTCGCCGGCTCGCTCACGCATCGACAGCGGGCTGTCCTCGTGACGGCGGCTGCATCAACGCTGGGTGACTCCTATTGCTCCCTGGCGTGGGGCAAGAAGCTCGCGGTGGAGACGAGCCCGGAGGTCGCGGGTGCAGTCATTCGGGGTTCAGACGACGATCTGGACCCCGTCGAACAGGCGCTGGCCCATTGGGCTCGAGCAGTGGCAACCGATCCGAACGCCATCGAGGCCCGCGACGTCCAGCGACTGCGGGACGTCGGCTTCGACGAGGCTCAGATCTTCGCCATCACGACCTTCGTTGCACTCCGACTCGCCTTCGCGACCGTCAACGACGCACTGGGCGTGGGCCCAGACTCTCAATTTGGCGCAACGACGCCGCCACCAGTTCTGTCCGCCGTCACGTTCGGCCGGCCTCTCGGCCCCGAGCATGAGTAGAGAGACGCCAGGGATGGCCCTCGTCGGGTTCGTTCGGGTCGGAGCGCAACGTGCATTCGTGCCTGCGGGCGCCTCTCTCGTTTTGCTGCACGCACCGAGCACGTCACCCGACCAGGTGTTGTCACCCCGACGGGGACTCCCCCCGCGTGGAAAAGAGAAGGAGCAATCCAAATGACAGCTACGGAAACACCAGTCAACAACGGCGTCAACGTCGAGGCCCTCTTGGGTGCCCGAGAAGCGCTCACCGCAGCACCGCAAGCGGCGCAGTTCCAGTGGCGGGCAACCTGTGAGTGGCAGAACGGAACCCACAGCCGGTCAACGGTCGAGGGTTTCTTCGGTCTTGGCGAGGAGCAGAGCCACCGAACTCGATACGACTTTGACGCCGATCACCCAGAGATCTTCGCCTCTGAAGACAACGGTGCGACCCCTGTCGAATACGTCCTCGTCGCGCTCGCCAGCTGCCTTACCGCCGGCGTTGCCGCGGTGGCGCAGAATCGCGAGATCCAGCTACGAAGTGTCTCGGCGACGATCGAAGGTGGAATGGATGTTCGTGGCATCCTCGGCGTTGACAGCGATGTCCGTAATGGCTTCAGCGATGTAAAGGTGACCTACGACATCGACGCAGACGCGTCGCCGGACGACATCAAGGCGCTCGTCGCACAATCGCAGAAGCGCTCGGCCGTGTACGACATCATCACGAACCCGACAAACGTGAGCGTCCAAGTTCGCTGACCAGACTTTGTTCGGAGCAGTAGGACCGCTCTATGCGAACTACGACTGTTGTGATCGGAGCCGGTCACAGCGGCCTGGCGATGAGTAGGTGCCTCTCCGATCGCTCGATCGACCATGTAGTCCTCGAGCGACGCGAAGTCGCCAACTCATGGAGGACTGAGCGGTGGGACTCGCTACGTCTGCTCACGCCGAACTGGCAGTGCCGCCTTCCTGGTTACTCGTACGGAGGCCGCGACCCCGACGGGTTCATGACGATGCCTGAGGTCGTGGACTTCGTCTCAGCGTACGCGACACTGATCGCCGCCCCGGTACAGTGCGAGACGACGGTTTCGTCCGTGCGACGGGCCAATGGCGGGTACCGAGTGACCACAAACCATGACGAGTGGCATTGCGAGACAGTCGTCGTGGCCACAGGGGCCTTCAATGCGCCTCATGTGCCGCCAGTAGCGAACGCAGTGCCATCGTCAGTGACGACCTTGACCCCGTTTGAGTACAAGAACCCGGATCAGCTCGGCGAGGGAGGCGTACTTGTCGTCGGCGCGTCGGCGACTGGAGTGCAGATCGCGTGCGAGGTCCAACGCTCCGGCCGCCAGGTCACACTTGCCGTAGGTGAGCATGTGCGAGGGCCGCGTGACTACCGGGGTCGTGATATTCACTGGTGGATGGAGGCGGCCGGGGTCCTCGATGAACGCTACGACGAAGTCGACGACATCGTCCGCGCTCGGCGCGTGCCATCCATGCAGCTGGCCGGTACGCCCGAACGAGCCACTTTCGACCTCAACGCACTCGCGACTGTTGGCGTGAAGCTGGTCGGTCGCCTTGCCGGCATTAGCGGGACGCGGGCCCAGTTTTCCGGGTCACTGCGCAACAAGTGCGAGCTCGCCGACCTCAAGCTTGGGCGGCTCCTTGACACCATCGACGAGTGGACGTACGCGAGTGGCCTTGACGACTCGCTACCCCCGCCTCACCGGTTCCCACCAACTGTCGTCGACGACTCGCCGCCACTCGGTCTCGATCTTGCCAGTGGTGAGATCGAGACCATCATCTGGGCAACAGGGTTTCGACCGGACTACTCCTGGCTCGACATCACGGTCCTCGACGGCAAGGGAATGATTCGCCATGACGGAGGCGTGGTTGATTCGCCCGGCATGTTCTTGTTGGGATCTCCGTTTCTGCGCCGACGCAAGTCGAGCTTCATCGACGGTGCCCGAGTCGACGCCCAAGATCTCGTCGTTGAACTCACCGCATACCTCGACGCGAGAGCTTCGGCGAGAGAATGACGACACGGCCATCCACCTGGTAATTTGGCGCTAAGGGCGGGATCGAGCCAGGGTCCGTCACCTTGGCGCGGCGGCGTGACCCGTCCGCGCATTCTCGGTCGTCCGCTCACGTGCGCCACCTCGATGGACGGTCCAGCCGAATCGCCCTTGGTGTGGTGCCGTCTAATATCCGCCAGCGCGAAGACTTCCGTAGCCGGTGGCAAGAGTTCGGGTGCCGCCGGGAGAGCTCACCAGAAGGAGACATGAAGGTCGCGATCGTCGGAACGGGTGCAATGGGTTCTGTCTACGCGAGCCGATTGGGCAAGGCGGGGCATGAGGTATGGGCCATCGACGTGTGGCACGAGCACCTCGATGCCATCGCCAGCGCCGGCCTCAGAGTCTCCGGCGCCAGTGGAAGTTTCGTCGTCAAAGGCATTCATGTTGGACATGCGCCGTCGGACGCTGCGCCCTGCGACGTGTGGGTGATCGCCACCAAAGCAGAGGCAGTCGTCGACGTGGCGGCACAGATCGCGCCCCTTCTCGAGCCCGGGAACGTAGTGATGGCCTTCCAGAACGGGCTCGGCCCTGGTGAGCGGGTCGCTCGCCACATCCCCGAACCACAGATCGTGATCGGGATCGCCGAAGGATTCGGCTCGTCGATACCCAAGGCGGGCCACGTCCATCACGAGGGGATGCGGCTCATCCGGATCGGCGAGATGAACGGCGGGATGACCGAGCGACTCCGAGAGCTCGAGCGGCTCTGGCTCGATGCCGGATTCAATGTGCGGGCCTTCGACGACGTGCATGTCATGATTTGGGAGAAATTCCTCTGCAACGTGACACTCAGCGCTCCGTGTGCGGCGTTCGACATGACCGTGGGCGAACTGATGGCGGATCGAGGGGCCTGGAAGGTCGCCCTTGGATGCACGGCCGAGGCCTATCGTCTCGGGGTCGTCAAAGGTGTCGAGTTTTCCTTTGACGACCCACTGCGCTACGTGTCCGAGTTCGCAGCCACCATTCCGAACGCCAGCCCGTCGATGCGCCTCGACCATCTGGCGCGGCGGCGTTCAGAGATAGACGTGATCAACGGACAGGTCGTGGTTCTGAGTCATGAACTCGGACTCGAAGCCCCTTACAACGAGACACTCAGTGCCATCGTGCGCCGACGTGAATCGTTTTTTGCGTCAGATGGTTCGGTCTGACGAACCTGGCGAGGGACTGAGCGGGCAACACCGGTCCCCTGAGTCATTCGCCGCCTGTCCACCTCATCGGAGCAAACCCGTTGGGGACCGGGGTGGATTGGCTTACCTGGAACACGGCTCGCAACGCTTAGAGTCAAGCGATGACTTCCTCCCACGGCGCCAATCTCACTGTCTACGGGGCCCCATGGTGTCCCCATTGCAAGCGAGTGAAGAAGTTTCTCGCGTCTCATCGGGTCCCCTACGACCTGGTCGACATCGACGAGAACCCAGAGGCTATCGAGCGTCTGAAGACGCTGCAGGACGGCGGCCAAGTCATCCCCACGGTCGTTTACTCCGATGGGTCGCACGAAGTGAATCCGAGCGACGAAACCTTGGCCAGCCACATTGGCATCACCCTCGAGGCTGAACGATCCGCCTACGACCTCGTCATCGTCGGTGGCGGACCGGCAGGGTTGGCGGCTGCCATCTACGCCGCTCGAGAAGGCATTGATGCCATCGTCGTCGATGCCAGCGCCCTGGGCGGCCAAGCCGGTGTCAGCGACCGGATCGACAACTATCCGGGGTTCCCAGACGGTATTACCGGGGCCGAGCTCGCGGAGCGGTTCGTGGTCCAGGCCAGACGCTACGGCGTGGAGTTGCTCTCGGCTGTGTCGGTCGCCACGCTCGAGACCGATGGCGAGAACTTGGTGACGTCACTGTCCTCTGGCCAGCAGCTCAGCTCTTCCGCAGTGATCGTGGCCACGGGGTCGCAGTATCGCCGTCTCGACGTTCCCGGTGAGAACGAGCTCATCGGGGGTGGGGTTCATTTCTGCGCTACCTGTGATGGCCCCTTCTACAGGGGCGCCGACGAGGTCATCGTGATCGGTGGCGGCAACTCGGCCTTAGAGGAAGGACTTCATTTGTCCGAGTTCGCGGGACGAGTGCGCGTGCTCGCCCGCTCCGACTTGTCTGCGTCATCTGTCCTCCAAGAGCGCGTCCGCTCCGATCCCCAGTTCACCATTCATACTGGCATGGACATCGAGGCGTTGGAGGGCGAGCGTGGGCGATTCTCCGCCGTCATAGCCCGCGACCGCACCAGTGGCGAGACCCACCGGTACCCAGCCGCCGCCGCATTCATTTTCATCGGTCTCCGACCAAACACTGAGTTCCTCGATGGTGCGATTGAGCGGGACGGCGGGGGGTTCCTGGTAACCAGTTCCACGATGGAGACGTCGATGCCGGGCGTCTTCGCAGCAGGCGACGTGCGCTCAGGTTCGACGAAGCAGCTGGGCTCGGCGGTGGGTGAGGGGATCACCGCTCTCCTCATGACGCGCCGGCACCTCGAGGTCCACGGCCATAAGGCAGTGGCGCTCGTCGACGCCTGACCAAACCGTGGGTAGGCGCCTCGGGTGAGCTTTGACGTCCGAATCACGTCGTCGCCGCTCCGGTTGAGTGGTCATCGCCCCTGACTCCCCGTCATGCCCCGGGGAGCTGGTCAGAGTTGGGCAGGAGCGCGCCACACACCTGGGTCGGAAGAGTGTACGCATCGCCTTTGAGCTGGACGAGATACTCGCAGAGGGTCTTCGGTGCCTTGCCGAAGGCGCCGAGCGAAAGGTTGACCGGGCCGAAGAGTCCGTCGGCGCTGTAGTCGGTGACCCGGTGAAGGTCAGCAATAAACGCGCTCTGGGTTGGGTTCTTCCCGGCCAGCTCAAGACCCTTGATCATCAGATCGGCACCACCCCAACCCTCGTACCAAGTGAAATCAGGAACTCCGGTGTAGTGCGCGTACCTGGCCAGTGCCGACTGGAAAGCCTTGGTCGCGGAAGTCTTCGATTCGACCGGCACGCCTTGCGCGAGAAACCACGCGCCCTGGGCGTCGGGGACCGCGTTGACGTCGTCCAGTAGCTGCTGCCCGTAGCCTGTGGCGTTGATGATCACCTTCATCTTGGCGCCGGCCTGAGACAGGCCGGTCATGATGGCGGAATTGGTGTTTCCGTCGAGGGGCAGCCAGAGGATGTTTGCGCCGCTTTCTTTGAGCTGTAGGACAAGTGAGGTGACGTTGAGCGTTCCGAACGGCACAGACGTGTCGAGGAAAGTTCTTTGGAGACCGTCCCTTTGGCAAGACAGCATGAACCCGTTTGCGGAGGCCTGCGAGGAAGGTGAGATGCCGTAGCCCAACGAAGCACACTTCGTTCCGCCATGTGCCTTGGCGAAGACGGCGGCGTTGTCATACTGCGGGTCCTTGGCATCGGCAGGACCGGAGATGCTGAACATGTTCGTATTCGGCCGCTCGAACCACTCGGGTCCGTCGTACCCACCCCCGGTAACAGGCACTCCCGCCTGCTGCAGAAGCTGATAGCCGCCAAACGTGACAGCGCTGTCGTCGATCACACCGAACACCCCTTTGGAGATGAGAGCGGATGTGGCCGTCTTGTCTGCTTCCGGGTTCGTCTGGTCATCCTCCACGATGAGCTTGATCTTGCGCCCATAGATCCCACCTTCGGCATTCTGCTGATCGATGCGCGCTTCCGCCGATTGGACCATGCCGGTTCCAGGTGCCGCGCCGGGCCCGGTGAGCTCGGTGATGAGTCCGAGGGTGATCGACTTTGCAGCGACGCCCGGTGTGGCCGCCCCGGCCGTCGCTGATGTCACGAACGACGCGATGACGATTGAGCTCGCCAACACTGCCACCCTGATCGACCTCCCTCGAACCATGGTTCCCCTCTTTCTTCGGCGAGACTTCAAGCTGTCATTCGGAGACCAGCACCGTACGTTCTCTTCGTGAGCTCGACCGATCGAGGTGAAGCGCAGAGAGTACGGCTGTGCCTGCGAAGATGCGACTCAGGGATCGGAGTCCTGCGCGGTGACCCTCCCTCACACGCGGTCTGTGCTGAGCACCCCAGGGGAAGATCGTTGGCCAGGCTCACCAATAGTCGCGCCAGAGCGAAGTAATGATCTCTTTCCCGAACTCCTAGTTGAGGCGGTAGAGCTTGGTCCCGTTCTCACCGAGGATCTTCCGACGCGACTCTGGGCGAAGCGTGCTCATGGCCTCGTGCACGTGTTCAAGGGGTTTGGGCCAGAGGGCAGTCGGGTGGGGAAAGTCGGTCTCGAAGAGGATGTTGTCCTCGCCGACCTTGTCGACCAGCTGCTGGAGATGCCCGCGCCCGGTCTCGAACCACATGGTGGCGAACCAGTTCGACTTGAAGTAATCCGAGGGAATGCGTTCCAGCGCGGCTGCTTGCACCGGCGCGTTCTCGGGCAGTTCCCAGTCCATTGTCTCCAGGATGAACGGCAACCAACCGATCCCGCTCTCCACGGACACCATCTTCAGTTTGGGAAAACGGTCGAACAGCCCCGAGAAAACGGTGTTGATCACCACGCGGGCGTTCCCGATGAAGAGCATGGATCCGCCGATGGCCGGCTTGACGAACTCGTCCTGGGACTCCCAGAAGTACTGACCGTAGAAGTTCATGGCGGTGAGGCTCGACCCGATGTGAAAGTGGACCGGGAGCTCGAGGTCGGCGCAGACCTCCCACAGGGGGTCCCAGGCTTTGTTGGCCAGGTCCGGGGCGCCTAGGTCCTGGGGGTCAGAGGTCATGTTGATCCCCCGCAGCCCGAGGCCTCCAATTCGTTGGGCCTCGCGGACACACTCATCGACGTCCCAAGCGGGAAGAATGGGCATGGGCAACAAGCGGTTGTTCGTGTGCTCCTGGATCTCTGCGCGAGAGTCGTTGAAGATCTCTACACACAGTCGACGCAGCGCGAGATCCTTCACTTCGCCGAGAGTCTGGCCTCCAAGGCCGAGCGCGTTTGGATAAAGGACCTGATACTCGATGCCCATGTCGTCGAGCACCTCAAGGCGGGCGTCAACGTCCCAGGCGGCAATATGGGCCCGTTCGAAATCCCACTCGATCATCGATTCCAGAAACGGGTGCTTCACTCCGTCCCGGTCGATGGTGCTCCCGCCGCCAGCCTTCCCTACCGGCGTCCCCTCAATGACCCACTGGCGCTCCCCGTCGACCTCCTCGACGTGCAGGATCTGGTCCTTATAGGCGGCGGGGGCTCGCTTCGTCCAAAGGTCCTCGACGTCGGTAAAATGCGAGTCGGCGTCAAGAACTGCCAACCCCTCAGGCACCTCGGTGGCGAGAGTCATTTGATCGCGTCCTCCAGACTTCGAGCCCACGGGCCACGCACCCAGTATTTCGCAGGATACTCATCCCGTTTCCTCAGTGTTGACCCCTGCTGGAAGCGGCCCTGGTCGTGAGGGCGGCGATGTGGACCAGTGTGACGTCGGAGCGGGGGTTGGGGCGAGATCGAGAGTCTGGCCTGATTGGGTCACTGATTGACCCTTCGACCCAGCCATTCCTCTAGCGTGCCCATGACGGCCGCCCAAAAGAGCAACGTCGGCGGAACGACACGACGCTCGCATCGGTCCAGCTCAGTCAAGTACCCTGCGCGGGGCTACCGCTCGATGCTCGGATGGGTCCAGCTCGTTCGCTCCACTGACAACGAGTCTCGCGGTTTGCCGTTCGAGCTAGACCCCTTCGGGCTGTTCGGCGACGCTCGCTCGCTTTACTGCTGGTACGGACAGTGCCCGACCCTGTTCGATGCTCCATCGCGTTCGGTCCGGAATCCACTTGAGTGGGAGGCGCACAGCTTCCGGACAACAAGGCCCCTCGACGAGGTTGCTGCAACCGAAGCCACGACGAGTGGTACCTCTGGTGGGGTTCTCATGGGGTTTCGGTGACTCGGGCAGCAGCGTGATCCTCAGTGACATCGAGCTGTTGACCGACCGAGAGTGGAGCACGCATCTTGATGTACTGCGACATGGGTACCCGCTGTGGGTCTTCTCGGAGCGAACGGAGCAGTAGCACGCTGAGAACTCTCGGTTTGATTCCAGCCAGAGGGCCTCAGCACGGCGGGCTGGGACCTCGTCCGAGTGTCTTCTGACCTTGGGAACAGATGACCGACGCCATCGCCCGAGTTTCTAATCCCTCGCTCCGTCCACATCGCTTTGGGTCACCCGAATCGAACGTGGCCAGCCCTGGGCAGCTGAGAGCCGGACCCAATAGGCGTCCCCGTCGAAGGAGATCCAGGACACCGTAGGTGATGACGTCTCGGATCCGGATGGCTCGAGAGGATTGGACCGGTACTTTGGGTTGATTCGATAGCCGCGAATAGGGTGGTCAACTTCGGCGGTGCAAGTTCCACCAGCGCGACCCCGAGCCCGCCACGACAACTTCGCCAGTTTTTTCATGGAACCTTCTTCCGGTTCGGCATCTCTGGTTGCGAGTGTACGCCTTCGTCGCTACCTGTCGCGTCCGGCAGGGTCTGAATTGAGCCTGGTCCCGGCGTATTGGACCGGGCAAGTCAGAACGTCCGAGGTGAGCAAAGCTTGCCAGGGGAACTACCAGAGGTGGTTCAAGTGACCTAACCACCACCAATCTCTCTCAATCGGGAGTCGTAGTCGAGGACGGCTCATCGCTCGGCCAGCGGCCCGTCAGCGATCCGCCGCACGACGATCCCCCACGTCTCAACCGTTCAATCAGGCGTTCGATGCCAAAGAAGGGACCAGTGTGCGTCCCGCGCACTCTCAGGCCCTGGTGGCGTGCCCGAGGGCGGGGCGTGGTCGATGAAATCTGGTCGCAAATCATCGGCGGCGCTGAGATCTCCTGTGTTAGGGAGTTGGCCTTTAACGTGGCCCCATGGACGAGCCGCACAGGGGACCAAGCCGCACCGCTGTCCTGACGGCGGTCGCGCGTGGCCTCTATCGGGATGAACCTGGGCCGGTGATTTTTGACGATGATCTTGCTCTCGGTCTGGCGGGTGAGGAAGGGCGGACCCTGACCGAGCGACTTCGGACCGGGCTGCCTCGGATGCAAGTTCTGGCCTTTTGCCGATGGATGTGTATTCGATCTCGTTTCACCGAGGACCTAGTCGAGAGAGCGGTCAGTAGGGGCGTTGACCAATTCGTGATCCTCGGAACAGGCCTGGATTCTTGCGCCTACAGGCGCAGCGATTTGATGGACCGTCTTCGTGTCTTCGAGGTCGATCATCCCGCTTCGCAGTCTTGGAAACAAGACCGGCTTCGCGATCTTTGTATCGAGGTCCCGAACAACCTCGTCTTTGCTCCCGTTGACTTCGAGCGCCAGACGCTCCGGGAATGCCTAGCACGCGCTGGGTTCAACTTCGCTCGTACGGCGGTGTTCTCTTGGATCGGCGTGACCATGTACCTGACTCTCGATGCCATCGATGCGACGTTGCGAACGATTTCGGAGTGCGTGCCAGGAAGTCAGGTCGCGCTCAGCTACAACCAGCCTCCATGTGCTCGACGACATGGCTCTCCAGGTGACCACTACCTTCGGAGCGATAGCGACCGAAATGGGCGAACCTTTCGTGAGTCTGTTTGTCCCGGACGAGATCGAAAACTTTCTGCTGGAACGCGGCTTTGATGACATTGTGGATTTCGGGCCGCAAGAAGCTCGTGCTGCTTGGTTTGGTGGCCCGGTTGACGTCGAGATAGCCGGCGCTCAGCGGCTAATCGCGGCAACCCTCGGTCCCTCAGCCCACCGGTCACGTCGCCGCAGGGTTGCCAAGTCGGCATTTGAGAAAGAGTAAGCAGACAAAGAGTGAGCAGACATTATGGCTTTAGGGGGTAGACCGGACAGAGAACGGAGCAACGGGCGTCAAAAAAAGGAGGAGTTGATGACTGAAAAGCCGGAAGGGCCCGATATGCGCCTGGAACTCATACCGATCCCGGTCTCCGATGTCGATCGGGCCAAAGCGTTTTACGAGCAGGTCGGCTTCGGAAACCTGCACGACACCCAGGTCACCGACACCATGCGAGTCGTACAGCTGACCCCGCCAGGGTCCAGCTGCGCCATCGTTTTCGGGACAGGAATGGGGCCAATTGCCGACATGGTCCCCGGATCCATCAAGGGTCTTCACCTTGTGGTCGACGATATGGAGGCGACCCGGAATGCCATGACCGAGCGCGGCATCGAACTCAGCGATGTAGACGACATGGGCGGAGTCCTTTACTCGTATTTCACCGATCCGCATGGAAACATGTGGGCACTGCAGCAGTGGCCGCTCGATAACGAGCACTGATCGGGCTCAGGCGAACCATGAATTGGGCCCCGTACGTCCGTGAGAGGTGGCGTGGTTCTGCCGACGCGGCGGGTCAGGCGGTCCCCCCGTTTTGGGCGAGGCGGACCTTCGTCGGATGAGTCTCGAGGGCGGCGCGAGAGGGGTGCAGACATGGACTGCAACTGACGGAAGGGTCGCGATCGTGACGGGCGCCTCACACGGCATTGGCGAGGCTCTTGTGATCGCCATGCGTCGAGTGGGTTACTCGGTCGTGGCGACATCGCGCTCGATCAACCCGATCGAAGCTGACAACCTCTTGACAATCAGAGGAGATATCACCGAAGCGAAAACCGCTACACGGGTTGTGGACCGAGCCGTGGCTCGGTTCGGGCGAATTGACAGTTTGGTGAATATGGCGGGGTTGCACATCGACAAGGCATTTATCGAATATTCGCAAGAAGACTTCGACGCGATCACTTCGGTGAACCTCGGCGGGTTCTTCCAGATAACCCAAGGCGTCATCCGCCAGATGCTCGATCAGAATCACGCTGGCCATATCGTGAACATCACCACCAGTCTCGTCGATCACCCACGCAGTCAGACGCCCTCTTCCCTGACCTCGCTCACAAAAGGCGGCCTGGCTGCGGTGACCCGATCTCTCGCCATCGAGTACGCATCGCGGGGCATTCGGGTCAACGCGGTCGCTCCCGGCGTCATCAAGGACCCCCGGTATGACCTCGCGTCGTACGATGGGCTGGCCGAGCTCCATCCTCTAGGCCGACTCGGCGAGGCGACCGACGTGATTGATGCAATCCTGTATCTCGACCGGGCACCGTTCGTAACTGGCGAGATCGTTCACGTCGACGGCGGCCAAGCCGCCGGAGGTTGACGCGGTCCTCGTTGCGCGGATTCCCGGACCCTCGCCTGATCGGCTGACGCGATCCCCAGTCCTCGGAGACCTTCGTGCCGTCGATCGTCGTGATCATGCTCATCCGACGTTCTGGTCTAGAAGAGAACGTCCTCCTGGCCAACCCAAGTGCGTTCACCGGGCCTCCGTGTGGGCGCCGCCAGGGCTGGGGGCATCCACGAGCACTTCTCGGTACAGCGAGCTATTCGCTCATCGTCTGCTGAGAATCCGCGTCACATCCCAGCGGTGGTGGTTGGCGTCGTGAACATTCGAGGCGAGGACATCGGAGAGTTCCATAGCCCCTCGTTCTGAGTGCAGCATGACGAGTCCAGTGGGGTCAGCCTCATCGACCGCGTTGAGCCAATCCTCAACGGCCATGCGAAACGACCACGTCGCTCCTTGGAGGGCTACCTCGTTGTAATGCCTGGACTCGGCGAGCAGGTCTGGATCGTAGGGAACGACATGCGGATCCGCACCGCGTGCGACGCCGATGAGCCGTTCGGCCCAGATCCGAGTGTTGTCACCCATGTGCGCAAGGTAACCAGAGACATTCCATCCGAGATCCGGTAGACGCTCGGTGCCCGTTGCGCCTATGACGAGGTCGTCGATTGAATCGGGAATGCTGCGCATCAGAGAAATCGCAGTAGCTCGTCCTGCGGCTCAGGTGAAGCCGCATCCACGACACGGGTCGCCATAGAGCGGCGCACCCCACAGATCCACGCCAGAAGTATTCCACCCAGTGACGTGACATCGGGCACGGGCTCGATCAGGTGTCCCGTATTCCAAGATTCTCGGATCCCGGCGACGCGACCTGGTCCTCGGAGGCACGGGTTCAGCCTCAGGACGGCTCACAGTCAATTACTCCACAAGTGCAGGCAAACAAAACCCGTTCCGCGTAATGGGTACCCATAGCCCTTCGGCTGCAGGCGAGCCGCGCGAGATCTCCGCCCGAGAGATACTCGGTATCGATGTCGGACCTGTGGACAGAGGCGAATCGGGCGTCCCGGCGATTCGGTGAGCAAGCATCCGACTACGACCGTTATCGACCTCGGTACCCAGAGAGTTTGTTCGACGACATCGTCACGATCGCAGGAGTTGGACCTGGGGCGACGGTGATAGAAATCGGAGCTGGGACCGGAATCGCAACCGAGCCACTCGTCGAGCGTGGCCTCGCGGTGACCGCCATCGAACCCTCCGCCGAGATGGCCACACTTGCGAAGGTCAAGCTGGCTGATCGGGCCCAGATCTTGATAGACCGGTTTGAAGACTGTCATACACCATGCCCTGTGCAGTTGGTTGCCTCCTTCAACGCCTGGCACTGGGTGGATCCGACCGTGGCTGTCGATCGTGTGGCTGAGCTGATCGAATCGAACGGGTTTCTCGCCCTCATATGGACTGAGGTCGTCTCCTGGGGCCAGGAGCCGTTCGAGGACCTGGTCGCTGAGATCTTGGGCGACCCATGGGCACAACGTCTCGACCATGTCGACGGTTCACTGCAACCGGTCCGGGATGATGTCCGCTTCGACGATTTTCAGGTACGCCACCACATTTTTGAACGCAGCCTCGATGCCGCAACCTTCGTGGCAGTGACTAAGACGTATGGCGGCCACCGTACGGCTGAGCAGTACGAGGCCCTCGCGAAGGTAATTGAGGATGACTTCGGCACAATCACGAAGGTGGAGGACGCCGTCCTCTATATGTCGAGGCGTCACTAGCCATTGCCCCAGCCGGCCCGGGTTGTGGTCGGTTTACAGCGGCCTGGATCAGACCTTGCAGATTCTGGACGTATGCTCTCTTGCGGTGGATGATGTCGAACCCCAAGCGGGTCATCCGTTATCCGTGAGAGGTCGTCTCCGCGTCGGAGACCGAGGCAAGCAACTCGCGGCCGGGCTTCTTCAGCGAGCGTTTGCAAAAGGCCAGCTGTCGAAGGATGAGTTGGACAAGCGCCTGTCCGTTGTACTAGGAGCCCGCGTACGCGACGACCTCAGGCCTGCGCTCGAAGACCTCGAGGAATACAACTGGTACGAATAAACCCACGAATGTGGGCCTACTGGCTCGATTGACTACTCAAGTCCGGGTGGACTCACTGAAAGTCGTCTGTTCGCTGGTTGGTGGGCGCTAACCGAACGGGAGGCCTGCGCCAGTAATCCGAATCCAAGTTCCAACTGAGGGAGAGAGAGCAGATGGCAAAGAACCATGCAAAGAAAGTGAAGGGCGGCACGAGCCCGCCAGGCGACGATTCGCTCGGCTTGCGGTGGCTCGACGACGTGGCCGCCCACGACTTCGACGCCGCTCGGGCGTATCTGTCATTGAAATTCGATGAGAAACAGGCGGCGACTGCAATCGGACGCCTTCGCAAGGCCGTGGTCACTCGTCGCCGGGCCAACGACATCTTGCGCGCCTGCAGTCTGGTGGCGTTGCCTTTGGACGACCCTGGTGTCCGCCGTGACCTGCTCAATGCCGTTTCTGGCAAACGCCTAAGTCCCGTGCTCGTTGTCGCCGCGGGTCAAGGCGGCGACATCGCCGATGGGTACCACCGGGTCTCCTTGGCGTACCACCTCGACCCCTTCGGTGACGTCCCGTTGCGCATCGGGGCTGCTCCCGCCTAATCCTCGCGCCGGCGACATCGTTCACTCAGTACCCGGCTTCATCGTAGACGGAACTTTCCCCGACACCCTGGAAATTCAAAGGCCGGACTATGCGCCGGATCGCCGACTACTCGGCACCCCCCAGGATCCCTCCGCCAAAGCTCCCCGCCTCCCGCGACCCGCTCTCATTCCGCGGCTGACCTCAGCTACCCGGATCTCGCAGCTGCACCCGTTAGGCCATACGGTCGGAACGGTCGGTCGCCCGGTCCCGAATGGCCAGGGCTCTCATGGAACAGCCGTGGTTTGGGGGCACTTGGCGAAAATAGGAGTGCGTTCGCTTTCCAGAATTGCCAGACCCAATCGAGGCAAGAAGCGATCAGCCGCCAATCAATGACCTCGCCTCGGCGGGGCCGACGACGAGATCGTGAAGGTCGCCGTCGACCACAAGCCGATCCGACTGATCGATCCCGCCGACCTTCACCGGCTCGAACCCCGCCGTTCGGATCAACCGCTCAACTTCGTCTCCGGCACGATCTTGGTCCGTCGCGTAGAAGAGGACCGCCGGCTCAGGTGACCGGTTGCTAGTGGACCGCAAGACATCGGCCGACAGCGTTCCGAACGCCATCGCCAAGCTCACCCCCGCCGGCAACCACCCAGCCACAACCTCGCCAGAAGGCTGGCCCTTCGGCAGGAGACGCAAAAGCTTACCGCGAGCGTCCACGCCGAACGGGTTGCTCGGAACAACCACGACCTTGTGGGTTAGCGGGTCGGCGATCTCGTCTATGACGCTCTTAAGCACCGAAAACCGCAGCGCGAGGACGACCGCATCGGCGTCCCGCAGCGCGTCGCGATTGTCGGCGGCGGCGACGGCAGCTCGGTCGATCTCCGCAGCCAGCGTTCGTGCCGACGCGGTATCGGCGCTCGAGAGCCGCAGGGCCTCGCCGCCCGAGGCAAGCTCGCGGGCGATGACCGATCCGATCCCTCCAGTGCCGATGATCGCGGTGGTCATGACCGAAACCTCCTCGGTGCCACGGTATCAAGACGACTGGCCCGAAGCTTCGCCGGCCCGAGCGATCATTCAGCTGCGAGGCAATCGGCCTGAGTCACATCGGCCCTGTCACCGCCTTTCTCTGTTGAGGTCGTTTGCCATGGCCCAGCCAATCCGACGAATAGATGGAGCAAGGGATGGACAACCGCCGCCGCGCGCCTCTACGTTGTTTGGGTCGAGTGGTGAAGTTCGACCAAGGTCTGCACTGTCTCGGTGGCACAGAATGGAACGGGCCCCGGAGCGCCAATGCGTCGAAGGGAACACTGAGTTGCGAAAAGACATCGTTGTTGGGGCCAATTTCCCGGATTACCGACTCGAGGACCAAGCAGGGGTCTTGCGGCGGCTCTCTGAACTCCAGGGCGGCAACCCGATGGTGCTGCATCTGTCCCGAGGATCGTACGATCCCAAAGAACATCGCTTTCTCAGGAACCTGGTCGAAAGTTACCCAGAGTTCCGCGTTGCGTACACGCGGCTAGTCGTTATCTGCACCGACAACCCTCTCAACCTCAACGAGTTCCGCGACTCCCTGGGCGCCCCGTGGCCCTTCCTGGCGGACCCGGAGAGAATCGTCCAACAGGACCTCGACATCGAGGAGTTCACGGATCCCCATAATCCCATGATTCCTCACACCTTTATCTTGGAGCCGGGACTTCGGATCTTTCGCATCTACAACGGCTACTGGTATTGGGGCCGACCGACAACGCACGAATTGCACATAGATCTGCGCGCACTACTCCAAAAGATCCGTCCGGACTTTGATTTGGGCGCCCCGGGGCTACGCGAGGCCTGGGATCGCGGGGACCGAGAGATGTTTCTTGTCGACACTCTTGATGAACCGATCCGATTCACCGAGGGCAACACCATCGGGATCAAGCGTGGCGGCCTCTAACTGTCCTGCCGAATGAGGCGGAATCGCCGATTATCACCACATCGCAACAAGACCCCGTCCTAAGGCGGGCAGAATTCCCACCAGAGGAGGTACACATGGCCGAGCACGCAGCACCCCCAGAAAGAATTGTCCTAGCCCACTTCATCGTCTCGGACGATGTCGAGCGCTCTGTGCGCTTCTATACCGAGGTGCTCGGGGGCAGGGTGGTCTTCTCCCCAGAGCCCACCTACGTGGAACTCGCCAACAGTTGGATCATCATCAACGTTGGCGGAGGCCCGACCGACGACAAGCCTGCGGTCACCCTGGAAGCGCCGCGCGACCTCGACCGGGTGAGTAGCTTCCTCAACATCCGGGTCGCAGACATCCACGCCGTATACGCAGAATGGACCGCCCGCGGTGCTCATTTCCTAACACCACCGAAACAGCACCAGTACGAGATCCGTTGCTACATCCGGGATCCTGACGGTCATCTGATCGAGGTGGGACAGACCACCGACACGAGCGGGGACTGGTCGCCCACACACTGGCCATCAAGCTCGCCCCGCGGGTAGCCGGAAGGGCATGAGCAGGCTGGCTTTGTTCATCAACGGCACTCCCTCGGCCCGGAGCGGTTCTCACGCATGGGCTTCCGAGCTCTCCGCTGCGTTCATCTCGAAACCTTTCAGAGGGTTGAAGGCACGCCATGCCCAGAATCCGAGAGGGGAGCTACGGCGCCGTGGTGTGCTGCGATCTACCAATGTTCAGATTGCTCGGCCCCAGCCTACGGAAGTGCTCCAACGGAAGCCCTAGCTAGATAGACGGGTGGTTCTGGTGGCTCTTCATGGTCCGGTGCGTTTCCCAAGGAGGTAAGGAGATCGTGAGTCGCCCACCGCGCCTCGGCGTAGCGGTCGAATCGAATCACCGCGATCGCTGGACGGTAGGCCTGAGCCCACTCCGAGTCTCCGAAAGTTACGAAGGACAAATCGTCCGGGATTGCCAACTGCATAAGAGAAAGGGTCCCCAAGATCTGGGGGGTAAGCCGGTGAGAGGCACAAATCAAAGCGTGCACAGACCCCTCGCCCCTGAGCCACGGCTCAAGTTGTCCCGCAGTTCGAGCGGCGGAGAGCTCTTCCGGGATAGTGCAACGGGCGACCTCGATGTCATGACGCGCCGCGGCGAATGACAGGGACCGAAAACGGCGTTGAGTCCGCGGAAGTCCGGGGCGGTGGTCAACCACAGAGGCGCGTGAGACAAAGAGGATACGTTGATGCCCGTGACGAGCCAGATCCTCCACCAGATCGGCGATGGCGCCGTCCTCGCTCTCTTCTTCGTTTTCGACTGATGCTGGGCTGTGGATGACTGCGGTATCGGATTCCAATCTCGCGAGGGCCCTCGGATCCTGCAAGGGTCCCGCCACGAGGACGCCCGCTACCCGCTGGCTCTGGAACAGTTCAATTTGGCGCTGCTCGCAGGCGCGGTTGCGTTGGCCGTCTCCTATCATGACGGCGTAGCCACAAGTTTGGGCTACGTGCTGGACGCCGCGGATAAACGACAGCGATACCGGGTTGGTGAGATCGGGCACTAGAACCGCGATCGTCGTGCTCCTTCGGCGGCGCAATCCCCTTGCCATCGCGTCGGGCTGATAGTTGAGTCGCTCAGCGGCCTGCGAAACGCGCTCGGCGCGAAAGGTCGCTCGCGTATCCGGTGTTGCTCAGGACCCTTGAGGCCGTGGCCGTGCTCACGCCCGCCTCTACGGCCACCTGCTGGATGCCGACCCGTTTCCGGGCCCGGTTTGGGGATGTTCGAGCCATGTTCTCCGGATTGATTATGGAAACGATTACACATAGCCTAGACGGTGCAGGTCTGAAGCCCGTTCGAGGAGGCAGGCATGGCACCAGGAGTCAAGAGCCGACGCTCGCGCAGGAAACGAACTGCGCCTCGGGCGGTGACGGCCGGCGTGGCCGCGCTCGCCGGACTGGCGCTCGCCGCGTCCTCTGGCAGCGATACGCCCGGCTCGGCTTCCGTGCGTCCGAGCGCCAACGCCTCGGACAACACCGTGTGGCTGTGCAGGCCGGGAGGGGCCAACGATCCGTGTGCCGGCGATCTCTCGGTCACTTCGGTGAGCGCCAACGGCGCTGCATCATCGGAGCCCAACAGGCAAGCTTCGGATTCGAAGTTCGACTGCTTCTACGTGTACCCGACCTCGTCCCCACAAAAGACGGCTAATGCGAATCTGAAGATTCAGCCAGAAGAGGTCGATGCGGCCCTTTCACAGGCGGCGCAGTTCTCCCAGGTGTGCGATATGTGGGCCCCGATGTACCGACAGCGCACTCAGGCAGACCTCCTGAAGGGCCTAGGTGGCGATCCCGCTGCTGATCAGGTGGCCTATGAGAGTCTCCTGGCGGGTTGGAAGGACTATCTGGCCCACGACAACCATGGCCGGCCAATCATTTTCATCGGGCACTCCCAAGGCGCGGCCATGCTCATCCGCCTTCTGCACAACGTGATCGATCCGAGCGCCCAGCTAAGGCACCTCATGGTGTCCGCCATCATTCTCGGCGGCAATGTGCAGGTACCTACCGGCGAGAAGGTGGGAGGTAGCTTCAGCCACATCCCGACCTGTACCTCGGCCACGCAGGTGGGTTGTGTCATCGCGTACTCGAGTTTCGGATCGGAACCACCCGCCGACTCCCTGTTCGGGCGCCCCGGGCAAGGCGTGAGCTTGCAGTCGCAACAGAACACCTCGCAGGGCCAACAGGTGGCGTGCGTGAACCCGATCGGTTTCTCCACTGGCGCGGCACAACTCTCGCCGATCTTCCGGTCCGCGACGTCACCGACCCCGGGAGTCAAGATCACCACGCCGTTCGTCGCCTTCCCGGGGTTGTACACGGCTCAGTGCGAGAGCCGCGATGGTGCGACGTGGCTTCAGGTCAACGCGACCAGGGAGGCCACCGACAGTCGGCCCACCGTGTCCGCCATCCTTGGGCCGACGTGGGGCCTGCACCTGGACGATGTCAACCTGGCTCTAGGGAATCTCGTCCACGACGTGTCGCTAGAGGAGAAGGCGTATCGCTAGCCCGTTCTTGATGCTCCGTCTCAGAATTCTTTTACCACGAGATCCAGTGCTGGTGGAGCCGCACTGATGTGCCCAGAACGCCGCCCACGGCCGGCGCTACCCGGAAACGGGACGAACTGACCAGGAGTGCAACGTGGGGAGAAGAAGGTGGGCAGGGTGCCACCCAAAGCAGCACCCTCGGCCACCAATGCGACGAAGTGGGGTCCCAATCCAGAACCAGTTCAGGCTCAGGTCGTCGGGCATGCCCGACCGGCCTCGTGGCCATTGGTCACAGTTAGAAGCCCTGTGCCTGTCAGGCCCAGGGACCGATCCCAAGCTGCTGCATCCTTGACAGGTTGTCTTCCACCCCGATCGCCGACACGATCTTACCGCCCTCGAACCCGAATACGTAGATCTCATCGACCTGTTCAAACCGACGGCCTGTGCCGGGCACACCAAGCCAGTCACCTAGATGGGTGCCTGAACACTTAAGGTGAGCAACGACCTTCTGCCCCTCGGCGATTAGCTCCACGATCTGCATCTCGAAATCCGGGAACGCGCTCTGAAACGGACGCACCCAGCGCTTGGCGATCGGTGCGAAGTCCCCCGCAACGACTTCGTCAACAATCTCGATGTTTCGCTGGGTTATCGCTTCCTCAATAAGCCGGCGCACCAGCATTTTGTTCTCTTCCGCTGACATCGTTCCCACCTCCTCCAGTACCAGGCGGGTTGCTTACCATCTGTCACGCCGGGACTTGCCAATAACGAGCGGGGCGCTCAGGTTTCCTCATACCTCGCGGCCGGATCAGTGGGCTATCTCGGCTGCTCCGTACCAGCGCCGCAAGGCCACCCCAGACCAGATCAGTTCGACAACCCCAAATGGCCATGCTCCGGAGAGGAACCCGTAGGCGCTGGAGAGTACACATCCGAAGGCAAACAGAAAAACGAACTGTCTGCCTTTCTTCTCCAAGGCATACATCGCCATCATGAACGAGACGGCGCAAACCCCATAGATAGTGATTGCGACGGTGGACATGTTCTCATTCAAGCGGACAAGAGCGCGTCGCGTACGTAACTCGACTTTGCCTGCCCCTGTATAACGCCGGAACTGGGACTACCTGGTCGAGCGCACTGGGAAAGCGAGCAGACACGGAAGTAGATCAGGCAGTCGTCGATGGAGTACACCGCCGTGCTGGAGCACGACGAGATTCACAGACTTTAGCTAGACATCTCGGATGAACGGGTAATTAACCTCCGCCGCCGCGAGTGGGCCGTACATATCTGGTCGCCGCATGGCGTTGCCCGCCATTTCGCGTTCTCGATACTGGCGGATCCGATCCATGTCGAAGTCAGCGAGGAGAATCGTCTCTGTGGCTCCGCTCTCCACAACGAGGGTGTCCAAGGTGTGGCCCCCCTCGTCGTAAGCAACTGGACTGAACGCCACCGAGTGCCCGTTGAATTCCCTTCCGGGCGCAGGCGCATAGTTGGCCATCGCAACGCCGACCATATTCTCGTACGCGCGCGTCCGAAACTGTGCCAAACGGTGCACATCGAGACGGCACGCATTGGGCGTGAGGATGATTTCGGCCCCATTGAGCATCAGAAGCCGAGCGCTTTCGGGGAATTCTCGGTCAAAACAGATCATGGCGCCCACTTGTACCGGGCCAGCCGCCGTGTCTAAGACGGAGACCGGGAAGCCGTCACCGGCGACGAGCGAACGTTCGGGCTGATCCCACCGACATAGATGGACCTTCGAGTACGTGAAGACTTCGCCGCCGTGTCGATCGAAGAGAGTCACTGAGTTCTGGGGGCCAGACGCGCTTGCGTTCAGGTAGGTGATGGCTATTGCCATCTCCAGCTGGCGAGCCAGATCCTTAAAGTGGCTCACGAAAGCGCCATCGATCGGAACCGCCAGGGATTCCCAGCCCTGTAGCTCCGTGAGGGAGTGATAGCCAACGCTCCACATCTCGGGGAAGATCGCAACATCGGCCTGAAGGGCTTGAGCCCTTCGGCAGAGTGCGACTCCCCGAGTCAAGTTCTCATCCGGATTGGGTGGACCCGGCGGCGCCTGAAGCAGGGCCACTTTCAAGGTGTTCATCTTCGCCTCCCGTCTCAGTGTTCCACCAGCCGCCGGACGCGGCCACACGGGGCGTCAACCAACCGCTCTGGAGAAGAGAGGCATCGACCGGAGGTACGTTCAAGGGCCGCCCTGTCCGGGTGCGCCGGGTAGGCGTTACGGGCGACTTGGGCGCTCTTCGGGCCGTAGTAGCGACCAGCTCATTCGAAGATCATGGCCAATCTGCCATCAGCCAGAGACTGGACCTCGTTTGTTCGCAAATAGCGATGCTGCTGTCCATCGGTCATGACGACGCAGAGTTCAGTCGTATCGCGGTCGATTGGATGCTGTTGTCCATCGGACCCTGGTTGAACGCCGCAGTCTCGAGCAGATCGCTGCCGATATTCGTTGGCACCCTCCCGAGACTCTCATTGATCGCCCGCCGACGCCATTGAACTAGGTCGCCAGCGAGCCCGCCTGGGGCAGGGCCGGCCATGCATTGCTCCTACTCTGGCTTGCCTTGCTCGACCCAGCGTTCGAACAGCTCGACCCAGTTCGGAGGCCACGCACCGTCGCACGGCATCGAGCCATTCTTGAGGCGATCGGCAATGGCGGCAGCGTGGGTCTGGACATCGGTGTAAGACCACAGATCGAAAGCTCTGCGCATCGACTCACGATCATCTTCTCGGAAAAGAGGTCTAATGTCAGCCTCGAAGCTGATCTCCGGTGGTGGCATCTTCACATCCTCTCGTGGTTGTGCACGTGATCTTCAAAGAATGAACGCCGATTCGAACCTGTGACCCTCACCTTGCCGAGATGGTCGATTTCCTCCTTTCGGTCGTTCGAGTCCTGACCCTCTCTTCCGGCCACGTAGTTTTCCAGACCGTCCGCTGCGTCTCGCCTGTAGGAGCGGGCTCTCCTGTCAATGACAGCCTTCAAGGGCTCCACCGTCCCCCGGGCTCGCGATCTAGTCGACCTGGGTCATGACAAGTGCGTCGGTGTCTACGGCCAGCCGCAGTTGCTGCAGTAGCCCTGGAAGAGGACTTCGCGGTTCACGATCCGGTAGCCGAAGCGCTGCGAGGCGGACAACGCAAGCGCGTCTAGTCCCTGCGGATGCACGTCGCGCAGCTCACCACACTTGAGGCACACGAGGTGGTGGTGGCCGTCCTCGGTGTTGGGGTCGTAGCGCGTGGGCCCGCAACCGGCATCCACCTGCTTGACCTGGCCCATCGACACCAGCTCGTTGAGCGCGTTGTACACGGTGGCCAGGCTGACCTCTGGGAGCCGCTCTCGGGCCCGCTCGAACACCTCTTCTGCGGTCAGGTGGACGTGGTCACCACTCATTACCTCGGCTATTACCCGTCGCTGCGGAGTCAAGCGCCAGTCCAGCGCTCGCAGGCGCTCGAGCAACGGCGTCGAGGTCACACCTCCATGTATACCAGCAAGCACCTCTAAAACTAGGGCTGGGGTAACTCTTGAATGATTCTAGGTCCAGCCCCTAAGGTGAGCGAAGAGTCGGAACTCCAACGGGAGGCCGATGGGACGCAGGAAGCGGTCAGGATGGCGCGAGGACGTCGGAAACTCGCCGGGAGGAGGCAGTCGTGAGCGATGACGAGGAGCCGGGCTCCGACAAACGCACCGACTCCACCCGGGCCTTCGAAGAGATCGATGCCCAGGTCTTTCTCGGACCCGACCAGGGGGCCACGCGGTTGGAGGCGGCCGCGAGCGATCGTTGGGGTCGGCCGTCCGCTGCCACGGTGGACGCGTATCGCCGCATGATCGCACTTGTCGTGAAGCGTGACCTCACCGACTCCGACCGTCCGAAGCGGAGTGACCGTAGGCCACGGACCGCGCCAGCCGCCCGGATCGGGCAACGCGGTCTGATCACGCCGTCGACGAAGCTGAGGTCATCCACCGGGGCCAATGTCCCCGATGTGTTGCGGCGACTTCAGTCTCGTACGCCGCAAAAAGCGAGCAAGTGGCACGCGACACGAGTTGGACAGGACAGCCTTGGAGCCAAGGTCGCCAACGATTCGAACATCGAGGCATCAAAGGGATACAGCGAGAAAGGAAAATGACAGACATGTCTGACCGCAGCGAAAGCGAGAGCCCAGTAATCCCCTCCCCGACTCCCAAACCGCATCGGCCCATGTCGAACCGGGACTGGTGGCCGGATCAACCCGACCTACGGGTTCTCAGTCAGCACTCGCTGCGTTCCAATCCGATGGGCGAGGAGTTCAACTACGCGGACGAGTTCGCGACCCTCGACCCCGACGCGCTGAAGCGGGATCTCGTCGAGGTGATGACGACGTCGCAGGACTGGTGGCCGGCCGACTACGGCCATTACGGGCCGCTGTTCATCCGGCTGACGTGGCACGCCGCCGGTACGTACCGCATCGCCGATGGCCGGGGCGGTGGGGGCGAAGGCGCGCAGCGTTTCGCCCCCCTCAACAGTTGGCCTGACAATGCCAGCCTCGACAAGGCGCGCCGGTTACTTTGGCCGGTGAAGCAGAAGTACGGGCGGAAAATCTCGTGGGCCGATCTAATCATCCTCGCCGGCAATGTCGCCCTGGAATCGATGGGGTTCAAGACGTTCGGCTTCGGCTTCGGGCGGGAGGACATCTGGGAACCCGACGAGATCTTCTGGGGCCCCGAGGACACGTGGCTCGGCGATGAGCGCTATAGCGGCGACAGGGACCTCGCTCATCCTTTCGGAGCCGTGCAGATGGGCCTGATCTATGTAAACCCAGAGGGACCCAACGGAAACCCAGACCCGCTGGCTGCAGCCAAGGACATTCGGGAGACCTTCCGACGCATGGCGATGAACGACGAGGAGACACTTGCTCTCATCGTCGGCGGTCACACGTTCGGCAAGACCCATGGTGCAGCCGGTTCCGAGTACGTCGGTCCGGAACCCGAGGGAGCCCCCCTCGAGGAGCAAGGTTTCGGTTGGAAGAACACCTTCGGCAGCGGCAAGGGCGACGACACGATCACAAGTGGGCTGGAGGGCGCCTGGACCAACGAGCCGACGAAGTGGGACAACGGGTTCCTGGACAACCTGTTCAAGTACGACTGGGAGCTGACGACGAGTCCTGCCGGTGCACAGCAGTGGACGCCGAAGAATCCCGAGGCACAAGGCACCGTGCCCGACGCTCATGATCAGTCGAAGAAGCACGCCCCCATGATGTTGACGACGGACTTGGCCCTGAAGATGGATCCGATCTACGCGCCAATCGCGAAGCGCTTCCATGAGAATCCTGACCAGCTTGCAGACGCGTTCGCCAGGGCGTGGTACAAGCTGTTGCACCGCGACATGGGACCCGTCTCGCGATACCTCGGTCCGTGGGTTCCGGAGCCCCAGCTGTGGCAGGACCCCGTGCCCGCGGTCGATCATGAACTGATCGGGGTGGGTGACATCGCGACCCTGAAGAGCAAGATCCTCGCCTCGGGACTGTCCATCTCCCAGTTGGTGTCTACTGCCTGGGCGTCGGCGGCAAGCTTCCGCGGCACCGACAAGCGTGGCGGGGCCAACGGGGCGCGGCTTCGTCTTGCGCCGCAAAAGGACTGGGAGGTCAACGATCCGGCCGAACTGGCCAAGGTGCTAAAGACTCTCGAGCAGATCCAAGAGGACTTCAACGCCTCACAGCCCAGCGGAAAGAAGGTCTCGCTCGCCGACTTGATCGTTCTGAGCGGCTGCGCCGCCGTCGAACAGGCGGCGAAGAATGGCGGGCATGATGTCGCGGTCCCGTTTGCGCCGGGGCGAACGGACGCCTCCCAAGAGGAGACTGACGTGGAGTCGTTTGCCGTGCTCGAACCGACCGCCGACGGGTTCCGCAACTACGTCCGCGCCGGAACGAAGTTGCCGGCGGAAACCCTTCTGCTCGACCGGGCCAACCTGTTGACGCTGACCGCTTTCGAGATGACGGTTCTGATCGGCGGCATGCGGGCCCTGAATGCCAACTTCGGGCAATCTCAACAAGGCGTCTTCACTGACCAGCCCGGGACGCTGACCAACGACTTTTTCGTGAACCTCCTCGATATCAGCACCGAGTGGAGGGCTTCCGCCTCGTCCGAGGGCGTCTACGAAGGTCGGGATCGCAGCACGGGCAAGATCACCTGGACCGGCACCGCGGTCGACCTCGTCTTCGGTTCGAACTCCCAACTCCGAGGGATAGCGGAGATCTACGCCTGTGACGACTCGAAGAGCAAGTTCGTGAGTGCCTTTGTGGCGGCGTGGGACAAGGTCATGAACCTCGATCGCTTCGACCTCAGGGCTGGGCACTGAAAGGGTTCCTGGCGAGTCGCGCGAACCGCTGAAGTCGGTAGATAAACCCGGCGAGCGGGAGCACCGGGAGCGGGGCATGCCACCGGACAGTCCGGCTGATCCCACGGGACCTCTAGTGCGGGCGACCTCCCGGGTCGGCACGGCGACCATGACGCCTACCGTCGCGTCCGCTGGGAACCGCCTTTGGGGTTGTAGTTGGTACCGGCAGGCCTGTGGGCGCGATCGATGCGATCGCCACCGGCTCAGCCATCGACCGCGTCAGTTGTCGTGTAGCCGGACGTCCGCGCCGGGAACCTCTGACGTCAGCGTCGGAGGATCATGGCTAAAAACTCTGCCTCACTGATCTCGGGACGTTTGGTCGCGGCGAGCAATGTCAACGTTCCCTTCTTCGCGAGCTCCCTCAGGTGGTCCAGTGCCACCTTCCGTTTCGGTTGCAACAGTTCGTCGTGGTGGCGACGGGTAAATTCCTTGAACCGTGCGGGCTGGTGTGCCCAGAGTGTGGAGCCATCCTCGGCGGGTCCGAACATCGCTCAGGTTGTTCCGAACCCGGGCACCTCTGATGCAAACCGACCTCGCGCTCAGATGTCAAGAGACGAGCATCCACCAGGGTGGATTGCTAGCTTTTGCATTAGAAATTCATATCCGTATCAATACCAACAAACCCGGACCCGACCGCTGTTGCACCGCGTCAGAATATGCCCAGTTGAGATGGTTCTCCTCATGTTCGACCCTGACAACCCGACCCCAGAACGTCCGGACCGGGCACCGGTCTGAGCGGCATACGTGTCTGATCCTGCCGACGTTGAAATCCGATTGCGTCGACTAGAGGACGAGTCGGCCATCAAGCGAGTGCTCATGTCGTACGGCCCCGCCGCCGATTCCGGCCTGTCCACCTTCGCCGCGGACCTCTGGCTCGAAGATGGCGAGTACGACTGGGACGCTAACGGCGAGCCCCACCGAAGCGCCGCTTCCGTGGACGCAATGCTGCAGAGCGATGCCCACCGGCAACTCATGTCAGAAGGCGTGGCTCACTTTGGTGGTCCCTTGCTCCTCGAGGTCGACGGCGACACCGCGATGGCTATCAATTACTCCCTGATTATGCGGCGTGATGAGGGACGTTTTTATCTCTGGCGGGTGAGTGCGGTTCGGTGGGAACTCGAACGATTCGACTCTAAGTGGCGCGTGCGCCGCCGGACCAACCGTCTCCTCGACGAGACAGGCCGCGGCCACCAGCTCTTCGGTTCCGCACTGCACGCGCTGTACCCCAAGGACACTTCGTGAGCGCACGACTGGCTGGGAAAGTCGCCATCATTACGGGCGCCAGTACGGGCCTCGGCCCGGTCATGGCAGCCCGGTTCGTGGACGAAGGTGCCAAAGTCTTGCTCGCTGCACGGCGCGAGGACCTGGTCCGCGAGGCGGCGACAGCCGCGGGCGATGGCGCCCTCGCCATGCGGGCCGACGTCACCAATGAAGACGATGTCATCGCCATGGTTTCTCGAACGGTCCAGGAGTTTGGGCATGTCGACGTGCTCTGCAACAATGCCGCCGCGCCCGGCACTGATCGCTACATCTGGGAACAAACCCTCGAGAACTGGAATTCCACCCTCGCGATCGACGTCACGGCGGCGATGCTGTGCACCCGTGAGGTTCTCAGACAGTCGATGCTGGAACGGCGGACAGGCGCCATCCTCAATTTTTCGTCTACCGCCGGCTATGGCGGGGTACCCCGCAAGAGCCACTACGTCACTGCGAAAGCGGCGCTGCGAGCCCTTACCAAGGTCGTCGCCCTCGACGTTGGCGAGTACGGCATCCGCTGCAACTGCATCGTGCCGGGAGCTATCGACACTGAGCTGTGGCAGAACTGGGTCCGCCGGATGGCAGACGAACAAGGCGTCGAGTATGAGACGCATCGGGCACGGCTGCTACGCAGTACAGCGCTGCGAGACATCTCGACGACCGACGACGTGGCCAATTTGGCCCTGTTCCTAGCCAGCGACGAGAGCAGGACGATCACCGGACAATCCATCCCTGTGGACGCCGGCGGATTCATGCAGGGATAGTTCTACGATCACGCGTCAGCCAACACCTCATCCCGTTTGGACAGCTCGATACGGCGCCACGAAGGAGGTCGAGCTCATGACCCTGAAACTGTCGATCGCCACACCCGTTGTGACAATGGCCGCCAGATCTCATGCATCCTGGGAGGTAGACGCGTCGATCGACGAGCTGGCTCGGATCGCAGAGAACGCCGATCGGCTCGGCTATCACCATCTGACCTGTAGCGAGCACATTGCGCTGCCTGCGGCAGAGCTCGACCGACGGGGCGCTCGTTATTGGGACCCGCTCGCCACGTTCGGCTACCTCTCGGCTCGTACCAACCAAATCCGCTTCACAACCTTCGTCTTGGTGCTCGGGTATCACCATCCTCTCGACATTGCGAAGCGATACGGAACGTTAGACAAGGTGAGTAACGGACGGGTGATTCTCGGGGTGGGCGTCGGCACGCTCAAAGAGGAGTTCGACCTCATCGGCGCAACGTTCGACCGGCGCGGAGCTCGCGCCGACGATGCCCTACGAGCCCTGCGCGCGTCACTGTCCCAGCCTGAGCCGCTGTACCACGGTGAGTTTTATGACTTCGAGGGTTTCGTCGTAGACCCTTGCGCAGTGCAGCACCGAGTTCCGCTGTGGGTCGGAGGTCGGACACTGCGTTCCATCCGAAGGGCGGCGACACTGGCCGACGGGTGGTGCCCATTCGCTGTGCCGCCAGCCCAGGCAGCAGACTGGCTCCGCAAAGTAGAGACCCCAGTCGGGTTCGAAGTTGTGCTTCCCCCGACGGCAATGCTCGATCCGATCAACGAGCCGGACCGCGCTCAGGAGATTTTGGCGGAGACAGCCGCACACGGCGCGACGATCGTCTCCTGCATTTTCAGGCACCGATCGCTCGACGAGTATCTCGAAAAGCTGGAGGCACTCTCCATCGTTCATGGCGCAATGGGTGCGTCGTAACCAGCTGTCCGCTGGAAGCGAAAGGACTTGAAAAAGACGGATTCGAACTCGAGGAAGCGTTATAACTTGGCTAGGTCCAAGGGAGCACGGTGCGGGTCTGCCAATAGCTGAATGAGTCCTGGTAGATGGTGTCGAGCAGCCGCTCGACTAGTTGCTGGTCAAGTCGGAGTGCGAGGGCGGTGAGGTTGCTCTTCAACATCTCCAGGCTGACAGCGCCGCTGAGGACAACGTCCGCCCACGGCTGGGCGAGCACCACAGCGAGCGCCAACGCGTCGGGGGTACTCCCGGCGTTAGAGGCCGCCTCACGTAGCCCTGTCACATCGCCTCGGGCGGAGAGTCGGCCGTTGGCGAGGGGCTCTTTGACGATCACGCTCATCCCCGCCTCATGGGCAGCTTTGAGGGCAGAACCGGCACCGCGTTCGAGCAGATTCCACGTCGCCTGCACAGTGTCGAAGCCTCCGACCTCAAGGGCCCGCTCGATCGTTTGCGCTTGGCTGGGACCGGTCACCGTGAGCCCGATCGACACGCCACTCGCCCGCAGCCGAGCCAGCTCATCGAGCACGGCTCGATCCTCGAGCACTCCGCTCTCCAGCGTGGCGGAGTGGATTTGGTAGAGGCGCAGATTCGTCCCGAGCAGCTCGCAGGTCTCCGCCAGCTGACGACGGAGCGCTGCAACCGACAAATCCTTGACCTCGTGCACGGAAGCGTCCACCCGCCAATCTGCCACGTAGGTATAGCCCCACTTGGAGCCGACGCTGACCTCGCCAGGTCCCAGTCCGCGACGCTCCAGCCAAGCCGCCAAGAACGCCTCCGCCAGCCCGTACGAGCGCGCCGCGTCGAAGTACCGCACTCCGCCCTCATAGGCGGCGTCGAGAACCGAGTGCGTCAACTGCTCCAACGACGCCACAGGCGTGCGCCCCGCGAGATCCGCAGCGTGTCCGAGATTGATATAACCAGGCCGGCCGAGTGCGGCCAGCCCGAGCCCCATTCGACTGACCTCGAGACCCGAGCTATCCAAAATCGTGGGCACCGGCCGCGAAGAGTAACCCCGCTCTGAACGACCCGACAACGGGCTGCGGTCTGACACAACGAAGAAAGTGAGTGGGCATCAGACGGCGAAAGCCGGACTCCCGCGGGGGACTGTCAAGCGAAGGTCAACGAACGGGCGCTTTAAGTGTGAAGGAGTCGGCCTTGCCGGATACGACGAACTCTGCCTCTTCGAAGCCGAACACCGTGATGTCGATTTCCCCTATGAGATCTGGTGATTTGCCGGCGAGTTGCTCAAACCGTGCAGCTCTGGAATTCATCGCACGCAGAACCCGGCGTCGACCGGCAGGCCACACCTGTGATCCACTTGGCCTGGTCCGAGACGAGGAAGGCCACGGCATCGGAGATGTCCTCCGGCTCGAGGATGTCGATGGGCATGGCGTTTTGCATCGCCGAAATTGAGTTGTCGCCTCCCTCAGCGGCCTGCAGGGCCAGGGTCATCATGGCCTCGTTCATGGTCATCCCCGACTTGACGCCCGTGGGGTGCACGCTGTTGACGCGTATCGACTCGGGGGCCAGCGTCACCGCCAACTGCTTCATGAGGCCGACGAGCCCGGTCTTGGCCGCCGTGTACGCCACCTGTCCGACGCCGGAGCCGGGGCTGGCCCGCAGTCCGGCGGTGGAGCTGGTGATGACGATGGAGCCGCCCCGGCCGCCGGCCCGCAACGTCGGAAGCGCTACCGAGACGGTGTTCCACGTCCCGGTCAGATTGGTGTTGATGATGTCGCTCCACACGGCGGCGGGGTCCCCACCATCGCCGAGCCGCACGATTCCGGCGTTGGCGAGGACGATGTCCACCCGCCCGAGAGAGGCCACGCCCTCGTCGAAGGCCTTCTGAAGGCCGGCCAGGTCGCGCACGTCCGCGGTGAGGGCGACCACCTTGCGGCCCTCGGCCTCGACCAACTGCGCGGTCTCGTCCAGATCGGCCCGTGTGGCGTTGGGGTAGTCGATCGACGGGGTGTCGGCGCAGATGCCGACGGCCAACATGTCGGCCCCTTCCCGGGCCAGACGAATGGCGTGCGACCGCCCCTGCCCGCGCGCTGCGCCTGTGATGAATGCGACATTGCCGTCGAGTCCAGCCATGTTGCTCACTTCTCCTTCGCCGCGTTGATGGATCGAACGAATGGAACCCGACTACTACGCGATGCCGATGGACTTGACCCGCAGGAACTCCTCCACACCGAGCCGGCCGCCTTCCTTGCCCATGCCCGAGATGCCGATGCCCCCGAAGGGGCGTTGGACCCGCAGGTTGGCGGCCCCGTTGATGAGTACCTCCCCGCTGACGAGCTCTTCGGCCACGCGGAGACCGCGGGACAGGTTTCGCGTCTGGACGTAGCCGGACAGCCCGTAGCGGGTGCTGTTGGCGATACGGATCGCCTCCTCGTCGTCGGCGAAGGGCGTCATGGCCAGCACAGGGCCGAACACCTCGTTCTGGGCCAGCTCGGAGTCGGGGTCGACGTCGGCGAACACGGTCGGCTCAATGAAGTAACCCCGTGCCAGGACGCCACCGATCCGAGACCCGCCCGTCACCAGACGGGCACCGTCCTTCTGGGCCCGCTCGATCATGCCCAAAATGCGCTCGAGCGCTGCCTCGTTGATCACGGGCCCCGCCATCACGGACGGGTCCCAGGGGTTCCCCACCGGGATGCCCTTGGCCACCATGGCCACGCGGGCGACCACGTCCTCGTACACGGACTGTTGGACGAGCATGCGGGTGGGGAACGCGCACCCTGGCCCGACAGGACACCGACGCTCATCATCGTGCCGAGCCCGCACGCTGCGTCGAGGTCGGCGTCGTCGAAGACGATGTTGGCCGACTTGCCGCCGAGCTCGAGCGTGGCGGGCTTCATGGTGTCGGCACAGGCGTGCAGGGTCCTGCTCGCGGTGGCTGGTCCGCCGGTGAAGGACACCTTGCGCACGTTGGGGTGCACGACCAGTGCCTCGCCGCCGGCCGCGTTCCCCGGCAGGATGCTACATACGCCCGCGGGGAACCCGGCCTCCTCGACGAGGTCCATGAACAGCTCGGCCGAGAACGGGGTGAGCTCTGAGGGCTTGCATACGACGGTGCACCCTGCCGCCAACGCGGCCGGGATCTTCATCGCCAATGAGATCAGTGGGCCGTTCCAAGTGATGATGATGCCGACGACTCCGTAGGGCTCGAGCAGCGTGTAGTTGAGCTCGCCCACGCCCGACTTCCCCTGGATCGGTACTCCAACCGAGGCCCCAGCGGTGGCCGTGAACCGCGATAGGGCAGGGCGCCTCACTGTCTACGCCAGCTGGAACGGGTCCACAGAGACCGCTACAGCGCAGCCTTGACCGTAGTCCAACGCAAAGTCCGCTTAGAAATCGTGCTCGACCATGTTGGCGAGCTTGCTCAGTGCATATGGCGACGCCAGCGGGTAGGACGTCAAATGCTCATTGTCCTACTCTTTCGTTTTGCGCGGTCCCCTTCATCTCGAGTGAGCTGCGCTACGTCTATGCCGGTTCTCAGGCAATGGCCGACCCTTCGCCGCTCGGACGCCTCAGCGCCATTGCGATCCCGACCCTGGTGCCGGTGGGGCGAGAGCGATCAGATTGTCGAGCCCTCTTACGGCCGGGCCTATACCGCTGCCATTAACGGAGCGCGTTTCGAGGTACTGCCGAATACGGATCACATGCCCCAGATGGAGTCTCCCGACCTCGTCCTGCAAGCGAACTACATTTAGCGAGCGATGTCAGACGCCGCCGCCGCCGTCTAGGACGTCTGTCTGTAGGCTCGCAGCAGCCGCATGGCCGTCGTCGACCCCCCTGAGAGCTCCACTCGTACGGCGTGGCTACAGCGCGACACCGCCCTTCGCCGGTTCTTGCAAACCGAGACGGCGAGCGCCACCCTCCTCCTCGGGGCTGCGGTCGGCGCGCTGATCTGGGCGAACGTCGACACGTCCTCCTACGACCGCGTGTGGCAGACCCGCCTGTCCGTGCACGTCGGTCAGGCAGCGCTGTCCATGGACCTGCGTGGCTGGGTCAACAGCGGGCTCATGAGCTTCTTCTTCCTAGTCGTCGGTCTCGAGGCACGCCGGGAGTTCGACATCGGCGAGTTTCGAGAACGGCCCAGAATCATCCTTCCCGTGCTCGCGGGCTTGGGCGGGATGGTGGGAGCGATCGGACTCTACCTGGCCCTCAATGCTGGTCGGACCTCGGCACACGGCTGGGGCGTGTCGATGTCGACCGATACTGCCTTCACCCTCGGCCTGCTCGCTCTCCTTGGCAAGCACGCTCCCGAACGACTGCGAGGCTTCATCCTCACGCTCACCGTCGTCGACGACATCGTGGGCCTTGTGGTGATCGCCACCGTCTACACCCAACACCTCACGGTCGCTCCCCTCGTCATCGCGATCGGACTCATGGCGCTTGCGGCTCTCGCAGCATCGCTCCGGATCCACTACGGATTGCTTTACTTCGTATTGGCCGCGGCGAGCTGGGTCGCGTTGGTCGAGTCCGGCGTCGACCCGGTCGTCGTCGGACTTGCGGCGGGCCTCATTGCCTATGCCGCTCCGCCAGCCCGCAGCGACCTCGAACGGACTTCAGACCTCTTCCGAGACTTCCGGGAGCAGCCGACCGCTGGGATGGCCAGGCAGCTTCGCGCCGGCGTGCGGACCGCGGTCTCCCCCAACGAGCGTCTGCAGCAGATGTGGCACCCATGGACGAGCTTTCTCATCGTCCCGTTGTTCGGCCTCGCGAACGCTGGCATACCCATCGATATCGCCTTTCTCGCCCAGGCCTATACGTCGCCCATCACACTCGGGATTGTCGTTGGTTACGTGGTCGGCAAGCCAGCGGGGATCATGACCGTGTCCGCCCTCGTCAACAAAGTGACGAGGGGCCGACTCCGTCCGCCGGTTGGCTGGCTGGCCGCCCTAGGCGGTGGCACCTTGGCCGGGATGGGCTTCACGGTCTCGCTGCTCGTCGCCTCGGTCGCTTTCACCGGCGTCGAGTTGAAAGAGGCGACGCTCGGCGTTCTCACCGCGGCCGTCGTTGCAGCCCTATTGACCTGGTTGGTGTTCCAGATAGCGAATCGTCTGCCGTCCCCACTTCGCAGCCGAGCGCTCCTGGGCCAGTCACCCGCGATCGTGGACCTCGCCGATCCAGTCGATGGGGACCGTGACCATATCCGCGGACCCGCGGATGCCGGCGTAACCCTCGTCGAGTATGGCGACTTCGAGTGTCCGTACTGTGGTCGGGCCGAGCCGGTGATCCGCGAACTACTGGCCGACTTCGGCGACCTGCGTTACGTATGGCGCCATCTGCCACTGAACGATGTGCACCCGAGCGCTCAGTTGGCGGCGGAGGCATCCGAGGCGGCGGCGGCGCAAGGAGCCTTCTGGCCGATGCACGACCTGCTGATTGATCACCAGGATGAGCTGGCCCCCAAGGACCTCATCCGGTACGCGGAACAGCTCGGTCTCGATGTGAATACATTTACCGAGGACCTCCGAAGTCATCGATGGACTGAACGAGTCGCTGCGGACGTGGAAAGCGCTGACGTGAGCGTGGTCGCGGGTACCCCTAGCTTCTTTGTCAACGGACAACGGCAGACGGGAGCGTATGACATCGAAACCCTCAGCCGAGCCGTAAGGACCGCTCGGGCACAGGCTCGGGCACAGGCGCATGGTGAGCATCGCAGGTAACTGACTTCGTCTGCTTGACAGGCATAAAACGAACAGTCATCCTCTTGCAACGGCCGTGGAGGGGGCGACCGGCACGACAGGACACGTCCACCGGAACGATGGCGGTGTCCGGTGGAGGTGAGCATCGTGAATCGTGGAACCGGGCCGACGCATGTGCAGGGAGTGTTGGCGATCGACGAGCGTGTTCTACGGAATTATTGGGTCACCCAGACCTATTCGGATCTCTCCGCGGGGCTATGTCGATTACTGGGGCCAAACACCGCCAACTGGTGCACGTTCGGCACTTGGGCGTCGGATACGGTCGGCCGGAACATTCGCGGGGAGGACCTACCCAAATGGCTCCATGACCGCGTCGTACTTCACGATGGGATGATGGGGGCGATCCGCTCCGTGAACGACGGACGGCAGGGAAGATTGCTCTCTGAGATCTTCCGCGAACTCACACCCGATCACGTCTTCGATGTCGTGCGTGAGCTGCTCGGCGCGTGTGCCCTGAATCTGTCCAACGGCAACACTGAGGTGTTCGCCGAGATCGCGCCCGCAGCCGCGACGTTCATCTCGGTCTACGGAGCTCAGCGGGTCGACTACTCCTCCGCGCGTGCCAGCGTGCTCGAGCAGTGCGACGGCGCTCCCCCATTCGAGGGCGTCAATCGCCTGCGCGCCGGGTTCTCTCTCTGGTGTGACGCCATTGAGGAGACGACTCCGGCCGTTAGGAGCCAGTACATCTTGGCCGGCTCGCTGCAGCTCGGCGCGCACGAGCAACATCACCTCCAGGGTGCGATCGCCGGCAGCATCGACATGGGAATCAACCAAAGCGCCGCCCTCTACAGGAAGCGCCTGGTCTCCGAAAACGGGGCAATTGCCCGGCTCGAGCCGTCGATCGCCTCGGCTCTCGACCCCGTCGTGAGGGCCACGGGCGATCTCTGGGGTGATCTGATGACGAAGCTCCTCGGCACCATCGAGACACCCGATGGAACACTGTTGCTGGACCAGGACGTGCCCCCGATCCCGGACCAGTCGTTCACACCTCCAGAGATAGTGCCCATCGTGGTCGACGACTTGGCCAGATTGTTGGCTCGCTTCGACCACAGCGATGGCAATGGCCTCGGTAGTGCCGCTGCCGACTGGGTGAAGCTCGACGACCGCATGAACTTCATCGCGAACCTGTTTGTCTCCCGCCTTCACCGGAGCGAGCTGTTCCAAGCCCCATTCAACGAGGCGGTCGTCTCGGACATCGAAGCCGGCCGGATCCCTGGCCAGACTTTCTCTATCAGCTGGCCGGCTCCCGACCCGCGGCGTGGTCCACCTCCCACGATCGGAACCCGACGGTTCACCGACGAGTTCCTCGAAGGCCTCCGAACGGCTTCGGACTGGCCGGCCGACAATGCTGTCAGGACCTTTTTCGACGAGAGCGGGGAGGGGCATGCCGGCCTCTTTACACGACTGGCACGCCTCTCGTCTGGCGACATCCCGGATCAGCAGCTGCCCGGCGTCGGCGCATTCGTCACCGAAAAGGAACCGTGGCCGGAATGGGCCGATGCAGAACTGGTCCACGGAGGTCAGCAATTCTTCCGCCAGTGGGGGCCCCAGCTTGGCATGGCGCTGTGGATGGCTTCCTTGCCGGCAGACTACGCCTGCGCGAAAGGGGCGGAACCGCTGGTACGGACCGCCCGGTTAACCGGGAAGCCGAAGCGCCGCTACGTCGAAACAGGGCAGATGATCATCAACGCGATGACGCCCGGGGCCCTCGAGCCAGGGGCGCTCGGTTACGAGACGATCCGCCACGTCCGTCTGATGCACGCGGCGGTCCGCCACCTACTACTCAATTCAGAGGACCTCCGGTCACCCGCCGGGGATCCCATCGAACCCTGGGACGACACGCTTGGCGTGCCTCTGAACCAGGAAGACCTACTCGGATGCCTCTTCTCTTTCAGTGTCGTGGGTATCGATTCTCTCCGCCGGTCGGGCGTCCGCGTAGATGACGCCGGAGCCGAGGCCTACATCCACGCGTGGAACCTGGTCGGCTACCAGATGGGGATCCGTTCGGACCTCCTCCCGCTGGATTGGGCCGACTCCCATGCAATCTGGGAGCACATCAAGACCCGCGCGTACGCCCAAAGTGACGCCGGCCGGGAGCTGACCGCAGCCGCCATCGAGTGCATGCGGGATCTCATCCGGATCGGCCCGCTGGGAGGCCTTCCTGCGTCCGGCATCCGTCACTATCTCGGCGGCCAGACCGCGGAGCTGCTGGGTGTACCCGCGGCCGATTGGACCCGATGGTTCTTCACGTTCGTGCAAGTTACCGACACCCTCTTCGACCGGACCTGGGGCCGCTTGCCCGGCGTGCCGAATCTGTCTGCAGCGCTGGGACTGCGGATGCTGCGCGGGTTCGAACTCACCGAGCGCGACGGCGACCGATCAAGCTTCCAAATCACCGACGAGCTCAGGTCGGCGTGGAACCTCGGGAACGTCCCCTAACCGCAGCACACCCTCTAAAGGCCGGGCCACGCCGAGCGGACGGTGCTCAACTCCAGTTGCTGATTCTTTTCCCCCGACTTAACCTGCCGTGGTAGCAGGGTCCGTGCGACGTTGTGCTTCAGGAGGTGGCGCGTGATCACCGAGAACGTGGCAATTCTCTTCTGTGACGTGGTGGGGTCGACCGAACTGTCGACCGCCATGTCACCCGAAGATGCCGACGCCGTGCGTCGAGAGTACTTTTCGCTCATGCGGCGGGCCGTGGCCGCTACCGGTGGTCACGAGGTCAAGGGGTTGGGCGACGGAATTATGGCGACCTTCGCTTCGGCTTCGGCTGCACTGGCCTGCTCGGTCGCCATGCAGCAAGGTGTCGAGCACGACAACCGCGACCGCACGTACAGCGTGGGACTGCGTATCGGGCTGAGCGGCGGCGAGGTCACAGCCGAGGATGATGGCGATTTCTACGGGGATCCCGTGATCGAAGCAGCCCGTTTGTGCGGCCTCTGTGAGGGTGGTCAGATCCTCGCCGCCGCTGTAGTGCCCCTGATGGCTGGACGGAGGAACCGGCACGTCTGCCGATCGGCCGGGGCCATGACCTTGAAGGGCCTGCCCGATCCGGTCGACACCGTCGAGGTGATGTGGGAGCCGCTCGTCACGGCTGAGACAGGCAGCGCTGTCCCCCTGCAGACGCGCCTGACCGTCCGGCCGACGTTTGGGATGGTTGGTCGCGAAGCGGAGACCGGATTTCTCGCCGATGCATACAAGCGGGTCGCCAACGGCGAAGGGCGTGAGATCATTCTCGTCAGTGGTGAAGCGGGCCTCGGCAAAACCACCTTGGTGGCTGAAGCAGCGCGCACCGCCCACCGCGATGGCGCCTCTGTCATGTTCGGCCACTCTGAGGAGGACATGGCGACGCCGTACCAGCTTTTCGCAGAATGTCTCGGCCACTATGTGAGCAATGTTGATGATGAGCGGCTTCGGCGCCACACAGACGCCCACGGCTCCGAACTGACGCGGCTCGTCCCTGCCCTCAGTAGTCGGATCACTGATTTGGCGCCCCCAAAGGCGACGGACAACGACACCGAGCGCTACCTGCTTTTTACCGCGGTCGTCGGACTGTTGGCCGAGGCGTCCACCGATGATCCCATCGTCGTCATCTTCGATGACCTGCAATGGGCAGACTCCGGCAGCCTCCGTCTGCTGCGCCATCTCGCCGCGACCGAGCTGCCAATGCGAGTGCTCCTCCTGGCGACCTTTCGCGATGACGAGCTGCCCAACTCGAAGGAGCTACGCGACACGGTGGGGAGCCTTTGGCGCCACCGCGGAGTATCACGCTTGGAGCTCGAGGGCCTGAACCACGGGGACGTGGTGTCCTTCATGGAAGCTGCCGCTGGTCACAAGCTTGACGAGGCGGGGGTTGCGCTGGCGCAGGCAGTGCACCACGAGACGGACGGCAACCCCTTCTTCCTGAGCGAAGTCCTTCGCTACTTGGCCGAGACTGGAGCCATCTACCAAGACGCGGCGGGTCAGTGGATGCCCGCTCAGTCGCTCACTCCGCTGGCCCTGCCCGACAGCGTGCGAGAGGTCGTGGGGGGCCGAGTGGCCCGTCTTGGGGATCGCGCCGAACGATCCCTGTCCATCGCAGCGGTCATCGGTCGGAGTTTTGATTTCGACCTACTGACCCGAGCCACCCGCTTCCCTGAGGACGAACTTCTCGAGATTCTCGAGGCAGCCACCGCGGCGGCGCTCGTGCGCGAGGTAGCGGGCCCTCCGGGTTACTACATCTTCGCCCATGCTCTCATTCGGCACACGATCTACGAGAGCCTTGGCCCGACCCGCTGTGCCCGGGCCCACAAGCAGGTGGCCGAGGCGCTCGAGGACATTTGCGGTAGCCGTCCGGGACCCCGCATCGGCGAGTTGGCCCGGCACTGGCTAAACGCCTCGGATGAAGTCGCTTCCGACCGGGCGATCCGTTACGCACGTCAGGCCGGCGATGCCGCCCTCAGTGGGCTGGTCCCGGCCGAGGCACTTCGCTACTTCGCGCAGGCCACCGAGCTCATGAAGCGGATCGACGACCCCGATCCCGTCCTGGCCCTCGACCTGGCCATTGGGTTGGGCACGGCGCAGCGCCAGACTGGCGATCCGGCCTTCCGAGACACCCTGCTAGAGGCGTCGCACCGGGCGGCCGACTTCGGTGACACCGAGAGGCTTGTGACCGCGGCTCTGGCCAACAACCGCGGCTTCTACAGCGCGGTCGGCGCCACCGACACCGAGAAGGTCGCCGTGCTCGAGACCGCCCTGCATGAACTCGCAGAATGTGTTCCAGAACGAGCACTCGTCCTGGCGACGTTGTGCTCCGAGATCGCTCACGGCAGTCCGCTGGAACGTCGGCAGTCCCTTGCGGAGGAAGCCGAGGTCATCGTCAATGCCAGTGATGACGACGCTACGTGCTTACGCGTCTTGAACCACCTCTACGTCCCGCTTCAAGTCCCTCACCTCCTCGGACCGGCGCTCGCCCGAACGACCGATGCGCTCATGCGGGCCGAGCGACTAGAGGACCCGGCACTTCTCTACTGGGCCGCCATGTGGCGCTACGAGACGGCCGCCCGCTCGGGCGACGTCGACGAACTTGACCGCTGTCTTGAAATTCACGGGGCGATGGCGGACCAGCTGGGGCAGCCCGTGTTTACCTGGGGGCACACGTTCCTCCAGGCCCAGCGAGCCTTCATCGCAGGCGACACCGACCGTGCCGAGACGCTCGCGACCGAGGCGCTACAAATCGGTACCGAGAGCGGTCAACCTGACGCGGCCATCATCTATGGCACCCAATTGATCATGGTGCGCGGACAACGCGGCACCATGAACGAACTGATTCCGCTCATTGAGCAGATGGCGTCTGACGCTCCGGAGATATCGCCGTGGATGTTCGGGTCACTATTGGCCAAGGCGCATGTGGAAGTCGACCGCACCGATGAAGCGCTCGGGCAGCTCGAGGCGTTCGCAGCTGCTGGCTTCGAGCTACAACTGGACCAGGTATGGCTCTCGGGAATGGTCGACTACGCCGATGCCGCGGTTGAATGCGGAGATCCCCGTTACGCCGAGCCCCTCTTCGAGCTGCTCGCCCCATGGCACGCGCAGCTACCTGCCACGGGCGCATCGGCCTTGCCACCGGTGAGTCACTACCTGGGTGGATTGGCCAGCGTCCTCGGCCGTTACGACGAAGCAGATGCCTTCTTCACGCACTCGGCTGCCACGAGCAAGCGGATGGGTGCCAAGTTCTTTGCCGCCCGGACGGACCTCTGGTGGGGAACCTTGTTGGCCAGGCGGAATCGGCCAGGCGATACAGATGCAGCCATGGCGCGCCTCATCAAAGCCCAACGAGTGGCCCAGGCGCTCGGATACGGCAATGTGGATCGCCGCGCCACCCAGGCACTCGAGGCTTTGGACTGGTGAGGGTTCGCATTCATGAAGTCCGAGCCGAAGCTCTGCTATCCGTTGCGAACGAGTTGAGCGACTGTTTCGGAAAAGTCACGCCACCCTGACTGACCACACTCCGGCGTAGGCAGGACCCGTCGGACTGCTTCGAACTGGCGCGCCGGATCGCGGCAACCAAGCCCTTCCCGAATACTTCACGAGGAGATCTCGCCGGGACCAGACGTCAGGAGCCGAGAGGGATCAAGTCGTACCGGCGCGAGCACGTTCAGACGTACGTGGGATCACATGACCGCTTCTGCGCCAATGGGTGCGGAAGACGATAAGCGTGCGGTGGTCGATGAGAATGGCAAGGTGCGACGTGTCGAGGGTGTCTACACCGGCGACGCCTCGATCGCGCCCGATTGCCCGTCGGTGGCGACCAATCCAACTGTCATCTTGATGGCCGAGATCGTCCCAGATCGCGTCAAGGCCGCTGGGGCGAAGACAACGGGCAGCACCAGTGCCAGATGAGAGTCCGTGGCGCGCCATAGAGGAAATCAAACGGATCAAGCGCATCGGCTTCGGGTTCCGCAACTTCGAGAACTACCGGATCCGAGCGCTGCTCTACGCCGGCAAGCCGAACTGGCGCGTGCTCGGCTCGATCGTCGTCCGGTGAGCAGGCAGACCCCGCCAGAATCCGATGAACCGCTCTGTCCGATGAACCGATGAACCGCTCCGATGGAGCGGAAGACGGGATTCGAACCCGCGACCCTCACCTTGGCAAGGTGTTGGAATTGGTCTTGGTGGTCCGCTCCTGTCCCGCAGCGTGGCCTTCCGTCCACCGAGTTTCCACCTCGTCCACTCAGTCCGCCTCTGTAGTAGAGCGCTCTACTATTGCAAGAGGCATCAGACGGTCGGCTGTCACAGTTGACCGAAACGATCCACGAGGTGGGCCGAAATACCATCAGGATCGAGGCGGCGAGCCACCAGATACCCGGCTCCCATCCATCCGCGACGGGTCCACTTGCCGAAGGACAGATAGGTCCCGGGAGCCCCGCTAGCCGCGGGGACCATCTTCACCCGCTCCAAGGCTTCTTTGACTCCCCGCGGCGTCAGCGGATGCGCATCCGCGAAGGCATGGGTGAGGACTGTCGCGAGGTCCCGGTTGACGACCGGCACGCAGTATTCGGGGCGACGGCCATAGGTCGCCTCGAACTCATCGAGGAACTTCTGGCCGACGGGGTTGGCCGGGTCGTATTGGTCGACACCGGTCCAGCCCAGCATGGCGCTCCAGATCAGCTCGTTGATCCACGCGTTCTGGAATGCGGTGCCCATGAATCGCGGCGGGTCCCAACCGATCGCGTCGAGGACCGAGTTCACCCCGAGGACGCCGAAGCCGAAACCGCAGTGGACCAGTGCATCGGGTTTAGCTTCATGCAGCTTCTGTACCGCGCCGGACACGTCCTGTGCCGTCTGAGCGATCCATTCCTCCCCAACGATACGGATACCCTGCGCAGCGCACGCCTTGCGGAAGTTGCGGATGTATGACTCTCCGATGAGGGACTGCTCGATCAGACAACCAACCGTGGCATGCCCGCCCTTTACGAGAAGCTGAGCCCAGAAGATGGGCTCATCAGTCATGGATCCCTGGGGAAGGCAGAAGGTCCATTCGCCGAGCCAGTCCTCGGTGCCCGTAATCGTGATGGCAGGTACATGGAACCTTGACTCGATGGCCTCACGGGTCGGCACGGCGTTATCGGTGATTGCCGGCCCGAAGACGGCGAGGCAACCCTCTTCGACCAGTTCGCCATAGGCGTCGATGACCGCTTTGGCCGACCCCTTCGGGAGCCCCTCGACCTCCCGGAAGACGATCTCGACAGGTCGGTCGAGGACGTCACGTTCGTGTGCCTGCCGAAAGACCAGCTCGAACGGGCGCGTGAGATCGAGCCGCTTCTCTTCGGGGTAGCCATCGGGCAGAAGGAAATCGAACAGGTAGCCGAGCTTGATCGGCTCTGCTTGGCTTTCGTACGACACTGGTGCTTCCTCCTCATGGGTGGGGTGCGCCACACGTTGGGTGCTGACTCACCGCTGGTTAGTGCGAAGTTCGGCCGCCTACGAGCGTTTCACGCTGCTCGTGCCCGGGTAGTCCGTGCCACAAACCGGCTTCGACGAGATCGGCACGAAGCCTGACTTCTCGGCCCGGTCTATGACGAATTGGTGGACGACGTTCCATTGATATCCGTTCCGCAGACAGGCTGGGAGGAGTAGGGAACGAATCCACTCTTTTCTGCTCGGAGCACCCAGACGCACTGTGCCGCTGGGTCGTGACCAAAGTTCGTCGCGTAGTCGATCGGCTTGGGCAGCAATCCGTTTGCGGTGTAATTCGTGATACTGCGGAGGTCCTTGATCACAGCCGCCCTGGTCGGATTGGCTCCCGCCATCTGCAGCCCCCTAATCATCAGGTCGGCACCCGCCCAGGCCTCGTACTGGAACAGCGTCGGGAACTGGGTTTTCGAGAAGTGTTCGTACCTCTGGAGCGCGGCCGCCATCTGGTCGGTCCCGGCGTCGGGAAGGGAGAAGGGTCGGAAGATGGACAAGAACTCGTCACCCTGTAAGTAGCTCCACGAAGGAGACTTGATGACGTCCGGCGCATAGCCCGTTGCGAAGACGGCCGACTTCAACTTCACACCTGCCTGTACGAGAGCTGTCGCCAGGGCAAAATCAGAAGCGTCGATCATCGTTGGGAACAGTGCGTTGACATGTTGTTGTTTCGCCTCGAGGGCTTCGCTGGTGAAGTTCACGCCGCCGAACGGTACGGACGTGTCGAGAACACCCAACTTGACCCCTTCGTACTCGAACGACTTGACCTCTTGCCCCGCCTCTCGCGACGAGCTCGGGGAGATGCCGTAGCCATAGGATCCGAGCACGGTGCCACCGAATTCCCTGAGAATCTTGCCCTCCAGGGTGTTGACGGGATAGGAGGGATCAACGCTGCCCAGGTCCGATGAGAACATGTTCGTGTAGGGCTGCTCGCCCCACTCGGGTCCGTCGGTGTACGACCCGGTCACGGGCACTCCTTGCTCCTGCGGGTACTTGGCGGCGAGGAAAAAGAGCGGGCTGGCCGATACGATGCCGAATGCTCCCTTGGACAACGCGCTCTGTACACCCGTTACGACCTCCGATGGACTCGTCTGGTCGTCTATCACCAGCGGTATGAGTTTGTGTCCATTCACGCCTCCCTCGGCGTTCTGGAGCGCGATGCGCGCCAAGAAGCCGGCGGGGTCGCTCGAAGTCTCCGGGGCACTCGGGCCGGTGAGCGATGTGACCAGTGCGAGCGTGATTTGTGCTGGGGAGGCAGAGGCCGGCGGCGCAGTGAGGCTGATTCCACCGAGGGCGAGGCCCAGAGCGGCAGCCACAAGCCTAGAATCTCGGACTTGACGTCGCATCTGCCAGCCCCCCGGCGTCGAAAGATGCACCTTACAAGAGTGAGTGCGACCTGATATTTGTTCCGCAGCCTAGGAGCGCCCACCCGGAGCGTCAACAGCGCCCCTGATTGCGATGGATGCCGAATGCGCCGTGTCGATCAAGGATTGAGCTGGCCGGTCGGGCGGACGACCAACTCGTTCACGCAGATCCCCTCGGGCAGGCTCATGATGAAGGCAATGCAGTCGGCCAGCGATTCGGGATGTCCTGGGCCCGCACCTTCGACGAACATGGGCGCGTCCGTGACAGGGACATCCCCGTCGATGATGACGCCATCCAGGGTCAGCCCTTCGGTCTCGAACATCCCGGGCATGACCAAGCTGACGTTGACATCGTCCTGCGCCAGCTCAAGACGGAGGCTGTCGAACGCCGCCTCCAATCCGCGCTTGGACGCGGCGTAGATGCCGACACCAGGCATGGGCGTCAACGCACCGGTTGAGCCTACGATCACGACGTCACGTCGCCCCGACTGGGGGAATCGAGCCGTGGCATAACGCACGGTGGCCAATGGGCCGACCAGGTTGAGGTCGATGAGCTCCCGCCATCGCTCGGGGGTCCCGGAGGTGATCCCGCCTGCCATCATGCGGCCGGCCACGGCGACGACGCCGTCCAACCCGCCGAGAGATCGGCAACGTCGTTCACACTTGTCTCGAGTGAACCCAGGTCGGTGACGTCGCAGCACACCGCGGCGGCGCGGTCGCCGAGCTCCTCGACCAGATGATCGAGCCGCTGCTTTCGCCGAGCCAACATTGCCACCGTGCCACCGCTGTCGACGATGGCCCGACACGTTGCCGCACCGATGCCACTCGAAGCCCCGGTGACGAGCACGCGTCGACCGCTCAGGTCACGGGCTGCGCCCATCCGCTCCCTCCCTCTGCCACCGCATTGACGCCTTGTGTGCCGATGGCTACCGTGTGAACAAATCTTAGGTTAGCGGGGAGGCGTCTTGAAATCGGGGGCTGGGGCGTCGGGAATGCCGGTGGCTGGGACGGGAAGGCCGGACGAGGACGGCGACGAGTTCGGTCTCTTCGACGACTCCGTCGCGGGAGACGCCAGAGACCCTTACCCGGAGCTCGCCCAGGCACGGCACGAGCACCCGGTGCAAAAGCTCGATGTGTCGACGATGCCGCACGACGAGGCGCTTCCTGTTTTCTTCGTCTATCGCTTCGAGGACGTTGCCCGCGTGTTGCGGGACTCCGACACGTTCTCGTCGGGTCACATCATCGACATGATCATGGGCCCCGTGATGGGTGAGCACATCATGTTGGGCATGGACGGCGAGCGACATCGCCGATATCGCGCCCTGGTGTCGTCGGCCTTCCGGCAGAAGGTACTCACCGAGTCAGAGGACCAGCTGGTGGCGAAGGTGGCCAACGAGCTGATCGACCGTTTCGCAGACCGGGGACACGCAGAGCTCGTCCGAGAATTCACGTTCCCCTATCCGACCCAGGTCATCGCGGGGATTTTGGGGTTGCCACGATTGGACTACAGACAGTTTCAGCGGTGGTCGATCGCAATCCTGAGCTTCCTTGCCAAGCAGGACGAGGCCGTCGCTGCGTCCCGCGAGGTCGAGGCGTACCTGACGGGCATCCTGGCGGACCGGCGCAGATCGCCGCGCGAGGACCTGATCAGCGGGCTCGCCCACGCCGAGCTCGACGGCGAACGGCTAAGCGACGACGAGATCTTCTCCTTCCTGCGGTTGCTTCTTCCCGCTGGGGTCGAGACGACGTTCAGATCCACCGGGAATCTCCTCTACCTACTGCTGGCACAGCCGGAGCAATTGGAGTCGGTCCGTTCGGACCGGTGGTTGATCCCCAAAGCGATTGAGGAGGCATTGCGCCTCGAAACACCTCTGCTCAACATCACGCGGCTCGCGACGAAGGACACGGAGATCGACGGTGTTCCGGTGCCGGCGGGGTCGACCATCATGTTGATGCTCGCAGCGGCCAACCGCGAGGAGACCCGATACGAAGAACCCGACCGTTTCGACATAACTCGGGCCAACCCCAAGCCGCACTTGTCGTTCGGGCACGGTCCGCATGTCTGCCTTGGAATCCACCTCGCCCGTGTGGAGATGCGTGTCGCACTCAATCTCCTCCTCGATCGCCTGCCGGGATTGCGCCTCGATCCCGAGGCGAACGACCCCCACATCCGAGGTCAGGTGTTCCGCTCTCCCACGTCGCTTCCCGTACTCTTCGCCCGCTAGGGGACCGATCACCAGCATGGATATCGAGCAGCTCCTGACATCGACCCGATCCGCCCGTCGCTCGCTCGATTTGGCCGCCCCGGTCGACCCGGAACAGATCCGTGCCTGCCTGCGAATCGCCTTCCAGGCCGCCAACGGCACGAACCATCAGTCGTGGCGCTGGATTGTCGTCGACGATCGTCACCTTCGCCGCGAAATCGGGGTTCTCTACCGGAAGTCGTACCTGCGCATGACCGGTGGGACGATGGTCTCCGACATCCTCCCCGACGACGACTTCGGACGCTTGATGTCGTCCACGGAGTGGCTCGTGGAGCACCTGGCGGAGGTGCCGGTCCTCGTCATCCCGTGCTACGAGCCCTACCTGCCCGACTTCGGCGACGGCGATGACGCCTTCCAGGCGGCCACCCTGTACGGATCGATCTTCCCCGCCGTGTGGAACTTCCAGTTGGCGCTCCACGCGCACGGGTTTGGAACCTGTATCACGACGATGCATCTCCTCCACGAATCCGAGGTTGCCGCGTTGCTGGATATTCCGGCGCCGTTCGTCCAAGGCTGCCTGCTGCCGGTGGCCAAACTGCGCCCTGGGGCCACCTTCCGGCCGGCACCGCGGCGTCTCCTCGAAGAGGTCGTCGTCCTCGACCGCTGGGACGGACCGCCTTTCTCCACGCCAACGGCAGAGGAGGCGTGATGGACGCGCACACCGAAATTCTCGACCAGCTGGATCGAGCCGAAATCCTGGACTGCCTCACCCGCTACGCAAGAGGTATGGACCGATTGGACCGAGAGCTGGCCCGCTCGACGTACCACGAGGGCGCGATCGACGATCACGTTGGCTTCGTCGGCGAGGTCGACGACTTCCTCGACTGGGCCTTCGTCTACCACGGCGGCCAGGTCCGTCACCAGCACTACCTCACGAACCACCACATCGAACTCGACGGTGACGAGGCGCACGCCGAGACGTACTACATGTTCGTCGGCACGGAGCGCGACCCCGCTGCCCCGCTCACCGTCTTCGGAGGCCGCTATGTCGACCGCCTCGAACGCCGTGGCGGGAGGTGGGGCATCGCCGTCCGCCTCTGCCTGGTCGAGTGGGCCACAGACCCGAAGTCACTCCTGCCCCCAGATTCTTCAGATTTCGTCGCCGCGACCGGGACTGTTGCACGCGACTCCACGGACAGCTCCTACGAGCGGCCCCTCCAGCCTCGTCGCACCGCGATGACCGAATGAGGTTCCGATCACGCACGAGGGCGACGGATTCAGAAGGGCAGCCGTGCGGTCCAACGAGAGAGGGAGAGGCGAGTGATCCGCTTTGACGGCCAGGCGGTGATCGTCACCGGAGCGGGGCGAGGCCTCGGGCGACTCTACGCACTCGAACTCGCCCGTCGGGGCGCGTCCGTGGTGGTCAACGACCTCGGAGGTTCAATGCGAGGAGAGGGAGCGGACGCCCTCGTCGCCGAGCAAGTCGTCGCCGAGGTCAAGCGAGCCGGTGGCGTGGCCGTGGCATCGTCCGACTCGGTGGCGAGCCGGGAGGGTGGTGAAGCCATCGTGCAGACTGCACTCGACCATTTCGGCCGTCTGGACGCGGTCGTGAGCAACGCCGGGATTTTCAACACGGTTGCCTTCGACGCACTGCCTGCGAAGGAGTGGCGGCGCATGCTGAACGTGCATCTCGACGGGGGGTTCTATCTGAGCCAACCAGCGTTCCGGGTCATGAAGAACCAGGGGTACGGGCGGTTCGTCTTCATCGCTTCGTCGGCCGGCCTCTTCGGACAGCCAGAATCGGCCCACTACGCCGCCGCCAAGGCTGGGCTCGTCGGCCTGACCAACGTCGTGGCCATCGAGGGCGCGCCACACGGAATCCTCGCCAATAGTGTGCTGCCCTTCGGCCACTCACGTATGGTGACCGAGACGATCGGCGATCGAGACCAATTCCCGGCTGAGTCCTCCTTCCTCCATGCCATCGAACCCGACCTGGTCGTCCCGATCGTGGTATTCCTCGCCAGCGAGATATGTGAGGTGACGCACCACAATTATTCGGCCTGCGCAGGTCGCTTCGCGCGTGTCTTCGTCGGCCTCGGACGAGGGTGGCTGGCCGATGCTGCGGGCGAGCCCGCTGCGGACGATATCGCAGACCATTTCGCCGAGGTCTGTGCGACCGAGCCGTTCTCAGTCCCCGATTCGATCTTCGACGAGGTCGCAGAAGTCTGCCAGCGCCTCGGGATCACCGGCTGATTAACAGACCCGGCACGCGACGAGGGTCTACGGAGGCAGACGGAGCAGACTTGAGGCTCAGGTGCGCTTCGCTGCACCTCGCAGCATGGTGTCGCGAACGTGCACGAGAGCCGTGCGCTTGCCGTAGGTATGAAGGATGCCCTCTGGCACCCAGGTGAGGTCCACGATCGACCGGGCAGTGAGCTCGGTGGAGGGACCCTCGATCCTGAGCTCGCCGGCCCGAGCGCCGTTCCTCAACATCGCCTTCAGGCGCTGCAACAGGCTGGGAAAGGACCATGCCATATCTGGCGTGTCCGGGGGTGATTGCCGCAGCCATGCCAGCTGGATCTTGAACTCGTCGGGGAACTGCTCCAGGACGTTGATCTGGAGCCACGCCACCGCGTCGAGCTTCTGGACACTGGTGGCCGTGGAGTTCAATGCGGCATCCCATCCGGCGACGACCTTCTCGGAGAACGAACGCATGATCGACACCAACAGCTCCTCCTTCGAGCCGATCTCGCGGTACACGCTGCCGGTGCTCATCTGCGCCGCTCCGGCGATGTCTCGGACCGTGGTGACCTCATAGCCTCTCCGACCGAATTCAGTTCGGGCGACTGCTCGGATGAACGCCGACCGCTCGGACTCTGTGGCGGGGCTGTCTTCCCACGACCGCATGACCTTTTCGACGGCCTGCATCGCCTTCGATCCGTCGAGGTGACTGTCCCGAGGGGCCCGCGTCGCCACACCATGGAGGACTATGTCGCAGAGATGGTCGGCCACCCGGTCGACGGACCGGTAGCGGTTGTACAAGCCCAGTCCAACATGCAACATCGTCTGGGTGAGCCGGTGGGCGAGCATCCGTAGCTCGATGTCATCGCGCAGGAACCCGGCGTCGTGCCCGGCCTCGAGGGTCTTGAGCATTGCCTTCTCGGTCGCCGTGGGTGCCCGGGCCACCAGTCGGACCAGCTCGTGGCCGGCGCTGACCGGAGGGTCGTAGAACGAGAACTGCACCGCCGCGCTGTGGCGCGCCGCGCACTGCGCGATCGCGGTGCTGAAGGCCGCGATCCGGTCGGGAAGATCGCCTGGAGTGCTCTCGCGGAGCTCCTTGAGAGCGATTTCCGCCTGGCGATCGAGGTCGCCGTGATATCGCTTGACTAGCTCGACGACAATGGCTTCTTTGGATTCGAAGTGGTGATACAGGCTTCCCGGCTGGATGCCGCTCGCCTCCGCGATCTCCTGCAGCGTCGCGCGCAAACCGGACGAGGCGAAGACGCTCGAGGCTGTGTCGAGGATCTCATCGCGGCGCTGCGTATCCAGTGCGTCCATGGAGTCAGGATCGACCGCAGACGGGCGACGCTTGACCGCGCTCATATCAGAACCCGCCTGAGGCTCTCCGTCGAGTAGGTGGCCGGAGAACGGTGGTCAAATCCCCTCGGCATTGCGATCTCCCGACGTGTTCCTTCCCCGGTGGCCTCCCGTGCGCAGGTTACCGCGGGCATCCGACCCTACTTTCGTTCCGACCACTGTGTGGCTATCCGCCCCCGTCGACGTTCTTCGGACTACAGCGCCCGTCAGGGTTGGTCACCACATCGGGCCGTCCCGATTGGGCGGACTCCCACCCGTCCCAGATGCCGGCCATGTAGGGACCGGGTTGCCCGGCTTCGGCGTAGAAGCCCTGTGGGTCGTAGACCTTGGCCTCAGGGAAAGGCCAGGGGCAGGCGACCGAGGTCGCGGCACCCGTCGCCCTGATCACGCCGAAGCTGGCGCCGTAGCAGAAGTACGCGACATTGAGAATTGCGAACATGATAGTGAAGGTGGCCAGCGCGGGCCGCGCCCGAAAAGGGCGGAAGGTGCGGATGCGCTGAGCCAACTTCTCGGCCTGAGTGCGGCCCGTGTCGTCGCGGTACAGCAGGACTCCGGCTGGAATCATCACCCAGCAGACGAACGTTGACTCCCAGAGCAGCGGGAATTGGTACGGCTTACCGGCGAAGAGCGACCCGAAGGGGATGACCTGGGAGTAGATGTAGAGCTGCGTGCGAACGAGAATCGTCTCGAGGATGGCGTCATAGACGAACCCGATGACCAGTATCAGCAGCGCCAGACTGATGAGAGGATGCCGCCAGGCGAACGAGTCCACCGGGCGGTGGGCCTGGATCCGCCGCAGTATCCAAAACGCCGGGAAGTAGGCGCCCAGATAGAAGGTGGCGTATCCCACTCCGATGAACGGTTCGACCGTGGGCGAGAGCGACACGAGCGGCCATGTCTCCGGGAAATGCGTGAGCTGGGGGTTGTAGACCGCGTACGGTGCCCAGTTCATGATGGGGTCCATCCACACGATGGCGGTGGTGGCGATCACCATCAGGAGCACCGGGTGCTTCGGATAACGCTGCCACATGACGACGAAAATGACGACGAGCGCGATGACACCGAGCGCGGTACCCAGCTCGAGTGTGGGTACCCAGTCGTGATGGAAGAGTGGAGCCACCGGCCTCGGTGCTCCGTGCACGGCGGGGTTGGCGATCCGGGACGCCACCGCGCCACGGCGGGCGTTGTACTGAATCGCGATGATGGCGACGTTGGCCAGGAGCAAGAGCACAATTGCCCAGGGCGACGGCCGGGATGCTCGGCGCGGAGGTGAGTCGGGCCGCGGGTCACTGGCCGTTCTGGTGTCGATCTTGGTCACGATCCCCTTCTTCTCACCAAACCGGTCGATGAGATGGGCGTGCGCGCCATCAGCGACGAGTACCCTCGCAACGAGGTTGCCCGGTCTTCGGGATGGTCCTCGGGCGCCAACCAGTTCTTGAGGATGCCGAGCTCGATGGGCTCGGCGTGAGTCTCGTCGGACAACTCGCCCCCCTAGACGACCCCCTCTACAGGCGAACCTGAGATTTGTTCCACAAGCTAGCGATGCCCTCTCCGCCTGTCAAGGAGTAGGCAATCGCCATCAGCCAGGAGGCGGCACAATGTAGGCGTCGATCATCTCGAACAGCCCCGCGGTGACCGAGGGCTCGTCGGTCAGGGGACCGGCGATGGCGGCTCGCGTCGCGTCGCGAAGCCCGAGGCCCGCGCTGACGAGCCGCGCTGCGGCGATGAGGACGCGGGTCGATGCGACTTCGCGGAGTCCCATCGTCTCGAGGCGGCGGATCGCCCCACCGAGCCTCACCAACTGTGCTGCGGACTCCTCGTCAATGGCAGCTTCGTGCATCAGGATCTTCTCCTCCACATCGGCTGGTGGGAAGTCGAACTCGATAGCCACCATGCGTTGGCGCGTCGAGTCCTTCAAGTCCTTCAAGACACTCTGGTAGCCCGGGTTGTACGACACCACAAGACAGAAGCCGGGCGCCGCGTCGAGCGTCACACCGAGTCGCTCCATGGGGAGCTGGCGTCGATAATCCGCCAGCGGGTGGAGCACCACAGTGGTGTCCTGTCGGGCCTCGACGATCTCGTCCAGGTAGCAGATGGCACCCTCCCGGACCGCTCGAGTGAGCGGCCCGTCGACCCAAACCGTTTCTCCGCCGCTCAAGAGGAACCGCCCGACCAGGTCAGCGGTCGTCAGGTCGTCATGACAGGCCACGGTGATGAGCGGGCGACCGAGGTCATGCGCCATGGCCTCGACGAATCGGGTCTTGCCGCACCCAGTCGGGCCTTTCAACATGATCGAGAGCTCCTGTTGGAAGGCGGCCCGGAAGACTTGCACCTCGCTTCCGACCGGAACATAAAAGGGCGGTGCATCGTGGTTCACGCCCTACTCCCCTCCATCGACAAGAGCTGCGCGGAGCGCGTGACTCGCTCGGATCGTCTCCGCTGGAACTCTGCTGTCCTAAGTGCGGCGAACAACGGGGCGATAGCTCCAGCCATCTGGTCCGCCGTGCCAAGTGCTGCATAGGCAGCTGTACCGAAGACCCTCCGGAGAGCCTCGGCATCGGTGGTGGAGGCGATGCTCAGGCAGAGGCAACCGATGCCGCGATGCCGCGCCTCGGACAGAGCACGTCGGGCATCGGCTTCACCGTAAATCCCTTCGTAGCCGTGGTCGTACGCGAACCCGTCGGACAAGACCACGAGGAGACGCCGGCCTGTTCCTCCCTGCCGTTCCAGCGTCGACGCGCCGTGACGGATGGCGGCTCCGAGGCGAGTGAACCCTCCGGGGCGCAGTCCGCCCAGCCGCCCTTCGGTCAGAGGCGAGAGCCCGTCATCGAATCTCTTCACCGGGAAGATGTGCACGGCGGATCGCCCCTGCGAGCGGAATCCGTAGAGGGCGACCCGATCCCCCACCTCGTACAGCGCCGCCGTGAGGTCGGTGGCACCGGACAGCTGGTGGTCGTGGACGATGCCGCCTGACCCGCTCGGCTGACCAGAGGAACCGGAGATGTCGAGGAGGACGAGCACCGAGAGGTCCCGCCGACTCCGTTGGTTCTCCATGTAGACGGCGTCGTCGGGGAGCGAGCCGGCCCGGAAATCGACGTAGGACTCGACTGCGGCGTCGAGATCGAGATCCTCCCCTTGCGGCTGGCGAGCGTGTCGCTCGAGCTCCGTCCCGAGACAAGCCAGCGCGCGTCGTAGGGACCTCGTGTTCCGTCGTGGACTTCGGGACCGCTCCCCCTTCTCAGGCTCGAGTTCAACCACCGTGCACCACTGGGGCCGATACCTGCGGTGATGCACGTCCCACTCCGGGTAAACGAACCCTCGAACGGCGCCCAGAGATCCGTCGTCGGATGTGGCCATCTGGCCCGCCGTTGGCGCGCCCAGCCGCGAGCCCCGGCTGCCGCTCCGAGCGAAGCGGGTCGGAGCATCCGCCCCCGGGGCACCGGTCGCCGACGATCTGGCGTCACCGAGGAGCCGCTTGAGGAGTCGGCCGATCGGACCGCCACCACCGACGGGGCTCGAGAGAAACTCGACAACCGGATCTTCTCCAACGTCGTCCTCGAGTTCGCGGAGCAGTGCTTGCCTCTCTCGTGGCGGGGCCTGGCTGCGTCGTAGTTCCTCAGTTCGATCGTCCCGAACCTGCCCGACCAGGCCGGGGCGGATGACACCAAAGGCGGCCGGAGGGTCCGGAATCTCCTCGGAGCCGAGGGCGAGGACCAATGACGACTGCGGAGAGTCTGTTCGGTGTGCCGTCAAATGGTCGGTTGCGGGAAGCACGGTAGTCGGGAGCAGGCCCCAGAGGGCGTTCAGAGCGCGATGTCCTTCCAGGCTCAGGTAGCGGCGGGCTGCGGGGGGCTTCCGGGCTAGCTTGTCGAGAACTCGAGGTTCCAGGCTCCCCGCACACAGGAGGCACGCCTGCACCGCGACGCACAGCACCTGGGTCTGGTGAGGTGCCTCGGCGTCAATGAAGACGGTGTGGCCGTCGGTCCACGCCGGCATCCCCGGATCCCCGGCCGTGACCTCCAGTGGGCGACCGGCAATCGCGGAAGCCAGAAGTGTGAATCGGTCACTGGCGTCGACCTCAGCGTGCACTGTGTCCTCCGTAGCGCCGCTCATGTTCCCTCTCCCGAAGAGGAGATCGATCCACGCCAGTCATCAGGATTGACCCGTCGACAACGCACGATGAACGGAGGAAGCCTAGAGAGGAACAACTATTTGGGGCTCTTCGGATTTCAGCGGGGAGTCCCTGGTGAGCGGGGTCACCCAGAAATAGGCGAAGGCGCTTCAGGCTTGTGGTGTGAGCCAACAACCAAGAAGCACCTTCGTCCTTGTCCACCCTAGTGAGATCCTCGCCGCCCTGGTGGGTCTCAAAGATGTCCGCGTTCTCGCCTACGAACGCCTCGGACCCGACGTCGAACTCATGGTCGAGCAGGTGGTCGCTGAGGTGTCGTGTCCAATCTGTCGAGGGCCGGCCCAGGTCAAAGAACGCCCGGTCGTGCACTACGTCGACCTCCCCGTCTACGGGGTGCCGATGAGCCTGGCCTGGAAGAAGCACCGGATGCGCTGCGCGAACCCGACGTGTCCCAAGAGGTCCTGGGTCCTCTCTGACCACCGCATCGCGGCCAAGAACTGCTTGTTGACGACGCGCGCGGCCAAGTGGGCCACGGTCCAAGTCGGCGGGGGCCGCACCGTCTCAGAAGTGGCGGCCGAACTCTCTTGTGACTGGCACACGGTCAACGACGCCGTGTGCACCTATGGCGAGGCCTTGCTCGCGGCGGATCGCAAGCGCTTGAACAAGACCACGGCCATCGGCCTCGACGAGACCTCCTTCGTCAAGCTCTCGACGAGGAGCCACACCGACTACGCCACCACGGTGGCCGACGTGGAGAACCACCAGATCATCGAGATCCTCCCGACCCGCAAATACACCGATGTGGCGGGCTGGATCGACAAGCAACCGAGGTCTTGGAAGGAGCGGATCCGTTTCGGGGCCCTCGACATGTCGGCGACCTATGCGGCTGTCTACACGGTCATGTTGCCCAAAGCGGACCAGGTGGTCGACCCTTTCCACGTCATTTCGCTGGCCAATCGCAGCCTCGACGCGGTCCGCCGGCGGGTGCAGAACGAGCAGACCGGGCACCGCGGACGCAGAGACGATCCGCTCTATCGGGCGCGGCGCGTCCTGCTGCGCGGCGAGGAGACCCTCGACCCCGCCGCCGCCGAGCGTCTGTGGTCACTGCTCGAGCTCGGGGATCCCGGTGCCGAGGTCGCCATCGCCTACCGGGTCAAAGAACGACTACGCGACTTCTATCGAACGCGCGACCCCGAGATGGCCAAAGCGATGCTGAGAGAGCTCGAGGCGCACTGCCGCCGTCGCACCATGCCGCCCGAGATCCAAAGGCTCGGTCGCACCATTCGGGCCTGGTTCGACAAGATCGCCAACTACCACCTGGCCCGGGTCTCGAACGGTCCGACCGAAGCGCTCAACAACCTGATCAAGCGCATCAAGCGGATCGGCTTCGGGTTCCGCAACTTCGAGAACTACCGCATCCGAGCCCTGCTCTACGCCGGCAAGCCGAACTGGCGTGTGCTCGGCTCGATCGTCGTCCAGTGAGGTCCGCGACCCCGCCAGATTCCGAAGAACCGTCAATCCTCAGGTCGAGAACCACACTCCGACTAACCAAATGGAACAACAGGCTCTGACCTGCTAGAATGGAGCGGAAGACGGGATTCGAACCCGCGACCCTCACCTTGGCAAGGTGATGCGCTACCGCTGCGCCACTTCCGCGTTGGATGTCACTTTATCGCGTCGGCCGTCCTGGGTCCGGAGTAGCCGTCGCAACTGGGCCTGCTCGCCCTCCGCTCGAAAACAGCCTGGACCCGGGCGCCTAGTCCTTTCGATCCGAGCCTCGCTAGATTCTGCTTCGTGCGCCATGACGAGACCACGACCATCTTGAGCGGCTCATTCGGCGCCGTCGCCGAGGAGTACAACAGGCTCCGGCCGGGGCCGGCGCCGGCGGCGTTGGACTGGCTGCTCCCTGAAGGGGCCACCGACGTCCTCGAGATTGGAGCCGGAACCGGCATCCTCACGCGGCTTCTGGCGCAACGGCTCGAGCACGTCACCGCGCTCGAGCCAGATGAGAGGATGCGGACCGTCCTGACCGCGAACGATGCCGGTATTGAGATCGTGGCCGGCCGGGCGGAGGAGATCCCCAAAGCAAGCTCCTCCTTCGATGTTGTCATTGCGGCGTCGGCTTGGCATTGGGTCGACGAGGAGCGCGGCGTGCCCGAGGCTGCGCGTGTCCTGCGCCCAGCCGGGCGCCTTTCGCTCGTGTGGAGCGGGCCCGACCGCTCTGTCGACTGGATGCGGTCGCTGTGGGCCGGTGGCATCGTTTTCAGCCCCGAAGAGCAAGCCGCCGTGGACGAGGGTCGCCGACGGAGGCACGCGGTCAACGTCGGCGTCGACGACGGCAGCCCGTTTCTCGCGCCCGAGACCGCCCTCTTCCGTTGGACCAGGCCCATGACCAAGGCGGACCTCGTGGCCTTGTCCACCACCTACAGCTCGGTTATCACTATGGAGGATGCGGGCCGCCAACAACATCTCGAAGCCATGACGCGCTTTCTCGACACGGTTGAAGATTTCGCCGGGCTAGATGTTCTTGACGTCCCGATGCGCTCTTATTGCTGGCGGGCGACCAAACGCTGACCGTGCGACGAGATTCGTGGGCACCGCGGATCCCGTGCCAAAGGTCCCCTGATCCTTTCATCCCGATCCTGCGCTCCATACCGCGCTGGACCAGTTTCTACCGGCTGATCTGGCGCCGTCACTACCGCGCACCGGCTGCGGTGGCCTGACGTACTTCCGAGCACGCCGGGCCGTCGGCTGTGAAGCACCGTCAGATACCCTGTGCAGCGGCGCCACATTCCCTGTGACGGCGCGCCGGCGAACGCCGCGCCCGGACCTGTGAATCGTCACCTGTTCTTCAGGTAACTGTTCGCGCACGCCTACTCCATATTGCGGTGGGGCTCAGATCCATGGAGCACCGTATGCAGTGCCGGCCCGGACGGGTTGGTGTCACACACGAAAGGAAAGGGCAAGACCACCATGCAGATCCGCCTTCGCAACGTGTTGGCCATCGGTGCGCTGACCTCCGGGCTCCTGGCCGGAGGTGCGTTGGTCGCCGACGCCGCCACCACGTCGACCACCACGGGCAACTCGGGGACGAGCTCCACGACGAACCCGTCGACGTCCTCCCCGTCGTCGAGCTCGAGCAGCGGCAACTCCGGGTCAACCAGCACGGGCTCGGGATCGTCGAGCCCGTCGTCCGGCTCGAGCTCCAGCTCGACCGGCTCCGGCTCCACCGCCACCCACAACTGTCCCAACATGGGCAGCGGCTCGGGGACCCACACCGGGGCACCCTCGGGCTCATAAGCGCCTGGACGGAATCCCTGGACCCCGTTGAGGAGGGCGATGCGGCGCTGTTGCCAGGCGGCCCGCAGCGCCCGCCTCTCGGGTCCGGAACGGAACACCGCCCGTCTGATGGCTAGGCGGTCGCTCCCTGCGCGTCGAGGGCGCAGGCCACCAATTCGCCGAGCGCGTCGTCGATGTGCTCGGCCACCTCGTCGAGCTCGGGAATCAGCCTGCGGCAGGCCAGCAAGCCGAAGAACACCCGGTCGAGATACGAGAACACCGTCACGTTGACGCCGATCCCCTCGGCGATCGGTCCGACCGGGAACATCCCGACGACGCGGCTGCCGGCGCAGAAGAGGGAGAAGTCGGGTCCTCGCACGCTCGACACGAGCACGTTCGACAACGGTCGTACCTTGTCGAACAGCCGGGTTCCGGCGACGGCCCGCGCCAGGCGCGACGCCAGCGCCGGGAGCGCCACCTGGGCCAGCCCGCCGGTCAGTCGTCCCCGGTGCGCCTTCTCCTGTTCTTTGGCCAGCCGAGCCGATTCCGAGATCGCTTCGAGCCGGCGCACCGGGTCGTCGATGTCGTTCGCCAGCGCGACCAGCATGCCCGAGACCTGGTTGCCCAGCTCCTCTTCCAGGCCTTCAGGACGCGTCGAGACGGGCACCATGGCCACCAGGGGCGGCTGGCCGGTCTCTTCTTTGCGTGCGTCGAGCAGGCGCCGCAAGCCGCCCGAGACGCCGGCCAGGATGACGTCGTTCACCGTCGCCCCGAAGACCCGGCCCACCAGCTTCACGTCGTCGAGCGGGAGGGACAGCGACGCGTACCGTTTCCGGTTGGAGACCGCGCCGTTGAACGAGGTCCGGGGCGCGGCAAAGAAACCCGGAGGCGGCTGCTCCCCTCGGGACACCAGCTCCCGTTTGCGCGTCCCGAGGTCCGTCACCGCCTCCACTCCGGCCTGGAGCGTGCTCAGCGTCGCACCCGGCTGTCGGGCCAGCGAAGAGGCCGCGTGTCGGAGCATCTGCGCATTGGACGGCAGCGCCGGCGGGTTCCACTCCGAAGGCAGCGGCACGACGCGCGTTCTCGGCGTGAGGTCGAGGAAGGCGGCCAGGACGGAGGCGCCGCTCACCCCGTCGAGGATGGCGTGATGCACCTTGGCCACCAGCGCCGTGCGATCACCCTGGAGACCCTCGACCACGTACATCTCCCACAGCGGCCGGTTGGCGTCGAGCGGCCGGCTCATCACCGCGGCCACGAAGGCGTCCAGCTCGGCCTTGCCTCCAGGCGACGGCAAGCTGGCCCGGCTCAGGTGGTCGTCGAGCTCGAAGTCGGGGTCGTCCACCCAGACCGGGTGGTGCAGTCCGAAGGGCACCCGGATGGCTCGCTGCCGGAAGGGGGTGATCTGGGGGAGCCGCTGTTGGATGACCCCGCGGATCTGGGCGTAACGGGTCGACGGCGAGAAGAGCGACCGGGTGCCCTCGGGCGGGTCCAGCAAAAGCGCGACGCCCACGTGCATGGGCGTGGTGGGTGTCTCGAGCGAGAGGAAGGCGGCGTCGATGCCGGCCAGGGACCGCATCACCTCTTCTTAGCCTCTTCCGGCGCCGCCGTCATGTGCCGGTATGCCCGAAGCCCCCTTCGCCCCGCTCCGACTGCCCCAGCGCGTCCTCGGCCACCAGCGCGAAGGCCGCCGTCTCGACCCGGACCAGCACCAGCTGGGCGATGCGGTCGCCGCGGTTGACCGTGTAGTCGTGCTCGGGATCGTGGTTCACCAACACGACCCGCAGCTCGCCGCGGAATCCAGAGTCCACCAATCCGGGGGCGTTGAGGCAGGTCACCCCGTGCCGCGCCGCCAGGCCGCTCCGAGGGAGCACCAGACCGGCGTACCCGGGCGGGATCGCCACGGCCACGCCCGTCGGCAGCGTGGCCCGTCCGCCCCGCCGGACCAGCACCGCCCCGGTGCGGGCGATGAGATCGGCCCCGGCGTCGCCCTCGCCGCGTAGCTGGGCGCCGGTAGGTCGGCGTCGAGCTGGTACAGCGGGACGCGCAGCATCGCCGGACATTACAAGCACGGCCTCGAGACCGGTCCGGTGACCGACCGGTAGCATGCCGGCGCATGCTGGCTTGGATCGATCTCGAGATGACTGGGCTCGATCCGGCGCGTCACACCATCGTCGAGATCGCCTCCCTCGTCACCGACGACGACCTGGACCTCGTCGAGGAGGGTCCCGACCTGGTGGTGCATGCCTCGCCCGAGCAGCTGGCCGCCATGGAAGACTACGTGCGCACCATGCACACCCGTTCGGGGCTGGTGGCCGACGTGGAAGTGTCGACCCTGACCCTCGCCGAGGCTGGCGCCCAGACGCTGGCCTTCCTGAAAAATCACATTCACCAGGCTCACACGGTGCCCCTGGCCGGCAACTCCATCGGGACCGACCGGCGCTTCCTGGCGACACAGCTGCCGGAGATCGAGGATTACCTCCACTACCGATCCGTCGACGTCTCGACGGTCAAGGAACTGTGCCGGCGTTGGCAGCCCGAGATCTACAAGGCGGCGCCGGTCAAGAAGGGGGGCCACCGAGCGCTGCAGGACATTCGCGAGAGCGTCGCCGAGCTGGCCTACTACCGTACCGCCCTCTTCAACCACTCTTCCGCTTCAAAAAAGGGGGCCACGTGAGCGCGAGCAACAGGGACACGCCGTCGATGTCGATCGCCGAGGCCAACGGGGCGCTCACTGCGCCCGGCCAGCTCTTCGAGATGGAAGTGCTCGACATCCGCGGCGTGCCGACGCGGACATGGAAGCACGCCCCGCTCTCGTTACGCGCCATCCTCGACATGTCGCACGCCCACGGCGACGCCACCTTCCTCGTCTACGAAGACGAGCGGACGACCTTCGCCGAGCACTACCGCATCGCGTGCACGCTCGCCCACCGGCTCCGCTCCACCTTCGGCATCGAGCAGGGTGATCGCGTGGCCATCATCATGCGCAACCTGCCGGAGTGGGTGATGGCCTTCTGGGCGGCCACGATCGCCGGCGCCATCGTGGTGCCGTTGAACGCGTGGTGGAGCGGGGAGGAACTGCGCTACGGGCTCGAGGATTCCGGCTCGAAGGTCGCCTTCGTCGACACCGAGCGGGCCGAGCGCATCCGCCCCTTCCTCGGCGGGCTCTCCGCACTCGGCGCCGTCGTGATCGCCGACGAACACCGGACCGGGCGCACGGCCCCGCTGGCCGTCGACGAGGCGCCCGACGGAGCGACACCGGTGGCCGAGTGGCCCTTCAGCCTCGCGTTGGGCAGCGTGGACGAGGCCGCCTCGCCGCCCGACCTCAGCATCGATCCGGAGGACGACGCCACCATCTTCTACACGTCGGGGACCACCGGTCGGCCCAAGGGCGCCGTGGGTACACACCGCAACATGTGCACCAACCTGATGAGCCTGTTCTTCATCAACAGCCGCGGCGGGATGCGCTTCGGATCGCCGGCATTGGAGTCCCTCGGCGAGAAGGCGCAGCCGGCTTTCCTGCTCTCCGTGCCGTTGTTCCACGCCACCGGTTGCCATTCGGTGATGGTCTCGAACGTCGCCGCGGGCGGAAAGCTCGTGATGATGCACCATTTCGATCCCGAGCGCGCGCTCGAGCTGATAGAGCGTGAGCGCATCGGCACCTTTGGTGGTGTACCGGCCATGGTCATGCAGGTGCTCGACTCACCCAACTTCTCCAAGTACGACACCTCGTCCGTTCGCGGCGTCTCCTACGGGGGCGCACCCGCACCTCCCGACCTGGTGCGGCGTATTCGCGAGGCGTGGCCGATCGGCCAGCCCTCCAACGGCTACGGGTTGACCGAGACCTCGTCGGTCACCTCCATGAATTCGGGCGGCGACTACGTGGCCAAGCCCGAGAGCGTGGGACCCGCGGTACCGGTCTGCGACGTCGCCATCGTGCCCGAGGACTTCGCGGGCGACGAGCCTGACGACTCCCTCCCCGCGGGCCCGAGGTCCGAGGCGAACTGTGGATCAAGGGTCCCAACGTCGTGCGCGGCTACTGGAAACGGCCCGACGAGACGGCCAAGACCTTCAGCCGGGGTTGGCTCCACACCGGCGACGTGGCGCGCCTCGACGAGGAGGACTTCATCTATATCGTCGACCGGGCCAAGGACATGATCATCCGCGGCGGCGAGAACGTGTACTCGGTCCAGGTCGAGGCCGCGCTCTTTGAGCATCCCGCCGTGGCGGACTGCGCCGTGATCGGAGTGCCCCATCCCACGCTGGGCGAGGAGGTGGGAGCCGTGGTCGTGCTCCGCCCCGGAGCCAAGGTGACCGCGGACGAGCTGGGGCTGCACGTCAAGGCGAGACTCGCCGGCTTCATGGTGCCGACGCACATCTGGTTCCGCACCGAACCTCTCCCCCGGAACCCCCAAGGGAAGGTGCTCAAACGCGAGCTGCGCGACGACCTCGTGGCGTCGGCCGACTGATCGGGCGTCCTCAGGACTGGCCGGGGCGCCGTCCGGTGAGGCCGAGCAGCCGGTCGAGCAGCGGCGCGTCGTCGGCCACCGGGACAGCCGCCGGGAAGACGCCGATGGACCGCCACTCCTCGGCGTGCGGGTTCACCTCGCCCCAGATGTCCTGCACGAGCTCCTCCGGCAGGTCAGGATCCACCCCGATCTCCCGGGCGATGTCGTGCGCCCGCAGGGCACGGAACGAGTTGATCTGCCAGAAGTACTCGCGCACGGTGTAGTCACCGAAGGACAGATGGGCCAGGTCGTCGAGGTCTGTCACGCTGCCAGCCGGTTCACTGCTCGTTCGAGCCTGCAACTTTGCCTCCGCCCCCTCCGCACCCCTCGTCACCGAGACGCACTGGGCATCGGCTACTGAACTTCAACGACCAAAGCTCAGAGAGGACACTTTCACCTCCTTGCTGACGAAATTGCCAGCCGTACCGCGCCCATGCCGGCCCAAAGGCGCATGGCACACGAGCACGCCCGAGCGTGGGGCGCGAGCAGGGTCCTCAGCGGTTCGGCTGAGGGGTCACCCGCAGGTAGGGCTTGAGGGCCTTCCAGCCCTTGGGGAAGCGGCCCTTCGCGTCCTCGTCGCTCACCGCGGGGACGATGATGACGTCCTCGCCCTCCTTCCAGTTGACCGGCGTGGCGACCGAGTAGTCGGCCGTCAGCTGGAGCGAATCGAGCACGCGGAGGATCTCGTCGACGTTGCGCCCGGTCGAGGCCGGGTAGGTCAAGGTGAGCTTCACCTTCTTGTCCGGACCGATGATGAAGACGGAGCGCACGGTCAGGGTGTCGTTGGCGTTGGGGTGGATCATGTCGTAGAGGTCTGCGACCTTGCGGTCCTCGTCGCCGATCAAGGGGAACGAGAGCGCCGAACCCTGGGTCTCCTCGATGTCGCCCGCCCAGCCCTTGTGGGACTCGACCGAGTCGACCGAGAGGCCGATCAGCTTGGTGTTGCGCTTGTCGAACTCGGACTTGGCCTTGGAGAACGCCCCCAGCTCGGTCGTGCAGACCGGGGTGAAGTCCTTGGGGTGGGAGAACAGGATCCCCCAGCTGTCGCCCAACCATTCGTGGAAGTTGATGGTTCCTTCGGTGGTGTCGGCCGTGAAGTCGGGGGCCGTGTCGCCCAGTCGTACTGCCATTGGTCCTCCTGGAGTCGAGAAACTCTCTCTGCGCTGTGTGCGGGTCCTGACCTTACCGGTCGCGCCGGCAATTGTCGACACGTTTGGTCATCTTTTGGGAGTGCCGCGGTCGTTGGCGAAAAGAGGCTTCGAGCTGGGACGCCCCAGAGCCGATGTGGGGACGCCGCGCAGTGGCGTGCGAGAATGCCCCCGTGAACCCCCGGCACGCCGCGACCGCGCCCTCGCCGGCGCCACCTGCGCCAAACCCAAACCGGACCGGAACGCTCGTCGTGCGACACGACGGCCCGGTGACCGTGGTGACCATCAATCGGCCCGAACGACGAAATGCCGTCGACAGCGTCTGCGCCGACGAGCTCCGAGAGGCCTTCGTGGCCTTCGACCGCGACGACGACCGCTCGGTCGCCGTGCTCACCGGTGCCGGCGTGTCGTTCTGTGCCGGAGCGGACCTCAAGGCGGTGGCCGAGGGCGACCGGCGACCGATCCCCGACGACGGGGCCGGCCCAATGGGACCGACGCGCCTGACGCTGTCCAAACCGGTCATCGCGGCCGTCGAAGGGTACGCGGTCGCCGGGGGGATCGAACTGGCCCTCTGGTGCGATCTGCGAGTGGCGGCGGAGGACGCCGTGTTCGGCGTGTTCTGCCGCCGCTTCGGCGTACCGCTGGTCGACCTGGGCACTGTGCGGCTTCCCCGGATCGTCGGCCACGGACGCGCCATGGACCTCATCCTCACCGGCCGGGCTGTCGCCGCCCCAGAGGCGCTGGCGATGGGACTGGTCAACCGCCTGGTGGCTCCCGGTGAGGCCCTGACGGCAGCGGTGGCGCTGGCGCACCAGCTCGCTGCGCTCCCCCAGGTGTGCCTGCGCTCTGATCGGATGAGCGCCCTGGAACAGTGGGGCCTGACCGAGGCGGAGGCCGCCGTCGGGGAAGCGCGGCACGGGCGCGCCGTCATCTCGAGCGGGGAGACCCTCGCCGGCGCGGCGCGCTTTGCGGGAGGTGCGGGACGCGGTGGCGCTGCGCTCGACTGACCCGACAGGAAACGGACCGGTCGCGCCGAGGCGGCCGACGGTCGCCGCCTTCGACTTCGACGGCACGCTGACCGACTCTGGGAGCGTGTTCCCGTTCCTCGTCAGCGTGCGCGGGGTCTGGCCCGTGCTGCGCGCCGTCATCCGGCTCTCGCCCGCGCTCCTGCGGGCCGCCGTGGTCGGCGGCTCGGCGGCCGACGACGTCAAGGAGCGGCTGTTCCGGCGCCTCCTCGGGGGCCTGCCGGTCGACGAGGTGGACCGCCGCTCGGTCGACTTCGTCCGCCGACACCTGGAGCGGCACGCGCGCCGGGACACGGGGAGGCGGCTGGAATGGCACCGCCGACAGGGGCACTACACCGTGATCGTGTCCGCCTCGCCGGAGTGCTACGTGTCCCCCGCCGGTGAGGAGCTGGGCGTCGACGGCGTCGTGGCCACCCGGCTCGCCGTGGGGGGTGGCGGGCTGCTCACCGGCGGCTACCAAGGAAAGAACTGTCGGGGGGCCGAGAAGTACGCCCGCCTGATCGTCCACCTGCGCGCCCAGGGCCTGCTGTCGAACAACGGAGGCGTGCAGCCCACGTTGTGGGCCTACGGCAACAGCCGCGGCGACCTCCGACTCCTGAGCGCGGCGGACCACGGCGTCGACGTCGGCCGCCTCGGGCCGCTCAGTCGGCTGCGGAGATTCCCGCGCCTCTCCTCGGTCATGGCGTCAGCCGGGAGTGGCGGCGATGCCCACGGCGTGCCCTGAGTAGCCGTTGACCACGGTCCCGATGTCCCCGAAGTAGGGCGCGTCGCCGTAGGCAACGACCTGCCCGCTGCCGTCGACCGCGTCGAAGCCCTGCCCGCTGAAGTCCGGGATCAACGCGACCATGGGGGTCGTCAGGCTGCCCGGCCCGGGTGAACCCGGTGCGCCCGTCACCGGCGGCGCGTCGCCGAATGCGTGCGGGGTACCGTTGGCCTCGAGCATCCAGTACCCGCCCCCGTCGGGGGAGGGCGCCACACCGACGATGGGCGTCGAGGGCGGGTTGGAGCCGAGCGATCCGTGGAAGGAGGCGTCGCCGTAGGCGAAGATGCCGCCGTCGGAGGCGACCAGCCAGTAGCCCCGGCCGTCATGGGTTGACACCATGCCGATGACCGGCTGGTTGAGTCTGATGCTGCCCGTGCTCCCGAAGAACCCGGCGTCGCCGTAGGCGAAGATCCCGCCGTCCGACGCGACCAGCCAGTATCCGCCGCCGTCCGGGGTCACGGCCATGCTCACCATCGGCTTGTTGAGCCGGATGCTCCCGGTGCTGCCGTGGAACTGGGCGTCGCCGAAGCTGAATACGCCCCCGTCCGAGGCGACCTCCCAGTAGCCGCCCGCGTCGTGCGTCGCCGCCATGCCCACGACGGGCTGGTTCAGCCGCATGCTCCCGCTGCTCCCGTAGAACTGCGCGTTCCCGAAGCTGAAGACACCTCCGTCCGAGGCGTTGACCCAGTACCCCCCGACCCCGCCGCTCTGTGGTGCCCCGACGCCTGGAAGGCTGCCCAACCGGGCCGGGCCGTAGTAGTGGTTGACGATCTCGCCGTAGGTCCAGTTCCCTTGGCCGTCGTCCTGGCCGATCGCAGCGCCGAGCGCGCCCCACTGGCCCATCCCGATGCCGTGACCCCAGCCCTGGCCGGAGAGGGAGACGGCGCCACCGCTGGTCGAGGTCACGGTGAAGAGGTCCGAATTGAGGCCCAGGTTTACGTAGAACTCGGTGCCTGGAATGGTGATGGACCCCGTGCTTCCGTCAAGGGTGACCGTGTCCACCCGACCATGGGGGAAGTCGTAAGGCTGGCCGGGGTCCGACGTCGTGCTCAAACCGGTGAACGTACCGATCTGGGGCCAAGCATTCTGAATTGCCGCGCCGCTGACGGAGGTCGTCCAGTGATGGTTGGGGTTGCAAGCGCCGGGCACGCAGACGGCGTCGCCATCGTCTGGCACTGCGGTGAACGGTGACTGCTGGTTGGAACTCGAGGTATACCCACCCGTCGAGGCGGAATATTCGGTGGTGGCGATCTGGCCACCGGGCATGATCATCACTTGGCCGGCGGTGTCGTTGGCCGCGGCGACGCTCGCCGCCGTTTCGTACTCGGTGCCGCGGTACGTCTGGCAGTTCAGGTCGCAGGTGTCGGCGTAGCCGCCATAGCCGCCGAGATCGGCGAGGACATAGGAGCGGACGGCCACGGCCTGGGCTTCGAGCTCTTGGAAGCCCCAGCTCATGCTCTGGGGCCCGGGACCACCGAGGCTGCTCCAGCTTGAGGGCGATTCGCCGGGCACGGTGTCGGCCACGTATTGCTCGAGCGGCACGGTATTGACCGTCCTCGCCTGACTCGCCGAGTTGTACAGCGCCGTCAACGTGCCGTGGACCGTTGGGCTATACGTCGCCACACAGAGCGTGAGCAGTGCGCCGCCAACCGGTGATGCGGTGGGCGTGGTCTGATTCGTCAACACCTGGGTCCACGGTCCGGCACACCCGGGACCGGTCTCGACGGCCCATGTTCCAGCGGTTTGTTGAAAGCGAACGGCCGGCGCGCTGGGCACTCCCGGCGCCGACACTCCGCCCGGCGATGCCACGATCACATCGAGACCGTCGTTCTCGGTCATGTCGATGCGGACGTTGGTCGAGTCGGAAGGCAAGGCGTGCGCCTGGCTGGGCACGAGCAGGGCCGGGACAGACGGGCGGTCGGGAGCGCCGAGCTCCGCCGCCGCGAGCGACGCCGGGCCGAACAGGGCGGCCAGCAGCACCAACTCCAGCGACACGACGAGCGTGACGAGAGCGGTCGATGTGCGACGACCGAGGACCCACGGGCGCACGACGAGACTTCGGAGCAGCACGATCGGAAAATGCTACGGCGGCACCTGGGCCAATGGGTGCATGGGCGGCCACGGTCGGTCTACGCACGCGCTTGTACACTTCGGGGCCGTGCGGGTGGACCAGGTCATACCGTCGCTCGCGAGCCGCGATGCCATCGGCGTCAGCACGCTGAACCTGCGCGACGGGTTGCGCGCCGTCGGCATCGACTCCGAGGTCTTCTACGGGAACGCCACGCCGGACGTCGCGCACGAAGGGCGAGCCGTCATCGAGCTCGGGCGTGCGGGGCGCGACCGGTGGCTGCTGTATCAAGCGTCGATCGGCAGTCCGGTCTACGACATCCTGGCGGCGCGAGCCGAGCCCAAGCTCGTCAACTACCACAACATCACGCCGGCGGTCCTGCTGCGACAGTGGGAGCCCGCGGTGGCCTACGAGGCGGCGCTCGGACGCACGCAGCTCGCTCGTTTGGCCCCCCAGAGCCACTTTGCCGTGGCCGACTCGGCCTTCAACGAGTCCGAACTGCAGGCGCTCGGCTACGAGCGGACCGCCGTCGTCCCGTTGCTGATCGACATGCACGTGAAGAGCGAGGAGCCCGATCCCGACCTCGCTGCCACACTGGCGCGGCGCAAGCAGCGCGAGGGCGGGTCCGACCTGCTCTACGTGGGGAAGATCTCGCCGCACAAGGCCCCGCACGACCTGGTCAAGATGCTCGACGTCCTGCGCCGCGTCGACGACCCCACGGCACGCCTCCATCTGGTGGGCTCGCCGCTCGGGGAGACCTACGAACCCGCGCTACGGGCCTTCATCGACGAGCTGGGACTCAATGCGGCGGTGAACCTGGCGGGGTCGGTCAGCGGCGCGGAGCTCGAGGCCTACTTCCAGGCGGCCGATGTCTTCGTGATGGCCTCGGACCACGAGGGCTTTTGCGTCCCCCTGGCCGAGGCCATGGGTCACGGCGTCCCGATCGTCGCCTACGGCGTCACCGCGGTGCCCGAGACGGTGGGCGGGGCGGGACTGGTGCTCGACGACAAGGCTCCGGTGCCGTTCGCGGCCGCCGTGGCCCGTGTGCTCCAGGACGCGACCCTGCGGGCGGTCCTGGTTCAGGCGGGCCGGGAGCGGGCGGCGGGCTTCGACCTCGGAGCGTCCACCCGGCGCTTCGTCTCGCTCGTCCAGCAGGCCGTCGGCGCCTCCTGAGGCGGCGGGGCGAGCCGCCGAAATCAATCCCGGAGCGCGACGAGAAGGTCGACGGCGCGATCGCCCGCCGAGGGGAGGTCGAGGGCGGCCACCCGGCGCCGGGCCGCCTCGGCCAACCGCTCCTTCAGCGCCGGCTCGCGCAGCACACTGGTCACAGCACCGGCCAGGGCCCACGGATCGGACGTGTCGACCAGCAGTCCGCCGTCGCCGACGACCTCGGGCAGCGCGCCAACGCGGTTGGCCACGACGGGCAGCCCGAGCGTCATCGCCTCGATCACGGGCACGCCGAAACCTTCGTGCTGCGACGTCAGCACGAGCACGTCGGAGGCGGCCAAGGCAGTCGCCAGCCGGGCGTCGTCCAACGCCCCCCGGAAGGTGACCGCGTCATGGAGGCCGATTTCGTCGACGAAGTGGTGGAGGGCCTGCGTGTACGCCGGCACGACGGGACGCCCCACCACGTCGAGCGTGGCGGCCGCGTCGTGGTGCTCCCGGGCGACCAGCAGCGCTATCGCCGCGCACTCGATCCCCTTGTTCGGGGCGAGACGCCCTACGCTGATCCAGCGGGCGCCGGCCCGCGTCGGCGCCGGCGGCTCGGCACCGGCGTCCGGGTCGGCGACCCCTCCCAGGGGCACGAGCGCGGCCGGCGGTACCACCGCGGTCGTGCCGAAGCCGGCGTCCCGGAGCTCGGCCTCGTTGAAGGACGAGACCGCCAAGCCCAGCGCGCTGCGGGGCGCGAGCGCGCGTAGCTCGACCTGCGCCCGCAGTTGGTGACGTGCCATCCCGTTGTCCCAGGGTGCATAGAACTCCGGCGGCGTGACATTGTGGTAGTTGACGACCAGCGGTTCGGTGCGCTCCATCAGCCACGACGCCAGCGCCGACGCCGTCGCGAACTGGTAGACGAGCACGTCGCCGTGCTCGGCCTCATCGGCGTACCTGGTGAACGGGCGCGTCTCGGAGGCGGTGTCGGGGTCGTCCATCTCGACGTAGACCTGCGAGCGGATGCCGCGTCTCGCTATCACCTCGCGCAGGCGCAGCGTGTGGCGGCCGACGGCGTCGCCGCGGTGCAGCATCGGGACGAACTGGTGGATGCCGCCCGTCACTGCGGTGCCCGCTGCTCGGCCAGGGGCGCCAGCAGCGACACGAAGCGGTCGGCCGCGGTCTCGAGGTCGAGCTCGGCCAGACGGCGGCGCCCCGCCTCGACCATGGCGGCGCAGCGGGCGGCATCGGCCAGCAGGGCGCCGATCGAAGACGCCAGCGCGTAGGGATCCTTGTCGAACACGAGCGATCCGGCTTCGCCGAGCACCTCGGGGACGGCTCCCCGATCGAACGCGACGACGGGCACGCCGGCCGACATCGCCTCGACGACCGGCACGCAGAAGCCTTCGTGCTCGGACGTGACCACCAGCACGTCGGCGTCGGCGTAGGCCGACGCGACGGTTTCGTCGCTCGCATGGCCGGCGAAGCGGACCGCCCCCGCCAGGCCCAGCTCAGCCACATACCGGTGCAGGGCGGCCACGTAGGAGTCCGTCGCGGGCTTGCCGACGATGTGCAGCGTTGCCTCCGGGTCGCCGTGAGCCCGGGCCACCGCGAGCGCAGCGATCGTGTTCTCGAGCGCCTTGTTGGGCGAGACCCTCCCGACGGCCAGCCAGCGTGCGCCGCCGGCTGCGGTGGTCCGGCGGAGTGAGGGGGCCGTCGTGGCGGGCGTCGCCTCCATCACAACGGCGCCGAGGGCCGCCGAGGGCGGGATGACCGCCGTGGCCGCGAACCCCGCTTCGGCGAGGTGTGCCTCGTTGTAGGCAGAATCGGCTACGGCCAAGGCGGCGCGCGGCCCCAAAAGGCGAAGGTCGCCCAGGGCTCGCAGCTGCCCAAGCGCGAGATGGTTGTCCCACGGCGCCATGAGCTCCGGGGGCGTGATGTTGTGGTAGTTGACAACGAGCGTCTCGGACCGGGCGGCCAGCCACGGGGCCATGGCCGAGGCGGTGGCGAACTGGTAGACGACGACGTCGTCCTCTCGGGCGGCTTGGGGATACGAGAGGACGGGCATAGTCTCGCCGGCCGTCTCGGGGTCGATCGTATCGACGTAGATCTCCGAGCGGAACCCACGGGCTCGCGTCGCCTCGCGTAGGCGCAGGGTGTGCCGCCCGACCGCGTCGCCGCGATGCAGTACGGGGACGAAGTGGTGGATGCCGTTCACGAGGGCGTGGCCGCCGCCAGGGCGAACCGGCGGTCGTTGCCGGCGTCGGCGTCGAGCGGCACCACCTCCACGAAGCCGGCCCGGTCCAAGAGCAGCTCCCAGGTCGCCTCGTGCACCGGGCGTCCCTGCACCAGGTCGAGCGCCGGCGCCTCCCATGAACCCGTCGCGACGGAGCGCTCGGCGACGACCACGAGCGGCGCGTCGCGTCCCAGCGTGCGCCGGCACTGCCCCAGGAGGGAGAGCAGGGCGTGCAGCGGTAGGCGGTCGACCACTCCGTTCAGCGCGATGCCCCCGAGTGATCCCTCCGGTCGGCCGGCCAGGTACTCGGACACTTCGGCGATCGTGACGGCGAAGCCGCGCTCGAGCGCACGCAGCGCCACCGCGCCGCGCGGCTCCACTCCGTGCGCCACGGCGCCGCGGCCGGTCAGCACGCCGAGGAAGTCACCCTCGCCGCAGTCGGCATGGACCAGGTCGCCTCCGGGGGTGCGCGCCAAGAGATGCGCCGCCAGCGGCCCGGCCCATGATTCGAGGGGGCGGGCCGGGACCAGCCAGGCTGCGCCCTCGACCGGCCGGTCCTGCGCCGCCAGTCGTCCTTCGAGCGTGGCCACGCGGGCCGAGAGGAAACGGAAGGCCTCGACCACGTGACCCATCGCCTGCTCGAGTTCGTTCGCGGCGCCCTCGGGCGCCCCTGGGACCCGATCTCCACCGCGGCGAAGGCGGCCCAGGCGGCCCGGACGCCGGGCGTCCGCGCGACGCTGGTCCTCGAGCGCATCGGACAGCGCCGAGGCGCCGGGGTGGTACGGGCCGTAGCGGTCACCGAGATGCGTGAACGCCGCCAGAAAGTTCCACTCGTCGCTCCCTTGCGGCGCCAGTCGCGCGAAGGCAGCGCGCAGGGCGTCTGCCGCCCGTTCTTGCTCCGCCGTCTCCGGGCGCACCGTCTCCGGGCGCACAGCGCTGTCGTGGCTCTGCTCGTCCGTCTGATCCGCATCGCCGGTTGGAGGAAGAGCGGCGGGCACGGCGGCCGATGCTACCGGCGCTGCCGCCTCCGGTCGGGGGTTGCGGTTCAAAAGAGGGGTCGTGAGCGACTACCTTCGCGGCCTGACAATGGGACGTGGCGAGGGACCCCAGTGCGCAGACTGACGCGCCTCATGTTGGCAACCGTTCCCCTGGCCGCGATCGGCGTCGCGGTGGGCGCGCTCCCGGTGCAAGACGCAGAGGGCGTGTCGCCACCGGTCACACTCAGTTGGAGCACCAACCTCAACGACGCGCCCTGCGGCGTCGCCGAGGCCTCGCCGGTGCTGTTCAACGACGCGGGTATCCCCGCGGTCGAGGTGGGTGACCGGCAGGGCTTCCTCTACGGGCTCAACCTGCAAACCGGCGCGGCCGCGCCCGGCTGGGGCAGCGGGACGGGGAGCGCGATCGGTTCGGGCCAGGGCTGCAACAACCCCAACCCAGGCGGCGGGTCGCCGGCGACGGGCATCAACGGGGTCGAGATCCCCGGGAGTCCGCCCGTCGACTCGACCGCGTCGGTGAACACGAACGGCGACCTGTACTTCGGCGCGGGGAATGCGTCATCGCCGGTCGAAGGCGGGTACTACGCGTACGCGCCGACCGGGGGCGAGCTCTGGAACCAGGTCGTCACCAACCCGGGCACCGATACCGCCCCCGATGGTGGCGTCCAGGCGTCGCTCTCCCTCGGCGACGGCGGTTCGCTCGTCGAGGGCGGCTCGCTGGGCCAGATGACCTACGCGCTGAACAGCGCGTCCGGCGCACCGGCGACCGGCTGGCCGCAATTCTCGGCCGACAGTGTGTTCTCCACCGCCGCCGTGGGCGACCTCTACGGTACGGGCTCGGACGACTTCGTCGCCGGCGGTGCGTCGTCGGCCGGGTTCGCCTTGGGGATGCACTACTCGGACGGCGGCCGCCTGCGCGTCTACAACGACCACGGCGGCACGATCTGCAGCGCCAACACGAGCGAGCAGATCGACTCCTCGCCCGCCGTCGGGCCCATCCTCTCCGGCGGGTCCTACGGGATCGCGACGGGCACCGGGAGCTACTACCCCGGTGCCAGCGACGAGAACACGGTGAAGGTCTACGACACCAAGTGCAACCTGGTGTGGAGCACCACCCTGGACGGCAATACCGGGGGGAGCCCCGCGCTGGCCGACGTCGAGGGCAACGGGCAGCTCGCAGTAGTCGAGGGCACCGTCAACCCCAACGGTACCGGGACGGTCTGGGCCCTCAACTCGGCCACGGGGGCGCCGCTCTGGCACACCAACGTCGGACATGCCATCTATGGCTCGGTGACGACGGCGGACCTCAACGGCAGCGGCGCCCAGGACGTGATCGTCCCGACGGACATGGGTCTCTACATCCTGGACGGACAGACGGGCGTGCCGATCGCCGCCCTGGACAACGGCTCGGGCAACCCCGTCACCGGAAACGCAGAGATCGGGTTTCAGAACGCCGCGCTCGTCACGGCCGATGGTGACGGGTCGATCGGCATCACGGCAGCCGGGTACTTCGCCATTCCGGGGAACGGCCACACCGAGGACGTGCAGGGCGTCGTGCAGCACTTCGAGTGGACGAACTCCGTGGCCTCCCGGGTCGGCGAAGCCGGCGGGTGGCCGCAGTTCCACCGCGATGCGGGACTCAGCGGGTTCGTCGGCGGCGGCAACCCGATCGGGGCGTGCCACCGCCCGGCCGCGGCGCGGAGCGGGTACTTGTCCGTGGCCTCCGACGGCGGGATCTTCACCTTTGGGCAAGACTTCTGCGGCAGCACCGGGAGCATCAGGTTGAATCGGCCCGTGGTCGGCATGGCGGCGGTCCCCGGCCAGGGCGGCTACTGGCTGGTGGCCGCGGACGGCGGGATCTTCGACTACGGGGACGCCGGGTTCTACGGTTCCACCGGGTCGCTCCACCTCAACGCACCCGTCGTGGGAATGGCGGCCACCCCCGACGGCAAGGGGTACTGGCTCGTTGCGTCGGACGGCGGCATCTTCACGTACGGCGACGCCGGGTTCTACGGCTCGGCGGCGTCGATCCCGGGGCAGGACATCGTCGGGATGGCCGCCACGCCCGATGGCCTCGGCTACTGGGAGGTGAGCACCACGGGGCGGGTGTTCCCCTTCGGCGACGCCGTTTTCGCCGGCGACGCCACGCGGCTGCATCTCAACGGCCTCATCGTCGGCATCACCCCTGACCCCGTGACGGGCGGATATTGGCTGGTGGGCTCGGACGGAGGGGTCTTTTCATTCGGCGCGCCCTTCTACGGCTCGACCGGCGGCCTCCGTCTCAACCAGCCCGTCGTCGCTATGCAATCGACCGGTGACGGGCAGGGGTACTGGTTCGTCGCGTCGGACGGCGGCATCTTCACCTACGGCGACGCGCCCTTCCGCGGCTCTATGGGTGGTCAGCACCTCAACCGGCCGATGGTCGGCATGGACGGTTTCTGAGCCGCACCACCCGCGCGCGTAGAGTGACGCCCCATGATCCGGCGACGTGACACCGAGCACGGCCGTTCCGCCGCCTCCGAGCCGACTCCGGTCGTCGCCGCCCCTGCCCCACCGACGCCTCACCTCCCGTCCTATCCGCCCCGCGACTACCTGGGCCAGCTCGACCCGGACTTCCAGGCCGCGCAGTCGAAGCAGCGGGAGGGCGCCGACCTCAGCGATTTCGTCTGGTACCACGCCTTCGAGCTGCCCGACGGCCGGGTGCTACCCGGGGCCTGGGACCTGCGCGGCCACGAGAGCGCCTACCTGGGTGGTGTCGACGTCGCCGGCAAGCGAGTGCTCGAGCTCGGCCCGGCCACGGGCTACCTCACCTTCTACATGGAGCGCATGGGGGCGGAGGTGGTGGCGTTCGAGGCGGGGTTCGACGTGTCCATCGACGTGATGCCCATCCGGGGCCGCGAGGACCCCGAAGAGCGGCGGCGGGTCATGCAGGCGACCATCGACCGCAACCACGACGCCTGGTGGTACCTGCACCGCACGCTCGGGTCGTCGGCCAAGTTCGTCCAGGGGAACATCTACGACATGCCTACGGACTTGGGGACGTTCGACGTCACCCTGGTCGGGGCCATCCTCTTGCACCTGCGCGAGCCCTGGGGCGCCCTCTCGCAGGCGGCGCGGCGAACGAGCGAGACCATGATCGTGACCGAGCCGTTGCAGGACGACTGGCAGCCGCTCGAGTCCAACATCATGCGCTTCTCACCCTCGGCGGAGCACCACCTGACCAATTGGTGGTCGATCTACCCCGGGGCGGTGGCCTCGATGCTCTCGCGGCTGGGGTTCGGCCGGACGGAGACGACCACGCACGCCCAGCATCACCACCTGGCCCACGACATGGCGACGGATGCCGTCGAGCAGCGGATGTACACCGTCGTCGGGCGGCGGGAGGCCTGAGCCGGACGGGTCCGGACGGGTCCGGACGGGTCCGCACGGATCCGGACGGGTCCGGACGGGTCCCGCCTAGAACAGGCTCGGCGTTCCCCGCCCCCGCTCCACGGCGGTGGTGAGAAACTCGTCGTAGCGCGCCACGAGCACCGGCCACCGGAAGTGTCGGTCGACGAAGTCCCGGCCGCGAGCCCCGAGCACGGCACGTAACTCGGCGTCGGAGACGAGGCGGTCGAGCACCGCCTCGAACTGGGGGTACGAGGTGAACCACAACCCCCCGCCCGAGCGCTCGCAATGCTCACGGGTCGGGCCACAGGCGCCGTTGACCAGGACCGGAATCCGCTCGACCCAGGCCTCGATCACCACGAGGGAGAACGACTCGAGCGCAGAGGCGGAGACGGCGACGAGCGCGTCGTGCGCGATGTCCCACTTGTCGGCCTCGGACACCGCACCGGTCACGACGATGTCGGGGTGCGGCGGCAGCTCCACCGCGACCGGGCCGACCAGGGCGAGGGCCAAGGGCCCGGGGTGGCGCTCCTTGTACGTCGCGAAGTACGACGCCAACATCTTGGAGCCCTTGTGCTCGTCGACCCGTCCCACGCTGACGAGATAGGGGCGCTCGCCCAGTCCGAGCAGTTCGCTGCCCATCCGGCCCGCGCCTTCGGAGTCACCGACACCCAGACCGAGCACGATCTGCGGGCGCTCCGCCACCGGGTACATGCGCTCGACGAGGGTGCGCTCCGACGCCGTGTAGAAACAGAAGGCATCCGCACTCCCGAAGGTGCCGCGGAACACCGGCAGGTAGAGCGCCGGCTCGTCGTGGGCGGCCGGGTGGAACACCGCCGGCACCCCGACCTTGCCGATGGTCGCGACCGTGGGATGGTAGAGGTACGGGGAGAAGGCCACGAGGTCGGCGTCCGACGCGCAGACGGCGTCCACCAGCTCGGGCGAGACCGGGCCGTTGTAGTCGACCCACCGTTTCGCTTGCTCGGGTGTGGTCATCCTTGGAGCCAGGCGTACCATGCCGTCCAGGCCGTAGAAGTCGGGGAGGCGACCGTGCGCCGAAGGGTGCCGGTGCACGGTCACGCCGTTGAGCTCGGTGGTCCCCGGATCGAGGACGTCGTCCCACGTGATGGCGTCGAGTGCGCACGTCGTGTGGACTTCGGCTTCCCATTCCGTGTCGGCCTGGAGGTGCTCGGCCAGCTGGCGCGCTGCCGTCTCCGCGCCACCCATCACCTGCGTTCCGTAGCGCGGCGTGACGAAGACCACCTTCTTGCTCATGGTCGCTTCACCACGGTGGCGATCGCGTCGACGTTCTGCGCGGCCGCCGCGTCCCCCGACAGCTCGGCCGCCCGGCGCCTCCCCGCAGCGGTCAGCGTGGCGCGCAGGCGGTCGTCGGTGCAGGCCCGGTGCACGGCGGCCGCCACGTAGGAGGGGTCGGCGGCGGCCAGGACAAGGGCGGCGTCGGCCACCGTGTCGGCCACGCCACCGGCGCCGCGTGTCACCACCGGGAGCCCGGCCATCATGGCCTCGACGAGGGGGACTCCGAACCCCTCGTGCGCCGACAGCGAGAGGTAGACGTCGGCGGCGCCGAAGTGGGCAGCGAGCGACGCGTCGGACACCTCGCCGGTCCGGCGGACCGCGCCCGTCAGGCCCAGGTCGTGGACGAACCCGAGCAGCGCCTTGGAGTACTCGAAGGACGACGTGCCCCCCACGAGATGCAGCCGGGCCCGGTCGTCGTAGAGACGCCGGTAGGCCCAGAGGGCCTTGACCAGCTCGTGCTGAGCCTTGGAGGGCACGACCCGCCCGACGAAGAGGATGTCGGCGCCACCGTCGGCGCGCCGCCCGGCCAGCTCGGCCGCCACCCTCGGGTCAGCGGTGGCGGTGACCCGCCCGTAGTCGGCCAGGACAGGCACGACGGCCGTGCGACGGCAGCCGGCCCGCCGGAGCTCTCGCTCGCTGAAGCGGCTCTTGGCGAGGCCGAGCAGCGCCGCCGGAGCGAGTAGCGCGAGCTCCTCGGCCGCCCGGGACGCCCGCGCCACGCTCCGAGGCTCCCAACCGGCGAAGTACTCGGGGCCCGTGAAGTTGTGGAAGTCCAAGATGAGCGGCAATCCGTGCTCGGCCAGGTAGGGCGCCAGCGCCGATGACGTCGTGAACTGGTAGACGGCGATGTCGCCCTGGGCGGCGTGGTCGGGGTACATCCAGTGCTTATAGGCCAGTGCGGCCAGGTCGTCGTGGATCGCCTCGGCGAAGATCTCCGAGTGCCAACCGGCGGCGCGCAGCGCGTCGCGCATCTTGAGCGCATGCGTCCCCGTCGCGTCGTGTGGGTTGAGGGTGGGGATGAACTGGTGGACGGCCACCGGCCTCCCGGCGGCGTCGCTCACCGCTCGGAGGGCGCGTACGGAGCGGCGATGCCCGCCCGCACGGCGGTGACGAGGTAGTCGGCACCGCTCGGACCGGGCCGTGCCGTGGCCTCGTAGCCGCCCTGTTCGAGGAGCCGGCACCACGCCTCGGGCCGCAACGGCCGTCCCGGCGCCAGGTCGGCCTCGGGCGGTGCGTCGGGGGCCTCCCAGGTCGCCCGGGTCACCGAGTGGATGACGAGGGTGCCACCCGGGGCGAGCCCGCTGCCGAGCGCGCCGAGCAGCTGAGCGCGCTCGCCGCCGCCCATCCCCTCCACGGTGCCGCTCAGCACGACGCCACCGAGGCCGGCCGCGGCAACGGCACGCAGGTGCTCGGCCACGGGCTCACCGCGCAGGTCCAGCCCGCCGAGCTCTGCCGCGTCGACCAGCTGGGAGCGGGGATCGATGCCGTAGGCGTCGCCGCCGGCGGCTGCGATGCGGCGGACCAACCATCCGTCGCCGCAGGCCGCGTGGAGGACACGGCCGCGCGCCGCGACGAGCGCGGCGGTGGCGGGCTCCACCCACCAGGCGTCCGGCCCCACCGTGGCGGGGAACTCGACCACGCCGGCGCCCGGCGCGCGCTGGACCTCGACCTGGCGCTCGAGCTCCTGCAGGCGGTCGTCGACGATGTGCAGGGCGCGGCTCACCGCGGCGGCCGACTGGCTCATCTGGTGGGTGAGCCACCCGACGTACCACAAGAGCAGCGACCGCATTCCCTTCTTGACGAACGCCCCGGCGGCGCGCTCGGACTCGACCGGCACCACGGGATCGATGAAGGTGGCGGCGTCGACCATCCGGAGGGCCTCGCCCAGGTCGCCGCCGCGTCCGGCCACCGGCGAGTGGGCCAGGAACAATTCGTCGAGCTCGCGCTCGAGCTTGGGCGGCAGGTCGCCCGAGGCCCGGCGGACGAGAACCTCCTCGGCGATCTCTGCCATGACCTGTTCCACGTAGGCACGGGGATCGGCCGGCAGCGTCGCCTCGTTGTCGCTCATGGTTGCGAGTCTTGCTCAGCCGGGCTACGCCAACGCAGCGGTGCCCAGGTCGCTCTCGGTCGAGATGAGCGCCGCGTGCACGTTCATGCGCACCGAACCGGTCGTCTTGCCGGGGTTCATCACTTCGAACGTCCCCGCTTGGTCCTGCCAGTCGTAGAGGAGGCCGCCCCGGCTCTGGATCCCGATGGCAAAGGAGAAGGACCCGTCGAGCATCGGCATGTCCACGATGCCGAAGTGCATGACGCTCGTGCCCGGGGAGGCATCGATCGGCGTACCGATGATGGAAGTGTCCGTGCGCATGATCGAGTTGCCGTCGCTGTCGCGGACCTCGAGCGAGAACACCACGTCCTCCACGGAGTACAGCGCCTCGAACTCGACCCGGACGGTGAGGTCGTCGCCCGATCGCATGTAGGGGACCGTGTTGTCCCCCGAGAACACCCGATGGACGGAGCGGATCCGGACCGGCCGCTCGGTGTCGGGCAGCGCGCCACTCTCGAAGCTCTCGGGCGACGCCGGTACCGCCACGAGCGCCGGGTCGACGATCGACATGCCCGCACCCTCGGCCATGAGGCGTTCCCGGAAGATGCGGGTGGCTTCGCCGGGTTCCCCCTCGGCCACGAGCTGGCCGTGGCTGAGCACCACGCCGCGGTCGCAGATGCTGCGCACGGTGTCGGCGGCATGCGTCACCAACAAGATGGTGCGTCCCTCGCGCTGGAACCGGTCGATCCGGTCGAGGCACTTGCGCTGGAACCGCTCGTCGCCCACGGCCAGCACCTCGTCGACCACCAGGACGTCAGGGTCCATGTTCACGGCGACGGCGAAGCCCAGTCGCACGTACATGCCGGACGAGTAGAACTTGACGGGACCGTCGATGAACGCCTCCAGCTCCGAGAAGTCGACGATGGCGTCGAACACCTTGTCCATCTCGCGCTTGGACATGCCCATCAGCGAGCCGTTCAGGTAGATGTTCTCCCGCCCGGTCAGGTCCTGTTGGAAGCCGGCGCCCAGTTCCAGCAGTCCGGCCAGCTTCCCGCGGACCGCCACCTCGCCTGACGTCGGCTGGAGCACGCCGCAGATGCACTTGAGGAGGGTCGACTTGCCCGAGCCGTTGCGCCCGAGGATCCCGACCGTCTCGCCCGATCGGACCGTGAGGGACAGCTCACGCAGCGCCCAGAAGTCCTCGGTTGCCTGGCGCTTGCCGCCGTGGATGAGGCGCTCCTTGACCGTGTTGTACTGGCCGTGAGCCAGGCGGAACCGCTTGGAGACGTTCCGCACGTCGACCGCGAAGTCATTCACGCTAGAGCTCCTCGGCGAAGTTGCCCTCGAGCCGGCCGAAGGTGGCCAGCGCGATCAGGAAGAGGCACGCGGACAGGAAGAGCACGGCCAGGTCGAGGCCGACGTACCAGCCCATGCCCTTCGTCGGCAGGACGTCGAACGTCTGCTTGACGCCGTTCACCACGGCGTAGGTGGTGGGGTGCGCGTAGATGCAGCGCTGGAACGACAGGACGAGCGGCACCATCGGGTTCAAGAAGTAGACCCAGGTCAGTCCCTTGGGACCGAGTTTGTTGCCGATGTTCATCTGGTAGGCGTAGACGATGGGGCAGGCCCAGAACCAGGCGGTGAGGATGACCTCAATCAGGTGCTGGGTGTCGCGCAGGTAGACGTTGATCGACGACAGCAGCACGGCGATGGCCGAGGCCAGGACGATGCCGGTGATGAGGGCCAAGATCAGCACCGGGAGGTAGGCCACGTCGGGCGCAGTGTGCAGGACGATCATGAAGATCACCAGCACGAGGACCTGGAAGAAGAAGAAGACGCAGGCCGAACCGACCGCGGCGAGAGCGAGGATTTCGCGCGGGAACGAGACCTTCTTCACGATGCCGGCGTTGTTCACCACGACGCCCGTGCCGGTGAGCACACCGAGCGAGAAGAGGTTCCAGAGCAGCAACCCGGCAAAGAGGAAGATGACGAAGTGCGGCATCTTGTTGCCGAGCACGATCTGGAACACGATGAAGTAGATGGCCAAGGTCATGGCCGGGGCGACCATCGACCACACCAGCCCGAGCACCGAGTTCTTGTACTTGACCTTGATCTCGGTGCGGACGAGGTAGATCAGCAGTTCACGGGACAACCAGATCTCGTGCAGCCGCTTGCGCACGCTGATGGTCGGGGTGACGATCCGGGTGCCGGACCCCCGCCGTGCGGCGTGCGGGCTCAGGCCGCCGGCCTCCGCCGCCATGGGCGACCGGTCTGCGACGCGCTCCTCTACTGCATCTTCGACTCTTTGGTCTGCGTCCGACGAAGAAGCCGGAACGTCCAAAGCCACGTTATGCGGGTCCTGCCGCTGCCGCTGCCGTGGCCGTCGAGCGGTCGATGACCTTGTCGATGAAGCCGTACTCGCACGCCTCCTCGGCAGTGAACCAGCGGTCGCGGTCCGAGTCCGTCTCTATCCGCTCGAGGGGCTGCCCGGTGTGGAAGGCGATGCGCTCTGCCATCATGCGCTTCAGGTAGATGATCTGCTCGGCTTGGATCGCGATGTCCGCCGCCTGCCCCTGCATGGACCCGGACGGCTGGTGCATCAGAATCCGCGAGTGCGGCAAGGCATAGCGCTTCCCCGGGGCGCCCGCACACAGCAGGAACTGGCCCATGCTGGCCGCCAGCCCGACGCAGATCGTCGACACGTCGGGCCGGACGTATTGCATGGTGTCGTAGATGGCGAGGCCGTCGGTGACCGAGCCGCCCGGGGAGTTGATGTACAGCGAGATGTCCTTGTCGGGGTCCTCGGCCTCGAGGAGGATCAGCTGGGCGCACACCAGGTTCGCTGTCACCTGGTCGATCGCGCTCCCGATGAAGACGATGCGCTCCTTGAGCAACTGCTGGAAGACCCGGCCGGCGGACTCGAGGTCGGCGCCGGCGGCGGTGATGGGGGGGGCTTGGGATGCTTCTGACATGGATACGAGGCTAGTGGTCGCCGGGGACACCCGTCGGCACACCGCCGTACAATCCCTGATCACCCGCTTGGCGGGACCGCTGCGGGCGTGGCGGAATTGGCAGACGCGCCGGGTTTAGGTCCCGGTCCCCGTGAGGGGGTGGAGGTTCGAGTCCTCTCGCCCGCACCACTCTCGCCCGCACCACCCCTTGGGTCATGCCGGCCCTTGGGTCACGCCGGCACCCGGCACAGATAGGCCAGCAGGTAGCAGTCCTCGATCTGGTGGAACAGGCCGCGCGCCGTCGCCACCTGGGCGGCGTCGAAGTGGCCCGCGGCGAGGCTCGGTCCGGCGTGGTTCAGGCCCCACGCGCCGGCCACCTCGAAACCGGCCGCGGTCACCTTGGCCCGCAGCTCGGCGTCGGTGTACTCGTGCTCGTGGTCGGGGTCGATGAACTCGGCTTGCTGCAGCCGGGTCACCCGGGCGTTCGGGGTGTCCAGGCCGATATAGCCGCCCGGCCGCAGCACGCGGCGCACCTCCGACAGCACCTTGTCCGCCACCTCGACCGGGACGTGCTCAATCGACTGGCCGCTGTAGACGAGATCGATCGAGTCGTCGGCGAAGTCCGACAGGTCCACCATCGAGTGGTAGCGGTAGTGCACCGGACCGAGTGGGGTCTGGGTCACCGCATGAGTGTCCGTCTCTCGATAGAGCGCGTTGCGTTCCTCCGAGGGCAGGTCGATCACGACCAGGTCGTCGAATTGGTACGGGTAGCCCATGAGCACGAGGGCGCCAGTGTCGTTGCCCAAGGCGGTCCCGCCGAGGTCGAGGATGCGCTTCGCCGGCGGGAGCGAGCGGACGAACATCATGCGGCTGAGGTGCAAGGACTGGCCGAGGCCGGAGAACGGGGTGACGGACCACCACTCCCCCGACGCGACGGTCCATCCCGCCAGCTCCTGGGGGGTGATGGTGCCCTGCCGCAGGCCGTCGAGGTAGCTCTGGGTCCCGGTCGGATCGGGCTCGCGGGCGAGGACCAGCTCGTAGACCAGGTCGAGCACGCCCCGCGCGGACTGACGAGACAGACCGCGCCAACGCTCTGCTCCCGGCACGGGCGGTGGTGTGCCACGCAGGCGCCGCAGCGCACCTCTCCAGGTCGGCATCGGCCCTCAAGCTAACGGGTCGCCCGCGCGAGGGCGGTTCGGTAGCGTCGCCTGAGTGCCAAGCTCCAAGGTGCCCCACCTCGTCGCCGCGCCCGACAAGTTCCGGGGCAGCGCCAGCGGGAGGGAGGTGGCCGCCGCCGTCGCCGGCGCGGCCCGCGGCGCGGGCTGGACGGCCGACGAGGTCCCGATGTCCGACGGCGGCGAGGGCCTGCTCGACGCGCTGGGTGGGACGAGGCACGTCACGACCGTGGCCGGCCCGCTCGGTGCCCCCGTCGACGCCGCTTGGAGCATGCTCGACCAGCGCGTCGGCGCGGGGCCCGCGACCGCGGTGGTCGAGATGTCGCGGGCGGCCGGGCGCGCCCTCGTGCCCAGGCCGCGCGGGGAGGATCCCGTGCGGGCCGGCACGGCCGGCGTGGGGCAACTCCTGCTGGCCGCCCGGGACGCCGGGGCGCGTCGCATCGTGATCGGCTGTGGCGGGTCCGCCACCACCGACGGGGGTGAGGGCGCGTTCGACGCCGTTGGCTCGCCGGCCGCGCTGGCCGGCGTGGAGCTCGTGGTGGCGAGCGACGTGACCACGCCGTTCACCGACGCGGCCCGGGTCTTCGGCCCTCAGAAGGGCGCGACCCGGGCGCAGGTCGAGGTCCTGCGCCGCCGCCTGTTGGACGTTGCGGCGCGCTACCGGCGCGAGACCGGCGTCGACGTCACCACGGTGCCCGGCGCGGGTGCGGCCGGGGGACTGGCCGGCGGGCTGGTCGCGCTCGGGGCGCGCCTCGCGCCGGGGTTCGACTTCGTCGCCGGCCTCGTCGGGCTCGCCGAGCGCATGGAGCGCGCCGACCTGGTCGTCACCGGCGAGGGCCACCTCGACCCGCCTTCCTTCGAGGGCAAGGTGGTGGGCGGCGTGCTCGAACTGGCCCGGGCCCGCGCCCGTGGCGCGGCGGGCAGGGCGGGCGAACGCTCCCCGTGCTCTGTGTCGCCGGCGGCGCGGACCGGAGCCTCCTCACCGCACCGCCGGCCGGGATGGAGGTCGTCAGCCTCACCGCGCGCTTCGGCCGTGTCAGGGCCCGGAGTGAGACGCTGGCGCTGATCGGCGAGGTGACCGCGGGGACGTTGTCCCGCTTTTGCCACTGAGCGCGCCCATCGGCCACACTGCTTGCGCTGCGCCGCCGACGGGCAACGCTCCCCCCGCCGCACCCCCACGGGACGACCGGTGCGCCGCGCGGCACACGACTGGCACGAGGAGGCATCACCATGGGACTGCTCGACGGGAAGGTGGCGGTGGTCACCGGCGCGGGGCGGGGCATCGGGCGCGAAGAGGCGCTGTTGCTCGCCGCCGAGGGTGCCCGCGTCGTGGTCAATGACGTCGGAGCAGGTCTGCACGGAGAAAGCGCCGGGGACGTCCACCCGGCCGAGGAGGTCGTGGCCCTGATCCGGGAGAACGGCGGCGAGGCGGCCGTCAACGGCGACGACATCAGCGCGTGGGCCGGCGGCAAGAACGTGGTGGACCAGGCCGTCGACACCTTCGGTTCGCTCGACATCCTCGTCAACAACGCCGGGATCCTGCGGGACAAGATGTCGTTCAACATGGACGAGTCGGACTGGGACGACGTGATCCGGGTCCACCTCAAGGGGCACTTCGCGGCCACCCACCATGCCGCCGTCTATTGGCGCAACCGGGCCAAGGCGGGCGAGGACGTGAGCGGCCGCATCATCAACACGACCTCGGAGTCCGGCCTCTTCGGCAACGCGGGGCAAGCGAACTACGCCGCCGCCAAGGCGGGCATCGCGTCGCTGACGCTGGTCGAGGCCCGTGAGCTCGGGCGCTACGGCGTGACCGCCAACGCGGTCGCGCCCCGCGCCCGAACGCGCATGACCGAAACGCTCTTCGGCGGCGAGCAGATGAGCGCGCCGGAGGGCGTCTTCGACGCGTGGGACCCCAAGAACATCGCCAACGTCGTGGCCTTCCTCGCCGCGCCGGCGTCGGCCGACATCAGCGGGCAGATCCTCGTCGTCTTCGGCTCCAGCATCTGGGCCATGAGCGCGTATCAGGCCATCGGCCGTCTCAGCCGCGACACCGCGTGGAGCCCCGAGGAGCTCCTCGCCGCCAAGGACGACTTGTTCCAGGGCATCAGCTCGGGCGTGCCGCCCTTCAGTTTCATCTAGTTCGTCGAGGCCCGTTCATCTGGACCGGCCCGGTTCAACGGGTCCGCACCTCGCCAAGCGACGGCCAAGCCGCCAGCGACACGCTGCGCTGGGATACGTTGGGCCGTCGTGACGGAGCAGGCCCTGGGAGTCGAAGGAGCCACGGCGGTGGGTCACGACCTCGAGAGGCCGACCGCGTCCGGTTCTGCGCCGCGCCCGGACGAAACCACGCCGGAGAGCGTGCCGCGGGCGTCGCGTTCGGCGCGCCGTGTGGGCCGACTGGCGACGCCCTTTGACCATCGCCGTCGGGGCGACCGCCGCGTTTCGCCTCATCGTGACGTGGGTCGCGCTGGTCAGCGAGTACACGGTGAGCTTCCCGCACCTCGTGGCACGTCACCCCTCGGTGCTGTGGGACGTCTTGGACAAGTGGGACGGGAGCTATTACATCGCCCTCGCGGCGCACGGCTACCCGGCCCACACGAACGTGGCGGCCGTCAACCACGCCGGTCTGACCTTCTACGCGTTCGGGCCTCTCTACCCCGCGCTGGTCGCGCTGACCCACGGTGTCACCGGAGCCACCTACGAGTTGAGCGCCGAGCTCGTCAGCACCGGCGCGCTGGTCGTCGCGCTGGCGGCGATGTGGAAGCTTCTCGATCTCGACCTCGGGGTCCGGGCCGCCGACGCGGCCTGCCTGATGCTGCTGGCCTGGCCCAGCGCCTTCTTCCTCGTGGCCACGTACCCCGAATCCGTCACGCTCGCGGTGGTGACGCTGTCGTTCCTGGCGGTACGCCGGGGGCACTTCGTGACGGCGGGGCTGTTGGCGGCCGCCGCGGTGGCGTCCAAGAGCTACCTCATCGTGCTGCTTGTCGCGCTGGCCCTGGAGGTGTGGGCCGCACCGCGCGACCGCGCCTCGTGGCGCGCCGGCCGCGACCTCGAGTGGCTCTCACCACCGCGGGTCACGGCCGGGCGCATGGTGGCCATCGCGGCGCCGACGGTCGCCTTCTTGGCGGGGTGGGTCGCCTACCAACGCGCCCGCTTCGACGAATGGTTCCCGTTCGTCCGATCGCAGGCGCTGTGGAACCGACACCTGGGCGGGCCGTGGAACTCCATCGGCCGGGCCGTTTCCGACCTCGTGCACCTGCGCCTGCTCGATACCTCCACGGAGTCCATCGCCGAGCTCTTCGATCTCGTGACGGTGCTGCTGCTCGCGGTGGCGGCGGTGATCGCCTACGTCCGCATCCGGCGCTCCTACGGCGTGCTGCTGGGCCTGGCCTGGTGCGTGTTCACCTTCCAGACCATCCTGCAGTCCCAGAGCCGCGACGTGCTCGTGCTGTTCCCGTTCTTCGCCGCGCTCGGCGTGTGGGTGGCCCGACACCAATGGCGGGAGCGCGCCCTGCTCTTCTTGTTCCTGCCCTGCGGCTACTTCCTGTTGGAACGGTTCGTCACGGGGAAGTTCGCCGGCTGACCGGGACCGGCAGACTCCGTCGCCGAGGCGCGAGGCGCGTGGCGTGACCGGGGACGGCGCGGCCCGGGGCGCCGCGACGCGGGACGCCGCGTTGGCGGACGCCGCCGCACCGGCGACGCCGGAACCGGTCCGGCGGCCGGACCGGGATCACCGGGCCGGGTCGTGGGCCCGGGGGTGGGCGCGGCTCGACCGCAACGGGCTGCGCGTCTTTTGGGTGGTCGCCGCCGTCGCCCTGGTGCTCCAGCTCGGCCTCTTCCTCGGCGTGAGCACGTTCCGCTTCCACCGCTTCGACCTCTACACCGACTTCGGCACCTACGCGCAGGCCTTCTCGGTGATCGCGCACGGGCACCTCGACCCCTTCGACACCTTTCAGACGTACCCGTTCTGGCAGAACCACTTCGAGCTGGCGATGTGGCCCATCGCCCTCTTGGGTTCCATCTGGCCGCACCCGATCGTGCTCCTGTGGCTCCAGGATCTCGCGGTGGTGGCAACCGAGCTGATCGCGTTGCTCTGGATCGGACAGATCTGCGTCGAGCGGGTCGGGGTCCGGCGCGCCCCCGTCGCCCTGCTCGCCCTCGTGGCCACGGTGGCCAACGCCTGGTGGTGGGAGGCGACCATCTTCGACGTCCACTTCGAGACCCTCGGCATGCCGCTCGCGTTGCTCTGCGCCTACGCCCTGTGGCAGGGTCGCTTCCGCACCGCCTGGGTCGCCGCGGTGCTCGCGGTGCTCTTCGGCGACGTCGTGGCGCTGTCCATCCTCTTCGTCGGTCTGGCCGGATTGCTGTCGGCCCGGGTCCGAGCGCGCGACCGCGGGGTGTGGCACGCGACCGGGCTGGCCGCCTTCGCGCTGGCCTGGCTGGTGCTGGTCACCGTGGTGCACGGCAACCTCGGCTCGGCGGTTCCCATCTACTACGGCTGGATCGTCCATGAGCCGTCGAACGCATCGAGCTGGGCCGTGTACGGCTCGCTGGCCGGGCATCCCTCGGCGGTCCTCCATGTCCTGCGCACGCACACCGGCGCGCTGTGGCGCATCGTGGCCACCGGCGGCGCACTCGGGCTCCTGACCCCTTGGGGCCTGCTGCAGGCGGTCGGCGTCCTGGTCCCGGTCGCGCTCAACGTGAACGGGTCCTTGTGGCTGCTGCCGATCGGCGCATTCCAAACCGTGACCGCGGTCCCCTTCGTCCTGGTCGGCACGGTGATGGTGCTTGTCTGGGTCGGTACCGGGGAACCGCCTTGGCCGCGTCGGGTCCGACCGCGCCCCGAACCGAGCGCCGAACCGCGCGGCGAGGAGCGCGCCGGCCGCCACCGACGCCGCGCCCTCCCGCTTTGGCGGGTCCGGTCGGCCTGGGCCTTGGGCGCGCTGGCCCTGGCGCTGGCGCTGTCCCAGAGCCTCCCCCTGTGGAGCCAGTTGGTCTCGGGCTGGGACACCCCCTCCATCTTGAGCTCGGTGAGCGGCTCGGCCGCGGCCGAGTTGCGGGCGGTCCAGGCCGAGATTCCCGCTGGCGCCGAGCTGGTGGTCGCCGGTGGCGTCGTGGGGCGTTTCACCGACCGCCAAGCGGTGTACCCCCTGGAGCCCGCGCCGCAAAACCCCGTCCCGGTCACGGCGGGCACGGTGGTGTTCGTGCTGACCAACCAGGGTGAGGAGGGGGTGACGCCGGCAGGCGAGCAGGCGGACGCGGCCTTCGTCGCCCACGTGCTGGGCGCCACCGAGCTCGTGGACAAGAACGGTGTCACCGCCTACCTCTGGCACCCGGCCCGGGGGACGCCGTCCCTGCTCCTGCCCTCCAGCGGCGCGCCAACGCATCCCTAGGTCGTTGTGGGGCAGCATGACGGCATGGCACACGACCGCAGGTTCCGCTTCGCTGCGCAGCTGAGCAAGAGTCCCGACGGCTCAGCCCAGTCCTGGGCCGAGCAGGCCCGCCGGGCCGAGGATCTCGGCTACAGCGCGCTCCTCATGCCCGACCACTTCGGCGACCAGTTCGCCCCGGTGCCCGCGCTGGCGGCGGTGGCCGCGGCCACGAGCACGCTGCGCATGGGTGCCCTCGTGTTCTGCAACGACTATCGCCACCCCTTCGTGTTGGCCAAGGAGGCGGCCACTCTCGACGTGTTGAGCGACGGCCGCTTCGAACTGAGCCTTGGCGCCGGATGGATGCGCAGCGACTACGACGAGGCCGGACTCCGCTACGACCATCCCGCCGTCCGGGTGGCGCGCTTCGAGGAGGCAGTCAAGGTCGTCCAGGGCCTGCTGCGCACCGACGGTCCCTTTCACTTCCACGGGGAGCACTACGAGGTGCTCGGCCACGCGCTCACACCCCGGCCGGTGCAGCAGCCCGGGCCGCCTCTCATCATCGGCGGCGGGGGCAAGCGCGTCCTGTCCTTCGCGGCGCGCCACGCCGACATCGTGAGCATCAACGTCAACCTGCGCGAAGGGACGGGCGGCGCCGAGACGGCCGCCGACGCCACACCAGAGCGCACCCGCACCAAAGTCGGCTGGGTCATAGAGGCGGCGGGTGCGCGCTTCGACGACCTCGAGCTCAACTCGCTCATCGGTTTCGTCCTCGTCACCGACGACGCTGCGGGCTTGGCGAAACAAATGGCGCCCGCCTTCGGCATCGACCCGGCTGACGCGTTGCACGTCCCGCTCGCACTCATCGGGACGTTGGAGGAGATGGCGGAGGAACTGGAATGGCGGAGGGCCGAGTACGGCATCTCGTACTGGTCGATCGAGTCGGATTCTTGGGAGACGCTCGGGCCGCTCGTCAGCAAGTTGGCGGGCACGTGACCATTGCCTCCGTCGCCGGATGGGAGGCCATCGGTGCGTACCGCGAGTTGTGCGGCCAGCGCGTCTTCACCATCGACGCGCCGTCCATCGGGCCCGAGCGTCACGCGCCCCTGCTCGTCTTGCACGGGTTCCCTACCTCGTCGTTCGACTACGCCGCCGTGCTCGACGGGCTACGGGCCGGTCGTCGGGTGCTGCTGCTGGACATGGTGGGCTACGGACTCTCGGCCAAGCCCGACCGGGCCTACGCCATGGCGCTGCAGGCCGACGTCGCGGCCGCGTACGTCGCCGACCGCCACATCGAGCGGCTCGCCCTGCTCACCCACGACATGGGTGACACCGTCGGCGGTGAGCTCCTGGCGCGGCGCGCCGAGGGGAGCTGGCCGGTTGAGGTGACACGGCGCGTCGTGACGAACGGGAGCATCTACATCGAACAGGCACACCTGACCAACGGCCAACAGATGCTGCTCGGTTTGCCCGACCACGTGCTCCCACCCGGGAGCCCGATCGACGCCGCGTCGATCACACAGAGCCTGCGCGACACGTTCAGCCCCGCGACGGCGCTCGTTCCGCCGGGCTGGCCCGAGGACCCCGTGCCGCCCGCGGCGGCGCTGGTCGTGCGCGACGACGGGCACCTCATACTGCCGCGCCTGATCCGCTACATCGAGGAGCGGCGGGCCAATGAGCGCCGCTTCACCGGGGCGATCGAGACGGACCCGTCGCCGCTGCACATCGTGTGGGGGCTCGACGACCCGATCGCAGTCCCGTCCATGGTCGACACGTTGCTGACGGCCCGGCCCGACGCCACGGCCGTCCGCCTCGGGGGCGTCGGCCACTACCCCATGGTGGAAGCGCCGCAGCGCTTCCTCGACGCCGTGCTCGCCGGCCTGGTCTGAGGGTCCACCGGATCACCGGGTCACCGGGTCACATGAGGCCCCATGAAGCAGTCGCCGGCGGCCGGAGCAGCCCGGACGTCGCCGCCCAGCCGTATACAGTATACGGATCCTTCCGTAACCCCTGGGTTACGGAAGTCTCCATGACCTGGGCGGTCACCATCGAGGAATGAAATGCTGGCGGTCGGCCGTCGGGTGTGGTCGCCGATGTAATCCTTGCCGCCACGAGCGCGCCGTGAAGTCTGGTGCGGGACCTTGGGGACCATCGATTGTCGCTACGAGCACGAACCGGAGATTCCGCTTTTGCCACTGGTCCTCTCCCGGCGGCCACCGAGAGAGTGGAGGTGGCCGTGAAACAGATCAGGAACAAGGTGGCTGGCCTCGATGTCCATCGCGACACCGTGGTGGCCGCCACGAGGATGACCCTTGGGAGCGGCGAGGTGGAGGTGCACAAGGCCCGCTTTTCGAGCACCCAGGCGGGTCTGGGCGAGCTGAGCGCCTTTCTCTTAGACGCCGGGGTGCGCACCGTGGCCATGGAGGCGACTAGCGTCTACTGGCGTCCGGTCTATTACGCCTTGGAGGGCTCTTCGACGAGCTCTGGCTCTGCAACGCTGCGCACGTCAAGAACGTGCCGGGGCGAAAGAGCGACCTCTCTGACGCCGAGTGGCTGGCTGATGTCGCCGCGCACGGGATGGTTAGGCCGTCTTTCGTCCCCCCGCCCGAGATCCGTGAGCTCCGCGAGATCACCCGCTATCGAAAGACCCAGATTGACGCTCGGGTCAAAGAGATCCAGCGCCTCGAAAAGGTCCTCCAAGACGCCGGGGTCAAGCTGACTTCGGTGGCCTCGACGGTGTGGTCGGCCTCCTCGCGCGCCATGCTCGAGGCCCTGATCGCAGGCGAGCGCGACCCCGCCGTCTTGGCCCAGATGGCCAAGGGCCGCATGCGCGACAAGATCGATCTCCTCGAAGTGGCCCTCGACGGGACCTTCAAGGAGCACCACGGGTTCTTGTGCACCCAGATCATCGCCCACCTCGACTTCTTGGACGCCTCCATCGCGGCGCTGAGCGCCCAGATCAACGAGCGCCTTGCCCCTTTTGAGCCCCAGGTCGCGCTGTTGTGCACTATCCCGGGCATCTCGACCATGGCGGCCGAGGTCATCGTGGCCGAGACCGGGGCCGACATGAGCCGGTTCCCGACACCGGGGCAGCTGTGCGCCTGGGCGGGCGTGGCCCCCGCCTCACATGAGTCCGCAGGCAAGCGCCGCCCTGCGGGCACCCGTCATGGCTCGCCCGCCCTGCGGCGCACCCTCATCGAGTGCTCGAGGGGGGCAGTGCGCACCAAGGGCAGCTACTACGGGGCCTTCTACAAGCGCGTCGCCCGGCGCCGCGGCCCCAACAAGGCGGCCGTCGCGGTGGCCCACTCCATCCTCGAGACGGCCTGGCACCTTCTCAGCACCGGCGCCACGTACGAAGACCCCGGAGCGGACTACTTCGAGCGCCGTTACGACCCTGCCCGCGAGGCACAGCGGCTCCAGCGCAGGATCGAGGCCCTCGGCTACCGCGTCACCCTCACCGCCACCGCGGCCTGAGCTCCCCGAGACCTATCGCCTCCGCGACCAGCCTCCCTTCGCGCGCCGTCGCACCTCTCAGGAGAGGGCATTTCACCGGAGGTTAAGCGATTTATCCTTCGTCAACTCACCCCATTTTGGAAGGTTCCATATACAGATGGGGGAGGGTCTGCCGAGGGCGCGAAGCGCCGTGAACTGGGACGGGGCACGGCGGGACTCAGGCCGGCGCCATCACTTTGAGCGTGCGCACCTCGGACGGAAGGCTGGCGTAGAGGTCGGCCACCAGGTCGTCGCGCACGGCGCGGCGCGCCGGGTCGTCCCACAGGTTCTCGAACTGGTGCGGGTCGTCGTCGACGTTGTAGAGCTCACCCGTGGCCATGCCGACGCCGCCCGGGCCGGTGCTCGACTGCTCGTACACGACGGGGCAGGGCTCGAGCACGGCGTCGCCCCAGACCTCCTCGAGCCCGTTGGGCTGCCCGGCCGTGGACGGCTCGTAGACCGTACAGAGCCAGCCGTCCCGGTAGAGCGAACGCAGGTGCATCCCGTAGCCGGGGAACTGGCTGTCCCACTCGCACAACGCTCGCTCGCGCCCGGGCTCGCCGTCGGCGAGCGGGAGGGCCCGGCCTTGCATCCACGGCGCCGGGGCCACGCCGGCGATGGCGCAGAACGTCGGCGCCAGGTCCACCTGCCCGACCGGGTCGGTGACCACCGCCGGGACGACGCCGGCGGAAGGAGCCGGCCGCCAGACAAAAGGCAGCCGCATGAGCGCATCGGTGTGATACGGACCCTTGTAGAGGAGGCCGAAGTCGCCCTGCAGCTCCCCGTGGTCGGTGGTGAACACGACGTCGGTGTTCTCCAGCCAGCCCCGCCGCGCGACCGTCTGCAGCACGCGCCCGCAGGCCTCGTCGACGAGCTCGTTCATGACGTGGACCTTGGCGTTGACCTCGCGGAGCTGGTCGCCGGTCAGCTTGGAGGGGACGAAGGCCGCCGGGCCGCCCTCCATGTTGGAGAACCGTCCCTCCCAGAAGGCGAGCCAGTGCGCGGGTTTGCGGGCCAAGACGGCCCGGATCGCCTCGTCGGAGCCGGGGTGGCCGGGCGGCAACGCCAGGTCCTGCCACGGGACCCGGTACAGCTCGGAAGCCGGCGGGTCCCACGGGTGGTGCGGGTCGGGGAAGGACATCCAGCAGAACCACGGCTCGTCGGCGTCGAGCGAGTCGAGCCAGTCGACGGTGAGGTCGGCGACCCAGTCGGTGTGGTACCACTCGCGTGGGATCGGGTTGTTCTTCGTCTCCGGCGCCGCGGTGTCACCACCCGGTTCGGCCTGGAGCAACCCGGCGAAGCTGTGCAGGTGCTCGGGGTGGTGCTCCTTGAGCCAGCGGCCGTAGTGCGCGATGGGGTGGTCACCCCAGGCGGCGGCGTGCATGGCCTGCTCCGACCGCTCGAAGCCGCGCCAGCGCCCGGTGTCCCAACGGGCGACGCGGGCGTTCTCCTCGAACCGGTTCTGCGGGTCGAAGCCGGGCTCGAAGTGCGCCTTGCCCAACAGGGCGGTGCGGTATCCCGCCACGTCGTGCAGGTACTGGGCGACCGACGGCGCATCGACCGGGAGCGGGATGCCGTTGGCCACGACGCCGTGGGTGCGGACGTACTGGCCGGTCAGGATCGTGGAGCGGGCCGGCATGCACACCGTGTTCTGGTTGTAGGCGCGCCGGTAGTTGATGCCCTCGGCGGCCAGCCGGTCGACCACGGGCGTGCGGGCCACCGTGCCGCCGTTGCAGCCGAGGCTGTCGTGACGTTGCTGATCGGTGGTGATGAAGAGGATGTTGCGCCCTCGGGCGACGGGCGGGGCGGCGACCTCAGACACCGGCGTCGTGCGCTCCGTTCCCGTGGCCAGGGCTCAGAGCATCGAGGAGGGGCTCGCAGGCCAACAGGACGGTGCGGTCGAGCCCGCGGGCGCGGTGTTCGTGTGCCTTCTCGTAGGAGGGCGACGTGACCATGTCGACGAACGCGGCCCGGCTCGGGTACGAGACGAGCGCCACCAGGTCCCAGTCGTCGTCGGCGTCGCCGATCAACACGTGCTCGGGGCGCCCGATCCAGATGACCCGCCCACCCCGGGCCTCGACCATCTTGACCACCTGGTCGCTGTAGTCACGGTAGGCGTGCACACCGGCCCTCTCGGCGTCGGCGCCCTCAGCGTTGCCCGCACCTTCCGGGGGGGCGAAGTGCAACAGGTTGATCATCACCACCTCGCCGTCGCGGCTGTCATGGGCGAATTCCGTGAACTGCTCTCTCGTCGGCGTGATGGCCATCGGTTCCCTCCCTGTCGAGCCTCGTGCTCGTTCTCACTGGCGTCGCCGCTGTGCTAGCCCATTTGGGTGAGGCCCGCCACTGGGCTGCGATCGCCGACCGGCACGGCTCACTCCGAGGTCAGCATCCGGTGCAGATCGAGCTCGAGCTCCTCCATGAGCTCGCCCAGGAGCCGCAGCCGTGACGCGACGGCATCCGCGGCCAGCAACCGCTGCGCGTCGTACGCGCTGACCGGGGCGAGCGCGCAGAGCTGCCACGAGGCGACTTCGGGCTCGCTGTCTTCGAAGGAGACGTCGGGCGGCAAGGGCGGCCCGCCGCCGTGCTCGGCCAGCACCGCCCGAGCCCGGCGCACCCGTTGGACCGCTGCCGCGAGGAGGGCGCCCGGGTCGTCCGGCGCGGGCAGCCCAGCGTGCTCGGGCCCGGGTTCGAGCGGGCGCTCCGCGACGAGCGCCACGGGATAGGGGTCGTCGGGGAGCCACTCGGTGACCTCGATGCGGGCCTCGCCCCTGACCTCGAGCACCCAGCGACCGTCGGCCAGCGCGATGGCTTCGGTGATGACCCCGCGGGTGCCGAGCGTGGTGCGTTGGTCGCCGCCGCCGACCTCGGAGCCGCGGGAGATCAGGACGACGCCGAAGCGCCGATCGCCCGCCAGACAGTCCTGCATCAGCACCCGGTAGCGCGGCTCGAAGACGTGCAGCGGCATGGAGGCATGCGGGAACAACACAGCGCCCAGCGGGAACATGGGCAGACGGGTCCCGGGCATGAACCCCACCATGGCACGGCTCGAGCGCACGCGCGGCACGAAGGCGCGCGCTGGTCCGTCTCGCCTCATCGAGCCGAGACGCGAGAAGGACCGGCCTCGGCGGCCGGCCCTTGACTCGCGTAGTTATTGTCTTCTGTCAGTGTGCAGGGCCCACGGTTCCTAGCCTGCGGCGCAGCGGGTGCGGGGGCCGCCTTGTCGGCCGGCCGGCACACGCACCGGCGCGAGCGCGGCCTCAGTCATACGCCGGACTTCACACCGTGGGAACTGCTCGAGGCGTCACCGAAACCGACATCGGTGACGCAACCTCAACCCGGTGGACCGACCTCCTCGGTCGAGCGTGTCGATGGCATCGGACGCTCCTTTCCACTCGGGGCAATGGCGGGTGCTCCATTTGCCACTCGTTCGACTCCAGTATCTCCCTCGGCCCGCGGCGTGTGAACCCCACGCGAACAGGACATTCGCGAACGCCCTGGTGGGGACGGACGGTGTTACGCGAACTTCATCCATTTGTGACTCGAGTTGTGATTCGAGTTGTGATCCGTGTTGTGATCCAGGCCCGACGGCCAGGACGGGAAACCAGTCGAAGCACGCTGCCGCGGCTCCCCTAACCTCTGGCGCATGGCACTCCCGACCCCCAAAGAGAACACCACCGCCATCGTGACGGGGGCCTCGTCCGGCATCGGCGCGGAACTCGCACGAGAGTTCGCCGCGCCGCGCCTACGGGGTGACCCTGGTGGCCCGGCGCGAGGAGCGACTGCGGCCGCTGGCGGACGAATTGGCCCGGGCCCACGCGATCCGCGCCGAGGTGATCGCCGGCGACCTGACCGACGCGGATTGGCGCGCCACCCTCCCGGGCCTCGTCGCCGAGCGTGGCCTGACACCCGACATCTTGGTCAACAACGCGGGCTTCACCACCATGGGGCCGGTGCACCGCGCGGTGCGCGACGCGGAGCTCGCCATGATCCGCACCAACATCGAGGCGGTGGTCGACCTGTGCACGCTCTTCGTATCGGGCATGGTCACCCGGCACCGCGGCGCGGTCCTCAACACCGCGTCGACCGCGGCGTTCCAGCCACTGCCCGGGCAGGCCGGGTACGGCGCCACCAAGGCCTTCGTGCTCTCCTACGGCCGCGCGCTGGGGGCCGAGCTGCGGGGCAAGGGCGTGACGGTGACGACATTGTGCCCGGGCCCGGTGGAAACCGGCTTCGCCGAGGCGGCGGGGATGACCGACGACGAGGCCGCCGAGACGCTGCCGAGGTTCATGTGGGTGCCGGTCGCCGACGTGGCCCGGGCCGCGGTCGAGGGTTTGGCGGCCGGTCGCAGCGTCGTGATCCCAGGTGCGGTGAACCGCACGGCCGCCGCCCTGGTCCACCTCGTCCCCAAGTCGCTCCTCTTGCCCATGATGGCGCAGCGCCACCCTGCGCTGAAGCTGCAGCCCGAGGTCTAGGGGTCCCCCGACAGCCCTCCGGGCTCCCGTAGATTCACCGCGCATCCTTCCGATCTCTGACTCCGACTCCGACTCCGATGCCGCGCCCGGTGTCGCGCCCGGTGTCGCGCGCTCCATCTCGTCCCCGACGTCGTGGACGACATGGCTAGACCGACCGCTGTCGGGATGGTGGTGCGCGTGGTGGTGGGGCATCGCCACCGCGGTGTTCGTCGCGGTGGTCGTCGCGCTCGGAGGCCCGGCACGAGGCGACTCGCAGGAGTCCGTGCTCTCCGCGTGGGCGATCGCCCACGGTCAGTTCTCCTGCGCGTTCCCGTCGGGCCGGGGGGCGGTTCCCGGACCTTCGCCCTTCGCCGCCCCGGTCATTGCCCCCCTGTACCCGCTCGTCACCGGCGCCCTCGCCGCGCTGGCACGCATCGGACACGGCGTTCCGTTCCCGTCCCCGGTCAGTCTCGGCCCGCACTGCGACAACGCGTTCCGTGCGATCAATCGATGGTCGACGAGCTCCGATGCCAACGCACCCACGGTCCGACTGGGTTATGGCGCGTGGTTGGTCCTCCTGGCCGGGGTCGTCGCTCTGTTACGGGCGTGTGGCCGCGGCCGCCGGCGCTGGGAACCCTTCACCCTGGTCGTCGTGGCGTGCCTGCCGCCCGTCTGGATGTGCGTCCAGAGCTTCTTCCACCCCCAGGACCTCGTCGCGCTCGGTCTCGCCCTCGGAGCGGTGGCCTGCGCCCGCAGAGACGCCTGGCTCTGGGCCGGCGTCCTCGTCGCGCTGGCGACGCTCTCCCAGCAGTTCGCCCTCTTGGTGGCCGTGCCGCTCCTGGTGGTCGCGCCGGCCCCGAGGAAGCTGCGGTGTGCCGGGGCGGCGGCGGCCACGCTCGCCGTCGTGGCGCTCCCGCTTCTCGTGCTCGGCTCCGCGAGTGCGGCCCGGTCCACGTTGCTGGGCTCGGGAAACACGCAGAGTGGGAACGGCGGCACGGTGCTGTGGGAGTTCCACCGGCACGGTTGGGCGCTCCTCGTCGCCTCCCGGGTGGCACCTCTCGTGCTGTCCGCGCTGTTGGCCTGGTGGGTCGTTCGCCGGGTCGGTGCGGCGAAGGCGATGGAGCCGGCGTTGTTGGTCTCGCTGGTCGCCACCTCCCTCGGCCTACGGCTCGTTTTCGAACAGAACTTCTACGGCTACTACTTCGCCGCACTGGCCGTCTCGTTGGTCCTGCTCGACGTCGTCCGAGGCCACGTGCGCGGCTCGGTGGTGGCGTGGTTGCTGGTCGCGTCACTCGCCTTCTTGTTCGGGCCCACGACGGCATACCTCGTCTTCGCTCGCGTGTCGTGGGACGCGGCGGCCGGCCGCGACGGCCCGCTCGTCGTCCTCGGGGTGGCCCTGGTGCTCCTCATCGTGGGCGTCGCCCGGCGCAGGACGCTCTGGGGCCTCGTGCTCTGCCTGGCGGTTGCGCTCGCCGCCCTGGCCACGTGGCCCGTTCCGGCGGACCACCTGAGCCCCCGCCTCCAGACGTGGTTCTGGCAGGCCTGGCTCGTTCTGCCCGGGTTGGTCCTGGCCGCAACGCCACTGCTCACCCTGCTGGCGCGGCACGGCGAGGAGGCGGAGGCGGCATCGCTTGACGGGGCGCGGCGCGCCCTGGCGCAACCCTCCGGCCCGACCTGAGCGCCGGCCCACCCGCTAACCTCGCGCCACGTCGCGGGTCACGACGACCCCAACCACTCAAGGGGCGCATGCCACAACTGGTCTCGGAGCTGAACCTCCCCTACCTCGACATGATGGGGCTGGAGCGACGCGAGGCCATCGACGCCATTTTGGCGGCACGGTCCGTGCACTGGCTGGCCCGCACCGACATGGGTTACGCGGTGACCCGCCTGCAGGACGTGACCGCCATCTTGCGCGACCAGCGCTTCCATTCGGCGCTGTCGGTGATCGAGCAGATCCCCGAGCTCGACGGCACGCACCTCTACGACGACCGGCGAACCGAGTCCATCTTGACCATGGAGGGCGAGGCGCACGGGCGCCTGCGGCGCCTGGTCGCGCCCGCCTTCACGCCGGCGTCGGCCAACCGGCTCCGGCCCACCATGCGGGCGGTGGTCGGTGAGCTGGTGGACCGGATCGCCGACCGGGGCCAGTGCGAGCTGGTGGCCGACGTCTGCGAGCCCTACCCCATCCCCATCATCTGCGAGCTCCTCGGCGCGCCGCCGGAGGACTGGAAGCTGTTCTCCGCCTGGGCGACCGACATCTTCCGCATCTTCAACAACAACCTGGCCGAAGACCTGCCGCTCATCGTCCGGGCGGGCGAGGAGCTCACCGACTACGTGAGCGACATGATCGCGGCAGCGGCGCGGCGATCCGCGGGACGACCTGCTGAGCGACCTCATCAGGATCGAACAGGAAGGCGACCGGCTGTCGACCGAGGAGATGGCGATGCTGGCGCAGGCCGTGCTGATGGCGGGCACCGACACCACCCGCAACCAGCTGGCCTGCTCGGTGGCGCTCTTCACCGAGCACCCCGACCAGTGGGCGCTGCTGGCCCAACGGCCGGAGCTGGCGCCGCGAGCCGTCGAGGAGTCGATGCGCTACTTGGGCGCGGTGCGGGGCACGGCGCGCTTCGCCTCCGAGGACATCGTCTACCGCGACGTCTTGTTCCCACAGGGGACGCTCGTCGCGACCTCGCTGTCGGGGGCCAACCGCGACGCCGAGGCCTTCGAGGAGCCCGACGTCTTCGACATCACCCGCGAGCGCGGCACCGCGCAGATGACCTTTGGGGCCGGCGTCCACTTCTGCATGGGGGCCGCGCTGGCGCGCGCCGAGCTCCAGGAAGCGCTCCCGCTGCTGGCCCGGCGCATGCCGGACCTGACGCGCCAGGGCGACATCGAGTGGAAACCCTCGACGTTCGGCATCTGGGGTCCGGCGCGCCTCCCGGTCAGATTCGGGAGCTGACCCCGGCCGCTTGCCGTCGCCGCCGGACCCGCGTGCGCTTCGCCTCGGCGACCATGGCCCGTTGCGCCGCCGGTGTGGGCTCGAGGCCCCCGTAGGCGCTCGCCTCGACCGAGGAGGCCAACCGGGCCCAGGTGCCGGACCCCCTGCCGGTCAGGTCGTCGAGCTCGGCGGCGTATTCGACCAGGCTCTCGCTCGGACGGCGCGGCCGTCCGGCCCGCCGGCCGGCCGCCTCGGCGCTGCGGGCCACCCGCCCCGTCCAGGTGCCGGGGCGCGACCGGCGCAGATGCACCAGGGCGACGACCAGGCCCGCACCGAAGAGCACGGCGGCAACGGGCACCCACGGGACCCGGCGCAGTGCTCCGACCGCGTCCCGCAACGCGGTGGTGCCCGGGCTCGGCGGTCCGGGCGGCACGACCGCGGTGGGATCGAAGCTCTGCCAGCCGTAGCCGGGGAACCACACCTGGACCCAGGCGTGGGCGTCGTCGGCGTGGACCTGGTAGAGGTCCGTGATCGGGTTGTACCCGCCGGGAACGTAGCCGACCGCCTCGCGGGCCGGGATCCCGAGGGACCGCAGCATCACCGCCAGCGACGTCGAGATCTGTTCGCAGTAGCCGACCCGGTTCCCGAAGAGGAACTCGTCGACGGTGTCGGTGCCGGGCGGCAGCGGCGGGATGTCGGTGGAGTAGTGGGTGTGAGCGCCGATCCAGGCGATCAGCGACTCCACCTTGGCGTAGGTCGACTCGTCCCCTGCGGTGACGGACTGGGCCAACGACTGGACCCGGGGATACGGGCGCGGCAACTGCTCGTACTCGCCTTGCGCGTCCGGGGGCAGCGTCTGCGCGCTCGCGTCGGTCCTCAGCTGCACGGGGGTGGGGGTGCTCACGTTCGACTCCACCGTGTAGATCGACCCGCTCCCCAGGCCGATCGGCGAGACGATGGTGTCGGCCGCAGAGGTGAAGAGACTCGATGACGGGAACCACACTTCCTCGGCGCTGTCGGCATGGAAGACGAGGTCGGCGGTCGAGGTGGTGACGTAGAAGGTCTGCAGGTCCGGTTGGCCCAAGGGAGCGTCGCCCTCCGAGGGCAAGAGCACGAAGGGCGAACCCCCCTGCAGCCGCTGCGACGGCTGCCTCGACTCCATCCAGCTGGTGCCCTGCCAGGTGTCGAAGGTCTCCCCCACCCAGTACGAGGGGCGGTCGGCCCGGACCTGCATCACGACCTGGTTGCCCAGCTGGCCCCGGAGGGCGGTGTCGAGGCTCTGGGCGAAGCCCAGGTAGCCGCCGACGTGGATCGGGCTGCTGGGACTCCCGGCCTGCGACAACTGGGCGGGCGACCCCGCGTCGCCGGCCAGGTCCCCCGGAACGCCGACCGCGCCGCCGAGCCCGGCCCGCGCCAGGAAGGCGACCCGGGACGCCACGACGGGGGCGGGAAGCGCCAAGAAGACGGCGGCGGCGGCGGCGGTGACGGCGGCGAGCGCCGCCACCAGGCCCCCGGTCGAGATGCGGCCACCCCCGCTCGCCGAGATCCACATCTCGGTCAGGGCCCACAGACCGAAACCGACCCAGGCGACGACGAAGAGGCCGAAGCGCAGGTCGATGGCCTGCGCGCCGGCCACGGCCATCAAGCCGGCCGACGCACCGAGCGAGAACAGGAGGTCGCGTCGAGAGGGCACGTGGAAGGAGTGGACCACCAGTACGGAGACGAGCAGAAGGGTCAGGGGATCGAGCACCGACGTGAAGTCGACCGCGGGCGAGCTGACCGAGTGGAAGAACCAGACGAACGCGGCGACGGCGCCGACGGCGACGGCGACCTTGATCCATCCCGGTGGCCGGGTGCGGGTGACGTAGGAGAACGTCATCCCCGCCGTAACGAGCGCGCCCGCGGCGACGGCGGTCGCCGGCGCGATCTCGCCGAGCGAGGCGCTCGCCCCCACCGCCACGAGCACCGTGGCCAAGCAGGCGGCCCGCAAGCGGACCGAGTGCTCCGGTGGGCCGGGCCGGTTGGCCCGGCGGACCGCATCGAGGAGGCTCACCGCGCCGCGGGGGCGCCGGGAGCACGGACCACGGCGCGGGCCAGGCGACGTCCCGCCCCTCGCCGGTCGGCGACGAGAGCCAGGACCCGACCCGACGGCTCGAAGGTGCCCAGCAGGACGGTCGAGCCGCCTTGGAGCAGGTCGACCACGGTGCCGAGGGCGCACTCGGCCACGCGCTCGGCCTCGTCGGGGTCCTGGGGCAGGTCGACCGTGACGACCACCGGTTCGGCGGACGGCAGCTCCAACTCCCTCACCATCATGGTGCCGGTGTGCGCGGTGGCCCGCCAGTGGACGAGCCGCCAGCTGTCGCCGGGGCCGTACGCGCGCGCCCCCGCGGGAGGCCCGAGTCGGCCCGCGGCCGTTCGACGACCACGCCGGCCTCCTCCTCACGCGCGCGCGGGCGCGTCGGCGCCACGCGCCCGAGCCGAGGGGAGACGTGGAGCGCCTCGGGCAAAGGAATGCGCACGCGGCGGGTCCACCACTGCAGGGCGAAGGGTGCCGCCGAGGCGATGTCGAGTGTCACCGCCTCGTGCACCCCCCGCCGATCCGGCCCCAGGGTGATGTGGTCGCCGGCGGGACGCCCGCGCCCCACCGGCCCGACGAAGGCCTCACGACCGGGTGGGTCGACCGCCCGCAAGCGCAGACGCGTGCTCGCCGCCACTGCGACCTCGAGCGGCAGTCCGGCGACGCCGTCGGCCGGAGCCGACCTGATCACCACGCGGGCGCGGCTCACGACCACCCAGGGCCCGGCGATGCCGATGAGCAGAGTCCCGAAGACGACGTCTCCGAGCAACTGCACCCAACCGGCGCCGCCGTTGTGCGCCACCAGCCACCAGACCGCGACGATGATGACGGCGACGGCGATCGGCGCCACGGGGCGGGCCGGTCGCGCCCAGCCCCTCACGGACCCCCGGCGCTCGCGGCCACGGCCACGGCCACGGCCACGGCCACGGCCACGGCCACGATCATGGTCATGGTCACGGTCTGGGTGCCGGCGTGGCGTCGAGGAGCTCTTCGACCACCGCGGCCGCCTGCCCGTAGCCTGCGTCGGCCTCGACCGTGAGCAAACGGTGCGACAGACACGACACGGCGACCGCCTTCACGTCGTCGGGCACCACGTAGCTGCGGGACGACAGCACGGCGTGCGCCTGAGCGCAACGCACGAGCCAGATCGCGGCGCGCGTGCTCGCGCCGAGATGCACGCCCGGAGCCGTCCGGCTCGCTCGGCAGAGCGCGACGGCGTAGTCAGCGACCGAAGGCTGCACCGACACCGACTCCGTGGCCCGCTGGGCCGCCAGCCACTCTTCGTTGGTGCAGACCGGCGACAACTCCACGAGGGCGTACTTGCCGCCGCCGTGCAAAGCGAGCTGCGCCTCGTGCGCGGCGTCCGGGTAGCCGAGCGACGTCGCCACGGAGAAGCGATCGAGCTGGCTCTCGACCAACGGAAAGGTCCCGCGCTGCGACTGCGGGTTTTGTGTGGCGATCACCATGTGGGGCTGCGGGAGGGCCCATGACTCGCCGTCCACGCTGACCTGGCGCTCCTCCATCGTCTCGAGAAGCGCGGATTGGGTGCGCGGCGGGGTCCGGTTCAGCTCGTCGACCAGAACGACGTTGGCGAAGACCGGCCCGCGCCGGAAGTCCCAGCTGCCGGTGTCGGGTCGGAAGACGGAGACGCCGGTGATCTCGGACGGGAGGAGGTCGGGGTGACCCTGGACCCGGGACAGCTCCGCCCCGAGCGAGGTGGCAAGGGCTCGCGCCAGCACCGTCTTGCCGACACCGGGCACGTCCTCAATGAGGAGGTGACCCCCGGACAGCGCGGCGACCGCCGCCACGCGCAACGCGTCGTCGCCCCCGAGCACGACCAGCCCGAGGTTGCGCAAGAGCGACTGCCCGAGGGTGATGGCCGCGTCGATGTCATGCACCCGCGCGTCGCGCACGCTACGACGCTTTGGGGCGGCTCATGGACATCAAGACTACGGCCGGCCGGACCCTACCGGCGGCCAACGGACCGACCACCACTGCGATGGGCCGTCGTTGGTCAATGGAGCAACAACGAGAGGGCGGGTCCAGGAACGACCGCGAAGTTTGGGGGACTCCGACCCGCCAGCGCCGTGACCCTACGGATGGCGCCCCAGGAAAGCAGCCAGTTGATCCGCCGGTGACGCGCCGGCCAGCGCCTCCACTCGAGGTCCGAACGCCGCCGGTTCAGGCCCGCGCATCTCGTCGGGGAACGAGGCTTGGGCGAAGCCGAGCATCTCAGTCGCCAGTGCCGGGTCGAGGTCCGTCGGCTGCCCCGTGGCCTTCGCCAGGTCCCACCCGTGGGTGAAGGTGTCGATGGCGGCGATGTTGACGAAGATGCTCCCGGGGAAATCGCCGAAAGGAAGGTGCATGATGCGGTCCATCGCGCCTTCGGCCGAAAAGGCCTCGACGGTCTCCGCCGCGGCCTTGTTGAACACCGCCACCCTGTCGTAGGCATCGGCGAAGTCGGGCGGTTCCTCGACGCCGGCGGGCGGATCGCCGGTTTCGGCGAGGGCGGTGGCGTACATCGCGGCTCCCACGATGTGGTTCACCAGCTGCCGGACACTCCACGAGCGGCAGGGCGTGGACTGGTCGAGCTGTGCCGCCGTCACGCCGGCCAGCACCGCTCCCGTCGACGCGAACGCCTTTTCCAGATCCTTCGGGTTCACGGCTCTACCGCCCTTCCGTCACGGCCAATTCGACTTCGACGAAGCTCAACCTAACCGAGGATCAGGGCAACGACGCCGTGGCCTCGCCGACGACCTTGTTCTCGCCCTCTGCGTTGGACAGGGTGACCGCCATGTCGACCAGGCTCTGGCCGTCCTCCTCCCGCTTTCCGGTGACGACGATGCGGGTGGAGAGCACCTCGTCGGGCCAGGTCTGACGGGCAAAGCGGACTTGATACCTCGTCACGTTCCCCACGCCCACGTAGTCGGTCAACGCCGACCCCAGCAGGCCCATGGAGAACATGCCGTGCCCGAACACGCTCGGCTGCCCGGCGGCCTGGGCCGTGACCTCGTCGTGGTGCATGGGGTTGAAGTCGCCGGAGGCACCGGCGTACTTCACCAGGTCGGTGCGCGTCAGCTTGTGCGTGATCACCGGAGCCTCGTCGCCGACCTTCACCTCGTCGAAGGACAGCTTCTTCTCACCCATCGGGTCGACCTCCCGTCGCATGCTCGCTCGCTTCAGTCACCACCACGTGCTCACGCCCCGAACAGGTGCAGCCAGTGGTCGATGGACCAGGTGTTCCAGGCGTGCGTGCCCAGCACCACCACCGAGGCCAGGATCATCATGAAGTTCTGCCCCTGCTCGGCCCAGTCCGAGATCATCAAGATGAAGTACATGACGTTCAGCAGGATGCCGGCGATGGCGGCGACCGGGGTGAGAAAACCGAAGATCAGGCCCAGCCCGATGGCCAACTCCCCGAAGACCACCACATAGGCCATCGCCTTGGGGCGTGGCACGACGACGACGTCGAAGCCCTGCTTGACGAAGGCCCACTTGTGTTTCTCGGCCACCGACTGGCCCCAGGAAATGCCGGCTCCCCGTTTGAACCAGGCCGCCTTGTCCTTGTGCCGGAAGCTCTCGAACCACCACAGTCCGAGGCCGATGCGCAGCACGGCCAGCCACTCGGCCGCCGTGAGCCAGGTTGTCGAGCTCGTCGCGAACGTCATGGGATCCTTGTCGCCCTAGGCCCGGTGGATGATGTTGGAGCGGACCGTCACCACCGGCTCGCCGGACTTCTCGTCGCTCCAGTTCGTCTCGGTGACGATGAAGGTCATGGTCCGACCGCCGGAGTCCTTCTGGTAGGCGTCGGCGATCTTGCCCTCGCCGACGAGCTCGTCGCCCACGAGCACCGGACGGTGATAGAGATACTCCTGCTCGCCGTGGAGGATGAGGCCACCCTTCGCCATCAGCGGTGCCAACGCTCTGGCCATGGGATTGCCGCTCGGCGCACCCGTCGGCTGCATCTCCTCGAACTTTCCCGAGAACTCCATGGCGAAGGGCCAGGTCGGCGGCGCCGGGATGGCGCCGAAGCCGGCGGCCCGGGCCGCCGCGGGGTCGTGGTAGATCGGGCTCGTGCTGAGCACGGCGTCGGCGAAGTGCTGCACGGGCCCCCGCTCCACGACGACCTTGGACTTCCCGGTCGGCTCCCCGATGATTCCCTTGAGCACGTCCTCGTGCGCTTCGGCGCCGTCTGCCACCGTCTGCCTCCTGTCCCCCTCCGCCCTCGTTCCGATCCCCGTCGTCCCGGCGGGCACCGACTCTCCGCCGGTGCAGGCGCCAAAGGTAGCGGGTCACCTCGGCCTCGCCCAATCCGACCCGCACCATGCGACCCGCACCGTACGATCCGCCCCATACGACCCGTTCAGGGCAGACCCGAGCCCGGCTCACTACCATCGGCCGCCGTGCCGCCCGACTTCTTCGACGTCGTGCACACCCAGCGAGCCGCCCGGTCGTTCCGGCCCGACGACGTGGACGACGAGACGATCACCCGCATCCTGACCGCGGCCACGCACGCGCCCAGCGCGGAGAACAGCCAGCCCTTCGTCTTCATCGTCGTGCGCGACCCCGCCCGGCGCGCCGCCATCGGCGAGCTGACGGCGCGCCTGTGGCAAGGCGGCGCCCGGGCGCACGAGGAGCAGCGCCTCCCTCCCGCCCTTCTCGACGAGGTGGAGGCGGGGGCCATGGGGGGCATCGCCGCCGCGCCGGTCCTGGTGGTGGTGTGCGGCGACACCCGTCTCGCCTTCTCGTCGACCCTGGGCGCCTCGGTCTTCCCGGCCGTGCAGAACCTGCTGCTGGCCGCGCATGCCTGCGGGATCGGCTCGACGCTGACCACCCTGCCCGTCCTCGGCGGTGACGAGCTGCCCGCCTTGCTCGGCCTTCCGCCCGAGGTGGTGCCCGTCGCCGTCGTCCCCCTCGGCCACCTGCCGGGGCCGCTCGGCCCGCCGCGGCGGCGGCCGCTCTCGGAGAAGGCTCACCTGAACCGCTACGGCACGCCGTTCGCCTGAGCCCGCGCCTCCGACCGCAGCGGCAAACCTGACGGGAGCGTCAGGTCGGGGGTTAGGGTGAGCCCGATGCAGGAGCACCACTACTTCGTCGACATCGAGGGCACGGTGGACGAGCTGTGGCAACTGTTCTGGGCGCGCGTCCCGCACACCGAGCGCGGCGACGTCACCGTCGACATCCTCTATCCGGGCAACGACATCGGCGACGGGCTCATTCGGCACTGCACCTTTCGTGTGCCGCGCTACCTGCTCACCGGCGGCAAGGGCCAATCCTGGGAGTGGCTGACCGAGGTCACGCCGACGCGGTCCTGGAAGTACACCGCCGTCGGGCGCCCGTTGCTGTCGCAGGCAGTCGGGCACACCAGCCTGGAGGATCTCGGTGACGGGCGGACCCGCCTCCACTTCTCGGAGACCTACCACGTCTTCAACCCCCTGCTGCGAGTGCTCCTCGAGAAGCGAGTGCACGCCTTCATCTCCAAGGACAACGACCGCCTCATCGAGGAGATGCTCACCAAGGGCGTGCGCTACCTGCGGTCGGCCAAGGCCAAGGCGGCCAAGACCGAGGCGGAGGCGGCCACCCCACCCGACCGCGCTTCGTAAGAGCCCGAGCGCCCGGCGCGGGTGGCGCGCTCAGGCCATGGCCGTCGGGTTGTGGAGCGGTTCGGTCGCGGCCGGCTTCGACGCGAAGATGTTCAGTCCGAGCTTCTCGGAGACGTGCCGGGTGACTCGCTGTCCCCGCACGCTGTTGCCCGCGGCATCGAGGCGGGGGAGAACGTGCCCAGTCCTCCCTTTCCGGGCGAGATGGTCACGATGCCCCCGCTGACGCCGCTCTTCCCGGGGAGACCGACTTCGTAGAGCCAGTCACCGGAATGCTCGTACAGCCCGGCCGTGGCCAGCGCGGCGAGCACGTGCTTGCAGTGAAACGGCTCGACGACGCGCCGGCCGGTCAGCGGCTGCACGCCCCCGTTGGCCAGGGTGGCCCCCATGGCCGCCAGGTCGAACGCCGTCACCAGCAGCGAGCACTGGCGGGTGTACAGGTCGGTGGTCTCGTCGGGATCCGCGTAGAGGCGGCCGTAACTCTGCAGCAGATGGGCGATGCCCTGGTTGCGTAGGTTGGTCGCCGCCTCGGACGCGTACACCTCTTCGTCGAGCTCGAGCTCACGTCCCGCGAAACGCGAGAGGCCCTGGCGGATGAACTCCCACCGCTCCTCGGTCGTGTCGCCCGGCACCAAGCTCGTCGTGGCCATCGCTCCCGCGTTGACCATGGGGTTCATCGTGCGCTCCTCGTTCAGCTCAATGGCCATCACGGAGTTGAAGCCCAACCCGGTCGCGTTCACCCCGAGCTTGCGACGGGCCACTTCGTGGCCGATGGCGTCGCACACGAGGGCGAAGACGAACGCCTTCGAGATGCTCTGCAACGAGAAGAGGTGCGAGGCGTCCCCCACCGAGAAGCTCCCGCCGCCGACCCCGACGATGCTCACGGCGAAGAGCGAAGGATCGACATTGGCCAGGACCGGGATGTAGTCGGCGACCGCCCCCTCCTCCAGGGGGCGGTAGAGCTCGAAGACCTCGGTGAGGAGCTCCGAGACGACCTCCACCCGGGGAAGCTCGCCGGTCGAGACGGCGTTGCTCGTCGTCGTCTCGTGAAAGGGCAGCGGAATGTGCACGGCGGGCTCCTGGCGGTCACGCCGGCTCGAGCGGGGGCGTCGGCACGGTGATCGCCGGAGCTTCGGTGCCGCCATCGACCTCGAAGACCTTGCCGGTGACCCAGGACGCGGCGTCGGAGACCAGGTACAGGACCGCGCAGGCGATGTCCTCGGGCTCGCCGGGGCGCCGCATCGGCGTGCCGTCGAGGAACTGGCGCCGCAGACCCTCGTCGGTGAGCACGATGTCGAGCGAGCGGGTGGCCACGCCGCCTACGTCGATCGCGTTGAGCCGCACCCGGGGGGCCAACTCGGGCGCCATGTTGCGGGTCAGCCGGTCGAGCGCCGCCTTGACGGCCCCGTAGGCGGCGAAGCTCGTCTGGGTCATGCTGGCCGAGCGTGAGGAGATGTTCACCACGGCACCGGATCCCACGGTGTCGACCATCCGCTGGGCCGCCAGCTTCGTCAAGGTGAACGGAGCGGTCACGTTGAAGTGAAAGGCCGCCTCGAGAAAGCGTTCGCTCGTGGCCAGCGCCGCGCGGGGCATGGCCCCGCCGGCGTTGTTCACGGCGATGTCGAGTCGGCCGAACTCCGCCACCGACACGTCCACCAGGCGTTCGAGCTCGGCGAGCGCGGCGACGTCGGTGCGCACGGCGAGGGCGCGCCGGCCGGCCTTTTCGACCAGCCCCGCCACCTCGTCGAGGTCGGCCGGCGTCCGGGCCGCCAACACGACGTCGGCCCCCGCCTCGGCGAGGCCGACGGCAATGCCGCGGCCGATCCCCAGCCCGGCTCCGGTGACGATGGCGACGCGGTCGTCGAGGCGGAAGCGGTCGAGAATCACGAGCGCCGGGCCCGATCGAGCGACGACGCCGCCCGCCCGGCGACCAACGGCATCTCGAGGTAGGTCCGCAACCCGGGGTCGGCCTCGCACACATAGGGCACGGCGTTCACGCAATGCATCGCCGTGGCCACGATGCCGGGGTTCCGCTCCAGGCCTGCCTCGATCGATTCCGGGTGGAGCTTGCGGAAGGTCACCAGGCAGCACGGATCCCCGGTGATCTCCACCTCGAAATGCTCCCCGTCAGGGCCAAATCTCCACGGCGGTTCGAGGTGCTCCTCCCCCATCAGCCAGTTCACCGCGGCGGTGATCACGGGTTCACCGTCGACCAGACCTTCCCAGCGGAAGCGCTGCGCCGCCACGAGACCGGGCGCGATCGGTCCGATGGGCGAGTCGATCGGAGCGGTGGCCACCGCCATCTCATGGGTCGTCCGCAGCTCGGGGTCGAGGTCGAAGCCCAGCTCGTCAGCCACCATCCACACCGATTGACGGAACCCTGCGCCGAGCGCGTCCGCCATGATGCTCAGGCGCGACTCCTCGGGGGTCTTGCCGAACAGCATCCAGTCGCGGATGACGTCAGGCGCACCGTAGGTGCGGATGTCGGAGAACTCCTCTGCCCGCACCTTGGTGATGGAGCCCGACAGTGCCGAGACCATGAGCGGGAACCGCTCGGTGATCCCACCGGGGTGAATGCCGGTGCCGTGCAGGGTGACGCGGGCGCGGCGGCAGACCGAATCCAGACGCTGGCGCTCTTCGGCCGGCGGGTAGAACCAACCCAACGGCGTCACGACATTCTTGTGCGATTCGAGGATCCGGGTGACGTCGGCCGTGTCGGCGAAGATCGGGCTGTAGACGACGCAGTCCGCGTCGAGGGACAGCAGGGCATCGACGTCGCGCGTGGCCCTGATCCCGATCGGCTCGCGTCCCACGAGCGGGCCGACGTCCTGGCCGTCCTTCGCCTCCGAGTGCACCCAACAACCGACCAGCTCGAGGTCGGGATGCGCGAGCACGCCCTCGATGGCGGCCCGGCCGACATTGCCCGTCGCCCACTGGATCACTCGGTAGCCCACGGCACACCACTCCCTAACCCCTCGCGATCAGGCGGCCACCCTATTGCATCTCCTTGGAGAGGCCGAGCGTCCCGACGCCCCCTGACCGGCGCGCCGGTCGAGCTGGCAACGATCGCCGCTACGGTGAGCGGGTGGTGCTGGGTCGCATCGGCGTGTGGTGGAGCGGGTCGTGGCGCGTGCCCGACGACTCGTCCACGGACGTGGGGCGGGAGCTCGAGGCAATGGGCTACGGGGCGCTGTGGTCGTCGGGGCGCTTCGACCCGGGCCTCTCCCCCCACTTCGAGCGGCTCCTGACGTCGACGAAGCGCATCCCGGTGGCCAGCGGCATCGTCAGCATCTGGGCCTCGACCCCCGCCGACATCGGGGCCGCCGTGGCCGATCTCGAGGCAAGATTTCCCGGGCGCTTCCTGCTCGGCCTCGGGGCGAGCCACGCGCCCGTCGTCGAGCACTACGCCCACCCCTACACGCGCATGGTCGAGTACCTCGACGCGCTCGATGCCCTCGACGAGCCGGTGCCGCCGGACCGTCGCATGCTCGCCGCCCTCGGCCCGCGCATGCTCGAGCTCGCGGCGGCGCGTACGGCGGGCGCGCACCCGTACTTCGTGCCGGTCGAGCACACCGACCGGGCCCGCGCCATCCTGGGCCCGGGTCCGCTCCTCGCGCCCGAGGTCGCCGTCGTCCTCCAGGCCGATCCCGCCCAGGCCCGGGAGCTGGCACGCGGGTATGCGCGTACCTACCTGGCCCTGCCCAACTACACGAACAACCTGCGGACCTTCGGCTTCGGCGACGACGACATCGGTGGTGGTGGGAGCGATCGCCTGATTGACGCCGTCATCCCGTGGGGCGACGCCGCGACGGTGGCGGAACGCATCCGCCAGCACCACGAGGCAGGCGCCGACCACGTCTGCATCCAGGTCGTGGCGGGCCGGCAGGGCTTCCCGCTCGAGGAGTACCGACAACTGGCGGCGGCGCTCCTCTTGTCCTGACGCGGCTCGGCACCGGCGGTCGCCGCCCCTCCTCAGCCCGGGCCGGACCGCTGGGCCAGCCGACTCGCCAACCCGCGGAAGGCGCGCCCGCGATGCGACACCGCGTCCTTCTCCTCGGCCCGCATCTCCGCGAAGGTCCGACCCTCTCCGCCGTCGGGCACGAACACGGGGTCGTAACCGAAGCCGTGGTTCCCCCGCTCCTTGGAGGAGATCCTCCCCTCCACCGTGCCTTCCGCCCACACCTCGGCGCCGTCGGGGAAGGCAACCAGGGCCACGGTCCGGAACCGCGCCCGCCGTGACCCGCCGCGGTCGTCGAGTGCATCCAGGTCGCGGAGCAGCTTCGCCACGTTGTCGGCGTAGGTGGCGTCCTCGCCCGCGTACCGGGCCGAGTACACACCGGGGGCGCCCCCGAGCGCGTCGACCTCCAGGCCCGTGTCGTCCGCCACCGCCGCCGTTCCGGTTGCCACCACCAGCGCCCGCGCCTTCAGCCGTGCGTTGTCGAGGAGCGTCTCGCCGTCCTCGACCACGTCGGGCACCTCAGCCGGGCGCGCCAGCAGCGTCACGGGCAGCGAGGCCGAGAGGATCGCCGTGATCTCCCGGGTCTTGTCGGGGTTGGCCGAGGCCAGGACGAGACGGAACGGGTCGACTCGGCTCAACGCCGCGGCGGCGGCTCGGCCAGCACCGCCGCCTGCAGGTCCGTCAGCTCCTTGATGCCCGCTTCCGCCAGCCCGAGCAGGGTGTCCAGCTCGCTCCGGCTGAACGCCATCCCCTCCGCCGTGCCCTGCACCTCGACGAACCGCCCGCCGCCCGTCATGACGACGTTCATGTCGACCTCGGCCCGCGAGTCCTCGGCGTAGGGGAGGTCGAGCATGGCGACGCCGTCGACGATGCCGACGGACACGGCCGCCACGGAGTCGGTCAGGGGGTGGGCACGGATCGTCCCGGCCTGGACCAAGCGGGTGCAGGCATCGTGGAGCGCGACGTAGGCCCCGCAGATGGAGGCGGTGCGCGTGCCGCCGTCGGCCTGCAGCGCATCGCAGTCCACGGTGATCTGCGCCTCGCCCAGGACGACGAGGTCGCACACCGCACGGAGCGAGCGGGCGATGAGCCGCTGGATCTCCTGCGTCCGCCCCGATTGCTTGCCCTTGGCCGCCTCCCGAGAGGCCCGCTCGAGGGTCGAACCCGGGAGCATGGAGTACTCCGCGGTCACCCAGCCGCGGCCGGTGCCGCGCATCCAGGGCGGGACCCGCTCCTCCAGCGAGGCGGTACACAGCACCTTGGTCTGCCCGAAGGTCACCAGCACCGACCCGAGTGCCATCACCGTGTAGTCGCGCTCGAAGCCGACGGGGCGTAGCTGGTCGGTGGCCCGCCCGTCCTGGCGTGCCGTGCGGGGATCCTCGCTCATGTCATGTCCTCCCACTGTCGGCCTCGTCGGACACCGTAGGCGACCGTCTCAGTTCCCGTGGACGAAGGCCTCGGGATACGAGTGGGACGAGATCTCCAGTGCGGCATCGACGTCGCGGTATGTCTTGAGCTCGATCACGTTGCCGCTCGGGTCGGCGATCTTGGCTTTCGTCTGCTCGGTGCGCAGGCCCACGTCGTCGGTCGCGACGGGGACCAGCCAGTGGACGTCGTCGTGCTCGAGCCGGGCGATGAGCGTCTCAAACTCGTCCCGCCCCAGGGTGACGCCGAAGTGCCGCACGCCTCCCGATGGGACGTCGGTCACCTCGTCGGGTCGGTGCTGCAGCGTGATCTGCATGCCGTAGAACCACACGTCCGTAAACTCGGCCCGCGTGCGCGCCGACTGGCAGCCGAGTGTGTGCACGTAGAAATCTCGCGCGGCGACCATGTCCCGCACCGGGACGGACAGGTGGAGGATCGGTTGCATCGGCTCAAGCCTACGGCCGCACCGGCGCAACCGCCGAGGCCGGCCAACCCGGCGCGTTGGCGTGCCCCCTCGAGCTCAACCCGTCCCCGGCAGCACGCACCGTGCCATCGCAAGGGGCTGGCCCCGAGCGCTCGGCGCCGCCGCCGCGGCACGGCAAAGGGCCAAGGAGGCGTCCCTCGCGGGCGCGGCCGTCGGGCCGCCCGGTGGCAGCGTCCACACCCAGGCGCCGCGCACGAAGTTCGGCGCGGCTCCGATCACCTTGGTGAAGAACCCCGAGGCGTACACCGGATCGCGGCTGGGACCGGCGATCACCACTTGTCGCACCTGCCACTCCCGCAGGGCCCGGCGGACGGTCGCCAATTGCGGCGTCGTCCCGCTGGGCAGCGCGGCCCCAATGAGGCTCAGGTCGGTCAGGATCCGCCGAGCCGAACCCGGCACGCCCTGCCCGACCGGACCGCCGAGGGCGTTGGGGGTCTTCAGCGCCGCGCCAGCCAGACGAAAGTCCATGTCGTCGACCGCCTGCCAGAGCATGGGCTGCGTCGAACCCGAGACGGCGAAGGGGACCGTGAGCAGCACGGTCCCGGTCGGCAACCCCGGCGCCACCTGGCGGATGTAGGCCGGGATCCGCACCGGTACCACCGTGAACGGTACGTCGAAGGTGACGAACACCGGGACGAGCGCCACCACACCCACCAGTGTCGTCACGGCAGCGGTGACTAAAGTCAGGTGCGACGCGATCCACGAGGTCCGCCGCGCGTGCAGGCGGCGGGTGCGGGCGATCGGCCGCCGGGAGGCGACGTAGAACGCATCGAGGCCGACGGCGAGCAGGAAGGCAACGAAGAGGGCGAGGAACGGCGCGAACTGGTCGGCCAGGATCTCCTTGAGGATGGGCAGCTTCGAGAGGGCGCGCCAAGGCAGCCACACGTGCGTCAGCGACGAGGGGGTGAGGAGCAGCGCGCCGCCGAGCGCGAGCAAGAGGCTCACGGCGGACATGAACACGAGCAGCCACGTCAAGGGCCGGCGGCGGGCGACCACGGCGGAACCCACGGCGGCCAGCGCGACCCCGCCGCCCACGTAGTCGGGCGGGGGCCCGATGCGACCCAGGTAGCCCCCGAAGCGGACGTACGCGTTGGCGAAGGCCTCGTACGGGCCAGGCACGATCACGCCCGAGAGCGGTACCCCGGAGATCGGTGCGAGGTAGAAGAGGGTCCCCGACACGGACTGGGGGCCGGCGACGCCGTACCAGGCGGGATAGGCCAGCAGCACCGCGGTGACGCCGACGGCGAGGCCGAGCGCGCGAACGGCGTGGCGCGCCCGCGCCCGCACGTGACGCCAGCCCGCGGCCACCACCGCGACCAGGCCCACGACGGCCAACAGGCCGCACATCACCAGCACCTCGGGCGAGATCAGGAACTGCGCCACCAGCAGCGCGGCCAAGACCAGCCCGTCACGACGCACCGAATGTTGCTGTCGGACGACGATCTCGTGCAACGTGGTGAAGAGGAACGGCGGGAGCACCAGCACCGTCACCGAAACGTGGCCGAAGACGAGCGACGTGACCATGGCCGACGAGTAGCCGTAGACGAGCGCCGCCGGGATGGCAGCGGGCTTCCAGGTGACGAGAGGGCGGATCGCGGCAAAGCAGCCCCACGCGCTGAGCGCGGGAGCGAGCGTGAGCGCGACATTGGTGGCCGTCACCGGTCCGAAGAGCCATGTCACGGGGGCGAGTGCGACGCCCACCAACGTCCCCGACGTGTTCGACAGCAAATTGGCGCCGTCAGGGACGTTGACCGCACCGGAGAAGAACAGGTTGTGCAGGTGCTCAACGGCCCAGGCGGGCCACGCCGTGAACCAGACCTGCTGCGCCGGATCACCGCAGCCGCACGTGAGCGTCGACGATGGATGCCCCGCCCAGACGTGCCACCACAAAATGACCGCCGGAACAGCGAAGCAAACGATGGCGAAGAGGTGGAAACCCACAACACGTGCCGCCCGCAAGGCGCGGTCTTGGTGGATGGGAGCGGGCGGGTGCGGTTGGTGCTCCGGTTCCGTCACTTCGGTACCGGCACCGGCACCGGCGAGGTCCGGAACCAAGGGCGAGTCAAACGTGTCGTGCGTGGGGTGCGTCGACACCGCTTTCGCGCTCGTCACTGGCGCCGAGCGTACAGCGAGGTCCCCACTGCGGGCACCATGATGCCAGCGGGCACGTTCGTATGATCGTTGCCGTGCCCGAGGACCGTCGTTGCATCGTGGTGGGAGCGGGGTTGCTCGGGCTCTGTGCCGCATGGGCGCTGTCGCGGCGGCACTGGCGGGTGACGGTCGTGGAGGCCGCGGGCGCGGTCGGCCACGAGCGTTCCGGCTCCAAGGGCGACGCGCGCATCTTTCGGCTCGGCTACCCCGAGGCACCCTACGTCGACATGGCAATCCGTTCTCGCGAGCTGTGGCGCGGACTCGAGGCGTCCGCCGGCCGCACGCTCCTCCACGTGAGTGGCCAAGTCACCTTCGGCGACGAGGCCGCGCTCGATGCCGTCGCCGGCGCCCTGGCGGCCGCGGGCGCGCCCGCCGAGCGGCTGGCACCCGGCGAAGCCGCCCGTCGGTTCCCCGGGGTGAGAGCGCCCGGGCCCGTGCTGTTCGAACCCGAGTCGGGTGTCCTGGCGGCCGATGACTGCCTCCGCGCCCTGGGTGAGACGGCCGACTTCTCGTTGCACACCGGCACGCGCGTCACCTCGCTGCGCCCAAGGCTCGATGCGGTCACGGTCGCCACTGCGGACAGGCACGCCCTCGAGGCCGACGTCGTGGTGGACTGCGCCGGGCCTCACGCCCTCGAGCTCCTCGGCGGTGCTCGACCCGTGACGGCGCCGCCGTCGTTGCCCCAGGTGGCCTACTTCAAGCCCGCGCCGAGAGGGGGTCGGGAGCCCCTGCCCGTCTTCATCGAGTGGGGGGACGACATGATCTACGGCCTGCCGGTGCCCGACGGCGGGCGGCACGGCGCCACCTACAAGGTGTCGCACCACACTCCGGGCCCCACCCTCGACACGTTCGACCCCACCGACCCCACGCCGTTCGACGACGACCCGGATCTCCTCGCCCGGTTGACCGGCGCGGTCCGCCGCCTCCTGCCCACCTTGGACCCGGAGCCCGTGAGGACCGAACGCTGTGTCTACGACAACTCCGCCGACGGCGACTTCGTCGTCGGACGAGCGGGGAACATCGTGGTCGGATGCGGAACCAGCGGGCATGGGTTCAAGTTCGGGCCACTGCTCGGGGAGCTCTTGGCCGACCTCGCCGACGGGACACCGCCGTCCGTCGACCTCGGCCGCTTCGGCGTCGACCGCGCGGCGCCGGGACCGGCAGCGGAGGACGGGCATGGGCACGCGGTCGACGGCCGGTAGCGTGCGGGCATGCCCCGCTACGTCGCCTTGCTCCGGAGCGTGAACGTCGCCGGCCACGGTCGCATCGCCATGAACGAGCTACGGGCGTCCTTCGAGGACCTGAAGTACCGCGACGTCACGACGTACATCCAGACCGGGAACGTGCTCTTCTCCACCGGATCGAAGAGCGAGGCCACCATCGTGGCCGCCATCGAGCAGCGGCTCGCGGAGGAGTTCGGCGACTCGCCGGCCGTCATCTTGCGCACGGTGCCCGATCTGCTGCGCATCGGGACGGCAAGCCCCTACCAGAAGGCGGGGGCGAACCCGTCCCGCCACCACGTGACGTTCCTGGCCACCAAGCCGGCGCCCGAGGTGCTGCGAGCACTGGCCCTCCCCCCCAGCGGCCGTGACCAACTGGTCGTCGACGGCCGGGAGGTCTACGTGCACACCCCGGACGGTTACGCGGAGACGAAGTACACCGGCACGTTCCTCGAGCGCCGGCTCGGCGTCGTGAGCACCACCCGCAACTGGAACACCGTCACGAAGCTCTGCGAGCTGGCCGGTCGCTGATCGGCGGAGTCCCCCCCATAGGATCGGGTCATGGACGGCAACGGGTCGCGCGGGGGCCGCCGCAACGGCCGGCAGGCACCGGCGGAGCGGCCGGGCACCGCGCGCCCGACATTGAACACCGCCGTGCTGCGACGCCGGGCCGACCGGGCCTTCTCCCTCAGGCTGGCCACCGCCATCCGGCAGCAGGGGCGGGCGCTGGAACGCCTGAAACGATGACGCCCGACGCGCAGCTCCGCGCCGAGCCGGAGACGGTCCGCCCGCTCGAGCTGGCCGACTTCCTCCTCATCGCGGAGGCCGTGCTTGAGACCCCGGCCAAGCGCATCGCCGAGGAGTCGAGCCTCCACCTGGCGGACTCCGCACTCCACGCACCGTTCGCCTGCTTCGGCGGTGAGGACTTCTACCCTGACTTCGCCACCAAGGCGGCGGTGCTCTGCGCGCACCTGGTCAAGAACCACGCGTTGCGCGACGGCAACGCGCCGGTGGCGCTCATCGCCACCATCGAGTTCTGCCTGCGCAACGGCCACCCCTGGACCTCGCCGTCGGGGGACGAGGACGGCGAGGTGACCGCGGGCCGCCTGCTCGACCTGGCCGCCGCACCGATCAGCGAAGCGGTCATCGGCGAACTGGCGGAGTGGATCGGGGAGCGAACGGGGCTCGGACCCGCCCGCTCCGGCTGACCGCCGATGGCCGACGCCGTCTCCGGACACAGGCGACAGCGACGCGACAGGGACCATAGGGTGTCGGCCATGCCTCGTGGCCGCCGAGTTCCACGACGTTTCGACGGGCGCCTGGCGGTGGTGACGGGCGCCTCCTCGGGGATCGGGCGGGCGATCGCGCTCACCCTGGCCGAACGGGGCGCCCGCGTCGTTGGGCTCGCCCGGCGCAAGGAGCTGCTCGACGAGCTGGCGCCCGAGTTGGCGCGCCGTACGTCGGGCAGCGCCACCGCGGTCTGCGACGTCGGCGCCCCCGGAGCCTTCTCGGCTGCGCTCGAGCGCACGCAGGCGGAACATGGCGGAGTGGACATCCTGGTCAACAACGCGGGCATCGACCTGATGCTGCCGGTCCTCGGCGGGAGCGACGGCACGGTGCACGAGGTGTTCGACGTCAACTTCTTCGCGACGGTGAGCGGCACACTGACGGTCGTGCCGGGGATGGTCGAGCGCGGCTGGGGTGTGGTCGTGAACGTGTCCTCCGACACCGCTCGGGCGCCCGAACCGCGGCAAGGTGCCTATGCGGCCTCCAAGGCCGCCATCTCGGCCTTCAGCGAATGCGTCGCGCACGAGATGGCCGGCACCGGCGTGCACGTCCATGTCCTCTACCCGGGCTGGGTGCCGACGGCCATGGGACTTTCGGGCAACGAGGACGGGGGTTCCCTGCCGCCGAAGCTGGTGCGTCGCACCGCCGAACAGGTCGCGACGCTCACCGCGGAACGGATGGGGGGTCCCCGTATCGACATCAACGCCGCTCGGCTCCCGCTGCTGGCGCCCATCGCCCGCACGCTGGCGCCGCGCAGCTATCAGCGAGCGATGCAACGCATGGGTACCACTTGAATCCCGACGTTAGAAGTAGATGATCGCCGTAGCCCGCTCGGTCACTTCGTCGAGGTCCCCCGTCCAGGCCCCCGTCGAGAGGTACTTCCAGCCGCCGTCGGCCGACACCACCACGATGGACGCCGGCTCCCCCGCGGGCAAGGACGACGCACACTTGACGGCACCAGCCAGCGCCGCGCCGGTCGAGATCCCGGCGAAGATCCCCACCTCGGTCAACCGGCGGGTCCACTCGATGGACTCCCGGGGCCGCACCACGGTCTTGCGGTCCAGCAGCTCGGCGCCGCCGAGCTCCTCGAAGATGGGCGGGATGTAGCCGTCGTCGAGGTTCCGCAGACCGTCCACCATCTCCCCCGCCGGCGGCTCGACGGCCCAGATGGAGACGCGGTCACCCAGCTTCTCCCGGAGGAACCGCCCCACACCCAACAGCGTGCCCGAGGTCCCGAGTCCGGCGACGAAGTGCGTCACGCTCGGGCAGTCGCGCAGGATCTCGGGGCCGGTGCCCTCGTAGTGCGCCCTCGGATTGGCCGGATTGCCGTATTGATACAGGAACACCCATTCGGGATGGTCCCCGGCCAGGGCTCGGGCCATCCGCACCGCACCGTTGGAGCCTTCGCTCCCGGGCGACTCGATGATCTCGGCGCCCCACAGCTCGAGTAGCTGGCGGCGTTCGACCGACACGTTGGTCGGCATGACCGCTTTCAGTCGGTAGCCCTTGACCCGGCAGACCATCGCCAGCCCGATGCCGGTGTTCCCCGACGTCGGCTCCATCAGGACCTGGTCCGGTTCCCCGGGAACCAGCACGCCGGATCGCTCGGCGTCCTCGATGAGCGACAGCGCCACCCGGTCCTTTACCGAGCCGCCCGGGTTCTGCCCCTCTAACTTGATGTAGAGACGCGCCGACGGGTTCGGGCTGAGCGCGCTGATGTCGACCAGCGGCGTGTTGCCGATGAGGTCGAGCACCGACGGGTAGAGCGTCATCCTCCCGCCACGGCCGGCAGGATGGACACCTCGGCCCCGTCGGGGACCGGCGTGTCCAGGCCCTGGAGGTAGCGCACGTCGTCGTCGTCGACGTAGACGTTCACGAATTTGTGCAGCGACCCCTCGCCGGACAGCACCTGGCCGGCCATGCCCGGGTACTCGGCCACCAGCTTGGAGAGGACCTCGCCGATGGTGGCCCCGTCGACGCTTACGGCGGCCGCACCCCCGGCATGGCTGCGCAGGACGGTTGGTAGGCGGACTTCGACGGCCACGGGGCCTCCTCGCTCGTGCTCCTGGGGGTGCTCACCGGCCGCATCCGGGCTGGTCAGCTAATTGTTGACTGATCCGGTAACGATTCTACAAGGCTCCGCCCGACTGCTCCTCCTCCCCGGGTCCGAACCCTGGGACCCCGAGCCCGGGCACGTCGACGGGCTCCTCGGTGATCTCCCCGCCCCGGATCAGGTAGCTGCGCACTACGGGATGCGAGTCGCGCAGCGAAACGAGGACGTAGTGCCACCCGGGATCGGTGGCCTGCGCCACGTCGGTCGGCGAGGGATACGCGTCGGTGTGGGTGTGGGAGTGGAAGACGCCCATGATGTCGGCACCGAGCTCCCGGGCGGCCCGGTCCACTCGCAGCATCTCTTTGGGGTCGATCTCGTAGACGAGGGCCGACGCGGCCGCGTTGGCGGTGGCGAAGAGGTGGGTCGCCTCGTCCCCTCCATAGGACCCGACCAGGAGGCCGCACGCCTCGTCGGGCAGACCGGTGAGGCAGTGGGCCACCATCTCCATGTACGTGGCGCGGGTCAGGCGGAGCACCCGTGAAGGGTACCCTCGTACCCCTCATGGCCAGGGCGAAGAAGCAGATCGCCAAGCGGGCGGCCGCCCGCGAGGGGCGCATCGGCGACCGCACCGTCGCCACGAACCGCCGCGCCCGGCGCGAGTACGAGCTCGTCGAGACCTTTGAGGCGGGCCTCGTGCTGCAGGGGTCCGAGGTGAAGTCGCTCCGGGAAGGCAAGGCGCAGCTGAACGAGGCTTACGCGCGGGTGGACGACGGCGAGATGTGGCTCTTCCAACTGCACATTCCGCCCTGGCAGTTCGCCACCGGCGTCGGCGCGCACGACCCCGACCGCAAGCGCAAGCTGCTCTTGCACCGGGACCAGATCGACGAGCTGCTCGGCCGGACCCAGCAGCAGTCGCTCACTCTCATTCCGGTCTCGCTGTACTTCCGGGACGGCAAGGCGAAGGTGCAGCTGGCGCTGGCCAAGGGTCGGCGCCTCTACGACAAGCGCAACCTGATCAAGGTCCGCGACGCCGAGCGGGAGGCAACGCGGGCGGCCAAGGAGATCGGCCGCTGGGCCAGATGAGGCCGTTCCCCGCGGTCGTCGTCGGCGCGGCCGCGGCGTCGTAGAATGACCAGACCGATCAAAGAGGTCGGAAAGAAACCCACACGGGGGTGATTGGCTTCGACTTCGGTCGTCAAGGTAGGAGAAGCGAGCCGTGGTCTCCGGAACCACGTTAAAGAGCCGGAACCAAAAACAAACGCCAACGCTCAACCAGCGCTAGCGCTCGCTGCTTAGGTAGCGACGTCCAACCGGTCTCAGCCCTACGGATCGGGTCTTGGGCGTCATCGAGTAGGGCTTACTCAGCGGCTCACACCAACTGATCGCTGAGGACACCTTCGTTGGGTACGGGGCGGCACTGCCGCCGGCAGAGGTGCTGCCCCCGACAACTTGATGCCGGCTGCGCTCGGAGAAGGCCTACTGCGAAGCCGAAGGACGCGGGTTCGATTCCCGCCACCTCCACTCAAGGGGGCATGTTCATGAAAGAGCACGCCGAGTGTTCATGAAAGTGCCTTGTTGGAGGTGGCGATGAGTTCACTACTCGTCCGCCACCCCATTTGTGAAATTCCGGTTCATGCTTGACGGCGTGGCTCCGGTACCTGCCTGACACTTTCGGACGCGGTTCCGGTACCTGGGCGACACTGGCTCCGGTACCTCCTTGACACTTCGTGCCTGAGAGGGTCCACCACGTGGCGGTTGCCACCTTCTTCGCTGTTGACGCAGTCGTCGACAGATGCGAAGGAGGCCGACCGTGTTGGTGGAGCTCAAGCTCGTGGAACAGCGCTATCGGGCGGTCATCGACGTCCTCGACGGGATGAGCGTGACCGACGTGGCGCGCCGCAACGGGGTCAGCCGTCAGACGCTGCACACGTGGCTGCGCCGCTATGCCGAGGGCGGCATGGCGGCACTGGCCGACAAGAGCTCAAGGCCCGAGAGCTGTCCGCACCAGATCGCTCCGCTCGTCGAGGCCAAGGTGGTCGAGCTGCGCCGGGCGCATCCGAGGTGGGGGCCGCGCTCGATCCGCACCCGGCTGGCCAAAGAGGGTTTCAGTCCAGTGCCTGGACGCTCCTCGATCTATCGCACCTTGGTCCGCCACCATCTGCTCGAGCCCACAGCGCGCAAACGCTCCCGCTCTGATTACAAACGCTGGGAGCGGTCCCGCTCAATGGAGCTGTGGCAGATGGACATCGTCGGACGCTTCCATCTCGCCGACGGCACCGAGGTCAAAGTCGTCACCGGCGTCGACGATCACTCACGCTTTTGCATCTGTGCCCGGGTGGTGGCCCGGGCGACGGCGAGGCCGGTGTGCGAAGCGCTCCAGTGGGCGCTGCACACCCACGGCCTCCCGGACCAAATTTTGACTGACAACGGCAAGGTCTTCACGGCTCGCTTCGGCCAAGGCCCCGGACCAGTTCTTTTCGACCGCATCTGTGCCAACAACGGCATCCGCCATCTGCTCACCGCTCCGTATTCACCGACCACGACGGGCAAGGTCGAACGCTTCCACAGGACCATGCGCTCGGACTTCTTGGTCGACCACGACCGGGTGCACTTGAGCATCGAGGCGCTCCAAGGCGCTCTCGACGAGTGGGTAGGCGAATACAACACCGAGCGTCCGCACCAATCGCTGGGCGACCGACCACCCGCCGAACGCTTCGCCTTGGCCGCTGCGCATCGAGCAGCGGACCTCGAGATGCCAGAGGTCCCCGACGAGGTTCCGCTCTCAGGCCGTCCGCCGGGCGTGAACCGCTGGGTCGACCAGCGGGGCTCGATCACCCTCGGAGGCTTTCGCTATCGGGTGGGCGCGACCTTCGCGGGGGAGTCCGTCGAGGTCGTCGTGCGCTCGGGGCTCGTCGAGATCCTCCACGCCGGAGTCCTCGTCGCCACCCACGCCGAGCGTCGCGGGCCCGACAAGGGGTCCCGTCCCCAGCAGGCGCCGCGCTCTGGGCGCTCTCGTCCGCCGACGAGCGGCATGAGCGTCACCCGTCGGGTGGACGGCGGTGGCACGGTCTCCTTCGCCGGAACCGGCTATCGGGTCGGACGCAGCTGGGCCCGTCAGCTCGTCGACGTGGCCATCGTCGCCGGCTCGGTCCAGATTTCCGCCAAGGGCAAGGTCATCAGAGTCCACGCCATCCGCCACGACCGCTCCAAGGAGCACGGCGCCTTCGCCACGCCCGAAGGCCGGCCCCGTAAGGTCCAGGTGGCCTGAGGGTTTGGGTGTCAAGCAGGTACCGGAGTCAGACCGTCAAGCGGGTACCGGGTCTTGACATCCGCCACCCCATTGAGACGAAACCTCCGGCCTCAAGGCCGGCGGTTTCGGTTTATCGAGTCTCTTTCGATCCTCTCGGGCGCGAAAACATCCGGCCTGTTCGCCCGAAGAGAATGAAGGACCTATCGAGGTGGGGCGGCGGGTGGTGCCTGTGGCCTCTCATCGATTATCTGGGCCCAGGTCCCACGACGACGCTTCCTTCTAGGAGAACGATTGCTGGGAACGCGCCGCACGGTTTCGTCCTCTCCGAGGCAGTGCTTGGCCCGAAATGAGCGGATGCGCTCCAGGTTGAACGCCGCAAGTGTGAACCCGAGCAGGACGGATGTCTTGACCCGCCCGAAGACTCGGAAGAACCCGCGGTTCAGGTCGACGAAGGAACCCTTGAGCGCCGCGTTGACGGACTCGACGACCTGGCGCCTCCCCATAGAGATGCGCAGGCTGTCGTGCCGTAGGGAATGCGCTGCGCCAAGGGGATCTCCACCGGCGGAACCGACATGATTCCCGAGCAACAACTCAAGGACCCTTCGCGTAGGTGCACGAACGGCGAGTTCCGAGAGGCCCGCATCGTCTTTGGGACCTGACGGCTTCGTAGCAACCCGGCACAGAACGGACAGCGCCAGCGCGTCACCCCGTCGACGTCGGGACCGGCGTGGCGGACCAGCCGCCAGCGTGCCCGCTGGTTGAATTTCGCTTCATAAGCGAACTTTTCGGCTTCCGAGGCGCCCCGCGGTGGAGCCGGCAGGTCACGCAATTCTTCGGGCAAATGAGAGGAGAACAGCTGGCCGTCGATCAAGAGGGCCGCACCTGAAAAAGGCCTGCTCCCCCGCTGGTGGGTCACCGGCTGGAAGGTCTGGACGATACCGACCTGGGCCAACGGCACCGAGGTGGACCCTGGCTTACAAAGCGAGTAACCCGGATCCCACACCACCTCTTCGATCTTTTGTCCGCCATCCTTGGCCGAGATGAGCATGTCGACCACCGATCGGCCCCTATGGGTTCCTGCCGGCGCCAGGTTGCACGTGGTGATCACCCCGGGGCGGAAGGTCCGAATATCCGAACGCACGGTTGAGCAGGAACTTCTCTGAACCAGTCCGCGGCGGCTACCGTCCGGCGGATGTGGCGGCACCGGGTTCGTGGCGGGCTTTGGACGTTCACCTACCTCGCTCTTCGCCACGTGCTTGAGCTCGCCTTTGTCCTCATGCGCTCGGAGAACGCTAACCAGGTCGAACTGATGGCCCTGCGCCACGAGGTCGCCGTGCTCAGACGCCAGGTCGGGCGTCCTGCTTACCAGCCCGCCGATCGCGCCCTCCTGGCTGCGCTGAGTCGCTTTCTCCCCCGCTCCTCTTGGTCCTGCTTTTCGGTGACGCCCGAGACACTCCTCGCATGGCACCGGCGGCTCGTGGCCCGGCGCTGGACCTATCCGCACCGTCGGCCCGGGCGCCCGCGTATCGACGAGGAGACCACCATGCTCGTTGTGCGTCTGGCCACCGAGAATCCCCGGTGGGGCTACCGCCGCATCCAGGGCGAACTTACGAAACTCGGCATCCAATTGGCGGGGAGCACGATTGCCCGGATCCTAAAGGACCATCGGATCGGACCTGCTCCCCGGCGAGCCGGTCCCACTTGGCGGGCGTTCCTGCGAGCGCAGGCATCTCATATTGTGGCCACCGATTTTTTCACCGTCGACACGCTCATGCTGAAACGGCTCTACGTACTCTTCTTCATCGAGCTCGGCCGGCGACGGATTTGGATCACGGGGGTCACCGCGCATCCGCACGGGGCCTGGGTCACCCAGCAAGCGAGGGACGTCACCGGCGACCTTGAAGACGAAGATGTCGAGGTCAAGTTCCTCCTCCGTGACCGAGATACAAAGTACGCCTCGAGCTTCGACACCGTCTTCACCGTTGAGGGCGCTCGCGTGCTGCGCACGCCGTTTCGGACTCCGAATGCCAATGCCCACGCCGAGAGGTTCGTCAGAACGGTCAGATCCGAGTGCCTCGACTCCCTCTTGATCGTGAACGCACGCCATCTGGAGCGGGTTCTTCGCAGCTACGTGCGGCACTACAACGGCCATCGTCCTCACCAAGGGATCTCCCAGGAGATCCCACGACCACGACGATCGACTCCCCCGATACCACGTCCCTCGCTCGACGAGACACATCGACGTCATCCACGCCATCTCCAGGGAATCCGCCGACAGGACCGACTGGGTGGGCTTATCCACGAGTATGAGCTTGTCGCGTGACAGCTCGCATCGAGTTTACGGACCCTTCGCGCGGTATCCCAGGAGCTGTTGCGCGCGTCGCTGCCTCGGCGCCAGCCGACAGAAGCGCCAGGAGGTTATATCCAGGCACTCACAAGTCACGATTGTCACGGTCTCGCTGACTCCGCAGTTGATAGACAGTCAACCCCAGCGAGACCCCAGCGACCGTTAGGGCGAGTCCAGCAATGCCCATAGCGAGCCCGGTCATGACCAATCGGCCTGACTAGCCGTTTCGACTAATTCTATTGCCCGCTCGACCGACGACGTCTCCCACGCGAACAGGGGATGGAGTAGAGCGAGAACAGATCGAGCCAGCGTGCCAAGACCTCTCATGCAGCCTCGAATCCTTGCCGCCAGCTCGCGTGCGCTGGGAACCACCCCAACTCTTGCTTCGCCTTAGCATTGGACGCACCGCGAAGCTCCGTCATCATTTCGACACCGGCTTTTCCGGCGAACAGTCGTCCCACAAAGCGGGGAACGCGCATGGGCTTCTTCGCCCCGAGCTCCTCCGCCAGCGCCGGCAGCCACTCAGCAATTGGAGCCGGATCATCGTCGACCACGTTGTAGACGCCGCGGCTGCCGCGCTCAATTGCCGCCACCGTCGCGTCGGCGGCATCGGCGACATGAATGAACGACCAGACCCCGCCACCGTCACCGACCACTGGGAACTTGCGCTTGCGGACCAGCTCCACCTGCTCCGCACCGGGCGCCATGGAGGTTCCAGGTCCGTAGAAGCCGCCGTAGCGCAATACGACTCCCTCAGTCCATTGCGCACCGATTACTGCCGTCTCAAGGTAGCGGATCGCGTCGATAACCGGCCGCATCACCGGTGCGGGCGTGGAATCAGTCTGTGATCTGATCTTGCCAGCCTTCTTGACGAGAGAAAAATCCTCGAATCCCCGGAAACGCCTGGGATGGTGGGGCGAGGAATCGCCGCTTCTTCGGTGAGGGTGGCGTACTCGATCTCTTGGGCTGATCCGGTTGAGGTGGCGCTTCGATCGTCGAGACTGATCGAAGCGCCGATCTGTAGCCTGCCCGCCAGAGTTCCTCACCCGTCAGAACAATCAGAATCACGAGCAAGACGACGAGCGCCCAAGCGACCAATACGGACCACACTTTGTGATGCCAGTAGTACAGGTACGTCTGCTCAGTTGTTCCCCACCACAGTTGAAGCACGGCCACCCCTTCGAGGATTGGCGGCAGATGGTAATGCGAACGGGTGCCCCCTCGGCGCCGCCTGAATAGGGCTCGGGGGGGCCTACGCCTCTCCGCTTGTGAATCTCGAGTGTCTATGGCGGCCACAAGGTGGCAGGCTTCAACCGTGCCAGTCCCTCATTACGAAGACAAGCACTTGGGTCGCCCGTACGTGACTCCCCACCAGCTCCTTTCCTATCGGGCGAGCCAAGGTCGCCTGATCGAGACACCACCTCCAGCGGTTGTGTTCGGCTGGCAGAGTGGCTTGCTCGAGCGAGTCCGAACAGAAAGGCCGTTCAAGGAGATCACGGGCCCGGCGGGAGCCGTCTTGGAGCTATCACCCGCACTGGGCTTCGCCCGTCTCCCAGTGGGTGCACCCGTCGCCGCCATCGTGATCGAAGAGCTGGCGGCGCTTGGTGTGAAGACCATCATTGGAATCGGAACGGCCGGGGGGCTTTCACCAGATCTTGAGGTCGGTCAGGCTGTGGTGTGCTCGGCGGCGCTGAGGGATGAGGGTACGTCGCATCACTACTCGCTCCCGGGCCGGTGGGCCCGCCCCGACTCCAAGCTGCTCGTCTCCCTTCGCTCGGCCATCCCAGACGCCTCGGTAGGTCCTACCTGGACCACTGATGCGCCGTACCGAGAAACTGCTGAAGAGATCATCGCCTACCGAGAAGAGGGCATCTTGACCGTGGACATGGAGGCCTCCGCCATTTTCACCATCGGCGCCTCACTCGAGATCCAGACCGCTTCGGTCTTCTGCGTGTCCGACGTTCTTCACGGCGAAGTATGGGAACCGCACTTCCAATCCCCAAACCTCGAGGACGCCCTCTGGCGACTCTTTGAGATTGTCGAGTCGATGCTGACGTCGGGCGGACCCACGCTTACGTCAAGCTGAGCTTGTCATCATCCCGGCAGCGAGGACGGGGACATCCCTAGGATCATCCGGTGTCCCTTCTGCTGAGGCCGTTCCGCCCTGAAGACGAGGCAGTTGCGGTAGCCGCACACCGAGCACTTGCACGGGATGACTACACATTTCTGTTGGGCTACGTCAACGAGATGCCGTGGCTGGAATGGATCCAGGAGAGAGAGCGGATCCGTGCTGGTACTGACATTCCGTCAGACTGGGTGCGTGCGGCATTCCTGGCAGCCGAGGTCGATGGTTCTCTTGTCGGCCGTGCTTCCATACGCTTTGGCTTGAATGAGTGGCTCGCTCGCTACGGCGGGCATATCGGTTACGCGGTCCTGCCAGAGTTTCGGCGATTGGGGTACGCAACCGAGATACTGCGCCAGGCAATCGAGGTAGCTCGTCAGGAAGGTGTTGACCGAGTATTGGTCATATGCGACCAGGACAACATTGGATCTGCGGCCATCATCGAGCGATGCGGAGGCGTCTTCGAGGGCCTCGCCACTTCGGAAGATGGCAATGTGATCCGCCGGTATTGGATATGACGGTTCCATAGCTCGCCAAAGAGGGCACCCCCTCCCGGCAGCGGGGGTATGCCCCGGCATTCCTATCCATTCTGAAGCACGGTATTGGCAATGCTGACGGTTACGGAGTCAGCTTGTTCGCCGGAGTTGTTGTACGGGTCGTTGCCGTTGACGAACACGACGATCGTGGCGTGACGCGAGGGCGAATAGAAGACCTCATCGACGTAGCCCTTGACACCACCGTTGTGCCCGATCAGCGGGCCCAGGCTGTAGAGACCGAGTCCGTAGCGAACTGGAAGCGACGGTGATCCCGTTTGAGTCGGCAGTGGAGCGACATTGCCCACGAACCAACTGGACTGCAGCCGCTTGGCCGCCAGGGTCGGCGACAGGAGCTCCCCATTGCTCAGTGCCTGGGCCCAAAGCGCCATGTGACCCACGGTGGAGACCATGGCACCCGCGGCCCCGAGGTTGGACAGGTCGTAGAGAGGGATCCTCTTGGGGGAGCCGCGACCGATGAGGTAGTCGAGCGTCGAAGGGCTGGGCAGTGCGCCGGAGGAGGAATAGCTGGTCTGATCCAGGTGGAGAGGCTGAAGTATCTGCGTGGTGATCAGGTTGCCGATCGTCTGATGGGTGATGTCCTTGGCAATGATCCCGAGGATGACGTAGTTCGTGCTCGAGTACTCGGGCGTGCCCGGTGGACCGACCGGACCGTGTGCCACGGCCATCCGCACGATCTGATGAGGCGTGAATACCAGATGGGGGTGGCCAGAGATCTCGTCGATCAGCTGGGAGTCTGACTGGTATTCGTCGTAGATGCCGCTCGTCATGTTGAGGAGCATGCGCACGGTTATTTGGTGAGCGTCTTGCACCCAAGGCACCCAGTGGCTAATCGGCGCCGAGAGTGCCAGGAGTCCTTCTCGCACGAGTCGGAGTATCACCGTCGCCGTGAACGTCTTGGTCACGCTCCCAATTGGAAAATGGTCGGCCATGGAGAGGGGTTGGCCACTTTGGAGGTCCGCTTCGCCATAGGCGCCCTCCCATACGCCCTCGCCGGGAACGGACACCCACACCATCACTCCTGGGATGCGGTAGAGGTTGCGCACTTCTTCGACCAGACCGTTGAGTCTCGTCTGTGTGCGAGGAGGAAAGGTGTCGACGACTCCAGAACGAGGCTCCGGCGCAGAAGCAGCGCTGGCGGGCGGAGCGATCGTGCCAACGGCGACGCACAGCAGCGTCAGTACCGCGATGGTCGTTCCCACTCTCCGCATACGACGAAAGTATGGACCGCCACACCGGACCTACGTCGTCATGAAGCATCCACGGACACCTCGACCCAGTTCCGGCACGGGGGCAGGTGGGAAAGGCTGGCTCAAAGCAGGATCGACGTGCAGGTACTAAGCACTCCGACGATTGAGCCCATTGTCCGATCGACGTCGATAGATCGCCTCAAGTCGATTGATCCAAGCGAGGTATCTCGGTTCCGGTGACTTCACCGAAGTGCCGGGTGAGGGCGTCTTGTCCGTGATACCACCCCGATGTGGCGAAACCTGGCTTTTCGGAGGCACGTCGGCTGGCGACGATCGCCAGCTCGACAGCGCACCGCAGGGCCTCGTAGTACCTGACTCGTTCTGGGGACAACGGACTTTGCCTGTTGTAGTGATCCTCGAGTCGAGCGGCCATTGATCGTCCTGCGGCAGTGATGCCTTGGCGGATCGGCGTTGGTACCTGGACGGGCGCCGGAAGAAGCGAAAGTCCCACCTTGGCGAAGCCAATGTCGAGGGCGGGATCGCCGATCGCTGCACGCTCCCAGTCGACGAGTCCTGTCAGATGCCCACGATGCCGCAAGACATTGGCTGGCCACAAGTCACCGTGGAGGACTGATGGGCGCTCCGGGGCTGCAGGCAGGTGATCACGAAGCCATTCGAGGGCGGGGGTCATGCCTTGCCCACCGAAACGCGAGAGACGATCCTCCACAAAGAGCAAATGGCGCTCTACAGCGAGGCTGCTCTGCGTGATCCCGAGGGCCTCGGCTTCGTCGAGTACCGAGCCTGCTGGGCACGAATGGAGGTCTCTGGCAATTTGGGCAACGGCTGCAGGCCAACTCACCAAGAGCGTCGGAAGCTCGCTCGCAAAGACGTCCCAACGCACACCCTTGAGACTCGGTCGACCGGGCCGCAGTTCCATCACCATGAACATGCGACCGAGTACCTCAACCCGATCATGGCTGAGCAGCACGACGGGGGCTGGCATTCCGACCCGGGCCAACCCATTGTGTACGGCTGTCTCAAGAGAGGGCTGTTGCGGATCGGCGTCGAATGGCAGCATTCGAAGCACCAGCGGAGTTGTCCACCCCTTGGGTCCCCCGTTCAAGGTGAAGGAGCGCACGTCCGAGAACATCCCTTGTGCGAAGCGACGAGGTCGCACCCGGTACTCCAGCGTCTCGTCGCCGAGGTAAGACCGTATGAATCTCAAGAGATTCTCTTCAACTGGGTCGTGCACTTCGGTGTTCACCAGCTTGTCCGAAATGGCGTAGCGCCAGGGACCTTCACGAAGCGAGAGGGTAGGCTATGAAACCATTTTGGGTGTCGCAAGCCTGGCGTACTGGGCCACATAAGTGTTCAAAAAGCCCACTTACGCTGTCTTGGTGACTATGTCTAGGAACGGTGAAGCAGGCATGTCGGCCGTCGCAGTGAGCATGCGAGCTTCGTCGATGGATACAAGGCGTGATCGCAGCTCATAACCCTCGGTATCGGTCCAGTCTCCCTGTTCGCCCCCCTCCCGAAACGTGGAGCTGGCGACCAAGACCACCTGCAAGAAGTCCGGATGCGGATACGGGTAACCCTGCGGCGGTGCCCTTAGATGCTCAAGATGCAGCCAGCCAATGAACTGGGCGGTCTCTGCGTCGATCTGCCAACGCGTTTCCTCATAGACTTCTCGGTAGGCCGTCTCTTCGTATGACTCTCTGGGCTCCCTTCGGCCACCAGGCCAGGGGCGCCATGTCCCGTTGGGAGTTTGACAAACCACGATCTGATCACGAACTCTCACAATGTATCGAACTGAAGTGACAAACTCGGAAGGGAGGTCTGCGTGGCCAAGAAACGCAGCAACCCGTAGAGGCAACGTCCCATTACCCCAGACCGTTTCCTGAGACCCCACAGGCTCTGCCCCTGCAAGTGCACGTTCGAGTCCGGGATCCCGCACGCCATACACAGGGTGCACATGACGACACTATCTTCCTCTGATAAATACCTGAATCGCCCCGGGATTGGTGACTGCTCCTTCCCTTGAGAGGATGGAGCAATGCCAGAGAAGAACAAGGCGGGACGGGGGCCCTATCCGCCCGAGGTCCGGGAACGGGCCGTGCGGATGGTCTTCGATCACCAGAGCGAGTACCCCTCGCAATGGAAAGCCATCGAATCGATCGCGGCGAAGCTGGCGATCAACCACGAGACCCTTCGACAGTGGGTCAGGCGGGCCGAGACCGATGCCGGCGAGCGGCCCGGGCTGACCACCGACGAGCGGGCCCGGATGAAAGAGCTGGAAAAAGAGAACTTCGAGCTGCGCCGGGCCAATGAGATCTTGAAGGCGGCCTCGGCTTTCTTCGCGCGGGAGCTCGACCCGCGACCGCCGCGATAGTCGCCTTCATCGACGAACATCGTCACCGGTTCGGGGTCGAGCCGATCTGCCGGGTGCTCTCAGAGCACGGCTGCAAGATCGCCCCGAACACCTATTGGGTGGCCAAAAAGCGCCTGCCCTCGGCCCGCTCGGTGCGTGACGAGGAGCTCAAGGGGGAGATCCTCCGCGTCTGGGGCGACAACCTCGAGGTCTATGGAGCCGACAAGGTCTGGACCCAGCTGAACCGTGAGGGGATCCGCGTGGCGCGCTGCACGGTCGAGCGCCTGATGCGTGAGTTGGGGCTTTCGGGGGCCCGCCGGGGCAGGGCTTACAAGGTCACCACCCGCTTCGACGAGCGCCAGCATCGCCCGGCCGACCTCGTCGAGCGCCGCTTTCGCGCGGATGAGCCCAACCGGCTCTGGGTGGCCGACCTGACCTACGTGAAGACGCATTCAGGCTGGGTCTACGCCGCCTTCATCATCGACGTGTTCTCGCGCATGGTCGTCGGCTGGCAGATCTCCGAGTCCTTGCGTTCGGACCTCGCCATCGACGCCCTCGAGATGGCGGTGTGGAATCGCACCCGTCACGGCCAGATCCTCGACGGCCTGGTGCATCACAGCGACCGCGGCGTGCAATATCTATCAATTCGCTATTCGGAGCGACTCGACGAGAATGACATCGTCGCCTCGGTCGGCTCGCGCGGGGACAGCTACGACAATGCCATGGCCGAAGCAGCCTTCAACAGCCTCTACAAGTGGGAGCTCGTCTACCCCCAAGGCCCGTGGCGGGGTCTCGACGACGTCGAGTACGCCACCTTGGGCTACATCGATTGGTTCAACCACCGCCGACTCCATGGCGAGATCACTGAGGACAACTCCTACGTCACGCCGGCAGAGTTCGAGGCGACCTACTACCGTCAAACACAACCCGCCGCCGAGGCGGCTACCCAATAACCCGAGCAGTCATCGAACCCGGGGCGATTCAACCCTGGGCTGTGTTGTAGGTCTGTCAGCGGATGTGACAGCGATGTGCGACATAGCGAAGTCGCCATCGCCGTGGATAGCCCACAAGTGCCGCAGAGTGGCACCCCGTCCCTCCACCGCATACGGGGGGTTGCTCACTACGATGGATTCGTCATGATCCGAGTCATTTACAGATGGCGTGTGGAAGGCGATCGTCATGCGGAGTTCGTCCAATGGTGGCATGCGGGCACGCTCCGCATTCGCTCCGATCATCCAGGCGCAATGGGGAGCACCCTATGCAGTCCCACAACATCTAGCGACAGCGTGGTTGCGATTGCACGGTGGCAATCGCAGGAAGATCTCGAACGGTTCTGGCGTAGCTCTGACGGATCCCCGTTTCCGGGGGCCGAGATGGAAAGCATCGAGATACTCGACGAGGTCGATCATCTGACCCAAGAGGACTGAGTCAGCATGGAGCACCCAAGTGAATGCTGAGCTTCAAGCCGCCAGGCTCAGATGGGCGTCTATTGCCACGGAACGGCTGACGTCCGTTACCGAAGCGGTTGCCCACCTTCGGAGGTTGTTCGAGATCGAATCGGACACGCCGCCTGTGACGGCCACAGCAGTTGCGTCAGAGCTGATCAACGTTTGCGCAGGCCTCCTCGAGTGGCTCAGTGTTTCGCACGCACCGAGAGGCTTGGGGAAGGCCGGAGGTGAGCTTGGGGCTGCGGCTGGTGTCTATCGGAACGCCGCAGTCGCCTTCCGAAGCCTGTCTGATGCAGACATGGATCAGACACAAAGTCGGTCAAAAGCCTGCGCCAAGTTGTTGGAACAGGGTGATCATCATGTCGAGACGTTCGTCGCAGCCTTGACAAAAAGGCTTGGCGAGGCGATGCCATAGAAGAACGGTCTACCAGGGGAGCAGAGACCGAGCGGGTGGCTTACCGTGAACGATCGAACCGCGTCGAGGTGCCGTGCGGAACGGGTCAGGTGGGCGATCGCCTGCCGAAGATGGTTGTGTATAAAGCCGTTCCAGATGAAACTCACACGTTCCCCGACTCGCCAGGCGATCTGGATCACCCCGACCAGTAGGCTTCATGTAGTGGCGCTTTCGACGCTGCCGCAGATTGACCGCTTGGTCCTTGCGACCATAACCACGGTGCCTGAATGGCATCCCCAGCACGCCACGTTCGAGCCTTTTCCGGTTCATGCTTGGCTTATTCGACATCCTGACGGGACCATCTTGGTAGACACGGGTGTCGGATTGGGCAACGAGGTCATCGACGAGTGGTACCACACACACACCACGCCGCTGCACGACGCCCTCGGCGGAGCTGGCGTCGCACCCTCCGACATCGCCGCAGTCGTCGTTTCTCATCTGCATTTCGACCACTGTGGGCAGCAGGGGGCGCTGGCTGCTCCTGTTTACGTACAGGCCACCGAGTACGAGGTAGCCCAGACGCCTGGCTATACCGTGCCCGACTGGGCGGCAATCCCAGACGACCGTTTGCAGCTCGTATATGGAGACCACCAGGAAATCGCTGCCGGGGTCCGCCTCTTGTCTACACCGGGTCATACTCCCGGCCACCAATCGGTGCTGATCGAAGCGGCGGGCAGGCGTGTCGTAATCGCAGCGCAGTGTGCCTTTCGAGCAGAAGAGCTGCGTACGGGCGAACCTGTCGCATCAAACCTCCACGATGAAACCTGGGAGGTTGCCGCAAGGGACTCCCTCCAACGTCTCCGGGCGCTGGCTCCTTTTACGGCCCATCTCAGCCACGACCCCGAGATTGTGGAAATCGTGAAATGACCCCGACCTGGCGACAGCGGACACTCTGGAACGAACCGAAGTGTTGTCCCGAACCATGTACACAAGCTCGCCCCGCTCGTCGGTCACGCTGTGGTCCCGGTAGAACCCGAGTTTCTCGAAGACTCGGAAGGATCGGGCGTTCCAGCCCCCCACGGTGGCCCAAAGACGCCTCCTCCCAGTAGCGAATGCGGCGTCGAGAACTGCGGAGGCGGCCTCGGTGGCATAGCCATACCCATGGAATCGCCGAAGAAGCTCATAGGCGAGTTCCGGCTCATCGAACGTGGCTCTCCCGACCAATAAGCCGCAATACCCAATGAAATCTCGCTCGGCACGGCGCTGGATGGCAAGAAATCCAAAGCCAACTGCGCGTGCCGTCACGTTCTGTTCGGCGAGGTGCTGTTCGGCTTCGGCGAGAGTGAGTTCTGTACGGCCCTCATGCTCCCCCAATAGTTGGAGATTCCAAACAGCGTCCTCTCGGGCGCGTAAGCGAAGAGACAGCCGCTCAGTCTCGATAGAGAATGACATTGGTCGGTAGGAATAAGTCATGGCTAATCAGTTCCGGCTTGCCGCTGCTTTCACCAATCAAACGTAGCGGGCGGATCTGCGTCCGAGCGGCCCACGTCAACGCCACATGGTTGCAGTGACATCGGGACGGCCCAAGGTCCCATTCGGCGACAGGGCCGGTCCACAGGATGATCGCCAGCCGAAAACGGTCGTATGTGACCCGTCCCTGTACGCCGATCGCAGTTACACCCAGACCAGGCGATGGGGGTCGGCTCGCACCTGGCCGAGCAATGATCTGAAACTCGATATCGAGACGAAGGCCACCGATTGCGCCAGCCTCTTGTGGTCTCAGCGCTCCCAAGGAGCCGGACTGATGGGTTCTCCGGGCGACCAGGCTGAGGTCGGAGGAAGCGTCGATGGATGATTCGACAGTACGGGAACTGGGATGGACCACCGCCGACCCATTGATTCGGCGATTAGGGACATTGACTCACGCAGGTCAAGGACACCCGTATCGACTTCCACGTCGTAACGAACATCGACGTGTACCGACTCCGCTTGATGACGTGCAATGCCCGGCAGTCGGCTTTGTCGTCTGGACTCACGTTCTGCAGCGATCGCTGGAGCGCACCGCACGCCTACCCACAGCACATCCAACCCTTGGAGCGCATTGCTCCACCGTTGTTGATCGGCGATCCCATCAAGTGTCAGATCGTCGAGCAGCACATTGACGCCACTGCGGGCAAGAGCGGCCACTGCGGACTGGAATCCCGCATATAGCGTCATGAACAGATCCCCTCGAACGATCACGCCTTCGTGCACCGTTAGACCCTTGGCATTGTTGATCATCCTGGGAGGCAACGTCCAAATCAAGAGATCGATGCCGAGGAGCAGCCAGGTATCGGACAGCGCCGATTGGAGACCTCGCCCCAGGGTCGTCTTGCCGGCACTCGATCCGCCATTGAGAATCATCACTCGGCCGGGCTGGTTATCGCTTTCCGTCACCATGAGATCGTTGTTCACCATGAGATCGTTGTCTTCTCATGGAGCGGGCCGGTTCCGTGAAACGCAGAAGCAGTCACATCGCTCCGAGTCGAGTGAGCGCCTCCTCATAGCGAGAGATTCGCTCGGTGGTTTGGCTTGATTCAGGCAAACGACGGCTATTTGCCAGGTTGTGCCGGAGGTCGATGATCTTCACTCGTCGTGCAACATCGTTTGCAGAGAGGCGCTCGATGTAGTCGGCGTAGACCTCGTTGGGTCGGTGTGTCAGGCAGTCGATTGCCGTAACGACAACAGGCGGGAACCCTCGATCCGCCAAATCACGAATGTGACAGTCGGTGTCTTCGACCACGTCGTGTAGGACTGCAGCCATCTGATCGACAGGATCGGCGAACTCGATCATCACCCGTAGCGGATGAAGTATGTATGGTTCTGCTTCCGGTGACGGGTAACGCTGGCCTCGATGGGCCTGCGCAGCGAGGGTTATCGCATCTTCGACCGAAGCAGTAGATGGCTTCACCTCGGCAACGATACGTCGAGAAAGCTCCGACCCGGCGGTTTGAATACCCAACGCTCTGTCTCTCAGTATTTCTTCGCCGTACGATTGAGCCATGGAGTTCAGCCCTCCAAAAGGCAAGGGCGGCGGCACGGTGTTTGATCGTGCCGCCCCCAGTTACGGCCGAGTCGGCCCTGACTTCTTCTCTGATCTTGGAGATCTCCTCGTGGAACACGCCAACGTTCCGGCCGGTTCAAGGATGATCGACATTGGCGCCGGAACCGGCGCCGTGAGTCTGGCTGCCTCCCACCGACTGGGATCGAGTGGTTCGGTGTTAGCCGTCGATCTCGCCCCTGGAATGCTTGCTCAACTTTGGCAGCGACTTCATGGGAGTACGCGTACATCCTTGATGACGGCCGTAATGGATGCGGCACGTCTTGGTGTAGGAAGCGGCCATTTCGATGTGGCCCTGTCGGGCATTGCTCTCCAATCGATGTTGCACCCACGAGCGGCGGTGTTGGAGATGTGCCGGGTGGTGCGTTCTGGGGGAGCATTTGGAATCTCGATATCCAAGGGATGGTGGTGGGAGGAAGATCCACGGTGGAACTGGCATGCGACGCTGCTTGACGGACTTGGCGTTGTATTCGAAGATGCGCCGCCTTCATCTGGCGAACAGTTCGTAGACCAACTGCTGTTCGACATGCCACTGTCCCGAGTAGAGCGTTCCCGAGAAGTATTGGAGTTTGAGTTTGAGGACGCCGAGACCTTTTGGACATGGTGCTGGTCTCATGGATGGCGTGGGGTGATGGAACGACTCACTGCGGAACAACTAGACGGTTATCGCAAGGGCATTTGTGAGTCCATCGGTGATGGCCCAATGCCTGGTCAACTTGTAGCGAATCTAGCGACCGCTGTCCGCAGATAGTGCAGGTCACTTGTGGACATAACCGGCGACGTACGGGGCACTCCCGAGGCGTGATCGCTCGTGGTGATTGTCGGTACTCGGCCAAGCCCCGGGGCCACGCAGTAGCGACGGATCAGGTCGAGGTTCTGCAGGGTCCAGCGAAGAGCGAGAGAACGATGCGGCTCGTCTTGCGCTGCCCATTGACACGCACGTCGAGGGGAACGCAGCCCCGTCGTCGACCATCGGTGAACCGGAAGCTCTGAGGAAAAAATCCACGCTTGTGCAAACAGGCCCGGTACGTGACCGACTGGCTCCCTTGGGGCGGTGACCACGGATTCTGTTGCACGACGTAGGACCGAGCGCCACGGGCGATCGTCATGGTCACCGTGGCTCCAGGATCGACAACCGGAGGAAGCTTGTACCCGGTGAGTTGAGCCCCTCGACTCGAGGACGGCGGATTCATGGTGACCAGCCGGCGGGCCTGAGGGAAATACCCCGGGCCGAATCCGATGTCATGTGGCCCGATGGGGGGCAGAGTGCCGGTGAACTGCGTCGCTTCTTCTGCACAGGTCAGGAGTTGGGGGTGCGTAGGAGTGCCAACAGTGAGGGACCCGCTGGCATCCGAAACGCCACAGAGGCCATAGACGAGGACGAGAACCGTGGCGGCAGCCCCGCCTTGCCACCATCGGCGTCGGTGAAGGCTCGCTCCCACATGACCATGATGGCCTGTCCACGATCCAACCATGACCTGCCCTCACGGTGCCGGTAGGCGACAGGGACGAACTGGTGAGCGCCTGCCGAAACGGTTGTATTTTGCCCGTCCGCATATATGGCAATTGCAGCTACCCCCAGGACCCGGCGGTCGGGGTCGAGTCGTGTGGGTCACTCAGGCGGTTCGACTTATGCGAGAGCCGTGATGGCCTCGTCGTGAGCTATCCCGTTTGTGAACAAAGCGGGTCGTACGCCCCCAAGAACCGTCGAGGCGTCCAGGTAGCTAAATCGACCTCCGGCGGCTTGGATGATGGCGGCAAAGCCGGCGAAGTCCCAGGCTGCCCCTTCCAGTTGTAGGGACACCTCGATCTGTCCTTCCATAACCATCAGGACGGCATGCGGATCCGGGGCGATGTAGTCGCCAATGGTCTGAAGTCCGGAAGCCAGCCGATGCCAGTCTTCACTGACTGCATCGAGTGGTGGATGACAGCTCCACTTCACTCGATTCCGGTTATCGGCGGTTGAAACTGTCAAGGGCCTCTTGCCGGACTTGTTACTGCTCGTCCAGGCTCCCTGGCCGATCGCACTCCACCAACGTCTGCCCAGTGCGGGCGCACTCGCAACTCCGACGGCGAGGTCGCCATCAAGTTGAAGCGCAATCTGAGTTCCCCAGGCTCTTCCGCCTGTGATGAAGACCCCGGTGCCGTCGATCGGATCCACTATCCAACAAGTCGATGCGTCTCCCGATTGGCCGCCCTCCTCCCCTAGAAAGCCATCGCCTGGACGATGTCGAGCCAAGACACGGCGCACTTCATCCTCAATCGCTACTTCAGTGCGGACCGTTGGCGTGCCGTCCGGTTTGGTCGAATGCTGGAAGGACCCTGCCATAAAGGCATCCATACTCATCCTATCGGCCAAATCAGCCAAGCTAAGGGCCCGCCGCGGGATAGGTCGCGCGATTCACGCAGCGATGCTGTAGTTCCACTCGCCGTGCCAGTCGTGGGGTCGTAGCGGGATGGTCGCGTAGTCACGGTCGCTGATCTTCACTCCGGTGGGATACCAGTTCGGGTCATAGCCGCACTGAACGGTGAGACCGGTCTTGGTCTTGGTGGCCGCGATGAGCTCGACGATGGTGCGAAGGTCGGTCAGTGATCGGCCCCTCCAGTTGAGCGAGATGAAGCTGAAGAGACGGTGCTCGATCTTGTTCCACTTCGACGTCCCGGGCGGATAGTGGCAGACCGTGATGTTCAAACCAGTCTCGATGGCGAGCTGAGCCAGGTGGTACTTGAAGGCCCGGACCCTTGGACCGTTGGAGCCGCCCGCATCGGCAGTGATCAGCAAGGTGGAGGCCTCGGGAAAACGGGCCCGGCCCATCTGGTCCCACCAGCGGCGTATCGACTCGACGGCGAACTCGGCGGTGTCCGCGGTGTCGCCGACCGATACCCAACCCTCGTCGTTGCCAAGGTCGTAGACCCCATAGGGAATGGCCTTGGCGAACTCACCGAGGGCCCGATCGGCGAAGTCGTGCACGTTCACTCGGATGGGCTCGCCGGCCGGTTGCCATTCGCGCCCCCCATTGGCGTAGTTGCCGATCAGTTCCTTCTTCTTGGTGTCCACGCTGATGACCGGCTCACCGAGCTTGAGTCGAGCGCTCACCAGCTTGTTGATGTAGCCGAACTGGCCGTCACGGTCGGGGTGCGACGTACCCTCGTTCTGCTTGGCCGGCGCCTGGAGGCTGTAGCCCATCTGGTGGAGCAACCTGCGCACCAACTCCGCCGAGGCCCGATACCCCTGGGCCTGAAGGTCAGCGGCCAGCTCGTAGGTCGATTTCAGCGTCCAGCGCAGCGCCGACATCGGCGTTCCACGTGTCGAGGGATGGACCAGCTCGTCGAGCGCTTCAGCCAGGCCGGGCTGCTTGTCGGTCGCCGGCTTGTCTCCTCCGCCGACGGCGCGTTGACGATCAGTTGGCTCGACCCCGGCGCGTATTTCGGCAACCGACTTGTAGATCGTCGAAGAACTCATCCCCGACGCCTCGACCACGCGAGCCTGGCCCCCTCGACCCAAGGCCACCGCCATGGCGCCCGTCACTACACGCGTCTGCAGCTCGTTCAAATGCGGCAGCACCGTGTCGAAGAACCCGGCCAGTTCCTCAGGCGACAGCTCCACACGAAGAGGCTACTACCTCGCGAGTTAACCTATGGTGGATCCTAAGGGCGAGTTGAAGGTCGGAACGGACATCCCTCACAGCCACAAGTCTCGCTCCTCATCGGCAGCCGTGTTCAGTCCCGGCGCAGTCGAGTCCCTGATCGTCGCCACCTTGGAACAGACGCCCACCGACGCTACGCACTGGTCGACGCGCTCGATGGCCCAGGCGACCGGCATGAGCCAATCTGCGGTGAGCCGCATCTGGCGGGCCTTCGGGCTCAAGCCACACCTGGTCGACTCCTTCAAGCTCTCGCCCGATCCCCAGTTCGTGGAAAAGGTGCGTGATGTGGTGGGCCTTTACCTCAACCCGCCCGAAGGCGCCTTGGTGCTGTGCGTGGACGAGAAGACCCAGATCCAAGCCTTGGACCGCACCGCACCGGTGCTCCCTCTTCGACCAGGGCTCGCCGAGCGACGCACCCACGACTACGTGCGAGGCGGCACCACCAATCTCTACGCCGCCCTCGACATTGCCTCGGGCCAGGTCATTGCCGACATGACCGAACGCCATCGCGCCCTTGAGTTCAGAGCGTTCTTGAACCTGATCAACCGAAGCGTGCCCGAAGATCTCGACGTCCACGTGGTGGTCGACAACTCCTCGACGCACAAGACACCCGAGATCCATCGCTGGCTGCTGCGCCATCCGCGCTTCACGCTGCACTTCACGCCCACCTACAGCTCATGGATGAACCTGGTCGAGCGCTGGTTCGCCGAGCTGATCACCAAATGGTTGCGACGCGGCACCCATCGCAACACCAAAGAACTCGAGGCGTCGATCAATCACTGGATCGAATCGTGGAACGACGAACCGAAGCCATTCGTCTGGCACAAGAGCGCCGACGAGATCCTCGACACGCTGGCTACATATTGCGCGCGGATCTCTGACTCACGACACTAGGTCGGTTCGATTCCCGCCACCTCCAAGGGGGCATGTTCATGAAAGAGCACGCCGAGTGTTCATGAAAGTGCCTTGTTGGAGGTGGCGATGAGTTCACTACTCGTCTGCTACCCCGTGGATGACGAAACCGCCGGCCTTATGGCCGGCGGCGCCGCCGTATCGCGTCCATCTCAGCGGGACTCGCTGTGAACGGCCACGGGTCGGCGGGGTCGTGTCGCGTCCACGGGGCCGACCGTAGGCCGAGGCCGCCTAAGCGGAAGATAGCCGTGCGGGTTCTAGTGGTGTGAAACTCCCTTCGGCCAACTCGCTCTGCCGCCACAGGCGATCGACCAACGGCCCCCGGCCTGCCCGAACCGGGGGCCGCGTTGGTTGCGGAGCGCGTGTCCCGTCGGGCAAAGGCGGTTTAACCCCGTGTCGGCGCGCCCTCGAGCTCGCCGTTTCCTCCAAGACGCTCGAGAACTCCCGGCAATGAACCAGCGTTCAGTCGAGCGGCCGCAGGAGGTCCGCGGCCTTCGATCGCGTCGCCACCCACGCCGGCGCGATGGCGATGACGTCGGCGCCCACGAGGACGCCCACCGCGATCGCCGCGGTGAGCAGAATCGGCACCACGGTGACCGGGACCGCCCCCAGGTTGTTGGCGAAGGTGTCCCACACCCCCCGGCCGACGATCAGCCCCAGCGGGACGCCGATGACGATCCCCACGAGGGCCAACGTGGTGGCTTGCCACGAAACCGTCGAGACGACCTGGCGGTTGACGAAGCCGAGGACCTTCAAGAGCCCGACCTCTCGTCGGCGCCGCGACACGCTCACGACCAAGAGATGCGCCAGCGTCGCTGCACCGAATACGGCCAGCATCGCCCCGAAAATGAGCGGGAAGTTGACCGCCTCGCCGAAGTTGACCAGGGAGGTCGGAGCGAGGGGCTGTTGCGCAATCGATGAGTACGCGGCCAGGTAGTGGTCCATGGCCGCTTTTCCGCTCGGCCCTGGCGCGAAACTCACCCTGATCCCACCGGTGCTGAAGTTGTGCGCGGCGAACGCCCGCCGGCACAGGGCGAGCGTGGGACCCGGGAGGCAGGCCACGTGGATGAGGCCGGCCGTCGTCGTCAGGACCCCCGTGCCGAGGCTCACGAACCCCCCCAACTGCGGGAAGGCGATCTGGGAGACGACCCGGTACGGCTCGGTGTGGGGGGCACCCGAACGCGTGATGAACGTGATGTCCACCACCGACCCGATGTGCGCCCCCACCTGGTGCATGGTCGAGATGCCGAGGCCCACCTGGTCGTCGGCGACCGGAAGCGTCCCGGCCACCGTCGAGAAGAGGAGAGGCCCCTTGATCGACGTCCCAGCGATGCTGCCGACGATCTTCCCGTTGACCGTGATGTCCCCCCCGCCGATACCTTCGGTGATGGCAGTGACGGCCGGGTTGTGCTCCAGGCTGGTCAGCAGGGCGGGGGTCGGCGGGCTGAAGCCGACCTGCTCCGGGTCACCGTAGAGGCGGGGCGTCGCCGTCAGGTGGGTCAGACTGGCGCCGAACACACCCGTCGCGCACAACGCTATGACGGCCAGCACCATGCCCAGGAGGGCAGAGCCCAGCGGAACGGCGAACCCCCCGGAGCGCCGCTCCAGGGCGTTGCGGACGCCGATTACTACGGTGGGCGGCGCGCCCAGCGTGACCAGGTTCCGCACCACCGCCGAGGAGCGGGACGGCACGGCTCGCTCGTCCATCCGCCGGACGCGCGCCGCCCGCAGGGCCGGCCAGACGCCGAGCGCCAGGACGACCACCACGGTGGCCAGCGCTCCTAGCAGGAGCACGAACGAGTCGAACGCGATCCCCGTGGAGTCCTCAGCCAGTCGGGCCTCGCCGAGGGGCGCGATGGGCGACAACAACGTGGCGATCAGGACGGCGCCCGCGGCGCCGGCCACGCCCACCACCAGGTTCCGTGCCATGTCGAGGGCGAAGAGCTCCCGGCCGGACATGCCGACGGCGACCAGGGTCGGATGGTCCTCACTCTCGACGGCGCTCTGGCGGGCCAGGGCCTGGCCCACGACCGCCAGCGAGACGAGCGCGGCCAGCGCGGCGAGGATCCACCACCCGACGGCCTGCGGGTGGATGGACGCCTGGATCGTGGCGGCGGTGCCGTCCTCGCTCGAGGCGCCGACGTTGCCCACGCCCAGGTTCAGCCGGTTGACCTCGTCGTAGAACTGGGGGATGCCGGCCGCACCGTGGCGGAGGCGGACGAAGTACTGGTATTGCAGCGCCGTGTGCGGGATCACCGAGCGCGCGAACGCCGGGCCGGCGTACAGGAAGTAGCCCGGTGTGCCCCCGGAGGGGAACTCGACCTCGCTGGCTTCGATCCCGACCACTTGCAGCGCGAGGCGCGGACCGTGCGGGGGGACGTACCCCGTGTTGGGGTTGTTGTAGTCGGCGGCTTGTGAGGGCGCTTCGAACGGGACGTGGATCACGGCACCGATGTGCACGCCGTAGTCCTTTTCCAACGTGGACGAGGCGAGCACCTGGTCGGGTCTCGACGGGTCGGGCAGCTGGCCGGACACAAGCGTAAAGGGCGACCCGCGGCCCGACACGACCGCCACGCCGAAGTTGTTGGGGTTGATCTGCTGTGGGCAGTCGCACGTCGGATTGCCCGCGTCCGGGAAGATCAGCTCGGTGGCCGAGGCCACCCCGGGGAGATGGGCCACCGTCGGCTGCGGTCTGGTGGCGTAGACGATGCTGTCGAACCCGTGGGCCGCCACGAACCGCGGGAACGCGTTCTCCGTGCGGCGGCCCGCGGCCGCGGCCGCCAGCACGATGCCGCCAACGACGCTGATCAAGATGGCGATGGCCAGCCAGGACCGCCAGCGGCGGCGTAACCCGGCGTGGAACACCACCCTGACTGCTCCCACGGCACGCTCCTTCCGTGCCATTAGCTTGCCGCTCCTAATGCGGGTTCCCAAGGTGGCCACCCTGCGGAACCCGGTCGTGGTGGCACCACCCGCCAGGGGACTGCCAGCCCCTGGCGGTGACGAACATGGCACCGAGCTGTTGGAGCCCGAGACTTGTAAGCCATCCCTCGGGCGGGACAACGGCGACAGTTACCGTTCTGATGTGGGTGCCAATTTGAGCGAAGACAGCGCTCGCACCCCGTCATGGGTGTCCTGGTTGGACTCATCTTGGGTGCTCATCGGGCGCCTTGGGCCTTCAAGGCTCACATGCGAATGGGGCAATCGTCCAGGTCAGCGGTCAGCTCAAACATGAACGGCAGCTCGAACGTAAGTGTCACCCCGCTCATGGCGCGTCTGCAACTCCGTCCGGAGCGTCCCAAAGCTGGTTGGGGGCGCTGGCCCGGATCCGGCGCTCGACGAGGTCGCCGGGACGCTGCGCCCGCTCGTCGGCGAGCGTGGTGCGCTGGAAGGCGCGTCCCCGCCGGGCGCCACGACCCCAAGCTCACGCATCGGGCGCTCGACGGTGCAGCGGGCGACCCGAGTGCCCTCTCGATTGAGCTGGGTCCAGACCTTGTCCGACCCCGTAGACGTCGAGGTTGTCCGTCTACACCTTGGCGATCTTGGGTTTCAGCTCCTCGTCACAGACGCGCCGGCGGCTCGGTGGCCGCCGGCGTGCCGCGTAGGGGCCTCAAGGCCCTTTGGCGGCTCCTATGAGGGTCGGGATCTCTTGGGGCTGATCCGTGGCGGCATCGGCCGGATCCCAACCGAGCGCCAGGGAAAGCCGGACACGGCGGCCCACTCCTCCGGCGTGGCGTCCTGCCACACCCAGAACGACGCGCCGAGCGCGCCCGCCCGCCGGCTGGCGCTCAAGAACTCGGTGATCTCTGCTCCGCTTGGTGAGACGGTCCGACCGCCATCGCCAGCGAAGTTAAAAGCCTGGCCGATGACGTGCACGGGTCGGAGCGTCGAGAGGCGAGCCACGTCGAGCATGGCGTCGGTGCCGGGATCGGTGCACTCCCAGTAAATCATCGGGGCGAAGGCATCGACGTATGGCGCCATCGCCTGGTAGGGGTAGCCGCCGTCCCAGCTGACGTCGGTCGGAGGGTAGACGGTGGCCACGACCGGCCGGCTCCCGGCGGCTTGCCGAACAAGCTCGAGGTACACGGCCGCCCGCTGCGCGCTCAGCATGACACCCTCGGTCGCCTCCTCGATGTCGGCGCTGTAGCCGTCGATCTGCTGACCGTCGGGGGCGCGCCAGTCGAGGATCTGCGCGGTCCACTGGGCGTCGCCGACGGGGTCCCACAGGTACGGGAAACCCCACGCGATCACGGCAAGGCCGTGGGCGTGGGCGGCGGGCACGAGCGAGTCGAGCTCCTCCGCGCCGTAGAAGCCGTTCATCGAGTCACCCACCCGGACCCACAGCTGGTGCAGCCCCGCCGAAACGGCCTGCTGCACGATCTCGTTGGGGTCGCCACTTTCAGTGCTGTCCCACTCCCAGATCCACATCCCTTTCCCGGTGAGCGCCCCGACGTGTGAGGTCCACGGCGCCGGAGCCTTCACCGGCGGAAGAGACGTCACGAGGACCGCTGGGTGCCAGGGCGGCGGTGAGGGCGGGAGTGGCGGCTGCGGAGGCACGGGGCAGCCGGCGAGCGCGACCTGGCCGGAAGTCGTCGGTACTGTCGCGGTGGTCGGCGCGGGCTGGGCGGCCGGGTGCGCCCGCCGTCCTCTTGGCCGCGAAGCGAGTGCCGGTCGCAGAAGGCGCGAGGGCGCCGAGATGGCGACACGGCCCGAGCCACTCGAGGCCTTCGGACGAGTGGAGCCGGACGCCGCAGCGAGCGTTGCCACAGCGGCTACTGCGATGCCGACAAGCACGACTGACCGGGCGACCCACGAGCGTGTCATCCGGCCGGACAAGAGCACGGTCCATTGTCGCGGGCCGCCTGATCGCGCGCTTGGCAGCGGCGCTATCCGCACGTATCGACTGGGATCGCTCCGGGTAAGCCGAGAAGCGACCGGCTTAGGGCCGGGGTCGTGGATGGGCGTTATGGCTGGAGGTTGTAGACGTCGACCTCAGTTTCTTGCGGTGGGTTCTCGAACCCGCCGGGGATACCGGCCTGCAAGCGGGGAAGGAGTGTTTTGTCACGAAATGCTTCCCAGCTTGCTCGTGAGTCGTGGATCGCCATGATCGTCCAGCCGTCGCCAGCAGGTCCGGCAGCATGGAAGATCTGGCCCTCGGGAAGGGTGTCGCGGCTCGGGTGCACGGCGGCAAGGGACGCCTCGTACTGCTCTTTAGTGCCGCCGGGGAAGTGATGGATGATTCCGAAAGCCATAGTTTCTCCCTTCGTGTTTGCCGAACCTTCGCGATCGGTCACCGTAGCTCGCATGAACCAGGGTGGCGACCGGGCGGACCCTTTGCCTCACTCCCGGTATCAATGTACGGGGGCAGGTTCAGCCACAACGTTTCTTGGGTCTCGCTGCCTGGTTCAGTTCGCTTTGGAAGTGCCTCTACCTACCCAATGATCCGGCCCACGACACTGCACCTGCCGATTGGCGAGGTGAAAGAGTTCATTCGTCAAGTTGGCTCTTACACCAATCAGGTTCGGGACGTTCACCTTGAGCTAGGTGCGCGAGGGGGTCCTTGGACGGAGCAAGAGTTTGTGGACCTTGAAGACCAAACTCATCGAGAACCATAAGGGATCGATGCAATCAGGCAGCATTTCGCGGCCGCTCTCGCCGCAGCGGAGCCGGAAACGGAGGGCGAGGTCTCGACATAGTTTTGGAAACGTGAACTACTCGAACGCTACGGCTTGGGTGATGGGAGGGACAATGTCGAACAGAGTTGCAATCGTCACGGGGGCCTCGGCAGGCATAGGGCTGAGCGTGGCTCGTGGGCTCCACGAACGAGGGTGGGCCGTCGTCGGGGCGAGTCGCCGGGGCACGGGCTCGGATGGATGGACGTCCGTGGTGATGGATGTCGATGATGACCGATCCGTGGCCCATGGGGTGCAGGGAGTTGTTGTCGAGCACGGACGGGTCGATGCCGTGGTGGCCAACGCTGGCTGGGGATTGGCCGGGGCGGTCGAGCAGACTCCCATAGAAGAGGCGAAGGCACAGCTGGAGACGAACTTCTGGGGCGCCGTACGGGTTGTGCAGGCCGTGCTGCCGACGATGCGCCGCCAGGGATCTGGACGCATTGTCCTCGTCAGCTCCATCGGTGGCGTCATCGGCCTCCCATTCCAGGCCTTCTACAGCGCCAGCAAGTTCGCGCTTGAGGGCTACGGCGAGGCGTTGGCCTACGAGGTCGCACCATTCGGCATCGAGGTGAGCCTGGTGCAACCGGGCAACGTCCGGACGGACTTCACTCAGAGCAGGCGTCGGGTCAGCGCGCCCAAAGATGACGATCCCTACGTCACGGCCGCCGCCAAGGCGATCGGCGTCATGGAGCACGATGAGGCCAACGGGGTTCCACCGGACAAGGTGGCCGTCGTCGTGGAGAAGCTCCTGAACTCGGCTCGTCCTCGCCGACGCGTCTCGGTTGGGAAGGTGGGAGAGCGGGTGGGTCTCCCGGCCAAGCGCCTGTTGCCGTACCGGGTGTTCGAAGGGGCGGCCAAGACCAGCCTCGGCGTGTAGTCAAGCAACTATCCGCCAGGGCGCCGAACTGCCCCAGCGTCCCGGCGGTGTGGGGCACCCGTTCAGGAGCATCGGTGGCCGATCACCGGAGGTGTAGGACGCTTCCTCACTCCCCGATCGGCTGGTCGATCGGCACGGCTCGCACATGAAAACCGCCGCTACTCCTTTGCGGAGAACCATCAATTGGTAAGTCGGCTTCCTGTCTCTCGTTATCCCGTTTCGCCGGTTCAGCCTGATCCTCGATGACCTGAGGCCGATCCTCGACAACTCTCACGTGACCAATGGACGGTCTCGGTGCGACGTGCCGGTCGGATGCGTCAGCTAACTTTTGGAGCCGACGTTTCTCTCGACGACGCCGGAGGGGGCCACCCCTTGGTGTAGGTAGATCGCCCTGGCCCACGAATCGAGCCTAGGGGATGGTGTGGTGAGAACGGTGGCTTTGCTCGGACTACGAGTGGCTGGTGCAGTCCCGACGGACTGAGGCAGTCTGCACCCTGCACGGTATCGGCAGGGGCGGCTGGGTCAGCCGCCCGCCGGTCGGAGCAAGACGAGGGGAATCTCTCGGTCTGTCTTGCGCTGATACCCGGCGTAATTGCGGTGCTTGCTGGCGATGATCGGCCAGATCCGTGCCCGCTCGTTGGCATCGGCCATCTCAGCGATCATCGACTCAGCGGGTTTGGGGCCTAGCTTGACCATCACCTTCGGATCGTCCCTGAGGTTGAGGAACCATGCGGGGTTGGTGTCATCACCGCCGCGGGAAGCCACGACCACGATGGTCGAATCCTCTTGGTAGGGCGAGGTCAGCATGGTCGTGCGCGGCTGGCCGCTCTTTCTGCCGGTCGTGGTCAGCTCGATGACAGGCATCCCAGAGAAGTGCCAGCCGAGCCGACCTCCCGAAGCGCCGAGCAGTACCCGATGAACGCGATTCATCGCTTTGAAGGCGAGGTCCGAAGGCATTGGTAGTCAGGGGCGCGGCACTCGAACGAGCCCGGTTCCCCATCCCCCTTTCAATCCGTGCATGCGGTTTTCCCGCACACGGCTTTCCGACGGTCTTCTGGACATGGTTACGCAGCCTTGGGGTAACGGATCGTGCCAACGAGCTTGTGCAGGCCCTGGTCGTGGAACCAGGCCTCGGTCCAGCGGTCCGCCTGACCGGCGTGGAGGGATCGGCCCCGCTTCTTGACGAGCAAGCGATGGAGCCGCCACGCCACGTAGCGGTCGAGTTGGCGGAACTTCCGGGCCGCATTCCCGGTGCGAAAGTAGTTGCCCCAGCCCCGAAGGAACTGGTTGAGCCGTGCGATGACGGCCTCCAACTGGCGCTTCGTGCCGTCGGGCTTTGGGATCTCCACCCGCCGCACCGGCGCCGGATGGTAGTTGCCTGCACGGAGGCTGTCATGAAGTTCACCGAGCATCTACTCGACCCCATAAGCCTCCACGGCGGCGATGGTGATCTGATCGACCCCTTCCGCCCCACGATTGGCTCGGACCCGCTCCCATGCCTCCCAGAGAATGTCGTCCCTGTAGATACGGTCATACGACGCGATGGACACCCGCCGTCGCAACGAGCGCCTCACCTGGAGGTCGTTGGCAGACCTCCTGGGCTGCACACAGAGCCAGTTGACGGGTATCAAGACAGCCCGCTTTGCCATCGGAATGCGCCTTGCGATGCGCATCACCCAGTGGCTGGGCCGTCCGGCCTCTGAGTTCATCTACGCAGTCCGCTGGTAGTGGCCTCCTCCCAGCGGACTCTTATGTCGAGGGCGCCACCGGGCGAAGCGAGCCGCTGCGGTCCCTACAGCAGCAGATTCAGTATCTCGAAGGTCCGCTCCCAGTGGGGGGCGTGGGGCGTCCGAAGCGTAGGGTCGATGACCTTGAACGTCCGGGCCAACGCCACACTGAGGCCGCCTGCGACCACCGGCAACCTGGCCTCTGTCTCTGCACTGATTGCCAGGTCGAGCGGTGGTAGGGCGGCAAGATGCTCGAGAATCGGTGCCACCTCTATCTCCTCGTCCATCTTCTTGAACACGTGGAGCGCCTCCTGCAACCCCTTGGTCACCGGGAGGTCCCACGGCTCGACGATGTCGCGCAGGTTGGCCTTGGCCGTGGCCTCGCCGACCAGGAGAAGGTCGTGGAGCTTCGAGTTGACGAAGTCGCTGTAGCGCTTCAGGTCGTCCTTGTCGACTGTGACGCCAGCCGCGCTGCGGAAGAACCGCTCGAACTTGGCAACGCCCATCACCGCCACGTCCAGACCTCCCTGTCTCGAAACCCCCTGCACCAGCGGACCGCCATCATGCCGCCATGGGGACGCCGTCGACGATGCCTCGGTTCCTCAGCTCGAACTCCTCTTGGGTGAGGAGCCCGCGCTCCTTGAGGTCGGCGAGCTCGGCCAGCTCGTCGGTGGGCGTCGAGCCACGGACTGCACGTAGCGCCGGAAGGCCTGTTCCTGCTGGCGGGCCGCCTCGATGACATGGGACTGCATCTTGTCGCCCCGAACGATCAGGTAGGCCAGGATCCCGATGAGAGGAAGGATGAGGACGAAGAGCACCCAGAGGGCCTTGGCCCACCCCTTCAGGTCGTTGCTGCGGAAGATGTCGAAGAACACCATGAACACATGAGCCAGATCTCAATGAAGAACAGACAGAACCAAAGAATGGTGTAGACGGCCTGGCCCACCCGAACGTCTCGGCAATCACTGGGAACCTCCTATTGCGTGTTGTTGACATCCTCCTGGTCGCTCGGGCCCTTTGCCGACACCACGAGCTCGCCATCCCCGACCCTGACGGTGATGGTCGACCCGTCGCGCACTTCGCCGGCCAGCAGGGCCCGCGCTATGCGGGTTTCGACATCGTGGGCGATGAAGCGGCGCAGGGGGCGAGCACCGTAGACAGGGTCGAAGCCCTTCCGAGCGATGTGACGTCGCGCTTCTTCGTCGATGTCGAGCGATACGCGGCGTTCGGCCAACCGGGACCGGACGTCTTCGAGGAGGAGGTCGACGATACGCTCGATCTCGGACGGCGTCAGGGGCTTAAACAGCACGATGTCGTCGACGCGGTTCAAGAACTCCGGGCGGAACTGGTGTGAGAGCTCGTCGAAGACATGTTCGCGTGCGTCGGGCTTGATTTCTCCATGGTCGGTGACACCGTCGAGCAGGTACAGCGAGCCGATGTTCGAGGTCATGATGACGATGGTGTTGCGGAAGTTAACCGTCCGACCTTGCGCATCAGTAAGGCGTCCATCGTCGAGAATCTGCAGCAACGTGTTGAAGACGTCGGGGTGCGCCTTCTCGATCTCATCGAATAGCACTACCGAGTACGGCTTGCGGCGGACAGCCTCGGTCAGCTGTCCGCCCTCGTCGTAGCCGACGTAACCGGGAGGTGCTCCGACGAGCCGACTGACCGTGTGCCGCTCCTGGTACTCACTCATGTCAAGGCGAACCATGTTCTCCTCGGAATCGAAGAGCGCGTTGGCCAGAGTCCGGGAAAGCTCCGTCTTGCCGACGCCAGTGGGACCCAGGAAGATGAACGAACCGATGGGACGGCGAGGGTCCTTGATGCCGGAACGGGCCCGCATGACCGCATCGGCAACGAGTTGGACCGCTTCGTCCTGACCGACGACCCGCTCGTGCAGCACCTCGTCCAGGTGGAGGAGCTTCTCCCGCTCGCCCTCTAGCAGTCGGTTGACGGGGATGCCGGTCCACCGTGCCACGATCTCGGCAATCTGCTCCTCGCTCAGCACTTCGTGGAGCAAGGGGCGATCGCCGCGCTTCGCCGCCAGCTGCTCCTCCTCGGCGCGGAGACGACGCTCCAGCTCGGGGACGCTTCCGTGGCGCAACTCCGCCGCCCGGTTGAGGTCGTACGCGCGCTCGGCCGCCTCGGCCTCGAGACGCACCCGTTCCAGCTCTTCGCGGAGGGTCCGCACCCGTTGGATGGCCTGGCGCTCGCTCTCCCAGCGGGCTCGCATGGCGTCCACCTCTGCCCTGACGTCGGCCAACTCGCGGCGGAGCTCCTCCAGGCGATGCTGGCTCACGGGATCCTCTTCCTTGGAGAGGGCCGCCTCCTCGATCTCGAGTCGCATGGCCCTGCGGCTGGCCTCGTCGAGCTCGGCCGGGAGCGAGTCGATCTCGGTCCGCAACATGGCGCAGGCCTCGTCGACCAGGTCGATGGCCTTGTCGGGCAGGAATCGATCGGTGATGTAGCGGTAGCTCAGGGTGGCGGCGCCCACCAGCGCATTGTCCTGGATGTTTACGCCGTGGAACACCTCGAAACGCTCCTTCAGGCCGCGCAGGATGGAGATGGTGTCCTCCACGGTGGGCTCGTCCACGAGGACGACTTGAAATCGCCGTTCGAGTGCGGCGTCCTTCTCGATGTGCTTGCGGTACTCGTCGAGGGTGGTCGCTCCGATGAGGTGGAGCTCTCCGCGGGCCAGCATCGGCTTCAGCATGTTGCCGGCGTCCATGGCACCCTCGGCCGCGCCAGCGCCGACCACGGTGTGGAGCTCGTCGATGAAGAGGATGATGCGCCCTTCAGCACCCTTGATTTCGCTCAGGACCGCTTGGAGACGCTCCTCGAACTCACCGCGGTACTTAGCGCCGGCCACGAGCGAGCCCATGTCGAGAGCGAAGATCGTCCTGTCCTGAAGGCCCTCAGGGACGTCGCCGCGCACGATGCGTTGCGCCAGGCCTTCGACGATGGCCGTCTTGCCCACCCCGGGATCGCCGATCAGGACCGGGTTGTTCTTGGTTTTCCTCGAGAGGATCTGGATGACGCGGCGGATCTCGCTGTCCCGGCCGATGACGGGGTCGAGGCGCCCCGTGCGGGCGTCGGCGACGAGATCCTGTCCGTACTTCTCTAACGCCTCGTAGGAGCCCTCGGGGGTGGCCGAGGTGACTCGTTGGTTGCCCCTGACAGTCGTGAGCGCACTGAGAAAGGCGTCACGACTCACGCGGGCCTTCTGCAGCGCCCGACCCGCCGCGCTCTTCGAGCCCTCTTCGATGAGCGCCAAAGCCAGGTGCTCGACCGAGACGTACTCGTCCTTCAGGCGTCTCGCTTCTGAATCGGCGGCGTCGAGCAGTTGCGAGAGTCGTTGCGTCACGAAGACCTGCCCCGGTGCGGTACCGGGACCGGAGGACTTCGGCCGCCGGGACAACTCGGCCTCGACCTCACGCAGCACGTCGTCGGGGGACGCGCCGGCGCGCTCAATCAGCCGGGGCACCAGTCCGCTCTGCTGGTTCAATAGCGCCACCAGCAAGTGCTCGCCGTCCACCTCGGTGTGGCCGAGCCGCTGGGCCAGCGTCTGGGCCTCGGTCAGGGCCTCCTGTGACTTCTGGGTCAGGCGGTTCGGGTCCATGCAGTCAGTCCCCTCTCGGTGCGGGAGGTCGGTGGCGGAGCGCCGCCTCCAATTGGTCGATTCGGTCAAGGAGATCCATTACGAGGCCCAGTGCGGCATAGTTCAGGGGCAGGCCGGCGCGCAGCCTCTGGATGCGGAAGGCGCGTGCCATCTGGGCCGGAGCGAACTGCAGTCGATGGTCGACACGCACCTCCACATCGAGCAGCCCCAGCCGCACCAGGCGCACGACGAGATCGGGGTGCAGGCCCACTGCCCGCGAGAAGGACTCGAGGTCGAGGCGGAGCGGGCGGGCGAGGACGGTGGTCACCGGTGCCTCCGCGGGTCGAAGTGCGACTCACGGGCGAGCTCCTCGAACAGCGCCCTCTCGCGCTCCTCTAGATGGCGCGGCACCATGATCTTGACCTCTGCATAGAGGTTGCCCGCCGTACCCCTTGGGTTCGGCAGGCCACGGCCGCGGAGCCGCAACTTGCGGCCCGACGACGTCCCCGGGGGCACAGTGAGCTTGGCGTCGCCTCCGGGACCCTCGACGGGGACCTTCGCCCCGAGCGCCGCTTCCCAGGGCGTCACCAGGAGGTCGACGTAGATGTCGCGGCCTTCGAGCCGATAGCGCGCATGGGGAGCGATGCGAACGGCGAGGTACAGATCCCCGGCCTGGCCGGTGCCGCCCTGGCCTCCCTGTCCGGCCAACCGGATGCGCTGTCCGTCGGTGACCCCAGCCGGGATCGTGACGTCATAGGTGCGGTCGCCGGACAACGTGATGCGCTTCTTTGCTCCCTTGAACGCGTCGTCGAGGGAGACCTCGATCGTGGCCTCCTGATCGGCGCCGCGGGTCGGAGTCGGCCGCCGGCGACCGAACATGCCGCCGAACAGATCTCCCAGGTCGATTTCGTCGAAGTCGCCCGAGACCGACCACGAGGAGTAGTCCGCCGACGACCCCCTGCGAGGACCCTGTTGCGCCCGGGCCCAAGCCTCCGCGTCCACCCCGTCGGGCACATGACGGAATGTCGCCCCGAATCGGTCATACTTCGCCCGCGTCTCGGGGTCGGACAGCACGTCGTAGGCCTCGGAGATCTCCTTGAACCGCTCCTCGGCGGCCGGATCCTTGTTCACGTCGGGGTGATAGGTGCGCGCCAGCTTGCGGTAGGCCCGCTGAATCTCTTCCGTACTGGCGGACCTCGAAACGCCCAAGATCGAGTAATAATCCTGGTCCGCCGCCACCTAGCGCCCCTTGGTCGCCACCACCACCGCAGCGGGCCGCAGCTGGTGCTCACCGTCCCCATACCCGGGATGGACCACATGGACGATGGTCCCCGGCTCGGCGTCCGGATCGTTGACGCTAGCGACTGCCTCGTGGCGGGCTGGGTCGAACTGCTCGCCTAGCGGGTCAGAGCGCGCAAATCCAAGCTTGGCCAGGATTTGCACCGCCTGGTCGCGGACCGCTTGGATGCCCTCTCGGATCAGGGAGGGATCGGCGTCGGCATGGTCCAGAGCTCGCTCCAGGCTGTCGAGAACAGGCAGAAAGTCGGTGGCGACGGTGTCGCGCTCCCTGGCCCGTGCCGACTCGGTCTCGCGTCCCAGCCTCTTGCGCAGGTTGTCGAAGTCGGCCATGACGCGGACCAGTTGGTCCTGGAGCTCCTGCTCGCCGGCGCTCTGCAGCAGGGATGGTTTCTCCTCGGAAACTGAGCCTCCCGCCGGTTGCGTCGTCTCATCGTTGCGAGGGTGACCTGCTTCTTCCTTCCCCCTTGAAGGGGCGTGAGGGTGGATTGCCCCTTCAGCCGGTTGGGGCGAGGGGGGAGCAAGGCGGTCCGAGGTCGAAGGCGGGACGGACACGACCACCTCAGCTCGGGGTGAATTCTGCGTCGATCACGTCGTCATCGGCCCCTCCTGACGGGGTGTCTGACCCGGCCCCGGGACCGGGAGACGCCTGTGCCGTCAACCCCTGGTAGACGCTCTGAAGCTCTGATGTGAGCGACCTGATGCGGTCCACCGGGGCCTCCTCCTTGAGCGCCTGCTGGGCGTCGTTCATCAGCATTTCAGCGCGCGCCTTCTCGTGCACGGGTGCACCGGCACCGAGCTCGGTGAGCCGGCGCTCCACGAGGTGGACCGTGGCGTCGAGCTCGTTGCGAGCGTCGACGAGTTGGCGGAGATTCGCATCCTCCTGTGAGTAGCGCTCGGCATCGCTCACCATGCGCTCGACTTCGGACTTGTCGAGGTTCGAGCTCTCGCTGATCGTGATCCGCTGCTCGGCGCCCGTGTCCTTGTCCTTGGCGGACACGTTGAGAATCCCGTTCGCATCGATGTCGTAGGTCACCTCGACCTGGGGCTCACCCCGCGGCGCTGGGCGGATGTTCTCGAGGCGGAACCGCCCAAGTGCCCTGTTGTCAGCCGCCCGCTCCCGCTCGCCCTGCAGGACGACCACGTCAACTGCGGACTGGTTGTCTTCGGCCGTGCTGAAGGTCTCGGTCCGCCGAGCGGGGATTGTCGTGTTGCGTTCGATGACCTTGGTCATGACGCCCCCGAGGGTCTCGACCCCCAGCGACAAGGGTGTCACGTCCAGGAGCAGGACATCTTTGACCTCGCCCTTGATCACCGCCGCTTGCAGCGCTGCGCCCAGTGCGACAACCTCGTCAGGGTTGACCGTCATGTTGGGTTCGCGCCCACCGGTCAAGCGCCGGACCAGGGCCTGGACCGCCGGCACGCGGGTGGAGCCGCCGACCAGGATCACCTCGTCGATGTCTGCGGCCGTCAGACGGGCGTCGGCCATCGCCTGCTCCACGGGTCCTTTGCAGCGATCGATGAGGTCGTTGATCAATGTTTCGAAGGTCGAGCGCATCAGCGTGGTGTTGAGGTGCTTGGGGCCATTTGCGTCGGCCGTGATGAAGGGAAGGTTGATGGTGGTCTGCGTGACCGCGGAGAGCTCGACCTTTGCCTTCTCTGCTGCCTCGAAGAGGCGTTGCAGTGCCTGAGGGTCATTGCGCAGGTCGATGCCATTGTCCTTCTGGAACTCGTCGGCGAGGTGATCGACGATCCGGCGGTCGAAATCGTCACCACCGAGATGGGTGTCTCCTGATGTCGAGCGCACCTCCACGACACCATCACCGACGTCGAGGATGCTGACGTCGAAAGTCCCCCCGCCCAGATCGAAGACGAGCACGGTCTCATCGCCCTGTCTGTCGAGCCCGTACGCCAACGCGGCCGCGGTCGGCTCGTTTATGATGCGCAAGACTTCGATTCCCGCGATCTTGCCCGCGTCCTTGGTGGCCTGGCGCTGCGCGTCATTGAAGTAGGCGGGTACGGTGATGACCGCCTCGGTGACCTTCTCGCCAAGGAACTTGGAGGCATCCTCAACCAACTTGCGCAGCACGAGCGCCGAGATCTCCTCGGGGGCGTAGAGAGTGCCGCGGATATCGAATCGGGCCGACCCGTCGGGACCCTCGACGACGTCGAACGTGACCGTGTTGATCTCGTTCTGGACTTCACTGTAACGACGCCCGATGAAGCGCTTGGCCGAATAGATGGTCCCCTTGGGATTGAGGATCGCCTGCCGGCGCGCCAGTTGGCCCACCAGCCGCTCACCCTGTTCGGTGAAACCCACGACCGATGGGGTGGTGCGGGTGCCCTCTGCATTGGGAATCACCGTCGGTTGACCGCCTTCGACTGCGGCAATCACCGAATTGGTGGTTCCAAGGTCGATTCCGACTGCTCGCGGCATGGTTGCTCCTTTGAGTCTGAGTCGCCGTCTGACGTCCCACCCGTCGCGACATGCACAACCCGAGATGTGGCGACTCCGTAACTCCTCTCATCGTGTGCCAGCCTCGGCCCACCGACACCCCGCGGACGCGTGGAGTTCAAGCTTGGCCGGTCCCCTTGCCGTCTCACGTGGACGCGGGGTGTGTCGCGCCCGTTCCCGCCGCAGACTGATTGGTGGTCGCGCACACTGCGAAGCGAATGGATTTCACCTGCTACGACATGGCCGTTATCCAGGAAGCGACACGACGGCATCGCGGTCGCATGGCGCAGCTGCTCAACAATGTCGACGCCCTGCGTAGGAGCGCCGCCGGGTTGCGGATCTCCGGCCCCAACGTCGCACTGGGCCACCTGGCGACCCACCTCGCGGATCCCACGCTGAACGGCAAAGGGGCACCTCGGGTCACGGACCGATCGGATGGGACGGCAGGCAGCCGGCTGAGCGCCTCCTGCGGCCGCCCCTAGTTACCGGGGTTTCACTCGGTCGGTTTGCGCGTCGGTGATCACGAGACGCACCAACTCAACCCGTGAGGTGATCCCGAGCTTTCGGAAAACCTGACGGAGATGGAAGTCCACGGTGTGTCGAGAGAGAAAGAGACGGGCTCCCACCTGCGCATTCGTCAACCCTTCGGCGACCACGAGCGCAACCCGCTGTTCCGGCGACGTGAGGCTGGCCCATCCCGACACGGGACGCTCGGTCTTCTGCCGACGACGTCTGCGCACACGGCTGGCATCCCGGACGGATCCAATCTGGCTGTAGATCGCGAGCGAGCTGTCCAACTCCATCAAAGAGGCCGGTCGGTCACTCAATGAAAGTGCCATCCCCAGATCCTCCGTGGCCGACGCCCGTGCCCATGGCGATCGGTGCAGTGCGGTGGCGTCCCGGAGGAGATCGGGGCGATGGTCGAAGATCCCACGGGCATGCGCATCGGCTGCGGTGAGGATGGGCAGCTCGGGATTCGAGCGGGCGATGACCGCAATGTCGGCGACAATGCGCTCAGCGGTGTACTGGTCGCCGACCGCCAAGGCGGAGCGCACCCACCACGCGGCACCGGCGGAATCCTCAAGCAAGACCCGATTGGCCGCCACGTGGTTAGAGAGGCAGTCGGTCAAGAGTTCGAGCGCTCGTGACGGCCCCACCTGGGCGTCCTTGAGATGGATCCGCGCCCACATGTGTGACGCCCAGCCCAGCACCCCGACGGGGGGAGGCGTGGCCCGAACGTCACCGAGCAGACGAGCGGCCGCCGCCATGTCGCCGCGACGGAGGGCGAGTTCGGCCAGCACACTCAACGCCATTGAGACGAAGATCGGGGTTCCTAGTCGTTCAGACAGGGCAAGTGCAGCTTGGGCGTCACTCTCCGCCCTGTCATTCTCGCCGCGTGCGAACATGAGGCGGGTGCGCACCGCCCCCACCGCGGCGAGCCATTCGGTATGGTGCGCCGCGAGCATCCGCTTCTCGACATCGGAGAGGACATCCGCCGCATGTTCGAACTCACCGAACGTCGTCAGCATGCACGCCAAGTGCAGTCCCGGGTAGCTCCGTCGGATCTCCGAGGGGCCATGGTCGGCCCGCTGAATCGACGCGTGCATCCAGCGCAAGGCTTCGGTCGCCCGGCCTTCGTCCCAGGCGAGGTAGCCGAGGGTCTCGAAAGCTCCCGACAGCGCGAGATCCGCCCCCGCCCATTCAGTGCCGGCGAGAATGGACTCCGCGCCGAGGCGAGCCGCGTCGCAATCTCCTGCCATGACCATTCCCCGCAACTCCGCAAGCCTTGCTCCGGCGCGCACGCTGTTCGAGATCTTGGGCTCTTCCAGGATGGCGATCGCCTGGGCCGACGATTCATCGACCCGCCCGCTCATGAAGAGGAGGGACGACAGGGTGAGGCGTGTTCGCGCGATTGCCTCGGGAGACTGGTCAGCGAGGAACAACGCACCGTGGCTCAACGAAATCGCATCGCTGATCCGGCCGGCTCGCACCAGTCCGTCGACGTCGAGCGCGTGGGCAGCGGTCACCTCCGAGGCTTGGTGGCCCGGTTGCGGGGTCGCGGCGTGCGACGGACGAATCGGTGCTTCGAAGTGAGGAGGGTGGCGGGTGGGAGGACGCACTAGTCGTCTGCTTCGGACGTCGGAGGGGTGCCGCGAGACATCAGATTGACGTCCGAATCGTGGTCGCCACGAGACGCTCCTTCCGGACAGCAGTAATCCACCCGTAGTCATCCATTGCCCACAAGTGACGGCCGGATTTCTAAAGACCTGAAGGGTCCTTCCCCACTGTGTACTTCGTCAAACGTGACCAAACATCCGTTTTGGTTCTTCGCGATCAGCCCTCCAGCCTGCAGGAAACACCCAGAAGCACCGCGATGCGCGGGATCGAGCGCATCACAGACAGAGTGCTGTCCGGTCCAGATGCCGCGTTCAAGCCGCAGCTGGGCATCCGAGCCTTGAACGCCCTCCGAGCCCTTCTGGGTAGGTGGAAGGTGAGGAACGCGTCGAGCTCAGCGATCTACTACGCGGCCAGGGGATGGCATAGAGCTGAGGGACCATGAACATGATGGGTACCGCGCCACCGCCAGGAGGTTCCCAATGGAAGCGCACCCCATCCAAGCCAGGTGTCGTCATTGCACAAATGACTTTCCCATCTCTGACCTGCTCTTGGCGGTGGACGGCGGATGCCCAATATGCGGGTGGACGCTGAGCCCGGAGTGGACGACGATGTTGCGAGAGGAGTCCCGTAACGCAGACACCGCGATGATGCTGTTGGTCCAAGCACTCCGGCGCTTGTACGGCTTGCCGGGCAACCTCCAGCTGTTGCCACATTCAGTGTTTCGCAACCTCTTCGAAGAGGTCGGATGGGAGCAGGAGCTGCCCGTAGATCCGGACTATGCCGGTGAAGAGCTGCGGCTGCTCCGGCTTGAGTTTGAATCCTGGGAGAGGCTCGCCGAGCAGGGCAAGCGAGACGGGACACTCGAGCGGCTCAAGAGGGCGTTCACCCGGAGCCGCCGATCAGACGGCTCAACCGCCGCGCCCGAGGCAACCGCCGCGACGTAACTGCAGTCCGTTGGGGCGGGCAGTCAGACCGTCGAGGTGATCGTGCGCCGGAGGTGTTCGTGGACCATCAGGACCGCCATCGCTCCGTCGCCCACTGCGGATGCGACCCGCTTGACGGACTGGCTGCGCACGTTTCCCACACGCCACTTGCACACGGGTGACCAGGGTGCCCTAGACGTCGTACCGCCTAGGTTCCCGCGACGCATGCTCGCCCGACAGGACCACGCGTTCTGGTGGTGCCGCTGACTGGTCACACGCGAATCATGGTGTGAGAAGCTCCGAGCAGGAGGCACTGTCGTGGAGACGTCCGGCGTTCAAATCCGATCGATCGACAATCAGGTGCTCCCTCCCGTCGGGAAGTGGACGATCGACACAACTCACTCTGCAGTGCAATTCGTCGTGCGCCACATGGCCATCAGCAAGGTGCGGGGGAAGTTTGACGCCTTCGAAGGGACCATCTTGGTGGCAGAGACCTCCGATCAATGCAGAGTGGAGGTCGTGATCCGGGCCGACAGCATTAACACGGGCGACCTCACTCGCGACGAGCACCTACGATCTCCGGACTTCCTGGACGCCGAGCACTATCCAGAGTTGCGGTACCGGCGCCTCGGCGCGGTCCCAGCAGGTAATGGCCGGTGGGAGGTTCTTGGCGAGCTGACGATCCGCGATGTCACTCATCCAGTCAGCCTCGAGATGGAATTCGCCGGCATCAGCATCGATCCCTGGGGAAAGGTCCGCTCGGGTTTTACCGCCGCGACGACCATCAACCGCGAGGACTTCGATGTGCGGTGGAACCAGACGCTCGAGACGGGCGGTTTCTTGGTGAGTAAGGAAGTTAGGATCGAACTCGAGATCGAGGCGGTGCTCGCCGACGAGAACTGACGCCTGCTCCGGACCCACTCCCTTTGGACGCGCTCTTGGGTGGTCGCGTGACCACAAACGTCCCGTTGAAACAAGGGGAGATCGAATCCTCTCAGCGAGTGCGACCGGGGAGTGAACTGTCCACCCACCGCCGGATCTCCGCGAGTGGAACCGCTCCGGTACGGCGCGCGACGACGGTGCCACCGTCGACAAGCAGGAAGGTGGGGATGGTCTGCACTCCGAAACGACGGGCGAGCGCCGGCGAGGTGTCGACGTTAACCTTGACGAGCTTCAACCGGCCCGACAAGTCCCGTGCCACTTGCTCCAGCGCTGGGCTCACCATTCGGCACGGCCCGCACCACTCTGCCCACATATCCACGAGCACCGGGATGGCGGCGTCCTCGACGATCTCGTCGAACTCATCATCCCCGCTGTCCGTGATCCACGGGAGGGCCGCACCGCATTTGCCGCATCTTGGGACGCCTGATGCACGATCGGGTATCCGGTTCTTCGTGCCGCAGGTGGCACACGGGACGACTTCGACTCGCGGTTCGGCCATCAGCGTGGGAGCGCCTTCCACGACCGTCCCTCGACGGCGCCAACCACGTGCAACTGAGAAAGGTTTCTCACGGTGTCTCCAGAACGCCACATCAAAGCCGAGTCTCGCGCTCGCCGGGCGAGCGCACCATCCCGTAAGTTCGTGGTTTGTGCGTGGTCGCCGACTCATCAGGCAAAGCGTCCGGGACATCGCCTACGCCTGCACACGGCGTCGTCATCCGAGAAATGAACCTGTAGGGTCCATTTATTCGTTCAGCGCCCTGATCTGGAGTTCACAGGGCGCCAGTGTGTGGGGTGCGACCATCGATGCGACATGAGGATCGCGGTCTCGTCGAGGCGCCTACCTCTGGCCGGTCCCACTCCCTTTGGACGCACTGTTGGGGCGCCCGGACAACCAGTCCGATGATTACAAGGTCGAGCATCATCTGACAGGTGACAAGCACCCGGGCTGCCTGGGTCTTGGCCGTGATGTCGCCGAACCCGACCGTGGTGAAGGCCACCCCTAAAGGCTCGGTGTCGGGCCTTGCTCCGCGTGGTGTCCTCGTGGAGGGCGATCCCGCCGACGATGGACCTCGAGATCACATCAGAGCCTGGCGAACGCGGCCGCTTCCTCTTCGAAAGCAGCTGCCGCTTCCTTGTGGACGCTGGGACGCGTCCGCGACACGGCGTTGGTGCAGTCGTCGGATGTAACGGCAGGCGCACCACCGGCGAGCGCCCGCTCAAAGGCGAGCTGGGCAGCCCGCTGGGCGGCCAGCGCGAAGTCGGCAGGCGTGAAGCCCTCCGTGTGCTCGGCGACGTCCTCGGCATCACTCGTCTCCAGGAACTCGGCCGCCAGCTCAGCACGGCCGGCGCTGTCGGGCGCACCGATCGGGATGATGAGATCGAAGCGTCCTGGTCGGAGCATGGCTGGATCGATGGAGGCGATGGAGTTGGTTGCCATCACCATGAGTCGACCCGGGCGGGACTTGAAAACCGGAATCGCTTTGAGCAGCTCGTTGACGATCGGCTGGCTCTCGGGTCGGCTGGCGCGCGCCGACGCGATTTCGTCCGCCTCGTCGAGGAAACACACCAAGCGGTCCACGTGCGCGAGATCTTCCAGCGCGGCACGGAGAGCTGCTGCGCCCGCGGTGCCATGGCCCAGGAGCGAGGGGTGCAGCTCGACGAACGCCCAGGAAAGTCGGGACGCCATGGCACGGGCAAATGAGGTCTTGCCGGTGCCGGGTGGCCCGAAGAGCATCACCGCCGCGGGCGCTCGGAGACCGACACTGTCCGCCAGCTCCGAGTGTGCCAGAGCAGCGACGATCCGGCGCTCCAGGAGCTCCTTGGTGGTCGAGAAACCTTTTATCTCGTCCCACAGGCCCTCTGCCGGGAAGTGGCCGCCGTAGCGCTCCACGATCTCGAGCTCCTCGGGCACCATGGAGGCAGACCTGATGTAGAAGTGGAGCCCGTCAATCCGGTCGAACCCCTGGTGCGCGAACGCGACCTCCCCGACTTGACCCGGCTCGACCAGAGCCAGCATGCGCAGGGCGCCGTGATGGATCGCCTCCTGGTCAAGTTCGCGAAGCAGCGCAGAGCCGATGCCCCGGTTCCGCCAACTCGGGTGCAGGGCGAGGGCCAGCAGATGAGCATCGCGACCCGCCATACGCGCGATGGCGACGCCAACAAGCTGGCCGGAGGCCAATGCCACTGCGGCCGGCTGGTGTTCGTTGAGCGCCTGGACCACGTCGCTGCGGCTATACGCGGCGGCCGTAGCCGTGCCGGCCACGTCGATGAGGCGCACGATATCCTCCACCGGAGCCAAGGGGTCCCGGTGGTCCACGCGCTGTACGCGCCATCCCTGCGTCACGCGTCCAGTCTTGCTTCTTGAGGCCCGACGTGGTGCCGCCCCGAATAGAGCAAACGGTCGCGTCGTGTCACAGACCGTCGTAAACGGCCAGAGAGTGCCAGTTCAAGACAGATACGCCCCGCTCCGAACAGCTCGTCCGATCGGACAGGTTGAACCCATGGGGCGCCCACTCGTGCCTGAACTGCCCCACTGTCCCGGCAGGACGGGGACAGCAGCCCCTCTTGGAGTCAACTGCCCACATGAGGCGATCTCGCCATCGCAGTCACCATGCCACTCACCGCCCTGGCGACAAAGGACGGAATCGCATAACTGCGAGGCGGGGACCGAACCACAGTCCGAACATCGGGACCTCGTCGCCTGCCCGACGTTGAGGAAACCCATCGGACACCCCCTGGCCAATAACAGGGCGGCTCCCTCCCCGAAAAGTACCCCGACCGCCAATCTGAACCAATGGTCACGACGTCGGGTAATCGCACAGAACCACAGGTAGGCAAGATAACCGAGTTCGAATACGCCGATTGAGCTGTGGACGGTTCGAAGAATCCGAGCGTTGGCGCTCAGCTCAGTATTGGCGTCTCCTCGCCGAGTCAGTAGAGCACACCACCTGAGCAGTGCCCACTACGGCGTGTGGGGGCAGTCTCGGAGCAGTGAACTACTCGGGTGATCATGGAGCCTGGGGGTGGATGGTCTCACCTCGGGCCAACATCTTGACAAACTGGCCGATGCGTCGAGAGCGGGTTTCGGGTTTCTTGGCGTTTCCGATCCTGTAGAGGATGGCGTACCGATTCGCACTTGTGAGCATCTCAAACATCGCCTTCGCGCGGGGATTGGCACTCAGGGCAGCGAGAAGATCCTCCGGCACCTCAATGCTGGCTTGCCCGGCGTAGGCGGCCTCCCATCGACCGTCCCCTTTTGCCCGCCGCACCTCGTCTTCGCCGGATCGATGCATTCGGCCGGTGGCGATCAGCCTTTCAGCGATCGCAGCGTTCCGTTGTGACCACGGGCTGCGAGCTTTTCGAGGCGTGAAACGTCGTCGGAACGTGGTGGAGTCGCGACTCCCTAATTGACCATCAATCCAGCCGAAGCAGATCGCCTCGTCAAGCGCATCGTCGTACGAGATCGTTGTCGGATCGGCCGTTCCCTTTCTGGCCAATACCAGCCAGACACCTAGAGAATCGGCGTAATGGGTGCTCAACCATCTTCGCCATTCGCCAGCGTCCACAACCAGTAACTCTGGGAGATCCACGGCGTTCACGCTATCCCCCATGTGTTCGCACGGCGTCACCCAATGTACGGCGTATTGGGACATTTAGCGTTGGTTCCGGGCATCCACCGATTCGGCGGATTGGGCTGGGCGTGTTGCACCACCTCTCAGCGGGCGAAAGGAGTCAGGTCTCGGCTCTTTCGAGAATCACGTCGAAATCCTTTCGCCACGTTGCGCCACCATCATCGGAGGCGTCCCAGTGCCCATCGATCCGCGCTGGCGTGACGGTGGCGATGAAGCGTTGATGAAAGTCAGGATCCTGTCGCATTAGTGTCAACTTGCCTTCGACGAATGTCATACGGAACAGGCGTGAGGTCGGCCTCGGGTCGTGGTACAACGCCACGAGCTCACCGTTCGCATCAGTCCTCCCGAACGCGAAATGCCAAAGTGGCTCTCCCTCGAGATCCGCTTCCAACTCGATGAACGCGTCGCCGAGCCACCGGGCGGTGGCTCTGCCGTATTGTTCGACATCGAGGGACTCCAAGAACCAGGCGTTGGTAAGCGTCAAGGACCACTCTCCAATCAACACGTCTAGCGGTTCAAGGGCGGGATTGCGCATAACAGGAGCAAGTAAATATTGCATCCCATCCCGGCAGCAAGTGGGCGATCGGCGGAGTCGAGCCCGGCCGTCTTCAGGAGGGGCTCGGTGCGAGGCTGGTGCTCCCCACTCCGATGTAGGCAAGAATGCCTGCAATGGCGTTTGGTCAACAGTCAGGTCCACCGGCCACGGCAACCCAGATTCGGGAGCTGCTGGCCCTGCTGAAGGACGCTGGTTATTCTGACTTTCGCGACGCGCGCGGCGCCATGGGGTTCACTCAGCGTCAGGCCGGAGGCAAGTTCACTCGCGACGAAGCGGCAGCGATCATCGACCAGCTCCTGGACACAGAGTCTGACGGGGGAATTTCCGTCGCACCACCAGCGTGGCGGCAATCTGCCCAAGAGCAAACGATGAAGGCGCTGTCGTCCGAACAACTCGCCGATGAGCTTCGTGGTCGCGGATGGACCGTCATCGAGCCCTAGTCCTGGCGCATGGGGGCACAGTCTCAATGGTGACGACGCTCGCGCGTTACGAGGCAACTCTTGGATCTCCCGATCCGTCGGGCTGTCCACCCGCACGCTGATCGCAGCGGCCGACCTGTCGGGACCATCTCGGCCGCTCGCAGGAGCAAGCGTCCCGCCCCTCCAGACCCTGAAAAGTGTGTCCGTGATCCGGCCGATCTGGGCGTTCTACAGATTAGTTTGTGGATACACTAATTAGCGTATGCAACGAAATGCCCAGACCACTGACTCCAGCCAGGAGTCCGTTGTGGACGCTGTGCTCAGTGCCAGCCGAGTGCTCGTAGCTATCGCCGCTCGTTCGCTGGCCGATGCCGGCGAGGAGGTCACCCTCACTCAGTACCGTTCGCTCGTCGTCCTTGCTTCGCGCGGGCCGCAGAGCATGGCCGAACTGGCCGAGGCGGTTGCGGTCACCCCGCCCACTGCCTCGCGACTGTGCGATCGACTCGTAAAGAAGGGCCTCGTTCGTCGACGGACCGACCGCCACGACCGCCGCCAAGTGCACATCGCGTTGACGCAAACGGGTCGCGACCTTGTCGACGCGGTGACCGCTCGCCGGCGCCAGGAGATCGCCGACCTACTGACTGCCGTCCCAATCAAGACCCAGCGTTCGGTCGCGGTCGCCCTGACGCAATTGGCCCAGGCTGCAGGTGAGGTGCCCGAACAGGACTGGAGCGCCGGGTGGGATCTGTGAGCGAGCAGGGCGACACCCCCCATCCCAGCCGTGCCGTGTGGGCCAGGGGTCTCAGCGCACGAGCGGGGCGCTGGGTGGCTTCTGCGTCCTACCTCAAGAAGTGGAGTGTTCTCGGTGTGGTGATCGGCGCCGTGGCCGGTGTCGGTGCCATCGTGTTCTACGAGGCGCTCGTCGTCTGCACCCACTTCTTCTTGACCGTCCTCGCCGGCTACCAGGTGCCGACGCCCAAAGGTGAAGGCGGCCTGGCAGCGTCCAGCTCGCCCGCACGCCCCTGGGCCCTCCCACTCATAGCCGGGGGTGGCGCGCTACTCGGGGCGGCACTGGTCTTTCGCATCGCCCCGGAAGCGCACGGGCACGGCACCGACGCTGCCATCTCGGCGGTGCACCACAACCCACGGGGGGTCCGTTTCCGTGCTGTCATCGTCAAGATCGTGGCATCGGCACTCACCATCGGTTCGGGTGGTTCGGGCGGCCGAGAAGGCCCGACGGGCCAGGTCAGCGCCGGCTTCGGATCGCTGCTGGCCCGCAGCCTCGACCTCGAGCCCGCCGACGGGAGGATCGCGGTCGCCACCGGAATCGGCTCGGGCGTCGGGGCCATCTTCGGGGCTCCGCTGGGCGGTGCCGTGCTTGCCACCGAGATCCTCTACCGCGACGATTTCGACCCCGCCGCGCTGTTGCCCAGCTTCATCGCCTCAGTCGTCAGCTTCGTGGTGTTCGGGGCCGCGGAAGGGTTTTCGCCTCTCTTCGGCTACGTCGCCACCTACCACTTCACCGATCCGGTCCAGCTCCTCTGGTTCGCCCTCATCGGACTTCTGGCCGGCCTCATCGGGCTCCTCTACGCCAAGGGCTTCTATGGGTTGGCCGACCTTTTCAGGCGATCTCCCCTGTCCCGGTCGGTGGCTCCGGCGGTCGGAGGCCTCATGGTCGGAGCCATCGCCATCGCCGTGCCCCAGGTCATCGGCACCGGCTACGGCTGGGTGCAGCAGTGCCTCACCCACCAAGGCATCGAGTCCATCCCGTTGTGGATCGTGCTGATCGTCCCCTTCGCGCGGATTCTGGCCACTGGTCTGTCCATCGGCTCGGGAGGGTCGGGCGGGATCTTCGGTCCCGGGATCGTGATCGGAGCCTTTCTCGGCGCTGGGGTGTGGCGGGTGTTCGACCCGGTGTTCCCGTCGATGGGGCATGACCCGGCCCCCTACGTGATCGTCGGCATGATGAGCTGTTTCGGAGGCATCTCACGCGCACCGCTGGCGGTCATGCTCATGGTGGCCGAGATGACCGGAAGCCTTTCCATCCTCACGCCCGCCATGATCGCCGTCGGCATCTCGTGGCTGATCGTGCGCCGCAGCGACGACACCATGTACCGCAGCCAACTGAAGAGCCGCTCTGAAGCCCCGTCCCAGCGCCTCTTGGCCGGGTTGCCGCTCCTTGGGGTGATCCCGGTCGCCCGGGCCATGGCAAAGCCCAAGCTGGTGATCACGGCGCAATGCGACGTCGACAGTGTCCGATGTGCGCTCCTCGACGCGGGTCTCAGCGGAGCACCGGTGGTTGACCAAGCTGGTCGACTCGAAGGGACCATCGCCCGATCGAGGATCGAGACGTCCGGCGACGGCCAGCACGGAGTCGGAGATCTCGTCGATGCGGGAGCTCCCACCGTCTCAGACTCCAGCCGCCTCAATGTGGCGCTCGAGAGCCTTACCGCCGCGCCGCAATCATGGGTCCCCGTCCTCGATGACGAACGCCGGGTCGTCGGAACGCTGTCCGTCTCCGACGTGGTGCGAGCCTACCGCCAGGAATTGGTCACGAGCGCCGAAGGGATGAATGATCTCGGGGCTATGACCGGCGCGGCCCAGGTGACTGTCACGGCGGCGTCACCGGTGGCGGGCAAAAGGCTTCGCCAGGCCGGACTCCCCGCCGGGCTTCTCATCACGTCGATCTCGCGTGGAGACAAGGTGTTCTTCCCGACCGGTGACGCCATACTCACCATCGGTGATCGGCTGACCGTGATCGGACAAGGGTTCGACCTGACTCGGATCGGAGCTACCACGCCGGTGGGTGTGACCAAGTAGGAAGGTGCTGCGGGTAGGAGCACCGCCCAAGTTGGCCTGCCAAATAGGCGTCCACAAGAGCGGGCCCAAACCCCAATGGTTGCCATCGCCTTGGTCCCTCGGAGCCCGAGATTGTCGAATCGGTGAGCCGAACCTGAGCCATCGCCGGCGCGCCGTGCGAAAATGGGGACAAACTGATCAAAGCGAGGAATCCATGGATGAGATTCGTGCCTATCGGGACCAGATAGCCCTCGTCGCAGCAGTCGTTCTGCCGCTTGGTGTGGCTGCCATCCTCGTGCCATTCCGATCGAGCTTCGCCAACACCGCATCCGCACTGATCTTCGTCGCGGTCATCGTGGCCGTTGCGGCATTGGGCAACCGCTTCTCCGGGTTCGTGGCCACCGTCTCTGCAACCTTGTGGTTCGACTTCTTCCTCACGCGCCCCTACGAGAGGTTCGCCATTACCCACCGGCCCGACATCGAGACTGCCGTGAGCCTCTTCGTGGTGGGGATCATCGTGACCGAGCTCGCGGCCCGCAACCGCCTCCACCATGCGACTGCAGCCGAGGAAGCGGATTTTGTCGGTCTCATTCACGACGTTTCGGAACTCGCTACCTCGGGCGCCTCTTCCCGAGAGGTGGTTGAACGCGTGCGGAACGAGCTCATTGCCCTGCTGCACCTTCAAGCCTGCCGCTACGAATCGGGAACGGCGGAGCGTCCCGTGATGCGGCTGGAGCACGACGGGCGCGTCTTCCTCGGGGGGAGGGTCTGGGGGGTCCATCGCATGGGGTTGCCCGGTCCAGAGATCGAACTGCTGGTGCAAGTGCAGGGCCACACCTTGGGCCGATTTGTCCTAACTCCCACCCCTGGGTATCCGGTGTCGTACGAACGACGGGTGGTAGCCGTGGCCCTCGCTGATCAGGTCGGCCCGTCGTTGCGACCCCTACTCGGCTCTCGTGTGTAAAGCCGCCAACGTTGGCACTAAGGCGGCGCATCGTAGGTACGGGATTCCCCCTTGGAGTTGACGATGGGCAGGTCCTCGCCCAGCAGGAAACAGTCGCGAGCGCTTAGCCCATCAAGAGCTGTCCGGGAGACACCAAACACCAACCAACGTCGAGCACGCAGGTGTCCCCGTGGTCGTGGTCTCAGCTTTGTCTACCCCAGCCGTTGCCCGGCCGCCCACAGGATCGCACTGATGGACGACTGCAAAACGCTTCAGCCTCCCGCCGAACGAGGCCAATGATCCCTTGGCCTCACCAGTCCACGGCCAGTTTCACCATTTCCCCCCGACCATGATCCTGGCGTCGACGGACGAGGTCTTACTGGACGATGCTCAGACGATGACCGAGAGACTTGCAAAAGCTGGAACTGATGTGACCTCACACTTCGTGCCCAAAATGCACCACCTCTGGCCGACTCTTGAACCAGGTCAGGCCTTCAAGGCCAGGATTGCCGACCAGGCAGTGATCTTGAGGGATATCGAGGTGGTTCCGCCGGCTAAAACTGCACCCGTTCGGCGAACGCCAGCACTTGGGCCTGGTCCGCCTGGAGGATGTATCCCGCTTTGATGTCCTCGGCCGTCGCCTTCGTATAGTCCTTCAGATAGCCCGATCTCGAACCGTAGAACGACTTGAGCTGGGATGGGCTGAAGGGAAGTGTCGACCCGAAGAGGACGCAGAATCCGGCTGATCCGGGTGGTGTCACGTTCGAGTACGCCGCAACCGGGACCTGTTCCCACGGACCCTGGATACCTCCTATTGCCGCGCCGCGGCTGTTCGTCTGCACGGTGAGCGCACTGTCGTTTTCCTGCACGTCCATCCGTGGCGCCCTTGGCGGTGGCGTACCGGTCTGCATCCATGTGTTGACGGCAGACAACGCGGCCTCGAAGATGAAATGGCTCGGTGCCTCGTCGACCGAGCTGCAGCCGAGGGATTGCAGCGAGGAAGGCGTGACGATGTAGGAGTCCGCATGAGAGGCGCCGGCAACGTCCCAGAGCCTGACGAAGCGCGTGTCGGGTTGCCGAGCCCGGTAGTACTGCCCGAAGGTCTCATCCGTCTCGGTGATCATCATGAGGACCGGGACGCCGATGTCCGTGCGGATCCGCACTGCGCCGCCGAAGGTACCGCCACTCGGAGAAGCCCCGGGAATCCCGACTGCTCCGCCGGCCCGAGAGTGGACCAAGAAGCCGTTGAAGACGCGGTACAACGGCTGGACGGCGTTGATGTACGTGGTCAGGTAGAGCGCAGACTGAGACTCACCGACGGCCAGGAGTCGCTTCGGGTGCAGGGGGGCCAAGGGGTTCGAGTGGCCGCCGACGAGGAGAGCCCGCGCGGCCTGGGTGTAGATGTCGTAGGAGAACTGGTCGCCCGGATCCGTCAAGGAGCCGTAGCGCGCCGGATCCTTCTGACGCAGATTGTCAATCCCCACCTGCTGTGCGGAGACACCTACCCAGGCGAACCCGGCGCGTTCGAGTTCCGGCGACAGATACACCGAGTCGACGGCCCCGTCTCCCCCGCCGCTGACGTTCAACCACTCCACGACGACCGTCCCGTTGAACCGCGAGGGGTCGGTGGGCATCCGGACCACGATCCGCGTGCGATACGGCGCGCTCTGAGCGGGGGCGACCTTCCATGTTCCGGCGTCGTTCTCAGGTCCCGTTGCTTGGTAGGAATACGCCGTTCCCGACGTGAAGTACTCTCGCTGTTCGTATCCTGCGGCCTTGAGGGAAGGCCCCCAGGCTCCAGCGATGAGATACGCGTCGTCCGCCGGCTCGACCGGACCACTAAGCTGAGCCGCTTGACCACCACTGGGAGCGTCGGCCTGAGCTGAGGTTGCGGCAGAAGCGGGCATCGATCCAATCGCGTGCTCACCGATGAAACCGGTTCCGGTCAGCCCCAACGCCGTCACGAACACAGCGGTTAAGGCTCGTCCGGTTCTGCTTGAGGAACATTTCATCCTCGACCGCCGACGTTTCTTTGTGGTCACGGGAATACCTTCATTCTTCCTTCTGCGCTTCGATGAGCCAGCACCGCGTGCGCGCTGGACGGATCGACACGCACGGAGATCCGCCACGAGTCAGAGAGCCACGCTACCGGCGTTTGCGAGCCGGGAGGTACGCGGGTGTGCGACAGCCATGTCGGATGATGTCTCGATAGCCCCCGCTTTTTGCCGCTCGCGACGACTGGTAGTTGCCGGCCCATCTGGCGAGTACACGACTCGGGAGTTATCGAAACGAGCCCGCCCGAGGACGCCCTTCTGGATCATAGATCCCACGCGGCGCGCCGGCCGTGGGAGGTGAAGGCATCCCGCAGCGAAGACTCCTCCTCCTTTCCAAAGAGGCGGAATTGCTCGTCGCCACGCCGACGCAGATACACCGCGTCACCGTGCACCCGGTCGGATCGGAACTTCTCGTGTGCCAAGGTACGAGTCAGGATCTTGTTGGTCGGAGTGGTGGGTAGGTCCACGCAGACCCGGACGAAGCGTGGCTGCCACTTGGGGCTGAGATCGGCTTGAGCGTCCAGCCAGGCGGCGAAGGACGCCGCGTCGAAGGCCGTGCCGGTCCGGAGCACCAACGCAATCATCACATGATCCCCCGAGTCCGGAGCGGGCACACCGTAGGCGGAGACCAACATGACGTCCGGATGCCGTGCGACGATGGCCTCGATCGGCGCCGCCGTGAAGTTCTCACCGTCCACGCGCAACCAGTCGGTGGTTCGACCGGCGAAGTACACCCATCCGTCATCGTCGACGTACCCGAGGTCGCCACTCCAGTACCAGCCTCGCCGCGTTGTGTGGTACATGGCCTCGTCGTTGCGGTAGTAACCCTCAAACGGCCCCACGCCGAACGTGTTCACGATCTCACCGACACAGCGCTCCGCATTGACGAGACGGCCCTCGCCGTCGAATTCCGCCCGCGACGTCTCGTTCCCCTCCTCGTCGACGACCATGATCCCTTGGCGCAGACGCCCGATGGACCCGCGTGGACGGTTGCCCGTTCGTTCCAGCGCGATGGCACCTTCCGTCGACCCGAATACGTCGATGATGCGGACACCGAAACGCGCCGCGGCGGTCTCGACGACCTGTGGCGACCCCTCGTTCCCGAAGGCGACCCGGAGGGGGTTGTCGGCGTCGTCCGCACGCTCGGGTGTGGCCAGGAGATAGGTGAGCAGCTTGCCGGTGTAGTTGAACCACGTGGCGCCGTAGTGGCGCACGTCCGGAAGAAAGCGCGACGCGCTGAAGCGCCGGGCCAAGGAGAGCGAGGCGCCGGACACTAGTGCCGGGGCGAGCCCGGACATCAACGAGTTGGTGTGGAACAGGGGCATTGACGCGTAGCCAACATCCTCGGGTTTCAGCTCGAGCATCATGGCCATTCGGTTGCCTGTGGTCAGCAGTCGACGTTGCGTGCACCGCACCGCCTTAGGCGCGGCGGACGTTCCGGACGTAAAGAGCAGCGCCCAGAGTGCATCCACGTCGGGAGCGGCCGGAGGAGTCCCCGCGTCGCGCTCGGCCCAGGCTGCCTGGAGTGCCTGCTCGAGCGGCTCACCCTCGGCCGACGGGTCGTCCCGGTCATCGAAGCGGTCCGAGACCAGGATCCCAGCCGAGAGCGCCACTCCCTGGGTGCCCTTTCGCAGCTGCTCCTCGTGACGGGGTTCGGTGATGACCAATTGGAGGTCCGTGTGCGAGATGTCGTGGCCGAGATGCTCGCCCCGACGCGTGAAGTTCAACCCCGTCACGGCGGCACCGACGAGGCCCGCACCACAGAGCGCAAAGACGTAGTCAGGCGTGTTGTCGAGCAGAAGTCCCACATGGGGCGGGCGGCCCGGGTCGAGTCTGGCGCGGTAGAGCGCGGCGAAGCGCTCCGATTCGGCCAGAAGCTGGCGGTGTGTCCACACGCGGTGGCCAAACCGCAGGGCAGCACGGTCGGCAGAGGCGGCTTCCGTGCCGTTCCGACGCAGGAGCGCGGCCGCGCTCGGAGCGGGGAGCGGCACTTCCGCCAGCGGTGGAGCGAATCGGGCAAGCGGCAGGCGGGACGCAGGTGATTCCCGGGCCTCGGCCTTGGCGTCGCCCCCCGCCGTTTTATCTCGTCCCGTCCGGGTCACCGATCACCATCACGGACCACTGACTCATTACGCTCCCCAACGATCGTCGCCGGAAGTCCACCTTGTCGCGTATGACGGCGGTCCCCAGCGGGAGCAAAAGTATAGGGCGGGCACCCGCTCCTCCACCGACGACGGGGCCACCACACGCCCGACCACTCGCTCTAGCATGGCCGGCGATCATGCCGATGGCCCGCGTTGCTGGCTCTCGGCGCATCGAAGGAGATCGACGACATGGATCTCAAGTGCCTGTTGATCGGCGAAGACGATACCGTTCCCAGGGAGCGTTACACCGACCCCGAGTTTGCCACCCTGGAGTTCGAGCGCCTCTGGTCGCGGGTCTGGCAGGTTGCGTGCCGCGAGGAGGAGATAACCGAGGTCGGCGCCTTCTGCGAGTACGTCATCGGCGACCAGTCCATCTTGGTCGTTCGGTCGGACCGGGAGACTGTCAATGCCTTCCACAACACCTGTCTCCACCGTGGCACTCGCCTCGCCGATGGAACCGGCCGATTCCCCGAGCAGTGCATTCGATGTCGCTTCCACGGCTGGCGTTACGACCTCGATGGAAGATTGGTTGAGGTCGTCGACCGACACGAGTTCGATCCGATACCGCAGGACGCGGGATTACGAGCAGTGCGGGTCGAGCGGTGGGGTGGCTTCGTCTGGGTCTGTCTGGACCGCTCGGCACCGCCCCTGGCTGAGTATCTTGACCCGCTGACCACCTTGCTTGCGCCCTACCACCTGGACCATCTTCGGCTTCGCACCTATCTGTCGACCGTGCTGCCGGCGAACTGGAAGGTCGCAGTCGACGCGTTCAACGAGGGATACCACGTGCAGGGGACGCATCCACAGATCCTGCCGTGGACCGACGACGTGAGCCTCGAGTACGAATCGCTGGGTCTCCACTCCCACTACGGCCGATTGCCCAACGCGCGGCGCCAACTTCGACCGAGTCCGCGCTTGGGACTGTCCGAAGGCGACTACGACGAGGGCGAGATCCTCGAGAATTTCATCCAAGGTCTCGGCGGCCTCTTCTACCGCGACGAGCGAGCCTTGGCCGACGAGATCCGTGCCAACCCCAACGCCAGCGAGACCATGCTGAGCCGCTATCAGTCGGGGCGGCGCGACCTGCTCGTGGCCCGTGGCGTACGCGTAGAGGAGTTCGGCGACGATCAACTCACCAGTGCGGACGACGTGTTCTTCTTTCCCAATATGGTTGGCCCGATCTACCCGGGCATCGCCATCCTCTTTCGGGTCCGGCCCAACGGGACCGATCCCGACAGTTGCATCAAGGACACGTGGTTCCTGCAGTGGCCTCAGGAAGGCGAACCTCCCAAGATGGCCGAGCGCCGTTTTTTCCCGGTCTGGACGGAGCGCGACTGGGGCGAGATCACCAATCAGGACTACGCCAACATGGAGCACGTACAGGTTGGGTTGAAGTCACGCGGAGGGCCACCCATCAGGCTCAACCGTCGCCAGGAGGCCAACGTCCTGCATATGCACCGCGTGATCGACCGCTACCTGACCCAAACCTGATACGCGGTTCAGCGCCCTCAAAGCGTGCGGTAGAGGCCGCCGTCGACCGGCACTTGTGCGCCGTTGATGTAGCTGGCGGCGTCGCTGGCCAGGAACACGCACGCTCCCACGAGGTCCTCGGGCGTCCCCATGCGCCGCATCGGATTCTGTCCGGCAATACGTGCCTTGGTCTCCTGCGGCCAGTTCCTGGTGAGGTCCGTATCACAGGCGCTTGGCAGCACCAGGTTGGCGCGGACCTTGGGCGCCCATGCGCCCGCGAGCGCGAGTGTCAGCGCGTTGAGGCTGGCCTTGGCCATCGCATAGGGCAAGTCGGTGGCGGTTGGTCGCAACGAGCCGACGGACGAGACGTTGATGATCGACCCGCCGTCTCCTTGTGCCATCCGTTCCCCGATGAGAACGCTCAAACGGAAGGGGCCTCTGGCGTTCACGGCATGCACCTTGTCGTACAGGTCTTCGGACACCGAGGTCAGGCTGTCGTAGGCGGGCGACATCCCCGCGTTGTTCACCAGCACGTCGCACCGTCCCAGCTCTCGATAGACGCTTTCGACGAGGCGGTCGCAATCCTGCCAGCGGCCGACATGGCACTCGAAAGGCACTGCTCGCCGGCCGGTTGCCGACTTGACATCGCGGGCCGCTGCCTCGCAATTGTCCAGTTTTCGGCTGGCAATCGCGATGTCGGCTCCAGCCGAGGCAAGGCCCTCGGACACGGCCCGTCCGATGCCCCGGCTGCCGCCGGTGACGAGGGCGATCTTGCCGCGGAGGTCGAACAGCTCCTCCGTCGTCTTCATGGCGCCCTCCTGTCCCTGCTGCATCAGACCGGTCGTTGGTCAACGGGAACAATACGGGTGTTCGACCCGGACGAAAAGGGTTCACGCCGTGACGCGATGGTCTCAGCCCTGCGGCGTCACCAGGCGTCGAAGGTTTCCGAATGGAAGTCGATGGCTGTCACCAGATCTCGGAGTCGGTCCGGGTCCACCTGGGTGCCCGCGAACGGTCCCGTCACAGACCGCTGCGCGGCCAGCGCGACCTCCGTGCATGCGTTCAGCAGCCAGGAAACGTGCGCCTCGAGCTTCGCGTTCGGGCAGGGATTCGTTGCGAGCCAGGCGGCCCCGTCCTTCGTGGCGGCGTCCAGCTCGTCTGCCGCCGCCAACATGGTGACCTTGTTCACTCTCATCGATTCAGAGAACCGCCGCTGAGCGGTCATCACGGGCTGCAGGACGACGATTGCCCTGATGCGCCACCGTGATACTGAGGTCTTTTGTCCTAACTCCATGGTGATCGAATGTCGGGCGGGGCCGGAGCCCGTTGTCAGACCAGTTGTTTGTCGGCCCCGCCCTACAGCGATTCTCGCAACCGGCTGCCAAGACCCATAGAGCCGTTCGTATCTGAACCGCACAACCCACCGACAACACCTGAAGGATGGAGTCGCCACGACCGGCCCGGGTCGAGGGCCGGCCCATCGACCAGATGACTCATCCCCGGCCGATCATCGCGAAAGGAAGACGGGTTTCGGCCAGCTGGCGCTCATCCTGGTGGGGCCCCGACGTCGTCTTGTGGCTCCTGACGTCGCCAGAGCGTCGCATTGAGGCCCGCTGACCCCACGATGATCCGGCCGAGTACGTACACCCAGAGCAGCACGGCGAGGGCGATGCCGACTGCTCCGTAGGTGTTGGACTTCCTCGCCACCAAGGGACCGATCCAGAACGTCGTGAGCAGGTGTAGGCCGTCCAGCCCGATCGCCCAGAGAATCGCCCCGGGAATGAGAAGCCGGGCGGAGACCGCTGCGTGGGGTAGGAGCCAAGAGACCCACCACCACAAGCCAAATGCCGCCGCGGTGACGAGACCCACCATCAGCACCGCGCCCAGGACCCCAGCCGCGCTCCGCAGGTCATTGAGCACGGAACCGAGTATCGACATCGCCAGGGCAATCGCGATCAGGATCAGGATCGGCCGTTGGCCGGTCGGCTTCACCCGAGGCGTCTGCCAAATGAGCCGATTCACCACGAACAGTGTCTTGATCAAGCTCCTGGCCGTGAGGATGAGGGCCCCGATGGCCCCGATGACGAGGATCAGCTGGGTCCAGGCACTCTGGTCCTGGATATTGACGACGGCGCTCGCCAGCACACCCGTGATCCCGACCGTCTTGGCCAACTCGGCCGGGTCCTGATTCGCCGTGTCGGCGATCAGACCGAGGACCGTGAAGACGACGTAGACGAAGGGCACGAGGAACAGGAACATCCGGAAGGCGACCGCGCCGGCGAGGATGCCCCCTCCGACGTCGGCGTCGAAACCCTGTACGTCGTAGCCGGCAGCGACGATGCCACCTCGCTTCCGACGTTCCTGCAGCACGCCTTCGATCCGGAAGCGCGTGGCGACGACCCAACGGCGTCCGCGGTCCACGAGCCGGCCGATTCGCCCGCTCGTGTCGCCCGGGCTGGGGACGTCAACGGTCGAGGCGCCGTCGACGACCGAAGGTACGCAGCCCGACGTCCCGGTCGCGGAAGGCGCCACGCTGCGATGAATGTGCCCCGCCTCTTCGGGCATACGGCCAAGGTTACGCAGGCGGGATGTCGGCGCGAGCCACCTTGCCCGAGCGCCATCTCCCGTCACATCCCGCACACCGTGCAATGGGCTGCCAGAGTCAGGTGACGATCAGCTGGAGGATCCCGGGGATGCCGTTGCCGGTGAGGACGCCGGTGTTGTCGTTTCCGTTGCTGGGGCAGAGAGGTGCGCGGAGGCGACGTAGGAGACGATCACTGCCACGATGATCAAGGGCATGAGGGCGATTCCGTCCGACGCCAGGAGGAGCGAGGCCAGGAGGACCGAGACCAGAGGCAAGCCCAGCATGGCCGCCGTCATCGCCCCGATCCCCATGCCCACCCCCGCGATCATCGGCAGGCCGGGGAGGTGCGAGAGGGCGATCCCGACTGCAGCGCCGATGAACATGCCGGGGAAGATCGGACCCCCACGAAACCCACTGAGTGAAACGGAATAGGCGGCGCCCTTGCACACGACGAGCGCCACGATCGCCCCCGCCGAGAACGACGCTGCGTGCTGGACGAGCGTCGGCAGCGCGCTCTGACCGGAGAAGAGCACGTACGTGCTCGACTTGCCGGTGATCTCGAAGAACACGATGGCGAGCGCTGCCACCACGAGGCCCAGCACGGGCGTCAGAAGAACTTTGCGTCGCTCGACGACGGGCTGCAGGGCGAGCGCGCCCCGCTTGATCACGACACCCAAGATCGCGGCGGCAAGTCCGATCCCGATCGCCCAGAGGAATTCAGCTCCGGTCGGCGATCCAAAGTGTGGGATCCGCCCGATGCTCAAAGAAAAGGTCCCGTACCCCGACCAGGCATCGAGCCCGACGAAGATGAGCGAGCCGATACCCGCCGCCAGTAAACCGGGCACCAGGACCACCCCCAGCAGCGGACCGCCGAGTCCGGCCGCCTCCATGAGCAGGAACGCCCCGACGATCGGCGATCCGAGCAGCGTCGCAATGGCAGCAAAACTGCCCGCTCCCCCGATGACCACGACGGCCATCGCCGGGGCGTCCTTTTTGACCAGATGCACGGCGAGCACACCGAGGCCGCCGCCGATGGCGATGAGGGGGGCCTCGGGACCGAGGACCGCTCCGAGGCACAGGGTGGCCAGCGAGGCGACGATGATCCCGGGGAGGTCGAGCGGATCGACCCCACCGGCCGCCTTGAAGCCCTCGGCCGGCTTGTGACCGCCGGTCCCGTGTAGATAACGGAGAGTGAGTCCGACAATCAAACCCCCCAAAACGAGGGGCAGGATTGGCCACCAGGCCGGCACCGAGGTGAACCAGTCCTTCGGCAGCGTCTGGAAGACGAACTTCTGAGCGACCGCGACGAACTTCAGGTACACGTAGGCGACGGCTGAGATGGGTGCCCCAATCAAGGCGGCCAATACGAGCAGCGTCAGGTAGCGGCGAGAGCGGAGCAACGACAGGGGGTCGCTGGGCGGAGCCGCTGCAGACGGCGGCGACGTCGGATCCGTCACGACGTGTGAACCTCAGGTGAGGTGGACAGTCTGATCGCTCAGCCGCCCGGGGTGTGGTGGGCCACCAACTCGATCCAGGTGACGCTCGAGGGAGGGCCGGTGACACCGCCCTTCGCCAGGGCCTCTCCGAGGCGCTCCTCCATGAACCTGGCCTGGTGCTCCGGAGTGTCCCAGATCTCCGTGACCACGAGGTGACCGTCCTCGTTGAGCCCCGCCGCGTGGACTTGCAGGCCATCGGGCCAGTCACCCTCACCCGTCGCCACGTCGATACCTAGTTCTTTGTTGACGGCGTCGTATTCCTTTGTCGTGACGCCCTCGAATTCCAAGATCACCTGTGCCGGCATGGCCGGTCCTCCTTCGCACGTAGTTCCTGGCGGTCATTATGTCGAGTTGGACACCGCGGTGCCCGGATCAGATTCGATAGGCAGAAAACTCGACTCGGCCCGCGAACACTACGCGACGCTGCCGACCCGATAGGGCTCGAGATCGAGGCCCGGATAGCGGGCGGCGACGCCTTCCAGTGTTTGCGCGGTCCAGTACGGATCGCCGGGACGAGGGAATCCGAAGAGGTCACGTTCGCGCACGCTGCACTGGGGCATGAACTTGGCCCAGCGCTCCGGCGACGCCTTGGGCCATGCCATCTTCCCGCCCCAGGTGGTCCCGCGTACTTGGAAGTCCGCCAGGATGGAGAAACGTGACCGGCCCGGCGCGGCGAAGTCGGAGCCGCGGTGCAAGATGTCCGTTCGGTAGACCAGCAGGCTTCCCGCCGGACCGGTGCCCGGCACCTCGATGTCGGCCAGCGAACCAAGCGGAATGTACAGCGGCGTGTAGGGAACGTCCTTGCCGTCCTGGTAGGGCACGATGTGGGTCGGGCCGTCGTCCTCGGTCACGTCCGACAAGAAGATGAAGGTCGTGAGTTGTTGGTAGCGCGTCTCGGGACGGGGCACCACCAGGCTGTGGCTGCCGAAGTCGCGGTGCAGCGGCTGGTCGTAGTCGACGGCGCCGGCGTACTTGGCCCACAGCTCCACCTTGTAGAGATGGAGCTCGACGGTTTGCAGGTAGCGCTCGGCCATGTCCACCAGGTCGGGGTGCACAGCCAGGCGATTGAGGTCCCACGAACGGTACGGGAACTCCTCGACGCCGGCGAACTGGCTCGCCGCGTAGCGCGTGTACCGCTCGGGTTCCGCGAAGTAGTCCTCGGGCCTCGGGAAGTGGAGCCAGAGTGCATCCTGGGCTGCCGCAACTTCATCCGGACCCAGGAAGCCCTCCATGAGCGAGTAGCCGCGTTCGCGTACCTCGTCGAGGTTGGTGTCGGGAACCCGCATCGCGAAGCACCATAGGCCAGGTCGATTCCCCGTGATCCGCCGGCCCGCCGCGCCTACGCTCACGTCGTGCGCGCGGTTGTGTTCGACATGGCTGACCCCAGCTTCCCGGCTTCACTCGCCGAGCTTCCGGAGCCGGTTCTTCCGGGGCCGTCGTGGGCGCGGATTGCCGTGACGACGGGCGGGATCTGCGGCAGCGACCTCCACCTCTTCGCACACAACACGGGCCCCTCCCCCACCTTGGCCTCTATCGGAGCCTTCCCGTTCGTGCTCGGGCACGAGACGGCGGGCCGGGTCGTGGAGACCGGGGCCGACTGCTCCGTGGCCCTCGGGACGCGAGTGGTCCTCGACCCGTGCATCCCCTGCCTTCCCCGGGGCATCGACCCGCCCTGTGCCAATTGTGCCCGGGGATGGACCTCGTCGTGTCTCAACCTGGACAGCCGCGTCATCAGTTCGGGGCGTTCGCTCGGCTTCACCCAGGACCTCGGCGGCGGGTGGGCCGACACGGTGCTGGCGCACCAGTCCATGATCCACCCGCTGCCCGACGCCATCGCAGACCGCGGCGCCAGCCTCTACGAGCCCGTCTCGATCGCGTGTCACGGTCTGATGCGAGCCATGCCCGAGGACGGCGGTCCGGTTCTTATCGTCGGCGCCGGCATCATCGGATTGGCCGCGCTCGCCGCCGTGCGCGGGTTGTTCCCGCAACGTCCGGTGACGGTCTTGGCCCGTCACCCGCATCAAGCCGCCGCCGCCGCTGACTGCGGCGCCGACCACGTCGTCCTGGGGGATCCGGACAACGGTCACTGGGAGGAGCTGGCATCGTTGTCCGATGCACGCGTGGTCGGTCGGAAGCGACACCAGATGCTGATGGGCGGCTTCCCCTACGTGGTGGAAGCGGTGGGGTCGCCCCAATCGGTCACCGACGCACTGCGCGCGGTGGCCCACCGGGGCACTGTGTTGTTGCTCGGTGCGGCCGGCATCAGCGAGGTCGACCTCACGCCCATCTGGTACAAGGAGGCCGCGCTGGTGGGCTCCATCGACCACACCGTCGACGCGGCGTCGTCACCAGGGCTGGCCGGCGGGCCGGATCGCCATTCCGTCGACCGTGCACTCGACGTGCTCTCGGCCGGCTTCCTTCCCGACTCGGTGGTCGTGACGCACGAGTTCTCACTCGGGGACTACAGAGAGGCGGTCGAAACGGCTATCGACCGGCACACCTCCCACGCCATCAAGGTGGTGTTTCGACCCGAGCTCTGAAATTACTCGCCCGGATCTGGACGGACGAGCCCGCGCCGCGGGCTGCCGACCGTGGTTCCGCGTCCGAGCCGGACAAACAAGACCTCAGTACGATGCCGACGTGGATCCCCGCGGGGCATCGGCTGACCAACGGGGCTCTGGGCTGATCGTGCGGGGAGTGAGAACAGGCCCAGTCGTCCTGGCGCTCATGGCCATCGTCATCACGGTCGGCGCACCCACCATGTCCGCTGGCGCGGCCAGCATCCGCGGGATGGCGGTCGTGAGCACACCGGGTCCAGATCCGGCCTTTCGATGCGATTTCAACGTGAACACGGATGCCTTCAGCGGCGCGGACGCGACCGCGTCCGCCATCGGGTGGCTCGGAGACCACAACAGCGTGATCACCTGCCTCGGGGGGACCTTCGTCGTGCAGGATGGTCCGGGCAGTCTCTTCCAAGACGATGGCTTTGGCATCTACGACGGGCAGCGTGCCACCTGGACCGACGCCGAAGGTTACCTGCCGGCGCAAGTGACGACCTTCGATGACGGCGGCGCCCGCGTCTCTATCACCGAGTTCGCGGACACGGTGATCCTCGGGAACAGCCCCTTCGTCGCCGTCTACAGCCGCGTCCGCATCGCCAACCCGACCACCCACACCGTCACGGCAGACCCCGAGGCCTCACCGTCGCTGATCCCGCTCGACAGTGCTTCCAACGAGGTGGCCCCGCACCAGGCCGTTGATCACGACTACGTGGTCGTCTCGGACCGTTTCGGCAGTGCAGCTCCCTGGCCGAGCGCCGTCAGCCTCGCTTCCGCCGGCGGATTCGACGGGCACTTCGCCCACATGCGTGCTTTCTGGAACGATCAACTGGCTGGGATCGCCCAAATCAAGGTTCCGGATGCCGCCCTGGTCGACGCCTACAAGAGCGGCTTCATCACGACCCAGATCACGCGGAGCGGTGATGCGCTCGACACCGGTGTCAATGGCTACGAGAGCGAGTACAGCCACGACGTGGTGGGGATTCTCACCAATCTCTTCACCCAGGGGTACTTCACGGACGCCCATGCTTTGTTGACCGAGGCACGCGACGTCGTGGGCTCCCAGGGCCAGTACGTCGACGGCCTGTGGACCTACGCCGTGCCGTGGGCCGTGTACCTACTCAAGACCGGTGACACCACGTTCGTCGCACAGAACTTCGCATCCGCGGGAGCCCAGGGCGCGGCTCAACCCAGCATCGAGGATGCTGCCCACGTGATCGCCGCCGACCGCACGGGACCCATGGGGACGATGGAAGCGACGAACGACATCGACACCCAGGGGTACTGGACCACCGACGACTACGAGGCGCTGCTCGGCCTGGCCGCCTACCGCGACCTCGCCTCCGCCCTCGGCAACACGACCGAGGCCACCTGGGCCACGGCGGAGTACAGCAGTCTCCTTGCGGCGACCAACACCGTGCTCGAGCAGACCATCGGCCGTAACGGCCTCGACTACCTGCCCTGCTCGCTGGTGCAACCGAACACCGCCAACCGCTGCAACGACCCCAAGGACGCCAACTGGACGTCGCCCTTCGGGTTCGGCAGCTGGGCCTGGGAGGGGGATCTGCTCGGTGCCCCCCTCAGTGGCCCCGGGCTCGCGCTGATCGATGCCACCTACTCCTACGGCTTTGGACGCTTGCGCGGGGTGCTCCCGCCCGACACCACCGGCGGGTTCCCCGGCGACTACTACTCGAGCGCCTACGACGCAGCCAACGGTGCGGCTGGACTGCAGAGTACGAAACACCGCGATCAGGGAATCCTCGACTACGAGTTCATGATCGCCAACAGCCAGAGCGGTCCTTTCTCGTGGTGGGAGAGCTCGAGCGCCCCCGACCACGCCACACCCTGGGTCGGCCGCCATCCCGCCACGGGCCAAGGGTCGTCACCGCACGCCTGGGGCATGGCCGGCGCCAACAAGGTGCTGCTTGACTCCCTGGTCGCCCAGCAGGCCGGCGGAACGTTGCTCGTGGGCCGCGGTGTTCCGCCAACCTGGCTGCGCGGGGGCACGCCGATCACGGTTTCCAACTTCCCCACCTCGGGCGGCCGACGAATCGGCATCACGATGACCTCCGCCGCCGGATCGATCTCCCTGACGCTGCACGGAACGGCACCGGCGGGTCCGGTGCTCTTCCAGCTGCCCTCGTTCATCGGCAACGTCGCGTCCACCTCCTCGGGCACCGTCGACGAGGCCACTGGCACGGTCAAACTGCCGCCGACCGTCCGCCACGTGACGGTCACCTTGCGCCAGGCTCCTTGACCGTCACGTTGATCACCCGGCCTTCGCCGACTCCTTCGCGACGGTGAACAGTTGCGTGACCTCTGAGTGAGAGCATGATCGCGATCAAGGTGATGAAGGCCATGGTTGCGATTACGTAGATGTTGGCGCGCACGTACCAGAGCACGCCCGAGCCCCTGGAGGTGAACGGCAGCATCACGACGAAAGGCAGCGCAGCCGCCAGCGCCCACCGCTCGCCTCTGGCCGGTCGATCCACACCGGCAACGAGCCAAATCAAGACCGGAACGATCCATACGTAGTGATGGGTCCACGAAATCGGCGAGAGCATCAACCCGGTCGCCGCGCAAATGAGCACCGCGAGGAGGGCCGACGACCGGCGGTAGGCGGCGGCCGCGAGTGTGACCCCGACACATAAGAGCAAGATGCAGACGAGAGCGACATGCCAGCTCGAGAGCGCCACGTGCCCTCTGGTGATTGCGGCGCGCAGCGACTGGTTGCCCAAGAGCTGGCGATTGCCGATTCGCCCCACATCGAGGGCGTCCTTGGTGAAGTACAGCCATGATCCGCGCGGATCCACGGCGAACATCGCGCCGGTAGCCGCCACAAAGCTGAACGTCGCGTTCCGAGCAGTTCGCCATTGGCGGGACACGACCAGATAGGCGATGAAAACGAGCGGCGTGAGTTTGATCGCCGCCGCGAGACCGACGAGGACACCGCGGGGCACGTTCCGACCTCGGCAACGGACGCCCATCGTCAAATCAGCGACGATCATGAGCGTCAACATGATGTTGATCTGTCCGAGGGCGAGGTCGATACGAACTGGGTACAAGAGCAATCCCATGGGTGCCAGTAGGAGGAGGGCGGTACGCCAGTCCGTACGGACTGGCGTACGGGCTCGAGCAGCAGCGATGCTCACGACGATCAATGCAGCGAGTGCGGCGAGATTCAGGGCATCCCAGGTGATCTGACCGATAAAGGTCGAGAGGCCCGAAAGTGGCCAGAACAGGACCGCGGCAAATGGCGGATAGGTGAAGAGGAGACTCCGCCCTTGAACGGTGATCTCAGAGGAATACAGACCCGAACCAAAGACGTGCTCGCCACCCATCCGGTAGACCTGAAGGTCCATCTGGGGTTGGTGCGAGAGCCATGCGAGGCAGAGCGCGAGGGCCGCAGCGGACGCGAACCCGACGACCCAGAGCACCCGGGGGCTCAGCGCGACGAGGGAGAGCCTCCGGGCAGAAACCGAAGGCCGTCGTCCCAAGGAGTAACCCTCAGACCGTAGCGCCGCGTCCTCCGTCAACAGCTCGGTCGCCGGCGGCCGTAGAGCGAGCTCGTGGGAGCAGGTCGAGCCCCTCCCACAATGGCAGCCAACGGATCCACATCGCCGCGAGGGCGATGATCCCGGCAAACCAGACGAGGACGCCAAAGGGCAGCACGCTCCAGGCCGTCATGGCACACAAGACCAGGATTGCGGCGCGCTGGACGCCACCGTTGCCGAGGGTGCACGCCACTACGGGGAGCGCCCACAGCAAGTACCAGGGCTGTGGATTGGCAGCACAGAGCGCCATCACCGCCAAGCCCACGGCGAGCGCGCCGACCCAACTCCTTCCGCGTGGCGCGCAGAGGACCAGAACGACGGCCGCCAGGATTCCCACGAGCTGCGCCAGGTTCACCGGCCCCGATGCGGTGATTCCGGCGAGACGCAGCACCGAGAAGGAACTGGCGACGGTACCGAGCGAAGCAGACTTGAGCCAGTTGAACCCGCCGCCGCTGCCGAACCCGGTCACCGCCAGTAGGCCGACGGTCAAGGCGAGACTGGCCACCATCGCCACGGCACGTCGGGGCCAGGACTCTTTCCAGCACCACCAGGCGATGGCCAACACGGCGAGCGCGGCGGGCGCCTTGACACTCACAGCGACGGCAGCCATTGCGAGCGCCCACCACGGTTGCTTCGTCACCGCGAGGGCGATTCCGGCGACGATCAGTCCGATCATGACCGCCTCGTTGTGGATACCGCCGACGAGGAGGATGAGCACCCCGGGATTGGCGACGCCCGCGACCACTGCTTCGACGGGGTTGGCGCCGCGAGCGGCGGCAACCCGCGCGACGCCCCAAGAGCACAGCACCAGAGCGGCAATGACGGCAAGTCGCCAGCATTCGACCGCGATCCAGGGATGCCCGCCCGAGACCGTCGCGAAGAAAGCGGAGAGATCGACGGCACTCGGCCCGTAGATTGAGGGACCAGTTCGATACCTCGGATCGACGCCGGAGAGCCAGATCGAATGGCCGAGGAGACGGAGCGGGCTCGCCGAGCTTGACCCTGAGGCCACCAGCTTGCCTTGGGCCGCGTAGAGCCAGACGTCCTGGCTGGCAAATGGGGCTGCGAACAGCAACGGCGCCGTCCATGCGGCCAGCACCCACCACAGGTCGCGGAACCCAAGTCCCGGATCAGCCCGCACCGCACGCCAAAGACGGAGCCACGCGGTCACCAGGAGCACGACACCGACGAGGGCAGCAGCCAGGACCAGCAGATGCCCTGAGGGCACCCCGGGACCGCTGTTCGCTGGGTCGGCCCACCCTGGAGTCACCGGACCCTCCCAAGACGGGGCGGCACCCGCGCCAGCGAAGGGCCAGAGGCCACCTGCGTGTGGCCCGAACGGCGAGGCGGGGAGGTCGCTGGCCAGAGCCAACAGGGCGGAACCGCTGGCCCCCAGCACCGCCGTGCCGACCAATCCAGCGATCGGTCGGCCCAGCCGTTGTGGCGCGGAAAGTGCCGCCGACGACCTGCGGTCTGCTAGCAGCGCGCTCCTGCCCACGCACGGATTGTCGGTCGTTTGGGTCCGATCAGAAATGGTCCATTCGGCCTAGGCGATCGAATGACCAGTCCCTGATACTTCACCCACCGCCCAGAAGCGAGCCGTACGGCGTCGGCGAGTTCTCTGCGGACTCGCGCCCGCTCCTCTCACGGTGGGCTGCCATCCCATTCAGAGAGTGGCCGGCAGTGCCAGCGCCAGGAGCTCTGATGCACGCGGCCGACCAGCTCGATCCGCCCGGTGGCCCACAACAGCAAGCGCCAGGGGTCGTCGTCGGGGCCTACGGTGTGCCAGGGGGACAGCCGGGCCAGAACGGCTGCGGCGAGTGCGACATCGTGGGTGAACGGAATGCCGAGGCCGCGGGCGGCGTCGTCGCCGTGCACGAGCAGCTCGGCGCACGCCATCGCCGCAAAACCCGAGGGGTCCGGCGACCCGAAAGGATGGAACCCCCGCGTCTCCGCCGGGGCCGCGTCGACCCCCGCCGCGAGCGCGCGGGACGCCGCCAGCAGGCTGGTCAGCAAGCTCGAATTGGAGGCATCGACGAGGACCGTCACCTCGAAGGCCGCGTTCTCCCGCCCGCTCCACATGTCGACCGAATACCACAGCGGACGCTCGGCGGCATGCGCCACCACCGAGGCCACGGTGAACTCGAGTCCTGGAACCGGAACGCTCCAGTCGGCACCGATGGCCGGCTCGAGGGTCCGCTCGCACAACTCGGCGGCGGCCCGGACATTGTCGCCGGTCACGGTCGCCACCATAACGAGATGGGTTCCGTGTTGTGTGTCCGGAGATCTGGGGCCGCACCAGTAGGGAAATAAGGCACTAGTGCCGGAGTGCGCAGATAGGCACACTGGCTGACGATGCACCTTTCACGCGTCGACAGAGACCAGTCTCTCCATCGGCCGACGGACGGCGACGAGAACCCCCCGGTTCGAGTGCTGGCAACTCGGTGACCGATGGAACCGACAAACCGCTCCAAAGTGCCCGCTGACGCGAAGGCCAGCGATTGCGCCACCCTCTACCTGTGTCGCCAGGGCTCGACGTGGGTGGTCGTGATCAAGTCCCCCCGAATGACGGGCGCCCTGCGTCTCCGTCATTCGGGTCGTGACCCCTATGACGCTCGCTTCGAGCTCCTTTCCGTGGCCCGTCGAGCCTGCCCGGATGCGGCCATCGTCAGCACGGACGGTGCGCTGGAAGGCGCCGACTACGAGTGGCGCCTCGAGGTGCGCGGCACCGAGGCACAGGCGGGCGATCTGGGCCTGGCGATCCACCACGCGCTCTCGGCTGAGGCGCCCGCGCACGTGAAGCGGCTCCCACAACGGGGGGCGGGCCGCCGCTGTCATTGGGGCTTGGCCCCGGTCTCGGGCCGGCCACGGTCTTTCTGACAGCGGCCGGTCGCCGCCATCTTGGCGCCGACCACGCACACGGGCCAAGGTCCTCAGTCGCCCACTCCGAGGGGCGCGGTGCCCTTCACGCTGGTCCGGTACATCTCGCGCCGCACGCCCGAATAGTCGTTGAGTGCGTTGTGCATTGTGCAGCGATTGTCCCAAATGGCAAGCGTATGGACCGACCAGCGCAGGCGGCAGGTGAAGTTCTCGTTGATGCTGTTGCGATGCAGATGCGCCAGCAGCGCCGCTGACTCCTCCTTTGTCCACCCCTCGAACCGGGTGGTGTAGACCGGGTTGACGTAGAGAGCCCGCCGACCGGTGACCGGATGGACGGCCACGACGGGATGGACCTCTTCCGAGTAGGCCGCGGGGGATGGGGCGATCGCCATGGAGGTGAAGTCCTTGAACTGGTCGAGGAGGCCGCCGGTGCCGTACGCCATGCCGGCCGAGTGGACCGCCCTCAACCCGTCGAGCATCGTCCTGAGCCCGTCCGACAGGGTCCCGTAGGCGAGATACTGGTTCGACCACACCGTGTCGCCTCCGTGGTCCGGAACCTCCCAGGCGTGCAACAACGTGTAGGCCGGCGGGGCGGGCAGGTAGCTCAGGTCGCTGTGCCACACGTTGGCGAAGTTCAAGACGTCGGTCGGCTCCTTGATGACCCGGATGACGTAGGGCCGGTCTTCGAGCGGGTCGACGAATGGCGTGACGTCACGGCCGCCGAGCAGATCAGTCACGCGCTCGAGGTCGTCGAGGCCGAGGTCCTGTTCGGGCAGGAAGACGACGAGATGATGGGCCAGCGCGCGGCGCAGCTCATCCAGCTGGGCCGGCTCCGAGACCTCGCGCAGGTCGATGCCCGTCACGGATGCGCCGAGCGCGCCGGCCACGGGCTCCACCCTGAGCGTCGTAGGTCGAGCCGTTGTCACGTCGTTTCTCCTCGTCGTTTAGGCCAGACCGAGGAGCTCGGCCCCGTTCCGCCAGAAGAATCGCTCGCGGGTCGACTCTCCGAAACCCGCCACGGCGTCACCGAAGGCCTCGAAGGGTCGTTTCCCACCTTCGGGGTGCGGGTAGTCCGTCGAGAACATGAAGAGGTCCGGTCCGCACTGCTCGAGCAACCACGCGGTGTCCTCGAAGGGGAAGGGGGTGAAACGCACCTGGCGGCGGAGGTACTCCGACGGCAGGAGCGTCAGCTCCTGGAGGACGGGCTCGAACCGGGAGAAAGAGCGCAGAGCATGGTCGACGTTACGCAAGAGGCCGGGCACCCAGGTCGCGCCCAGTTCGATGGCCGCGCCGCGCAGTCCCGGGTGACGCTCGAAGACCCCGTCGAGCGCCATGCAAGCGAGAAAGCGCTCGGGCGAGTGGTGGAGCACCGGGAAGTCCTTGGAGCGCAGGTTCTCTCCGCCGCCGAGCCAGTCCTTGGTGCGAGGGCGGCCGTTATTGTGGAAGGCCTTCGGCAGGAGCTTGCCGCCCCCGACATGGAGGACGAAGGGCACCCCGGCCTCGGCCAAGCGGGCCCACACGGGGTCGATGTCCACATGGGTGGGCGAAAAGTCCCCCGGAGCGTCAGAGGGGACCCAGACCGCGGCCACACCGGTCTCGAGCGCCTGCTCCAGTGTCCGGACGGCGCGGGCGGGGTCGTTGAGCGGCAGGTAGCCGACGGCGTTGAGCCGGGGGTCGGGCGCGCAGAAGGCGGCCATCGCCCGGTTGAGGGCCTCCGCACCGCCGTAGAGCACCTCGGGATCCTCGCTCCGGGAGAAGTGGACCAGGGCGAAGGTCGGGAAGACCAGCTGGGCGTCGATCTGGAGCGCATCGAGGACGCGGGAGCGCACCTCGGTATCGAGGGCCCCGGGGGCCATCCATCCTTTCGGACCCTTCAGGACCTCGGGACCGATCTCCTGTTGCCGGTGGGACTCCCAGAGGTCCGGCAAGCTGGCCATCAACTCTGCGGCACCCGCTCCGGCGCCGTCGAGCGCAAACGGCGCGAGCCGGTCGCGGACTCCTTCGTCGGCGAACTCACCCAACCACCCGGGCGTCTCCATGAGATGGCTGTCAGCGTCGAAAATGGCGGTTTCCACGAGACCTCCCCATGACACAGGCCGTTGGCGCCAGCGTAGACCCGGGCCGGGTCGCCATTTGGGCTGCCGACACGCGGCGCACGCCGCCAGCCCAACCAATGCGACACGCATCGTTCGGCTGCTTGCAACGTCGGATGGAGGCGGGAATTACCCGTCAGAGATCAATCCAGGATCAAAAGCGCACTGGGATCGAGCCCCACAGACAACATTTATCCGAGTCATAACTTTCTCTGACCCGGCGTACAGACCCAGCTGGTCCAATGGAAGCCGTAAAAGAGAACCCCGATCGCTCGGGACTCAGACGGAGGACCCCAGATGACAGAGGACCAGAACCGGAACGACCAGCCGACCGGCGAGCCCGTCGAGGGCACCGAGCCAGAGACGGCAGCGAGCTCGCCTTCCGAGACCATCGGCCAGGCCATCCCCCTTCCGGCCACGACTCCCGAGCCGACGGCGGAGGCACAGCCGCTCCCGCAGCGGATCGACACCCCGCCCGTCGGGCTCTCGCAGGAGACGACCCCTCCTCAGGGCTTCACCCCTCCCCAGGGCGGCAACACACCTCCCCAGGGCACCTACGCCCTGGGCGCGCTTGCCGGCAACCCGAGGCTCGGTGAGCCGGCCCAGGCTCCCTATGGGCCTCACGCCACCGACCCGGGCGCTCCGATGTGGTCGGCCCCGCCAGCACCCCAGTCCACTGCGGGCGCCAAGGAGGACCACCGCGTCCGTAACGGGCTCCTGGTCGGCGCCGCGGCGCTCGCCGTCCTGGCTGCGGGTGTCGGTATCGGCCACGCCGCCTGGACCAACGGGAACCCGCAGGCGCTCTCCCCCACGTCGAACTCCACGCACGTGCCGCCCCGCTCGGGCAACTCCTCCGGTGGAGGGGGCTTCTTCGGCAACCCGGGAAATTCGGGTAACTCCGGGAACTCGGGCTCCGGCAGCTCCGGCTCGTCCAACTCCTCGGGCCCGAGTGACGTCAACGCCATCGCCAACAAGGTCGACCCCGGCCTCGTCGACATCAATACGACCCTCGGCTACCAACAGGAACAAGCCGCTGGGACCGGCATCGTCATCTCCTCCAACGGGGTGATCCTCACCAACAACCACGTCATCGACGGCGCCACCAGCATCAGCGTCACCGACGTCGGCAACCACAAGACCTACACCGCCAGCGTCGTCGGCTACGACCGCACCAAGGACATCTCGGTGCTGCAGCTGCACAACGCCTCCGGTCTGCAGACGGCAACCCTTGGTGACTCGTCCAATGCCTCCGTCGGTGAGCAGATCGTCGGCATCGGGAACGCCGGCGGCACGGGCGGCACGCCGAGCGCGGCCGGCGGTACGGTCACCGCGCTCAACCAGTCCATCACCGCCAGCGACGACGGCGACGGCACCTCGGAGGAGCTCAGCGGCCTGATTGAGACCAACGCCGACATACAGCCTGGTGACTCGGGCGGGGCGCTCGTCGACACCTCGGGACAGGTGCTCGGCGTCGACACCGCCGCCTCCGCCGGCTTCTCGTTCCAGTCCAACGACCAGTCGCAGGGAACCCAGGGCTTCGCCATCCCCATCAACACCGCACTCTCCATCGCCCGCGCCATCGAGGCCGGGTCGGCGTCGTCCACCGTGCACATCGGGCAGACCGCCTTCCTTGGCGTCGAGATCAGCCCGTCGGGCACCGGCGGCACCGGCAGCGGCGGCAGCGGCGGCAACGGCGGTGGGATCGGTGGCTTCTTCGGTGGCAGCGGCAACACCGGCAACACGGGGAACACGGGGTCCTCCACCTCGGGCGCCTCGGTCGCCGGCGTCGTCACCAACGGTCCCGCCCAAGAGGCCGGGCTGGCCCAGGGCGACGTGATTACCTCGCTCGGTGGCAAGACGATCAGCTCGTCCGACGACCTCACCAATGCCATGGGCCAGCACCACCCGGGCGACAAGGTCACGATCGGATGGTCCGACAGCTCCGGTCAGACCCACACGGCTACCGTCCAGCTGTCGTCGGGCCCCCCGCAGTAGTCGTCGGGCCCCCCGCAGTAGTCGTCGGCCCCGACGATCGCCCAACCAATCATTCCCCGACGCGGGGGTTGCTGGAGTCGCCTCCCAGCAGCCTCCGCGTCGTTCGTTTATCGAGAGGCCAGCCTGAGCAGCGAGATCACGAAAACCAGGACCGCTGCACTCAGCACCGTGATCAGGCCCCAGCCCACGCTGACGCTCGAACCCGCCAGCGTGGTCACCTTCGAGATCTTCTGCACGATCCTGAACATGTCGTAAATGGCGAACACGAGGACCGCGGCCGAGATGACGGTGGTCAGAATCGCCAACAGCATGTCGTTGTTCGTCATGGCCAGCCCGGCGAACACGAGCAGAACGATGCCGCCGATGAAGGTCACGTACCCGTTGATCCCGATGAGGGTGGTGACAGCAGGGTCGGTGCCGTTGATGGAGGCGTGGAGAACAGGGAGGCCGCCCACCGAGCCCGTCACGCGCACCCAAGAGCCCACCGAGCCGTACATGAGCGCGATCCCGCTCGCCATCATGAGCAGGATGCCGAGGCTCACCGTGGCCGGGCCTGAGCTCGGCTTCGCGTGCGCGGGCTGCGAGTAGGGGTTGCCTGACAGCCGCGGCGCCGTGGCCGTAGTCGCCACCGGAGAGGCCCGGGGTGCGACATCCTCCTCGGCCCAGCCGTTGACGCTCCAGTGCCGCTGGCGGATCCAGTGCTGCCCGTCCCAGTAGACCTGCGCGTTCGGATTGGACCCGGAGGGATACCACCCCGGCGTACTGGGGTTCGCTCCCGGCGGGTGCCACCCGAGGTCCGGCGGACCTTCCGTCGGCACCGAGGTCCCACCATGCTCGTCGGCCATCAGACGACCTCCCTCGGTCCTCTCAGACCTGTTCGACCAGGAGAGAAAGTAGTCTGTCGGACATGGAAGATGGTGGTTACTCCGACGATGCGTTCTCCGATGAGGAGTTGACCGAACTGGCACTGGCCGCCGATCCGGGCGCGCCCCTGTCGGAGGATGCGATGCCCATCAGTGTCCACCTGGCCCGCTTCGCCGCTCCCCTTCCGCTCTGGTACATGCCGCCAGCCAGCAGCCGCGAGGGACGGCGCTGGAAGATGCCATTCGTGCTCGCCATCGTGTCGGCGTTCCTGCTGATCGACGCCATGGGGCTCTGCAACACCTACGGCGTCCTCGGTCTGTAGGACCAGCCGCGTCGAACGGGTCCTCTTTCCGACGCGCCCTGTCACTTCTTTACGGCCGGCCGGCGGCGACCCAACTCTGGACCCGAGCGTCGCTGATCCGGCGGGCCGTCGCCATGTTGGCCCAGGCCCGAAAACGAGACTTCTCCTCATTCTTCAACTTTGAGTACATCGTCTGATCGGCCGGTGCCCGCCGGGTCGAGCGTGGCGGCTGTGCGTTCGCCCTGCCCCGCGCACCCGGGCCTTCTCGATGAAAGGCCCGAGGGCTCCACGGAGCCGAGCAGCGTTGGCGGCGTTGACGTCGATCTCGTAGGACCGACCGTCCAACGCGAAGAGCACCGTCTCTTCCGCGTCGCCCCCATCGAGGTCGTCGGTCAACTTCACAATCACGGTCTTGGCCATGTCTTCATCGTTGCAGAGCCTTTCGAGCAAGGCCAACGAGACTCCATCGCACAGCCGTCCGGGCTCGCCCGACTGGTGGACCAGTCCCCCGCCGCTTCCCGGTTCCCGCTGCGTGGGCGCCGACCTGCCCGTAGGATGAGCCGTGTCCTGACGCGCCCGGTTCGACCCTTTTCCCCCTCCGTCGAACCATGGCGCGTCGGGACGAGCCTCAGGAGCGATGTCGATCACCGGTGGAGGTTGGGAACGGCCGGCGGACGTCACAATGGAGCGCCATGGCCCCGCGCATACATCGAAGACCGTCACGACGTGACCCATCGAGTGCGCGCGGGCCGAGCCTCGGTGCCCATTGGCGTGCCAACGGGACGCCGAAGACCGCCTACGCCTCCGAGAAGGACGCCTGGGCCATGGCCGACGAACGGCGCCTGGAATCGGGGGCTGAGCTCACGGTGTACCGCTGCGACTTCTGCGCTGCCTGGCACATGGGGAACGCTCGAAGTCGCGAAGCATGAGCAGTGACACCCCGACGGCACCGGACGAGTGGGGGACGCGGCAGGGACGGTGCGCCGAGTGCCGCTTCGACTGGGAAGAAGCCGATTACGACATCCTGATCGGGCAGTGCGTGCACGGGGTGGGCGTTTTCGGAGAGGTCCTTTCACGTGTCGATCCGGCCCAGCCCGTACAGCCCGGCCTGTGGTCGGCCAGCCGCTATGTGTGGCACACGGTCGACGTGTTGCGGTTCGGAACCGAACGCCTGTGGACGATCAGCGCAGACCCGTCATTCGGGGTTCCCACCTGGGACGAGAATGTCGTCGCCCAGGTTCGCTCCTACGACGCTCTGTCTCCGATGGTGGGTCTGATCGCCTTGATCGCGGCGGCACACGATTGGCGGGACGCCGCGATGGAAGCACCGCAAGACGCCGTGACGTCGCATCCAGAAGCGGGACAGATCGGTGCCTTCGATGTCGTGCAACGCAACGCCCACGAGGTCTGCCATCACTTGTGGGACGTCCAGCGCGGAGGTCCTGACTTCTCCTGACGCGACTCGCAATAAATTGTTGATCCGTCGTTTTCGCGCCGCCTCCGCGCTCGGCGAGAACGCCTGATGTCGGCCACAGAGGCGGTGTCGGGTGGCCTTCGGATGAGCAAGTAGCGCAACGGCGACACAACTGCGACGCAACTGCGACCGAAATCGTCGCTAACCCCTGGCACATTGGGAAGACCTCTCAGGTCCGTGAAGTCCGGGATCAATTTTTCTCCGGCGGAGGCGGTCCGCTCAAGGAGCGAAATGGGCGAAACGGCGAGCTGTAGCGAGCCCGAGAATGGGGCGCCGGTCATCGATGACGTCAGCGCGCCGGCTGATCAGCCGAAAGGCGAGCTTATGCGTCGTTCCCACCTAAACCCGGTGGGAGCTTGTGCCGAAGGTATGACGGACGAGCGTGTTTCGTCTCGAGCGAGGTGAGCCTCGTATGAGCCGCCGGGGTTTGGCGACCTACCCGGTGACGGCGGTTCACATCGACCGCGTGCGTCCGGACGGGCGCCGTTCAGACAGTCAGGAATTCCGTTGAAACTCGGACGCAAGGACAAGGCGGCACCAGACACCAACGACCTCGTGGGGAACGGCTCGTCGCTCGAGCCGGACGCGGGGGGTCTGTCCACGGCGATCGCCGTCGACGAGCCCGAGAACCGGCCTCGCCACGCCACCAACTCCGAACCGTTCGGATCGCTGTTGGTCCGACGTGGCCTGGTCAGCGAGGACGAAGTGGCGCAGGCGCTGGTCATCCAGGAGGAGACCGGCAAGAGGATCGGCGAGACCCTCGTGGGCATGGGGGCGTTGAACCAGAGGGAACTGACGCTCTTCCTCGCTGATCTGCTGCACATGCCCGTCGTCGACCTCCGCCGTGACAATCCCCAGCCAGAGGCCCTCGCAATGATCCCCGAAGAGATCGTGCGCGAGCACATGGCGGTACCCATCAAGCTCGACGACGACGGCCTACACGTGGCCGTCCCCGATCAGCCGTCGGTGAGCGTCCGAGCGCTCCTCATGCAGTCGAGCGAGCACCCGATCCGCTTCGTCCTCGCTCCCGACTCAGACATCCAGTGGGCCATCGACAGCAACTACCGGGCCATCGGCGGCGTCGACCGGCTCGTGGAGGCCTTCGAGGCGGTCGAGGGCATCCGGAAGGGCACCACCGACACGACACAAGCTGCACCCGAGGTGGTGGCCGACGACGCGCCGATCGTGCAGGTCGTCACCCGCATCCTCACCCAGGCCAAGCGGGACCGGGCCTCGGACGTGCACATCGAGCCCTCCCAGGACGTGGTCAAGGTGCGCTTCCGCATCGACGGTGCGCTCAAGGAGATCCTCATGCTCCCGGCCGCCATGGGAGTGGGCCTGGTCAGCCGGATCAAGATCATGGCGGGCATGAACATCGTCGAGCGGCGCCGTCCTCAGGACGGCCAGCTCACCGCCCAGATCGACGGCAAGGACACTGACGTCCGGGTCTCGACAGCCGCCACGATCTGGGGCGAGAAGTGCGTCATGAGGGTCCTGGACAAGAACCGTTCGGTGCTGCGCCTGCACGACCTCGGCATGCCCAACGACACCCACCAGACGTTCTCGAACCTGGTCAAGGCTCCTTTCGGGATGGTGCTGTGCGCCGGCCCCACGGGAAGCGGCAAGACCACCACGCTCTATGCCACTCTGACCCAAGTCAACGATCCCACCCGTAACGTGATGACGATCGAGGACCCAGTCGAGTATGTGTTCCCGTCGATCAACCAGATCCAGACGAACGAACAGGCTGGGCTGACCTTCGCCACTGGCCTCAAGTCGATCCTGCGTCAGGATCCCGACGTCATCCTTGTCGGCGAGATCCGAGACGTCGAGACGGCCCGCATCGCCACGCAGTCCGCACTCACCGGTCACCTGGTGCTCTCCTCGCTCCACGCCACCGACTCCGTCTCGGCTCTCCACCGGTTCCTCGACATGGGGATCGAGTCCTTCTTGATCGCCTCCTCGGTCATCGCGATCGTGGGTCAACGCCTCGTCCGGCGCATCTGCCCATCGTGCAAGACCGCCTACACCCCGACCAGCGAGGAGATGGCGTTCTACGAGGAAAGCGGTGGTGAACCGAAGACGGAGTTCACCCAAGGCACCGGTTGTAACTTCTGCGGAGGCACCGGCTACCAGGACCGGATCGGTGTCTACGAGCTCCTGCAGATGACGCCGGAGATCAAGCGATTGATCGTCGGCTGGGCCACTCAGGACGAGTTACGGCGACTCGCGGTCAAGCAAGGAATGCGCACTCTTCGGCAAGAGGCCGTCGGTCTGGTCACCGAGGACGTCACCACGATCTCCGAAGTCATCCGCAGCATCTACTCCCTCTAGGCGAGGACGGAAAGCCATGGAAAAGTACCGCTACAGCGCGGTGGACGAGTCCGGGAACAAGATCACCGGCACCGAGACGGCGGCCTCGCGCAGCGCGGCCCACCTGGCCCTGCTCGAACGCGGATACCAGACGGTAGACGTCGCGGAGCGGCGGAGCATCCTCCAGTTCGAGGTCACCAAGAAGCTGGTGGGCCGCAAGGACGTCATGCACTTCTCGCGCCAGCTCAGCGTGTTCGTGAAGGCGGGCATCCCCATCATGGAGGCGCTGGAGGTGATCGCGGAGGAGACTCCGGACAAGTTGCTGCAAAGGGCGCTACTCGACATGATCGACCGGGTCCAGGCCGGCGACACTTTCGCGTCGGCCGCCGCCGCGCATCCCGAGGCGTTCCCCAACTACTACGTCGGCATGCTCACCTCGGCCGAGTTGACCGGAAACCTCGACGTCGTCTTGGACCAGCTGGCTGACTACATCGAACGCGACATCGACGCGCGGGGGAAGATCACCAGCGCGATGATCTACCCGGCTGTCGTGGCCTGCATGGCGATCGTGGTCGTGGTCGTCCTGGCCACCTTCGTCATGCCGAAGTTCGTGACCTTCTTCAAGTCGTTCAACGCGCAGCTTCCGCTTCCGACGCGCATGTTGCTGAGCGCGTCGAACTTCGTAAGCACCTGGTGGTGGGCGATCCTGGGGGGAATCGTCGTCGTCGTCGTCGGCACCATCGCGATGCGGCGCTCCCGGGCTGGCAAGGCACGGATCGACTCGATCATCCTCAAGATGCCAGTCCTGGGCGACATGGTCCGGACCGCCATCATCGAGCGGATCTGCCGGATCCTCTCCTCCATGATCCGTGCCGGCGTAGCGCTGCCCGACGCCCTGCGGGTCACCGCAGAGTCCTCGAACAACGCCGTCTACCGGTCGGGCCTGAACACCGTCCGCGAGGAGATGATGGAGGGTCAAGGTCTCGCGGAACCACTGGCCCGGACCGGACTCTTCCCTGGGGCGGCCCGCCAGATGTTCCGGGTTGGTGAGGAAACGGGAACGCTCGATGCGCAGCTCGCCACGGCGGCGACCTTCTACGACAGAGAGCTGGACGTGAAGATCAAGCGGTTCACCGGACTCTTCGAGCCTGCCGTCATCATCTTCATGGGGGTCATCGTCGGCTTCGTCGCGGTGGCGCTGGTCTCTGCCATGTACGGCATTTACCACCAGGTAAAGGTTCAATAAGCCGAATCACAATGGACCGACAAAGGGGGAAAGCTCCAGGCGGCGATATGGCTAAAGAATGCGTTCGAGCAGGCCGATAATACGAGTGCTGTGTTGAACGCAACATCTAACACCACAACAGATACAAAATTGCACGTCAAGCACTAGAAAGTGACTTCGCTGCTCTTGCGATCACGAAGTCGCAAATGGTACGTTTCATTCTCTCCCGATTGGCGAGGGAGTCACGTAGCAGCTAGATGGCTTCTGGCTGCCCAAACTGAAAGGCGGTAGTCCCGCAATGATTAGGCAAATACGCGAGATGAAGGCGCGTCGTGAGGGTGTAGAGCTCGAGCCGGGCTTTACCCTGATCGAGCTCTTGATCGTCATCGTGGTCCTCGGCATCCTTGCCGCAACGGTCATCTTCGCCCTGAGTGGCGTGACTGGCCAGAGCGCCCAGGCTGCGTGCCAGTCCGACGGCAAGTCGTACGAGATCGCTGTTGCGGCGTACGAGAACGCGCCGGGCAACACCAACAACGCTCCTCCGACCACGACGGCCGAGCTGACCGGTACCGGTGGCACGACCTACGGTTCGATGCTGCACCAGGCGGCTAACAACCCGCACTACGTCGTGCTCCTGAGCGGTGACACGGGTGCTCCCGGCGGCGCGGTTGCCGGTGACGTCTACGTTGGCGTCACCGGTGCGACGGCCGTCAACTACGACAGCCAGGGCACCAACACCGGCTGCAACGCTGTTACCTGATTGATTCAGGCACACAGCTGTTCGGCTGAATGAAGTGAACCCAAAGTGCCCGGCCCGCTGGGCCGGGCACTTTGGCATTCACGATCGAATTGGGTAGAGGGCGAAGAGAGGGGAAACGATGAAGAGCGCGAACATAGATGCGATCTCTCCGTGGCTGCAGATCCTTTGGGACCGGCAGGGCTCGGACCTGTTGCTGGCGACGGGATCCAAGCCGCGGATCAGGGTCGACGGCAAGCTGACCGCGCTGGAGGACGCTCCTGTCCTCACCGGTGAGCAGATCGACCAGATCGTGCGGGTCATGCTCACCCCGGAGCAGGAGGCCACGCTCGACGACCACAAGGACGTCGACTTCTCCTTCAGCTACCTCGACCGGGCTCGCCTCCGTGGCAGCGCGTTCACGCAGAAGGGGCAGACCGCGCTCGCCCTCCGGATGATCCCCTCCGACATCCCGACCTTCGAGGAGCTGGGGTTGCCCCCCGTGGCCGAGTGGTTGGCCCGACTCCCTCGTGGCCTGGTGCTCCTCACCGGTCCGACGGGATCCGGAAAGTCCACCACCCTGGCCTCCGTGATCTCCCGCATCAACGAGACGCGGGCGGTGCACGTCCTTACCATCGAGGACCCCATCGAGTACGTGCACGAGCACGGACTCTCTGCCATCACCCAGCGTGAGGTCGGCACGGACAGCCCCTCCTTCGAGCGGGCCCTGCGCTCGGCCTTGCGCGAGGACCCCGACGTCCTCCTCGTGGGTGAGATGCGCGACCTCGAGTCCATCCAGCTCGCGTTGACGCTGGCCGAGACCGGGCACCTCGTGTTCTCGACCCTGCACACCAACGACACGTCGCAGGCCATCGACCGCATCATCGACGTCTTCCCGGCCTGGAGACAGGACCAGATCCGAGTCCAGCTCGGATCCTCCCTCAGTGCCGTCATCGCGCAACGCCTCGTGCCGCGCATCGGCGGGGGCATGGTCGCCGCCTTCGAGATCCTGATTGCCAACCACCCGGTGCGCAACATCATCCGAGAGGGCAAGACCCATCAGCTCCCCAACCTCATCACCACCGGGCAGGCCGAGGGCATGTGCTCCCTCGAATCAAGCCTGGCCGACCTCGTGCTGGCCCAGATCATCGACTACGAGGACGCGCTGTCCATCACCACGCATCCGAAGGAACTCAGTCGGCTCGTGGGGCAGCGCCCCTCGTTGGCGACGGCGTGATCGGTACCGCTGCTCGGCACGGCCCCGACCTTCCGTACTCAGTCGTCGCCGGGGTGACGCCCTGCGGACCGGCCTGGCTCGTTGCGCCGGCCAAACTGCAGGGGACGGTCTTCGCGCCCGAGGAGCCTCAGCTCATCTCCCCCTTTGCCGACGTGCTTGACCAGCGGCCCACCTACGCGGCAATCGCGCTGAACGCGCCCGTCGGATACCTCGACATCGCGGCCGCCGGAGGCCGGACGTGCGACCGCGAGGCGCGGGCCTTGCTCGGCGCCAAGCGCGGCTCCTCCATCCAGAGCGCGCCGGTGCGGTCGAGCACCGACGAACTCGAGTTCCTGCCCGACCACCTCGATGCGATCAGCATGACCCTCCTCCCCCGCTATCGCGAGGTCGCCGCCGAAATGGCCCCCTTCCGGCAACGAAGCGTCTACGAGGTCCACTCGGACCTTTGCTTCTACGAGCTCAACGACGGCCGGCCAATGGAGTGGTCCAAGCACAGCGAAAAGGGCCAGGAGGAACGCCGCGAGCTCCTCCGGGTGAAATTCCCGGGGTCCGTCCGGATATTGGAGTCCGAGCTCCCCGGAGTAACGCTGTCGCATCTGCTCGACGTCGCCGCCTTCGTGTGGACCGCTCGTCGGATCTTCCACCGTGGCGCCATCCGGATCCCCATGGACCCCGAATGGGACGAGCTGGGATTGCGGATGGAGATCGTCCGCTGATCGCTGGCGCGTCCGGGATCCCGGCTCAGTAGTTGACGAACGGCCGGAGGAGCTCCGGCCCGGTGAAGACGGCTACGGCAAAGCCCGCCGCGAGGAAGACGCCGTAGGGGATCTGCTGTTGTCGACTCATGCGATGGGTGACGATGAGCGCCACGCCGATGGCCGCGCCGATGATGTTCGCCGCGAAGAAACCCAGGAACACGTAGCGCACGCCCAGCCAGCCCAGCGCCAGACCCAAAACCGGGGCCAGTCGCACGTCGCCGAAGCCGAGCAGGCGGGGACTGGCCAGGTTCAGGGCGAAAAACAGCACGAACCAGGCGGCACCGCAGATGACGCCGACGAGGAGGTCGTGCCATTTTCCCGTGGCGGCGGCGGCCATGATCAGCAGGGCGCCCACGAGCACCGACAGCGGCCAGACGATCTTCTTGGGCAGCAACAGGGTCTCGACGTCGATGACGGAGAGCGCGAGCAGCCCGGCGAACAAGACCAGGAAGGCCGGCAGCGCCCAGTCGTAGCCGAGGCGGGCGGCCGTTCCGGCGAACAGCGCGGCGCAGGCGAGCTCGACGAGGGGGTACCGGGCCGAGATCGGCTCGTGGCAGTGCCGGCAGCGACCCCGCAGGAGGACCCAGGACACCACCGGGATGTTGTCCCGCTCAGCGATCGGCGTCGCGCACGAAGGGCAGGCCGAGCGCGGCGAGACGACCGACATGCCCTTCGGCACCCTGTAGATCACCACGTTCAGGAACGAGCCGATGGCGAGCCCGAAGAGCGCGCACAGGCCGATGAGGACGCCAAGCAACGCAGCGCGCTTACGAGACCCGCTGGTGCGCCATGACGCGCCAGGCTACTCGTCACCCTTCAAATGCGGGTGTATGCAGGCCCTGCTGCGATAGCTTTGGCACGACGCCGCGCGGCCCGACCGGGCGAGTTTGGTTCTGGTGCTGACACCCATGACGCACTCTTCCCCCGACACCACGCTGCGGCGGGCGTCGTCGTGGACGGACACGCTGTCTCGTCCGCTCTCGAACTGGTGGTGCGCACTGGGTTGGTGCATTGCCACGGCCTTCTTCGTCGGGATCGTTGTTGCGCTGGGCGGTCCGAGTCGTGGCGACGCGGGCGAATCGGTGTATTCGACGCTCGCCATCGCACACGGCGGGATTTCGTGCGCCTTCGTGCCCGGAGGATCGGGCTCCCTGCAGCTGTCCGTTCCCACGCTCATCGCCCCGCTCTACCCCGTGCTCTCTGGTGCGCTCGTTGGGCTAATCCATCTTGGGCCGAGCGCACACTTCCCAGGGACGGCCGCCTTCGGTCCCCACTGCCAGCATGCCTTTGTCGCCATCGATCGATGGACGCGCGGGAACAACGCCATCACCGACACGCTCCTGGCCAGCTACGTCGGCTGGCTGGTGCTCCTAGTCGGAGCCGTTTCTTGGCTCCGGGTCTCCGGCCGCGGCCGCTGCCTGTGGGAACCGTTGACCGTGATCGTCCTGGCGGTTCTGCCGCCCGTCTGGATGTGCCTGGAGACCTACTTCCACCCGCAAGATCTCATCGCAATGGGGCTCGCTCTCGCTACGGCGGCGTGTGCTCGCCGAGGCAGGTGGCTGGCCGCCGGGATCCTCGTGGCGTTGGCGGTGCTGTCGCAGCAATTCGCCTTGCTGGTCGGTGTGCCCCTGCTCGTGATTGCACCCCGAAGGTCGCGGCTCCCATTCGCGGCTGGCTTCGTCGGAACTGTTCTCGTTGCCTCGTTCCTGCTTTTGTCCTTCACGTCGCTTAGCCAGCTGCGCACCGTGGTGCTCGGCTCAGGCCTGACGCCGGGTCCACTGCAAACGGCGATCGGACGGCTGGCCCTTCACGGTGCACCGCTCGACCTGGCGGTGCGCGGCACGCCGCTCCTGCTCTCTGCGCTGCTGGCCTGGTGGGCCGTTCGTCGACTCGGCCTGGGGGCGCTCGAGCCCACGCCGCTCATCGCGCTGCTTGCGGTCTCGCTGGGCCTCCGCCTGGTGTTCGACCGCTACCTCTTCGACTATTACTTCATGGCGCTTGCCGTGTCCTTGTTCCTGCTCGACGTCACGGCTGGTCACATACGACGTTCGTTGGTCGCATGGCTGCTGATCGTGTCTCTGGTGTTCTCCGTCTCGCCGGCGGCGCTGGTCTTTTTCCGGGTCGGTTGGGGAAGTTTCGCCTGGGACGCCGTGCCCGAGGCGGTCGTGATCCTCACGCTGGGGCTGCTCGTCCTGGGCGTCGTCCGACGCGGTCTCACCAGACCGGACTGGACATGGTTCGCCGTCTTCGTTGTTGGCCTCGTCCTGTGGCGCGAGAACAGCGATCCCGCCCATCAGATCCCGATCTGGTTGTGGCAGCTTTCGCTGGTCGGTTCGGGCCTCGTGCTCGCGGGCCGACCACTCCTTCACGAAATCCGGCTTTCCGGCAAGAACCCACAGATCGGCCTCGTCCAGTGTCATGTCTTGGTCAACACCGGCAGCGAAGACCAGAGTGGGGCATTGAGCACGCCGACCTCTCGTGCCCTTCCGAAGGTCAAGCATTCCGAAACCTAGACGGGACTTCGCGTTGCTCAGGTCCGGACGGGTGGGCCGCCCACATGGAGGTCTTCAAAGTCACAATTGTCGAGCATTTTGAGACGCCTCCTGCGATAATTGGCTTCTTGGCGATCCAATCTGCGGTTGTTCCTCCCGCTCAGGCGGCGCGGCGTTTACGCGCCTGGCTCGACGCGCCCCTTTCGGGATTGTCGTGCGCCCTCGGCTGGTGCCTCGCAACGGTGCTGTTCATGGGCGTCACAGCGATCCTGGGCGGACCTGGGCTCGTTGACTGGGGCGAATCCGGATACTCCACCTGGGCTGTCGCCCACGCGCAGTTCTCGTGCGTGTTCCCATCGGCTGCACTTCCCGGCGAACCGCTGATCGCTCCGGTTTATGTCTTCTATTCGGGGGCAATCGCGGCGATAACGAGCATCGGCCACGCCGTGCCGTTCCCGTCCCGAGCGGCGCTCGGCCCCCACTGCGACACCATGTATGCCGCGGTTGGGCGCTGGTGGGCGCCAGCGGGGGCGCTCGTTCCGACACTTCGCATCGCGTACACGAGTTGGCTTTTCCTGACGGCAGGGCTTATTGCCTGGCTACGGTCGTCGGGACGTGGGAAATGCGGTTGGGAGCCCGCGACGCTGGTCGTCGTAGCCTGCCTCCCACCCGTATGGACGTGTGTCGTCAAGTTCTTCCATCCGCAGGACCTGGTCGCCATGGGTTTCGTCCTTGCCGCTATGGCCTGCACTCAACGAGACCGGTGGAGTGTCGCTGGCGCCCTTATCGCGCTTGCCGTTCTCACCCAGCAATATGCGCTCTTAGTAGCGGTGCCTCTGCTGATGTTGGCACCCGCCGGTCGGCGAGTGCGGTACAGCGCAACGGCGGCGGTGACCGTCGCCCTCATCGTTCTCCCGCTGCTGGTGGCTACGTCGGGCCATGCGCTGCGGGCCCTCGCCCTGGGCTCCGGGAACGGCCCGTTTTACGGGATCACCGTCCTGGGAAAGCTCGACCTCCCCGGGCTGGCCATCGTCCTGTTGTCTCGGATCCTGCCGGTTGCGCTCGCCGGAGCACTCGCATGGTGGGTCGTCCGGCGACTCGGTACGACCCACGCTCTCCGACCAGTCACTCTCCTTTCGGTGGTGGCGCTCTCACTGAGCCTCCGGCTCGTGTTCGAACAGAACCTCTACTCGTACTACTTCATGGCCCTCGTCGTGACCCTGGTCCTGCTCGACATTGTTCGTGGCCATATTCGAGCATCTCTGGTGGCGTGGCTGGGCGGTCTCACCGTGCTCTTCCTCCAGGAGCCGTATTTTCAATTCTTCTTTGGCTTCCCGTGGACGAAGGGAAAGCTTTCGCCCTTTCTCATCGTCTTCAGCGTCGCACTCGCCGCGATCCTGGTGGTCCGGCGCAGTATGACCAGTTGGCGTCTCGCCCTGTGCCTCGCGGTGGTCACCTGCGCATTGGTGACATGGCCCGTCGCTGACCCGTTCCCGTTCCGCTTTCCACTCTGGTTCTGGCAAGTCGTCTTCGTCGGCTCCGGAGTCGCTCTCGCCGGAAGTCCCCTGCTCACCGAACTACGGACGGACCACCATTCGGACGATGTCGCGCTGGCACCAGGGTGACGAGCGGACAGGTGCTCGACGGACATGTCGGTCGAATGAAGGCTCGCGGCTCTGGAGCGTCCGAACGCAGGGCCCGCCCGATGGACCGCGAGCCGGTGACAGCATCATGGGGCGCCGAGGGAGCCTCCATCACACACATTGGAAAAGCGTTCGACAATTGTTTGAGAAGCTTGAACGCACCCTGCGATAATTCCTGATCTTGGCGATCCTGTCTGAAGTTGGTTCTCCCGCTCAGGCGGTGCGGCAGTTCCGCGCTTGGCTGGACGCGCCCCTTTCGGGTTGGTCATGTGCCATCGGTTGGTGCCTCGCGACGGTGCTCTTCGTGGGCATCATGTCGATCCTGGGTGGACCGGCACTTACTGACTGGGCCGAGTCCGCTTACTCCACCTGGGCTGTCGCACACGCGCAGTTCTCGTGCGCGCTCTCGTCGAGTGCTGCCTTCCCCCACCAACCGTTGATCGCCCCCGTGTATATCTTCTATTCGGGGGCGGTGGCGGCAATGACCGGTATCGGCCACGCCGTTCCGTTCCCGTCACAGGGCGCCCTCGGCCCCCACTGTGATTCGGTGTATGTCGCGATTACCCGCTGGTCGTCGCGATCGGGAGCGCTTGTCCCGACTCTCCGTATCGGGTACTCGAGCTGGCTCTTCCTGATGGCAGGGCTCGTCGCCTGGCTACGGTCGTCGGGACGTGGGAAATGCGGTTGGGAACCGACGACGCTGGTCGTCGCCGCGTGCATTCCACCGGTCTTGGCGTGTGTCGTTGATTTCTTCCACCCTCAGGATCTCGTCGCAATGGGCTTCGTGCTCGCCGCCATGGCGTGCACCCAGTGGGACCGCTGGGGTCTCGCCGGTGCGTTGATCGCTCTTGCCTTTCTATCCCAGCAGTATGCGCTCTTGGTCGCCGTGCCCCTCCTGGTGCTTGCCCCTGTCCGCAGGAGGGTGCCGTACGTCGTGGCGGCCGCCGCGACGTACACCGTCATTGTTCTGCCGCTGCTGGCGGTCACGTCGGGCCGCGCACTACGCACGGTCGTTTTGGGCTCGGGTAACGGCCCATGGTTCGGGTTTACCGTCCTCGGAAAGCTCAACCTCCCTGGGCTCGCGGTTGTCCTGCTGTCTCGGGTCTTGCCGGTCGCGCTGGCCGGGGCGCTCGCGTGGTGGGTCCTCCGACGATTCGGTGCGATCGACGCCCTTCGACCGATAGCCCTCCTTTCCGTCATAGCCCTATCACTGGGCCTCCGCCTCGTGTTCGAAGAGAACCTCTACTCGTATTATTTCATGGCCCTCGCCGTGTGTCTCGTCCTCCTCGACGTCGCTCGCGGGCGTATCCGAGGGTCCCTCGTGGCCTGGCTCGCTGGCCTCACCTTGCTCTTCTTCCAGGAGTGGTCCTACCCGTTGCTTCCTTGGTTCCCCTGGATGCAGGGAAAGCTCTCGCCCCTGTTTGTCGTGATTACCGTCACGCTTGCCGTGACCCTCGCCGCCCGACGCGGCATCACCGGCTGGCATTTCTTCCTGGCGTTCGCCGTCCTTGCCCGTGCGCTGGTGACATGGCCGGCGCATGGTGACCCCATCCGGTTCCAGTTCCCACTCTGGTTCTGGCAGGTGATCTTCGTCGCGTCCGGCGTCGCCCTCGCTGGTGGGCCTCTCCTCGCCGAACTGCGGACAAACAAAGTTCAGGAGGAGGTCGCATTGGCACGGACGTCCAGCGCCGTGTCGGGGTAGTGGTCCGCCAGCCTCGGGTGCAGGCGACTCCCTTGACCACCTGGGCCTCCTCGGCCACTCCAACATCGCCACCACGACGCGCTACCTGCACCTCTCCGAGGCGACCTCACCGACGCCGTGGACAAGGCGTTCCCCACCGAGTGAGCTACTCCCCCAGCCGCATCCCAGGGCAGGCGTCGAGGGGGAGCTCGACGGCGGCGAGGTAGGGCGCGGTCCGCCTCGGTGAGCACGGTCGGGGCCTCCACCTCGTTGCTCATGAGCGGGGCCGCGTCTTGCGACCCCTCGATCTCCTCCGGTGCGTAGGCCGCCACGAAGGCGCGGGTGAGGTCGAACTAGTCGGCCCAGTCCTCGGCCAGCGCGCCCGGTGTAATGGACTCCTCGCTCAGCGCCGAGGCGTAGTAGCGCAGGCGCTTGACCACCTCGGGCCGCAGTTCGTCGTCCTCGTCGAGGTAGTCGAGCAGGCGCTCGTCAATAGAGTCGAGATAGGTCACGAGGAAGCCGCTCACGGAGTCAGTCTGCCTGATGGCGAGAGGAAAGGCGGCCCCTTTCGGACCGCCTTTCCTATGTCGTACTCGACTTACATCCCTACGGCTTGATCTCGATCCCTGTCGTTCCCCAAGCCGCAGTACCACCAGAACCTGTGAGTGTGCCAGTAGCAGGCGTGTGCGTAGGACCGAAGTAGACGGCCGCGTTGAAGACTCCGGAGACGGTTTGAGTTGTACCGGTCTGGCTGAATCCCGGAGACGCCGTCGCAGCCCAATTGCGCAGGGTGCCGGCCGTCTCGTCTCCGAAGAGGATTTCAGAGCTCCCAGACGTTTGTGTACCGGAAAGGGTGAAGCTCGGAGAGTTGCCAGTGCCAGAGCCGGTTCCGTTGATGCCGATCGCTGCATTGTTATCACCCGTGATCTCGATCACCTGGATTGCAACGTCGTCGGTGCCTGTGCTCATCGTCACTGTCACCGTTCCTGATGTACTGGTGCCCTTCGCCTTGAATGCGCACATCCCATAATCATTGCCTGACGAAGAATTCCACTCATCATTGCTGACTATTGGTGTTGTGGTCGTAATCGTGAGTGGCGTGCCGGTGTGGTTCGCAATCGAATTGCAGGTCTTCGAGCTACCGCCGTTGTAGTAGCTCACGAGGATCAGCACGGTCGATCCGTTAGCGGCGGTCGCAAAGGTATTGCTTGTGACGGAGCTGGCATTATTTGTCTCGGCGTTGGACGCAGCCATGATCTGCGTTGCACCTAGGGTCGCCGAGGTCGTGAAGCTGGTGGGCGTGCCGTAGTAGGTGACGCCGGCTGAGGTTCCCTCGAGGTTCACGTAGTACGTGGTGCCCGCGCTCAGGCTCGACAAGGTGGCGGTCTCGGCGGTGCTGCTCGAGCCGTTCGCTGTCGGGTTCGAGCCGGCGACCGTAGAGACGGTGCCCCCGGTGCAGTTGGTCAGTGAGGTCGTGGAGTAGCAGAACTGGATCGAGGTCACCGAACCGCTTTCGGCGTTGACGCTCCCGCCCGAGAGTGCGGCGCCCGAGGTGGTGATCGAGCCCGCGGTGCCCGTGGTGACCACGGGGGCGTTGAGCGTGGTGAAGTTGCCCACCGTGCCGTAGGTGACGGTGCCGGCCGAGTTGGTGGCCTCGAGGTTGAAGTAGTACTTCGTGTTCGCCGCCAGGCCGCTCAGCGTGGCCGACTCGGCGGTGTTGCTCGAACCGCTCGCCGTCGGGTTCGAGCCGGCGACCGTAGAGACGGTGCCCCCGGTGCACGAGCCCGGGTTGAGCGAGGTCGTGGAGTAGCAGTACTCGATGGTGTGGGTGTTGGGGTCGTTGTTGGCGTTGACGCTCCCGCCCGAGAGCGTGGCCCCGCTGGCGGTGATCGAGCCGGCCGAGCCGTTGGTGACCGTGGGCACGGCGGCGGTCGTGAAGCTGGTGGGCGTGCCGTAGTAGGTGACGCCGGCTGAGGTTCCCTCGAGGTTCACGTAGTACGTGGTGCCCGCGCTCAGGCTCGACAAGGTGGCGGTCTCGGCGGTGCTGCTCGAGCCGTTCGCTGTCGGGTTCGAGCCGGCGACCGTAGAGACGGTGCCCCCGGTGCAGTTGGTCAGTGAGGTCGTGGAGTAGCAGAACTGGATCGAGGTCACCGAGCCGCTTTCGGCGTTGACGCTCCCGCCCGAGAGCGCGGCGCCCGAGGTGGTGATCGAGCCCGCGGTGCCCGTGGTGACCACGGGGGCGTTGAGCGTGGTGAAGTTGCCCACCGTGCCGTAGGTGACGGTGCCGGCCGAGTTGGTGGCCTCGAGGTTGAAGTAGTACTTCGTGTTCGCCGCCAGGCCGCTCAGCGTGGCCGACTCGGCGGTGTTGCTCGAACCGCTCGCCGTCGGGTTCGAGCCGGCGACCGTAGAGACGGTGCCCCCGGTGCACGAGCCCGGGTTGAGCGAGGTCGTGGAGTAGCAGTACTCGATGGTGTGGGTGTTGGGGTCGTTGTTGGCGTTGACGCTCCCGCCCGAGAGCGTGGCCCCGCTGGCGGTGATCGAGCCGGCCGAGCCGTTGGTGACCGTGGGCACGGCGGCGGTCGTGAAGCTGGTGGGCGTGCCGTAGTAGGTGACGCCGGCTGAGGTTCCCTCGAGGTTCACGTAGTACGTGGTGCCCGCGCTCAGGCTCGACAAGGTGGCGGTCTCGGCGGTGCTGCTCGAGCCGTTCGCTGTCGGGTTCGAGCCGGCGACCGTAGAGACGGTGCCCCCGGTGCAGTTGGTCAGTGAGGTCGTGGAGTAGCAGAACTGGATCGAGGTCACCGAGCCGCTTTCGGCGTTGACGCTCCCGCCCGAGAGCGCGGCGCCCGAGGTGGTGATCGAGCCCGCGGTGCCCGTGGTGACCACGGGGGCGTTGAGCGTGGTGAAGTTGCCCACCGTGCCGTAGGTGACGGTGCCGGCCGAGTTGGTGGCCTCGAGGTTGAAGTAGTACTTCGTGTTCGCCGCCAGGCCGCTCAGCGTGGCCGACTCGGCGGTGTTGCTCGAACCGCTCGCCGTCGGGTTCGAGCCGGCGACCGTAGAGACGGTGCCCCCGGTGCACGAGCCCGGGTTGAGCGAGGTCGTGGAGTAGCAGTACTCGATGGTGTGGGTGTTGGGGTCGTTGTTGGCGTTGACGCTCCCGCCCGAGAGCGTGGCCCCGCTGGCGGTGATCGAGCCGGCCGAGCCGTTGGTGACCGTGGGCACGGCGGCGGTCGTGAAGCTGGTGGGCGTGCCGTAGTAGGTGACGCCGGCTGAGGTTCCCTCGAGGTTCACGTAGTACGTGGTGCCCGCGCTCAGGCTCGACAAGGTGGCGGTCTCGGCGGTGCTGCTCGAGCCGTTCGCTGTCGGGTTCGAGCCGGCGACCGTAGAGACGGTGCCCCCGGTGCAGTTGGTCAGTGAGGTCGTGGAGTAGCAGAACTGGATCGAGGTCACCGAGCCGCTTTCGGCGTTGACGCTCCCGCCCGAGAGCGCGGCGCCCGAGGTGGTGATCGAGCCCGCGGTGCCCGTGGTGACCACGGGGGCGTTGAGCGTGGTGAAGTTGCCCACCGTGCCGTAGGTGACGGTGCCGGCCGAGTTGGTGGCCTCGAGGTTGAAGTAGTACTTCGTGTTCGCCGCCAGGCCGCTCAGCGTGGCCGACTCGGCGGTGTTGCTCGAACCGCTCGCCGTCGGGTTCGAGCCGGCGACCGTAGAGACGGTGCCCCCGGTGCACGAGCCCGGGTTGAGCGAGGTCGTGGAGTAGCAGTACTCGATGGTGTGGGTGTTGGGGTCGTTGTTGGCGTTGACGCTCCCGCCCGAGAGCGTGGCCCCGCTGGCGGTGATCGAGCCGGCCGAGCCGTTGGTGACCGTGGGCACGGCGGCGGTCGTGAAGCTGGTGGGCGTGCCGTAGTAGGTGACGCCGGCTGAGGTTCCCTCGAGGTTCACGTAGTACGTGGTGCCCGCGCTCAGGCTCGACAAGGTGGCGGTCTCGGCGGTGCTGCTCGAGCCGTTCGCTGTCGGGTTCGAGCCGGCGACCGTAGAGACGGTGCCCCCGGTGCAGTTGGTCAGTGAGGTCGTGGAGTAGCAGAACTGGATCGAGGTCACCGAGCCGCTTTCGGCGTTGACGCTCCCGCCCGAGAGCGCGGCGCCCGAGGTGGTGATCGAGCCCGCGGTGCCCGTGGTGACCACGGGGGCGTTGAGCGTGGTGAAGTTGCCCACCGTGCCGTAGGTGACGGTGCCGGCCGAGTTGGTGGCCTCGAGGTTGAAGTAGTACTTCGTGTTCGCCGCCAGGCCGCTCAGCGTGGCCGACTCGGCGGTGTTGCTCGAACCGCTCGCCGTCGGGTTCGAGCCGGCGACCGTAGAGACGGTGCCCCCGGTGCACGAGCCCGGGTTGAGCGAGGTCGTGGAGTAGCAGTACTCGATGGTGTGGGTGTTGGGGTCGTTGTTGGCGTTGACGCTCCCGCCCGAGAGCGTGGCCCCGCTGGCGGTGATCGAGCCGGCCGAGCCGTTGGTGACCGTGGGCACGGCGGCGGTCGTGAAGCTGGTGGGCGTGCCGTAGTAGGTGACGCCGCCTGAGCTGATGGCCTCGAGGTTGTAGTAGTAGGTGGTGCCGGTCGAGAGGCCGGTGAGGGCGCTGCTCTCAGGCGTGGCCGAGGACCCGCTGGCGGAGGTGACCGTGACCAACGTGCTGCCCCCGTTACAGCTTGTGACGTGGGCCTGGTTGGTCGAGTAGCAGAACTTCACGGTGTCGGTGTCGTTCTCCGAGTTGACCGAGCCGTTGAGAGTGGCGGTGGTGGTGCTGATCGAGGTGGCGGTGTTGAGCGTGATGACCGGGGCGGCGTAGGTGGCTGCTGACACAGTGGTGGATGTCGCGCTGATCCAGTTCGACAACGTGCTGTGGATATCGAAGGAATAGTTTGTCCCAGCAGTGAGGCCACTCACGGTGCAGCTTCCAGTACCCGTCGAGATTGTGCACAATGTCGGGGAAGTTGTTCCCTGTGTGTACACGTTGTAACCGGTCGCTGCGGGTGACGGAGAAGACGGTCCCGACGAAACAGTCACGGTGATGCTGGTGGTTGAGGCAGCAGTAGCCGAGGCGCCGCCTGGTGCAGTGAGCGTGCTCGAAGCGACGAGCTGACTTGCGGTCGAGGTGGTATTGAAGAATGCCCACGCGACGAGACCACCAGCGAAGACGATTCCGATCGTCACGAACGCGGCGGCAAGGATACGGCGTCTCATGAGGTCTTTCCTGTGGCAATCAGCGGGATCGAGAACGTCGTCCCCTGGCATCCATCAAGCGCCGCTGAGGTCATCGACACTGTTCCGGACACGTTCGCAAAACTTCCTGCGCCAATCGGACTCCCCGGCAGCGACCCAGCCGTGAAGGTGACGACGCTGGGTGTGCAGGTGCCTTTACCAACAGTCTGGATGGTTGCGGATCCGTTTTGACTCAAGGAGCTAATCGTCAGGGCTGCCGAGGCACTGGCGTTGTTTAGCTTCACGGTCACGCTTACTGAGCCACCCGGATAGAGCCCCGAACCCGCTGTCACGTTCGTGGTCAACGTGACCGACCCGGTGCTCGCGGTCCCTGAGCCGCTCCCCGAAGAGGTGAAGTAGGCGTAGGCCGCGCCGACTCCCAGTCCAATCGTCAAGGCGGCCACCGCGCCGATGAGCAGACGGGCCCGCCGCCTCATGGCGAGACCACCGTGCAGTTAGTGATGGTGTCGTGGTAGTAGGCAGGCACAGTCCCGTGCCACGAGGAGGGCGGCTTGGGCAGGTGGCAGGTGTTGGTGTGGTGGACCTGCCCGCTGTAGGAGTTGTAGCTGCCCGATCCGAGGTAGATGGTCTCGTTTCCGGCACCACCGTCGATTTCGTCGTGAGAGCCGGGGCTCTGGATGGTGACGGTGTCAGTCCCGCTGCCGAGCGTGATGTCGTTGTACGACCCAGTCCCGACCGTCACACTGTCGTTTCCGTCGCCGACGATGACCTCGCTCTTCGAGCCGTTGCCCAGGGCCACGATGTCGTTACCGTCACCCGTCTCGACCCCGTCCGAGCCGTTCCCGAGGCTGACCTTGTCGCTGCCGTTGCCCAAGATGACGGTGTTCGAGCCGTTGCCAGCGGACACGCCGTCGTTGCCATTCCCGTCGAAGATCACGTTGTTCCCGTCACCGGCGTCGATGCAGTCGTTCCCGGCGTTGCCCTCGATCCAGTAGCTGGCGCCAAAGGCGTAGATGAGGTCGTTGGCGTTCGTTCCGTAGAGGAAGGGACTAGCGGGCGTCCCGGTGATGACGTCGTTGTAGCCACCGGCCGCGCAGACGCTCGGGACGTTGAGGACCACCTGGGAGACCACGTTGGAGGTCGAGGTGCCGTAGTTGCCCGAGGCCCCGTAGATGGCCTCGACGTAGGTGGTCCCCACTGGGAGGGTCGAGGTCGAGTACGTGGCCTTTCCGCCCGAGAGGGTCCCGGTGCCGAGTGAGGTCTTGGTGGAGCAGGTGTTGGAGGTGCAGCTGTAGAAGGTCACGCTGCCGCCCGGCGTGCCCGAAGAAGCCGAGACGGTGTCGGTGAAGGTGACCGAGGAGCCGTAGCTCGACGGGTTGGGCGACGAGGTGAGGACCGAGGACGTCGAGAGCGCGTTGACCACTTGGCTCACCACATTGGAGGTCGAGCCCAAGTAGTTGCCCGAAGCCCCGTAGATGGCCTCGACGTAGGTGGTGCCCACCGGGAGCGCCGAAGTCGAGTAGGTGGCCTTGCCCGAGCTGTTGAGGGTGCCGGTCCCGAGCGAGGTCTTCGTCGAGCAGGTGTTGGTGGTGCAGCTGTAGAAGGTCACCGTGCCCGCCGGCGTGCCCGAGCTCGCCGACACGGTGTCGGTGAAGGTAACCGAGGAGCCATAGGTCGAGGGATTGGGCGACGAGGTGAGGACCGAGGTGGTCCCCAGCGCATTGACCACCTGGGAGACCACATTGGAGGTCGAGCCCGTGTAGTTGCCCGAGGCCCCGTAGACGGCCTCGACGTAGGTGGTGCCAACCGGGAGCGCCGAAGTCGAGTAGGTGGCCTTGCCCGGGCTGTTGAGGGTGCCGGTCCCGAGCGAGGTCTTCGTGGTGCAGGCGCTGGTGGTGCACCTGTAGAAGGTCACCGTGCCGGTGGGCGTCGTAGAGGCCGAGACGGTGTCGGTGAAACTGACCGAGGTGCCGAAGGTCGAGGGGTTGGGCGTCGAAGTGAGGCTCGAGGTGGTCGAGAGCGCGTTGACCACCTGGGACACGACGTTCGACGTCGAGCCCAAGTAGTTGCCCGAGGCCCCATAGACGGCCTCGACGTAGGTCATCCCCACGGGCAGGGCCGAGGTCGAGTAGGTGGCCTTGCCCCCCGAGAGGGTCCCGGTCCCGAGCAAGGTCTTCGTCGAGCAGGTGTTGGTGGTGCAGCTGTAGAAGGTCACGGTGCCGCTCGGCGTGCCCGAAGAAGCCGAGACGGTGTCGGTGAAGGTGACCGAGGAGCCGTAGCTCGACGGGTTGGGCGACGAGGTGAGGACCGAGGACGTCGAGAGCGCGTTGACCACTTGGCTCACCACATTGGAGGTCGAGCCCAAGTAGTTGCCCGAAGCCCCGTAGATGGCCTCGACGTAGGTGGTGCCCACCGGGAGCGCCGAAGTCGAGTAGGTGGCCTTGCCCGAGCTGTTGAGGGTGCCGGTCCCGAGCGAGGTCTTCGTCGAGCAGGTGTTGGTGGTGCAGCTGTAGAAGGTCACCGTGCCCGCCGGCGTGCCGGAGATCGCCGATACGGTGTCGGTGAAGGTAACCGAGGAGCCATAGGTCGAGGGATTGGGCGACGAGGTGAGGACCGAGGTGGTCGAGAGCGTGCCCGAGTTCACCGTCTGGGTCACCACGTTCGACGTGCTACCCGTCAAGTTGCTCCCTGCTCCGCCGTAGATCCCCTCGATGTAGTCCGTACCGATGGGCAGAGTAGAAGTGGCGTAGGTCGCCTGGCCGTTGGAGCCCACCGTCCCCGACCCAAGCTGCGTGGGCGTCCCGGTGCACGACGCACTGGTGCAGCTGTAGAAGGTCACCGTGCCGCCAGCAAGGCTCCCAGAGGGGTCCTGGCTGGCGTTGGTCTCGGTCACGGTGGCCGTGAAGGTCACCGAGCTCCCGTAGGTCGAAGTGTTCCCCGACGACGAGGCCAGGCTCGTGGTCGTCAAGTCCGTGTACTCGGCGCTGCCGGTGTAAGTGAAGTCGAGCGTCTGGTTCTCGCACTGAGGACTTTGTTGCCCGTCATCTTTGAGCTCGATGGGCAGCCCCGTCGTGCTCGCCGAGCCGCTCCCGAGGACATTCAACGATCCCGAGAACGTCGGCAGCGACAGGTCCGCCGCCGTGCAGCCGGTCGACGGGGTGTTGCTGAGCGCCATCGAGATAGACCCGACCGTGATGGGCACGTTCAGGCTGTTCTGAACGGTGAAGCAGATGTAACGGGTGGTTCCGGGGTAGAGCTCAGCCGTCGAGCCCGAGCACGCTGAGGTTGAGTAGATGTTCGACGTGATGGTGAAGCCGGAACCGGCGGTGAGCGACATTTCTGGGTCCGAAGGGTGGAGCACCGTGTGGGCGACGCCGAAGGTCAGGGCGGCGATGACGAGCGCGACGAGGCCTGCGGTCGCTACCTCCCTCATTCTCCTCAACGCCTTCTTCACCGATTCTTTGTCCTCAACTCACATGCCTTCTGGTTCTCATCTCATTGACGTGGGCAAGCCCACCGAGGGACTTCAGGTTCCCGCCACCCTGGGATCCCTCGCTGGCCTCACCCCGATGGTTGGCCGGGCCACGAAGCGAGTCCGTGGCCCGGCCTTCCCAACCGGAATCGTTGGTAGAGGGCCGACTGTCCGCCTCTACCAGCTTGTTGATGTCAGCTCGCGGCCACCGACACGTTGACTGTGGCGTCCTGGCACTGGTTCTGGTTGCTCGCCGGGTCGTTCATGGTCATAGTCAGACCGCTCGGCAAAGCGTTGCCGGAGCTTGCCCCGCCATCGGCGTCGTTGACCACGTAGTGACCCGCGGCGATGTCAACGGCTGACGAGTTCGCGTACGTAGCCGTGTCACCACCGTTGGAGATGACCCAGCCACCCGAGCCATTCAGCGCGTAGTCGGCTGCGGTGCACGCATTGGGACCACTGCTGGCGTAGGTCGCGTTCGGCGTGGGAGCGTCAATCGTCACGGTCAGTGCGTTGAGGCCCTGATTGCCAGTTCCTACGTTCTGCACGAATGCGCTGATCGTGTCGGATCCCTGTCCGGGGGAGAGTGCCCCTCCCGAGACGAGCACATCGGCGTTCGGCACGCTCCAGTTGGACGCGATGCCGGTCGATCCAGTACCGCTACCCGAGCCGGTACTGGTGAAGTATGCGAAGGCGGCACCGGCAGCACCCAGGGCAAGCCCTGTGGCGAGACCGATAGCGGCCACTTTCTTGTTCATGAATCGGTTCATTACTGCTCCTTTTGTTTTTGGGTTACTTGATTAGGGCGCCTGAGATCCCCCGCTCCAGGCGTCACGTTGTGCAGCGCCTGCGGATTGCAGGTCGCCCTATGCAAGGAACCCACTGGAGGGGGGCTCCCGCTCACTGCTAGGAACCCGAACATCGAGCTCCTGTTCGTTGGACCCGCGATGAAGGCGGAACTAAGTCCCTCATCCGGTGCCACAACATCTGTCGGCGATACGTCGCGCCGCAGACGCGACGGATTGGCGCGGGTTACGTGGTGGAGGGAACGCGCCTCAGCGCGCTCAGAGAAGGACGCGTCGAAAGCCGAATTGCTCGAAGGCCTCGCCAATTTCCGCCTACCGCCCGCCTGATCGGATGAGCGATCGCCAAACCGCTCATTTCGCCAATACAAGTCAGGAAATCATGGACCCCATTTGCGCGTCAACGAGTTGGACCGCGGGCGCAGCGAGCTTTAAGCCCCACGAGCGCAGCCGTGCGGGAGCAAAATGCCCCTCTTTCCTGGTTGTTCCTCCGCCTGTTATGGCAGGTCGCCCAATTGCCCGCACTGGGAGTCACAACATTTGTTGTGTCTGTCGTGTGACGAAACGGCTCAAGGGTTCGTGCCAAGCTCCGACAGGTCGCCGACACGAGGCCCGACCGCCACAATCCATTGGCAAAACGAAGGCGCCCACGCAGAAGCTGCCCTCTTCGTCGATCTCTGCCGGCTCATGCCTGCCGGGCGTCCACACCCACCCAGGGCGTCATGGAGGACGGAGCACGAGCGGCACTGGAGCCCCACACCAGGGGAGACGTAAGCGCTTGAGCCAAGGCGGTATCCAACGTGTGCCATCGGCCCCGTCCCGCAACGTCGCACAAATCCTGCGAGCATGGGCCTATGGATCCGGATCAGGATGCCGACGGCGACGCCGACGCCGACGTGCCTGCCGAAGAGGAGTCAACGGGTGTCGGGGACGAGGAAAACGACGGCACCGAAGGGGGCTTCGACCGCTGGCGCAAAGAGTCGGCTCTCGGCGCCATCGGCACGGGCGTGGCGCGCGGTCTCCGGTCGGTCTTTGCCCCGCCGGTGGACGAGCCGGTCATCGTGGCCTCTGTGCCCGGCGAGCCACCCGACGCCGACACCCGTGTCCGCGTCATCCTCGATCCGGACGATCCGACCAAGTCGGTCGCCATCGTGCCTGACCCGTCGGCCCATCCATCCGAAACCCCTCCGACCGAAACAGGAACCGCCGACCCCGCACAACGTTGACACGCTCGACGTTTGGACTACCATCCGGAGTATCAGACACTCTGTCCGATAGATCAGAGGAGTTGTCCACACCATGAGCACCCTGGCGGGCGTCAGCCCGGTCGACCTCTCGGACTCCCGGACCTTCGTCCCGGGCGTCCCCCACGCCTACCTGGCCCACCTGCGCCGCCACGACCCGGTCCACTGGCAGGACGAGGTCGGCGGGCCGGGCTTCTGGGTCGTCACCAAGTACGAGGACTGCGTCAACGTCAACCGCGACTGGGAGCACTTCAGCTCGGCCGCCCGTGGGACGATGCCCTTTGAGCTCGGAGAGGAAGAGGTCGCCCAACAGAGCCTCATGATGCTCAACATGGATCCGCCCCTCCACACCCGCTACCGCCGGCTGGTCAACAAGGGGTTCACGCCGCGCCTGGTGCGCGACCTCGAGGACAACATCCACCGCACCACCGACGCCATCATCGACGAGGTCATCGAGACGGGCCAGGCCGACTTCGTCACCCAAGTCTCGGCCGAACTGCCGCTGCAGGTCATCGCCGATCTGCTCGGCGTGCCCCAGGACGACCGCCACAAGATGTTCGACTGGTCCAATCGCATGGTCGGCAGCTCGGACCCCGAATACCAGCTCGAAGCCGAGATGGCCCTCACCGCCGCCATGGAGCTCTACGCCTACGCGGCCGAGCTCTTCGCCAAGAAGCGCATCGACCCCCACGCCGACCTCATGAGCGTGCTCACGACCGTCGAAATCGACGGCGAGCAACTGAGCGAGCTCGAGCTCGAGCTGTTCTTCCTCTTGCTGACCGTCGCCGGCAACGAGACGACCCGCAACCTCATGTCCGGTGCCATGCACGCCTTCTTCCAACACCCCGAGCAGTGGCAGCGCCTGCTCGACGACCGCAATCTCCTGCCCGGCGCGATCGAGGAGATGCTGCGCTACGTCACGCCCGTGATGAACTTCCGGCGCACCGCGATGACCGACCTGGAGCTGAGCAACACCGAGATCGCGGCCGGGGACAAAATCGTCTTCTTCCACGCCTCGGCCAACCGGGACGAGCAGGTCTTCGCCGACCCCGACGCCTTCGACATCACCCGGGAGCCCAACCCCCACATTGCCTTCGGCGGGGGTGGACCCCACTTTTGTCTCGGCGCCAACCTGGCTCGTATGGAGATCCGCGTGATGTTCGAGCACCTCCTCGACCGCATGCCCGACCTGCGCCAGGACGGTGACGTCCAGCGCCTGCAGTCCCAATTCATCAACGGGGTCAAGCATCTTCCGGTCGCCTTCTCCCCCGCCGCCCGCGTCGGCGCCTGAGCCCGCGCCGAGAGATCGAACCGTCGTGGCCCGACGCGCCCCGGATGCGCTGAAGGAGGTCATCCGGGACTTCCGACGCGATCAGATCGTCGACACGGCAAGGCGCCTCTTCGGTGAGCGCGGGACGACCGACGTCTCCATGGACGAGATCGCCGCCGAGGCCGGCGTGGCCCGCTCCACCGTCTACGTCTACTTCTCCAACCGCGACGACCTGCTGGGTGCGTGTGTGCAGTCCATGTACGACCGCCTCGTGGAGACGGTCGCCCTGGTCGTCGAAGACGACGAGACCCCGCCGGTCGAGCGCCTGCGCCAGCTCGTCCTCGGCCTGCTCGAACGCGTCGACGAGAGCCCCGCCTTCTTCCGCCTGGCCATGGCGACCCAGGCCACCGACGGCGCTGGATCGGCGGCCGTGGGCGGGGCCCTCATGATGATCGGGCTCGACATGATCCGTGTGCTGGAGGAGCTGGTGGTGGCCGGCGTGGCCCAGGGTGACTTCCGGGCCGATCTCGACCCGGCGCGGGCGGTGGAGCTCGTGGGCCAGCAGATCTACGGCGCCCTCTCGGTCCGGGCCGGCGAACCCGACCGCGTGCGGGCCGCGAGCCGGGTGGCACGACGGTCGGCGAGGGCTCAGGCGGCCGACGAGATCTGTGACTTCATATATAGAGGACTGGGGGCCTGAGATGAACTTCGACCTGTGGATGCCGACCGCGAGTCCCATGACGACGCCCGAGCTGCTCGACGCCGTCGCCGAGGCAGCAGAGGAGCGCAACATCGGGACCATCTGGGTGGGCGAGCACGTGGTGCTCTTCGAGCGGTACCAGAGCCACTACCCCTACGCCGAGGACGGGCGCATCCCGGCGCCGCCGGGGAGCGGGCTGCTCGAGCCCCTCGTCACCCTGACCTACCTGGCGGCGCGGACGTCGACGGTGCGCCTCGGGACCGCCATGCTCCTCCTCCCCCAGCGCAACCCGGTCTATGTGGCCAAGGAGGTCAGCTCGCTGGACTTGCTATCCGGCGGCCGGGTCGACCTGGGCATCGGCGTCGGGTGGCTGAAGGAGGAGTTCGACGCGCTGAACGTGCCTTGGGAGCGCCGCGGCCGCCGCACCGACGAATACGTCGAGGTGCTGCGCACGCTGTGGGTCGACAACACCTCCTCGTACCACGGCGAGCTCTACGACCTCCCCCCGTGCGAGATGTTCCCCAAGCCGGTGCAGCAACCCGTCCCCCTTCACATCGGCGGCGAGACTCCAGCGGCGCTGCGGCGGGCGGCCCGCCTCGGCCAGGGCTGGCACACCTTCAACCGCTCCCCCGACGAACTGGCCGCCGGGCTGGTCGAGCTCGACCGGGAGCTCGAGGCGGTCGGGCGCAGCCGCGCCGACGTGCGCATCACGGTGTGTCCCTACTTCAACGCGCTGACCCCTGAGTGGGTCGAACGTTACGCCGAGGCCGGTGCGGACGCGGTGGCCGCCCTCTTCTTCGCCTTCACCCCCGAGGACGTGGCGCAGACCTTCGACGATCTCGAGGCGTGCCGGTGGGCGGCGGCCGGCACCGAAACACGCCCGAAGGCCGGATAACGACCGACACCTCATCCACGGGCAGCGCGAGGTGCGCTGCATGCTCGGGGCGGAACACACTCGCTGCCTCGCGCCACCCGAAGACTTGGCACTTCGAAACCTAGGCCCGGGCCATCGGCCACGAAATCGTCCGGAGGTGTGATCCGCCCCGCTCAGTTTCATCCTTGGGGATGAGCCGCCGACCCGCCCCCGGCAGGGAGTCTGGAAAGATGAGACCGGGGTTGTCCCCGCACAGAGGCCCTGCTCAGGCGGAACTACCATGGTCGTCCCGCCTGGGAACGCTGGGAACGAAGGATCTAATGGCCCGCAGTTCACGTCATCCGTACCCGGAATGGCTCCGGTCCCGGAGCGCCCGGGAGACCGCGGAGACCGCGGCCGCGGGGTCCAAGGATCGCCAACTCGACGGGGCGTGGCGAGTCTGGGAGCGGCTGAGCGCCTTCGACCGGCGCTACGCCATCTTCGTCGACGTCGTGCTCGCCGCGGCTCTGTTCCTCCTCTGCTCGGGGTGGGTGATCGAGACGACGGCGACACGTCCCAGCCTGTGGTTCGTGGCGGCGTTGATCTTCCCGCTCGTCTTCCGGCGCCGGGCGCCCATGACCGTCTTCTTGATCATCGCAGCCGTGGCGTTCGTCCAGTGGCTGGTGACCGCGGCCGCCCTGGCCGACGTCTCACTCCTCGTCGCCCTCTACACCGTCGCGCTCGAGTCCGAATGGGTGCTCGTGCTGGCGGCATCGGTCATCCTCGAGGGAGGTGTCGTGATGGCCACGGTGCGGTGGACCCCGACCGGCAACGACGTCAAGTCCTTCGTGTTCTTGACCGGGCTCGCCTTCACCGCGTTGCTGGCCGGGATCGTCGTGCGCGCCCTGCGCAGTCAGCTCGACTGGCTGGCCGAACGCGCCGAACGGTTGGAGGTCGAACGGGACCAACAGGCCTCGCTGGCCGCCGCGACCGAGCGAGCCCGCATCGCGCGGGAGATGCACGACGTGGTCTCGCACAACATCCAGGTGATGGTGACGCTGGCCGATGCCGCCTCCCGCGCGCAAGCTTCGGACCCCCTTCGCGTGGCCGAGACGATGCAGGAGGTCTCGAGCACGGGGCGCCAGGCTCTGACCGACATGCGCCGCATGCTGGGCGTGCTCCGAGAGGAGCCGGCGGGTGCCGGCAGCGGCTACGGGTCACGCTCCTCGTTGGCGCCCCAACCCGGCCTGGGTGACCTCGACGCCCTGGTCGAGCGGGTACGGGGCACGGGTCTCGCGGTGTCCGTCGAACGCTCGGGCCGGCGCTTCGCACTCACCGGTGCCGCCGGCCTCACGGTGTACCGAATTGTGCAGGAGGCGCTCACCAACGCGCTGAAACACGCCGAAGCGCTCGGGACGGTCGAGGTGTCCCTCGCGTTCGACGACCCGGACATCTCGGTGCGGGTGACCGACGACGGCCGCATGCAGGTGGCCGTGCCGGGGCCGGGCGCTACCAACGGAAACGGCAAGGGCAGGCCCCTTGGCCCGATCGGCAGCGGTCACGGGCTGGCGGGGATGGCCGAGCGGGCGGCCGCGTTCGGGGGCAAGCTCGACGTCGGCCCCCGGGAAGCGGGCGGCTGGGAGGTGATGGCCACCCTGCGCGACTGCAAGGCGCCCCCGACTACCGCATGACGATCCGGATCGTCCTGGCCGACGACCAGGCGCTGCTCCGCAAGGGGTTCCGCATGATCCTCGAGGCCGAAGACGACCTGGAGATCGTGGGCGAGGCCGCCGACGGTGCCGACGCCGTGCGCCTGGTCGAGCTGTACGGGCCCGACGTCGTTCTCATGGACGTGCGCATGCCCGTCCTCGACGGGATCGAGGCCACGCGGGCGATCACCGCGACCTCCACGGGCGACGAGACCCGGATTTTGATCCTGACCACCTTCGACCTCGACGAGTACGCCTTCAGCGCGTTGCGCGCCGGTGCCAGCGGGTTCCTGCTCAAGGACGTGCCGCCGACCGAGCTCGTCGCGGCCATCCGCACCGTGGCCCACGGCGACGCCGTGGTGTCGCCCCGCGTGACGCGGCGGCTGCTCGAGGAATACGCCGACCAGCTGCCCGACCTCTCCGGCGGGGACGGTGACGGGTCCTCGGGCTGCGCCGGCGCGGAGAACCAGGCGCTGGCCAGCCTGACCGAGCGCGAGCGCCAGGTCCTGCTGGCCGTGGCCGACGGCCTCTCCAATGCGGAGATCGCCGAGCGACTCTTCGTGTCCGAGGCGACGGTCAAGTCGCACGTGGGCCGCTTGCTGGCCAAACTCGGGCTGCGCGACCGGGTGCAGGCGGTCGTCTTCGCCTTCCAGTCCGGCCTGGTGAGGCCGGGCTGAGCGCTGGGACGGGGGCCACCCGGCCCATGTTCGCCCCCGGCCGCCCGTAGGCTCGGATCGTGGCGAACCCCGACACCGCGCTCGGCGCCTTCACCGATACCGGCCCGTGGACGGTCGACCCGGCGACCCTGGCCTGGCGCAGCGGGCTGGCCGGGACGAGGGCCCGCCTCGGTGCCGCACTCCCCCGCCTGACCCGTCGCCGCACGTTGCCACCGGGCCGCCGGGTCGGCACCACGGTGTGGCACCTCGGCGGCGCGCTGGGGCTGTGGTACCTGAAGGAGCGCCGACGCGGTGGCTCGGCCTCGATCGCCGGGATCTCGCGCCGGCTGCGGGTGGCGGCCGAGAGGCTCGGCCCCACCTACATCAAGCTGGGCCAGATCATCGCCTCGGGAGACGGCATCTTCCCCCCCGAGCTGGTCGCCGAGTTCAAGTGGTGCCGCGACCAGGTGCCGGCCGAGCCGTGGCCGGTCATCGGGCGGGTGCTCACCGAGGAGCTGGGACAGCCCATCGGGACGGTGTTCTCGTCGGTCGAGCGCACTTCGTTGGCCGCGGCGTCGATCGCCCAGGTCCACGCGGCGACGCTGCGCGACGGGACGCCGGTGGTGGTGAAGCTCCAGCGCCCTTCGGTCTCGGCCCGCGTCCGCCAGGACCTCGCGGTGATGGCGTGGCTGGCCCCGCACCTCGTCGGGCGCATCCCGGTCGCCGCGCTCGCCAACCCGCCGGCCCTGGTCGAACTCTTCGCCGAGACGATCCTGGAGGAGCTCGACTTCCGCCTCGAAGCCGAGAACATGCTCGATATCGCCATGACCTTTGCCGCGCTGGACCAGCGCAACTTCGTCGTGCCCCGTCCCCACCCGACACTGGTCACGCGCCGGATGCTGGTGATGGAGCGGCTCGACGGGTTCCACTTCGGTGATGTGGAGGGCATGCGTGCCGCCGGCATCGACACCGAGGCGGTCGTGCGGGCGGGCATGGTCGGTTTCCTCGAGGGCGCCATGATCCATGGGATCTTCCACGGCGACCTGCACGGCGGCAACCTCTTCGTACCGCCCTCGGGCAAGATCGCCCTGCTCGACTTCGGCATCACGGGTCGCCTGACCGAGCCCAAGCGTCTGGCGTTGCTCTCGCTCCTCGTCGGGGCGTCGAACGGGCACATCCCCTCACAGGTGACCGCCCTCCGCGACCTCGGCGCCTTCCCCGACGACGTGGACGTGCAGCACGTGATCGACCTGCTCGGCCTCGACCGGCCTCCGCTCGACCCCGTGACGCTGACGCCGGAAGAACTGACGGCCGAGATGCAGCGCTCCATCAAGACCCTGCTCGGGCTCGGGGCCCGGATGCCCAAAGCGCTCATGCTGTTCGTGAAGAACATGATGTTCCTCGACGGCGCCATCGCCACCCTGGCCCCCGACCTCGACCTCTTCGCTGAGGTCGAGGCGATTGCGTTGCTCTTCGCCGCCAAGCACGGCGAGCGGATCATGTCCCAGCTCGGCCTCGAGCACCAGGCGGACTGGACGCCCGACATGACCGGGGTCCGGGCCGGGTTCGGGCTGGACGAGTCGACCCCGACCCTGACCCACCGCGAGCTCCAGGCCCGCCGGGCCCAGGTGCGTGACAAGTTCGCCGGTCCGGACCGCCGGCGCGGCTCCCGCCGGAGGCGCCGCCGCGCCCCGCAGGAGGGCGACACCCTGGGGTGACCGGCTACCCGCCCGAGGCGCGCGCGGCTTGTTGGCGCGCCACGCTCGCCACCTGTCCGGCGGTCACCGATTGGGCCCGCACGACCGCGTAGAGGAAGAACCCGAAGTTCCCTCTGGTGAAGATGATCCAGTAGCCGGTCACCGTGCCGACCTGTACGGGTGGCGAGGTGCGGTACGCCGTCGCCCCCTGGATACCGCTGACGGTGTACGCCGCGGCGCCCGGTTGCCTCGCGGCGAGGGTCCCGATGGACGAGGTGAACACGGGCGCGAACGCCGCGTCGGGCATCCGGACCGCCGACATGTAGATGAGCGCCGGGCCGCGCTGGTAGACGCGGCCCCAGGCCCGGACGAAGCCGGTGAGCCGCCCGTCGGCCACGTCCTGCTTCCACTGGGGCTGCTCCGAGTACCCGTCGAGCGTGGGCTTCGGAATGGGGCCGTCGTAGACCTTTTGCGGCACGAGCGAGAAGCCGGGGAGGCTCCGTGCGACGACCACCCGCGAGAGCGGTGCGGGAGCGGTCGCCGCCGCGGCCGGCCCGGCGCCGATGCCCGCCTCCACCACGAGCGCGACGAACCCGAGACAGATCCCGCGTGACACCCGAGCGAGCGAGATCACGTCTCGAACCTTAACGAACCCACCTCAGGCAACCGGGGACCCGCGCCGTCAACCTTCGGGCGACGCCGCCACCAGCGCGATGAGCTCGTGGGCCACCCAGTACTGGGTCGGGCGCCCGGGGCCGACCCCCCGTTCGGGACGGTAGGGCTCCACGATGCCGTGCTCGGCGAGCGTGGCCAGCGCGCTCTGCCCGGAGCGCGCCGAGATCCCGAGGCGGTCGGCGACCGCAGCCGCGGAGAGGACGGGCTGCTCGACGAGGAACTCGATCACCCCGTGCGCCGCCGCGTCCGAGCGCACCCCGTCCAACCGCCGGCGCCACGCGGCGACGAGCACCTCGGTGCGCGCCATCAAGCGGTCGGCTGCCTCGCTGGAGTGCTCGAGCGCGCCGGCCATCCATTCCACCCAGCTGTCGGTCTGCCCCATGCGGAACAGGGTCAGGCCGGCGAGATACCCCCCGGGATCGCGAGCGATCACCACGCTCACCGGCGGCGGCACCGAGATGCCGAGTCGGCGCGCCAGGACCCACCCGATCAGGACGCGCCCGATCCGACCGTTGCCGTCGCCGTAGGGGTGGATGGACTCGAATTGCGCGTGGAGGACGGCGGCCTGCGTCACGGGGTCCAGCGTGTCGTCGTTGGCGAAGGCAATCAGGTCCTCCATGAGCTCCTCGATGAGCCCCGGCGGCGGCGGCACGTAGGCGGCGTCGCGCGGCGACGTGCCCCCGACCCAGGACTGGTCGCTGCGGTAGGCGCCTACCATCCCCTCGGGGAGGCCGCCGCCGGACCGCATGAGACGGCGGTGCCAGTCGTGGAGGGCGCGCCGGGTCAGCGGGCGACCCGGCGCGCCGAGGGCTCCGACGACCGCGCCGAGGTTGTCGGCCACGTAGGAGGCGACCTCACTCAGCGCCCCGCCCACCTCGGCGGCGGCCACGTCGGCCAGCGGCGTGCGCAACCCCTCGATGTAAGAAGAGGCCACACCCTCGGAGCGGAGCAACAAGGTGGCCAGGGGACCGAAATGGGCCGCGTGGTTCCCGGCCGCCACCACGGCGGCCACCGCCCGCTCGGTGAGCCGGATGGCTCGTGGGCCGAGCGAGAAGTCCTGTCGGGCCAGCGGCTCGGGCGTCCAGGCCTGCGACGTGGTCCCGTTCCACACGATCGCCACTTCGCGCCCCCTCGAGACGGGTCCATCCTTTGTCCTGGCCTTTGTCCTGGACTTTGCCCTCGGCATAGACGGAAGGGTATCGAGCACGCCTTCCGCATAGTCGCGGACCCTCCGCCGATCGGTCGCGCCGCGGTCGCGGCAGGCCCGGCGGACCGATCCCGCCCCCCGGCGCCGGCCGATGGGAAGCTGAGGGGGTGGCCACCATACGCCCCCTTCAACCCGACGACTGGGACGACTGGCGGGCCATGTGGGGCGGCTATCTCGCCTTCTACCGCTCGGACCTGCCCGATCAGACCTCCCGCGCCACCTTCGACCGGCTCTGCACCGGCGCGGGCGGCCTGTTCGGACTGATCGCGCTCGACGATGGCGGCCGGGGCATCGGGATGGCCAACTGCGTCGTGCACGCCTCGACCTGGTCCCGGCAGCCCTCGTGTTACCTCGAGGACCTCTTCGTGGCGCCGTCGGCCCGGGGCCATGACGTCGGGCGTGCCCTGCTCGAAGCAGTGAGGCGGGCCGGCGTCGAGCGGGGGGCGGACCGGGTCTACTGGCACACCCAGCAGTACAACGGCCGGGCCCGCTCGCTCTACGACCAGGTCGGACGGCCCACGTCGTACGTCGTCTACGAGATGTAGCGCCGCCACGGGCCGCCCTGTCACAGCCCTTCCCTACGTTGGCGGCCGTGTCCCAGGCGAACGTTCGGATCCTGTCCCCGGCGCAAGTGGGCCGGTAGGGTTCGAGCGATCTCCCATGCCGCCCCGCCGTCGCACCGCGACCTCCAATTTCGGTGTCGGGCGCCGCGAGTCCCACGTCGCCGACGCCTTTTACGCCCGCTTCGAGGCTCCCGAGCTCAGCGCCGACGAGCACGTGACCCCGCACGAGCCGGGTGTGAAGTGCCGCTGCGGTGACGCCCGTCACATGGCCGCCGTGGCGGACGACTCGGTGGCCCTCGTCGTCACCTCGCCGCCGTACTTCGCCGGCAAGCAGTACGAGGAGGAGCTCGACCGCGAGGGAGTGCCCGGGTCGTATTTCGAGTACCTGGCGCTGCTGCGCGACGTCTTCGCCGATTGCCAGCGGGTGCTCGAGCCCGGCGGCCGCCTCGCGGTCAACGTCGCCAATCTCGGGCGCAAGCCGTATCGCAGCCTCGCCGCCGACGTGATGACCATCTTGCAGGACGACCTCCGCCTGCTGCCGCGGGGCGAGATCGTGTGGCAGAAGGGCGAGGGCGCCAGCGGCTCGTGCGCCTGGGGTTCGTTCCGCTCCGCCGCCAACCCGGTGCTGCGCGACGTGACCGAGCGGGTCATCGTGGCCAGCAAGGGACGCTTCGGGCGGGCGCGCAGCCCCAAGGAGCGCCGCCGCGAGGGGCTGCCTCACCAGAGCACCATCTCCGCCGACGACTTCATGGCCCTCACCCTCGACGTGTGGGACATCCCGCCCGAGAGCGCGGTGCGGGTGCGGCATCCAGCGCCGTTCCCCGTCGAGCTGCCCCAGCGCCTGATGGAGCTCTACACCTTCCGCGGCGACCTCGTCGTCGACCCCTTCTGCGGCTCGGGGTCGACGTTGGTGGCGGCGGTGCGCACTGGGCGCGACGCCATCGGCTACGACCTCGACCCGGCCTACGTCGAGCTGGCCCAGGCCCGGGTCGCCGGCGAGGCGGAACCGGTGGCCCGCCGCACCCCCGGGGCCGCCAGCGCGGCGGGTGGTGACGGCACCTCAGCGGCCGCGCTGGCCCGCGGGGTGCTCGAGGCGGCGGGCTTCACCGACCTGCGCCCGAACCGCCGCCTGCGCGGATTGGGCATCGCGGTCGACTTCACCGCCATGGACGAAGCGGGCCGCACCTGGTACTTCGACGTGGCAGGCCCGAACTCGGCCTACCGGGGCGGCATGGTCCGCTCCGAGATCGTGTGGCGGGCGCTCGGCCGGGCCCACGTCCTGGCGGCCAGCGGCATCGCCCCCTTCGTCGTCCTGACCACCCAACTCCCCCGAACCGGCACCGAGGCGGACCGGGCCCTCCGGGCCCCGGGGCCCGGAGGGATCTTCGACGCGGTCGACCTCTTCTCCCCCGCGGCCCGGGCGCGGCTCGCCGCCTACGCCCGCGATCACGGCACGTCCCCGCGGGCGGGGTTCTGGTCCGAGTCAGACGTCGCCCCGGGCGGCGTCTGAGCGTTGGGCCGTTAGACGATGGGCACGGTCGTCGCCTGCGCCGTGGTGCGCGACGATCCCCCGCGTGTCTTCGTGGCCGAGAGCCTGGCCACGCTCAATTGGGTGCTCGCCTGTCAGCTGGTCGCCAAGACACCCGGGAGCGAGTTGCCGGCGGGAGAACGCGCCGCGTTGCGCCAGGCGTTGCGCGAGGAACGCTGGGGGGACGCCGTCTTCGCCTTCATCGCTCGCACCGGGACCCCGGTCGACGTGTACGAGAGCACCGAGCTGCACGCGGCAGCCGAGGCGACCGTCGGCCCGCTCGAGCTCCAGCTCACCCCCCTGTTCACCGAGTAGGCGACGCGACCGAAGCCGCCACTCCACCCGCTCGGCGGCCGCGGTCGGGGCGGACGGCCGTGGTAAGGATTCGGACATGCCCAGCGACCGCACCACGGTGACCGAGCTCGGCACGGGTCTCGGCATGCTCGGCCTGGGCGACATCGAGGAGGCCGTGCGATCGCGCTCGCCGGTGATGCACAGCCTCTCGCCCGAGATGTGGGAGCGCCTCGCCGCGCTGCGGGCCGGGGGGGCCTACGACGCCGAATTCCATGCTGCCTGGGCGAACGGGCAGGCCTTCCTGGCGGCAGAGGACGGCCTGCGGGGGCGTCGGCCCAAGGCGGTGGAGTGGAAAGGGACCGGCCGCGCTCCGGGGGACGAGGTGGCGCCCATCGACCTGCGCGTCGACCACGTCTACCTGGTCAGCTGCAAGTACCTCTCCAAGATCCTCTTCAACGTCTCCCCGTCCCACGTCTTCGACGGGCTCCTCGTCGGCGGTTCGGGCCGAGGCAGCCGGACCCTACGAGACGTCCGTCCCGGGGGCGGGGACTGGTACGCCGAGATCGCGCCGGACGAGTACCAGGCGCTCTACGAGGCCGTCCGCCGCGCCGCGCTCGAGTGGGAGGGCAGTCGGCCAGGCGGAGGGCCGGAGGCTGCCCAGCTGGCCCGGCCCGGGGCGGGCCGGGCCCCGGCGCCCTTGGCCCTGCCGGGCCTCGAAGCAAACGACGTCGCGGGTGCGAGGGTGGTCGAGTCTCCCGCCAGCCCGCCGCCCGGGCTGCTGCGCGTCCTCCCGCCCCGTGCCGTCGACCTCTCCTCGCACCAGCGTGACGCCCTCGGGCGCTGGCTCAGTGCCGGCTGGCCCGGCGACTCCAAGTCCTTGTACGTGTCGCTGTCGCTGGCGGTGGCGCGGGCGTCGGTCCGTCGCTGGGAGGCGGCCATGGACACCGGCGCCGGTGCGGGCGAGGCCATGCTGTGGCGCCTCCTCCGCATCGGGAGCGCGCCCTACTTCGTCCTGGGATCCTCCGCGGCGCGCTCGCTGCGGCTGCGCATCGCCACCTCGTGGGACTGGCGCCGGCAGTACCGGTTGGTCTCCTTCGCCTTGGCGCCCCAGCCCGGCGGCCAGCCCCGTGTCGGCTGGGAGGGCACGGTGCGCGACCGGATGTCGCGGGCCCTCCACACCGTGGCCGGGCACATCGAGGTGCGATGGAGTCACGGACGCTTCGGTGGCCTGCCCGAGGCCAAGGGCTACCTGGACACACCACACCACCTCGTACCGGGTTATGTCACGTTGCAATGAGCGCGTTCGATCCCGAGGCCTTCGCTCCCCCGCTGCGCGTCCCGCAACTCCCATCCCCACCCGTCGTGCTCCGGCCTTTCGCGTCGACCGACCTGTCCATGGTGCGCCAGGCCGCGGCCGATGCCCTCATCGCCTCCACCTCCTCGGTGCCCCGTCCGTACACGGACGATGCTGGGCGCGCCTACATCGAGCGCCAACGCGCACGCGCCGCCGAGGGTGACGGCTTCTCCTTCGTGATCGCACACCATGTCGACCCCGAGGTCGGCCTCGGCTCGATCGGGCTGTGGCTGCAAGAGATCGAGAGCGGGCGCGCCTCCATCGGCTACTGGCTGGTCGCCGGTGCGCGTGGGAGAGGCCTGGCCGCCCGCGCCCTCGAGACAGTGGTGGCGTTTGCCTTCGCGGAGCTGGCCATCCCCCGCCTCCATCTCTTCGTGGAGCCCTGGAACGTCGCGTCGTCGCGCACGGCCGAAGCGGCGGGGTTCACCCGCGAGGCGACCCTGCGCGGGTGGGAGCGCATCGATGGGGTGCAGCGCGACGCCGACTGCTTCGCCCTCCTGTACGACGAGTGGTCTCGGGGCACCTGAGGAGCCCGGCGGGCGGGCCACGACCTCTGCCAGACTGCTCGGGTGTGCGGGCACGATCACCGAAGCGGTGGCGGCGCCGGGGGCGGTTGATCAGGGAGTCATGACCGAGAGGGAAGGAACGCCGATGCTGGTGCTGGTCGAGGTCGACGACGGGGTGGCCACGGTCACCCTCAATCGCCCCGAGGCGCGCAACGCACTGTCGGCCGAGCTGCAGAGCCAGCTCGACGTGACCATCACCGAGCTCGACTCACGCGACGATGTCGGCTGCATGGTGCTGACGGGTGCCGACCCTGCATTCTGCGCGGGCGTCGACCTGAAGTCCTTGTCCACCGAGCAGCGGGCGGTGCAGCAAGACCGCATGCGCAACCAGGTCAAGTACTTCGGCATGATGGCGACGCATGCGACGCCGGTCATCGGCGCCATCAACGGGCCGACCGTCACCGGCGGCCTGGAGCTGGCCCTGTCCTGCGACTTCTTGATCGCCTCCGAACGGGCGCGCTTCGCCGACACGCACGCCCGCGTGGGCGTCATGCCCGGTGGCGGCCTGACCATCCGCCTGCCCCAGCTCATCGGCCTCGACCGGGCCCGGCGCATGAGCTTCACCGGCGACTTCATCGACGCCGAGACGGCGCGTGACTGGGGCTTGGTGGTCGAGGTGCTGCCCCACGGCTCCCTGTTGGCTCGGGCGCAGGAGCTCGCCGCCACCGTCGCGGCGATCCCATCGGAGTACATCCGGGAGATCAGGCGCGGCTACGACAAGATGGGGGGCCTGGCCGGCCCGGAGGCGTGGCGCGCCGAGTCACAATGGTCGAGGCAGTGGCTCGACGAGCGCTTCGACCAGTCGCGTCTGGCCGCCGAGCGCGAGAAGATCGTTGCCCGAGGTCGGGCACAGAACACGGGGCTCGACGGCACGCCGGCGTGAAGGTCTACTCGGGCATGGACCCGCGGCTTCCCCTGCGCGACGCAATCGGCCATGCGCAGCGGGTCGAGCGTCTCGGCTACGACGGCTTGCACGTCGCCGAGACGGTGCACGACGCGCTGGCGGTGTCTCTCCTCGTCGCCGAGCACACCGAGCGCATCACCGTCCGCACCAGCGTCGCTCTCGCCTTCACGCGCAGCCCGACTCTGTTGGCCTATGCCGCGTGGGACATCTCCCACTTGAGCGGGGGGCGCTTCGAGCTCGGCCTCGGGACCCAGATTCGCCAGAACATCGAGGACCGATACGCGGTGCCATTCGGCGAGGATCCGATCGGGCGCCTGGGTGACTACGTGGGCGCGGTGCGCGCGGCCTTCGCGTCGTTCGCCACTGGCGAGGCACCCGCCTACGAGAGCACGCACTACCGCCTCACCCGCCTGCAGCCCTACTTCAACCCCGGACCCGACGCGGCGGTGGCGGTGCCGCCGATCTACCTCGGGGGCGTGCAGCGGCGAGCCTGCGCGCTGGCCGGGGCCGTGGCCGACGGCTTCGTGAGTCACCCCACCAATTCCAACCCGCGCTACCTGCGCGAGACCTGCCTGCCCGCGCTGGATGCCGGAGCGCGGGCGGCGGGGCGGGACCTGGCCCGCTCCTCGTTCGAGGTGGTCATCGGGACGCCGGTCGTCACGGGCGCTTCGCCCGAGGCGGTGGCGGTGGAGCGGGAGCGTCAGCGACGGCTTCTGGCCTTCTTGTACTCGACCCCGGCTTACGCGCCGACGCTGGAGCTCTACGGCTGGGCGGACCTCGGGCCGCGCCTGCGCGAGCTCATCCGGCGGGACCGCTGGGACGAATTGGCCGGTGTTCTCTCCGACGACGTGCTCGACACGCTGGTCCCCTCCGGCACCTTCGACGAGTTGCCGGGCGCACTACGTGAGCGCTTCGCCGGGCTCGGGCAGGGCATCGTCGTGTCCCCACCGCCCGACGCCGGCGACGACGCGGCGTTCCGCCCGGTGATCGAGGCATTGCAGGCGGCCTGAGGCCGCCACCGCGTCAGCGGGGCATCGGGAAGATGAGCTCCTCCGGCGCCATGGCCTCGACAGCGACGGCTCGCTCGTCGTCGTTCATGCCTGCGTAGCGCTCGGCCGAAGCGAGCACACGCGGCAGCAGGGTGAGATCTCCGGGCGTGCAGAACGCGTGCACGCCGGGCGTGGAGAGGGCGAAGTGCACCCCGCGGTCAATCTCCTCGTCGCTGCCCTGGGGCTCGTACCACGACGTGGCCCAGCGCTCCGCCGTGGCCGGGTCGCCCGCCACGGCGTCGGCCAACGGGCGGTGATCCGCCCACGGCCGACGCGCCGCGGCCTTGATCACCATGACGCCGATGTCGCGCTGGGCGCAGGTGGCGAGGAGCTCCTCGGCCGCCTCGCGGTACTCGGGGCGGGCCCACAGGGCCGGGTAGACAGGGAACATCACCGTGTCGAGATCGAACCGGCGCAGCGCTTCGATGTGCGTCCGGGGCACGTCGAGGTCGTGCCCGGTGATGCCGACGAAGCGCGTGCGGCCTGTCTCGCGGAGCTCGAGGATACGCTCCAGCGCGGCCGAACGCCGGTCGAGCTCCTCCAGCGTGGTGACGGCATGGGCCTGATAGAGGTCCAGGACCTCGGCGTGGAGCAGGCGCCTGGTGTTGTCGAACTGCTCGGTCACGCCGTCGGGATGGGCCCGCAGGGTCTTGCCGGCGACGAAGAACTCCTCGCGGTACTCCGCCAGGTGCGGGCCCACCACCGACTCTGCCGCGCCGTACTGGGGCGCGATGTCGAGGTGGTTGACGCCGCGCTCGCGCCCGACGCGCAGGAAGTCACCCGCCTCCTCCGGCGTGGCCGCCCAGCAGGCCGCGCCGCCGAGTACGGCCACGCTGCTGAGGTGCTCGGTCCGACCAAGGCGCCGACGTTCCACCCCGAGGGTCCTCAGCCCTTGAGCTGCAGGACGTTGAACACGGCGCCGACGTTGTCGGACAGGACGGCGAAGCGTCCCGGCTCGATGTCCGTCGGGCCCATGAAGAGGAGCGCCCCGAGCTCCTGGGCCTTGGCCACCGTGGCGTCGGTGTCGGCCACGGCGAAGTAGACGCCCCAGTTCGGCGGCATCTCGGCCGGCATGTCGGGCGACTTCGCCATCATGCCGCCGACGGAGCGCCCCATGAGCTTCCACTCGGTGTAGGCCGGCGGACCTCCCGGAGGCCCTTGATCCTCGGCGTCCCAGCCGAACACGGCCTTGTAAAAGGCCTTCGACGCGTCGAGGTCGGTCGTGATGAGCTCGCTCCAGCAGTAGGTGCCGGTCTCGTTGGCCAGCTGGGCGCCCAAGTGCTGGTTGGGCTGCCAGATTCCGATCACGGCACCGAGCGGGTCGGCGAACACCGACATGCGGCCCGCCTCCATGACGTCCATCGGGGGCATGAACACCGTCCCGCCGTTGGCCGACACCGTGGCCACGGTGTCGTCGGCGCTGTCCACGTTCACATAGGTCATCCAGGCCGGCGGGAAGTCCGGGTTCATCTGCGGGCCGAGGCCCGCCACCGTCTTGCCGCCCAGGTCGCAGACCGAGTAACCACCCGCTTCGGGTGGGCCCTCCGGACAGTTCCACCCGAACAGCGTTCGGTAGAACTCCCTCGACTTGGCCAGGTCAGTGCTCGACAGGTCCACCCAGGAAGGGACACCGTCGTCGTAACGCTCGAACTCCACCGCGCCATCTCCTCGTTCTCGTGCCCCGACCCGTCCGACGGTACCCGATCGCCGTCCCACGTGCAGCGGCCCGGGGATGACATGATCACGGGAATGTCACGCGGCTGGTGGCCCCTATGAGCCCCAATCCGATCGGCTCCCGGGTCGAGCAGCTGGCCCAGGCGCTGGCCGAGCGCATCGTCCCTCTTGTCATCGACGCCATCGACATCGACGCGCTCATCGACCGGGTCGACATCGACAAGGTCCTCCAGAGGGTCGACATCAACAAGGTCGTAGAGCGGGTCGACATCGAGGCGGTCATCGAGCGGGTCGACATCGAAAAGGTCGTCGGAGAGGTGGACGTCCAGAAGGTCATCGACCGGGTCGACATCAACGCCATCGTCGGAGAGATCGACATCGACGCCATTGTCGAGGAGACCGAGCTGGGGTCGATCATCGCCAAGTCGACCACCGGCATCCTCTCCGAGGTCCTCGACGTGGTCCGTGCCCAGGGCGTGGGACTCGACGACTTCGTGCTCCGCCTGGGCAACACGTTGATCGGGCGCAGGAAGCGGTTGGCCCGATGGCCGGACGGACCGCCCCTCCTCGTGGCGCCCAAGGTGACGTCGTGACCACCGTCTCCGCCCCCCCGCCGGAGATGACGGTCGGCCGGCAGGGTCACTACGCCGGCGCCGTGAGCCGGCTGCTCGCGTTCGGCACCGACGTCCTTGTCTCCTGGTTGGTCTACTTGGTGGGCACCGCGGGCATCAACGCGGCCGTCAAGCTCATCACGGGACACTCGTACAACCTCAGCAACCACGAGACCCTGTCCGCCCTGACGCTCTTGGCGTGGGAGTTCGTCTACTTCGCCTACCAGTGGTATCTCAGCGGCAAGACGCTGGGCATGGCCATCTTCGGCATCCAGGTCGTCACGTCCCAGGGCGGCCCCATCAGCGCCCGTCAGGCTGTCGTCCGGACGATCGGACTCGGACTCACCCTTCCCATCTTCTGGTTCGCCTTCCTCGGCATCGTCTTCCAGCGTGAGCGGCGTGCCTTCCTCGACTTCATGGCCGGAACCAGTGTCGTCTACGACTGGGACGCGCGGGCCGCCCGACTGCGCTGGCTCGCCCGCAAGGACCGGACTCCGACGGGAGGGGCGGAGAGGAAGGGCGGCCACCTCGCGCCGGCGGCACCGGAGGGCCACGCCCACTAGAAGAGCTGGCGGACCAGGCGGGCCGGACCGGCCCATCTACGATGACGCCCATGTCCTTCACCGAAGTCACCCGGCCCCATCCCCAGGTTGCCGTCGTCACGCTCAACCGGCCGGAGCGCATGAACGCCATGGCCTTCGACGTGATGATCCCCTTTCGCGACGCGTTGCGCGAGATTGGCAGCGACAACGACGTGCGGGTGGTCGTCATCACTGGCGCCGGGCGCGGGTTCTGCTCCGGCGCGGACCACGAGAACCCAGGCACGATGCCGAACATGGACGGCCTCACGCTCCCCACCGTCGCCCTGCGCTCCATGGAGATGCTCGACGACGTCATCTCCACCATCCGCCGCCTGCACCAGCCCGTGATCGCGGCGGTGAACGGAGCAGCCATCGGTGGTGGCTTCTGCCTCGCCCTGGCGGCCGACGTGCGGATCGCCGCCGCCGACGCCTACTTCCGGGCGGCGGGCATCAACAACGGGCTGACCGCGGCCGAACTCGGACTCAGCTTCTTGTTGCCTCGGGCGATCGGGCATTCGCGGGCGGCCGAGATCATGCTGACCGGCCGTGACATCGACGCGGCGGAGGCAGATCGGATCGGGCTGGTGTCGAGGGTGGTGCCCACCGGCGACCTGCTCCCAGCGTGCTTCGAGTTGGCGGACCGCATGAACGGCTGGAGCCGCGCCGGCATCGAGCTGACGAAGCGCCAGCTGTGGAACAGCCTCGATGCCAGCAGCCTGCAGTCCCACATGGACGCGGAGGGCACTGCACAGCTCTTCGTGCGCATCACCACGCGCAACTTCGAGGAGGCGGTGACCGCCCGCAAGGAGGGCCGGACACCGGACTTCAAGGATTGAAGCGGTCCCCTTGTCAGGGAGAATTGACGAGGGAGTTGGCGGCCATCTCGAGGTAGTCGCGCAGTTCGATCGCATCGGCCTCCGTGATGCGGCCCGCTTTTTGCAACTCGAGGAGCGCCCCGAGCATATGGCGCAACCAGGCGTCGCGCTCCCCAGGGCCGATGACGAAGGGCGCGTGCCGCATGCGGAGTCGCGGATGCCCACGCTGCTCGCTGTACGTGCCGGGACCACCCCAGTACTGCATGAGGAACAACGCGAGATGCTGCGACGATTCGCTCAGGTCCTCGGGGTAGAGGGGCCGCAGCAGGGGGTCGCCCGCGACCCCGAGGTAGAAGCGGTCCACCAAATCGAGGAAGAACTGCTCGCCGTCGACTCGGTCGAACAGAGCATCCATGGGCTCGAGAGTAGAGGACTTAGACTGCTCAGCGGCTCGCGGCCGTAGTTCAATGGTAGAACCTCAGCCTTCCAAGCTGATGATGCCGGTTCGATCCCGGTCGGCCGCTCTTCACGTTGTTGCTGTTCAGCGGGACCAGGTTGCTCGTCTCTTCGTTGGGGTCATCACCTTCATCCCGCGAATATCCCGCGGGATTCGCGGCACGAGACGCCTCAGCAAGCCCCGAGAGCGCTTTCGCGATCGCAACGTCACGGTCAACGACGGCATGCTGGTAGCGCAACGCTGCAGCGGGACTCGCATGACCGGCCCGCGCCATCAACTCACGGGTCGTGGCGCCCTGGGTCGCCGCCCAGGTGAGTCCCGCGCCCCGCAGATCGTGGAAGTGGACCTCCGATCGCCCGATCGACTCCCTGGCGGCGCACCAGGCGGCGTGAAGGGGATGCCTGCCGAGCCGTCCACCCTTTTTGCCCGTGAGGAGCGGTGCGCTCGGATCTGCGCTCACGTGAGCCTCCAGGTGCCGCTCGAGGACGGAGAGGATGTGCGGCGGCGCCGACACGACTCGCTTCCCGGCAGCGGTCTTCGGAGGTCCCAGGTACGACCGTCCATTGACGTCGTAGGCCGTTCGTTCGACCCGGACCGTTCCATGGAGCAGGTCGATGTCCCGGCGTTCGAGGCCCGGCACCTCCCCGACGCGCAGGTGGCACCAGGCCGCCAGCTCCACGGCGATGCGCCACTGCTCTGGCATCGCTGTGACGAGGGCGTCGACCTCGGCCATGGACACCATGGGCCTTTCGGGCGACCGCTCCTGCGCCGCTCCCTTCACCATGCAAGGGTTGCGCCCAACGAGCTGGTCGGTGACCGCGGTCGCCAGAATCCCCTTGAGGAGTCGGTACGACTTCGCCGCCGTGACGGGGTGATTCTTCGACAGCTCGGCGTTCCACGAACGCACCGCAGCTGGGGAGAGCCTCTTGATTGGAATCGACCCAAACGCTGCGAGGAGATGATTCCGCAGCATCGAGGTGTAAATTTCGACTGTCCGGGGGCGAAGATCAGACCGCTGCTGCATCCAGGTCCGCGCATAGTCGCCGAAGGTGATCAGCGCCCCGCGAGGGTCGATCCAATCTCCTCGATCCAGCGACGACCTCTGTTCCCGCTCGTAACGCTCAGCTTCCCGTGTCCTGAACGTGCGTGATCGTTCGCGGCGTCCGGCCCACGAAGCCGGACCTCATAGCGAAAGCCGTTCTTTATATTGCGACGCTCGATCACTTGACTGAACTCCTGACGAAATCACTCTCCCAGAACGCTGCTCAGCGAACCCTGGTTGGTGGGGAATGGTCTCCTGGACGGACCCAGATGCCGCCGCAGGCTGCGATTTTTTGCGCTCGCCGCTCGATGTACGCCTCGAGAGCAGCCGTAGACCTTCGTGCGACAGATGGCCAGCGAAGCTCCAGCCTGCTCGGCCGTCACGAGAAGCGGCTTCAAGCGCGGTCGGTATCCGTATTCGTTGGGACCAAGGCTGTGTCTCAAGTCCTGCATCGGCTGCCTCCATGGCGTCGGAAGGAACTTCCTTCCCTACCTAGGTAGGGACAGCGAGCAGACCAAAACCGAACAACATCGAGGTCAGAGGCCCGCATCGAGGGGCAAATCGAGTTCCGTTTTGTGACAGGCGTCCTTCGGTCAGACGGGACACGGTGAGACACCGCTGGACGAATCGAGATCCCGCGCGAGGACGAAAGAACGAGAGCAGAAGCGGTTGGTGGGGAGTCGGAGAGGTCGATGGACGGCATCTCTGACGAACTAGAAGCCAGGATCTGTCAGGGGTTTTCTCTACTGTCTCAAGCCGCAGGACCGTGGGCGGCGGTTACCAAGCTGGTATCAAACTCCGCCCGTTCGCAGGCACAACGGGGGCAGTGCCGAATCGCGGCAGGAGCAGCTGCAATCATGGATGCGTGGTATCCGGATGATGGCGATCCGTCGGTGATCGGAAAATCGTCCGACGAACGAGAGCAGCATCGTCGATCACTCTGGGCGTACTACGACCGGCGGGTGGCCGGACGCTTGCCTGGCTTGGCCACCGCCCATGACTACTGGACGCGTCTAGGCGTCACTGTCGAAGTCGAAGACATCGCCGCTGAAGCTGCGCAGCTTGAACGCCTACTTCGTGAACTCTCTGCCGTCCGCTTTGTCGAGGTAGGTGCCGGGCCAGGCACTTTCACCCGATACCTTTCAGGGAGGGGCATCGCCATCGACCAGAGTCGAAAGGCGCTCGACGTTCTGCGCACCGAAGCTCCGGGAGTACCTGTGATCCAGGCAGATGCCACAGCCCTACCCGTAGGACCCCACGCCGTCGACCGCTGCTTCTCCGCTCACCTTTATGGCTTGCTTCTTCCAGGCGAGCGTGAATCCTTTCTTGCCGAGGCGCACCGGGTTGCGTCCGAGGTCGTAATCCTTGACGCCGGTCGCCCCCAGGGAGTGAACGCCGAGGAGTGGCAAGAGCGGACCCTGCCGGGGGGAGATCACTACAGAGTCTTCCGAAGACACTTTGATGCGGACGCATTGGCCGCCGAAGTCGGTGGTGTGGTCCTGTTCGCCGGGCAGTTCTACGTGCTGGTGGGCACTGCGTCGGCCTCGTAAATCTCAGTTCCCGAATCGAGGAGGACCGCGAAAGATGTGCCGTTCCTCGAGCTTTCCGTTACAAGCCTCAGCAGCGCGCCCGGTATCGCCTACCCGATGCACTGCCCAATGACCCGATCGGACCTCAGCCTCGCACGTGACGCACTACGCCGGCTCTCGGAGCTGCCTGGGAAGCGGCCTCTAGCGATCCAGTGACCCGGACGTGTAGGCGAATCAATCGCTCCCGAAGGACGTCCCAACACCGGGGACTCCGCCCGCGTTCACCACGGTCGCGCCAGGGTGTTGTGCCCTCAGATCGAGTAGGGAGAGATTGGCAGGAGTCTCGGGCAGGTACTCGTAAGTCTGGAACTGCACGGTCTCCGGGCACTGTCCCTGCTCGCAGGCCACGGTCCCCTGAATGAGCAGCGGTCGATAGTCGCTCTTGGCGACGTCATAGGTCGCATTGGCAATCCCACTGCCAGAAGGTTGACCCGAAATCGACAAGACGTAGGCGGGGACTCCGTCCACGACGGCCGAACCGCCGACTTGCGCCTGGCCCGACGAGATGAGGGAGCGGATGGTGGCGGCCACATCGACCGGCGCGTGGTTCGGAGGGCTGTATATCCCGACGTACATCGTGTTGGAAGCGGCGTCATAGCTGGACATCGTCGTTCCGTTCCACGCGGCCTCGTAACCGAACTTGATGAACCGATACGAGGTTCCGGCGGCCCACAGCGCGTAGGGCTGGGCAGGACTCGACCCCACGGTGATCGTGGCGGCGACATGGAACACCGAATCGGGCGGCGGAGTGAGAGCGCCTTGAGCAGACGCGAGGATCGCTGCGTCGGCAGGACTCGGCGTGCTTCCAGCTCCCAGCACAAGAGCGAGGCTGAGGCCCAACGCGGCAAGCCCCGCCGGCGTGCCAAGCGCAACCGCTCGCCTGAGGTGGCGCCGGTAATCTCGGCGGCGAACCAGATCGGCCTCGACGGCCGCACGCAGCTCGTGGCGGAACGACTGGAGCTCAGGTTGGAGCGTGGTCATGTCAGAACCCTCCTAGGGCTAGATCGAGACGACGGAGCGATCGAGATACGCGCAGGCGAGCTGCGACGGGAGTGCATTGGAGGCGCCGGGCAATCTCCCTATAGGGCCGTTCCTCGACCAAGCGCAGAACGAGCAGTTCCCGCTCTGAGTCTGGGAGGTTCGCGACTTCTCGAAGGACAGCCGAGGGAAACGACAAGCGGTCGTCGACGGCCTCGAAGTCGGCGTGCACGACTGTGATCGGGAGGCCCAGACGCTCCCGAGCGCCGTACTCGACCCTTCGCTTGCGCAGGGATGACCGAAACACGTTGTGAGCGATGCCATAGAGCCACGGAAGTGCGGTGCCATCGTGCTCGTCTCGGAACCGCTTTCGGCTATGCCACGCCGCCGCAAAGACCTCGGCGGTTAGATCGGCGTCATAGTCACCCACCCGGGCACTCGACCAGGCGAGGATCTGGCCTACGTGTCGGTCGTAGAGCTCGGCAAAGGCGTCGGGGTCCTCTAGGACCAATAACTCGGCGTCCGACTGCTCCGTCCATGCCCTCACACTCTGTATATGACTGCTCAGCGGAAAATGTGTCACGTCACCTCAAAACCAGGGCCTTTGCCACGCAGGCAGCCATTCTCGAGGCCCTGAGGCACTGCTCTATCGCCGGGTAGGCGACTACGCCTCAGGCAGCAACTTCGGCGACCACGACGGATACGTTGTCGCGACCGCCACGAGAAACGGCTCCGTCGATCAGGGAGTCGACGATCGCGGCCACGTCCCCGCCTCCAGCCATGGCGTTCGCAATGTCATCGCCGGACAATTCGTTGAAGAGACCGTCGCTGCACACGACGATCCGATCCCCTTCTTCGACGGGAAGTGTCGTGTGCTCTACTTCGACATCAGGTCCCACCCCGAGTGCCCGGGTGAGAACTCCGTAATGGGGATGTCGGTGTGCCTCGTCCTCCTGTAGCTCTCCGCGCCGGATCAGTTCGGCCGTGATGGTGTGGTCCTCGGTCAGCTGGGTCAACGATCCCTCACGCCAGAGATAGGCCCTGCTGTCGCCGACGTGGACGAGTGCAAGGTCTCCGTCAGTGAGGACTCCAGCCGCACAGATCGTGGTGCCCATGCCCTCCGATCCTGGCTGAGCGCCCGCACGATCCTGGATCGCCCAATTCGCAGCACGGACCGCTGCTTGGAGCTCGTCCACTGATCGGCCGGTGAAGACCGCTGGAACCACGGCTGCAGCGACATTCGCTGCGACCTCGCCACCTGGATGTCCCCCCATACCGTCGGCGACGAGAACAAGGCGATTAGTGCTGACGATGACATCTTCATTGTTCTCACGCAGCTGCCCGATGTCAGTACGACCCGCTGCTCGCAGGGTGGTCATGGGTCCCTCCTTGGGATCCGACGTGGCTCTTGGGAATAATGGATCCTCACTCGCAGTGATGAGTTGGCGAGCGTGCGTGAGAGCGTCTTGGCGGTCCTTCGCATCGATTTGGAGCTGTCTGGCCCAGAGGTCGAGCTGTTCTCGGGAGGGTTGACACATGAAGACGCGTATTTCGGCGAGTGCCAGGCCTGCTTGACGGAGGGCATCGATCACCTGGGCATCAGCCAACTGGCCCGGCGAGTAATAGCGATACCCCGAGCTCGGGTCCACTGCTGCGGGGGCGAGGAGACCCTCGGCCGCATACGTCCTGAGCCGCTTGGCCGAAATCCCAGAGCGGTCTGAGAACTCACCTATGGCCATGAGGTCGTCCACAAGATGAAGCATGAACCCTCCCCAATGGTCAGAGTCAAGTGGGATGTTCAGGCAAGGGGGGGGGCGTGTCCCGTCGCCGGCTTAGGGCACTCGCGCTCCGAGTACGCAGAACTCATTGCCTTCGGGGTCCTGAAGCACAATCCAGGTCTGCTCCCCTTGCCCAATGTCCGCTCGCGTGGCTCCGAGCGCGAGCAGTCGGTCGACCTCCGCATCTCGGTCGTCTGGGCGAAAGTCGAGGTGCAGCCGATTCTTGATGGTCTTCTGCTCTGGAACAGGCACGAACAAGAGACCAGGGAGACGATCCGCAGTTGGCCGGATCTCGAACTCATCAGGATCGTCGTTGACGACAACCCAATCAAGCGCCGCTCGCCACCATCCCCCAAGGGAGCCGGGGTCGCGTGCTGCGACGATCGTCTGTTCCCACTCGAGGGTCACTGGACAAGCCTAGAAGAGCCAAGCGCCCGAACTGTCCTATACCGCCCTACATGATCGGTGGCGTGATCCTCTTCAGTGTTCTTTTCAGGAACGTTTCAGATTGCGGGGCGTTCGACGAGGGGTCGGCGGAGGCAAGTCGTCTGGGGCGGCAGCGATCGCATCGCGGATACTGCGAGGGTGCCCAGGAACTCGCAGAGACTCGGTGTCGTCGATCCCGGTCATCACCACGGTCGTGGTTTGGACGACCTCGGGGAGCAGTCGATTGAGCACCGCTTGGGCTTCCGGCGTCACGTCGACGAGGAATCGGCGGCGGTAGTCGGGATCCGTGAGCCGCCTGATGTACCCGTTGCGCTCCAAGGTGTCGAGCACGCTGGTCATGGTCCCGCCCGTGATGTGCATGTGGGCGCCGATTGCGCCCGCGGTCATGGGAGCTCCGTTGCCTTCGATGACGGCCAGGGCGTTAAGCGCGGCGTGCGACAGGCCGTGACGACGTGCCACCGACGCGATGAGCGCCTCGGCATGCCCTCCGACCACTTCGAGATTCCGGAAGACCTGGGCAGAGAGCCAGGACGCACCGGGAAACTCCATTTCGAATGCTGCTGCCTCTGATGCCGGCGCCGAGGCAGCGCCCTTCCGGGACACCGATGCCCCAAACCGCCTGGACCCGGGTTTGGCTGAACGGCACCACCGGAATACGGAGGACGCCGAACGCGTAGCGTTGCTCGTATGCAGTATTCGGAGGGGCCGGACAGAGAACCGGCCGAGCGAGAAATCCTCGTACGCGACGAAGGACGGGTGCGGATCGTGACACTCAACCGTCCGGAGAGGATCAATGCCTTCACGGCGAGCGGCTATGTAGGGCTAGCAAGCGCATTGGATGAATCCGACGCCGCCACGAATGTTTCGGTGGTATTGCTGGAGGGAGCAGGTCCTGGATTTTCGAGTGGCGTCGATCTCGCGGCGGTTGGCTCACCAGACGGGTCCCTCGGTGAGAACTTCGATCACCTGATCAACTCGCTGATCCGGTTCTCCAAACCACTGCTGGCGGCGGTCCACGGCGCCGCAGTGGGGTTCGGGGTGACCATCCTCCTCCACTGCGACCTGACCCTGGTCGCTGAAACTGCGCGCCTCCGGCTGCCTTTTACGGCACTCGGTACGACCCCCGAGGCGGCGAGCAGCGTCCTACTGCCACAGATCGTCGGGGCGCAACGCGCCGCCGACCTCCTCCTGACGTCGCGATGGATTGATGGAAGGGAAGCGGCACAGATGGGTCTCGTTGCTCGGTGCTGTCCGGAAGAATCTCTATATTCCGAGGCACTGGCGACCGCTCATGCGCTTACGGCGCTGCCGGACGCAGCCCTCGCCGCGGCCAAGCGCCTTTTGAAGGCCGGGACAGCGACCGTTGTCCAAGACGCCCTTCGTCGAGAACGTAGCGAGGCGAGCATCCTTCACGAGTCAGTCGGACCGATGGCATATCGAGACAACACCTGACCAGATATGTCGGGAGCCGTCGACCTTCCCCGTACACCAATCGGGAGGGCATCGGGAGGGCGGCCATTACGGTCCGGGAAGTGGCGTCTGCCACTCCTTCGTCTGTCAGACCTACCTCGCGGGCTGGTCGATGACCACGCTGATATATATGGCGACCATGACCGAAGTACGAGAGGCTTTCGATGCGGCGATTAGGGCGTGGAATGAGGGCGATCTGAATCGCTACCTGGACCTCTACGCCGAGAACATCTCGCTGTACGGATACTCGGACGCACCGATGGGCAAGGTCGAGGTTCGCGAACTCTACGAAGGCATCTTTGCCGCACTCTCTGACCTCTCGCTCGAGATCCATGAGGTGGTCGAGGATGGTCTCCAACTCGGGTGTGCCGTTTCACTATGCACGGGACCTATACGGGCAAGATGGCCGGTATCGCTCCGACCGGTCGACGTATCGCACAGCCTGGATTGACGATCCTGCGCTTCGAGGCCGACAAGGTGATCGAACGGACTCGGTGGCCGATTTTGGCGCAGTCGTCTCGCAACTGACTGCTGAATAGCTCCTCCGACCCACGGGCTCAAGCGGGGGTCTTCTCGCCTTTTGGTGGTGCCCCCTATCATCAGGACGCTCGGCCACCCTAAGTCCCCCCGTTGACGGGCCCGCTGGCTATACCCGGCCGGGCGCCTCAAATCCGTTGTATATCGCAACGGAGGGTGGGCCGGTGACGCCGATAAGTTCAGTGACCTTCTGGACCTTGGGGTTGCCCTCGAAGAAGCTCTGGAACTGTTCAGCCGTTTCCCACTCGTCAATGACGACGAGTTCGCCCTCGCCCGCCACGAAGGTGTGGTGGATGATCCCGCCGCCTTTGGTGTCCTCGGTGATCTCCTCTAGGAGCGCTGCGTTGGCCTGCAAGCCTGCTTTTGCCTTCTCGACGTCGGCAACTGGGAAGTGGGCTATGACAGTGACACTCATGACGGAGACCTCTCTTCGTATGGCCGAACCACCCCAGCAGAGGCGGTCCGGCCAAGTTAGGACATTTCTGCTGTGCCCGCTCTGCCGTCGTTTCGCGGGAGTCCCCCATTCAGGACTGCTGATCGAGGGTGTCTCAGTTCGCCGGGCTGCGGGCTCTCTAACCGGGGCTTGTGTGGTTGTCGGCCTTGAGCGAGGATCGGGACAATGAACGAGACACACCTCCAGTTTTTGGCAAGCCCGCAGTGGGCCGAGCAGCTCTCGCAGGAGATGTTGCCGTGGGTCGAGGCGGCAGGCGACCTCGGCGACGATGTTTTGGAGATCGGTCCGGGTCCTGGAGTGTCGACCGATCTTCTCCGGGACCATGTCGCTCGCCTCACCGCAATCGAGGTCGATCCGAGTCTGGCGGAGGCGCTCGAGCACCGGCTCTCGAGCACCAACGTCGAGGTGATGTGTGGAGACGGTGCGTCCACGGGTCTGCCGGACGACCGTTTCTCTGCTGCAACCGCCTTCTCGGTGCTGCATCATGTACCGAGTTCGGAACACCAAGATCGCATCATCGCAGAGGTGTGTCGCGTTCTTCGGCCTGGCGGCATCTTCGTCGGCATTGACTCGCGGGACCTCGACATGATCCGCAAGGGCCACGAAGACGACATCTTCGTGCCAATCGATCCCGGGGCCTTCCCTGAGCGTCTCCGGCGGCTCGGATTCGGAGACACGACAATCGATCTGACCGATTGGCACTTTCGCTTCCTGACGCGGAAGCCTGCGATGACCTAACCGAAGTCCCTCATGGTCAGCTTGGGATGCCGCTGTACGCTGCGTCGGCAGGGGGTGAGTGTCCCAAAACGCCGGCCCGGGGAGACGCCCTCGCACCTCCAGGCTCTGTCATGGTCAGGATGAGGGCCGAGTGAACCGCATCAAGACCTTCTCGCGGGTGTAGTAGTCCAACCACGCGAGGAGATCCCTCCGATGGTCGTGCCCGTGGCGATGCGACGACACCGGGACGAAGCCCAGCTTCAAGTTGGCTACCGATGCGGAGAATCCTGTGTCCTCGAAGATACCCACGACCTCGTCGAGGTCGTAGAGACGCGGAAGGCTCAGCTCGATTGCGATTTCCGCGTACCACGCCGACATCAACGGACTCTGCGCGTGAACGCCCATGACCGCGAAGTACGACCCGCCCGGCTTCAATGCGCCAAAGAGACCCGTCGCGTGGACGGTGAGATTCTCCAGTAAGTAGAGGACTTCGTGGCTGAACGCCACATCGAAGTCGCCCCACTCTTTTGGCACCGTGTCGTCAACCGCAAACGTGAGCGGCCTATCTCCGGCGAGACGGCGGGCATCTCTTATGGCACCCGAGGCTGGGTCGTATCCATGGCCCTCGGCGATGCCCGCTGCGTCTACGAGTAGGCGCAAGAAGCCCCCTCGGTTGCAGCCGACGTCGAGCACCCGCCTCCCCACCAGATCCGTGTCGATGGTGTCGAGCATCGCCTTCCATATAAAGCCGTGCTCGTCTTGCATGGCCTCGTCCTCAGCGGCACCACGCCAGTAGGAGGTACTCATGGAGGCACCCTACGTCGTCTGTGGGCTCGCCTAACTGGGTGGCGGTGGCCCGGTCCAGCCGATGCGAGGGTGTCCCACAACGCCGGACCGGGGCGCATCGGGGCTTTACGGCTGATACGGAGGTGCTTCGCCCCAACCCCACCGGGGTACGGGAGCATGCTCGACGATGTCGGCGTCCTCTTGTGAGTTGCCTAACGCCAGGCGGCTGCCCCATTCCAGATACGCGACAAGGGCTGAACGAAACTCTGGGCCTTGGGGCATACCGGCGTCGTCGGCGGCCATGCTCATCAGCGACGCGAACCTGAACCGCTGCTCATCAGTGATGCGGAGCTGCATATGCTTGTGCAACATCCGCTCGTATCCGCCCAGTTCCCTCGTATAGTCCGCCGGGCCGCCAAATACTTCGCACCACCACGTGGCCACATTGCGACGATGCTCCGCGTGCACGCCGCCCGGAAAGAACGGAGAGAGCAGCGTGTCCTGCTCGACTCGGTCATAGAACGCGTTGATCATCCGGTCGAAGGCATCACGGCCACCCGCCCATTCGAAGAGTGTGGGGTACTCAGCCATGATGCCAATGTACCCATGCTCGACGCGATGCCAACCGGGTGGCGAAGTATCCCACACCGCCGGGAGAGGGACGACTCACTCCGTTTGTCCCTACCCCTTGCGGGGTTAGAGATCGAGTTTGCTCTTCGCGATACAGATCGCGAGGTGCGCTTGCAAGATGGCGTCTCGGGTAGCGGGTGACACGCTCGGGTCTGCCTCAGCTGCCACCTTGGCACTATCACCTGCTTGCTCCAGTTCGATGACGGCCACGCGCTCGTCGGCAATTGGGCCGCCTTCTCCCCCTTCTTGGCGAACTCGTAGACCACGGCCGTAAGTACCGGCGACGCCCCATCGTCTTCTCGTACAGCGTCGAGCGCGATATTGATTTTGATCTGAGCTGCTTGAAGCCGCTCTGCCATTTTCGTCACAACGAAAGGCTACGCCGGATGTACCCCAACTGTCCCAGTACATCAATCGAGTAGGCGGGACATGCCGAGATACGACGAACGGGGACGTCAAGCGATAAAGCCGGTAACGAACGTTTCCTGTTGTCCGGACTCGACGGCGTTCGCGCAGTAATTCTCACGGACCCAGGTAATGGCACCACTGGGAGGTAGTCCACTCAGGATTGCGAGGCAGGCCAATGCCGTCCCGGTTCGTCCATGACCTCCGAGACAACCCACCTCGACTCGGTCTCCACCTCGAGCTCGTTCCAGCAACGCTCTCAGGGCGGCCACCACTAGAGCAGTATCACTGGGCACGCCGAAATCGGGCCAGTCGAGGTGATAGTGGGGCCACGGAGGATCCCACTGCGAGTCGAGATACAGACCGAAATCGGGAGCCTGGTCGCGGGCATAGGGGTCCCGGGTGTCAAACGACACGGCGGTAAGCTCGGTCCCATCGGGCAACACGACGACGGATCGGTGCAGATGTATGTCAAACCGCTGATGGTCGTGGTCGGCGACCGTGCACTTTGCTGGTTCATCGTCCACGTACCAGTGGACTTCGCATTGCGCGCACACGATGACGCATCTGATGTCAGTCACGCCTTCATTCTCGCAAGCGCCGACTCCTCGGCCTGGCGGGGACCGAGGAGGTAGCCCCTATCACCGGACCGGTGGGGCACTTCGGCACTTTCAGGCATGGGGATGAGCAGGTCGCTCTCGAAGATTCGTCCGACGCTTCCGCTCGCGGCAACTTCCGGCGGCTCAGCCACTGCAACTACCCCTCTAATCCTCGCTCACCGGTTCGGCCACGCACCAGTCCGGCGAACTGAGATACTCCGGTGTGACGCTGACAAGGTGGGGCGGTATTGATCGATTTCGTTCAGGTCGATGGCACCAGCGGGCCCTTGTACTCGTCGTGGCCTGGGCTGCCCTAACCGGGCTCCTGATCGCCGTCGGTGTGGGGGTCGTGCACTCCTCCTCAGTCAACGGATTCGACCGCCACGTGACCTCCGTTGTTGTCGCTCACCGGACCCCGGCGCTCAACGAGGCCATGAAAGCCGTGACCTGGCTCGGTTCGTGGGTTGCGCTCGTGGCGACCGGGATCCTCTTGGTAGTCCTTGCTCTCCGTCGGCGCCTTCCGATGGTTGTCGTGGTTCTCGCGGTCATCGCTTGGGCGGGGGAGAACGGTGGCGTCACGCTGGCCAAACACGTAGTCGAGCGAGACCGCCCACCGCAGGATCTCCGGCTGGTCTCGGCGCACGGCTGGTCGTGGCCGTCGGGTCACACTGCCGTCGCCCTCCTCGTGTTCACCACCTTGGCCCTTGTGGTGGTGGCTATCGCCCCAAGACCGCGCTACCGAACGCTGGCGTGGGTACTGGCGCCGCTGGCAGTGGCAGCGGTGGCGTTCTCACGGGTTGAGTTGGGTGTGCATTGGACCACCGACGTCATCGCAAGCATGATCTTCGTGAGCGCGTGGCTGGTAGTTCTCTTCGCGTTGTTCGCTTCCGATATTCGCCCGAAGCGCATTGACGCCGAGACTCACTGAGGCGCACGTATCCGGGGAGCTCCGCCGGCACCGGCGGGTGCGTGAAGGCTGCCCACTGGTGCCGCCACAGCGGCCGTCTACCTCTCCGACGCGTGCGATTCCGTATCCCCGAAGTGACTGGAACTGCCCCACCGTCCCGGCATTCGACGGTCACCCAGAGTGATAGATAGCGCCCTGGCGCTCGACGGCCTACGAACCGTGCGGCGGTGAATGTTCTTTCAAGCCAGTCACGAACCGTGCGAGTTGAGCCTCGGAAATGCCTTGAGCACTGACCTGCATGTACACACCGTGTTCGACCCATGAAGCGTTCGAGTCGGTATTGCCGCCAAAATAGCCGGGAACGAACTGACTGCTCAATGCAACGTGGCGACCACCCAACGTCTTCAGACCCCCAGATAGCGCGACTCCGCTCTGGAGGGCAGTGAGTCGGATGCTCTTGGACTCGGGGTTGTGATAGCCGAAGTAGCTCAAAGTGAACAGAACGGGGTCGGGTCGTGTCGTTGACTCAGGTCCTACTGACAAGATGCTCACGCTCGCCCCGGCCTCGTTGCCGACCTTGAGACCCCCCGGTGGCTTTACGTATCCTCCACCTGACGCGCTGAAGCCGGTCGGCAGCCAGGTCGGTTCGAGTACGAACGCTGGTTTTGCGTGGGATGGCCCAGATGCCGAAGCGACGGTTGGGTACGCTGAATCGACGGCGAGCCAACTGACGGCGATGGCTACGACAACACCCACGCGTAATCCCACCGAGGCACTCCATCGTGAACGGTGTTGCATGTCCAGTCCCCATTGCTCGTCCAGTATCCCGCCTGTTTGGCCTCCGGACGATAGATGCGGTCCAAGAGCCGGACCCTCACAGTCCGTTCTGAGGACGATCTCCTCGGCCCTGGCGGCTTTCTTGCTGAAGAGCCATAGTTTCGGGAGTGCCGAAACCCGTCGATTGGGAACGTCTACTTGTCAAGGGTCACGATCCCCTCAAAATCTCGCAACGGATCTTTCGTCTCCTTCCTAGCGATCCCCGCTGCAAGCTTTGCCTGAACCCCTTTGCCGGCGTGGGCGGCAAAATGATCGGCCTCCTCGGGCACAAGCCCTCCCGTAAGAACCCAAACATTTGTCAGTTCTGCTTCGATCGTCTGCCGACCGGAGGCATCGAGATCGACATCGGAGTTGTGTTCGCCGACGTGCGAGCTTCGACAGCTCTAGGTGAGCAGTCGGACGCCACTACGTTCGCCGAGCGTCTGAGCGAGTTCTATGGCACAGCAACGAAGGTGCTGATTCACAATGAAGGCATTGTGGACAAACTGATCGGCGACGAAGTGATGGGTCTCTTCATCCAGGGTATTGCTGGCCCCGAATATCGACGCAAGGCAGCGATTGCCGCTCTCGAACTGGCGTCCGAGGTCGCCGAACTGCCCCTCGGCGTCGCTGCCAACGCTGGTGTCGCTTTCGTCGGCAATGTGGGATCGGGAAGCGTATTGGACTTCACCGCGCTGGGTGATGCCGTCAATGTTGGTGCCCGCCTTCAGGCCCACGCGTCGCCGGGCGAGGTTGTGCTCGCGGCTTCGCTTTACCCGCTGCTCGAGGCCGAGTTCCCAGGGGGCCGCCCGATCGGGTAGCCATACGTGGCCGGGACAAGCCAGTTGACGTTGTGGTTTTGACCTCGCAGGCGTAATCCACGACCTTCGCTCGAACGCCCGGTACTACTGCCGGATACGGATGGCCGATCCTGCCCCGATGTGCCTGAACTGGCCACCGTCCCGGCGGGGAGCATCGTATTGGGGCAGGTGCGCCTCGTTGAACTTATACACCTCCACCCAGCGCCATTTGCGAGACTGATCAAGTGACGGAAGGTCTCTGGCTTGTTGTCGGAGTGCAGGCGTCGGGGAAATCGACCGTGGCCGACCTGCTCGCTCATCATTTCGAGCGGGGTGTGCACATACGCGGCGGTCAGTTCTATCGATGGGCCGTCAATGGCTGGGTGCATCCCTGGAGTGAGGATTCCGAAGAGGCACGCCGGCTTCTTGATCTCCGATACCGGCTGTCCGCTTTAGCCGCGAATGAATATTGCGATGCCGGATTTACAACGGTTGTTCAGGACAATCTCTATGGTGAAGACGTAGGAGCGTGGCTCCGCCTGGTGACCGCTCGACCACGGCACCTCGTCGTCCTTCGTCCGACCGTGGCGGTCGCGTATGAGCGTGACAAGGCTCGACGAGCGACCATTGGAAAGGTTGCTTACCGACAAGGCGAGGTAAGTATTCAGGAGCTCGATGAGCTGCTTGGGGGAACGCCGAAGATCGGACTATGGCTCGACACGTCCGCTCAGACTCCGTCTGAAACCGTGCAGGAGATTCTTGAGCGCCGACTTGAAGCAATCGTGGACCCCGTTATCTAGAGGCGGTCGTGCTGCTTCTGATGTGCCACAGCGTGACGCCGTGTCATTGATAGGGGGCACCTATATCGGCTCGAATCCAAGGAGTTTTGGGACCTCGAGGGATGCCCATCACGTCGATCCTTGATGTCGTCCGAGAACTGCAAGAGCGCCATCAGCAACAGTTACGCGCGCCACCTGCGTACGCCTGCAATAGCCACTCCCAGCAGGAGGACTGACGAACTCACCAGGATAACCGACTCCCACCACTGAAGGTCCCAATAGTGGGTGCTCGGCTGAAAGTAGGTCCCTTGCTCAATATAGTTTGCTGCCAGACAATCGAAATAATGTGCGTCGTACGGGTAGCTTTCGCAATGCTGAACAACCGTAAGCGCTGACGGTCTGTTGGCGACGTTCGGCGCGCGCGGAGCGTAGACGTACGCCGTTCCGAGATTCCATGCTCCGAATCGCACTTCTGCGAGCGTTGAACCATTCGGGACTCCCTGACCTGAGGCAGGTACATAGACCTTGGGAGCGAGATTTGGTCGAATGACGGCGACCATCAGCAGGGCCACCGCGGTGTACGTGACCACCGTCCCGGCGATTGCCCAAGAGACCTTGCGCACCACGACGCCCGAGGCAGCTCCGAGCGAGAAGGCGAATGCCGTGTAAGCAACGGCAACCACGCCGGTGATCGGAAAGAACTGTGGCTGAATGTGGCCCACCTGACCGACGCCCACAGTTTCGACGAGCTGAAACGGGAGCTGTTCATAAGTTCTTCCGACCCACCACTGCGCGACCAAGGTGAGGAGCGTCACGAACAGGACGAGCACAACCAGGACCGTGAGCCACTTAGAAACGAGCCATTTCGTGCGTGAAATCCCTTGAGTCCACGCCAGTCTGATCGTGTGCTGATCGAACTCGCCGGCGACGAGTGGCGCACCAAAGACGATCCCAAAGAGGCAGGGCACAGACAGCAACAGAATGTTCAGTGCGATCGCCTGCTTGTTGAGGTTGGTGTAGACCTCGCAACCAAAGGTACTCCTCTGACACGCCGCGCTCGCGACGGCATGGTCGAATGCCCGTCCGAGGAGGTACATCCAGATGACCAAGCCCAGGACTAGCGCGAGCATGAGAGCAAACAGCAGCCGGTAACGACGAAGAACCATCCAGATCATTGGTCGCCTCGCTCATGCGGGCTCGCCATGGCGTTGGCCGTTCGAGAGTGGTCAGGCGGTCCTGTGGAGAGGTAGGCCAGAACGATCTCGTCGAGCCCGGGCTCAGAGATCTGCCAGGGCGGCCCGACTGATGCCGTGTCCTCTCGTATCAGCAGGGTCGTCTGTCGTTCGGCATTGCGCCGCGAGATAACAGCAACGCCGTCAGGCACCGGTGCACTTCGGCCGCCTGTGACAACTCGATGACTGGTGAGGAACCACTCCACGGTGCCCGAAACCCTGACATTGGAAGCCGACAAGATGATCAGGCGATCGCACACGGGTTCGAGCTCGCTGATGATGTGCGACGAGAGGAAGACCGTTGTGCCTCGGTCGGCCACGGTCGCGAGCAACATCTCGAGGAGCTGTCGCCTGGCAAGGGGGTCGAGGTTCGCCACGGGCTCGTCCAAGAGGAGCAGGTCCGGCGACTTTCCCACGCACAGCGCCAGAGCGACCAATGCCTGTTGGCCGAGGGAGAGCCTGTCGACTCGCTCTGAAAGAGGCACCTTGGACTCGTTCAGCCAGGCGAGGGCGGAGCTGTTGTCCCAATTCGAGTTGAACTTCTTACCGAATCGAATGGTCTCTTCGACGCGCAGACTTCCGTAGAGTGGACGTAACTGGTCGAAGTAACCGATACGGGACAGATGCTCGGTTCTGTTCGGACGAACCATCTGACCGAAGAGGCTGACCGTCCCAATCGTCGGCCGCGAAAGGCCAGCCGATAGCCGGAGCAAAGTCGACTTACCCGCTCCGTTCGGTCCGATCAGCCCAGTGATCGATCCGCGCGGCACGTTGAGCGTGCAGTCGCGCAGTCCCCACTTCTTTCGGTACCGCCGACCGAGGCCGACCGTCTCGAGGGCATCTGTCATGGCTCCTCCTTCTTCGAGGATTCGGTGGCCTCTGCGACGAGAGCAGCGATCGCCTCGTCACCGAGACCCGCCGTCCGGGCCGCGCACATCCATTTCTCGAGCTGGCGCTGTAGCAAAGGCTGTTCATCGGGAACCTTCGAGAGCGACCGTCGGATGAACGTGCCGCTTCCTGGGCGCCCCTCGGTCAGCCCTTGTGACTCGAGATCGCGATAGGCACGGTGCACGGTGTTGGGATTGATGGCGATCTGTTTGACCACCTCGCGCACCGTGGGTAGTCGGTCGCCCGGGCGAAGCAGCCCGAGGCGCAAAGCCTGGCGGACTTGGTCAACGACTTGGCGATATGCAGGCACGCCGGACTTTCGATCCAGCCGGAACTGAATCGTCGGCTCTGTCGCCATATGTCCTAATGTACTAGCAACTTAGTACAATCGCAAGGTGCGATATGGGCTTGCCAGCGTGCCCCATAACGTCGTCTTGGCTCGTTGCAAAAAGCGCGGCCGTACCGGGACGCCAAGGAGGCAACCAAGCCGGCCCCCCGCGGGGGCCGGCCGCTGCGATTCTCATTCTCGAGAATGTCCGACTCGCTGCGGGACTCGCTTCGCTCCGTGCCCTCGCTCGCCTACGCCTTGACGAGCCTGGTTTTATCTCGGACAGATCTCATCCCGCGATATCCCGCGGACTTCACTCCGGTTCATCCGAATCCGTAATGGGGTCCCTTCCAAGCTGATGGTGCCGGTTCGATCCCGGTCGGCCGCTCCACTTCGAAGTGCCTGATGAGCGTCACTCGTCTTGGCGAATGCAACTGATTCCGGTCGACCCGACGTCACAGACCACACACGGTCCACGCGCACGTCCGATCGGCCAGGTTTATCGCACGTCTCATCCGGTCGAGCCAACCTGGCCTCTCCGGCTGCCTCAACGCCTTCGGACCGTGCCAACGCCTTCCTCGGTCTCGCAACGTCATCAAGCGCTGGACAAGACTACCGAAACTGCGCTCGACGTCAGGCGTCGCGGTGGGCCATCCGGATCGATGCCGCCGCCAGGACGATGACGGCATAGATTCCGAGAATCGCAATGGCAGCTCCAGGCCTCGGGAGGCCAGCCGAGTGGTTGACCGTGACGGCGGCCTGGAGCGCGGTCCCGGGGAGGTACGGACGAAGCCCAGCCGGAAGAAACTGGCCGAGCGTGACGCCCCCCACGATGACCAGCACCAATGCCGTGGTCGCTGCCGCGGTGTGTCGAATGAGCCCGCCGAGTCCGACCCCGATGATGGCGACAAGACTCACGGCACAAGCACCGAAGACCACCGCTTGCAGAACGCCGGGATGCCCCAGCGATACCTGGAGATGCTTGGCGGCGAAGACCCGTTGGCCGAGTTCGAAGCTGACGACGTCGGCGAGCAGCGCCAGCGGGAACACGAACAGCGCCGTGACCGCAGCTTTGGCAGACAGCACCCGGCATCTCGTGGGTGTGGCCATGAAGGTGGACCGGATCATCCCCGTCGAGTACTCCGACGTCACCGACCGCACGCCCAGTGCTGCGAGCAGCACGGCGCCAACGAAGACGACGCCGAACAATGAGCAGGCCGTTGGGTCGAAGAGGTGCCGCTCTGGAGCAGTCATGGTGGCCCACTGGTCGGCCTGCGTGACGCAGAGCACGGCACCCAAAGCCACAGATATGGCAACGGCCATCACGGCTGTCCGCCACGTGGAGGGAAGCGTGCGAAGTTTGGTCCACTCCGCCTTGAGTGCCCTCTTGATGGCCGACGTCCTCACCGGCGAGGCCGAGGGATGGTCGTGAATCGGATTAATGGGGTAGGTCGTCGTAGTCATGTCAGATTCCTTTGATCGAGCCGACCAGCTGGCCGGCGGTGAATTCGGTTTCATCTTTGGTCAAGTCGAAATAGGCCTCCTCGAGCGACGACCCGAGCGGGGCCAGCTCGACAAGGGTGATGTCGTTGGCGGATGCGACTCCTCCGATTGCGGAGGAGTCCATCCCACTCACGACCAGCGCGCCGTCAGGTCCGCACTCCACGAGGGCGCCTTTCCGGATGACGGCCTCGGCCAGATCGGCCTGCTGGAGGGCGCGGACCCGCACGCTCGAGGCCGTGTGCCGGTTGATGAACTCATCAGTGGCGGCGTCGGCGATGATGCGGCCCCGGCCGATCACCAACAGGTGATCGGCGGTCTGGGCCATCTCGCTCATGAGATGGCTCGAGAGGAACACCGTGCGGCCTTCCGATGCCAGCGACTTCATCAGGTTTCGGATCCATAAGATCCCCTCTGGGTCGAGGCCGTTGATCGGCTCGTCGAACATCACCGTCTTGGGATCGCCGAGTAGGGCGGCGGCGATGCCCAGCCGCTGATTCATACCGAGCGAGAAGGTCCCGACCCGTCTTCCCGCCACGTCGCTCAGGCCGACAATGTCGAGCACTTCGCTCACCCGGCGGCGGGCGATGCCGTTGCTGTCGGCCAGCCACGTGAGGTGGTTGACGGCGCTGCGACCGCCGACGATGGCTTTCGCGTCGAGGAGCGCCCCGACCGACTGGAGAGGATCGACCAGCTGGTGGTAGGGCTTGCCATCCACCCGAACTTCGCCCGAAGTCGGGGCATCCAGGCCCAGGATCATGCGCATGGTGGTCGACTTGCCGGCCCCGTTGGGGCCGAGGAAGCCCGTCACCTGTCCGGGCTTGACGGTGAAGGAGGCCTGATTGACCGCAACCGTCTTTCCGTAGCGCTTGGTCAGGTGTTTTGCCTCGATCATGGTGCGTCCTTTCCTCGATCTTCGTGGTCCTGGAGGCAGCATGCGCTCCGGCCCTGAGATCGGACTGTCGTGGCACTGAGGTGGCCACAACCATCTCGAAGGGCTGCCGTTCGCCAGCAGTCGTACGGTGGGGCGGTGGAGGTCAAGCTCTTCGGAGAGTTCGAAATAGCGAGAACGGGTGTGTCGATTCCGGTTCGCGGCGGCAAGCAGCGGGCGCTGCTGGCCCTCCTGGCGCTGAACCGAGGAGCCCCTGTGAGCGTCGACCGGCTGATCGACCAGCTCTGGGATGACGGCCAGGCCGCGAAACCGGCCAACGCGTTGCAGGCCCAGATCGGCCAGCTGCGCCGAACCCTGGGTGCGTCGTCCATCATCACCTCTGAGGCTGGCTATGCCCTGGCCGTCGGCCCCGAGGAGATCGACGTCGTCCGCTTCGAGAAGCTGGTGGCGAGAGGTCGCGAGCTGCTCGTGGAGGGTGACCGCGAGCAAGGGTCCGCCGTGCTCGGCGAGGCGCTCGAACTTCGACGTGGGGAGCCGCTCGCCGAATTCGCCTACGCCGAATTCGCGCGTTCCGAGCGCGCACACCTCGAGGAACTGACGGTGGTGGCCATCGAGGCTCGGGCCGAGGCGGACCTGACACAGGGCCACTATGCGGAGATGGTCGACCAGCTCGAGGCACTATGTCACCAACACCCGCTTCGTGAGCGCCTGTGGGAGCTGCGCATGCTCGCCCTCTACCGAGCTGGGCGCCAAGCCGAAGCGTTGCGGGCCTACACCGAGATTCGCGTCCGCCTGGTCGACGAGCTCGGGATCGAGCCCAGCCCGGCCCTGCGCGATCTCGAGGCCCGCATCCTTGTTCAGGACCCTTCACTTCTCGTAGTGGAGCGGCAGACCCCTCGCGCCGCAGCGGCGCCCACTCTCGCCGGAAATCTCCTCGAAGGGCTGAGCAGCTTTGTCGGCCGCAACCTCGAGCTCGAGCATCTGGGCGAGGCCGTCCGCTCAAGCCGGTTGGTGACACTGACCGGCCCCGGGGGCGTGGGCAAGACCCGACTGGCGACTGAGATGGCCGTCCGCCTTCGAGATCACCATCCCGGCGGCGCCTGGCTGGTCGACCTCGCCGGTGTCACCGATCCTGACGGGGTCGCCCCCGTCGCGGCCGCGACACTGGAGGCGGCAGGGTCGACCGTCCCCGGCAGCCATCCGCCTGAAACGACGACGGAGCACATCGTGCGCCACCTCGCCGGTCGATCCCTGGTGGTGGTCCTCGACAACTGCGAACACGTGATCGACCAGGCGGCGATTCTGGCGCACGCCCTGGTGGCGGCGGTCCCTGGCCTGCGGATGATCGCCACCAGCCGTGAGCCGCTCAGCGTTCCCGGTGAACGTGTCATTCCCATTTCCGGGCTGGCGCCCTCGGTCGCCGTCGAACTCTTCGTCGATCGGGCGTGTGCTGTCCTCCCCGGCTTTGAGAGTGGCGGCACAACCAGCAATGTCATCGAAGGTATCTGTCGCCAACTCGACGGCCTGCCTCTGGCCATCGAGCTCGCCGCCGCACGTCTCCGGGTGTTGCCCCTGTCGACGTTGGCCCAACGGCTCGACGACCGATTCGCGGTTCTGACCCGAGGCGCCCGCACTGCGCTACCCCGCCAGCAGACGCTCCGTGCCGTCGTGGACTGGAGCTACGACCTCCTGTTCGATGACGAGCAGTACCTCTTCGATCGCCTGTCAGTCTTCGTCGGCGGCTGCGAGCTCGACGCGGTCGAGGCCGTCTGCGTCGGCGATGAGGTGCCAAGGGAAGACGCCCTTGACGTGATGAGCCGGCTGGTGGACAAGTCGCTCGTCACAGCGCCCTCCGCCGGTGAGACCCGGTTCACCCAGCTGCAGACCTTGTGGCAATACGGCAGGGGACGACTCGACGAGTCGGGCGAGGCGGACGCCGTTCGCGCCAGGCATGCTGCCTACTACCGCCAGATGGCCTCCAATGCCAACGAAGGTCTCCGAGGCGTTTCGGAGAGGGCGTGGCGCGCCCGCCTGACCGCGGAGTTGGCCAACCTGAAGGCCGCACTCGATTGGCACCTGGCGACGGGCAACGCTGATGGGGCCCTGTCCATGGCTTCTGGGATGGCCTGGCTGTGGTTCATCAACAGCGAGTTTTCCGAGGGAGCGCGATGGCTCGCCAGTGCGCTCGGTGCCGAAGGAAAGCGCCAGCCCGAGCTGCAGGCGACCGCCCAGGTCTGGTACGGCTACTGCGTCGGCATGTCCTCTGACCCATCGGCGGGAGTCGCCGAATGCGAAGAAGCGATCGTCGTCTTGAGGTCGACGGGCGACCGTGTTCGCTTGGCAGAGGCGCTCCTGCTGCAGGCGTCGGTACTCGTGCGCGCGTACGAGTTCAACCGGTCTCTCGAAGCCTTGGGCGAAGCGCGAACGCTGCTGGAGCCCGGTGAGGACCTTTGGCTCCTGGGGGCGCACGACATGCTCGTCACTTGGAACATGGCATCGTTCGGACGCCTCGAAGAGGCCGAGACGGCCGCGCGTTCGAGCATTGAGCGCTTCGACGCGGTGGGAGAGGATGTCCTTGTCGTCAACTCACTGAATGCGCTCGCCGGAGTCGCTGCGGCAAAAGGGGACCTCGAGGGTGCCGCAGTGGCGTACGAGGCGCTTCTGGAACGGTGCCGGACCTCCGAGCAGCACCCCTACCTGAACCTCGCTCTCGTCGCCCTGGCGTCGCTGCGTGCCAGACAAGGTGACGACAATGCAGCAGACGATCTCTATCAAGAGGCGATTGAATGCTGCTTCAACCCGTGGCTGTCAGCCGACGCCATCGTCGGCCAGGCTGCCGCCGTCCGTCGCCTGGGCGATCTGGGCCGAGCGAGAACGTTGCTCGACGCCGCGGCGGACCTGTACCGGGACGCGGACCTTCCCGCGGGCCAGCCCCGGGTGCTGGCGGGACGGGCATGGTGGGCCCTCGGTGCAGGTCAAGCCGATTCCGCCATCATCTACGCAGCGGACGCGGTCGATGTTGCTGGGAGAATGGGGGATTCAGAAAGCCAGGTGCTGGCCGATTCCGCCCTCGCTGCAGCCAAGTCGATCGCCGAACCAACACAGCACCACACAGACGACTTCATCGCGCTCGTGCAACGACGAACCCTGGGTCCGTCGCATCGCGCCCTCACCGATGAGGCTGATCTGATGGCGCTGGCAGCTCGCCTCCTACCGCTCGTCAGCTGAACGTCAAAGGACACTCCAAGCCGTGGCGTTGGCTTGCCTCAGCATCACCTCAGGGCGGCCTCAGGCCACACGCCCAACCTAGGAGTCATGCACGCAGATCCAGATCAGCCATTAGGCCGACGACGCCAACCGGGCAACCCCGGACCAACGGTCGAGGACCACGGTCGGGTTGTCACGGCAAACCCACAGGCCGCCGCCTTCTATCGCGAAGCGCAGCAGGCCGTCGACTCGCTCGACACGGTGGCCGCGCTCCGCCGTGCGGTTGAGGCTGATCCGGGCTTCGGCCTCGCTGTCGCCGATCTCGACGCCTTGACCGCCGCACCCCCGAGCCCTATCTCTCGACGCCAAATGAGCTGGGAACGCCACCATGTCGAGGTCGTTCGCACCGCTGCCGCCGGCGAGGTCGATCGAGCCTCCGATCTACTTCGTGAACTTCTCGCCAGTGTCGGTTGCGATCCGCTTGCTCTGCGCATCGTTACCGATTCTCGCAATCGCATGGGGCAAGGGCAAGGGCTTCAAGACCTCACCGATCAGCTTCCCGGTTGCCATCGGGAGTCGCGGAGCTGACCAGTCGCTTCGCGGGCAGTCACCGCGTCGCACTCTCCCGCCTCAAAAGGAGGACGCTGCTCACCAGGACGAAGAGCAGGAGCAGCACGAATCCGATCAGGTCGAGCACCAGCCCGAACGATGCGATCACACCTCCGAGGCCGAAGGCCTGCAGAAAGAGCAGCGGCGCGGCGAGGATCGATACCCAACCAAGCCACCGCGGCAAGACTCCACTCCTGAACACGAGCACCCCAGCAGCGAACGCGAAGAGACTGCCGAAGACGTCCGCGACGCTGTCCACGGCGTAGGTCAACAGGTACAGCGTGTAGGAGACACTGTGGTCGTGTTGCGCACCGAACGTCGCGAGCTTCCCGTCGAGTACGCCGTAGATCCCGATGTCGCTGACGGCGTGGAGGGCGACAAACAGCACGCCACCGACCAGCAGCAAGGAGCCAAGGGCACGCGCACCCTCGGCATCCGTGCGCAGGAGACGGTCGTACAGCTTCCACAGGTAGATCGGAAACATGGCGGCGTAGACGACACACATGCCCTCGACCACCACCAGTCGGTTCCTGTGATCGGCGAGCGTGTTTGCGATCTTCGCGGCCGAGTCGTTCTGGTTGATACCGACCCCGAGCCCAATCGCGGACTCCGCTATGACGGCGAGAACGAAGAGGATCCCTGCCAGCCAGGCATACCGCTCCCAGCCAGGTGCGGCCCGCGTGGTCTCGGCATCAACGATGCTGGTAGCCATGACGTCGTCCTTCCTTGGCGGCGTCGTGCCAAGGCGTCGTCAATGACGTGGAACCCGTAATCGGGATCTCTCGATGGGAACTTACACCCTCCGGTCTTTCATGCCTGGACGACGGTGTGAGCCGACCCAGTGATCAACAGGGCCAGCGCCCATAACGTGCAGGTCATCGGTCGCGTGCTGGTAACGGAGCGCGAGGGCAGGGCTGGCGTCGCAAGCGCGTCTCTTGTGTTCGGCGGTCATAGCTCGCTGCGTGACCGCCGCCCACGCGAGATCCGCGTGTCATAGATCGTGGAAATGGATCGCAGAGCGTCCAAGAGGTGCCGCCGCGGCGCGATCGCAGTCAGACCATGGAGGGATTCGCCGCAGGCTCGAGGCGGTGGATTCCGCTCGCGGCTACCCGGGCATCTCGCCCATGCGTTTCTGCATTTCCTCGGGCGAGACGTCCTCCACGTGGGTGGCGATGCTCCAGCGATGGCCATAGGGATCCTCGAACTCGCCGCCCCGGTCCCCGTAGAACTTGTCCTCCACCGGCCGGAGAACCGTAGCCCCAGCACCGAGGGCTCGATCGAACGTGGCATCGACATCCTCGACGTAGACGTGGATGGTCACCGGCGAGCCGCCCACGGACCTCGGGCCGCGGGCTCCCATGTCCGGGAACTCGTCAGCCAGCATGATCACAGAGTCCCCGATGGTCAGCTCAGCGTGGCCGACCTTGCCGTCGGGGCCAGGCATCGTCATCCTCTCTTTGGCGCCAAGGACGGAGGAATAAAAGCCAATGGCCGCCTTGGCGCCGTCGATGTAGAGGTACGGGGTCACGCGGGGGTATCCGTCGGGGATCGGTTTCGTCATATTCCCTCCTCCGTCGCGAAGGCGATCACGTGTTCACACCTTACCCGGGCTACGCTGAGCACCGAGAGCCGACTCGATCCGTGAGCCTCAGCAACCGTGCTCGGCCGTCGGACGAGTTGTAAATGCCGCCATGAACTCCGGCCCGCGGCGCTACAGCCTGGCGCGGGGCTCAGGGCGACCGCGGATCTCAAGGCCGTTAATCACGAGCAGCGCGCCGTCCACGGTTTCCTCCGCGGCGCCGAGGCCGATCGACACGACATACAGCCGGTCGAGGTCCGGCCCTCCGAAGGCGACGTCTGTCGGATTGGTGATCGGCAGGGGGACTGTGCGGTCGAGTCCGGTATCGGTAAAGCGCGCCAGCTGGCCGCCACCCACCAGCGCGCACCACAGGCCACCCTGGTCGTCCATGGCGGCGCCGTCGGGAGCTCCAGCGAGGCCGCTGACGTCACCGAAGAGCTCACGGCGGCCGACGGCACCTTTCTCGGCGTCGTAGTGGTACCGGTAATAGTCAGCCGAAGTGTCACCCACGTACAAGGTCATAGCTCCGTCCGCGCGGGCGACGTTCGGACCGTTCGTGTTCGAGATGCCAGTGTCGAGCATCCGCCAGCCCTGACGAGCTGAGAACCACCACAACGAGCCCGGGCCCGGGCCGAGATTCAGAGTACCAGTGACGATGTTCCCAGAGAGATCGGCGCAGGCGTCGTTGGCCCGCGCGCCGAGGTCGTGCGGGTACGGCGACAAGAGGCGAGCCGTCCCGGCGTGGGGATCGATCACGTACAGCCCGTCGTCCAGGGCACCCACCAGGGTGCCGTCCTCGGCGGGGACCAGACCGGCCGCCATGGACGGGAGTGTCACCGTCTGGAGCTCGCCGTCACTGCCCTGTAGCCAGTGCAGCGTCTGTGCGGCGCAGTCGACGAAGTAAAGTCGATCCATCAATTCGTCGTACACGAGGCTTTCGCCCCACCCCAGGCGGAGCGTCCCGATGCGGGTGATCTCCATGGACCGTCGACTGTAACCGGGCCCGGTCCATCCCACGCCAGCACGTCATAGTTGGATCTGGAGAAGCCATGTCGCCGCCCGGCGGTGTCGGGACAACCTATCAACGCGAGGTTCCAGCTGGGTCGGCCACGGGTAGATGAATCCAAGGGCAGTGGTCTCAACCGGGCGCCGACGACTGGAGAGTGAGCAAATGACGAGCTTTACGTATCCGATCTACATCGAGGCAACGCCCGAGCAGGTCTGGAGGGGTCTCACCGACCCCGCTTTGACGAAGCGCTATTGGCGACACCAGAAGGCTGGTGAAAAGACCTTTATTTCGAACTGGAAGAAGGGCTCCACCTACGACATGGCACACGAGGAGGTCGGACTTATCGTGAGCGACCCCGAACAGGTGATCCTCGAGTCTGACCCCTATCGCCGGTTGTCCTACACCTGGCACACGATGACGCCTGAGTGGGCCGCCACCGTCGGCATGGACGAAGCAACCGCAGCCGTCTGGCGCGCCGAACCCCGCTCGAAGGTTGCCTTTGACATTGAAGACGTCGGTCACGGGGTCGTCAGGCTCACGGTCGTACACGACGGGTTCGAAGCCGGTAGCGCCGTTCTCCATGGCATCTCCGAAGGCTGGCCGGCCGTCCTTTCCAGCCTCAAGACCCTCCTTGAGACTGACACGACGTTGCGGACTTCATGACTTCGAAATCCAACGCGTACAGGCACTTGATCTCCGACGAAAATGGCGCGCGACTCTTCGATCCTTCCGATTCGCGCAGTGGATCTGTGATCGCTGAGGGCCAAGAGCTGACGCTGACGACCGGGCACCGTCCTTCAGGCTGCCCATGAGTGCAGGGACGCCATGAGTGCAGCGACGAACTCATCCCGACCAGGCGAACGGTGTACCCGTCCGGGGGTCGGGACAAGAACGATACTGGTGACGTGATCGAGCGCATTCCGGGGAAGGGGCCGTACGTAAAATCAGAACGGGAGCACCGCTGGCTCCTACGCCGCCTTCCCGAGGAAGTGACGGATCCGGTCGAAATTACGGACCTGTACATCGACCAGTCAACGCTACGCCTCCGCCGGGCGCGTGCTGGGTTGACGGTTGTCTACAAGCTCGGACAGAAGGTGCGCCAAGATCCACGCAGTCCGTCGCTGGTTCAGATGACGAACATGTACATCACCGAGCAAGAGTATGAGCAGATGGGGCAGCTTCAGGGAAACGAGCTGTCCAAGACCCGTTGGCATTGGGCAGCCATCGGAGCACAGTTGTCGGTCGACCAGTTTGGTGGTTCTCTCCGAGGACTCGTTCTCGCCGAGGTCGAATTGGGCCTCGGAGAACCCGTCCCGGGACCTCCTCCGCTTGCTGTCGCGGATGTGACGGAGGACGATCGTTTCTCTGGCGGACGCCTAGCCAGCGTGACCGTGCCGGAGGCCAGGCGATTACTGACCTTGGTGGCCCGGATGAAGGAACCACCGGCGTAGAAGCAATCCCCTCTTGCGATACGAGGTCCGGGCACCACTGGTGAGGAGAGCGCCGTCGTCAGGAGATGGTGACCACCGGCGAGGTCGTTAGCACCTTGGGCGCCCCCGAGGTTGTCGAGGCCTCGGAGGCGGGGAAGGTGTACGTGCCCGTGATCTCAGGGGCAGCCGCGCCCGGACCGCCGCCTGCCTTCGAGCCGTACACGATCGTGCAGGTCTGCCCACCACCGAGCATCACCCCGGTGACCATGATTGTCCTCCCCGAGAGGCTCAGGAGGGTTCCACAGGTCGAGGTGACGTACCCGGCGGCACTCGGCAGGGTCGAGGGGGCATCCGGCCAGTCAGCAGTGGGCACGGTCAGGTCCACTGCACCACCACTGAGACCCCCGCTCGCCGCGGTATAGGTGAAGGTGAAGGTGACGGCCGGCGACCCGACGCCCGAACCGACGGCCACCGTGCTCGGGGAGACGGTCATGGTTCCAGAGCCGTTGGCGGCATAGACGGTGACCACCGGAGACGTCGCGAGCGCAGTGAGCGTCCCCGAGGACGTCGAGGCCTCGGAGGCCGTGAAGGTGTAGGGGCCCGTGCTGGTGGGGGCGACGGCGCCTTTCCCTCCGCCGGCCCTCGATCCGTAGGTGATCGAGCAGGTCTGCCCGGCGGGCAGCGACACGCCGGTGACCACGATTGTTCTCGCCGCGATGCTCACGGTTCCGCAGGTCGAGGTGACGTACCCGGCAAGACTCGCGTTCGTCGAGGGAGCATCCGGCCACCCGGTGGGCACCGCCAGCTTCAGCTCGCCCCCACTGAGGCCGCCGGTGGCGGCGAAGTAGGTGAAGGTCAGCGTGTTGCCCGTCGAGCCGGCGCTCAGCGTGGCCGGCGAGACCGTCATCGAGTTTGGACCCGGGTTGATCGTGATCGACTGCTGGAGCACCGCGGGAGCCCAGGTGGAGTTCCCGGCCTGGTCGGCGTCGATCACACAGGTCCCGGCGGCCACGAAGCTTACGACCCCTCCGTTCGAGAGCGTGCAGCCAGTGCTCGTTGCGTCGAGGGAGAACGTGACCGGCAACCCCGACGAAGCAGTGGCCATCGGCGTGTAGGTCGGTGCACCGATGGTGACGGGTGATGGATTGGTGGAGGTGAACGTGATCGTCTGCGGTTCGGCAACGGCGTCCACGTTCAACGTGTAGGTCTTGGTCGCAACCTGGGGCGTGGGCGTGGAGCTGTCGGTCACCTGCACGCTGAAGGTGTAGGTCCCCGCAGAGGTGATCTGGTTGGCGGTGAGGTTGCCGTCTTGGTCCAGGGACATGCCTTGGGGTAGTTGCCCCGAAGTGATGGACACGTTGTAAGGAGCGACCCCGCCTTGGATCCCGATGGACTGGTCGTAGTACTGCCACTCGGTGGCCTCTGGCAATGGCGACCCGGCGGTGAGCTTGAGCATCGATTGGATGTCGAGGCAGGAGGTACAGGTCTCCACGACATGGGGCGAACCGGGTTCCACGACGGTGATGTCTCTCGGTCCTCCCAGCGCCCCGGTCGCAGGAGTCAAATTGAAGGTGAGCTTGGTAGAGGACTTCACGCTGGCGAGGTGCTGCCCACCAGCCAACGTGCCCGAGACGAAGACCTTCGCCCCGGTCTGGAACCCTGACCCGTTCAAGGTGATGGTGGTCGCTCCGCCGGCGGTGATGGTGCTAGGGCTCACCGAAGTGATGGCGGCTCCCGGGGTGGTGATCTCGTAGGCGGTCACCCCTATGCCATCGCGGCCAGCCACGATCATGTCGTTGTTGTCGAACACAGGCTGAGCGAAGAGGAAGGACCCGGGAGTGGAGATGTGCTCGATCACCTGGCCGTTACTCGCATTGAGCAGGTAGAAACCCATGTCCTGGGGCGTGTTGCCGGTGTAGACGCCGCATGCCACAACACCTGCACCGTCCTCGGAGCACGAGCCGATGGGCGGCCCCGGCAGGCCCGTCTGCCAGATGGGCTGACCCGTCGAGGGATCGAGCTCTTGGACCGAGCCCGAGTAGAGGGTGCCGCCGATGGTGGTGGGCGCACCGCCGGCTTCGATCAGCGACGAGCCGGTCCAGATCGCCGCCGCGTCGCACTCGTCCCCACCCCCACCTTCGGACATCTGGTGCTGCCAAACTGGGCCGGCAGCCAGATCGGACGGGTTCAAGGCGTAGTAGTAGCCATCCTTGCTGCACGCGCCCACGAGCGGGGTCTGCACCCCGTTGATGTCGCCGGTGAAGAAAGTGGGTGACGACCCGAAGTCGCCGTCGTCGACCCGGAGCGACTCGGGGACCTGCCAGGCATCCTCCTGGGCCAGGTTGGAGCCGTTGAGGCGGACGATCGACTCGTTGTACAGCGGCTGGTCCTCGAACGAGCCGAAGGCGTTTCCGGTGGTGGCGATGACGTCGCCGTCGGGAAGCACCCCCACGCTGCCCCATACGCTCGCACCGAGGTCTCCAGGGGGCAGGGAGTTCCACATCCCGATCTCGGCCCCCGTCGACTGGTTGAAGCCGATGACCCCTGCGGGGACCAGCGGGAGGTCGCACCACGATGCAATCCCGATGTAGACGTTGCCATTGGCCACGGTGGGCGACGACCAGGCGAAGTAGTCGTCGACCGACGAGGAAGGAGTGTCGACCCGAGAGTCCCATTCGACGGCCCCGGTGGCGGCGTTCAGCGCGTAGAGGTTGCCGTCTTGGGAGTTCACATAGACCGTCTCGACCCCGTTCGAGGGGTTGGGGGCGATGGTGGCGGTGGAATAGATGCCCTGGGCCTTCGTCCCGCAGCCCCCGCCGGGCGCCGGTGTGCGCAGCCCCAAGAAGGCCGACCACAGGATCTGTTGGGTGGCCTCGCTCACGGCGTAGAAGATCCCGTCCTGCACGCCGACGTAAAACACGCCGTTGTAGACCACCGGGGTGGCCATGATGGTCGGCTCACCGGCGTTCGGAGAGGCAGGGGGCGACCAGCGCCACACCGGCTGGAGGTTGCCGGCCTGGACCCCTGACGGCGTGATGGAGGTTTCCGTTGGCGCGTAGGAGGTGTGGCTCGACCCGTTCAGGTAGGCGGTCCAGTCCGTCCCCGCGGCGCTCGCCGAGCCGGGAGCGATGACGGCGGCAGCGGTGGCGAGTGGGAGCACCATCGCCGCCAGCCAAGCCGTAGCGACCGATCGCATCCGGCCCCGCCTCCTTGAGTTGCTGACACCCCTGCCGATCGGGCCAATCCCCGCCCGTTCAGACACCGAGCACCCTCCTTGGCTCTCCTCTGCGGCTCCGGCATTCAACCGTGTGCCGACGTAGTCGGGGCCGGACAGTGGCGCCCCGCCCCGAAGGGACTCAAGGAACCGACGTGCGGTGCCAAGACGACCCTTCAGGCAATGAAGAGCGGGCCGGCGGAAGGTTTGATACCACCGCGAGCGGGTCGAGATGGTGTCTGGCAGGTCAAACGGGTCATTTTCCGTTGATCGGGGGCGAGGGGTCGGACGACGGTCATCTCCCCGCCACCCCCGAGCGCGCGACTCGTCGCGGGGTGATCAGCGTCGCTTCATCTCCCAGGCACACGTATGTTCCAGGCCGCCTCGCCGACTGTTCCGCACCGGCTGAGCTGTTGCGAAGAAGACCGACGCGGGAGCATCGGCGAGAATCTTCACGTGGGCCACCACCGCCGCATCACCACGGGTTTCATCGCCGTGTGTCTCACGGCGACAGGTCTGTTGGCAGCAGTGACCGCCCCGCAGGCAATGGGGCTTGTCGTGAGCCATCCGATCGTCGGGATGGCGGCCACCCCCGACGGGGGCGGCTACTGGGAGGTCGCGTCCGACGGCGGCATCTTCGCCTTCGGTGACGCCGGGTACTTCGGCTCCGAGGGCGGTCGACAACTCAACGCTCCGATCCTCGGGATGGCGGCCACCCCCGACGGCGGCGGCTACTGGGAGGTCGCCGCCGACGGCGGCATCTTCGCCTTCGGTGACGCCGGGTACTTCGGCTCCGAGGGCGGTCGACCGCTCAATGCTCCGATCGTCGGGATGGCGGCCACCCCCGACGGAGGCGGCTACTGGGAGGTCGCCGCCGACGGCGGCATCTTCGCCTTCGGTGACGCCGGGTACTTCGGCTCCGAGGGCGGTCGAGCACTCAACGCTCCGATCGTCGGGATGGCGGCTTCCCGCAGCGGTCACGGCTATTGGCTGGTCGCCACCGACGGAGGGGTCTTCAGCTTCGGTGATGCCGCCTTTTGGGGCGGTACGGGTAGCCTCAGCCTCAACGCGCCGATCGTCGGGATGGCCGCCTCCCCCAGCGGCCAGGGCTACTGGCTGGTCGCCTCCGACGGTGGGGTCTTCAGCTTCGGTGACGCCACCTTCTGGGGCAGTACGGGAGGACTGGTGTTGGACAGGCCGATCGTGGGCATGGCTCTCGTCCCCGGCGGCTACTGGGAAGCGGCCTCCGACGGCGGGATCTTCAGTTTCGGAAAGGCGCCATTCCATGGATCGGTGCCCGAGCTCCCACCCCCGGGACCGCCACGGATCGTCCTCTACGGCGATTCTCTGGCTTCCGAGTCAGGGCAGGACTTCGCGTTCCTCACAAGCAATTCGGGGGCTTCGGTGCGAGTCCGCACATTCCCCGGCACGGCCCCATGCGACTTCCTGACAACGATGGCTGCCGACGCGTCGGACTGGCATCCCACCGCGGCGGTACTGGCCTTTTCGGGGAACGACTTCACCCCGTGCATGGCGGGCGACCCGCTTGGGACGCCGCGGTACTTCGCAGCGTACAAAGACGATACCCAGACGGCGATCTCGATCTTCCGGTCCATCGGCAGCAAGGTCATTTTGGTCGGCTTGCCCCTTGACGCGTTCGCCAATCTCAGTCAGAACGTCTCCGCTCTCAATCAGATCGACCAGTCCCTGGCCGCCGACAACATCGGTGTCACGTACGACGATGCCGGCCAAGCAGTCATGGCGAACGGGCAATTCACCTGGACGCTCCCGTGCCTCTCGAGCGAGCCGTGCACCGGGTCGGCCGGGACGAACATCGTCCGTGCTCCCGACGGTGTGCACTACTGCCCTGACGGCAGGACCACTCTCGTCGGCTACTTCGAAGAGTGCGACGTCTACTCGTCCGGCGCGTTCCGGTTTGCCGCTGCGATGCTGGCGCCGGCTCTCAGCCCGCCGTCTCTCCCCTAGTACCGTTCGGCCCCATTGCCGACTCGGACTCGCTCTCGGCACCCGACCGGTCCGCCGTGTCGCACCCGTGGCCGGCCGTCGTGCCACGATGACGCCGATGCCCTCTGTCTCCGAGGTTTCTGACCGCTTCGTCACCGAGCTCGCTGCCCTCGATCCAGCCCACGGTGCTCGAATGATGGGGATCGACATCAACGGAAGTCGGCTGCGGGACTATTCCCCGGAGGGTTCGGCGGCCATCCGCGAAATGTTGCTCCGTTCGAGGAGGGATCTCGATCAGGCGAGCGTCGACGGAGAAGCGGAGAGGCTCGGAGCCATCTACCTCCGCGACGTCCTCGCCGGCCGGCTCGCGATCAGCGAAGCAGACGAAGACGAGCGCGACCTCTCCATTCTCGATGGCCCCCCGTCGGCGGTCAGGATGAGCTTTGACCTCGTCGAACCCCGGGGTTCCGAAGACTGGGAGGCCGTGACGGTGCGCCTCGAAGGCGTGCCGGGCGCTATGGCCGGTTACCGGGCCAGCCTGCAGGCCGGAATGGCCGGCCGCAGGTTTGCATCCAAGCGTTGCGCTGTCGCGGTGGCCGAGCAGTGTGCTCTCTGGGCTCGGGGGTCGGGACGGGGATGGTTCACGGCCTTCGCCGAGTCGAAAGGCGACGTGCCCGGGGCGGAACGGCTGCGTCGGGCCGGCCGCGCGGCCGATGCGGCGTACGGAGAACTGTCCGACTGGCTCCGCGGCACGTACGTGCCCAGGGCATCCGAGACCGACGGTGTGGGAAAAGACGCGTACCAGGTCTGGGGGCGCTACTTCCTCGGCTCCGAGCTCGACATCGAGGAGGCCTACGAGTGGGGTTGGGACGAGCTCACCCGCCTTGAAGCAGAACAGCGGGTCGAGTGCGGACGCGTGCAGAGCGGAGCCGATTTCGCTGCTGTGCGAGAACTGCTCACCTCCGATCCTGGCCGTGCCGTCCATGGCGTGGACGCCTGGCGGGGTTGGCTGCAGGAATTGACGGACAAGACCATCGAGGAACTGGAGGGTCACCACTTCGACATCGATCCCGTGTTGCGGACCTGTATCGTCTCAATCCCGCCGGAGGGCAGCCCTGCGGCCCCCTACTACACACCCCCCTCGGAAGACCTGTCTGATCCCGGCCGGATCTGGTTTCCGACGATGGGCCTGGCGACGTTTCCCACCTGGGACGCGGTGACAACCGTGTTCCATGAGGCGGTACCCGGCCATCACCTGCAGCTTGGCGCCACCCGGTTGGTGGAGCTCACTCGAGCGCAGCAGCTCGGCTTCAACTCCGCACACGGGGAGGGCTGGGCGCTCTACGCCGAGCGACTGATGGACGAGCTGGGCCGACTCGAAAAGCCCGAGTACCGCCTCGGCTTTCTCTCGATGCAAGCCTTCCGGGCGGCTCGTGTCGTGGTCGACATCGGATTGCACACGGGGCAACGGATCCCGGCCGGTCGTCCTCGCGCCGGGTCACTCTGGGACTACGACGTGGCGGTCGAGTACCTCGGGGCGACATCTGGCCTCAGCCAAGCCGTCTGCGAGAGCGAGGCGCTCCGGTACATCTCCTGGCCCACCCAGGCCACGACCTACAAGCTCGGCGAGCGCATCTGGTTGGAGGGTCGGCAACGAGCCCGTCAGCGCCAGGGCGCCCTCTTCGACCTCAAGGCCTGGCACGGTGCAGCATTGGCCCTTGGGCCGCTCGGCTTGGCCGACTTGGCCAACGAGTTGGAGGCCCTGGCCATCGGGATGGCGACCGAACCAGCTCCTTGAGGCGAAGTCGTTACCTGCTTCGGCGGCCAGCGCCGGGTGAGTCAGCAAGTGGTCGGGTGCAGTCATCGAGGGGGTCAAACGCTCTCAACCGCCCGACCCCTGATGGGAGGGATCGTTCTCCTCCTGCGCCACACCTGGCGCGGATGCTTCCGCGCCTGCACTGTTACCGTCCCGGATGCTCCGGAGCAAGGGGCGTGCGAGCAGGATCGCCACCGCGCACTGCAGGATCCCCGCCAACACGAGCGGGAGGCGGAGCCCACCGATCGTCGCTAAGGTCCCCGCCGCGATGGCGCCGACCGGCGCCGCTCCCCAGGTAATGCCGCGCCACGCACCACCGACCCGCCCCATGAGGTTCTGCGGCGTCAATCTCTGACGAATTGAAGTCGCCACGACTGATCCCGTCGCCACGGCGAGGCCCACGAGAAAGAAGGCAGGACCGGCCAAGGCCCACGATTTCGCCGAGGCCATGATCAAATACCCGACGCCGGATACAACCGCGCTGCCGATGAGCGTCCAAGCGCTGCGGAAGCGCTGGACGAGGCGGTTCGCCAGAAGACTTCCAACGACATTGCCGAGTGCCCCAACGGCCAGGAAAATCCCATAGGCACCGGATCGGATTCCCCATTCTGTGGTCGCCAGCAGCACCAACACGCCGGCTTCCATTCCTTGAAGTCCCGCCAGGCAGCTCACCATCCCAAGCAGGACCCGCAACCGACGATCGGCAAACAGGAGCTTTGCGCCTTCCCAGACACTCGGAGATTCCTCCGATTGGACCTTCTCCTTCGAGCGGAGCTTGAGCAACGGGAACGCGGACAATGAAAGTGCGATCGCGTCGGCGAGGAAAGGGATCGCCTTCCGCACGGCGAAGAGCCAGGAGCCGACGACCGGGCCGACCAAATGTTCGGCACCGGACTCAGTGCCGCTCAACGAGCCGTTCGCGTGTTCGAGGGACTCGGAATCGATCAAGGCCGGAACCATGGCCTGAAAGGATGAGTAGTACACCGCACGCGCTCCGGCATTGAGGAGAACCACGAGGATCAGAATCAGCAAAGTCATCCGATCGCTCATGATCAAGAGTGCGGCCAGCAGCATGACGCCAGCGCGAAACGTGTTGGCCAGCGCCATCAGCGGACCCTGGTCAAATCTGTCCGCGAACGAACCGGCCGGCAACGCCAAGAGAAGCCACGGAAGGCTGTCTGCGGCGGCGACAGCGGAAACCGCCAGCGGACGTGGATCCACCACGACCGCCAGCAGCGGCACCGCCCCATAGGTCAATCCGTCGCCAGAACTCGAAAGGGTGAATCCAATCCACAGGCGCGAGAAAGAATGCTGCAGCTGATGCCGGTGCCGTGCCACCCGCCTATGAGTTCTCACCGAGTCCTTTACCCCGTCGCGTCACCAGATTGTCGCACCGTTCGCCTCGGTTCTGGCAGCTTTCGCCGCTGCTGACGCGACAAACGGCGGGGGCCTCCTTCGCGACACGAAATCGCTAAAGGCGGCCACCCGCCGTGTCGACAACACCAGAGCTACACGCCGTACCGTGTCGGGGGAACGGAGAAATGGTTTGCTCTGGTCGCACTCGGCCGGCCCTTAGCCGGCCGAGATAACTACCACTTGAGAACAAAGCAATCCATACAATCCCACCTCCTTCGCACCGCTGGTACAGGTGGGGGATGTGAGGACCATCAACCGTGCGACCGGTATCCTCCATTCCCCGCGTGCAGATTCTTCCCGTTGTGCAACCGTTTTGCAACTGTTGTGCTCCCGTTGTCCAGAGGCGGAAGCCTTTGAACAGGGAAAACGGGGCGACCTGAGGCGAAATTAGAGCCAAAAGACCTGGTAGAGGACATAGTGCCTGGTTGGCGCTCCCTGGGCGAACCCCAGTTGGCCGTCCGACAAGGTTGGGAGCTCCGAGCGACCCGTGGAGGGTTCGCCGCCCCGCTGGGAAGGCGCCATTCTGGCGCGAGAGGCGCCGAGCTAGGACGAACTGGCGAGAGCCCCGGGCGCGGATCGCCCACCGAAGGGGGCGATCCTGATCTCGGAGTGGGCAAAACGAAGGCATCCACCCTGGAGCAGCCATTCTTGAAGCTGCGCCGGTTCCATTGGTCTTGACAGGTAGTAGCCCTGAATCGAGTCACAATCGGCATCGGCAAGAGCTGCGCAAGTGGCCTCGTCCTCCGCGCCCTCCGCCACGACGGTGAGCCCAAGGGAATGCGCCATCGCGATGGATGAGCGAACGATGATCGCGTTGCTCAAGTCCGTCGGGAGATTGGTCACGAAGGACCGATCGATCTTCAACTCTTGGACGGGAAGGCGATGCAGATATGCAAGCGATGAGTATCCGGTCCCGTAGTCGTCGATAGCGATGCGAATGCCGAGTCCGGCCAGCTGATCCAGCACTTGGCTCGCCTGTCCCAAATCAGCCATCACCTCCGTCTCTGTCACCTCGAGGGTGAGAGCGTCCGGAGGAAGCTCGTTCAATTGCAGGTGCTTGGCGACCCGGCTGACGAGGCTGGAATCGGCGAACTCGCGACCAGAGACATTGATCGCCAGTCCAATTTGAAGGCCTGCCCGTCGCCAACTCGCCAGCTGGGCGCATCCCTCTGCGAGAACAAAGTCGGTAATTTGACTGATAAGGCCCAACTGTTCGGCGATCCCGATGAACTCATCGGGCGGAATCGCCCCCTGCTCGGGATTTTGCCAGCGGGCCAAGGCTTCGACTTGCTCAATCTGTCCGGACTGTGCGTTGGCGATCGGCTGGTACATCACACGCAGCTCACTCTTGTCTTCAAGAGCGTGGGTCAACAAACCACTGAGCATCAGCCACCTCTGCATACTCTGGTCGTGTTCCACCGAGTACAGCTCGACCGTGCTCCGGCGCTCCTTGGCAAGGTACATCGCGATGTCCGCTCGCTGCAGGAGTAAGGCGACGTCATCACCGTGCTCAGGTGCCAGCGCGACGCCGGCACTCGCCGCCGCGGCGAGCGTGAGGCCATCGATCTTGATCGGCCGCGAGATCTCGGCGTGGAGCTCGTGCACGATCGCGATCGCGGTGTCCGGATCGGCGACATCGGCGATGACGAGAGCAAATTCGTCACCACCAAGCCGCGCCACTGTGGCCCGCCCGGAGACAGCGCGCAGTAGGCGTTCGGAGATCTCGCACAAGAGGCGATCCCCGATAGCGTGGCCCAGAGTGTCATTCACGTCCTTGAAACGATTGATGTCGAGCAACACGATTGCCACCCGGTGACTCTCGTTCAGGACGCTCGCCGCACGAGTGAGGAACAACGAGCGGTTCGGAAGCCCAGTAAGCATGTCGTGTGTCGCCTGGTAGAGATTGCGGTCAACCTCATAACGCAGCTCCTCGACGAGACGGGCGCGCTCCAGGCTCGCACTCGCGTGTGCGACGAGCATCCCAAAGAGACGAAGGTCATCGTTGTCGAAATGGTCTTCTTCTTCGTCACGATCGAGCGCAACGATGGCCCCGATTGGAACCTGACCATTCATGATCGGGGCAACGATCGCATCACTGTATTCGCCGGCAATCGGGTCACTGCCCAGACCGCCGTCCTTCGCGCCATTGTTGTGGAGGGAGGCGTCCCCCGTCGCAATCGCCTTCGTCACGAACGATCTCTGGTCGAGCGCAATTGGCTCCACCCCAGACGCCCCACCGTCTCCCACCGATATCCGCCGAGGGATCCCCGACGGCTCGGCCAGAATCAGTTCCGCTCGGCGAGCTCGCATGACTGTGCGAACCTGCTCGAGCACGTCAAGACTCATCGACGACGGCTCAAGGCTCGCTGTCGATAGAGTGCGGCTGAAATCGTAAAGTCGTTGGAGCGATCCGAAACGCAGTAAGAGACGGGAGTAGCCCCGGTACGCCAGGGTGATCAGGACGCCGACCAAAACGAGCGGCAAGGTCGCCCAGAGGTTGAACCAGGCCGCATCGAGCACGACAAACGAGAGGCAGATACTCGAAACCATCAGCATCGCTTCGGTGGTGAACTGCAGGGGCGTCCGACGTTCCGTGGTCTGCCCGTTCAGTTTCATGACGACCTTTACGACCACGGTCGTCGTAGCCGCCAGGAAGCATCCTGCGACAGCCAGCGAGCCCCAGCCCTGAATGCTGATCGGACTGTGGCTGCCCAGAAGTTCGCGGAACACGATGACCGTGAGAGCCGTAAGGAGGAGGCCAGACGTCATGTTGTAGACGACTTTGATGAGAGCCTTTTTGGACAGGAACACAAAGACGAAGGCCTCAGTCAAGACTGATCCGAGTATGAATAGCCGTGGCGAGAGGAAGACCAGACCGAGGAGGAGCGGCACCTCCTCGAGAATGAAGAGATAGCTGTTGCCGCGATAGTGCAGTACCACTGGTTGCCACACTGCGGCCCCCGTGAGCACACAAACCACCACGAACATCTCAGGCTGGTTGATCAAGTGTCGGACTGGACCCTCACCGAGAAATGGGCCCTTAATCCAAAGGGCGGCGGCGGCGAGAGCGAAGAAGGCCGAGAACGCGTAGATCTTGGCGATAAACCATTGTCGGTTCGCAGGGTCCACGGACTCCATCGCTTCGGGGTTTGCCTGGGCGCGCACGACCGAGCCTTCGTCGCCCCTTGTCATCCCCCCTGAGCCCCCCGCCCCTACGCCCGCGCGAGTGGGCTCAGCGCCGTCTCCTGGCACGTGGGCTACATCGGCACAATTTCGTTGTGCCTTGACGTCGCGAGTGTCACATGATGACGACAACCGGCTCCCAGCTGGGGCTTCAGGCCCCGGCTCGGTCAGGGCAGGCAATAGTGCCAGGTCAGAGCCTCGAAAGTGGATGCGTTCTCAATCGGGCTTCGCTGTCCACTCAGAGCCGGAACGGCCCGGTGAGATCCGCCCTTCCACGCTTCTGGAGTGAGGGCTTCCGGCCGACGACGTCAGGTCAAACGAGGGTGGGGCTATCCGTTCCATCTGGTGCGTGGTCGGCACAGCTAGGTCCAGACCGGCGGGAACGGGATCGTCGCCCAACCATCCACACTCCGTTTCAGCGGTGACATCGCATGAACACGAAACGACCCCCGAAGGGGGCCGATTCGCGATTTGGAAAGCAAGGATCTCACTCCAAAAGCGCTACCACCGATAGAAGCGGTTGGCCCCTGCACCTTCACCCCGACCAATGGCAAATCCGACGAGCCACAGGACGAGAAATACGGCTGCAGCGATCCACAAGAGATGGACCGCAAATCCCGCACCAAAGAGAATCAACACGAGCAGCAATGCGAGAATCAATACCACGTCAACCTCCTCTTTACGAAAGACCCGAATCGGCGGGCTCCTTCTGCCTCGGACTAACACGTCGAATCAACTCGACGAACAATGTTCCCGCGTCCATCGTCCACGACCGTCCGTCGCCGACGAGTGTTAAACGGCTCCCACCGCGAACACATCTTGCTTAGAACGTCCACCAGCTCCGATCATGGCGTCCCCCTTTTCCACTGCTACAAAGACGTACCCGTAAGAGTGGAAGCAAAACCATCCCGTGTGATGTCGGGTCATTGGCGTGTGCCTATCCCGCCCGGTATCGCGCGACAACGGCTGACTTTCGCCACGATCGAACGCATGTCTTGCCCCATCCGGCGGAACGATGTGTCGTCTGCTCCGAGCCAGGGTAGAAGCCTCGTATGCCTGCGAAGCGTTTCGGCTGGAAAACGGTTTCCCTCGCCTCTGGAGCTCTGGCTGGCCTCGCAACGCAACGACTGCTCGAGTCGGCATGGAAAGCACTTCGGAGCGCAACGCCGCCAACCGCCGCGGATCGCCGCTCTTCCTGGGCAGAGGCATTGAGCTGGGCCGTCGCCACTGGGGTGGGAGGAGGTGTGGCGAGGCTTGTCGCAATCCGGACGGCCGCGGCCTTGTGGGAAGCGACCGTTCACGAACGACCCCCCGAACCGGCAGTCGATGCGAGGACACACGGCTGAGCGTTTCGTCTTTCTCGACGAAGCTGACGAACGCAAATGGGGTCTGAACCAGTACTTGCGAGGACAACGATCCCGTGCGGTACTGACCGCGAAGCGTTGGGGTTCAAGCTCGCCCTCCGATCCTAAAATTCGAACAGCTCCCAGGGGTACCTTTGACCATGAAGCTGGTTCAGCGTCTACTCGTGAGGATCGATCGGTGGCAACAAGACAGCCGAGTCGCCGGGCTTGCGTATGGGGTCCTGAAGAAGTTCGGTGACGATGGCGCGAACCAATACGTCGTGGCGCTCGGTTGGTACGGTTTTGTCGCCATCTATCCGCTGCTGCTCGTGGTGATCACGGTCTTCGGTTTCATAGGTGCCGCCTCCTTGGGCCACCAAATCGTCTCGACTCTCCATGAATTTCCGGTCGTTGGTTCTCAGTTCAATCCAGAGCATGCGTCGGCGACTCTCCAGGGCAGTGGTATCGGCCTGGCCATCGGTCTCATTGGTCTGATTTACGGTGCTCAGGGGGTGACCCAGACCGTGCAGCAGGCGATGGCCGGCGTGTGGAACGTGCCCCAATTCGATCGCCCCGGCTTCCTACCTCGTCTCGGCCGTAGCTTGGTCGCCCTGGCAACGATCGGAGCCGCCTTCGTGCTGAACGCCGTAGCGGGGACGTTCGTGACCAACACGGGAGTGAGCTACGCCATCCGAATTCCCGCCTTTGGCGGCATGGTGTCCTTGAATGTCGTGCTCTATCTGGTGGTGTTCTACGTCACCACGCCGGGCGGGGTCGAGACACGGGACCTCCTTCCTGGGGCGGCGCTGGCTTCGCTGGGATTCACACTGCTCATTACGGTTGGATCTGGGCTCATTCAGCATCAGCTCCGGCACAGCTCCGCGACCTACGGGCAGTTCGGTCTTGTCATCGGTCTGGTTGGTTTTTTGTTCTTGCTCGCCAAGATCAGCCTCTACGGAGCCGAGCTCAACCCCGTTGTCGCCCGTCATCTGTGGCCCAGGGGAATGCAGAGCGATAATCCGACCAAGGCCGACCGACAGGTTCTGTCCGATATCACCCATCAGTATCGCAGGCGGGAGGACCAACGCATCGGGGTGGGATTCGGCGAAAATGCCGCAGACGAAGCGGCCGTCGACGCTCAACGCGAGATCTAAAGAGCGACGATCGGTACTAGAGGGCAAATCGGGCCCGCTGGTCAGCGGGTGAAACAGGGGCGACGTGATCGGGCGCCGTTCGGGAGTAGCCGCGTGGGCGAACGCTTCGAACCAACTGAATGCCGTCTTCGTTAGACGGCCTCTTCGGCGCAAATCGGAAAATCGAACACGCACCAAACCACCTTGCCACCGGGATGCCGAGTCCACCCCCACTCACGGGAAAGGCGCTCAACGATGTGGAGGCCGCGCCCGTTTTCGATGCCCACCTCGGTAAGCGGTGCGAGTCGCTCGCGCCCATGGTCGACGACCTCGATCCTCAATGTTCCCTTGGCGTCGCGGTCAAGTCGAACGACGAACCCACTTCTGGCGTGACGCACGGCATTGGTAGCCAACTCGGAGACAACCAGCTGCACGATTCCTCGTGACTCGGCTGAGAGTTCGGGCACAGCGTCGAGTACAGTCCGACGAGCGGCCGCTACCGATTGAGGGTCCTGCGGAAACCATCGGGAATGCCACTTCGTCGGTTCACCCCTGGGATGCCGGAACACGCGTGGGTCGAATCGTGGGTTGGGTTCGGGCATCTCAACTGCTCTTTCCCTCGAAGTTGCGCGGTAAACGGCTCTGGGCAGCCGATGCTCTCGGTGGGGCCTCTTTCGGGCGGTATTCGGGCACGCCGCCACGGGGGGTCCTCGCGCCTTGAAACCCCAAAATGAGGATGGATTACTCTGTGCGGCAGCGGACGTGAAACAGGGGGTCCCGTCGGGACCGCGTCGGGTCCGGTTGTGTGTTGCGCTGTCCTCAGGTCGCAGGGAGCGAGGAGCAAGAGACACGTGCAGAAGGGTCCGGACAGGGGCAATGCACCTGACGATCTCGAAATTGGGGTCCGCGACGCCGAAGGACCGATCGTGATGACGTTGTCGGGTGAACTCGACATTGCGACGGCGCCGCGGCTGCATGAACGCCTACTCGCATTCCGGGGCGGTAAGCAGGACGTGGTGGTCGACCTTTCTCACCTCACGTTCCTTGACTCCACCGGGGTGTCATCACTCGTGATGGCATGCAAGCGAATTCGGTCCGAGGGTGGATCGTTTTCGCTCGTTTCACCGCATCCGAACGTCTCGCGTTCGTTGCAGGTCATGGGCCTGCTCGAGTACCTGTCCGCCCCAACCGACGAGGGCCCGGTCGGCTGAAGCGACGTCCGAGCTCCCAGTGATCGCCGTATGAGTGCGCGTCCGGCGCCGATCCGCATCGACGACCTGGCCGAGCCCCGCTACCACGCAGAGGTGCGGGCGATCCTGGACCTCATGGGCGAAGCCGGCTCGCAGCTGGTCCTCGAACCGGGCGCCCTCATGGACGCTGCCACGGCCGAGACCTCTCTGGACGACTTCGGTCCCGCCGACTTCGTCGAACGGCTCGACGTGCTCTGCCGGGCCATGCGGGAGCAAGGCGGCTTCAACGGGGCCGGCGTCATGCAGCAGTACTCCTTCCTCCTCGGGTTGCTCAAGAACCGGCTCCTGATCGAGGACCTGCTCCGGCGGCACCCTGAGATCCTCGAGCAGCGCATCGCCGCCCCGATCGTCATCTGCGGGCTGCCTCGGACCGGGACCACGCACCTGCACAACCTCATCTCGGCCGACCCGGCGCTGCGGTCGCTCCCCTACTGGGAGAGCCTCGAGCCGGTCCTCGCCGAACGTGAGCGGCCCGAGCCAGGTACGCCCGATCCGCGCCTCGAGCGGACTGCGATGGCCCTCTCGTTCCTGGACGCCGCCATGCCGTACTTCAAACGCATGCACGAGATGACCGTCGACCACACGCACGAAGAGATCCAGCTGCTTGCCATCGACTTCTCCACCATGCTCTTCGAAACCACGGCCCCCATGCCGATGTGGCGGGACTACTACCTCTTGCACGACCAGCGACCCAGTTACGCCTACCTGAAGCGCGTTTTGCAGGTGCTGCAGTGGCAGCGGGGCGGTACCCGGTGGGTGCTCAAGTCCCCCCAGCACCTCGAGCAGTTTCCCGCCCTCCTCGCGACGTTCCCCGATGCAACTTTCGTGGTCACCCATCGCGATCCGGTGTCGGTCACGGCTTCGATGGTCACGATGATGGCCTACTCGGCCCGGCTGAGCCGCGATCGCGTCGACGTCGAGGGCATGAGCCACTATTGGGCCGCCCGGCTCGAGCGCATGTTGCGGTCCTGCACCGACGAACGCACTGCCCTACCCACAGGCCAAAGCATCGACGTGCGCTTTGATGAATTCATGTCCGACGACATGGCGATGGTGGATCGGGTCTACGAGCTGGCCGGCCAGGCGATGGACGACCGCGCCCGGTCCGCCATGAAGGGATTCATGGCGGACCATCCGCGTGGCAAGCACGGTGCCGTGGTCTACGACCTCGCCGAGGTCGGGCTCGATCCAGCCGAGCGGCGGGGGGCGCTGTCCTTCTACACCGAGCGCTTCGGCGTCACGCTCGAATCTTGACCGCTCAGCGGATGACGGAACGGCGGATGCGGCCCCAGCGACGCGCCACCTGCACGCACAGGTACGCGAGCAGCAGAAGAGCCGAGGCCACGTGCCAGCCGATGTCGCGGAACGGAATCCCGATCGATCGTGGGTGGAGGATGAACTGGTTGGCCGACACCAGGTCGTAGGTCCCCGACGCCAGCACGTTGAGGGTCAGCGGGCTCAGCAGCAGGTCCGACCAGGCCAGCCTGCCTCGCCGGCGGAACCAGGCCCCGCTCGTCACGGGCCCTCGGTCGGCATGGACCGTGACGGTCGCCTATTCCATCGGGCGGGTGGCGATGCCCGAGGGCTCGCGTCCCGCCAGGACCCAGCCGATGATCATGGCGGCGACCGGCATGGCGATCACGATCAGGAACAGGTTGCTCCACGGAACGTGATCGATGATGTCCGACACGCCGCCTTCCAACGAGTTCGCGCGAAAGAATCCGAACAGGCCGACGTACGCGGCCACGGTCCCGAGCAGCGCACCGAGGAACGCGAGGCCACCGGCGGTGACGGCCGTCAGGCTGCGCCGGGTGCGCGAGCTGGCGCCAGTCGCCGTCAGCGTGCGCAGATCGCTCGCCGTCTCGCTCCGGATCAAGCCCACACTCATGGCGAGGATGCCCAGCGCGAGAGCAATGCCGAAGACGGTGGCCCAGTTGACGATCTCAGACGAGGACGGTGCGTCGTTCTTCGACTCGATGCTCAAGTCGCCGGTAGCCGCCAGCGAGTTGGCGCTCGTCAGCTGCGCCTGGGTGATCGGATTGTTGGCCAGGACCATCCAGCCGTCCAGGCTGTTCTGATCAGCCACGTGCAGCCGGTGCAGCGCGCTCTCGGTGATCACTGTGTTCGGTGCCGACGTGCCCGTGGGCAACTGGCTCTCCTGCTGCACCACTGGGTGGGCCACACACTGGTTGGGCGTGCACTGGTTGTAGCTGTTGGAGCCGGCGCCGGGGCCCTGGAAGCCGCCGCCCCCCTTGCCGCCGCCGCCGAAGGTGAGCTGCACACCCGAGCCGGCCAGTCCGGGCCGCGAGCTGAGAATGTCGACGTTGGACGGGATAGACGAGGGATTGATGCCGTAAGCCCGCAGGAGGGCCGGGGTCGCCACGAAGATCGGGCCGTTCCATTGCCGGCCGCTGTCGCTCGGGTTCTGCAGGCCGACGGCCGGGTTGTCCAGCTCGACGACCTTCTTCGCTCCCACGGCGGAGGCGATGGCGTGCACGGTGGCCACCTGGGCCGAGAGGCTCGGTGTCGCCTGCGCTGGCTGCGTCTGCCCGTTGGGGCCGAACGTCGGGCCGGTCGGGGGGCTGTACACGTTGAGCGTGTTGGCCGCCATGTTCGGCCCCACGTAGTCGAAGACGTTGGAGTAGCGGGCGACGGCGACGGCGCAGACGATCACCGCGATCATGATGCCGAGGCTGATGGCCGAGAGGGCGGAGCCGGAGCGCGCCCGGTAGCGGGCCATGTCGCGCAGCGGCAGCCGGATGGCAACGGGCGACCGGCCTCCCACCCTCGCCAGCAGGGCCAGGAAGAAGGGCGAGACCAAGATGATCCCCGTGACGAGCGCGATCAGGCCGGGGATGAGCCAGATCACCCCGCCGCTGTTCCCCGCCGCGCCCGCGACGGAGAACATGAAGAACCCGATCACGAGGGCGATCACGCCGGGAACCAGCGAGCGGTGGATCTGTCGCGGCGGCGCTGGGCGCCCAGCCAGGGCACCGACGACCGGCATGCGGGTGATGGCGCGGGCCGGGTAGCTCGCGGCGAAGAAGGTCGCGAGCACCGCGAGCACCATGGCCGGCACGATGACGTTCCACGGCAGGGCGAACATCCCGATGAGGTGGTGGGCGTCCCGCTCGTTGGTCGGGCGGTAGGCGAACCACACCACGAGGCCCAGCGCGAAGCCCACGATGGCCCCGACCGCCCCGACGATGACGCCGTTGGATTCGAGGACGAGCCGGACGTTGCGGTCGGTCGCGCCGAGGGACTCGAGCATCCCGAGCGAGCGCATGCGGCGCTGGGCCAACACGGTGAAGCCCCCGATCGACACCAGCGCGATGAGCAGCATGCCGACGGTGGCCAGCGCCAGCACGATGGTCGAGGGGTTGATTGTGTTGGTGTTGCCCGAGCCGGGAATCGTGACGTAGGAGGGAAGGTCCTTGCTGTCCGGCCGGGCGTCGAAGAGGACGCTCACCTCCGTGGGGTGCGTGACTTGACCTGGCGGCACCAACGCGAACTCGTCGAGCAGGCTCTGAGGGTTCTGCACGATGCCGACGACGGTCTTGCCGCCCTGGGACCAGGTGTCACCGACGTGGAGGTCCAATGCGGACGCCAGCCCCGGCGTCAGTGCGATCTCGTTCGGCCCGCTCGGGTAGTGCCCCGACAGCAGCTGCAGCATCGGCCCGCCGTAAGGGCCGTGGGCGTCCTGGGAGCGGAGCTGATAGGTCTGCGTCGAGCCGGGCAGGGTGAACGTCTCATTCTCGATGAGCTGGACCGTGCCGAAGCGATGCTCGAGCAGCGCAATCTGCGACTCCACGTACGCCATGCTGTCCTTGGGCGACTTTGACGCGGCGTTCGACAGGTTGAAGGTGGCGAGGTCGTGCGCGGTGCCGAAACCCGCGTCGGCCGGCGGCGGCGTGTTGACCGCCACTGCGGAGCCCACGACGACGGCGGCCACCGCCACGATGATGAGGAGCAGGATCAGCAGCTGTTGGCGCCACTCTCGCGTGAAGAGGCGCCAGGCCCAGCGGATCATGGCCCGCCGGGCCGGGACGCCGCCGCTCGTCGGTTCGGGGCCGGACTGCGTGGCCGGCCGCTCGAGGACGCCGACGCTCATCGGTTCGGGAGGTCGGCGAGGAAGGCTTCGGGATTCTCGAGGGGCAGCGTCTGATCGACGACGCGGCCGTCACGCAAGAACACCACTCGGTCAGCCCACGAGGCGAGCTGCGCATCGTGGGTCACCACGACGGCCGCCAAGCCTCGGTGGCAGGCCGCCAGGATCAGGCGCATGACGGCTTCGGCGTTGGTGGAGTCGAGCGCGCCAGACGGCTCATCGGCCAAGAGCAATTGCCGCCCCCCGACCACGGCCCGGGCGATGGCGACCCGCTGGCGTTCGCCACCTGAGAGCTGGTCGGGGTAATGCGACGCCCTGTCCTTCAGCCCGAAGTCTTCGAGCGACTCGAGCGCCGCCGACTGGGCCTTGCGCGCCGAGACACCGTCGAGCTCAAGCGGCAGGGACACGTTCTCCAGGGCGCTGAGCCCGGCCAGCAGGTTGTAGTCCTGGAAGACGTACCCGATGGACTGGCGGCGCAGCCGCGCCTTGCCGTTGCGCGACAGCGAGGACAGCGGACGGCCGCCGACGTAGACCTCACCGCTGCTGGGGTCCTCCAAGCTGCCCGCGATGGTCAGCAACGTGCTCTTGCCCGATCCGCTGGCGCCCATCACTGCCACAAGAGAACCGGCGGCGACGGAGAGATCGACGCGGTGGAGGGCGTGGACCTCGGCCGCGCCTTCGCCGTAGACCTTGGAGATGTCGCGTAGTTCGAGGTAGCTCATCGGGGGGCTCCTACTTTGTGCCGGGACTTGGGGAGTGGGAACGACTGCGGGGCCGGCGCGTCCACGCCCGCGGCTGCTCGCTTCAGACGGCCGTCGGCCGTGTCCAGCCACCGGATCAGCGAGTCGAGCCGGAAGAGCTCAGCGTCGACGACCAGGGCGAAGTTAATGTCGAGGCGGGACTCGTCCTCCTTCAGGCGCGTCCACTGCTGCATGAGTTCGACGAGGTAGCGGCGATGGACCTGGACCACCTCGTGCACGTCCACGCCGGGAAGCCCGAGTGCCACGAGCACCTTGATCACGAGCTCGTCGCGAGGCGGAGAGGAGAAGTCAGGCGGTGTGCGCAGCCACCCGGCGAGCTCGGTCTGGCCCTCGGCTGTGATGTGGAAGCCCTTTTGTGGCCCCTCGTCGGCCGCGTCGTCGGACTCGACCAGGCCGTCGCGCTCGAGGCGCTGCAAGGTCGTGTACACCTGCCCAACGTTGAGCGGCCAGACCTCGCCCGTCTTGGCCTCGAACTCCTGGCGCAGCTGCAGCCCGTACTTGGGGCCCTCGCTCAGCAGGGCCAACAGGGCGTGACGCACGCTCATGGTCGCTCTTTTCGAAGTAGCATACTGAGTATCCTAACCCCGAAGTCGCTCTGTGACAAGGGGGAATCTCCCGAACGTCGGACCGGCAGACCCCGAGGCCCCGCTAGACGGTGGGCAGAGCGGACCCGGTTTCGAGCAGCGACTTCAAGCTGGCCAGCACGGCCGGCCAGCCGTTGGCGATCGCTTGGAGCACGCTGCTGCCCGGCTCGAAGCCGTCGTGGAGCACGGTCAGCTTCACGACGCCGGCGCCGGCGTCCTCAATGTCGAAGGCGACCCGCGAGCGCGGCTCGGCGCTCCACACCGCCAGGCGTTCGTCGTCGAAGCCGTGGTGCGCCGCCCATTGGGGGGTGAAGGTGTGCCACGTGTAGGCGAGCCTCCGGTAGGGGTCGGCCTCGAGGATCACCTGTTCGGGGTCGCTGATGACCAGGCCGGCCTCCTCGTAGACGACGTCGTAGGTCGAGCCCTTCTCCCACGTCGAGGCGAGGGACACCCCGCCCCAAAAGCGCTTCGTGAACGCGGGGTCGGTGAGTCCCTGCCAGACCCGCTCGGGCGTCGCGTTGATGTACGTCGTGTAGAGGAAGGTCGTCTGGGTGTCCATGGAAGTGGCCTCCAATGCCGTCGTGAGGTCGGACAGGGCCTCGGCCCGCGCCCGGTCGTAGTGGTGGATCCAGCGCTCGGCGATGTCGTCGAAGGGGGCGGCGTTCAGATGGTGCAGCTTCTCCCGGCCCCGCCGCAGGGGTACGACCAGGCCGGCCGCCTCCAAGACCGCGAGGTGCTTGGAGACCGACTGCCGGGTCATGCCCATGCCCTCGCAGAGCTCGGTCAGGGTCAGCCCGTTGTGTTCGTTGAGCCGGTCCAGGAGCCGGCGCCGGGTGGCGTCGCCCAAGGCCTTGAACACCGCATCCATGTCTCGCATCGTCGATCCACTGGTTTCTTCACGCAACCATGTGGCTGCATAATCACTCAAGCAGCCCGATGGTTGCATGTCAAGGGTCGATCCAGTGGGAGGGCTTCCGGCCGTCGTGTCGGGGCCCGCCGCCCGCGTGGCGTTCGGCGAGAGCCCGCGCGCCGCGCTACAGGGCGGCGAGCACCTCCTCGGCCGAGCTGACCTTCAGCCCGGGGCCGGGCTCGACGGCCATCCAGCGGACGACCCCGTCCTCCAGGATGGCCGCGTAGCGCTGCGAGCGGGCGCCGAGGCCGAAGCCGCTCCCGTCCATGGTGAGGCCCATCGCCTCGGTCAGCTCGCCGTTGCCGTCGGCGAGCATGACGACGGAGTTACCCACGTTCTGCTCCTTGCCCCAGGCGCCCATCACGAAGGGATCGTTCACCGAGACGCAGACCACCTTGTCCGCCCCCTTGGCGCGCAGTTCCTCGCCGCGCAGGACGAAGCCCGGCAGATGGTGGTCCGAACAGGTGGGCGTGAAAGCCCCGGGCACCCCGAAGAGGACGACCTTGCCGCGGCCGAGCACCTTGGCCGAGGTGGTCGCCTCGGGTCCCTTTTTGCCGAAGGTGAATACCTTCACGTCGGGCACCTTGTCGCCCACTGCAATCGTCATTCCGAGTCTCCTCTGGTCATGGTGGTTCCAGGTTGCCATGCGACCGCCGAAGCCCACAATCGGCCGCCGCCCTCGAACGGTCATGAAGTTGTAACCTGCCGCAGTCGCTCCGGCGACGTGGTCGAAAATGGGATCGAGCTTTGGGGGTTGCGATGACGCAGTCGTTTGATCGCCGGTCGTTCCTTGCCGGTGGACTGGCCCTGGGGGCGGGCGCCGCGGCACTCGGCGCCTTGGGGGACGCCGCCGGCGAGGCCGGGGCGGCCGTGACCAACGGTCCCGGGAGGAACGGGATCTCGAACGCCAAGCCGAAGCGCGGTGGCTCGGTGACGTTCGGCATCGACACCGAGGAGAGCGGCTTCAACCCTTCGACGGCCCGCTGGGACGAGGGCGGTTTCCTCTACGGCCGGACCGTGTTCGACCCCATTGCCATCGTGAACGCGGCCGGGGGCGTGGAGCCCTTCCTGGCCGAGTCCATCACGTCGAACGACGACTTCACCTCCTTCACCATCACCCTGCGTCCCGGCATCGTCTTTCACGACGGCACGCCGCTCGACGGCCAGGCGCTGTACACCAACATCGAGAAGCAGGCCACCTCGGTGCTGACCGGTCCGGCCTTCGCCACCAACATCAAGGGGGTCTCGGTCACCGGACCCATGGCGGTCACGCTCACCATGAAGTCGTCGTGGGCCCCGTTCCCCTATTACCTGGCCCAGGCCCAGACGGGTTACGTCGCCGCGCCCTCGATGCTGAACGCCCCCGACGGCGGCACTTCCAACCCCGTCGGCACCGGTCCGTTCGTGTTCCAGGACTGGGTGCCCAACAGCCACATGACCGCCAACCGGAATCCCCACTACTGGCGCAAGGGCTACCCGTATCTCGACTCCATCACCTACAAGCCGATCATCAACTACGAGTCGCGCGCCGAAGCGCTCACGACCGGCGAGATCGACATGATGCACACCAACACTCCCGACAACCTCTTGCAGTTCCGGGGCGACCGGAGTTGGTCCTACTACGACAACAGCGGGCAGGTGGTCGGCCAGCCCACGGTGCAGTGCATCATGCTCAACACGTCGGCGGCGCCGTTGAACAACGCGACCCTGCGAAAGGCGATGGCCCAGGCCATCAACCGGACCCAGTACGCCAAGGTGATCGACAAGGGGATCGACGTCCCCATGAACGGCCTCTTCCTGCCGGGAAGCGAGTACTACACCAAGACCGCCTACCCCGCCTACGACCCGTCAGGCGCCGCCAAGCTGGTCAAGCAGGTCCAGCAGCAGACAGGCAAGCAGCCCACCTTCTCCCTCAACTCCACGAGCGACCCGAACACCCTGCGGGCCGCCGAGTTCCTCCAGCAGGCCTTCCAGCAGGCGGGCATGAAGGTGAACATCAACATCATTGCCCAGTCGACGATCATCAACAACGCGCTCGCCGGGACGTACCAGGCCACGCTGTGGCGCCAGTTCGGCGCGGTCGACCCCGATCTCAACTATGTGTGGTGGACCACGCAGCTGGCCTCGGGACCGCTGGCGCTCAACATGGCGCGCAACGTTGACCCCCGCATCCAGACGTCGCTGGTGGCCGGGCGGACCAGCAACGTCAAGGCCGACCGGATCAAGAACTATCAGGAGGTCAACCAGTACCTGGCCCAGGACATCCCCTACCTGTGGTTGGCCCGCGACACGTGGGCCGTGATCGCCAGCCCCAAGGTGCAGAACTTCGCCAACCCGACGACGCTGCAGGGCTCCAAGGCCGTCGCCTTCGACGAAGGCGTGCTCTGGCCGACACAGATCTGGATGTCGTAGGGAGGGCGAGTCAGCGCATCTCGACGTCGTCGAGGTACTCGTCGCGCCAGTGTGTGAAGCGCTCCTCGGGGAGGCGCAAGCAATAGGTCGGCCGGAGCGCGTCGACGAAGCCGCGCTCGTGGCTGACCGCCACGATGGCGCCCGGCCAGTCGCCGAGCATGGCCCCGACGGCCACGATGGACGAGGGGTCGAGGTTGTTGGTGGGCTCGTCGAGCAGCAGCAGGTTCGCCTCGCCGGCGGAGAGCATGGCCAGCCCGAGCTTGGCCCGCTCGCCACCCGAGAGCGTGGCGGGCATCTGGTCGGCGGCCTTCGACGGTAGGCCGAACGAGCCCAAGAGTGCCCGCCGGTCCTTTTCGGCCTTCAAGACGGCGTCGCTCACGTTGGCCAGCGCGCTGCGGCCCGGGTCGATCTGCTCGTGCTCCTGCGCGAAGTAGCCCACCACCACGTTCGCCCCCAGCTCGACCACGCCGTTGGTCGGCTCTTGCTCGCCGGCCAGGCAGCGCAGCAATGAGGACTTCCCGGCGCCGTTCCGCCCGATGATCACGATGTGGTCACCGCGCCGGGCGTGGAACGTCACCTCGGAGAGGACCTCGTTGTCCCCGTAGCGGACGCCCAGCTTCGCCACCTCCAGCGGGGTCACCCCGGAACGGGGCGGCGTCGGCAGCTTGAACGAGCTGGCCCGCTCCCGTTTGTCGACCTGGGTCCGCGTCGCCTCCAACCGCTCGACCCGCCGGTCGAGCGCCTTGGCCTTGCGGGCCCGCTTCTCGGTGCTCGCCCGCATCGAGTCGGCCAACGAGGACAGGCGCTTGATCTCGCGCTGCTCCAACTCGGCCGCCCGCTCGCGCTGGGTCTGGTCCGCCTCGCGCTGGGCGACGAACTTCGAGTAGTTGCCCTTCCACTCGGTGAGCCGCAGGTTCGCGATGTGCAACACCTTGGTGATGGACCGGTCGAGCAGCTTCAGGTCGTGGCTGACCACCAGCAGGGCACCGGGAAAGCGGGCCAGCTCGTCGAGGAGCCACCGTTTGGCAGAGCGATCGAGGTGGTTGGTGGGCTCGTCGAGGATCATCAGGTCGGGCTCCTGGAACAGGACCCGCATGAGGTCCACCCGCCGGCGCTGGCCACCCGAGAGCTCGTCGACGTCCTCGAGCAAGAGCTCTTGCCGGAGCCCGAGCCCGTCGGCCAGGCGGGCCATGACCGCCTCGGCCTCATAGCCACCGTTCGACTGGAACTGCTCTTGCAGGTCGGTGAAGAGCTCGATGTTCTCGGTGGAGGGGTCCTCCGCCATGGCCCTGCGGGCCGAACCCAAGGCGTCATCGAGCACGTCGAGACCGCGTGCCGAGAGGATGTGCGAAAAGCCGGTCGGCTCGAGGCCGAGTCCGCCCGGGACCGGAGCCTGGGGCAGATACCCGAATGAGCCGAGGAGGCGGACATTGCCCCGGTGCCGGAGCTCCGGGGACGTCTGCCCTACCAGCACCGAGATGAACGACGATTTTCCGGTCCCGTTGCGCCCGACCAGGCCCACTTTCTCGCCCGCGCCCACCACGAAGGAGGCGTCGGCGAGCAGGGTGCGGTCACCGATCTCGATGGTCAGGGCTGATCCGACGATCACGGGACATTGTACGGGCCGAAACTCCTGGTCGATACACTCCGCCAATGCCCGCACTCGATCGCAAGTGGTGGACCCTGATCGCCGTCTGCACGGCGGTGTTCATGTTGCTCCTCGACATCACCGTCGTGAACGTGGCGCTGCCGGACATCCAGCGGTCGCTGCACTCGAGCTTCTCCGACCTGCAGTGGGTCGTGGACGCCTACTCGCTGACGCTGGCCGCCTTCCTCCTGACCGCGGGTGTGCTGGGTGACATCTACGGCCGCCGGGAGGTGTTCGCCATCGGGCTGGTCATCTTCTCGCTCGCGTCGTTGCTGTGCGGACTCTCGACCTCCCCGCTCATGCTCAATTTGGCCCGGGCCGTCCAGGGCGTCGGCGGCGCCATCATGTTCGCCACGTCCCTCGCCCTCATTGCCGGCGCGTTCGTGGGCAAGGACCGCGGGACGGCTTTCGGCATCTACGGCGCAGTGATCGGCGGTGCCGTTGCCATCGGGCCCCTGATCGGCGGCGCCATCACGAGTGGCATCGGCTGGCGCTGGATCTTCTTCGTCAACGTCCCCATCGGAGTGGTCGCCGTCATCATCACCATGGCCAAGATCGCCGAGTCCAAGGACCCCAGGGTGCGCCACATCGACTGGGTCGGTTTCATCACGTTCTCGGCCAGCCTGTTCGCCCTCGTGTTCGCGCTCGTGCGCGGCAACGACCTCGGCTGGGGCAGTACGACCATCGTCGGCCTCCTCGTGGCGGCCGCCGTCCTGATGGTGGTGTTCTTCTTCAACGAGCTGCACACGAACGACCCCATGCTGGACCTCGGCTTGTTCAGGATCCCTGCCTTCGTCGGGCTCTCACTGGTCGCGTTCACGCTGGCCTCCTCCATCTTCGCCATGTTCTTGTACCTGACTCTCTATCTCCAGGACGACCTGGGTTACGGTCCGCTGCAGGCAGGCCTCCGCTTCCTCCCCCAGACGCTGGCCATCTTCATCTGGTCCTTCTTCGCCGGTCGCCTGACCGTGCGCGTGCAATCGCGCTATCTGCTCGGCATCGGGATGCTCGGCGTCACCGGTGCGCTGCTGTGGATGGGGACGACGCAGCCGACCTCGGGTTGGACCGTCCTGCTGCCCGGGTTCATCCTGGCCGGGTTCGGGGCCGGCACCGTCAACCCCGTCCTGGCCTCGGGCGCGGTCTCGGTCGTGCAGCCGCAGCAAAGCGGCATGGCCTCCGGCGCCAACAACACGTTCCGCCAGGTCGGCATCGCCACCGGCATCGCGGTACTCGGGGCGGTCTTCCAGAGCCAAATCGTGAAGTACACCACGAGCGCGCTCGGCAAGACGGCTTCCGGCAACGAGGTGCTCCACCGCGGCGCTGGACAACTCCACGGGGCATTGGCCGCCGGGGAGGTACAACAGGTGGCCGCCTCGTATCCAGCCGCGATGCACGACGCGCTGCTCCATGCCTACCGCATCGGTTTCTCCGCCACGCTGAACCACCTCATGGACATCGGCGCGGTCGTCGCTTTCGTCGGCGCGTTGGGCGCCTTCGCGCTGGTGCGCCAGCGCGACTTCGTCGTCCCGACCGCCCGAGTCGAAGCACCTGGCGCCGGCGGACCGCCGCCCGCGAGCCAGTCCGGTGCGGAAGCCCCGGCGGGTGCCGGCGCGCCCGCCGGCCATGCCTGAGCCCTTCGCGCTCGAGGGAAGCTACGTCCGGCTCGAGCCGCTGGACGAGGCGCACATCCGTGCCCTCGTCGAGGCGGCAGCCGAGGACCGCGCCCATTTCCAGTGGGCCTACACACCGGACGGGCTCGACCAGATGACGGAGTACGTCCGCGACGCGCTGGGCAAGGTGGCGTCCGGCGCGCACGTCGCCTTCGCCACCGTCCGCAAGGGAGCCGGCGCCGATGGTGGCCACCGGGTCGTGGGCGCCACACGGTTCTGCGAGGTCTTGACCTGGCAGTGGCCACCGGGAGCCAGCCACCAGCGCCACGGCGTGCCCGACGTCGTCGACATCGGTTTCACGTGGTTGGCCGCTTCGGCCCAGCGGACCGCCGTCAACACGGAGGCGAAGCTGTTGATGTTAGGCCATGCCTTCGAGGTCTGGCGGGTGCACCGGGTCGGGCTGCAGACCGATGTGCGCAACAAGCGGTCTTGGGCCGCCATCGAACGTATCGGGGGTCAGCTCGACGGCATCATGCGGGCCGACCGGCCCGGTTCCGACGACACCGTGCGCACGTCGGCCCGGTTCTCCATCGTGGCGGCGGAGTGGCCGGCTGTGCGGTCACGGCTCGCGGCGGCGTTGGCCCGCGGGCAGGAGGCCCAGTTCTAGGCGCGGGCGAGCGTGGCCGAGATCCCGCGACGGTGCAAGGCCTGCACCGCCGCCTCGGCCTCGTCCTTGGGCCGCACCGCGGCGACTGCCTTGCCGGTCTGGTGGATCTGCCAGGCCAGCTGGTCGGCGCGCTCCACCGTGTGGCCAAGGATCTCGACGAAGGCCTGGATGACCGTCTGGAAGGTCGTCACGTCATCGTTCCACACGACCACCGCCCACAGGTCCTCCAAGGCGAAGAAGGCGTCGATGTCCTCGTCGACGACTTCGGTGGTGGCTGGTTCGAGGGTTTGCGGCATGGTCAGGTCAGCGTGGTGTGCGCCGCGTCATGCGCAGCGTGATGAGCGATGTGGCCGAAATTGGCCCGGTTCATTGTACTCCCGCCTTGTAGCGTGCGGGAATGCGAGCTGCCGTCCTCGAAGGACCCCGCGCCGTCGCCCTCCACGATGTCCCCGATCCCGTGCTCCCCGGGCCCGAGGGCGTCATCGTGACGGTGGAGCGCACGGCCATCTGCGGTTCCGATCTGCACCTGTACCACCAGGCGCCGACGGGAAGCGTCCGGCTCGGTCATGAGGCCATCGGGACGGTGGCCGACGCCGGCCCCGAGGTGCGCAGCCTCAAGCGGGGCGATCGCGTGCTGGTCTCGGGCGTCATCGGCTGCGGCGTGTGCCGCCCCTGCCTGGCCGGCCAGCCCAACGTCTGCTTGAACAACAAGACCGCCGCGTTCGGGACCGTGCCCGACCTCCCCGGCGGCCAGGCCGAGGCCATGGCCGTCCCGTTCGCCGACCTCTTTGCGCTCCCCATCCCCGACGGCGTCGCCGACGAGGAGGCGGTGCTCCTGACCGACATTCTTCCCACCGGGTTCCTGGGAGCACAGCGCGCCGCCATCACACCCGGGGCGACGGTCGTGGTGATCGGGCTCGGTCCTGTCGGCATCATGGCGCTGCAGTGTGCCTCTCTCTTCGGCCCTGCCCGCATCCTCGCGGTCGACATGGTGCCCGAACGCCTGGCCCGCGCCGAGCGGCTCGGCGCCGAGCCCATCGACGCCCGGATCGCGCCGGGCTCGATGCAGGTGCTCGAGGCAACCGACGGGCGGGGGGCGCAGTCCGTGATCGAGGCCGTGGGCGCCGACGCGTCCATCGTGGACGCGCTGTCCTGCGCCGCCAGCGGCGGCACGGTGTCCATCGTCGGCGTGAACCTCTCGGCGGAGGTTCCCTTTCCGGTGGTGCAGCTCCTCTTCAAGAGCCTCACCGTGCGTGCGGTCTTCGCGCCGATCCCCGGCACCTGGCCTGCCCTCGTCCCCCTGGTGCAGTCGGGCCGCCTGGCGCTCCTGGGCGACACCTTCACCCACCGCATGGCATTGGAACACGTCTCGGAGGCCTACGAGTTGTTCGACTCCCGCGCCGACGGCGTCTTGAAGGTCCTGCTCACGCCGAACCCGGGACCCCCTTCCGGCTGATCCGGGGTTCGGTTGAGGATGATGGGCCATTCCGCTGGACCGAGCTCCGGCTGGGCCACGAACCAGGGCGCCGGCGGCGGTGCGATCAACCTCGTGAGGGCGTCGACGATGGGCTCGTAGTTGGTCCGCCAGCCCTTGAAGTTGCGCCACGACTCGTCCACGTCGCGCTCCACCGGGAAGTGGACCTCTTCGAGCCTGCGGTAGCCGTCCTCGAACTCCGTCTTGGTGAGCCGGATTTCCGCCGTGGGGAGCGGATCGGGGTCGAAGGGGATGCGCAACGCCCCCGCCATGGAGCGCATGCACCGGATCCCCATGGAGAGGCAAAGCCGCGCCTCGCGCGGCGTCTGCTCCGGGCTCACCGCGTGGTAGAGCGCCGCCGAGTCCATCATGGCCACGATGGCGACCAGCCAGCTGCGCGACGACACGGGCGAGCGGAACCACATCAGGTTCGGATAGTTGGCGTGGCTCTCGGAGACGGCGGCCGCCCAGCGCTCCCAGTCCGAGTAGAGCGGTGGGAGCTCCACCATGGTGTCGAGCCAGAAGTGGCGGGCCAGGATCTCGGCGCCCCACGCCGGGGTCCCGCCTCGCGCCGCGAGAAGGGTCACCTCGGTCTCCCTGGTCGCGAAGGCGCTGTAGAGCGCCGGCAGGTAGGCGATCTCGAGCGCGATCACCCCGAAACCGAGACCGGCGGTGACGATCTCGAGCGCCCGCGGACCTCCCCCCGGCGTCGTCACGATTCCGAGCGTGGTCACCGACGATCCGGCGACCGCCAGCGCATCGGCGAACGTGACACCACTGGTCCACCAAATGATCATCGCCATACCCACCAAGATCAGGGCGAGCCACAGGACGAACAAGAACACGATGGCGGCCGGCCCGACGAATGAGAGGAAGCGGTCCCTGGCCTCGAAGTCCGGCAGACGAGGCGACACGCGACGCGCCGAACTGCTGAGAGAGCGCGCCAAGGTCCGCCCGAGGCGCGCCGACGTCGCGCGCGGGACGACGAGTGACGTGAAGACGCTCCACACCGTGAGCACGACGATGAAGCTGCCCGCCACGAGCGCGACAAGGCGGGCGACCTCCACTGCGCCATCCTGCCAGATGCCCCGCGCGCGCCCTTGGTCGTGCCTCCTACGTCGTGGCCAGTCGCGCCGCCGGTCCCCCGCTCGCCACGAGCGACGCCGGGACCTCAATCAGGCGGGAGCGCAGCAGTTCCCCGAGCCCCTTCGCCTGGGTGTCGAGCCGCAGGTTCGAGGCCACGCCCCACCCGAGGATGCCGTGGACGACGAAATTGACGGCTCGCAAATTCGGCAGGGGGTAGCGGCTGACCGCGAAGGGCTGGACCTCGGGCAGCAGCGCAGTGAGCACCTCGGTGGTGAGGTCGCGGAGGAGCCAGCCGGCGACATGGTCCTCGTCGGCCCACAGGCCCACGTTGGCGTCGCCCCCCTTGTCGCCCGAGCGCGCCCCGACGAGGACTCCCAGGGGCACCCGGATCAGCTCCGCCGCCGGCGGAACGGGAAAGGCCCAGGGTGGCGGCGGCGGCGCCTCGGCCCCAACCGGTGCCGCCGCGGGCGGCGTGGCGGGGACCATCGTCCCCTCGCACTCGATGCGCGGGACGACCGCGGAGGCGCCAACGGTGGTCGGCCAGTAGCGGGCCACGCCCTGGGCCCCCGAGGGCGCACTGGTGAAGAACGTGCCGGGATAGCTCGAGAGGCTCGTCTCGACGACCGCGCCCGAGAAGGCACGGCCGACCGCGCCCTCGTCGTCGCCGCGCACGGCCAGGCGCAGGTAGGCCAGGCCGCTCCCCGTCAGGTCGCCCGTCAGCTGCTCGTCCGACTCGGCGAAGGCGGCCCGGCCGCCCGGGACGCCGGCCCAGACGGCGTCGGCGGCGAAGCGCGCCTTCTCGGCCACCTGGGCGCCGGTCAGCGCAAGCGTCATGGAGTTGCGCCACCCCGCGTCGAGGTTGGCCGTCACCTTCAAGGTGGACGGCGGCGGCTCCCCCCGCACGCCCGCGATGCACACCCGGTCGGGGCCCTGCCGCGACAGTTCGATGGTGTCGAAACGGGCCACCGCGTCGGGGCTCAAGTAGCGCGGGCTGCCGATCTCGTAGAGCAGCTGTGCCGTCACCGTCCCCACCGTCACCGCGCCGCCCGTTCCGGAATGCTTCGTGATGACCGACGACCCGTCCGCGTGCATCTCCGCGATGGGGAAGCCGATGCGCTCCCGGTGGGGCACCTCCTCGAAGAAGGCGTAGTTGCCGCCGCAGCACTGCGCGCCACATTCGATGACATGTCCAGCCACCACGGCGCCCGCGATGGCGTCGAGTTCGGTGTCGTCCCACCCGAAGGCGTGCAGCGCCGGCCCGACCACGAGCGCGGCGTCGGTGACCCGACCCGTCACGACGACCTGCGCCCCGGCGGTCAGGGCGTCAGCGATGGGACGGGCCCGCAGATACGCGTTCGCCGTCACGACGGGCGCGTCGGGCGGGAGGGGTTCGCCGGTGTCGAGGTTGACGAAGACCTCGCCGGCGGCCTCGAGCTCGAGGAGCCGCGGAGCGATGTCGTCCCCGGAGACAGAGGCCACGCGCACCGCGAGCCCCTGGCGCCGACCCAACTCGCGCACGGCGGTGGCGAGACCTTCGGGGTGGAGGCCGCCCGCGTTGGCGACCACGGTGATGCCTCGCTCGACGCAGGTTGGGAGCACCTCTTCGAGCTCGCGCAGGAACGTGCGCGCGTAGCCGCCACTGCGCTCGCGCGTCTTGTGGAGGATGTACATGGTCAGCTCGGCCAGCCAGTCGCCGGTCAGCACGTCGATGGGGCCGTCCTCCACCATCTCGCGCGCGGCGGAGAGGCGGTCCCCGAAGAAGCCGCTGCAGTTCGCCACGCGGAGCACGCCGGGCGCACCGGCGCCGGTGCTCACGCCGGCTCCACCACCACCAGGAGGTCGTTCACGTCGACCTGCTGCCCCGGGATGCAGTGGAGCGCAGCCACGGTCCCGGCGCCGTTGGCCCGCAGGGTGTGCTCCATCTTCATCGCCTCGAGCACCACGAGGCCCTCTCCCTCGGTCACCGTGTCGCCCGCCGCGACGAGCACCTTGGTGATGGCACCCGGCAGCGGGGCACGGCACTCCCCCGCCACGCCCCCGCGCTCGTCGGGATCATCCTCGGTGCGCAGCGCGAAGGTGGATTGTCCCTCGGGCCCGTTCACATCGGCCCGGTGCGCGGAGTGCCGCACCCGGTAGCGGCGCCGCCGCCCGTCGTCGGCCGTGAGGTCGATCGTGCCCCCGTCGACCCGCGCCGTGCCGACGCCGTGCCAGGCGCCGTCGACGAGGATCTCGGCCGGCTCTCCCGGCCGGGAGACACGGACCTCCACCGTCCCGGCGTCGTCCGTCAGCTGGTCCACGTGGAGCGGTCGCCCGACGTTGCGCCATCCGGCCGCCGGCACGGGGACCACGCTGGCGGCCGCTCGCTCCTCGAGGAGGCTGAAGGCCACCGCGGCGCCGTGGCGGCGGCGCACCTCGTCCGGCAGCCGCGCGTCGCGCAGGTCCGGGCGGCGCTCCAGGAGGTGCACGTCCACCTCGCCGGCCCGGAAGGCCGCGTCGTCGAGCACCGCCGCAAGCAGGGCGCGGTTGGTCTCCAGGCCGTCGAGCTCGAGCGCACGCAGCGCGAGGGACAGCCGCCCCATCGCCGCGGCCCGGTCCGCGCCGTGCGCCATGAGCTTGGCCACCAGCGAGTCGTAGGCGGGGCTCACCGCGCTGCCCGACTCGATGCCGCGGTCGGTCCGCAGGCCGGGCCCCTCGAGCCAACGCACGTGGGCGACCGTGCCCGGGGTCGGTCGGTAGTCCTCGCGGGGCCGCTCGGCACACAGGCGTACCTCCAGGGCATGACCGCCCAGGTCCACCTCGGCCTGGCCGAACGGGAGCGGGGCACCGGAGGCCACCGCGAGTTGCAGGCCCACGAGGTCGAGGCCGGTGACCAGCTCGGTCACGCCGTGCTCAACCTGCAGGCGGGTGTTCATCTCCAAGAAGTAGAAGCCGCTCCCGTCGACCAGGTACTCCACCGTGCCGACGCCGACGTAGGCCACGGCCTTGGCGGCGGCCAGCGCCGCCTCCCACATCCGGTGACGCGTCTCTTGCCGGACGAGGATCGCCGGCGCCTCCTCGACCACCTTCTGGTGCCGACGCTGTACCGAACATTCCCGGTCGAAGAGGTGCACCACGCTGCCGTGGCTGTCCCCGACGATCTGCACCTCGACGTGGCGGGGGGCGGACAGGTACCGCTCGACGAAGACCTCGTCCGAGCCGAAGGCGCCCGCTGCCTCGCGCTGCGCCGAGGCGACGGCTCCGGCCAACTCACCGGGTTCGCGCACCAGTCGCATCCCGCGGCCACCACCGCCCGCGGCGGCCTTCACGAGCAGCGGGTAGCCCACGGCCGCCGCGGCCGCGGTGAGCTCGCCGTCCGGTCCGTCGGCCCGGACCACCGCGCTGGGCAGCACCGGCACGCCGGCCTCGGCCACCACGGCCTTGGCCGTCGTCTTGTGACCCATGACCCGCATCGCCTCGGGCGGCGGCCCGACCCACACGATGCCGGCCCGCGCGCAGGCCTCCGGGAGGGCCGGATCCTCGGAGAGGAACCCGTAGCCGGGGTGCAGCGCGTCCGCCCCGGCCCGTTGCGCGGCCCGCACCAACGCGCCGGGATCGAGATAGGTCTCGCGTAGCGACGCCCCGGCCAGCGACACCGCGACGTCAGCCTCGGCGATGTGGGGACTCCCCGCGTCGTCGGCCGTGTAGACGGCGACCGCCTCACACCCCGCGGCGTGGGCGCCCGCGATGACGCGCCGGGCGATCTCGCCCCGGTTGGCCACGAGAAGGCGGCGGATCGGGGCCATCAGTGCCGCACCACGCCGAAGACGGCCGTCCCGCGGACCGGCGCCGAGTGCACCGCCGTGAGGGCGATGGCGAGCACGGTGCGCGTGTCGCGCGGGTCGATGATCCCGTCGTCCCACAGTCGCCCGGTGGCGTACTGCGCCGTCGACTCCTCCTCGATCTGTTGCTCGGTGGCCCGCCGCAGCTCCTCGTCGGCGGCCTCGTCGAACGGCCGACCCGCCGCCTCGGCCGCGTTGCGGCGCACGATGGAGAGGACGCCCGCCAGCTGCTTGGGCCCCATGACGGCGATGCGGTGGTTGGGCCAGGTGAAGATGAAACGGGGGTCGTAGGCCCGGCCTGCCATGGCGTAGTTACCGGCCCCGTAGCTGGCGCCGACCATGAGCGTGAGATGGGGCACCGTCGAGTTGGAGACGGCGTTGATCAGTTTGGCCCCGTCCTTGATGATCCCGCCCTGCTCGTAGCGCGTGCCCACCATGAAGCCGGTGATGTTCTGGACGAAGACGATCGGGGTGTCGGTCCGGTTGCACAACGCGATGAACTGCGCGCCCTTCTGCGCCTCCGGCGAGAAGAGGATGCCGTTGTTGGCCACGACGCCGATCGGGTACCCGCCGACGGAGGCCCAGCCACAGATCAGCTGGGGGCCGTAGAGCTCCTTGAATTCTTCGAAACGCGACCCGTCGAGGACCCGGGCCAGGATCTCGCGTACGTCGAAGGGCACCCGCACGTCCACCGACGCGATCCCGAGCAGCTCCTCGGCGGGGTACCGCGGCTCGTCGGCGGGGCCGGCCGGACCCGGGCCGAGCCGCGTCCAGTGCAGGTGGGCGACGATGCCCCGAGCGAGGCGGAGCGCCTCGGGCTCGTCGCGGGCCAGGTAGTCGCACAGGCCCGACGTCCGGGCGTGCATGGCGGCTCCGCCCAGCTCCTCCTCGTTGGCGTCCTCGCCGATGGCCATCTTGACCAACGGCGGCCCGCCGAGGAAGACGCGGGCCCGGTCCTCGACCATGACGGTGTAGTCGCTCATGCCCGGGAGGTAGGCGCCGCCGGCGGTCGACGAGCCGAACACGACGCAGATGGTGGGGATGCCCTGGGCCGAGAGCTGGGTCAGGCGGCGGAACTGCTCGCCACCGGGCACGAACACGTCGGCCTGGCGCGGCAGGTCGGCTCCTCCGGATTCCACCAGGATCAACACCGGGAGGCGGTTCTCTGCTGCCACGTCCATGGCGCGCAGGAGCTTGCGGATCGTCGTGGGGCTCGTGGTCCCCCCGCGCACGGTCGGGTCGTTGGCGATGACCAGGCACTGGGTGTGCGCCACCTCCACCAGCGCCACGACGACACCGCCCCCCACCGGGTCGCCGGTGTGCAGACCCGCCAGCGGGCAGAGCTCGAGCACGGGGGTGGCGGGGTCCACCAAAGCCTCCAGGCGCTGGCGCACCATCATCTTGCCCCGGGCCCGGTGGCGCTCGACGTACTGCGGGCCGCCGCCGGCCAGCACCTCGTCGTGGAGGGCTCGCACCTCGTCCGCCAGCGTGCGCATGGCGGCCGCATTTTCCCTGAACTCGTCGGCGGCCACGACCAGGTGTGAACGGAGCGGCGTGCTCACGGCGTCGTGTCCCAGGAGGGGCGGCGCTTCTGGAGGAACGCTTCGATCCCCTCCGCGGCCTCGGCGCCGGCAAAGAGCTCGGCCGAGGTGGACGCCGCGGCGGCCAGTCCCTCGGCCCATCCCTGCGCCGGCAGCGTCCGTAACAGCTCTTTGGTGGCCCGGAGCGCGCCCGGAGCGCACGCGCGCAGTGCGTCCGTCTGCCGGTCGACCCAGGCGTCCAGCGCCGCCTCGTCGTCCGCCACGGCCGAGAGCAGTCCCGCGTCGGCCGCCTCAGGCGCGCTGAAGCGCTCGCCGGTGAGCGTGGCGCGAGCCAAGAAGCGACGGTCGACCACGCGCAGTGCCGGGACCAAGATCATGGCCGGCGCCACCCCGACCCTGACCTCCGTGAAGGCGAACGTGCTCGCTGCTGCGGCCACCGCGAGGTCGGACGCCGCGATGAGACCCAGGCCGCCCGCCCGCGCGTGGCCGTTCACCCGGGCGATGACCGGCACCGGGCTCTCGACGATGCAGCTGAGGATGTCGGGCATGCGGTTGGGCGCCGCCGCACCACGCTCCGAGAGGTCGGCCCCGGAGCAGAACACGGTGCCCGATCCCGTGAGCACGACCGCCCGCACGTCCGGGGCGTTCGACGCGTCCCGCAAGGCCCGCTCCAACTGCTCGAGCAGGCGCGCGGACAGGGCGTTGCGATTGTGCGGTGAATCGAGCGTCAGGGTGCGGATGCCGTCGCTGTGCCGCACACCGACCAACACATCCGTCACGGGTGGTGAGTGTAGGGGGGTGTCCGCCGCAGGACCGAAATTGGCCGGTGGTATCGTGCGCCGGTGATCGAGACCGCCGAACATCAGTTGTTCCGCAAGACGCTGCGGGACCTCTTCGAGCGGGAGATCGAGCCGCACGTCGACGAGTGGGAAGAAGCCCGTACCTTCCCCGCTCACACACTCTTCCCCAGGCTGGCCGCCGTCGGGCTCTTCGGGCTGGAGTACGACGAGGCCTACGGCGGCATGGGCGCGGACCACACGTACACCCTCATCGCCGGCGAGGAGATGGGCCGCATCAGCTGCGGGGCCGTGCCCATGGCGATGGCGGTCCAGATGGCGATGGCCACGCCGGCGCTCGCTCGCTACGGCTCGGCCGAGCTGAAGGAGCAGTATCTCGCGCCCGCCATCCGGGGCGAGGTCGTGACGTCCATCGCGGTGACCGAGCCCGATGCGGGCAGCGACGTCGCCGGCATCCGAACGCGCGCCCGGCGCGACGGCGACGAATGGGTCGTCAACGGGTCCAAGCTCTTCATCACGAACGGCACCCAGGCCGACTGGCTCTGCCTCCTCGCCCGGACCTCCGACGACCCGGGACACCAGGGCATGTCGCTGATCGTCGTCCCGACCGCAGTGCCCGGCGTGGCGGTCTCGCGCAAGCTCGAGAAGCTCGGCATGTGGTCGAGCGACACGGCGGAGCTGTCGTTCACCGATGTACGCGTCCCGATCGCCAACACCATCGGGGAGATCGGCCGCGGCTTCCAACAGCAGATGGCGCAGTTCCAGGCCGAGCGCCTGATCACCTTCTACAAACAGGTGGGCTCCATTGCGCTGGCCCTCGACCGTACCAAGGCGTACCTGCGCGAGCGCCGCGCCTTTGGCGCCCCGCTGCTGGCCAACCAGCACCTCCAGTTCGTCCTGGCCGAGCTCTCGGCCCGTTACGACGTCTTGAAGCTGTACGCGCGCAGCACCGCCGACGCCGTCGTGCGGGGGGAGGACGTCACCCGGCAGGCGACCATCGCCAAGCTGCTCGGTTCGCGGCTCCAGCGCGAGGTGGCGGACTGGGCGGTGCAGCTCCACGGCGGCATGGGCTACATGGCCGAGAACTGGACCTCGCGCTACTTCCGCGACACGCGCCTCGACTCCATCGGCGCCGGGGCCGACGAGGTGATGCTGCGCATCCTCGCCCGCATGGACGGTTACTCGGCCGAGTAGCGGGCCTCCTCCCAGCGGTCGCGCGTCAACTCCCTCACGGCGACCTCATAGCCACGCGGCCCGGTGGTGGTGCGCCAATGCGTGAAGCCCAGCCTCTCCATGACCCGTCCCGACGCCACGTTCTCCGGCTCGTAGATGCTGACGATGCGGTCGAGACCGCCGGCGACGAACCCGAACTCCACCGCGGCCGCCCCCACCTCGGTCGCCAGGCCACGCCCGCGGTAGGGGCCGGACAGCCGCCACCCGACCTCGACCGCCGGGAGGATCTCGGGCAGGAAGTGGGGCACGGCGAGGCCCGCCCACCCGATCATGGCCCCGCTCTCCCGGTCGATGAGCGCCTCGATCCCGAATCCGTCGCTCTCGTAGCGCGCCAACATCCGGCTGAGGAACTCTGCCGTCTGCCCCCGGCCCATCCCCTCACGCCGCGGGAACCACCAGAACGACTCCTCGGTGTGGATCCGCGCGAGCTCGTCGAGGTCGGCGGGTTCGAACGGCCGCAGCACGAGCCGCGGGGTGGTCAACGTCGGGATGCCGGGACCGCCCACCGCTGCCCGGTTCATCAGCCGAGTGGGAGCCCGGGCGCGTCGGCCAGCGACGGATCGCGGCCGGGGCGGGCGGAGGCCGCGTAGAGCTGGTCCGGGCGGAACGACCGCACGGCGCGGTCCCCGGTCCGCCCGCCCACGACCTCGACCCACGCCTCACCGGTCTCCTCGTTGGTGACGTGCGCGACGAACTGCCACGAAGCGCCGCGGAGGCGGGTGCCGTCGACCTGGACGGGGTCGCCGGGCCGCAGCCCGGCCCATCGGGTCGAGCGGCGCAGATCAGCCACGGCGACGACGGATTCCTTGCGCGCGGTCGGGCACGGCTGTCTTTCTACTTGCTGGCGAGGATGAGCCGTGACGGCACAGCGACGTCGTATCCTGACCAGCGTGGCGCTCAACCTCCCCCGCACCCTGACGCCGTCCAAAGTCACCGCGTTCACCAACTGCCCGCTCGCCTTCCGGTTCTCCCAGATCGAGCGCCGCCCCGAGCCGCCGTCCGCGCCCTCCGTCAAGGGAACCCTGGTGCACGCGGCGCTCGAGCGCCTCTTCTGGCACCACCCACCGGGGAACCGGAGTCCCGCCGCGGCAGCGGCCGAGCTCGAAGAGGCCTGGCGCGCGCTGCAAGACGACGAGGAGTTCCTGGAGCTCGAGCTCGACCGGGACGCCGCCGCGGCCTTCCTGGCCGACGCGCGCACCCTGGTCGACAACTACTTCCGGCTGGAGGACCCCGACCGCACCCATGCGGTCGGCCTGGAGCTCGGCGTCGAGACGATGGTCGACGGCATGCGCCTGCGCGGCATCATCGACCGGCTCGACCTGGCGGCGGACGGGAGCCTCGTCGTCGTGGACTACAAGACCGGTCGGGCCCCCTCGGAGCGTTTCGAGCGCGGCAGCATGAGCGGTGTGCAGACCTATGCGCTGCTCTGCGAGAACGTGCTGGGGCGCGCTCCTTCCGAGGTCAGGCTCCTGTACCTGCGCCAGCCCGTGGCCATCTCGGCGGTGCCGTCCGAACAGACCATCCGCGGCCAGCGCAAACGGGCCGCCGCGGTGTGGACGGCCATTGCCCGGGCCTGCGACGCCGAGGACTTCCGGCCGAACGTGGGCCCGCTGTGCGAGTTCTGCCACTTCAAGGCGTCCTGCCCGGCCTTCGCCGCGTGACCCGGCCGCGGTGAGCACCCTCGACAAGGCGGTCGATGCCGCCTTCGAACCCCTCCGGGGCAAGCCGGGCGTCGATCGTGCCGCTGCCGTCGTCTCCAACCTGGCCGACTACGGCCTCATCTGGGTGGTGCTGGCCGCACTCAAGGCACGCCGGCGCGGGCCGGACCGGCGGCGCGCCGTCGTCGCTCTCGGAGCGGCTGGGTTCTCCTCGCTCTTCGTGAGCCAGCTGGTCAAGGCTTCAGTCGAACGGCAACGGCCCGACCAGCATCTCGCCGCCACCGTCCGCACGCCGACGAGCAGCAGTTTCCCGAGCGGGCACACACTCGCCGCCTTCTGTACCGCCTTCCTCCTCGGGGACTCCGACGCCGAGACCGCCGCCCACGTCGGGTTCGCGGCAGCGGTCGCCGCGAGCCGCGTCCACCTGCGCGCCCACCATCCGACCGACGTCATCAGTGGTGCGATGCTCGGTTCGGTGCTCGGGATGGGCCTGCGCCCCGTCGTGAACGTCGTCACCCCGGGCAGCCGGGGGCGCCGGCTCCGCCGGCGGCACCGGCGGAGCCGGGCGCCGTGGGGTCGTGGGCGGCGGGCGGCCCGCGGGGCCGGGGGAATGAGCGACGACGACGTCGTGTTCCACGAACTATGAAGCCATTTGCCGTCACCTGGGACTACCGGTGTCCCTTTGCCCGCAACGCCCATGAACACCTCGCCGTCGCCCTGGCCGACGGTGCCGACTGGGACGTGCGGTTCCTGCCGTTCTCGCTCAGCCAGGTCCACGTCCCCGAGGGTGGCCCACCCGTGTGGGACGACCCCGCCAAGGCGCAGGACCTCCTCGCGCTCGCGGCCGGGATCGTCGTGCGCGACCAGTACCCCGATCGCTTCCTCGATGCGCACGTGGCCCTCTTCGGCGCCCGTCATGACGAGGGCCACGATCTCCGGGTGCCGGAGGTCGTGGCCGCCGTGCTCGACGCCGCCGGCCTGCCGGGTGACGCGGTGGTGGCGGAGGCCGGGGCGGGTGCCGCGGTCAAGGAATTGCGCCGCGCCCACGAGCAGGCGGTGGCCGAGTGGGGGGTGTTCGGCGTGCCGACCTTCGTGCTGGACGACCGCGCCGTGTTCGTGCGCCTGATGAGCCGGCCGCAGGGCGACGCCGCGCTGGCGCGGCGGACGATAGAGGGAGTGCTCGACCTCTTCGACTCCCAGCCCGACCTCAACGAATACAAGTTCACGCGGCTGTCTCGCTGAGCCCCCCGGGCTCCGAGTCAGCCGCCGATCGCACCGCATCGTCGTGGCTAGGCACGGGCGAGCTCGCTCAGCAGCGCGAAACCGCGCTCGCGTTCCGCCCTGTCGCCGGCGATCGCCGCCACGAAGTCGGTAGCCCCGGCGTCGGCCAACGCCGTGATGGACGCGGCGACAGACTCTTCGTCCCCGACGAAGGCGATGTCCGCCGCGGTCGCGGCGCCTTCCTTGTCCAGCATGGCCCGGTAGGAAGGCAGGTTGGGATAGATGGAAAGCTCCTCGTTGATCCGCTGCTTGGCGGCGTCGGAGTCCTTGGTGACCGCGACCGGCAGCGCCACCACGACGCGCGGCGCCGGGCGGCCCGACGCCTCGGCCGCCGCCGTGATGGTGGGCACGATGTGACTGGCGACGGTCCCGGTGCCGGTCATCCAGGTCGCCGTGCCGTCGGCCACGGTGCCCGCGAGCTTGAGCATCGCGGGACCGAGCGCGGCGACCAGCACCGGAGGCGGCTCGACGCCGGGGATGGCAATGGGCATGAAGGCGTTGGTGGTGACGCGCTCCCCCGTGCTCCTGGCTGCCTCGCCGCGCAGCAGCGGCATGAGCGAGGACAGGTACTCCTCCATGTAGCGGGCCGGCCGGTCCCAGCTCATGCCCCAGACGTTCTCGACCACGACCTGGTGCGACAAACCGATACCCAACAGGAGCCGGTTCCCCGTCGCCCACTGCACCGTGAGGGCCTGCTGCGCCAGCATCATGGGGTGGCGCGGGTACACCGGCACCACACCGGTACCCAGCCCGATCCCGGGCACCTGCGCGCCGGCCGTGGCGAGCAGAGTCAGCGCGTCGGGCCCGAAGATCTGCTCGGCGAACGCATGGTCGAGACCGGCGTCCGCGTACCGCTTGAGCTGGGCCACGGTCTCGGTCAGCGACTTGCTGACGTCCATCATGGTGCCGAACCGCAATGCTCTCGCCATGTCCCGGCTGCTCCCTCGCGTAGTCTGCCCCTTGTGTCCGCCCCACTGTCTAGGCGAATCCCCGGACGGGGGCGAGCAAGCTGACCTCGCACGACGTCGGCTTCGTCGGCGCAGGCCAGCTGGCGCGCATGGCGGGCGAGGCGGCCAGCGCCCTCGGCCTCTCCGTGGCCGTGTTGGCCGAGCGCCCCGACGACGCCGCGTGCGCGGTGGCGGCGGATGTCATCGTGGGGTCGCCCTTCGTCGTGGCTGACCTCCGGTCGCTCGCCGAGCGCTGCGGCGTGGTGACGTTCGACCACGAGCAGGTCGACCTCGAGGTCGTGGCCGCGTTGGCGGCCGAGGGCGCCGTCTTCCGGCCCGGGGCCGCCGCCCTCGAGCTGGCGGTCGACAAGGCCCGCATGCGGACGGTGCTCGACCGGGCGGGCGTCCCGGTGCCGAGCTACGAGGTGCTCGACGGCGGCCCGGAGGCGGGGCGGAGCGCGTCCGAGGCGGTGGCGGCGTTCGGCCGGTCCCACGGGTGGCCGGTCGTGCTCAAGGCCGCCCGGGGCGGCTACGACGGCAAGGGGGTCTGGCCCGTGCGGAACGAGGCCGAGGCCGACGCCGTGTTGGCCCAGGTCGCGGGGCAGGTCGTCCTCGAAGAACTGGTGGCCATCGATGCCGAGCTGGCCGTCATGGTCGTCCGCAACCCCTCGGGTGCCTCGGCGGCCTGGCCGGCGGTCGAGACGGCCCAGGTCGACGGCGTCTGCCGGGAGGTGCTGGTACCCGGGCGTCTCGCCCCCGACGTGGTCGAGGCCGCCTCGGCCCTCGGCCAGAAGGTCGCCGAGATCGCCGGCGCCGTCGGGGTGATGGCCGTCGAGCTCTTCTCGGCAGGGGGCCGCCTGCTCGTCAACGAAGTGGCGACGCGGCCCCACAACTCGGGGCACTGGACGATCGAGGGCGCCGTGACCTCGCAATTCGAGAACCACCTGCGCGCCGTGCTCGACCTGCCGCTCGGCTCGACCGCCCCCCAACACGCGCGGGTCGCCAGCGTCAACGTCTTCGGCGGATCGACCGGTCCGGACCCGGCCCGCCGGCTCGCCCGGGGCCTTGGCGTCGAGGGTGCCCACGTCCACCTCTACGGCAAGACGGCGCGACCCGGACGCAAGCTGGGCCACGTCACCGTATGCGGCGACGACGCCGCGGTGGTGCGCTCCCGGGCCTGGTCGGCCGCGGTCGCCCTGGGCACCCCGGTGCCCGACGCCATCGACCTGCCCCCGGGGGTGAACCGTTGACGCCCACGGCGCCCGTCGTGGCGATCGTCATGGGCAGCGCGTCGGACCTGCCGGTGATGCAGGGGGCGGTCGACATGCTCGAACGCTTCGGCGTGGCGCACGAGGTGCGGGTGGTCTCCGCCCACCGGACGCCGCTCGACATGATCGCCTTCGGCCAGGTGGCGGCGGACCGCGGCCTGCGGGTCCTGATCGCCGGAGCGGGGGGCGCCGCCCACCTGCCCGGGATGCTCGCGTCGGTGACCACCCTCCCCGTGATCGGCGTCCCGGTGGCGTTGTCGCACCTCGATGGCCTCGACAGCCTGCTCTCGGTCGTGCAGATGCCCAAGGGCGTGCCCGTGGCGACGGTGGCGGTCAACGGGGCTCGCAACGCCGGCCTGCTCGCCGTGCGCATCCTGTCGGTCGCCGATGCGGACCTGACGGTAAAAATGGAGGCATTCCAAGCAGAGATTGCGGCGGAGGCCCGGAGCCAGGACTCCGACGTGTCCCGAGGAGCGACCGATGGTGGCTGAGCCGAACCTGGCGCAGCGGCTCGGCTACCCGGCCGACGCCAAGCTGGTTGTCATCAATGCCGACGACCTCGGCTCCTGTCATTCGGCCAACGTCGGCGTCTTCGAGTGTCTGGCGACGGGGACCGTCACCTCCGCCTCGCTGATGGTGCCCTGCCCATGGGCCCGTGAGGCGAGCAGCCGCTACCGCGGCGAGGACATCGGGGTCCACCTGACCCTCAACGCGGAGTACGAGCTGTACCGCTGGGGCCCGATCACCTACGCACCCTCGCTGCTCGGCGGCGACGGGGGGTTCCCCCGGACGATGCAGGACGTGTGGGACCACGCCGATCTCGACGAGGTCCGCCGCGAGTGCCGAGCCCAAATCGAGCGAGCCATTCTGTGGGGCTTCGACGTCAGCCACCTCGACGCCCACATGGGCACGCTGCAGCTGCGGCCGGAGTTCTTCGACGTCTACTTGGAGCTGGCGGTCACCTTCGGGCTCCCCCTGCGCATGGTGAGCGCGTCGACGGAGCGCTACCTGGGCTTTCCCGCCCGAGCCGTGGCGGCCGAGGCCGGGGCTGTCTTCAGCGACCACCTCCGGCTGGTTCCTGGCGTGGGGTCGCGCCAGACCTTCGAGAAGGAGCTGCGGACGCTCCGGGCGGGGGTGACCGAGTTCCTCCTGCACCCGGCCGTCGGCTCCGCCGAGCTGCGTTCGCTGGCAACCGACGACTGGGGGGCGCGGGTCGACGACTACCACATGATCTGCCGGGAGGACTGGGTCCCCCGGTCCCTCGCCGAGGCAGGGGCGACCCTCATCGGCTATCGACCCCTCCGTGAATTGGCCCGGGCGAGTGGCTGATCCCGAGTTGGTGAGCACCACGACGAGCGCTACCACGATTCAGGGCGTTTCGATCCTCACGAGGGAGCGTCGTTCCCGCAGCGACGTCTTCGACATCGAGCTGTCGCCCGACGGCATCGAGATCCGCCGCGCCGGGCGACCGCCGGTGCGCATGTCATGGGCCCGGGTGTCGCAGTGGGAGATGAAGAAGCGCCGGGGCGGGGTGCTGCTGACCTTGCACGGCGGGGGGGCCACCACGCCGCTCGTGGTCCCGGGCTGGACGCTGGCCGATCTCGAGGTGGTCATGCGCGCGACGGCCGGCAACGGTGCGGCCGCGGCCCCGACGGCGCGGGCGCTCGAACCGGTAGCCGACGCCTTCACCCCCGCCACCCTCGCGGCGGTCGCGGACGACCCGGCCATCCCGACGGTCCCGGGCCAGGGCGCCGAGAGCTCGCTCGGCGCGCGGCGCTGGCGGTTCCAGCGCAGGTCCGCGACCACCTGGAAGTCCGTCGTCACCGTCGTGCTGCTGGCTTTCCTGGCCGCCGCGGTGACGCTGGTGCTGCTCCAGAGCGCCGGCATCATCAGCTGGGGGTTTCTCGGCCCGACGGCCTGATCGGCCGTCAGCGCACGCCGGCGAAGAGATCGTCCTCGGTCACGTCGGTCGGGCCCACGCGGCTCTGGGCCAGCCGGTACTCGTCGACGGGGTGGATGTCGCGCATCACCTCGGGCGGGAGGCCGAACCAAAACGGCGAGTTGGGGTCCACCTGGGTGGCGTGCGCCTTCAGCGCCTCGCCGCGCACCTGGGTGAAACCACGGATGTCGATGGTCGTCGTGTACGGCTCGGTGCGGGTCATGCGGGCCAGCCACTTGTCGTCGAAGGGCGACTCGAGCCCCAACTCCTCGTACTTGGCGTGGATCTGGCGGAAGCGCTCCCCCGACCAGACGTTGTAGTAGAGCTTGGCCGGGGCGTAGGGCGGGCCGGCCTCCGGGAAGCGGTCCGGATCACCGGCGGAGTCGAAAGCCAGGACGGAGATCTCGTGGACCCGAAGATGGTCCGGATGGGGGTACTCGTTCTGGTTGTCGCCGTAGGTGACGACGACCTGGGGGCGCTCGCGGCGGATGACGGCAACCAGGCGGCCGACCGCTTCGTCCAGGGGTGCCTGGGCGAAAGACTCGGGCCGCGCGTTGGCCTCCGAGTCGGGCATCCCCGAATCGCGATAGCCGAGGAGAACCGTCTCGTCGTAGCCGATGATGTCGGTGGCGGCCTTGAGCTCGGCCATGCGGATCCGGCCGATGTCCGCCTTCACCTCGGGGGTGTCCATGGCCGGGTTCAAGATGTCCCCCTCCTCGCCCCCGGTGCAGCACACCAGCACCGTTCGCACCCCCTCGGCGTGGTAGCGGGCCACCGTGGGCGCGCCCTTGGAGGCCTCGTCGTCGGGGTGCGCGTGGACGCAGAGCAGGCAGAGGCGATCGGGCACGAGCCGACCTTAGCGGCGCGCCTGCGCAGGCAGGCCCGGTGCCACCCCCTCCCCCGCTGGGCCTTATGCTCGTAATCCATGGCAGGCACGTTCAGTCGGATCCGTGACATCTTCCGGTCCAAGGCGAACAAGGCCCTCGACAAGATGGAGGACCCGCGCGACACGCTGGACCTCTCCTACGAGAAGCAGCTCGAGCAGCTCCAGAAGGTCCGACGGGGCGTGGCCGACGTCGCCACGGCCCGCAAGCGGATCGAGCTGCAGGCCCAGGGTTTGCAGAAGCAGGCCGACAAGCTGCAGGGCCAGGCCAAGGCGGCGCTGGCACAGGGCAACGAGGACCTCGCCCGCGAGGCGCTGTCGCGGCGGGCCGCGCTCGGCGAGCAATTGTCCGACCTCAAGACCCAGCACGACCAGATCAGCGAGCAGGAGCAGAAGCTCGTTGCGACTTCCCAGGAGCTCCAGACCCGGATCGAGCGCTTCCGCACCCAGAAGGAGACGCTCAAGGCCTCCTACACGGCGGCCGAGGCCCAGACCAAGGTGGGCGAAGCGGTGTCGGGCATCTCGACCTCGATGGGGAACGCGGGCGCCACCATGCAGCGCGCCCAGGACAAGATCTCCTCGATGCAGGCGCGTGCGGGTGCCCTCGACGAGTTGCTGGCGTCGGGCGCGCTGGACGACCTGACGACTCCGGTCGACGACATCCAGAAGGAGCTCGACAAGGTGTCGAACTCGTCACAGGTGGACAGCGAGCTGGCGGCCTTGAAGGCCGAACTGGGAACGGGCGCCGACGGCGCCGGTCCGCCGGCCGCGTTGCCCGCCGCCGAACAAGAGAGAAGTGGAGGAGAGAGCGCCTGATGGCAATCTCACGCAACATCCCGGCCGACAAGGGCCTGACCTACCGGATGCTCTTGACGGGCTTCCTTTTCGTGGTGCTGTACGCCGTCTTCATCGGCGTCCTTTTCGCCTTGCTCCATAGCCTGGTCCTGATCCTGATCATCGCGGTCGGGGTCCTGTTCGCCCAGTACTGGTTCAGCGCCAAGATCGCCATGTACGCCATGCACGCCAAGGAGGTCACGCCAGAGCAGGCGCCCGAGCTGCACGGCGTGGTCGACCGGCTGTGCGCGCTGGCGGACATGCCCAAGCCGAAGGTGGCCATCGCGCAGACCGACATCCCCAACGCGTTCGCCACCGGACGGAGCCCCAAGGCTGCCGTCGTCTGCGTCACCACCGGGCTGCTCCGACGCCTCGACGAGCCCGAAGTGGAGGCGGTGCTGTCGCACGAGATCTCGCACGTGGCCCACCGCGACGTCGCGGTCATGACCATTGCCAGCGGGCTCGGAATGATCGCCGGCCTGCTGACGCGGGTGATGTTCTACTCCGAGATCTTCGGTGGCGGCCGAGGCGGCAACAACCAGCAGAGCCAGGCGGCCCTCATCGAGATGGGCGTCCTTCTGGTGTCGGTCGTGGTCTACTTCATCAGCTTCTTGTTGACCATGGCGCTGTCTCGTTATCGAGAGCTGGCCGCCGACCGCTCGGGCGCACTGCTGATCGGGCGGCCGTCGCTGCTCGCCTCTGCGCTGGTCAAGATCACCGGCGAGATGGGCCGCATCCCGACCAAGGACTTGCGGTCGGCCGAGCCGTTTAACGCGTTCTTCTTCGCGCCGGCCGTGGCCAACGGCGCCGCGCAGGGCACGGGAGGCGGCTTCAGCTTCGGCAACCTGTTCCGGACGCACCCGACGCTCGAGCGCCGGCTGGCCCAGCTCGACACGCTGGAGCGCCAGCTCGGTCAGGCCAGCTGACCGGCCGTCCGGCGCATCGGGCCCGAGGGCGCTAGCCGGCCGTGGGCCTCTTCGACACCATCCTCGGCCGCTCCAAGCCGGTTCGGGCCAACCTCGATGCGCTCTTCGCCCTGCCCACGGCCGCGTTGACCCTGCAGAGCGCCGGCGGGCTCGTCACGTCCGGTCACGCCGGTGTCTGCTGGAAGCCACCGCCGGGCCAGGGGGCCGCCGACGCCCAAAAGGAGATCTCCGAGCTGGTGGGCGACGGTTTCGGGCACGCGCAGGACCGCTTCGACTACGGCTGGCTGCTGCTCGACGATCCCGACCTCGACGAGCTGGTGACCAAGATCCACATGGCCAACTCGACGCTGCAGGACAACGGATGGGGGCCCCAGCTGCTGGTCTCGGTGTTCGGCTTCGTGCCCGGGCCTGACGCCCCCGACGACGCCCGACCCTTCCGGCTGGTGTACCTGTTCAAGCGCGGCACGTTCTACCCGTTCGCTCCCGTCGACGCGCAGAAGGAGCGCCGAGACACCGAACTCGAGCTGCGCGTCCGCACCATGGTGGGCGCCGATCTGCCGGTGGAGTCCGACCTCTCGCGCTGGTTCCCCCTGTGGGACATGCCGGTGACGTGAGCGAGACGCTCGAACGGCTCATCGCCCTCGAAGGGGCGGTCAACTTCCGTGACCTTGGCGGCTACGCCGCCGGTGACGGAGTCCGGACACGCTGGCGCGTGCTGTTCCGGGCCGACGGCCTGGGCGAGCTGACCGCGTCCGACCTCTCCGTCCTGCGCCACATCGGCATCCGGACGGTCATCGACTTGCGGTCGGGCGACGAACTCGAACGCGGCCGCTTCGACGTCGACGCCCACCCGGTGGCCTTCCACCACTTCCCCTTCATGGAGGAGCTGCCGGACGCGCAGGACTTCGAACGCCGTCCCGGCTTCCTCGGCACCCAGTACCGGGAATTCGTCAGCGACGCCGGCGGTCAGATCCGGGCCGCGCTCGAGGTCCTGGCCGCGCCCGGCGCGCTGCCGGCCGTGTTCCACTGCACCGCCGGCAAGGACCGCACCGGCGTCCTCTCCGCGATCGTCCTCTCCCTGCTCGGCGTGGACGAGCCGACGGTGGTGGCCGACTACGCGCTCAGCGGCGAGGCCATGGCGCGGCTCCGGGCGAAGCTCATTGTGAAGTACCCCGAGGGCCGGGACAACATCGAGCGCCTCGACGAAGTGTTCTCCGCCGACCCCGCCCAGATGGAATCGCTGCTCGATCATTTGAAGGAACGCTTCGGCTCAGTCGGCGCCTACGTCGCCGGCCTCGGCACGACGCCGGGCGTGGTGGAGCGTCTGCGGGCCGTTCTGCTCGAGCCTTCGGGCTAGGCGACGTCGCCGTTTCCGCCCTCGTCGTCCCGGACGCGGACGTCGGGACGGAGCCGGTCGATGGCGCCGGCGAGCGCAAGGTCGAGCAGCGTGATACCGCCCGAGTCGTGCGTGGTGAGGGCCAGGCGCACCTTGTTCCAACGGATGTCGATGTCGGGATGATGGTTGGCCGCCTCGGCGGCGGCGCCGACTGCATTGACGAACTGGAGAGCGGCCGCGAAGTCGTGCAGCTTGACCGTGGTCACGAGGACGTCGTCCTCGCGGGACCAGTTCAGGTGCTGCTCGACGAGCGCGGCGTCGACGTCGCCCACGGTGAGGACCTCTTCGCTCATGGGTGGGTCATGTCCTCGGGGCGCACGGCGGCGTCGAACTCCTCCTCGGTCAGGCAGCCCAGGCTCAGCGCCGCCTCCTTGAGCGTCGTGCCGTCCTTGTGCGCCTTCTTGGCCACTTCGGCCGCCCTGTCGTAGCCGATGCTGGGCGCCAGCGCGGTCACCAGCATGAGCGAGTTGGTCAGGTGGCGCTGGATCTGCGCGAGGTCGGGCGCGAGCCCCTCCACGCAGAACTCGCGGAAGGTGCGGCAGGCGTCGGTCAGCAGCTCGATGGACTGCATGACGTTGTAGGCGATGACGGGCTTGCACACGTTGAGCTCGAGGTTGCCCCTGCTGCCGGCGGTGGTCACCGCCACGTCGTTGCCGATCACCTGGATCCCCACCATGATCATGGCCTCGCTCTGGGTGGGATTGACCTTCCCCGGCATGATGGAGGAGCCCGGCTCGTTCTCGGGCAGGACCAACTCACCGAGCCCGCTGCGCGGGCCCGAGGCCAACCAGCGCAGGTCGTCGGCGATCTTCATGAGCGACACGGCCAAGGTCTTGATGGCCCCGTGGGTGAACACCAATGCGTCATGGGCGGCCAACGCGGCGAACTTGTTGGGGGCGGTCACGAAGGGGAGCCCGGTCGCAGCCGCGATCGCCTTGGCCACCCGCACGCCGAACTCGGGGTGCGTGTTGAGCCCGGTGCCCACGGCGCTGCCCCCGGCGGCGAGCTCGTAGAGGCCCGGCAGGGTGCGCTCGATCCGGTCGATATCCGCCGTCAACTGCGCGACGTACCCGGAGAACTCCTGGCCGAGGGTGAGCGGCACGGCGTCCATCAGGTGGGTGCGCCCGATTTTGGTCACGCCGGCGTACTCGATTTCCTTGTCCAACAGCGCGTCCCGCAGCGCGGCGACCGATGGGAGCAACCGATGCACGATCTCCTCCACGGCCGCGATGTGCATGGCGGTCGGGAACGTGTCGTTGGACGACTGAGACATGTTGACGTGGTCGTTGGGGTGGATGGGTTGCTTGGAGCCCATGACCCCACCAGCGAGCTCGATGGCACGGTTGGAGATGACCTCGTTGGCGTTCATGTTGGTCTGCGTGCCGCTGCCCGTCTGCCAGATGTGCAGAGGGAACTGGTCGTCGAGCGCACCCTTGGCCACTTCGCCCGCCGCCTGCTCGATCAGGCCGGCCCGCTCTTCGTCGAGTTTGCGAAGGTCGCGGTTCACCGAGGCGGACGCGCCTTTGAGGATGCCGAAGGCCCGGATCAGCGGCCGGGGCATCGTCTCGTCGCCGATGTCGAAATGGTGCAGCGAACGCTGCGTCTGGGCACCCCAGTAGCGGTCGGCGGGGACCTCGATCTCCCCCATGCTGTCGCTTTCGATTCGGGTGCTGGTCACGGCAGCCAGCTTAGGACCGGCCGCAACGGCCCATACCCGGAGTCGACCGGGCTCCTGGGTCGGGGCGGACCGGTGGTCTGGTACCGGAGACCTGGGCCGCCGCTGGTCAGCGCCCGTCGAGCAACTTGATGGCGGCCTCCCTGTTGGGAACGCCCAGCTTGCGAAGAATGGCGGACACGTGGCTGCGCACCGTGGTCGGCGACACGAAGAGGCGCTCGGAGATCTCGGCCGTCGGGGCGCCTTTGCGCATGAGCTCGAGCACGTCCCACTCGCGGCCGGTGAGACGGGCCGCCTGGCGGTCCGGGACCGCGATCCGTCGCTGCTCCCGGTCCCGAAACTCGTCGACGAGTCGGGCGACGAGCGTGCCTGGCAGCATCGCCTCGCCGGCCAACACGCGCTGGAGTGCGTCCCCGATGGCGTCCTCGTCCATGCCCTTCAGCAGGTATCCCGAGGCCCCGGCCCGGAGCGCATCGAAGAGGTCATCGTCCTGTCGCGAAACGGTCAGCATGACGACCGCGGTGTCGGGCAACGCAGCGCTGATCTGAGCGGCGGCCGCGATCCCGTTGCCAGGCATGTTGATGTCGAGCAGGCAAACCTCGGGCTTCGCCTCCCTCGCTCCCCGGACCGCCGTGGGGGTATCACAGGCCTCGGCGCAGACGTGGAAGTCACCGCTGCGTTCTAGCGCCCGCCGGACCATGGCTCGGGTCCGCGCGTGGTCGTCGGCCAGAAGCACACTGACGACGGCACTCACCGGAACGCCACTTCCACGCGGGTGCCCTGTCGGGGAGACGAGTCCAGTTTGAACACCGCGCCCACACATGCCGCCGCGCTCCTCCATGCTCTGCAACCCGAAGCCGCCCGACTCCGCGACGCGGTCCGGGTCGAAGCCACACCCGTCGTCCTCGATCACGAGCCGCACCTGATCGGCGCACTCGAGCTTGACCTTCACCTGTTCGGTGGACCCGTGGTTGGCCGCGTTCGTCATCGCCTCGCGGACGATGCGAAGGAGGTTCTCCCGCACCTCGCCGGGCACGTCGACATCCCGCGCGAGTTCGAGCTCCACGGACACACCGAGACGGGACCCCAGGTCCTCCGCTGTCTGCGCGATGGCACAATCGAGCGACTGGGGGTGCGAGACCGAGAGAACCGTGATTGCCCGGCGCGCCTCGTCCAGCGCCCGGTCGGCCGCTCCGGCCAGTTCGCGCACGTCGAGCGTCGCCGAGCCGGCAACGGCGCCGCGGGTCTTGCTGGCGATGAAGGCCAACTCGTGCGCGAGGCCGTCGTGCAGCTCGCGTGCGATCCGTCGCCGCTCCTCTGCCGTCGCCTGTTGCTCGAGCATCTGATGGGCAGCCCAGTTGGACAAGGCAAGCTCGAGGATGTGGCCCAAGGCGACGCAGCGGTCGACGTATTCCCCCGGGAGCGGTGCGCCTCGACTCGACACCGCGAGCACCCCGTGGAGTGCTCCGTCGGGGCACACCGGCACCCAGGCGCCGTGGGTGATGCCCGTACCGGCGAGCACGGACCGGAAGACCGGCCCCAGCTCTTCGGGATCGAGCGGCGCGGCGACGGGCTGCAGTGTCGAGACGGCGTCCCGTAACCCCGGGTGCTCCGGGAGGGGCCAGCTCTCGAAGATGCGCAACCCGAAGTCGTCGTACTGCGCATCGACGCGGACCCTGCCGTCTTCGATCTTGAGATAGGACGCGCGGCGAATCTCCGAGCCCAGAGGTGAGGCGATGCGCGTGGCGAGCTGTGTGCCAAGCGCGGTGATCGCCGCCGGCTCCGAGAGCAACGCCAGCTCACGGGCCGCCATGTTGATCGCTGCCTCCTGGTGCAACAACCTCGTCATGCGCTGGTTGGATTCAAGGAGCCCGCTGCGGAGAGCATGGATCGCCACCGATGACATGGCGGCGATCGAGCCAAATAGGACGAGCCGCCGCGGCGTCGCACCAGCAAGGTGCGGACCCCCGAGCGACACCGCGAGGAGCGCCGCGAGCACGAGCACCACGACGCCGGCCGACTCCCAACGCCTTCCGAAAAGCGCGATCCCTACGACAGGCATGAGGAACAGAGCTCCGAGCCCGCTGTCCACGCCGCCGGTCGCCTGCATGAGCAGGGCCACCGAGGCGATGTAGATCGAACCGCCGACGAGCATGGTGGGTGGCGGCACCGCCCGGCGCAACACGACGATGGCGCCACAGGCGAGCAGGAGGACGCTGCTGGCCCAAAAGGCGGCCATGTCGGTCGGCCCCGGGGGCCACGCCGCACTCAGCTGGCCGACGACGGCGATGGCCACGAAGGGCAGGTAGGCCAGGACGCGATCACGGAGGGCCGGGTGCTCCATATCGGAGATATCGGCTGAGATCCGACTCGACCTAAGGCCTTCCACCCAGGGGGTTCCGCCTTCGTGACGTTCGTTTCGGCACTGGGGCATCCTTTGCCCCCGACCGGCAACGGGAAATGCCCCCTTGTCGAGGCCCGCGCCGAATTCCGTCGCGCGTCCAAATGGCTCAACGCTCCTTAAGGGCCCGTGCGGCAACACCGAAAGCCCAGAGGTCCGCATGCCACGAGCGCGACCAAAACCGCGAGATCAAAAAGAGAAGGCAGGGGAGATGGAGATCAAGACGGGCCGGTTCTCCCGGCGTATAAAGATCGTCTCCGCAGTGAGCGGGATCGTGTTGGCCGCAGCGGGAGCCTACGCGGCGACGAACTGGGTGGTGGGCCTGAACTCAGGCTCGTCTGGAGAGGGCCAGTCGGCCGCGATCTCCAACTTGACGATCACGGCGGTGGCGTCACCTGCCGCGAGCAACCTCATGTACCCCGGCGGTTCCGGTGACGTCGTCGTGACGATCTCGAACCCGAATCCCTTCCCCGTCACCATGACGGCGGTCCAACTGCCCACCAACTCGACCTACGCCACTGGGTATACGACCAGTGCGCTCACAACGACGCAAACCGGATGCCTAGCTGCGACACCGAGCAGCGTAACGTGGAATTACTCCACGTCGACCAGCGGCAGTTCCCACACGTTGACCAGCGCGGTCACCGTGGGGGCGAGTGGGCAAGCGAACAATCCGCTCGCCGTCACCTTCACGAACGACGCCAGCATGGCGACGACCTCTCCCGCAGCCTGCGCCAACACCTATTTCTCGATGCCGGCCCTGACCGGAGTGACTGCCACCGGTGGTGCGGCGACCTCGACCACGACTCCGGCCACGGATAGCTGGACCAGCTGATCGGTCCTCTCCGCCCCGAGAGGACGCCCCAGAGAACGACGAGGAGAGCCGAGATGCGTCTTGGTGCCCTCCTCGTCGTTCTCGTTGCCGGCGTCGCCCTGAACGTACTGATCGCTTCGGGAGGCGCCTGGGCCGCCACCAACTGGGCGGTCCACCTGGCCACTGCCAGCAAAGGCGAGGCGCGCGCGCAGACACTTCCCTCGGCTCCGGGCAGTCCGGCCGCCGGCTGCGCCGCCCCAACCACCTCCGGGACGATCAAGGTGACCTGGAGCGCCGTCACCCACGCCACGGGGTACACGATCTACGACTCGACGACCTCGGCCACGGGGGCGTACAACCAGATCGGGAACTCGACCACCTCGCCATGGACGAGTAGCACGCTGACGAGTGGTACGAACTACTGGTTTGAGGTGGTCGCCACCATCGGCAGCAACTGGAGCAGCGCCAAGTCGTCCGCAACCGGCGAGAGCACCATCAACTCATCCTCGCCGTACTGCGTCCAACCGTAGGGCTGCCAGCGCCCGCGGCGGTCGCCGCTCAGCCGCCTGGAGGGTGGTCGTCGGGACAGGCGCCGGGCGGGTTGTTGAAGTTGGGGTCCCTGGTCCACGATCCCTGCGACCAGTCGCCCGAGACGGGGGCGAGCCCGAGGACCGCCGTCATGTCGGAGAGAAGCGCCTCGGCGTACAGGGCGCTCCCCTCCGGACAGAGGTGGACGTTGTCGAGCTTGCGCACGCGGATCCATTCGCTACTCGGTGCGTGCGGATCACCCTGGGGCGGGAGCCACGCCGAGTACTTGCCCTCGAGCAGAATGGAACCGGCCAGGGGGAAGTACATGACGCGCCCGGGGAAAGAGGTCGTCATCTTCTGCGCGATGTCGTTCCAGGCCACGACGCCGTCCCAGCGCTCCTTGTTGTACGTCGCTTGGTCGGCGGGGTTCGCCGCGGCGATCGCACCGGACTCGGGGAATTGGGTGAAGATGACCCCGTCCACGCCGTCGCCGGGCGCCAGCATGGTCGCCACCGCCCGCTCCAACAACGTGGTGTACCGCGCCGGCTGGTGCAGGGCGTTGGGAGTGGTCGGCCCGTACTGGTCCCAACTCCACGACGCGACGATCAGCTGCGCCCTGGTCTGGCGGATCAGGTTCGGGATCGAGGTCGGCCAGTCCGTTGCCGTGGTGAGACCGAAGCCGTCGATGGTCCGCGTGGCCACCGTGGCCTCACCGGTCGCCTCCAATGCGGCGGTGATCCCGTAGGACGCGTCGTGCATGACGGAGTCCCCGATGATCAGCACGCGCAGCGGGTCGCTGGGCGACGGCGCGGCGTTGAGGTGGATCGGCGCCTGGCCGGCGTAGCCACCGGTCCCCGCCACGATGTGACTGCCCTCGCTGGCCAGGTGTGTGGTGCCGACGACGCCCGCCGGGTCGGCGACGGCGGGGATGGTCGCGACGACGATGACGACGGCCGTCGCCACACCGGCGAGCGGCGCGCCCCAGATCCTGACCCATCCGTGCAGCCGGGCCAGGCGGATGGGCCGCTCGACCAGGTAATAGCTGGCCGCCGACAGGACCAGCGTCACCGCGATGCGAAGCAGGTCGAGTGGCCAGGCGGACAGACCGGTGCGCGCTCCATTGAGGTACACGATGACAGGCCAGTGCCAGAGGTAGATGCCATAGGAGATGGTTCCGATGAAGTGCAGCGGTCTCCAGGCGAGGGCCCGGGAGAACCACCCCTGCTCGACCAGACGCGCGTCGGCGACCACGAAGGCGGCCAGCGCAGCGCAGAGGAGGAAGCCCCCCTCGAACATGAATGTTTTCGGAAGTCCGGCGGCCGTGCCGGCGGTCACCCAGAACACCCCGAGGGCGAGGGCCGCCACCGGCCCCACGACGTGCAGGGTCCGGCGCGCCCCCGCCCCGGGTTGCGGTCGCGACGCAGCCAGGAACGCCAGTGTGGCACCCGCCATGAGGTCGAACAGGCGCGTATCGGTCCCGTAGTAGACCCGCGAGGGATCGGACCCTGGATGGAAGAGGATCGCCATGAGGATCGTAGAGGCGATCCCGAGGGTCACGGTGAGCAGCACCCCGGTCCCGCGCCAGGCCCGTCGTGCGAAGTGCACCAGCAGGAGCAGCAGGAGCGGCCAGACCAGATAGAACTGTTCCTCGATCGCCAGGGACCAGGTGTGCTGCAAGGGCGACGGCGTGGAGAACTGAGCGAAGTAGGACTGGTGGGCGTAGATGGAGTGCCAGTTGTTGACGTAGAGCAGGGTCGAGATCGCGTCGCCCCGCAGATCCGAGAGGTCGAGCAGGCCATTGGCACCTGGCCCTCCGAAAAGACCGTTGAAGACGAGATAGAACCCGAGCGCGGCGACGACGAGGAAGAGCGCGGGGAGTAAGCGCCGGGCCCGCCGGGCCCAGAAGGCGGCCAGATTGATGCGCCGCGAGTCGACCCACTCCTCGAGCAGCAGGGTCGTGATGAGGAAGCCCGAAAGGACGAAGAACAGATCGACCCCCAGATACCCGCCCGACGCCCAACCGAGCTGAAGGTGATACGCCACCACTCCGATGACGGCGACGCCCCGCAGTCCGTTGAGCGCCGGGAGGTGCCGACCGGTGACGGCGGTCGGCGATGTGGCCGTCTGCGGCCGCTCGTGCACCAGCGTCGCGTCGGTCACACGCGCTCCACCCGGCACACAGCGGGGTCGTCGGTCCGATGCACGAGGAGATCGACGACGCCGCTCACGAAGGCGGGCGGTCCGTCGCCGTTCGTGAGATCCAGCGCGACCAGCGGACTGTCGTCGCCCACCGGGCGCGGCCGGTTGACGGCGGACTGCACCGGGAAATGGGGTCCGGCGCTGTCGGCGTGGCCCTCGCGCCACATGACCCGGCACAGGCCGATGGCCTCGAGCAGCCGCTCGTTGAAGGGCGCCGTGAAGCAGAGCACGCTCCGGCCCCCTGCCACGCGATCGAGGCTCGTGACTTCACGGGCGAGCACGGCAGGATGGCGGCCGTCCTCGGACAGGTCGAGCCGGACGCCCACCAACACCCTGGTCACGAATGGGCTGAGGCCGGCCGCAAGCACGATGGGGTCCCCCAGCGGACCTTCAGTCAGAAGGACGATGCCCGCTCCTTCCGTCTCGGCCCGGACGGCCTGGGCCCGCAGCCCCTCCACATCGTCGGCCTGGAGGAACCGTCCTTCCACGGCGTCGCAGACTAGGGCGCCCGACGGTCGACCTTGGGGTCACACCCGCGCCCCGGCATCGGCCGCGGGCCGCCGGCCGCGGGCCGCGGGCCGCGCGAGACGTCGGTACGTGGGCGCCACCGCGGGGTGCCGAGAGGAACCGCCTGGTAGGAACCGCCTGGTCACGTCGAGGTCGAGAACTTCTGGAGGCAACGCGTTCCCCGCTGCACGCGTTCCTCCCACCACGCGAGCTCGTTCCCCGGTCCACCGAGGGCCTTCTCCCACCCGAACTGCATCATGGCGCCAAGGAGCTCGAGAGAGACGGCGTCCTCCCACCATTCGACGGTGGATACGCCGCATCGCTCCAACGAGCGACGATACGACTCGAGCACGTCGTCCTTGGGCTCAGGCAACAAGGCCGCATTGAGGGCGAGGTACCAGGAGAGATCCGCCAGCGGTGATGCCTCTCCCGGCGCCTCGCCGAAATCGAGCAGCACGGTCCGTCCATCGGGGTGGCTGCCCAGATTGGCCGCCTTCCAGTCCCCGTGCACGAGGGTGTGGGGAAGGCGCGCCAGCCCGGCGACGAGAGGGCGGGGGTCGGCGAGGAGCGGCATTACGGCGTCGGCCATCGCGGGTGACACGTCGGGCAGCCGCCGCCAACCTTCGGCCATCGCCTGCGGCACGATTCCGGGGTTTCCGTCCTCGGCTTCGGCCGCCGCCACACTCGGGGAGAACATCAGATAACGCCGCTCCAGTGGCGTCAGACCCACGTCGTCGCGCCACTCCCAGAAGGTGGCGTGCAGCGCGGCCATGTGGTCGAGGAAGCGGGTGTGCTGCGCACGCGTAAACGGCGCGTCCGGTTGGAGAAGAGCGTCGCCGACGTCGCGCAGCAGTACCATCCCGACGGTCCCGTCGAAGGCGGCGGTAACGATGGCGTGGTCGATCACGGGCGGGAGACGGTGCAAGATCCCGCTCTCCCAGAGACGCACGTAGGAACGACCGGGATCACCCGAAGCCCGGAGGAGCCAGTCGTCCCGCGGGTCTTGGTACTTGAGGACGAAGCGTTCGCCGCCGATGACCACCCGTTCGAAGCGGGCACCGGACTTGGTGTCGTCGGGCACCCACGGCGTGCGACTTTCCGCCCCGGCCAACAGCTCGGTGAGGACGGGGGACGCCGACGCCGCACTCATCGGCCGCCTCGACCGTCTCGCCCATGTGCCCGTGCCATCTCCGCAGCATACGAAGCGCCATCACCGGCGAGCGGCCAACCCAGGCCCGCTCCGCTCCCACCACCCCCCGAGGTCGCGGGCCAGGCCCGCCTGGGCGAGGCGCTCGAGTACCCCGCACAGGACGGGAAGGTCGAGGCCGGACGCCCGGGCCAACTCCTCGAGGGAGGTGGGGTCCGGAGACAACATGTCGTAGACCAGGCGGTCATCTCCCGGCGCGGGCTCCGCCGCGTGGGCCCGCGACGACGCACCCCGGGCGCGTTCGGGATCAGGCGCCGCGACGTCGGCGCCGGCCAGAGAGAGCGCGACAAGGATGTCACCGGCCGAGCACACCGGGAAGGCCCCATCAGCGATCAGCGCGTTGGTGCCTTCGCTGGTGGGGCTGCGGATCGACCCGGGCACGGCGCCGACCGGGATGCCGCGAGCCATCGCCGCATCGACGGTGTGGCGGGAGCCGCCATCGTGCCGGCTCTCCACGACGACCACCACGTCGCTCAAGGCGGCGAGCAACCGGTTGCGCACGGGAAAGCGCCATTTCTCCGTGCGCACGCCAGCCGGTGACTCAGACACGATCGCCCCGAGCGAGACCACCCTTTCCCACAGTCGTGCGTGGCGTCGGGGATAGGGGTCATCGAGCCCACCCGCGACGACGCCGATGGGCGGTGCGCCCGCGCCGCACGCACCCTCGTGTGCGGCGCCGTCGATGCCGAGCGCCAGCCCGGACACGATGCTGACGCCGGCGGCCGACAAGTCGGCGGCCAGTTGGGCCGCGACACCGATTCCATAACGAGTGGGGGCACGCGTTCCGACCAGCGCCACCGTCGGCGTCCCGTTCAGCGTGGCCGGGTCGCCGAGGCAAAAGAGCAGAGCGGGCCTCTGGGGGTCCTCGTCCAAGCGCTCGGGGTACGCGAGTTGCCCGGCCATGAGCACGACGATGCCGAGGTCGGTGTGGCGCCGCCAGAGGCGGGCGACGTCGTCGACGGATGCGCCGGAATCGCCGCAGGCGCGCTGCCAGGCCGCAGAGGCTGGCGCCCACGCCAGCCGCCGGCGCAGGGAGGCCGGGCCGATCGACGGCGTCGCCGCCAGCGCGACGGCATAGGCCTCTTCGGGCAACTTTGGCCGACCGCGCGGGCTCACCCGACCACCGCCGCTCGTCCTGCTCGCAGCGAGAGGGCCTCGGACACGTGCGCGAACTTGACCACCTCTTCCCCCGCCAGCGCGGCCACCGTCCGCGCGACCTCGGCCACCTTGCGCAGCCCGCGGGCGCTGAGGGCGCCGGAACGGAGCTTGGCGGCGAGAAGGTCCTCTGCATCGGGCGCCAGCGGCGGCTCGTGCGCGTTGTCGCCCCGGGCCCGCGCCGCGGCAACCCGGCAGGCGACGGCCGCCGAGGACTCGCCGGCGACGCCTGAGAGCAGCTCGTCGGGGTCGGGTCGGCTCAGCGGGACGACGAGGTCGAACCGGTCCAGCAAGGGAGCCGAGATGCGGCGGCGGTAGCGAGCGCGGGCGACCTGGCTGCACGTGCACGCGCCCAGGAACACCCCTTCACCGCATGGGCAGGGGTTCATGGCGGCAACCAGGAGGAAGGCGGCCGGGAAGGTGGCGGTACCACCGGCGCGGCTCACCCGGATCACTCCTTGCTCGAGCGGCTGGCGTAGCGCCTCGAGGGCGGCCACGGGGAACTCGCCGAGCTCGTCGAGGAAGAGGACGCCGTGCGCGGCCAGGCTCACCTCCCCTGGACGCAGCGACCAGCTGCCGCCGCCGACCAAGGAGACGACCGAGGACTGGTGGTGCGGCGCGCGGAAGGGCGGACGGCGGAACAACGTGCCATCGGGCACAGCCCAACCGGCCGCGGAATGGATGCGGGTCACGGTGAGCGCCTCTTCGAGCGTGAGGGGCGGGAGAATGCCCGCCAGTCGTTCGGCCAACATGGTCTTGCCCGAGCCCGGTGGCCCGATCATGAGCAGGTGGTGCCGGCCGGCCGCGGCGACCTCGAGGGCGCGGCGACCCACGGTCTGGCCTCGGACATCGGCCAGGTCGGGGGCGCCCGGGGCGCGTGCCACAGCGGCGGCTGCGGGCACGTCGGGCCAGTCCGCCTGCCCGCGCAGCACACAGGTGAGCTCGGCGAGCGTCGCCGTGCCGTGCACGGCCTCCCCACGCACCAACGCGGCCTCCCGCACGTCGCACAATGGCACCACCAGGTTGAGGGGCGCGGTGGCGTCCGCCAAGGCGATCATGCCGGGAACGTGCCGGAGCGAGCCGTTCAGCCCGAGCTCGCCACAGAATGCGACGCCATCGACACAGGCGGGGTTGAGTTCCCCCATGGCGACAAGGAGTCCGACGGCAATTGGGAGGTCGAGACCCGCGCCGCCCTTGCGCATCCCCGAAGGTGCGAGGTTGACCGTGACCCTCCGGAGCGGCCAGCTCAGGCCGCTGGAGAGAATGGCGGCGCGCACCCGGTCGCGCGCCTCTCGCACCGCGGCGTCGGGCAGTCCAACGATGGTGAAGCCGGGCAGGCCGTTGGAGACGTGGACCTCGACCGAGACCGCGCTCCCCATGGCGCCGCTCAGCGTGGCGGAGGCGACCGCGGCGAGCACGATGAGAGAATGGTCGGGCGTTCCGGTGATGTGACCCTTTGTTGTCTCTGGAATGGAAGGCGACCGGACGGTCACTGACGGGCAGAGGTGTGGGGCTGTTTCAGGAGTTGCCAGACGCCCGCCCGAGCAACGCCTTCAGCAGTGCCCCTTCCTCGTCGTAAGCTGAATAACGAAACGAGTGGAGGTGAACCGTATGAGCGACATCAATGCTCTGAGCTCATTTCCTCCCTCGTGGTGGTGGGGTCGTCCTCGCGCTGACGAGTCAGGACAGGAAGCCTTCAGTGGCCATTACCCATACGCGCGACCCTTGCGCACTGGCTGGACCCGCAAGGCCTCTGGTGAGTGGGTGGCGTCAGCCGAAGACCCCACCAATGGGAGGTCTTGTGTCAGCAGTGCGGCGACACCGACGGGCCAGCTGAGGACCAACGTGGCCCGGCTCAGCTCGTCCGGGGCCCCTATCCGTCCAAACACAAGGCCGAGCACGTCGCCAAGCGGCACTTTGACGAGATGAGTCGCCAGTGGCAGGCGTGAGCTCCATCGAGGTCCGAGTGGCGGCACGCGTCCGAAGATGATTGGGGCCGGGCCCCGTTGCCCGACCCCAATCATCTCGTTAATCAGCCGTGATTGTGCCGGTCCAGGCCTATTTCCGCTAGGGCCGGTCGGATCGAACCCGCACAACGCCAGGACAACTTCGTCTATTCATGACTGGGCGCAGCACGGCTGGGCGTTCAGCAATAACGACGGAGCTCTTGTGTCTCAACGGCAGCGAGTTCGGATTGTCCGGCAGGAGTTGGATGGATCAGATCCGGTTCGGTCCATGCGGGGTTGAGGTACTCGAGATTGCCCCAATCCAAGACGTGGACGTTGGCGTGTGTCAGGGCAAGTCGAGCGAGGGACGCGTTGATCTGTGTTGCGATCGGACCGGCTCGTTGCGAAACCGAGAGATAGATCACACACCCGGTAGACCGAACCTGGTGCCACACGGCGAGAAACGGCAACGTCCACGACGGATTGTTCCTACCGGCGTCGTTGGTACCGAGCTCGATGATCCAGTCACTCGGGTGCTGCTGCGCGAGTTGGTCGACCCACGGCACGGCCTGGGCCATCTCGATGCCGATCACCGCGTGAACGACGGGGTGAAAACCGGCCTGGGTGAGAGACGCAGCGATCGATTGTCGACTCAGATCCGTGATGGAGTCACCCACCACGGCGACGGTGGGCGGACTGGAGCTCCGCTGCCCGGTTAATGAGAGCCGTGCCCCGGCCGTGGACGCAGACGTTGGATACGAGACGAGTTCAACGCCAAGCCAGACGCCCGACCCGAGCAGGGCCATGGCCAGAGTCGCAACGATCAGTCTGGCTACGCTCCGCGGCGCGGCGGAACGAACAGGTGCGTGCGCGGGCCTGCCGCGTGCGTGCGCGGGCCTGCCGCGTGCGCGTGCGTGCGCGGGCCGCCGTCGCCTCTTTTGCACGGCCGATTGCACAGCTTCTCGAGACTCCCAATCGTCTTGCCGCCCACCGGTGATTGTGACGATTCGCGGCCGACGCCCAATAGAGCCGGTCGGACTCAACACGCACAACTCTGGGACAACTCCAACGAAGCACGTTATCCCTCAGCGTTCGGCCCTGCCGAAGGGGACGACTGAGGCGTCGTCTCAGGCACGAACGGGAGCGTTTCAACTCCTGCTGCACCGGCACGGCTCGAGTGTTCTCGACGCCGGCAGGAAGCGATCGCGGGGGATTGACCAAACCAAACGCGGGACGCTGCCCTCACGGGCCGCTGCGGCCCTAGGACTGTTGGGGTGGGAGCTCCTTGTTGGGGGGCCGCGCCGGAGTCGCGACGGGCGGCGTGGCGCCGTTCGTGCTGGCGTCGCTCATGTCCTCGTTTCGCAACGTCGAGAGAAGCACCTCGGCGGCGCCCATCAGGCTCGTCGCCTCATAGGGCACGACCACCTTCGCGTTGTCCGAGGCGGCGATGTCCTGGAGCGCCTTTAGCTGCAACACCGCGAGGGTGTGCGGGTTGATGGTCACTGTGTCGATGGAGGTCAGACGCGACGCCTCACCCTGGCCGCGCAGTTCGAGCGCCTTCTTCTCGCCCTCTGCCTGCAGCTCGAGGACCTTCATCTGCGCTTCAGCCCGCAGGATGGCCGACTGCTTCGCACCCTCGGCTTCGAGCACGGCGGCCTGCTTGCGCCCGCCGGCCTGGTTGATGGCCGCTTGCTGCTCCCCCTCCGACTTGAGAATCAATGCGCGCTTGTGCTGCTCGGCCTCCTTCTGCTCGGACATCGCCTGCACCACATTGATGGGCGGCGTGATGTCGAGGATCTCGATCCTGTTGAGACGCACTCCCCACTTCGCCGTCGGGTCAGACATGTGGTCCTGCATGCGGCTGTTGATCATCTCGCGCTCGGACAGCGCCTGGTCGAGGGAGAGCTCGCCGAAGACAGCTCGCAACGCGGTGCGCGAGAGCTGGTCGACCGCCAGCTGGAAGTCGTTGATCTCGAACAGCGCCGACTTCACGTCGATCACCTGGCAAAAGATGGTTGCGCTCACCTGCAGCGAGACGTTGTCCTTCGTGATGACCGCCTGCTGGTCCCCGGTCATCGGGAACTCGCGCACGTCGACCTTCTCCATCCGGTCGATGAAAGGTGCGAGGATGTGCAGGCCCGGCTGCTGCACGGACTTGAACTCCCCCAGGCGCTTGACCACGCCCACGCTTCCCTGCTGGACGATCTTGACGAAGCGCGAGGCGAACAGCGTCACGATTCCGACCGCGGCCAGGGCGGCGACGATCACGATCCCCACTACTTCTCCGGCTGATGCGAACATTGGGGCTACCTCTCTTCTAATCTTCTAGGTGCCGACGGCGTAGACGACGAGCAGGCCGCGCTCAACGTCCGCGACGACGACGTCGGTCCCGACGGGAATGTTGTCCTCAGGGTCGAGAGGAATGGCCAACCACTCCTCTCCTCGGGCACGAATCCGCCCGGGGTGGTGTGCCCCCTCGATGGCTTTGGTCACCAGGGCGGTGTCGCCAATCATGCCCTGAACACCACTAAGCATGATTCGAGGCTACTAGCGCCCGACGTAGACGGGGTCCCGCTTCTCCTTAAAGGCGGCCAAGGCCTCGGCGGTGTCCATCGAGGAGAAGTTCAGAGCCTGGCAGCGGGCCTCGTCCTCCACGGCCTGCTCCATGGACGCCATGGACGCGGCGTGCAGCAGGGTCTTGGTCATGGACAGCGCCAGGGGTGGGCCGGCAGCGAGAGTGCAGGCCCAGTCGTCGACGAAAGCGTCGAGCTCCGCGGCGGGCAGCACCCGGTTGACCAGCCCGATGGCCGCCGCTTCCTCGCCGCTCCACATGCCCCCAAAAAGCGCGATCTCTTTGGCGCGGGCCATCCCCACGAGCCGTGGCAGCAGCCACGAGGCGCCGTTGTCGAGGGACAGGCCGCGCTTGGCGAAGATCATCGAGAGCCGGGCCTGGTCGCTGCAGACGATGAGATCACAGCCGAGCGCCAGAGACAGGCCCGCGCCGACGGCAACGCCGTCCACCTTGGCGATGGTCGGCTTGGAGACGTGGTGGAGTGCCAGCGCCACGTCCCCCAGGCGGCGCATCCGGGCCAATCCTGACCGGCTCGGGTCGGTGGCAGGGCCGTTGGGGTCCGCCAGATCTGCGCCCGAACAGAAGGCACCCCCAGCCCCGGTGAGGACCATGACCCGATCGTCGGGACCGTCCTCGACCTCGGCGAAGACGTCTTTGAGCTCGTTCAGCATCACGCCGTTGGCGGCGTTCTTGCGCTCCGGACGGTTCATCGTCACGGTGACGACGCCGCCCTTGCGCTCGACAATGAGGGTCTCCATGGAGGTCGACCATAGGCGCCGGGATTTCAGAACGCACCTTCGACGAGGTCGAAATCGCGGCCGAGCAGCGTGGCGACGTCGAACCGGATCTCGTCCCAATAGGTGGCCTGAGTAATCACGTACGCGGCCGCCAGTCGCCGCAGGCGGCGCTGCTTGACCAGGGAGACCGCTTCAAGGGGGTGGCCCTGCCCGGTCCCCCTGCGCGCCTTGACCTCGCAGATGACCAGCGTGCGACCCTTGGCACAAATCAAGTCGATCTCTCCGTGGCGGCACCGCCAGTTCCGCGCCACGACGGCGTAGCCATGGGCGCGATAGTGCGCCGCGGCCCGCTCCTCACCGAGACGGCCGAGCATGGCCCTGTTCTGTGAGCTGGTACGCGCCACATGGGAGAACGGTCGGTGAGGCCACCGCTTTGCTGGCCGATGCGACCCTCGGCCGATGAGGTGGCAGCTGTATACGCAACCTTCCGTAATTGGCCCGATAACAGAAGGCTATCGGCATTATCCTTCCGTAAACCCCCCTAGTTTTGGAAGGATACGTATAGAGGCGCGACCCATCTCCCCCAAGGGCCAGCGAAATAGCCGCGCTCTAAAGATCCTGTTCGGGCAGCCGTTCGATGTTGACGTCGCGGAACGTCACGACGCGCACCTCTGGTACGAAGCGTGCGGGCCGGTACATGTCCCACACCCAGGCATCGCGAAGTTCGAGCTCGATACACGCCGGCGTCGTGTCCGAGCGCACCTTGAGCGACACCTCGTTGGCGAGATAGAAGCGCCGCTCCGTCTCGATCACATAGGCGAAGACAGGAAGGACGGCCCGGTACTCCTGGACGAGCCCGAGCTCGATTTCGGACTCGTAGCGCTCGAGGTCTTCCTCGCTCACGCGGCGCCGGCCCTGCTCGTCTTACTCGTCGGTGGCCGCCTCTTCGGCCTCGTCGCCGTCCGGTTCGATTTCGTCGACCACCTCGACGTCGTCGACCGCCGCGACCTCAGTGTCCTCAACGTCCTCAACGTCCTCAACGTCCTCGACGTCATCCAGGACCTCGTCATCCTCGAGGGGCTCCTCGACCACCGCGACCGCCGCCTTGCCCCGGGGCACACGGCGCTCCTTGATCTTGGCCGCCTTCCCGTGACGCTCCCGCAGGTAATAGAGCTTGGCCCGCCGGACGTCGCCCAGCGTGGCCACCTCTATCTTGGCGATGGTCGGGGAGTGGACCGGGAAGGTGCGCTCGACGCCGACGCCGAAGCTCACCTTGCGCACGGTGAAGGTCTCCTGCACCCCACCGCCCTGGCGCCGCATCACGGCGCCCTGGAACACCTGAACGCGCTCCCGGTTCCCTTCGACGACACGGACGTGAACCTTGACGGTGTCGCCGGGGCGGAAGTCGGGGATATCGTCGCGCAGGCTGTCGCGATCGATCGTTTCGGTGGGGTGCATGGGGGGCGTCCTTCTCGTCACTCCGGCTCAGGACCGGACGAAACATGGTAGCCGTGCTCGCGGAGGGCCTGCACGTCGCTGGTGCTGAGCGCCGAAGCGCTGACCAGGCGATGAATGAGGTCAGGACGCCGTTCCGCCGTCCGTAGCAAGGCCTGGGAGCGCCGCCAGGCCGCCACCGCGCCGTGGTCTCCCGAACGCAGCACCTCCGGCACCGCCCATCCCCTGAACTCCGCCGGCCGGGTGTACTGGGGATACTCGAGCAGTCCGCCGGTGAAGCTCTCCTCCACCACGGAGTTCTCGTTGCCGAGCACCTCGGGCAGCAGTCGGGCGACCGCTTCCACCACCCCCAGCGCCGCGAGCTCCCCGCCGGCAAGCACGAAATCGCCCAGCGAAAGCTCGCCGTCGACCAGGTGGTCCGCCACCCGTTGGTCCACCCCTTCGTATCGGCCGCAGAGTAGTGAGAAACCGCCGGAGGGGGCCGTCTTCAGAGCCGCCAGCTCGGCCGCCACGTTCTGGTCGAAGCGCCGGCCGCCCGGTGCGAGCAGGTAGAGAGGCCGAGGGAGGTCGGGCACCGCCTCGATGCAGCGGAAGATCGGCTCGGCCATGAGCACCATGCCCGCACCACCACCGAACGGGCTGTCGTCGACGGAGCGCCGACCATCGTCGGCGCCCTCGCGTAGGTCGTGCACGCGCACGTCGAGCGCTCCTGCGTCGACGGCGCGTCCGAGGATGGACGCGCCGCAGTAGCCGGCGACGACATCAGGGAAAATCGTGAAGATGTCGATCCTCACGCCACGATCCTCACGGCTCGAGCAGCCCATCGGGAATCTCCACCTCGAGCGTGCGTGCCGCCGGGTCGTGGGAGACAACGAAGCGGACAGGGATCAGCCCGCCCGACTCGAGCACCAGCAGATCGCTGGCCGGATTGGCCTCCACCGCCTCGACCCGGCCCAGCTCGGTGCCGGCGGCGTCCCGTACCACGGACCCGACCAGCTCGTGCACCCACATCACCGCGGGTTCATCGATCGGCTCCGCTTCGAGCTCGACCCCGCGCAATCGCTCGGCCGCGGTCCGGTCCTCCACCGCCTCGAACAAGACGATGAAGCGGTCGCCCACCATGCGCTTCGACGAAACGACGCGCAGGTCGCCCCGCGCGGACGCCAGCACGGTGCCAGCATCGAGCCGCTGTGTCTGGTCGGTCCAGAGCTGGACGACCACCTCGCCCCGCAGGCCGTGGGCCTTGGTGACCCGGCCGATTTTGAGCAGTTCAGTCGTCGACGATGTCCACGCTGGCTTGGGCGCCGTCCTTGGCGCCTGCCACGTTGACCAAGGTGCGGATCGCCTGGGCCGTGCGGCCCCGCCGCCCGATCACCCGGCCCATGTCCTCCGGTGCGACGTGCAAACTCAACCGCAGACCGCCCCGGCGCTCCTGGGTCTCGATGACGACGGCGTCCGGGTCGTTGGACAGCGAGCGGGCTAGATACGCCAGCACCGCCAGCGGTGTGCCCCCGTCCGTCGCCGTCCGCTCGTTCCCCTCGTCAACCTCGTCAACCTCGTCGACCTCGTCCGCCTCGTCAACGCCGACGAGCTCGTCGTCGACGTCCCCACCGTCGGTCTGGTTGATGTCGCCCGCTTCGTAGAGGTCGGTCACTTCGCCGCCTTTGCTGCCGCGAACTCGTCCCACGCGCCCGACGTCTTGAGCAGGCGCTCGACCCTCTCCGTCGGTTGCGCGCCGTTCACCAGCCACCTCACGGCCTTGGCGTTGTCGATCCGGACGATGGCGTCGCGCTCGGTCGTCGAGGCCCCCCGAGGCGCATACGTGCCCAGGATCTCGAGGAAGCGGCCGTCACGAGGCGACCGGCTGTCGGCAGCGACCACGCGGTACGTCGGCTGCTTCTTCTTACCCATCCGCACGAGGCGGAGCTTGACTGCCACGAACTGATTCCTCCAACTGGATCTGGGGCCTGCCCGAGAATCCGATCAGGCCGAATCTGGGGCCACCCGAGGTTCTCGGGCCCGCCCGAGGCTGTGGGGCGAGACCCGGTCCCCATTGTGACAGATGCCGGACCTACCGACCTTTCGGCGGGGTGACCCGTCCACCCTTCTTCTTCCTCTTGGTCCCCTTGTTGACCGTCACGGCCGGTCGGCTCGAGGTCGAGGGAGGCAGCCCGGGCATCACCGAGGGAAGCTCTCCTTCGTCCCCCATGAGCTGGGAGAGCATGTCGAAATCGGGCCCGCGGGGCCCGCCGGGCCCGCCGGGTCCGCCGGGGGCGCCAGGGCCACCGGGCAGCGCGGCGGCACCTGCGCCGGCGGCCTGCTGGGCCAGCTTGCGGGCGGCGCGTCCGCTCATGCCCGACATGGAGGGCATCCCAGGGAGGTTGGGCATGTTGCCCGAGGCCATCCCCTTCATCATTTTCTGCATCTCCTTGAACTGCTTCAACAGCGAGTTGACGTCCTGGATCGAAGTCCCAGAACCGCGCGCCACCCGGCTGCGTCGGGAGCCGTCCAGGAGCGCCACGTCGTTGCGCTCGGCCGGGGTCATGGAGCAGACAATCGCCTCCACCTTGGCCACTTCGCCGTCATCGATCTGGCCCGCGGCCTGGCGCATTTCCTTGGTCATCCCGGGCATGAGGCGCATCAGGCCGCCGAGCGAGCCCATCTTCTTGACCTGACGCAGCTGGGAGAGGAAGTCCTCCAGCGTGAACTGGCCCTGCATGAGCCGGGTGGCGCTCTTGGCCACCTCGTCGGAGTCCATGCTGCGCTCCGCCTGTTCGATCAGGCTCAGCACGTCGCCCATGCCCAAAATCCGGTCGGCCATCCGGTCCGGGTGGAAGAGATCGAAGTCATCCAGGCGCTCGCCCGTGCTGGCGAAGGCGATCGGCTTGCCCACCACCCCCTTGACCGAGAGCGCGGCACCGCCCCGTGCGTCTCCGTCGAGCTTGGTGAGAATGACGCCGCTCAGCTCGAGTGTGTCGTGGAAGGCCCTGGCGGTGGCGACAGCGTCCTGGCCGATCATGGCGTCGATCACCAGGAACGTGTAGTGCGGCTCGGTGGCGTCCGAGATGTCGCGGATCTGCCCCATGAGCTCCGCATCGATGGTCAGGCGGCCCGCCGTGTCGATGATGCAGATGTCGCGGCCGAGCCGCCGCGCCTCTTCCAGGCCGGCCTTCGCGCAGCGGACGGGATCGGTCGGCTCACTGAAGACCGTGACCCCGGCCTGTTGGCCGAGGACGCGCAGCTGCTCGACGGCGGCCGGGCGCTGGAGGTCCGCGCCGACCAGGAGGGGGTTGCGGCCCTGGTGCTTCCACCACAGGGCGAGCTTGGCCGCGGTGGTGGTCTTGCCCGAGCCCTGGAGCCCGGCCAGCAGCACCACGGTCGGCGGGCGCGAGGCGTAACTGAGCTTGAGCGACTCGCCACCGAGCACCCCGACCAGTTCCTCGTGCACGGCCCGGATGACCTGCTGACCCGGGGTCAAGCTCTTGGAGAGCGCTTCGGTGCTGACCCGCAGCCGGATGCCGTCGCAGAAGCGGCGGGCCACGGTGAGCTCGACGTCGGCCTCGAGCAGCGCGATCCGTATCTCGCCCAGAGCCTCGTCGAGGTCGGCGTCGCTGATACGCCCCTTACCCCGGAGGCGCGTCGAGATGCGCTCCAGGCGGTCTGAGAGAGCGTCGAACATGAGAACTCAGGTTAGTGGCGCCACCCCCGCCGGCAGTGACCGCGCCCCGGCTCGTGCAAAAGTCGAGACCGCAGCACACCCACGTCAGAAGCCCCGCCTCGACGCCCGACGACCCGCGCCGGCACGAGAGCGGGGACCGGCTACCTTCGAGTTCCGTGCCCCTCCGTCTTCGTCACCCGCGCGCCGTCGCGGTCTTGATCGGGGTTGCGGGCGCGCTCGGCCTGGCCGCGTGCAGCTCCTCGCCGTCCACCCCATCTGGCGCATCGAGCTCGAACACATCGACCACCGCCGGCGCCGCGGCGGCGGGCGCCAGCTCGACCACGACCTCGGCGGGCGGCGGGTCGAGCGCCGTCGGCTCCATTCCGCCCTCCGACCGCTCCCCTGCCGGCACCGCAGGGAGGGCGCCGACCGTGACAATCCCCCCGGGCGCTCCGCCCCGGTCGTTGGAGAGTGCCGATCTCATCGAGGGAACAGGGACCGCGGCCGCGCCGGGTGACAACGTCACGGTCCAGTACGTGCTGGCGACGTATTCGAGCGGGAAGGTCATCCAGTCGTCGTGGCCGAGCGGACCCTTCGCCTTCACGCTGGGCGCGAGACAGGTCATCCCGGGCTGGGACAAGGGCGTCGTCGGCATGAAGGTCGGTGGACGGCGCGAGCTGATCATCCCGCCGAGTCTCGGCTACGGCGCGTCGTCCCCCGGAGACGGGATCGCGCCCAACGACACCCTCGTCTTCGTCATCGACCTCCTCAAGGTCAGCTGAGCGGGCGGCCGTCCGGCATGGAGGTCCCCACCCACATTGACGCGCTGCGCGAGGAGGGTGAGCGTATGGCTGACGCCGTGGCGCGGGCCGTCCCCGGCGCCGCCGTCCCCACCTGCCCGGACTGGACCGTGCGCGACCTCGTGCGACACACGGGTGGGGTGCACCGCTGGGCCACCGGCTTCGTCGCGGAAGCGCGCACCATTGCGGGCGGTCCGGGCCTGGACGAGATCGTGGGCGCCGGACCTGACGACTCCGAGCTCGCCGACTGGTTACGACAGGGCTGCACCACACTGGTCGCCGCGCTCCGCGCCGCCCCGGCCGATCTCGAGTGTTGGACCTTCCTCCCTGCGCCGTCTCCGCTCGCCATGTGGGCCCGCCGCCAAGCGCACGAGACGGCCATCCACCGGGTCGACGCCGAGCTGGCCGCGGGCAGCGGGGTCAGCTCGTTCGCGGCGCCGTTCGCCGCCGACGGCGTCGACGAACTGTTGACCGGCATCGTGACGCGCCGCTCGTCGACGGTGCGGGCCGAGGTGCCCGCGGCCATGACCGTCCGCTGCCGCGACGTCGACGCAGCCTGGACGGTGCACCTTGACGAAGGCGGCGTCACGACCACGCGCCGTGTGAGCGACACGCCCACAGCCTGCAACGTGACCGGCGGGGCGGGCGATCTCTATCTCGCGCTGTGGAACCGCGCCGGTCCGGATGCGCTGGTCATCGAAGCCGACGCATCCGTGCTCGACCTCTTCCTCGAACGGATCAACCTGCGCTGGGCTGATCAGGCGCGCCGGGCGGCCGGCGTCGCCCGAAGAGCCAGTAGGCCACCGAGCCCGTCGTGTTGAGCGTCGCCCACGTGCGCCAGAGGCGCTTGGGGCCGCGCACGGCGACCGCAGGCCGACGGCGAAGGTCTCGCAAGGTGAACGTCGCGACGATCACGTGGATCACCAACACCACCGCGATGATCTTCTTCTGCTGATCCGTCAGGTTGGCAAGGCCTCCGCCACCGGCCTGGCTGCCACCGTCGAGGTCGGCACCCCCGTCCTCGCCCGCATCGCGGTCCTCACTGCCGTTCGAAGCCGAAGTCAAGCTCATCGGTACGTCCCTCCGCTCCCCGGTCGAACTGTCCGGGCGGATGCACGTTAGCGAGGCTCAGTCCAAGCCGAGAAGGGCGTCGACGAACTCGTCGGGGTCGAACTCGACCAGATCGTCGGGACCCTCGCCCAGCCCGACCAGCTTGACGGGCACGAACAGCTCGCGCTGGACGGCGATCACGATGCCGCCCTTGGCGGTGCCATCCAGCTTCGTGAGCACGATTCCCGTCACGTCGACCGCGTCGGCGAACTGCCGGGCTTGCGCCAGCCCGTTCTGGCCGGTCGTCGCATCGAGCACGAGGAGCACTTCGGTCACGTTGCCGGGGTCGCGGTCGGCCACGCGCCGGATCTTCTTGAGCTCCTCGACCAGGTTCACCTTTGTGTGGAGGCGGCCGGCCGTGTCGGCGAGCACGAGGTCGTTGCCCCGGGCCGCGGCGCGCTCGAACGGCGTCGAACACGATGGCGCTCGGGTCAGCACCCTCGGCGCCACGGACGATCTCGGTGCCGGTGCGCTCCGCCCACAGGGCGAGCTGGTCGGCGGCCGCGGCCCGGAACGTGTCGCCGGCGGCCAGCAGGACGGACCGGCCGGAGCCCGATTCGCGGCGGGCGAGTTTGCCGATCGTCGTGGTCTTGCCCACGCCGTTCACCCCGACGAACAGCCAGACGTCGGGCGAGCCCCGCCGGCCGTCGAAATGCAGGGTGCGCGATCCAGCGGTATCGAGCAGCTGGCGGATCGACGTGCCGAGCGCCTGGAGCAAGTCGTCCCCGCCGCTGACCTCTTTGGTGTCCACCTTGACCCGCAACTCGGCCAAGAGGGCGGTGGTCGTGTTGACGCCGACGTCGGCCCGGATGAGGGCCTCCTCGAGGGAATCCCACGTGGCCGCGTCGATGCGTCCTGAGCGCAGCGCGGCCACCGCTCCGCTGAACAGCCCGCGCACACCGCCCAGGCGGGTCCGGTAGCTGGGCGCTGCCGTCGGCGGTGCGGGTGCGGGTGCCTCTGCCTCGGCGGGCTCCACCTCGACCGCGGGTGTGGTGGGCGGCGCCTGCGTCGCCGTGGGCTGCGGCGGTGGCGTCGGCGGCGCGGCGGGTGGTGCGCTCGGTGCGGGTGGTGCGCTCGTCGCACGGCCGCGCCGGCGGCGGGTGCGGGTGGCGGCGATGCTCCCGGCGGCGATGGCGAGGACCGCCACCACGATCACGATGATGACGATGGTGCCGATCATGTCGTCGGCGGCTCGCGAACCTCGTGGCCTCGATCCGCTCGCCCCGCCCCACCCGACTCCGCCGCCTCGTCTTGGGCGGCCGCAGCCTGGGCGGCCGCAGCCTGGGCGGCCGCAACCTGGGCCGCCGCAACCGCGGCCGCCTCCTCGGCGTACGTCATCTCGTCGTCCCCTCCGCCAGACTCCTCTTCGTCCTCACGCGCCGCCCGTCGGGTACGGGTGACGGCCACCACCCCAGCGATGACGCACAGCACCGCCAAGCCCACGAAGGCGAAGGTGAGCGTGCCGGTCATGCCGGTTCCTTCTCCTTCTCGACCCGCTGGCTCACCACCTGTGACGAGCCGCCCGGCGCCATCGTGACGCCGTAGAGCGCGTCCCCCGTCTCCATGGTGCGCTTCTGGTGGCTCACGATGAGCAGCTGCGCCTCGTCTCGGAACTCGCGCACGAGGGCGAGGAAGCGACTGAGGTTCACGTCGTCGAGGGCGGCCTCGACCTCGTCCATCATGTAGAAGGGCGACGGCCGGCTGCGGAAGACGGCGAACAGGAAGGCCAGCGCGGCCATCGAACGCTCGCCGCCCGACAGCAGCGACACCCGGCGGACGTTGCGGCCAGCGGGGCGGACCTCTATCTCGACGCCCGTGTTGAGGAGGTCGTCAGGCTCGAGGAGCACGAGCCGTCCCGTGCCGCCCGGGAAGAGCATGGCGATCAGGGCGGAGAAGTGCTCGTTCACGTCGGCGGCGGCAGCGGCGAAGGACGTCATGATCTCGTCGTCGAGGGTGCGCACGACCTCGTGGAGCTCCCGGCGGGCCCCCCGCACGTCGTCCACCTGCGCCTCGAGCTCCTTGTGGCGCTCCTCGAGCACGGAGAGCTCCTCCAAGGCGAGGGGGTTCACCGGCCCGAGCGCGACCAGCTTGCGCTCGAGCTCCTCGGCGTGCTGGGTCAGGGTCGTGCCCTCGGGCGCCGCGGGCTCCGGGAGGCCCGCCAGCTCCTCGGGCACCACCCCGAGGTCACGGGCGATGTGCTCCTGCAGCGCCTCGGTGCGGAGGTCGACCTCGTTGGCCTCGAGATCGAGGGTGCGCGTGCGGGTGCGGACCGCATCGAGCCGCTGCTCGGTCGTGTGGCGGTCCTGGCGCAGCTGCTCGAGGCGCTTGCCGCCGGCCCGCACCGCGTCGACCTGGTCCTGGTAGTCGTGGCGCAGCGACTCGAAGACGCCGTCGAGCCGTGCGTGCTCCGCCTCGACCAACGCCTCCAGCCGGCTCAGCGCGGTGCCCTCGGCCTCCAGCCGGCGCCGGCGCGACGCGGCCGTGGCCCGCTCCTCGGCGTGGCCCTGCAGGCGACGTTCCACCTCGGCCTGGCGCTCGGCCAACACCCGGCGGCGCTCGGCGATGCCGGCCACCCGCACCTCGAGCTCCTGCCCCCGACCCGACACCGCGGCCCGCCGCTCCTCCAGGGCTCTCCACGCCTCGAGGGCGTCCTGTAGCTCGGGGAGCGACCCGGCGAGTTGTGCCTGCTCAGCCGTCACCTCAGCGAGCCGGTGCTGCGCGGCGGTGGCGGCCGTCCGTCCCTCCTCGAGCTCGCCGGCCAGCCGTCGCTGCTCCTCGGCCGATCGCTCGCGTTCGATATTCGCGGCCTGACAGGCCGAGGCATGACGGTCGGCTGCCCGCTCGGCCGCGGCACGAGCGTCCCGGGCTCGGGCGAGCGCGATGCGCTTCTCGGCCAGCTGCGCTCGCGCCGCTGCGGCCGCGTCTGCCGCCCCCTGCGCCTTGCGCCGCGCCTCTTCGACTGCGGCCGCCGTGACCACCCCGGCCCCCGAGCGCACCCGCCATCCCGTGGCCGCGAACCGGTCGCCTTCGGGGGTGACCACGACCAGGTCGTCGCGGGCCAGGGAGAGGTCGATCGCCTCCTCCCAGCCGTCGACCCGCACGGCGCGACCGACGAGCGAGTCGAGGACCGACTCGGCGACCCCCCCGCCTTGGCGCGCCCGCACGTGGCGGCGCACCCGCTCGGCACTGGTGCCCGGCGGCAGCGCGTCGGCGACGGCGGCGCCAACCGCCGCGGCGCCGGCGTGGCGGGGCGCCAGCACCGCCCCGGTGACGCCCCGCGCCCGCAGCGTCGAGAGAGCCGCCTGGGCCGAGCGCCGCCCGTCGACCACGACGGCGGCGACACCGGCCCCCGCCGCGGCCTCGAAGGCGGCGTCCCAGCCCTCGTCGATCTCGACCAGGTCGACCAGCGAGCCCACCACGCCGTCGACTTCGCGCAGCAGCTCGCGACCGCCTGCCCCCTGAAGGTCCGCCAACGCACGCTCCAAGGCCTCCGCCCGGGCCGCCGTGCGGTAGCGGGCCTCCTCGGCCTCGTCGGCCGCCACCTGGGCCGACTCGGCGTCGTGCGCGGCGGACTCCAGCTCGGCGCTGCGAGCGGCCAGGTCGGCCTCCAACCCCGCGCCGGCCTCGTCCAACTCGACCGCAGCCTTCTCCAGCAGGTCGGACCGCACCGCGGCGCCGGCGACCCGTTGCTCGAGCAGACCGACCCGGGAACTCAGGGCATCGTGGTCCTGTTGCTCGCGCGCGGCGGAGCGCGCCACCAGCTCGGTGCGCGCCCGGACCCGGGCGATCGCCTGGTCGGGCACGGCGTCTCCCCCGAGGACGGCCGACCACCGCTGCCGCAGCGCCGCCGCCTCTTCGTCGAGGACGGCCAGTACCGCCGACAACTCGGCGCGCTCGGGGGCGAAGCCCGCCGCCTCCTCGGCCTCCGCCAGGGCCAGCTCGCTGGCCAGCCGGGCCGCCTCGGCCTCGAGTGTCGAGACCACGTCGACGTCTGCGTTGGCATCCAACGCGGCCACGACCGCGCGGCCCCGTTCGCGCAGCACGCCCGAGACGCCCCGGGCCCGCTCCACCAGACCCTGCACCCGGCCCAGCGCGTTGGCCAGGTCCTCCTCGCGGCGCGACGACAGCTCGGCGGTGGTCGAGGTTGCCTCGGCGTCGAGCTGTTCGAGCGTCTCGTGCAGCTCATGCTCCTCGTCCCGGCACACGGTCAGGCTCTGGGCGGCCACCCGGCGCCGCGCCACGAGGTCGGCCAGCTCGGCTCCGGCCAGGAAGCGCCGCACCGCCAGCAACTCGGACGCGACCGTGTCGTGCGAGCGGGCCGCCGCCGCCTGGCGCTCCAGCGGGCGGATCTGGCGGCGCACCTCGCGCACCAGGTCGCCCAGGCGCTCGAGGTTCTCGGCCGTAGCCGCCAGCCGTCGCTCGGCCCGCTCACGCCGGCGGCGGTGCTTCAAGACGCCGGCGGCCTCCTCGATGATGGCCCGCCGGTCCTCGGGACGGGCGTTGAGCACGGTGTCGAGCTGGCCCTGGCCGATGATCATGTGCTGCTGACGCCCCACACCCGAGTCGCTCAGCAGCTCCTGGATGTCGAGCAGCCGGCACGGCGCTCCGTTGATGGCGTACTCACTGTCGCCCGAGCGGAAGAGCGTGCGGGTAATGGTGACCTCGGACAGGTCGAGCGGCAGCTTGCCCGACGCGTTGTCGATGGTCAGCGAGACCTCGGCCCGACCCAACTGGGGCCGCGACGAGGTCCCGGCGAAGATGACGTCCTCCATCTTGGCCGAACGCAGCGAGCGCGGCCCCTGGGCGCCCAACACCCAGGTCACGGCATCGACCACGTTGGACTTGCCGCTCCCGTTCGGCCCGACGACCACGGTGATGCCCGGCTCGAACTCCAGCACGGTGGGGTCGGCGAAGGACTTGAACCCCTTCATGGAGAGCGACTTCAGGAACATCGGGGCGACCCTACCGGCTGCCTACCCGGCCGTGGGGATTATCCGGCCCGGATCTGGCCGGGCACGGACTAGACCTGGCAGTGCTCGCAGAAGAATGTCGACCGCCCGCCCGTCTTGACCCGGACGATCATGTTGCGACAGCGCCGGCAGGGCTGGCCCTCGCGGTCGTAGACCTGGTGCGAGCCCTGGAAGTTCCCGACCTCGCCGAAGAGGTCGCGGTACTGCTCGTCGGACAGAGACGAACCCCGGTGCTTGATCGCGTCCGCCAGCGTCTCCACGATGGCCCGGTACAGCCGTCGTACCTCGGTCGCCGTCAAGGAGTCGGCCAACCGGTCGTAGCGCAGGCCGGCTTGGTACAGCATCTCGTCCGAGTACAGGTTGCCGATCCCGGCCGTGAAGCTCTGGTCCATGAGCAGCGACTTGATCCCGCCGTGGTGCTGGTGGAGCAGCGCACCGAAGCGATCCCAGCTCATCATGTCCTCGATCGGGTCGAAGCCGAGGTGGGACAGCTCGGGAATCGCCTTGCGAATGGCGGCGCCGTCGCCGCCGGCCGTCCCCGAAACGGGGCTGAGCGGCGTGCCGTCCGCTTTGAGCGGGGGGGTGGAGACGAACAACTCGCCGAAGGTCCGGGGGTCGACATAGCGCAGTTCCCCGCCCTGGGTGAAGGTGACGACGACGTGGGTGTGCTTGGGCTTGGGGTCCTTGGGTGACTTCACCCGCAGCAGCTGCCCGCTCATTCCGAGATGCACGACCAGCGTGTCCCCGCTGTCCAGCGTCAGCAGCAGGTACTTGCCCAGCCGCCCCACACTCTTGATGGTGCGCCCCTCGAGCAGGGCGCGGAAATGCTTGGCCGAGGGGTGGCGACGCACGGAGCGCCCGTTGGCCACCGCCACGGACTTGATCTTGCGGCCGACGACCTCGCGCGCCAGGTCCTGGCGCAGGGTCTCGACCTCGGGCAGTTCAGGCACCGGTCAGCTCCTCCCAAGCCGCTCGGGCGGCCTCCTGCTCGGCGTCCTTCTTGGATCGCCCTTCGCCGGTTCCCCGCAGCGTCCCGCCCAGGAACACCTCGGCCACGTAGGCCCGGTCATGGTCCGGGCCGGAGCCCACCACCACGTAGCGCGGCGTCCCCTCGCCGTCCCGCACCGCCTTCTCCTGCAGCCTGCTCTTGTGGTCGAAGTCGTCGGGCTCCTCGCCGGCCCGCGCGATGGCGTCACCCAGCTCGCGCAGCACCAGCTGCTGGGCCGCCTCCCAGCCGGCGTCGAGGTAGACGGCGCCGAGGATGGCCTCGAAGGCGTCGGCCAGGATCGAGGCCTTGGTGCGGCCACCTGACCCTTCCTCCCCACGTCCCAACAGGAGGACCTCACCGATCCCGAGCCGCCCGGCCACCTGCGCCAGTACGCGGGCGTTGACCACGGCCGAGCGAACCTTGGCCAGCTTCCCCTCTGCAAACTCGGGGTACCGCTCGAAGGTGTAGCCGGCCACGACGAGGCCCAGGACGGCGTCACCGAGGAACTCGAGGCGCTCGTTGGAGGGTGCGCCGCCTTCCTGCTCACCACACCAGCTGCGGTGCGCGAGGGCGTGCCGGAGGAGGCTCAGGTCGCTGAAGGTGTGGCCCAGTCGCTCGGCCAGTGCGGCCGCCCCCTCAGCGCCGGCCTCAACCCCCCTCGAGCTTGGCGTAGACGTAGTCAACAGCGTCCCGGACCGTGCGCAGGTCCTCAAGATCCTCGTCGTCGATACGGAAACCCACCGTGCGCTCCCCCAGCTCCTCTTCGAGGGCTTCTACCAGCTCGATCAGAGCCAGCGAGTCGGCGTCGAGATCCTCGACGAAGGAGGCACCCTCGGTGATCGACGAGGGATCCGTCTCCAAGATGTCAGCCAGCTGGTCCCTGATCAGCTCGAACACCCCTTTGCGGTCCAGTGGGCCCTGATTCGTGTGGGTTTCGGCTGGCACGCGCACCAGTGTAGGCGTCCGAGCGCCGTAACCGCCCGTTTATGGCCTCTGAACTGGCCTTTTACGCAAGATCGCCGGAGCGCACCGCGGCCGCCACATGGTCGGCCAAGCCCCGCGTCGCGCACTCGTGGGCAACCAGCACCGCGTTCATCATCGCGGTGGCGTTGGAGGAACCGTGGCTGATGACACAGATGCCGTCGGTTCCGAGCAGCATCGCCCCGCCGGTGTTCTCCGGTTCGAACTGGGCCGCCAGCGGGAGGAGATGCGGGAGCAGGACACCAGCCGCCTCCCGGGTGGCGTCGTCGGTCCCGAAGACGCCCAGCATCGTGTCGAAGAGGAAGCGCAAAGAGCCTTCGAGCGTCTTGAGCGCCACGTTCCCGGTGAATCCGTCGGTGACGATGACGTCGGCCGGCGAGGGTAGGAGATCCCGCCCTTCCAGGTTCCCGACGAACTCGAAGCACCGCTCGCTCCCACCCCGTTCTGCGCCGGCCGCGGCTGCGAGCAAGCCGTGGGTCTCCTTGACCAGCGGCGTGCCCTTCGTGGGCTCCTCCCCGATCGAGAGGAGCCCGACCGACGGTGACTCGGTGCCGAAACGGGCCGAGACGTAGGCGGCGCCCATCTGCGCGAACTGCACCAGCATGGCGGGCGTGCACTCAGCGTTGGCGCCGGCATCGACCAGGACGGCCGGCGTGCGCCCCAGCCGGGGCAGCGGGGTGGCGATGCAGGGCCGCACGACACCGGGCAGGCGGCCCATGCGCAGGAGGGCGGCGGCCATCGTCGCCCCGGTGTTGCCTGCGGAGACCATGGCCGACGCCTTGCCGTCGCGCACCAGCTCGGCGGCCCGCACCAGCGAGGAGTCTTTCTTGCGGCGGACCCCGCCGGCCGGGTCCTCATCCATGCCGATGACCTCGGTGCAGGGCACCAGGTCCAGGCCAAGGGTGTCACCCACCTGCTCGGGCGGCCCCACCAGCACCACTGTCACGCCGTGCTGCTCGGTGGCCCGGAGGGCACCCGCGACGACCTCTCCCGGTGCCTTGTCGCCCCCCATCGCGTCGACGGCGACGGGGAGCGTGGCCAGCGTCTCGGGTGAGGGACGCTCGCCGCGACGGCTCAAGTCAGTCGACCTCGACCGCTTGGCGCCCCTTGTACCAGCCGCAGCTCGGGCAGACGACGTGGGGCGTCTTGGACGCCTGACAGTGCGGGCACACACTGCGGGCGGGCCGGCCGAGGCGCCACGCCGCCGCCTGATGGCTGCGGCCCTTGGCCTTGGACTTCTTCTTCTTCGGGACAGCCATGGACGGTCTCCAACGATCGGTTCGGGGCGCTCCGGGTGTTCGCTTCGAGGCTTGCGGGGGCTACGGTTACGACGGTTTCGATTCTCTCGACGGTACGGACCGCAGGAAAGCAGCTACCGGAGCACGTCGAGGTTAGCCCACCGGGGATCGCGCGGCGCAACGCACTGGCAATCGCCCTCGTTGCGGTTCGCCCCGCACTGGGGGCACAGTCCGGCGCAGTCGTCCCGGCACAGCGGTGCCATGGGCAACTCGAGCACGACCGCGTCGCGCAGAAGGGGCCCCAAGTCGATGTCGTCGTCGACGATGGGGTAGATCTCCTCGTCCGACGGCCCCGCCAAAGGGGCCTCGGCATAGCGCTCCTGCACAGGGATGTGCAGCTCCCCCGACAGCGGCTCGGCGCAGCGCCGGCAGATGCCGACCCAGGGTGCGGTCACCGTGCCCTCGACCTGGATGCCGCCGCCAAAGGGGATGAGGGTCACGTCCACCTCGACCTCCGCGCCGGGGGGCACGACGCTGCGCCCGGGGTCGATCCCGGCCTCGTGGAGCGGCCCGGCCAGGGCCACCTCCCCCCGCCGCACCTCGTGCAGGCGCTGCCGGGGCGAGCGGCGCAGCCGCGCCACGTGGACGATGAACGGATCGTCGCCCATTACGACTGGTCCTGGTCGAAGAAGCCGTCCTCCTCCGTTCGGCTTCCCTGGTCCTCGGTCGCGGCGGCCTCCACCAGTGGGGCGGCCAGCTTGGCCCGGCCGGCCTGCACGGTCCGGGTGAGGCGATCCAGCACGATCTCCATGCCGGCCAGCTTGGTGTCGACGAAGTCCTCGGCCTGATGGCGCAGGGCGCGCGCTTCTTCGTTGGCGTCGTCGAGAATGCGCTGGGCCACCGAGTTGGCCTGGCGGACGATCTCGGTGCGCTGCACCATGTGCTCGGCCTGGGCCCGGACCTCGCTCATCAGCGCCTCCGCCTCGCGGGTGCGTTCCGCCATGAACTCCTCTCGCTCACGCAAGAGCCAGCGCGCCTGGCGGAGCTCCTCGGGCAGTGCGGCGAGGGCGGCTTGCACGAGCGAGGTCACCTCTTCGCGCGACACCATCACCGACGAGGACAGCGGCATCGACTTCGCGTTCGCCATCAGATCGAGCAATTTGTGCAGAGTCGACTCGATGCCGGTCTCCTCGACCGGCGGCTCCTCCTCGACGTCGAGGAACTGGTCGCTCATCGGTCACCGTCCTCGTGGTGCTGCTGCTCCCCCTCGTACTTGGCCACCAGATGCTTGGCCACCACCGGGGGCACGAAGGCCGACACATCACCTCCGAAGCGCGCCACTTCGCGGACCAGCTTGGAGGCGATGAACGAGTACTCCGGGCTCGTCGGGATGAAGATCGTCTCGACACCGGAGAGGTGGTTGTTCATCTGGGCCATCTGCATCTCGGCCTCGAAGTCCGACACGGCGCGCAACCCCCGCACTATCGCCGAGGCCCCCACGTCGCGCGCGACGTTGACCAGCAGGGTCGACACGGAGACGATCCGGACCGACGGGAGATGCGCCACCACCTCCTCGAGCATGGCCTGGCGCTCCTCCAGATCGAAGAGTGCCGCGCTCTTCTGGGGGTTGCGCAGCGCGGCCACCACCACTTCGTCGAAGAGTCGGCTCGCCCGCTCGACGATCTCCAGATGCCCGTTGTGAAAGGGGTCGAAGGAGCCCGGGAAGAGGCCGACCTTCACGAAGCCGAACCGTTGCGATGAGCCACGGTGACGAGCGTACCGCCGTACCGGCGCTCCCTCGTGCTCACCCAGCTGTCCGCGGGGAGCGGGATCGGTTCGGCGGACTCCATCACGACGACCTGCGCCCGCAGCGCATCGAGCAACGCCGGCCAGTCGGCGAAGTCGTAGGGGGGGTCGCACAGCGCGAGGTCGAAGTCCCGCGCCGCCCCGGACTGCAGCCACCCAGGGAGCGAAGCCCGCACCAGGGTGACCGCCTCGTCGCCCAGCCCGACCGCACGAAGGTTCGTGCGCACGGCTTCGAGAGCGTCGGGACTGAGGTCGACGAAGGTGGCCGACGCGGCGCCCCGGGACAGCGCCTCGACCCCGAGTGCACCACTGCCGCAGAACAGGTCGACGACGTGGAGCTCCTCAACCCCGCCGAGCGAGCCCAAGATGTCGAAGATGGCCTCACGCACCCGGTCCGACGTCGGCCGCACCGTGGTGGGGAGCTTGGCGGCCAGCCGGCGCCCGCGGCTCCGGCCTCCGATGACGCGCATCGGCTCCACCCTACGGGCGGCCAACCGTCGAAGGGGTATTCAGCTCTTGAAGAGGTACTCGCCCTCGTCCTCGCTGAGCAGGAGCTTGACCTCATCAGCCAAACCGAGGTGCGCCTCAAGCTGCGGGTCCTCGTCGACCAGGGTGGTGGCGACGCGGCGGGCCTCTTCGAGCAGGGCCAGATCGCCCGGGTCGGTCAACGAAGCCAGGCGCAGGTCGCTCTGCCCCTTTTGCCGGGCACCCAGCAGGGTCCCTTCGCCGCGAACCCGCAGGTCCACCTCGGCCAGGACGAACCCGTCGGTCGAGGCCGCGACCGCCGCCAGCCGCTCGTTGCCCTCCTCGCCGCCGAGCAGATAGCACCAGCTGGCGAGGGAGCCCCGCCCGACCCGGCCCCGCAGCTGGTGCAGCTGCGCGATCCCGAAGCGGTCGGCGCTCTCGACGATCATCACGGTCGCCTCGGGCACGTCGACCCCGACCTCGATCACCGTCGTCGCGACCAACACCGCCAACTCACCGGCCCGGAAGCGGTCCATGACCTCCTCACGGGTGGCGGACGCCATCTGTCCGTGCATGAGCCCGACCTTCAGGCCGGCCAGCTCGCCTGCCGCCAGTCGCTCGTACTCCTCAGTGGCCGACTTGGCCTCGACGCGCAGGGACTCCCCCACCAGCGGACAGACGACGAAGGCCCGATGGCCCGCCGCTACCTCCGAGCGCACCCGCGCCCAGGCCTGTTCGTGGCCGATGTGGCCTTCTCCGGGCAGCCATTCCGTCGTCACCGGGCTGCGCCCGGGGGGCAGCTCGTCGAGTGTGGTCAGGTCGAGGTCGCCGAAGATCACCATGGCCGCCGTACGCGGGATAGGGGTGGCCGTCATCACGAGCAGATCGGGGTCGCCGACCGCCCCCTTGGCCCGCAGCGTCGCTCGCTGCTCCACGCCGAAGCGATGCTGCTCGTCGATCACGACGCACCCGAGCGACCCGAAGGCGACCTCCTCGGTCAACAACGCGTGCGTCCCAACGACGATGCCGACGGCGCCCGATGCGAGGCCGTCGAGGAGCGCAGCGCGCGCCTTCCCCTTCACGCGGCTCGTGAGCAGTTCGACCCGCACTTCGCCCCCCGCCATGCCGCCAGGACCCTCCAGGTCGCCCAGGAGGGCGCGCACCGCCGAGAAGTGTTGCTCCGCCAACACCTCGGTCGGCACCATGAGCGCGCCCTGGTACCCGCTCTGCACTGCCGCCAGCAAAGTCGCGAGCGCGACGACCGTCTTGCCCGACCCCACGTCGCCCTGGAGGAGGCGGTGCATGGGGAAGGGCCCCGCCATGTCGGCCACGATCACGGCGAGCGCCCGTCGCTGGGCCTTCGTGAGCTCGTAGGGCAGTCCGGTCAAAAAGCGCGCCACGAGAGTGTCGGTGACCGATCCCGTGACCTCACGCGGCGACACGTCGTGATGCAACGCGCGGGCGTTCACCTCGAAGGCACGGCGCCGCAACACCAGCGCCAACTGCAGCCGGAGGAGCTCATCGAACACCAGCCGCCGCCGTGCCGGTTCGACCACGTCGATCGACTCGGGGACGTGAATGGCACGGAACGCCTCGGTCCGGTCCCACAGACTGAGTGCCGACCGGGTTGTGGGCGGCAGCGGGTCCGCGAATTCGCCCGCGCGCGCCAGCGCCTCCTCCACGAACTCTCCGATCTCCCACGATGTCAGCCCCGCCTTGGCCGAGGCGGGGTACACGGGAAGGATGCGCAGCGTCCGCCGGCCCGGCGTCACGCCCGCCACGACGTCGACCACCGGGTTGACCATCTGGCGCGCGCCCCGATACTCGCCGACTTTGCCGAAAAATATCGCCTCGGTGTCCCCCTCGAGCTGCTTCGCCCGCCAGGGCTGGTTGAAGAAGACGACGGCCAAGCGGCCCGTGTCGTCGCGCACGGTCAGTTCTACGACCGCGCGCCCGCTCCGGGCCCGCCGCGAACGAACCGACTGCACCGACGCCAACACCGCGGCCTCGTCGCCTACTTCGAGGCCCGAGACGTCGGCCTGGCGCGTCCGGTCGATGTACCGCCGCGGGTAGGTCGTCAAGAGGTCGAGGACCGACTCGACGCCGTACTCCGCCAGCCGGGCCGCCTTGCGCTCCGACACCGACTCGAGCACCGACGCGGGCCGGCCGCTCAGGTCGCGAAGGGTGCGGCCGTTACTCAATCCCGAGCAGGTACGGGTAGAGGGGCTGTCCGCCCTGGTGCACCTCGAGCACGACGTCGGGATATTCCTCGGAGAGCCATTCCTCGATCCTCCTCGTGTCCGCGACCCGTGCCCCTTCGCCCTCGATCAAGGTGACGAGCTCGTGCGACTCGTCGAGCAGACGGCTGAGGAGGAGGCGGGTGCACACGACGGGGTTGTCTGCGATCGCCACCACCCCGTCGCGTGAGATCCCGATGTAGTCGCCCTCGTGAACCTCGCCGACGTCGGTGACTGTGTCGCGCACGGCCCGCGTCACCTCGGCCGGAACGACGCGGGTCGCCGACTCGGCCATGGAGGCGACGTTGGCGTCCACCGTCGCCGCCGGGTCGTAGGCGAGCAGGGCGGCGAAACCCTCCACGATGGAGCCCGTGGCCACGACTCGGACCTCCTTGGTGCTCAGTTGGTCGACCTGCTCGGCCACGGGACGGATGTTCTTGTTGTTGGGCAGGATCACCACCTGGTCGGAGGGGACCGCTTCGACGGCTTTGACCAGGTCAGCGGTGGCGGGATTCATCGTCTGACCACCGACGACGAGGTGGTGCACTCCGAGCGAGCGGAAAATGCGCCCGATGCCGTCACCCGAGACGACGGCCACGACGCTGGTCGTCGGAGGCGGCCCGGTCCCCTCGACACTCGGCCCCGCCCCCGGGGCACCCACGCTTTCTCGCACCCAGCGTTCCTCTTCGACCTGCTCGTCGAGGTCGGTGACCCGGATCCGCTGGGGACGCCCGGCGTCCACGCCCGCCTCGACGGCCGCGCCGATGTCGTTGGTATGGATGTGGCAGTTCCACAGACCCTCGCCGCCAACGACGACGATGGAGTCGCCGATGCCCGCCCAGACCTCCTTGAAGGCCTCGATGGAGTCGTCGGGCGCATGAAGCAGATACATCACCTCGTAACGCAGGTCGCCGACGGAGCGATCCCCGTCGACCTTCGCCTCGTCGAGGCTGTCGGTCGCCCCACCGGCGGTCCAGCTCCCGTTCAACGCGGCCAGATCCGGCGCCGCGACACCGGAGGGCTCGGGCAGGGGGCGGCCGTCGAGGACATGGAGGAACGCATCGAGCAGGAGGAGGAAACCGGCGCCCCCGGCGTCCACCACGCCGGCCTGGGCCAGCACCGGCAGCATGTCTGGCGTCCGGGCGAGCGCGTCGGCCGCCTCGCTCCGGGCGCTCTCCACGACGCCGAGCAGGCCAGACCCGTTGGCGGCCCCGGCGGCGGCTGCCGAGGCCACCGTCAAGATGGTGCCCTCCACCGGCCGCACGACGGCTCGGCGGGCCAGCTCGGAGGCGTGGGTCATGGAGTCCACCAGCAGGTCGGGCCCGACGCCGCCTTCCCCGGCCGATCCCATCCGCTCGCTCATCCCCCGGAGGAGCTGGGACAGAATCACGCCCGAATTCCCCCGGGCGCCCATCAAGGAGCCATGCCCAATAGCCGTGCAGACCCCGGCCAGGCCGAGACCGGGCTCGACGTCCGCCAGCTCGGCGACGACGGACTCCAACGTGAGGGCCATGTTGGTCCCGGTGTCGCCGTCGGGCACCGGATAGACGTTGAGCCGATTGATGTCGGTCTGATGCAACCGCAGCGCATCCCGATAGCCCCCCATGATGGCGCGCAGTTCGTCGGCGCCCAGGGTCGCCGAGGAGGTCATGGTTGGGGATGCTAACCTTTGGGCCGTTCGTGAAGGCCTGCGTGGTCGGACGACCGCGGTCTCCCCCAAGGAAGGTTCATCGATGGCAGCTGTGTGCGAGATCTGCGGCAAGAAGCCCTCGTTCGGCATGAACGTGAGCCACTCGCACCGGCGCACCAAGCGGCGGTGGAACCCCAACGTGCAGCGGGTCCGGGCGGTTGTCGACGGCGCGCCGAAGCGCCTTCACGTCTGCACGTCGTGCATCCGGGCGGGCAAGGTGACCAAGCCGCCGCGACGAACGCACGAAACCGCCGCCGGCTGATCCTCCCGGCGGACGCGAGACGTCCGCCGTGCCTTGCAACGGCAGGCCGCTTCGCTCGAGGGCCCGGTCTCAGAGAGAGTCTTGAGGGCAGCGGCCCGGGAGACTCTTCCGCAGGCGTATACGTAACCTTCCGCAATTGGCCCGATTACAGAAGGTTATCGGCATTATCCTTCCGTAAACCCCCCTGGTTTTGGAAGGTTTCATATACAGAATTTGGAAGGCACCCTGCGGGGTCACGCAGCTCGGATAGCTCCCAGCTCGGACAGGCTAAAAGGACGCTTCCACGCCGCTCCGTTCCAGTTCTCACTACCCCACCCGGTGCTGCCACCCCAGCCGCTCGAGCGGACGCCCGGCGAGGCTACGTACTCCGGGGTCCTCGGTGAACGCGCCGATCCTGATCGGTGGACGCAGCCCGCCCGAGGCAAAAGCGTCGAACAGACCCGGCGCATCCGCGACGCCCACGGCGATCAGCAACTCGTAGTCCTCCCCGCCGGCGAGCGCCTCCTCCATCGTTGCGCCCTCCGCGACCGGCACCTCATCGAGCTCGAAGCCGACCTCCGACGCGTCGGCCAACCGGTGCAAATCGAGCGCCAACCCGTCGGACACGTCGATCATGGCGTGCGCTCCGGCCCGGCTAGCGGCGAGACCCTCCCCTAAGCGGGCTCTCGGCCGCCGGTAGGCATCGCCCAGACCCGAACTCGAGCCCGATCCAGGACCCGAGTCACTGCGCAGCTCGCGCAACCCTGCCGCCGACAGGCCACAGGGCCCCGTCACCAGGACGACGTCCCCCGGCCGCGCCCCCGAGCGGGGCACCGCGTCGCCATCCCCGTTGAGCGTCCCGAGGACGGTGACCGCCACCACCAGCTCGGCCGCCGCCGAGAGGTCGCCCCCTACGACCGGACACTCGGTCGCTGCGGAGGCCTCGGCCACCCCAGACATCACCCCGACCGCCATCTCACCTTCGCCCGAACCGCTGGGAACGCAGAGCGCGGCCAGTGCCCCCAGCGGCACCGCCCCCATGGCCGCCAGGTCGGACAAGGCTCTCATCAGGGCCTTCCAGCCCACGTCAGCGGGGCTGCACACCGACAGATCCACGTGAACGCCCTCGACCACGCTGTCGACCGACACCACCACCGAACGGCTGCCCAAGAGGTCCACCACGGCGGCGTCGTCACGCAGCCCGAAACCCGCAATTCCGTTTCCGACCGTGCCGCGGATAACCTCTAGAACCTCATCTTCACTAGCGACAGCTGTTGTGCGCCGAGGTTTGGGGGATCCCACGGCACATGCCTAGCATTGGACCCCACCGAAACCGGTCGGACGAAGGAGCTGATCCCCTCACAATGGCGCCCACGAAGAACGCGAAACTTCTGGCCTGGGTCGAGGAAGTGGCCGCCCTGACCACGCCCGACCGCATCGAATGGTGCAACGGGTCCGCCGACGAGTACGACCGACTCTGTCAGCAACTGGTCGACACCGGCACGTTCACCCGCCTCAACGACGCCAAGCGGCCCAACAGCTACTGGGCCCACTCCGACCCTGGCGACGTGGCGCGGGTTGAGGACCGCACGTTTATCTGCTCCGAGAAGGAGATCGACGCCGGCCCGACCAACAACTGGTGCGACCCGGCCGAAATGAGGGAGACCCTCGACGGGCTCTTCAAGGGCTGCATGAAGGGGCGCACCATGTACGTCGTCCCCTACTCCATGGGTCCGCTGGGCTCGGACATCGCCCACATCGGCGTCCAGCTGACCGACTCGGCCTACGTCGCCGTCTCCATGAAGATCATGACCCGCATGGGCACCGGAGCTCTCGAAGTGCTCGGCGACGACGGTGTCTTCGTGCCCTGCCTCCACTCGGTGGGCGCCCCCCTCGAGACTGGCCAGCAAGACGTCCCGTGGCCCTGCAACGCGGATAACAAGTACATCGTGCACTTCCCCGAGACCCGCGAGATCGTCTCCTACGGCTCGGGCTATGGCGGCAACGCGCTCCTCGGCAAGAAGTGCTTCGCGCTGCGTATCGCGTCGGTCATGGCCCGAGATGACGGCTGGATGGCCGAGCACATGCTCATCTTGAAGCTCACCTCCCCTGAGGGCGAAACCCGCTACATCGCCGGCGCCTTTCCCTCCGCGTGCGGCAAGACGAACCTGGCCATGCTCATCCCGACGATCGAGGGATGGAAGGTCGAGACCATCGGCGACGACATCTGCTGGATGAAGTTCGGCGCCGACGGCCGCCTCTACGCCATCAACCCGGAGGCCGGTTTCTTTGGCGTGGCGCCAGGGACCAACACCCACACCAACCCGAACGCCATCCTCACGCTCGACGGGAACTGCGTCTTCACCAACACCGCACTGACCGACGACGGCGACATCTGGTGGGAGGGCATGACCCATGAGCCCCCCGCCCACTTGACCGATTGGAAGGGCCAGGAGTGGACGCCGCAGAAGGGCACCACGGCGGCCCATCCGAACGCCCGCTTCACGGCCCCGGCGGCCCAGGACCCGGCCATCGCACCCGAATGGGAGGACCCCAAGGGCGTGCCGATCAGCGCAGTCCTCTTCGGCGGCCGCCGTGCCTCGGTGGTCCCGCTGGTCTTCCAGTCCCACGACTGGGATCACGGCGTGTTCCTCGGTTCGATCATGGCCTCTGAGACCACGGCGGCCCAGGCCGGCGCCGTAGGCAACCTGCGCCGCGATCCGTTCGCCATGTTGCCGTTCTGCGGTTACAACATGGCCGACTACTTCGCCCATTGGCTTCGCATCGGCGCGGAAGCACCCGACCGTGACGCCCTGCCGAAGCTCTTCTACGTCAACTGGTTCCGCAAGGGTGCCGACGGCAAGTTCCTTTGGCCCGGCTACGGCGAGAACTCGCGCGTGCTCGAATGGATCTTCCATCGCGTTACCGACAAGGCCGACGGCGTCGACACGCCCATCGGCGTGCTGCCGACCATCGATGCCATCGACACGGACGGCCTCGAGGTAACTCCCGAACACATGACCGAGCTGCTCCGGGTCGACACCGACGGCTGGCGCGCCGAGGTCCCACTCATCCGCGAGTACTACGCCCAGTTCGGCGACCGGCTGCCGGCGGCGCTCGCCGAACAGGTCGACACGCTCGAGCAGCGCCTGGGCTGACGGCCTCGGGGTCGAGCTCAGCTCCCGGCCTCCCCCACCTCCCCAAGGTTGCGGTAGTCCCTGTTCACGATCCGTGGCGCGTGCGCCGCGCGCCGTCCCGATACGTAGGACAATCCGCCGAGCGCGGCCAGTACCGCCATCGTCGCGTCCCCCTGCGGGAGGGTGAAGACGACGATCAGCGGGATCAGCGAGCCGACCACCCATACCAGCTGTTGGCGCATGCCAAAGCGTGCGAAGGCCCGCCCCTGCGCCGACAGGGGGATGTAGCGCTGCGTCATGGCGTCGAAGGAGGGCTGGGCCACTGCGCCGCACAGCCCGACCATGAAGGCGAGCACCACCTGCGCCAAGAGCGTGCCCCACACGGCGCACCCCGCCGCGGAGATCGCGATCAACCATAAGGAGGAGAGCAACAACTGCTGCTCAGTCCAGCGTTTGCGCAGCCGCCCCACCAGGACGAGTCCGACGATGGCCCCGGCGCCGCTCCCGGCCAGGACCAGCCCGTACCAGTAGAGCCCGACGCCCTTCATGCGTCGCAACCCGAAAGCCAACATGAAGGTCATGAAGCCGGTGAGGCCGCGCACGATGCACATCGCGGTCAGCCCGAGCATCACCTCCGGGTTGGCGATCGGCTGCAACCGCAACAAGTCCTGGTCGCGTGCAACCGCCTCGCCCGGCTGTCCGTACTCGCGCACCACGGCCGACTCGTCGGTCCACAGCCGCTCCGCCCGACGGCTCGTCAAGACCGGCAGCCGGGCGCCGGCCACCGCGGCACCCACGAACACGATGGTGGCGAACACAAGCACCGCGGGCGAGCCCGCGATCTTGTAGAGGATCACGGCCGGAATGGATGCGACAAAGCCGGCCAGGGTGCCAAGGAGCGTCAGCCGCGCGTTCAGCGTCGCGTAACCGGCTTGTTCGCTCTCTGCGTCGGAACCGTCGAGTGCGGCCATCTCGGGCACGAGGGCGCCCTTGGTCACGAGATAGAGCTTCTGACAAACGAGCACGAGAAAGGCGAGCGGGAAGAGCAAGAGGCTGTGGATGTGGGTAGCCATCAGGGGGCACAACACCACCTGGCCGATGGCGGACGCCACGACCATGAGGCGGCGCGCCCCTCGGCTGCGGTCGATCAGAGGTCCGAGCAGCGGCGACACGATGGCGAAGGGGGCCAGCGTGAAAAGCAGGTACAGCAGGATCTTGTGGTCGGCGGCGTCGGGCGAGATGGAGAAGAAGAGTGAGCCCGCGAGCGAGATGGTGACGACGGTTCCGCCCCCGAGCATCGCGCATTGCAGGAGAGACAGGCGGCCGATCGGGTGGGACTGGTCGAACAGGTCGTGAAAGGCCTGCCGTGCCATGTCCTTGAACTGCTCGATCTTGGGCGACATCGCCACCACGCCAATGTACGGTGTGCCGTGGCGGTCCACGCGTACGTCCTGATCCAAACCGACGTTGGAAAGTCGGCCCAGGTGGCCCAGCAGGTCGGCGCCATCGAGGGCATCCTCGTCGCCGAAAGCGTGTCCGGGCCCTACGACGTCATCGCTCGTGTGGAAGCGCCGACGATCGACCACCTCGGGCGCATGGTCGTGCGGGACATCCAGGCGATTGAGGGGATCACCCGCACGATCACCTGCCCCGTTGTCAAGATCTGACGAGCTGCGTCCCCGAGCGCAGTTCGCCCTTCGCGATCAGGGCGTCGGATGGGCTCCGGCCAGGATGGAGAAGATCTCGACCATCGGGGCGGTCCCGTTCACGCCGTACTGGGGGTCGATGAGACCAGTGGTGGCCTGTCGCTGCGCCCACATGGTCGACGCGAAACTCGCCGCCTCGGCGGCGTAGGCCCCGTTCGGCACGAACTCGTTGAGCAGCAACAAGTCACGGAAGTAGATCGCGTTGAAGGCCGGTCCCTGACTTGTCAGGGTCGCGCCGGTGCCGAAGTAGGCGACCGCCGCCGCGGCCGTCTGCTCGGCCTGGCTCAGGTAAGACCGGTTCTTGGTCGCCTGGTAGAGCAGGGCCCCCGCGCCCACCATGACCCCCTGGTTGTAGCTCCAGAGTGTCGTGTTGACGCTTCCGCCGGGGTTGACGTGGTCGTCGTAGAGGCCACTCGCGGTGCCGAGGCAGGTCACCACCCAGTCGTACATCTGGGTCGCCCAGGACAGGTCCGATGTGTTCCCGGTCAGTCGGCTCAGCTCGACGCCGACTTCGGCATTCGCCCCGTTGGCGGTGGCGTTGCGCTGACTGCCGGCCACGTCCTCCCAGAAGACCCCGCCCGGGCAGCCGTCGGTGGTGCTGGTGTCCCAGCCCGTGACGGCGAAGTTGAACTCGTCCTGGGCGAGCGTGAGGTCGTTCGAATTGTGTGTCTGGAGATAGATGTGGATCAGGTCGAGCCCCGTCCACCCGTTGTCGTCGTAGTAGGTGGCACCGCCGGTGCCGAGGGGCGGTGCCACACCCGACTCGTGGGCGGGCGGCTGGGGCAGGCCGGTTGGCGAGACCTCCATGGAGTCGGCGTAATGGGCCAACCCCACCAGCCGTGCCTTCGTGTCAGAAGAGTAGGCCGACCCGGCCGGGGTCCCGTACAGGTAGAACGTCCCCGCCGTCGCGTTCGTATACGGCCAAAGGCACGCGTATGAGCCGCACGAACGCGAGGACACGTCGCCGTAGAGAGAATGAGGGGGTTGGTAGAAGTTCTGCTGCAGCGCCTGGTAGGACGCCACCGCCTCCTGTTGGGCCGCCTGGGAGGCGGTTGAAGGGGCAGCTCCCGCGACACCGCCGATTCCGGACAGCAAGACGCCGCCCGCGGTCACCGCCGCCAAGAAGACGCTGGTGACGATAGCGAGCCTGCCGTTGCGCTGCCGTCCCTCCTGCCCGAGGCCACCACTCCGGGATCTCTGCGTTGCGGTGTTCACACTCGACCTCGATGCAATCGTGTCCGCCCTGTCCGGCCTGCCCGGCCTGCCCGCCGTGTCCACCTGCCGTTCGACGCTCACGCGGAACGCTACACGGTCGCAACCTGCACTGCGCCTCGGTCTGGGTTGGAGGCGGCTAACTCAGCGCCCCCGACGCCCGCAACTTGGTGACGGCTTCCTCGTCGACGCCCCACTCGACCAGCCCCGACACGGTGTCCGAACCAGGGGGCGACGGCGGTCGCGACACGACCGAGGGCGTCCGCGAGAAGCGTGGTGCGGGAGCCGGCTGCACGGCTCCGTCGACCTCCACAAAAGTAGAGCGCGCCACGTTGTGCGGGTGCCGGTGCGCCTCCCACGGCGAGAGCACCGGAACGACGCAGGCGTCGGTGCCGTCGAACTTCGCCGTCCATTCGTCGCGGGTCTTGGTCCTGAACACGGCGGCGAAGCGCTCCTTCATCGCCGGCCAGTCCTCCCGTGACTGTTGCGCGGGCAGGGAGGGATCACCGGCGAGCCCCAACCCCTCCAGGAGCGCCGCATAGAACTGGGTCTCGATGCCGCCCACGGCCATCCACTGCCCGTCCGCCGTCTCGTAGACCTCGTAGTAGGGCGCCCCCGTGTCGAGCATGTTGGCGCCGCGCTGTTCGTTCCACATGCCACCCAGGTGGAACGCGTGGATCATCGTCATGAGACAGGCCGCGCCGTCGACCATGGCGGCGTCGACCACCTGTCCCTGGCCCGAGCGGGCGGCCTCGAACAGCGCCGCCACCATGCCGAACGCCAGCAGCATCCCGCCGCCGCCGAAGTCCCCCACCAGGTTGAGCGGCGGCACCGGCGCCGAGTCGGCCCGGCCCAGGGACCACAACGCGCCACCGATGGCGATGTAATCGATGTCGTGTCCGGCCATCGAGGCCATCGGACCATCCTGGCCCCAACCCGTCATGCGGCCGTAGACCAGCCGGCGGTTGCGGGCGAAGCACGGCTCCGGGCCGACCCCGAGCCGCTCGGCCACACCGGGCCGGAACCCCTCGATCAGCCCGTCCGCCTGCTCCACCAGGTCGAGGAGGAGCTCGACGGCGTCGGGGTTCTTCAGGTCGATCCCGACCGACGGCCGCGACCGGTTCAGGAGGTCCCAGTACGGCCCCGCGGCCGCCGCACGACGCTCCGCGCCTCGCTCGACCGCACCCGGTGCGGCGCGCTCGAGGCGCAAGACCTGGGCCCCGGCGTCGGCGAGCATCATGCAGGTGAACGGTGCCGGCCCGATCCCCGCCAGCTCGATGATCTTGATCCCGCTCAGCGGTCCACTGCGGTCTGTCACCGCAGGATCGTGACCCGAGCCTCCCACGGCGGTCAAGCCGGCCCGCCCTGGGCCAAGCTGGGGAGGTGCCGACGGCCCGCGCACCCGGACGAGTGACGATCATCGGCGACCACACCGACTACAACGGGGGCCTCTCGCTGCCGATGGCCGTCGACCTCGCCACCGAGGTCACCTTCACGCCCAAACCCGGCAGCTTCCTGGTCGGGATCGACTCGGACCAGTTCCCGGACCAGCCGATGGAGATCGCCTTGGGAGACACCGCCCCGGTTCCCCAAGCGGCCGCCCTGGCGGCCGGACTCCTCCGGCTGCAACGACCTCCTTCGGGCGGGACCGTCCGGGTGACGAGCACGCTCCCGGTCGGTGCGGGCCTGTCCTCGAGCGCCGCCTTCTCCGTCGCGCTCCTGCTCACGCTCGGCCACGACCCCGATGCGCTGGCCCTCGCGCGCGACTGCCAGGAGGCCGAACGCGCCGCGGGAGCACACGTGGGCCTGCTCGATCCTCTGACGATCAGCGCCGCCACCGCGGGCCACGCCCTCCGCCTCGACTTCGCCACCCTGGAGTCGCGCCCGATCCCGGTCCCGCCGGACGCCGCGTTCGTCGTCGTCCACAGCGAGACTCCCCGGCTGCTCACCAGCACGCCCTACGCCACACGGCGGGCCGAGTGCGAGCGAGCCGCCCACATCCTCGGCCAGCCCCTCGGCACCTGTGAGCTCGGCGATCTCGAGCGCGCTGGTCGATCCCGTGCTGCGCCGCCGGGCGCGGCACGTGGTCACCGAGTGTGCCCGGGTGCGCGAGGCGGAGCGCCTCTTGGGGCGGGGCAACCTGACCGCACTCGGCGCAGTGATGACCGAAGGTCACCGCAGCCTGGCGATCGACTACCGGGTCTCCGTGCCGGCGGTCGACCAACTGGTCGAGCACCTGCTCGCACAGCCCGGCGTGCTCGGCGCCCGCATGAGCGGCGGCGGCTTCGGGGGGTGTGTCATCGCGTTGTGCCACCCCGATTCGCCTGCACTCGACCCGGCGGCGCATGCACCTCGCCGCGCGTGGCGGGTCAGTCCGGCCGCCGGCGCAGCTCTTCTTGCGACGTAACGACCAGTGCCTCGAGCACGCCGACCGCCCGCCCGCTGTCCAGTGCCTCTGAGGCCTGGACCACGCCACTCTCGAGGTCGTCCACCCGTCCCGCCACCATGAGGGCGGCGGCGGCGTTGAGCACGCCAATGTCGCGACGGGCGCCGAGCTCCCCTTCGAGCACCGAGCGGATGACGTGGGCATTGAAGGCGGCGTCCCCGCCCCGCAGGTCCGCCATCGTCGCCGGGGCGAACCCCAGTTCCGCCGGGTCGACCCGCCATCCGGTCAGCTGGTAGTCCCCCGAGCCGTCACCGCGCACCTCGAGCACGTTCGACGGGGTCGTGACGCTCAGCTCGTCGAGCCCATCGTCCGCGTGCACGATGAAAGTCCGGCGGCTCCCCGTGGCACCGAACACACCCGCCATCACCGGGCCTATGGCCGGGTCGCTCACCCCGACGAGCTGGTGCCTGGTCCGCGACGGGTTGGTCAACGGCCCGAGGTAGTTGAAGACCGTCGGGACGCCCAACTCCTTGCGCACCGGCCCCACGAACCGCATGGCCGGGTGGAAGCGCTGGGCGAAGCAGAAACCCATGCCCGCCTCCGCCACGCAGCGCGCCACCCCCTCGGGGCCGACCTCGATGGCCACGCCGAGGGCCTCGAGCACGTCGGCCGTGCCCACCGACGACGATGCGGCCCGGTTTCCGTGCTTACACACGGGCACGCCGCACCCCGCGGTGATGAACGCCGCGAGCGTGGTCACGTTGATGCTGGCCAGCCGGTCACCACCCGTCCCGACCAAGTCGACCACCGGACCGCCGCGCTGGTCTCCGAGTGGGCAGGGCACGGCGGCGTCGACCATCGCCCGGGCGAGCCCCGTCACCTCCTCTGCGGTCTCGCCCTTGGCGTGCAGCAGCGCGAGGAAGGCACCCACTTGGGCGGGGGTGGCCTCGCCGGCGAGCACCACGCCCAGCGTCGCCTCGGCCTCCATGGGGGTGAGCGATTCCCGCCGCGACAGGCGGGCCAGGACCTCGGGCCAGCTCAGTCCCACCACAGGTCCCGGTCGAGCACGCCGCGCGCGATGAGCCCGAGCTGCACCTGCGAGGTGCCCTCCACGATGGTGAGCTGCTTGGCGTCGCGGTACCACTGCTCGGTCGGGTGATCTTCCATGTAGCCGGCCGCGCCCAGCAACTGGACAGCGAGTGACGAGGCGCGCACGGCCAGCTCGGTGGCGTGGTACTTGGCCATGGAGAGCAACGGGACGTACTCCTTGGTGAACTTCCCCGCGTCGGCGAGCACCGCTGCCCTGTACGTCAGCAACCGGGCGGCCTCGATGTCCACGGCGCACTTGGCGATCTCCCATTGGATCCCCTGGAAGTCCGCAATGGTCTTGCCGAAGGCCGCCCGCTGCTGGACGTACTCGGTGGCATACATCAAGGCACCCTCGGCAAGACCAATTCCTCGCGACGCCACGATTGGCCGCATGGCGTTGAGTCCAAGCATGGCCAACCGGAAGCCGCCCACCTCGCCGATCACGTTCTCCCCGGGGACGTGGACGTCGCTGAGGACGAGCTCGCCGGTGTCGACCCCGCGCACCCCCATCTTGTGATCGGTGCGACCGACGGCGACTCCGTCCCAGGCGCGCTCGACGATAAATGCGGTGACCGAGTCATGGGCCCGGCTCGTGGGGTCGCTCGTCTTGGCGAAGACGGTGTACCAGTCCGCCTCGCGCACCCCGGACATCCAGCACTTGGTGCCGTTGAGCACCCAGCCTCCCTCCGAGCCCGAATCGGGCACGCCCCGGGTGCGCATCCCCATGACATCGCTGCCCGCCTGGGGCTCGGAAAGCCCGAAAGCCGCCCTCAGCGAACCGTCTCCGATGCCCGGCAGATACCGCGTCTTCTGCTCCTCGGTCCCGGCGATCATGACCGGCCCCGTGGGCAGCCGGGTCAAGAGGAGCATGAGCGCCGCCGTGTTGGAGTACTTGGCCACCTCCTCGATGGCAAGCGCCAGCCCGAGGATGCCCGCACCCGATCCTCCGTATTCGACGGGGATGCACAGCCCGAGGAGGCCTGCGGCGCGGAACGCCTCGAAGACATCAGTCGGGTAAGCACCCTCCTTGTCGATCTGCCGGGCCCGTGGCTTGATCTTGTCCTGAGCCAGTCGCCGCACCGAGTCGCGCAGTTCGAGGAGTTCGTCGGGCAGGTCGAAATGCACCGGCGCAGGTTACCGGACCGTTCTGCCAGGTAGTTTTCTGCTCTTGGCCCCCGATCAGCCAGAGACGCTCGAGCCCGCCGACGCCGAGGAGGTGCCTCCAGGGTCCTCATCGTCCCGGTCGAACCTCCAGGCCGCGCTCAGGAAGTCACAACGGAAGGAGAAGAGGCACCGCCACCGGTGGCGCCGCCGGATCTTGTACGCGCTGTCCTTCATCCTCCTGATCGCTGCCGTTGGCGTGGGTGGCCTCTACCTCTATGCCAATTACCGCTTCGACCAGATCAAGAAGATCCACGCCAAGCACTTGGCGGCGCCGGCCCCGCCGGGCAAGCCCTTCAACCTGCTCCTCGTCGGCTCGGACACACGCGCCTTCGTCAGCGACAACAACCAGACGCAGGTCAACGCCTTCGGCAACGAGGCCAACGCCGGCGGACAGCGCAGCGACGTGACGATGGTGGCCCGGTTCGACCCGGCCGCCAAGACCGTCACAATCCTGTCCATCCCACGCGACCTGTGGGTCGACATCCCGGGCCACGTCAACGGGGTCTCAGGCATGAACCGCATCAACGCCGCATTCAATTCGGGCCCCGACCTTCTCGTGCAGACCATCGAGCAGGTCCTGGGAATCCCGATCAATAACTACATGTCGGTGGACTTCCCGGGGTTCTCGGGCATGGTGAACGCTTTGGGCGGCATCACCATGGACTTCCCCACCCCGGTCAAAGACGCGTACACCGGGCTCGACGTGACCACGACGGGATGCCAGGTGGTGAACGGGACAGTGGCGCTGCAGCTGGTGCGCAGCCGGCACCTTTACTACGAGGACTCGAACGGCGAGTGGGTCTACGACGGCCAATCCGATTTCAGCCGTATCCAACGACAGGACGCCTTCTTCCGGGCCGTCCTGGCCAAGGTCACCGCCTCCATCACCAACCCCTTCACCATCAACGCGTTCATCGGTGCCGCCGTGGGCAACCTCACCATCGACGACACCCTCAGCCAGGGTGACCTCTTGCACATCGCTGAGGACTTCCGCGGGCTCCCGTCGTCGCAGCTCGTGACCGAGACGCTGCCCACGGTCGCGTATGTCACCGACGGCGGAGCCGACGTGCTGGAGGAGGCGCAGCCCTACGCCCACGCCATGATCGACGCTTTCAACCAGATCGGGACCGCCCATGCGCCGCCGGTCACTCCGGTCAAGACCGGTACCAAATCAGCGGCGTCCACCACGACCGTGCCGACGGAGGCGCACCGCCAGGTGGACGTGACCGTCCTCAACGCTTCGGCGGTGAACGGCATCGCGCACAGCACGGCGGCGGCGCTCACGGCACAGGGATTCAACGTGACCGCCATCGGGGATGCCTCGTCGCCGCTGGCACCGGGCGCGGCGTCGGAGATCCTCTATGGACCGAGCGGGCACGAGGCGGCCAACGCCCTCTCGTCGGTGCTACACGGGCCCGTCACCGAAGTCGCCGACCCGAGCCTGAGCGGCCATTCCGTTTCGCTGTTGGTCGCCGGCTCCGAGCTCAGCGTGGCGGCGTCGTCGTCGCCCGGGTCCGCCACGACGACCACCACCGCACCGACCGCACCGACCATCCCGGCGGACGTCTACACGAACCTGCAGTCCGAACCCTGGAACCCGTTCCCCTGCACCCTCGGCCAGAACGCGACCCGGGCTGCGTCGCCGAAGACCACGACGACCGTGAAGACGAGGAAGGGTTAGGCCGACTTCCGACGCTGGCGCACGATCCGCCGACGTTCGCGCTCGGTCGTGCCACCCCAGATCCCTTCACGCTCACGGTGGGCCAGTGCGTGCTCCAGGCACGCCTGGCGGACCGGGCAGTCGGCGCAGATAGCCTTCGCCTCTGCCGCGTCGGACTCCTCCTCGGTGAGGGGGTAGAACGCCTCGACGTCAAGGCCCCGGCAGGCGGCGAGCTTGCGCCACGTGGTGGCGATCATCGGAAACACTTCCTCATTCAAACGGCTTCTTTGCGGATACTGACATTCGCCCTACTCGGAGGCCCTTTCGATCCAACGACCGACGGCGCCATTCCCAAATTTCGGCGAATGACGAGTATGGCTTAAGTCCTGAGCGCCTGTAAAGGCTTGCGCAAGGAATTGTCCCTGGTCAGCCGATCGGTAGGGCTTTTGTTGTGCCCAAAAGCTCTCCGAGCAGCTCATCCCGTATGGCGGGCGCCGGGTTGGTCTGGGCGCCGCAGGACGGTGGGTCGCGACCAGGGCCACCTCGGCCGCCTCCCCGACTACCCGATCTATGCCAAAGGGGGCCCATGCCGACCTGGTGGGCTCCTGCGATTTTGCAATCGTTGTCAAGATCGGCTCGCCACCAGGGCCGGGCGACCCGGCGGATCGCTCGGCTCGCGGTGGGATTTCGCCGGAAGCGACCTCCTCTCGTAGCCTCCGACGATGGACCCTGGTACGACGGACTATCTCCGGGTCAACGTCGATGTCTGGCAGGCAGGGCAGGCCGAGCAGTTGCAGGCGGCTCGTCGGCTCTGGGCTGCCGACGAGCCGCTCTGGGGCATCTTCTCGATTCCGGAGTCGCTGGCCCGGATCCTCCCCAGCGAGCTCATCGGCATCGACGCCTTGGAGCTGGGTTGCGGGACGGCCTACGTGTCCGCCTGGCTGGCCCGGCGTGGCTCCCACCCGGTGGGCTTGGACCCAACGCCAGGACAATTGTCCAACGCGCGCCGACTCCAAGCCGAATACGGGGTCGAATTTCCGCTCGTCCAGGCGGTGGCTGAGAACACCCCGTTTGGCAGCGAATCGTTCGACCTGGTCATCAGCGAATACGGGGCCGCCATCTGGTCGGACCCGTACACCTGGATCGCCGAAGCGTCCCGGCTTCTTCGCTCGGGCGGGGAACTCGTGTTCCTCGGTAACAGCACTCTGCTGATGCTCTGTGTGCCGGAACTCGACGGACTTCCCGCCACCGAAGAGCTGCGACGACCCCAATTCGGGATCCACCGCTTCGAGTGGCCCGACGATCCGTCCGTCGAGTTCCATCTGAGCCACGGTGACTGGATCCGACTTCTCAGGACGAACGGCTTCGAAATCGAGGATCTGATCGAGCTGCGCGCCCCTGCGGGCGCCACGACCAGGTACGCCTTCGTGACGGCCGAGTGGGCCGGCAAGTGGCCGTGCGAAGAGGTCTGGCGGGCGCGCAAACGGTGAGACGGCGGACCGTCGCGCTGGACCTCAGATCGGCTCAGCCTCCAGCTGGCTCATGGTGAAGAGCGCACGCAGCTCGATACCCTCTGCAGCGACGACGTCTGCCCCTCCGCCCTCGCGGTCGATGACGCACAGCGAGTGCTCGACCCGGGCACCCTCTGCTCGCAAATCCTGCGCCGAGAGCACCATCTGCCCGCCGGTGGTCACGACGTCTTCGATGATGAGCAGGTCGCGGCCGGCAACGTCACCCCCTTCGCAGATCCGTTCGGTGCCGTACTTCTTCGGCTGCTTGCGGACAAAAAACGCGGGCAGCCCGGTCACCGAGGACAACATCGTCGCCAAGGGGACACCCCCGAGCTCGAGACCGGCCAGGCCCTCGATCCCGTCTGGCACGAGTGGCACCAGGGCCTCCACGATGTCGGCCAGCAGGATCGGGTCGGATTCGAAGCGGTACTTGTCGAAGTAGTGATCGGCCGTGCGACCAGAGCGCAGGACGAAGCTCCCGGTGAGGTGGGATGCGGCGTAGACGCGGGCGGCCAACGTCACACCCCCATTCTGCACGGCTCCGGAGCTCGATGGCGCCTTACCCGGAGCGGTGAGAGCTGCCCCCGTCGATCTGTGCGTGACCGAGCCGGAAGCGGAGGTGTCCGCGGCACAACGTCGTGGTGGCCAGCGCCCAGTTCGTCGCGACATTGGGGCGTTCCAACATGGCGCAGTCAACACACAGCGAGCCAGTGATGGCGCCCACCTCCGTGATCAGCGCGGAGAGCTCGAGGAACTCCTCCATCGTGCACGGTCGATCCTGGCAGCGCGCCCACAGCTCGGAGAGTCGAATCTCGCGGCCGAGCTCGTGCTCCGCGCCTCGTTCCGAGAAGAGCAGGGAGTCAGCGGAGCAGCCCTCGTCCATTTCATGCGTCCAGACGCTCTCGGACCAGTAGCGGCAGCGCTCCTCGTCCGAGAGGAGGCTCAGGTAGAGCTCTTCGGGGTCGACCTCGGGCTCCAGCCACGCGTGGACCTCGGCGTCGTACTCCCAACCTTCCTCGAAGCGATCCATCGCCGTTCCTCCCCGAAGCGCCTCGTGCCGGCGCTCCCGCGCCGAGCCGCCTCCGGGCGCTCCCGTAGCGGCCGAGTGCGTTCCGCTCCGACCTGCTCGGGGGCCACATCGGCGCGTTCGGGGACGGTCTGAAGCGGATTTGTGCGACCGCGGCGCTTACGCGCCGCCGGCGGCGCGCCACGAGTGGGCGACCCGTCGCGCGCCACCCACCGCGACGACCAGTCCGAGCACCATGAGGCCACCGGCGACCACCAGGGTGGGTGGCACCGTCGGCGAGGTATAGGGGAATCCGTTGCCGATGCCGTTGAGGAGCACGTTCGGGGCGTGGATGGCGACCCAGCACCACCACACCAAGATCCCGGCGAACAGCAACACCATGACAAACCCCACGGCAAGTGCCAGCAGCCCGCAGATGCGTACCACGTGGGGAGAGAGCTCGAGCCGGCGTGCGACGTTGACGGCCGCCGCAGTGGCCGAGAGGACGGCGGCGACCGAGGTCACGCCGAGCACGACGAAGAGCGCGCTGTAGCCGGACAGACCGCCGTTCCGGTCGTATGGGCTGAGGTGGTGGGCCCAGGACAGCGCGCCCAGAATCAGGAGCGCCGCGGTGGCGCCCGCCACGACGGCACGCCGCAGCGGGCGCCGCACCGACTCCCATCGCCCGGCGCGGATGAGGCGAACGAACGCGGGCACGACCAGCAGCGCCGCCACTGCCACCAACACGCAGCCGACCATGCCGAGGACGGCGACGGCGTCGTAGGCGGCGCTGGCGACCCAGCGGCCGTGGCTCGGCACCGTGGCCGACCAGCGGTCGGCGAACTTGGCGAAGATGGCGCCGGCGACGACGAAGAGGGCCCAACCGCACAGGACGAGGACGGAACCCCCGCGCACCCGCTCGGCCGGACCCGACGCCGCTCCCACCAGGCCCGTTGCCCGCACCCGCTCGGTCAGTCCGGTTCGGGCGAGTCCCAAGCGGTCGCGCCACGGCACCGCGCTCGCCGTCGCGTAGGAATCCTCCAACAGAGCCGTCATCTCGGCCTCGTAACGCGCCCGCCACTCCGGTGGGTACCAGCGGAGAAGCCGTTCGAACCGGTCCGCGGTCATCCGAGCGCGCCCAACGTCGGCCGGTCCACCACGATCCCGAGCCGCGCCGCACCCTCGTCGGCCAACTTCCGCATCTCGCGCACCGCTTCTTCCAGCGCAACCCGGCCGGCACCGGTGATCCGGTAGGGACGGCGGCGCTCGTCGCGCGGCACCGACTCGGGCTCGATGAGGCCGCGCTCTTCCAGCCGGGCGATCGCGCCGTAGAGGGTTCCCGGCCCGAGGGTGACGCCGGCAAAGTGCTCGATGTCCTTGGTCAGGGCGTAGCCGTGCTTGGGGCTCTCCGCCAGGCTCGTGAGGATCAGGACGGGAGGCTCGTTGCTACGCCCCAGCTGTCCGTTGGCCTTCGGTCGGCGAGGCATGCCCGCCATCTTACTACGTTGGACGTAGTAACTGCCAGCCCGTCACCAGGCGGCGGCCGACGTCGCAGGCCACGACGGCCCACGCATCGGGGGTCCACACGAAGATGGCCTCCTGCCGGTAGCGCGCGCCCAGGGCGAGCGTCACCGCCTCGGAGACGCCACGGGCCGCGATCCCCTCCTCTCGGTGTCCCGAGACGGGATCGACCCCCAGCGTGAACCACACGGCGTCCGTCTCGACGCGCAGGTCGGCCTCGAGCGCCGCTTGGCGCGCGCGGTTTTCCTCCGTACTCGGCCGCTCGTCGCCCGGGTCCCAGGCAGTCAGGATGTGCACCGGTTGCGTGGATGCCCACGGCCACTCGCCCACCTGACCGGGAGGAGCCGCCCCGACCACGACGTCTCCCTCATCGGGCTCATCGGGCCGAAAGATCTCGACCACCGTCCGCGCGTACTCGACCCACAGGTCGTCGCCCGGCGCCATCGGCATGGCGGGCACGTTAGGGCCGAAGCCAACACGGAGCCGGGTGACAACGTCGCCCGAGTCGACGAGCCGACGTGCCGACGATCCTCGACGAACGGACACGCCGGTGTGTGGCAACGCCCCGGCCCAGCTGAGCGGCCACGATCGCTGCGTGGCGAATGTGGCAGGCTTGATCAGTGCACCCCTTTCGCCGCGTCGACGCGCTGCGCCGCCTCGCCGACGAGGAGTTCGACGTGCTGGTCATCGGGGGTGGGGTCACCGGCGCGGGCACCGCGCTCGACGCCGCCAGCCGCGGGCTGAAGACCGCACTGGTGGAGAAGGAGGACTTCGCGTCGGGAACGTCGTCCAAGTCGTCCAAGATGATCCACGGCGGCATCCGCTATCTCCAGCAGCGTGAGTTCCGCCTCGTCTACGAGAACCTGGCCGAGCGCCAGCGCCTGCTCGAGAATGCGCCGCACCTCGTCTCACCGCTGCCGTTCTTGATCCCGCTCTTCGGGCGTGACGGCGTGGTCTCCAAGGCGGTTGCCCGCTCCTACGCTTCTGCGCTCTGGATGTACGACCTGACGGGTGGTTGGCGGATCGGCGAGCGGCATCGGGTGGTCGACAAGACCGAAGCCCTGGCCCACCTTCCCACCCTGGACACCGAGCACCTCGTGGCCGGCTTCCTCTACTTCGATGCCCGGGCGGACGACGCCCGCCTGACCCTCGCCCTCGCCCGCACGGCGGCGTTCGAATACGGGGCGGTCGTGGCCAACTACACCCCCGTCGTCCGTCTCACGACCGGTACCGAAGGTTTCGCCGACGGAGCCGTCGTGCGCCCGGACCCCGACGACGTGACGTCGGAGTTCTCGATCCGGGCGCGCGTCGTGGTCAACGCCACTGGCGTCTGGGCCGACCTGGTGCGCGCCCTCGACGAAGGAGGGGACCCGCACAGCATCCGTCCGGCCAAGGGCGTCCACATCACGGTGCCGGCCGAGCGTCTTCCGTGCGACATCGCTGCGGTCATCCCGGTGCCCAAGGACAAGCGCTCCATCTTCGTCGTGTCCTGGCCCGGCACCGACCTCGTCTACCTCGGCACGACCGACACCGACTACTCGGGCCCGCTCGACGATCCCGCCTGCACGCCCGAGGACGTCGACTACCTGCTGGACGCGGCCAACAACGTCACCACCTCGCGTCTCACCCGAGCCGACGTGACGGGGGTCTGGGCCGGCCTGCGCCCACTGCTGGCGCTGCCCGCCAAGGGTGGCCACGTCTCCGAGCGCACCGCGGACCTGTCGCGCCGCCACACCGTGACCACGTCGCCGCACGGTGTCGTGACCGTGACGGGCGGGAAGCTCACGACATACCGCAAGATGGCGCAGGACACCGTCGACTCGGTGGTCGGCCGTCTCGGCGAGTCGCCGCAGCGGCGGCGCTGCGTGACCAAGTCACTCCCCCTCATGGGCGCCACCACCAAGACCCGGGACCCGGTGACGATGGCCCAACCTCGGGCCCGCCTGCTCGGCCGCTACGGCACCGAGTCCGCCGCCGTCCTGGCGTTGGCCCAGGGACGCCCGGAGTTGCTCGATCCCGTGGTGGCGGGATTGCCCTACACCGGGGCGGAGCTCCTCTACGCGGTCCGCGAGGAGATGGCCCGAACCCTCGATGACGTCGTGTCGCGACGGACCCGGGCCAGGATCCAGCGTGCGCAGGCCACCATGGACGCCGCCGGCACCATCGCCACCCTCATCGCCCCCGACATGGGGTGGGACGCGAAGGAGGCGGCCGAACAGGCGGCGCGCTTCATCGGGTCCTGCCAGAAGGAGCTCCTGACCGCCGGACTCGACTTGCCGTGAGCGGACCCACGCCCGTCACTCCCATCGACGCTGCAGGTGCCGAGATCGAGGATCGCTTGGGCGCACGCACGATCGAAGTCCCCCGCTCCCTGCTCGACTCCATCGCCTCGAGTGGGGCAGAGGTGTCGACCGACGACGACGCGCGGGCAGAGGCCGGGCGCGACTGGTGGCCCCTGGCCATCGGCTGGGCGGCGGAGGGTGCCGTCCCGCAGCGACCGGCAGCGGTGGTGCGACCCAGCTCGTCCGCCCAGGTGAGTATGGTGCTCGCCGCGTGCAACGAGGCGGGCGTGCCCGTGACCGCCGCGGCGGGACGCAGCGGCGTCTGCGGCGGGTCCATCCCCGTGCACGGCGGCCTCGCCCTCGATATGACAGCGTGCGCCGGCGTCGACGACGTCGACGAGGTCTCGCTCCTGACCGACGTGCGGGCAGGCACCTTTGGTCCCGACCTCGAGGACGAGCTGGGCAAGGTCGGCGACGGCTACACGCTCGGGCACTGGCCCCAGTCCATGGACCTCTCCACCGTCGGTGGGTGGCTGGCCTGCCGGGGCGCCGGCCAGTATTCGACGCGCTACGGAAAAATCGAGGACATGGTCATCGGGCTCGAGGTGGTCCTGGCCGACGGGCGCATCGTGCACACGGAGGGCACCGGCCCTCGCGCCGCGACCGGGCCGAACCTGACCCAACTCTTCGTGGGCAGCGAAGGCACCCTCGGTGTCATCACGCAGGCGCGCCTGCGCATCCACCCGCTGCCCGCGGCCCAGGAGCGGCGCGCGTTCGGGTTCCCGACCTTCGTGGCCGGTCTGGAGTGCTGCCGCCGGATCCTCCGCCGCGGCGCCACTCCGGCCGTATTGCGCCTCTACGACCAGATCGAGTCGGCCCGCAACTTCGAGCAGCCCGACACGTGCGTCCTCATCGTCCTCGATGAAACCGATCCCGACCTCCTGGCGGCCACCCTTGCGATCGTCGACGACGAGTGCTCGGCGCGGGCCGGCGCGCGGCCACTCGACCCCGAGCTGGTCCAGCGTTGGCTCGGACACCGCAACGACGTGTCGGCTTTGGCCCCGCTGTGGCGCGGGGGCATCGTGGTCGACACCGTCGAGGTGTCGGGCCGGTGGGCCGCACTGCCGGGCCTCTTCGAGGACGTGATCGGCGCCCTCAAGGCGATCGACGGCACCCTGGCGGCGTCGGCCCACCAGTCCCACGCCTACACCGACGGCGCGTGCCTCTACTTCACGTTCGGCGGCCGCGGTCCCGACGGCGACGCCGGGTGGCGCGAGCGCTACTACCGCCAGGCGTGGGACGCCGTGACCGACGCCACGCTGGCGCACCGGGCCGCCATCAGCCACCATCACGGCATCGGGTTGAACCGTTCCCGCTTTCTGCCCGGCGCCCTCGGCTCGGGGTTCGAGGTCCTGCGGGGCCTCAAAGCGACCTTCGATCCCAACGGCATCCTCAACCCCGGCAAGTTCGACCTGCCCTCACCCTTCGGACCTGCGCCCTGGACATGAGCGGACCGGGGGGCAGCGTCCTCGTCGTCGACGTCGGGACTTCGGGCGTCCGCGCCGCCATCGTGCGGCCCGACGCCACCGTCGAGCACGAGCACCACGTGCGCCTCCTCCCCGACACGCCGGCGCCGGGCCTGGTGGAGTTCGACGCGGTTCGCATGGCCGATGCCGTCCTGACGGTGGCCCGTGCCACGCTCTCCGACGGTGGCCCCGTTGCCGGTGTCGGGATCGCGAACCAACGGGCCTCGAGCATCGTGTGGGAGCGCGCCACCGGAAGGCCGGTCGCCCCGGGCATCGGCTGGCAGGACCTGCGCACCGTGGGTACGTGCCTCGTCCTCCAAGGCGAGGGCATCCGATTGGCGCCCAACGCCTCGGCCACCAAGGTCATGGCCATCCTCGACGAGGCCGACCCCGAACGTTCGAGGGCCGAACGGGGGGAGCTGTGCTTCGGCACGGTCGACAGCTGGGTGGCCTGGACGCTCGCGGGCGGGGCCCAAGCCGGTCCCGATGCGCTCCACGTCACCGACGCCACCAATGCCGCCGTCACCGACCTCGTCGACCCGGCCACCATCGGGTGGAGGGAGCCTCTGCTGGAAAGACTCCGGATCCCGTTGCCGATGATGCCGGCGGTCGTCGACTCGTCGGGGATGGTCGGCACCGCCAACGCGCTCCCCGGCGCGCCGCCCATTTGCGGTCTGGCAGGAGACCAACAGGCTTCCTTGGTCGGTCAGGGCTGTACCCTGCCCGGCCTGGCCAAGGCGACCTTCGGCACCGGCGGGATGCTCGACCAGTGCACCGGGGCGGGCCGGGGTCCGGCCGTTGCCGGGCGCGGCGAGGGCGGCACCTTCCCCATCGTCGCCTTCCGGGTCGCCGGTCTGGCGACCTGGGGCACCGAGGCGGTCATGCTGTCCGCCGGCACCGCGGTGGAATGGTTGCGCGACGACCTCGGGATCATTGCGACGTCCCACGAGTCCGAGGCTGTGGCGGCACAATGCGAGACCTCGGACGACGTCTGGTTCGTCCCCGCCCTCCTCGGCCTCGGAACCCCGGTCTGGGACTTCGGGGCTCGTGGCACACTCGTCGGCCTGACCAGGGGGTCAGGGCGCGCCGAGGTGGTCCGGGCCGTCCTCGAAGGCGTCGCCCACCGAGGAGCGGATCTCGTCGAGGCGTCCCAGCACGACAGCGGTTACCCCATCGCCGCCCTGCGCATCGACGGCGGCATGTCGGACAACCAGGTCTTCGTCGAGGCGCTCGCGGACGCCATGGGTCTTCCGGTCGAGATTTCGCCCGTCTTGGAAGCCACCACGCTCGGTGCGGGACTCCTGGCCGGTCTCGCGGTCGGCAACTACGCGTCGACCGACGAACTGGCGAGCACGTTCACCCCCCGCCGCACCGTCGAGCCCCGAGGTGACGATGCCAGTCGTGCCGCTGCCCGTGAGCGCTGGTTGGCGGCGAGGGCGAAGGCGGAGGGCACCATACCGGAGCTCTCGGGCATCTCCTTCTGAGCGGGCACCACCCCCACCCAGAAGGAGGTCACTCCGTTGGCGCGGCGTCTCTCCGGGAGAGACAGGACCGCGGCTAGAAAGGGAGCGCCGCTCCGGCTACTTCTTTGTCGCTGGCCCTGCTGTGACGCGCCGACGCCATCGGGCGAGCAGCACCAGACCAGAGCCGAGCACCAAGGACGCCAGGCCGGCCAGCCACTCCTGGGACAGCTGGGCACCGGTAGCGGCAAGCGAGGTCGTGCTCGCCGAAGTGGTGGGCGACGTCGTGGTTGCCGCCGTCGCCGTTGCCGCTGTCGGTGTCGTCGGCGTCACCGTCGCAGGGGACGAGGCGATGACCGGGTTGGACACCGAGGAAGAGCAACCAGCCGCTGTCGTGCACGGCCCGCCGGTGATCGTGGCCGTGTTCGTGATGGTCCCCGTGGCGGTGGCAGCCACCGTGGCGGAAAAGGTTGCCGTGGCGGTGTCACCGGCGGCCAGCACGACCGTGAAGGTCCAGGTGCTCCCGGTCGGGTTCGCGACGCTGCAGGTGTCAGAACCGGTGACGGTGCATCCGGGCGGCGGAGTGGTGTTGACGGTGAGGGACGAAGGCACGACGTCGGTCACGGTGCCCGATCCGGTGCCGGCGCCGACGTTCTTGATGGCAATGCTGTAGTTGATGGTCGAACCAGGCGCGACCGGCGTGCCCGAGCTCGGCACGTCCGACTTCGTCACCGTCAAGTTGGGCGGCTGCGACGTCACCACGACGCACTCGTTGGGCTCAACGGCCTCGACGTTGTCGTTCGACACCTGGTAGGGCGAGTTTGGCCCTGGGGCGTAGACGGCCGCGAAACAGTAGGTGCCGACGGCGCTCGGAGTGAACGGGGCCGAGGTGGCGGTGCCAGTGGAGCTCAGCGTCACGGGTGTGCCGACGGTGGAGCCACCCGAGCACACGGCTTCGGAGGAGCTCGGACCGCACTCGGAGAAGGTAACTGTCCCGGTGGGCACGCCGTCCGTGGCGTTGCCGGAGACCGTCGCCGTGTCGGTGACGGATGCCCCGAGGACGACCGAGCTGCTCGAGACCTGGGTCTTGGTGGTCGAAGGAGGCTTGCCCGGGACGCAGTTGCTTGGGAGGCCGAGCGCCGCCAGCGTGGTGCTCAGCGTCCCGGTTCCCTTGAACCCGTCGGGGGACCAGGTCGCGCTCCAGTTCACATTGATGGTCGAACTGGACGTGAGCGCAGCAAGTTCCGGCGCGCTCAGTGTCTGATTGAACGACTGGTTGGCGGCGGCCGGAGGGGTCGCATGATTCGTCGGCGACGCCTTGATCGACAGGGTCGTCGTGCTGAGGCTGCCTTGTGTCGTTGAATAGGTGCCGGTCTCGGACTCGGCCCAATCGTTGTAGAGAGTCCAGGTCAGCGTGGCACCGTTGCCGCCCGCCCCCGTGACCGGCGCGTCACACACGGCCGTGACCGACTCCAGGACGTTGTTGTGAGCGGAGGCCGCGGTCGCGAACGCGACGAGCCCCGCGAGGGCGAGTGCCGATGCCGCCACGCCCTTGAGGGCCAGGCCCAGCCGGCTTCTCGCCCCTCGGGCACCTCGGCGGGCCGCCTTCCTATGTGGCCAAGTCGATCGCATACCGCCTCGTCCTTCCCTCGATGCCAGAGGCCCTTCCTGGGCTGACGTTTTGGGGGATTGTAAGCCCCTTTTCACAACAAAGCCACAATTGTTCGTTAATCAGCCCTTGTTTCCGCCGATAAGAAGCGCCCGCTCACCGGTTGGGTCACGTATCCGCCAATGAAAGGTAACCCGGGGCGGGCAAATCGAGTTAGGGCTGATCGGCTCCTATTGGGAGAGCCCTTTGGCACAAATTCAGCCGAAAGACACTAATTGTCCGCTCGGCTACCTCGAGGCCACCTGGAGAAGCGGTCGTGCGAGAGCCGTCGCACCGATGACGGCTATTCCCGGGATATTTCCCGAAGACCGATCAGGTCCCCGCCAGATGGGTCAGCGCGTCGTCCCAGCTCGCACCCGCCTCGAGGAGAGGACGGAACCCCATGAGCTGGCGGGGCTTGCCGATGGCCATCACGGCCCGCAGGCGGCCCGCTCGACCGAAGAGGGCGACGAACTTCCCCCCGCTCAGCGAGCCGTCGACGATCTCCACGTCGTCGTCCCCGCCGGGATTGCCCAAGACTTGGAACCGGATGCCGTATTGGTCCGACCAGAAATACGGAACGGGTGTGAACGAGGGTGCATCGTCACGACCCGCCAGCAAGCTGAGCGCGGCGGCCCGTCCGGCCCCAGCCGCCACTTCCCAATGCTCGATGCGGATCAGTTCCTCCGTCCCGTCGTGCCGCCAGAGCCACCGCGCGTTGTCCCCCGCGGCCACGATGCCGTCGGCGGCGAAAAGGCGGTCGTCACACACCACGCCGTTCTCGACCTCGAGCCCGGAGTCGGCGAGCCACTCCGTCACCGGGACCACACCGATGCCGACCACGACGACGTCGGCCGGCAGCACCTCGCCCCCGCCGAGCTCGACGACCAGCGCGTTGGCTGCACTCCCGCCGGCCACCGCCCCCTCGTCGTGGGCGGTGGGCTTGCGGACGCCCAGGACGGCGACGCCGGTGCGCAGCTCAACCCCGTGCTGGGCGTGCAGCGCCCCGCAATGCGCGCCGATCATCGGACCCAAGATGTTGCGCAGCGGGATGTCGAGGGCCTCCAACACCGTGACCCGGCACCCGAGGGTGGCGCAGGTCGAAGCAACCTCGGCGCCGATGAACCCCGCCCCGATCACGACGACCCGCGGCGCGTCGACCGCCGTCACCGCCGCCCGGAGGGCGAGGGAATCGTCCAGCGTGCGCAGGGTGAAGAGCCGGTCGCGCTGGTCGAGACCCTCGGTGCCCGGGAGGCGACGCGGTGTCGCGCCGGTCGTGATCACGATGGCGTCGCCCTCGATGACCGTCCCGTCGTCCAGGTCGACCTTGCGCCCCTCCACGTCGAGCCGCACGGCACGACGGCCGAGCACCTCGTGCACACGGTGCTCGCTTGATCGCCGCTTGTCGGCCAGCACGGCCTTCTCGGGCGGCCATGTCCCCGCCAGCACCTGCTTGGACAGCGGCGGTCGGTCGTAAGGAAGGTGGCGCTCCTCGCCGACGAGCGAGATAGCGCCTTCGAACCCCTCGGTTCGCAGCGTCTCGACGGCCCGCCATCCGGCCAGCGATGCCCCGACCACGACGACCGTGCTGTCGGCCGTCAACCCGCTCGATTCCGTCACCAGCCGAACATCGCCATCCACTCCTCGGGCGAGCGGGGTCGGAACACGTAGTTCAACCGTCTCGTGTCCGCCATGCTCTGGGAGGGGTCCGGCGAGTAGAGGTGGCCCGGGAAGAGGATGGCGTCGTCGGGGACCCGGGCGAGCCGGGTGTGGATGGACTCGTACATGGCGAGCGGATCGGACCCCGGAAAGTCGGTGCGCCCGCAGCCCTCGAGGAAGAGGGTGTCTCCCGCGACGAGGCGCCCGTCGACGAGGAAGCACTGGCTGCCCGGCGTGTGGCCCGGGGTGTGGATCAGCTCGACCTCGACCCGTCCGACCGACAGCACGTCGCCGCTGTGATGGCCCACGAGGTCGGCCGGGCCGACGCCCGTCGTGCGCTCGACCCAGGGCAGCTCGTCCGCCTGTACGTGGATCGGCACCTGCACCTTCTCGAGGAGGGTGCTGACCCCTTCGAGCGCCCACCCACCCATCTGGCCGCCGAGATGGTCGGGGTGGAAGTGGGTCCCGAGCACGCCGGTCAGACGCATGCCGTCCGCCTCGAGGGTGTCGAGGAGGTCCTGCACCGCGTAGGCGGGGTCGACGACGAGGGCCTCACCGGTCTCGCGATCACCTATGAGGTAGACGAAGTTGACCATCTGGCGCGCCATCATGTCGCCGCGGGCGAAGTCGCGGCCCGAGAGCAGCTGGCGGAAGTACACGCGGTCGTCCCCGGTCGCCGCCACCGGCGCGCTGCCGTCCGCCTCGAACTCACTCATCTCCGTGACCTCCTCTGTCGTCACCGTCCGCCTCGCTGGCCAGCGTCTCCAGCCGAGGCACCAGCTCCTCGACCTGGGTCCGAGTCTGGCGGAGGCGCCGGTCGAGCTCGTCGATCAACGCCGTGGCCCGCTCCAGGCGTTCGACGAGCACGTCGACGTCCACCTCGCGCTGCTCGAAGAAGTTCACGATCGCGTCGAGCTCTCGGCTCGCCTCGGTGTAGCTGAGCTGCTCGACCGGGAGGGGATCCTCCGACACCGTCACCCTGGTCCTCCTGTGTCAACCCCGGCCGCCTCGTGGCCGCGTGTCCTGGTCGCCTCGACCCTGCTGCGCACCGTCCCGTCGGCGAAGCGCGTCACGACGTCCTGCCCCTCGGCCAGCTGACCGGCGCTGCGCACGAGTTGCCCCCGGGCCGTGAGGGTGAGGGTATAGCCGCGCTCGAGCTGCCGGTCCACGTCGTAGGCGTCCAGTAGTCGGCGCCACGATCCGACGCGCTCGTCCAGGCGACCCAGGTGCCCCAGGCTGAGCGGCCCGAGCCGGGCCGCCCGGGCCCGGACCTCGGCCTCGCTCGACGCCAAACGGGCGGGCGCCGCCCTCCCCAGTGCGGAGGCCTTCGTCCCCAGGCGCTCGCGGTGCACCCGCAACTGGTGCCGTGCCGACGCGGTGAGGCGCTCGCGCGCCTGGGTGTCACGGGCTTGCGCAGCGGCGAGGAACGTCGGGACGCGGCGGGCCAGGATCTCGACCGGACCGGCGACGCGGGCCGCCCACCACCGCCGCGTCTCGACAACGATCCGGTGTCCGCACTCGGTGGGCGTGATGCATGCACGCGCCGCCACGATGTCCGCCACGGTCTCGTCGCCGGTGTGACCGATCCCGGTGAAGACGGGTTTGGCAGCGCCGGCCACGGCGCGCGCCACGATCTCGGTCTCGAAGGCGGCGAGGTCGGCCCGCGCTCCCCGCCCCGGACCATGGCGATGACGTCGCAATCGCTCCGGCCCAGCACCTTGAGCGCCCGGGCGATGGAGGCGGCGGCCCCGGCACCCTGGACGGCGACCTTGACCAGGGTGACCCGGAAGGCGAACTCCGAGCTCGTGAGCTGGCCCACGAAGTCGTTGTACCCCTCCGTCCCCGGGCTGGCGACGAGCCCGACGTGCAGCGTGAGCTCCGGAACGGCGAGCGTGGCGTTGCGGCGGAGCAGGTGCTCGGCCTCGAGCTTGCGCAGGAGCTGGGCGCGCTGCGCGGCGAGACGTCCCAAGAGGGCGGTGACGTCGATCTCGGCCAAGATGAGGCTCAGCTCGCCCTTGGCGCGGTAGAGGTCGAGCGCACCGCGCAGCACCACGACCATCCCTTCGGCAAGTTCGATGCCCTCCTTGGCCAACCGGTGGCGCAACGGCGCCCAGGAACTGCGCCAGCACTTGACGTTGAGGGTCGGGACACCGCCGCGACTTCGTCGGCCGGCAGACCCGTCCTCCTCGGGGTCGACCAAGTTCAGGTAGAGGTGGCCCGAGCGGTGGTCCGAGAGGTGGGCGATCTCTCCTCGCACCCACACATGGCGGTTGCGGGGGAAGGCCTGGGTGAGGGCTTCGTCGACCTTTTCGTAGAGGCCCCCGATCGAGAGGACACCGGGCCGGTCGGCCGGCTCCGGGGCGTCGGTCGGCGGCAGGGCCTCGGGATCGAAGAGCTGACGGGCACCGCCGGACATCCTCGACACCCTACCGAGGCGTTGTGGGGGCGCTTCACAGCGCGTGCCACGTGACAGGGCCCACCGCAGAGGTGCACAATTGGAGGTGACGGTGAGTCGGCCGGGTGGCCGCAGCACGGGCCGTAGCTTGCGCATGCGGGACCGTGTTGAGGAAGGTCGGGACTCCGCAGAGCAGGGTGCTGGCTAACGGCCAGTCGGGGCGACCCGCAGGACAGTGCCACAGAAAGGAAACCGCCGATGGCGGTCCCGAGGGACCGCACAGGTAAGGGTGAAAGGGTGCGGTAAGAGCGCACCAGCGGCGGGGGTGACCCCTCCGGCTCGGTAAACCCCACCCGGAGCAAGGCCAAGCGTGGGAAACGGGTTGCTCGCCCGCCTCCCGAGAGGGAGGATTCCCCAGGTAGGCCGCTCAGATGGATGGCCACCCAGGCCTTCTGCCTCTCATCGGGGCGGGGGGCCGGACAGAATCCCGCCTACAGGCCGGCTCACCGTCACTACCTGGAGCCCTGCTGCGGGCGAGCGTCAGCCTCAAGAGGTGCCTGCGCAGGCGGCGACTCCGACACTCACCGCCCGGGTGCTAGTACGAGGTCGCGCCGCCGCGCTAACAACCTTGGTGGCGCCCGGCTGCTCCGCGACACTGGTGCGGTGGCGACACGGGGTGCTTGGAGCTGGACGTCCCCTGGGGCCGTGGATGAGGAGCAGGAGGGTCAGGGTTGATCCGAGCGGTTATGCGCGAGGCCTCCTACCGGTTCAGGGCCACTTTCCGACGGCGCTGTGCCGGGTACCTCACGCTGGTCGTGCTCATCGGTTTGGTGGGGGGCGTTGCCATGGCGGCGGTGGCCGGGGCCCGCCGCACCCAGTCCTCCTTCCCGGCCTATCTGGCGAGCACCAACCCTTCGGACATGCAGATGTTCACGGAATTCTCCCCCATCACGGGAACGGGGTATTCGGAGAAGGTGGCAGCGGCCGCGGGCCGTGTCCCCGACGTCAAACGAGCGGTCACCGTCGTCGGCTTCGATGGCAACCTGCAGGTCTTGGGAAAGAGATCGTCGGGCGTTCCGGGCGAGGCGCCGCCCGCCCTCGAGGGCAGCACGGGCAGTGACGCCGAGTACTTCGCCACGGACCGGGTGAAGGTACTGCAGGGACGTATGGCCGACCCTGCCGCGCCTCGACGAGATAGTCATGTCCGCGGGCGCCGCCGCAGAATTCGGACTACACGTCGGGTCCACCCTGCGCGTGGCCTTCTTCACCGACGCGCAGGCGAACTCGCAGGACTTTGCCGGCTACCCGAAGGACAAGCCACGCCTGATCGTCCCGTTCATGCTGGTTGGGATTGTGGAGTGGAGTCCGCAGGTCGTCCAGGACGACGACGCCGCACTGGGCAACCAGATCGCGGTGGCCACCCCCGCCCTGACCAGGCAGCTCGAGACGTGCTGCGCCTACTACTCCTACGTCTCGTTCCATCTTGGCGGAGGATTGGCTCACCAGGCCGCTGTCGTCTCCGCCTTCAACAAAGTCATCCCCGAATTGGGCCCGGTGGGTGGATCGAGAACGAACGCCCCCTACATCGCCAAGGCAGAGCGCGCGATCCGACCGGACGCCATCGCTCTCGGCGTGTTCGGGCTCGTCGCGGCGCTCGCCACTCTCGTGATCAGTGGACAGGTGATCAGTCGGCTGATCCGGCGCAACGTCCCCGAGGCCGCGACCGTGCGCGCCCTGGGAGCCGGGCCGGCCATGGTCATGGCCGACGGGGTTCTCGGCGTCCTGGGCGCTATCGCGGCCGGGTCGGTCCTGGCCGTGGGAGTCGCGGTGGCGCTGTCCCCCCTGGCTCCGATCGGTCCCGTGCGGCCCATCTACCCCGACATCGGCGTGTCCTTTGACTGGACCGTCCTCGGGTTCGGGTTCCTCTTCTTCGTCGGGGCGCTCACGGTGGCCGCGCTGGTCATCGCCTTCCGGGTGGCGCCACACCGGTTGGCAACGAGGGCGGTGCCCCCTGCCCGGGATCCCGCCTGGCACCGCGGGGCAGTCGCCGTCGGCCTCCCCCCGAGTGCAGCCTTGGGCATTCGCTCCGCGCTGGGTTCGCGCTCGGGACGCGACGCGGCTCCAGTGCGCTCGGCACTGCTCGGTGCCGTGGTCGCCGTCACGGTGATCGTGACCTCGCTCACATTCGCATCGAGCCTGAACGCCCTCGTGTCGCAGCCAGCTCTCTATGGATGGAACTGGAATTACGCCCTGTTGGCCGGCTTCTCCGCCGCCGAGAACCTGCCAGCGGCCCAGACGGCGGCACTCCTCGACCACGATTCCGACGTCGCCCATTGGGCCCCGGCCTACTTCGAGTCGGTCGACCTGAACGGGGAGTCCTTGCCCGCGCTGGCAATGAACCCGGGCGCCGCCGTGCGCCCCTCCATGCTCTCCGGACATGCGCCGGAGGAGGCGTCTCAGATCGTGTTGGGGCCCGCAACGCTGGCGTCGCTGCACAAACACCTCGGTGACACGGTCGTCGCCGACACAGACGGCCACACGAAGGTCCACCTGCGCATCGTCGGGACGGCGACGCTGCCCACCATCGGCGGATCGGGTGATCCCTCGCTCCAGATGGGGACCGGCGCCGTTGTCGCGACCTCGCTCTTCTCGGCAACCGACCTCAACCAGCAGAACGCGCCCCTCGGCGGCCCAATGGCCGTGTTCATCACCATCCGTCCCGGCGTGAGTCAAGCCGCCGGCCTACGCTCGCTTGACCGCATCACGGCGGTACTCAACCGGTCGTCAGATCCCGATGCACCGGTCGGCGGAGTGGTCAGCGCACTGCGCCCGGCCGAGATCGCCGACTCCCACAGCATCAGCACGACGCCCGCGCTGCTCGCCGCCGTCCTGGCCGCCGGGGCGGTCGCCGCGCTCGGGCTCACACTGATCGCATCGGTCCGCCAGCGCCGGCGCCAATTCGCCCTCCTGAAAGCGCTGGGATTCACCCAGGGACAGATCGCCGCCTCGGTGGCCTGGCAGTCGTCGGTGGCGGCGGTCGTAGGGGTGGTGCTCGGTATCCCCATCGGGATCGCCCTGGGGCGCTGGTTGTGGACGTTGTTCGCTAACGGCATCTCGGCTGTGCCACATCCGACCGTGCCCTCCCTGTCGGTTGCCGCTGTTGCCCTCGGGGCGGTGGTCTTCGCCAACTTGGTCGCCCTCCTCCCTGGGCGGATTGCCGCCAGGACGCGCACCTCGCTCCTCCTGCGGGCCGAGTGACCGGAGCCAGTGGGTCGGAGGGCCCTTGAATGGTGGTCGCCGTTATGGAGATGCCGCACATAGCGAAGTGCTGTTGACGCGGTTCAGGCGGACCGACGGTCCTCAATCGGTCCTCAAAACAATGGGTATTGCCGGTCAACCACGAGAAATGACCGACAACACAATCCCAGGTCAGAGGCTTCTCAATGCGTATTGTCCCTGGTCAGCGACTCAGCGCTCACAGAATCCCGCCTACAGGCCGGCTCACCGTCACCATGCCCTATTTCCTGCCACCCCGGGGCTCCGTCGGTAATCCACCCTGGGCAGGTTGCCTCAGCCGTCGCGCCTATCTTCCTTTGGGCCCCGGCGCCGGTCGTAGATGGGGTCCCCGCGGTCCCGACTCGGCGCCCAATAAGACTCTGGGTCGTCGCCAGCCGGTACGGCGTCCGGCACCACGCGGCGGTACACGAGCTTCCACGTCCCGTCGGTGCGGCTGAAGTAGTCGACGTAGCGTCCATGACCGGACATTGGGGTGTGGCCAGCCAGGCCATGAAAGACGTAGAAGGTCTCTCCCCAGGCCTCGTCGCCTCGGACGTCGAAAATCGATTGCCCGAGCAGATGGTGCATCGACCTCATGGGGCCGGGACGGCACACGAACTCGGCGAACTGTCTGCCCGTTCCTTTGAAGGTGCCGTGGTCGTCGAGTGAGTCCCTGGCGTAGCAGGACTCAACGCGCTCCTGATCCGCTCGGTCGACAGCGGACGAGAGGTTCGCGACGAGCTCGGTCAGCTCGAGCTTGTCGGTCCAAAGCTGTGGGTTCCCGCCACCAATCGGGACGTCCATTCAGTCCTCCTCTCAGTCCTCCTCGTAACGGGCACCACTGGCCCAACGTCGCGGCGGGGTCCGGGATCACGATACGGCTTGCCTGCGGCTGGCGCGAGGCGGTCCCGGCGATGCGATTGACAGGTGTCTCCGGGCGGGTGGGCCATGATGGGGCGGCCATGGACTCCGGGCGACAGGGCACATGGGCTGCATCAGGTGCAGCCGCGCTGGCCGTGATGCCGCCGGTGCACGGTAGCCACCTGGCCGATCCCGACTGGATTGCGCCACTGGCTCGCGAAGCAGAGCGTCTCGGCTTCGAGTCGCTGGTGCTGCCTGAACACGTGGTGTTGGCCGTCGAGCACACGAGTCCCTATCCGTACTCGAAGTCCGGACGAGTGCCGCTTCCTCACGACTGTGTCATCCCTGATCCGCTCGACACACTGGCCTACGTCGCCGGCGTCACGGAGGCACTCGGCCTGGCCACCGGTTTGCTTGTGCTCCCGCTGCACGACCCGCTCGTGTTGGCCAAGCGGGCCGCCACGGTGGACCGGCTGTCGGGCGGCCGGCTCCGCCTTGGGGTCGGCCTTGGGTGGATGCGCGAGGAGATCGAGGCCGGCGGTGTCGACTTCGTCAGCCGAGGTGAGCGAGCGGACGAGGCGATCGATGCGATCCGTGCGTTGTGGTGCGCCGATACGCAGCGAGGTGCGAGCTTCGAGGGACGCCACTTCTCCTTCCAGGGCGTACAGTCCTTTCCTCGCCCACTCCAGCCTGGAGGTGTGCCGATCGATGTGGGTGGCACAACCCCCGCCGCAATCCGCCGCGCGGCGCGGCGCGGGTCCGGCTGGCTCTCACTTGGGCTCCGAGGCGACGCCTTGGCTGATGCACTTCGCCGTCTGGCGGCCGAGGCAACGGCCGCGGGACGCGATCCCGCCGCCATCGACGTGACCCTCAGCGGAGTGACGACCTCGAGGAACATCGATCGAGGGACGCTCGAACAGGCCGCCGCCTTGGGGGCTCGACGGGTGGTCATCAACTTGAGTGCCGCTGACCTGACCGAGGCCCGAGCGGAGCTTCGTCAGGTTGCGGATCGTGCCCACCTCAAGGGATGAGTCAGCCGCCACCTCGGACCGGTCCGTCAGTTTCCAGGTCGACCAGCAGCACCCGCTCAGCGAACCGCCAACCCTCTGGTATTCGGACGAATGTATCGAGGTAGCGGATGTGCCACACCATCAGCCTCTCTCTACCGCGATCGCCCAGTACGTGGTACGCCACGCATCGAGTCTCCCCGGTCGCGCGATCACCGTCGACGGTGGCCAGGTGGTTCCCGATGGTGTGGGTGGTTCGGCGGTAATGCTTTGCCATCCCGATCGCCCGAACGATCTCGGCGTGGCCCTGGCTGCGACTGGTCGCCTCGGCCACGCCGGGGGTGGCGTAGGCCACAAAGATGCCGTCTTCTGCAAAGAGACGCGCGACCGCCTCGGGATCGCGCCGGTCCACGCCCTGCGCGTAGGCGTGGACGAGGTCGGAGATCGCCAACCGGTCGGAAACCAGGTCGGGTGATTCTGGATCACGGGCCTGCACGCCGGAAGTTGACTTCCACCGGCGCCCGCAGTCAAGCGGAGTCGCGACAGGCCCATCCGCGCCTGGCCGACCCTGCTCGATTGGCCACGCCGGCGCAGGCCGTTCAGATCCGGTACACGCGCTCGGCCGTCGCGGCGAAGACCTTCGCGCGCGACGCCGCGTCGAGACCGGCGGTGACGGCGCTGAAGGACGCGTAGAGGTCATCGAAGGTTCCCGCGGCGGAGTCGACGGGGAAGTTGCTGGCGAACATGCAGCGGTCGGCCCCGAAGGCATCGAGTGCGAACTCGAACCACGGCGCGACCACGTCGACCTCCATGGACCCGAAGGGCATCGCCAGGCCGGAGAGCTTGCAGACGACGTGAGCGCCGAGCGCGGACAGCGCGGAGATGCCCGCTCGCCAACGCGCGCGTTCCTCATCGGTGTTGGCTCGGGGCCACCCGGTGTGCTCAACCACGACGGTCAGGTCGGGGAACGCCGCCAGGCGGGCCGCCGCCACTTCGAGTTGGTCCGGGTGGGCCATCAGCTCGAAGACGAGCTCCCGGTCGCGCAGCTCGCCCAGGACGGCGTCGTCAGGGACCGGGTTATCGAGGGGGCCCATGGGACGGACGCCCCGGAAGCGGGCGGCGGCCATCTGGCGGTCGAGGAGCGCGACCGCCTCCGCCACCGTCTCGGTCGGCGGAAGGCCTCCGATGATGCCGGCGGGTCCGCCCTGCGCCGCGGCGTTGCGGTCGAGCTCCAGGGTCTCGTCCACGGAGTTGCGCCCCGTGGCGGCGGCGACGTTGACGAACTTCTCCACGTTCCATGCGGCCGACTCGGCCCGGTAGGTATCGGCGTCGAATCGCCGGTACATGCCCACCTCCGTACGGTCGCTCCCCTGCCCTGGACGCGACAGGTACGGGTACCAGTCGGTACGGGCCGGGTCCCAAAGGTGGACGTGCGCATCGACGACGCGGGTGGGCCGGTCCGTCACGTGGCCCCCGGTCCCACGCCCGGGCGGGAAGGGTCGACCAGCTCACGCAGTACGCCGTCCATCCACCCGGGGATCGCCGGCCCGCCATAGACGACGGTGCCGATCGGCCGGGGGTGGGCGCGCAGGCCGATCCACCCGCTCCCCACCACCAGTTCCGCACCCGCCAGCGCCACGGCCTCGGGGTGCCCGAGGAGGTGCCCGACGAGTTCGCCCGACTGATCGGCCGTGCCCGGCGCGGCCGACTCCACGCTCGCCGCCAGCGCGGTGACTCGGCCGCCGGTCCCGCCGGCCGCGGCGCGGGCGATCTGGGCCGCGGCCTGTGCTCGGCTTCGGCCGGCCGGCGTCGTGGCGTCGGTCAGCGTGACCATGCGCACGGGGCGCTCGGTCCCGGCCGCGTAGTCCGCGACCGCCCGAGTCCACGAGGCGTCCGCGTGGAGATGTTCGACGAGCTCGCGGTGGTCGGCGAGCACCCCCCGCCAGTCGGTGACCAAGGCGGTGCCGGCCGCGGGCCCCGCCAGGGCGACCAGCACGGCGTCGATCGACCCGGACGCCTCTGCAGTGGCCCGCAGCGCCTTGGCCGCACCGTCGAAGTCGCGCGCCGGCTCGGTTGTGTGCCAGGCGATCGATCTGGCTTCGAGGGCCGACACGAGGGCGGCCGTCAGCTCGGGGCGCTCGCTCACGATGGCGCAGGAGCGCACGTCGCCGGCCAGGAGCTCGCTCGGGGCCGGCTCGTCGAAGATCGACCCGAACCGGGGGTTGGCGCCGCCGTCGGTGGCCTGGTTCGTCTCGGCCGTGACGAAGGCGCGGGGGACCGTCGTCTCGAGCACGCCCCGGAGGGAGACGACGTCGTGGGTCCGGAACACCTCGACCAGCCGGGGCGGATCGACGACGGCCACCTCGGCGCCGCCGGCGAAGAAGACCTGGCCGCTGCACCAGCCGCACTCCTCGCTGACCAGGTAGGCGCCGAGGGGACCAAGGTTGTCCGGGCCTGGGATGGCGTTGAGAGAGAGCCCACCCCCACCCCCGGCACGGCCCTCGGCTCGCGCCCGTTCCAGCGCCGCCGCCACCATGCGGGTGTTGGCGATCGGTGAGAGCGCGTTGACGGTCACCCCCGGCGGGGCCACCTGCCCGAGCTGCCAGGTCAGCGCCGCCACGGCTCGCTTGGCCGCGCTGTACCCGCCCGCGTCCGCCGCCCGCCAGCCGGAGCCCGAGGTGACCCCGAGGATGCGGCCGTCCCCGGCCTCGGCCATGAGGGGCAGGGCGGCATTCAGCACGTTGAGGTAGCCGCCGAGGTGGACGTTCAGCAGGGCGACCCAGTCCTCCTCGGTCCCGCGGGCGAAGTAGCTCTGTCGGGTGATGCCAGCCACGTTGACCACGGCGTCGAGACCGCCGTGGTCGTCGGCGAGCTCTCCGAACAGGGCGCGCAGGCCTGCTGCGTCGGTCACCGAGGTCGACGAGGCCCGAGCCGAGCCGCCGGCGGCAACGATGCGGGCGGCGGTGGAGTCGACCGGCTCGGGAAGCTGCTCGGTGCCGTCGAGGGTGACGACCGGATCCACCGTGACGACGAACCAGCCGCCGCGGCCGAGCGCTTCGGCGATGGACGCCCCGATCCCCCCCGCGCCCCCGGTCACGACGGCGACCTGCCGGCGCGTGCTCACGGGCTGCTCACCATGCGGGCGTCACGGTGCCGGCGACCGCACGTCGAGTTCCAGGCCCTCGAACCGACCGTCGACGAGCCAGCTCTCGAGGACCTCGCGGTAGGCGAACCAATCGCCGAAGCCGCCGCCGTAGTTGCCCGTCTTCCGGCTCACCGCCTCGGGGTGGCCCTCGTTGTTGATGCGCGAGGGCGTGCAGGCGGCCATGACCCGTGTGGTGTCGGGGAACTTGTCGATGATGCCCTGCACCCAGGCGTCCTCGGTCTCGGCGCTCACGTCGAAGACCTCCGCGCCCGCCTTCTGCAGCAGCTCGACCGCCCTGCCGACGAACTCTGCCCCCAGTACGGCCAGCTGGGTGTAGTTGACGGTGACCACGCACTGCTGTCCCGGCCCCGGCATGACGAACATGTTGGGGAAGCCACGGCTCATCATGCCGAACAAGGTGAGGGGCCCGTCGGCCCAGCGGTCGGCCAGGGTGACCCCGCCGCGGCCGATGATCAGATGACCGACGCGGCGATACAGAGGCGTACGTTCGGCCTCGAAGCCAGTCCCGTAGATGATGCAGTCGACCTCGTACTGCTCCCCCTCCATCACGGGCCCCTTCTCAGTGAACTTGTCGATGCCGGCGGGACAGTCGACCAGGGTGACATTGGGATGGTTGAAGGCCTGCAAGTACTCGTCGTGAAAACACGGGCGCTTGCAGATGTAGCGGTAGTACGGCTTGAGGCTCGCGGCGGTCGCAGGGTCGGCCACGAGCTTCTCGATGCGGCGGCGGTGCTCCTCCATTATCTCGAAGTCGGCTTCCTCGGCGCTGCGCAGGAACTCCTCGCGAGTCATGCCCTTCACGTACGGGGGATTGTTGACGACGGCGTAGTGGTGCGTCCAGCCGTCGTCCACGTCGTCGCGGTCGACCGCGCGGCCGAGCATCATGGCCTGGAAGTTGTCCATGCGCGCCTTCTGCCACCCCGGCGCGAAGTCCCGGCCAAAGTCGTCCGGGGTGGGACGGTTCCCGCGGACACCGATGGCCGACGGCGTGCGCTGGAAAACGTAGAGGTGCTTGACGGACTCGGCCAGGGGACGCAGGACCTGAATGCCTGATGCCCCGGTGCCCAGCAGGGCGACGACCTTGTCCCCGAGCTTGTCGAGCGGCTCGTCGGCCGCGCCGCCCGTATAGCCGTAGTCCCAGCGCGCCGTGTGGAACGCGTGGCCAGCGAAGTCCTCCATGCCGGCGATGTCCGGTAGCTTCATGAGGTTCAGGATTCCGGGCGCCAGCACGTACCAGCGGCAGGCGATGTCGTCGCCGCGGTCCGTGTCCACGTGCCACCGGGCCTCGTCCTCGTGCCACTCGGCCCGGGTCACGCGGGTGTGGAAGAGGGCGTCGTCGATCAGGCGGTATTTCTCGGCGATGCGCTCGAGGTGGGCGAGGATCTCGCCGCCCGAGGCGTAGCGGTGGGTCGGCATGTAGCCGAGCTCCTCGAGCATGGGGATGTAGATGTATGACTCGACGTCGCACATGACGCCGGGATAGCGGTTCCAGTACCAGGTGCCGCCGACGCCGCCGGCCTCGTCGATGATGCGGACCCGCTCGATCCCGCGCGTACGGAGCTCGGCGCCGGCCAGGATCCCCGCCATGCCGCCGCCGACGATGACGACATCGACCTCGTCGCTCACCGCCGGGCGCTCGGCGAAGGGGGTGAACGGGTCGTCCCGGTAGTGCCGGAACGCTTCGTCGTGGTCCAGGTCGCGGATGTCGGCCCGGCCCTCGACGAGCCGTTTGTCCCGCTCGGCCAGGTACTTGGCGTGGACCGCCCCGGGGTCGAAGTGCGCCGGGGCGGATCCGTCCAAGCTCATGGCGTTAAGGGTACCGGACCCGCCGCCAACCCTGACGCCCGTGTCAGGTTTGGGCGGCCCGAGGGGGCGCCGTCACCCCCAACGCCCTCTCCGACCATTGCTCCCCGTCTACCCCCGTCCCGCTGCTCTACGCCGTCCTGGCGTCCGCGCCGGGGGTCGCGCGCCGTACACATTTGAGGTCGAATTGGGTGCTGTCGAGCGACTCGGCTGCCGATCCCAAGGGGGAACGACAGCGGCACGTGGGCACCGTTCGTTTCAACGCGGCTCGCGGATCGGCTGGGCGAAGCCCTCGAACCCTTCTCGCCTTGTGCCCTGAGCTGATGAGTGATCCGAAGCTGATGAGTGGACCGAAAAGGAAAGTGACATGAAGAGGTACGCAGCGATCATCGGCGGTGTCACGGTGGTCTTGGGGCTGCTCATCGCAGACGCACCAGCGTTGGCTGCTCCGTCGGGAACGCCCTCGATCATCGTCTCGGTGGGCCCGGCCTCGGTGGTCGCCAAGCCCACTGCCGTGTTGAATCCGCGGTTCCAGCCGAATGACACGCTCGATGTCGTGCCCCAGTCCGGTGGGCCCTTGGCCTCGTCCAACGTGAGCGCCGCCGCTTACGTCAGCGCGGCACTGTCCTCCACCGGCCCGTGGGCGACATACTGGCCAGAGGGTCAGACCTCGCTGGCCGTCGGCTCGTCCCCCTACCCCGGACCCAACGAGCTGGTGGCTTCGCAGCAGCCGGTCATCCCGACTTCTTTCGCTTGGGACAACGGCGGTGCGTGGGTCAACTCTGTCTTCCGGCTCGGCAACGGCAACCTCGTGGCGTTCTTCCACGCCGAGCACCACTACTTCTGCGACCCAACTCTGTCACCCCCAGCGTGGTGCCCCTACGCCACACAGAACGGCAAGGGAATGTTCTGGTCGTCGGGGGGTGTCGCCTACTCCACCAACGACGGGCAGACGTGGAGTCCGGCGCAGCAGTTCCTCACCTCACCGCAGCCCCAGCCGAGCACGCCGACCCTGGGCGGTGTCAGTTTCTATCGGGTGGTTTGGGACTTCACCAACCACCGCTGGATGGCCTTCTTCCAATGCAACGGCGGATTCTCGTGCGCGGCCATCTCCACCGACCCGCTCGGCCGGCCCGGCACCTGGTACGAGTACGACAACGGCCAGTTCGACCAACCGGGCCTCGGCGGTACGGCGACGCCGCTGCCCGGACTCCAGCGGTCCTACGGGGTCACCTACGCCGTCCAGTACGACGCAGCCATCGGCGTCTGGCTCGCCTGGGGCCGCGAGTGGGACACGAACGGCGTCTTCGTGGCGGCCAGCCACGACCTGATCCACTGGAGTACTCCCCAGCTGGTCGTCGGCGGTGTGCAGGCCTTCTACCCGGTCATGGTCGGCAGCCACGGGACCACCGTGGTCGACGCCACTGGGCAGCTGTACTACGTGACCGGCATCGACGCCAAACAGCCGGTGCTCTGGGAGCAGTCGATCACGATCGATCTCCGGTGATGGTGACGCACGATGTAAGGGAGACTGGGTTAAGGCGATACAGGTCAGGTGTTGCCGTTGACGGTCGCCGTCTCCGAGTCGTTGTTCTCTGAGTTCGCGAACCCGCCGCTGTTGTCGGTGATGGTGACCGACCCGCTGACCGAGTTTTCCTCGTAGGCCACTCCTCCGGTGTTGTGGGTGATTCCAACGGATCCCGACACGGTGTTGGTGTCGCGGGCCGGACACGCCGGTCCGCCGATGTCCACGGGACCGGTACTGCCGGTCACCATCAGGCTGCCGTCGAGCGAAAGGGCGCAGAGCGCCACTGCGCTCGCGCCCGAGGCAGTGAGATCCCCGGTGATCGAACCGCCGTCCAACCACAAGCTGCCACCGGATTGGATCGTCACTCCTTGCGTGGCGCGACCGCCGGCCCCGATACAGATCGCTTGACCGGCATTGATCACCAGCGGTCCGGACACCGCGCCGGTGATGCACGAGGCACTGAAGCCCACGTTGACGAGCACGCTTGCTGTGGCCGTGGTGGCGCGGGTGGTGTCGGTCGGGGTGAAGGTGACCTTCAGCATCTGGTCACCGCCGGGATTGAGCACCGTCCCGGGCGAAGGCGTGTAGCGGTAAGTGCCCGGGATCGGGTTGCCGTTGGCCGTGGCGACGGCGTCGAGTTGCGCGGCGCCGAGGACCGTGCCGTAGAGGATGGTGCGCGCGCCAGCCCAGATGATGACGGGTATGGCCTTCGTGACACGGAACCCCTCACTCACCCCGCCGAACGCGAGGGCGTAGTCGGCACCCGCGTTGCCCGTACAGCTCGAGCCCGCGACGGTGTAGCTGCCGAGGTCGAGCGAGGAGTTGATCGAGGTCGTGTCCCCCACCGTCGAGCACGTGAGCGAGGAGACGGTCACGCCCGGGGGCGAGGTGGTGTAGGTGAAGCTCGGGCTGCCGCCGTAGGTCTCGCTGCCCGCGACGCTGACGGTGACCGGCGCGGGGTTGACCACAAACCCGCCCGTCACGCCGGCGAAGCTCAGCGAGTAGTTGGCACCCGCGCTGCCCGAACAGCTCGGCCCGTCCAGGGCGTAGGTGCCCGTTCCCAGGCTGGCGAGCGGTGTCCCCGCGGCCGTCGAGCACGCGAGCGAGGAGACGGTCACCCCCGGGGGCGACGTGGTGTAGGTGAAGCTCGGGCTGCCGCCGTAGGTCTCGCTGCCCGCGACGCTGACGGTGACGGGACCGGGGCTGACCACGAACCCAGCGTTCACCCCGCCGAACGCGAGGGCGTAGTCGGCACCCGCGTTGCCCGTACAGCTCGAGCCCGCGACGGTGTAGCTGCCGAGGTCGAGCGAGGAGTTGATCGAGGTCGTGTCCCCCACCGTCGAGCACGTGAGCGAGGAGACGGTCACGCCCGGGGGCGAGGTGGTGTAGGTGAAGCTCGGGCTGCCGCCGTAGGTCTCGCTGCCCGCGACGCTGACGGTGACCGGCGCGGGGTTGACCACAAACCCGCCCGTCACGCCGGCGAAGCTCAGCGAGTAGTTGGCACCCGCGCTGCCCGAACAGCTCGGCCCGTCCAGGGCGTAGGTGCCCGTTCCCAGGCTGGCGAGCGGTGTCCCCGCGGCCGTCGAGCACGCGAGCGAGGAGACGGTCACCCCCGGGGGCGACGTGGTGTAGGTGAAGCTCGGGCTGCCGCCGTAGGTCTCGCTGCCCGCGACGCTGACGGTGACGGGACCGGGGCTGACCACGAACCCAGCGTTCACCCCGCCGAACGCGAGGGCGTAGTCGGCACCCGCGTTGCCCGTACAGCTCGAGCCCGCGACGGTGTAGCTGCCGAGGTCGAGCGAGGAGTTGATCGAGGTCGTGTCCCCCACCGTCGAGCACGTGAGCGAGGAGACGGTCACGCCCGGGGGCGAGGTGGTGTAGGTGAAGCTCGGGCTGCCGCCGTAGGTCTCGCTGCCCGCGACGCTGACGGTGACCGGCGCGCTCGGCGCCCGCCGGCACAGGTGACACGAGCCCAGCGAGCGTGAGGGCCGATGCCGATGCCACGACGGCAGAGGTCAGCAACGCGAGCCGGCCACGCCACGAACGTCGATTGGGATCTTCCGATCGACCTGCCCGGCGCGTCGGATCGGCGCCGGTGTCGTTGCGCCTCGAAGGGGACGTGTTCCTCATGGCTGCCTCCAGCCGCAAGCACACAGAGCATGGCGCCGTCTCAACGCCTCCCTCGCGCTTCGTCCTCGATCAGCGTACGTCCAACGGGGACCCGCTCAAAGCTGATTTCCGCCCGCGGCGCTCGGGCACCGCCAGGGGATGTCACGGCCATTGCAGCGTCAGACGCGGGTTCAGCCGATCTTCTCGAGGAACGGCACCAGATGGCTGAAGAAGATGTTGTTCGGATACGCACCGGCCGGATCGTTGTGGGCGTACGTGTCGTGCTCGTCGACGAGGGTCAGGTGACTCGTCGGGATGCCGGACTGTTGCGCCAGGATCCTCGTGGCGGTGAGCACCCCGGGTCCGCCCAGGTGGGCGGCGAAGGCATAGATCAACAGGCGGTGCGGCAGATCGTGTCCCATGGTGGATTGGACGTCGAGGACACTCTGGGCCGGGTTGGCGTTGCCGTCGGCCACGGCCGCGGTGTCAAGGGTCAGTCGTTGAGGGAAGTACCACTCGGACCCGTCCGCGTTTTCCACGCCGGCACCGGAGAACATCGCGGCGAACCGAGTGATCGGCGTCAGAGCTCCGGTGCCGTTCCACCCGTGGATCGGGCCTTCGGGAGACACCCCTTCTCCCAGGTGGGCCTGGGCCGCCTCGAGGGATGGAGGCGACGTGGCGACGTTGAGGGCGTAGCCGAACTGGCCGACGTTGGAGACTCGGACCGGTGGGACGATCTCGGTGGGAAGCAGCCCTGAGACCTGGCCCAGAGAGGGCGCGTTGGAGTCCAACAGCGCGGCAGCCGACCCCGTGGCGACGAACACACCGGCGTAGGGCGCCGTGATCCCGCCAAAGCTCAACCACGGCGAAGCCGACGATTGATCGAGAGCCTGGATATCTTGGGTTGCCAAGGCAGCGGTCATGGCGGTGGGGCCGCCGGCGGCGCCGAGCGTCATCGGGGTGGGGCTGCTGGCCCCGTCGATGTAGATCAGGCCGGCCAGGTCGTCGGCTCCGGGCTTGCCCTTGAAGTCCCACGTGGCATAGGCCGTGACGACGGTGCCGCCGAGGGAGTGCCCACCGAGGACGACCTTGCCGCCGAGCTTCCTGGCCGCCCCGATCACGGTGTGGAGGTCTTGGACGGCGACATTCATTCCCCAGCTCTTTGCGAATTCGACGGTCGAGTTCGGGATCGTCTGGAAGTGGTGCGTGATCGCCGGGTCCTTGATATAGCCCAGGTAGTAGTCGAACAGCTGCGTCGCGGTGGCCTTGCCATCCTTGAAGAGGTTCAGCTCTGATTGGTCCTCGAGCAGGTTCTCTCGACGTTCGACCGACCACACCTGCCAACCCGGCGCCTTGGACACGATCCACTTGGCCAAAGGCACGAAGTAGGCGCTGCCGGCCGAGGTCCCGGGCTCCAAGACCAAGACGTTCTTCGCGGAGCTCGGGCCGATCTTGACGACGCCAACCTTGTTGTATCGCGCCGGCGTGTCAGGTGCCGCGTAGCTCGGCATCCAGACCACCGAGAGCGACGCTGTGATGGCCCCGCTCGACGTGGCCGAAGCGAGTGTCATCGGACCAGAGGCGGTGCCGAGTGCGGCCAAGCACACGACGGCCACTCCGGCGAGCAACGCTCTCGACGAACATCTCGGCGGTCTTGACACGTGCCACTCCTTTGGGTGCCCCCAGCTGAGACGATATGTGCCCAATCGTCGCGGGAACGTGATCAACAAGATCGCACCTCAGCAACCAGAGGCTTCTCCGAGACCACCGCGAGGAGAGACGATCGGGCCGGGGCCAGGCCCAAACTCTCCTGACCATCGTCACGCTCTCCCTGGCCGGAGGAGCATGCTGGTGCAGTGGGTGAGGGACACTTCGGTGCTGGGTGACTACGAGCTAAAATTGGAAGATCGAGCAGTCGCCCAGCGCCCGGGCACCACGCCTGCGGATCCCAATCGGAGGGAGAAGTTGTACGGAGACATCAACCCACGGGTTCGCTGGTGGGTTGTAGGAGGTCCGCGGCAACGTTCTCGATCCATGTCTTCGCCAAGGCGCTTGACGCGCTCGTTGGGTGCGGAAGGCTTCGGGCGACTACGGCTCCCGAGAGGAGCTAGCAGATGAGCGACTTCGCGACGGAAGAGCCGAGGTCGTCCCCGGAGCCGCTGCTGCAGCCCTCGGGACCGCCGGTGCAGCACTCGGAGGGGCGGCGACTCTTTACCACCTTCGGTTTCCTGGTGGGCAAGCAAGGGGCCACGGCCGTGTTGGGCCTCGCCTACTGGGCCGTCGCCACACATCTGTTCTCAGCCCGGGATGTGGGTCTGGCGGCCGCCGCGTCCTCGGCGGCGTTCTTTCTCGGAGCGGTCGGCGGTCTCGGGATCCCAATCCTCCTCCTGGCCGAGCTTGGTTCGTTCGCGGCTGCGGCCCGCCGCGTCACCTTCAGCACCGGAATGTCCATCGCGTGCTTGGTTGTCCTGATCCTGTCCTTGGCCACGATCGCCCTTTCCCCGTTCCTCGGCGCCAGCCTGAGGATCATCGGAGACGACTGGACAACCGCCATCTTCTTCGTCATCGGATCGGTGGCGACAATGGGCGGGATCACCTTCGACCAGGCGGCAATCGGACTGCGTCGGGGCTCCGCTCAGCTGATGCGAGGCGGCTTGAATTCTGTGCTGAAGCTTGCCTGCGTCGGTGTCCTGGTCGTCGTCGGGTCCAGAACAGCCCCCGGCCTGCTGTTTGCCTGGGCACTGGCGCTGGTCGTCTCGCTCTTCGTCTGTATCCCGATGCTTCGACTGGAACCGACTCCGGCCGGCGAGGGGAGCCTCAGCCATCGAGTGGCGCTCACCCGCCGCTACGGCGTGCTCTCCCTCAAGCACCATGTCCTCAACTCTTCTATCAATTCCATCTCTTACGTCATTCCGCTGATGGCAGCGCTGCTGATCCCGCCTCAGCAAGTGGCCTACTTCTCGACCGCATTCTTGTTGTCGTCCACCGTGATGATCATCCCGTACTTGCTGGCGCTGTCCCTGTTCGCCGAAAGGTCGGGCGATGAGGGCCTCCTCCACCGCCACGTCCGCCGGACACTCCCCCTCGGACTGGTTCTGGGTTTTGGGCTCGTGGTCGCCGTGCAGATTGCGGCGCCCGTCGTGCTTCGTATCTTCGGTCCCGCCTATGCGGCCAACGGGACCACCGCGCTGCGCCTGCTCGTCCTGGTGGGACCGGCCTACGTCATAAAGGACCACTACGTGGCGATCCGTCGCGCGCAGGGCCGATTGGGCCATGCAGCCAAGGTGATGGCGGTAGGCACCGCCGCCGAGGCGATCGGCGCGGCATTGGGTGCGATCTTCTGGGGCATGACAGGCCTCTGCATCGGCTGGGCCGTCGCGGCCTGGTGTGAGGCGGTCGTCCTGCTACCCGCGGTGATTCAGGTCTTCCACCGAGAACCTCCGGTCGAACCCGATCCCGGTGGATCATCCGGGTGAGATCCGCCGTTTCGGTGGCGGTTGGTCAACTCACGCAAACGACGTCACGTCATACGGGCGGAGGGACGGCGGGGGTCAGCCGGATCTCGTTCTTCCCGACCAGGTCGAGAACGCGCTCCGCATCGTGTGGGTTGACGGGGAGGACGTGGCTGGCCCACCACCGGGCTCCCTCCGGCAGCGGAGAGGGCTCACAGAACTCTGAACCGGCGTACTCGTCCAGTGGCGGCGCGTAGACGAAAAACACGTTTATCCCGCGTCGCCGCAACTCGAGGGCCACGGCGTCCCGGTCCTCGATGAGGAGTGGCACACGGAGCAACGGCAGTACGTCTCCATCGCGGGCCGCCGGGGCAACCGCATCGAGCACTCGAAGTCGCCGCACGCCCTCGATCCGCTCCTCGTGGTCCCGCCCGAGGTCGCGCAGGTGGGCCAGCGTCCGCCTCAGGCGGCTCGAGTGCTGTCGCATCCGGTAGTCCGGATACGCCGTGTGCATCCAGACGTCGAACTGACCGAGGTCACCGCTCGAACACGCGCGCTCCAGTTGAGCTTCTCGCAACGGCACTCGCCATGGGCGAATCGTCGGGGGGTGTCGCCGGCGGCGCGCCCGATCCAGCCCCTCCGTGAGATGGAGGGGCTCCAGCCACGCCCGGAGCGCCGCTCGCGCGGTGTCGACTGCCCCCATGCCGACCGGCCTCGGCAGCATCAACTGATCGCGCAAACGGACGACGTCCTTGCGGTCGACCTTGCCGTCCAACGCGAGGACGCCACCCCGCCCGGGGAAGTGCTTCGACAAGCTGAAGATGGCAACAGCGCCGAAGCTCCCTATCGGGCGCCCGTTAACGTCCGTCTCCAGCGCATGGGCAGCATCTTCGATGAGCGGAATCTCGAATCGACCGCACGTTGCGCTGAGCTCCTCGACATGATCGGGAAGTCCGTAGGTGTTACCGGTCAGGACGGCGGAAGTGGTGGACCACGTCACATCATCGATTGCCTCGATGTGCATGTTCCCGTCGTCGGTCGACACCGGCGCCATCACGGGCCGGAGCCCGGCCGCCAGCGCGCCGAAGAACACGGCGTCATCCTCGAGCGGAGACATCAGGATGCGATCGCCGGGCGACAGCAGCAATCGGTAAGCGACGAAAATGGCAAATCGGCCGGACGGCATGAACACACATTCGCGTCCGAGGCGGGCCTCGAGCGTTGCCTCGATGTCACGTTCGATCTGCTCACTCACGAACCTGGCTCCCCTCGAGACTGTCGGCACATCGCGGCGGGCCGGGACAGGTGCCCCTCGGGGGCCCTCCGGTCAGACCAGGACGGGCTGGGCGGACACGTCGCAGGTCAGCGACCACGGTGCCGACGCTCCGCCAAGAGGGTCACGCCCGCAGGGGTCAGACGGGGTTCTTGGTTGACGCCGTGAATGAACTCCGCCTGCTGCTCGGGAAAAGCTGGCCCCAAACCGCTAGCTCCCGTCCACCCGGTAGCCGAGGGCGTCAACAGCGCCTTTGTCTTCGCGCTTCTTCGAGCCGACCACGGCTGACTTGACGCGTCGCCCGAGGGCCAAGACCTCCATGGCGCAGACCTTGGCGGTGTCGATGGTGGCCGAACGCCCTGGTGGGCGAGGGTGCAGGTGGCGCCGGCGCAGGTGCGAGTTGAAGTCCTCGATGCGGTTCTCGCGCACGGTGGCCGCGGTGAAGTAGGTCAAGGTCACCGACAAGGCGATGGCGGGAGAGTTGTGCACCCAATGCGGCGTCCCCGGGGGTATGTAGAGCGCCCGCCCCGGGGTCAAGGTGTAGGTGGCGACTTCGCGCGGCAGGGCCTCGATGCGCCCGTGGGAACCGTTCGATCCGTCCCAGTACCGCTCGATCTCGTGGCGTCGGACGGCCTCGCTCTCGAAGCACCCGATGCTGACGGTCTTGGCCCCACTGACCTGCATCAAGAGGCTGTGCTCGATGTCGAAGTGGACCGGCGTGACGGAATTGGGGGAGGACACGAAGACGAAGCCCACCCGCTTGCGCATCTTGCCCTGGGTCGCGATCATGCCCGCCTCGAGCTGGTCGAGCTGGGTGTTCACGAGGTCTGCCATGGCGGGATCGTCTTCGACGTTGAGCAAAGTGAGCCAGGCGTTCGCGTTACGCAGATCGCGGATGACGTCGCCCGGTCGCTCCAGCGCACCGCGGGGCGGACCCCCCTGGGGCACCAAGAGGGGCTGCGCGGCGGTGTCGGAGATCACCGATTCACGCGGCAGCCGGTCGGCGAGATCGGCGATGGCGGCGAGCGTCACACGGTTGTCGAGGTGGACCTCATGGACGAATTCGACCGGGTGCGCCGGGTACGCATCGTCGAAGGCAACCTGTCCGATCGTCCTCGGCTCCTGCCCTATAGGTTGTGCCACCATCACTTACGCCTTTCGCCCATGGCCACCGCGCTCCCCGGTATGAAGCCATTGAGGGGGGACGTTACACCACTCATTGGGAGCTCAGAGGGGACATTGCGCTGACATATTCCCGGTGGACAAATGGGCCCCGATCACCCCGCTCTCGTGACCAATTGTGGCGACAGTGGCTGGTTCAGAATAGAGCCATTCGGACCCGATGAGTTGTCCCAAAATTGTCCATGACATGGGGCCGCCCACGGACGGATCCGGCGCGACCTCGACCCGCTCGTCGCACTCGACTGACCGCGGCAGTTCGCCCTTCATCACTGACTTGTCCGCTTCCATCTGGGGTCGGTCATCGGCATCGATTCCACCCGCCTCGGGTCGTGGTCGCCGCGGAACGACCCCAGCGTCGAACCTCAATCCGCTGGAGACGAGGGGGGCCCGCACTACGAGTACGCCTGCACCTCGGCGACGTCCATGGAGCCACCGGGCGACGAAGGGTTCGTGATGGTGCGCCAACCGGCGTCCGCGTCTGCGGCTACCTGTAGGTTCAAGATGATCTCGTAGGCCTGCGCCACGATGCCACCAGGAACCTGCGACTGCGTGACCGACCACACCAGCTTGCCGTCCACGTACCCGTCGATGCCCACCCCGGGCGTCCACTGGACTCCGTAGGTGTGATATCCCGCCGAAGCGTCAAAACCGACGTTCGGGATGCTCTCATCGATGTCGCTTCCAGCGTTGTCGAAGTAGCCCGCCCCTACGGGGGCGTAATTCACGTTGCTCGGGCCGCCATAGAAACCCCCCTGCATGAAATCGATCTCATTGAAGGGGCCGGGACCTGAAGGCAGAAACCACATGTTTGGCCAGAGCCCCCGCGTCATGTCGGGGTCTTTGACTCTTGCCTGGACGTACCAGCCGGTCGTCGGCAAGCTGAACTTGCCCTCGGTCGTGACCACGCCGCTGAGCCACGGGTACGTGTGCGAGTACTGGTTCGTGTTGCGCTGGGCCGTAAGCGCGAGCCCGTTGTTGACACGCACCTGAGACGGCGCGTACATCTCCAGGTCGGTCCCAGCACCAGGGACGTTCGGACCGGAGTACGGCTGCGGGAGGCTGCCGAAGTTGTTCCAGACGATCCCCTGGGCACCGAGGTAGGTACTCCACTTGGTGGTGTCGAGGCCGCTGCCCGAGAACTGGTCGTCGAAGATCAACTGTTGGGCCGTGTAGCCGGCCGGCGCTGGCATACCACCGGAAGGCAGGGGTGTCGTCTCAGTGGTCGCGGTCGTCGTCGCGGTGTTCGGAGAGACCTCTGTCGGCACCGGTGCGCCCGCTGCCTTCGCTGGTGGTGCGGCCATGGCCACGATGAGCTTGTTCAGGCTCACGCCGCCGCTCGAGCCGTAGAAGGCGGCGTCGCCGTAGTTGAAGACCCCTCCGTCGGAGGCCACCAGCCAGTAACCCCGGCCGTCGGGGGTGGCGGCCATGGCCACGATGGGCTTGTTCAGGCTCACGCCGCCGCTCGAGCCGTAGAAGGCGGCGTCGCCGTAGTTGAAGACCCCTCCGTCGGAGGCCACCAGCCAGTAACCCCGGCCGTCGGGGGTGGCGGCCATGGCCACGATGGGCTTGTTCAGGCTCACGCCGCCGCTCGAGCCGTAGAAGGCGGCGTCGCCGTAGTTGAAGACCCCTCCGTCGGAGGCCACCAGCCAGTAACCCCGGCCGTCGGGGGTGGCGGCCATGGCCACGATGGGCTTGTTCAGGCTCACGCCGCCGCTCGAGCCGTAGAAGGCGGCGTCGCCGTAGTTGAAGACCCCTCCGTCGGAGGCCACCAGCCAGTAACCCCGGCCGTCGGGGGTGGCGGCCATGGCCACGATGGGCTTGTTCAGGCTCACGCCGCCGCTCGAGCCGTAGAAGGCGGCGTCGCCGTAGTTGAAGACCCCTCCGTCGGAGGCCACCAGCCAGTAACCCCGGCCGTCGGGGGTGGCGGCCATGGCCACGATGGGCTTGTTCAGGCTCACGCCGCCGCTCGAGCCGTAGAAGGCGGCGTCGCCGTAGTTGAAGACCCCTCCGTCGGAGGCCACCAGCCAGTAACCCGAAGCCGACCTCGACCCTCCGACCGCCGCCGAAGCACTCGGCAGAGCGGTGGTCACTCCTGGGATGATCGCGGCCAGTAAGGGGAAGGTGCAGGACAGGACGACCGCAATGATTAGAACGCGAGTGGCTCGCTGGCGAAGAACCCGGACTTTGGGCATCAGTGCCGCGGAAGGCCTTTACGGGACCGGAGCGGGATAAACGAATCGTGCCCACGTTCCGCTGCCATCCTCTTGGGATCGGCGAGGGGGTCGACGGACCTCACCCAATTCGACCTCAAATGTGCCTGCGCACTTCACCGAGGCTCAAGGAGGCCGGCGCGACATGAGCGACCGTCACCCCGTGATGGACGCTGCGGGACGGAGGGCGACGGCCGCCTCCTGCCCTTTGGCGTCATGAATGACCGCCGCTCCGAAACCGGGGCCGACGCGGGGGTCAAGCGCCAGCCTGCATGGGTCGAGCCGGAGCTGGCCACGCTCACGAACGATCGGTTCAGCGACCAGTCATGGCTCTATGAGCGCAAATTCGACGGGGAGCGCTGCGTCGCCTACCGAGCAGGCGACCAGGTGCAGCTCATGACACGCAACCAGAAGCAGGTCAACGGGACCTATCCGGAACTCGCCGCGGCGCTGCTCGCGCAGCAGTGTTCGGACTTCATCGTCGACGGCGAAGTGGTCGCGCTCGAGCGCACCACCACCAGCTTCTCCCGGTTGCAGCAACGTCTCGGGGTGCGCCATCCCGACGAGGAGCTGCTCGCGGCCGTGCCAGTCTCCTTCTACCTGTTCGACGTCCTGTGGGCGGACGCGCTCGATCTCCGCCCGCTGCCGCTGCGACAGCGCAAACAGGTGCTGCGCCGGCTGTTGTCGTTCGGCGGGCCGATCCGCTACGTGACCCACCGCAGGCACGACGGCGAGGCGTATTTCGCCCACGCTTGTGGCCGCGGCTGGGAGGGCCTGGTCGTGAAGCGCGCGGACGCTCCCTACCGGTCCGGCCGGTCGCGGGACTGGCTGAAATTCAAGTGCCAGAACAGTCAGGAGTTCGTCATCGGCGGCTACTCCGATCCCAAGGGATCAAGAACCGGGTTCGGCGCCCTTCTCCTCGGCTACTACGACCGCGACGGCGGGCTCGCTTATGCGGGGAAGGTCGGAACCGGTTTCGACGAGGCCGCCCTGGCCAAACTCTCCCAGACCCTGTCGGGCATGGTTCGCCCACATCCTCCGTTCGACAGCGGCTCGATGCCGCGGACGGGCGTGCACTGGGTCGAGCCGCGCCTCGTTGCTCAGGTGGCGTTCAGCGAGTGGACCAGAGCGGGGCAACTCCGCCATCCGCACTTCCAAGGTCTGCGCCGGGACAAGGACCCTGCCAGCGTGACCAAGGAGACGGCATAGCGCTGTTCGGCCTCGGCGGCGAGATCCGAAATCACTACAACCAGACAACAGATGTTGATCGACAGCAGAATTAATACGTTCTGCTTTGGTCCGTTGCAGGCCTTGTCGTAGAGTCTTTGCGAGGTGGCAACGCGGAAGCACGCGTTCAACATTGGCGACGCGTACCGCGATCTTCTAGGGATTCGAGATGAGAGAACGGCGGGTAGCCCCTCTGTTGTCGGGGCCAGGCGGGCTCGCGTGTTGGCGCTTGCGGCGAGATCGCGGTCCTAGCGACGTTCACCCGGCATGACAACCTATGAGAGCAGCGAGAAGGAGGCGGTCGTCGCGCCGGATCGGGCGGCGGCAACGACGGCCGAGCGACCCACTCAGGGGAGACCGGAATCATCTCAGTTCCTCGAAGGGGACCATCAGGCCGTAACAATTGTCGAGCCGCTTCGGTCGCCGTCGGAGGAGAGAGACCGGTTTCTCGAATCCGGCGATGAAGCGGGTACCGCTCCTGGCGATCGCAAGTTCCGACCCGACGTGGAAGGTCTGCGGGCCGTGGCCATCGTATTGGTCGTACTCTTCCATGCCGGCGTGCCTTGGCTGACGGGCGGATTCGTCGGCGTCGATGTCTTCTTCGTTCTGTCTGGTTTCGTCATCACCGGACTGCTGCTCAGAGAACACGCCGTCTCGGGGACGACCCGCCTGCTCGGCTTCTACGGTCGGCGGAGTCGCCGAATCCTCCCTGCCGCAACGTTGGTGATCATCGTGACGGTGTTGGCGTCGTATCACTGGTTGGGCTTTCTCACCGGCAACGACACCGCTCAGGTGGGGAGAACGGCATCTCTCTTCTATTCGAACTTCCATTTCATCGCCACCGGTACGAATTATTTGGCTTCTCAGGCACCCCCCTCAGCCCTTCAGAACTTCTGGTCCCTCTCGGTCGAAGAACAGTTCTACATCGTCTACCCGACGCTCTTCATTGTCGCCTGCTTGTGCTGGAAGCGCATTGACATCCGTTTCAAACTTGTCGCCTTGCTCACGTGCGGCATTGTGGCGTCGCTCGCCTGGTCGATCCACCAGACATCAGCCGATGAAATCGCTGCTTTCTTCTCGCCCTTCACCCGGGCGTGGGAGCTCGCACTCGGAGGACTGGTGGCCGTCGCAAGCCCGCAGTTAGCCAAGGTTCCTCGTGCCATCGCGCTGACGATGTCGTGGACCGGTCTTGCAGGAATCGCGGTCGCGGCAGTTCTATACAGTTCGACCACGACCTACCCCGGATCGGCTGCGATGTTGCCCGTCTTCGGGGCAGCACTGGTGGTGGCCGGTGGGACAGCCCGTCCGCGGCTGGGCGGAGAACTTCTTCTGCGGCTGCCCCCGTTTCAATGGATGGGCAAGCTCTCGTACTCCCTGTATCTGTGGCACTGGCCAATCTTGATCCTTGCCGCTCAGTATGCCGGTCACTCTCTTTCGGTAGAGGACAATCTTCTCTGGGTGTCGCTGGCGCTCGGCCTCTCCGTTGCTTCGTTCTTCCTCGTGGAGAATCCAATCAGGCACTCGAGGTTCCTGGCCCGCTCCGGACTTCGAAGCGTGTTGCTCGGGGCACTGCTGATCGGACTATCGCTCAGCTTGTTGACATTCGAGATTGCGAGTCACGCATGAGACCAAGGAGAAACACGCTCATGGATGCACGCTGCCTCAACGACACCCACCGTTCGAGAGGCGGCACGTCATTGAAAACCCGTGTCCTATCGGGCATCACCGTGTCAATCTCCGTGATGACACTCTTGGCCGCATCACCGAGCTCCGCCACGACGTCGGGCGCTTCTGCCTCTCCTGCCTCCGCGGCCTACGGCACTGGACAATCGGCATCTGACCTTGCTGCGCCCAGCGTGAGCAGCGGATGCCCGTCCACCGCCTGCTCTTCGGTTCTCGCAGAGGTCGCGGCGGCAGCGAAGATCAAGACTCTGCCGTCGAACCTGACTCCCCCGCTGCAAGACGCAGTGAGCGATCTGCGCGTCCCACCCGGCGGGAACTGCGGAACACTGGGCATCCCAGGGTTGTCGCCGATGTACGAACCCTGCACATATGGCTCGCGCCGATCTCATACCAAGATTGTCCTCCTCGGCGAATCTCACGCATGGATGTGGTCGATCCCAATCGAGTCGATCGCGCAGAGCCACGGCGATTCTTTCGCTCTGCTCTACCACTCGGCGTGCAATGTCATGCCAACGGCCGGCTCATTGCCGGTTCAGGGTGCCGTTGGCCAGGCCCCATCGGGGGCTCAGTGTGCGCAGTGGACGAAGGCTGCAATCAAGTGGATCAACGCCTACAAACCTCAAGTTGTGATCCTTACAACCGTGGGTGGGTTCGACACTCCTCAGCAGGAATCGACGTACCTCGAGGGGTTGCATGATGACTTTCAGGCACTGCGTTCCCCGGGTAGGCGACTCATCATGCTGGGGGACATACCTCTACCTGCTCAAAGCGGTCCCGACTGCTTGGCTGCGCACGAATCGGACGTCCAGTCTTGTAGTACACCGGAACCCGCAGCGGTGAACTTCATCTTCCTACAGAACAGGAGCTACGTTCGCGAGGCTGCCACGCTGAAGACCGTGGGAGCCTCGCTCGTTGACGTAATTCCTTGGTTCTGCACGAAGAGCGCCTGCCCTGCAGTGATTGGGAACTACGAGGTCTATCAGGATAAATTTCATGCCACATCGACCTACGCGGCGCACCTTACTGCGGTGATGAACGCGGCGCTTGGTCTCAGCCCCACGTCGTAGGGCGATCCGCCGACTACTCGGCCCATCCCCACCGACGTGGATCAGACGCGGCATTGGGACGCTCGGACCCTTGCCCCCTGGACGCTTCGCGCCAGTGGCCCGGTTCATCCTCCAACACGACAGCCCCCCGGGCCAGTTGGGCGTCCAACCCTCCTGCGCCGGTCCGGCCCGATCGCAGCGACGGGCAATGTTGCCCTACTCTGCAGGGCCTGGAGGTGGTGTTGCCTATCTCGGTGGATGCGAAACGAACCTGCCGGGAGCGGGACCGGCAACGGGTGGGTCGCGCCAGTCCCTCTTGCAAGTAATTGTCGCGCGTTGGGCGTCAACCTCCCCGAGAGCCCCGCTATCGTGAAGAGCCGAATTTGTCCCGAAGGTGTTCGAGTTGAGCCCGAGTCGCTCGTTTTGGCTTCTGCCGCGGGCCGTCGTGGGTGGGCCGCCAGATGATTGGATCGCGAGTATCTGTGCAAACTGCTGCGCGTGAGAAGCGACGTCCGCCCGCACACGCACGCGTCAAGGCTCCCCCTGGGAGGACGGGACGCCTGGTCGTTGTCGCGCTGGCCATTGCCCTGCTCGGGACGGGCATCTGGGCGTCCCAGTCGCTCGTCGGCGGGAGCGGGAGCGGGGGCGGCGGGAGCGGGACCATGAAGACCCCGACGGGCTACACGGCCCAGCAGATGATCTTCGACGACCAGTTCTCCGGCACCAGCCTCGACACCACCAAGTGGAACACCTATCTGGGCGCCCAGGGGATCGTCTGGAACAACCGCGGCCACCTGCCGTCGCCGTACTCGGGGCCGAACAACGCCCCCTTTACCAACGAGGCCGCCATGTTCGGGCCGTCACAGGTCAGCGTGAACGACGGGCTGAGGCTGACCGCGCAGCGCAACACGAACGCCTATGCCGGCACGTATCCGTGGATCAGTGGTGCGATCACCACCGAGGGCAAGTTCAGCCTGCCGACGACCGGCTGGTACGTGCAGGCCAAGATCAAGGTGCCCGACATGACACAGGGGATGTGGCCGAGCATGTGGTTCCTGCCCGCCGTTCGAGGCCCCTTCAACGAGATCGACTTCGTCCAAGGCGGCCTCACCGAGGGGGGCGGCCCGGTGAACCAGTCCCCCCTCGGCACGGCCTACTTCCCCACCGGACGGTCGAGTCCCGTTGGTGAGACCTTCCCCGACCTCGGCTTCGACGCGACGGCCGGGTACCACATCTATGGGGTCCAGTGGACACCCGGCGTCGGTGTGAAGGGCTTCGTCGACGGCAAGCTCGTCTGGACGCTGACCCAAGCACAGGTCCCCGGTGGCATCGTGGCCGAGCCCTACGAGATCATCCTCGATCTGCCCGTGGCGACCGCCTCGGACCACGCCTTTCACACCCTCCCGACGGCCACTTCGCCCGGCGGCAGTATGAAGGTCGCGGAGGTGGAGGCGTACTCGCGCTCTTAGTGGCGCTCCGAGGGGCGGCCCGACGGGACACACGTGTCGTGCCGACTTGGCATACGTGGACGATTCGGCGTTTCCGCATGTCTCCGCAGACCTTGCGTCGCGTTGCGGCCCAGGGCACGTTGCGGCCGCCTTCCCTGCCCGGACGACGAGCCAGAAGCTGACGTTCGACGACCCGTTTCTCAGACTCGTCATCGACCTCAAGAACGACGTGCCGCGCCCAGGTGGGCCGGACTTACGAGCTGGAGTACGCCTGCACCTCGGCGACCTCCATACTGCCACCTGGCGAAGTGGCCGACGGGAAGGTGTGCCAAGCGGCGTCGGTGGCGGAAGCCACCTGCAAGTCGAGGATGATCTCGTACGGCTCGGCCACGATGCCTCCGGGGACCGCTGCGTTCGGGAGCGACCAGACGAGCTTGCCGTCGACGAAGCCCTTGACGCCGACGCCGGGTGTCCACTGGACCCCATAGATGTGGTACCCGGCCGTCGCGTCGAAGCCGAGGTCGGGGATGGTCTCGCTCACCGGGTTCGACTGCCCCGTGGGGAAGTAACCCGTACCGAGGGGGGACTGGTTCACCGGGCCGCCCCCCTCGGTGAAGCCTCCTTGGAGGAAGTCGATCTCGTTGAAGGGGCCGGGGACAGCAGGCAGGAACCAGAGACCAGGCCACATTCCCTGTGTCATGTCGGGCACCTTGATCTTGGCCTGCACGTACCAGCCGGTCGTGGGCAGGCTGAACTTGCCCTCGGTGGTGATCGCACCGCTGATCCACGGATACGTGCCGGCATAGGCGTTCGTATTGCGCTGCGCGGTCAGCGTCAGCCCGTCGTTCACGCTGGCCTGCGACGGGCCATACATCGCCAGCTCGTTGTTCGAAGGGGTGTTCGGCCCCGAGTAGGGCATCGCGATGCGGCCGAAGTTGTTCCAGACGATCCCCTGGGCGCCCAAGTAGGTGTTCCACTTGCTGGTGTCGAGGCTGGTGCCGGAAAACTGGTCGTCGAAGATCATCTGTTGGGGCGTGAAACCGGCGGGAGGCGACATGCCCGAGTAAGAAGCCGCGAACCAGTAGCCCTTGCCGTCGGGGGTGGCGGCCATCGCCACGACCGGCCGGTTCAGGGTCGCACCCCCCGCGGAACCGTAGTAGCCGGCGTCCCCGTAGGTGAAGACGCCGCCGTCGGAGGCTACGAGCCAGTATCCCCGACCGTCGGGGGTGGCGGCCATGGCCACGACTGGCCGGTTCAGGGCCAGACCGCCCGCGGAGCCGTAGTAGGCGGCGTCCCCGTAAGTGAACACGCCCCCGTCGGCGGCCACGAGCCAGTAGCCCTTGCCGTCAGGTGTGGCGGCCATGGCCACGATGGGCTTGTTCAGCCTCAGACCACCGGTGGAGCCGTAGAACGCGGCGTTTCCGTAGCTGAAGATGCCCCCGTCGGAGGCGACGAGCCAGTAGCCCTTGCCATCGGGGGTGGCGGCCATGGCCACGATGGGCTTGTTCAGCCTCAGACCACCGGTGGAGCCGTGGTAGGCGGCGTCCCCGTAGTTGAAGATGCCCCCGTCGGAGGCGACGAGCCAGTAGCCCTTGCCGTCGGGAGATGCGGCAATCCCGACAATGGGCCGGTTGAGAGTCAGACCACCGGTGGAGCCGTAGTAGGCGGCGTCCCCGTAGCTGAAGATGCCCCCGTCGGAGGCCACGAGCCAGTAGCCCTTGCCATCGGGGGTCGCGGCCATTCCCACGACGGGCCGGTTCAGGTCCAGGTTGCCGGTCGAGCCGTAGAACGCGGCGTCCCCGTAGTTGAAGAGGCTCCCGTCGGTTGCTCCAAGCGAGTATGCCTTCGCCGTGGACAACGTCGGGACAACACAGGACACGACGAGCACACACGTCAACACAACGGCGCCTCTGAAACGGGGACCCCGTGCACGAGACCTCACCACAGCGCAGGATCTGGCAGAAGCCAGGGCATCACCGAATCGTGCATTGGCGCCACTCTAGGCACGAAACGCGTGCCATTCTGCGGACCAGCCGGCCGGTGGACCGCCACGGGCCGGTACGGCAGCTGACAACGTCGCGGCGTCGTCTCCGGACCGTCTGATGACCGCAGTCTCGGTCAACCACGGCTCGGATCCGCTGCGAGCGGGTCCTTTGTCGGGTGGGCCGCGGGGATCGCCACAACCCGCCTTGCGGCTGTCGGCCGCGCGCTGGACCCAAGTGCCGACGGATTGCATTCGTGAGCGGCCGGAATTGTTTGCCTGTTGTGGGCGTTGAGTACGAGTGAATCTATTGGGCACCGGCCGGGGCCGTCACAATCATGGGTGGTCGGCCGGGTGATTGGGATCGCGAGTATCTGTGCAGTTCACGGTGCGTGAGAAGCGACGCCGGCCCGCACACGCACGCGTCCGGCCCGCACGCACTCATCTCGCGGACGCACGCGTCCGGCCCGCACGCGCACGCGGCCGGCCGGCCCACGCACGCGTCCGGACCACTCCGTCTGGGAGGACGGGCCGTGTGATCGTTGTCGTGCTCGTTATCGCCCTGCTCGGGACCGGCATCTGGTTCAGCAAATCGATCGTGGCCTCCGGCGGGGTCCGGGACGGGGCCGCGGTCGGTGGCGGGAACGGGAGCGGGGGCGGCGGGAGCGGGACCATGAAGACCCCGACGGGCTACACGGCCCAGCAGATGATCTTCGACGACCAGTTCTCCGGCACCAGCCTCGACACCACCAAGTGGAACACCTATCTGGGCGCCCAGGGGATCGTCTGGAACAACCGCGGCCACCTGCCGTCGCCGTACTCGGGGCCGAACAACGCCCCCTTTACCAACGAGGCCGCCATGTTCGGGCCGTCACAGGTCAGCGTGAACGACGGGCTGAGGCTGACCGCGCAGCGCAACACGAACGCCTATGCCGGCACGTATCCGTGGATCAGTGGTGCGATCACCACCGAGGGCAAGTTCAGCCTGCCGACGACCGGCTGGTACGTGCAGGCCAAGATCAAGGTGCCCGACATGACACAGGGGATGTGGCCGAGCATGTGGTTCCTGCCCGCCGTTCGAGGCCCCTTCAACGAGATCGACTTCGTCCAAGGCGGCCTCACCGAGGGGGGCGGCCCGGTGAACCAGTCCCCCCTCGGCACGGCCTACTTCCCCACCGGACGGTCGAGTCCCGTTGGTGAGACCTTCCCCGACCTCGGCTTCGACGCGACGGCCGGGTACCACATCTATGGGGTCCAGTGGACACCCGGCGTCGGTGTGAAGGGCTTCGTCGACGGCAAGCTCGTCTGGACGCTGACCCAAGCACAGGTCCCCGGTGGCATCGTGGCCGAGCCCTACGAGATCATCCTCGATCTGCCCGTGGCGACCGCCTCGGACCACGCCTTTCACACCCTCCCGACGGCCACTTCGCCCGGCGGCAGTATGAAGGTCGCGGAGGTGGAGGCGTACTCGCGCTCTTAGTGGCGCTCCGAGGGGCCTGCAGAAAACGATGCCGGACCCGGACGGTTTGGTTCGCGCAGACCGCGACTCCCTAAGGTGTTCGGAATCGACGCCGACGACAGTCGCCGGCAGCCAATGCGGGGAGCGTGAGCATGTGTCAGCCGACAGTGGGGCAACTGCCGACGTGAGATACCTCTCCTTCTTGGGCGTGAACACGTCGCGTGCGATCCGATAGTGGCTTCACCCAGCATCCTTGACGTACCGACCATCAACGGGTGGGCGTCCCAGTGGGATCAACTGGTGGATTCCTCCCCTCTTCCGTCCCCTTTCTTACGGTCGTGGTGGCTGGCTGCGACCGGTGGCCCTGGCAGCCACTTCCTTCTGGTCGTCGACGATGCGCAGCTCCTCGGCGGCGTTGCCCTGGAACAGCACCACCGGCTGTCGAGCATCCGGGTGCTGGGCGACGGGGCGCTGTGCCCGGATCATCTCGACCTGCTGGCCGCCCCGGGCCACGAGGCCATCGTGGTCGGCCTCCTCAGGGACTGGTTCTGTCGCCCTGGTGGCCGCCTCCTGGACCTGAGGGGCATCCGAGCCGATTCCCGGTTGATCGAAGCCCTTCCAGGCCGCGTTCGCTCCGAGCCGATGGCCGCGGCCCCTTTCACGGTCTTACCCGACAGTGCAGAGGCCTACCGGGCCGCGCTGCCCTCGCAGTTCCGCCGGAATCTCCGAAAGTCCACCGGGCGCCTCGAGGCCGAAGGAGTGGGTCATCGGACGATCCGGGGCCAGGCGGTGCTCGATCGCCTCAGCACCCTCCACGACCTACACCGGGCACAATGGGAAGGCCGCTCCAACTTCCTTCCCGTCTTCGATCGCTTCGCCGCGGCATGTGCCGGGGGTGCCGCGGTCGACGAGGTGGTCGTCCACGAACTCGGCAACGGCGACCTGGTGGTCGCGATCGTCTGGGCCTTCGAGGTGGCAGGTCGCGTCAGCCTGTATCAGAGCGCCCGTCTCACCGATCTCCGCTGGAGGGACGTCACAAACGTCCTGCTGGCCGCCATCATCGACGACGCCTGCGACCGAGGCATCACCGAAGTGGACTTCCTTCGAGGCGAAGAGTCGTACAAGGAGAGGTTCACCCCTCACCACCGAGAGATGTTCAGGCTCGTCGCCGGCGCGGGGGTGGCCGGCCGGGTCGGGTGCGTCGCCACGGCAGCGACGGCCCGCGGCGAGCAGGCTGCGGTCCGTTGTGTTCGCTTCGGCAGATCCACGATCGCACGATGGAAGTCCTAACGAGGGCCTACCCCGGCCCGCGGGCTACAGGCCGGGGTATTCGATCTCCTTTTAGGAAACGGCGCCGCCCACCACGTTGTTGACACTCACGCCGAGTCCCGGCAGCGAGCCGGCGTACGGTGCCCCACCGAAGGAGTACACGGCACCGTTCGATCCGAAGAAAATGTATCCCGAGGTGCCGCCGCTGATGCCCACGATGTTGCTCACAGAGACACCCAGGCCGGGGAGGGAGCCGTAGTACGGCGCGTCACCGTAGTCGAAGATGCCCCCATCGGAAGCCACCATGGTGTAGCCGAGACCGTCGGGACTGGCGTGGATGCCGACGATGGGCTTGTTGAGGTGGATGGCTCCGGTCGACCCGTAGAACTGGGCGTCGCCGTAGGAGAAGATGCCTCCGTCCGTAGCCACCAACCAGTAGCCCTGACCGTCGGGGGTGGCCGCCATTCCCACGACGGGCTTGTTGAGGTGGATGGCTCCCGTGGACCCGTAGAACTGGGCGTCGCCGTAGGTGAAGATGCCACCGTCGGACGCCACCAACCAGTAGCCCTGACCGTCGGGCGTCGGCGCCATCCCCACAATCGGCTTGTTGAGGGGGATGGCTCCCGCGGATCCGAAGAAGCCGGCGTCGCCGAAGTTGAAGATGCCGCCGTCGGACGCCACCATCCAGTAGCCCCCGCCGTCGGCCGTTTCCGCGACGCCGACGACGTTGTTGACGTGGATCCCGAGCCCCGGGACCGAGCCCTCGTAGGCCGCCCCTCCGAAGGTGTAGGCCGCGCCGTCAGTACCCGCCATCACATATCCGCTGGCGGTGTAGGTCTCGCCAACCGTGTAGCTCTGCACAGCCGTCATCAAGGTGTTCGAAGGTTGCGTGCCGATGGCATAGACGATGTACACGTGCCCGGCGGTGAGCGAGAGGTTCACCGGACTGAACGACGCAGGAGGGTTCGCCACGATCGACAGCTGCACGTTCCCCGCAGGGAGGCTGACGGAGTCCTGGTTCGGGTAGGCGAGGTTCGTCATGATCTGGCTGCTGCCGTTGAAGACATTGATCGCAGCTGCGTTCGTCTGCGCCGTGTTCGTGACGATCACCGTGGCATGACCGGCCGGCGTGGTGGCCGTGGAGTTGGTGTAGGTGTTGATGACGTGCTGGCCGACGCCGTTCTCGTTGAAGACCATCGTCGCATTCTCGCCGCTGCTCAGATTCTCCGTTGTGACGGGAAGATAGGGAAAAGCCGACTGCGGTGAGCCTGCGGTGCGGACCGCAATGTTGTAGGAGCCCGGCGGGACATTGAGCGGAGTGGCCGTCCCGTACGTGAGGCCGGGCGTTGTGAGAACCCCGTTCACCCAGACGTCGAGGGGACCACTGTCATGAATACCCTGTACGAAGGTGAGCGTGGCGCCCCCGGACACAGGTGCAGCCGCCGCCCCGCCTACGGCCAGGGAGAAGCTGGCCAGCAGGCCCGTGGCCACGAAGGACAAGAGCGTCAGGGCTCGTCGAATTCTCATGCTTGGTCTCCTTGCGTCATCAGTTGTGGTCGACTGCTTAGTGCTACGTGCAGGCAAAGGCAAGTCATTGGGCCGGTGGGCGGATCGCACCCGAACGCTTTGTCTGCCAGTTGAGGAACGAAACGATGCGCGATGAGCCACCGGCGTGAGCCACGAACGGTCCCCGCGAAGCTCGACCCCGGGCGACACGGGTTGCGCCTCTTTCACTCGTCTCTCAACGACCGGGTACCGATGTCGGTACCCGGGAGGGGGGCGTCATTCGCTTCGGGCGAACCCGCTCCGCCCGCCCGCCGTCTGCTGCGACCCGGCCACGGCCCAGGTCGGCCGTCGAGACGATGGCGCCGCCGTTGCAACCGGCGCACTTGCCACTGTGCTTGACCCGCCACGTGCCCCGTCCCTGCCAGAAAGATCCCGGCGAGAATCGCCGCGGCCCGTACCGCACCCCAAACGTCCCCCCGGAAGGCCTGGCGCAGTCCTCTGGACACGCCACGGGACATCGCCTGACCCACGAACCCGACGTCGGCGGAGAGATTGGACGCTTCTCCCATCTGTCGGAAGGCCTCGACCTTTCCCATGTTCACGAAGAAGCAGCGTCGCCAGAAGTACCCCCAGGTCGTCCGTGCTGACGGGACGAAGTGCTGGACCGTTGCCATCGGCTCGTAGACGATCTGTTCCGCCGGACGCACATGCATCAGGCGATGGCACATGTCCATGTCGTCGTGGTTGTCGGAGTGAAAGCCTCCGATGTCCGCGAGGGCCAGTCGCCGCACCGACATGTTGGCTCCGATGAGCCGGGCCAGCGGTGCCTGGGACTCAGGAAGGCCTGAGTACGCGCATCCGAACACCCAGTCGAACTCGAACGGAAACCAGCGAGGTCGCGTCCCCTCGAACTGGGGCATGGGCGCACCACCCACCGCCACGACGCGGTCGTTTCCGTACGGCGCCAGAAGCCGCTCCAACCAATCTGGATCTGCCGATGCGTCATCATCCAGAAACGCCACGATGTCCCCGCGGGCGAGTTCAGCTGCCGAATTCCGGGCCGAACCGAGGCGACCTTGGTATTTGTTGGCCAGCACCAAAACCGGGACCGAAGGGCTGTCGACGAGTGGACTCGCCCAGTGCTGACGGCACCGCTCGAAAAGGGCGTCGTTGTGATCGACACAGAGAATGATCTCCAGTGGGGTCCGATGTTGGTATTGGACCGATGACACCGATCGCTGAAGGAGCAGCCAACGGTCCTCTGTATAGGCGCAGATGACGACCGACACCGACAAGGACGTCGGCTCCATCGAGCGGGGTTGAGGTTGAACGGAGGGGGTGCGCGAGGGAGGCATCAAGATCGCTCGTTCCTCCCTTCCTCACTCATCGCACCACTCGCCAAGCACGACGGAACGCGCTGGAGAGCATTCTACGTCTCCGATAATTGCGGCTACAAGCAGTTCGGCAGGGCCCGCACCCTTTGAAGAGCGGGCCGTGCCGCGGTCCCGCGCGTTGTGCCGGATTTGTCGAACCGCTCAGTCGCCGGCGGTAGCGAGGATCTCTTCGTAGAGCCTCAGGAGTTGGTCGGCACAGTCGTCCCAAGTCGGCAGCTCGGGGGGCACCGGGTCGGGACGCGCCGCCACCCCGAAGAGCACGCCAGCCAGCACGCCGGGGGAAGCGTGCAGCGGTACGGTCGTGGCGAGTCCCTCTGCGCCCAACTCCGAAAGCCCCGAGGTGTCGGCGAGAACGACCTTCCGCCCGAGGGCGAGGGCCTCCATGACGGCAACGGGGTTCGCCTCGTATTCGCTCATCAGGGCGACCACATCGCTCGATCCCAGGAGCGAGCCGAGCGCCTCCCGGCGCGTGCCGTCGAACGAGGTCAACGTCACCGCGTGTTCCACCCCCAACTGGGCGATCTGACGACGAAGCTGCTCCTCAAAGCTGCCTTGACCGATCACTGCCAGGTGAGCGTCCGGTGCCAGTTCCAAAAGCGCCGGCATCGCGGCGATCAAGCGATGGTGTCCCTTGTAGCGCTCGAGTCGGGCCACCGAACACACCAGCGGTGATCCCGAGACCTCCGGAGCCGAATCGCCGACGGGAAGGGGCTCCGCCCCGTTGCGAATCAGACGGATCGTCTCCCGTTCCAGTCCGAGCCGCCGAGCGAAGGCCTCGACCTCGAACTGGCACACCGCGACCAAGCCCTTGGCTCGTCGGAGCAAAGGGCGAAGAGCTCGGAACTGTGTCCCCCTCACCATCGTCCGTATCCGGTTGGAGTGACCACCGGTGTGGAAGGTGGCGATCGTCGGAACCCCGGACCGCTGGGCAGCGGAAAGGGCCATGGGGGGCAGAAAGTTGTTCACACCTTGCACATGCACAAGGTCGTAGCTCCCCTCCCTGACCTGGCGGACGAGCGCCGGCGAGACGAAGGTTTCCCCCGCCCTCCGCCAAGCAGGAAACCGCCGCACCGTCAGCGGTCCGTCGTGCTCCACCGGTGGCAGCTCGCCCGTCAGGTCGCAGGTCAGCACGGTGAGGTCCAGACCTCTCGCGGCAATCCTCCGACCGACCTCTTGGACGTGCGTCTCCACCCCGCCCATGTAGGGCGGGTACTTGGAACTCACCATGGCAACGCGCGGGGGATTCATCGTTCGTTGAGGATAGGCCTGCGTCAGTGTCCGGTCACGAGTTTCCATCGCTCCAGGCCCAGCCTGAAACGAAGGCGACTCCAGTTCATGACGATCCGGCGCGGGAGCCGATGCGGGTCCGACGTGGATTTGGCGTTCCCTCGGATGGTGGTGCACGCCGTCTCGAAACCGGCCGAGCGGACCGCGTCGACGGAATGATCGTCGAAGCTGTCCGGGCCTCCGTAGGGGTATGCAAAATGCGTGATCTCCCGACCACTCAAGCGCTCCAGTTCCTCCTTCGAGGACGAGATGTTCTGCACCTGCTCCTGGGCCGGAAGGCCCCGAAGCCGCACGTGGTCGACCGTGTGGGCGCCGATGGTCACCACATCGGAGGCCGCCAACTGGACGAGCTCCGATGGCGTCAGCGCTCGAGCGTCAGGTGGTGACCCGGCCGGAGTCCCCCATTGTTCCGAGACGGCATCGAGAACGCGGTGTATCTCAGCAACCGGAAGCGGCAACAGGTGGCGGCGAACCGCCTGAAGGTCCGCGCTGGTCGACGACGTACCGATTCCGACGCGGACGGTACCGCCGCTGATCGGCAGACATATCTCATTGATCCCCGAGGGACGTGAACCCAGCAACGCACCGAGGCGATCCCACCAGAACCCGTCGTGGTCGCCACGTACGGCTCCGCTGGTCACGAAGACAGTGATCGGGATTCCCTTACTTTCCGCAATCGGCAAGGCGGTGGTCATGTTGTCGATGTACCCGTCGTCGAGGGTTACGACAACCCGGGGTCGACGCGACGGCTTGGGCAGTTCGCCAAGGCTTGACGGCTCACCGTGCCGCGCGATTTCGTCGAGATGGGCGGCAAAATTCGCTGGAGTCACGCAAAGCTGGAACGGATCGTCGACCCCTTCCGCAACCCGGTGATAACAGAGAATCAGCGACCCGCTACGGCTCATTCCGCGCCACCATTCACCCTAGAGCTCCGGACATCCGATAAAGGACTCCCACGTCTTGCGGCAGAGACGGTCGACCTCCGGGTGGAGGTCCGTCACCTCCCTATCGTCGGGTTGCGGACGCACTTTAGAGGTAATCGATCGCAGAGGCAGGGCGATCCCGACGTAATCGGAGAGAGCCTCGACGACCTCCGCAGGGTGGTTGCAGGTCCGCTCATAGCGCAGAATCCGGATCCGTGCGTCGTCCCGAAGACGCTGGTCGAAGTAGAGCTGGTTCCGGGCCCACCAAAAGAGCGCGGCCGCGTCAAGAGGAGACAGTCCCTCGCTCAACAGTCCGCTGACCATCTCACGGGTCTCTTTGGAGGCCCCGCGGCAGCGCCAGTCCAACGGGTCATTGTCGCAGAATGGCTGCAGGTCCCGGTACGGATTATCGAGGCCGAACTTATTGACATTTGATCGTGCAACAGCGTCGTAGTGACGAAGCATCCAGATTGCCTTCACCGGGTCTGCAGTGTCCATGAGCTCAACGGCCCGGTCGCTCTCGACGAGTGGTTTGGCGACCACCATCTCGAATGGAATTCGGCGCAGTCGCCCCAACACGGTGGCATAGTCCTGCCAGGCCGTCTCGCCACGTTCATGATGGTTGCCGACCACGCGCCGATCGTGTTCTTCGACGATCAGAACTCGCCAGGACCGATCGAAGACAGTCTGCTGGAGCATCGTCGTCCCCGAGCGCTGGCACCCGAAGATGAGGACGACTCTTCGTCGATCTCGTGGAGCGGGGACGACGGTGCGGGAAATGCGCTTGACCATGGCCAGTGCTCTGCGCCGGATCAGTGGTTCGTCATCCCGGTACCCGTCTTGTGCCCGTGCCAACTTCGGAGATGCGCCAGTCGCCACCTCGGACTCTCCTCTCGACCCTTATTCTCGACAGACGAACCTCAACGCACGAACAACAAAGCTGCGGGGATCGTCACGACCGCCAATTTCCATCCGCCCGGAAAGACAGACAATAGCAGCGATAGCCCGGAAATAGCAGCGGTAGTCCGTGAATGGCGCCGGTAGTCCGGTGCCATGACCTAGGTTGTGTACAGCATGCGAGTCCTGATGGTGTCGCAGTTCTACCCGCCGGTGACGGGGGGTCAGGAGCAGCATGTCCGAAACCTCGCGCAGGCGCTGTCCGACCGGGGCCATCGCGTGGAGGTCGTCACGATCGCCACTGACGGTCCACCCGACACGACGCTCGACGGGGTCGTTCCCGTACACCGCATACGGACGAGTGCCCAACGCCTGCATCGCCTCCACAGCGATTCGGAGCGGCCGCATGCCATGCCGGTTGTGGATCCTGGCTTCCGGAGCGCCATAGCGCGGCTCCTCGCTGCCGACCGGTTCGACATCGCGCATGCACACGACTGGAGTGTCGCCTCGGTCATCGGACCCGCCCGCCGTGCGAGGGTGCCCGTCGTGCTGACGCAGCACGATTACAGCCATGTCTGCGCCACCAAGAGAATGATGCGCGGTGATGACGTGTGCCCCGGTCCAACGCCGATTGCCTGCGCCCGTTGTGCGTCGTCGCGCCACGGGCCGGTGATCGGCCCGGGAGTCGCGCTGACGAACGCCTTCGCGCGCCACACCCGGGCCAAACATGTGAGCGCGTTCGTTCCGGTCAGCTCAGTCGTCGCGATCAACACGAGGCTGCCGGGACGGAGTCCCTATGTGGTCATTCCCAACTTCATTCCCGACGACCTTCTGTTGGACGAGCCCAGTCCTAGTCCCGACGGGCCGATCGTGTTCATCGGCGATCTGAGTCGTGACAAAGGCGTCGAGGTGCTGCTCGAGGCACACCAACGACTCAATGGCCTTCGCCGGCTTGTGCTGGCCGGTCGGGCGCACGACGAAGTCCCGATCGACCTGCGGGGGGGTCAGGTCGAGCTGCGCGGATTACTCGATCACGCTTCGGTCATCGAACTCATGCAAGCGGCCTCCGTCGTGGCCGTCCCCTCGATCGTGCCCGACTGCTGTCCGACCGTCATCCTCGAGGCCATGGCCGTCGCCCGGCCGGTCGTCGCTGCGGCCAGTGGCGGGATCGTCGACCTGGTGGACGATCGAGTCACCGGGTTGCTGGTGCCACCTGGGGACTCCGGCGCACTGTCCGCTGCCATCTCGGCGGTTGTCGACGATCGCGACACGGCGGTAGAAATGGGGCGACAGGCGCTCAGACGAGCACGGTTGTTCACCGCATCCGCGGTCGTCGGACGGATCGAAACGCTGTACGAACGGCTGGCGTCCGGCCTGCCGCCCGTCGATTGAACGCCGACCAGGTTCAGTCGGCCTCGATGCCGATCCCTGAATCGACCTCGCTGGGATCGTTGGATTCGACGGCGGGTTCACGGCGGTAGACGTGGAGCACGGCGGGGAGCAGGAACATGGCCACGATCGAGGCAGAGATTGCCCAAGCGGCGCAAATCCCCGTGAGTCCCCAGAAGATTCCACCAAGGATCGTTGCCGTTACCTCCACGATCGTCGCGATACCGATGATCTTGGATGCGTGGGACATCCGATGCTGGGCGCGGCATATGGCCACGTAGTGGTCCTTGATCACATAGGCCGGCCCGACCAGGATCACGATTCGTAGCGCGGTCGTGCCGCCCGCCGCATAGGCAGGGCCAAAAATGCGTAAGGCGTAAGGAGCCCCGACCTCGACGACGAGCACGATCGCTCCCACGAGGGCAAGCCCGAAGGGGAGCGTGCGCCGGACGTGGCGATGGAGGAGACCGGGATCGCCCGACCGCTCGGCAAAGAGCGCAAGCGTGAGGAGGTACGGGATGATCATCAAGGTGGCTTGCAGCAGAAACGCAGCCGAGAAGTAGGCGACCTCCGCCGGGGAGACGAGCAGCGTGACGATCAACGGGATGATCATGGAGACCGAACTGATCGAGAGATTGAGCACGTGATGCTGAAGAGAGAGCGTGCCGAACCGATGCACGAGCGCCCGACGGTGAGAGAGGGTTCCTTCTCCGGCGGGGACCGGCGACAACCCCAGCATCGGCATGCACACGATGAAGGCCAAGACCAGGGACACGGCCCAGGCGAAGATCAGGCCGGCGCTCGTGCGCGTCGAGAAAAGGACCAGGACGCCGACAATCGCCACCTTTACAAGCGAGCTCAGGCTACCTCGCCACAGCTGCGCGGCACCTCGGTGCAGTCCGACCGCAGTGTTGTCGAGCGTCGCGCTCGCCATGGCCGCGACTGACCCCACAACGAACAGGGTCGCCATGACGGGATCATCGCCGATGATGTGCAGACTCTTCCCGAGGTAGGGCGACAGAGCCATGGTGCCGATCGCCAAGATGAGGACCACGAACCCGGAGATCACAACCCCGGTAGTGAACATGACGCGCCGCTCCGAAATCTCGATTTGTTCGAGTTCGGCCAGGAGCAGCAGAGGGATCCCGAGTGCGCCGATCGCGACCAAGAGCAGCCCGGTCGAGGCCGCCGCAGCCGCAATGCCGACCTCCTTGGCCGGAAAGAGGTGTGTCGTGATCACCCAGTAGCCGAGGCCGATGAATGCCACGGCTCCCTGCTTGGCAACGAGGAACCCGAACGTCGTCACAAGGCGCCGCAGCTCCGTCATGTTCTTCGGTTCTCCGCCGAACAAGTTCATCGTCTTGGTTCCGCCTTTGCGCCTCGACGGGGGGCCTCGGGTCCAATCGCTTGTCCACGACCCACAAGATGGACGCGCCAAAGTGTCGTGTGACCCCCGCGATTCACCGGCCCATCCTAGCCCCGGCCATTCGTCGGGCCCTAGGGGAACACGCCAATTTGGAAGAGATTGATCGAGGACCGAGGCCTCGGCGACGCGGCGTCCGCCCCACCGGCCGGAGGACGATCGAAGCCGCCCGAGGTCTCCACCGGCGCCCGGCTCGGGTCGGAACCAGCGATGTCCCGTCGCGCGATGTCTCGGCCGGAATGTGCCTGAGGGGCCGACGCCGATTGCACAACGGCCAAGCAACTGACACCAACCTGCGACGCCGACGCAACCCCGCCCATGTCATACTTGCACCAGGGTGTCGAGGCGCGGCGGCCTCGTCGGCGAGAGCCTGAACTGGGATGCTGGGCCCCGGAACGGACTCACACTAGAGAGGCAATGGGCCAGGGCACACCGATGTTACAGCGAACTCTGCCTAGTCTCCACGACCACGATGGGGTGGCGGACGCTCCCCCATTCGGCGTGCCCGAGATCCGGCGTGAGCCACCAACTCCCGAGGGTACGTTCGTACCGGCCCCCACGCCGGCGGGCCGGTCACGTCTCGGACTCGTGCTGGCGTTGGTCGGTACCGGACTCCTGGTGCAGGGGGTGGCCGACGCCCTCGCTCGCGCCGGACATGAGTCGCTGGCGCGAGCACTGTTCATCTGCGCTCTCTTGGTCCTCTTTGCCCCATGCGCATGGCGCCTCACGAACGCGCAGGCCACACGAAGGGAGCGGGTCTCGGTCTCACTCGTTCTCGGTCTTGGGCTCTTCGCCTCCTATGTGATGCATCAGCCGCTCCAATTGGACAGCTTCGACGAGCTGATCCACGTGGGAACCCTCGTGCAGCTCCTCAACAGCCATTCCCTCTTCCCCACCAATTCCATCCTGCCGGTCAGCCCCTACTATCCCGGCCTCGAACTGGCCACCAGCGCCACGAGGTGGTTCACCGGTCTGCCTCTGGTGGTCGACGAGCTGGTCGTGCTCGCCGCCGTCCGTGTCGTGCTCGTGCTCGTCGTCTTCCTCGTCGTCGAGCGGGCCTGCCACTCGTCGCGTGCTGCCGGCATCGGCGTGCTTGCCTACGCGGCTAGCCCACAGTTCTACGGGTTCGATTCCCAGTACGCCTACGAGACGATCGCCCTCGCCTTTGCCGTGGCAGTGGTGTACCTCGTCTTTGTCACGGTCGATGCCGCCCGACCCAAGATCGGGAGATCATTCGCGCTCGCGCTGGCTTGCGTCGGAGCGGTGGTCGTCAGTCACCATGTCACGGGCTGGTTCACCGTCGCCTTCTTGCTCGTGTGGACCTGTGGGTTGTATCTCACGTCCCACCCACTGCGTCACCTCAAAAGTCTCGTCGCCGGACCCTCGGATCGCGTTTCTCCTCATCCAGCCTTTCTCGAGAACGAGGTCACTGTCCTGCCCTCGTCGGTGTCTGACGGTGAGCTTCGCAACAAGAAGAGGCGGCTCCAGGCCGCCGTCGTCGGTCTCGCGGCCGCCGTGGGCGTTCTCGCCTGTGCTGCGTGGACTGCCTACGTCTTTCGCCTTCTCGCCCCGTATTTGGGCCCTGCCTTTTCAGCCGCTGGCACCGACATCGCCCAGGCCTTGGGCAACGGTCACGGGAACCGGCCGCTCTTCCACAACGCCGCGGGGGGCGGTTCGCCCGGTTGGGAGGTCGCCTTGATCCTGGCGTCTGCCATCGGTTGGTGCGTGATCCTGGTTTTCTCGCTCTACAGCGTGATCTTCAAGCGGAGTGTACGCGGTGGAGCATTGCGCTTTCTCCCGGCTGCCATCGCGGCCCTCTATCCGATCTCCTTGCTCGCCGACGTCTCGTCGAATAGCAAGCTGGTGGCTGATCGCGCCACCACGTTCATCTTCTTCGGCATCGCACTGGTCGTGGGCGCGTGGCTGGGACGACGAATCGGGCGGAACCGTCGGATGATCGAGCGGGTGGGAACGATCGTCGTGGCGGTCGTCGTCTTCTTGGGAAGCCTGGTCTTCGGCTTCGGCCCGCTCGTCAGTCTCCTCCCCGGGCCTTATGTCGTCGGCGCCGATGACCTGTCGTACGGATCCCCCTCACTGGCCCTGGCGCGCTGGGCCGACACCCATATTCCGGCGGGATCTCACATTGCTGCCGACAAGGACAACAGCGACCTGCTCATCGCGACGGCAGACCTCGTTCCGGTCGAGGGTGAAGACGGGCTGATCGATCCGGAGCTGCTCTTCTTCGACAATTCACTCAGCCTCTACGACATCTACACGATCCGCAAGGACGACATCCGCTACATCGTTGTGGACGACCGCCTTGCCCAGGGACTCCCGCTGTACGGCACCTACATCGCTGCGGGGGAGCCAGCGCGACGTCTCACCCTGGCTGAGCTCAACAAATTCGATACATATCCGTTCATCAAGCGCGTCTACGACAATGGCCCCATCCAGGTCTATGACACGACCGCGCTGCTCCGCCCGTCCACCCGCGCCGCACCGGCCGGTGCCCCGGCGGGAGGGACCGGCCTTAACGTGGGCGTCTTCGCACTGGCCGCGGTGGTGGCGGTGCTATGGCTGTTGAGGCTGCGCCGCCGGTCCGGCCCGGTCCACGACGTCGAGCACCTCGTCGTCTGCGGGGTGGTGGGCGCACTGGTGATCGGGGTCTTCGGCGCATTCCTCATCCGGATGACGCACGTGTCACCCGAGGTCGTCGCCATCGTCGTGCTGCTCCTGCTCCTTGTGCTCAGCCTGCGCCCAGAAAAAGGGCACCCGCGCGACTGGACCCTGTTCCGCCGAACCAACCGTCGGCCCGCGCCATTGGAGACGTCGACGAGGTTGAACCGCCTTCCCGAGATGATGGCGAACGGCGCCAGCTTCTACGAGCAGCGGGAGGTCAAGGACATCTTGGCCTATCTCCGAGTGCTCGCCGACCCCGGCGACGAGGTCTCCGCCCGGCGCATTGTCAACGTGCCCAAACGGGGCCTCGGCGAGACATCGGTGTACCGCTTGGCGACGTGGGCCCGAGAGAACCACGTCTCTTTGAGCGAGGCGATCGACCGAGCCGCCGAGGCTGGGCTGAGCGGAAAGGCACTCAACGGCGCCGAGGAGCTGTCCGCGGCCTTGGCCGAGCTGCGCCCGCTGGTACCGAAGGTCAACCCGGCCGACTTCGTCCAGCTGGTGGCCGACCGGACCGGGTACATGGCCGAGCTGGCAACCGAGCACACCCGTGAAGCGGCCGGGCGAGTCGAGAATCTGGCGGAGTTGGCCACCCAGGCCGGCCACTTCGACGACGTGATGGGCTTCTTGGAGGCCGCGGCGCGCATGGAGAACTCCGACGAGCTGGACGCGACGGCCACCGAGAACGGTCCGTCCAAAAACGGAAGACCCGATCGGGCGTTGCCCACCGTTGCCGCAAGCAGGACCCGTCGCTCGCGACCCCAAGTGGTCCTCGGCTGCGTGGGACTGGCGCTCTTCGCCCTCGGCGCGACGGTGGCCACGAGGGCCGCTTTCAAGGATTGGACGCCCCCACCGGAGCTTTCGATCACGACGAGTCAGACCGGCCACTCGGTCGCAGATGTGCAGCTCGGCTCCGCGGGTCCCATCGACGCACGGCTCGAGATCAGCACGGGCGGCAAGACGGTCTGGAGTTCGAGCCTGACACGGACGACAGCCGCTCAGAGCGTTGAACTCCCCGCCAGTACCATTGCCAAAGGTTCACGCGTGTTGCTGGTCGCGGGCGATCACACCCTGCGCCGAGTCGACGCCTGACAGGTACCCGGCTCCCGCGGGGGCCAATTCTCGGACTCGTCGTGCCGCGAACGACCCCCCGCTGGGTGGTCGCCGGCCCGACGCCGCGACGACCTCGCAGGTCAGCCGGGCTCGGAGGGAGCTGGGATGTCCTGGCCGACCCCGCCGGTGACGGCGAGGGCGAAGGGTTGGAGGGCCACTCCGAGCTCGTCGAGCACCTCGGGGTGCGGCACGGTCGGTGCCGGCCGGACAAGCCCGAGTAAGGAATCCGCTCGGACAGGCAATTTGACCGGCAGTAGTTCGGCTGCCCGCAGGGCTCCGAACACGACCATCGGAGCAGTGGGGACGAACCGGGGGCGGGGCTTTCCCAAACTGGCGGCGAAGCTCGTCAGGAGTGCAGTGAAAGGCACCGGATCTGGATGGGCGATGCCCACCGGGACCGCAGGCACCCGCTCGGCTCGGGCCAGGGCGACCAGCGCAGTCGCGAAGTCCTGCTCCGAGACCGTGAACTGACGCGCCCGGGCACCGAAGTCGGGGAGCACCGGAAGGGCCGCCAGCCGACGCAGCGTCCCAGCCATCCCACCCCAGCCGGCGCCGTAGACCAAGCCCGGACGGACGACGCACATCCCGCGTGCTCCGGCCGCCACCTCCATTGCCAGCTTGGACCGACCGTAGAGCTGACGGGTCCCGGTGTAGGCCGACATCGACGACAGCGCGATGGTCCGGCGAACCCCACTGGACACGGCCTGATCGAACAGCGCCATGGTGCCGAACACGTTCGATTGCCAGATGTCGGCCCTCTTGGTCAAAGTCAGGTCGTAGGCGCAGTGGACGAGCACGTCCACACCATCGAGGGAATCGGACGAATCGACGGAGTTCAGGTCGAAGTAGCGGTCGTCGCTCCCCAGGATCGGGGACCGAACCAGGCGACGGACGCTGTACCCGGCCGCCCCGAAGGCGGCGACGAGGACTGAACCCAAGTAGCCGCTGGCTCCGGTGATGGCGACGACCGGTTTCCCGCCTGGTGCCGTGACTCCTGGGGGGCTGGGAGGCGTCATCTCGAGCCACCGACCGTCTCGCTGGCGATGCGATGAGCGTTGGCCATGATCGTCAGGGTGAACGTCGTGGCGGGGACCTCCGGAAAGACCGACGCGTCCACCAGGTGGATGTGGTCCCAGGCTGCCAGACGCCCCACGCGATCCGTGGTGGTCGCCGTCCGGGCCTTTCCGTGCGGGAAGCTCGCGCCGAAGTGGTAACTCTTCGCTGCGGCAGACACGGAGATCATCGGGATCACCGGCCACAGGTCCAGGACCGGCGCGACCTTCACCATGGAGCGCACCAGGGCCCCCAACATGGGTGGCCACCGGTCACCGGCGTCACCGTCGATCTCCAACACGGGTAGGCCGTCCTTCCCGCCGGAGGCCCGGCGCGCCACGATCTTCACCCTCGGTGAACCCCACCCCGGCACGTAGCCCAGCCCCACCGAGACCCGCCGGAGCAGCGCCGCCAGCGCAGGCCCGGCGCTCGACCCCCGGATCACTCCGGGTAGCGACGAGAGAAAGGCCGGGTTGTACTCGTAGAAGTGGACCTGACAGAGGTCGACGCCCTCACCGGTGACGTCATAGAGCAGATTGAACTGGTTGAGGGTGAAATTCCGGGCTGTGCGCGGGTCAGGAACGGGACGCATCGAAAGGGTCGGCATCACGAATTGCACGGACTCTTGCAGAGAGACGACCTGATCAAAGGCACCGAGGGAGCCAAGGACCAGCCGCGCCGTCCCGATGCCGCCGCACGCCACGAAAATCCGGTCGGCCCGCAATCGTTCCCGTTGGCCTGTTCGGGTGTTTTGAACCAGGACTTGTGGATCGCCGTTGATCTCGTCGAGGTGGAGGGCGAGCAGGTCGGGCCGGTAGCTGATCCGCTTCTGGGTCCGGAGACGGTCAAATGTGTGCGAGCTCGAGTAGATGAGCTGGTGGGGGCAACCCGTCATACAGAGGCCACAGCGAGTGCATTCGTCAGATCGGAAGGCCAGTCGAGCCCGACCGAGCGTGACACCGTGTGAGCGGACGAGAGAACGTCGGGCCTGGTAACGCGCCAGAACTCGTTCGGTCCTTTCGGCGGGTGGGGGCAACGGTCGGGCCGGAGCCATCAAGGGAAACAGCTCACTGAGATCGTCCACCTCCCCGGCCAGGGTCATCTCGCCCAGGGCGGTCCGGTAGTGGGTCTCCATGTCGGCCCACGTAATCGGCCACCGGTCGAACGTTGGCCGGGAGAAGGGCATGATCTGGGCGCCCCAGACGTTGGAGAAGCCACCGTAAGCTCCTGACACCACTGACGGGTTGGCCGATCCACGGGGCTCGATTCCCGCCAGCTGCCCGACGTCACGAAAGGGAAAGTCCGAGCCGTAGGCCCGCTTCTGGGGCAGTTCTCCACGACGGGTCGAAACAGGTTGCCGACTGATGCGCTCGACGTCCGTCGGTGACCACTCCCCTTCCTGTCCGGCGGCAAGTCGATCGACCGTCGACCGCAGGTCGGGCTCGAGGGTGCCACCCACGTCGATGACGGTGACCCGCTGGGTGGGATCGGCAGTCAGGGCGAGGGCGGCGCCCGCCGCGCCGGGACCCGATCCGATGATCAACGCGGTGGGCAGGGTCAACTCAAAAGGATGCCGGACCAACCACCCTTTTCACCGCCTCCCGCTGTACGATGACTTGCCAAGGTGGGCATCGTAGCCAGAGGACGTGCCCCCTTCGGTCGGCGTCTTGCGCAGCCGTTTCGGCCGCGTCTCGACTGCTGTCGTACCCTCGGGCGGGCGTACGGGTCGACGCGCCCTCCGTCCTGGTGATTTGCTCAAAAATTGTTTTTTTTTGGGTCCGATCGGCTCTACCAGCGGTGGTTGCTGCCCTGCATCCTTGGCGTGTCAGTCCGGTTGGGAGTGGAGCGCCAGATGTCGAGAGAACGAGCTACGGGGTGAGTGGGTTGCGCTCCATCGACGGGACGGGTGCAGGGGTCCGGAAGGGAGCCATCTCTTCATTTCGGCGCCGAGGACGGACGGCCTCGGCCGCAGTCGTCGAGGCGACGGTCGAGGAGATCCCTCGCGTTGGCCCAAAGCTCGTAGCGCGAGACGCGGAGCCCAGCGTCAGCATCGTGATCCCGGCCAAGAACGAGGCTCGGAACCTGCCCTACGTCTTGGCGCGGCTCCCTGAGGACGGCGAGATCATCCTTGTCGACGGGAACTCGACCGACGACACGATCTCGGTCGCCCAACAACTGAGACCCGACATCATCGTGATCCACCAGACCCGGGAGGGGAAGGGAAATGCCCTGGCCTGCGGCTTCGCCGCCGCCTCGGGCGACTTCATCGTGATGATCGACGCGGACGGCTCAAACGACCCCGCAGAGATACCGCACTTCATCGCCACGTTGAAAGAAGGCGCTGACTTTGCCAAGGGATCCCGTTTCCTCCCCGGTGGCGGAAGCCTTGACATCAGTTGGTTCAGAAGGTGGGGCAACACCTGGCTCAACCGGATCGTCAACGTGATGTACGGCACTCGCTACACGGATCTCTGTTACGGCTACAACGCATTCCGGCGAGGATGCCTCGACGTCATGGAACTCAATGCCACCGAAACGGAAGGCTCTGAGCGAGGGGTGATGCTCTGGGGCGATGGCTTCGAGGTCGAGACTCTGATCAACGTGCGGATCGCCAAGGCGGGCCTCCGGGTCACCGAGGTTCCCAGCTTCGAGTCTTGCCGTCACTTCGGCGTGAGCAACCTCAACGCTTTCTCTGACGGCATGCGGGTGCTGCGGACCATCCACGCCGAAAGCAAGGGGGCCCGCGAAGCGGCATCGATCTACGTCGGGGCGGAACGAAAGGTGGCCGCCTCGTGGGCGCTGTTGTCCACCATCACTGACGAAGCGGTTTGAACGCCGAGACCAACGCGGCGGCGAAGCGCTCCAGCGAGGTGATGAGGGATCAACCGATCATCGGGAAGCGGTGAAGTTCACGCCACGTCGCGTCCGTGTATCCGCCTGGACCTTCGAGGGATTGCCTGACCCGCACCGGCTGAGCGCTGGTCGTGCAGACTGTCCACGCAGTCTTCACAAAGACGTCCGAACGTTCTTCCGGTCCCCAATTCCCGACGCTCCGCGCGGCTGATCCTCAACACCGGAACCGCCCAACCACAGCGGTGGCAGATGCCGATTTGGAGATCGCAGCCGCGCCCACTCGCAAGGCGATGACTCCTTGGTTCCGCCCGTGGGTTTGAAAGCGTGACCGTCATCGCTGTCAGGCCTTCTCTTCCGCTTCGCAACGATCCTTGAGCGGAACTTTTGTGACGCGGACTGTGGGCCTGGGCTTCCAGGTCGTCGCGCGGCGTCGAGATCTCATCAATTTCTCCATTGACCGCAACGTCTATACCCCAGATCGAAGAAACTTACGAGCGGGATACAGGTTTTCTGCGCACCAAATCTTACCCAATTCTTTTGCGCGAACAGGATCTGAGCATTTCGCTACGCTGGGCAGCGCGCTATTTTGCCAGAAAGGGGCCGATGTTCGTCACGAATCATGTTCTTTCCGGCGTCGCGATCGGCCGCGTATTCAAGCGACGCCCGGTCACCGCCTTCGTCGTCGGCGTCGGGTCACATCTCGTGCTGGACATGGTGCCTCACTGGGGCTGTGACTTCCGGTCGGAGGAGAACAGGAAGATCTTCCTTCGCTACGCGAAACGAGATGGGCTGTTGGGCCTCTTGGTGATGGCGTGCGCGGCGGGGACAGTCGACCGGGGAGCTCGCAGGGCAACCATCGCCGCCATGGCAGGAGCGGCGCTGCTCGATGCCGACAAGCCGATGATCTTCTACTTCAAGCGCAATCCGTTCCCCCGGATCGTCCGGCGGATCCACGCGCGAGCCCAGAACGAATCGACCGAGGGCCTGCCAAACGAGATCCTTTTCGGACTGTCGTGCGCGATCGCAGACGCGATGCTGGTGGCGAAAGGCCGGCGCCGCTCCGCCTCGCAGGCATAGTCGGGCGGGTCTGCGTTCCAGCATCTTTGAGTGCGGTGGGCCGAATGAAGGCCTGGGCGACGGTGGCCAGCACACAGGCAGGTAGCGCCGCTCAAGGTCCGTTGCTGATCGACCGAAATTGCCATGTGGACCTCCTCCTGCGCACGCGCCCACACGGCCAGCACGCGAGGAAGCGAGAAGCTGCCCAGGCGACTCACGCCCCCAGGCACGTCCGGCGGGCCAAGGTGACGGCAGCCCTCGCCATCAGCCTGCTGGCAGGAGTGGGCTCCTACGCACTGACCTACCGCGTGCTCGTCTTGGTGTCCGAACCGGCTACCACGGCTTGGGTGGCGCCGGCGGGCTCGGTCATTCCGGTGTTGTCGCACGTGGCGACAACACCGGCGCCCGCTCCCGTCCGCTGAGGCACTTCACCTTCGATCGTGAGTGTCCGGCGACCTCCGTTCCGTCACACCTGGTCGTCAGCCTCGTTGTCGCGCACGATCCGTTTGACCAATGACTGCATGAGGGCCCAGGCCACGTCGGGGTGGTCCTGCACAAAGGGCCGAAACGCATAGGCCGCCAGCGCGTAGCACTCCAGATCGGTGTCCGCCGTGACCTCGGCCATCCGCGGACCATCGTCGATCAGGGCGATCTCACCGAAGTGATCTCCGGCCTTGAGCGTCCTGACTCGGTCCCCCTTGACCGTCACCGTGGCCGAGCCGCTGGCGATGATGAAGAAGCCCATGCCGGCCTTGCCTTTCTCGATGATGACTGCACCGGCCGCGAACGACCTGGGGCTCATGGTTGCGGCAAGTTGCCTGAGGTCCTTCTTCGAAAGATTGGCAAAGAGCGGCGCGTTCTTTATTGCTTCCTGGACGTCCATCAACGTCGAACCGTACACGCCTCCGATTCCTGACACACGCAGAGATCTGGACGGCCGCAGCTGCGGTCATACGACTGGTTCAGACCCCCCTAGAACCGGTGCCGGGGTCGACAAAGGGGCGCCGCTCGTCGGCGCCGGCCAATAGCGCAGGGTGACCACGAAACGAGAGCCGTCGTCGCCGACCGGCGACTCCGCTCGCACGCTGCCGCCCATCGCCGCCGCCAGCTCGGCAACGATCGCCAGTCCCAGCCCCGATCCAAAGGTGCGGTTCGGCCCACGGTCGGCGCGGTAGAACCGTTCGAACACCCGGGTCAGGTCGGCGGCATCGATGCCAGGCCCGTCGTCGACGACCGTGATGACACAGGCGCTCGACGCGAGGTCGTGTGCCATGGTCACGGTCACCGTCTGGCGGGCGAACGTAAGTGCGTTTTCGATCAGATTGGCCAGGAGCTGTGCCAGCCGGTCCGGGTCCGCGACGACGGGGTGGCCCGGGGGGTGCGACGCCGCCGCACCGGCGGGTGTCCCCCCGAGGCCATCCGCACCTGGAAGCTGCACAAGGACGGTCACCCCGTTCCTGGCCGCCGCGGGGCGAAACCCTTCCGTGGTGGTGGCGACCACCTCGGCCGCGTCCGTCGGCCGCAGCGAAATCGACATCTGGTGCGATTCGAGCTTGGTCAGGTCGAGCAGGTCGCCCACGAGCCGCTCCAGCCGGCGTGACTCGGCGATGATCACGTCCGCTGCTTGCCCGCTGTCCTCAATCGCCCCGTCCTGAATGGCTTCGGCGAAACCGCGAATTGAGGTGAGCGGCGTCCGCAGGTCATGCGAGACCGCCAGGAGGAGGTGGCGCTCCCGAGTGCGGCCATCTTCCAGGCTCTGCGCCATGCCGTTGATGGAACCGGCCAGCGATGCGAACTCGGGGTAGTCGTTGCGCCGAATCGGGACCCGGCTCTCCAGCTCACCCGAGGCGATGCGGCTGGTGACCTCCATGGCCTCGACGAGCGGACGGGCCATGCGGCGGCTCATCTGCCACGCCACCAAAGCGGCGACGAGCAGCGCCCCGCCGCCGGCGAGGATGAAGTAACCCCAGCTCGGCCCGAGGCCACTCACGTCACGAGTGAGAAGGATGGCAAACGTGCCGGCGAAGTCACGCAGACGTTCCCGTTCCGTCGTCGAGAGCGTGACAGGTGCAACGGCGTAGACGAGGTTGCCCATGCGACCCGAAGTCGTCTGCCCCGACTGGATTGCCGTCACGTCGATGTCCCCTGCGGTGAGCCCCTCGGGGAGCGGCGTCACCACGGCGCCGAGGCTGTTGATCCGGATGAGGTCGGCATCTTCGAGCTTGAGGGTGGCGCGGATGACACGCAGAACGGCGAGTGAGCGGCTCGTGCCACTCTTGGACGACGTCAGTGCGTTGGCTTCGGAGACCAATTGTGACTGTGCCTGGTTGCGCGCCGCGTTGCGCGTCAGAATGAGGCTGCCGGCGCCGGCGATCACCAACACGACGGCCACCAGGCCGACCATGGCCAGCATCAGGCGGCGCCGCATCGTTCAACCGAACCGATAACCAACGCCCCACACGGTGGCGAGCGGGAGGTCGGGCCCGAGCTTCTTGCGTAACTGGGCTACGTGGACGTCGACCGTGCGCTCGTCGCCATACCAGTCGCTACCCCAGACACCGTCGAGCAGCTGCTGGCGGGATAGCGCCAGTCCCACGTTGTTGGCCAGGAAGGCGAGCAGGTCGAACTCGCGGGTGGTGAGCGCGACGACTTCGCCCGAACAACGTGCCTCGCGGCGCCGCATGTCCACCTCGAGGTCGCCGACGGTGATCACCTCCTGAGGCGCCGGGCCTTCCCGGGTCCGGCGCAGGATGGCCCGCACCCGCGCCACGAGCTCCCTTGGCGAGAACGGCTTCACGAGATAGTCGTCGGCGCCCAGCTCCAGGCCCAGGATGCGGTCGACCTCGTCGTCGCGGGCCGTGAGGAAGAGGACAGGCACCGAGCTGCGGGCACGGATCTCGCGGCAGACGTCGAACCCATCGCGAGCACCCGGCAGACCGACGTCGAGGATCACGATCCAGGGGTCCGCGTGTTTCAAGATCTCCAGACCCTTTTCGCCGTCGCCGGCCAGCAGTACACGAAAACCCTCTCGCCGGAGGTAGAGGTCCACCAGATCGGCGATATGCGGGTCGTCCTCGACGACGACCACCATCCCGTTGTCCGTGCTCACGTCTCTAGCCTTCCATCTCCCGCACCCCGAATTGCCGGAATGACCGCATCCCTCACAGAACCCTCACGATTGCCAAACGCCGGCTTCACGGCCTGCGCTCAGCATCGGCTGAGCGCGCCCCCCCAAGGGCGAGCGCGACGCCACGGTCAAACAGGCCGCGCCGACTTCTCGACGATCTTCAGCAACTACCGCGTCGACGTGCTGGCGCTTCCCGCGGCGCGGATCGCCGGCGACGCCCATCGTTCGAACCCGCGCGACCAGACGGTGCTGCAGCCGCTCATCAACGACCTGAACGGCCACCAGCGCCGCTTCCAACGCCAGCAACGGCTGGCGGCACGGTGCTCGCCTCCTCGGACCAGGCGACCGACACCGCCCTCGACAAGGGACGGTGGACCTGGAGCAGATCACGCGGGTGCTGCGGGTTTCAGGTGCCGGGGGCGCCGCTCCGACCGCCGCCACGAGCTGATCGACGCTCGCGGTTCGAGGCTGTCCGTCCCACTCGGCACTGCATCACCATGGGTGGTGTCGCCCGGCAGACGCCGCGGACATGATCCCTATGACAGCAGGGTCGCCGTGTTCGCGTTGAGCCCGTTGGCCGCCTTGGAGCGGTGCACGACTTGGAACTCCGAGAATTCGGCCAAACCCCACGGCCCGTTCTCCACGCCGATGCCGCTCCACTTGAACCCCCCAAAAGGCTGCTGTGGCGCCAAAGCGAGGTGGGTGTTGACCCATGCCGTCCCGCATTCGAGCTGCGCGGCGACGTCGGCGGCGCGGTCGGGATCGGCGCTCCACACCGAGCCCGACAGGCCGAAGTGAGTGGCATTCGCCCGGTCGATTGCGTCGCCCAGGTCGCGGTAGGGCACCACCGGTAGCGCCGGGCCGAACTGCTCCTCGTCGACGATCCTTGTCCCATCGGATACGCCGGTCAGGATCGTCGGCTCGAAGAAATAGCCGGGACGGTCCATCGCCTTGCCACCCGTGACCGCCGTCCCTCCGTGAGACAGCGCGTCGGCGACGAGCTCCTTGACCCGCTCGTACTGGGGCGCGTTGTTGATCGGTCCGAGTTTGACGCCCTCCTCGGTGCCCTCGCCCACCTTTATGGCGCGGGCATGCGCCGCGAGTCCCTCGACCACATCGTCATAGAGGCCCTCGGGGACGTAGACCCGCTTGATGGCCGAGCAGACCTGCCCGTTGTTGTTGAACGCTCCCGCGAAGATCGCCGAGGCGACGCTGGCGGGATCGGCGTCGTCGAGCACGATGGCGGGGTCGTTCCCGCCGAGCTCGAGCGTCACCCGCTTGAGGTCGGGCGCAGCCGACAGTGCGACCTTCTTGCCCGTTTCGACGGATCCCGTAAAGCTGATCTTGCGCGGTACGGGGTGCGAGGTCATCCACGCGCCGAGCTCGTCGCCGCCGCTGACGATGTTGACGACGCCCGGCGGGAAGACGTCGGACAGCAGCTCGCCCACCTTGAGCGTGGTCAACGGGGTGAAGGGCGACGGCTTGAGCACGAGCGTGTTGCCGGCGAGCAGCGCCGGGGCGATCTTCCAGAACGCGAGGGTCAGCGGAAAATTCCATGGCGTGATGGCGGCGACGACACCGAGCGGTCGTCGAGCCAGCTCGACGTAGGCCGAGTCGTCGTCCTGGATCACCTGGTTCGCCATCTCGAGGTTGGCGAAATACTGGCTCCAGATGGCCGAGGCGAAGACCTCGATCCCCGCGTCGCCGAGGGGTTTGCCCTGCTCGGCCGTGAGGACCGGTGCCAGCTGGTCCCCCGAAGCGAGGAGCACGTCGGCTGCGCGCAAGAGGACGGCGCGCCGGGCTGCCTCGTCGGCCTTCCAATCACGGGCAGCCTTGACCGCGGCGTCGAAGGCCGCGTCGAGCTGGGGGCGCGTGCACTCGGGCGCCTGGGCAAAGACCTCACCCGTCGCCGGATTGCGGACGTCGAAGCTCCCCTCCGTCGGTGCGGCTTCTCCGGCGATGGTCATCACGAACTCGGGCATAGGGCGGCTCCTCCGTCTGTGGCTACCCGGAGGGATCCCCCCCATCGGCACTCGTTGTTGGCCTCGCCATCCTCCCACCTCCCCCGGCGGCCCTCAATCGCCCGGCCCCAGCCGGCGGCGTCAGACGAAGAGCTTGTCCACGAAGGCGTCGACGGTGGCCTCGACACGCGCCCGCAGGCCTCGGTCCGCGGGCGCCGTGGCGATCAGGCTGGCCGCCTCGTTGAGGAAGCCCAGCAGCAGGGCTGCCGCGACGTCCGGATCCCCCGGAACCTCGATTCCCTCCTGTCCGGCCCCGGCGAAGGCGGTCCGGAGCAACGGAATACAGGCGGCTGCATCGAGGGCGCGACACGCCTCGATCCCGAGGACTGCCGGCGCATCCGCCAGGATCCGGGCCATGGTGGGCTCGGCGCAAGCTTCCATGTAGCCCCGGCAGCCCCTTCGCAGCTGCTCGCGCAGGCCCCGACCTCCGAGGGCGGCTGCCGTCACCCGCTGGATCAACTCGTCCTCGATCTCGGCGACGACGGCGGCCGCGACCTCGACCTTCGAGGCGAAGTGGTGGTAGAGCGCCCCCCGGGTCACGCCGGCCCGCTGGGCGATCTCCTCGCGGCCCGTGTCCGCGAATCCCTTCTCGGCGAAGAGCGTGCGGGCCGAGCGCAGAAGTGCTGCCCGGGTGCGCGCCGACCGGGCCGCCTGCCTCTCGCGTGCTCGGCCGGTCGTACGGGTTGTCGTTGGGGCCATGCCGGATCTCCTCGCGGTCATTTACATGCGGGCAGCACGCATGTTATCTTCCATCTCGACCCCCAGGAGGTGGCGCCCGTGACCACGAGCGAAAGAGCGCCAGAAACGACCGAGGCGGACATCTGTGTGGTGGGGGCGGGCCTGGCCGGGCTGACGGCCGCGCGTCGGCTGTCCCAGGCAGGCCAATCGGTCGTCGTCCTCGAGGCGCGGGACCGGGTGGGCGGGCGTGTCTGGACCAAGACCTCGAACGTCGGCGTGCCGGTCGACATGGGTGGGTGCTTCGTCGGCCCGAACCACGAACGCATGCATGCCCTGGCCAAGGAGATGAGTGTGCGGACGTTCCCCACCTACGTGCAGGGCGACAACGTGCTCGCCACGGGCGGCAAGGTTCGCCGCTACCGAGGCGACATCCCGCGCATCAGTCCGGTGGCGCTGGTGAGCGCGGCGCAGGGCATCGCCCGCATGAACGCCATGGCCAAGAAGGTGCCCGTCGACGCGCCCTGGGAGGCGCCCAAGGCAGCGCAATGGGACAGCGTTTCGATGCGGGCATGGCTCCGCCGGGGACGGGTGCCAACACGGCTGGGGCGCGACCTCATCGAAGCGACCGTACGGGCATGTTTCGCCGCGGATCCGTCCGAGGTGTCACTCCTCAACTGGCTCTTTCTGACGCGCTCCGCTGGGGGGATCGAATCCCTGATGACCATTGCGGGCGGATATCAGGACTCCCAGTTCGAGGGCGGCGTCGGACACGTCGCCGATGCCATGGCAGCCGAGCTGGGCGACGCGGTGATGCGCTCGTGCCCCGTTTCCGCAGTGATCCAGCGCCACGACCGAGTCGTCGTGACGGGGACCCGTGTCGCGATCACGGCGCGCCGGGTCGTGCTGGCGTTGCCGCGCGCACTCGCCGCCGGCATACGGTTCGACCCCGTCTTGCCCGCCGACCACGCGCTCCTCGTGCACCAGATCCCTGCGGGCAGCGAATTGAAGATGGTGGCGATCTACGACGAGCCCTTCTGGCGCGCCGATGGAATGTGCGGCGCCACCGTGGCGACCGACGACGCCATTGAGGTCACCCTCGACACGACCCAGCCGGGCCACCCTCAGGGCGTGGTGGCCGGCTACTCGGCTGGACCGCGGGCACGCGCGCTGGCTGCCTTGAACGAAACCGAGCGCCGAGCCGTCTTTCTCAACATGCTCACGACCCGCCTCGGCCCGAAGGCGGCCGCACCGCTCGAGGTGCTCGAGCAGAACTGGGCCGAGGAGGAATGGACGCGGGGCTGCTCCATGGGCCACTTCCCGACGGGTGTGCTCACGCAGTACGGACGGCGACTGCGTGAGCCGGTGGGCCGGCTGCACTGGGCGGGCACCGAGACGGCGTCGACGTCGTACGGAGGCATGGACGGTGCGGTGCGCTCGGGCGAACGGGTGTGCGAGGAGATCCTGGCGGCTGGGGTCTGACTCGGAGCAGCACGGCACCGGCTCGGGATCCCGTCGAGGACCTATGGCCCCATGCCCTCGGGTCGCGGTCCCGGACCTGAGCCCACGCCGAGCTTCTCCCGGAAGAAGGTAAGGGTCTGGTCGAGCGCGGCCCGGGTCGGCGTGCCCGCCTTGTCGACCAGGTGCTCGGTCAGCACCGAGTGCGCCTGCTTGGGGTGCCCGTAGGGGTTCCCCGGGGCGGAATCGATCTCGACCGCGATGAAGGCGTCGCCGAGCTCGCGGCGCAGCGTCTCAAAGCGCTCCTCGAAGCAGAAGGGATCGTTGCTGAAGCGCAGGCCCAGAACGCAGGCCCCTGCTGCCGTGCGCTCCTTCACCCGGGAGAGGTCGGCGTCGGAGATGCCGATGTCGGCCTTGTACTTCTTCGAGAGAGGGAACGGGAGCGAAGGCTGGCTCAACACCGGGGCCAGGACGAGGTCATCGACCATCATGGCCAGCGCGAACCCGCCGGTGAAGCACATGCCGACCACGCCGACCCCCGGGCCGCCGCAGCGCTCGTGCTCGGCGCCGGCCAATTGGCGGAGCCACACCGTGACGGGGCTGGTCTTTTTGAGCGCGAAGGCGGAGAACTCGCGGGAGATGCAGGCAGGGCCGATCGACCGCAACGCATAGATACCCGACGCAGCACGGCCAGGCTCGCCGAAGAGGCTCGGCAACACCGCGGTGCATCCGACCGCCGCCACCCGGCGACCGAACTCGGCCACCCGGGGGGTAATGCCCGGCATCTCGCTGATCACGATGACGGCCGGGCCCGAGCCCATTCGGTAGATCTCGCGCCGCTTCCCGTTCGCCTCGAAGGACTCCTTGGTGAAGCCCGCCAGCGCGGCCTCACGGGCACCTGCATCGCTGGACACCATTTCCGGACCGTAGCATCGAGTGTCGTGGCCGGACCCTCCCGCTCCCTCGACCCGCGGCGGCCGGTACTCGTCGGATTGGGCCTGACGAGCGCCGGCGCACCCGTCGCTGACCTCATGACCGATACCGTGCGTGCCGCCGCCGCGGACGCCGGCGCACCGGGAATGCTCACGTCGATCGACTGCATCATGGTCCCACAGGGATCGTGGTCGCTGACCAACCCGGCGCGCACGGTGGCCCGGCGCATCGGATCACCAGGGGCACACACGGTGGTGTGTCAAGTCGGCGTGTCACAGCAGGAGATCATCAACCACGCGCTGGCCAGCGTGGCGACGGGACGATTTCGCAGCGTGATCGTCGTGGGAGGCGAGGCGCGGGCGTGGGTGCGTCGCGGAGGGATCGAGGACGACGAGGAGCGGCAACCGCCCGACCAGATCCTCACCCGGCCCCCGAACATCGTGGCCCCGATCGAGCAGGCGGCCGGCATCGTGCTGCCGCCGGTCGTGCAGTACGCGCTCATCGAGAACGCGCTGGGCTCCGCGGAGCATCTCACGACGGGTGAGCAGCGGAACGAGATCGCCGCGCTATGGGCGCGCTTCAACGCGGTGGCGTCCAACAATTCCGAGGCCGCCTTCCCCCAACCCCGCAGCGCGACGGAGATCGCCACGCCCGGGGCGGGCAACCGCCCCCTCGCCTATCCGTACAACCGGTGGCACGCCAGCCAGTGGACAGTCGACCAGTCCTCCGCGTTGGTGATCTGCTCGGCCGAGCTGGCGCGTGCGGCGGGCGTCCCGCCCGAGCGCTGGCTCTTCCCCCACGTCGCGCTGCACTCGTCGGAGGCGGTGACGCTCACCGCGCGGCGCCGGCTGCACGCGTGGCCGGCCATGGCGGTTCTCGGCCGGACCGCCGAGCATCACGTCGGGCGGCCGTTGCGCGAGGTGCCGCTGTCCGAGGTCTACTCGTGTTTTCCGGCTGCGGTGCGGGTGCAGCAACGCGCGCTGGGGCTCGATCTGGCGGGCACCCCGACGCTGAGCGGCGGTATGAGCTTCGCCGGCGGCCCGTTCAACCACTTCGTCCTGCAGTCGACGGTCGCGCTGGGGCGGCGGCTACGCGACGACCCGGCGGAGCTCGGCCTCGTGACGACCGTGTCGGGTTTGCTCTCGAAGCCCGGCCTGGCGCTCTGGTCGGCCTCCCCGCCTCCCGCCGGCCGGGGGCCGCTCCTGGCCGACCAGGCCGCAGAGGCGATGGCGGCCACCGACCTGGTCCCGGTGGTCGATCGCCCACCGGGACGGCCCACGACCGCCACCGTGGCCTCTTTCACCGTCAGCTATGGCGGCGAGGGGGGCCTCGAGCCAGAGCGGACGGCCGTCGTGGCGGATCTGGCCGATGGGGTTCGCACGGCTGCCACCTGTGAAGATGCACAGACCGCCCGCCTCGCCGTCACCGAAGGGCTCATCGGGCGGGTGGTCGAGGTGAAGGAAACGACATTCAGCCTGTGAGCAGCAACCCGCCTCGTCCGCGCCGAGCGCGCCTGGTCGACCCGGAGCTCGCGGCCCGGGTACCCGGCCTGCGGCGTGTCGCGGCCATTGCGCTGACCGTGGCCACGTTGAGTGCCGTCCTGGTCGTGGTGCAGGCGCTGGCCCTGGCTCACGCCGTCGATCGCTCGCTGCTCCACCACGCGGCGCTCAGCGCCGTCGTGCCCGCCGTCGCCCTCGTCGGATTGGCCATCGTGGCCCGGGCCGTTCTCCACGGTGCCGGCGACCTCTCCGCCCACGGCGCGGCCGACCGCGTCGTGTCGCGGTTGCGGAGCGATCTGCTGCGCCATGTGCTCGCGCTGGGGCCTGGCTGGTTGGCCGGCGAGCGGACGGGCGAGCTCTCGCTCACCGCGACCCGCGGGCTGCGCTCGCTCCACACCTATTACGCCCGCTACCTGCCGCAGGCCGCCGCCGCCGCCGTCGTCCCCGTGATCCTGCTGGTCTGGGTGGCCACGCAGGACTGGTTGTCGTTCCTCGTGGTCGTGTCGTTGGTCGTCGCCGTGCCCGTCACCATGATCTACTTCGGACGCGAATCGACCAGGCGCTCCGAGCGCCAGTGGCGCAGGCTGGGATCGCTCGCCGGCCGGTTCCTCCAACTCGTCGAGGGTCTGCCCACCTTGCGCGCCTTCGGGCGCGAACAGCACGGGCGCCGGGAGGTGGAGGCGGCGACGGAGGGCGTGCGTACCGCCACCATGCGCACCCTGCGCGTGGCCTTCCTCTCGGCGCTCTCCATGGACATGATCGCCGGTTTCGGCGTCGGGTTCGTCGCCATGGTCCTCGGCCTGCGACTGCTCTGGGGGGAGCTCAGCCTGCAGACGGCGCTGGCCGTCCTGTTGGTGGCGCCCGAGATCTTCATCCCGCTGCGCCGGGCCGGCGCCGAGTTTCACGCCAGCACCGAAGGTCAGGCCGCAGCGACTCGCGTGGTCGAGGTGTTGGCGGCGCCGGTCCCGGGCTCGGCGCCGGCCCCGACGTCTGCGGCGGTGGCCGAACCGGCGCGTCCTCGGCTCGCTGCCCGGGGGGCGGATCTGAGCCTCGACGGGCTTCGGGTCGACTACGCGTACCGCGATCGTTCGGCTCTCTCCTCGTTCTCTCTGCACGCGCCGTCGGGGTCACGCTCGGCGCTCACGGGTCCATCGGGGTCCGGCAAGTCGACGGTGCTGGGGGCCTTGTTGCGCTTCGTTTTGGCGGACGAGGGCACCATGATCGTCGACGGCCATCCGTCTGACACGCAGAGCACCGAGGCGTGGCGGGCCCACTTCTCCTGGCTGCCGCAACGGCCCCACCTCTTCAACGCCAGTCTGGCGGAGAACCTGCGGTTGGGCGCACCCGAAGTCCCTGACGCGGACCTGCGGCGCGTGCTGGACGCCGTCGGCCTCGGCGAGCTCATGGCCAACCTCCCCGCCGGGCTGGCCACAGCACTCGGCCACGACGGGCTTACCCTCAGCGCCGGCGAACGGCACCGTGTCGCCCTGGCGCGTGCCCTGCTGCACCCCGCGCCGATCCTCTTGCTCGACGAACCCACCGCGTCGCTCGACGCTCCCACAGTGGCCCGTCTCGCACCGGCCATCGAGCCGTGGCTCGAGGGCCGCACCATCATCGTCGCGGCACACGAGCCCGTCCTGCTCTCGCACTTTGACGCCAGGTTCGTGCTGCCGGCAAGCGGCGCGCTCCCGCTGGTGGTGACACCGTGAGCCGGTCACCGGGTGCACTCCGCCGCGTCCTCGCCGAACCGGGCACGCCCTGGGCGCGGCTGGCGCTGGCCGGGCTGCTCGGCCTGGGCGCGGCGGCGGCGACCATCGGCCTGCTGTCTGGTTCTGGTTACGTGGTGGGCCGGGCCGCGCTACGGCCGGGACTCAGTGCGATCGTGGGTATCCTGGCGGCGGTCGAGGTCCTGGCCTTTCTGCGTGGACCGCTCCGCTACGCCGAGCGGCTCGTCGGCCACGACGCCGCGCTGCGTGCGCTCACCCGGTGGCGAGTGTGGCTCTACGACCGTCTGTCGCCCCGGGTGCCGGCCGGCCTTGCCGGGTGGCGCAGCGGTGACCTGCTGGCGCGGGCCATCGACGACGTGGACGCCCTCCAGGACCTCTATCTGCGCACGCTGCTGCCCACGGCGATCGCGGTGGGCGCGTCCGTGATCGGCACCGTGGCCGTCGGTCTCATCCTGCCCTGGGCCGCTCTTGCGCTCGGTCTCCCTCTCGCCGTCGCGCTGAGCGTGCCGGCGCTGCTCACCTGGCGGCGCGGCGGCGACGACGAGATGGCCGCACTCTCCGGTGAGCTGGCCGCCCAGGTGGTCGACACGCTGAGCGGTGCGCCCGAGCTCTTGGCCTTCGGCGCCAGTGACGCCGCGCGGCGCGCCGTCGAGGAGCTGGGCGCCCGGACAGACGCGCTCGAGCGGCGCCACGCGCGCCTGGCCACGGCCACGGCGCTGGTCACCGGCCTATGTCTCGCCGCGGCGGTTGTTGGGGTGCTCGCACTCGGTGTGGCCGCCGTCCACGCGCGACACATGGGCCCAGTCATGGTGGCCGTGCTGCCTCTGGCCGCGCTCGCGACCTTCGAGACGGTTCCCGGTGTGCCGCTCGCGGTGGGCCGCGCCCTGGTCGTGCGTGCCTCGGCAGAGCGCCTCTTCGCGCTCGAGGAGGTACCGGTCCCGGTGCGCGACCCCGACACCGTCGAGGCCCGTCAGCCCGGGGTGCCCGAGGTGGCCTTCGAGGACGCCGCCCTGCGCTACGCCCCCGGGCTCCCCCGCGCTCTCGACGGCATCAGCCTGCGCCTCCCACCGGGGTTTCGCATGGCGGTCACCGGTTCGAGCGGAGCCGGAAAGTCGAGCGTCGTCAATGCGCTCCTGCGCTACTGGCCGCTCGAGGAGGGCATGCTCTCGCTCGGCGGAACCGACGTCGAGCGCCTGAGCCAGGGCGACGCCCGAGGTGCCTGCGCGCTGGCGGACCAGCGGGCCCAGATGTTCGCCGGAACGGTGCGCTCCAACCTCACCCTCGGCCGCCCCGACGCCACGGAGGACGAGATCGCCGACGCGCTGGGCGCGGCGCGTCTCGACGAGTGGGTGGCCACACTGCCCCAAGGTCTCGAGACCCCGGTGGGCGAAGAAGGCGTAGCGCTCTCGGGAGGTGAGCGGCGACGCCTCGCCGTGGCTCGCGCCCTGCTCGCCCCGGGACCGGTGCTCATCCTCGACGAGCCCACCAGCGGCCTGGACGTGGGATTGGCCGACGAGCTGGTCGAGGGCGTGCTGCGCGCTGCGGGGGACCGCAGCGTCCTCGTCATCACGCACCGGGCCGGCGAGGCCGCGCGCTGCGATGCCGCCGTCGCCCTCGAGGCGGGCCGCGTCGTATCGCCTCAGCGCTGAGCGCTCACCCCCGGGCGCGGTAGCCCGTGGCCCTCGCCCCCACGGCCGCCTCGCTGGCCTTGTGCCGCGAGCCGTGCCGGTGGGTGGGTAGCCCGAGCGACGCGCCGCTCGGGCTACCCGAGGAGCACCACGCGTTGGCGGGCACGCCGGCGCACGGGTCGGTCATGGTCGGCAGGCCCTTGGGGAGCGGCTCGAGGTGCACGCCCGTCTGTGGCGGATAGTTGGAACCGGCTGGGCAGGCCGCGAGCCGCGAGTCGCACTCGACCTCCGACACGAGCGTGCCGTCAAGGTTGGTCGACGTGGACGCTACGCCGCAGGTCGGCTGCAGCTGCTCCAGGTTGGCAGGCGCACTGCCGCGGGGCGCAGTGTTGTCGGCGTAGCAGTTGGAAGGCAGGCCGCTGTGCACCACGATCTGGCCGAAGTCGGCGTTGGTCGGGTTGTCGTCATAGCCGTCATTGACGTACGTGTTGCCCTGCAAGGCGTCGCCCTGCGCCTCGAAGACGCAGCCGAGACCAGACATCTGGTAGCCGCCGTAATCCGTGCACTTCTGATGGAGCGACGGCGTCCCGCTGTCCGGATAGGGAACGAACAGGGTTCCCCAGGCGCCGTTGTTGGCGAAGGTGTTGTCCATGACCGTGTCGTTTCGCCCCCCGGAGACGGTCATACCCGTCCCGATGGGGCCCGCCGCCGCGTCGCCCGCCTCCGGTGTGTCCCCGTTGTTGTTGTCGTGGACGTTGTTGTGGATGAACACCCAACAGGAGTGGGTGTGCGTGATCGGGCTGGTCCCTCCATTGGGGCAGGCCCCGTTCTGAGGCGGCGGCGGGTCGCCGGCGATCTGGGTGTCGGTGTCGAGCCCGTCCTGGTTGTTGTCAAACTGCGAGTTCTCGATCACGATGGCGCCGCCCGAGTTGGTACCCGAGTAGCCGAGGGCGTTGTTCTCCATCCAAGCGTGGTCGATGGTCACGTCGCACACCTGATGACAGGCGCCGACGTACATGCCCGAGTCGTTCATGTTGGAGCCGTAGATCTGGTTCCAATTGGCAGGGCCCTGCGAGTTGGATGAGAAGATGCCGTACTGGGCCGCCGAGGTCTCGTTGGCGAAGAACGTCGTCGTCCCGGTGAGGTAGATGCCCGTGTAGCCGGTGAGCCCGATCCTCCCGGAACCGTCACCACCGTTCCACCAGATCTGGTTCCCGGAGTCGCCCGCGCCGCCGAGGAAGTTGCAGGCGGTGAGGTTCTCTACGCTGACGTTGTCGGCCTTCCACACCACAATTCCGTTGCGCCCCTGCGGTTTGCCATCGACCACCGGCCCGAGGTTCTGCCACCGCGGGTCCGAGCTGCACGCGCCTGGCGCGCCCGCCTTGGTCCCGTCCACGATGACCGTGGCGCGGTCCATGCCACGGAGGTGCAAGTCCGAAGTGTGCACCACGACGCCGCCGTGGTCGCCGGTGGAGAGCTGGCTGGCCGAGGTCACGTGGGCATCGTCGTCCTCGTGGTAGTCGCCCGGCGCGACGAGAATCCAGTCCCCGGGCTGCGCCGCGTTGACCGCCGCCTGGACGGAGCGGTACGGCCCGACTTGCCCGTGGTAGGTGCCGACCAGGAGGACGGCGGGCGAGTTCGACCCCGACGAGCACGCAGCCAGTACCGCGCCGGTCAGGAGGGCAGCGGCCAGGACGACCGTCAGCCGGACCGCGATCACCCGTCGTGCCATGGGCCCTCCCCCGGGCGTCCGACCAGCCGGACAAACGCTCGTTCAAGAACCTACCCGGACCTAGGATACTCGGGCGGGACGGTGGCCCGCGAAAGAGCCAGGCTCCAGTGATTCGGTCGCGACCCGTCGTCAGCCGGGCGCGTCTTCCTCCGCCGTCTCGGCCATACGGCGCCTGATCTCCGCCGCAGTGGGCGCAGGGTACTCCAACTTGCCCGGCCGCCAGCCGAGGGCGATCTTCTGCGGGCCTGGTCCTTCCTCGGCCCACACATGGCAGGTGTTGGTCAAGAACGTGAAACCACCCTCGCGCATCGGGTGCTCGCCGCTTCCCAGCTCGACTTGCCAGGCACCCGAGGAGGTGAGGCCCTGCACCACCACGGGCCCCATGGCCCGGGCCAGGAATTCGACGTGGCTGCAGCCGCGCTCGCGCCCAAAGCGCTGCTGGACCGCGTTGGTATAGCCGCGCGCCACCGACAGGCCGACCAGGTCGCGGAACACGGGCTCGATCACGGTGCACTCGGCGTGGGGGTAGCTCTTCATGTCGGCCGCAGCGTCCACGATGGTCAAGTCGGCGCGGCGGACCACCAGTCCGAGCTCCATCTCGTGCAGGTCGCGGGGCCCGTGGGTGCCGCCGGCCCAGGGCCGTTCGTCATGCAGGGTCCCGATCACCGCGAAGTAGTCGCCACGCTGGAACACGTTCACAGCGATCGTCCGTCGGTGGACGGGGTCCTCTTCCGAGCCTGGGGGTGGGCGGAGAGCAGCGAGCGTAGGCGAGGGTTCAGTCACGCGGTGATTGTGGCGCCCCGCTGCCAGAGGACGCCAACGCCACCTCGTTGAAGCCGTGGAGGATCGGTGCGTCACGATTCCAGCCGATGCGGGTCACCGAGGCCGTACGCAGGTGGAGGCGCCAGTACAAGTCGACGGTCCCGAGGGCCCAGGCCACCGCAGCTTTGATCGGCGTCACGTGGCTCACGACGACCACGTCCCCGTCGGTCCGGCGCGCGGCCACCGCATCGGCCGCGAAAAGCTCTTCGCAGGCCGCGGCGACCCGCCCGTCCACCTGGGCCAGGCTCTCGCCTCCCTGCGGACGGAAGTCGCGGTCGCCGCGCCACCGCTGCCACACCTCGGCGGGGATCCCGCCCAGGGGCAGGCATTCGAACTCGCCGTAGTCGACCTCGATCCACCGTTCGTCGACATCGATCGGCGCACCCAGGTCAAGGAGCTCGGCGGTGTCACGGGCGCGGCGAAGCGGGCTCGTCCGGACCTCGGCGACCGGATCCGGCAGCAGGGCGCGGGCCGCCACCGACTGCGTCCGGCCCGCGTCGGTCAGCTCGGCGTCAGTCCGGCCGAGGAGTAGACCCTGCGCGTTGGCCACCGACTCGCCGTGGCGCACCAGGATCAGCACGGCCGCCCCACGCCGCTCACCGGGGAACGAGGATCCGTCCGCACTGCTCGCAGGTGGCGATTTCCCCGGGAGCCAGGGCATGGATCTTCTCGACCTCCACCGAGGACAACTCGAGGTGGCACCCGTCGCAACGATTGCCTACGAGGCGCGCCGCGCCGGTGCCCTTGAGGCGCGCCCGCAGCATCTCGTAGCGGTCCGCCAGCGCGGTGGGGAGGAGGGCGGCCTCGGCCGCGCGGGACCCGACGGCGGCGGCCAGCGCGGCGTCGATCTCGAGTTGCTCCTGTGCCACCTGGGCCCCCAGCTCCTGGGCCCGCGCCTCCAGGGGGGTGCTGCGCTCGGTCAGGGTGGTCAACTCGGCGTCGACGGGGTCCTGTTCGAGCATGGCCACCAGCTCCAGCTCTTCGAGCTCAGACCGGCGCTCGGTAAGGTGGCGCACCTCGTCGTTCATGGCTTGTAGGTCACGGCCCGACGAACTCGTCGCCGCATACATTCGCCGCTCGATGACGGTCCGGCGCTCGGTGATGCCGGCGATCTGCTCCTCGAGCTCCTTCTGGGTCGCCGTCAGTGCGGCGCGGCGCGCCGCTGCGTCCGCCCGCAGGGCCGCCAGCCCGGTCAGCTCCGCCTCCACCGCCGCCAACCCCGACGTCTCCATCAGCGCGTCGCGCCGGTGCTGCAGTTGGGTGATTGACGTGTCGTAGTCCTGGACCGCGAGCAGGTGGTCGAGTGCGTCGGTCACGGGAGGGCCTCGTAGGCGGCCCGAGCCAGGGGAAGTGCGTCGAGCAGCGCGGGATCGGCCAGGGCCATGGCCCCCGCCCAGGTGTACCAGCGCGCGTCGGGGCTCTCGTCGGGGGGCGGCTCGGGTTCGTGGTCCGCCCCGAGCAACAGGTAGCGCAGGTCGAGATGGGTGTGGCCGAGGGCCGCCTCGTGCACGTCGAGATGGATCAGGCGCGGACCGGTAACCGGATGTGCGACAGCGAGGCCCAGCTCCTCTGTCGCCTCCCGCCGTGCCGCCACGTCAGGGGTCTCGCCGGCGTCGATGTGGCCGCCCGGCTGCATCCAGATGCCGAGGCGCTTGTGAAGGTGCAGGACGGTGCCGCGCCGGCCGACCACGATGCCCGACGCGGTGACGTGGGTCGGGTCCGCGTGCTCGTCGCAGGGCGCGCTCAGGCGACCGAGCTCGTACAGGAAGCGAGCGCGGGCGGCCCGCTCCCGGGACGACGCCGACTCGTGGCCCTCGACCAGGGATCGCAGGTCCTCCGCGGAGGTGCCCATGGCCGGACTCCCCATCACCTGCATCCCTAGCACAGGTGGCCGGTGAGCACCGTGGTGGCGTACCCCGCGATACGCACCCGGTCGCCGTCCGGACGCACGTACAGCGTGGCGCCCCGCCGAGAGAGCTGGTGAGCGACGAGGGCGTCGCGCCCGAGCTGGGCGGCCCAGTACGGGCCGGCCGAGCACTGTGCCGACCCGGTGGCCGGGTCTTCGTCGATCCCCACGTTGGGCCCGAAGACCCGAAGTACGTAGTCGGCCTCCGAGCCCCGAGCGGTCGGTGCGGTCAGCAGCAGTGCCTTGGAGCCCACCGCCGCGATGGCGGCGAGGTCGGGCTCGTACGAGCGCACCGCCTCGACGGAGGATAGGGCGACGAACGTGAAAAAGGCGGTGGACCCGCTGGCGACGACGGTGCCGGGCCACTGCTCCTTCAAGGGATCGGGCAGCGCGTGGGGCGTCATGGGATCGGACGGGAAGTCGAGCTCGATGCGGTCGCCATCGAAGACGGCGCGCAGTGGCCCGCTGCGGGTGTGGAAGGTCAGCGGCGCGCCGTCGTCGACGGTGCCCCCGGCGCGCAGCGTGTGGGCGGAGGCCAGGGTGGCGTGGCCGCACAGGTCGATCTCGGTGGCCGGCGAGAACCAGCGCAGGCCGAAGCTGGTCGGGTCGTCGGTCGGCGTCAGGTAGGCCGTCTCGGCGATGCCGAGCTCGAGGGCGATGGCTTGCATGCGCTCGTCGGTGAGCGGCTCACACAGCACACAGACGGCCGCCGGGTTGCCGCCGAACGCGACGTCGCTGAAGGCATCGACCCAAGTGATCGGAACACTCATGGTGAATACGATGCTAAGCGGGCCAAGGCGTCTTTCAGCACGGAGTCGCGCTTGCAAAAGGCCCAGCGCACGAGCGACCTGCCCGCGGTCGTGTCGGCCGGGTCGTAGAAGACCGAGCTCGGGATGGCGACGACCCCGCAACGCCCGGGGAGAGCCAAGCAGTAGTCACGGCCGCTCAGGCCGGGGGCGACCGGTCCGATGTCGGTGGTGGCGAAGTAGGTGGCGGCGGGCCGGTAGACCTCGTAGCCCAGCGCGGCAAGTCCGTCGCAGAGCAGGTCGCGCTTCGCCCCCAGCTCCGCAGCGAATCGGTGGAGGGCACCGGGCGGGAGGCCGAGGCCATGAGCGACCGCGAGCTGGAAAGGGGCGGGGCTGGTGTAGGTGAGGAACTGCTTGGCCGCCCGTACGGCGGTGACCAGCGCCTCGGGGGCACCCAGCCAGCCCACCTTCCAGCCGGTGAAGGAAAAGGTCTTGCCTCCCGAGGAGATGGTCAGCGTGCGCTCGCGCATGCCAGGCAGCGTGGCGAGGGGGACGTGGGTGCCCTCGAAGACGAGGTGTTCGTAGACCTCGTCGGTCACCGCCAGGAGGTCGTGGGCCCGGCACAGGGCGGCGACCTGCCCCAACTCGTCGGCCGAGAACACCTTGCCCGTCGGGTTGTGCGGCGAGTTGAGCAGCACGAGTTTGGCGTTGGGAGCGGACGCCGCCGCGGCGAGCTCGTCGGGGTCGAAGGACCAGTCGGGCGGGTGGAGGCGCACGAGGCGGGGCCGCGCGCCCGCCATGGCGCAACAGGCGGCGTAGGAGTCGTAGGTGGGCTCGAACATGACGACCTCGTCGCCGGGCTCGCACAGGGAGAGCAGGGTGGCCGCGATGGCCTCGGTGGCACCCACGGTGACGAGGACCTCGGTCCGGGGATCGAGCTCGAGGCCGTACCAGGCCTGCTGGTGCGCGGCCACGGCCTGGCGCAGCTCGGGGATCCCGTTGCCCGGCGGGTACTGGTTGCGGCCCTCCCGGATGGCCGCCACCGCGACTTCGCGCAGCTCCTCGGGCCCGTCGGCATCGGGGAATCCCTGGCCCAGGTTGACCGAGCCGGTCGCGGTCGCCAGCTCAGACATGGTGGCGAAGATGGTGGTGCTGAACGGGCGGAGGCGTCGGGCCAGATACGCGTCCGCTGGCACCGCGACGATCGTACCAACGGTGTTTGGGCGCGCCTATCGTCGGGGCGGACCGTGCTCAGCGTCGCCAACTACAACATGCACTGCGGGATGGATGGGTGGGGCAGGCCCTACGACTACGTCGCCGCGATCACCGCGTTGCGGTCTGACGTGATCGTCCTCGAGGAGGCCTGGACGCCCGAGGGGGACGACGGGGGCGGGCAGGCAGCGGAGGCCGCCCGGGCGCTCGGCTACCAGATCGAGGCCCACACACTCGGGCAAGGGCGTCGCATCCGACCCCAGGCTGGGGCGACCGACTCCTGGCTGGCCCGGCCGATATGGTCGGAACGCAACAAGGCGCTCTACATGGACGGGGTACGCCCACAGCCGGCGCGGGTGCAAGCCATGTCCCGCTGGCAGGAGGCGGAGCCAGGGACGTGGGGCATCGCCGTGCTGGTCCGGCCGGAGCTGCCGATCGAAGCGACGCGGCTCGTCCACTTGAGCGTCCTGCGGTCCGACCGCGTGCGCCGGGCCGCGGTGGTGGTCGACCTCACCGTGGAAGGTCGGCCGATCTCGGTGGCGGGCACCCACATGTCGCACCTCCACGCGGGGTCGCACCGCAACTGGGCCGAGCTGCGGCGCCAACTGCGCACCGAGGCCCGCCCGGACGCAGTGCTGGCGGGGGACATGAACACGTGGGGCCCACTCGTTCACCTGTTCATGCCCGGGTGGCGCCGCGCGGTGGTCGGGCGCACCTGGCCCACGTGGCATCCACACAGCCAGATCGACCACGTCATCGTGCGCGGCGCGGTGCACCCGGTCGCCGGCGAGGTGCTCCCCCACGCCGGCTCGGACCACCGGCCGGTGCGGGCGGAATTAAAAGTCGACCCGCCGGTGCGCCGCCTCTCAGACGTGGTCGCCGAGCCCAAATGAGCACCGCCACGGGTGCGAGCCCACGACGGTGGGGGGCGGCGGTGGGCCGGGCGAGGAATCTCGCTCTGGTGGGCGGTCTCGTGGGTGCCCTCGGGCTGGGGACGGCGGCTTGTTCGAGTGGGCCTGGCCGGTCGTCGGCGACCACGTCGAGCATCACCCGCGCCGCACCACGGACGCCGGTGTCCACCACCTCGACCACCGGGTCCTCGACGACGAGCACGGGGTCCTCGACCGCGACGACGAGTGGCGGTACATCCGGCGCCACGCCGACGCCGACCCTAGGCCTGGCGGGTGCTTTCGGCCCCGGGGCAGCCGGGTTCGGGCAGGTGCGGCCGCCGGAAATCTCGCTCGGTGGGGACCCGACCGGGATTTTGGTCGGCATCACCTGGCAGTCCTGGGGTGGCAGCCAGGCGACGGGAAGTGGGACCAGCACCTACGTCGGGCCGGGCCAGTCGGTGGCCCAGGGCATCAACGAGGCCGCGACCGTCGTCGCCTACGACCTCGGAACGTGCGGTGGGGCGCCCGCGTATCAGCAGGTGAGCTGGTACTTCCCCGAGCAAGGCCAGACGCCCTCGGACAACGGTTCGACCCCGATCAACGCCTGTAGCGGACCGTAGGGGCTCGCTCCGGTTCTCCCTCCGACCCCGCAACGTCGGGCCATCACGGGGACGGCGGGGGCCCCGTCGACGCGATGACCGCCTCGTCCACCGTCGGATAGAAGTGGTCCTCGCCGATGCGCTCCGCCAGACCGATGCGGCGCAGGCTGTCGCGCAGGTGCACCCCGGCCCGTGCGATGGCGAAGGTGACGCCGTCACGCTCGCAGCGATCGACGACCTGGGTCAGGGCACCCGTCCCGGTGAAGTCGATGTCGTTCATTCCGACGGCATCGAGGACGAGGACCCGCAGCGGTTGCGGAGCCGGTCGCCGCACCGCGGCGAACACCTCATCACGGAAGCGAATGGCGTTGGCGTACCAGATCGGCGTGGCGAAGAGCACCACCACGACGCCCGGCACCTGCTCGGCGCTGGGCTCGAGCTCCGGGCGCTGCCAGCTGGTGGTGCCCGGGACGCGCCCAAGGACGTGCAGCTGGGGGCGGGCATTCAGCCGGATGCGGTCGAGGATGGCCAGGCCGACGGCGACCCCGATTCCCTGTTCCACGCCGATCAGCACCACCGCCAGCAGGGTCACCGCCGACAACGCGAACTCAAAACGGTTGAAGCGGTAGATCGCGGCGAGCTCACTCCCCTTGAAGAGCCGCAGCGCGATGTAGATGAGGATGGCGGCCAGCGTGGCCAGAGGCAGGTCCTTGAGGATCCCCGCAAACGGGACGAGGAGGGCCACGCAGGCAGCCGCACCCAACGGGCCCGCCTGCGTGCGACCGCCCGCCGCGACCACGGCCCCGGTGCGGGGTGGGCTCGCGTCCACCGGGAAGGAACCCCCCAGGCCCGACAGGACGCTGCCCGCACCGACTCCGAGAAAGTCGCGTCCGGCGTCGACGTCGTAGCCGCCCTGCGCGGCGAAGGCGCGCGTGGTCGCCGCCGTCTGGGTCACCACGACGAGGGCCACCACGGCGGCCAACGGCGCCAGACTCTGGAGCGTGGACCACGACAGCCCCGGCAGTCCCACGTGGGGCGCAACGTGGTCGATCGGTCCGATGACGGCGACACCGTGCGCCTGGAGGCCGAGCGCGGCGACCAACGCGGTGGAGACGACCATGGCGATCAGTGCACCGGGAATCCGACGATCGAGGCGGGCACAGATGATCATGACCGCCAGCACGCCCAGTCCGAGGGCCAGCGTCCAGCCGTTGACGGCGTCGAGGTGCGTCAGCACAGAGCCGAAACGGTGCAGGTTCGAACCGGAGGTCGCCGGGAGACCGAGGAGGTCGGGCAGCTGGTGGACGATGATGATGACGGCCACGCCGGACAGGAAGCCGACGACGATGGGGGTCGAGAGGAACTCGGCGATCCATCCCAGGCGCAGGACGCTCACCAGCGCCACCATGAGGCCGACCATGACGGCCAGGATCGCCACGAGATCGATGTAACGGGTGGAGCCCGTGAGGGCGAGCGCCGACACCCCCGCGGCGAAGAGCGGCGCAATCGTGGAGTCGGCTCCCACCGAGATCTGCGGGTTCGAACCCAAGAGCGCGAAGAGCACCGTCCCGGCGATGAACGCATAGAACCCGGTGATCGGGGGCATGCCGGCGAGCCGAGACGTCGCGAGCTGCTCGGGTACCGCAATGACGAGGAGGGTCAGTCCCGCCACCAGATCGGCGCCGGCCCATGTCCGCTGGTAGCCGTGCAGCGAGGTGAACACGCGGGGCCTCTGCACCGCGACATCATTCCCCACCGGCGCATCCGCCCAGCCGACCCCGACCACCGCCCGACCCAGACCGATAGACCCACACCAACCAGACCGATAGACCCACACCAATTTGACCCACACCAATTTCGAATAGTCTCGGGTGGGGCGGTCGAGGCACTGTGGCGGCCGGCGCCATGCGACCGCCCGAAGGAGGCCTCCCTGACCATGAGCAACTACCCCTATGCCGACCGCTTCGCCACCAACCGCTCGCTGCCCGAGCGGGGCATGAGCCGGGAGGAGGTGCTCTCCGAATTGCGCACCATGGCCACCGAGGAGGACGCCTTCTGGGAGACGGGCAAGTGCTCGGGCACCATGTACTGCGGGGACCACGATCACTACCACTTCATGAACGAGGCCTTCGGCCTCTTCGCCCACGTGAACGTTCTTCAGCGCGACATGTGCCCGAGCGCGACGAAATTCGAGGCGGAGATCATTGCCATGACGCTCAGCCTGCACGCGGGTGACGAGGCGGCGGAGGCCGGTGACGACCTCTGCGGCCTGGTGACCACGGGAGGGACCGGCAGCATCTTGCACGCCATGCTGGCCTACCGCGAGTACGCAGCACAGTCCCGCGGCATCACCCAACCCAACGTGATCAAGCCCGAGACGGCGCACCCCGCCTTCGACAAGGCGTGCCATCTCTTCGGGATAGAGCTGCGGCGCGCCCCCATCGAACCCGTCACGACGCAGGTGGACGTGGACTGGGTCCGTGACCATGTCGACGAGAACACGGTGGCGCTCATCGGCTCGGCCTGCAATTACGGCTACGGCACCGTCGACCCGATCGGTCACCTGTCCGACCTCGCGCTCGAGCGCGGCATCGGCCTCCACGTCGACGCCTGTCTCGGGGGGTTCATCCTGCCGTTCGGCCGAGAGCTGGGTTACGACATCCCGGCCTTTGACTACTCGGTCCCCGGCGTCACCTCCATCTCGGCGGACACCCATAAGTACGGATACGCCTTCAAGGGCTCATCGGTGCTGAGCTTCCGCTCCAAGGCGCTGCGCAACGCGGAGTACTTCTACCTGACCGACTGGAGCGGCGGAAAGTACACCTCGCCGGGCATGGAGGGCTCCCGCTCCGGCGGGTTGATCGCCGCCACCTGGGCCGCCATGGTGCAGCTCGGCCACGCCGGCTACCTGGGCTACGCCGCGCCAGATCTTCGAGACGTCCTTCGCGATGCAAGAGGCGGTGAGGGCACATCCCGAGCTGCGCCTGGTCGGCCGGCCAACCTTCCTCTTCTCGTTCAGCTCCGACGAATTCGACATCTATCACGTGAACGACTTCATGCGGACCAGGGGGTGGCGCTTCAACGGCCAGCAGTACCCCAATGCGCTGCACATGGCGGTGACGCGCCCGCAGACCCAGCCTCAGGTGGTGGGAGAGTTCGCGGTCGACCTGGCCGACGCCGTTGCCTACGCCAAGGAACACGCGGACGAGGCACCCCGCTCCGGAGCCATCTACGGCGGGGTGGCCGGGGGCATGACGCACGAGGCGGACGAGTTCATCCGCGCCGTCATGGCCGACATGCTCGACGGGCAGTCCTCCATCCCCGCCAAGTGACCCCGACCGACGAGGGTCCGGGTCCGCCCCGCGCGTGGATCGAGGGGTGCGTGGCCGCCCAGGAGGCGCTCGACGCCGCCGTGGCCGACCTGAGCGACGCCGTGGCGCACGGTCCGAGCCCGCTGCCCGGCTGGACCGTCGGGCACGTGCTGACCCACCTCGCGCGCAACGCGGACAGCCTGGTGTGGCGGCTGGAGGGAGCGGCACGGGGCGAGGAGCGCGAGCAGTACCCGGGCGGGCTCGACCGGCGGGCGGCTGACATCGAGGCCGGCGCGGCGCGGCCGGCGGCCGTCTTGGTACGCGACGTGCGGCAGAGCTCGGCGGCGGTCGAGCGCACGATGGCGGAACTCCCGTTGGCAGCGTGGGACGCCCCGTCCCGCACCTCGCGGGGCGTGATGGAGAGCTCACGCGACGCAGTGCTCGCACGCTGGCGCGAGGTGGTGGTGCACCACGGCGACCTGGGTCTGGGCCCGGTGCCGTTGCCGCCAGCCCTCGTCGACGCGTGGCTGCCCCGCGAGCTGCCGCGCCTGGCGGAGCGGACGGACCCGGCGGGGCTGCTGTTCTGGATCATCGGCCGCGGCGAGCCCCCGGTACTGACGGGCTGGTAGCCCAGCCTCCCCCCGTGGGCAGGCCCGCGGGGACGCGGGACTAAGGGGAGAAGAAGGCGTTGCCGGAGCGGTCGACGGCCACGCAGAAGGTGGTGGTCGGGCACGAAACGGCGGTCAGGGCGTGGCCGTTGTCGATCGGCGTGCCCGAGCTCCACGTCGTCCCGTTCCACCCGAAGACCCGCCCGTTGGAGTCGACGGCGCGGCAGAACGTCGGCGTCGGGCAGGAGACGCCGGTCAGCCCGGACGCGTCGGTGCCGGTCAGCGGCGGCTCGGTGGCGATCGAGGCCGGCGCCGAGAATCCGAGCCCGTTCCAGGTCACGACGGCGCCGCTGCTGTCCACCAGCACGCAGAAGGAGGTGGAGGCGCAGGACACCGAGTTGAGCTGTCCCTGGCTGTCGGAATTGGTGGGCTGGGTCCAGGTGTGCCCGTCCCACACCGAGGGGCCGCCCTCGGCGGCGACGCAGAAAGAGGGGGACACGCACGAGATCTGGTTGGCTGCCCCCCAAGCGCCCAGGTTCCCCGACCAGCCCGAACCGTCGAACTCGAACGAGTTACCCTCGCCGTCGATCGTCATGCAGAAGGTGGGGTCCGGACAGTCGATGGCCGTGATCCCCTGCGCCGCGGGAATGGTCGCCGGCGGCTGCCAAGCCGACCCGTCGAAGAGCGCGACCTGGTTCAGGTTCGGCGCGGCGGCGCAGAACGTGAGCGTGGCACACGAGAGATAAGAGGTGCCCTGGGGCGACGGCGAGGCGACGGCCGGTCCGAGGGGGGTCACCTTTTCGAAGACGAGCCGATATGTCCGTCCGGTCGCCGACCCGAACATGCAGGCGTCGGACACGGGGCACGAGACGACGGTCAGGTTGGCGCCGGGCGCCAGAGGGACCGCCTTGGACCAGGTGCCCGCCGGGCCTGCCGCCGCCGGCGGCGTGGTCGCGGTGGTCGGCGTGGTCGGCGCACCCGAGGTCGCCGGGCTCGCGCCGCACCCCGCGGTGATCAGTGCCAGGGCTGCGACCGCGAGCGCCGCCCCGAGTGGCCCCGTCCGCCTCCGCACTACGTGCGCACGGGGAGGCCGTTCGCCTCGATGGCCCGGTGCCGGGACCACGTATCGAGCACGATGAGCGTCTTGGTGCCCGTGACGCGACCACGTCGACGCAACTGCTCGATGACTTGCCCCAGGCGCTCGACGTCGGGCACCTGCAGCCAGACCAGCGCGTCGGGATCACCGGCGGTCGTGAACACCGCCTGGACCTCGGAGAGCTGCATGGCCGTTTCCTTGATCTCCTGCAGGTCCGCCGTCCCCGCGAAACGGACCTCGGTGAAGGCCTGGATCGGGCGCCCCGCCTTGCGGTGGTCGACAACGACGGTGTAACCGGCGATGACTCCGGCGCGCTCGAGACGCTCGATGCGACGGGTCACGGCCGAGGCGGACAAGGAGACCTGCTCACCGATGTCGGCCATGGTGCGCCGGGCGTTCTGAGACAGCAGCTCAATGATGTGGTGGTCGATCGGGTCGAGCTCCTCTGTTCCCATGCCCATAATCCTAACGAAGAGGGGTTGGGCTGCATGTTCGGTGCACCAAAGGCGGCCAGAGTTGGTGCTCCGTTGCGTGGACCCCTTCTCGGGTGATGCGGCGGCTCGGCCCGGGTCAGCCGTCGCGACGGTGCACGGAGACGGCGTAGCCGTCCCCCGGAGCGAAGGGCCGACGATCCCAGGTCGACCAGCGGTCCTCGAGCGCGAGACCGCAACGGGAGGCCAGGGCGTCGTGCTCGACGGGGCCGAACCCGCCGGGCCGCAAGGAGTAGCCGGCCACGAAGCGGCCCGACGGCGCGAGCCAACGCGACGCGTTGGCGAGCACCTGGGCCTCGGAGCCGGTGGGGACGAAGATGAGGACGTTCCCGGCCATGACGACCACGTCGAAGGTGCGTCCGAAGTCGAGCCCGGGGTCGGTCAGATCCCCCTCGACCCAGGACAGGTCGGGTGCCTTGGTGCGGGCTACCTCGAGCATGCCCGGATCGACGTCGACGCCGACGACCCGATACCCGCGCCGGCTCAGCTCGATGGCCACTCGGCCGGTTCCGCAGCCCGCATCGAGGACCGAGGCCGGAGCGTAGGAGTCGACCAGCGCCGCCTCGCCGTGCACGTCCCCCCCGGCAGCAGCCAAGTCCTCGAAACGGCGGTCGTAAGCGGCGCCGCGGGGGACGTTGCTCTCCTGCCAGCGGTCAGCCATGCTTCGTCGATCTCGGAGCGTCAGCGGGCGGAGCTCCCCGCCGGCCGCGTCTCGGTGGTGCCGACGGTGCGGCTCACGCCGCGGGTTCGCATGTCCGAACGGTAGCCCGCAGTCCTGCGTCGGGTGCGCCGACGGGCGTGGTCGGACGGTAGGCGGGGGGCCGCGTGGTCGTCAGCCATCCGGCGCTCGGTAGGGTGTGCGTCCCATGTGTCTCCTGGTCGTCGCTTCGCAGCTCGTCGCCGGGGAACCCTTGATCATCGGCGCCAACCGCGACGAGATCCTCGACCGGCCGTCCACCTCGGTCACCGTGCTGGACACGGGACCACCCCGGATTCTCGGCGGACGGGACGAGCTCTCGGGCGGCACCTGGCTCGCCGTCAACGAGCACGGCGTCTGCGCCGGGCTCACGAACCAACCACTCGGAGAGGACAAGGACCCGTCCAAGCGGTCGCGCGGCGAGTTGCCCCTCGCCTTGGCCCGCAACGAGACGGCACCCGACGCGGTCGCCGCGGTGCTCGGCGCGTTCCGGCCGGAGGACTTCAACGGCTCGTGGCTGCTCGTAGGCGACCGGCGCTCGCTCTTCTTCGTCGACTTCACGGGGATGGGTCCCGCCTCGGCCGTCGCCCTCCCACCGGGCATTCACATCTTGGAGAACCGCCCGCTGGGCGAGCCATCGCTCAAGGTCGACCTGGCGCGCGGCGATGCTCGGCCGCCCCGTCGGCGGTGACGAGGTGGTCGACGCCTTCCGGCGCGTCCTGGCCGACCATCGGATCCCCGAGGGTGAGGAGAGACCGAACGCGGCGAACTGCGTGCACCTCGAGTCCTTCGGTACGCGGTCGTCGTGCCTCGTACGGGTGGCCGACACCAGCGGGCCGCCCCGGATGTGGGTGGCCGACGGTCCCCCGTGCGCCGCTCCGTATTCAGAGGTCAGCGGGCTCTGGGAGGTGCACCCCTTGGCCGCTCCGCCGGCGCCGGCGGCTCAACCCCGGACGAGCGGCTTGTAACGCAGGCGGTGCGGCTGGTCGGCCTCCCCCCCGAGACGCTTGCGCCGATCGGCCTCGTAGTCACTGAAGTTGCCCTCCCACCAGCGGACCTCGGACTCTCCCTCGAAGGCCAGCACGTGGGTGGCGATGCGGTCGAGGAACCACCGATCGTGGCTGATGACCACGGCGCACCCGGGGAAGGCCAGGAGTGCGTCCTCGAGGGCACGCAGCGTGTCGACGTCGAGATCGTTGGTCGGCTCGTCGAGAAGCAGAACGTTGCCACCGCTGCTCAGGACCTTGGCCAGGAGCACGCGGTTGCGCTCACCGCCCGACAGCTGGCCAACCTTCTTCTGTTGGTCGCTGCCCTTGAAACCAAACCCGGCCACGTACGCCCGGCCGTGGACCTCGCGACCGCCCACCACGAGTCGGTCCGCCCCCCCGGTGATCTCCTCGAAGACGGTCGACTCGCCGGCCAGCGCCTCGCGCGACTGATCGACGTAGGCCAGCTGGACTGACGCACCGATGGTCAGGGTCCCGCCGTCTGGCTGCTCCTCCCCGACGATCATCCTGAAGAGCGTCGTCTTGCCGGCTCCGTTCGGCCCGATGACGCCGACGATGCCGCCCGGCGGCAGCACGAAGGTGAGGCCGTCCACGAGCAGTCGGTCGCCGAACCCCTTCACCACCTGGCTGGCCTCCACCACCTGGTCACCGAGACGGGGCCCCGGCGGGATGACCAGCTCCACCTTGTCGGCGCGGCGCTCCGCGGCTTCGGCTTCGGCGACCAGGTCGTTGTAGGCCGTGATGCGCGCTCTGCCCTTGCTCTGGCGGGCTCGGGGCGACAAGTGGATCCACTCGAGCTCGCGCTCGAGGGAGGCCTGGCGGGAACGGTCGGCCTTCTCCTCGGCGGCGAGGCGCGCCTGCTTCTGCTCGAGCCAGGAGGAGTAGTTGCCCTTCCAGGGAATGCCGGCGCCACGATCGAGCTCGAGGATCCAGCCGGCGACGTTGTCGAGGAAGTAACGGTCGTGGGTCACCGCGACGACGGTGCCCGCGTAGTCCTGCAGGGTGCGCTCGAGCCACGCGACCGACTCGGCGTCGAGGTGGTTGGTCGGCTCGTCGAGCAGGAGCAGGTCGGGCTGCGAAAGGAGCAGGCGACAGAGCGCCACCCGGCGGCGCTCACCCCCCGACAGGGTGCGGACGTCGGCGTCTCCCGGGGGCAACCGCAGCGCGTCCATGGCGATCTCGAAGGTGCGGTCGAGCTCCCAGGCTCCGGCGGCGTCGATCTTGGTCTGGAGGTCGGCCTGCTCCGCCAGGAGCGCGTCGATGTCCGCGTCGGGCTCGCCGAAGGCGGCGCACACCTCGTTGAAGCGGTTGACCAATTGTTTGGCCTCACCGACGCCCTCCGCGACGTTGCCCGCTACATCCTTGGACTCGTCGAGCTGGGGCTCCTGTGACAGGTAGCCCACCGTGAACCCGGGCGTGAGCCGGGCCTCGCCGGAGAACCCGTCGTCGTCGCCCGACATGATCCGCAGCAACGACGACTTGCCGGACCCGTTGGATCCGATCACCCCGATCTTGGCCCCCGGGTAGAAGGAGAGGTTGATGCCCTTGAGGACCTCGCGGTCGGGCGGGTAATAGCGCCTGAGGTCGCGCATCGTGTAGATGAACTGTGGCGCCACGGCGACCAGTGTGCCCGATGCGCGCCGGGGGCCACGAACGTGGCGGGTTCGCTCGTTTTGGGGGTTCAGCGGGATAGCTTTGCCGAGGGCGGTCTCAGCTGGGCCGCTGGCTGCTCTCGCGTCAGAATCCGGTGCCGGCGATGATGGCGCCGTTCAGCTGGGTGCCGGCCATAGACCCATCATTGGGCGCGCCGCCGTAGGTGAAGACGTCACCGGCGGCCGAGGCCACCCAGTAACCCCCGCTGCCCGCCTCGGTGAAGATGGCGGAGGCGGGGTCGAGGCCGTCGACGCCGCCGGTGGGGCCACCGAGCGAGACCGCGTCGCCGTACCCGTCCACCGTGCCGTTGGCGAGCAGCACGAAGTAGCCACCCCCGTCGGCGGTGCGCACCGCCGCGGTGATGGGCGAGCCCTGCGGGCCGGGCGCCCCGAAGTAGGGCGCGTCCCCGAACGTGTAGACGTTGCCCGTCTGCGTCACGAGCCAATAGCCGCGGCCGGTGGCGTCGGGGACGACGGCGACGGCGGCCCCGCTGCAGCCGCCCCGTCCCGGGCACGAGCCCTCGAACTGCGCGTCCCCGAAGGCGAAGACCCCCCCGTCGGAGGCCACCATGAAGTAGCCGCCGCCGTCGGAGGAGGGCACCATGCCGACGATGGGGGCGTCCAGCGAGTTGGGGAGGCCCGAGGCAGCGGGGTGGAGGCCGAGCCCGGGGATGGAGCCGTGGAAGCCGGCGTCGCCGAAGGCGAAGATGCCGCCGTCGGAGGCCACGAGCCAGTACCCGTCCTCGTCCGCCGTCGGCGTGATGCCGACGACGGGCCGTTGGAGCCTCAGGCTGCCGGTCGAACCGTGGAACGTGGCTGACCCGAAGGTGAAGATCCCCCCGTCGGATCCGACCAGCCAGTACCCGTGCGCGGCCGGCGGCGAGGGAGGCGGCGGGTTCGGGGGTCCTCCCGTCACCGAGAAGGTGCCGGGAACGTAGACGAGGGCGTAGTCGACCGCGGCAGCGCCGCTCAGGGACGCTCCGCCACACGTGGTGGGGACGAGGGTGTAGTTGCCTGCACCGAGCGTTGGGGTGATGGCGGTTGACGGCATGACCTCGCTGCAGGTGACGCCGCTCGTGTTTTGCACCGCCAGGCCCGACGGCACCGACTGCGGCGACGCCGTGAAGCTCGGCGATCCACCCCAGGACTGGGAACCGGCGACCGCAACGTCGACCGGCAAGGGCGTCACCGTCGTCGCGCCGGACACGTAGGAGATGGCGTAGTTGGGTCCCGACGCGCCCGAGCACGAGGACGCATAGGTCGGCGGCGAGGGCGCGCTCGCGCTCGTGGCCGTGCCCGAGCAGGTGGGCAGCGTCGTCAGCGACGATGCGGTGTCCCCGTTCTTGAAGCCGCTGTACTCGGGCGTGATGGCGGGCGCCGTGCTGCCATAGGCCATGGACGGGCTCGACGCCGTGATGGTCAGCGGCGCCGGAGACACCGTGACACTGCCGTTCGCGTAGGTGAAGGCGTAATTGGGGTCGACGGCGCCGTGGCAGGACGACGGGTAGGGCGATCCGACCGGGCTGGCGCTCGTCGCGCTCGTCGTGCAGGTCGGTTTCGTCTTGAGGGAGGAGGCGGAATCGCCGTTCACGAAACCTCCGTAGGCCGGGGTGATGACCGGCGGCGTGCCGCCGTAGGTCAGAGAGCCGCTCGACGCGGTGATCGTGAGCGGGACCGCGGTGACGGTGACCACCCCGGGCACGTAGGTGATGGCGTAATCCGGGTCGACGGCACCACTGCACTTCGACGCATAGGGCGCGCCGGCGACCGAGCTGGCACTGGTGGCGGAGGGCGTGCAGGAGGCCGCAGTCGTGAGCGAAGCCACGGTGTCGCCGTTGACGAAGCCGCTGTAGGTGGGGCTGATGACCGGCGGAGTGCCGCCGTAGGCCATCGTGCCGCTCGAGGCGGTGACGCCGAGCGGGGCGGGGGTGACCGTGATCGTCCCCGGCGCGTACGAGACGGCGTAGTTGGGACCGGCCGCGCCGGCACACGTGGACGGATAGGCGGGCGGTGAGGGCGTACTCGAGCTGGTGGCGGTGGTGGAGCACGTGGGCTGCGTCGTGAGCGAGGATGCGCCGTCACCGTTCTTGAAGCCGCCGTAGACGGGCGACACGGTGGGGGGCGTGGCCCCGTAGGTCATGGAGCCGCTCGAGGCCGTGACCGTGAGCGGGGCCGGGGTCACTGCCACCGTGCCCGTGACGTAGGCGAAGGCGTAGTTGGGGTCGACCGCTCCCGAGCACGACGAGGTGTACGGCGAGCCGGCCACCGGGCTGGTACTGGCGGCGGTGGTGGAGCAGGTCGGCGCGGAGGTCAGCGACCGGGCCGAGTCGCCGTTGACGAACCCGGTGTACATCGGTGCGATGGGTGGAGGGGTGGCCCCGTAGGTCATCGTCGGACTCGAGGCGGTGACGGTCAGCGGAGCCTGGATCACGGTGACGGCGCCCGCCGCGTACGTGATGGTGTAGTTGGAATCCGCCGCGCCGGTGCACGAGGAGGCGTACGGCGAGCCCAGGACGGGGCTTCCGCTCGCAGCCGCGGTCGAACAGGTCGGCTTTGTGGTCAGCGACGTCGCGCTGTCGCCGTTGACGAAGCCGCCGTAGGCCGGCGTGATGGCCGGGGGTGTGCCGCCGTAGGTCATGGACCCGTTCGAGGCGGTGATCGTGAGCGGCGCACGACCGATCGTGACAGCGCCTGCCGTGTACGTGATGGCGTAATTGGAATCGGTTGCGCCCGAGCAAGTGGCCGGATAGGTCGGGGGCGAAGCCGGACTCGAGCTCGTCGCCGTGGTCGAACACGCGGGCGGCGTGGTGAGCGACGACGGGTTCTCCCCGTTGACGAAGCCGCTGTAGGCCGGGATCACGACGGGCGGCGTGCCGCCGTAGGTCATGGACCCGCTCGAGGCGCTCACGGTGAGCGGCGCGCCCGTTACGGCCATGGTCCCGGGCGCGTAGGAGACGGCATAGTTCGGGTCGGCCGCTCCCGAACACGACGAGGGGTACGGCGAGCCGGCCACCGGGCTGGCACTGGTGGCCGAGGTCGAACAGGTCGGTTTGCTCGTCAGCGAGGCCGCGCTGTCACCGTTCACGAAGCCGCTGTACCCGGGGAGGATCGCCGGCGGCGTGCTCCCATAGGTCATGGACCCGTTCGAGGGGGTGACGATCAGGGGCGCCTGGGCCACCGCCACGCCGCCCGCCACGTACGTGGTGGTGTAATTGGGATCCACCGCACCCGTGCACGACGAGGTGTACGGCGAGCCCACGACGGAGCTCGCGCTGGTGGCCGTCGTCGAGCAGGTCGGTTTCGTCTGGAGCGACGACGCATTGTCGCCGTTGACGAAGCCGCCGTAGACCGGTGTGATGGCCGGCGGTGTGGCGCCGTAGGTCATGGCGCTGCTCGACGCCGTGACGGTCAGAGGCGCCCGGTTCACTACGACCGAGCCAGAGCCGTAGGTGAAGGTGTAGTTCGGATCGACCGCTCCCGCGCAGGACGAGGAGTACGGCGAGCCGGCCACCGTGCTGGCGCTGGTGGCCGTGGTGGAGCAGGTCGGCCCGGTCGTGAGCGACAGCGGCGTGTCGCCGTTGACGAAACCGCTGTACGCCGGTGTGATCGTCGGCGGTGGACTCCCGTAGGTCATCGAGGCACCGGCCGCGTCGATCGTGAGCGGCGCCCGAGCCACCGAGACCGAGCCCGACCCGTAGGTGAAGGCGTAATTCGCGTCGACCGCTCCCGAGCACGAAGAGGCATAGGGCGAGCCCGTCACCGGGCTGGAGCTGGTGGCCGTCGTCGTGCAGCTGGGCGGCGTGGTGAGGGAGGAGGCAGTATTGCCATTGACGAAGCCGCTGTAGGCCGGCGTGATGGTCGGGGGGATCCCGCCGTAGGTCATGGATCCGTTCGAAGCAGTGATCGTGAGCGGCGCGGGGCCGACGGTGACCGACCCCGGGACATAGGTGAAGGCGTAGTTGGGATCGACCGCTCCCGAGCACGACGTGGTGTACGGCGAGCCGGCCACCGGGCTGGCGCTGGTGGCCGTCGTCGAGCACGTCGGCTTCGTCGTGAGGGACGACGCGCTGTCGGAGTTGACGAAGCCGCCGTAGACGGGGCTGATGATCGGCGGCGTTCCGCCGAAGACCATGGACCCGCTCGAGGCGGTGATGCTCAGCGGCGCCGGTGCGACCGTGAAGTCGCCGGCCGCGCTGGTGTAAGCGACCTTGAAGTCGCCGGCGTTGGTGCCGCTCAGCGACGCGCCCGAGCACGACTCCGCGAGCAGTTGGTGGCTGCCGGCCGCCAGGGTCGGGGAAATGATCGAGAAGGCGTACACCTCGGAGCACGTGAGACCCGCCGTGTTGAGCGTGAGCCCCGCGGGTGGGCTCGCGGTTCCCGAGAACGTCGGAGATCCGCCGTAGGTCTGGGAACCGCTGACGGCGACGTTGACCGGAGCCGGTGAGACCGTGAAGTCTCCCGTCGGGCTCGTGTAGATGAGCGCGTAGGCGGACGCGTTGGCACCGCTGACGCTCACGCCGCTGCAGGAGGAGGTGAGCAGCGTGTCGCTCCCGACGGCGAGCGTGGGCGAGATCGGCGTCGATGTCCCGACCTCGGTGCAATTGACGCCGGTGGTGTTCACCGTGACGCCGAAGGGCGCACTGGTCGACCCCGCGAAGTCGACGGTCGCGCCGAAGGTCGGGCTCCCCCCGTACCCCTGCGACCCCCACACGGCGACGTCGAGCGGGATCAGGGTGAGGCCGGTGGCCAAGGCCGAGGTCACGGGCGTCCCCAGCCCCGTCGCCATGTCGTACCCGCTGGTCGCGGCGTATTGTCCGCCGTCGGCGGCGTTGTAGTCGATGTTCCCCGTCGTCACGTCGTTGAGGTACGTCCCCGGCGCCTTGTGCGCCAGTGTGTAGAGGATCGGGTTCATGGAGCCGTACCCCGCCGCGTTGCCGTCGGCGGACGCGGCGACGGCGAGGACTGCGGCCCACAAGGGCGCCGCCCCGCTTGTCCCGCCGATAGCGGTCCAGTTCAGGCCGTTGGAGGCGTCATAGACGACGTACCCCGTGCTCGGGTCGGCGTCGGCGGAGACGTCGGGGACCTCGCGGCAGTCCCCCGAAGCATTGCCGCACGGGGTCCCACTGCTGCCCGTGACCGTGCCCAGGGTCTGCTGGAACGCAGGCATGGTGAACGTCTGCGAGATGCCGCCGCCACCCGCACCCTCCGCGTAGTGCAGCTGGTCGTTCCAGGTGGTCTCCGTCGGCGCAGGCCCCAGCGCTTGCACCGACGTGCCGCCAACGGCCGTGACGTAGGGCTGGCTCGCCGGGTCGGAGACAGCGAGGTTCAGGTTCTGGACGACGTCGTCGTTGCCGGTGACGTCGGTGACCCAGACATAGTTGCGGGTGCCGTCGCTGACCAGCGCGCCCATCGTGTCGGTGCCCGTCTCGAGGTTGACCGTCGAGACGATCGTCTGCGAGGTCGGATTGATCGTGGCCAGGACGTCGCCGGGGAAGGTCAGCCCGTCGAGTACCGCCAGGACCTGGTTGCCACTCGGCGAGAGCCCGACCGACTGCACGAGACCGGTCCCGTCGATGCCGGCGACAGAGGGTTGTCCGGTCGAGATCGTGGTGGTGAGGGTGTGAGTGCTGAGGCTGACCACCGAGATCCCGCCGGCCGGTCCGGCGCCGGCGACATAGAGATCCCCTGCCGCATCGTCCACCGCCAAGCCGACCGGGTCTGGCCCGACCGACACCGTGGCCGGCGTGGTCGAACAGCCCGTGGTGACGCTCGCGTTGCAGGCGGTGGCGTTGAAGTAGTCGACCCGGCTGACCGTCCCGGCATCCCCGACGTAGACGAAACCGTTGGCGGCGTCGACGGCCAGCGACGTGGGGGAACTGCCGGAGGGAAGGCTCACCGAGGTGACGTAGGCGTTCGTGCTCGCGTTGTACACCGCCACCGTGCTGGAGTTGGCGACGTAGAGGGTCGACCCGCTGACCGCGACGGCGATTGGGCTCGACAGGTGGCCACCCGATGGGATCTGGGTGGGCGAGCCGCATCCAGTGGTCGTCCCTTGGTTGCAGGTCCCGGTTGACACGGCCGTCAGAGAGCTTGCCGTGCCGTTGGCGACGAACACCTTGCCGTTCGTCGCGTCCAGCGCCACCGCATCGGGTCCGGACCCGGTGGAAACCGAGCCCGCGGCGACCGCCGTAGAGGGATTTCCGGCCGTCCCCTCGCTGTCCACACTGAGCGTGTTGGATGACTTGTTGGCGATGTAGAGGGTGCCGGTGCTGGGGTCCACGACTTGGGCCACGGGGTGCGAACCGGTCGATGCGGTCTTGACGCCGTTGATGTTGCAGCCTTCAGCACCTTGGTCCCCCGCGGCCACGAAGATCGACTGACCCTCGACGGCAGCCGCCTGGAAGAGAGTGTTCTCCGAGTTCTGGTACGCCTGGCCGACGTACGCCTCGCATCCGTTCGTCCAGCTCGCACTGACGATCTTGGCGGTGTCGTCGCTGACGATCTGGTTGAAGACGGAGTACAGGCTGGCCGTGCCGCCACCCTCGTAGACCTCGATGTTCGCCTTGGGCGCCAGGGAGAGCACGGTATCGATGTCGAGCTCGGCCTCCACCGTCGCGCTCCCGATGGCGCCGCCGCCGAGGACGTCCTTCTCGGTGATTTGACCACCGCCCAGCGTGATCCCATAGCAGTTGGCGAACGTCGAAACGTCGCTCGCGCTGTACCCCGCCCCCGCCATCTCGACCAGCGCCACCGTGCTCCCCGCTCCGTAGTCGCTCGATGCGTACAACGGGTCGAACGAGTACGCCTGGGCCAGCTGAACGGCGTCGAGGGCGCCGTAGTGCGTCTGCACGTAGTTGATCGCCGACGTGCAGCTCGTGCCGGTCGGCGCGGGCTGGCCCGGCGCCAGCGCGGGTGTCACACCGAGGGCGCCTTCTCCGGGCCCCGTTGCGCTCGCTTCGGGCAAGGTGGTCGTGGGCTGCGGTGGGCTCAACGTGTCGAGACCGAGGATCCCCTGGATCTCGGGCGCCACGGTCACGGGAACCTCGGGTGCGGAGCGGTTGTGGAACCCCGTCTTGCCCGACGACAGCCGGTAACGGTCGATCGGTGTGGCGAAGGCGGACTGTACCTGCGCCACATTCCCCGAGACCGGCAATGACAAGCCGGTGCTCGAGGGCGGTCCCACCGCCAGGCCGGCCTGCTTCAGCGTCGCGGTCACCTGGGCGATGGTGGCCGGCGTCGGTCCGAAGCGCTGCGCCAATTGCTCCGGAGCGAGGAAGTGGTGATAGTCGGGAGAGGTCGGGTCGGACACGGCTTGCGCCTCGGCCGCCAGCGCGGCGGGGTCGCGCGGCTGGAGCGTCACCGTCAAAGGCAAGACGGTTGACGACGGGGCGGGACCGAGCAAGGTTGCACCGGGCGGCACCAGCGGTTGGTGTCCGTGCAACGGTTCGAGCCGTGGCCCGGCACCGAAGGCCGAGCTGTCGGCGTGGGTGACCAGACCGAGGAACGCGCTCGCCGCCATGGCCAGGGGCGCGACGAGCAGGCCCCAGCTCGCGCAACGCCGGGCCCCGCCAACGCATCGATGCACGCCGATTGCCCCCTCCGACACCGCCCCCCCTCACCAGAAAATTACCCCGTCGGTATCAACACGCACGGACAACTCGACGCCCCGGCCCCGCGCCGGCTCGAGAGATGGGGGTCCTATCGGTCGGACGAATCGGACCGCGTGCCCTCTGACCAGCGGATTCGCGCCAGACGGCGGTCGCTCACCCTCCCGGGGGCGGCGAACCAGCGAGCGGAGTCCTCGAGCGCCTGCACGGCCGGACGTGGCTCGTAGCCCAGCTCGAGACGAGCCCGCGAGTCGTCGAAGGACATCTTCGACGTCGACATCCTCGCCGCTTCCAGGGGGACGGACGGATGCCGGCGCAAGATGCGGCCCTCGACCACCTCGGACACGGCGGCCACGCCCAGCGACACCGCACGGGGGACCTTGATCCGGGGGACGGGGAGCCCGGTGAGCGACGCCAGCTCAGCGAGCAGCTGCTGCAGCGTCAGGTTCTCGCCGCCCAGGATGTAGCTGTGACCGGTACGTCCCTGTTCGAGGGCCAGGACGTGCCCCGTCGCCACGTCGTCGACGTGCGCCACGTTCAAGACCGTGTCGACGTAGCCCGGCATGCGCCCGTTCAAGAAATCAAGTACGAGCTTGCCGGTGGGCGTCGGGGCCCGGTCTCCCGGTCCGAGCGGGAAGGTAGGGAGCGCCAATGAGGCCGACAGGCCCTGCGCGATGGCGCGCAACACCTCGTGCTCGGCAACGTACTTGGAACGTTTGTAGGAGCCGTACAGGTGGCGGAGGTCGGGGAAGGAGCGCTCGTCCGCCGGCTGCGACCCCGACACGTGCTCGAGCCCGAGCGTGCCGACCGTGCTCGTGTACACGAGACGCTCGACGCCGGCCTCCGACGCAGCGTCGAGGACGTTGCGCGTTCCTGCGACGTTGACGGCGTAGAAGGCGCGGGGGTCGGTCGCCCAGAACCGGTACAGGGCCGCCACGTGGAAGACGGCCCGGCAGCCGCTGATGGACTTGCGCACACTGTCGGGGCTCCGGAGGTCGCCGACGACCTGCTTCACGTCGAGCCCTTCGAGGTTGGTGGCATCGGCACCGGGCTCGACGAGCGCGACCACCTCCTGCTCCCGGCCGACCAGGTGACGAGTCACCGCGGAACCGATGAACCCGCACGCCCCGGTCACGAGGACCCTGTCACCTGACTCGAGCTTCACAACCGCGTCCGGTGCAGCGTGCCCTTGGCCATCGTCTTGCCGAATTCGAAGATCAGGCTCGAGCCCCGCTGTGCGCTAGCCAACACGTCGTCAAGCGCGTCTGCGAAAAGCTCGACCTCGTCTTCACCGGCGACGAGCGGAGGGAGGAGCTTGACCACGTTCATGTTGTCCGCCGCCACCTGCGTCAGGATGTGGTGGCGATGGAAGAGTGGGACGACGATCATCTGGGAGAACAGGGCGGGGCGCAGGGCCTCGATCATCCGGAACCGCCGTCGCAGCGCCGGTGACGTGGGCTCACCGAACACCAGCCCGATCATGAGGCCCCTCCCCCGCACGTCGTGGAGGAATTCGTAGCGCTCGGCCAAGGGTTGCAACGCCTTGGTGAATGCCTTGCCGGTCCGCTGGACCCGGTCAAGGATGTCTTCGTCGTCGAACACCGCCAAGGTGGCGAGGCCGGCCACCATCGCGAGCTGGTTGGTGCTGAAGGTCGAGGAATGAACGACCGCCCGGTCCATGGAGCTGAACACGCGGTCGGAGACCTCGGCCGAGCAGAGCATGGCTCCCACGGGAACGTAGCCGCCCGACAACGCCTTCGACACCGTGATGATGTCGGGCGTGATCCCGAACTGCTCGTGGCAGAAGAACGTCCCGGAACGGCCGAGACCCGCCTGGACCTCGTCGAGGATCAGGAGGGCCTTGTGCCGGTGGCAGAGCGACTGGGCCTCCTGCCAATACTCGTCGGGCGCCAGATTGACACCCTTGCCTTGAATGGGCTCGGCGATGAACGCCGCCACATCACCCCGCCTGAGCTCTCGGGCCAGGGCGGGCGCGTCCCCGAAGGGGATCATGTCGCAGCCCGGCAGCAACGGACCGAAGCCGCTGCGGAACTCTCGCCCCCCGTTGAGGGCGAGCGCACCGGTCGTCAGGCCGTGGAAGGCGTGGCTGCAGTAGAGGATCCTGGTCCGCTTGGTGGCGGCCCGGGCGAATTTGATCGCGCTCTCCACCGCCTCGGCGCCGGAGTTGGTGAAGAAGACCCGCTCGATGCCGGGGTGCGCTCGGGCGACAAGCTGTTCGGCCAGGACGCCGGCGAGAAGCGAGCAGTCCATCTGCACGAGGTTCGGGAGGTCGGCGTCGAGGGCGTCGTGCAGCGCCTGCACGATGACGGGATGGCCCCGGCCGAGTGCGAAGACCCCGAACCCGGACAGAAAATCGAGGTAGCGGTCCCCTTTGTCGTCGATGAGATAGCAACCCTCGCCCTTGACGTAGAAGCGGTCGAACTCGAGGGTCCCCAGAACGCGGGGCAGCTGGGGATTGACGTACTTGGAATGCAGGGTGAAGTTCTGACCCTTGCGTTCGTCCAACACTTTCTCGAGATCAAACGGCATGCAGCGGGCTCCAGGTGTCGCTCTCCGGGTGGCCGCAACAGGTTAGTGGTGGCGGGCACGAACCAACTCGACACCCACCACCGCCGCCGACCCGATCCGCGCGATGATCCCCTGGCACCAGGCATCTTGGGATCCCGGCACTGGGGAGCCGGCGTCCGGGCGATTCGGAAGGGAATGGAGTGAAGATCAGCGCCGCCAACATCGTGCTCATCATGTCGGATCAGCATCGAGCCGACATGATGGGATGCGCAGGAGACCCGAGCGTCCTCACGCCCTCCCTCGACGCACTGGCCGCCGACGGCGTCCGGTTCTCGCGGGTCGCGTGCCAGGGTCCGCTGTGCATGCCGTCGCGGGCCTCCTTCATGACGGAGCGCTACGTGCGCGACCACGGCGTCTACACCAATTGGAGCGAGATACCCGCGGAAAGCCCGACGTATGCATGGGCCCTCCGCGAGGCCGGCTACCACACGTCGCTCCTCGGCAAGGCGCATCTCTACCTGGACGAGAAACTCACGGTGTCCCACATCGACGACATGGCCGACCGGCTCGGGGCGCTGGGCTTCGCGGAAGTCTTCGAGACGGGCGACAAGTTCGTCAGCAAGATCCCGAGTCGCTACACCGACTATCTGGCCGCGCGTGAGCTCCTCAATGCGTACCAGAACCACATCGCTGACCGCAGTTACCAAGGTGAGAACGAGGACGGGCAGAACGCCACCAAGTGCGTGCCGATGTGGGACGCGACGCCGATGCCCCTTCCTCTCGAGGCCTATGTCGACACCTGGCACGGCCAGGAGGCCGTGAAGTGGATCGAACGCTATGACCGCCCCGAGCCGTTCTTTCTCTTCGTCGGCTTCCCGGGGCCCCACGACCCCTGGGATGCGCCGGAGGAGGCCGTGCGGCGCTACCGCGACATCGACATCTCCATGCCACGCTCGACCCGGCGCCCCACCCTCGAAGGCACAGGTCGCTACGGCGCCCTTCTCAACTCGTTCCTCTGGGTCTCCGATTCCGCGACCATGACCGACGGCGCCATTCGTGGCATGCGCCGCTCGTATGCCGCCGACATATCGGTCATCGACCACGCCATCGGCACGATGATCGATGCGCTCGAGCGCAAGGGGCTGTGGGACAACACGTGGATCATCTACACGAGCGACCACGGCGAGATGGCAGGCAGCCACGGACTGATGTCCAAGTGCGTCCTCTACGAGCCTGCGGTGCGCGTCCCCTTGATCGTGCGCCCGCCCGGGGGTTGCCCGTCCCGGGTGGTCGACTCCCTCGTGGAGCACCTCGATGTGCCGGCCACTCTGCGCGAGATCGCCGGCGCCCCCGACCTCCCCGAGGGTGAGGGGCGGTCTTTCCTCGGCGCTGTCCAGGGCGGGTCACCGTCACCGGGGCCCCGAACGGTGACGGTGAGTGAGAACTGGGGCTTCGCCGGGTTCGAAACCGATCGCTACAAACTCGTCGTGGACGAGGACGCGGTCAGTCCGTGCCAGCTCTTCGACCTGGTCGAAGACCCGAGCGAGGACCACGACCTGCTGCCGGACCCCCAAGCGGCGCCGATCGTAGAAGAGCTGATGGAGATGCGGGTGCGCCCGTTCTTCCGTTCGGCGCCGGCGCGACCGCACCCCAGCCTCTTCACCGGTGGCTACGAGGACTAGCGGTCAGTGGTCATCGTCCGCCGCCTGTTCGGGCAGCGGTGCTGCCGCCGTCGTTGCCGGCTCCTTGCGGAGCCAGCTCAACGCGAGGAGTGGGTAGAACAGGACGGAGAGCATGCCCGCCGCGACCAGCGCGGCCGCGTTCTGTGGCTTCATCCTGTGCTCGTCGACACCGAGCGTCGTGATCACCACGATGATCGGCAGGCCGGTCGCGGAGAGGAAGGCCAGACTGCGGGTCTCGATCTTCGTCAGGACGCCGCGGAAGAACACCCACGTCGGCAGGCCGCGCGTGAACAGGAAAATCAGGGTGAACACGGGCACGAGGAGCAGGACCTTCGGTTGGTGGATCAGCGCGTGCAGGTCGAAGTTGATCCCGCTCTCAACGAAGAAGATCGGAATGAGGAAACCGAACCCGATTGCCTCGAGCTTGCGCGTGATCGGCTCGTGGTCCTCCCCCGTGATGAAGAGACGGATCACCACGCCGGCCGCGAACGCTCCGAGCAGTACGTCGAGGCTGAGCTTTTCCGCCAGGAAGACGAGCACGATCACGAGGACGATAGAGATCCGGACCGGCAACTGCGACGTGGAGTGCAGGTGGCGCCGCAGGAGGGCGACGAAACGAGGGGGGTGCACCTGCATCGCCAGGAGGGCGGCCATAACGGCCACGGCGACGAAGAGGACCAGGAGGACGAAGGTCACCCGGGCGTCACGATTGGTGAGCAATATCGCCACGGCCACGATCGGTCCGAACTCCCCGATCGCTCCCACCGACAAGATCGATGGCCCGAATTTCGTTTGTAATACTCCCCCGTCACGCAGCATCGGCAGGAGGGTTCCGAGAGCGGTCGTCGTCAGGCACAACGCGACGACGACGGAATCGAGCACCAACCCGGTCGCGTGGAGGAGGGCACCCATGCCCAACGCGAGCACGAGGGAGACACCCCACGATCCCGTCGCGCGGCCTAGATGGCCCTGGCGCATCGTCGCCAGGTCGACCTCCATGCCGGCGAGGAACATGAGGAACGTCAGACCAAAATCCGAGAGCGCAGTGACCACGATGTTCGAATGGGCCCACCCGGTCACGGACGGCCCGAGGATGATCCCCAGGATGATCAGAATCACGACCTCGGGCACGGGAACGAATCGCCGGAGCCCCTCGGCGATGATCGGTGCCAGGACGGCCGCCAGACCGATCAGGACCAGCGTGGGGATGGACCCTCCGATCATGCGCCGTGTGCTCGCCCTGTGACCGCCCGTCGTGGCACGCCTCGGCACCTCCTGGCCACACGCTACGCGCGGCGACTCGAGCAGCGAGTGATCTCGCAGGACCGACGCGGTTGACTGCCGTGCCGGGGTGCGAAAGCATGGCCGGGCCGAGCCGCGATGGGGGTCCGTCATGTTGATACTGCGAGACGCTCACGCGCGTGCAGCGAGCCGCTCATGACGGGTCCGTTCGTCAACCCGTCCTGGATGCCCCACTCGGTCAGCGAGGCCGCCCGCGCCGGGGAGGCCACGGCGGACGACCTGGTGTCGGGACGAGCCTGGTCCCATCTTCTCGACCGTCTGCACAAGGCGTCCACCGTCGTGGTGTCGGACGAGGTGCCCCGCAACGCGGCCGACGTGGCCGCGGGCTTCCGTCACCTCCTGGTGCTGTTGGGCACGGGGTTGGATCAAGCCCTGCGAGCGGAGTCCGACCCCGTTTTGGCCGTACGGCCCTCGGGTGTCGACGCGGTGTACAAGTGGGGCATGGACTGCCCCGACTGCATCTACACCGGGGCGCCACTGCGCGGCGGAGAGACCTATCGCCTGTGGGGGAACCGCGGCACGGCGCGCTACGTCGGGCTGCAGTCCATGGCCGGCATGGCCTCCTCGGCCAACGTGCTGCTGGACGAGCTGGACCTCGGTCCGGACGGTGAAGTGGAGCTCGTCCTCTCCGCAGATCCCCAAGAGGGGAACTGGCTGCCCGTCGCCGACAACGCGACGCAGCTGGTGGTGCGGCACTTCTTCTATGACTGGGACACCGAAGCAGCGTCATCCCTCTCCATCGAGCGCGTCGGCCCGAGGCGGGACACGGCGGGTCGCCCGGCGCAGGACCCTCGGGCGGTCGTGGCCCGCCAGCTGATCGCACTGGGTGACTTCGTGGTCGGCAACCTGGACTTCTTCCTGCAGTTCTCCCGACCGGAGGCGCCGAACACTTTCCTCCCGCCACTCGACGGGACGGCCATGGGCGGGGCGGCCGAGAACCGGCCGGTCATCGGGTCCTGGGAGCTTGGCCCCGACGAGGCGCTCCTGGTCGAGGTCGCACCTCCGGTGGGGCTCTACTGGAGCTTCTCGCTGGGGAACCCGTGGTGGGAGACGATCGACTACGGGCGACACCAGAGCAGCCTCAACGGGCACCAGGCCGCCCTGGACGACGACGGCATGATGCGTACCGTCATCGCACACGAGGATCCCGGGATCGCCAACTGGCTCGACACGGCCGGACACAGCGCGGGGCCTGTCATCTTGCGCTGCGTGCGCACCGAGAGTGCGCCGGTCCCGACCACGCGGGTGATCCCGTTCGCCGACGTGTCGGCCTCGCTCCCGGCCGGGACCCGTCGGGTCACACCCGAGGACCGGAGCAACATCATCGCCGCCCGCCGCCTCGCCGTGAGCAAGCGGTTCTGCCGATGACCCTGGACGCCGACGAGCTGGAGGACGCGGCACGGCAGGCGACCGGTCTCGACGACTTCGGGCCGGGGGACCACCGAGAGGGTCTGGAACGCCTGGTGGTGTCGATGAACGAGGAGGCCGACCTCAACGAGATCGGCGAGGTGATGCAACGCCTCCGCCTGGAGGCGTTGCTCTCGTCTCGTTTGCAGGTCGAGGACACCTACCGGGTCAACCCCTCGATCGAGAACGAAGAGATCGAAGGGCCGGTCTTCGTGATCGGGCTGCCCCGCACCGGGACGACGGCCCTGAGTCAGCTGGTGGCCGCCGATCCCCAATTCCGCTCGCTTCGGACGTGGGAGTCGTCGGCGCCGTGCCCGCCCCCCGAATCGGCGACCGAGCACACCGACCCGCGCATCGCAGAGACGGAAGCCGGACTGGCCATGATGAACGAGACCTTCCCGCTCATGCAGTCCATGCATCACGTCGAGGCGACGACCGCCACCGAGTGCCAGGACCTGCTCGGCATGAGCTTCCGGACCGTGCACTTCGACGGATTCGGTCGCGTCCCGTCCTACCTCGAATGGGTTGTCGACTGCGACATGCGTGAGACCTATCGCTACCACCGACGGGTGCTCCGTCTGCTGCAGTGGCACTGCCCTCCGCGCCTGTGGCACCTCAAGACGCCCGTGCACATGTTCGCCTTGGACGCCCTGCTCGAGGCCTACCCCGATGCCTTGTTCCTCTGGAGCCATCGTGACCCGGCCAAGGTGCTCGGCTCGGTCTGCAGCCTGATCCACTACACCAGGAGCTGGAGCAGCGATCGGGACGATTCGCTCGAACTGGGCGCCGAGGAGTTGGAACGATGGTGGCTGGCCGTGTCACGCGCGATGGAGTTCCGGGACCGCGTCGGGAGCGAGCGGTTTGCCGATGTGTCGTTTGCCGACCTCCAGGTGGACCCGGTGGCCGCAATCGGCGCTGCCTACGAGCGGATCGGCATCGGGTTCACGAACGCGTCACGCGACGCCATGGCGGGGTGGGCCGAGAGTCACGAACCGGGTGCGCACCGTCCGCATTCCTACGACCTCTCGGACTTCGGGCTGTCCGCCGATCAGGTGCGTCTACGCTTCGCGCCCTACCTGGAGGCGTACGATGCCGTCGCCTGATCACCCGATCCCGACGGAGATGGAGGAGGAGCGTGGATCTCGGATTCGCTGACGCGACTGCGGTCGTCACTGGTGGCAGCAAGGGTATGGGGAGGGCGGTGGCCGAAATCCTCGCCACGGACGGAGCCCGGGTGGCGGTCATGGCGCGGGGCCAAGAGGCTCTCGACGACACGGCGGCGGCTCTGCGTGCTGCGGGAAGCCCGGATGCGGTGGGTATCAGCGTGGACATGACGGACCCGGCCTCCATCTCCGCCGGTTTCGACGAAGTGGCGGACCGATGGGGATCGCTCAACGTCTTGGTCCACACGATCGGTCCCGCCGCCGGTCGCTTCGAGCAACTCGACGACTCGGGTTGGGACGCTGCGTTCACGCTCGGCACCATGTCCGCGGTGCGGAGCGTGCGCTCCGCGCTGCCGTTGTTGCGCGCGGCGGAGTGGGCGCGGATCGCCATTTTCTCGGCGCACTCGATTCAACGGCAGAGTCCGATCCTCGTCGCCTACACCGCGTCGAAGGCCGCCGTCACGAGCATCGCCAAGAACCTGGCCAAATCATTGGCTCCCGAAGGGATCCTCGTGAACGCGGTGTGCCCGGGTTCCATCGTCACGGCGAGCTTCACCGAGAACCTCAGGGACACCTTCGCCGCCGAAGGCCTCGATCCGGCCGATCCGCACGACGTGATGACCTGGATCGACAAGACCTTCCACCAGCCCGCCGACCTCGGGAGGGCGGGGCTCCCCGACGAGGTGGCGTCGCTCACCGCGTACCTCGTCTCCCGGCGCAACGGTTACGTCACGGGCGCGTGCGTCAACGCCGACGGAGGCTCCGACTTCCTGTGAGGTTTGCGGGTCCGGCGCTCCCCTTAGGGCGACGCGATGCCCGAGACCGGAGCGACCAGTCCGTCGGCGTTCGGCGATCCCAGGAACGTTGCGTCGCCGTAGGTGTAGACGGCGCCGTGGGAGCCCACGAGCCAGTACCCCAGGCCGCTGGGCGTCCGGCTGATCCCGACGACCGGGGGTTGGCCGACGATGCCCTGGCCCGGCACCGAGCCCAGGTAGAGGGCGTCGCCGTACCGGAACACACCCCCGTCTGCTCCGACGAGCCAGTAACCCCCGTCGTCGGGCGTCGCGGCGATTCCGCTGATCGGAGCGTTCAGGCGTATGCCCCCGGCGGACCCGGCGAAGGGCGCGTCACCGAAGGTGAACACGCCGCCGTCGGCGGCGACCAACCAGTACCCACGCCCATCGGATGAGGCGGCCATGCCCACGACCGGCGCATTGAGGTGCAGACCGCCCATGGACCCGTAGAACTTTGCATCCCCGAAGGTGAAGACCCCTCCGTCGGCCGCGACGAGCCAGTAGCCCCGGCCGTCGGGAGTGGCGGCGATCCCGACGACGGGCGCATTGAGGTGCTGGCCTCCCATGGAGTCGTAGAACGGCGCGTCACCGAAGTTGAACACGCCGCCGTCGGAGGCGACCAGCCAGTATCCGCCCTGGGGCGCCGCCGCGATCCCGACAACGGGCGCGTTGAGCGGCCGCCCTCCCATGGAGCCGGCGAACTGAACCGTCCCGTAGTTGAAGACGCCTCCGTCGCGCGCCGCCAGCACGATGCCCTGACTCGAGGCCGGAGGAAAGCTCATCTGTTCAATGTACGCACGCAGACCGGGGTCGTTCTGCTGCTGCCCTGCTTCGGTCGCCGCGCTGCCGCCGGCCAGGCAGCCGACGGCGGGGACACAGCTCACCGAGGTCAAGATGCTGAGTGCGGCCACGTTCGGACTGGGATCGATCGACCAGGCGGAGCCGTTCCAGTTCTCGACGAAGCTCTGCGGCGACGAGTTGCTGTTTCCGTTGATCGACCCCGATGACCCCACCCCCCAGCACTGGGTCGCGCTGGGACAGGAGATGCTGCTCAGGATCGCTCCGATGGAGGGGTTGGGCGAAGGCACGGACGCCGAGAGGTCCGTCCAGGAGGACCCGTTCCAGGACTCGAGGAGGATCCCCGACGCGGTCCCCGTGTCGTCCGTGGCGGCGCCCGAGGCCCAACACTCGGCGTCGCTGACGCATTCGAGGCCGTTGAGATAGCCACCGTTCGGGCTCGGCTCGGTCACGCTCGGCACGATCGACCACGCCGACCCGTCCCAGTGCTCGATGAGCCCCTGGTCCCCCGGCGCGCCGCCGGGGAAGATCGGGAGGAAGTTGGAGGACTGCTGTCCCGGGCCGGCGTTCCCGACCGCCCAGCAGTCGTCGGCGCTGAGGCACCGCACGTTCGTCAGCTGGTCGTACGTCTGCCCGGTCGGGGGACCGGGGACGACGGTCCACGCCGTGCCGTTCCACTGCTCTATGAGGTCATTGAGGTTGAGGCCCATGCTTCCGCCGGTCGAATACCCGACGGCCATGCAGTTCGAAGCCGACGAGCAGCTCACGCTCTGCAGGATCGCGCCGACGACGCCGGCACCGGTCGGGTTCGGACTGGGCACGATCGACCAGACGCTCCCGTTCCAGTTCTCGATGAGCGTCCCGACCGGATTGCCCCCGCCGGCGGACTCGTTCAGCTCGGTCCCCACCGCCCAGCAGTCGGAACCGTTCACGCAGGAGATGTCGAAGAAACCCCCGCCGTCGCCGGGCGGCAGCGGCGTCGGATTCGCGTTCAGCGTCCATGACGTGCCGTTCCAGGTCTCGACCAGCGGTTGGTAGGTCGACCCGGGACCACCGACCTTCGTGATGGAGACACCCACCGCCCAGCACTGGAGGGCGTTGGCACAGGTCGATCCGAGGACGACGTCGTCCGCGCCCGTGCCCGGAACGGTGGCCACAGACCAGCCCGAAGGCGCCGCCCCGCTGCCGGTCTGGCCGACGACGCCGGCGACGCCCAGCACCGCCACGATCAACGGCGCCGCCAGAGCGAACCGTCGGGCACGGCGACCGGCCACCACAAAATCATGGTTGCACGCCGAGTTTTCCGATCCGCGGATGGTTGTCGGAGAACGCCCCGGACGCCGCCGCCGCCTCCCGGGCGTGGTAGCTCGACCGGGTGAGGGGTGATGCCTCCACGTGGGCCAGGCCCAGATCGGCGCCGGCCCGGCGCAGGCGCTCGAACTCCTCCGAGGTCCAGTAGCGCGACACCGGGAGGTGGTCGCGGCTCGGGCGCAGGTACTGCCCGACCGTGACGATGGAGACGCCCACAGCACGGAGGTCGGCCATGGTGGCCACGACTTCGTCCTCCCGCTCACCCAGGCCGACCATCAAGCCGGACTTGGTCAGGAGTCCTGACTGACGCGCCCGGGCCAGCACGGCCAAACTGCGCGCGTAACCCGCCGAGGGGCGCACCGCGCGTTGGAGTCGGGCCACCGTCTCGATGTTGTGGTTCAGCACGTCGGGCCGCGCTTCGAAGATGGCGTCCAGTGATGACGCGTCGCCCCGGCAGTCCGAGATCAGCACCTCCACCGTCGTCCCCGGCGTCCGGGCGCGGATGGCTCTGATGGTGTTGGCCATGGCCCGCGCTCCGCCATCGGGGAGGTCGTCGCGGGCGACGCACGTCACGACCGCATGGCCGAGCCCCATGCGCTCCACGGCCTGCGCCACCCGGTCGGGCTCGTCGGGCGACAGCGGCAACGGATGGTGCGTGTCCACCTGGCAGAAGCCACACGCACGCGTGCAGCGCTCGCCGTTGATCATGAAGGTCGCCGTGCCGTCCGCCCAGCATTCGTAGATGTTCGGGCAGCCGGCCTCCTCGCACACCGTCACGAGACCCAGGTCGTGGATCGTCGCCCCCATTCGGCGGTAGCCCTTGCCGACGCGCACGGGCACCCGCAGCCAAGCCGGCTTGCGCTGTGCGATGTCGAGGCCGTCTTCGGGCGTCACCCCGGCCTGGCGCAGGCGCCGCAACAGCGGCCGCTCGTCACCGTCCGAGGCGAGGGCGGTGCCGGCGGGACCTGTCACGACGTCGTGACGCTCTGCGGACCCATGGCCGAACTCGGCGGCCGCCCGCGTCGCGAAGGCGTCGATCACCACCGGCATCGGGAGCTCGATCCCCTCGGCCCGGAGCGATGTCACGCCGCGGTCCACGATGCCGCACGGCACGATGTGTTCGAACATCTCCAGGTCGGTGGTGACGTTCAGGGCGATGCCGTGGAGCGTGCGGCGACGCCCCGGAGCGACGCGCCTGGTCCGCACCCCGATGGCGGCGATCTTGCGTGGCTCGCGACCGCCTGCGTCCACCCACACACCCGGGTACTCGTCCACCGTGCTCGCCCCCGCCAACCCGAGGTCGGCCAGTGTCTCGATGAGAATCCGCTCCAAGCGATGCACGTGGGCCGGTCCCGACGCCGGGTCGTCGGGCACGCTCACGATCGGATAGGCGACGAGCTGCCCCGGTCCGTGATAGGTGACGTCCCCGCCGCGGTCCGTGCGTTCGAGCACGGCGCCGACGAGCGCAGGGTCGACAAGCACATGGCCTTCGTCTGCGTGTGCCCCGAGCGTGTAGGTGTGGGGGTGTTGCAGGAGGAGCAGGTAGTCGTCGCTCGATTCGGTGGCCAGGGCATGCTGCAGCGCGCACGCCTCGTGGTACGGGACGCTCCCGAGCGCCCGGATGCGCAGCACCGGTGCGTCCCTCAGAGCTCGGCGCCCCAGTCGCGGCTGCTCAGCAGGTCCGAGACCCGGGCCAGGAAGAGGGAGACGTAGGCGCCGTCGACGGCACGGTGGTCCCAGCTGACCCCGACGATGCCGGTGGAATGGATGGCGATGGACTCGGACCCGTCGGGCTGGGTCACCACGATTGGCCGCCGCGCGATGCCGTCGGTGGCCAGGATCGCCACCTGCGGCTGGTTGATGATCGGAACCGTGAAGTAGGTGCCGAAGGGGCCGTCGTTGGTGATGGAGAACGTGCCGCCTGCGATGTCGTCGGCGTTGAGCTGCCGGCTGCGCGCCCGTTCGGCCAGGTCGCGGATGCGCCGGGCCACCCCACGCAGCGTGACTTCCTCGGCGCGGTGGATCACCGGCACGATCAGACCCTCGTGGGAGAGGTCCACCGCGATGCCGAGGTTGACCTCGGCGTGCACGAGCAACGAGTCGTCGACCACCGACGCGTTCAGCAGCGGGAAGTCACGCAGTGCCTCCACTGTCGCTCGGGCGACGAAGGGGAGGTAGGTCAACGAGAATCCCTCCTCGGCCTTGAAGCGCTCACCCCAGGCCTTGCGCACGCGCTCGACGCTCTCGAAGTCGACCTCGTTGGCGATGAAGGCATGCGGCGAGGTTGCCTTGGAACGCACCATGTGCTCGGCCGTCCGGCGCCGCATGTTCGAGAAGGGGACCACCTGATCGCCGGCGGCGCGAAACGTTGCCATGGAGACGGGCGGTGCGGTCGGTGGACTGAACACGGGCGGCGCCGGGCTGGGCGCGGCCGGCGGTGGGGGCGGCGGGGGCGGCGGGACCACCGCGGCGCGGCGCGCCTCGACGACGCGCCGCGCGTCGTCGCGGGTGATGCGGCCGCCGGCGCCGGTCCCCGTGACCTCGGACTCGCTGATCCCGTTCTCCGAGAGCAGCCGGCGCACCATGGGCGAGAGGAGCAGGGCCTCGCCACCGTCGCTCGGACCGGATGGAGCGGATGGAGCGGACGGAGCGGACGGAGCCGGCGCTGGCTCGGCCGGTAGGGCCGCCGGCGCCGGGGCTGGTTCGGGTGGGGGCGGCGGCGGAGGCGGGGCCGCCGCGACCGGTTCCGGCGTCACTGGCTCGGCGGGCGCTGCCGCAGGCTCGGCCGTCGCGGCGGGGGCGGCGCCTCGTTGTCCACCAGACGCCGCGCCGTCGCCGATCACCGCGAGCTTCACGCCGACCTCGACCGTCTCGCCCTCGGGGACGAGGATCTCGGTCACGACGCCGGCGGCAGGCGAGGGCACCTCGGAGTCGACCTTGTCCGTCGAGACTTCGAAGAGCGGCTCGTCGCGCGCGACGGCGTCGCCCACGCCCTTCATCCAGCGCGTGATCGTGCCCTCGGTCACGGTCTCGCCGAGCTGCGGCATCATCACGTCAGCCAAGATGCAGTCCCCTTCCGGTCAGCGCCAACATGGTCTCGCCGAAGGTCTCCGAGAGCGACGGGTGCGGCTGGATGAACTGGGCGACCTCGTCGGGGAAGGCCTCCCAGTTGACGGCCAGGTAGCCGGCGCCGAGCTGCTCGGTCACCCAAGGCCCGCACAGGTGCACGCCGAGGATCCGCCCAGCCGTGCCGTCGGTCCGCCGTTCGGCGACGATCTTCACCACACCCTCGGTGTCGCCGATGATCTGCGCCCGGCTGTTGCCCCCGAAGGGGTCCTTCTTCGTGACCACGGGGATCCCCTCGGCTTTGGCCTGCGCCTCGGTCATGCCGCAGAACGCCACCTCGGGGTGGCAGTAGATGGCCCAGGGCACCTTGGCGTTGTCCACCGGCACCACCGGCTCCTCCAGCATGCTTTTGACCGCCACGATGGCCTCGGCGAACCCCACGTGGGCCAGCTGCGGCGTGCCCGCCACGATGTCGCCCACCGCCCAGACGCCGTCGGCGCCCGTGCGCTGGTACTCGTCGGCCACCACGAAGCCGCGTTCGTTTATCTGGACGCCCACCCCGTCGGCCACCAACCCTTCGGTGCGGGGGCGCCGCCCCACCGACACCACGATGGCCTCCACGTCGACACTCTGGTCCCCCGCCGCCACCGTGGTCACTCCCCCGTCCTTCGACGGCGTGTGCCCCTCGACTGTGACGCCCGTCACGATGTCGATGCCGCGCTTGGTGAAGGAGCGAGCGACCAGACGGATGATGTCGTCGTCGCAGCCGGTGAGGATGGTGTCGAGCGCCTCGAGGATCGTCACCTTGGACCCGAGGTCGGCCAGGAGCGAGGCGAACTCGCACCCGATCACCCCGCCGCCGATGACGGCGACGGAGGCCGGGAGCTCCTTGAGGTCCAAGAACTCGTCCGAGGTCATCACCCAGCGCCCGTCGACCTCGAAGCCGGGCAGGCCGTAGGGCACCGACCCGGCCGCCAGGACCACGTTGCGGCCGACCACGACGCGGCCGGCATCCTCACCCTCGATCACTTCGACGTGGCGGTCGGCCTTGAGGGTCCCGGTGCCCGACAGGGTGACCACCTTGCGCCCCTTGAGCAATCCCGACAGCCCCTTGAACAGCTTGTCCACCACCGCGTTCTTGCGGTCCTGGCTGACGGCGAAGTCGAGCGACACCCCGGAGACGCCGATACCGAACTCCTTGGAGCCCTCGATCGTGCGGTGCACCGCGGCGGTCTCGAGAAATTCCTTGGCCGGTATGCAGCCGCGGTGCAGGCACGTCCCGCCGACCTTGTCCCGCTCGACGATGGCCACGGACAGCCCCGCGGCGGCGCCGTAGAGCGCGGTGGCGTAGCCGCCCGGGCCGCCGCCGATCACGACGATGTCGAACTCTTCCTCGGTGGCCATCGCCCGTCCTCTTCTCGTCCTCACGAGGCTCGTCCGACGCGTTCGGCTTCCCCGAGACGACCCGATCGCACCGGGCGGACCCCGCTCCGCGTCCCGCGCGTGTGTTCCCCGGGCACTCTACCGTTCGCACCGGCGTGCCCCGATCGGTGGGGCGCCGTTTCCCCTGCTCGTCTCAGCCGCTCGCGCCCCGGCCCGAGTCGGCCGCCACGGTGGCCAGCTCGTCCACCCGGTCGTTCCAGCGATCACCCGAGTGACCCTTGACCCAGCGCCAGCTGACGTCGACCGCGGGCGTCAGGGCAAGTGCGATGAGCGGCTCCCACAGGTCGCGGTTGGCCACCGGCTTGTTCTGCGAGTTCTTCCAGTTGCGCCGCTGCCAGCCCCGCCACCACCCGTCAGTGAAGCACTTGACGACGTAGGTCGAGTCGCTCACCACCTCGATCCCCGCGGGCTCGTCGGGCAGAAGGGCCCGCAACGCCTCGAGCGCGGCCGTGATCTCCATCCGCTGGTTGGTCGTGTGCGGGTCGGCCCCGCTGGCGTACGGCCCGTCGGGCACCGCCCAGGCCCAGCCGCCCCGCCCCGGATTGCCCCGGCACGCGCCGTCGGTGTACACGATGACCGGGGCGCCGTGGGCGTGCATGACCACTGTGTAACACCCGCGACCGGTGGTCAGGGAGTTCCCCTTCCTCCCGGTACCGTGGAGAGATGCTTTTCGACGGCATCAGCCACCAGGTCCCCGACACGGACCCGGGGGAGACCCAGGAGTGGCTCGACTCCTTCGACGCCGTCGTCGACGCCCAGGGTCGCGCCCGGGCGCGCTACTTGCTCATGAAGCTCCTGGAGCGGGCGCGCACCAAGCAGGTCGACTTCCCGGCCACGGTGTCGACCCCCTACGTCAACACCATCCCGGCCGACGACGAGCCCTGGTTCCCCGGCGACGAGTACCAGGAGCGCCGGATCCGCGCCTACATCCGCTGGAACGCAGCCGCGATGGTCACCCGGGCCAACGCGCGTACCGAGGGCATCGGCGGGCACCTGTCCACCTACGCCAGTTCGGCGGCGCTCTACGAGGTCGGCTTCAACCACTTCTTCCGCGGCAAGGCCGACGGTGGGTTCGGGGACCAGGTCTTCTTCCAGGGGCACGCGTCGCCGGGCATCTACGCCCGCGCCTTCGTCGAGGGTCGCCTGACCGAAAAGGAGCTCGACAACTACCGCCACGAGGTCGGCGGCGACGGGTTGCCCAGCTACCCCCACCCGCGCCTGCTCCCCGACTTCTGGGAGTTCCCGACGGTCTCGATGGGGCTGGGTCCGCTGGCCGCCATCTATCAGGCGCACGTCAACCGCTATCTCGAGCTGCGCCGCCTCGTCGCCACGAGCGGCAGCCGCGTCTGGTGCTTCGTGGGTGACGGCGAGATGGACGAGCCCGAGTCCATCGGCGGTCTCGGCGTCGCCGGCCGCGAGCACCTGGACAACCTCATCTTCGTCGTCAACTGCAACCTGCAGCGCCTCGACGGCCCGGTGCGGGGGAACGGGAAGATCATCCAGGAGCTCGAGGCCGTGTTCCGCGGCGCGGGGTGGAACGTGATCAAGGTGATCTGGGGCTCCCGCTGGGACGCGCTGCTGGCCAAGGACGTCGACGGTGTCCTGCTCGACCGGATGAACACGACGGTCGACGGCGAGTACCAGAAGCTGGCCGTCGAGTCGGGGGCCTACATCCGGGAGCACTTCTTCGGCCCCGATCCCCGGCTGCGCAAGATGGTCGAGCACCTCAGCGACGACGAGCTGGTCTCCCTCCCCCGCGGCGGGCACGATTACCGCAAGCTCTACGCCGCCTACAAGCTCGCCACCGAGCAGCGGGGCGCCCCGACCGCCATCTTGGCCAAGACGATCAAGGGGTGGACGCTCGGCCCCGAGATCGAGGCGCGCAACGCCACGCACCAGATCAAGAAGATGACCAAGGCGCAACTGCGCGCGTTGCGTGACCGTCTCTACCTGACCGACGACATCCCCGACGCCGCGCTCGAGGGCGACCCGCCCTACATCCGTCCGGCCGAGGGCTCCGACGCCATGGAGTACCTGCGGGCCCGCGTCCGCGTCCTCGACGGCCCGCTGCCCGTCCGGGTGGTCCGACCGACGCCGGCGCTGCGAGCGGACGCCAAGGTCTTCGAGGAGTTCGCGGCGGGCTCCGGCAAGCAGTCCGTGTCGACCACCATGGTGTGCGCCCGGCTGTTGCGCAACCTCGTGCGGGACCCCACCGTGGGGTCGCTGGTGGCGCCGATCGTCTCGGACGAGGCCCGGACCTTCGGGCTCGAGCCCCTCATCGCCGAGGCCAAGATCTACGCGCCCGACGGCCAGAACTACGTGCCGGTCGACGCCGACCTGCCCCTCAACTACGCCGAGAGCTCGTCGGGGCAGGTCCTCCAGGAGGGGATCACCGAGGCCGGGGCACTGGCCACGTTCGTCGCGCTGTCCACCGCGTACGCGACGTGGGGGCAGCCGATGCTGCCGGTCTATCTCTTCTATTCCATGTTCGGCTTCCAGCGCGTCGGCGACCTGGCCTGGATGCTCGGGGACATGCGCGGGCGGGGCATCCTGGCCGGCTGCACCGCGGGCCGGACGACGCTGATGGGCGAGGGGCTGCAGCACGACGACGGGCAGTCGCCGCTGCTGGCCTCGACCAACCCCGCGGCCGTCGTCTACGACGCCTCGTTCGCCTACGAGGTGGCGGCGATCTTGGAGGCGGCCGTGACCGAGATCCTCGGTCCCGAACCGAAGGACCGCTTCTGGTACCTCACGCTCTACAACGAGACCTACCCGATGCCGGCGCTGCCCGAGGGTGCGGAGGGTGAGGCGGTGCGCCGGGGCATCATCGAGGGCGCCTACCGCTTCGCCCCGGCGCCCGAGACCGCGGGCGATCTCCGGGCGTCGCTGTGCTTCTCGGGGCCGATGTGGAGCATCGCCGTGGAGGCGCAGCGCCTGCTGGCGGAGCGCTACGGCGTCGGGGCCGACGCCTGGGCGGTGACGTCGTGGACCAACCTGCGCACCGAGGCGCTCGAGACGGAGCGCTGGAACCGCCTCCATCCCGAGGCCGAGGCGCGCGTCCCCTTCATCACGGCCGCGCTCGGGACGGGGCGCGACCCCGTCGTCGCCATCACCGACTACATGCGGAGCGTGCCCGACCAGGTGGCGCGCTTCGTGCAACGTCCCTACGCATCACTCGGGACCGACGGGTTCGGCCGTTCCGACGCCCGGGACGCCCTGCGCTCGTACTTCGAGGTGGACGCGGCCCACCTGGTGGTCGCCGTCCTGCAGCAGCTGGCCCTGGACGGGCGCGTCGACCCCTCGACCGTGTCCGGAGCCATCGCCGAGCTCGGCATCGACCCCGGCCGCGCCGCCCCCTTCACGGTCTGAGCACGGCGACGACCGCGTCGTCGGGCGTCACCGCCGTTGGTTCGCCACCAAGGCGTCGCGGGTGATCTCCATCTGCCCCAGGTGTTGGAACAGCTCCTCGAGGATGTGCAGCAAAACCGCGCCCTTGGTGTCGCTGTAGGGCACCGGGTGGTCGGGGTCGGGCCGGACGCCCGCCGGTCCGGCCGAGGCGTCGAGCCCGGCCAGGTCTTCGCGCAGGCGCCGGCGGGCCACCTCGGTGCGCCACAGCAGCCCGGCCACCTCTCCCGTCGCGGTGAACTCGGCCGCCCGGTCCCGCTGGACCGGGCGCTCGGCCACGGTCGCGCCGCCCCAGTACTCCATCACGCCCAGGCAATGGGTCAGGATGGCGAAAGGCGAATTGGCGTCGCGGAACGGGGGACGCCGGTTGGCCAAGTCGTCGCCCAGCCCTTCGACGATGGCCGCCATCTCGCGGAGTGCGTGGTCGGCGAACCACAGGTAGTCGGCGGCCGCGACGGCCACCGGCCCCGCACCGGCGGCCTTAGTGCGCGACCCAGGCATCGGGGTCGGTCAACAGTTTCTGGACGTGCGGGGGGAGCTGGCCCGAGATGACGTGGGTCAGGGTGATCTTCTCGAGGACCGAGCGCAGGCTGGCCCGCACCGCGACCCACACCTGTTGGAGGTTCTCCGCCGCCCCGTCGTAGCTGGTGGCTTCGGGACGGAACCCGCGTACCTCGGCGAGCGGCCCGTCCAGGGCGCGGATCACCTCCGCGATCGTGATGGCGTCGGGATCGCGGGCAAGCCGGTACCCGCCTTCGGCGCCCCGCTGGCTGGCCACCACCCCGGCCCGCCGCAGGTCGGCCAGGATGGCGCCCAAGAAGCGGGGTGGAAGACCCTGCTCCCCGGCAAGGGACTCGGCGGTCTGCGGCGACCCGGCGGCGGCCAGGGCGAGCAGGGCGCGGATGCCGTAGTCCACCTTGGCCGGAATGTGCATGGCGAGAGTCTGCCCGCGCTGCGACTCCGGGGCACGTCTCGGGGTGCCGGGCGTCGTGCGCCGGCGGCGGGACGCCGTGCAAAGATCTGACCGTGGCTCCCAAAGCGCTGCACCTGTCGGGCGACGACGAGGCGGATGCGGTCGTCAGCCGCGATCCACTGGCCCTGCTCATCGGCATGGTGCTCGACCAGCAGATCCCGATCGAGAAGGCCTTCTCGTCCCCGGCCGTGCTCACGCGCCGCCTCGGCGGCGACGGTCCGTTGGACGCGGCGTCCATTGCCGCCATGGAGCCCGACGAGCTGGGCGCCGTCTTCAAGGAGCGGCCCGCCCTGCACCGCTTCCCCGGGTCCATGGCGCGGCGGGTCCAAGACGTCTGCCGCGCCGTGGCCGAGGAGTACGGGAACCGGGCCGACGCCATCTGGGAGGGGGTGCGCAGCGGGGAGGAGCTGGTGGGCCGCCTGCGGGCGCTGCCCGGTTTTGGCGAGCAGAAGGCGAAGATCTTCGCCGCGCTGCTGGGCAAGCAGCTCGGCGTCTGCCCCGAGGGTTGGCGCGCCGCCACCTCGCCCTACGGTGACGCCGGGACCCACCTCTCGGTGGCCGACATCGACGGACCCGAGAGCCTGGCGACGGTCCGGGCGACCAAGAAGGCGGCGAAGGCTCGGGCGCGCGCCGAAGCGTGACCGAGGGCTTCGACCTCTCGGTTCGCCGCCTCTACCTGTGCACCCCGGACCGACCCGACCTCGTCACCTTCCTCGTGTCGTGCATCGAGGGCGGGGTGGACGTCGTGCAGCTGCGCGACAAGGACCTCGCGCCAAGACCCCTGCTCGCCCGGGCCCGCGTCGCGGCAGCGGTATGCCAGGAGCACGGCGTACCCTTCGTGCTCAACGACCGACCCGACCTCGCGCTCGAGGCCGGCGCCGACGGTGTCCACGTTGGTCAAGACGACGCGCCGGTCTCGCTGGCCCGGCGCATCCTCGGCCCCGCGGCGATCGTCGGCCTCTCCACTCACGATCAGGCCGACCTCGCCGCCGCCGCGAGCGAGGACGTGAGCTACATCTCGGCCGGGCCCGTGGAGGCGACACCCACCAAGCCGGGGCGACCGGGGACCGGGATCGCCTATGTCACTCAGGCCAGTGAACGGTCCACTGTTCCCGTGTTCGTGACCGGTGGCGTGACGCCGGAACGTATTCCTGCCCTGGCGGCTGCCGGCGTACGCCATTTCGTGGTGGTGCGCCACTTGACGCAGGCCCCCGACGCTCGGCGCGCGGCACAGAACCTGCGCGGTGCGATCGATCGAGCGTTGAGTAGCGCGCCACCGCCGGCCTGACCTCGCCGCGGTCGGACTCCGGCTCGGCCGCACCTGGTCCGGGGAGGCCCGCCCCGGTTCCCCCCGGACCCTCGGTGCGCCGGACGTGTCGTCGTCCGGACCTGGCGCGGTGGCCGCCCCGGCGGGCACGTCGAGCACCACGCTGAAGGGTGGCGCCCCCTGATCGCTCATCCCTCTCGTCTTCGGAACGAACGGGCCCGACATTGAGCGCGTCGGACGCGCCGTGCGTCAGAGCCGCCGCTCCAGCCAGCCGACCAGGATGGCGATCACCCGGGGGTCGGCCCGGAGCCAGTGGCCCGCGCCGAAGACGACGTGCAACTCGGAGGGACCGCCGGCCACCTCCGCAATGGAGCGGGCGTCGCCGACGGGTACGTCGGGGTCCTCGGAACCGTGGACCATGAGCAGCGACCTGCCCTGGAGCAGGCCGGCGTCCTCGACCGGGTGGAGGACGGAGAACTCCTTGCCCCAGGCGTCCAGGGAGGTCGGGTAACCGGGGGTGCTGATCACACCGGTGCTCCGGCAGCGGGCCAGGAGATCCTCGGGTTCACGGGCCAGCGATCCGAGGTCCGACGGCGTGCCGAGGCAGGCCACACCGGCCACCCGCTGGTCCCGGGCCGCGAGATGCAGCGCCAGCACACCGCCGAAACCGAAGCCGACCACGAAGCGGGGCGCCGTCGCGGGGATCTCCGTCTCGGCCAGGAAAGTCAGGTCGTCCAGCCAGCCCAGAGCCGAGAAGTCGCCCGTCGACTCGCCGGCCCCCCGCAGGGCGCCCGTGACGACGCGACAGCCCGACTGCCGGGCCAGCCGGTCAGCCAGGGCGGGGGAGGTCAGGGCCACGTCGGCGGCCGACCCCTCGGGCCGCGGCAGGTCGTGGCAGATCAGGACGTGACCCCGGACCGGCGGGCCCGGAGGGGTGGAGCTGGCGTAGGACGCGAGGTCGCCCGCCGGTCCCGACAGGAGCCTGAATGGCCCCGCCATCTCAGATCCCGATGCGCTGTGCCAGCAGCTCCCGGTGGTAGGAGGGGTCGCCCAACAGGAGCTCGGACGACTTGGCGCGCTTGAAGTAGAGGTGCGCCGGGTGCTCCCAGGTGAAGCCGATCCCACCGTGGATCTGGATGTTCTCAGCCGCGGCGTGGAAGTAGGCCTCCGAGCAGTACGACTTGGCCAGACTGGCCACGACGGGCAGCTCGTCGGAGTCCTCGGCCGCCGCCCAGGCGGCGTAGTAAGCGGCCGACTTGGCCGACTCCACCTCGAGCAGCATGTCGGCGCACTTGTGCTTGATGGCCTGGAAGCTGCCGATGGGCCGCCCGAACTGGATGCGGGTCTTGGCGTACTCGACCGACGCGTCGAGGACGCGCTGGGCGCCGCCCACCTGCTCGGCCGCCAGCGCCACGGCAGCGAGGTCGAGCGTCTTGGACAGGCCGGGCTCAGCGCCGCCGTCCACACCGATCAGCGTCGCCGGGGTCCCGGAGAACTCGAGGCGCGCCTGCTTGCGGGTCTGGTCCATCGTCGGCAGCGGCGTGCGGGTCAGCCCCGGAGCGTCACCCTTGACGGCGAAGAGTGAGACGCCGGCCGCCGTGCGCGCCGCCACGATGATCAGGTTGGCCACGTGCCCGTCGATCACGAACATCTTGTGGCCGTCCAGTTGCCACCCATCGCCCTTCTGCTCCGCGGCCAACTCGATGCCACTGAAGTCCCACTTCCCGTTGTCCTCGGTGATGGCGAGGGTGGCGATCGTCTCGCCCGACGCGATCCCGGGCAGGTAGCTCTTCTTGGCCTCGTCGTCGCCCGAGGTAAGCAGTGCGTTCGCCGCCAGGGCGACCGAGGAGAAGAAGGGCGCGCAGAGCAGCGCGGCGCCCATCTCCTCGAGCACGACGAGCAGTTCGACGTAGGTGAAGCCGGACCCCCCGAACTCCTCGGGGATGGTGAGCGACTGCAGGCCCAGCTGGTCGGCCATCTGGCTCCACACCGCTGGGTCGTAGCCCTCGGTCGTGTCCATGAGGCGCCGCACCTCGGTCTCGGGTGACTTCTCCGCCAGGAACCGGCGCACCGACGTGCGCAGCTCCTCCTGCTCGTCGCTGAAGGCGAAATTCATGCCTGGGCTCCTCTGCCTCTCCCCCGGCAAGCCCCGCCGGCGGTGGATCGCTTCGTTCACAAGGGTGTCTACCAGACGAGGCGGCGCTGCGACCAGACGTCCCGTGGCTGTGCCACGCTGGGGTCATGGGACAGCTGGAGAAAGTCTGGAGCGATGCGGCGGCCGAGGTCCATCAGATCGTGGTGGGCCCGATGGACAACAACGTCTACATCCTCCGTTGCCGCAGGACGGGCGACGCCATGCTGATCGACGCCGCCAACGAGCACGAGGCCCTGCTCGAGATCTGTGAGCGCCTCGGCGTGCGCCAGGTCGTCGAGACCCACGGCCACTGGGACCACATCCAGGCGGTGCCCGCCGTGCGCGACGCCGGCATCTCGGTCGCCGTGACCAGAGCCGACGCCGGCATGCTGCCGAGCTACGACCTCATCTTGGACGACGACGAGACGCTGCAGGTGGGCGACCTGCGCATCAAGACCCTGGCCACCCCGGGCCACACGCCCGGCTCCATCTGCTTTGCCGTCGAGGGCACGAACCTGCTGTTCAGCGGCGACACCCTCTTCCCCGGCGGCCCCGGCAACACCTCGTTCGAGGGCGGCAGCTTCCCCGCCATCATCGAGTCCATCGACCGGCGCATCTTCGCCCGTTTCGACCCTGACACCGTGGTGCTGCCCGGCCACGGCCTGTCCACCACGGTGGGCAGCGAGGCCCCGCACCTGCAGGAATGGGTCGACCGGGGCTGGTGAGACGACCCGTGCCGGAAAACCTGACCAAAAAGGTAAGCTTTTAGTCGATGCCGACCACCTCGCCCCCGCTCCTCGAGATCCGGGACCTCCGGGTCTCGGCCGAGGACGGCTCCATCCTGCGCGGCGTCGACCTGGCGGTCGGGGCGGGAGAGATCCACGCGTTGATGGGACCCAACGGTGCGGGGAAGTCCACCCTGGCGGGTGCGCTGCTGGGTCATCCCGCCTACACCGTCACGGCAGGGAGCATCCTGCTCAACGGCGAGGACGTCACGAGCTGGCCTACCGACGTGCGGGCCAAGGCCGGCCTCTTCCTCGCCTTCCAGTACCCCGAGTCCATCGAGGGGGTGTCGGTGACCCAGTTCCTGCGCCAGGCCATGGCGGCCCGCACGGGTGAGGAGGTGTCGGTCCTCGAGGTCCGGGTGCTGATGACCGAGTGGATGGAGCGCCTCGGCATGGACACGTCCTTCGCCAGCCGCCATCTGAACCAGGGCTTCAGCGGAGGCGAGAAGAAGCGCAACGAGATCCTGCAGATGGCGTTGCTCGAGCCGCTCGTCGCCGTCCTCGACGAGACCGACTCGGGTCTCGACATCGATGCGCTCCGGGTCGTCAGCCGCGGCGTGCGCGCCGTGCGCGAGGCGCACCCCGAGCTCGGCGTACTCGCCATCACCCACTATCAGCGGCTCCTCGAAGAGCTGGTCCCCGACGTCGTGCACCTGCTCGTCGACGGGCGCATCGTCGCCCGCGGCGGCCCCGAGCTCGCCGCCCGCGTCGAGGCCGAGGGCTACGAGGCGTGGCGATGACGCCCGCTCCCGCTCCCGCCCCCGTGCCGGCCGCGGCGGCGCCGCTCAACGTCGAGGCACTGCGCAAGGACTTCCCCCTCCTGATGCGCACGATCAACCGGCGCCCGATCGTGTACCTCGACTCTGCCTCCTCCGCGCTGCAACCGCACGCCGTGATCGCCGCCATGACGCACTACTACGAGGCGACGCACGCCAACGTCCATCGCGGCGTGTACGCCACCGCCGAGGAGGCCACTGCGCTCTACGAGCAGGCCCGGGTGGCGACGGGACGCTTCATCGGCGCGCCGGACGCCGAGCGCGAGATCGTCTTCACCAAGAACACGACCGAGTCGCTCAACCTGGTGGCACACACATGGGGCCGGGCCAATCTGCGCGCCGGCGACGCCGTGCTGCTCACCGAGATGGAGCATCACGCCAACATCGTTCCCTGGATGATCCTGTCCGAGGAGATCGGGGGGCTCGACCTGCGCTACATCCCGATCGACGACGACGGGCGCCTGGTGCTCGACGACCTCGACCGACTCGTGGACGGCGTCAAGCTCGTGGGGATCTCGACCATGTCCAACGTGCTCGGCACCATCAACCCGGTGGCGCACGTCGCGGAGGTGGCGCACGGTGCCGGTGCGGTCGTGGTCGCCGACGGCGCGCAACTCGTCCCGCACGCCCCGGTCGACGTGCGCAAGCTGGGCGTCGATTTCATCGCCTTCTCCGGCCACAAGATGATGGGCCCGACCGGCATCGGCGTCTTGTGGGGTCGGGCCGAGCTGCTCGACGCCATGGACCCGTTCCTGGGCGGCGGCGGCATGATTCTCGACGTGAAGCTCGACTCTTTCCGTCCGGCGCCCCCACCCGCCCGCTTCGAGGCAGGCACGCCGCCCATTGCCGAGGCGGTCGGCCTCACCGCGGCCATCAAGTACCTGGGGGACATCGGGATGGACCGCATCCGCGCCCACGAGCTGGCGTTGACGAACCACGCGCTGGCCCGCCTCGACGAGAAGTTGGGCTCTGACGTGCGGGTGTTCGGGCCGCCCCCGGGCCCCGACCGCGGCGGCGTGCTCTCCCTCGCCTACCGCGACGTCCATGCGCACGACCTGGCCCAGGTGCTCGACCAGTTCGGCGTCTGCGTGCGGCCGGGTCACCACTGCGCTAAGCCGCTCATGCGCCGCCTCGGCGTGCAGGCCACCGCCCGAGCGTCGTTGTCCCTGTTCAGCGACGAGCGAGACATCGACGTGCTGATCGAGGGATTGCTGGAAGCCGGTAGGTTGTTCGGCTGATGGCCGACCTGGAAGAGCTGTACCGAGAGATCATCCTCGACCACTACCGCTCGCCGAGGAACCGCGGCGAGCTGGACTCGCCCCCCGCCCACCGTGTCGAGGGCTTCAACCCGCTGTGCGGCGACGAAGTCGTGATCTCCATGGTGGTCAAGGACGGGAAGCTGGACGACCTCAAGATCGGGGGCTCTGGATGCTCGATCAGCCAGTCCTCCGCGTCGCTCATGTCGGCCGCCGTCAAGGGCATGCCGGTCGGTGAGGTACGCCGGCTCATCAACACGTTCAAGGGGATGATGTCCATCCACGAGGCGACGCTCGAGCACGACGGCGACCGGGACGGCGCCGAAGCGGCGGAGCCCGAGGAGATCGACCTCGACAAGCTCGGCGAGCTCGCCGCACTCCAGGGCGTGGTGAAGTTCCCGGTCCGCATCAAGTGCGCCACGCTCTCTTGGAACGCCCTCGCCCAGGGCCTCGACGAGGTGGCGGCCGAGGCCTCGTAGCCGGCTCCATGCCGGCGCCGCGTCCTGCGCTTACGCCGGGCTGCAGTTCGACGGATTGAACGAAGGCGGCGGTGCGGTCGTGGGGGTCGTGCTCGCGGGGGCGGCGGTCGCCGTTCCGGCGGCGGCGGGGGGAACCGTCGTGGGCGTGATCGGCGGGGGCGGATTGGGGTTGCCGTTGGCATCGGGCGGCGGGTTGGTGGGAGTGACCAGGCTGGAGCCGAAGACGTTGACGAGCATCTGCTGGGCCGCCGGCTGGTCGACGGTCAGCACGTCGCCCAGGCTGCCGAACCCGTTGGTCGGCACCGTGGGGAGGGTCTCCCCGACCAGGTTGCCCGGGTCATAGGAGTGGTAGGCGAGGGCGAGCCCGATGAGCGAGTTGAAGCTGAAGCCGTCGTCGATCTGAATGCCCTCGTGGATGGAGCCGAGGAAGGCGTTGACGGTCAGGGGATTCAGCTTCGACTTGGCTGCGCTCATGAGGGCCTTGATGAACACGTCCTGGCGCTGGATGCGCCCGAAGTCACTCGTCCCGTCGTACTGCCAGTAGCCGTTGGCGTAGTACTCGTAGTGGCGGGCCCGGGCCACGGCGAGGGCTTGGCTGCCGTCGAGCAGCTGGCAGCCCGGTGCCGTGATGTTGAGCCCCGAGTAGGAGTCTTTGGCCGGGTACGGAAAGTTGAGGTAGACCCCGCCCAGCGCGTTGACGGCGTCCTGGAACCCCCCGAAGTCGACCTGGACCACGTGGTTGATGGGGATGCCGAAGTTGGCCGTGATCGTCTTGACCAACTGGTTGGCGCCCGAGTTGTACGAGGAGTTGATCCGGTTGTAGGTGCCGTACTGCGCGCTGTCGGGCGGCAGCAGGCTGACCACGGTGTCACGCGGGATCGAGACGATCTGAATCTGCTTGGTGGACGGCGTCACCCGCCACAGTTGCACGACGTCGCTGCGCTGCCCGGTGACCACCGAAGCCGACCCGAAGGCCTGGGCCGCCGAGGCGGACTCGCCGACGCGCGTGTCGGAGCCGATGACCAGCATCGTGAAGGGCCCACCGCTCTGGGCGGCCACTTCGTCACTGATGTGGATCTTGTCGATCTGGCTGTAGCGGTACCACAGATAGGCGTACCCACCACCGATCACCGCGACGAGGAGCACGACGACACCGAGGAGCGCCACCACGGTCTTCTTGGCCGCGCTCCATTTGGGTTTGCCGCTGCGCCGGCCCGTCCGCTTCGACCGCCCGCTCTCGGCGTCGATGCGCGCACCCAACGCGCGCAGACCCGATTCGTTGGCCACGCTCTCGGACTCGGACCCGGCGTGCATCTGGCGGCCGAGAGCGCTCAGACCCTCCTTGTTCGCGGACCGGCCCCGTTGCCGTCGGGAGGGGCGATTCGATTCGTCGCCCATGGGACGACCGTTCGCCATGACGAAGAACGGTACCAAGCGCCTTCGCGCGATTGGCGGCAGGTGACGAATGGGAGCACCGCTCCCGGCCTCCGGGCGGGGTTCAGGCGGGGTCGGTGTACCCCTTGTAGCCGGTTCGCTCGAGCTGCAACCCCAGGGCGGCACCGCCCGTAGCAACAATGCGGCCATCGACCATGACGTGCACCAGATCGGCCTCGAGTTGCACCAACAACCGGTTGAAGTGTGTGATGGCGAGGAGGCCGACGCCCCATTCGGTGGTGGCGAGCTGCAGTCGGCGCGCCACCTCGCCGAGCGCGTCGACGTCGAGACCCGAGTCCACCTCGTCGAGGACGCAGATCGCGGGGCGCAGCACACCGAGCTGGACCATCTCGGTGCGTTTGCGCTCGCCGCCCGAGAGGTCGACGTTGAGCGGCCGGCGCAGCAGGCGGGCGTCGAGCCCGACGGCCTTGGCCTCTTCGAGCATGCGGTCGCCCAACGAAAGCGTCGGAGCGGGGCCGGAGGCCACGCCGTCCCCCTCGGAGGCCGCGGCCAGGAGCGAGTGCAGGCTCACACCGGGCACCTCCACCGGGTGCTGCAGCGCGAGGAAGAGGCCGGCGCGGGCGCGTTGCCACGCCGGCAGGCCGGTCAGCTCTCGCCCGTCCATCGTGATGCTGCCCGCCGTCACCTCGGTGCCGGGACGACCCATCAGCGCGTGGGCCAGCGTGCTCTTGCCCGAACCGTTGGGGCCCATGACCACGTGCACCTCGCCGCTGCGCACCGTGAGATCGATGCCGTGCAGTACCTCCCGGCCCCCCGCGGACGCGTGCAGGCCCCGGACCTCGAGGACGTGCTCGACGCTCACGGCAGCACCACCGACACGGTGTCGTCGGAGATTTCGACCTCGTAGACCCGGATCGGTCGGGTTGCCGGCAGGGAGCACGGCTCGCCCGTTCTCAGGTCGAAGGTGCTGCCGTGACGCGGGCACTCGATCTCGCACTCGTCGGCCCACACCTCGCCCTCGGCCAGCGAGTAGTCCTCGTGGCTGCACTCGTCGTCGACCGCGTGAAAGGTGTCGTCGGCGCAGCGCACCAGCGCGATCCGATGGCCCGCGACGTCGAAGCGCCGCACCTGGCCGGCCGCCAGCTCGTCGGACGCGCAGAGCGCCACCGTCTCAGACACCGGCGGCCACACGCCGGCCCCCAAGTGCGGCGCTCAAACGGCTGTGCACCTCGCGCGCGAGGATCGGGTTCAGCGCCGGAACCGGTCCCCGGTCGATGATGGCGTCGAAGAAGCCGCGCACGATGAGCCCCTCGGCCACCTCGGGCGCCACGCCGCGCGACTCGATGTAGTAGCGCTGATCCTCGTCGATCGGTCCCACCGTCGAGGCGTGCGAACACTTCACGTCGTTCTCGAGGATGTCGAGGTTCGGCACCGAGTCGGCATGCGCCCCCTCGTCGAGCACCAAGTTGTGGTTGGTCTGGCGGGCGTCGCTGCGGACCGCACCCCGGTGCACCCGGATGAGGCCGCTGTAGACCGAGCGCGAGTGCCCGGCCACCGCACCCTGGCACAGCAGCTCGCTGGTGGTTCGAGCGGCCTCGTGGTCCTGCAGGGTGCGGATGTCGTGTACCTGAGACCTGTCCCCCAGGTAGGTCGAGAGGACCTCGCACGTGGCGTCCCGTCCGTCCAAGGCGATGTCGGACCGGATGCGCCCGTAGGAGGCGCCCAGCCCGACGGTGAACGTGCGCAGCCGCGACCCGCCGGCACCGCGTGCCGCCAGCCGGCCGATCGACCAGGCCGCGTCACCGAGGATCTGCAGCGACGCGTACGACAGCGAAGCGCCCGCAGCCGCGGACAGCTCGGTCACCGGCACCACCAGTGAGCGGTCCGCGCCCTGGGCGCCGGCGTAGACCTCGACCACGGACAGGTGCGCGCCCTCGCCGGCGCGCACGGCGGTACGGGGGAAGCTGGCCGCGCCGGCTTCGCACCAGTGGACGACGAGCACCGGTTCGGCCACCGTCACCCCTGGCGGCACGTCGACGAACACCGGATCGGGGGTGAAGGCGTCGTTCAACCGGACCAGGGCGTCCCCGCCACGCTGCACCGACCCCAAGAGATGGCGCGCCTCTGGCACGTGGTCCGCCGATCCGAAGGCGAAGCCTGCCGCGGGCACGGCGCCGGCATTCGGGGCGAAGTGGCCCGGCCGCCCGTCGCGCACCAGCACGCTCCCGGCGGTCGCGCCGAGCGCGCCACGCAGTGTCGTCAGCAGGTCGTCCCCCGCCGAACCGGGCGTGCGCGTCGGCGCGTCGGTCCGGCTGGGCGCGAAATCGCCGAGGGCCAGGTCGTCGATCGGTGAGTAGCGCCAGACCTCCTCGCTCTCGGAGGGCAGCGGGGAGGATGCGAAGGCCTCGTAACCGGCGGCCCGCCGCTTACGAAGCCAATCCGGCCCGGCGAGGACCGCGGACGCCTCGGCGCTGAAGGTGTGCAGGGTCAAATCCTCTTTCCGGTGCGAAGGCGGCCCATGCACTCTAGTGGCCCCCGCGGGTCTCCCCACCAGGCGGTTAGCCTGCGCCACATGGGAGAAACTGCAGATTTTGCATCGCCGGTGCTGAGTATCGAACGGGAACAGGCGGTCGCCACCGTGTGGCTGGACCGGGCCGAGGCGCGCAACGCCATGGGTCAGGATCTGTGGCGAGACCTCCCGCGCGCCATGACCGCTGTGGGCACCGACAGCGCCGTCAGGGCCGTCGTCATCGCCGCCAAGGGACCGCACTTCTCCGTCGGGCTCGACCTCAAGGAGATGGGAGGCGTCCTCGCCGGCGGGGGTGACTCCGACGCTCGGGGGGCGAGCGCCACCTCCATGGCGGCGCGGGCGCGGGCCGGCTACCGCCAGGTGCTCCGGTTGCAGGACGCGATCACCGCGGTCGCGCTGTGCCCGAAGCCGGTCGTGGCGGCCGTCCACGGCTACTGCATCGGAGGCGGGGTGGACTTGATCGCCGCCTGTGACATCCGGCTCGCCTCGGCCGACGCCGTCTTCTCCGTGCGGGAGGCCAAGATGGCCATCGTCGCCGACCTCGGGAGTCTCCAACGCCTGCCGTCGATCATCGGACCGGGTCACCTGGCCGAGCTGGCCTACACCGCCAAGGACATCACCGCCGATCGGGCCAAGGAGATCGGCCTGGTCAACGACGTGGCGATCGACGCTGCGGGCGTACTCGGGGCGGCGCGGGCCATGGCGGCGGAGATCGCGGCCAACTCGCCGCTGGCGGTGCAGGGGACCAAGGCCGTCCTGGCGGCCAATGAGGGGAAGACGGTGGCCGAGGGACTCGATTACGTGGCCGTGTGGAACGCGGGGATGCTGGCTTCCGACGACCTCACCGAGGCGTTGACGGCCTTTTTGGAGAAGCGGGCGCCGAAGTTCACCGGGCGTTGAGGACGGCCGGCCGGTACGCCGCCCCTCGCGAGGGGATCTGAGCCGTCATCTGTATACGAAACCGGCTCAGCGCTTCCGGCGCCACCAACGGCCGGCCGAGCGCTCGCGCCGGGCGTCCTCGGCCCGAACCTCCTCGAGCACATCGGGCGCCACCTCGTTCACGATGTCCTCGGCGGAGCCCAGCAGCTCCGCCACGTCCCCACCGGACCCGGGCTCCTCCTCGAGGGCGGGCTCCACCAGACTGCCGTGCACCCAGCCCACATCGGCCATGCGGGGGTGGTACGAGGGGCAGTTGTCGGGGCAGCGCCACGGTGCCTCGGGCGCCAGATCGAGCACGCAGAAGCGGGCGGCCTCTCCGGAGGCGTAGGTCCGGCTCTGGAAATGGATGCATTCCTCGCGCATCGGCACATCTCTATGGTGCCACGCAGCCGGGGGGAGGCCCGTCAGCCGACGGCACCCTCCATCTGTAGCTCAATGAGGCGGCTCCACTCCACCGCGTACTCCATGGGCAGCGTGCGGGTCACGGGTTCGATGAAACCGTTCACGATCATGCCCATCGCCTGCTGCTCCGAAAGCCCTCGGCTCATCAAGTAGAAGAGCTGGTCGTCGCCAACCTTCGAGACGGTGGCCTCGTGACCGATGCGGGCGTCGCGCTCCCCCACCTCCATGTAGGGCTTCGTCTCGGAGATGGAGTGGTCGTCGAGCAGGAGCGCGTCGCAGCGCACGAAGGACTTCGACCCGCGCGCGTCGGGGTCGACGTGGACCTTGCCCCGGTAGGTGGTGATGCCGCCGTCCTTGGAGATCGACTTGGACACGATGGTCGACGTCGTCTCCGGAGCGATGTGGAACATCTTGGCGCCGGCGTCCTGGTGCTGGCCCGCCCCGGCGTAGGCGACCGAGAGGACCTCGCCGCTCGCCTTGGGTCCCATCAGATACACCGACGGGTACTTCATGGTGAGGCGCGAACCGATGTTGCCGTCGATCCACTCCACGTGTGCTTCGGCCTCGGCCCGGGCCCGCTTGGTCACCAGGTTGTAGACGTTGGTCGACCAGTTTTGGATCGTCGTGTACGTGATGCGTGACCCGGGGAGGGCGACCAGCTCGACCACGGCCGAGTGGAGCGAGTCGGTGGAGTACACCGGGGCGGAGCAGCCCTCGATGTAGTGCACCTGCGAACCCTCGTCGGCGATGATCAGAGTCCGCTCGAACTGGCCCATGTTCTCCGCGTTAATGCGGAAGTAGGCCTGCAGCGGCATGTCCACCTTCACGCCCGGGGGGACGTAGATGAAGGATCCGCCGGACCAGACCGCCGAGTTGAGGGCGGCGAACTTGTTGTCGTTGGGCGGAATGATCTTGCCGAACCACTTGCGCACGATGTCGGGGTACTCGCGCACGGCCGTGTCCATGTCGCAAAAGAAGACGCCCTGGGCCTCGAGATCCTCGCGGTTGCGGTGGAAGACGACCTCGGACTCGTACTGCGCCGTCACGCCGGACAGGTACTTGCGCTCGGCCTCGGGGATCCCGAGCTTCTCGTACGTGTTCTTGATGGCGTCCGGCAGGTCTTCCCACTTGTCGACCTGGCCGCCCGTCGGCTTGATGTAATAGAAGATGTCGTCGAAGTCGAGGTTGGGCATGCGGGCGGCGAACCACGGCGCCATCGGCTTGCGCTCGAAGTGCTTGAGGGCGCGCAATCGGAAGGCCCGCATCCAGTCGGGCTCGCCCTTCATCTCGGACATCTCGCGCACGATGGACTCGTTCAGGCCCTTCTTGGGCTTGAACACGTAGTCCTCTTCGTCGCTCCACCCGAGCTGGTAACGACCGAGGTCGAGATCCGTAGTGGCCATTTGGCTCCTGAAGTCGGGGAGGGGGAATTTCCCCTACGCAGATAGTAACAACTGCCCGGGCCTGCCGAAACGCTCCCGACCAGCTACTGCCGTGTGGCGTGCCGCGTCGTGGCAGGCTCTGCGTTCATGGTTGCACCCCCGAACGCTCCCAGGCGCCCCCACATCATCTCGGCCCACGGCGACGATCGGGAGGATCCCTGGTTCTGGCTACGCGAGCGCGACGATCCCGAGGTCCTCGGGTATCTCGAAGCCGAGAACGCCTACACCGACCAGGAGATGGCGCCGCTCGGGCCCCTGCGCAGCACCCTCTTCGAGGAGATGAAGGCCCGCATCAAGGAGACGGACATGTCGGTGCCCGCCCGGAGGGGCCCCTGGTGGTACTACACGCGCACCCAGGAGGGGAACGAGTACGCCATCCATTGCCGGCGTCCCGCCCGCGGCCGCGACGAACTCCCGCCGGCCGGCGAGCCCGGGGGTGAGGAGCAGATCTTGCTCGACGAGAACCACCTGGCGGAGGGGTCGGAGTACTTCGCCCTCGGTGGCGCGGTCGTCAGTCACGACCACCTCTGGCTGGCCTATTCAACCGACCACACCGGCAACGAGCAGTACGAGTTGCGCTTCCTGCCGCTCGACGCCGAGACGTCGCCCGCCCTGGCTGCCGAGGCCGTGCCCGACACCGGATACGGCCTGGCCTGGTCCGCCGAAGCCGAATTCGTGTTCTACGTCCGCCTTGACGAGGCGCAGCGGCCTTTCCAGCTGTGGCGTCATCGCCTGGGCACCGACCCCGCCGGCGACGTGCTCGTCTTCGAGGAGCCCGATCGCCGCTTTGCGCTCGGCACTGGTTCGACCCGGGACGACGCCTTCGTCCTGATAGGCCTGCACAGCACCAACACGAGCGAATGGCTCGCCCTCCCCTCGGACGCACCGCTGACCCAGCCGCAGGTGGTGATCCCGCGCCGGGAAGGGATCGAGTACGCGATCGACCACCTCACGCCGGCCGGGGACGACACCGGCGCCGCGTCCGGCACGGGCAGCGCCAGCGGCAGCGGCTGGTTCGTCGCCCTGACCAACGACGGCGCCCAGGATTTCCGCGTCCTCGCCGCCCCCGACGCCGCCGTCGGCACGATGGGCGAATGGCGCGAGGTGGTGCCCCACCGCCCGGGCGTGCGCGTCGAGGACGTCGACGCCTTCAGGAGCGCCCTCGTCGTGAGCGAGCGCTCCGAGGCCCAGACCCAGGTGCGGGTGTTGCCGCTCCACCATGGCCCGGGCCACGACCCCTTCGTCGGCGACTTGCTCGAATCGAGTTGGAACGTCCCCTCCATCGACAGCCTCTCGTCGACGTGGGTGGGCGCCAACCCCGAGCCCGACTCGCCGGTGCTGCGCTTCGGCCGCACCTCGCTGGTCACGCCGTCCAGCGTCCTGCAGATCGCCTTGAACGGGCGGGAGGAGACGCTGCTCAAGCAGGAGCCGGTGCTGGGCGACTTCGACGCGGCGCGCTACACCACCCACCGTGAATGGGCCGTCGCCCCGGACGGGACGCGGGTCCCGATCTCGGTGGTGCACCGGGTGGGCCTGGAACTACCCGCGCCTTGCCTCATCTACGGCTACGGCGCCTACGAGATCAGCATCGACCCGACGTTCTCGCACCACCGGCTGTCGCTCCTCGACCGGGGGGCGGTCTACGCCATCGCCCATGTGCGCGGTGGAGGGGAACTGGGGCGCGCCTGGTACGAGGGCGGCCGCATGCAGCACAAGGAGAACACGTTCTCGGACTTCATCGCCTGCGCGCACCACCTCACGGCGGTGGGCATCGCCCGCCCAGGCGCCCTGGCCGGACGGGGTGGCTCGGCGGGCGGTCTGCTCATCGGTGCGGTGGCCAATCAGGCACCGGAGCTGTTCCGCTCCCTGGTGGCGCAGGTGCCCTTCGTGGACTGCGTCACGACCATGCTCGACGACGAGCTGCCGCTCACGGTCGGCGAATGGGAGGAGTGGGGCAACCCGCTGGCCAACGAGGTGGACTACCGTCGCATGCTCACCTACTCCCCCTACGACAACGTGACGGGCGCGAACCCCGATGGGACGCCCCGCACGTATCCGGACCTGTTCGTCACCGGCGGGTTGAACGATCCTCGGGTCGCCTACTGGGAGCCGGCGAAGTGGGTCGCCAAATTGCGTGCCTTGACTCCCACGACCCGGGTGCTCCTGCGCACCGAGCTCGGAGCGGGCCACGGCGGCCCCTCCGGCCGCTACGAGGCCTGGAAGGAAGAGGCCTTGGTGCTCGCCTTCCTGCTCGACACCCTCGGCCTGGTCGCCGCCGGGCCAGAGGACGCGAACGGCTCTGGCGTGCGCCCGACCACACCGGCCACCTCGGCGTGAACGCACCGGTGGATCGAGCGCGACCCTGTGCGGCGAGGCCGGCCGCCTCAGACCGGTGGCTGGACGAAGGCGAAGACCGTCTGCCCCCACCAGGTCGGCGCCGTTGCGGCTGAGTACGGGCCCTGCTCACGTACCGCGTAACCCCCGGGCCCGAGCTCGTCTCCGCCGATCGTCATGAAAGAGCCGTCGCGATCGACGCTCACGACGATGTTCACGTGGACGACGTTCCCGAAGTCCAGCCCGGGCCCCGGCCAGGACAAGGCACTGCCATCTGACTCGAAGAGGACGGCGTCTCCGACTTGGGGTGTCGCACCCGGCGGCAGAAGAGCCCCGCCGCTCGAGAGCGCCCACGTGCCGATCTCGTAGGCCTCGGGCACCACGCCCACCGCCAGCCCGACGGTGCGGTACACCCACGAGGCGAACATCGCGCACCACTCGGTGGCGCCACCGTAGACGTCGCCGTCCGTCCGCCCGAGCTGGGAAGACGCCGTTTGAACGATCGCCGATGCGAGGGGGTTGTTCCAACCCGAGGAGCGACCGGGTTGATAGGCGCCACCCATCGAACCAAAGGACGGGCTCCCCAGGGAGAAGACCCCGCCGTCCTGAGCAGCCAACCAATAACCGCCGCCCCCTCCGTCACCGGTGACCCCCACGACCGGGCCGATGAGGTCCGCCCCGGCCTCCGAGCCATCGAACGGCGCGTCGCCGAAGGTGAACACGCCGCCGTCAGCGGCGACGAGCCGATACCCCAAGCCGTCACGGGTCTCTGACATCCCGACAATGGGCTTGTCGAGGGGCTCGCTTCCCTCGGAACCGTGGAACGCGGCGTCGCCGAAACTGAAGATCCCGCCGTCGGAGGCAACGAGCCAGTACCCCGCGCCGTCGTGTGTCGTCGTCATCCCGACGACAGGCTTGTCGAGGGGCTTGCCCCCCTCGGACCCGTAGAAGCCCGCGTCGCCAAAGCTGAACACACCACCGTCGGAGGCAACGAGCCAGTACCCCGCACCGTCCGGGGTGGCCGCCATGGCGACGATGGGCGAGTGCAGCGGTTTGCCCCCTTGGGAGCCGAAGAAGAGCGCGTCGCCGAAGGTGAACACCCCGCCGTCGGCGGAGACGAGCCAATAGCCACGGCCGTCGGGAGTGGATGCCATGCCGACGACGGGCGAGTTCAACGGCTCGCCCGCTTGGGAGCCGAAGAACCCTGCTCCGCCGAAGTTGAACACGCCGCCATCGGCGGAGACGAGCCAATATCCCCCTCCGTCGGGCATCGCCGCGATGCCGACGACCGGAGAGTTGAGCCCCGCCGCGTGCGCTGGAGTCGCCGCAAACCCCGTCGCGAGAGTTGGTGCCATGAAGACGCAGACCAAGGCGGCCACTCCGACAACAGAATGCCGAGAACCGAAGCCGCGTCGCGGCGCGCGTCGACTCGCCTTGCTCGAACCGCACCTCGCAGGTAGAGACGAAACGCGGTCACCAACGGTGCCTGTCGCACACCCGCGCCAATCGGGCATCCGGGGTGTGCTACCAGTTCACTCCATCGCGGGCAAACGCAGTTGTGGTGACGTTGTCCGTCCGTTGTTCTGACGTTGTCAATTGAGCGTGACGACGGCACAAGACGCTCCGAACGGTCACTCCGAGCGAGTCAGAGGACGGGTCGAATTGGCCAGGCTCTCGTGACCCCGACAGCCCACGGCTCGCCGGGCCGCCCACCGTGCCCGGCGCTAAGCCGCAACCGTCTGGAACGTCAGCGTGAACGGTGCCTGGTAGCCCAACGGCAGCGTGACGGCCGAACCGTTGACCGTGGCCGCGAAGGAACCTGGCGCCCCCGCGATCACCGTCACCGGACCGGTCGCGGCGATCGTGTGCGCCTGACCAGGGAAGAGCGTCGCCGTGAACAGGGCCGAACCGTTGGCGGTGTTCGTGACCTCGATCCAGCACTCCCCCGCGGTGGCGGCCAGGGAGAGCGAGTAGTTCGTCGCGGCCACCTGGTAGGTCGCCGCGTGCGTCGTAGCGCCCTGAGGCTCCGACACGGCGGGGGGAGCCGGAGCCGTGGTCGTCGAGGTCTGGTGGCGCACGGCCGGCGGGTGGGTGTGCGGGGTCGTGGCGGTCGATGCGCCCGACCCGTGGTGCGCCGGCGAGTTCGAGTGCAGTCCGGTGACGATGAGCACGACGATGAGCACGGTCACGGCAGCCACCGCCGCCGCGGGTCCCGCCAGGCGACGGGGGCGGCGGTTCATGGACTCCATCACCCGGTCCTCGGTGCCGCTCATGAAGGTGGGGCGGACCGGCTCGGGCGCGGTGTCGTCGAAGGCCGCCGGCTCGGGGGGGTTGGGCAGCGATGGCGGCGGGACGGAAGGGGTGGGGGGCTCCCCGGACTCGGTCAGCCGCACTGTCGAGGATCCCGAGACACGGAAGGCGCTGGTCGGGAAGGCGGTGGCGCCGTTCCCGTCCTGGTGCCCCACCGCGGAACCCGAGGGGATGTGCGTCCGCATCTCCTCGAGCGTGTGGAGCTGTCGGTGGTAGTGCGCCACCGAGTGCACGTCGTCGTGGGAGCGTCGACGCACCAGCATGCCCACGGCGAGTCCCACCACGACCATGACAGCGACTACCCCACCGATGAGCACCAACTCATATTCAACAGGATCCGTCGGGCGAAAAGAACCGCGACCGACGCAACGGCGGAGGCGGAAAGTGGTCCCTGATTCAGTGGGCCAGTTGGGGCCGGATGGCGTCGGGGATGTCGTCTCGACGCGGGTTGTGCTGGTCGCGCGCCGAGAGGACGGGGTCGCTGAGGCCCCAGTCGGCTCCCACCGCCGGGTCGTCCCAGGCCAGGCCGAGCTCGTCGGACGGGTCGTAGTAGTGGTCGACGAGATAGGTGAGCAGGATGTCGGTGAGCGCGGCGAAGCCGTGCGCCACCCCCGGCGGGATGTACACGCCCTGGTCGACGTCGCCCGTGAGCTCGATCATCTCCGTCGCCCCGTCGGTCCGAGAGCCCACCCGCAGGTCGTGCAGCACGACCCGGAGCCGGCCGCGCAGGGCGTACCAATAGTCGGCCTGGTGCAGATGGAAATGCAGACCGACCAGGGCGCCGGCCTGCTTCTCCGAGCGATTGCCCTGCACCATCTCGCGACCGGTGGGGAACCAGCTGCGCCGGTAGGTCTCGACGAAGCGTCCCCGCTCGTCGCCGTGCACGTCGGGTCGCACCAGCACCACGTCGTCGATCACCGAGGAGGGTATCAGCGCTGGCATCGAGCGCGAACGGTAGTGGGTACCGGGCTCAGGGGGCGAAACGCCCGAAACCGGACCGGTAGAACAGCAACGGGGCGCCCTCGCCGATGTCCATGGCCACTACGTGGCCGATGACCAGCTCGTGGTCGCCCCCGTCGAAGATGTCACCGAGCCGGCACTCGATGACGGCCAGGGAGCCGTCGATCACCGGCGATCCCGTGATCCCCGGCTTCCAGCCGACGCCGTCGAACTTTTCGCCCCCCGACACGGCGAAGGCGCGGCACAGGGCCTCTTGATGCTCCTCCAGAATGTTCACGCAGAACGCGCCCGCCTGGGCGATGCGGGGCCAACTCGTCGAGCTCCGGGCGGGGGCCAGCAGCACCATGGCGGGATCGAGGGAGAGCGCGGCGAAGGACTGGCAGGTGAAACCGACGGGCACGCCGTCCTCGAGGGCGGTGACGACGGTGATGCCGGTGGCGAAGTGGCCGAGCACCTCGCGGAACCGGGCCTGGTCGAGGCCCGACACGTCGCTGTGCCTCAGGCCTTGCCGAGGTCGATCGACTGGGATTCCTTGGCGGAGGATACGTCCTCGACCCGCTTGGCCTCGGGGAGCCGCCGGGCCTGGTTGAGGATGCGATCGAGCTCGCGGTCGGTGTGCGACGGGTCGTGGTGCGAAAGCAGGAGGCGCCGTGCCCCCGACTCCGCGGCGACGTGTACGGCATAGGCGGCGGTGGAGTGGCCCCAGTCGGCCTTCTCCGAGAACTCGTCGTCGGTGTACTGGCCGTCATGGATGAGCAGGTCCACCCCGGCGCAGAGCTCGAGCACGGACTCCGGGATGACCCGGCGGTCGAGCGGCGCCTGGTGATCGGACAGGTAGGCGACCGCACGACCCTCCGCCTCGATGCGGAAGCCGAGGGTGATCCCGGCGTGCGGGACCGGCCGGGCCATGATCTTGGCCGAGCCGATGGAGAAGTCCTCGGCGGCGAGGTCGACGGTGATGAGCTCGCCGCGGAACTGCTCCATGTGGATCGGGAACACCGGCGGTTGCACCGCGGCGTGCAGCGCGTCCTTCAGGGTCCCCTTGGGTTGCCCCGGCCCGAACACCGTCAGGCGCGCACCGGGGTCGTGCAGCGGGCCGAAGAAGGGGATGCCCAAGATGTGGTCGAAATGAAGGTGGGTGAGCAACGCCGTGGCCCGCATCGGCGTCCCGAGGGCCCGCACCTCCTTGTGCAGGACGTCGCCCAGCGAGCGCAGTCCGGTGCCGAGGTCGACGATGAGGGGCTCGTCCCCCTCGACGTCGATCACCAGGCACGAGGTGTTTCCCCCGTAGCGCCGGTAACGATCGCCCGAGCACGGACACGACCCCCGCACGCCGTAGAACGTGACGTTCACCCACGCGACGTTAGCTGGCGGCGGGCGGCTACGTTCTGCACGCATGGATGACGGGCAGCAACGAACCGTTGTTGCGAACGGCTTGGAGTTCGTCTGCCTGCGCGACGGCCCCGAAGACGGGCCGCTTGTCCTGTGCCTCCACGGCTTCCCGGACACGGCCCACACCTGGCGTTATCTGCTCCCCGACCTCGCGTCGGCGGGCTTCCACGCCGTCGCCCCCTTCTTCCGCGGCTACGCCCCGACTGCGGTCCCCGCCGACGGTCGCTACCAGCTGGGAGCCCTGGTGCGCGACGTCAACGCGCTCCACGAGGCGTGCGGCGGCGGAAGCGACGCCGTCGTGGTCGGCCACGACTGGGGGGCCCTGGCCGCCTACGGCGCCGTGGCGCACCAGCCCGACCGCTGGCGCCGCGCCGTCACCGCGGCGGTCCCGCCGACCGGGTCCATTGGAATGAAGCTCCTCAGCTACGCCCAGTTGCAGCGCAGCTGGTACATCTTCTTCTTCCTGTCCTCGTTGGCCGAGGTCGCGCTGCCGCTTGACGACTATTCGTACATCGAGCACCTCTGGCGCGACTGGTCACCGGGTTACGACGCGTCGTGGGACGTCGCACGCGTCAAGGAGTCCATCGGGGATCCCGACCGCATCGCTGCCGCCATCGGTTACTACCGCGCCATGTACGACGCCTCGCAGCAGGTGCCCGAGCTGGCCGACGAGCAGGCTGCCGCGCTGCAACCCACGCCGAAGCCGACGCTGTACCTGCACGGCCGCGACGACGGCTGCATGCTGCTCGCGTCCATCGGGTCGCCCCTCGACTTCCTGGCCGAGGGCTCCGAGATGGAGATCGTCGACGGCGCCGGTCACTTCCTCCACCTGGAGCGGCCCGACGTCGTCAACCGGCGCGTCCTCGGTTTCCTGACCGCTTGAGCCACCCGAGCATGGCGTGGCCGCCTCGTCGGCGCGCCCTCAACCGAGCCGGAGGACGCCGCCCTCTCCCCCGGACCAGCGGGCGAAGCCCTCGTCGACCAGCGACGTCGCCACCCGACGCGCCCGGGCCGGGTCGTGGGGCCAGCCACAGGCCGCCGCCAGCCGCGCCGACGGGACCGCGCCATGGCGCAGCGCTTCGACCAACCGCCCCCTTCCCTGGCGGTCGGAGCCGTCGAAGGCGCTCTGCGGCCGCGCGGCCGGGCTAAGTCGCCACGGGTCGGGACCGCCCCGCCTGCGCCACACGCACAGCCGGCGCAAGGGGCAACGCGCACAGTCCGGTCGCGGCGCCGTGCACACGGTCGCGCCGAGGTCGAACATCGCCTGGTTGAACTCCCACGAGAGGCCGGCAGGCACCAGGCGGTCGCCGAGCCGGGTCGCCAACGCCGGTGTGAGGGGGGCGCCGGCCACGGCGCGCCCCAGCACGCGCACGGCGTTGGTGTCGACCGCGGCGACGTCGTCGCCATAGGCGAGCGCCCGCACGGCGCGCGCCGTGTAGGGGCCGACGCCGGCCAGCGTGCGCAGCGCCGCGTCCTCCCGCGGCACGGTGCCGCCGTGGTGGGCGGCGATGCGACCGGCCGCCCGGTGCAGGTTGAGCGCGCGGCGGTTGTACCCGAGCCCGGACCACTGGCGCACCACCGCCGCCGGGCCCGCCCGCGCGCACACCGCCGGGGTGGGGAAGGCCACGGCGAACCGCTCGTAGTGCGGTACGACCCGCTCGACTTGGGTCTGCTGGAGCATCACCTCGGAGACGAGGATCAGCCAGGGGTCACGCGTGCGGCGCCAGGGTAGGTCCCGGCGGTGCGCGGTGCCCCACTCGAGCAGGCTGCGTCGCAGGCGCCGCACCCGGTCGGGCCGGAGCCCGACCTCAGTCCCAGACGTCGTCGCCGTAGGGCCGCCGGCAGCGCCGGCGCGTCCGCCGTCCTCCAGACCATCAACTTGCGCCGGAAGTAGCAGACCTCCTCGCCGCGCTGGTTGAACGCCTTGGTCTCGACGGTCACGATGCCGCGGTCGTCCTTCGACTTGGACGGCGTGGCATCGAGCACCCGCGTCTCGGCGTAGATGGTGTCGCCGTGGAACGTCGGCGAGCGGTGCAGCAGAGACTCGACCTCGAGGTTGGCGATGCACGAGCCGCTGACGTCGGGGACGCTCATGCCGAGCGCCAGCGAGTAGACCAGGTTGCCCACCACGACGTTCTTGCCCTGCACCGTCTCGTGCTCCGCGAACCACGCGTTGGTATGCAGCGGGTGGTGGTTCATCGTGATCATGCAAAACAGGTGGTCGTCGTACTCGGTGATCGTCTTACCGGGCCAGTGGCGATAGATGTCGCCGGGGACGAAGTCCTCGAGGTAGCGCCCGAACGGGCGGTCGTAGACGGTCACTCAGCCACCGGCTGGCGCGGTCGGGTCGTGAACCCGAGCGACGCCCCGGGCAGCGACTCGCCGTCAATGGTCAGCCGCCAGGCGAACCGGGTGCCGGGAGCCAACGGGATCGGCCCGAGGTTCACGGCCAGGGCCACGTCGATGGGTGAGCCCTCGGGGATCCCCTGGGGCTGACTGACGGTGAACTCGCCGCGCACCTCGACCGGCTGGGTCCCGTCCGCCGTCTCCATGAGGACCGGACGCCCGTCGGCGTCCTCCAAGAAGAGCTCCCAGTGGTGCGACGTCTCGGCCTCGTGCCAGTCCACGTCGATCTTCAGCGCCACCGCCGAGGGCACGGGATCGGGTCCCGTCATGCTCCACCCGCCCCCCAGGATGTAGAGCTTGCCGTCGGAGACCTGGGCGGCGTCGCAGAGCAGCATCGTCACTTTCACGGAGGAGGAGGTTATCGGTCCGCGACGGTTGGACGATAAAGACGAGGACGAGGAGGGAGGGGGCATGGGGCGTGCGACGGCGTGGGCGGAGGAGCGGCACGCGCCGGTGGTCGCGGCCGTCGCGCTACTCGTCCTGGTCATGGCTTACAGCCTCTTGGGTCAGTCCGTCCTGCACGGCGGGCCCGCCAAGCTGCTCTCACCGAGCGACCTGTGGAGCCTCGCCACCAGCTCGTCGGCCCTCGCACACGGCCACTTCTCGCACATCTATATGCGCAACGGTGCGTTGACCGCGCCCCCGGCCCTCGAGATCGTGCTCGCACCCGTCCTGCTGGCCGGCCAAGCGCTCGGCCTTTCCCCCCATCTACGCGTTGGGGGCGAGCCGCTCAGCCTGTGGTTCGTGCTCGGCCCCGCGGCACTTCTCTTTGCATCGAGCGCGCTCTTCGCCGTCGACGCCGTGGCGCGGCACTGGCGCTTCTCCGACGGCGCCCGGATGGCGCTGGCACTGGTGGGGGCGCTCGCCGTGGCCAACGTGGCGGGGGGTTGGGGACACCCCGAGGACTGCGTGACCGTGGCGCTCGTCGTGTGGGCCGCGCTCGTCCTCGAACGCCGCGGGCGCGCCGGCGCGCCACGCGCCGCGCTCCTTCTCGGCGTGGGCATCGCGTTCCAGCCGCTCGCGCTCTTGGGCGTGGCGCCGGTGCTGGCGCGCCTCGGCTGGCGGGGTGCGGCGCGCCAGTGGTGGCGCCTGGTGCTGCCGAGCCTGGTCGTCGTCAGCCCGGCGCTGGCGGCCGAACCGCACCGCACGCTCTTCGTGCTGGTGCACCAGCCCTTTCAGCCCCACTACATCTCGTTCACCCCACTGACCCACCTGGCACCGGTCATCGGCCCGGGTCTCGACGGGGGCGGCCCGGCCCGGCTCGCCGCCGTCGTGGTCTCTGCCTGCCTCGCCGTCGTCGTCTGCCGCAGGCGGCACGACCTGGCGACCGTGCTCACGATGACCGCGGTCGCCTTCTTCATCCGGGTGCTGCTCGAGACCGAGCTCAACTGGTACTACCTCTGGCCCGTCCCGGCGCTGTGCCTGCTGCTCTCGCTGCGCCGGAGCCGACTCCGGTTCGGGCTCTGCAGCGCCAGCCTCGTCGCCACCATGGTGCTCGGGGACCACAAGGTGCACGACATCACGCTGTGGTGGCCCGCCCTGATGGCGCTGCTGGCCGTCATGTTGCTCACCGCCGGCCCGACCCCGCGCCGCTGGGTCGCCCTGGTCGCCGTCTTGGTGGCCCCGCCAAACGGGCGGCACGAGCCGGCGGCCGCAAGCACCGTAGAGTGCGAGGCCATGGTGGAGCCGTCCGGCGCGGTCAGGCGACGTGAGTGAGCTGAAGGGGCTGCGCGACGACGTCTACCGGCGCCCGTTGGCCACGGCGCTGCTCCGCCTCGGTCTCGGGCCCGGCTGGCGCTGCGTCGACGTCGGCGCCGGCGGCGGCGACGTGTCGGTGGCGCTGGCCGAGATGGTGGGTCGCGACGGCCGCGTCTATGCGGTCGACAGCGACCCGCTGGCGCGCGACGAGGTCGCCCGCGCCGCGGCAGCGCACGCGCAGGTGATCGCGCTCACCCAGGCCGGCGAGGATCTCTCGCTTCCCGAAGCGGTCGACCTCGCGTTCTGCCGCTTCTTGTTGCTCCACGTGCTCACGCCACTGGTCGTCGTACGCATGATGGCAGGGGCCGTGCGCCGCGGCGGCTGGGTGGTCGCCCAAGAACCCATCACCTCGGCCGGGCGCATCGCCGGGCGGCCGCTCTCGATGCCCGACGCCGCCCATCCCGACGTTGGCGCGCTGCTCCCGGCGCTGGCGCGCGACGCCGGGCTCGAGGTCGTCGACGCCTGGGCCGAGGCCCCCGCCGGGGTCGGTCCTGGGCCGGTGGCGCGCTACTTGGAGTCCCTCACCGGTGTTGACCCCGGCGACGACCCGGTCGTCCTCCCGCCGCTCGTGACGGTCGTCGGGCGCAGGTCCTGAGCGCGCCTCTGGCGGCCTGCGGGAAAGGGGGCACTCGGGCCAGCCGGTAGGGTCGCTCCCCGTGACGACGCCCACCGCTCCCCTTCTCGCCGGAGCCGCCGGGGCGGTCGACCTGGCCCAGCGTGTCGTCGACCAGGCCTGCGCCTCGGTGCGCGACGGCGGGGGCATCGACGCCAACCAGGTGATCGCGTACGACTTGGCGCACGCAGCGGCTGCCGTCGGCACGGCACGGGCCGCGCTCGCCTACGGAGAGCACGGGGAGCTCGAGGCGCGGATTGCCGCCGCGTTCGTCGCAGACGTCGTGGCCGACCTCGCCGCCAAGGTGGCCGGGCGCGAGGCCCGGTGGGGGATCGAGCCGGGGTGGACGGCGCCGGCGGCCGACTTCCTCCAGGCACAGCGAGATCCCGCGGTGCTCGCCGGCCTGGCCCAGACGGAGGGTCCCCGCCACCTCGGGGAGGACTTCGAGCTCGTCCGGGAGACCTTTCATCGCTTCGCCGAGGACAAGGTCAGGCCGCACGCAGAGCACGTGCACCGCGAGAACGCCGACATCCCCGAGGAGGTGATCGAGGGTCTGGCCGAGCTGGGAGGCTTCGGGCTCTCGGTGCCAGAGGAGTACGGCGGCTTCGCCTCGGGCGGCGAGTCCGACTACATGGGGATGGTCGTCGCCACCGAGGAGCTCAGCTGGGGCTCGCTCGGCGTGGGCGGATCGCTCATCACGCGGCCGGAGATCCTGACCCGCGCCCTGGTCTACGGAGGCACGGAGGAACAGAAGAAGCACTGGCTCCCCAAGCTCGCCTCGGCCGAGATCCTCGCCGCCGTGGCCGTGACCGAGCCCGACTACGGGTCCGACGTCGCCGGGATCGTGACCTCGGCGACCCCGGTCGAGGGTGGGTGGGTCGTCAACGGCGTCAAGACCTGGTGCACCTTCGCCGCCCGGGCCGACGTGCTCATGCTGCTGGCGCGCACCGATCCCGACCGTTCACTGGCCCACCGGGGCATCTCCATGTTCGTCGTCGAGAAGGCCCGCGGTGACGGCCACGGCTTCGTCTTCACGCAAGAGGACGCGGCGTCCGATCGACCGGCTGGCCTCGCACCCGGACGCCTCGAAGGCCGCCCCATCGACACGCTCGGCTACCGCGGCATGCATTCCTACGAGCTGGCCTTCGAGAACTGGTTCGTGCCCGAGGCAAACCTCGTTGGCGGCGCCGAGGGTCTGGGCAAGGGCTTCTATCTCCAGATGCAGGGGTTCGAGAACGGCCGGCTGCAAACGGCGGCGCGGGCACTGGGTGTCATGCAGGCCGCCTACGAGGCCGCCGCCGCCTATGCCGCCGAGCGCAAGGTGTTCGGGTCACCGATCGGCGACTACCAGCTGACGCAGGCGAAGCTCGGGCGGATGGCTGTCATCATCCAGGCGACGCGCCAGAGCTCGTACCTCGTGGCGCGCATGATGGCGCGTGGCGAAGGGACGCTCGAGGCCTCCATGGTCAAGGCGTACGTGTGCCGCGCCGCCGAATGGGTGACGCGGGAGGCCATGCAGATCCACGGTGGCATGGGCTACGCCGAGGAATTCCCCGTGAGCCGGTACTTCGTCGACGCGCGCGTGCTGTCCATCTTCGAAGGTGCGGACGAGACCCTCGCACTCAAGGTGATCGCCCGTCGGCTGATCGGCTGATCGGCTGATCCGTCACCGGGGGCGGCGGCAGCGGGCGCTCAGCCCGGACTACGCGTGAGGCCGGCCCGCTCGCCTCGGCTCACGAACTTGTTGGCCATCTTGCGGCTGGCCTCGTCGATCATCTCGTCGCCGAACATGACGGCGCCCTTGCGATCCTGTGCAGTGGCCTTCTCGTACGCCTCGAGGATGTCGAAGGCCCGGTCGAACTGCTCCTGGGTCGGCGAATACACCTCGTTGAGCACCACGGCCTGGTCGGGGGTGAGGGCCCACTTCCCGTCGTAGCCCAACATGCGGGTGCGCATGGCGTAGGCACGCAGCGCGTCGAGCTCGCGAACCTTGAGGAACGGACCGTCGATCACCTGCAGTCCGTTGGCCCGCCCTGCCATCAAGATGCGGCTGAAGACGTAGTGGAAATGGTCACCCGGGTACTCGGGGATCTCGATCCCGCCCGTCAGCACCGGCATCTCGATACTGGCGGCGAAGTCGGCCGGCCCGAAGATGATCGTCTCGAGTCGCGAGGAGGCGGCACAGATGTCGTCGACGTTGATCAGCCCGCGCGCCGTCTCGATCTGCGCCTCGATCCCGATGTGTCCGAGCGGCAGCCCCGAGTTCTTCTCGACCTGGGTCAGTAACAGGTCGAGCGCGACGATCTCCGCGGCCGACTGCACCTTGGGCAGCATGATCTCGTCCAAGCGCTCGCCCGCGTTGCCGATCACCTCGATCACGTCGCCATACGTCCATTCGGTGTCCCAGGCGTTGACCCGCACGCACAGCACCCGGTCGTCCCACGGGAGGTTCTTGACGGCGTCGACCACCTTGGGCCGGGCGCTCTCCTTCTCGAGCGGCGCCACGGCGTCCTCGAGATCCAAGAAGGTCATGTCGGCCGGGACGGTCGGCGCCTTGGCCAGGAATTTCTCGTTCGACCCCGGGGTGGAAAGGCAGGAGCGGCGGGGCAGATCGCGTGAACGTGCAGACATGGGGTGATGGTAACAAACGGTCTGCAGCGGCCTTCGGGCCACCGCCCGGGTCTGCCGAACGCCGCACCGGCGACGCACGCACGGTGCAGACGCCGTTCAGCCCAGATGTTCGGAGAAGAACTCCAATGTGCGATCCCAGAGCGCGCCTGCCGCCACTTCGTCGTACACCTCGGGCCGCGTGTCGTTGAAGAACGCGTGGTCGGCGTCCGGATAGATGAAGATCTCCACCGATTTGCCCATGCCGCGCAACTGGTCGGCCAACGCGTTGGCCGCCTCAGGTGTGAAGAAGTCGTCCTTCCCGGCATAGTGGCCGAGGACGGCCGCCGACATCGCGGCGTAGTCGGGCTGGGCGTCGGGCCACGGGATGACGCCGTAGCACGGGACCGCCGCCGCCACCGCGTCGGGACGCTGAGTCGCCAGCACCAGTGCGAGCCCGCCACCCATGCAGAATCCGATCACCCCGACCTGGTCGCCGGAGCTCCGCCGCAACAGCTCGTCGACGGCGCCGCTCATGTCCCGCGCCGCCTGGTCCATCTTGAGCGCCATCATCGCCTTGCCCGCCTCGTCCGGCTCGCCGGGCGCCACCTCCCGCCCGTGATAGAGGTCCGGGGCCAGGGCCACGAACCCCGCGGCGGCGAAACGGTCGCACACGTCCTTGATGTGGTCCACGAGGCCCCACCACTCCTGGATGACGATGACGCCGGGGCCGGATCCGGCCCCGGGCACCGCCAGATAGCCGCCGGCGGACGAACCGTTGCTCTGAAATTCGATCATCTCGCCCATGCGGCGAGACCGTAGTTCCAAACGGTCCTTTTCGTGCTCCCGATCAGGCCAGAAAACTCGAATATTCTTCGGTGTACCCGGTGAGCTGCATTTTCGTACTACCGGTACGACTCCACACGGGCGTTTCGCACCGACGGTGTTTGAACCGCGTCGGACGTTCCTATAAGAATGGCAGGATCGTGACTGACGTAGAGCGGGCTTACAACCACTCCACGCCGCGGTCTCCCCGGAGCGCCAAGGTGCTCCAGCGGGTCGGCACTCCTGCTCTGACCGTCGTCACAGTGTTGGCAAGCACTGTGTTCGGTTTGGCGCGCCCGGCGGGCGGCGACGCCATCTCCGACGCCAGGGCCAAGGCGGCGGCCATCGAGGCGCAGCTGGCCCAGGCCCAGAACGAGATGTCGACGTTGAGCCAGCAGTACGACGCCGCCCAGTACCACCTGTCGCAGATCAACTCGAACATCACGACGACCAAGGCCAACATCGCGGCCGACCAGACGCAGGTACAACACGACAAGGCCACACTGGCCAAGGCGGCGGTGGCGAACTACATCACCGACGGCACCGCGGCCGCGCAAAATCCGATCTTCAGCGGCAACGAGCAGACGCTCGGCGCCACCACCGAGTACAACACGATCGCGGAGGGCGACATCTCGCTTGCCGTCGACAACTTGCACACCGCGGAGAACTCTTTGAGCGCCCAGGTGGTCCAACTCCAAGGTGAACAGTCGCAGGCGCAGGCGCAGGTGACAGTGGAACAGAACGCGGTGGCGCAAAACGCACAGGCCGTGCAGCAGCAGAAGGACGCGCTGGCGCAGGAACAGGGTCAGATCGCCCAGCTGGTCCAACAGCAACAGCAAGCAGAGGCGGCCGCCGCGGCAAAGGCCGCGCAGGAACGACAGGCGGCCGCCGCGGCCGCCGCCGCGGCAGCAACGACAGGCTGCGGCGGACGCGTCGTCCACCGGGAGCGCCCCCGCGACGCTGGCCGGGCTCCAACCGGCCGCGCCACCACCCACGGCGGCGGGCGGCGCGGGCGCCGTCCAAGCAGCGGAGAGCCAGATCGGCGTCCCGTATGTGTGGGGCGGCGAGTCCCCCCGGGGTTCCGCTGACCCCGGGTTCGACTGCTCCGGGCTGACGGCCTGGTCGTGGGGCCAGGTCGGGGTCGGGCTGCCGCACTACTCGGGCGCCCAGATGGCCGACTCGACCCCGGTCCCCATCAGCGACCTCGAACCGGGCGATCTCCTCTTCTACGGCGCGGGGGGCTCGGAGCACGTCGCCATGTACGTCGGCCCGGGGCAGATGATCGAGGCTCCTTATACCGGGGCAACGGTCTGGCTCACCGGTCTCCGCCTCGGCGGCAACTTCGTCGGCGCCGGTCGGCCCTAGGCGCCGGCCTCCGCCCTCGGCTCTGCGCCGCCGGCCCGGACCCCCGCTGCCCTCCACCGGTCCTAACCTGGCGCAAGTACTGCGATGAAACCGATACCCGTCGAGTTCCACGTCGGGCCGCTCCAGGTCCACACCTACGGCATCGGCCTCGCGCTCACGTTCTGGTTCGGCTTCGCCTACTTCGAACGGCGCCTGCGCAAGAACGGTTACCGGACCGACTGGTTCGTCCCCGTGTTCCTTTGGATCATCCTGGCCGCAGTCGTCGGCGCCCGGGCGATGCACGTGCTGTCGAACCTGGGCTACTACGCCCACAACCCGGGCGACGTCCTGGCCATCTGGCACGGCGGCCTCTCGTCCTTCGGCGGCCTGCTGCTGGCCGTGCCGACCGGCATCGTCCTCACCCGCCGCCGCTGTCCCGAGCTTCCGCTCGGCCGCGCCCTCGACCTGGCCGCCCCCGTTTTGATGGCGTGCTGGGCCATGGGTCGCCTGCTGGGTCCCCAGCTCATGGTGGCCGGCGGCGGGCACCCGACACACCAATGGTTCGGCATGTACTACGCCGGCCAGGCAGGCCCCCGCCTGCCCGTTCCGATCTTCCAGGCGATCGAGGACTTTGCGGTCTACCTGGTCCTCATCGCGATCGAACGCCGCCTCGACCGCTGGCCCGACGGCACCCGGCGTGTCGGGTATCCGACGGGCGTCGTGCTCGGCACCGGCATGGTGCTGTGGGGTATCGAACGCTCACTCGACGAGCACCTGTGGCTCGGTGAGGACGGCCGTCTCGGCTCGGACCTCGTTCAGGTGGCCGGTGTGCTCCTCGTCGTCGGGGGGATCGTCATCCTGGTGCGCACGAGGATGCGCTGGAAGGACTGGCTGCGGACTCACCACGCGTCCGAGACCCCCGCCGAGCTGGAGGGTGCGGACCAGCCAGCCTGAGCTGGGGCCTGGTGGCGCGCGCTACTCGTCGCGCCGCGGCGCCAGCCGCGCCGAGCGCTCGCAGGCGCGGCCGTCCTGCCGCTCGATGGCGAGGGCGTCGCCGTCCCGAAAGATCCATCCGACCTCGCGCCACGGCCGGATCTCGGGCAGGGCCTCGGCGTGCTCCGCGTCGGTCCGTCCGGCGCCTTCGAGCTCGGTGCCCTTCGCAGTCTGCTTGTTCTCCACGTTCCGTCCCGCCTCTTCTCAGGGAGGGCGCTCCCTGCCCACGCCTTGCGCACCGCTCAGACTAAGGACCGGCTTCGGCCTGGTGGTGGATGCGGGTGCCGACCGGGCGGAGCCGACGAGTCACCCGGTGACCGACCGCTCTCAAGGCTTCTTCCGGGGATGCCGATAACACGGGTTGGTGGAGGTGAACGCGCGATGGCCACCGTCCAGCCGTGGACGCCGATCATGAACGAAAAGATCTGGACCGAAGAGGAGAAGGAGGAGTGGCTGGCCGCTCACGGCGGCACGGCGACCCACGTGGTCACCTTCGAACCCCTGTACCAGATTGAGATCTGCGTCCCTCCGTGGGAGCAACCGGAGCGCCAGATCGCCCGGTCGGCCGTCGCCTGGGGCGAGCACATGGGCCGGGTCTTCGACGAAGCGCAACTGGGCGCGCCGACCGTCATCGCGGCGCATCACGAGGGGAACTCGATCGAGGTCTACACCACGGTCAAGCCTCGTCCCCGGCTGCACCGCATCATCTGAGTTCGGCGACCGCACCGCTCGGGTCCTCGCCGGCCATGCCGACCCGGAGAGGACGCTCTCTCTTGATCGCTCGGTTCGCGGGCCGGCCCGGACGCGCATGTTGCCGGAAGTTAGAACACGTTCTAGCCTGCGGGAAGCGGGGCTGCTGCGTGCGACGCCCGCTTGCCTGCGAGGAGACGGAGATGCTGAATGGGTGATCTCGGTTTCTGGGCCTTGGCCCAGCAAGACCCCGACTACCTCGCCCTGGTGACGCCCGAGGGCGACGAGATCGAGGCCGGTGAGCTGCTGGGCCGAGCCAACCAACTGGTGCACGCGCTGCGGGCGCAGGGCTTCGAGACCGGGGACGTGATCGCCACCCTCTTGCCCAACGGCGCCGAGATGATCGAGATCTACCTCGCCGCCCTCCAGGCGGGTTGGTACCTGGTGCCCATCAACCATCACCTCGTGACCCCCGAGGTGGCCTACATCTTGGAGGACTCCGGGGCCAAGGCATTCGTCGCCCACGAACGTTTTGCGAGCGTGGCCGCGGCGGCCGCGGACGAGGTCGGTCTCGACGGGGCGGGCCGCCTCGGTGTCGGCGACATTCCTGGCTTCGCCTCCTATGCCGCCGGCCGCGAGGCGCAGCCGACGACGCTGCCCGAGGACCGCACCATCGGCGACGTCATGAACTTCACCTCGGGCACGACGGGGAACCCCAAGGGGATCTACCGCAAGCTGCAGGGCATCACGCCCGAGCAGGCCGCGCTGGGGCTCTCCGGACTGCTGTTTCTCTTCGGGGTCCAGCCCTCGGACGACAACGTCCACCTCATCGGCTCGCCGCTGTACCACACGGCGGTGCTGCGCTTCGGAAGCGCCTCCCTGCATCTCGGGCACACCGTCGTGCTGATGGACAAGTGGCTGCCCGAGGAGATGCTGCGCCTCATTGAGGAGCGCCAGGTGACGACTTCGCACATGGTGCCCACCCAGTTCCATCGGCTGCTCGCGTTGCCAGAGGACGTCCGCTCGAAGTACGACATGTCGTCCCTCCGTCACATGATCCACGCCGCCGCACCCTGCCCGGTCCCGGTGAAGGAGCAAATGATCGCCTGGTGGGGCAATGCGGTCGACGAGTACTACGCAGCCAGCGAGGGTGGCGGCACGTTGGTCACCGCCGAGGAGTGGCTGCAAAAGCCGGGCACGGTGGGCCGACCGTGGCCAATCTCCGAGATCGCCATCTTCGACGACGACGGCAACCGCATCACCGAGCCCAATGTGATCGGCACCGTCTACATGGCGATGCAGTCGGCCGACTTCGAGTACCACGGCGACAAGGACAAGACTCAGAAGAACCGCATCGGAGCTTTCTTCACCGTGGGTGACGTCGGCCTGCTCGACGAGGACGGCTTCTTGTTCCTTCGGGACCGCAAGATCGACATGATCATCTCCGGCGGGGCCAACATCTACCCGGCCGAGATCGAGAGCGTCCTGCTGTCCTACCCCAAGGTGGGGGATGCTGCCGTCTTCGGTATTCCCCACGAGGATTGGGGCGAGGAGGTGAAGGCGGTCATCGAGCCCGCCGAGGGCGTCGAGGCGAGCGACGAGCTCGCGGCGGAGATCCAGGCCTACTGCGCCGACAAGCTGGCCAAGTTCAAGACGCCCAAGTCGATCGACTTCACCGACGAGATGCCGCGTGATCCCAACGGCAAGCTCTACAAGCGGAAGCTGCGCGACCCCTACTGGGAAGGGGTCCAAAGGACGCTTTGAGTCCTCAGTAGCTTCGGTCTCGTTCGCCGCGCTCTAGAGTTGTCGTCAGGAGATACGCGAGCGCTCATGGAACGCACGTCCGAGACCGAGACCGTCGAATCGTTGATCCTCGACCTGCTCGAATGGGTCGGGTCGGACGCTCGGCCGTACGCGGAGGTCATCGAGGCATGGCGGACATCCTGTCCGCGGCTGCCGGTGTGGGAAGAGGCCAACGATCGGGGCTTCCTGGCGCGGCGGTATCAGCGTGGCCGGGGTGAACTGGTCAGTGTCTCGGCGATCGGCACGCAATACCTGCGGTCGCGTCGCTGCCCCTGAGGTGGTCGCCGCCGACCACCTCGGAAGCGGGCCACCGGACGATCGCCCGCCGCTCCACCATGCGCCGGTACGACCCCGGGAGAGCTTGGGTACCGACCAGGAGTACCTGCGGGAGTCCCAGTACAAGGACCCCACCAACCTCAACGCGCGCATCGCGCTGCACACCAAGTACACCCGAGCGGACGAGCGGTGGTACCCCTGGTTGGTGGGCCGGATCGAGTGGCCCGCCGGCGCCGACGTGCTCGAGGTGGGGTGTGGTACCGGTGCCCTCTGGGCCAACGTCGCACCGCTCCTCCCCGACCTGCGGCTCACCTTGACCGACCTCTCCGAGGGCATGCTCGAAACGGCCACCGGGACCGTGACCGCCATCGCCAACGTCGAGGTGGCCGAGACCCGCCCGTGCGACGTGCAAGCGCTTCCGTTCCCAGATGCCGTCTTCGACATCGCCGTCGCCAACCACATGCTCTACCACGTGCCCGATCCGCGGCGCGCCGCCGCCGAGCTGGCCCGGGTCCTTCGTCCCGACGGCATCCTCCTGGCCGCCACGAACGGGCCGCACCACCTCGACGCCATCAAGGAGCTGTCTCGTCAGGTCCTCGGCTGGTCGCCCCTGGAGTTCTCGGACCGTCGGTTCGGCAAGACGAACGGTCGGACCATCTTGGCCAGCCGGTTCGGCTCCGTCCGCTGGCACCAGCACCCGAGCTTCATGGTCTGCACGAATGCGGACGACGTCGTCGCTTTCATCCTCTCGACCGCAGCGGGCCAGGAGGCCACGCCCGCGCAATGCCATGCCCTCGAAGAAGCGGTGGCGGCGCGTTTTGTCGAAGGCGGGGGCTCACTGCGCATAAGCCAGGACGCCGGCTGCTTCGTCGCGGTGCGCCCGCGTCCCCTGAGGCCGGCGCCCACGTCGTGACCCGCGGGATCTCGCCGACTGCGGGACACCGCATTGCTTGGGCAGGAGGTCGCGACCCGCGCCGACCTGCCGCTACACGGGTCGCGTTCGACGTTCCTTGAATCGCCGCAGCGGGTCGAAGGGTATGGCGAGCGACGCCGTGAGGCGCTCGCCGGGACGGCGCGGCAGGCCGAGTACCCGCGAGTAGTGCCGGCCGGCGTGCGGGCCGGGATCGGTCGTGTAGAAGTAGGACGCCAGCGTGATCCGGGCTTCGCCGGGAGGGCACTGCACGACGGCGGGAATACCGTGGAGCGCGTCGGGCCCCGGCTCGAAGATGAACATCCGGCCGCCGATCGGCTCGATGCTCTTCTGGCACGCCGTCATCTTGGTGTCCCACAGCTCGAGCTGGCCGCCCCACTCGGGCCGCCAGCCGGGGTTGAGGTACACGAGGATGTTGATCCGGTGCCAGAGGTCGCCGGTGGCGTCGCGGGCAAAGTCCCGGTGCACCGCCTGGAAGGACCCGGGCGCCAGCACGTGCACTCCCCCCCACCAGTGGGTCGGGTCGACGAGGAGGTCGGGGATGCCGGAGAGCGCGGTCAACATGTCGACAACGTCGTCGGCGAGCAGGCGCTCGAGGATCGCCCCGGCGGTCGGCCCGGCCGGTATGGTCGACTCCGCCTTCACGATCCGGTTGGACCGGCGGGGTACCAGCTGCAATCCCGGCCCGAGCTCTTCGGCTCTCGCCCGAGCCACGATCTCGGGGTCGAAAAGACCGTCGATGACAACGTAGGGGAACGGCCAAGCCGAAAGGTAGGCGTTACGGTACTGCTCGCCGAGCTCGTGCAGGTCGAGCCGGTCGATCGCACCGAGCTCACCTACCGTGCCCGGAGTGTGGTCGCGGCTTGCGTTTCCTTCCATGGCCTCACAGACTATATTCCCGAGCCTTTTGGGCCCTATAGAGCCGTTCGGACCCTAAGTATGTCAACGTTCTCACAACAGGCCGTCCGCACCACCCCACCCGTCTCCCCGGCGACTGTGAACTTGACGAACGAACGCTCAGGATGAGAGCGTCTCAGGTCCGCGACGGTCGGGCAACCCGGGCCCCCTCGGTCATGATGCGCTGCCACTCGGGGTCGACCAGCGGTGCCTCGGACCCTCTGGCGTTGCCGCTCACGATGTCGAGCATCCGGTTTGGCGGCAGGTAAATGAAAATGCCGTCGGCCTCGGCGGTCAGCTCCCCCTGGTAGTAAATGCCGCCCCAGGCGAAGATCTTGCGCCCCTCCTGCCCTATGTTGCGGGCGACCAGTGCGAGCGGCGCCAGCAGCGGGGTCGGCTGGCGGTAGCGGATCTTCAGGGTCCCGGTCATGGCGCCCTGCCCGGTCAGGAGGTTGGACAGACCGAGTATCTCGTCGAAGATCTCCGCGATCACGCCTCCGTGGACGCAGGTCGGTGGTCCTTCGTACTGGTAGCCGAACGTGGCGCGGCCGCGCAGCTCTCGCCGGCCGTCCTCGCCCTCCACCGCCCACACTTCGACCGGTGGCGCCACGGGATTGCCGAAGCCGACCATGGGGCTCGTCGGGAAGTAGTCCTGAGGGTGCCGGTCCGGGAACCCGCCGGGGCCGGGCTCGTGCCGGGTCCGCTTCGCCGCCGGCGCCACCGACTCGAGGCGGTCGGCCAGCGCACTCAGCTCCGTCGCCGCCCGCGCGATCTCCTTGTCGTCGACGGGCTGCCCGACGGCCACCGCACTGATACGCCTCACCGCGGCGGCCAACCGGTTGCGCGGCTCGTCGCCGGTCGAGGTCGGCTCGCCGTCGAGGCCGGGGTACCCCTCCCCGACCACCTGCTCGTTCTCGGCTCCGCTCACGTGCGGGTGTACGTGGGCGGCCGCTTCTCGGCGAAGGCCTTCTGCCCCTCGGCGGCGTCATTGGTGGCGAAGATGGGCCAGCCGATCTCGAGCTCGCGGGCGAGGCCGTCGACTTCGGACATGCCCTCGGTTTCGCGCACGCTCCGCTTGATCGCTTCGACCGCCAGTGGCCCGTTGGACCCGATCACGGCGGCGATCTCGAGCGCCTTGTCGAGCGCGCTCCCGTCCGGCACGACGTGCCCGATCAAACCGATCCGCAGCGCCTCCTGCGCCGGCACCGCGCGTGCGGTCAGCAGGAGCTCCATGGCGAGCGTGAAGGGGATCTGCCGGCGCAGTCGCACGGTGGAACCGCCCAGGGGGAAAAGGCCGCGCTTGGCTTCGAAGACACCGAAGACGGCGCTCTCCCCCGCCACCCGGATGTCGGTGGCCTGCAGGATCTCGGTCCCCCCGGCGACGGCCCAACCCTCGACCGCGGCGATGAGCGGCTTGCGCAGGTCGTAATGCCGCAAGAGGGCCTTCCAGTGCAGGTCGGGGTCCTCCTCCTGGCGAGATCGGTACTTCTCGGCGTCGCTCCCGCCCATGGCCTTGAGGTCCATGCCGGCGCAGAAGGTGCCGCCGGCGCCGGTGAGGACGGCGCAGCGGATGTCGTCGTTGGCGTCGATCTCCATCCAGGCGTCCTTCATGCCGACCAGCATGGGCAGGCTCAGCGCGTTCTTCGCCTCGGGACGATTCATCGTCACGATGGCCGTCGCGCCGTCGCGTTCGAACGTCAGGTGTTCCGTCGAGATGGATGCCACGGTCCCCTCCAGAGGGTAGGCGCCGAAATGGAAAGCCGAGTCGAGTCGGGCGGTTCCTAGAGCCGCTCGATGATGGTGCCCGTTGCCAGCGCACCGCCGCAGCACATCGACACGAGCCCGTACGTCTTGTCACTGCGCTCGAGCTCGTGCAGGATCGTCGTGATCAACCGGCTGCCCGTCGCCCCCACCGGGTGGCCGAGAGCGATGGCGCCGCCGTTCACGTTCACCTTGGCCAAGTCGGCGTCGTGCACCTTGGCCCAGCTCATGACGACCGAGGCGAAGGCCTCATTGACCTCGAAGAGGTCGATGTCCTTCATGGTCATGCCGGCCTTCGCCAGCACCTTGGTGGTCGCCGTGATCGGGCCGTCGAGGTGGTAGTAGGGATCGGAGCCGACGAGCACCTGGGCCACGACGCGGGCCCGGGGGCGGAAACCCTCGGCCTTGGCCCGCTCCTCCGACATCCAGAGCACGGCGGCAGCGCCGTCGGAGATCTGCGACGAGTTGCCGGCCGTGTGCATGCCGTCGGGCAGCACGGGCTTCAGCTTGGCCAGTCCCTCGGCGGTCGTCTCGCGCGGGCCCTGGTCCTTGGTCACGACCAACTTCTCGCCCGAGTGCTCCCCCGCCGGGCCTTCCTCGCCGACGATGGGCGCCTCGATGGCGACGATCTCGCGGGCGAAACGGTCCTCGGCCACCGCGACCGCTGCCTTCTTCTGCGACTCCAAGCCGAGCCAGTCGACGTCCTCGCGAGTGATGCCGTACTTCTTGGCGATGCGCTCCGCCGCGGTGAACTGGTCGGGCATGTCGTAGGGCAGGTCCTCGGGGAGGGCCCGGCCGACGTTGGCCCGCGCGCTGGCACCGAGGGGCACCCGGCTCATGGCCTCGATACCGCAGCCGATCGCCGTGTCGACGGCGTCCGCCGCGATGAGGTTGTTGACGAAGTGGTTGGCCTGCTGCGAGGACCCGCATTGGCAGTCCACCGTCGTGGCGGCGACCTCGTAGGGCATGCCGCTGAGCAGCCACGCCGTCCTCGTGACGTTGAACCCCTGCTCCCCCGCCTGGGTCACACAGCCCCCGACCACCTGCCCCACCGTGGCCGGATCGATGCCGGCGCACTTCACGACCTCGACCTGCACCGCCCCCAGGATGTCGGGCGCACGCAAGCCCGAGAGCCAACCGTTGCGCTTCCCGATGGGGGTGCGGACCGCCTCGATGATTACCGGTTGCGCCATGACGGTCGTCCTCCTGCTGCCACTCCGGCCCTCGGCCGCTGCCCTCGATGGGCGAAATAGAACCTGTTCTAACTTACCATCGCGTCCCGTTCGCGGTCCTTCTGATGGCCGCCCCGCAGTCTGCCCGGGCCTCGCAGCCGGGCGCCAACCGCCTTTCCGCCGGACCGGGCCCCCGTCGGACCGACGGACCGCCGGCGGCTACACGCTTTTCAGCAACTCCCGGGCGATGACCACCCGTTGTACCTGGTTCGTGCCTTCGTAGATCTGCGTGACCTTGGCGTCACGCAGGAACCGCTCCACCGGGAAGTCCTTGGTGTAGCCGTAACCACCCAGCAGCTGGACGGCGTCGACCGTGATCGACATGGCGGCGTCGGAGGCGAACGCCTTCGCCATGGCGCCGAACATGGTCAGCTCGCCACCCGGATCGTGGTCGACCATGGCACAAGCCCGGTACACGATGGCGCGGGCGGCCTCGTTGCGCATCGCCATGTCGGCCAGCATGAAGCGCAGCCCCTGCAGGTCGGCGATGGGCGCACCGAACGCGTGCCGCTGCTTCATATACGCCGCCGCGTAGTCGATGGCCCCCTGCGCGATGCCCACCGCTTGCGCCCCGATCGTGGGTCGGCTGCGGTCGAGGGTGTGCATGGCGACCGTGAAGCCCTGACCCTCCTCGCCGATGCGGTGCGAAGCGGGAACGCGCACCTCGTCGAGCACCACCTCGCCAGTTGGGCTCCCCCGCAGGCCGAGTTTGTCCTCATGCTTGGCGATGCGGATCCCCCACTCCTTCTCGACCAGGAAGCACGAGATACCGCGCCCACCCACGTCGGGGTCGGTCTTCGCGAAGACGATGTAGACATCGGAGATCCCCGCGTTGGTGATCCAGTACTTCGAGCCGGTGAGGACGTAGTCTTCGCCGTCGCGCACCGCCCGTGTACGCATCGACGCCACGTCGCTGCCGGCGTCCGCCTCGGACAGGCAGTAGCTGGCTTGGATCTCGCCGCTGGCCACCTTGGGCATGTACGCGCTCTTGAGCTCTTCGGAGCCCCAGTTCATGACGGGCAGCATGCCGAGCTTGGAGATCAAGATGGTGAGCGACGTCGAGGCGCAGACGCGGGAGATCTCCTCGACCGCGATGGCCTGGGTGACGGTGTCGGCTCCGGCGCCGCCGTAGGCCTCGGGGATACCGAGAGCGGGCAGCTCCATCTCCTTACAGGCCTCGAAGGACTTCCACGGATACTCCGCGTTGCGGTCGACCTCGGCGGCGTAGGGGGCCACCTTCTCCTCACAGAAGGTGCGCAGCGTCTCACGGAACTCTCGTTGGACGTCGGTCAGGGCGAAGGCGGCGGCGCTCACCCTGTCATTCTCGCAGGCCCGGCGCGCGACCTGGTCGTCTTGCCGGGGGTCAACCGGCGGTCGTTCGTCGCCGCCGGTCACGTCGCCGCCAGGTGGCGGAGCATGAGGTCGGACAGCTCCACTGGTGCCATCTCGGGGATCCAGTGCGACACGCTCTCGAGGACCTCGAAGGTGTAGGAACCGCGCACGCACGAGGCGGTCCCCTCGGCGGCTGTCCGTCCGAACGCCTCGTCGTCCGTCGACCAGACATAGAGCGTTGGAACGGTCACCGGCTCCAGGCCGAGAAGTGCCGCTCCGTTCATGGCCCGATACCAATTGAGGGCCGCCGTCAGGACTCCGGCTTCGACGAGCGCCGCCACGTAGACCTTGGCGTCCTCGTCGTCGAGACCGGACTCGGCCAGCAGCTTGGTCAGGCCGCTGCCCGCACCGTCGGGACCGAGCAGCAGCCGTTCGGGCAGCTCGGGCCGGCTGAAGGTCTCCATGCCCGCTCCGTAGGCTGCCTGGGCCGGATCTCCCCCCCGCAAGGCGCGCTGGAGGGCGAGTGGATGGGGCGTCGAGACCACGCTGAGCGAGCGCACCCGGGCCGGATGGCGCGACGCCGTGATCCAGGCCAGCATGCCCCCCCAGTCGTGGCCCACGAGGTCGAAGTTCGCCATTTCCATGGAGTCGGCGAGCGCCAAGACGTCACCGACGAGGTGGTCGATCGCGTAATCACCCACCTGCGGCGGCCGGGCGCCGCGGGAGTAGCCGCGCTGGTCGGGTGCGATGGCGCGGTAGCCCGCGCTCCCGAGCGCCCACAACACGTCGCGCCAGGCCCACGATGTTTGCGGGAACCCATGGAGCAGCAGAACCCGCCGACCCTCGTGCGGACCACAGGCCCGGCCGCTGAAGATCAGACTGCCCGCCTCGATCTCGATCCGGTCGATGGCCCGGGTTGCCTCCACGACGATTCGTTGCCAGACGCCTAGGCGGCGGCACCGTCCAACGCGTAGGCCCGGGCCTCGTCGGGGCTCAGCCCCAGGACGTCCTCGGGAACGGAGTCGACCAGCCGTCGCTGCGCGACGTAGTCGTGGGCGATGGCGGAGAACGCCGCCCGGCGTTTCCCCACCTGGCGGGGTGGGGGGTCGAGAAAGCCCCACAGGTTGAGGGCGACCCGCACGTCGTAGATGCTGGGCGCCCGCCCGAAGAGGGCGGCGCGCTTGGCGGCGACGAGTGCGGCGCCAAAGAGCGCGTCGTGCTCGGACTCCCCCTCGGTCAACCTCAGCTGGTGCTCGAACCGCCGGGCCAGCCGGAGCGCGAATCCCGAGTCGGGCCCCGGGGTTCCCACGTCCAGGCCTCGATGCCGAACCGGCCCCACCACCTCGGCCGGGCGGGACTGGGTCCACGCCCCGGGCACGTTGAGGTGGCGGGCCGGACGCACTTGGTCTGCCTCGGCGATGGGCACGAAGGTCGGCTGCGTCATGCGCGGGAGGTTAGTCGAGGGTTTCCGCCGAGCCCATGGTCCGCTCGGCAAGCGGAGGATCGAGCGCCTCGTCTCGCAACAGACGCACCACCGGCAGCGCGATCGACGACGGGTGGACCTCGTCGTGGAAGACCTCCTGGTCGGCCGAACGCAGGTTGGCTCCGGTCGCCAGCGGTTCGCCCGTGCCGGCGTTGCGGCAGAACAGCGGGTGCGCGCCGCTCGAGACCTGCAGGCGGATGCGGTGGCCGGCACGGAACGTGTTCGCAGTCGGCCACATCGCGACGTCCAGCCTGAAGACGCCGTCGTGGTCCTTGTCGACCGACCCGGGAGCGAGTCGGACGATGCCGTCGCTCAGGTTGACTGACTTGCCCTTCTCCGAGACGTCGCAGAGGCGGACGAAGAAATCGGTGTGCTCGAGCGTCGAGCGCAGGAACAACGTCGCCGTCAAAGGGCCGATGACCGTGAGGTCCTCGGTGAGGACCGGGCTGGTGTAGGTCACGACGTCGTGGCGGTGCTCGCGCCGGCGCTGATCCCTCCGACCCGCCGTGCGGACGTTCAGTGACGGGCCCCCTACGGCGGGCGTCGGGTCGTGCGGGTTGAAGTGATAGCGGTCAGACGCGCTCGCCGCCGGCGGCTCGAGGCTCAGGGTGCCCCACCGTCCGAGGTACCACCGTTGCGTCTCTCCTGCGGGCGGCCACAGCGAGAACTCCTGCCAGGTGCGCGAACCCATCACGTAGACGCGCACCGGCGCCCGCAGATCCGTGTCCGGCCGTTCGCCGAGCTGGTGGTCGAACCACTCCGGGCCGTCGCGCACCGTCTGGGCGAACAGGCCGGGGCTGGAGTGCGTCCACGGTCCGATGGTGAGGCGGGCCGGACGCCCCGCGGCGCGCAAGGCTTCGTAGTCGGCCACCTGAGTCGGCAGGAACAGGTCGTACCACCCGCCGATCAGGCTGGCCGGTGGCACGCGCTCGAGCCGCTCGCCGAAGTCAATGCCGTCCCACCACGGGTCCCCCGGTGTGCTGTGCTCCAGCCAGTCCTGGTAGTGCGGCACCGCCTCGCCGACGGCGGCCACGTCGCACTTGCCGAGGGGCAGCACGTCGGCTGCGGCCGCCAGTGCCTTGGCGCTGGCCACCTGGGTGCGCAGCACGGCGCGCCACCCGCGTTCCTGGTGGTGCAGCTGATACAGCCACGTGAGCGCCATCTCGAGAGCGAAGGAGCCTCCCGGGAAGACGATGGCGTCTCGGATGTTCGACGCGGTGACCTGCAGCGAGAGGGCCTTCACGTAGTCGGGCGCGTCCTCGCGCGATAGCCCACTGGGTCAGTCCCAGGTAGCTGGCACCCCACATGACGAGGCGGCCGTCGAACCACGGTTGGGTGGCGACCCACTCGAGCGTGGCAAACCCGTCGGAGGTCTCGTTGCGAACGGGATCCCATGCGCCCTGGGAGCCGAAGGTCCCCCGGCAGCTCTGGATGACCACCTGGTAGCCCCGCTCCGCATAAAGGCGGCCGAGCGGGCCGATGATGTGCCGCCCGTACGGCGTGCGGATCAACACGGTCGGCGGGCTACCCGACTGGTGGGTGGGGAACCAGCGGTCGGCCAAGAGGACGGCGCCGTCGGGCATCTTGGCCGCCAGGTCGCGCTCGACCGAGATCTCGGTGGTCTGGGGTCGGGAAAGCCCGACCAACGACGCTGCGATGCGGCTCCACGCGGTCATGGATGACCCCCCTGTGATCCCCCTCGTGTTGTGAGGGGCTGGCCTGCCCCTTCCCTAGGTGGCGTGGAGCAGGCCAAAGACGATCGAATCGTAGAGGGCTTGCCAGCTGGCCTCAATGATGTTCTCGGCCACCCCGATCGTGGTCCAGGTTCGCTGCCCGTCGGTCGTGTCCACCAGCACGCGGGTCACCGCGCCGGTTCCCCGGCCGGTATCGAGGACGCGGACTCGGTAGTCGGTCAGGTGGATGTGGTCGAGCGCGGGGAACTTGGTGCCAATGGCTCCCCGCAGGGCGCCGTCGAGCGCATTGACCGGGCCATTGCCCTCGGCGATGGCGACGATGCGCTCCGACCCCACGTGGACCTTGACCGTCGCCTCGGTCGTGACGCCCAGCACGGAGCTCGCCGTGGAGGTCGCCGCCGCCTGAACGTCGTTGCGCTCGCCGTGATCGGTGATGACGCGGAAGGACTCCACCGTGAAGTAGTCGGCGACCCACCCGCTGGCGCGCCGCAGCAGGAGCTCCAGGGAGCCGTCGGCCACCTCGAAGTGGTACCCCTCGTGCTCGAGGCGCTTGAGCTCGTCGAGGACTCGGCCGACGACCTCTCCGTCGAGCTCCAGGCCGAGCTCGGCGGCCTTCATGGCCAGCGTGGAGCGGCCCGCCATCTCCGAGACGACCACACGGGTGCCGTTGCCCACGCGGTTCGGTTCCACGTGCTCGTAAAGGTCGGCGCTGCGCGCCACCGCACTTGCGTGCAGACCCCCCTTGTGCGCGAACACCGAGTTCCCCACGTAGGGCTGCTGCGGGTTCGGCGCAATGTTGACCAGCTCGGCGATGTGGTGCGCCACCGGCGTCAGCCGCTCCATGCGCTCGGCCGGGATGGTGCGGATGTTCAGCTTGAGCGACAGGTTGGGGATGGCGGCCGACAGGTCGGTGTTGCCCGCCCGCTCCCCGTAGCCGTTGATGCAGCCTTGCACCTGGGTCGCCCCTGCCTGCACGGCGACCAGCGAATTGGCCACGGCGCAGCCGGCGTCGTTGTGGCAGTGGATGCCGAGCTGCGCGCTGGTGCGGGCGCGCACGTCGGCCACGGCCGGACCGACGTCGTCGGGCAGTGAGCCCCCGTTGGTGTCGCACAACACGAGTGCCTCGGCCCCGGCCTCCTCTGCGGCGACCAGAACGGAGAGCGCGAACTCGGGGTTGCCGCGGTAGCCGTCGAAGAAATGCTCCGCATCGAGGAAGACGCGCAGGTCGTGTTGCCTCAGGTAGCGCACGGAGTCGGCCACCATCGCCACGGCCTCGTCGAGCGAAGTACGAAGCGCCTCGGCGACGTGGCGGTCCCAGGACTTCGCCACGATGCAGGCAACGGGCGCTCCGGCCTGGGTCAGGTTGGCCAGCACCGCGTCGTCCTGCGGCTTGACGCCCGCGCGCCGGGTGGAGCCGAATGCGACCAGCGTGGCCGTGCCGAGCGTCAATTCCTTCTTGGCCCGGGCGAAGAACTCGACGTCCTTGGGGTTGGCGCCCGGCCATCCTCCCTCGATGTAGGTGACTCCGAGGTGATCGAGTTGCTCGGCCACCCGGAGCTTGTCGTCGACCGTCAGCGAGAGCCCCTCCTGCTGGCTGCCGTCCCGCAGGATGGTGTCGAAGATGTCGACCGCCTCGGGCAGGTCAGGCACGCTGAAGTCGTGGGCGTGCGCGTGGCGTACGTCGCCGTGGCGGTGCGCGCCGACGCCGGCGCCGGCGTCGTCAGTCGACATGGTCCAACCACTCCTTGTACTGGTCGACCTCGCCCCGCACCGTGGCGAAGTAAGTCTGCTGTATCTCCTTGGTGATCCGGCCCGGGTGGCCGGGACCGACCGGGCGGTCGTCGACGGCACAGATCGGCACGACCTCGGCCGCCGTGCCGGTGAGGAAGGCCTCGTCGGCCAGGTAGAGGTCGGTCCGGATGATCGACTGGTGGCGCACCTCGTAGCCGAGGTCCCCGGCGATGGTCTCGACCGAATCCTGGGTGATGCCGTCGAGGGCGCCGGCGTCGGACGTGTTCGGCGTCAGTATCACGCCGTCCCGCACGATGAAGACGTTCTCCCCCGTGCACTCGCTCACCGTGCCGTTCGGGGCGAGCAGGATGGCCTCGTCGTAGCCGGCCTTGATCGCCTCGACCTTGGCCAGCGACGAGTTGACGTACATCCCCGTGCCCTTGGCCGCCGTCGGCACGGCGTTGGGGTCGTGACGACGCCATGAGCTCACCTTGACCGAGACGCCGTTGGCAATGCCCTCGTCGCCCAGATACGTGCCCCACGGCCATGCGGCCACCGCGACGTTGACCGGACAGGGCAACGGGTTGAGGCCCATCTCGCCGTACCCGAGATAGACCAACGGCCGCAGATAGCAGCCGTCGTGCATGCCATTGGCCCGCACGACCAGACGCGTCGCCTCTACGATCTCCTCGACCGTGTAGGGGATGTCGATCATGAAGATCTTGGCCGAGGCGAACAAACGGCGGATGTGGTCGCCCAGGCGGAACACGGCCACACCCCGGCTGGTCGGGTAGGCGCGGACGCCCTCGAAGACACCGGATCCGTAGTGCATGGTGTGGGTCAGCACGTGGACCGTGGCGTCGGCCCAATCGACGAGCTCGCCGTCCATCCAGATCTTGTCGGTTGGTGTGATGGGCATGGCGGCTAGAGCCTTTCTGCGATCGCGTCGCCCACGGCGGTCGTGGACAGCTCTTGGGTGGACGTAGAGATGAAATCGGCCTGGGCGGTGAGGGCCTTGAGGATGCGACCGGCGGCCTCGGCTTCGCCCAGGTGCTCGAGCATGAGCGCGGCCGAGTGGACGGCGGCCAATGGGTTGGCGATTCCCTGGCCCGCGATGTCGTGGGCGGCGCCGTGCACCGGCTCGAAGAGCGAGGGGCCGGTGCGGGCCGGGTTGAGATTGGCCGACGCGGCGAAGCCGATGCCGCCGGCGACGGCACCGGCGAGGTCGGTGAGGATGTCGCCGAAGAGGTTGTCGGTGACGATCACGTCGTAGCGCTTCGGCTGCTCCACCAGGTAGATGCAGGCGGCATCGACGTGGTTGTAGTCCCAGTCGACGTCGGGATGTTCCGATGCGACCGCGGTGACGGTGCGCTGCCACAGGTCCCCGGCGAAGGTCAGCACGTTCGTCTTGTGCACCAAGGTGAGGCGCCGGGCCGAGCGGCGCGTCGCCAGGTCGAACGCGAAGCGTACGCAGCGCTCCACCCCCATCCGGGTGTTCACCGAGCCCTGGGTGGCCACCTCGTGCGGCGTCCCCTTGCGTAAGAACCCGCCCTCGCCGGCGTAGGTCCCCTCGGTGTTCTCCCGCACGACAGCAAAGTCGGCGCCCGCCGCGATCGAACCCGGCACGCCCGTGAAGGGGCGCAGGTTCACGTACAGATCGAGCTCGAAGCGGAGGCGCAGCAGCAGACCGCGCTCGAGGGTGCCCGGCGGGACGGACGTGTCGCCGATCGGGGGACCGACGGCACCGAGCAGGATGGCGTCAAACCCTCGCAGCTCCGCCAGCGTCTCGTCGGGCAGGACGGCGCCGTCGCGCTGGTAACGGGCCGCCCCCAGGTCGAAATCCGTCGTATCGAGCTCGACGCCGGACGCGGCCACCACCTTCAGCGCTTCCGCGCAGACCTCCGGCCCGATGCCGTCACCGCCGATGACGGCGACCCGATGCCTGGTGCTCCCGGAGCTCACTGTTCTCCTCGTCCTTTCTGGTCCTCTGGTTTGTTTTTTGTTCTCTGGTGTCGGTGGGTCGTCTGTGTCCCGGTGTCCCGGTGTCCCAGTGGCCTTTGCGGTGCTGCCGGTGCCTCTGGTGCCCCGCCCGCCATCCGGCGAAGGCCGCCTCGAGAAGGCCGCCTTGAATTGAAAAACCGTCCACTCAGTGGACGGTTTGACGGCGCGCGAGAACGGGGCGCGCCTATTGAATAAGGCCTACGAAGTGCTCGGAGTGGCGCATGACCACACCAGTCTCTCGCAGCCGGAGGGCCCCGTCAACACAGGGTGCGGGGCGCCGGTCCGCGACCGGCGCCCCAGCGGGGGCCGATTAGCCTGGTGCCCACGGGCGACGTGCCACAGCACCGCCCGCACGCCCGCCTCTCGGAGGACAACGCCGTGACAAACGCTTCGACCAACCAGACCGAAACGACCAAGTTGACCCAGGCGACCTACGAGCGCCTGGTGGCTGAGCTCGAGGATCTGACGACCCGCGGACGAGTGGAGATTGCACAGCACATCGAGGCGGCACGGGCGCTGGGTGACCTGAGCGAGAACGGCGACTATCACGCGGCCAAGGACACCCAGGGGAAGATGGAGTCGCGCATCCGCCAGCTGCAGGCCATGCTCAAGCACGTCGACATCGTCGACGAGGCCGGCTCCGGGGACGGGTCGGTCTCCTTGGGCAGCACCGTCACCTTGCGCTACGACGGCGACGACGAGGACGACACCCAGCGCTTCTTCGTGGGTTCGATCGAGGAGCGGCAGGGCGACCTGCCCGTCATCTCGCCCAGTTCGCCCCTGGGTCAGGTGTTGGTGGGACACGGCGCCGGCGACACCGTCGAGTACCAGGCACCGGGCGGCATGCTCAAGGTGCACATCGTCGCCGTCGAGCGCTGATGGCGCCGCGCACGCTCAGCGAGAAAATCTGGGACGCGCACGTCGTCCATGCTGCGGACGGTGAGCCCGATCTGCTGTTCATCGACCTGCACCTGATCCACGAGGTGACATCGCCCCAGGCCTTCGACGGACTCCGTCTGGCCGGACGCACGGTGCGGCGGCCCGACCTCACCGTTGCCACCGCGGACCACAACGTCCCCACCACCGACATCGGCAAGCCGGTCGCCGATCCCATCTCGGCCCAGCAGCTGCGTGTCCTCGACCAGAACACGGCGGAGTTCGGTATCACGTGTTACCCCATGGGCGACGTCAATCAGGGGATCGTTCATATCATCGGGCCCGAGCAGGGATGGACGCAACCGGGCATGACCATCGTGTGCGGCGACAGCCACACTTCGACCCACGGCGCCTTTGGTGCGCTCGCCTTCGGCATCGGAACCAGCGAGGTGGAGCACGTGTTGGCCACTCAGACCCTGCCCCAGGTTCGGCCGAAGACGATGGCCGTGACCGTCGACGGCGAGCTGGCTCCGAGCGTGACGGCCAAGGACATCGCGCTGGCCGTCATCGGCGCCATCGGGACCGGTGGGGGCATCGGGCACGTGATCGAGTACCGGGGATCGGCCATTCGGGCCTTGTCCATGGAGGGCCGGATGACGTTGTGCAACATGTCGATCGAGGGTGGGGCACGCGCGGGTCTCGTCGCACCCGACGAGACCACCTTCGAGTACGTCCGGGGCCGCGACCACGCGCCGACAGGCGAGGAATGGGAGGCGGCGCTGGCCTACTGGCGCACCCTGCCCACCGACGCGGGCGCGACCTTCGACAAGGAGGTCGTGCTCGACGCGGTCACCATCGCTCCCCATGTGACCTGGGGCACGAATCCCGCCCAGGTCGCGCCCATCACCGGGGCTGTCCCCGATCCTGACGCCATGGTCGACGCCGGCGACCGGGAGGCGGCCGTACGCGCGCTCGCCTACATGGGACTGGAGGCCGGGACGCCGCTCCGGGAGATCAGCGTCGACACGGTGTTCCTCGGCAGCTGCACGAACTCGCGTATCGAGGACTTCCGGGCGGCCGCGGCGGTGCTCGAGGGGAGGACGGTGCGTACGGGGTTGCGTGCCCTCGCCGTTCCCGGCTCGCACCGGGTGAAGGCACAGGCCGAGGCCGAGGGGCTCGACAAGATCTTCACGGCGGCCGGCTTCGAGTGGCGCGAGCCCGGCTGCTCCATGTGCCTGGCCATGAACCCCGACAAGCTGGCCGTTGGCGAGCGCTGCGCATCGACCTCGAACCGAAACTTCGAGGGCCGCCAGGGCCGAGGCGGTCGAACCCACCTGGTCTCCCCGACCGTCGCCGCCGCCACCGCCGTCGCGGGCACCTTCGCCACGCCGGAGGACCTGGACTGATGGAACCCGTCATCATCGTCACCGGACGCGCCGTCCCGCTCGACCGGACCGACGTGGACACCGACCAGATCATCCCGTCGGACTGGCTCAAGCGGGTAGAACGCACCGGGTTCGGTGCGGGCCTCTTCTCGGAGTGGCGCGACGACCGCGACTTCGTGCTCAACGACCCCGAGTTCGTCGGGGCCACCATCCTGGTCGCCGGGCACAACTTCGGCACCGGCTCGTCGCGCGAGCACGCCGTGTGGGCGCTGATGGACTACGGGTTCCAGGCCGTCGTCTCGTCGCGCTTCGCCGACATCTTCCGTAACAACTGCACGAAACAGGGCCTGCTCCCCGTCCAGGTCACCGAGGAGTTCGACCGCGCCCTGCTCGACGCGGTGATGCAGAACCCGTCGCTCGAGATGACGATCGACGTGGCGCGGGGCTCCATCGAGGCGCCCGCGGCCGGGCTGACCGGCTCCTTTCCTCTCGACGAGTTCACCAGACAGCGTCTGCTCAATGGGTGGGACGACATCGGCCTGTCGCTGCGCTGGACGGACGAGATCACGGCGTTCGAGCGCCGGCGACCCGTCTTCTTGCCTTCGGCCTGAGCGTCTCGCCCGTGGTGACGTTCCGGAAAATGACGGAGGCGGACGTGCCCGCTGCGGTGGCGGCGTTCGACAGCGGCCTGCTCGCCATGAGGGCCCGCCACGGTCTGCCGGTCACCGGCAACTCGATTCAGGACGAGCGGCGGCGCCAGGACCGCACGCGCCACTTCCTCGGGACGGACCCCGACGGCTCGTGGGTGGCGGAGGACGCCGGCGCCGTCGTCGGGATGTCCCAGTCCTTCGTCCGGGAGGGCTACTGGATGCTCTCGCAGTTGGGCACGGTGCCGGGCCGTCAGGGTCTGGGCGTCGGCCGTGAGCTGCTCAGCCTCGCCATCTCGCACGGCGACCGGGAGAGTCCCGGGACGATCCAGTGCTCGCGGGACCCCAAGGCGATGGCCCTCTACACCAGCTTCGGGTTCGTCCTGCATCCGGTCGTGGCGGCTTGGGGTGCCATGCGCCCGGGCACGGTGGAACGGCCTCCCGAGGTCCGGCGCCACGAGCCCGACGAGGTCGGCCGGCGAGAACTCGACGTGGTCGCCGCCATCGACCGCACGGTGCGCCGGTCGGCCCGCACCGTCGATATCGTCGCCATGCTCGACCAACCCGGCACGCGGCTCCTGTTGCACGCCGACCAGGCGTACGGGGTCGCCAAGGACGAGCGGATCGTGACCCTCGGCGCGCGTCAGGAGGAATCGGCCACGCTGGTGCTGCGGGCCATGCTGGCCGAGGCGCCGCCGGGCGAGACCATCGAGATCAACTGGCTCACCTCGGCTCAGCAGTGGGCCATCTGCGAGGTGGTCCGGGCGGGGATCGAGCTCCAGCCGTATGGACCGGTGATGGTGCGCGGGATGGATGGCCCCCCCAGCCCGTACATCCCGAGCGGCGGATTCGGGTAGCGCCGCCGCCGGCCCCGGAGGGCCCGTTCTCAGCCCGCCTCGCTCAACGGAACGCCCCGGACCCGCTCGGCGAAACGTCGCAGGCCGACGCCCCAACCCTCGGGCGAGTCGACCGCGTCGCGCATGGCCTCCCAACCTTGGCCGTGGCGGTCGATGTGGCGGTGGTCCAGCTCCACCCGGGTGCGACCGGCGCCCTCGGGGACGAAGCGGACTTCCACCTCGCTGGCCCGGGCGGGCTCCGTCTCGATCTGCCACTGCAGCGTGATGTCCCAACTGAACACCACCCGATGCGGCGGTTCGTAGGCGAGGACCGTGGCCCAGCGGCAACGGCTCCCGTCGGTTCCGACGTCGTAGACATTTCCACCGACGCGGGGCTCGAAGACCATATGGTCGAGCGGCGCGTCGAGAATGTGGTGTTCAGGCGGCCACCAGCTGCCGATGTCCTCCGTGAAGACGGCGAACGCCTGCTCAGCCGGAGCCTCGACGACGATCGACGTCTGGACGGCGGTTGCCTGTGTGTCACTCATCGCGCATGTCCTTTCCGTGTGCCTGTTCGACCCTGGTCCTGAACGACCGGAGCGCCGTGTTCCAAAAGCGGTCGAGGTAGTCGCGCAGCCCGGCGATGCCATCGGGCTCGAGGCTGTAGATGTGGCGCGTCCCCGCCGGCTCGGCGCGCACCAAGCCGGCGTCCTTCAACACCTTCAGGTGTTGGGACACGGCGGGTCGACTGACGGGCACGAGCGCGGCCAGGTCGACCACGGCGGACGGTCGCTCCGCGAGGTGCTCGAAGATGGCCCGTCGGGTGGGATCACCCAGCGCGTCGAATGCAGTAGAGTAAGTTTTCACTTACGGTAAGTCTTAACTGACGATAGCTGGCCTGTCAAGTCGACGTTCCTGTTCAGCGGCTCAAACCGGAAGCCGGCCCACCCGTTTCCAGAGCTCCGTACCGGACACGGACGCCTCGCTCCCTCCGGAATCCCCTGACCAGGTTGAGTATGGTGAACGCCCAGATGGTTTGGGTCGCCCGCCACCACATCGTTCAGCTGCTCGACCGTCACGTTTTGGAAGACAGCCCCTGAGGTCGGTGCCGGATGCAGTCTGAAGAAGATGCCTGGATACCCGATCCCGGAGAATCGACTGCCTACGAGCAGAACGTGCTCTATCGGACGAACAAAATTGCCGAATATGTGCGCGGGAACTGGCTCGACTACGGCTGCGCTGACGGTGGATATGCCGCGGGACTCTTGAACGTGGGGGCCCAACATGTCACCGGGGTGGACGTAGACCCCGGCCGTGTTGCGTCGGCGGCGGCCCGGGGCCTCGAGGATGCCGACTTCCACGCCATCGACGGGGAACAGCTTTCTTTCGGGGACAACACCTTCGATGGCGCATTCGTCAACGAGGTGATGGAACACGTCAAGGATGAGGCCGCGGTGCTCAACGAGTTGCGGCGCGTCCTTCGCCCAGAGGGACTCCTCATCGTCATGAGCCCCAATCGGTGGTTTCCCTTCGAGGGCCACGGGATCCAGGTGGGCAAGTGGAAGTCCGGTCGTCCGACCCCGTTGGTTCCCTGGTTGCCGAAACGCGTGACCCAACCGATGATGGAGGCGCGGAACTACTGGCCCCATGAGCTGGAAGACCTGGTGCGATCCGCCGGATTCGCCGTCGAACGAACAGGCTTCGTCTGGCCCGTCTTCGAACGCTACGACTGGCTGCCCGATCGAGTTGGCAACTGGTACCGCGTCCGAGTGACCCGCTTCGACGAGTTTCCGGTTCTACGTCGACTCGGAGTGTCGACGATGATCGTCGCTCGGGCGGGCGCCAAAGAGACGGCATCGCCTATGTGAGTCTCGGGACAACGCGGCCAACCTCTCGCGATCAGGCGGCGCGGGGCGTGAGCCGTGCTGCGACCGTCTGCCGCACTTTCTCTGCCACCGAGGGTGCCGACTCGAGAATCCGGCGGAACTCGCTCGCCGAACCGGCATACAGCACGATGTCGGTGAGCGCCGTCACCGTTGCGTTCCGGCGGCGACGGCCGCGTTCCTGCAGCAACGCCATCTCGCCCACCAGGTCGCCCCGCCCCAGGGTGGCGATCTGGTGACCACCCTGGGTCACCACGGCTTCGCCTTCTACCAGGATCATGAACTCGTTCCCCGGTGCATCCTCGTGCACGAGCACTCGCCCGGCCGGAACATGCAGCATGGTCAGCTGACTTCTGATCACCGCCAGCTCCGACCGACTGGCCGCCGCGAAGAGCGGCAGCTCCTGCAATTCGTCTCTGATCAGGTGCATCGTGACTCCATTTCTTCCTCCCGCTGCCAGAGTGCCGCTCCGGCGGAAATCTGTCAAGCAGCTGGGTCAGATATCTTTTATCTCATTTTATGATGTGAGGAGCCGAACCGTGACGCGCCGCGACCCTCCCAGCGACGCGTCGTTGGGGCTGCGGACCCGCTACCCCTCGAACCAGCGGTACCGCATCCAGCCCGCGACGGGCCGGGCACCCAACCGCTGGTAGAAGTCAATGGCGGGGGCGTTCCATTCGAGCACATCCCACTCCAGACGGCCCTCGGTCTGGTCCCGCAGGTAGGCGAGCAGCTCGCCGGCGTACCCCCGGCGGCGGTGCTGGGGGCGGACGTAGAGGTCCTCGAGCCAGATCCCGCTCCGGCCCAAGAAGGTGGAGAAGGTCCGGTACCACAGCGCGTGGGCGGCCAGGCCGCCGTCGCCGTCCTCGACGACCGAGTCGTGCGCCACCGCGTCGCGGCCGAACAGACCGGATGCGAGATCGTCTTCGGTGATCACCACCTGGTCGGTGAGGTTCTCGAACTCGGCCAGCTCGCGGATCATGGCCACGAGCTCGGGGACGTCCGCCTCGACCGCCGGGCGGATCACCCCGTGCGGGCCCTGTTCGCCGCTGAGACGACTGCGCTGAGCGACGCGTCGAGGATGGACGAGTCGCGCCCGACGCCCCACCAGGTGGTGCCGTCGGGCCCGGCACACTCCACGTACGCCACGGCCGAGGCACCCGAGCCCTCCGTCAGCGCATGCTCGGAGTAGTCCTTCACTTCCAGCACAATACCGAGATCGGCTTTGAGGGCGGCGACGAGGGCGTCGATCGGCCCGTTGCCCTCACCGGTCACGGTCTGATGCTGGCCGTCCACCAGCAGCTGCGCCGTCACGCTCGTGTGGCCACGCCCGGTCGACACCTCGCTCGTGATGAGGCGCAGCCCGGCGTCCTCGGGCAAGTAGATCTCCTCGAAGACGTCCCGCATCTGGCCCGAGCGGATGATCGTCCCGCTCGCCTCGGTGATCTCCTGCACCCGCTTGGAGAACTCGATCTGGAGCCGCCGCGGCAGGTCCAGACCGTGGTCCGTGTCCATCACGTAGGCGACGCCTCCCTTGCCGGACTGGCTGTTCACCTGGATGATTGCCTCGTAGGTGCGCCCGGTGTCCTTGGGGTCGATGGGCAGGTAGGGGACCTCCCACTGGTCGTAGTCACGTCCGATGGCGGCCATGCCCTTCTTGATGGCGTCCTGGTGCGAACCCGAGAAGGCGGTGTAGACGAGGTCGCCCGCGTAGGGGTGGCGCGGGTGGACCGGCAGGCGGGTGGCGTATTCGGCCACGCGGCGCACCTTCTCGATGTCCCCGAAGTCCAGTGTCGGGTCGATTCCCTCGGAGAACAGGTTCATGGCCAGGGTGACGATGTCAACGTTGCCGGTGCGCTCGCCGTTCCCGAACAAGGTGCCCTCCACGCGGTCGGCCCCCGCGAGCACCGCCAGCTCCGCGGCAGCCACGGCGGTGCCGCGGTCGTTGTGCGGGTGCAAGCTGAGCACGATGGCATCGCGGTTTTTCACGGTGCGGCCGAACCACTCGATCACGTCGGCGTACACGTTGGGGCTGTACATCTCGACCGTCGCGGGCAGGTTGAGGATCATCGGCCGCTCCGGCGACGGCTCGATCACGTCCATCACCGCCTCGCAGATTTCGACCGCGAAGTCCGGCTCGGTTCCGGTGAAGCTCTCCGGTGAGTACTCGTAGCGGATCTCGGTCCCCGGAAGCTGTGCCTCGTACTTCTTGCACATCTCGGCTGCCTTGACGGCGATGTCGACGATGCCAGGCTTGTCGAGCCCGAACACGACGCGACGCTGCAACTCGGAGACCGAGTTGTAGAAGTGCACGACCGCCCGGGGCGTGCCGACCAGGGACTCAAAGGTGCGCTCGATCAGCTCCTGACGGCACTGGACCAGCACCTGTATCTCGACGTCATCGGGCACGAGCCGCTCGTCGATGATGAGCCGTTGGAAGTCGAAGTCTGTCTGGGAGGCGGAGGGGAACCCGACCTCGATCTCCTTGAACCCGACGTCGACCAACGTCTGGAACAACGCCAGCTTGCGCTCGGGATCCATGGGGTCGATGAGCGCCTGGTTGCCGTCCCGCAGGTCGACACTGGCCCAGCGGGGGGCGCGGGTGAACCGCCGGTCGGGCCAGGTGCGGTCGTGCAGCACCAGTGGTGCGTGCGAGCGGTACTTGTGGAAGGGCATGGGCGACGGATCGCAGGGCAGAGTCAGGTGAACCCGCCCCACGTCGTCACCACACCCTTTCTGTCCTTCACCCATGACTTCCGTCCCTCTCATGTCTGTAGGTCTTGTCTTGTTGTCGTTTCTTTGTGGCTTTTCGTGCCTCGTCCCAGCTCTCTTTCGGCCGGTACCGGCGCCAACCCAACAAAAAACCCCCTGGCCGTTTGGCGCAGGAGGTTGCGAGCGAACGCGATGTGGCGTTCGCCGTCAGGTAAGCAGCAGGTGGGAGGTCGTGGCCTTCATCACCCGAGAATTCTCCCATCCGGCGGGTCGGACGTCAAGGCGTCGACGAGCCATGAGGGTCAAGGGTGCGGCAACGGGGAACCGAAACGCAGCAGGTTGCCGTCGCCGTCGGTGTGCGCCGCCTCCCAGACGCCGAAGCCAGGATCGAACAGGTCGCTCGTGTCGCCGACCCCGGTCGCCCTCCACTCCTCGTGCAACGTCTCGGCGTCGTCCACCGCGATATAGGCGGCGCCGCGTCGGTCGGGCTCGAGGCTCAAACCCGGGACGTGCCGGAAGTGGATGCGGACGCCGTCGCGCTCCGCCGTGCCGTAGCCACCCCCATGAAGACCCACCGCGAAACCCAGTGCCTCGTAGTGGGAGCGCATCGCAGCGAGGTCGGCGGTGGGAAAGATGGGTGCGATGCCGAGGAAAGTGGCCATGTCCGTTCACGCTACCGTGGGCTCATGCGTCGCCTCTTGTGGACCGCGCTTCGCGCCGCTCTCGTCATCGCTGTGCTCGCGGTCGTGCGCGAGGTCCTGCTCGACCGCGCCCCGCAGCGGGCGCTGCGAGGCGACGAGCCCATCATCGGCAGCCTCGACACCTGGCCCGCCGTCCCGCGCAAGCTCGAGGGCTGACGGCTCCGGCGGCCGGCAGCCGGGACCCGGAGGCTGGGCGGGCTCAGAGCGTCACCCGGTGGATGTCGAGGATCCCCTCGTCACCGCGCAGTTGGTCCACCACCACATCGGGCGCCGGGGTCGCCGTCGAGATGACCATCATGGCCGTCGCTTGCGCGGGGCTCGGGCCCACGGCCATGGAGGAGATGGAGACGCCCGCTAGGCCGAGGGCGGTGCCCACGATCCCGATGACACCGGGCCGGTCGTCGTTGCGCACGACGAGCATGTGGGTCGACGGCGGCACCTCTACCACGTGCCCGTCCACGATGACGATGCGCGGCTCAGTGCGCAGGCCGACCGTGATCAGGGTGCCCGCGACCGAATGCGGACCCGAACGCAGAGTGATCAGCGACTTGTAGTCGTGTGAGGTGGCCGTCGAGGACTCACGCACCCGGAGGCCACGCTGCCTTGCGAGCTGCGGAGCGTTGACGTAGGACACGGGTTCCTCGGTGGACCCGCCGAAGATACCCTTCAGCACCGACAGCGTGAGGATGCCCGTACTCTCCCCCGCCAAGTCGCCCTGGTACTCGATGTCCATGGCGTCGGGCAGCCCGTCGTGCAAGCCGACGAAGAAGCGTCCCAGCTGTTCGGCCAGGCCCATGAACGTCCGCACGGCGTCGGAGACGTCGCTGGCCGCCACGTTGACCGCGTAGGGCACGAAGTCACCGGCCAACGCCAGCAACACCTGCTCGGCGATGGTGACGCCCGCCTTGTCCTGCGCCTCCTCGGTGGACGCGCCCAGATGGGGGGAGACGACGACACCGGGCAGCTCGAAGAGCGGCGACTCGGTGCAGGGCTCCTGGGCGAAGACGTCGAGACCGACCCCCGCCACGATGCCGTCGCGAATGGCGTCGGCCAGAGCCTCCTCGTCGACAATGCCGCCGCGGGCCGTGTTGATGATGCGGATGCCCGGCTTGGCCTTGGCCAGCAGGTCGCGGCCGAACAGGCCCACCGTCTCGGGCGTCTTGGGCGTGTGGATCGAAACGAAATCGGCCTGGGCCACCAGCTCCTCGATACTCACCAGGCGCACGCCCATGGCGCGAGCCCGCTCCTGGGAGACGAACGGGTCGTAGCCGATGAGCTCCATCCCGAAGGCGTGGGCGCGCTGCGCCACCAGCGAGCCGGCCCGTCCGAGTCCCACCACGCCGAGCACCTTGCCGTGCAGCTCGACACCCTCCCACTTCGAACGCTCCCAGCGGCCGGCCACCAATGCGGCGTGGGCTTGGGGGATGTTGCGGGCTTGCGCCAACAACAAAGCCATGGCCTGCTCGGCGACCGAGAGGATGTTCGACGTCGGGGCGTTGACCACCATGACGCCGCGCGCGGTGGCGGCATCGACGTCGACGTTGTCGAGGCCGACGCCCGCCCGCCCCACCACCTGGAGCGAAGTCCCGGCGGCCAGCACCTCTGCCGTTACCTTTGTCGCCGAGCGGATGATCGAGCGCGTCGGCCCCGCCGATCGCCTCGAGTAACCGAACCGGGTCGAGGTCCTCCCGCACGTCGACCTCGTGACCGGCGTCGACGAGCAAGTCGAGCCCGCTCTGCGCGATCTTTTCGGTTACCAGTACCCGTGCCACCGCGGTGGCCTCCTCACTCCCCCCGCCGAATTCCTTCCCCGCCCACGGTGGGTCAGTCTTGCGCCTCGGCGAACAGGTCGGCCAGCCGGGAGACACCCTCGACCATGTCGTGGTCGGCCATGGCATAGGACATGCGGAAGTAGCCGGGAGCGCCGAAGGCCTCCCCGGGGACGACGGCCACCTTGGCCTCGTTGATGCAGACTTCGGCCAGCTCCGCGCTCGTCGCCGGACGGTGATTCCGGATGCTCCGCCCAAGCAGCCCCTTGACCGACGGGAAGGCATAGAAGGCGCCCTCGGGCTCGGGGCAGACCACGCCGTCGATGTCGTTGAGCATGGTGACGATCGTCTGGCGACGGCGGTCGAAGGCCACGCGCATCGCGGCGACATCCTCGAGGCCGCCCGACACGGCGGCCAGCGCGGCCCGTTGGGCGACATTGGACACGTTGGAGGTCTCGTGGCTCTGGATGTTGGTGGCCGCGGTGATGGCATCGGTCGGGCCGATCAGCCATCCGACCCGCCACCCGGTCATGGCGTACGTCTTGGCCACGCCGTTGGCCACCAGGCAACGGTCGGCCAGCTCCGGCACGAGGACCGGCATGGAGTGGTGCTCGGCACCGCCGTAGACGAGATGCTCGTAGATTTCGTCGGTGAGCACCCAGATCCCCTTGTCGAACGCCCAGCGGCCGATGGCCTCGATCCTGTCTCGTGGGTAGACGGCTCCGGTCGGGTTGGACGGGGACACGAAGAGGAGGGCCTTGGTGTTGGGCGTCCACGCCGCTTCGAGGTCCTCGACCGAGGACCGGAACCCCGTCGTCTCGTCGGAGGAGAGCAACACAGGCGTCCCGCCCGCCAGGGCGATGGACTCGGGGTAGGTCGTCCAGTAGGGAGCGAGCACGATGACCTCGTCACCCGGGTCGCACAGCACGGCGAACGCGTTGGCCACGGCCTGTTTGCCACCGTTGCTCACCAGCACCTGGCCCGCCGCCACCTCGAGTCCGGAGTCGCGCTTTGTCTTGGCGGCGATCGCCTCGCGTAGGGCCGGGATCCCGGCCGTCGGGGTGTAATGGTGGTTCGCCGGGTCCCGACAGGCTGCGACCGCCGCCTCGACGATGTGGGCCGGGGTCGGGAAGTCCGGCTCACCCGCTCCGAAGCCGATGACGTGCTCCCCCGCCGCTTGCAGCGCCTTGGCCTTGGCGTCGACGGCGAGGGTGGCGGACGGCGCAACCGCAGCGGCGCGCCGCGAGATCCGGCGGAGCTCGGTCTGCGTGGATGTGGGTGTCGTCACGAATGCCATGATTTCATACGTGCCACAGACTCCTGACATCAGAATTCCGACCGAGCTCCTCCCCTCCGACGGTCGCTTCGGATCGGGACCCTCCAAGGTCCGGCCCGAGCAGGTCGAGGCCCTGGCGAAGGTGGCCCAGACGTATCTCGGTACCAGTCACCGCCAGAAGACCGTCAAGGCGCAGGTGGGCCGGGTGCGCACCGGTTTCCGCCAACTCTTCTCCCTCCCTGACGGCTACGAGGTCGTCCTCGGCAACGGCGGCACCACCTGTTTCTGGGACGCGGCCACGTTCGGCCTCATCGAGGAGCAGAGCCAGCACCTCAGCTTCGGCGAGTTCTCCTCCAAGTTCGCCGCGTGCGCCAAGGCAGCGCCACACTTGAAGGACCCCCAGGTGATCGAGTCCGAGGTCGGCACGCACCCGCTGCCACGGGCCGACGCCTCGGTGGACCTCTACGCCCTCACCCACAACGAGACCTCGACCGGCGTCGCCATGGCGATCCGGCGGCCCGACGGCGCCGCGCTTCCCGCGCGGGGCGGCGGGCTGGTGGCCGTCGACGCCACGTCGGGCGCCGGCGGGCTCCGGGTCGACCCAGCCGAGTTCGACGTGTACTACCTCGCGCCACAGAAGTGCTTCGCCGGCGACGGCGGGCTCTGGATCGCCCTCATGTCGCCGGCCGCGCTCGAGCGGGTGGAGCGGATCGCGGACTCCGGGCGCTGGATCCCCACCTTCCTCGACCTCAAGACCGCGGTGGACAATTCCGTGCAGGATCAGACCTACAACACGCCGGCGCTGGCAACCATCTTCCTCCTGGCGGAACAGCTCGACTGGATGAACGGCAACGGCGGGCTGGCGTGGACGGCGGCGCGTTGTGATCGCTCGGCCGAGATCCTCTACACCTGGGCGGAGCAGTCCGGCTTCGCCCGGCCCTTCGTCGAGAAGCCCGCCGACCGTAGCCACGTCGTTGGCACGATCGACTTCGTCGATGCGGTCGACGCCTCCGTCGTGGCGGCGGTCCTGCGAGCCAACGGGATCGTGGACACCGAGCCCTATCGCAAGCTGGGCCGCAACCAGCTACGCATCGCCATGTTCCCCGCCATCGAGCCCGATGACGTGGCCTCCCTGTGCGGGTGCATCACCCACGTGGTGGGCGCACTGGCGAACTGAAGCCGGCGACCAGAAGAGAGGACGGAAGCTCTGAGCGGCCGTCCGTTTGCGACCGACCTCCGGGGGAAGGGGATGCATCGAGGAGGTGACCGTCGTGAAGGCAGTGGCAAAGATGGTCGGAGGCGTGGTGTTCGTGGTGATGGGCGTCGCAGCCGTGCTGCTCGTCGGCATGAGAATGAAGTCGCCGCTGGTTCTCGACGCGGTCCGGCGCTTCAACCGCGACGTCACCAACCGGCGCGCGATGGAGTCGGCTGGGACGCCAGGCGCGTACGCGTCGATCATCCGCCATAGGGGCCGGACCACCGGCCAGCCCCACGAGACGCCCGTCCGAGCCACCGCGACCGACGAGGGCTTCCTGATTGCGTTGCCCTACGGCACCCGGGCCGACTGGCTCAAGAACGTGCGGGCGAGTGGATCGGCCACCATCGTCGACGAAGGCAGGACCTATGAGGTTGACCAACCGGAGATCGTTGCCATGGCGGACGTCTCGTCCGAGTTCCCCCTGATGGATCAACGGACCATTTCCCGTTTCGGCGTCGACCAGTGCTTGCATGTACGGCGCGTGACCGCTGACTCGTCCCCTCGGTCGTAACCCCGGCTGGTTGACGAGGTGTGCTTAAAGTGATATCAATTTGATATCACTTTAAGTTGAAGGAGCACGCCATGAGCACCGTGGTGTCAGCGACCAGTGCGGAGCCCGTGGGACAGCAAGGAGCCCGGGTCGACATCCGCCAACGCTCCGCCCTGGCGGTCAGCGGCTGGCTGGGGATGGTGGTGCTCGCCGGGTGCGTCGCGGGGACCGTGGTCGCCGCCCGCGACGGCACCGGATGGCTGTGGCTGCCACTGGTCGCCACCCTGCTGGTGGCGTCCTCGCTGGTGGTGGTGGCCCCCGGACAGACATCGGTGGTGCAGTTCTTCGGGCGGTACGTCGGCACCGTCGGCCGGGCCGGGTTCTGGGCGGTACTGCCCCTCACCCTCAGGCGCCGGGTGAGCGTGCGGGTTCGCAACTTCGAGACCGGCCACTTGAAGGTCAACGACGCCGACGGCAATCCGGTCGAGATTGCGGCGATCGTGGTCTGGCAGGTTGCCGACAGCGCCAAGGCGACCTACGCGGTGGACAGCTACGAGAACTTCGTCTCGGTGCAGGCCGAGTCCGCCTTGCGGCACGTGGCGACGAGCCACCCCTACGACGACAGCTCGGGGGGCGGGACGTCGCTGCGCGGCTCCACCGACGTCGTGGCCGCCGAGCTCGCCCGAGAGGTGGCAGAACGGATAGCCGTGGCTGGAGTCGAGGTCGTCGAGGTCCGCATCTCCCACCTCGCCTACTCGGCAGAGATCGCGCAGGCGATGCTGCGCCGCCAGCAGGCCAACGCCGTCGTGGCGGCGCGCTCGCGGATCGTGGAGGGCGCGGTGGGCATGGTGGAGATGGCGCTCAACCGGTTGAGCGAGGGTGGCGTCGTCTCGCTCGACGAGGAGCGGACCGCCAGCATGGTGAGCAACCTCATGGTCGTCCTCTGCGCTGACCAACCGCCGTCTCCCGTCGTGAACGCGGGTTCGCTCTATACGTGAGCGAACGCCGACAGGTCTTGCTGCGGGTGGATCCCGCCGTCCACGACGCGCTGATCCGCTGGGCCGACGACGAGTTCCGCAGCGTCAACGCGCAGGTCGAACTCTTGTTGCGCCGGGCCCTGCGTCACGCCGGGCGCATGCCGGCGCAGGCGGCCCCGCTCCCCACCCGGGGCCGACCCAAACGAGGCAGCGAAGCTTCCTGAGTCCGGGCGCCCCCGACCTCCAACCGGAGGTGCCTTGCATCACAAGATAGAGTGTGGTATACCCAGTATGTCGACTCGGCGGGGTGGTCGGGTGAGCTCTCTATACGTCTCCGAACACGAGAAAGCGCAGGTCTGAGGATGAGCACCACCACGCTGGCCAACTCTCCGCCGGTGTCCGCCGGCGCCGGCCAGTGGGCCGTCGAGACCCACGGATTGACCAAGCGGTTCGGGCCGAACGTCGCCGTCGACGACGTGGAGCTCCTCGTCCCACGCGGCTGTGCCTTCGGCTATCTCGGTCCCAATGGCGCCGGCAAGACGACGTTGATCCGGGTGCTCCTCGGTTTGACCCACGCCGACAGCGGCACCATGTCGCTGCTCGGCTATCCCGTCCCCCGCCAGCGTGACCGGGCCCTGGCCCGAGTCGGTGCGATCGTCGACGAGCCGCGCTTCCACGCCCACCTCACCGGACGCCAGAACCTCCAGATCCTCGCCGCCGCCCGCGAGCCGGTGGCGAAGGACCGGATCGAGCCGTCGCTCGAGCGCGTGGGCATCCTTCATCGGGCCGACGACAAGGTGTCGAAGTACTCCATGGGCATGCGCCAGCGCCTCGGCGTCGCCGCGTGCCTGCTCGGCGACCCCCAGCTCCTCATTCTCGACGAGCCCATGAACGGGCTCGACCCCGCCGGCATGCTCGAGATGCGCGACATGATCAAGTCGCTGGTGGCCGAGGGGCGCACCGTGGTGCTCTCATCCCACTTGCTCGACGAGGTGGAGCGGACCTGCGACGCGGTGGCCATCGTCGACCGGGGCAAGGTCATCCGGCAGGGACCGATCTCCCAACTCCTGGCCGGTTCTTCCTTCGAGGTGCAGGTCGAGTGCTCCCAGCCCGAACGAGCTCGCACGTTGCTCGACGGCACCGCGCTCGGGGCGCACGTCCAGGTCGGCCCGGACGGGCTCGCCATCTCGCTGCCGGAAGCGACCGATCGCGAAGCGATCGCCGAGATCAACCGCCTCCTGGTGCAAGGCGGGATCTCGGTCTACCGGTTGCAGCACATCCAAGCGTCGCTCGAGGCGTGGTTCCTCGAGGTCACGAGCCGTCTGGGGGCGCCGGAATGACGACGATCTCCGATGTCGGCGCACCCACGCCGAGTCCGGCTCCCGTTCCGATCCCGGCGGTGACGCGGAGCGACCACCGCGGCTCGTGGATCCCGACCTGGGGCATGATCACCACGCGGTTCATGGAGCTGCGCAAGCGGCGCGGCCTGATGATCGCCTTGATCGCCGTCAACATCGGCATCCCCGTCATCTTCCTCGGCGTACGCCTCATCTCCCACGCCGTTGATCCCAAGTCCTACGGTCCCGCCGGGGGATACAGCATCTTCACCACGCTGGTGGCCGGCTTCATGTACGTCTTCGGGTTCATCGTGGCGGCCGTCGTGGGCTGCACGGCGGGGTCGGTCGACCTCACCGAGGGCATGTTCCGCCACCTGGTGATCACCGGCCGTTCCCGCGTGGCCCTGTACTTCGCGCGCATCCCCGCCGGGCTGGCCATCGTCATCGGCATGGTGGCCGTCGGCTACACCATCGTCTGTGTCGTGTGCGTGTTCGCCGCCCCCACGCATTTGAACTACGACGGCGTCACCGTCCCCTCCGGCCTGACGAAGCAGGGCCTCGACACGTGGGCGTCCAACCATGCCGACGAGGTCATCTGCAACTTCAACTTCGGGGGAGGCGAAGGGCTAAACGCTCCGCCGCCGAACGTGCCCTGTGGCAACGGACAATCGAGCGGTCCCCCGCCGGGGACGGTCATCAAAACGCCGAAGGGGACCATCACGGTGCCCAGCACCGAATCTCCGGCTCAAATTCGGGCTTTCGCCGTAGGCGTCGCCAACCAGGACTACGCGGACTATCACTCGAACTTCTTGGTCCCATCGACCTCGCTGATGATCGACGTCGGGCTGTGGATTGCGCTCGAGGCGACCATCGGGTTCACCGTGGGCCTCGGGTTGGCCTCGCTGATAGGACAACGCACGGTGTCGGTGATCCTCCTCGTGGTGCTCGAGTTGATCCTGACGCCGATCTTCAGCCGTCATGTCATCTCGCACTTGCTCAACGCCGAGCGGGGCATCGTGGGCGTGGCCATGGCCCACATCGAACCGGGGGGCCTACCGACGCCGTTCAGCGGCGGAGGCCCCGGCGGTGGCGGCGGGCCGGCGCTGATCCCCGAATCCACCCTGGTGGCGTCCTTGGTGATCGTCGGCTGGCTGGTGTTCTGGACCGCCCTCGGGGCGTGGCGGATGGCGACCAGGGACGCCTGACTCGAGCGCTTCGGCCGCCTTCAGGGAAGGGCGAAACCAACCGAGGCGAGGAGCTTCTCGCTCTCGTCCCACAGGCGAGCCGCGGCGGCGTCGTCCTGGGCCCGCCGATCCACGTGGCCGGGCTTGCACCGCACCCAGTACGTGCCGGTGCGGCCCGCCACCTCGGGCGAGGTGGCCAGATAGACGGAGGTCCGGGCGCCCCGCGCCGGGGTGACCTGGAACGGGCGTACGACGCGGATCCCCAGGCCCATCGCCCCCGAGAGGTCGCCGTCCATGCCGAACCGGCTGCGCACCCATCCGGGATGGGCCGCATTGGCGGTGACGCCCGAGCCGGCGAGCCGGCGGGCGAGCTCCCGGGTGAAGAGCACGTTGGCCAACTTGGACCGGCAATAGGCGTCCATCCCGTCGTAGTGGCGCTCGCTCTGCAGGTCGTCGAAGCGCATGCCCTTCGACGCGAAGTGATGACCCACCGACGTCACGTTGACGATCCTCGGCGCCGCCGCATCGCACAACCGAGGCAGCAGCTGGTTCGTCAGGTAGAAGTGGCCCAGGTGGTTCACGCCGAACGTGTGCTCGAAGCCCTGCGCCGTCAGCGTGCGCTCCGACCACGTGCCGCCCGCGTTGTTCACGAGGACATCGAGGCGATCCCAGCGGGAGAGCACGTCCTCGGCCGCCTGCTTGACCGACACCAGGTCAGCCAGGTCCAAGGTCACGATGTGGACGTCGTCGTTCCAGGTGCGCTGCGTGACCTCCTTGGCCGCCACCTCTGCTTTGTCCGTGCTGCGGCAGGCGAGCACCGTGGTGGCGCCGAGTGCGGCCACGCCCACGGCCGTCTCGAGTCCGATGCCCGTGTTGGAGCCGGTCACGACGACCACCCTGCCCTGCATGCTCATGGGGAATCCATTCTCGACTGGCCCGGTCTCGATCCGCTGATCGCACGGCGGCACCTGCGCACGCGCCCTCGCGACGGGGAAACCAGATCGTGCGACTCCGGGGCGCGAGCCAGTCTAGGGAGGTCCGCCGCTCAGTGCCCTGGGGGTCCGATGGTCGACGCTGCGGGTCCGAACCGCTCGACGTAGGTCGGGTGGACGACCTGCCAGCGCTCCGACGTTGGCCCGGACGCGTCCGTGCCGTCACACACGGCCTGAAGCCGTTCGAGACAGACGTGCCACCCGGCCCCGTCCCGCGCCGCCTTACCGTGCTCGGAGAAGGTGACGCTCAGGCGCAGGACACAACCGGTCCCCTCGGGCTCCAGCGCGAAGCGAAGGACGTCATCGGCCCAGCGCAGCTCCATCAGCGACGGCGGGTCGAAGGCGAGCATTTCGCCGTCGAAGGGCTGACCCTCCGAGTCGCGGAAGGAGAAGTGGAGAGGTGCGCCCGCCGTGCGCTCCCCCTCCACGGTGGTCGGGAACCACGAGGCGAGGTGTGCCTCCTCGGTCAGGGCCCGCCACACCTTGTCCGGGGAATGCGGCAGATGACGCCGGAAGCGCAGAATCGAACGCTCACCCTCGCGTTCCAACATGGCCTCGTCGTGGTCGTCGGGCCGGTTCATGCCCATGGCTCGTCGTCGCTGTTCTCCATGATCTCGAGATGGCGCTCGAGCGCGTTGAGGTGCGCGGCCCACCTCCGCCGGTACGGAGCCAGCCACTCGTCGATCTCGCGCAAAGGTTCGGGCCGGACCCGGTAGATCCTGCGCTGCGCGTCGGTGCGTGCTTCGACCAGGCCCGCCTCGCGCAGGACCTTGAGGTGCTTGGAGACGGTCGGCTGGCTCAGCGACAAGAGCTCGACCAGGTCGCCGACCGGTCGTTCTTCGTGCACCAGCAGATCGAGGATGCGCCGGCGGCTCACCTCGGCCACCACGTCGAATGTCGCCGTCACCCAGCTAATATTCTCCGAAAAGAATATTCCTGTCAAGGCATATTCAAACGGAACCGGCCCTGGCGGTGATCCGTCGGAGCGGAGGCAGCGTCGGCGGCGGCTGGCGGCGCGGCGGGAGCGCGGCCAAGAGTGTCGCGGTCGCCTCGGTGACCAGCGTCACGGCACGCTCGAACGCCTCCTCGGTCTGCGGCGACGTCGATTGGACGCCGCTGACCTTCCGGACGTACTGGCGCGCCGCCGCCTCGATCTCCTGCGGCGTGGCGGCCGGCTCCAGTCCCCGCAGTGTGGTGATGTTTCGGCACATGTGGCCACCCTAGGCCCGGTGCCGACGCGCGCTGCGGCCCTGGCACCGGCCCGGAGTGACGACCACCGTCACCCGGTGACCGGACTTGGTGTTGTCGGCTTCGAGCAGGTCGCTGTCGGGCGTCGAGGTGACCCGTGCACCGGTTGCACGGGCGCAGTAGCCGTTGCGATAGCGGATGGCGGTGGGCACGAAGACCACGGTGGGCGCGTGGATGCGGTGGTTCGGCACGTAGGCAAGGTGGAACACCCCTCTCGACGGGGAGTAGTCGAACGAGATCGGAATACCGGCCACCGCCTCGGGGTAGGCGCGGCTCAGGACACGTACCGTCGAGCGCAGTCGGCCGTCGGCCATCACCAGCGACTCGGACCCGCTCCCGGTGGGATCGCCGTAGTACTTCCAGGCCCAGTAGACCCAGCCCACCTGTTGCGCGTCGAACGCGGCGGTGATCGTCGACAGGAAGGCTGCGCTGCTCGTCGCCCCGAACTCGGTGACCATCATCGGCGGCCCTCCCGGCTGGGCGCTCGAGGCCAACTCGGGTCGGTCCTCGGCTCGGACACCGAGCGAGTGCAGGTCCTGATGGGCGCAGAGGGCCAAGTCGGTGGGGTTCCCACTCACCGGACTCCGTGCGCTGCAGTAGATATGGACGTTGAAGACGAGGTTTCGCAGGTTCATCGGACCGAGATAGGTCGGAAAGCCACGGCTCGCGAAGTTGTCGGGCTCGTCGAAGACGAGATGGGTGGGATCGGCAGCCAGGATGGTGGGCACGACGCCGTTCCGGGGATCGTCGGTCGGGCAGTGCAGAGCTGGCGCACCGTGCAACGGAGCACCGATTTGGTGCCGCCCGGTGTAGAAGCATTCGAGCTCGGCATCGAAGTGCTCGTCGCCGAAGCGGACCAAGGACTTGGAAAAGGGCTCGTTGAAGGGGTCGTAGCCCAGGACCCACCGGTTGCCGCGGAAGGCGCGTGCCACGTCGCCCCAGATACGGTCGTACTGGCCTTGGAGGTCGCCTCGCACGTTGTTCTTCCAGAAGTGGCCGAAGGCGATGCCGGCGGCAGTCGTGGTGTACTCCAATGACCACCGTCCCGGGGGGTTGACGCTCGCGACGCCGTTCGTGCACACGGCCCACCGCGGCGCACCCTCGCCGTCGAACAGCTCGTTGTAGACGTCCTGGTGCATATCCAGGATCGTGTAGATGTGGAAGCGCCCGAGCAGATCCACCGTCTCTCGCACCCGGTTCACGTACCGGTCGAACAGCATCAGGTTGAACTGGTGCGGATTGGTCGGAGTCCCGCGGCCGCAGATTGCGGGGTCGTTGGCCGGCGCCGTCCCTGGTTCGAGTCCGCTCCACGTCATTCCCAGACGCACCACGTTGAAGCCGAGCCGCGCCATCAGCGCGGCGTCCGCGGTCGAGAAGTTCCAGGGCTTGCCGGGGTCGGGATAGAGCTCGTAAGGCGGGTGCTTGTACACGGCGTTGACGCCGTGGAAGAACACGATGCGACCTTGGTGGTCGTAGAGGTACGACCCGCCGGGGGCCCGGATCGCCCCCGAGACCGCCGCGGGCCCACCGAGGTCGGCGGCGGAGCCGGTTCCGGGCCGGGCCACCACGACGGCCGTTGCCACGACGAGGAGCATCACGACGAAGGACCGCAGCGATCGACGATGCACCGCCGACAGTCTGGCCGCCGCGAGCGGCGCCCTGGCCGCGCCTGGCGGCGAGGCGCTAGCCGGAGTTGGACTGGCCCGGCAGGTTGGGCCGCAGCGGATAGTCCGCGATGATGGCCCGGCACGCGGACAGCGGCCGCACCGAGTGCGGGGTGTCGGGTGGCACCACTGCCACGCAGCCGGCGTCGAGCGCCTGCTCCTCGCCGGCGATGGAGAGAGCCACCTCGCCCTCGATGATGTGCCACACCTCCTCTTGCGGATGCTGGTGCTCGTGCAATGGAGCGGCGTCCGGGGCAATCGCGTAGTGAGCGAACGTCATGTTCGCGGAATGGAGGAAGCGGCCGCTCCACCCCGGGAGGGGCTCGCCCGCCAGCATCTCGGAGGGTCGGACGAAGGGCACGTCAGTAGTCCAGGCCCGCGTAAAAGTCACCCCGGCCCTGCGGCGTCAGGTCCAACCGGTCCACCTTCTCTCGGTGCTGCATGAGGGCCGCGTACTCGACCGGCTCGTCGAGGCGGGTCTGCGGCACGGGCACCTCCTTGTCGGCTCCGAATGTAGCGGTACGTCGCGACACGTGCGCCCGCGACGCGGGCCTTCCGGCTCGGAAGCCTCAGGCGACCTGCTCGTGCGCCCGCGCGATGTCGACGTTGCCCGACACGCTGCGGACGCTGAGGTCCACCCGGGTCTCCCGGCGGGTGCCCGTCCCCGGGTTCTCGTCGAGCGGGATCTCGGAGTTGACGGCGCCGGACAGCGTCTCCACGTCGACGTGGAGATCGACGCCCTTGGCCACGCCCACCGAGACGTTCCCCGACACCGAGCGCACGTGGAGGGTGCCCTCGTCGACCGAGAGGATGCGCACGTCGCCGGACACGTTCATGATCCGGGCCCCGTGGGAGAGCTCGCCGAGTCGGACGTTCCCGGAGGTGGCCTTGACCTCTACCCGCTTGCTCGCCGCGCCGACCTCGAGGTCGCCCGAGGCGGTCGCGAACAGGGCGGCTCCCGCCACGCTGGAGCAACGCAGGTCACCCGACGCCGTGTGCACCCGGAGCTCGCCACCCACATTGCCGAGCGTGATGTCGCCGCTCGCCGTCTTGCCGATCACGTCCGCGGCCACGTCGTCAATGAAGACGTCCCCACTTGCCGTGCTGACTTCGACCGTGCCGACGGGCCCGGTGATCTCGACGTCGGCCGAACCGGCGAACACCTTGGCGTCGCTCCGCTCGGGCAGCTCGACTCTCACGATGACCGCGTTGCGGCGCAGGAAGCGCCGCCCGTGCATCTTGGGGACCTTCACGTCTACGACGTGACCCTCGGGCGACGGTCGCATCTCGACCACCGCACGTTCGACGAGCTCCTCCGCCCCGGACACCCCCGGCTCGAGCGAGACGACGGTCGTCTCGGTCTGGCGGGCGGCAATTGCCACGAGGCCGACCTCGTTTTGGACCAAGAGGCGAACCACTCCCGGCGTCTCGTATGACTTCTCCATGTCTGATGCTCCCTTCAGGTCGTGCCGTAGCCACGCAGGCGGTTTCCCGCGCGACCGGTTCGGCTCCGGCTGTTCGACGCCCCCCGCTCCAGCACCCGCACGATGTAGGAGTTCACGGAGACACCCTCGCTCGTTGCGCCCTCCTCGACCCTGGCCTTGAGGCTCTCGCTCAGGCGGAGGGTGATGCGGGCCGAGGGGTCCGACTCACCGTCACCCGCGGCGGGGGCGTGCTCGTCCTCGACGTAGGCCAGGTGCACGTCGTCACCGGCGACCCGGATCTCCACCCTCCCGTCGGGCAACTCGCCCGACAGCTCCGCGGCGGCGTCCGAGAGCAGGTCGAGGATGCGGGCCGGAGCGGACCGGCCCAGCAGGCGGGCAATGCGCTCGGCGACCTCGGCCACCGTGTCGTCGCCCAGGTCGCCCACGCTGATCGCGTCGGAACACAAGCCTTCGACCACCAGTGACATCTTCATAGTGCCACTATGACATCATTATGATGTCATAGTCAAGGCTCCCCCAGGGGCTTGACCCGTTTAGCCCTGGTCAGCCACCCGAAGCGTCCTGGACCCGGGTCTTCCCGGCCGAGATGAAGGGCATCATGGCCCGGAGCTCCTGGCCCACGGACTCGATCTGGTGCGCCTGGCCCGCCTCGCGCAGGGCCTGGAAGCGGGGGCGCCCCGCCTTGTTCTCGGCAATCCACTCCTCGGCGAAGGCACCGCTGCGGATCTCCTCGAGGATCGTCTGCATCTCGGCCCGGACGGCAGCGTCGATGACGCGTGGGCCGCGGGTGAGGTCGCCGTACTCGGCCGTGTCGGAGATGGAGTAGCGCATCCCGGCGATGCCCTGCTCGTACATCAGGTCCACGATGAGCTTGAGCTCGTGCAGGCACTCGAAGTAGGCGGACTCCGGCTGGTAGCCGGCATCGACCAGCGTCTCGAACCCTGCGGTCACCAACGCCGTCAGGCCGCCGCACAGCACCACCTGCTCCCCGAAGAGGTCGGTCTCCGTCTCCTCGTCGAAGGTCGTGTCGAGCACGCCGGCACGCGTGGCCCCGATCGCGTGGGCGTAGGACAGGGCGAGCTGGCGCGCCTTCCCGGTGGCGTCCTGGTGCACGGCGATGAGTGACGGCACGCCGCCGCCCTCGGTGTAGGTCCGGCGGACCAGGTGGCCCGGGCCCTTGGGTGCGACCATGGCCACGTCGACCCCCGGGGGCGGCACGACCTGGCCGAAACGGATGTTGAACCCGTGGGCGAACATGAGGCAGTCGCCGTCGTTGAGATTGGGCGCCACGAACTCGTCGTAGGCCGCCTTCTGCTCGGTGTCCGGGAGGAGGATCATGATGACGTCGGCCTCCGCCGCAGCGTCCGCGAGCGACATGACCCGCAGCCCGGCCTCTTCGGCCTTGCGCGTGCTCGAGCTGCCCTCACGCAGCGCGACCCGGACGTCCACGCCGGACTCCAGCAGGTTCTGGGCATGGGCGTGCCCCTGGGAGCCGTAGCCCAAGATGGCGACCTTGCGGCCTGCGATCAGGCTGGGATCAGCGTCAGATTCGTAGTACAGCTTGGCCATGGCGTCAGCTCTTTCTCCTCGAACTCGGTCTCGTGCTCGGCGTTCAGTGGCGTGTCAGCTTAGGCAGGGCGACGCGGCCCGTCCGTTGGAGCTCCACGACCCTGTACTGCTCCAACAGGCCTTCGAGGTCGTCGACCTTCTCGGGCCGGCCGGCCAACATGACGGTGAGGCGGTCGCCACCCACACTGACCACCTCGCCCCCGAAGACCCCGACCAGTTGAATGACCTGCGACCGCTCGGTCGGCCCGACCGCCACCGTCACCAGCAACAGCTCACGCTCGACCGCCTCGGCCGGGGAGAGCTCGTCGATGGACACGACGTTGACGAGCTTGTCGAGCTGCATGATCACCTGCTCGAGGGGTGCCGACTCCACGTCCACCACAATGGTGATGCGACTGAACTTCTCGTCCATGTCCGTCGGGGCCACCGCGAGCGAGTAGATGTTGAAGCCCCGGCGGCTGAACAGCCCCGCGACCCGGGCCAGCACCCCGGCCTTGTTCTCCACCAGGACCGAGAGGATGTGGTGTCGGGGCGAGGGGGTCTTTCCGCCCGCCAGTGCGCTCAGCTCGACGGGCGTCACCGCGTTGCCCCCTGGTCGGGGTGCACGACGATGTCGTCGTTGGAGGCACCGGCCGGCACCATCGGGAACACCTTCTCGAAGGCGTCGGTGCGGAAGTCGACCACGACCGGGCGGTCGTCGATGGCATTGGCCTTCTCGATGACCGGCCCGACGTCCTCCGGCGATTCGGCCCGGATGCCCACGCAACCCATCGCCTCGGCCCACTTCACGTAGTCGGGCAGGTCAGGTGACAGGTAGACCTCGGAGTAACGCTCCTCGTAGAACATCTCCTGCCACTGGCGGACCATGCCGAGGTACGCGTTGTTGAGGATGGCGATCTTGACCGGGATCTGCTCGGAGCTCGCCGTGACCAGCTCCTGGGCCGTCATTTGGAAGCACCCGTCACCGTCGATGGCCCAGACGGTGCGATCCGGCCGGCCCACCTTGGCACCGACGGCGGCCGGGACGGCGAACCCCATCGTGCCCGCGCCGCCAGAGTTGACCCAGGTGTAGGGGTACTCGAAGCTCCAGTACTGCGAGGCCCACATCTGGTGCTGTCCGACACCGGCGACGACGATGGTGTCGACGGGCGCCGCGTCGCGCAGCTGCTCGACAACGTTCTGCGGCTTGATGGCACCCCCGTCGGCGTCGACGTAGTGGAGCGGGAAGCGCTCTTGCCACTCGTTGATCTGGTGCCACCACGGATCGAGGTTCTGCACGACAGGCCGATCGCCGCGAGCGTCCATGGCCAGCAACAGCTCCTCGATCACCTTGCGGCAGTCCCCTGCGATACCCACGTCGGGGACCCGCACCTTGCCCAGCTCGGCGGGGTCGATGTCGACGTGGATGATCTTGGCGTCGGGTGCGAAGGCGCTGATCTTCCCGGTCACCCGGTCGTCGAAGCGGGCTCCCAAGCTGACCAAGAGGTCGCTCTTCTGCATGGCCGTCACCGCGGTGTAATGGCCGTGCATCCCTGGCATCCCGAGCGCCTGGGGGTGCGCGTCGGGGAAGGCGCCGCGGGCCATCAGCGTCGTCACGACGGGGATACCGGTGCGATCGGCCAGCGCCCGCAAAGCCTCGGCGGCGCGCGCCTTGAGCACCCCACCGCCGACGTAGAGGACGGGTCGGCGCGCGGCGGCGATCAGCTCGGCGGCGTGGCCCACCAGCACGGGGTCGCCGAAGGTCACCGGGTGGTAGCCCGGAAGGTCCAGCTCGTCGACCGACGACGGCCAGTACCACTCCATGGTGGCGTTGGAAATGTCCTTGGGCAGGTCGATCAGCACCGGGCCCGGCCGCCCGGTCGTCGCGACGTGGAAGGCGGCGGCGACCACACGCGGGATCTCCTCCGCGCGCTTGATGAGCCAGTTGTGCTTCGTGATCCCCATCGTGACCCCGGTGATGTCGCACTCTTGGAACGCGTCGGTACCAATGGAGCCGGTCGCCACCTGGCCCGACACCACGATGAGCGGGGTCGAGTCCATGTAGGCGTTGGCCAGGGGCGTGACGATGTTGGTGGCACCGGGGCCGCTCGTCACGATGGCCACGCCCGGGCGTCCCGTGACCATGGCGTAGCCCTCGGCCATGTGGCCGGCCCCCTGCTCGTGGCGGACCAGGATGTGGCGGATGGACGAGTCGATGATGGGGTCGTAGACGGGCAGGATGGCGCCGCCGGGCAGGCCGAACATCACGTCGACCCCCTGCATCTCGAGGCTCTTGATGAGGGCCTGAGCCCCAGTCAGCTTCATGTCATCCCCTGTTCCGCTGTTGTGTTGTTCTCGGTCGAATCGGTCCGGAAATTGAAACGACCCCCCGGAGCGGGAGGTCGAAAGGCGCGCGTTGCGATGTGGACGCGCGCCTATGTAAGGAGTACCAGGATCTCGGGTCGGGCACGACGCGCTTGCATTGCCGACCATTGTGGCATGCCCGGGGGCGCCAGGACAAGCCGTTGCGGCGACCACCGGGCACGTTTGGCCGGCCCCCCGCGGTGGGGCGGGGCTCCACGCGCCGGAGGGCCGCCGCGGCCCGAGCCCACGAAGGGACCGGTCAGGACGGCAACGGTGTCGCCATGCCGCCCCCGAGGAGGGCGGGAAGCGCCGTGGCGCGCATGCGCGCCAGGACCCTGTCCGTCACCGGCACGACGTCCGGGTGGACGCCCCCATTGCCCTCGGCCGCCGCTCGCCAGGCCGCGGCGCGACGCTCCGCCAGCCCGGGGTCGTCCAGCTCCACGCAGTCGAGCCCATCGGTGTTCAGGTCGACCACGATGGTGTCGCCGTCCTCGACCAGCGCGATCGGCCCGCCGAGGTGTGCCTCGGGCGCCACGTGGCCGATGACCAAACCGACCGATCCCCCGGAGAAGCGTGCGTCGGTCATCAACGCGATTGTGATGTGGCGCTGGCGGCACAGGGCCGTGATCCGCGAGGTGGGGTCGAGCAGCTCCGGCATGCCCGGTGCGCCCCGCGGGCCCTCGTAGCGGATCACCACCATGTCGTCGTCCTGGAAGCTGTCGGGGCGACGGTCGAGGGCCTCAATGAGCGACCGTTCACCGTTGAACACGCGGGCCCGACCGTGAAAGACGCCGTCTTTCACCCCACCCTCGACCCCGGCGACCTTGAGGATGGCGCCGCCCTCGGGGGCGAGGTTCCCGCGGAGCAAGCGAAGGCCACCCGTGTCCTTGAAGGGCTTCTCGACCGGGTAGATCACGTCCTGATCCGGAGACGGCGGCGCGAGCCGTCGGAGCTGTTCGGCCAGGGTCTCGCCCGTGCAGGTGATCGCTTCACCCTCGAGGAAACCGGCCTCGAGGAGCTCTCGCACGATGACCTGCAGTCCACCGTTGGCGTCCACGTCCACCATGGAGTACTCACCGAAAGGTCGCATGTTGACCAGCACCGGCAGCCGCCGGGCCAGCTGGTTGAAGGCCTCCTGGCTGAGGACGTCTGCCCAGAGGTCGAGGCCCGCCGCGCGGGCGATCTCGACACTGTGCAACAGCACGTTGGTCGAACCACCCATGGCGATGGCGACCGTCAAGGCGTTTCGCAGCGCGGCGGGCGTCACGATGTCGCGCGGCCGGATGCCCCGCAGCGTCATGGCGAGCAGGCAATCGACCATCTGATCGGGGAACTCTGACAGCCGGCGCGGATCATCCGACGGCGGGGACACCATGTGGAGCGGTTCGAGGCCGAGCACCGCGATGAACGTCTGCATCGTGTTGTAGGTGAACATGCCGCCGCAGCTGCCCTGGCCGGGGCAGGCGTGCAGCGCGAATCGAGCACGGACCTCGGCGTCCTGGTCGACCACCTGGAAGGCCGACACGAGGTCGATCCGGGCACCCGTCTCCGGATCGATCCCCGGCCTGATCGGACCGTCGGAGAGGATGACCGCGGGCGTGTTGTTCTCGAGCACCGCGGCGACGGCCCCCACCGGGGGCTTGTCGCACGCGACGACGGCGAGCAGCCCGGCGACGCTGTTCGCCGCCAAGTGCATGTCGGCGACATCGTGGACAAGCTCGCGACCGACCAGCGAGAACCGCATGTTCGGGGTGCCGTTGAGCTGTCCGTCCGAGACACCCAGGGTGAACGCGGGTGGTATCAGCCGGACCGGCAGGTCCTCCGCGGCAATCCGGCGGGAGAGGGCGGCCTGGACGGCCGCCACTTTCTCGGGAACCCCGAGATAGCACTGGCTGTCCCCGAGGTTCCCGATCACCGCCCAGACCGGGTCGTGGACCTTGCGGACGTCCTCACCGAGGAAGGCCGCTGTCCCGACCCGCTGCACGTCGCGCCCGGGATTCAGGGACACGAAGGTGGCCTCGGGCTCCGACGCGTTCCGCGCTCGTCCACGCTCGTCCGCGCCCGTGTTCATGGGCGCCAAGCATACGGCGGCTCACGCCGGTGACGGCAGGGGGGTCGGCGTCACCTCGATGCCGATCTTCGGCATGGAGCGATCCATCCATCGCGGCAGCCACCAGTTGACCGGGCCGAGAATCTCCATGATCGACGGCACGAGCGCCATGCGCACCAACGTGGCGTCGACCAACACCGCGGTGGCCAGCCCCAGGCCGAACACCTTGAGAATGTGCAGGGGGTCGTTGATGATGAATGAACCGAAGACGCAGAACATGATGGCGGCTGCCGCCGTGATGATGCGCCCGGTCACGGCCAGCCCGTCGGCCACCGATGTCGAGTTGTCGTGCGTGCGCAACCACTCCTCGCGAATGCGTGACAGGAGGAAGACCTCGTAGTCCATGGAGAGGCCGAAGAGCACGACGAACAAGGCCACCGGGATCCACGGGTCGATGGGTCCCGTCTCGCCGATGCCGATGAAGCGCCCCGCCCAGCCCCACTGGAAGACAGCCACCATGACGCCGTAGGCGGCGCCCACGCTGAGCAGGTTCATGATCACCGCCTTCAGCGGGAGGACGAGCGAGCGGAAGACCAGCATCAGCAGCAGGAACGACAAGACCAGGACGGCACCGATCACCACGAAGAGGCGGTGCCCGAGGAAGCCCGCTGCGTCGATGCTGGCCGCCGTCTCGCCGCCCACCTGCGCGTTCACCCCCGTCCCGGCCACCACCGGCGGGATCACGTCGTGCCGAAGGGTCTGCACGAGCTGCTCGGTCTGCGACGACTGCGGGGAGGTCGTGGGGTAGACGACGATCAGCGCGCCGGTGTTCGAGGCGTTGAACTGCGCCGGGGTCACGAGGGCGACGCCGTGGTGATGAGAGGCGATGGACGATTCGAGTCTCTCGACGGTGGCCCGGTCCGAGGGTCCCGACATGTCGGCCGCGACGATCAGCGGCCCGTTGAAGCCCGGCCCGAACCCCTCGGCCAATAGGTCGTACGCCTGTCTCGTGGTCAGTGACGTGGGATCGTTGCCGGCGTCCGTGAAGGCAAGGCGCATGCTGAAGAGCGGGAGGGCCAACGCGACGAGGATCAGAACGGCCACTGTGCCGGTCAACCAGGCGCGCCGCTGGACAAATCTGCTCCAGCGGTACCAGAACCCGTTCTCGGGCGGTGGGCCGCCGCGTTGCAGCAGGCCCGGGACGTGCAGCTTGTCGATGGCGTTGCCGGCGAAGCCCAGCATGGCCGGCAGGAGGGTCAGGGCGGCGGCGAGGACCATCAGCACCGCGGCGATGCACGCCGTGGCGAGGCCGATCATGTAGGCCTGCCCGATCAGGTAGAGGCCGAAGAGCGAGATCACGACCGTGCTCCCGGCGAAGAGGACGGAGCGGCCCGCCGTCATGTGGGCCGTCCGTACCGCGTCGCGCGGCGGGCGCCCCTCGAAGATCCCCTGGCGGTACCGGGTGACGATGAACAGCGCGTAGTCGATGCCAACGCCGATTCCGATCATCGCCGCCATCTCGGGCGAGAAATTCGGCACGACGAGGAGGTGCGTGAACAGCTCCAGGAGGGCAACTCCGATGCCGAGGCCCGCGAGCGCGGTGAGCACGGGCAGGCCCATCGCGACCACCGAACCGAACGCCAACAACATGATGATGAGGGCGGCCGTGATGCCGATCCCCTCGCTCGACCCGGGGGCCGCGGTCACCGCGGCGGAGATCGGGTTGCCACCGAGCGCGACCTGGAAGCCGGGCCGGGCGCCCGCTCGAGCCGTTGCGACCACCTGCTTGATCGCCCCGGTGGGGATGTCGGCCGTGTCGGTGGAGAACTGGACCTGCGCGAAGGCGATGTTGCCGCGCCGCGCGATCTGGTGCGCCCCCGCCGGTGCGAGGGGGCTCGTGACCCGCTCGACATAGGGCAGCGACCGCACGCTCGCCACCACCTTGTCGATGGCGGCCCGGTTGTCGACCATGGGCGTCGTGGTGTGGAACACGACGTCGGCCGAGTCCCCCGACTGCGTCGGGAAGCGAGCGGCCAGGATATTCTGCGCCTGCTGCGACGGTGTGTTGCCCGCCGTGAACTTGTTCTTGAAGTCGGTGCCCACCACTTGGGCCACGACGGTGATCCCGACGATGGCGACGATCCACAGCACCAGCACCAGGCGCCGCCGGTCGTAACAGTGCCCGGCGAGCCGCCCGAGCGCCGTGATGTCCGTCGGGGCGGGCTCCATGGTCACGGCCGATCCATCCTATGATTCACCACTGATGAGTTCTAACATAGAATTCTCCGCTGGTGAATACCCGCTGACCCGCCAATTCCACTTCCCGGTGGCGCCCCGCACCGGGCCCGCCGCGTGATGAGCGCCGTCGGCCGCAGGCCCGGCAACGCCGACACCCGGGGCCAGATCGTCGACGCCGCCAAGCGGGTCTTCGCGGCAAAGGGTTACGACGGGGCCAGCCTGCGGGCGGTGGCCCGCGAGGCGGGCGTGGACCCCGCCCTGGTCCACCACTATTTCGACGGCAAGGCCAGCCTCTTCGTGGCCGCCATGGCGCTCCCCTTCGACCCCCGCCAAGTCAAGGAGCTTGCGGATGCCCCGGAGTTCTCGGGCGCCCGCACGATCGAGGCGTTCCTCACCATGTGGGACAACGCCGAGGGCTCCGGCTCGTCCTTCGCGTCGTGCGTGTCCGCCATGGCCGCCTCGACCAACGTCGCGGACGCCATGCGCGAGTTCGTCAGCGAGCGTGTCTGGGAGGTGCGCGCGCCCCTGGAGGGGGAGACCGACGCCATCGCCAAGCGCCGCACGGCCATGGTCTCCTCCCAGCTCATGGGCCTGGCCTTCACTCGCTACATCCTGCGCGTCCAACCCATCGCCACCGCGTCGCCCCGCCAGATCGGACGCTGGGTGGGTCCCACCCTGGACCGCTACGCGAAGGAGGCGCTCGCCACCTGAGAGCTCGGTCAGCCGCCTGCCGGGGCATTCCGACGGCGCTGCAGCTCGGCGGTCACCTCCTTGCCGTTGGCCTTGCCCGCCGTGGCGTGCATCACCTTGCCGATGAAGAACCCGGTCAGCTTCTTCACCTCGCCGTCGTCGCCGCCCGCGAAGCGGGCCCACTCGTCGGGGTGCGCCGCGATGACCTCGTCGAGCACCGCGTCCAAGGTGTCGGAGTTGAGCGCCTCGAAGCCCATCTCCTTGGCCACGACGGCCGGGTCTCCCCCGCCGCGCTCGAGCAGCGCCCCGAGCACCGCCTTCGACTGCGTCGCCGAGAGTTGGCCGCCCGACTCCATGGCGAGCAAAGAGGCGAACGAGCCCGCGTCGAGCGACCGTGCGGCCTCGCTCTGCGCCGCCACCTCGTTGGCGGCACGAACCAGCGCCAGCGCCGTCGGCGCCCCGGCCTCCGTGGCGGCCCGCACCAGGCTGTCGAGGCCGAGGTCGACGACGGCACGGATCTGGTCCGCCTCGGCGTCGCTCGGCGCACCGCCGAGGGCGGTCGCCAACGCGGCCCGGCGGTCGGCCGGCATCGGGCCGAGCGAGACGCGCACCCGCTCCTGCCACGTGGCGTCGGGTGCCAGCGGCACCAGGTCGGGCTCGGGGAAGTAGCGGTAGTCGTTGGCCTCCTCCTTGGAGCGCATCGACTCGGTGCGTCCCGCGGCCTCGTCCCAGTGCCGGGTCTCCTGCTCCACGACGCCCCCGGTCTCGACGAGCGCGATCTGGCGCCCCGCCTCGTGCTCGATCGCCCGCCCCAGCGATCGCAACGAGTTGAGGTTCTTTATCTCACAACGCGTGCCGAACGCACCCGTGCCGGCCGGCCGCACCGACACGTTGGCGTCGACGCGCATGGAGCCCTCCTCCATCCGCCCATCGGATGCGCCGGTCGCCACCAGGATCCCCCGGAGCTCGCTGGCATAGGCCCGGGCGTGCGCCACCGAGCGAAGGTCGGGTTCGCTCACGATCTCGACCAGGGGCACCCCCGAGCGGTTGTAGTCGACCAGCGCGTAGTCGGCGGCGTTGATGCGCCCGCTCGCCCCGACATGGGTGAGCTTGCCGGTGTCCTCCTCCATGTGGGCCCGGGTCACGCCGACGCGGAACCCGTCGGGCAGCTCGAGCCAGCCCCCGGTGTTCAGCGGTCGGTCGTACTGGCTGATCTGGTAGTCCTTGGCCTGGTCCGGGTAGAAGTAGTTCTTGCGGGCGAACTCGGAGAGGCGAATCTCGCTGTGCAGCGCCGTGCCGATCCGCATCGCCAGCTCGACCGCGTACTCGTTGAGGACCGGGAGTGAGCCCGGGAGCCCGACGCAGACGGGGCAGATGTTGACATTGGGCTCGTCGCCGAAGGCATTGCGGCACCCGCAGAACAACTTGGTCCTCGTGGCGAGCTCGCAGTGCACCTCGAGGCCGATCACCATCTCCCAGTCCGCGCTCACGACCGGGCCCCCGGCGGCGCGTGAGCCTCCACCACCCGGGCCACGCGGAACAGCACCGCCTCGCCGAGCGCGGGTGCCAGCACCTGTACGCCGACGGGCAGGCCGTCGTCGCCGCTCCCGAAGGGCACCGACAGCGCGGGGTGCCCGGAAAGGTTGGACGGGACGGTGCACACATCGTTCATGTACATGGCCAGGGGATCGTCCACCTTCGCCCCGAGCGCGAACGCGGTCGTGGGCGCGGTGGCGCCGAGCAACACATCGACCGACTCATAGGCGCGGTCGAAGGCCCGCATGACCAGCGTGCGCACCCGCTGGGCCTGCGCGTAGTACGCGTCGTAGTAGCCGGCGGAGAGCGCGTAGGTGCCGAGCATCACCCGGCGTTTGACCTCGGCCCCGAACCCGGCCGTGCGGGTGGCGGTGTTCATGGCTGCCACGTCCTCGCCGTCGACCCGCAGCCCGTAGCGGACCCCGTCGTAGCGGGCCAGGTTGGACGACGCCTCGGCGGGCGCGATGAGGTAGTACGCCGACAGGCCGTAGGCGAACTCGGGCACCGAGATGTCGTCCACTTTCGCCCCGGCGTCGGCCAGGGCGTCGGCCGCCTCGTGCACCCGCGCCACCACGTCCGGCGCGCAGCCGTCCACCAGCTCGCGGCACAGCCCGACCCGGACCCCCTCCGCACCGCCGTGCACCGAGGCCAGGGTGGGTTCGGGCGCCGAGGGCAACGACGTGCTGTCGCGCGGGTCGTGCCCGGCCAGGGCGTCGAAGAGGAGTGCGGCATCCTCCACCGTCGTCGCGAAGGGGCCGATCTGGTCCAGCGAGCTGGCGAAGGCCACCAGGCCATAACGAGAGATCCGGCCGTACGTCGGCTTCATCCCGACCACGCCGCACAGCGCGGCGGGCTGGCGGATGGACCCACCGGTATCGGAACCGAGGCCGAGCGGGGTGAAGCCGGCCGCCACCGCCGCGGCCGAGCCGCCGCTGCTCCCACCGGGGACCTTCGCGGTGTCGCGCGGGTTGCGCGTCGGCCCGAAGGCCGAATTTTCCGTCGAGCTCCCCATGGCGAACTCGTCCATGTTCGTCTTGCCCAACGCGATGGCGCCGGCCCGGCGCAGGGCCTCGACGACCGTGGCGTCGTAGGGCGGCCGCCAGCCCTCCAGGATCTTCGACCCGCAGGTGGTCGCGATACCCCGCGTGCACAGGTTGTCCTTCAGCGCGACCGGCACGCCCGCCAACGGGCCCGGGTCGCGCCCGGCGGTCACCGCCGCGTCGACCAGGTCGGCCTCCGTCCGCGCTTGGTCGCCGAGCACGGCGAGGAACGCGTTGAGCGCGCCATCGCCTGACGCCACCGCGTCCAAGGCCTCCTCGACGACGTCGCGGGCCGACCGCCGCCCGGACCTGACGTCGGCCGCCAGCCCGACCGCGCTCATGGTGCCGCGCCCCCGATCCGCGGCACCCGGAACCGGTGGTCCTCCACCGCCGGCGCAGCGGCCAGCACCTCCTCGCGGTCGAGGCTGGGCTGCGGCTCGTCGGGCCGGAGGACGTTGACCATCGCGATGGGGTGCGACGACGGCTCGAGGTGCGCCAGGTCCAGGGCGGCCAGGTCGGCGGCATAGTCGAGGACAGTGCGCAGCTGCGCGGTGAACCGCTCGACCTCCGCCTCGGTCAGCTCCAGCCGGGCCAGGCGCGCCACGTGGACGACATCCTCGCGGCTGAGCGTGACGTCGGGCCGCCCACTCACGGGCGCGGCGGGAGCACGCCCGACACGAACTCGACCGTGCGCGCCTCGATCTCGTCCCTGTCGTAGTCCAGCGTCGCGACGTGAAAGCTGCGGTCCAGCTTCACCTGCTCGACCGGCCCCTTGGCCTCCGCGACCAGGAGCTCGCTCGACCGGGGGTCCACCACGTGGTCCTGCACGCTCGTGAAGACGAGCACGGGGCAGGTGACCGACGCCAGCTCCGCCTCGACCTCGGCCGCGGCGGCGAACAGCGAGAGCGCGGCCCGCAAGGGCAGTCCGGGGTAGGCGGACTCCACCGCACCCTCCATCGCGATGTCCGAACCGATACCCGGTGCGACCTCGTCACCATCGTCGATCATCGCCTGGACGAGCGACACCGTGCCCTCGTCGGGCGGCGAGAGCAAGGGGTTGACGACGGCGAGGGCAGCGATCTCCGGATGGAACTCGGCCAACCACACGGCGAGCATTCCTCCCATGGAGAGTCCGACGACCACGACGGCGTCGCTGCGCGCCGCCAGCTCGGTATATGCGGCCTCGGCCGCGCCGGACCAGTCCTCCCACCGAGTGTCGAGCATGTCGACGATGTCGGTCCCGTGGCCCGGGAGCAACGGCATCTCCACGGTGAACCCCGCGTCGGCAAGCGCGAAGGCGAGACCGCGCATCGATTGGGGGTTGCCGGTGAAGCCGTGCAGGACCAACGCGCCACGGCCGTCGCCCACGGCGGAATAGGGCTCTGCACCGGGGAGAACGGGAGCGGGCATCGATCGGCAGCCTACCGGCGAGGCGAGTAGGGTTCCGGCGGCCACATGGCCCCGGGGGCATCGACGTCCTCCGCACCGGCCCAGACCCAGACCGAAGACGAAGGAGCACCGCAATGCCGTCGTACCCGTTCCTGAGCGACGAGTGGCTGGACGAGGCCCGCCGGCTCCGCGCCGAGTACGAGGGCAAGACCCCGCCGATCTCCCATGTCGTGCGGATGAATCTGGTGGTGACGGATGTGCCGTTCTCCGAGGAGGACATCCTCGCCCACATGGACACCTCGGGCGGCGAGCTCGTGCTCGACACCGGCCACCTGGAGGAGCAGGACCTGAAGGTCACGGTCGATTATGTGACCGCGAAGGCGATCCTCATCGAGGGGAATCCCCAGGCCGGGATGCAGGCGTTCATGGCGGGCAAGGTGCGGGTGGAGGGCGACATGGCCAAGTTGATGGCGCTCCAGGCCACGCCGGCCGCCGCCGACCCCAATGCTGCCGAGCTCGCCCAGCGCTTGCGGGACATCACCGAGTAGCCGACCGTCGCCGCGTCAGGCGACGTCCGCCACCAGCTGCGCGCGGCGCGCCGGCCGCGCCAGCGGCCGGATGAACAGCGCGCACACGACCGCCAAAGCCGCCGTTCCGGCACCGACCCAGAAGGGGACGCTGAAGCTGTGCAACAGCGACGTACTCTCGTGCACGTTGCCGAGGCCCGAGCTGCGCGCGATCGATTCCTGAATCGTCAAGACGACCTGGATCCCCGCCACCTCCCCCACCTGGGTGGCCAGGAGCTGCGCCGCGCTCATCACGCCGTACTCCGACTCGGCCAACTCGTTGGCCATGGTCGCCGAGGTGGCCGGCATCGACACCCCCATGCCAAGCCCGGACAGGGCCAGTGCGAGCAGGATCACCGGCAGCCCCGACGACGGGGCGAGCGTGGCAAAGAGGACCATGGAGAGGCAGAGTGCGCCCGTACCGAACAGCGTCGCCGTCCGCTCGCCTGTGCGCACGGCCATGTACCCGGCGATCGGCGCGCTGACGGCGAAGACGAGGGGGCGGGCGACCGAGATGAACCCGACCTGGGAGACGCTGTAGCCGTAGACCTGTTCCATGAGCAAGGGGAACAAGAAGAAGCCACCGAAGTAGGCGAAGCTCGAGAAGCTCTTGGCGCCCATGGGGAACATGAAATTGCGTCGGCGCCAATAGGTCTTGGGAACGAGCGGGTTCGCCCCGGTCGCCTCGCGCCACACGAACACGCCGGCCAGCGCCACCGCCGCGACAGCGGCGGTGATGACGGCGGGCGAGGTCCACCCGACGATGGGGCCGACACTCAGGACCAACATGGCGGAGGTCACGCCGCCGGCCAGGCTCCAGGTCCCGGTCCAGTCCATGCCTTCCCAGACGTCCCGGCCGCGGCCGCGCCCCCGCACGCCGTCGCGTCGTCTCGACGGCAGCAGCACCGCCACGACCGCCGAGGCGATGATCAGGAGCACCAATTGGCCCCAGAAGAGCGTGCGCCACCCGAAGAACTGGATCACGGGCGAGCCGAGAGTGACGCCGAGCACGGGCCCGCCGGCGCCCACCAGCGACCACCACCCGAGCGCCTTGACACGGTCCCCCGGTGCGAACAGCTCGAGGATGATCGCCATCGACGCCGTGCCGGTTGCCGCACCCTGCACCCCGTCGAGTGCACGGGCGAACAGCAGCATCCCGACGTCGGGCGCGGTGGCGGTCAGGATCGCGCTCACCATGGCGCCGAGGAGGCCGAACTGGTAAAGCCGGCGGTGGCCGAAGAGGTCGCCCGCCTTGCCGAAGAACGGTGCCGCGACCCCGAACGCCAGCAGGGGGCCGGTCGAGGCCCACGCCAGCACCGAGAAGCTCGTGTGGAAGTCGTCCTTGACCGTCGGCAGGGCGACGACGAAGACGGTGAAGGTGATGTTGAGGGACAGCAGCCCGGCCAAGAGGGCGACTAGGGCCCACCACTGGTAGCGCGGGCTGCGCACGGCCCGCGCCGAGACGCGGCGGTGCAGCAGGACGAACCAATTCGTCTCGACCGAACCGTCCCCCAGCGTGCCCATGGCGCCGCCGCCGGGGTCGGAGACCGGGTCGAGGAGCGCGTCGGAGCGCTCGGCCGGGGACACCTCCATCTGACCCACCCTATCGGCGCCAATTTCGGCGGCCTGGGGCGGGCGACAACCTTTCAGGTGCCCCGGAAGGGCCGGTCGCTCAGCGCAGTCCGCGCAGTCGGAACCACCAGTTCGGGTCGCGCCCGTGGGCGTGGAAATGGTCGGGGATCTGGCGCATGACCCGGTCGACGGACCACTCGCCGGCGCCGAAGCGGGCATCGGCCACCCGCGTCAGCTGCGCCAGCATGTGCTCGACGTCGCCATCGGGCGGCGTGGGACCGTGGTGCTTCCACACGACCATGGGCACGCCGCACACCTCGCAGTCGGCCACCCAGCACACGGCATCCTCGTGGTGCCACTTCGACAGGCGCGCCGCCTCGCAGAGGTCACACCTCGGGTCGAACGGGAGCGCCACGGAGTGGAGCGTCCGCTAGTGCGTGAACAGCTGGACCGAAGAACCGGTCGGCACCGTCGAGCCGATGGAGGGCTGCGTCCCGACGACGCTGTTGTTCGGATTTCCCGATACGCCGGACACGCTCAGACCGGCGCTCTGCATGGCCGACGTGGCCTGGGACACCGTGTCTTGCAGGACGTTCGGCACGGTCGTGGTGGGCGGCCCGGTCGACACGTTGACCGTGACCGCCGAGCCGTAGGGCGCCGACGCACCGCTGGCCGGGCTGGTCGAGACCACCTGCCCGGAGGGGACCGTCGTGCTCGACTCGGGGTTCTGGGTGGCCGTCAGGCCCACCGCCTGCAAGGCGGCCTGGGCCTGCTGGAAGGTGTAGCTGGTCGGGATGCTGGGCACCGTCGCCGGTGAGTGACCCAGCGAGGGGACGAGCGTGATCGTGGCGCCGTAGGGCGCCTTCGTCGGGTTCTGGGTGGAACCGATGGACCACAGGTCCAGCACGCCGGCCTGGATGTTGTCGTTGTAGGCGCCCGGCGCGCACACCGACTGGAAGTGCGCCGACTGCAACGCCGCCGCCGCCTGGGCGCACGTCATGCCGGTCAGGGACGGCACGGTGACGTCGGGCTTGCCGGCGGAGACCACGACGGTGACCGTCGAGCCCTCTTTTTGGGTCACGCCGGGCTTGGGACTCTGGGACACGACGGAACCGGCACCCACGGTGATCGACTTCACCGGCGGTCCCAACCTCAGGTCCATGTGCACCTTGGCCACGTCCGATCGGGCCTGGGCGAGGGGCAGGTTGACCAGCGCCGGCGTGGGGTGTGAGGGCGTGAAGACGCTGGTCTCGAAGGCCGCCACCAGCCCGGCGGCCACGATCAGCGCCAGGGCGGCGATCAGCGCCACGATCCACCAGGTGCGCCGCCGAACCCACCATGAGCGGGGGTCGGAGGGCCGCCGGGCCCGGCCCGGCCCCGCCCCGTTGGGCTCGGCGTCGAAGATCTCCCCCGGCCCGGCCCTGGTGCCGACCGGCGCGGCAGCCGTCGCCGCCGTGACCGCCGTCGCCGACGTGATCGCGGTCGAGGACGTCGTCGCCACCACCCCCGAGTCCGACAGCTCCGACGCCCCCGGGGGCCGAAAGCCGCGAATGTTCGAGGTGGCGTCCAGGTGCGGGATGACCAGCGGCAAGGGGGCTGGCGTCGGCAGTGCGGTCGCCAGGGCACCGAGCCGGGCGGCCAGCCCCGCCGCGTCGAGCCGGGCCGCCACGTCGGGCGCCGCCGCCCGGGCCAGCACGTCGTCCAGGGGCCCCAGCGCCTCGTGATGCGGCAGCGGCTGCCCGATCCGGGCCGCCAACGTTCCCATCGTCGTGTCGGTCACGAACGGGACGGTCCCCGTGACCGCCTCGTACAGCACCAGAGCCAGTGAGTAGACGTCGGCCCGGCCGTCGACGGGCTTGCCCTCGGCCGCCTCGGGCGAGATGTAGCGCGCCGTGCCCACCATCGCCCCCGCCGGCTCGGTCCACGCCGCCTCGGCCAGTGCACGGGCCACGCCGAAGTCCGCCACCCGCACCCGGCCCTCCTCGTCGAAGAGCAGATTGGCCGGCTTGATGTCACGGTGCACCAACCCACGGACGTGTGCGTAGGCCAGCCCCTGCGCCACCTCGGTCCCGAGCTGCGCCGCCTGCGCGTACGACAGCCGCACGTCCCGGTCCAGCAGATCGCGCAGCGAGCCCCCGCCGAGATACTCCAACACCAGGTACGGCCCGTCCGAGTCGTCGCCCCAGTCGAAGACGCGCAGGACATGGGGGTGGTTGAGCGAGGCGACCGAGCGCGCCTCGGCCCGGAAGCGCTTCAAGAAGGCCTCATCGGTGGCCAGCCCGGGCTGCAACACCTTGACCGCGACGTGGCGCTGCAGCGACACGTCCTCGGCCAGGAAGACGTGAGCCGAAGCGCCGGTGCCCAGTGCGGAGAGCAGCCGGTACCGCTTCCCAAGGACCCGGCCGATGGAATCTGTGATCAGCGGCATCGGAGGCGCACTCAGGCTACCGATTGCGGACCCGCATCCGGTGGACACCTCATCCCGGCAGCTCTCCCGTCTCGAGCAACGCCTCGAAAGAGGCCGCGGCGACACTCGGCACCCCGATCTCCTCCGCCTTCTTGAGCTTGCTGGCGCCGGGGGCGTCACCCACCACCAGGGCGAATGTCTTTTTCGACACGCTCCCCGGCGACGTGCCGCCACGCGCCATGATCGCCTCCTCCGCCCCCTCGCGGGTGTAGCCGGGCACCGCCCCGGTGACCACCACGGCCTTGCCGGCCAACGTCTGCTCCTGGGAGGCCGCCGCCTTGGTTCCGCCCCTCGTCGATCCGGCGGCACCCGGCTCCACCGTGTTGACCCCGGCCTCGCGCAGCCGCGCGACGACGGCGACGTTGGTGTCGGCGGAGAGAAACTCGGCCAGGCTCGCCGCGATGATCGCGCCCACGCCGTCCACGGCGGCCAACTCCTCCACGGTCGCGGCCTGCATGGCCTCGAGCGATCCAAAGGCGCGCGCCAGGGCGCGGGCGACCGTGGGGCCGACGTGCCGGATGCCGAGGGCGACGAGCAGCCGGCTCAAGGGCTGACGTCGCGACGCGTCGACGGCGGCCACCAGATTGCGCGCGGACACCGCGCCGAAGCGTTCCAGCGTGACCAGCTGCTGGGCGGTGAGGTCGTAGAGGTCGGCCGCGTCATTGATGAACGCCGCGCCGACGAGTTGGAGCACGCGCTCTTCGCCCAGTCCCTCGATGTCCATGGCCGAACGCGAGGCGTAGTGCGAGATGCGTTGCACCCGCTGCGCGGGGCAGTCGATGTTGGTGCAGTACGTGTCGCTCTCTCCCGGCAGGCGCACCAATGGCTCGCCGCACGAAGGGCACGACGACGGGAACCTCCACTTCGGCTTGCGCCGTGCCGGCACTCCCGGTCCCTCACGCACGGGCCCCACGACCTCGGGGATGACGTCGCCGGCCTTGCGCACGGTGACGAGGTCGCCCGGCCGGACGTCCTTCGCCGCCACCTGGTCCTCGTTGTGCAGCGTCGCGACGCCCACCGTGGAACCACCGACGAAGACCGGCTCGAGGCGTGCGAACGGCGTCGCCCGGCCCGTGCGCCCGATGGAGACCATGATGTCGAGGAGTCTGGTCGTGCGCTCCTCCGGCGGGAACTTGAAGGCGATGGCCCAGCGGGGCGCCCGCGAGGTGGTACCCAGCACCTGGTGCAGGGCCAGCTCGTCCACTTTGATCACCACGCCGTCGATCTCGTAGGCCAGGTCGTGTCGCAGGGCGGCGAGCTCGCGGCAGCGAGCCACGACGGCGGACATCCCCTCGAGCCGGCGGGCATCGGGACTGACCGGGAAGGCCGCCTTGGCCAGCTGCGCCAGCGTGTCGGTCTGGGTCGCCGCCGGCCACGTGCTGCGCGCCGGGGTGCCTTCCACGACGCCGACAGCGTAGGCCCAGAAGTGCAACGGCCGCGTCGCCGTGATGCCCGGGTCCTTTTGGCGCAGGGCGCCGGCGGCCGAGTTGCGCGGGTTGACGAACAGCCGCTCGCCGGCGTCCGCCTGTCGCTTGTTCATCGCGTCGAACTCGGCCACCGGCATGTAGATCTCGCCGCGCACCTCGAGCACCCCGGGGTAGGGCCGGCCCGCCTTGGCCAGTTCCTTGGGCACGTCCTTCACCGTGGCCACGTTCGCCGTCACGTCCTCGCCGGTGACGCCGTCACCGCGGGTCGCGGCCTGGACGAACCTTCCGTGCTCGTAGATCAACGACATGGCCACGCCGTCGACCTTGGGCTCGCAGGAGAACGCGAGCGTCTCGAGGTCGAGCTCGGGGTCCAGTCGTCGCAGCCGGTCGGCCCACGCCCCCAGCTCGGGCTCGTCGAACGCGTTGTCGAGGCTCATCATCGGCGCGCGGTGGCGGACCTCGGCGAAGAGACCCGACGGGGCGGCACCCACCGTCTGGGTCGGCGAGTCGGGCGTGGCCGAGCGCGGGATGTTCCGCCTCGAGGTTCCGCAGCTCCACGACGAGGAGGTCGTACTCGGCGTCGGGTATCTCGGGCGCGTCCAGCACGTGGTACAGCTCGTTGTTGCGGACGATCAGCGCGCGCAGCTCCGCGGCGCGCGCCGCCGCCTCGGGCGGGACCGTGTCGGGGGTCGCGGCCACGGTCAGGCGGCGATGCCCGCGCCGACGACCGCGTCGGGGTCGAGCGCGTCGTAGAGCGCCACGGTCTGGCCCGGGGCCACCGGCCGCTGCGGGGCGTCGAAGCGAACGCGCAGTCCCGCGTCGTCGGTTTCCACCGAACAGGGCACGGGGCGACCGTGCGCGCTGACCTGCGCCACGGCCCGCGACCCGGGATCGAGAGGCCCGTCGACCCATCGCAGCGACGCCGCGGGCAGCAGGACCGAGGGGCGCAGCACCTCCCTTGCGCTCCCGACGGTGACCCGGCGCGCGGCCACGTCGACGTGGGTCACGTAACGACGCTTGCCGTCACTGCCGTGACCCATGCCGCGCCGTTGCCCGACCGTGACGAGCTCGACCGCGTCGACGGCGCCGGCCGGCCGGCCCTCGCCGTCCACCACGTCGCCCGGGTGCAGCTCGATCCGGCGCGACAGGAAGCCCCGCCTCCCCTCGGCGCTCCCGATGAAACACACGTCCTGGCTGTCGGGCTTGGCGGCGGTGCGCAGGCCCCGGCGCCGCGCGTAGGCCCGCACCTCGTCCTTGGTCATGTCCCCGACGGGGAAGAGCACGCGGGCGAGGGCGTCCTTTCCCAAGATGGAAAGCACGTAGGACTGGTCCTTGGCCTCGTCGGTGCCCCGACGGAGACGCATCTTCATCCCGCGCTCAATGTCGCCCGTGACCCGGGCGTGGTGCCCCGTTGCGAGGCGGTCGAAGCCCAGCCGTTCGGACCGGTGGAGCAGACGGTCGAACTTCATGGAACGGTTGCACTCGATGCAGGGATTCGGCGTCCTGCCGCGGGCGTGGTCGCCGACGTAGGGCGTCACGACGTGGCGGTCGAACTCCTCGGTCAGGTTGAACACGTGGTGGTCGACGCCGAGTTGCTGCGCCACTCGGCGGGCATCGTCCACGTCGGCCACCGAACAACAGCCCGAGTCGGAGGGGCCGCCCCAGAGCTTGAGCGTGGCTCCGACCACGTCATGACCCTGCTCCACCAGGAGCGCTGCCGCCACCGACGAGTCGACGCCTCCCGACATGGCCACCAGCACCCGCATGGGTCCAGTATCACGCGCGCCGACGCAGCGCCTCGACCACACCCGCGACGATGCGGAGGGCGCGGTCGACGTCCGCATCGGCGGTGCCGTGTCCCAGCGTGAAGCGGAGCGCACCGGCGGCCAGCTCGGGCGCAACCCCCATCGCGGCCAGCACGTGGCTGGGCTCGAGGGCTCCGCTCGCACAGGACGAACCGCCCGAGACGCACACCCCCGCCTGACCGAGCGCCACCAGCAGCTCCTCGCGCTCGACCCCGGGCACGCACAGGTGCAGGTGACCGGGCAGGACGGCGGTGCCGGCGGGCACCGTTCGGTGCGCCCCGAGCACCGACGCCACCAACCCGTCGGCCAGCCGGTCCCGGAGCGCGGCAACCCGGGCGCCCGCCTCCGCCCGCTCGGCCGCCACCAGGCGCAGCGCGGTGGCGAGCCCGACGGCGCCGGCGACGTCCTGGGTCCCGCTGCGCCGCTCGCGCTCCTGCCCGCCACCGTGCTGGCGCGCCGCGAGGGCCACGCGTGGCCGCACCGCGAGCGCACCCACACCGACCGGGCCGCCGACCTTGTGCGCGCTCAGCGACACCAGATCCGCTCCCGCGGTCTGCTCGGCAAGGTCGAGGTAGGGGGCCGCCTGGACGGCGTCGGTGAAGACGTACGCCTGCGGGGCGCCGCGTCGGACCGCGTCGACGACGTCGCCCAGCGGCTGGAGCACGCCGGTCTCGTTGTTGGCCGTCATGACGGCCACGAGCGTGCTGCGCGACGACAGCGCCTTCGCCAGTGCGTCGAGGTCGAGCACGCCGGCCCCGTCCACGGGCAACAGACGCGTCTCGACGCCGGCGCGCTCCGCGGCCCGGGCCGACTCGAGCACCGCCGGGTGCTCCACGGCCGAGCACAGCAGCACCGCCTCGCCGCGCGCGCACCGGGCGAGGTCGACGGTCCCCAGCACGGCCAGGTTGGCCGCCTCGGTTCCGCCGGAGGTGAAGACGATGTCACCGGGTTGGTGCCCGAGGAAGGCGGCCACCTCGTCGCGGGCCTCTTCGAGCAGTCGCCGCGCCCGCTGGGCCGGTGGATGGCTGCCGGTCGGGTTCCCGAGCGGCGCCGCGCGCACCTCGGCCATGGCGGCGGCGACCTCGGGCCGCAGCGGCGTGGTGGCGCCGTGGTCGAGGTAGGTCGTCGACGACGTCAGGCGATCCACACCGTCTTGGGGTTGGTGAATTCCTTGAGGCCCAGCTCGGAGAGCTCGCGGCCGAAACCCGACCGCTTGATGCCCCCGAATGGCAACTCGGGCGTGGAGGCAACCATCGCGTTCACGAACACGGCCCCCGCCTCGATCTCCTCGACACAGCGCTCGATCTCGTCGTCGTCGTCGCTCCACACGCTCGAGCCGAGGCCGAAGGCCGTCGCGTTGGCGGCCTCGATGGCCGCATCGAGGTCGGGCACCGCCAGCACCATGGCCACCGGGCCGAAGATCTCCTCCCGGGCGAACGGCATGTCCACGGTCACTCCCGAGAGAACCGTCGGCGGGAACCACCAGCCGTCGCCGGCGGGAACCTCGGCCCCGGCGTGCACGGTGGCGCCTTGGCGGCGTGCCGCTTCCACCTGTCCAACCAACTCGTCGCGCTGGGCCTCGGTGACGATCGGACCGATGTCGGTGCCGGGGTCGAACGGGTCGCCAACGACCAGCGCGTCCATCGCCTCGGTGAACCGGGACAGGAATTCCTCTGCCACGTCCCCGACCACGATGAAGCGCTTGGCCGCGATGCACGATTGCCCGTTGTTCTGCACTCGTGCGGTCACGGCGGTGCGCACGCAGGCATCGAGGTCGGCCGACGGGGTGACGATGAACGGGTCCGAGCCGCCGAGCTCGAGCACGCTCTTCTTGATGGCGCGCCCCGCGGCCGACGCCACGGACATGCCGGCCCGCTCGCTACCGGTCAACGTGACCGCCGCGATGCGTGGGTCCTCGATCAGATCGGCGATGTCCTTGGACTCTACGAAGAGGTTCGTGAACACCCCGTCGGGTAGGCCTGCCCGGCGGAACAGGTCCTCGATGGCCAGCGCCGTCTGCGGCACGTTCGACGCGTGCTTCAGCAGGCCGACGTTGCCGACCATCAGCGCGGGTGCGGCGAAGCGGATCACCTGCCACAGGGGGAAGTTCCACGGCATGACGGCCAGCACGGGGCCGAGCGGCTGGTAGTGCACGTACGACCGGGTGGCGGCGGTCTTGATCGGCTCGTCGGCCAGGAGCTCCTCGCCGTGCTCGGCGAACCAGCGCAGGCCGAGCGCACACTTCGAGACCTCCGCCTTGGCGGCCGCAAACGTCTTGCCCATCTCGGTGGTGAGGATGCGGGCGACGTCGGGAACCTCTCCCTCGAGCAGCTCGGCGGCGGTGATCAGGTGGAGGGCCCGCTCGCCGTAGGTCGTCGTCTTGTAGTTGGCGAACGCGGCCACGGCACGACCGAGGAGGGCGTCGACCTGTTCGGGGGTGTGGGCCGGGAATTCCTCTTCGACCTTTCCGGTGGCGGGATTGGTGGTGGCGAAGGGCATCACCCTGTTCTACCCGCCCCGTCGAGGCCCAGATGCTCCGGGATGGCGCGACGCATGAGCTTGCCCGTGGCGGTATGGGGCAGCTCGGCGACGGCGACGTAGGTCTTGGGCCGCTTGTAGGGGGCGAGGCGGGCCGAGGCGGCCGCCCGCAGGGCCTCCTCGAGGGACCGACCGCCCTCCGGGACGTAGGCGGCGCAGACCCGTTGCCCCCACTCCTCGTCGGGCAGGCCGAACACGGCGATCTCGCGCACCCCTCCGACGGCGGCGAGCGCGTTCTCGACCTCCGTTGGGTAGACGTTGACCCCGCCGCTGATGATGAGGTCGTGGCGCCGGCCCGTCAGGTAGAGGTAGCCGTCGGGATCGAGGCGGCCCAGGTCGCCGATGGTGCAGGCCTCGCCACGCCAGGCCTGCTGCGTGGCCTCGGGGTCCCGCCAATAACGGAAGCGGGCGAAGGCGGGCATGTCGCACCAGATGTCGGGCTCGACGAAGAGCCGCCGTCCCGGCCGAGCCCGCCCGACGGTGCCCGGCCGCTCGAGCCACTCCTGGGGCGAGCAGACGGTGAACTGGGCCTCCGTTGAGCCGTAGAACTCCCAGAGGGCATCGGGGCCCAGGCGCGCCATGGTGGCCCGCTTCAGCGCCTCGGGACAGGGGGCGCCGGCGTGGGCCAAGAGGCGGAGTGAGTCGAAGGTCTCCCCGTCGTCGAGGTCCGGGCACTGGAGGATCCGCTGCAGGTGGGTTGGGACCAAGAAGGTGGTCGTCGGGCGCTGTCGGCGCAGCATGTCGAGCGCGGTGGCGGCGTCGAAGCGGCTCATGATGGCGAGCGACCCGCCCGCCAGCAGCGTGCCCGTCGAGAAGCGCACCGAGACGGTGTGGTACATCGGCGAGCAGACCAGGTGCCGGTCGCGGCGGTCGAAGTGCCACACCGCGGCCTCGTCCTCGAAGACGGCGCGAGCCGTCGCCTCGTCCCAGATGCCGGTCGTCACGCCCTTGGGCCGGCCCGTCGTGCCCGAGGTGTAGTGCATGGGCCGGGTCAGCGGGTACGGGGCCAGCTCGGCCGGCCTGCCCGTTCCACCGCCGTCGGCCGTCAACCGGGCCAGATCCGCCCCGCTGAAGATGCGCACGGTGGGTTGGGCGTCGTCGGCGAGGAGGTCCCGTTCGGCGGGAGTGAGCGTCGCGTTGAGGAGCACCGGGATGAGGCCGACGCGCGCCGCAGCCAGGACGGCGCAGATGAGGTCGGCCGACGAACCCAGGGCGAAGGCGACACGCTCGCCCTCCCGGCAGCCTCGGGCCAGCAGGGCGCCGGCCGCCCGGCGCTGCCGGACCTCCGCGTCGGCGGCGTCCAGCAGTTCCACCGTGGGGGGCACGGGCATCGGGGAAGCGTAGGCCGTGCCACGATGAATGCCGCCATGACGACCTCGTCTGACGATGCCCGGCCGGCGGCGGCGCTCGGGCGCGCCCGGGCGTTGCTCGAACGGGCCCGGTCGGTGGTCGTGTTGAGCGGCGCCGGAATCTCGACCGACTCGGGCATCTCCGACTTCCGCGGGCCTCAGGGGCTCTGGACCAAGAACCCGGCGGCCGAGAGGGCAGCGACCTTGCAGGCCTACGTGTCCGACCCCGAGCTGCGCCGGCGCGCCTGGCAGAACCGCCTCACCTCACCGATGTGGGACGCGGAGCCCAACGCCGGACACCGCGCCCTGGTCGAGCTCGAGCGTTCCGGTCGTCTCGACGTCCTGGTCACCCAGAACATCGACGGGCTGCACCAGAAGGCCGGCACCGCCCAGGCCCGGATGGTGGAGATCCACGGCACCGCCTCGGAGGTGACGTGCCTCCGCTGTGGCGATCGCCAACCGGCCGAACCGGTCCACGCCCGGGTGCGGGCCGGCGAGACAGACCCGGCTTGCACCGTGCCGGTCGGCGACGTCGCCTGCGGGGGGATCCTCAAGTCGGCCACCATCAGCTTCGGTCAGAGCCTGGTCGCCGAGGACCTGTTCCGGGCGGAGCAGGCGGCGACGGCGTGCGACCTCCTGCTGGCGGTGGGCTCGACGCTCGGGGTGTTCCCCGCCGCCGGGCTGGTCCCTCTCGCCGTGCGCCACGGCGCGGTCGTGCTCATCGTCAACGGCGACCCGACCGAGATGGACTCACTGGCCGACGTGGTCATACAAGGTCCGATCGGCGAGTGCCTGCCCGCGTTGGTGCAGGGACTGCCGGCTATTTCTTCTCGTCCGTGATCCCCGTGCCCTTCGCCTTGCGGCGCGGCTTCAGCGCGAACCACCAGATGCTGGCGATCGTCCCCAGCGTCACGACGGCCGCGGCCACCGGCTTGACCACCTTGCGAGCACCGCTCTGAGGCATGGGCGCAGACATTATCGGGCGTGGCCGGTACATCGGTGCGGCCTGAAGTACCGCGTCAGGCGCTCCGGCGCACCGACCGCTCTTCCCCGTATCCGCGCGCGGCCCGCACCAGCGCGTCGAAGGGCCGCTGGTCCCAGCCCTCCTCGGGATGCCACTGCACCGCGAGGACGAAGCGGGCGGACGGCAGCTCCACCGCCTCCACCACGTCGTCCGCGGTCCGGGCCGTGGGGACCAGGCCGCGGCCGAGCTCGTTGATGGCCTGGTGGTGCGAGCACCGCACCGTGGCCGCGTCGCCGAACACCGCGGCGGCGAGGGTCCCCGGCGCGGTGTGCACCTCGACATCGCCGAACACGTAGGGCGCGCTGCGGTGGGCCAGGTGGCCCACGACGTCGGGCAGGTGCTGGTGCAGCGTGCCGCCGAGCTCGACGTTGAGGACCTGGCAGCCTCGGCAGATGGCCAGCACCGGCAGGTCCGCCCGGAGGGCGGCGGCGAGCAGGGCGCGCTCGCTGGCGTCGCGGTTCGGGTCGACGCCGGCCACCTCGGGTCGGGGCTCTTCGCCGTAGGCCAGCGGGTCGACGTCGCCCCCTCCCGTGAGCACGAGGCCGTCGAGCACGGCGACCACCTCTTCTGCGCCCGCCTCCGGTCCACCGGGTGCCGTGCTCGGCGGGGGTAGCAACAGAGGCCGGCCCCCGGCCGCAGCCACCAGCTCGAAGTAGGCCTCGGGCAGGACGGCGGCGCGCCGTTCCCAGGAGCCCCAGCGGGCATTGGCCACGTAGGTGGACACGCCGACGAGCGGGAGAACGTGCCTGGTCCGGTCCGTCACCGCCCCAGCGTACAGACGGGCTGGACGCTCACCACCGGGGCGGCCAACATGGCGGCCGCATGTCAGGGCGCCAGCTGATTGACGCGGGGATTGCCGACGGTTCGATCGACACCGTCGTGGTGGCCTTCCCCGACATGCACGGTCGCCCCGTCGGCAAGCGGGTCACCTCGGACTTCTTCGCCGCGCATGTGGCCGAGCACGGTATCGAGGCGTGCGACTACCTCCTCGCGGTCGACGTCGACATGAACCCCTTGCCCGGGTACCACTTCACCAACTGGGACACCGGCTACGGCGACTTCGTGTGCCGCCCCGACTTCTCCACGGCGCGGCACATCCCGTGGCTCGAGGGGACGGCCCTGGTCCTGTGCGACCTCACCGACGACGAGGGCGTGCCCATCGAGGTCTCGCCCCGGCAGATCCTGCGACGCCAGCTGGAGCGGGCGGCGGAACGGGGGCTCCGCGTCTGTGGCGCGACCGAGCTCGAGTTCTTCTTGTTCCGCGACTCCTACGAAGACGCCGACGCCAAGGGCTGGAGGGGGCTGACGCCGCACACGTCGACGATCGAGGACTATCAGTTGCTGCAGACCACGCGGGAGGAGTACGTCCTGCGGCGCATCCGCAACGAGATGCGCGGTGCGGGCATCCCCGTCGAGTTCTCCAAGGGCGAAGCGGGGCGGGGGCAGCACGAGGTGAACGTCACGTATGACGAGGCGCTGGTCACGGCCGACCATCACCTCGTGTTCAAGAACGGGATCAAGGAGATCGCGGCCCAGGAGGGGCGCGCCGCGACGTTCATGGCCAAGTGGACCATGGACGACGTGGGCTCCTCCTGCCACGTGCACACCAGTTTGTGGGATGCCGAGAGCGGGGACCCCCTCATGGCGGACGCGTCGCACCCGAGCGGGCTTTCGAGGGTCGGTCGGCGCTTCCTGGCCGGGCAACTGCACGCGGCACGCTCTCTGGCCTGGTGTGCGGCGCCGACGGTGAACTCCTACCGACGCTACGTGCCCGGCAGCTGGGCCCCGACGGCGGCGGTCTGGGGTGAGGACAACCGGACTTGCGGCTTCCGGGTGGTCGGGCACGGCGCCGGCCGCCGGGTCGAGTCCCGGATCCCCGGGGCCGACGTCAACCCGTATCTGGTGCTGGCGGCGGCCATCGCGGCCGGTCTCTACGGCATCGACCACGAGCTCGAGCCCGGCGACCCCTACCCGAGCAACGCCTACGAGGCGGAGGACGTGCCGCGCATCCCCACGACCTTGGTGGAGGCGATCGCCGAGCTGCGCGACTCCCCCGTCGCCACCGAGGCCTTCGGAGCGGACGTGCACCACCACTTGCTCAATACCGCGGAGCAGGAGTGGTTGGCGTCCAACCGCCACGTCTCGGACTGGGAGCTGGCCCGGAACTTCGAACGCATCTGAGCGCGCCCGTCGTGCCCCGGTGGCGGCGGGGGTCCCGGTTACCATTCGTGCAGTGGCCACCTCGTTGGAGCTCCCCACCGTCGGTGAGGAGGCACCCGGGGGCACCGCCCCGACGTCGGCGTCGGCGGCAGCTCCGACTACGACGGTCCTCCACGGCGCGCTGCGTACGGCCTGGTTCGTCGGCGTGGCCGTCTTCGCGGTGCAGTTCATCCTCCTGGTGCTCCACAGCTGGTACCTGTGGGACCACTTCGACCTGACGTCGGACTTCGGCCAATACAGCCAGGCTTGGCAGCAGATCGCCACGGGCCACCTGAACCCCTACGACACCACCTACGCCTGGTACTACCCGCACTACGGCTACCCCTTCTACCAGGCCGATCTCGAGCTCATCTTGTGGCCGCTCTCGCTCTTGTACTGGGTGTACCCGCACGCGGTCGACCTGCTGATCGTCCAGGATGCGGCGCTGGCCGGCGCCGGGCTCGTCGCCTACCGGTGGGCCCTCGAGCACCTGCAGCTCCACGCGCCGAGCCGGCGCTTCGCCCTGCTGGTCGGCGGCGGGGTCCTGCTCGTGCTGGTGCTGCAGCCCTGGACGTACTGGGCGGCCTCCTACGACTATCACTCCGAACCGCTGGCCGCCTTCTTCATCCTGTTGGCGGGCCGCGACTTGTGGGCGGGCCGCCGACGCGGCTGGGTCTGGGTCGCCCTGACCCTGCTGTGTAGCAACGTGGCCGCGTCGTATGTCGTTGCCCTCGGGATCGCTGCGATCATCAGTGGACGACGACGATGGCGCACTGGGCTCGTCCTGGTCCTCGTCGGTGCGGTGTGGTTAGGGATGGTCGGCCTCGTGCACTCGGGCAAGGGTGCTGCCCTGAGCGCGTACGCGTACCTGGACAACCGGACCACCGTCAATGACACGGTCGGGGGGATCTTCACCATCGTGAGGGGCATGGCGCTCCACCCGGACATCGCCACCCGGACGATGTCACACCGGTGGGCGGACGTCTACCAATTCGTGAGCGGCGCCGGAACCCTCGGTCTCTTCTCGGCTTTCGGCGGCGTGCTCGCGGTGGTCGTCCTCGCACCCAGCGCCCTCAACGCGTCGCCCGCCTTCATCTCGGCCATCGGCGGTTCGCAGAACATCATGGCGGTGCTGGCCCTGGCGGTCGGCGTCGCCATGGTCGCCACCTGGCTGACGCGACAGGGAGATGGCCGCAGTCGACCGTGGCGGGTGGGGTTGACCTTGGCGGCGCTCGCCCTCGTGCTGGCGGCGGTCATCCAGACCGCCGTGGTCAGCGCGCACCAGACGCCTTTGTCGGGACAGACGTTCGAGAGGGTCGACTCGGCCACTGCGGGCGAGCTCGCCGCGGTGAGCGCGCGGGTGCCGGGACAGGACGAGGCCATCGTGTCCGAGGGCGTCTCGGGCCGCTTCGGGCAGCGCCACAGCTTCTATCCGTACTTCGGTGCCTTTGCCGACGGTCAGACCGTCCCGCTGTTCGGACACACGGTCTACGTCGTCCTGGTGCCCACGCAGGGGTTGGAAGCGGCGCCCGTCGCCGGCACCGACGCGGCCATCGCCTTCATGCGCCGGCTGGGTGCCCGTCAGATCGCCGGCCGCGACGGGGTCTACGCCTTCGCATGGCACGTGCCCGATGGCCGACACTCCATCACGTTCCCGGTGTCGTAGGCCCGTCGCTCGGGTGGTGCAGGCGGCGCCCGTTGAGCCGCTTGTGGATTGCCTTGGTCTTCTCGTAGAGGTTGACGAACTCCTTCAGCAGCCCGGCGTAGAGCTCCCTCGCCAACGGGTCGGGTTCGTAGGTCGCTCTCACCTCGACGGTGCCTGGGATGTCGGCCAGCGTGATGTGGCCCAGGGCCAGCAGCGTCAGGAGACCCGCGCCGCGCACGTTGGCCAACACCGGGTCAGCGATCTGACGGATCGTGCGCCCCGTGGCGTCGGCGTGCATCTGGGACCACAGGTCCGAGTTGGCGCCGCCCCCCACGAAGGCCAATGAGTCGAGGCGACGCTTGCAGAACTTCTCGACCGCACCGAGGAGCCAGGCCGAGTTCAGGGCGACCCCCTCGAACACCGCGCGGACCATGTCGGAGCGGGTGGACGAGAGCGAGATGTTGTGGAACCCGCCCCGGATGGTGTGGTCGTCGACCGGCGAGCGCTCGCCGTTGAGCCAGGGTGTGAACAAGACACCATGGCTCCCGGCCGGCACCACGGAGGCCATGTCGTTGAGAATGCCGAAGAAGCCGTCCGGCGCGCCGGCGCCACCGCTCGGCGCGAGGACGTCGTCAGCGAAGAGCAGGTTGTCGCGCAACCAGGTCAGGCAGGCGCCTCCCGTCTCGTGCTCGTCCGCGAGGAGGTAGCGGCCCGCGATACCCGAGGGGATGGACGCGATGTTGGTCAGCGCGTCGGTCTTCTTGAACGGCACATGGCAACTGACCCAGCTCGATGTACCGATGTAGAGGTGGGCGTCGAAGTCCGCGACGGCACCCGACCCTACGGCGGCCGAGTGCAGGTCCCCCGTGCCGGCGACGACCGGGGTCCCGGGCAGCAGGCCGAGCTCGGCCGCCGGACCCGCCGCCAACCCGCCGAGCACGCTGCCCGTCGACACCAACTCGGGCAGCTTCGCCCGTTCGAGCCCGGCCAGCTCCATCAGCTCGTCGTCGTAGACCACTGCGTCGATGGCGCGGTTGTCCGTGACCCAGTGCACGGTGATGGAGTCGTGCGACGCTCGAGCCAGGCCGGTGAGGCGCAGATTGAGGTAGTCGACCGGCTCGAGGAACACCGCGGCGGCGGCGTAGACACCGGGACGCCGCTCGCGCAGGAAGTGAATGTGGCCCACCGGATCCTTGCCGGACAGGCTGGGGATCCCGCCGCTGCGCCGAACCCAGCGGACGGCCTTAGACGGCGAGTAACCCATGACGGTGAGCGCACCGCGCACGGTCTCGCGCACCGCGTTAGCGCCCCGAGAGTCCATCCAGATGATCGCCGGCCCGACGGGGTCCCCCGCGTTGTCGACGGGCACGGTCCCCGACCACTGCGAGGTGCACCCGACGCCGACGACCTGTTCGGGTGCCACCCCGCTGTCGGCCAGCGCCTGCCGAGCCGCTGACACGATCGCGGCCCACCAGGCACTCGGGGACTGCTCGGCGCCTCCGTCCTCGGTCAGTTCGATCCCGACCGCCTGAAAGGCGTGAGCCCGGATCCGCCCGGTGGCCGACAAGAGGGCCACCTTGGGCCCCCCCGTACCCAAGTCGACCGCGAGGACATAAGTGTCCTCGCGGTCGCGTGGGGCGATGGCGCGCAGCTCGGTTGCCGCTACGGCACCGAGGCGACCCGCCGATGTTGTGGGCATGGCGCGGAAGCGTACCCAGCGGTGCCGCTCCGCTCGAGGTCAGCCGGCCAGGCTGGCCTCGGTCTCGATCTCGATGACGACCTTGTTGCCCACCACCACACTGCCATCGAGCAGCGAGTGGTTGAAGCTGACGCCGAAGTCGCGCCGGTCGATCTCGGCTCGAGCCGAGAAGGCCACGACCGACTTGCCCTCCTGCATCGATGCACCCTCGCCCACGAACTCCAGGTCGAAGTCCACCGACTTCGTGACGCCCCGGATGGTCAGGTCGCCCGTCAGCACCCAGCGGGTGTCGTCGACCTGCCTCAGGCCGGTGCTCTTCAGGGTGAGCGTGGGGTAGTTCGGGACATCCAGGAAGTCGTTGGTCCGCAGGTGGTCGTCACGCTGTTCCTGGCCGGTGTGGATGCTGGCCGCCTGAGCGACCGCCTCCAACGTCGATTGGGCGGGGTCCTCAGCCACCGTGAAGGTGCCGGACACATCGGTGAAGCGACCCCGTACCTTGGTGCCGATGAGGTGCCGGGCGATGAAGCCGACTTCGGTGTGGGCCGGGTCGATGACGTACGTGCCTGCCTTGGGAAGGGCTGTCGTGGTAGTCGTGCTGGTCATTTTCGGTCTCCTTACTTGATCTGTTGATCTCTGCTGCTATGATATCTGATCATACAGATTCTTGTCAAGCAGCGAAACTAGGGCTGCGTATCGATTTCGGGAGAGACTGAGCGGCATGGGAACGGCGACCATCCCCACCAAGGGCGAAGACGAGGGCCACGCCGGGTCGCGTCCCGACGACGGCACCTGTGGCGTCCTGGGCCAGATGGACGACGAGCGCATCCAACTGATGGGCCTCATCGTCCGCACCCACCGCCGCCTGACCGAGACCCTCGGGCGGGAGCTCGAGCAGTCGGTCGGCATCCCGATGGTGTTCTTCGACGTCCTCATCCACGTCGGCGCGGCCCCCGATGGCCGCCTGACCATGAGCCGGCTCAGCACCGACGTGGCGCTCACGACAGGCGGCGTCACTCGCCTGGTCGACCGCATGAGTGACGCCGGCCTCGTCGAGCGGCAGAACTGTCCGAACGACCGTCGCAGTATCCATGTGGTCTTGACCGCGGGTGGGCGCACGGTGCTCGAGAGCGCAGTCGCCGCCCACGTCGACGGCATTCAGCGCCACCTCATGGCCCACCTCGACGAGAGCGATCGCGCCGACCTGCAGCGGGTGCTTTCCAAGTTGCTCGACGCAGGCTGCTGACGTTCCACCCGTCGCGGGGACCGTTCCCCCTCGATGGACACAGCACCCGACGTCACCGCTCCCCTCGGACCTCCGCCCGACGCCGCGTCGCTTGCCGAGATGTCCAACGAGGCCATCATGGATCTGGCCGCCGAGATGTCCCGCCAGATGGCCTCCCTGGCGGGGCGTGTCCTCCTGCTCACGGGCGAACTCGACCGCCGCGAAGGTTGGCGGGACGAGGGTGCCACCTCGGTCGAGGCCTGGCTCGTCGAGCGCTGCGGCATCTCGGTCGCCACGGCGCGAGCGTGGGCCCACGTCGCCCAGCGTCTCTTCGACCTCCCCGCCCTCGCAGCGGCGCTCTGCGAGGGCGAGATCAGCTTCGACAAGGTGCGCGCCGTCGTCGACGGTGCGACCCCCGAAACCGACCCGGACGTGAGCGAGCAAGCACGTGCGTCGTCAGTCCGTGAACTGGCGCAACTCGACCGATCGTCCTGCGGAGCTCGCAACGACCGCAAGACGCGGTTCCTACGTTTCAACGACACCCACCGCACGCTGACGGCGCAATTGCCCGCTGAGTCCTACGCCCAGGTCCGGGCACAGCTCGAGTTCCGTGCCAAGAAGATCCCCTCCGACGGATCGACTCCGTGGGACGAGCGTCGTCTGTGACGCCTTTGTCTCGTTGGTCCGCGCTCAGGGTCGGGGCGGTGGCGAGAGCCCGCTCTTCGTTGTGGCCCACGCCCCGCTCTCCGCCCTGCTCGACGAGACGGCAGAGCCCTCCAAGCTCGCCGCCGAGCTCGAGCGCGGTGGCCACATAAGCGTCGAGACGCTACGCCGGGTCGCCTGCGACGCCACCATCGCAATCGCGGTCGACGACGACGTGGGCCACACGATGTACGAAGGCAGGGCAACTCGAGATCCGACGGACGCGCAACGCCGCGAGCTTCGCCGACGCGACCGCGACTGCCGCTTTCCGAGTTGCACCAACGCGACCTTCACGAACCCGCACCACGTCAAACCGTGGAAACCCGACGGCCCGACCGATCTCGAGAATTTGTGTCTGCTCTGCGAGTATCACCACCACGTGGTGCACAGCCGGGGTTGGACGGTGTCGGGCAGCGCGAATGAAGAGCTCACCTTCGTCGGCCCGACGGGGCGAGTCATGACGTCGCGGCCCTCGCCGCTCTGGGCTCGCGGCGCCGCCGACGGCCTGAGCGGCGGTCAGCGCACCGGCTCGAGCCAGACCCGCACCGGCTCCGTCAGGAGCTCGTCATCGAGCTCGAGCACCGTCTCGTCACCCTCGCCGGGCTCGGTCAGGATCTCGGTCGCCAGCACCTCGCGGGCGATGTAGTCGAAGTGCTCGGCGATGGCGTCGAGCCCAACGAGCCGTAGCCGGATGCGGTCAGAGACCTCGAGGCCCCTCGTCTTGCGCAGATCCTGCACGAGGCGAACCACCTCACGGGCCAGTCCTCGCTTGCGGAGGTCGTCGTCGAGCGTCAGGTCGAGCGCCACCACCTCACCGCCCTCACGTGAGACGGCAAACCCGGGCTGACCCCGTACTCGCAATGTCACGTCCTCGGGAGACAGCACCACGGGCGCGCCGGCCAGCGTCAACGTAAGGGACCGCCCTTCCTCGAGTGCCGACGCCGCAGCCGGTCCGTCGAGCGCCGCCAGCGCGGGTTTGAGTTCCTTGCCGCGCTCCCCGAGCCGCGGCCCGAGCGTGCGGAAGTTCGCCACCAGCTCGAATGTGAGCACGTCGCTCAGCTCGTCGCCGGTATCGATCTCGTCCACGTTGAGCTCGTCCGCCACGATGTCGCGCAGGATCTCGGGCGCGTCGGCGGGCAAGAACACGAGCGCGCGCTTGAGCGGCTGGCGCACCTTGACCCCGGCCTCGCCTCGGGCAGCCCGCCCGAGCGAGGTGAGCCGGCGAGCGAGTGCCATCTGCGCCTCGAGATCGGGGTCGACGAGCGCGATCTCCGCCTCCGGCCAATCGGCCAGATGTACCGACTCGGCCTCCCCCGCACTGGTGAGCTGGCGCCACATGGAGTCGGACACGAAAGGGCAAAACGGCGCCAACAGGAGCGAGAGCGTGGAGAGGACCGTGTGCAACGTCGCCTGCGCGGCCAGGGTGTCACCGGCCGGCGCATCGGGATCGGTGCGCCAGAAGCGGCGGCGACTGCGACGGACGAACCAGTTGGACAGGTCGTCGACCAGGTCCCCCAGCGCCGTCGCTGCGTGCAGCGGCTCGTAGCTCGTCAACGCGGTGGTCACCTGTGCCGTCGTGTTCGCCAGTCGCGACAGGATCCAGCGGTCGAGCGGGCTCCGGTCGGCCGGTGCCGGAGTCAACCGGTCCGCGGGATCGAACGCGTTCAGCGAGGCGTAGGTCGTGAAAAAGCTGAACGTGTTCCACAGCGTGAGCAACATGTCGCGCATTGCGGTGTCGATGGCACCCATGGTCGCTCGCGTCGGAGTCCAGGGTGAGCCTTGGCTGAACATCCACCAACGCATGGCATCGGCGCCGCGGGTGTCGAGGATCTGCCACGGATCGATGATGTTGCCCAACGACTTGGACATCTTGCGACCGTCAGCGTCGACGATGTGGCCGAGGCACACGACATGACGATAGGGGCTCTCGCCGAAGACGAGCGTGTTGATAGCCAGCAGCGAATAGAACCAACCCCGAGTCTGGTCGATGGCCTCGGAGATGAAGTCGGCCGGGAAGGCGAAGGCGTCCGCCGAGCCGGGCAGGTGGGGATAACCGACCTGCGCGGCGGGCATGGAACCCGAGTCGAACCAAGCGTCGATCACGGGCTCGACGCGGCGCGACACCGCGAGGTCGTCGTCGTTCCCCTCTGCGGTGCAGGTGGAGCAGACGAACGTGACCTCGTCGATCGTCGGACGGTGAGGGTCGATCCCGGTGACGTCTCGTCCGCACAGGTCCGAGAGCTCGGACAGCGACCCCACACACCGCAAGTGACCCCGGCCGCAGCGCCAGACGGGCAGCGGGGTGCCCCAGTAGCGGTCGCGCGAGAGCGCCCAGTCGACGTTGTTGGCCAGCCATTCACCGAACCGACCGTCCTTGATATAGGGCGGGTGCCAGTCGACGGTGGCGTTGGCAGCCAAGAGGTCGTCCTTGCGGGTGGAGGTGGCGATGTACCAGCTCGGCTTGCCCCAGTAGATGAGCGGGGTCCGGCAACGCCAGCAGTGGGGGTACGAGTGCACGTAGGGGGCACGCCGGATCAGGAGGCCGGTCGCTTCCAGGCGGTCGTTGATGTCGTGGTTGGCGGCGCGGACATCTCGACCGGCAAGCCACTCGATGTCCGCCGTGAAGCGACCGTCGGGTCCGACCGGGTTGAGCGACGGAAGGCCATTGGCCCAGCGCGATCTGGCGGTCGATCTCGCCGAAGGCGGGAGCCAGGTGCACCAGCCCCGTGCCCTCCTCCGTCGTGACGTACTCGGCCGGCACGACCCGCCACCCGTCGGCGCCGGGCGGCGGATCGAGATCGGCGAACGGCCGCTCGTAGTGGAGCCCGACGAGCGCGGCGCCCGGCAACCGTGTCGTGACGCGGGCGGTTGCGCCGTCCCCCAAGACGTCGTCGACGAGCTCGTCGGCCACCAACGTCTGGTCGACCACGGCGTAGGTCAGCTCGGGGTTCACCGCGACGCCGGTGTTGGACAGCAGCGTCCAGGGCGTTGTCGTCCACACCGCGAGCCATTCCGCATCGCCGACCACCGCGGGGTCCGGGTCGACCAGGCGCAGCCGAACGTAGGCCGACTCGTCCTCTTCGTCGCGGTAGACGTCGGCCTGGCCGAGTTCATGGCTCGAGAGCGCCGTGCCGCAGCGTGGACAATACGGCACGACCTTGAGATCCTCGTAGAGGAGCCCTTGGTCGTAGAGCTGCTGGAGGTGCCACCACACTGACTCGATATAGGTGGGGTCGAGGGTCCAGTAGGCACTGTCCATGTCGACCCAGTAGCCGATACGAGTGGTGAGTCGAGCGAACTCGTCCACGTAGGAGTACACCGACTCGCGGCAAAGCCGGGTGAATTCTGCGATGCCGACCTCGTCTTCGATCTGTTGTTTGGAGGTGATGCCGAGCCGCTTTTCCACCTCCACTTCGACCGGGAGCCCGTGGGTGTCCCACCCCGCCCGACGGGCCACGTAGGCCCCGTCCATGGTGCGGAAACGGCAGAAAAGGTCCTTATAGACCCGGGCCCAGACGTGATGGAGACCGGGCATCCCGTTGGCCGTGGGGGGTCCTTCGTAGAAGACCCAGGGTGGCGCACCCACACGCTGCTCAACGGAGCGTTCGAAGACGAGGTGCGCGGCCCAGCGGGCCAGCTCGGCCTGCTCGAGAGCAACGAAATCGATGTCGGGGGGGACGGGCGAGAACACGGGAGGAGGGCGGCGCGCACGACCGGGAACGGGTGCCCCGGCCATGTCGGAAAGGATAGAGCGTATGACTCGGTTCCCCTCCGCCTGGCCGGCGGGCGTCACGATGGACCCAGAGGCCTACGACGCCGACGGACCGCGTTGGGTGGTGCAGCGGGCCGAGGCAGAGCTCGTCGAGCGCTACGGCCGCCTGGACGACAGCGAGCTCGGACTGACGGCGGCCATGTTCGAGCCGCCCGACGGGATCTTCCTCGTCGCCCGCTCGGATGACGCGCGGCACCCGGTCGCCGGGGTCGGTATGCGCCGCGTGGGTTCCGCGCTCGGCGAGGTGAAGCGCCTGTGGGTCGACCCGGACTGGCGTCGCCATGGTCTGGGCCGGTGCCTCATGGCAGCCCTGGAGGACGCGGCGCGCACTTTGGGAATCACGGCGCTGCAGCTCGGGACGGGGGACCGCCAGCCAGAGGCGGTCAGCCTGTACGAGTCGGCGGGATGGGTGCGCCTCGAGGTGGACGCCAACGGGAGACCCCTGCCGGCCTATCACATCCGCTTTGCCAAGGGCCTGGGCTGAGCGGTCCATGAACGCGCCCGCCTTCGAGGTCATCTGTGAGATAGAGCCGGCCACCACCCCGGACCTGAAACGGGTGCGGCATCAGATCGGCGTCCTCAGTCCCGTCGCCAGCAGGTTCCTGATCCCCGACAACCACATCGGTCGGGCAACGGTCTCGAGCGTCGCCGTCGCTCACGAGGTCCAGGCGATGGGAGGCCGGTCCATCGCGTGCCTCAACGCTCGCGACCGCAATCTGCTCGGCTTCCGGCGCGACCTCCTGACGGCGGCGGCCTACGGCGTCGACCAGTTCCTCTTCGTCTACGGTGACCAGCCTCGAGCCGGAGGGCGCACCAGCGAACTCACGGTGCGGACGATGATCGCCGAGGGGCGGAGCTACGCCGCAGGCCTCGGGCCGGAAATGGGCATGCGCTTCGGGGCGGCCACCCAGCTCGGGATGCTGCCGAGCTGGAAGCGGGCCGCCGACTACCTCTGCGTGCAGATCGGGTTCTCCCTCGACGACCTCCTGGCCTGGCGGGCGCGGGTGGAGGTCGAGGTCCCCGTCTACGCCGGGGTCATCGTGGTGGCCAGCGTCGCCATGGCCCACAATCTGGCGGCGGGGATCCCGGGCCTGGCCGTCCCCCCTGCGCTCGTGGACCGGCTCGGGCGTGACCGCAACGCAGGCGTCGATGCAGCCTGCGATCTGGTGACCGGGATCCGCGACTCGGGCGCCTTCGAGGGCGTGCACCTGATCCCGGTGGCCCGCTACCGCGAGGTGGCGGCGCGCCTCGAGCGCCTGCTCTGACGGCGGCCCGCTCAGACCTGGCGGGCACGCGCGGCGCGGCGCGCCACCTCGTCGAGCAGCGGCCCGTCGACCTGGACGAGCGAGTCCACCACGAGGTCGGCCAACTCGAAGGCGGGGTGATCGCGTTGGCCCTCCTCCGGAACGGCGATGCAGGCCATGGTGGCCGCCTTGGCCGCAAGCACTCCGGCCGGCGCGTCCTCCCACACCAGGCAACGGCCCGCCGGCGCGCCCAACTTCGCTGCCGCAGTCAGGAAGACGGCCGGGTGCGGCTTGCCGTACTCCTCGTCCTCGGCCGAGTGGACGAGGACGAACCGTCCGCGCAAGCCGAAGTGCTCCAGCGCCGCGTCGATCAAGCGGTACTGCGACGACGACGCGACGGCCAGCGACATGCCGCGTGCGGCGCACAAGTCGATGGCCTGCTCGGCTCCGGGCTTCAGCTTCCCCACGGAAAGGATCAGCTCAATCACCCGGTCGACGACGGTCACCGCGACCTCGTCGGGCGTCGGATCGGGCCCCCACGGATGGAGCGCATACCAATGTGCGGTGACCTCTCCCACGAACATGCCCTTGGTGGTACGACACGCATCGGTGGCCAGGGGCACGCCGAGGGCGCCCAGGATCTCGATCTCAGCCTTGTGCCAAAGGATCTCGGAGTCGATGAGCAGCCCGTCCATGTCGAAGATGGACGCGCTCAACCCCGCTGCCGCGGAAGCGGTCGTGCTCAAGGGGCCAGCTGCGCCTCGATGTCAGAAACGATCGCCGCGTCCTCCGGCTCCACCTGCGGCCGGTAGCGCGCCACGATCTCACCCTGCGGCGAGACGAGGAACTTCTCGAAGTTCCACGTGATGTCGCCCGCCTTGCCCTCGGCGTCCTCCTGCTCCGTCAGCTCTGAGTAAATGGGGTGACGGCCCTCGCCGTTCACCTCGATCTTCTCCATCAGCGGGAAGCTCACGCCGTACGTGGTCGAGCAGAACTGCGCGATCTCCTCCGGGGTGCCGGGCTCTTGTCCCATGAACTGGTTGCACGGGAAGCCGATGACCGTGAAGCCGCGGTCACCGTAGGTCTTCTGCAGGCGCTCAAGGCCTTCGTACTGAGGCGTGAGGCCGCACTTGGAAGCCACGTTGACAAGGAGCAATGTCTGGCCGGCGTAGTCGCCCAGCTTCGCGTCGTCGCCCTGGAGGGTGTGAACGGGGATGTCGTAGAGAGCCATGACGCGACCCTACCGGGCTCGGGCGTCGTCGCGCCCGGCCCGCATAGGGTGGCCGCTGTGCGCGCGGTGGTCATCAGAGACAAGCGGCTCGTCTGGGAGGAGCGGGACGATCCGGTCCCGGCTGACACGCAGTTGCTCGTTGCCGTGGAGGCCGCCGGGATCAACTCGGCGGACCTGGTCCAGCGGGCCGGCTTCTATCCTGCGCCGCCCGGCTGGCCGGCGGACATCCCGGGCATGGAGCTGGCCGGCGAGGTCGTCGCCGTCGGCCGTCAGGTCACGCTCTTCGCTCCCGGCGATCGCGTCATGGCCGTGGTGGGCGGTGGGGCCCAGGCGACCATGGCCCTCGTCGACGAGATCCATGCGCTCCCCGTCCCCGACGGTCTGCCCTGGCCCGAGGCGGGCGGCTTCCCCGAAGCCTTCACGACCGCCTTCGACGCCCTCTTCCTCCAGGCCGAGCTCCAGATGGGCGAGCAGGTGCTCGTGAGTGGCGCGGCGGGCGGAGTGGGTACGGCGGGCGTCCAACTGGCCCGGGCCACGGGCGCGACGGTGACGGCGACGGTACGGGACCGGGGTCGCCGCGAGGCGGTCGCCGCGCTTGGCGCGGCCAGGGTCCTGGACCCGGGCGCCGAGGCCGAGAGCGGGCCCTACGACGTCGTCCTCGAGCTGGTTGGCGCTCCCAGCCTGACGTCGGTCCTGCCCCAACTGCGCACCTGGGCCCGTGTCGTGGTCATCGGCGTTGGCGGTGGCGGCCAGATGGAGCTCGACCTCCTGCAGCTGATGACGAAACGCCTACGGATCGGCGGCTCGACCCTGCGCTCCCGCAGCGGCCGAGAGAAAGCCGAGGTGGCCGCCGCGATTGCCGCGCACGTGCTGCCGCTGCTCGCTGCGGGGCGTCTGACCGTCCCCGTCTGTGCCACGTTCCCCATGGCCGAGGCGGAGTCCGCCTACGAGCGCTTCGCCACGGGCGCCAAGTTCGGCAAGGTGGTGCTGGTCGTCTGACAACCCCACGCTTGCACCGGTGATCGAGGCCGTCGTCTTCGATGGCGACCAGACGCTGTGGGACTTCCAGCGCGTCATGCGGGACGCCTTGACCGCAGTGGCGGGCGAGATCCGGTCGGCCCGTCCTGGCCCCTTCACGACTGCTCTGTGCTGGCAGGACCTCGAGCGCGACCGCCAGGTGGTCGGGGTGGAGCTGCACGGTGTCGAGTGGTCGATGGCCACCTTGCGCGTGTACGCCTTCGCCCGCACCCTGCAGCGCCGGCGCGCCGTGGAAGGCGGTGACGAGGCGGACGACGCCGCACTGGCCCAACGGTTGAGCGCGTCGTACTTCCATCACCGCGACCGCGATCCCGCGCTCTTTCCCGACACGCTGCCCTGCCTCGATGCTCTGCACGCGCACTACCGCCTGGGCCTGCTCTCCAACGGCAGCCGTCTCCCCGAGCGGGTGGGGCTCGCCCACTACTTCGAGTCCGTCGTGTTTGCCCAGGACCACCGCGTCGCCAAGCCGGACAAGGGGATCTTCGAAGTCGTAGAGGGCCAGCTCGGTGTCGGGCCCCGGGCCTGCGTGCTCGTCGGCGACCATCCGCTCAACGACGTGGCGGGGGCCAAGCGCGCCGGCTGGCGCGCCGTGTGGATCGATCGTGACGGCGACGGTGGATTCGCCCCACCCGCCGGCTACGAGGAGGAACGGCCCGACGCGGTGGTCACGACGCTCGTCGACCTGCCCGGCGCGCTGGAACGACTGTCGTTCAGCGGCTGAGGATGACGACCCCGGCGTTGGCGCCGCGTCCGACCGTGTGTGAGAGGGCCGTCCGGGCGCCCTCCACCTGGCGAGGGCCGCTCTGGCCCCGCAGCTGGCGCACCAGCTCGACGACCTGGCCCAGGGCCGAGGCGCCCAGCGGCTCGCCCTTGGAGAGCAGCCCGCCACTCGGGTTCACCGGCAGACGGCCGCCCAGCGCCGTGGCGCCCGAATCGAGCAACGCAGCCGAACCGCCCGGCTCGCACAGCCTCAGTTCCTCGCAGGAGAGGAGCTCGCGGGCCGCGTCGGTGTCCTGGCACTCGACCACATCGAGATCCTGGGGCCCGAGCCCTGCTTCCTCGTAGGCGTCAGTGGCCGCCAGGGTCGTGGGTGCCGGCACCGCGTCGTCGGCGAGCCCGGCCAGGGGCGTGGACTCGCTCAGCACCGGTCCCGGGATGTGCGAGCGCAGCACCGCAGCGGCAAGCCTCACGGGAGTAACGGGTGCCGCGGCGGAGTGACCTTCGTCGCGTTGTAAGACGAGCGCGGCCGCACCCTCGTTGGGCGAGCAGAGCATGAAGAGGTGCAGCGGCTCGCAGACGACGCGCGAGGCGAGGACCTCTTCCACCGAGGTCTCCTTCTGGAACATGGCGTCGGGGTTGGCCGTCCCGTGGCGCCTGTTCTTGACCACGACGCGGGCCAGGTGGTCCTTGGTCACCCCGGAGGTCAGGCACAGCCGCTGCGCGCGCAGGCCGAAGAACGCCGGCGTGGCCGCCAGACCCGCCTCCTCCTGCCAGGGCTCGAAGAACGAGGAGCGGATGATCCCCTTGGGCATCTTCTCGGTGCCGAACACGACGACGGTGTCGTACTGCCCCGCCCGGATGGCGGCCGCGGCGAGCATGAGGGCGGCGCTGCCGCTGGCGCAACCGGCCTCGACGTCGACGATGGGCATGCCCGTCATCCCGAGCCGGCTCAGCACCTTGTGTCCCGTCGCCACCCCGCCGTAGGCCGTGCCACAGAACGCGGCCTGGAACCCGCCTTTGCCGACACCGGCTTCGTGGAGGGCGGCCCGGACGGCGACCACGCCCATGTCGGTGGTCGAGACACCCTCGAAGCGTCCGAAGGGGTGCAGCCCGACCCCGGTGACGACGACGCCGCTCATACCGGGGCGAAGGCGTAGCTCACGACGTCGTTGCCATCCTGATCGCGGTGCAGAGGCACCACGCGTAACTCCATGGCCTGTCCCGCGGACAGGGCGCCCGGGTCGCCCACAGTCAGCCGGGTGATGACGCGCACTCCCTCGGGCAACTCGACGACTCCGATGCCAAAGGGGACCTCGCCCTGGTATCCCGGGGGCGGGGCGGTTACGGCCGTCCACGCCCACAGGGTTCCCCGGGGGGAGAGGTCGACGGGCTGGGGGTGCTCGGTCGCGCAATAGGAGCAGGCATCGGCCCGCGGGAAGTGGACCGATCCGCACGCACCGCAGCGGCTCCCCAACAGCGTGGGCGGGTCGCCGTCGGTGAACAGTCCTTCGCGGACCATGACGCGCATCGCCGTCCTACTTCTGGAGCTCCACCAGCTCCAGCGCGTCGAACTCCCAGTAAGCCCGGAGCGCGGCCAACTTCCCGCTGCCGTTGCTGCGGTAGGTGTACACGCCGTGGACGACGGCTTGGTGGGTGCCGCCGGCGAGCGTCGTCCGGATGATGCCGACGTCGGCCACCTCCTCCCCGCACAGATAGGACTCGGTGATCTCGAAGGTGATCGCCTCGCTCGGGCTGATGACCGTGTCGTAGAAGGCGGCGATGGCCTCGCGTCCGTGGTGGCCCCGGCCCTCCGGATCGAAAGGCGAGGGCCCCACCGGGTCCTGCACCACGGCGTCCTCGGCGAAGAGGGCGAGCCAGCCATCACGGTCCCTGGCGTGGACGGCGGCCCGGGACTTGATACCGAGCTCGCGGGCGGTGAGTCGTTCTTCGGACATGTGGTTCCCCCTCCCTGTCAGTTGACCTTGGCGATGACGTCATCGGAAAAGCGGCTCAGATTGTCGATCTTGGTCTGCAGCGCCTCGGTGTCCTGCGCGGTGTCGTAGGGCCAACGGAAGCCGACGATGACGTCGGTGACACCGAGCTCCTCGAGCCGCTCCACGCCCTCGGGCGAATAGGCATCGAGCGAGATCACGTGGATCTCGAACGGCTTGGACTCGGTCCCGTGGTCGTGGCGCAGCTCGGAGAGGCGAGCGAGGAGGCCGGGGAGATCGGCTGGATCGCCCCCGCCATGCAACCAGCCGTCGCCGTCGACGGCGGCCCGTCGGAGGGCGGCCTCGTGGTGTCCGCCGATGAGGATCGGCACGGAAACGCTCGGCGTCGGACACATCTTTATGGAGGGTACGTCGAAAACTTCGCCGTGGAACTCGAAGTACCCACCGGCCATGAGCCCGCGCATGATGGCGATCTCCTCGTCCATGCGCTTGCCCCGACGTTCCCAGGGGACGCCGCAGATGGCGTAGTCCTCCGGCCACGGGCTGGTGCCGACGCCGAGCACGAGGCGGTTGCCGGTGAGTACGGCCGTCGAGCTCACCTGCTTGGCGACGAGCACGGGCTGGCGGATGGGGAGCTTGATCACGAAGGTCACGAAGCGGATGCGCTCGGTCACCGTCCCCATGGCCGGGATCAGCGAGAAGGGTTCGAGGAAGGGTTTGTCCTCGAGGAAGTCGCGGGTCCCGTCGGGATTGAACGGGTAGGTGGTGTCGGACACCTCGGGGTAGCAAATGCTGTCCGGTACGACCATGGAGTCGTATCCAGCCTCCTCGGCCGCCCGGGCGAGGGGGACGTAGTACGTGGGGTCCGTCATCGACTCCGCATACGAGAATCGCACTGCATCTCCCTTGTCAGACGAGTGGGTCGTGGGCGCGGGCGCCGCCTACCATGCGGCTCGTGCCCGCTCATCCTGCCAGGACCAGCAGTACGGGGCACAACCCCGAGCCTGCGGGGTTGGCGCTGAGCGGGAAGGCGCCCCTGGTGACGGACCTCTCCCTCGATGACCTCGAGCGGGACGCTCGACATCTGATCGGGGAGATGGCCTACGCCTACTACTCGGGTGGTTCTGACGACGAACGACTGCTGGAGGGGAACGTCGCTGCCTGGAGCCACTGGCAGCTTCATCCGCACGTCCTCGCCGGCGTGGCCGACGTGTCCTGCGCCACCACGGTGCTCGGGACGCCGGTCGCCTCGCCGGTTGCCATCGCGCCGACGGCGATCCAGGGGCTGGCCCATGCCGAGGGGGAGGCGGCCACCGCCAGGGGCGCCGCCATGGCCGGGGCGCTGATGATCCTCTCGTCCCTGGCGACCTGCCCGCTGGAGGAGGTGGCGGCGGCCGCACCGCACGCCGCGCGCTGGATGCAGGTCTACGTGCTGCGGGAGCGGTCCCGGACGGCGGAGTTGGTCAGCCGGGCCGCGTCGCACGGATACCGGGCCCTGGTCGTGACGGTCGACGCGCCCGTCTCGGGGCTGCGGCTGCGCGAGTGGCGGATGGGCGTGCACCTGCCCGACGACCTGGCGCTGCCGAACTTGGCCGGGGACAGCACCGACAGCGCCCGCCAGGGTGGCTTCATGGCCGTGGTGACCCACGAGTTCGAGCCGGCACTGACACCCGACGACATCGGGTGGCTGGCCGGGTTGAGCTCCCTCCCCGTGGTGGCCAAGGGCGTCCAGCGGGCGGACGACGCCGTGCGGTGCGTCGACGCCGGGGCGGCGGCCGTGGTGGTTTCCAACCACGGGGCGCGCCAGCTGGCCGACGCACCGGCGACGGCTGACATCTTGGCCGAGATCGTCGATGCGGTCGCCGCCCGGGCCGAGGTCTACGTCGACGGCGGCATTCGGCGGTCTCCCGACGTGTTCAAGGCGATCGCCCTCGGGGCGCGGGCGGCCCTCGTCGGACGACCCTCCCTGTGGGCACTGGCGACCGGAGGGGCCGACGGAGTCGCGGCCATGCTGCGCTGGTACGAGTCCGAGCTCCGGCGGACGATGGCGCTGTGCGGCGCCGCGACGGTCGACGCCATCGACCGCAGCCTGATCCGCCGGGCACCCGGCTGGTCGCTCGTCGGACCATTGTCATGACGACGGTGGCCGCGATGGTGGCGGCGCGAGCCGAGGACGACCGCCCGGGCGTCGTCGCGGCCGGCGGCCGCTGGACGTGGCGCGAGGCGGTGCGAGAGGGGGCGGCGCGAGGCGCCCTGGCCCGGTCGATGTTCGAGGCGGGCGCAGACAAGCCCCACATCGGGGTGCTTCTGCCCAACGGGCCCGAGTACTTGTTCTGGCTGAACGGCGCCGCCCTGGCCGGCGCGGCGATCGTCGGGATCAACCCGACCCGGCGCGGTGAGGCCCTCGCCGCTGACGTCCGGGCCACCGACTGCGCCGTGATCGTCACCGATCCCGACGGCGCCGCCTTGCTCGACGGGCTGGACCTCGGCCTCGACACCGACACCGACAAGGTCTTGGTCATCGGGACCGAGCGGTACCAGGCATTGCTGGGCCGGTTCGCCGAGACCGCCGCCGCGCGGGCGCTGGTCGAGGGGGCGGGCGACGTCAGGGAGGACTCGCTGTTCCTGTTGATCTTCACCTCCGGCACGACGGGCGTGCCCAAGGCGGTCCGGTGCACGCAGGGCCGGCTGGCGGGCATCGCCGAGGTGGCCGCCCCGGGCTATGGCTACGGGGCCGCCGACGTCTGCTACTGCCCCATGCCCCTGTTCCACGGCAACGCGCTCATGGCGCTGTGGGGTCCGGCGGTCATGGTCGGGGCGGCCATCGCGGTGCGACCGCGCTTCAGCGCCTCTGCCTTCCTCGAGGACGTCCGGCGCTTCGGAGCCACCAAATTCAGCTACGTGGGCAAGGCGATCGCCTACATCCTCGCCACGCCCGAGCGGCCCGACGACGCCGACAATGCGCTCAAGAGCGCCTTCGGGACTGAAGCCTCGGTCCGCGACCGGGAACGGTTCCGGAAGCGCTTCGGGTGCCTTCTCATCGAGGGCTACGGCCAGAGCGAGGGTGGTGCTGCGGTCAATCCCGTCCTCGGTATGCCCAAGGGCGCCCTCGGCAAGCCCGTGGGTGGCGTGGACCTGGCGGTCATCAGTCCGGAAACCGGCGAGGAGTGCGCACGGGCCGAGTTCGACGACGAGGGGCGCCTCCTCAACGCGAGCACGGCCATCGGGGAGATCGTCAACCGGAGCGGCCGCGGCAGCTTCGAGGGCTATTACCAACGCGAGGACGCCGAGGCCGAGCGACTGCGCCGAGGGTGGTACTGGACCGGCGACCTCGGGTACGTGGACGGCGACGGGTTCTTCTACTTCGCCGGCCGGAACGGGGACTGGCTGCGCGTCGACTCCGAGAACTTCGCGGCCGGCCCGCTCGAGGCGATCCTCTCGCGCCACCCGGACCTGGCGGTCGTGGCGGTCTACCCGGTCCCCGACACGGCCTCGGGCGCCGGCGACCAGGTCATGGTGGCCGTCGAGACCGCGCCCGGACACCCCTTCGACCCCGACGCCTTTGCCGGGTGGCTGGCGGCCCAGTCCGACCTGGGACCGAAGTGGCTGCCCCGCTACGTGCGCGTCTCCCCCGAACTCCCCCAGACGGCGACCGGCAAGGTGACCAAGGTGGACCTGCGGACCGAGGCGTGGGCGTGCGAGGACCCGGTCTGGTGGCGCCCGCTCGACACCACGGATCTGCGGTTCGTGCCGTTGAGCGAGGGCGATCGGGGCCTGCTCGCCGCCGGATTGGCCGAGAACGGCCGGCCGCCCGTCGGCTGAGAGACGACGCCCTTCCGGGACGGCCCCGGCGCGTCGGTCAGAGGCGACTAGAGACCGAGCAGGTCGAGGACGCCCGTCAGCTCCCCGACCCGGTGGTCGCCGTCCTCGAGCGCGGGGACGCTCTGACCGCCACGCTCCTCCGATCGCCAGACGTGGACCGCCGTCATGCCGGTGCGCCGCGGCCCGCGCACGTCGGGCTCCCAGGAATCACCGACGAAGACCGCGTCGCGCGGGTCGACACCGAGCGCCTCGGCGGCTCGGTGGTAGATGCCTGGATGCGGTTTGCGCACTCCCACCCGCGCCGATGTGAGAGCGGCGTCGACCAGATGGAGCAGGCCCACCTCACCGAGGAAGGCGTCCAGCTCCCACCCCCAGTTGGAGCACACGCCGACGGCCACGCCGGCCTCGCGCAGTGACCGGAGCGTCGACTCGGCCTCGGAGTAGGCCACCATCGGGCCCCGGTCCGACTCCTGCAGCGTGTCGAGCAGGCTCTCGACGTGGCAGCGGTCCACACCGCAGGCGTCGGTCAGATCGCGCAGGCGTGCCCTGACCCAGGCCTCGTAGGCCTGCTCGCTGACCGAGTGCTCGGCATGGTCGACGCCGTCATAGCGGCAGAAGTACTCCTCGAGGACGGTCGCGTCAAACCGGTAGCCGTGAGCCACGAAGACCGCTTCGTAATTGTTGGCGGCTCGGCTGTCGGCCCAGCGGGCGAGGGTCCCGTAGAAGTCGAAGATGACGGCGCTGGCCACGGTCCCAATACTGTCCCAGGGCCGCGACCGGCAGCCCCGCTCCAGCCCGACCGCCCCACCCGGGTAATACTTCTCGATCCATGAACACCGACGACGAGCTGGTCGACACGCCGGCCTCCGCCACGGAGCCCGCCGGCGCCGTGACCGAGCAGCAGGGCCGGTCGGGGCGTTGGTTCGTGGAGTTGCTCGCGGTCGTCGTCGTGGCGGTCATCGTCGCCGTCGTCCTGCGCACCTTCGTCGTGGCCACGTACTCCATCCCGTCGGGCTCCATGGAACCCACCTTGCAGATCGGGGACCGGATCGTGGTGGACAAGCTGAGCTACCACCTGCACGGTGTCGGGAGGAGCGACATCATCGTGTTCTCCACACCTCCGAAGGAGAATTGCGCCGGGCCTCCCGTCGCAGACCTGGTCAAGCGGGTGATCGGCCTTCCCGACGAGACCATCTCGCTGTCGGGTGGTCACGTCTCCATCGACGGTCACGTCCTGGCGGAGCCGTGGTTGCCGACCGCGGAACAGGGCGAGACCAACCCCGGGCCGGCGGGCACGCCGTACTCGCTGTACCGCCCCTACCGGATCCCGGCGGGGGACGTCTACGTGATGGGTGACAACCGGACCGAGTCCTGCGACAGCCGCTACTGGGGCCCGGTGCCCGAGTCCACGATCGTCGGCAAGGTCGACCTGCGGATCTGGCCGCTCTCGCGGTTTGCCTTCTTCTAAGTACAGGATCGGTCAGGACCGGCGCTCGGTTCGCCACACGACGCGGAGGCCAGACCATGTCTCGTCGATGGCACACACCTTGTTGTCCACCAGACCGAGCGGCAACACGACCTCACGCACCACGTCCTCGTTCATGGTGGTCTCGACACCAGAGGACCGCTTGGGCCAGGCGACCCAGAGCCCGCCGGCGGGGAAAACCATCGGGGCCAGCGCGTCGATGCGGCGCTCGAACTCACGGCGCTGGGTGAAGAACGCGACCACGACGTCGGCCCGTCCACGGGCTTGGCGTTTGACCACGACACCAGTCGGAAGGCCTTCGACCACCCCGGGGGGCGCATCAATGAGCGCGAGCGTCGAGCCCTCCGTGATCCCGAGCTTCTTGGGCAGTGGTGTTCCGCTGTACCCGGCCACGGACCTGGGTTAGCACACCGGGTGGGGCGGCCTAGGGGTTGGCGGCGTCGTAGACCCTGAACGCAAGCGGGTACTCGTACTCGTCGGGCCCCACGGCGAACTGGCCGAGATGACGGTCCACCACCTCCTGCGCCGCGTCCTCGTGTTCGGGCGCGACTCCCATGAACTGGAGCAGGGACCGGTCGACCACCGCGTCGGCCGGAGCGCGCACCGTCGTCTCGTGCGGCGTGCTCTCGATATCGGCGAAGCCCGCTGCCCCGAGGATGTCACGCACGTACTCGTCGTCCCCGAGGACGAACGGACCGGCGGGGCTCTTGCCGGGCGGCGGGACCGGCGGCGGCGGAAGCAGCGGCCGGAGCGCCGTTGCGACGTGCCAGGGGTTGTGCTCGACGTCCTGCCAGCAGGCGAAGACCAGCCGGCCGCCGACGGTGAGGAGGCCGCGGATGGCGCGGAACGCCGCTGTGGGCTCGTCGAAGAACATCAGGCCGAACTGGCTGACGGCGAGGTCGAAAGGGGTTTCGTCGAGCGGCGTCGTCTGCACGTCCATCTGCACGAAGTGCACGTTGGCGACGCGGGACTGCTCGGCGCGGCGGCGCGCGATCTGGAGCAAGGGGGCCGAGATGTCGAGCCCGACGACCTCTCCCTCGGGCGCGGCGGCATCGGCCACCGCAAAAGCGAGGGCACCACACCCGCATCCGATGTCGCACACCCGCTGGCCGGTCCGCACGTCGGCCACCTCGAGGAGGTAGGGCGTCACCGCGTCGGTCAGCCGTTCCCGCTTGGGCCACGACGCCGCCCATTGGTCGTCGTTCCATCGTTTGGACTGAGCTTCGTTGGCCACGGCGACACGGTACCCGGCAGGGTAGGTTCGGCCGGTGCGTGTCGGTCTCGTCATCCTGCCCACGGATCGCTGGCGCGACGCGCGGCGCCTATGGGAATGGGCCGACGCGGCCGGCTTCGCAACGGCGTGGACCTACGATCACATCCGTTGGGGCGGCATGCCCGAGGGGCCGTGGCACGCCGCGGTGCCCGTCCTGGCGGCCGCGGCGGCGGTCACGGCACGCGTGCGCCTGGGCACGCTCGTCGCCACCCCGAACTTCCGCCACCCGGTGACGCTGGCCCGTGAGGCGCTGGCGCTCGACGACGTGAGCGAGGGGCGACTCGACCTCGGGCTCGGCCCCGGCAGCGAGGGGCCCGACGCCACCGCACTCGGGCAGGAGCCGTGGGCGCCGACGGAACGGCTGGCGCGCTTCGAGACGTTCCTCCAGGTGCTCCAGCCGATCCTGGAGGGACAGCCCGGGGCGCGGACGTCCGTGCGCACGCCGCACTACTCGGCCGAGGAAGCGCCCAGCACGCCGGGCAGCGTGCAGCGGCCCATTCCTTTGACGATCGCCGCCGGTGGGGAAAAAGGCATGCGCCTGGCCGCCCTCTACGGCCGCCACTGGGTGACCATCGGCGCCACCGGGCGCGGACAGCGTGCCACTGACACGATGCTCGATTCCGTTCGGCGCCAGCTGCTGCTCCTCGACGCGGCCTGCCGGGCCGTCGGCCGCGATTTCTCAACCATCGGCAAGGTGCTGCTGTGGACCCCGACCGAGCCAGTGCTCGGCTCGCCGGACCAGTTCGACGAGCTGGTCGCCCCCTACGTGGCGTTGGGCTTCGACCACTTCGTGCTCCACCATCCGGCTCAGACGGGACCCTACGGGGGCAACGTGGCGGCCTTCGAAGAGATCGCGGCGCGCTATCACGCCCCGGCCTGACCGCGCGCTCACCAGCTCGGCGGCCCCGATGGCGGGCGGCGGTCAGTCCGGTGTGCCAGCCAGGGCGCGTGCAAGTGCGGGTGCGGCCGCCGCCGGCTCGACGCGCTCGACCGTGATGCGCGCGCACCCGACCCACGACGCCGCCTCCGTGAGCGCCCGGGCGACCGCGACCGCCGCTCCCGCCTCGTCGCGCAGGGTCACCTGTTTGGCCACGAGCGCGTCGTCACGCCGGCCCGGGTCCACGAGCCCGACGAGCTTGGTCCCCGCGAGCACCGGCATGGCGAAATAGCCGTAGGTCCGCTTTGCCTTCGGGGTGTAGGCCTCGAGCCGGTGGCGTAGGCCGAAGAGCCGCTCGACCCGGTCGCGGTACCAGATCAGAGAGTCGAAGGGGGACAACAGCACGCTCCGGTGGCGCCCTCGCACCTCGAGCGACTCGACGGCGCCGGGGTCGGCGAACGCCGGCTCCTTCCACCCGTCCACCGCCACCGGGACCAGGGTCGTTGCCGGCAACGCGCGACGGACAAGCTGCCGGGGCAGCCCGTGATAGACCGCCAGGTCGGCCACCGTCGCCACGCCGAGGGAACGCCCGGCCGCGGCAACGAGGTGGGTGGCGCACTGCTCGTCCGTCCATTCCTGCGCCAGCAGGTGGGGCGGGATGGCTCGCTCGGCCAGGTCGTAGACGCGTTGGAAGCCCCGCCGCTGGCGGCAGACCAGCACGCCGATGTCGAGCAACCACTCGGCCGCGATCTTGGTCTCGGACCAGTCCCACCACGGGCCGCCCTTCTTGGCGCCCCCGAGCTCGTTGGCGGTGAGCGGACCCTGGGCACGCAGACGGCCCTCGACGGCGGAGCAGCTCTTGTCGTGCTCCGCCAGGATGTGCCAGCGCTTCCCCTTGGCACATCGGGCCCGCCGCGTCACGCCGTAGGCCGGCCAGTCCTCGAGCGGGACGACGCAGGCCGCGTGCGACCAGTACTCGAACGTCGCGCTCTTGGCCCCCCAGTAGGCCCGCTCGACCCGACCGCGACCCACGGCACCCAGGCGGGCGTATGCCACCAGCTCGTGCGATCGTGCCAGCACCGAGATCGTGTCGAGCTGCACCGCACCGAGACGACGCAACATCCCCGTGACGCCACGGCTCGGCCGGGGGCCGCGCAAGCCTTGCGCGAAGAGGGCGACTCGGCGTGCCTCGTCGATGCTCAGCGAGTCACGAGGCAAGCGAGTTGTCAGTCGAGCAGCGCCGACGCCACGGCGTCCTCGAGCGCCCGGTCGTTCGACCACATCAGCTGCTGCTGTTTGGCCCGGCGGAAGTACAACTGGATGTCGAAATCGAGCGTGAACCCGATGCCGCCGAAGATCTGTTGGGCCGTCGCGGTGATGTCCCGGAAGGTGGAGCAGGCGAAGAGCTTCGCCATCGGGGCCAGCGAGCCGAGCGACCGCCCCGTCGAACCGGCCCAGGCCGCCTCGTGGACGAGTTGCTCGGCTCCGTCGAGGTTGGTGACGGCGTCGGCGAGATCGTGGGCCAGCGCCTGAAAGGCGCCGAGCGGCTTGTCGAACTGATGGCGGTCCTTGGCGTACTGGGTGGTGATCTCGAGCGCGTAGCGGGCGCCGCCCACGGCCTGGGCGCCGAGCAGCACCAAGGCCGGCTCGAGCACCTCGTGCCAGGTCGTCCAGCCACTTTCGGCAGGACCGATGCGGTCCTCCTGGCTCGCGCCGACGTCGGCCAGCACCACCTCGTACTGGGTGTCCGAGGCGATGCTGAACTGCTGATGCAAGGACACCCCCGGCGCGGCGGGGTCGACGAGGAAGAGGTCGACCGCCTCGGCCGCCTCACCGGTGCGTGCCAGCACCACCAGCCGGTCCGCGGCCGAGGCGTAGGCGACATGGCGCTTCACTCCCGACAGCCGGAATCCGTCACCATCGGTCTCCGCCCGCACCGCAACGCCGCGGGGCGAAAACCCGTTCTCGGGCTCGAGCCACGCCGGCGTGAGGATGGCCGCGCCGGACGCCACCGGGCGGAGCCAACGCTCTTTCTGGATCTCGCTCCCCGCCGCGGCCAAAACACCCCCGCTCATCACGGCGCTCACGAAGTGCGGCGTGGGCGCCAACGCCCGACCGAGCTCCTCGTAGAGGGCGACCCCCTCGATCAGCGACATGGATGAGCCGCCGTACTCCTCGGGCAGCAGGAGCCCGATGAGGTCGAGCTCCCCCAGCTGCGCCCACAGCGTTGGCGGGTAGCCGACCGGGTCGTCTTCCATCCTTCGCACCACGTCGAGCGAGCAATGGCGCGCCAGGACGTCGTGCACCGTTTGGCGCAGCAACTCCTGCTCCTGGTCGAAGGCAAGATCGAGCACTCAGCACCCCTCTCGTGTTCGTTCGTGCATCATGACGGCCGCCATTGATCGCCCCGGCGTGCCCACGGGTTGTCACGGGCGTCGCGGGGGAGCGCAATCCGGGCCGCACAAGTGGTCTTGACGTCGCCGGCGACGGAGAGCGTCACCGTCACCACCGCGAACCCGCAGCCCACCTCGTCCACCTCGGTCGACTCCACCACGCCGCGCAGCGACATGGTGTCTCCCGGGAAGACCGAGCCCAACATGGAGAAGGTCACCCGGGCCAGCCGGCCGTGCGGCCCAGTCCAGTCCGTGAGGTAACGCTCGAACCAGGCGGCCTGGTTCGGGGTATTCAAGAAGATGTCTTGGGTCCCGTTCCGGTGGACGGCGAAGTCCTTGTCGTGGTGCATCGGTCGCCAGTCCCGTGTCGCCAAGGCACCCAGGACCACCGTCGTGGCGGTCACCTCATGATCGAGCGTCGGGAGCTCGTCGCCGACGGCGACGTCGCCGAACAGGAGGCGCGGGACGACGGCGACGCTCATGACGGTTCGGGTTCCTCTCGTCGGTACCCGAACCCCGTGTAGGACTCCACGGCAACCAGCTCCGCATCCTGGTTCGTATACACGACGTCGATCACCCAGAACCGGCCGGAGCCGAGCTTCGTCGTCTTCTCGTCGCTGACCGAGCGCAGCACCTGATGCGTCCGCAGCACGTCGCCCAGCCGCACCGGGGCATGGAACTCGATGGTGTTGTCCGTCATCACGGCCTCCGGCAGGCCGAAGTGCTCCTTGAGGTCGAAGTGCACCTGCAGCGGCAGCGCCTGCTCGGTGCGGCCGGGAGCCCAGTGGTGGGGGCGGAACCAGACCGAGACCATGGTCGGAGGGGCCGTGGGACCCCCCGTCAGCACCTCGGCCACCTCCTCGTCCCAAAAGAGCGGGTTGCCGTTCTGCACCGAGGCGCACGAGGTCCAGACGTAGCCGCGCTCGACGGGGAACTCCCCTACCTCGTGGTACTGCTCCTTGCCGATGAGGTCCAGCGGGTCGGCCGTCACGCGACCACCCCCCGTTCCACCCAACGGGCCACCGTCTCACCGTCCACTCCCGCCTCCTTGAGCAGGTGCTCGGTGTCGGTACGGGTCATGTCCGGCAGTTGCACCGGCTGCTCCGATCGCGGCATGCCGGCCAACAGCGGGGCCAGCTGGCGCACCTCACCGTGCACCGGGTGGGTGGCCACCGCGACGACCCGCCGGGCCGCGAACTGCGGATGGCCCGCTACTTCCGAGACCTCCAAGACCGGAGCGACACACGTGTCGACGCCGGCCAACGCCTCGACCCATTCGTCGCGGGTCCGGCGAGCGAAGGCGGCCGCGAAAGCGGACCGGACGGCCGGCTGGGCGTCGTCATCGAGCTGGGCCCCGGCCAGCTCGAGACAACCGAGGGCGCGGCACAGGTTGGTGAAGAATTTGCCCTCGATCGCACCGACGGCGACCCACTTGTTGTCGGCCGTCTCGTAGGTGGCGTAGCAGGCGTACCGACCCGAGAGGATGTCGTGACCGGGCCCGATGTCGCCGCCGAGCGCGAGGTGTTCGTCGATGACGAGGGACAGCAGCCACAGGACGCCCTCCGCGACGGAGACGTCGAGGTACGCACCGCGCCCCGAGGTGGCCCGGGCGGCCAGCGTCGCCGTGATGGCGAGCGCGGCCTGCATGCCACCGGCGGCGGCGTCGGCGACGGTGGCGCCGGGGAGCGGCGGGGCACCGTTGGTCCCCGGCGTGCTCATGGCAAGGTACCCGCCCACGGCGAGGTAATCGACGTCGTGCCCGGCCCACCGCGCGTGCGGGCCGTCCTGGCCGTAACCGGAAGTGGCGCAGTAGACGATGCCGGGGTTGCGCGCCGCGACGTCGCCGTAGCCGATGCCCAGCCGATCGACGACGCCCGGGCGAAAGCTCTCGACGATGACGTCCGCTGCGTCGGCCAGGGCGAGGAAAGCCTCCTTCCCTTCGGCGTCTTTGAGGTCGAAGAGGACGCGGCGAATGCCCCGCTGTCCGCTGTAGGCGAAGAACGGGGGCTCGATCGGTGTTGCGCCCGCCGTGGGTACCGGGCCCACCTTGACGACGCGCGCGCCGTAGTCGGCGAGGAGGCGCGTGCAGCGCGCCGCCGGCCCGACCGTCGAGAAGTCGAGCACGGTGACCCCGCCGAGGGGACCGGGGAGGGAAGAGGCGGCGGTCACCTCAGAAGTTCTTGGGCAAGCCGAGCTTGCGCCGGGCGATGATGTTCTTCTGGATCTCGGAGGCGCCGCCACCGATCGTGTCGATCACGGTGTAGCGATAGGTCGACTCGACCCGGCCGGCCATGGGGGCCTCGGCGGTCTTCACGCGCAGCTGGCTGCCCGGACCGGCGATGTCCATGGAGGCGTTGGCCAGACGTTTGGAGAGCTCGGTGGCGAAGAGCTTGTACTCAGAGGCCTCGGCGGTCGGCGCCGCGCCGCCCTTGGAGGACTCGAAGACGAACTTGAGGCCCATGACGCGGGCGACCTCGAGTTGCGTGGCCAGTTGCGCCAGGCGCTGGCGGATGACGGGGTCGTCCTTGAGCGGGACGCCGTCGCGCACCGTGGTGCGGACGTATGCCACGAGCAGTTCGAAGCGCTGCTGAATCGGTGAGAAGGTGAACATGGTGAAGCGCTCGAGATCGAGCGCCTCCGAGATGTACTGGAAGCCGTGGTTGACTTCGCCGACGACGAACTCGTCGGGGACGAAGACGTCGTTGAGGAACACCTCGTTGGTGCGCTCGTCGCCCATGGTCCAGATGGCATTGATCGTGATGCCGGGCTGGTCGAGGGGAACGAGGAAGAGCGTGATGCCGGCGTGCTTGGGCGCCTCGGGGTCGGTGCGGGCGCCGACCCAGTACCACTCGGCGAAGTGGGCAGAGGTCGTCCAAGTCTTCTGGCCGTTGAGCATCCAGCCACCGTTGACCTTGGTGGCTTTCAGCTGCATGGAGGCGGCGTCGGAGCCGGCGTTGGGCTCGGAGTAGCCCACGGCGAACTCGACCTCGTTCCGGAGGATCTTGGGTAGGAACTCTTCCTTGAGCGTCTCGTTCCCGTGCCGGATGAGCGTCTTGCCGATGATGCCGACACCCTTCCCGATCTGGGGACCGCCCCGGCCGGCCAGCTGCTCGTTGAGGAGGTACTCGTACACACCCTCGCCCTCGGACCCGCCGTAGTCCGCTGGCCACGTCATGCCGAGCCAGCCCCGCCGGCCGAGGGACGCCATGAAGGCTCGCCGCTTGGGCGTGTCGACGATCTGGGCCATGTTCTCCCTCGTGACGTCGAACACCTCGGGGTCGTCGTTGGCATCGAGAAAGCTCTCGACCTCCTTCACGAAGGCCAACTGCTCCGGCGAGAAATCGAAGTCCACTGCTCCCTCCCGGCGCCTGGGCGCGTTCGTAGCTGACGACCCGTCAGATGGCGCCCGACATCATAGGACAGCGCCCCGAACGCCACCGATCGTTCGGTCCGTCTCAGGCGCGCGATCCATAGCCGCCGGACGGCGTCCGCGTTAACGGATGTCCAAAAGCGTGTTAACGCGGGGCTAGGCTTTCCCGCCTTGAGCTCGTCCAAGTCCACAGTTGTCGGGGTGCGACTCGATCATGACCGGCGTGCCTGGGTCGAGGCGGAGGCCGGTCGGCGGGGCATCACCGTCCGCGTCCTCTTCGAGGAGTTCATCGACCGCGCCCGCACCGCCGAGGCGCCCGACACGCCGCTGCGATCGGTGCCCGAGAGCGAACCCGCGACCCGCCCCGACTCCGATGCGGCGCCGACGGACGACCGTCCCCGTTCCGCGGTCCCCTCGTCGAGACCGTGGCCCTGCTCCGAGCTGGCGCGGATTCCGGGGTTGCCCGGTGTCGTGCTCCGCACCGCCTTCGACGTCACCTCCGCGCTCGTGAGGGCCGGCGGCGGCTGTGTCCTCCGTCGGAGCTTGCGGGCCGGCGTCCAGTCAGGCGCCCCGCAGCCGGGGGGGTCCCCGGAGAGCGCATAGCGCCCGGGCGGTGTTTACACATCGGCGCCGCGGCCTCGCTTCCTTGCGGCATCGCTTCGTTAACACCACGCGTGGCCTGGGGAACGGTGCGTTAACGATTCTGCGCGGCGCGGCGCCGTCGACTACGTCGACGCGGCGCGATGCTCCACGTGAAACGCCTGCACAGGCCCCTCGAACCCGCGCAGCTCCACCGGCTCGAGGGGATGGACCGACCACTGCTCCGGCGAGAGCTCAGCCACCACCTCTGCGGTCGCGACCAGCTCCCCCGGTGCGCCGACCTTGACGAGCCGAGCGAGGAGGTTCACCAACGGGCCGAAGTAGTCGCCCTCGCGCGGGATGGCCGCGCCGATGCCCACCGCACCTCGGGCAGGCGGGAGGACGTCGTCCTCCGACGCCGCCCGGCACACCTCGATACCGATCCGGCACACCGCGTCCGCCGTCGGGGCGGCGAAGAACACCTCGTCGCCGATCGTCTTGACCACGCGGCCGCCGGCCCGCACGGCGCTCGACCAGGCGGCGGACTCGAAACGGGTCAGAGCCAAGTTCTGCTCGCGCAGGTTGAGCCTCTGCGCCCACGTCGTAGAGCCGACCAGGTCCACGAAGCCGAGCGCCACCACCTCGGTCGGGCCTTCCACCTCGAAACCCCCCTCGGGGGAGGGAACCAACCAACTCCGTGCCGCTTCGGCCCGTCGCTGCGCGCGCTCGAAGGCATCCATGACCATGTGGGCGAGCACGTCGGGGACCGCCGTAAACGCGCGGGTCGCCGCCTCCGACAGCTTGGCCCGGGAGAGCTCGTCTGCCCCCTCGCGGACGGTCCCCGGTCCCAACTCCGCGAAGAAGAGCGCGACGGCGGACTCGGCGACGTTGGTGGCGGCGGCGCCGAGCACGCGCGTGAAGGCGAGGATCGCGTCCTCGCCCAAGACCGCCGCCCCCTGCTTGAACGCGGCCAGAAGCGCATCGAGGTCCGCCGGGACCTCGGAGTCGGCCTGGGCCGGGATGCCGGCCGCCATCAGAATCCGAAGTACGAGCGGCACCGGGAGCCGGCTGCGCTCGGCGATCTCGGTGACCGTCGCGTTCGGGGTCGTCCCCCGGGTGACGAGGTCGCCCGCCACTCCGGGCAGCGTCCCTCGGCTGTGCGCCTCCACCATCTGCTCGAGAGTGGCGCCCCGCTCCGTCAGGTACTCGAGGAGGGCGATGCGCTCCGCTGCGCCGGGATCACGCGGGTCGTAGAGGCCGGTCTGCTCCCATAGTTCGGTGTCCGCCGCCGTGCTCCGCGCCATCTCATTCCGCCCACTGGAGGGTGGCCGAGGGCTGGGCGCGCTCCATCCCCTTGAGCGGTGTCTCACGGTGTCCCTCGAAGGTGAACTCCCCCGAGCCCCGGACGAGCTGCTCCGACAAGGACGACACGAGGATCTCCCCCGGCTCGGCCGCGTCGGCCAAACGACTGGCGACGATGACGGTGTGTCCCAAGAAGTCGTCGCCCTCGACCACAGCGTCGCCCGTGTGAACGCCGATGTGCACGGCGATCGGCTCGCCCTCGTCGGTCGGGGCGTAGGCCGCGAACGCCCGCTGGATGTCGACGGCGCAGCGAAGGGCACGGGCCACCCCGCCGAAGGCCACCATGAAGCCGTCGCCCTGGACGTTGACCTCGCGCCCGGCGTGACGCGCCACGGCGGCGCGCACGATGCGGTGATGCTCACCGAGCATCCGGCGCGACGCCTGGTCACCGAGCCGCTCGGTCTTCCCGGCGTAGTCGACCATGTCGCAGAAGAGGACCGTGACCGTGCCGTCGGGCGCCGCGCCCGCCCGCAACGCGTCCGCCTCGGGGGAACCTGCCGGCGCGGCCCGTTCGGCGAAGGCGTCGACGACGCCGAGGACGCTCTCGGAGACGGCCCGCGCGATCTCCCGGCCCGAACGGTTCGGACGGCTCTTGACGTTGATGCCCCCCATGAAAGCGAAGCCCCGGATCACGATGCGGGGCGAGCCCGGCACGATCGCCACGTCGCGCAGCCTGAGGTTGCGCGCGCCCATGAACGAGAACCCGCGCAGGTCGACCTCGAACCCCTCGGGGACGATGATGTCGACGCCCCCCATGAAGGCTAGGGCGGTGATCTCGACCTCGGGGCTTTCAAGCTCGGCTCGACGCAGGTCCATGTCGCACCCGCCCATGAAGGCCACCGCGTTGGTCTTCCCTCCGAGGCGCCAGCGGCCCTTGGTGCTGTGCCCGCTCAAGATGGCCACGTGCCAGCGACGGGTCGCGCGGGAGGACCCCCCGACCGGTCCGGGTGCGACGGGTAGGTCGGCCATGACGGCGTCCAGCTCGCCGCGGGTCCGGGCCTCGAGGGCCCGCGCCATGCGGTCGGAGAACTCGTCGAGGGTCAGCCGGCCCTCGACCACGTGGTCACGCAGGAGCGCGATGGTGAGGTCGCGGTCGACGTCCGCCACGCGCTCGGCCGGCGCCCGGCGCCGCGGGGGCTCCGGTTGCTGCGGGGGGACCGGCCAGTCAGCCATCTCGACCAGTTTGCCCGCTCCACCCCAGGCCCGGCGGAACCGGGCCGGGGGGCCGGATCAGTCCAGCAGCTCCCAGAGGGGCGTGAACTCCATTCCGTGGGCGTCGGCCACCGGTCGGTAGACGACATGGCCCTCGGCCACGTTCACGCCTTCGGCCAGCGCGTGATCGACCTGGACCGCGTGCTTCCAGCCCTGGTTGGCGATCGCCAGCGTGTACGGGAGGGTGGCGTTGGCCAACGCGTGGGTGGAGGTGTGCGGGACGGCGCCCGGCATGTTGGCCACGCAGTAGAAGATGGACCCGTGCACCTCGAACGTGGGGTTCGAATGCGTCGTCGGTCGGGTCGACTCGAAGCAACCACCCTGGTCCACCGAGATGTCGACCAGCACCGACCCCCGCCGCATCTGCTCGACCAGCGCGTCGGACACCAGGCGCGGCGCCCGGGCACCCACCACGAGCACGGCCCCAATCACGATGTCGGCCTCGAGGCACACCTCCTCGATGGCGTGCTCGGACGAGGCCACCGTCTCGAGCGCACCTCGGAAGTGATGGTCGACTTCGCGCAACCGGTCCAGGTTGCGGTCAAGGATGAACACTTCCGAGTGCATGCCTACGGCCATCGTGGCCGCCGCCATCCCGGCCACCCCGGCGCCGAGAATCACCACACGGGCGGAGCGCACCCCGGGCACGCCGCAGACGAGCACTCCCCTGCCCCCGCCCGGCCGCATCAAGTGGTGCGCGCCCATCAGCGGGGCCATCCGCCCCGCCACTTCGCTCATGGGCGCCAGCAGCGGAAGCGTGTTGTCCTCCTGGCGCACCGTCTCGTAGGCGATCGCCACGTTGCCGGCGGTGACCAGCGCCTCCGTGCACTCCCTCGACGCGGCGAGGTGCAGATAGGTGAAGAGCGTCTGGCCGGGGCGCCGGCCGAGCAGGTGGTACTCCTGAGGAACCGGTTCCTTGACCTTGCACACGAGGTCCGCCGCTGCCCAGACCTCCTCGGTGGAGTCGAGGATCTTCGCCCCGGTGCGGACGAAATCGGCGTCCGGCATGGCCGAGCCGTCCCCGGCCCCCTTTTGTACGTAAACGGTGTGACCGGCCGAGGTGAGCTCACGTACGCCCGCCGGTGTTAACGCGACGCGGTACTCGTCTGTCTTCACCTCGCTCGGGACCCCGATGATCATGGGCTACTGCTCGATGTTGCTCATCACGTGCTTCACCCGCGTGTAGTCCTCGAAGCCGTACTGGGACAGGTCCTTGCCGTACCCGGACCGCTTGAACCCGCCGTGGGGCATCTCGGCCACCAGCGGGATGTGGGTGTTGATCCACACGCAACCGAAGTCGAGATCGCGGGCCATGCGCATGGCGCGGCCGTGATCCCGGGTCCACACCGACGACGCCAGTCCGTATTGCACGCCGTTGGCCCACTCGAGCGCCTCGGCCTCGTCGCTGAATTCTTGGACGGTGATCACCGGCCCGAACACCTCGGACTGGACCATCTCGTCGTCCTGGCGCAGTCCGGCGACGACGGTGGGCGCGAAGCAGAACCCGCGGTCGCCCACCTGGGCCCCCCCGGTCACCACCGACGCATGGGCGGGGGTGCGCTCCACGAACCCACGCACCCGCTCCAGTTGTGTGGCGCTGTTCAGCGGTCCGTAGTCGGCTGCCTCGTTGTCGGGGCCTCCGACGGTGGTCCCCTCCGCCTGCTCGACCAGGGCGGCCAACAGGTCCTCGTGCACGCGCGGCGCCGCCAAGACGCGTGTCGCCGCCGTGCAGTCCTGGCCCGCATTGAAGTAGCCCGCTCCGGCGATGCCTTCCGCCGCGGCGGCCGGGTCGGCGTCGTCGAAGACGATGACCGGCGCCTTGCCGCCGAGCTCGAGGTGAACCCGCTTGAGGGTGGGTGCCGCGGCCGCCGCGACCTCCATCCCGGCGCGAACCGAGCCGGTCACCGACACCATGGCCGGCATGTCGTGCGCGACCAGGGCCCGCCCGGTGTCGCGGTCACCGCACACCACGTTGAAGACGCCCGGCGGGAGGTGCTCGGCCATGATCTCGGCCATGAGCAGCGTCGTGACCGGCGTCGTGTCCGACGGCTTGAGCACCATGGTGTTCCCGGCCGCCAGCGCCGGGGCGAACTTCCACACCGCCATCATCATGGGGTAGTTCCACGGCGTCACCGCGCCGCACACGCCCAGCGGCTCCCGGCGGATGAACGACGTGTGCCCCGCCATGTACTCCGCCGCCGCCAGGCCCTCGAGATGCCGGGCGGCTCCCGCGAAGAAGCGGATCTGGTCGACCATGGGCGGGATCTCCTCGTCCATGGTCAGCTGGTAGGGCTTCCCCGTGTTCTCCGACTCGGCCCGGACCAAGTCCTCGGCCTGGGCTTCCAACGCGTCGGCGATCCGGATCAGCGCCAGGCTGCGCTCCGAGGGGGTGGTGCGGCGCCAGGTGGTGAAGGCGTCCGCCGCGGCGCGGAGCGCACGGTCGACGTCGGCCGGACCGGAAACGGGCGCGTCGGCGAAGGGTTCGCCCGTGCTGGGGTTGACGAGCGGTGCCGTGGGCCCGTCTTCGGCGTCTCGGTAAGCCCCTCCGACGAAGTTCTGCAACCTGCGCATGCCGCTCCCTTCACCACGTGGCACGTTGGTTACAGGATCACAGATGATCCCACTCCCAACAAGCGTTTTCGCAATAACCAGACCAGAATATGACTAATTCTGCTTGACTGGGGTGGGTAAGATGACACAATTCTGCATACCTCGGGCTCTGCCCCGGGGACGGAACGAGCGAAGCGAGGTGCCAGTTGCCCGACACCCCCGAACCGGTGGAGACGGGCCTCGAGAAAGAGGGTGGTGGTCAGGCTGCTGCGAGCGCCCTCCTCGACTCGCCGAACCGGGCCATCATCGAGGCGCTGCAGCGCGACGGGCGCCAACCCTACGGCGCGATCGCCGCAGCGGTCGGGTTGTCCGAAGCCGCCGTACGCCGCCGTGTCCAGCGGCTCCGCGAGTCGGGGGTCATGCAGATCGTGGCGGTCACCGACCCACTGCAGCTCGGCTTCACCCGCCAAGCCATGATCGGCATCTCGGTGGAGGGCGACGTGCGTGGGGTCGCCGAGAAGCTGTCGGCCCTGCACGAGGTCGACTACGTCGTGATGTGCGCCGGTCGGTTCGACCTGCTGGCGGAGATCGTCTGCGAGGACGACGAGCGGTTGCTGCACGTCCTCAACGACTCGGTACGTTCGATTCCCGGCGTGCGTGCCACCGAGACCTTCTTGTACCTGAAGCTGGCCAAGCAGACCTACACCTGGGGCACCCGGTGAGCGGCCCCGGCCCCCGAGCGGAGGAACGATGAGCAGCACGAGCCCAGAGAACTCCAACTTGAGCGATCACGCACGACGCCATCTGTGGATGCACTTCAGCCGGATGAGCAGCTACGAAGACCACGAAGTGCCCGTGATCGTGCGGGGCGAAGGCGCCTACGTGTGGGACCAGCACGGGAAGCGCTACCTGGATGGCCTGGCGGGGCTGTTCACGTCGCAGATCGGCCACGGCAGGACCGAGCTCGCCGAGGCAGGCGCCAAGCAGGCCGAGACGCTGGCCTACTTCCCGCTCTGGACCTACGCGCACCCGCGCGCCATCGAGCTGGCCGACCGTGTGGCCGCCTACGCCCCGGGCGACCTGAACCGCGTCTTCTTCACCACCGGTGGCTCCGAGGCGGTCGAGTCGGCGTGGAAGCTCGCCCGCCAGTACTTCCGGCTGCAGGGCCAGCCATTGCGGACGAAGGTCATCAGCCGCTACATCGCCTACCACGGCACGTCCATGGGCGCGCTCTCGATCACCGGGATCCCGGACTTGCGCACGCCGTTCGAACCCCTCGTCCCGGGGGCGATCAAGGTGCCGAACACGAACTTCTACCGCGCCGAGCTGTTCGCCGACGACGAGGTGGCCTTCGGTCGCTGGGCGGCCGACGAGATCGAACGCGCGATCGAACGCGAAGGCCCGGACACCGTGGCGGCGGTGTTCCTCGAGCCGGTGCAAAACGCGGGCGGCTGCTTCCCTCCGCCGCCCGGCTATTTCGAACGTGTCCGCGAGATCTGCGACCGCCACGGCGTGCTCTTGGTGTCCGACGAGGTGATCTGCGCCTTCGGACGCCTCGGCCATTGGTTCGGCGCCATTCGGTACGGGTACCAACCGGACATCATCACGGTGGCCAAGGGCCTCACGTCGGGCTACGCGCCCCTGGGCGCCATGATCGCCTCCGATCGCCTGATGGAGCCCTTCCTCGCTCCCGGCGCGTCCTTCTTGCACGGGTTCACGTTCGCCGGGCACCCGGTGAGTTGTGCGGTGGCGCTGGCCAATCTCGACGTCTTCGAAGGAGAGCAGATCCTGCAACATGTACAGGCCACCGAGGACGCGTTCCGCGCGGCACTCGAGGGGCTCTACGACCTGCCCATCGTGGGCAACGTGCGCGGTGCGGGCTACTTCTACGGAATTGAGCTCGTGAAGGACAAGGACACCCGGCTCTCGTTCGACGACGAGGAATCTGAGCGACTGTTGCGCGGCTACCTCTCGGGCGCCCTGTTCGAGGCCGGGCTGATCTGCCGGGCCGACGACCGGGGTGACCCCGTGGTGCAGCTCTCCCCGCCGCTCATCTGCGGCCAAGAGGAGATCGACTTCATCTCCTCCACGCTGCGCGAGGTGCTCTCCGAGGCGTGGCGCCGGATGTAACGCCGGGGGCCGTCTCGGGCTACCAGCGACTCTCGCTCTGGTGGGAGGCCGTGCCGGTCCCGCTGCCGCCACGCCCGGCCCTGACCCAGGACATGCAGGTCGACGTGTGCATCGTCGGCGGCGGCTTCACCGGACTGTGGACGGCCCACGCGTTGGCGCTGGCCGACCCCACCCTGCGGGTGGCCCTGGTCGAACGCGAGGTGGCGGGATTCGGGGCCTCGGGCCGGAACGGAGGGTGGTGCTCGGCGCTGTTCGCCACCTCCGACGCCGCGTTGACCCGACGGCACGGGCGCGCGGCCATGCAAGCGATGCGCCGGGCACTGCAGGAGACGGTCGACGTCGTCGGTGCGAGTGCGCAGAGTGCGGGCATCGACTGCCATTTCGCCAAGGGTGGATCGGTGAACCTCGTGCGCAGCGAAGCGCAACGGGTGCGGGCGCTGGCCGAAATCGACGAGGCGCGCGCGCTCGGCGTGGGCGAGGACGATCTGCGCTGGCTCGGCCGCGAAGAAGCGCTCGAGTTGATCGGGGCGACGGGGATGCTTGGCGCGACCTACACGCCGCACTCCGCGGCTCTGCAGCCCGCGCTGTTGGCGCGCGGACTGGCGGACGCGGTCGAGCGACGCGGGGTGCAGGTCTTCGAGCACACAGAAGTGCTCGACATCCGGGCGCGTTCGACGATAGGCGGCCCGTGGGTCGAGACCCGCGGCGGCACCGTGCAGGCGGACGTCGTGGTGCGGGCCACCGAGGCCTGGACGCCCACCCTGCCGGGGTTCCACCGCGACATCGTCCCGGTGTACTCCCTCATGGTGGCGACCGAGCCCCTCGGCGACGGGTTCTGGGCTTCTGCCGGCCTCGAGGGTCGTACCACCTTCGCCGACCACCGTCACATGATCATCTACGGCCAGCGCACGGCGGATGCTCGCATCGCCTTCGGGGGCCGCGGCGCGCCCTACCACTATGGGTCGACAGTGCGGCCTGCCTACGACAGGGAGCCGGCCGTCCATGCGCTGTTGCAGCGGACGCTGATCGATCTCTTTCCCGACCTGAGGGACGCGCGCTTCACACATGCGTGGGGCGGACCGCTCGGCATCCCACGCGACTGGCACTCCTCGGTGGGCTTCGACCGCAGTACGGGCCTGGCGTGGGCGGGCGGGTACGTCGGCGACGGCGTGGCCACCACCAACCTGGCCGGTCGCACCTTGGCCGACCTCATCACGGGGGCCGAGTCCCCGCTGACCACGCTGCCCTGGGTGGGGCACCGTTCGCCTCCATGGGAGCCCGAGCCCCTGCGCTGGCTCGGCGTCAACGCGGGGCTGTGGACGATGCGGCTAGCCGACCGCAGCGAGGCCCGACGCGGCCGGCCGAGCCGGCTGGCCGGGGCCATGGGACGGCTCCTTGGGCAGTGATCGGTGCCATGATTCCGGCGTGCAGGAGACGGCGACGGAGGCGATCACCAAGCTGGTCTACACCTACGCCGAGCGAATCGACGCCGGCGACTTCGCCGGTGTGGGCGACATCCTCGGGCACGCCACCATGACCTTCGAGGGATTCGACGATGCGGTGGCGGGGCGCGACGCCATCGAAGGCCTCTACACGCGCACCACGCGTCGCTACGAGGACGGTACTCCGCGCAGCAAGCACGTCATCACGAACCTGATCGTCGACGTCGCCGACGACGGCACCATGGCGTCGAGCCGGTCCTACTTCACCGTGCTGCAAGCCGTGCCCGGTGCGTTTTCGCTCCAGCCGGTGATCGCCGGCCGGTACCGACACGCCTACGAGCGGGTGGAAGGCCGCTGGCGCATCGCCGCCATGCACATAGTGATCGACCTCACCGGCGACCTGGGTCACCACATGCTGTTCGACCTGGCGCCATGAGCGCGCCATGAAGCTCTCCCTTGTCTACGAATGGGGCTGCGCGCCCGAAGCCTTCTGGTCCCTCTACTTCGACCCCGAATTCGCAGTACGCATGCACCTCGAGGCGCTGGGTTCCACCTCGGCCGAGGTGATGTCCCAGGAGGGCGACCCCTCGAGTGGCCTGGTGCGGACCCTGCGCTATGGGCAACGGCCGCCCATGCCCGGTCCGGTGCGCAAGATCTTCGGCGAGGAGGTCACCACCACGGAGGTGACCACGTTCGACCCCGTGACCTCACGGGCCACCTTCACCATGACCCCTGGAACCATGGCCGACAAGACCCATATCGAGGGCGCCATCGCGCTGGACAGCGGAGGCGACACGACGACCGAGACGTTCACCCTCGAGGCACGGGTGAGGATCTTCGGGGTCGGACCCGTGGTCGAACGCTTCATCGAGCACCAGGCGCACGCCATGCAGGACGCCGCCGTCGCTTTCATGCGGGCCGAACTGGAGCACTGACCGCTCACCACTTGACCGCACCGCCCGCCAGCACACAAGGTGTGGGCCGACACACCTTCGGTCGCTGGCAGGGAGGCGCACCGGGACCGGACCGGGTGGGGTGCGTGGGATCCGCGGACGCGACGACAGGGAGGGAACCGCCGATGGCGATCGCCGAAGCCGAGGATTACGGAGAGGATCTCGCGGTCATCCACGACCCCGACGTGTTGCAGGTCGAGCAACACGGGATCGACTTCATCCCCGAGAGCGAGCGCTGGGCCACGCCGCGGGACATCTTCGGGATGTGGGCCGGAGCGAGCGTGCAGATCGAGTACTTCATATACGGCGCCATCCTGATGACCTTCGGGCTCACCTTCGCGCAGGTGCTCTTCGTCATCGTGCTGGGCAACCTGTCCTACTTCCTCCTCGGGCTCTGTTCGCTGCAGGGGCCACAGGCCGGCACCACGGTCTTCGCCATCAACCGGGCGCCGTTCGGGCCCAACGGCTCGCGCCCGATCTCGTTCTTCAACTGGATCACCCAGATCGGCTTCGAGGTCGAGGGCCTCATCCTCATCGTCGGGGCCGGGCTCGTGCTCATGATCAAGGCCGGCTACCTGCCGGGCGACCCGGCCAAGGTGATCCTCGTCATCGCGGCCGTGCTGATCCAGGGGATCCTCCCCTTCCTGGGCCACGCCGCCATCGTCAAGACGCTGCGCCTGCTGGTCCTCCCCTTTGTGGTCCTCTTCGCGGTCCTGCTGGGGTTCGCCGTCCCTCACGCCCACCTCCATGTCATCAAGACGAGCGGGGACTGGCAGGCCTTCACCGAGGCACTCGCGTTCACCATCGCCCTCAGCGGCCTGGGGTGGACCGAGAACGGCAACGACTACACCCGCTACTGCCCCACCAACACCTCCAAGCGGGGAATCGTGGGCTGGGTCTTCCTCGGCACGGCGGTGCCCGAGATCCTCATCATGACGCTCGGCGCGGTCGTGGGGACCTTCGTCCTCAACATCGGGACCGGCGCCGGCGGTTTCCTCCCTTTCGCCCACCAGAGCGCCATCCCCTCCTGGTTCGTGGTGGTGTTCCTCATCTTCGCGATGGTGCAGATCTTCGGGGTCAACAGCCTCGACATGTACTCCTCGGGCGTGACTCTGCAGGCCGTCGGTGCTCCGGTCAGGCGCTATCAGGCGGTGCTCATCGACTGCGCGATCGCCCTCGGTGTCACCATGTGGGCCATCTTCAGCGGTTCTTTCACCGAGTACCTGTCGGACTTCGTCGATCTGGTCATCATCTGGATCGCACCCTGGTGCGCGATCTTCCTGGTCGACTGGGCGCTGCGGCGCATGATGTACGTCCCGAGCGAGCTGCAGAAGACCGGACGGGAATCGCTCTACTGGCGCCAAGGGGGCATCTTCTGGCCGGCCTGGGTGGCCCAGCTCGTCGGCATGTACGCCGCCATCTCGGCCCTCTATGTCAATCCCACGTACTACTTCCGGGTGCCCCGCTGGCTCAACGAGATCACCGACCACACACAGGACGCCTCCCACTACGGCGGGGACTTCAGCATTTTCATGGGATTGGGGGTGGCGGGGCTCGTCTACCTGGTCCTCGCCTACGCCAAGGTGCGCAAGGAGGCCGGCGCGCAGGAAGAGCTGCTGCGGGAGGAGCACCTCCTCTCCGCCTGAGGCTCAGCCCCAGTCCTCGACCAGTCCTCCGCTGACGTCGTGGTGGAAGAGGGGCATGGCACCCAGGGCGCGGACCAGCGACGCGTCCTCGCCCAGCGCGCTCCTCCACGCGCCGCCCTCGGTCATCAGGGTCCCGATGACCACCGGCTCGGCGTCCATGCGACGCACCAGGCGCAGGGCCGAGGACAGCGAGGCTCCGGTGGAGATGACGTCGTCGACGACGGCCACCCGTTTGCCGCGCACGGCGCCAACCCGGGCCGGGTCCATACGAAGGCGCTGCGGCTTGTCCGTCGTAATGGAGTACACCGGCTCCGACCAGGTCTCCCCCAAGTGGATCTTGGGCGTCTTGTGCAAGATGACGTAGTCGTCGAGCCCCAGCGCCCGGCTGGCCTCGATGGCGATGGGGATCCCCATGGTGGCAACCGACACGACGATCTCGGGCTTGGCGGGCCGCATCAACTCGGCCAACTCGCGCCCCGCCGTCTCGGCGAAGGCCACCCCGAGGTCGACACAGATGAGGAGCGCGATGGTGAGCTCGTCGTTCAGCGCGACGAGCGGGAGCTCCACGGTCTGGCTCCCGACCGTGGTCGTGTAGTTACCGTCGGCGGTCGTCGACATGAGGCCCTCGGAGCTTAGGTCACCGACGAACGAGTTGGATGAGGACCCGGCGTCACGTCGTACGTTGCGCCGGAGGGAGAGCGATTTCCGAGATGATGCCGCGCGCGCCGCATCCCGGCTCGGAGACAGAAGCGCTTGCCCCCTGGCGGGCCCTCGAGGTTCTTGGCCACAATGGCCGGGGCAAGGTGCAGCCCCGCCGGCCGCGTGCGCCGCGCCCCGTCCGGCGACGGACCAGTGAGGAGAGCGGTGACCCGACCACGACCGGAGGCGACAGTGCCAGCGCCGTCGGCACCCGGCCGCCGGGGCGGCCCCTTCGACCCCCGGCTGCTGCGCCACGCACACAGCACCAGGCGCTTCATCGTTCTGGCCATCGGCATCGGCGGATCCACGGCGCTCCTGGTCGTTGCGCAGGCGTGGCTCATCGCCACCGTGGTCGACGACGCGTTCTTCCACCACGGGTCGCTGTCCACGCTGCGACGCCCCCTCGTTCTCCTGCTCGCGGTCATTGTGGGGCGCGCCGTCCTGGCTTGGGCGACCGAGCGGGCCGCCCATCGAGCCTCGGCCTCGGCCAAATCGGAGCTGCGGCAATCGGCCGCTGAGCACATCGCCGCGCTCGGCCCGACCGGCCTGGAGCAGAAGGACACCGCACGACTCGCCGTGCTCATGACGACCGGGATCGATGCGCTCGACGGCTACTTCTCCCGCTACCTGCCGCAACTGTTCCTGGCCGTCATCGTCCCCGTGACCATCATCGCCGTCGTGGCCGGGGCCGACTGGATCTCCGCCGCGCTGATCGCCGTGACCGTGCCCTTGATCCCCGTGTTCATGGGGCTGGTCGGCCTGAGCACCCGGGAGCGTACGGCGGCGCGGATGCGGTCACTGCAGCGGCTGGCCGGGCACTTTCTCGACGTCATGGGCGGCCTGCCGACGTTGAAGGTCTTCGGCCGGGCCAAGGCCCAGGCCCGTGCCGTCGCCGAAGTCACCGACCGCTACCGGGCCACGACGCTGGCCACCCTCAAGCTGACCTTCCTCTCGTCGCTGATCCTGGAGCTGCTGGCCACCATCTCGGTGGCGCTCGTGGCCGTGGCCGTCGGGCTGCGGCTGCTCGATGGGGACATGGACTTCCACGCCGCCCTCTTCGTTCTCGTCCTGGCGCCGGAGGCATACCTGCCCCTCCGAGCTCTCGGCACCAACTTCCACGCCAGCGCAGACGGGATGAAGGCGGCGGAGCAGGTCTTCGAGGTCCTGGAGACGCCGATCCCGGCACGCGCGCGCGGCACCGTGCGCCCCCGGGACAACAGCATCCGGATCGTCGGCCTCGACGTGACCTACCCGGGTCGTCGCATCCCGGCCGTGCACGACACCGACCTCGTGGTGGAACCGGGTGAGATCGTGGCGCTCACCGGTCCCAGCGGCTGCGGCAAGTCGACCCTCCTCAGTGTCGTCCTCGGGCTTCGGCTCCCCAGTGCGGGACATGTCCATCTCGGCGGGGTGGACCTCTGCGACCTCGACCTCGGCGCGTGGCGCACCGGGATCGGCTGGGTGCCTCAACGGCCACACTTGTTCGCGCGCTCCGTGTCCGACAATGTCCGCGTCGGGCGACCCGGCGCCGGCGAGGCCGAGGTGGCCGCAGCGCTGGAGGCGGCCGGACTGACTTCCGTCGTGCGGCGCCTCCCCCATGGCGTCGACACCCGCCTGGGTGACGGCGGCGCCGGACTGTCGCTCGGTGAGCGCCAGCGTCTCGCCGTGGCCCGCGCCTTCGTGCGCGATGCGCCGCTCCTCGTCCTCGACGAGCCGACGGCCAATCTGGACGCCGAAACGGAGGCGGACGTGCTCGAAGCGTTGCGCCGGTTGACCGAGGGGCGCACCGCGTTGGTCGTGGCCCACCGCCCCGCGCTCGCCGCCCTGGCCGACCGCGTCGTGCGCCTCCCGCTGCCGGTGGCGCCGTGAGCGCGACCGTGTACGAACCGGGCGCCGACCGCCCGGCCACCGCCGGAAGTACCCTCGCCGTCGCACGCGTCGCCCGCGGTCGGCTGGCGCAGGCCTCCCTGCTCGGGGCGGGCGCCATCGGCGCGTCGATCGCGTTGATGGGCACGTCGGCCTGGCTCATCTCGCGGGCGGCCCGGCACCCCTCCGAAGCCTCCCTGACGCTGGCCATCGTGGGCGTGCAGGTCTTCGGGCTCTCACGAGGGTTCCTCCGCTACGGCGAGCGTCTGGTCGGGCACGACGCCGCCCTCAGGGTGCTGGCCGATCTGCGCGTCCGTGTTTACGACAGGCTCGAGGCGATCGCCCCGGCCGGCCTTCCCCTCTTCCGCCGGGGCGACCTCGTGTCCCGAGTGGTCGACGACATCGACTCCCTCCAGGACGTCGTGTTGCGGGTGATCCAACCCTTCGCCGTGGCCTGTCTCGTCGGCGCGGGCACCGTCGCGGTCATGTGGATGCTCCTCCCCGGAGCCGGTGCGGTGCTCCTGGTGGCCTTCTTGGTCTCGGCAACCGTCGTCCCCTGGCTCACCGGTCGCCTGGCCAGCAGAGAGGAGTCCCATCAGGCAACGGCCCGGGGGGATTTGGGCGCGGCGGTGGTCGACCTCATCGAGGGTGCGCCCGAGCTGACGGTCATGGGGGGAACCAGCGAGCAGGTGGAGCGGATCACTCGAGCGGACCGCGGCCTGCGGGTCACGGCCCGTCGAGGCGCGGGTACGAGCGGCATCGGGCTCGGCCTGACGACCGCACTGGCCGGACTGGCCAGTTGGGGTGCCCTGGCGCTCGGGGTGCGGGCCACCCACGGCGGCCATCTCGACGGTGCGCTGCTGGCGGTGCTGGCCCTTGTCCCGGTCGCCGCCTTCGAGCTGGTCGCCCCTTTGCCGGCCGCGACCCAAGCGTTCCAGCGGTCGCGCGCGGCTGCCGGCCGCGTGTTCGCCGCCACGGACGCCCGGGCACCCGTCGACGAGCCGGAGGCACCGCGGCGGATTCCCGGTGCGGCGGGGGGCCCGCACTCGCTTCGCCTGCGCTCGGTGTGGGCCGGCTACCCCGGGACAGACCGAGCGGTCCTGCGCGGCGTGGACCTCGACCTCGCCCCGGGACGCCGCGTGGCACTCGTCGGGCAGAGCGGGGCGGGCAAGTCGACGCTGGCCGACGTCCTGGTGCGCTTCCTCCCCGTCGACGCCGGCGCGGCGACGCTCGACGGCGTGCCGTTGGATCGTCTGTACTCCGACGAGGTGCGGACGGTCGTCGGCCTGGTCGAACAGCGGCCGCACCTCTTCGCCACGACGCTGGCCGAGAACCTGCGGGTGGGCCGGCGCTCGGCCCGGGACGACGAATTGAAGGCTGTGCTGGCACGGGTCGGCCTGGGTGAGTGGCTCGCCGGGCTTCCCGCCGGACTCGCCACCCGTGTCGGCCCGGCCGGTACCCGCCTCTCGGGCGGGCAGCGCCAGCGCGTCGCGTTGGCTCGCGCGCTTCTCGCCGAGTTCTCCATCCTCATCCTCGACGAGCCGGCCGAACACCTCGACCCCGTCGCCGCCGACGCGCTGACGGCCGACCTGCTGGCGCTCACCGAGGGTCATTCGACCCTCCTCATCACGCATCGCCTCGTGGGGCTGGACCAGGTCGACGAGATCATCGTCCTCGACGAGGGCCGCGTAGTCGAGCGGGGCTCGCACGCCGATCTCGTGAGCGCGGCCGGCCGCTATGCCGGCCTGTGGTGGGAGGAGTTGATGAGCGACCGGCCCGCCCCGCTGCCCGCCGCGTCGGAGCGGCTGACCGCCCAACCTGACCCAGCAGTCCACCAAGAAGGGAGCGAATCCCCGTGAGCCTGGACCTTGCCCGCTGGCAGTTCGCGAGCACCAGCATCTACCACTTCCTCTTCGTCCCCGTGACGATCGGCCTGGCCTTCTTGGTCGCGCTGCTGCAGACGGCCTGGTACCGCAACGGCGACGACACCTACCGCCGGCTGGCTCGGTTCTTCGGGGCGCTGCTCCTGATCAACGTGGCGGTGGGCGTGGTGACGGGACTGATCCAGGAGTTCGAATTCGGCATGAACTGGTCGGCCTACTCGCGTCTCGTCGGCAACGTCTTCGGCGGACCGCTGGCCATGGAAGGGCTGGCCGCGTTCTTCTTGGAGTCGACCTTCCTCGGCATCTGGATCTTCGGATGGAACCGGCTGTCCAAGAAGGCGCACCTCGCCTGCATCTGGCTGGTTGCCGCCGGAACGATGCTGTCCGCGGCCTTCATCATGGCGGCCAACTCCTGGATGCAGCACCCCGTGGGCTACACGACGAACAACAGCACCCACCAGCCCCAGCTCAACAACATCTGGGCGCTGTTCACCAACCCCGTTTTCCTGTGGGGCTACACCCATGTCGTCGTCGCCTCGCTCGTCACGGGCGCCGCGGTGATGCTCGCGGTCTCGGCCTGGCACCTCTACCGCAAGAGCCAGGTCGAGGCCTTTCGCCGCACCGCGGTCATCTCGCTGGTGGTGCTGCTTCCGAGCGTCGCCTTCAACCTCTTCGTGGGCAGCGAGCTCGGCGTGGTGGAAGGGACGTACCAGCCCATGAAGATCGCGGCCGCCGAAGCGCTGTGGACCACCTGTGACAGCCACTGCCCGTTTTCGCTCTTCCAGATTGGCGGCGGGCAGAACGACGAGACGCCCACCCAGATCCTGGAGGTCCCCGACCTCTTGTCCATCCTGGCCACCAACCATGTCGACGGCACCGTGCAGGGGCTCAACAACCTCAACGCCGAGTACCAGAAGGAGTACGGGCCGGGGAACTACATTCCGAACGTCTTCATCCAGTACTGGTCCATGCGGGTCATGGCCTACCTCGGCTCTCTGGTCTTCCTCTTCGCGCTGTGGGGAGCCTGGCTTCTCTACCGCCACAAGCTCGACCACGCGAGGTGGTTCCTGCGAACAGCGCCTTGGGTGGTGATCCTCCCCTTCCTCATCAACACGGCCGGCTGGATGCTCACCGAGAACGGTCGACAACCGTGGATCGTCCAGGGCCTGATGCTGACCAAGAACGGTGTGTCCTCCTCGGTCTCGTCGACGGACATCTGGATCTCGCTCGTCGTCTTCTACCTCATCTTCGCCGTCCTCGGTGTGGCCGACGCCTGGCTGATGATCCGCTTCGGTCGCCGCTCCATCGGCGACGACCCGCTGGCGAAGTTGACATCCGAGGGTGAGGGCGGCCCCGGCAGCCCCGGCGGTCCCGGCGGCACCACGACGTCTTCCGACACCGAGTCCGACTCGTCGCACACCGACGAGGACGACCTGGCCCTCGTCTACTAGGAGGTCGACATGGGAGGATTCAATCTCGGAGATCTCTGGTTCGTCATCGTCGCCATCTTCTGGGTCGGTTTCTTCGTCCTGGAGGGGTTCGACTTCGGTGTGGGCATGCTGCACTCGTTTGTGGGACGCAACGACCTGGAGCGCCGCGTGATCGTCAACACGATCGGACCGGTGTGGGACGGCAACGAAGTGTGGTTGATCGTAGCCGGGGCGGTGATCTTCGCCGCCTTCCCGGGGTGGTACGCCACCATGTTCTCGAGCCTTTACCTGGCCGTGGTGATCCTGCTGGTCGCCCTGATTGCCCGCGGGGTGTCCTTCGAGTACCAGCGCAAGTTCGCCGACCCCCGCTGGCGCACCGCCTGGCGTTGGGCCCTGACCATCGGCAGTGCCCTCATCCCGCTTCTGCTCGGGGTGGCCCTGGGGGACCTCCTCCACGGCTTGCCCATCAACAGTTCCCATGAGTTCACGGGCAACTTCTTCGATCTGCTCACGCCGTTCGGCCTCTGGACGGGACTCACCCTGCTGGTGCTCTCGCTCCTCATGGGCGCCACGTACCTCACGTTGAAGACGACGGGTGATCTCCACGCACGAGCGCAAAAGGCGGCGGCGGCCGCCGGCGTGGTGGCCATTTTGGTCACGTTCGGGTTCATGACCTGGATCCACGTCGGCCTCAGTACGGGCTTCGTCCCAAAGCCGATCGAGGCCCTGGGCCTGATGGCCGTCATCGGGGCCGCCTGGGCGGCGCAGGCGAAAGCGGAGGGATGGGCCTTCACGGCGGCCGCCCTCGGGATGGCCGGAGCAGTGAGTGCGCTCTTCAGCGAGCTCTACCCCCGGGTCATGATCTCGAGCACCAACGCCGCCTACAACCTCACGATCAAGAACGCGGCGAGTCCCACGTACTCCTTGAAGGTGATGACGGTGGTCGCGGTCGTGGTCTTCCCGATCGTGCTCATCTACCAGGCGTGGGGCTACCACGTCTTCCGCCACCGCTTGTCGGTGCCGCGTGTCGGGGGTTACGAGGGCGAGTCGGCCGTGCCGCCGGCCGCTGGAACGAGCACGCCCGCCGAGACCTCATAGGCCCGGGCTGCTCTGCATGATCCCGCCGTCGGCGAAGATCGTGGTCGCCGTGATGTAACTCGCGCCGTCGCCGGCCAGGAAGGCCACCACCGAAGCGATCTCCTCGGGCTCGGCCAGGCGGCCGATCGGGATGGCGCTGTCCAGCTTGGCCAGCGCGGCGGGGTCGTTGACCGTCTGGGCGTTGATCGGCGTGTTCACGGCACCGGGCCCGACACCGACGACGCAGATGTTGTGGAAAGCGAGCTCCACGCCCGCGGTCCTGGTCAGCATGCGCATGCCACCCTTGGAGAGGCAGTAGGGGGTGTTGCCGGGCATGGGCCAGTCCTCGTGGACCGACGTCATGTTGATGATGCGGCCCCCCCCGCCCTGGGCGATCATCTGCTTGGCCGCCAGCTGGGTGCCGAAGAACGCGCTCTTGAGGTTCACCGCGATGACCTTCTCGAACTGCGCTTCGGTGGTGTCGAGCACTGAGGTGCGGGTCTCGATCCCCGCGTTGTTGACCATGACGTCGAGCCGGCCGTAGTTGGACACTGCGGTGTCGATCATGCGCTGGAGGTCCTCGATCTTGGAGACGTCGGCCTCGACCCCCACCGCTGTCTCCCCCAGGCTGGCGATCTTGCGCTCCAGCTCCTCCTCCGCCTCCTCGTTGGCGACGTAGTCGATGACGACCTTGGCCCCCTGCTCGGCCAGGGCCAGCACCACCGCCGCACCGATCCCGGTGTTCCCACCGGTGACGATGGCGACCTTGCCGTGCAGTTCTCCTGCCATGGGACACCTCCTGGGCGCGCCTGCCGAGGGCGCGGTATCGAGCAACCTTCGTACCGTAGCGAGCGCCGAGGGCGACGGACATCGTGGACGCGAGGACTTCACCCCCCATCGTGGTGCAAACAAGCGGGGTTCCACGTACGATCGGACGGTGACCAAGGAGACCGCAGAAGCAGAAGACGTCCAGACAGCCGCGCAGATCCAGTCGGAGAGCTTCCCCCCGATCGGCGACTATGGGTTCATCTCGGACTGCGAGAACAGCTGCCTCGTGGCCCCCGACGGCTCCGTCGAGTGGCTCTGCCTTCCCCGGCCGGACTCGCCCAGCGTCTTCGGTGCCCTCTTGGACCGAACCGCCGGCAACTTCCGCTTCGGCCCGACGGGGACCACGGTGCCCCACCAGCGCCGGTACATCCCCGGGACCAATGTGCTCGAGACCACGTGGCACACCCCGAGCGGCTGGTTGCTGGTCCAGGACCTTCTGGTCATGCGGACGTTCGCCGAAGACGAGGAGCGCCGCGCCGACTTCCGGCGGGCCCCGGGCGACGTCGGTGCCGCCGGCACGCTGCTGCGCGTGGCCACCTGCATCGGGGGCCGGGTCGAGGTCGTGGCCAATCTGGTGCCCGTCTTCGAGTACGGATCGCAAACCGGGGCCTGGAGCTACGACGGCGAGGGGTACCACTCGATGAGCGTGTGTCCGCCCCCGGGCGACCCGCTCCTGCACGTGACGTCCAGCTTCCGGCTCGGGATGGGCGGGGCCCGCTCCTACGGCCGGACCTCTCTCGACGATGGCGAGTCCGCCTTCATCGCGCTCTCGTGGGGGCAACGGGCACCGACGACGGTGGCGGAGGCCCAGGGACAACTGGACGAGACCGTTGCGTACTGGCGCGCCTGGCTCGCCAACGGCTCCTTCCCCGACCATCCGTGGCGGAGCTACATGGAGCGCAGCGCACTGACGCTGAAGGGCCTGAGCTATGCGCCGACCGGCGCCATCATGGCGGCGTCGACCACGTCGCTCCCCGAGACGCCGGGCGGGGCGCGCAATTGGGACTACCGCTACACGTGGATCCGCGACTCCTCGTTCATGTTGCGCTCGCTCTACCGACTCGGGTTCGACTGGGAGGCCCTCGAGTACTTCGCCTTCGTGCTCGAGGCGGTCGCGCTGGAGGCCGGGAAGGACTGGAACCTCCAGATCATGTACGGCATCGACGGGACGAAGGACCTCACGGAGCGCACCCTCGACCATCTGACCGGGTATCGCTACTCGAAGCCCGTGCGGGTCGGCAACGGAGCCTGGGACCAGCACCAGAACGACGTGTGGGGGATGCTCCTCGACGCCGTCGACACCCATCTGCGCCAGGGTGCGGCGCAGATCGTGAATCCCGTCTGGCAGGGCCTCGCCAAGCTGGTCGACACGGCCATCGAGCACAGCGGCGACGCGGACCAGGGCATCTGGGAGGTCCGGGGCGACCCGCAGCACTTCACCGCCTCCAAGGTGCTCTGCTGGGTCGCCATGGACCGCGGTGCCGACATGGCACGGACCCGCAACGACCTCGACCGGGCCGAAGCGTGGCGCAAGGCGGCCGACGAGCTGCGCGCGGAGATCCTCGACAAAGGGGTCGACGAGCGCGGGCGGTTCCGCCAGCACTACGACAACGACGAGCTGGACGCTTCGCTGCTCCTGATCCCGATCCTCGACTTCCTGCCCGCCGACGACGAACGCGTGCGAGCGACCGTCTTGGCCATCGCGGACGAGCTCACCGAGGACGGGTTGGTGCTGCGCTACAAGGTCGACACGACGGACACGGGCTTCGCGGGAAAGGAGGGCACGTTCACCATCTGCTCCTTCTGGCTCGTCACCGCGCTCGCCATGATCGGTGAACAAGAGCGGGCCCGGGCGCTGTGCAAGAAACTGCTGACCTTCGCCGGACCCCTGCAGCTCTACGCCGAGGAGATCGAGGCCTCCACCGGCGAACACCTGGGGAACTTCCCCCAGGCCTTCACCCACCTGGCGCTGATCGACGCCGTCGGAAGGCTGATCGAAGCCGATCAGGAGACGACCGCGCCGCCCCGGTCAGCCTGACGAGGGCAGGCCGCACGATGAGCACGAACCCGACGCCTCGGCACCGCGTTGTCGTCGTTGGCGGCGGCTTCGGCGGGCTCCCCGCCACCCGCCTTTTGTCGCGCGCCAAGGTCGAGGTGACCCTCATCGACCAGCGGAACCACCACCTGTTCCAGCCGCTGCTCTACCAGGTGGCGACCGGCATCATGTCGCAGGGCCAGATCGCCCCGGTCCTGCGGCACAAGTTGCGCCGCCACAAGAACGTCGAGGTGGTGCTCTCCAAGGTCACCGGATTCGACCTGGAAAACCGCGTCGTGCACACCGTCTCCCTCCCGGGCGAGGACCGCGACTATCCCTACGACAGCCTTATCGTGGCGGCAGGCGCCGGCCAGTCCTACTTCGGACACGACGAGTTCGCCTTGATCGCGCCGGGCATGAAGACGATCGACGACGCCATGGAGCTCCGCCGCCGCGTCTACGGCGCTCTCGAGATCGCCGAGACGATGACCGACCCACAACAGCAGCGCTTCTTCATGACCTTCGCCATCGTCGGTGCCGGGCCGACCGGGGTCGAGCTGGCCGGGCAGATCCGCGAGCTGGCGCAGCGGAGTCTGAAGAAGGATTTCCGCAACATCGATCCTTCAACCGTGCGGGTGATCCTGATCGACGGCGGGAGCCTACCGCTGGCCAACTTCGGTGACCGTCTCTCGGACCGCGCCTCCAACGCGCTCGAGAAGATGGGCGTCGAGCTGCGCATGGGGTTGCGTGTCGTCGGTGTCGACCCCCTCGGCGTCGACACGCAGACCGCAGAGGGGATGAAAGGGCGCTTCGAGTGCGGTACCGCCATCTGGGCCGCCGGCGTCCAGGCGTCGCCGCTGGCCGGCATGCTGGCCGACTCAACCGGGGCCACGACCGATCGTGCCGGACGGATCGCGGTGCTGCCCGACCTCACGCTTCCGGGGCACCCCGAGGTGTTCGCCGTCGGTGACATGGCGTCCCTCAACGACCTCCCTGGGGTCTGCGAGGTGGCCATGCAAGGCGGTTTGCACGCCGCCAACACGATCAAACGGCGGCTGAAGGGCCAGGGCGGGCGTCCGTTCAAGTACCGCGACCTCGGCAGCGCGGCCGCCATCGGCCGCTTCAAGGCGATCGTGAGCGTGCGCGGCCTGCGCCTGAGCGGGTTCCCGGGGTGGGTCGTGTGGCTCTTCGTCCACCTCGCCTTCCTCAACGGCTTCGGGAACCGGCTGGCGGCCCTGTGGCGCTGGGGCCGGGCCATGATCGGCCATGCTCGCCCCGAGCGCGTCTTCAGCGTGGGCCACACCGGCGGCGACCTCAGCCTGCCCGACGACGTCAAGGCCAAGGTCATGCCCAGTCCTTTCCCCGTCCTCGAGATGAACCGCGGGATGCTCGAGGCCGTCGGACACGATGGAGGCACGCCGCCGACGCACGCACCCGAGAACGCTCCGGTGGCGAGTCCCGCGGCCGAGAACCGCCCACCCGGCGCCGCCTGAGGCGGCCAGCCGGGTCCGTCCCCGGAGGGCCAACTACATTCGCCGGATGATCCTCGACCGATTCCTCGTCACCGATCAGGTCGCCGTCGTCACGGCCAGCGGACGCGGCATCGGGGGCGCCACGGCGGTGGCGCTCGCGCAGGGGGGCGCCGACGTCGTCCTGGCCGCCCGGACCGAGGACCAGCTGCGGGGCGTGGCCGAGCAGGTGGAGGCGGCCGGGCGCCGCGCCGTCGTCGTGGTGGGCGACCTGACCGACTTCGACCTGATGGCCTCGCTGGCCGAGACGGCGAGCCGCGAGCTCGGGCGTCTCGACATCGTCGTGAACAACATGGGTGGCACCATGCCGAGGCCGCTGCTCGACACCTCCCCGCGCTTCCTCGAGGAGGCCTTCCGCTTCAACGTCGTGGCCGGGCACGCGCTGGTCCGGGCCGCCGTCCCTCGCATGCTCGAGGGGGAGCACCCGGGCGGGGCCATCGTCAGCATCTCCTCGGTCATGGGGCACGTGGCCGGCCGCGGCTACCTGGCCTACGGGACCGTGAAGGGCGCGCTGGAGCAGTACACGCGGCTCGCCTCGCGTGACCTTGCGCCGCGCATCCGGGTGAACGCGATCGGGGTGGGGTCGACCGCGACCTCTGCGCTCGACATCGTGATGTCGAGCGACGAGCTGCGCACGGCCATGGAGGACGCCACCCCGCTCGGGCGCCTCGGCCACGTCGACGACATCGCGGCGGCCATCTTGTACCTCGCTTCGCCGGCCGGTTCCTATGTCACCGGCAAGATCCTCGAGGTCGACGGCGGCCTGCAGTCGCCCAATCTCGAGATGCCCCTCCCCGACCTCTAAATCTCCCAAGGAGGCACTCCTCATGTCGTACCGAGTCGTGCAGTGGAGCACCGGCAACGTCGGGCGTCATGCGATCGCCGGCATCGAGGCGCATCCCGACCTCCAGCTGGTCGGTCTCTTCGTCTCCAACCCCGACAAGGTGGGCCGCGACGCCGGCGAGCTGGCCGGACTCGGTCGCACGCTGGGCGTGACCGGGACGAGCGACGTCGACGCGCTGCTCGCCCTCGAGCCGGACTGCATCGTGCACACCGCCATGGCCGACGACCGCATCCTCGAAGCCGTGGGCGACCTCGAGCGCTTCCTGACCGCCGGGATCAACGTGGTGTCCTCGAGCCCGGTCTTCTTGCAGTATCCCGAGCCAAATGATCGGATGGCCGCCCCGCTGATCGCGGCCGCGACGGGGGCCGGCGTCTCCCTGTTCGTCAACGGGGTGGACCCCGGCTTCGCCAACGACGCCCTCCCGCTCGTCCTTTCGGGGATCTGCGAGCGCATCGAGGAGGTGCGCTGTTCCGAGGTGCTGAACTACAACACCTACAACCAGCCCATGGTGCTCTTCGACATCATGGGCTTCGGCCGCGACCTGCACGACGTGCCCATGCTGTTGGCACCGGGCGTCCTGACCATGGCCTGGGGCAGCGTGGTGCGCCAGATCGCCGACGGTCTGGCGCTCACCCTGACCGGCATCACGGAGTGGTACGAGCGTGAGGCCGCGCCCGAGGACTTCGAGATCCCGGCCGGCACCATCAAGGCCGGCACCGCGGCGGCGCTGCACTTCGAGGTGCGCGGCATGGTCGGGGACACGCCGGTGATCGTGCTCGAGCACGTGACGAGGTTGCGCGACGACCTGGGTGCGGGTTGGCCGCAGCCCGCCGGCCAGGGTTGCTACCGGGTCCAGATCAGCGGGGAGCCCAACTACACGCTCGACCTCCAGCTCATGGGGTCGGACGGCGACCACAACACGGCCGGGCTGAAGGCCACGGCGATGCGCCTCGTCAACGCCGTCCCGGCGGTGGTCGACGCCGAGCCCGGCCTCGTCACGGCCCTCGACCTCCCGCTGGTCACGGGTCGGGGACTCGTCGTCATCTGATCGGCCGCCTCGGCGGACCCGGATCGAGCGTCACCGAGCCGCTCAGCGGAAGTCCCGACTCGCCGGCACCGCCGTGCCCACGACGAGCGCTTCGACGCGCTCGGCGTCGAAGCTGACCGCACCCTGCCCCTTGCGCGCCCGCCCCCGGATCAACAACACGGGGGCGTGTCGGGCCACGTGCTTCCAGCGCGCCCAGGCCCCGCGGGAGAAGACGACGTTGACGTGTCCCGTCTCGTCCTCGAGGTTCACGAAGACGGCGCCGCGTGCCGTCTCGGGGTGCTGGCGGTGCGTCACCACGCCGGCCACGGTGGCCCGCTCCCCGTCGTCCAGCGCCTCCAGCGCCAGGGCGGTCACCACGCCCATCGCCTCGAGGCGCTCGCGGGCGAGATGCATGGCCGTGCGCTCGGGCGCCAACCCGAGCGCCCACAGGTCGTCGCCCACCGCGTCGTAGAGGCTGGGCTCGGGGAGCGGCGGAGCCTCGGCTCCCACCACGATCCCGGGCAGGCGGTCCGGCGTCCCCTGCGCGGCCGCCCCGGCCGCCCACAGCAATCGGCGCCGGGTGGCCGTCCTCCCTTCGGTCCCTCCGTCGTCGGGATCGAGCGCGCCGGCGGCGGCCAGCGTCTCGAGTTGGGCCTGGGTGACAGCGGCCCGCCGCACCAGGTCCTCGCCCCCGCGCCAGGGGCGGCCCGCCACGATCCGCTCCGCCGTCGCCTCCCCCACCCCGCGCACCGACCCCAGCCCGAGCCGCAGCACCGCACCGGCGCACGACCCCTCCAAGGACGCCCCCGCCTGGGACCGGTTCACGTGAGGCCGGCGCACGCGCACCCCGTGGCGGCGCGCGTCGGCCACCAACGACTGAGGCGACCAGAAGCCCATGGGCTGCGAATTGAGCAACCCCGCGGTGAACGCTGCGGGGTAGTGCACCTTGAGCCAGGCCGAGGAGTACACGAGATGAGCGAACGACACCGAATGCGACTCGGGAAAGCCGAAGTTGGCGAAGGCCGCCAGCGCCTCGAAGACCTGATCGGCCACCGCGCCGGTCACGCCGCGGGCCGCCATCCCGTCGTACAACCGAGCCCGCATCTTCTCCATGCGGGCCGCCGAGCGCTTGGCCGCCATGGCCTGGCGCAGCTCGTCGGCGTCGGCCGCGCTGAAACCGGCGATGGCGACGGCCATCTCCATCAGCTGCTCCTGGAAGAGCGGGACCCCGAGCGTGCGCCGGAGGATGGGCTCGAGCAGCGGGTGCAGGTAGGTGACGGGCTCCTCGCCCCGGCGCCGCCGGATATAGGGGTTCACCGCGTGGCCCTGGATGGGGCCGGGCCGGATGAGCGCGACCTCGATGGCGATGTCGTAGAAGGTGCGCGGCGCCACCCGGGGCAGCGTCCCCATCTGGGCCCGGCTCTCGACCTGGAAGACGCCGACCGTGTCGGCCCGGCACAACAGGTCGTAGACCTCGCTCTCTTGGGGGAGCTGCCCCAGGTCGACCTCGACCCCGTAGAAGTCGCGCACCAGGTCGACCATGCGGTGCAGCGCCTCGAGCATGCCGAGGCCGAGCAGGTCGAACTTCACCAGCCCGATGGCGGCGCAGTCGTCCTTGTCCCACTGCAACACGCTGCGCCCGGGCATGCGGCCCCATTCCACCGGGCACACCTCGATCACCGGTCGATCGCACAGCACCATGCCGGCCGAGTGGATGCCGAGGTGGCGGGGGCGGTCCAGCACCTCGGCCGCCAACTCCGCCACCAGTGGCGGCACGCCCCTACCCGAGCCACCCGACCCGTCGTCAACGGCCTCGTGCACCGCCGCGGCCGAAGACGCGCCCCGCCCGTGGTCGGCGTCGATGCCCGACGCCCAGGCGTCCACCTGCTCGGGGGTGAAGCCGAGCGCCTTGCCGACGTCGCGCACGGCCGAGCGCGGCCGGTAGGTGATGACGTTGGCGACCTGGGCCGCGTGGCGCCGGCCGTAGCGCTCGTACACGTACTGGATCACCTCTTCGCGTCGCTCCGATTCGATGTCCACGTCGATGTCCGGCGGTCCGTCACGCGCCGGGGACAAGAAGCGCTCGAAGAGCAGTCCCAGGTCGACCGCGTCGACGTTGGTGACGCCGAGCGCGTAGCAGACGGCCGAGTTGGCCGCCGAGCCGCGCCCTTGGCAGTAGATGTCGAGCCGCCGGCACACCTGTGCGATGTCCCACACCACGAGGAAGTAGCCGGCGAACCCGAGCCGGCCGATCACGTCGAGCTCGTGCCCGATCTGCTTCCACGCCCCCGCCACGCGCTCGGCCTCCGGCGGCCCGTAGCGGGCCACCGCCCCCTCGGTCACCAGCTGGCACAAATAGCTCTGCTCGTCCATGCCCTCGGGAACGGGGAAGTCGGGGAGCCGCGGCGCGACGAGGCGTAGGTCGAAGGCGCAGGCGCGCCCCAGCTCGGCGGCCCGCTCGACGACGCCGGGCCAACGGGCGAAACGACGGGACTGCTCGGCCGCGCCCCGCAGGCAGGCCGACGGGGCCGACGGCAGCCAACCCTCGAGCTCGGCCAGGGGGCGGCGCGCCCGCACGGCGGCGAGCGTGGTGGCGAGCCGGAACCCGCGCGGCGTGGCGTAGTGCACGTTGTTGGTGGCCACGGCGTCGACGTCCCACTCGACGGCGAGATGCGCCAGCGCGTCGTTGCGCACCGTGTCGAGCGGGTCCCCGTGGTCCCACAGCTCGAGCGCGACGTTGGCGCGTCCGAACGCGTCGACGAGACGCCCCACCTCCCGGGAGGCCGCCCGTGGCCCGGCATCCATCAGCGCGGCGGGAACCGCTCCCTTCCGACAACCACTCAGCACCAGCCAGTGGCCGCCGGCGGCGCGGGCCAGCGCGTCGAGGGTGAAGACCGGCCTCCCCTTCTCCCCGCCTTCGAGGTGCGCGTCGGCCAGCACCGTCGAGAGGCGGGCGTAGCCGTCGGGGTCGCGCGCGAGCACGACGAGGTGCGCCCCGGTGGGGTCGGGCTCGCCCGTGCGCGGGCTGGCCGGGGCCAGCGTCACCTCGGTCCCGAAGACCGTCGGCAATTCGCACGCCCGCGCCGCCTCGGCGAAGCGGACCACGCCGTAGAAGCCGTGGTGGTCGGTCAGCGCCAGCGCGGCCAGCCCCAGCCGGTGCGCCTCGGTCACCAGCTCCTCCGGGTCGCTGCTGCCGTCGAGGAAGCTGAACCCCGAGTGCGCGTGCAACTCGGCGTACTCAATCATCGGACCGCTCAGTCATAGAGCGCCTCGACCCACCACTGCCCGCGCTCGCTGCACAACAGGCGCGCCACTCCGTCGGCGGTGACCACCTGCAGGCGGGCCCGGCGCCGGCGCACCGACCACCAGCGCTCGGTCACCGGCCAGGGGCCGGCCCAGCCCACGATCGGCTGCCAGGGGCCGCCGTCGACCGACAGCCGCTCGAGCCCCGCGGTGAGCAGCCCTCGCCCGCTGACCTCGACGGCGCGACCGTCGGCGTCGGCCAGATCGGCGCGGAGCCGGACCTGGAGCACGTCGCTGGGTGCGGGTGGCGGTAACCGTCCCGGCCACGGCGCGCCGGAAGGGCCCGCGTCGGCCTCGGGGCTGCCCCAGGGAACCAACACCGACTGGCCGGCTGGGTCGCGCCCGCTCTGTAGGCGCCCCATCAGCACGGCCTCGATCCCCAGACGCTCCTGCACCCGGACGAAGGAGCGGGCCGCCCGGGCGTCGGCCTCGGACGCGCCACCGAAGAAGCCGGGCTGGGAGGGCGGGGGGGCGACGTCGGGATCCTCACCCCGCGCCATCCGCAGGCGCCGCTCGATGGAACGGTCGCGCAGTCCCGCCAGCTCGCCGCTCTCACCCCGGGCCGCCGCGTGGCAGGCGGCCGCGTCCGCCCCGAAGCGGTCCGAGATGCTCGCCGCGGGCAGCGCGGCGAACTGTCCCAGGGTGGTGACCCCCAGCCGCTGCAGGGTGACGGCGAGGTCGGGCCGCGCCAACGTGGCGACCGACCAAGGGCCGAGGAAGTCGGCCGTCCCACCGGGGGGGACGATCAGTGCCGAGCGGGCGGCCAGCATCCCAGCGAAGAGCCCGTCGGCCACGCCGATCCCGGCCTCCTCGTCCACGATCTCGGCGAGGCGGGACACCACCGCCTCCTCGCCGCCGAAGAAGCGGGCGGGGCCGCGGGCAGGGAGCGCGCCGACCCCGAGCCGGACCGGGTGCACCCAGGGACAGAGCTCGCCGGCCTGCGCCAGGACGCGGACGAACCGCCGGGCCTCCTCGCCCCTTGCCCCTTCCTCGAGGAGCTCCGGACACCGGATGACGACCAACCGTTCCACGCCTTGCCTTCAGGCCGCCTCCGGCCCGTCGTCCGCCGCCGCCACCGCGCCCGAGCCGGCGGGAAGCCACAGCGAGCATTCGGCGAGCCGGCCGGCGGCGCGGCGCCCGCTGACACGCACCTCGGCCCGGCGGCCCCGCAAGAGCCCGTGACCCCGCCCGAGGCCTTCCCACTCGACCGCCCCGACCGAGAGGGCCAGGTCGCCGCCCTCGGGCCAGGCCCCGGCCCCCTCGAGCAGCACCACCAGTGCCGCCTGGCGCTCACGGGCCCGGGCGCTCAGATGGCGCGCTGCGGTCAGACGGGCCCGCCCCGGCGGGCGGACCAGGACGGCGTCGACCCCGGAAAGGAGGTCGCCCGCCGCCTCGGCCCACCCGCGGCCCGGATGCGGCACGAAGACGACTCGGCGGAGATCGAGCCCCAGCCCGGCCGCGGCCACCACGCCCGGGTCGGGCAGGCCGACGGCGGCACACCAGCTCCCGGCCGTCGACGCCGCGGCCAGGAGGGCCAACGCCAGCGTCGTCGCCCCGTGGCCCGGCTGCCCCGCCACGGTGATGGTCGTCCCGCGTCGAAGGGAGCCACCCGGGAAGAGGGGAGCCAGCGGCGGGGGCACCGGCAGGGTCCGCCCGGCCACCGGCGTGGCGGGCCGGACCCGGTCGGCCAGCCCGGCGGGGAGTTGCCGGGAGCGGGGGGACGACGGGTCCCCGGCAGGAGAAGCGAACATATGTTCGTACCTTATCGAGGTCGTGTGCCGTCTGCTCGGGGAGGCAAAAGGCCAGTTCAGAGCGGGGCCCGCTCGGACCGGGTCCCGTCACGTCACAATGCAGCCGCATGTGCGGACGCTTCGCTCTCTACACGCCACCGGCGCGGCTGGCCCGTTACTTCGGCGCCTCCCTGGCCGAGGGGGTCGACCCTGAATTCCACCCCAGCTGGAACGTCGCCCCGACCGACCAGGTCCTCGGAGTCCGGGACCGCCCGGTCGAGCCCGCCCCCGAGCGGCTGCTCATGTCCTTTCGCTGGGGCCTCATTCCCTGGTGGTCCAAGGACGCAAAGTCCGGTAGCCGGCTCTTCAACGCGCGCAGCGAGACCGTGGCCACCAAGGCCTCCTTCCGCGAGGCCTTCCGGGAGCGGCGGATCATCGTCCCGGCCGACGGCTTCTACGAGTGGCACAAGACGAAGACCGGCCAACGGCAGCCGCACTACTTCAGACGGGCCGACGGCGAGCCGATCGCCTTCGCCGGACTGGCGGAGCGCTGGCGCGAGAAGGGTGCACCGAAGGACACTCCTTACGTGCGCAGCTGCACCGTCATCACCACGCCCGGCGGCGCGGACATGGTGGGCATCCACGACCGCATGCCGGTCATCCTCGACCCCGCCACCTTCGACGTCTGGCTCGACCCGGCCAACGAGGACACCGAGGAGCTGCGGGCCCTCCTGCGCCCGCCGCCGGCGGGCACGGTGACGCACCACCCGGTCGGGCCGCGCATCGGCAACGTGCGCAACAACGACCCCGCGCTGATCGAGCGGGTGTGATGCCCGGGCGCGGTCACGGCGCGGCGCGCTTCGACCGGCGCACCTTCATCGCGGCCGCGCTGGCGGCGGGCGGCGCGGGGGTGGTCGCCGCCATGAACCGGTCCGGCGCGGCCGGGGCGGCGGCCATGGCCCGAACGGCCGCGGCGACGCGGCCGGCGGGATCGGACCTCGGGGCGATCGACCACGTCGTGTTCCTCATGCAGGAGAACCGCTCCTTCGACCACTACTACGGCACGTACCGCGGGGTGCGCGGTTTCGACGACCACCCGTCGGAATCGCTCGGCGCGTTCGCGCAGGCGTGGCCCGGCGGCCGCGACCGCACGCTCCTCCCCTTCCACCTCGACTCGTCCACCGGCATCGGCGAGTGCACCACCGACCTCGACCACAGCTGGGAGGGCGAGCACCTGAGCCGGGGCACGGGCGACAACGGCGCGTTCGTGGCGACCCACACGAAGCCCGAATTCGAGGGGCCGACCAACGGCGTGCTCACCATGGGCTACTACCGCCGCGCCGACCTGCCCTTCTACTATGCGCTGGCCGACGCCTTCACGATCTGCGACAACTACCACTGCTCGGTGCTGGGTCCGACGCACCCGAACCGGCTGATGTCGCTCTCGGGCACGCTCGATCCCGCCGGCCGTGCGGGCGGACCCGTGCTCATCACCAACTCGGATCCCGATGCCGTCTACAGCGTCAGTTGGGACACGGTGCCCGAGGTCCTCGAGGAGGCCGGCATCGGCTGGAAGGTGTACAACCCGCAGGGGACGATCTATGCGCCCGCCTTCTTCGAGAAGTACGGGATGACCGCGACGGACGCCATCCTGCCGTGGTTCCGCCAGTACCGCGACCCCCGGTCGGCGCTGTACCAGAAGGCGTTCCTGCCGCAGTATCCCGGCGACTTCGTGACCGACATCGCGACGGGACAGCTCCCCGCGGTCAGCTGGATCCTCCCGCCGGCCGGCTACGACGAGCATCCCTCGTCACCGCCCGCGCTGGGCGAGTGGTTCACCAGCCGGGTGCTCGCCGCGCTGGTGTCGAACCCGGCGGTGTGGTCAAAAACGGTGCTCTTCCACATGTACGACGAGAACGACGGTTTCTTCGACCACGTGCCGCCGCCGGTACCGCCCGCCGGGACACCGGGCGAGTTCTTGAGCCAGCCGACGCTGCCCGCCGACGCCATGGGCCGGCGCGGCCCGGTCGGTTTCGGCTTCCGGGTGCCGATGCTCGTGATCTCGCCGTTCAGCCGCGGCGGGCACGTGGCATCGGAGGTGTTCGACCACACGTCGCAGCTCCGCTTCTTGGAGGAGCGCTTCGGCGTGCGTGCCCCCAACCTCTCGGCCTGGCGCCGGCGGACGGCCGGCGACCTCACCACGACCCTGCACCGGGGCAAACCCGAGATGTCGGTCCCGGCCCTCCCCAACACGGCCCACGACCAGATGGCGGACATGGCTGCCCTCGGCTGCTCCGAGACCGCCATCCTCAACCTCGACACGAACCTGCCGCCCTACCCGCTGCCGCAGCACCAGTCGATGCCGCGCCAGGAGACGGCGTAAGAGAGCTCGTCCGTTCGTCCCTCCCGGGTCGGCCCGGTCAGGCGCGGGCCAGTTGCAGCAGTGTCTCGCCGTCGGCGCGCAGGCGGTCCTGCGCCCCGTGCTGGTCCGGTCGGGCCCGTCCGCTCGCGGCCAAGGCGTGCTCGCAGCGGGCCGTATAGGCCAGGGTCCACACGGCCGCCGCGCCCGCGGCCCGAACCTGAGCTTCCCCCAACGCGTGGCCGGCGGCCTTCTCGTAGTCGTCGATGAACGCGGCGACGACGGCGGCCGACGGGAACGTCGACCCGCCCGGCTCCGAGGTGACCGACCAGGTGGCGGCGGCCTGGCCGACCGCCGTGCTCTCGCGCACGCGGGCCACGCTGTCCCAGTCGTAGACGGCGACGATGGTGCCGTCGTGCAGGCGGACGTTGCGTGCGGACCAGTCGGTGTGGGCGATGACCATGACGTCGTGTCCGGCGTGATCGCGAATGGCCGCGGCACGCAGGGCGAGCTCGTCGATCCAACGCGCCGACTCGGCGTCGCGAGCGAAGTCGAAGATGGGGCTGTGGGGCTCGGGATAGACCCCCGCCGCGGGGCGCCGCAGCGGGTGATGGTCGAGCCCGCCGAGGTGGCGCAGGTCACGACACAACCCGATGTGACGAGCCAGGCCCGCCGCCGACGCGCGCCGGGCCTGCACCCGCCTGTCTGCGCTCATGCCTGGATCGTCGAGCCACGTCTCCGCCGTCACCAGGTTCGGTCGGTGCGCCTGGAGGGGGACGGGGCCGCCCAGGGGCCGGGCGCAGGGGAACCCGAGGGCGTCGAGATGCGCCTGGACGGCCAGCACCGCCTGCAAGAACCGCGCGGTCCACCGCTGCTGGTAGCTCTTGAGCACGACGCGGCGGCCGGCGGCCAGGCACACGCCGGCCACGCATCCGACCGAGGACCGGTAGAACATCCCGCTGGCGGGACGCTCCCCGAAGTAGACCTCGCAGAACCGGCCGATGATCTCGTCGATGTCCGAGGGGTCGTCGGTCCCGAAGACGGCGCGCTCGACGTCGGACACGCCCCACCTCGACAACTCCGCGGCGACGCTGTCGGACACGGACCCCACGCCCTCATGATGATCGCTGCGGGAGCGCGGTGGCGACCGCGGATCTAGGGTGGCCACGGAGTTGTTCCCGAAAGGAGGCGACCATGCGCTTCAACCACATGGAGCTGACGTTTCCCGCCGGCACGCTGACCTCGGAGTTCCGCGGCGAGATCGACGCGTTCTACGGTTCGGTGTTCGGCTGGTCGGCGGTGGACGCCGACGTCGTGGGTCAGTCCTGCCATCTGCTGCTGCCGGACCCCGACCAGTTCCTCCTGCTGGCGGAGAGCAGCAAGCCGATGGCGTCACCCGGCTACGACCACCTCGGCCTGCTCCAGGACACCAGGGAAGAAGTCGACAGCCTGCTGGAGGCGTGCGAGCGCTATGCCGAGAAGGACGATCGGGTCAAGATCCGGCGCTACGAGGACCTCGTGTACCCGGGCGTCACGGTGCACGCCTTCTACGTGAAGTACCTCCTCCCCATCTTCTTCGACGTGCAGAGCATGGAACGCCACTAGCCGTTGCCCCCCAGCGCCCTCGGCGCGTCCGCCGGCGCGTCCCCCGGGCGCGGCCGCCATCCCCTTTCGTTCGCGGTCGCCTCGGTACGGTGGTGCCGATGGCTGACGGCTCGCTCGCCGACCGAGATACGGCCGCCTGGGGCATCGCATCGCAGGGCGAACCGCGCTGGCCGGCCCTGGTGGCGGTGGCCTCCGCCGCAGCTCTCCAGGTCATTCTCCCCGAGTCCGTCATCCGGGGTCTCGGGAACCGCGCCCTGATCCCCGCCCTCGAGGGGGTCCTGATTCTCGTGATCATCATCGCGAATCCCGGACACATCTCCGAGGAGGAGAAGCGTCTCCGGATGATCGGGGTGACCCTGATCGCGCTCATCACCGTCGTCAACGTGGTGTCGCTGGTCGAGCTCATCCACGCGCTGCTCTACGGCACCAAGGCCGGTGGGCGGCCGCTCGTGTACGCGTCGGTGCCGATCTGGCTCACCAACGTCATCGTGTTCGGGCTCTGGTATTGGGAGCTCGACCGCGGGGGACCCGCGGCGCGCCTGCAGATGGCGCACCGCAAACCTGACTTCCTCTTCCCCCAGATGTCGACGCCCGGCTCGGCACCGGGCTGGACGCCGAACTTCTTGGACTATCTCTACACCTCGTTCACGAACGCCACCGCGTTCAGCCCGACCGACACCATGCCGTTGACCGCCTGGGCCAAGTCGCTGTTCATGCTGCAGTCGCTGGCCTCGCTGGTCACGGTGGCGGTGGTGATCTCGCGGGCGGTGAACATCCTCAGCTGATTCCCTTCTGTGAACCGGGAGCTTCCGTGAACCGGGAGCTCCGGGCCGGACCTCAGGCGGGCTCGTGGTCTCCGGTGTCGCGCACCGCGCGCGCCACGATGACGTCCACTTCGCCCATGGCGGCACCGAGCCGGACCCGCCGCCCCGCCCAACCCGTCCGGGCCAGAGCCTGGTCGAAGTAGGCCGTGTCGAAGCCCAGCTCGAGCCAGCCGTACGTCCGGCTCGACCACACGGAGAGCCCATCGAGCCGCGGCCCCCACGGGTAGTCCATTCGCTGCACGGGCTCGGCGGCGAAGAGGACGGCCCCGGCCGGGCGCACGATGTCGTGCAGGCGCCGCAACATGGCCCGGTGGTCGGCGCAGTGGTGGAAGCTCTCGAAGAACACGGCGGCATCGAACGGCTCCTCCGTGCTGAACCCGAGCATGTCCCCCTGCACGACGGTGAGGCGTCCGGGCCCCTGGCCGCGTCGGCCGATGAGCGCGCAGAACTTCTCGTCCAGCTCGACCGCGGTCACATCGAGCCCGGTCGCCACCATGTCCTCCGTGAGGTTGCCCCAGCCGGGCCCGAACTCGACGACCCGCGGCGCCCCGTCCCGCGCCGACACCGCGCCGGCCAGGCAGTCGAGGAGGTGGCCGCGGGCGACCAGGTCACGGCCGACGAGGGCGAGCGAGCCGCTCTGGTAGGGGAACGGCCGCGCCAGGGCGGCGGACAGGTCAAAGGGGGAGGACTCGTGGGCGGTGTCGTAGGCGGGCCGACCCGAGATACGCCGATAGAGGTCCCAGGCCCACTCCCCGTAGGCGGCAGAGAACGGGTCGGCGGGTGGGGTCGTCGGGAGTGCCAGCACGAACCCCTCGAGCAGGGCACGCGCCTCGTCGGGGGCGGCGGCCATCAGCTCGGTCGCCCGGGCCAGCTCGCCGTCCATGCGTTCCAGCGCGACCTGGCGTGGACCCGGTCGCCCCAGCGCGGCCCGCAGCGGCCGCCGGAGCGGCGGGGGCAGGACGTCGACCGCACGTCCGCCGAGATGCACGGCAGCGCGCGTGGTCCGGCCCATGGGACGCCGACGCGAGCGGTCGCTCACCCGGCGACGGGTTGCTCGCTCCGGTCGGCCGGAGAGGCCACGTACGTGCTGGCCGTGGCGCCGGTGATGCGACTGAGGTTCCGCGCGCCGAAGACAGTCTCGTGTGGCGCGGCCAGGTGCGCGTCGAGCAGCCGCTGGGACTCCCAGCACTCGAAGAAGCGGAACGTGTTGGGAGCCTCGAGGTCCTCGGCCCACGAGTACTCGACGCACCCGGCGTCCCGCCGGCTGGCCTCGGTGACCTCGGCCAGGCTGGCCAGCACGTCGGCGCGGTCGGAGGGGTCGAAGCTGAGCGAGCCAACGATGATGATCATGTGGGGAGGGTACCCAGCTCGTCCTTGATCAAGGTGCCGCCCTTCATGACGCCGAGGAGCCGGGCCTGGTCCTGGAGGACACCGATGTCGCGCAACGGGTCGCCGTCGACGACGAGCAGGTCAGCCACGTAGCCCTCCCGCACCGATCCGAGCTCGTGCGCGCGGCCCATGAGCTCGAAGCCGTTGCGGGTGGCCCAGCCGATCACGTCGAGAGCCGGTATCCCCGCCTCCTTCACGTAGAAGGCGAGCTCCTCGGCGTAGGCGCCGTGCGGCAACCCGATCGCCCCGTAGTCGTCCCCGCAGAGCAGTCGCACCCCGGCGGCGTTGGCGGCCGGCAGGATGGCGAGCGCCCGCTCGATGTCCGTCGCCATGTCCGCGCTGAACCCGAGGCCGCCCCCGCCCATCATCTCGGCGAAGCGGGCCGGGAAGAGCTGGCTGGGCACGAGGAAGGTACCGAGCTCGACCATCCGCTCGATCGCCGCCTCGTCCAGCCCGTCACCGTGGTCGACCACGTCGATGCCGGCGTCGAGCGCCATGTGCAGGGCGTCCCGGTTGGCGATGTGACCGCGGACCAGCGCGCCCCGCTCGTGGGCCGCCTCGATGCCCGCACCGAGCTCGGCGCGCGACATCTCCGTCAGCTCGCTCGGTGCCACCGTGCCGTGGCCGCCGGTGACGAACATCTTGATGATCTCGGCCCCCTGCTTGATCTCCTCGCGCACCGCCCGCCGGAACTCGTCGGGACCGTCGGAACGGTGGATGGCGCCGCGGGCGCCGACGTCCCAGTACCAGGGGAAGCTCTTGTCACCGGCGTGCCCGGTCGTGCTGACGTCTCGGCTGCCAGCCATCAGGCGGGGGCCGGCGAAGAGTCCCTCCGCGATGGCGGCCTTCATGGAGGCGTCGATGGCGAACGGCGCGCCGGCGCTGACCGCGCCGGTAAAGCCACTGCGCAGGAGGAGCTCGAGATGATGCGCGGCCCGCACGGACTGCAGTGCCGGCGGCTCCTCGAGCCCGAACGGCGCCGTCTTGGACCCGAGCTCGTGATAGGTGGCGTGGAAGTGGCTGCTCACCATGCCCGGCATGACGGTGCGCCCACCGAGGTCGACCACCCGGTCCTCGGGGCCCGTCTCGATCGGGTCCGCGCCCAGGTCCGTGCGAACCGCCGTGATGCGCCGGTCCTCTATGACCACGGCCGTCCCTGGCCGCGCACCGTCGGCATCGAGCGCGGTGGCGCCGCGCAGGACGAGCCTAGGCACGCGCCTCGACGACCTTGCCGGGGCTGCCGGCGGCTCCCGTACCGTTCTCGGACACGCAGGCAACGATAGTGACCGAACCGACGGCGAGTCGTTCCGCCACCTGCTCGCGCCACCGTGGAGGCGCGGCCGCCGTGTTCAGCGGGGGCGTCGGCGCAGGGAGGAGTCCCCGATGGCGGTGGGCACCCAGCCGACGTCCGTGTCGTTGAGATCGGTGCCCGGCGGCACGATCTCGTCGATGCGGTCGAGCACGTCGGGGCCGAGGCGCAGCTCGAGCGCCGGCAGCTGCGACTCGAGATGTTCCATGGTACGGGGGCCGATGATGGGCGACGTCACGGCGGGGTGCTCGAGGACGAACCCCAACGCGAGCTCGATCAGGCTCAGACCCGCCCCGTCGGCGAGCTCGGTCAACGTCGTCACCGCGTCGAGCTTCTGCTGGTTGCCGGGCAGCGACATGTCGTAGTGGTGGGGCAACATGGCGGCGCGGCGGCTCGCGTTCTCCTTGCCCGGCCCGAAGGCGCCCGACAGCCAGCCGCCCGCCAGCGGGCTCCACGACAGCACGCCCATGCCGTACTTCTCGCACATGGGCAGCACGTCCCTCTCGATCCCGCGTACGAGGATCGAATAGGGCGGCTGCTCGGTGACGAAGCGCTCCCGCGCCCGGCGCTCGGCCACCCACTGCGCCTCCACGATCTCGTGCGCCGGGAAGGTGGAACTGCCGAAGTAACGGATCTTGCCCGCGCGCACCAGGTCCGTCAGCGCACCGAGTGTCTCGTCGATGTCGGTCTCAGGCGATGGACGATGGATCTGGTACAGGTCGATGTAGTCGGTGCCGAGCCGACGCAAACTGTTGTCGCACTCGGCCATGATCCATCGACGCGAGTTTCCCTGGGCGTTGGGGTCCTTCCCCATCTGCCCGTGCACCTTGGTGGCGAGCACGACCTGGTGTCGCTTGGTGCGGGCCAGCGCCTTGCCGACGATCTCCTCGGACTCGCCGAAGGAGTAGACGTCGGCCGTGTCGACGAAATTGATGCCGGCGTCGAGCGCGGCGTGGATGATGCGGACCGACTCGTCGTGGTCCTGGGTGCCCCAGGCCCCGAACATCATCGCCCCGAGGCACAGGGGGCTGACCTTGATGCCGGTGCGGCCGAGCATGCGGTACTCCATCGCGGCGAATCTAGCCAAGGAGGTGGCGGCCCGCCCCGCGGGTCCGCCTCAGCCTCCGAATCGGGTGCAAGCGTCGGCCGCCGCCAGCAACAAGACGGGGTCACCGCTGCGGTCCGCACTGCGCAGTGCAGCTTCCGTCAACTTGATGGCATGCTCGTCGCCGGCGGCCAAGGCCCGGTCGACGAGTGTCGCGGCGGCGGGGGCGCCGACGTCGGAGACGGGAGTCGTGCGGTCCTCGTCGTAGGCGACGTGCAGCGCCGCAACCGCCTGCCACACGTAGCCGAGGGCGGCGTCCCGGTCCTCCTGCGCCAGCCAGGGAAGGAGCATCTCGCAGGCCAGGGGCGAGGTGATGGCGTGGAGGAGCCCGATCGCCCCACCGGAGTCGGCGTTGCGCAGATAGGCCACCGCTCCGCCCGAAGCCAGCTCGTCGAGCAACGGCACCGCCCCACCGGTCCAACCGAGCGACGCGACCGCCTGCTCGAACTCGTCGGCGATGTCGGCGACCGAGGCGACCCGGTCGCCGATGAGCACCGCGCGCGGCGCCTCCTCCGGAAGATAGGGCAGATCGGCCAGCGCTTCGGGCACGAGCTCGTGGCCGATCAGCAGGGGCGGCCCGGGCAGTTCCCGGTAGCTCGAGGCCCAGAAGGCCAACGCGAGGGCGACCTCGAGTCGCCGCGGCGGCGTGTCGACCGCCCGCAGGGCGCGCACGGCGTGGCCCGTGCGGATCAACCCGTGGGTGGCCGCGCCGACGGCACCCGGCAGCAGGCGCGCCGCCCATTCGCCCACGACGGCGGAGGCGGGCCGATCGGCGATCTCCCTCTCGAAGAGCGCCAGCCATTCGGGATACCGGTCCGCCTGCCCGAGCGCGGCGGGCCATTCCGCTTCGCTCAGTGGCCGGTCCGCCGGTGCCGGGGCCTCGTCGAGACGCAGGCGGTACCGCTCCACCCAACCGGCGATGGCGTCATGACGACCCAGGTGGGCCAACGCCTCGGTGGCCATCGGGCCGTGATTGGCCAGACCGAGGGATCCGTAGGAGGGGGCGGTGGCCGCGAAGACGGTCAGGGCATCGTCGAGGGCGTCCGTCTGCACCGGCCCAGTATGTCGGGGTCGGGCCGCGGGCGCCCGTGGCGAGGCCACTACGATCCCGCCTTCGACGAGGGAGGTCCCATGACGACGACGCCGCCTCTGCACGGGTTGCGGATCATTGAGTGCTCGGCCCTGGGGCCGGCCGCCATCACCACGGCCCTGGTCGACCTGGGCGCGGACGTGATCAAGGTGGAAACCCCGGCCGGGGACTACATCCGCGAGATGACCTGGCCCATCATCGAGGGGATCTCCCTCATGCACCTGCACGTCAACCGGGGCAAGCGGTCGTTGGTACTCGACCTGCGCACCGAGGCCGGCACCGGCATCTTCAAGGAGCTCGCCGCCGACGCCGACGTCGTGGTCGAAGCGATGAGGCCGGGCTCGCTGGCCCGGCGCGGCGTCGGTTTCGACGACCTGCGCGCGACGAACCCCAAGCTCGTGTTCTGCACCATCTCGGGCTACGGGATGACCGGCCCCTACCGCGACTACCCGAGCCATGGGATCGCCTACGACACCTGGGCCGGCATCGTCAAGGTCGCCACCGACGACGATGGGTTCACCTACCTGCCCGAGCACGTGTCGATCGGGATCAACGCCGGGCCGCTGTTCGGCGCCCTCGGCATTCTCGCCGCGGTCATCCGGGCCCGCACCACGGGCGAGGGCAGCCACATCGACGTCGCCCAGTCCGATGCGGCGGCGGCCCTGGACTGGTACCGCAGCGAGACCTGGAGGGCCTACGACCGACCGGAGTCCGAGGTCACCGGCAACAAGGCCGACGGCTACGAGCGGCGGGCCCCCGGCACGGCGGGCATGGTCGAAGGGGTCCGTTACCAGGTCTACGAGACCTCGGACCACCAGCATGTCCTCTTCATGGCGTCCGAGCAGGCCTTTTGGAAGAACTTCTGTGAAGGCCTCGACCGCATGGATCTCTACGACCGCTGGCCGGGCTCGAAATATGCCGACCACGCGCGTGGTAACCGCGAGCTCCAGGCCGAGCTGCGCGCGATCTTCGCCACCAGGACAGCCAAGGATTGGCTCGACTTCGGGGGACGGGTCAACACCCCGATCGCGCCGGTCAACACCCCCAAGACGTTGCTCGACGACCCGCAGTTCGCCGACCGCTTTTCGCTCTTGTCCACCGAGGAAGTCGGTGCGGAGCAACTCTTCACTCCGCTGCACTTCGTCGGCGAGGACCTGCCGCACCCGGCCAAGGCGCCCACGGTCGGCCAACACACCGAGGCCGTCTTGCGCTCCGTGCTCGGATATGACGACAATCGCATCGCCGCCGCCCGGGAGGGTGGGGCATTCGGAGCCGACACGTAGGCGGGTCGGCGTCGCAAGGGAGGTCGTGATGGAGAGGGTCCGGTTGGGCGTGCTGGGCGCCGGCAACATCGCGGCCATGAACGTGCGCGGCTATGTCGAGGATCCCCGCTGCGACGTCGTCGCCGTATGCGACAGCGACGAGGAGGTCGGTCGCCAGGCGGCCAAGGAATGGGAAGCCGCGTCCTTCTACGCCGACCTGTCGGCCATGCTCGCCGACGACTCGATCGACGCCGTCGAGGTGCTCACACCCACCCACCTGCACCGTGACCACGTCATCGCGGCGCTCGAAGCGGGCAAGCATGTGTCCGTCCAGAAACCGGTGGCCAACTCGATCGACGACGCGCTGGAGATGAAAGCGGTGGCCGAGCGGGTCGGCCGTACCCTGCGCGTCAGCGAGTGCTTCGTCCACTATCCCCCGCTCGAGCTGGCCAAGCGCCTGGTGGCCGACGGCGCCATCGGCAAGCCGTCCTCCCTGCGCATCCGCACCCTGGTCGGCCAGACCGATTCCGCCTTCCAAGCCGCGCTGCGTCCCGAGGGCTACGGCTGGCGCCTCGACAAGCGGAGCCCGGGCGGCCACCTCTTCGACGACATGGTGCACAAGTACGCGATGGCGCTCTGGCTGCTCGACCTCGACATCACTTCGGTGCAGGCGGTCGTGCGGCGACGGGATCTCTTCTTCGAACCATGCGCGGTGATCTTCGAGTACGAGGACCCCGAGGTGTTGGGCATGATGGAGGTTCAGTACGCCCCGAACTTCTACATGCGCTCGCAGTACTACGGCGCAGACGAGTTCTTCGAGATCACGGGGGACGAGGGGCAGATCTGGGTCACGCGCGCCACCGGCGAGATGCTCGACCTCGCTCCGGTCATGTTGTTCACCGGCACCGCGCGGGAGCGCAAGACGACCGAGTTCACGGACCTCGACGCCGACTGGGGCGCCGGCTTCGTCCGCTCCTCTCAACACTTCGTCGACGCGCTGGTGCACGGGAGCCCCGCCGCCATGACCGCCACCGAGGCCACCGACGTCCTGCGGCTCTGTTTCGCCGTCTACCGGGCCGCACAGGAGGGATCGCCCGTGGACCCCCGCACCGTGACGGCCTCCGTGAGCCCTCCCGGCTGGGGAGATTGGTAGAGAACAGGCCGCTCACTCCCAGGGCGGCCGTCCCACCTCGATCCGCTCGAGTGAGGACCGTACGGTGCCGAAACGGCCGTCGTCCGCCGACCACTGATGCCGCGCCTCCGAGATCTCTTCGCGCGTGCGGGCGACGAAGTTCCACCACATGAGGACGGGCTCGGGGAACGGGACGCCACCGAGCAGGAGGACGCGGGCCGGGGCGCTGACGTCGAACTGGCACTCGTGGCGCCCGCGGCCCAGATAGGCGAGGACGCCGGGCTCCACCGCCTGCCCGTCGACCGACACGGATCCCTCCAGCACGACGAGCGCGTGCTCGTAGTCGTCGTGCAGCGGGACGAGGACCCCCGGTCGTCGCAGGGTGAGCTCGACGCCCACGTGTTCCGTGTCGCGTCGGGCCGAGGACTCGAGCCCGGCGAACTCACCCACGAGGACGGTGGCCCGCGCGCCCTCCAGCTCGGTCCGCGGAAGGTCCTCGTGGTGCTCGAAACCCGGCGCGCCGTCGCGGGTCCCCTGGGGCTGGGCCACCCAGAGCTGGACCCCGTGCAACACGCCCCCGACCAGGCCGGGATCCTCCTCGGCGTGAGCCACGCCGTGCCCGGCCGTCATCAGATTCAGCTGACCCGGTCGGATGAGCTGTTCGGAGCCGAGGCTGTCGCGATGCAGCAGCCCCCCGGACACCAACCAGGTCACGGTCTGCAGGCCCATGTGGGGATGGGGCCCGATGCCGACGGACCCCGCGGCGCGCACCGGGACGGGGCCAACAAGGTCCGCGAAGCACCACGCTCCGACGGTGCGTCTTGGCCGATGCGGGAGCACCCGGCGCACGGGAAGCGAACCGACCTGGGTCGCTCGCCCGACTTCGAGCTCGAGGACCGGGCCGGGCGCTCCGTCTTGTCCCCCGGCGGCGGGCAGCGCATCGTCGGTGGCGACAGGCCCGCTCATCTCTCCCTTCTACACCTCTAGGGTGGCACCCGACGCCGACGACTCCGGAGGTCTGCCCATGACAACTCCCGCCGACGACGTGGAGGTCGTCGACGTTCCCGCAGAGAGCCGTTTCGTGCTTCGCCGGGCCGGCGCGGAAGCGGCGGCGGGCGCGGAGGCGGAGTTGGTGTACCACCTCCACGGCGACCGCCTCGTGCTGATCCACACCGAGGTCCCCGACGAGCTCGCCGGGCACGGCATCGGCGGACGCCTCGTCGAGGCGGCAGTCGGCCGGGCCCGGGCCAACCAATTGACGCTCGTCCCGTGGTGTCCCTTTGCCCGTCGTTGGCTACGGAACCACCGCGATGCGGTGGCGGACCTCGCCATCGACTGGGAGTCAGCACCGACGTCGATGGACCGTGGGGGTGCCCCGTGACCAGAGCCGACGAGAACCGCGCCGTGATAGAGGAGTTCTGGGGCGACCTCTACCGACAGGACCTCGAAAGCCTGGTGGCTCGCTTCGATCCCGAAGGCGAGTACACCGACGTCTCGACCCCCGACGACGACGTGGCGCGCGGTCCCGCCGAGATCACCAGCCGCCTGACCCTGGCGTTCGGCAAGTTGTCCGGGCTGCGCGACGAGCGGCGGCATCTGGTCGCCGGCGACGACGTCGTGATGACAGAGCACGTCGAGCACTGGGAATGGCCAACGGGAGAGACGATGGCCCTCCCCGTCGCATCCGTGCACGAACTGCGCGGCGGAAGGATCACCCGGTGGTGCGACTACTGGGACATGAACATCCTCACGACCGCGGCTCCCCAGTGGTGGTTCGATCACGTCCTGCAGGGATGGAAGTGAGCTCGAGGACTGGGCGAGTCTCCCGGGGATCCTGGGTGGGCGTATATGGAGACTTCCGTAATTGACCCCTTTATGGAGGGATATCCCCATTAGCCTTCCGTAACTCGCAAGTCTTGGAGGTTTTCGTATACAGCCGCGGACGGTGTCCCGCCAGTCCGAGCGGGCTCCCAGCCCCCGGGGGGTTCGGGTCATCGAGGCCGAGGCGCCGCGGGGTCGGGCAAGAAGCTGAAGCGCACGTGACGTCGCGGATTGTCCACGTTGAGATCCACCAGCACGAGCGACTGCCAGGTCCCGAGCGCGACCTGGCCTGCCAGCACGGGCAGGGTGACGGACGGGCCGACGAGAGCGGGCAAGAGGTGGTCCGCGCCGTGCCCCGGCGATCCGTGGGAGTGCCGGTAGCGGCCGTCGCGGGGCAAGACCCGCTCAAGCAAGGCCAGAAGGTCGGCATCGGACCCCGAGCCGGTCTCCATGAGGGCCAAGCCGGCCGTGGCGTGCGGCACGAACGCGTTCACCAGGCCGTCTCCGCGTCCGGCGCAGAATCGCTCCAACTGCCGCGTGAGGTCGACGATCCGCTCCCCGGACGTGTTGACGTCGATCTCAACGGTCTGCATCGTCGCCTCAGTCTGCCCCCCAGTCTGCCCCGGAAGAGCGATCAGTTCTCCTCGTTGATCGCTCGGCGGCCCTCGGCAGCCGCTCGGGCGCGTCAGCTCGGGTGTCAGGTGTGGGCGAAAAACTCGATCAGGTGCCGGGCGACCTCGTCCGCGTGCGTCAGGATGCCGATGTGCCCGGCGCCAGCGACCTCGTGGTACTCGCACCCCGGGATCACCTGGGCCGCCGCAGTGGCTTCACGCGGCGGCGAGTCGACGTCGTGCTCGAACGCCAGCACGAGGCAGGGGACGCGCACCTCGGGCCAGCGCGTCGTGCGGACAGGATCGGTCGACCACGCCAGCGCGGCCTCGTACTGGCCCAGGCGCCCGGGGTTCGGCCAGACCGGTAACTCATCCATCAGCGAGAGCCACGTACTGACGACCTCGGAGTCCTGGATGTCGGCGATGGGCAGGTACCGCAGGGTCTGGGTGGCGTAGTAGAGCGGCGGCAGGTCGTAGTCCAGGCGGGCCAGGTCGCGCTCGACCGTGGTGATGGCGATCTCCCAAGCCGTTGGCTTGTTCGCGCTCCCCATGAGCGCGGCGCCGCGCACACGTTCGGGGTGGTCGAGCACCAGCATCTCGGCGATCCACCCGCCCATGGAGTGTCCGGCGACGCGCACGGGATCGCCCCAGCCGAGGTGGTCGAGCAGGGCCACGGCGTCGTCGACCATGACGTCGACGCTGTACGGCGCGGGCGGCGAGGAGGACGGCGCGACCCCGCGATTGTCGAAGGTCGCCACGGTGTACCCGGCGGCCGCCAGGGCCGGGACCAAGGACAGGTGCCAGGCCGCGGCCGGCTGGCCACAGCCGGCGACGAGTAGGAGCGGTTCGCCGCTGCCGGTCACGTCGTAGCTGAGGGTGGCGCCGTTTGCGCTGACCTCAGGGATGGAGCACCTCCGACAGGAGACTCGGCGCCACGTTGCGCCCGGTCAGGAGTACGACCGTCTGCTTCCCGTCCGCGGCGGGGGTCACCACGCCGGCCCGGAGAGCGGCGAGGCCGACGGCTCCGGCGCCCTCGAGCACGAGACCCATCTTGGTGGCCGAGAACGCCATGGCGGAGCGGATGTCGGCCTCGCTCACGGTGAGGACCTGCACTCCGTGCGCGAGCGCGATGGCGACCGTGACCGCGCCCGGCTCGAGGTTGCCGGCCAACCCGTCGGCCACCGTCGGCTCGACGTCGATCGGCACGATCGCGCCCGCGGCCAGGGCGGTACTCATGGAGGGCGATGCCTCGGACTCGACCCCGACCACTCGTACCGGCACCCCGGTCCCCTCGAGGCCGAGAATGACGCCGGCGAGCAGCCCTCCTCCCCCGCACGGGACGACAACGGTGCCGAGGTTCGGCACCTGCTCGACCAATTCCCGGACGACCGTCGACTGCCCGGCGATCACTTCGGGATCGTTGTAGGGCGACACGTAGCGACTCCCGTCGCGCGCGGCCAACTCGAGCGCGTGCGTCTCGGCGTCGCGATAGCCCTCGCCGTGAAGGACCAGGCGCAGGTCGTACTGTTGCAGCGCCGACACCTTGGCCGCCGAGGCGCCCGTGGGCACGACGACGGTGACTCGGGCGCCGAGCTTCGACGCCGCGTAGGCGAGGCCGAGCCCATGATTCCCCGCCGACGACGCGACCACAGCACGGCCGGGCTCCTCCTCCAGCGTGGCCGACACCGCTGCCAGGCCGCCGCGCACCTTGAACGAGCCGGTGGGCTGGACCGTCTCGACTTTGACCGACACCGTTGGCCCGAGCTGCGGGCCGCCCACCACCGGCGTCACGGCGAGGAACCGCCGCACCGCCTTCCACGCCGCCTCCATGTGGGCCGGACCGGGGGGAACGACATCGCGCACCGGTCCAGTCTGACCGAGGCGGAGCCTGGCATGCTGAGCACAATGCGGACAGGGACCCGGAGGGTCGACGGCGCAACCGTGCGCGTCCATGACGACGGAGCTGCGCTGGCGCGGGCGGCTGCCGACGAGGCTCTCGACGTCATGCGTGCCGCCGTCGCGTCCCGCGGCGTGGCCCACGTGATGTTCGCCACCGGAAACTCCCAGCTGGCCTTCGTGCACCACCTGGTGGAGGAGACCGCCGGGGTCCCCTGGTCCGACACCGTGGTCTTCCACATGGACGAGTACGTCGGAGTCGGACCGGACCATCCCGCCGGCTTCCAGCGCTGGATCCGCCAACGCATTGTCGAGCCGGCCCATCCGAGAGCCGCCTACTACGTGGACGGGCTGGGTGATCCCGAGGCCGAGTGCCTGCGCTACAGCGACCTACTGCGACACCACCCGCTCGACCTGTGCTGCGTCGGCATCGGGGAGAACGGACACCTTGCCTTCAACGATCCGCCGGTGGCCGACTTCGCCGATCCGCGCGACGTCAAGGTGGTCGAGCTCGAGACCACCTGCCGCCGGCAGCAGGTGAACGAAGGGCACTTTGCCCGACTGGACGCCGTTCCGACCGATGCCATCACCGTGACCGTCCCGGCGCTCTTGCGCGCCGGGCGGGTGCTCGCCATCGTGCCCGAAGCGCGCAAGGCGGAGCCGGTGCGCGCCGCGCTGACCGGACCGATCTCCCCTTCCTGCCCCGCGTCGGCCCTGCGGACGATCGCGCACGCCACCATCCACCTGGACCCCGACTCGGCGCGCCTGCTCCCCGACTGAGGGCCGTCGGGGCGATCGGCATTCACGCCTCCACGTCGCGGTGCAGCCAGGCCAGCAGGTCGGGCGGCGCCATGACGCCGACGCGGGCACGGTAGTGAGCGAGCTCGCCCGGGCTCAGCAGGGCCCGGGCGTCGCCCGAGGTGCCGTGGCGAAAGAAGGCAGCCGGGTCCTTCAGCACGCCGAGGGTGTCCGGCGTGCTGACGCTCGCGCGCATGGCATCGAACGTGGCCGCGCGCACCAGCGCGGGCCAGCGGTCCTCGTCCACCTCGATCTCGAGCAGTCGCGAGAGCCGCCGCATGGTGCCGTCGAGGTCGGACAGAAGCTCGTCGTAGTGCAGGAGCACGACGTTGGGTCGGTGGCGACGCGACCAGGCGTCGGAGAGGTGCAACATTGCTCCGGGTAGCGTGTCGAGCCAGGCCCGGGCGTCGCCTTCCCAGTCGATGAAACCCAGGAGCCACTCGTGCAACGGGGGCGACGTCGACCGTCTGACCTGGGCTTGACCGGTGAGCTCGGCCATGCGCCGGCGGTCGATGTTGCGCTGGTGGTGGTACAAGGAGACCGCCATGTCCAGCGGGTGGCGCCCTACTACGATGTACGTGGCACCGCGAACGACCGGGACCCCGTCGAGCGGAGTGTGCGTCTTGATGACGCGCCGGTGTTCCTGAGCGGCCAGCAAGTCGAAGACATCCTCCTTGGGCCGGACGAGCCAATCCAGCCAGGGCGAGAGTGCGCCCAGGTCACCAGGGAGGTCAGGGTCTTGGAAGACGAGCAGCAAGCAGATCATCTGGGCCCAGGTCGTGCCCGACTTGGACCGGGTGCTGATCACGATGTCGCCCGGGCGGAAGGGGAAGTCCCACCACCGGGCGCTGTCCTCGTCGGGCGAGGTGTAGCGGTGCAGCGGTGCGGCCACGGCCTCGCGGTCCGGCGGCAGGTCGTGGCGGTCTCCCATGTTCTCAGCATGGCGGATGAGCTGGAACCGACGGCAACCACATCGAACCCAGCGGGCAACGGCGGGGCAATGGCGGGTCCCTACGTTTCGGGGCGGAGATCTGGGGTGCCGGGCCGAGGCTCGGACGGCTCGACGGAGGGGAATTGACGATCGCAGTCGCCGCGGGGCAACGAGACCTCGTCGCGCTGGTGGCCGAGCCGCCCCGGCCGAGACGAAAGGTCCTCAAGCGCGCCCTGATCATCACCGGCTCCGCGCTCGTGGCGCTGATCGCGCTGGCCGGTTCGTGGATCGGGATCAGCCTCTACCGGATCGACCACGCCGTCCACCATGTGAGCATCCCGGCGTGGCTGCTGGCGCGGGGCAAGAACGACCTGCTGGCGATCGTCAAGGGCCCCGACCACAGCGAGCAGATCTTCGTGTTCCACGACACCGGCGGGCACACGAACGTCCTGAAGATCCCCAACAAGCTGGGGCTGCCCCTCGTCGGCGGCGCGACCGTCCCCATCGACACGCTCAACCTCTATGCGCCCACCGCGCTCATCGCCGGGCTGGACGAGCTGGGCATCCCGGTCAGCCACTACGTCGGCGTCGACCTTCACATGGTCAGCCCGACGTCGAGCCTGGGCCAGCTGGCCACGGGCAAGCTCTCGGTCACCGGCCTCATCTCGGACCCGACCGGCACGACCTCGCTGCTCGAGCAGGTGGCTTCGCACATCTATCTCGGTCCCGGGACCCCCGTGTCCGCCGTCCTCTCCTTGATGAACGTCCCCACGGCCAACCCGGTCTCGGTGCCGACCGCCAAGGACCTCAACGGCAAGGTGGTCTTGGCGTCGGCGTTCCCGTCGATCCTGCGCGGCTTCCTCTAGTGCCGAGCGGGCGGGCGCGGGCCGGGGGACGGCGCTGGCCGCACCGGTGGGGACGTGTCGTCACCCCGGAGTCCGCGGACTCCGAGGATGCCGCATCGCCGGACCCGGGCGCCAAGACGGCGCGCTCCGGAGGGAGCGACGACGCCGGCCAGGCCTCGCTCGACCAGGTCCTGCGGGACGCGGCGGAGGCACGGGAGCCGACGAGGCCGCGCCACCGGAACGGCTGAGCGACCGACGGGCCCAGGGCGGCGTCAGCCCCCGCCCGAGCCCTCGTGGCGAAGCCAGTGGTCGAGAAAAGGCAGGGCCTCGGTACCGTGCCACTGGTGGCCCCCCAAGAAGACGTCGTGCACCAGGCGCTCGGCGGCCCCGTCGTGCTCGTAGACGAGGCGGGTGCGGCGCACCGACTCGGTGGCCGCCGCGACCGGGAACAAGAGGTCCTCGGTGCCCGACTCGATCAGCATCGGCCGGGGTGCGACCAGCGCGCCCAGGTCCTCGTGCTCCAGCCGACCGAGCATCCCGAACATGACCTGGGAGCCGCACATGTTCCAGGGCATCTTGTGGCTCTCGGCCCACGAGGAGAAATACCCGCTCACCACCGCCGCGGCGACGCGACGGTCGACGGCGGCGGTGAAGAGCGTCATGGTGCCGCCGTACGAGATGCCGACCATGCCCAAGCGGTCGGGGTCGACCAGCGGGTGCTGCTCCAAGACGTCCAGGCACCGCTGCAGGTCCCAGATGTTCTGGGCGATCGGGTTCCACCCCGCCATGGCGGCGTGGACGAGGTTGGTGTCGCACGCATAGTGGTCGTCGGGATTCCAGTCCTTCCGCTCGCCGAAGCAGCGCAGGTCCGGCGCCAGCACGACATAGCCGCGACGAGCCAGCTGGAGCGCGTAGTCGGCGTTCGGCATGTCCGTGTGCTCCAGGCCGACCACTTGGGTCTTCCCCGGCCCGTGGCCGTGGCAGGCGAGCACGGCCGCCCCGGGTGCGTCACCCTCGCGACCGTCGGGGACGAGCAGGAACGCCGGCACCGACATGGTGTCCTCGGTGTCGAAGACGATCTTGTCCCGGCGGTAGCCGTCGCAGGCGACCGACTCGAGCGTCTCGGTGCGGAGCGGGACCGGCGCCGGGTGCGGCCCGAGGAGCTCGCCGAGGCGGGCCCGGCGGCGCTCCACCCACGGGCCGATGGTGCCGGGGTCGCCCTCGGGGAGCGGGTCCTCGTGGGTGGTGACGGCCAGGCGGGCCATCCACTGGTACCAGGGCGAGTAGTTCCGGGCGGGCGGGGTGAGCACGAGGCCCCCGGTGTCTTCGCTCATGGACGGCCCTTTCTGCGCGCACGACCGCGGTCGTGGTGGTCAATGTAGGCGGCGTGTGCCCGGCCTCCTCGGTGCGGGCGCGGCGCGGCCCGACTCCCCCCGGGCAATTCGGGCAGAATTGCCCGGTGACCCTCGCCACCTCCGTCAACGTCCACCCCGTCTCCCCCACCATCGGGGCCGAGATCTCGGGGGTGGACATCTCGGTCCCGCTCGCCCCCGAGGTCCTGCGAGCCGTCCGCGACGCGCTCAACACCCACCATGTCATCTTCTTCCGCGAGCAGTCGCTGACCGCCGAGCAGCAAGCCGACTTCGCCCGCCAGTTCGGGACCGTCACCGAAGCGCACCCGGTGCTCCCCTCCATCGACGAGAGCCCCGAGGTGCTGGCGATCGACGGCAGGGTCGACCGGGCCAGCTGGTGGCACACCGACGTGACCTTCCTCGAGACACCGGCCATGGGCTCCATCCTCTACATGCTCGAGGCACCCGAGGTCGGTGGCGACACCATGTGGGCCAGCCTGCAAGACGCCTACGACGGGCTCGCCCCACCGGTGCGCGCCCTGTGCGACCAGCTGATCGCCATCCACCACGATCCTTGGTTCGCCGCCGACGTGGCCGAGCGCGGCGGCTACGAGTGGGACGGCACGTGGCGCGACCGGTTGCTGCCCGCGCTGCACCCCGTCGTGCGCACGCACCCCGAGACCGGGCGAAACGGCCTCTTCGTCAACCGCCAGTTCACCCGGACCATCTTCGGGTTGTCGGACAACGAGAGCAGCGCCATCCTCGAGATGCTCTACCACCACTGCATCAAGCCCGAGTACACCTGCCGCTTCCGCTGGCGGGCGGGGTCGGTCGCCTTCTGGGACAACCGCGCGACGCTGCACTACGCGCTCGACGATTACGGGGACGCCGCCCGCTACGCGCACCGGGTGACCCTGCGGGGCGACAAGCCCTACGGGCCAGCGATGCCGCTGCCCGTCGGCTGACGACGCCGTTGGCGGCGGCCGGCCTGGGGGCCGACCTCGGTGTGGCCGCGGTGGCGTTCGTCGGGACGAACATCGACAACACCGTGGTGACGATGGCTCTGGTGGCGGGCGCGCCACCCGAGCGGGCGCACCGCATCGCCGTGGGCCAGGTCGTCGGCTTCGCCGTCCTCGTGCTGCTGGCGCTCGCCGCCTCGGCCGTGCTCTTCGAATTCTCGACGGCGGTGGTCGGACTCCTGGGCCTTGTCCCACTGAGCATCGGCCTCCGCGGCCTGGTGGGACCGCGCCGGAACCGGGCTGCGTCCGATGCGACCGCGACCGTGGCCCCGAAGCGCCGGCGGCTGCGGCCCGCCGACCGGGCGGTGGGCCGCAGCCTGACGGCAGCGGCCCTGGTCACCATCGGGGCGGGCGGCGACAACCTGGCCGCTTACATTCCTCTCTTCCGCCTCGGTGGGGCGACGAACCTGGCCGCTCTTGCCCTGGTCTTCGTCGTCGGCGAGGCCGTCGTCACGTGGCTCGTGCTCGCCGGCGGCCGCCATCCCAAGGCGCGGAGCGTCATGACGGGGCTCGGCGCAAAGGCGGTCCCGCTCCTCCTCTGCGTCATCGGCGTGCTGGTGATGGTGCAGGCGGGGACGTTCTCGCTGCTCTGAGTGGGGTGACCGAGTGCCCCTTCGCTTGTCCAGGGCTAGCCGATTGGCTATCCTCGTCCCCCCGTGGGGACCGTTCACCGGGCCACCGGTCAGGAGCCGACACCGTGACGACCAGGATCGACCTCTCCTACGACCCCTACGACCGCCAGATCGACGCGGATCCGTACCCGACCTACCGACGCCTGCGCGAGGAGGCACCGCTCTACTACAACGAGCAGTACGACTTCTACGCCGTCAGCCGGTTCGACGACGTGCAGCGAAGTCTCGTTGACCGAGAGACCTTCAGCTCGGCCCGGGGCGCCGTGCTCGAATTCATCAAGGCCGACATCGAGATACCCCCCGGCGTCATGATCTTCGAGGACCCCCCGCAACACACGGTCCACCGCAGCATCCTCTCGCGTCTGTTCACGCCCAAGAAGGTGAGCGAACTGGAGCCCAAGCTCAGGGGATTCTGCCAGCGCGCCCTCGATCCTCTCGTCGGCGCCGACGGGTTCGACTTCGTCGCCGACCTCGGTCAGCAGCTCCCGATGCGGACCATCGGGATGCTGCTCGGCATTCCCGAGTCCGATCAAGAAGAGGCGCGAGACCGCGCCAACGACTCGTTGCGAACGGACCCGGGGAAGCCGATGGACGCCAAGAAGGAGATGGGGCAGGGCGATTTCTTCGCCGATTACATCGACTGGCGGCTCACGCACCCCTCCGACGACCTCATGACCGAGCTGCTCTTCGCGGAGTTCGAGGACGAGACCGAGATGACACGACGCCTCACCCGGGACGAAGTGCTCCTCTACGTGAGCGTGCTGTCCGGCGCCGGAAACGAGACGACCAACCGTCTCATCGGCTGGGCGGGCAAGGTGCTGGCCGACCATCCGGAGCAGCGTCGCGCGCTGGTCGAGAACTCCTCGCTGATCCCGAATGCCATTGAGGAGCTCCTGCGCTTCGAACCCCCGACACCCCACGTCGCCCGCTACGTGACCGTGGACACCGATTTGTACGGCGAGACCGTCCCGGCCGGGAGCGCACTGCTGTGCCTCAGCGGGTCGGCCAACCGCGACGACCGCCAGTACGCCGATCCTGACCGCTACGACGTCCAGCGCGAGATCGGATACCACCTCACGTTCGGCCGCGGCATCCACCATTGTCTCGGCGCCGCGCTGGCGCGCCTCGAGGCACGGGTCGCCCTCGACGAGGTCTTGGCGCGCTTCCCCGAATGGGAGGTCGACTGGAACAATGCCCGGCGCGTTCCCACCTCGACCGTGCGAGGCTGGGAGTCCCTCCCGGTGTTCACGACCTAGAATCGCCGCTCAGCGGAAACGTCGCGCCAGGCGCAGCAGCTGTACTCGCAACGCGTCGTCGTCGAGGTCGGCGACCATGGGCTGCATCACGGCGCCGCTGAGGGCGGCCATGAACAGGGCGGTTTGCACGTGGTCATCCGGGCCGCCACCGGGGCCCATCAGCAGATCGCTCAGCCGATCCACCGCGCGCAAATAGCGCTGATGGCCGGCAAAGAAGCGCAGGACCACGGGGTCGCTCAAGATGACGTTGACGGTCCGCCGCCGCTCCACCGCGAGGTCGACGATGCCGGCCAACAACACCTGGCGCGCCCGCGTCGCGGACCTCTGCGCCTCGGCGGCGTCGAGCACGGCCTCGAGCCGGGCGAGCTCGGCTTCGGCTGCCGCGATCACGATTTCGTCCTTGGTCTTGAACTGGTGATATACGGCCGCCTTGGTCACGCCGATCGCGTCGGCGATCATCTGCAGGGAGGTGCCACCAACCCCTTCGTGCGCGAACAGCTCGAGCGACGCGTCGATGATGCGGGCTTGCGGGGCGCTCGGGACCGAGGGCCCGGGCCTCTCGTCGTCGCGCGCCTCAGTGCGACTCACGAAGTCCAGGCTAGCGAGAGGGCTGCGCACAGCCGACGAGCCCGGCACTCGCCGGGGCACGACGTCGGTGCTGCTGGCCTCCGGCACCGAGCCGTGCTTGACTGCGACCCGACCACGAGGTGCGACGAGGGAGGGGTCCCATGGAAGACCTGCGGGCCAAGGTGGCCGTGATCACGGGGGGCGCCAGCGGCATCGGCAGGGCCGTGGCAGAGGAGGCGGCCGCGGCGGGCATGAAGATCGTGATCGGCGACATCGAGGACGGCCCGCTCAAGGAGGCCGAGGACGAACTCACCAGCCGAGGGGCCGAGGCCATCGGCGTCGTCACCGACGTGTCCGACCCCGCCTCGGTACGAGCGCTGCGGGACCGGGCCCTCGACCGCTTCGGTGCGGTGCACCTGGTGCACAACAACGCGGGCGTCGGCCTGGGCGGCCCCATCTGGGAGGTCAGCGAACAGGACTGGCGCTGGATCCTCGGGGTCAACCTCCTGGGCGTGGTCCATGGCGTCGCCACCTTCGTGCCGCTCTTCCTCGAGCAAGGTGAGGGCCACGTGGTGAACACGGCGTCAATCGCCGGCCTCGCCACCGCCACCTTCCTGGGACCCTATAACGCCACCAAGCAGGCGGTGGTGGCCATCTCCGAGACGCTTTTCAAAGACCTGCAGTCAGTGGGTGCTCCGCCGGGCGTCGGGGTTTCGGTCCTGTGCCCGGGCTTCGTCAAGACGCGCATCGCCGAGTCCGACCGCAACCGGCCGGCCTGGGCGCCCGAACGAGCGGCCGATGGCGCCGAGGCACTGCGCGGCGTCATCCAGAACATGGTCGACGGTGGCATCTCGCCGGCGGCCGTCGCCCCGCGGGTGATCGACGCCGTCCGCCACAACACCTTCTACATCCTCACTCACCCCGAGCTGACGCCTGCGCTCCGGACCCGCTTCGACGACATCGTGGAGGGACGTCCCCCCACCCCGACCACCATCGTCTGAACCACGCCTCAGGACGACGGCAGCGGCTTGAACGGCTGCTCGGTCACCCAGCACGTGCCCTGGGGCTTGTGATTGGTCTTGAGCTTGCACTGGGAGGACGGGGGCACGTTGTTGTGGATCTTGACGACCTGGTACTGCGTCGGGCCGAAGAACTTGTTCGGCCCGAAGCTCCACACCGGCGAAAGGGTGCCGGGGTAGTCGGTGATCCTCGACATGGCCTCGACGAACGTGCGTCGGTTGAGGTCCTTGCCGGCGTCTTTGGCCGCCGTCGCGAACAGGCGGATCGCCCCGCACCAGGCCTGAATGGGACCCTGCTCCTCGATGTAGTAGCTCGTCGTGCCCGCGATCGGCTTCGGATGGAAGGCATGCCACGTCTCGTAGCAAGAGCGCACGCCCGGGTCGTACCCGCCCTGGCTCTCCGGCCGGGCGTCGTCGAAGCCGCCCAGGGTCTCGGTCGTCACGCCCTGCTGGCCGTTGAGCGCGGTCTCGTAGGGAACCGGGATGAGGCCCAGTGCCACCTCAACGGTGGACTCGTAGTCGCTCAGCAACAGTTGGGGGTAGTACTGCTGCGCGTTCTCCGCCGCCACGTAGGGGAAGAACGCGTTCTCGGGCAGCAGCGGGAAGACGGACTGCACACCCGCCGCCTTGAAGCGCTCCACCGCGAGTTGTGACTGCGAGCTGGTCGTGGCCGACTGGTCCGGGTTCCCGGCGACCGTCGCGACCTCGGGCGTGATCCCCGCCTTCTTGAGGTCGGGCAGCAGGTAGGAGTTGAGCGCCGCCTGGTCCCCGGCCTGGTCCGAGACGACGACGCCGATCTTCTTGCCGTGGCCGAGGCGCCCCGAGCTCAGGCCCCACTGGACGGTGGCGGCGAGCACGGGCGCCTGATCGGGACCGGTCCACCACAGATAGGGCGAGCCCATCTGCGTCCAGTTGGTGGTGGTGGACCAGGCGCTGATGAGCGGGGTGTGCCCCTGCTGGGTGACGCACAGCTGGTTGTCCCCCGTCCAGGTCCCGATGCCGTCGATCACCGCGAACACGGCCGGGTTGCCCTGGGTCCACTGCTGGCAGAGCGCCTGCATGTTGGCGTTGTTTGCCGGGTCGAAGTTCACGATCATGGGGTTGATCTTGCGGCCGTTGATGCCGCCGGCCTGGTTGATTTGGTCGACGTAGAGGTTGATGACCGCCGTCTGCTCGTTGTACTCCTTGTCCTGGGCGAAACCGAACCGGCCGGCCTCGCTGTTGACGGCGACGACGGGAAACACGACGTTGATCTGCGTGGCGCTCACACCCCGCGTGCTCGTGCTGGCCTGGCTCACCGGCGTGCCGGCCGGCGTCGCCGCGCTCGCGACCTCGGCGGCGCCGGCACTCCCCGCCCCGCCCGGGGTGCCCGAGGGCGCCAGGAGGAGCCAGGCCACCAGCCCGACGACGATGGCGATCACGATCACCGTGGTCCGCACCTGCATGGCGCGGGGGCGGCGGCGCAGACGCCGCCAGGATCGGCCGAGCGGCGCCAGGGGGTTGAACGACCCTCGGCGCGCGGAGACATTCAACGTCGCTTCCATGCTCACCCTCCTTCGTGGCGATCCGCCCCGCCGTCTTTTCGTTGCGTCCCGTCGTCCCCCGCGATCGGCCCCGATGCCAACAGGGCCTCGTCGCTGGCACCAAGGTAGGCGGCCAGGGCCCTCGAGTCAGCGCGGACGACATCGGGGGGGCCCGCTGCCACCACACGGCCAAGCTCCATGACGACGACGGTGGAGCACAGCTCGAAGACGAGGGGCACGTCGTGCTCCACCAGCACGATTGTCGTGTCGGCCACCTGGTGCAGCCGTCGCAGCAGCGGGATGAACGCCTCGGCCTCGCGCTGGGCGATCCCCGCCGTCGGCTCGTCGAGGAGGAGGAGGCGCGGCCGCGCCAGGACGATCGAGGCGAGATCGACCACCCGGCGCGTGCCGGTGGAGAGCTCAGCCGTCCGGTGCTGGCGGAAGCGTTCGAGCCCGAAGGCGGCGATGACCTGGTTCACCGCCTCGAGCTTGCGCCTCTCTGCTCGGCGGGCCCAGGGAAGGCGGAGGGTGGTCGGGATCACCGAGACTTCCTGGCGCGCGTCCTCGCACAGCAGCAGCACGTCGAGCACCGTGAGCTCCGGGTAGAGGCGGCAGTCCTGGAAGGAACGGACCATTCCGATGCCGAGGCGTTCCTCGGGCAGGTACTCGGCGATGTCGATGCCGTCGAGGTGCACGCTGCCCGTGTGCGGAGCCACCAGACCGGAGATGACGTCGAGCGTCGTCGTCTTCCCCGAGCCGTTGGCGCCGATGAGACCGACGATCGCCCCCGGCTCGGCGTCGAACGTCACCCCGTCGAGCGCGTGCACGCCCCCGTAGTGCACGTTCAACCCGGCCACGTGGAGGTGCGCCGGGTGACGAGGGGCCGCGTCCGCGGTATCCACGGACAGAGAGGTCATTGTTCAGCTCCGTCGGCGACGAGCGATGGCGCGACCGGTGGGCCGGCGCGACGCGACGCCAATCGCCCCTGGGCGGACCGGATGGCCATGGTGACCAGGTCACCGAAGCGGTGCAACAGCTCGGCCAGGCCCCCCGGCAGATACAAGATGAACGCGATCAACCCGAGGCCGCTCGTGATGAACTGGATGGTCTGGTTGGAGCCGAAAAGGGCCGGCAGGCCCTCGAGGTACAGGGCGCCGAGGATCGCACCCGGGATGGACCCCAGGCCCCCGATCACCACCATGGAGATGATGACGAACGACGTCGTCGGATCGAAGGTCAAGTCGGTGTTGTTGAGCTGCTGGGTCGCGAAGGCGAAGCACACCCCGGCGTAGCCCGCCATGAATCCCGACAGACCGAACGCCAACAGCTTCGTGCGCAGGATCGGGATCCCCATGGCGGCTGCCCCCTGCTCGTTGTCGCGCACGGCGACGAGCCGACGCGCCACGCCCTTGTCGCGCCAGATCCGCACCATGTAGACCGACAACAGCAAGACCCCCAGCGAGAACCAGGCGAAGGAGCGCTGCGAGTCCAGGCTCAGGCCGAACAGCGACGGGCGGGCCACGAACGTGTAGGCCGGGTTGGGCAGCCCGGTGCACAAGGTCTTGTCGATCCCCGGCACGGTGATGCAGGGGGTGGCAAGCACGGCGTTCTGCATGAAGATGGCGAAGGCCAGCGTGGTGACGGCGAGGAAGAGCCCGGGCATGCGCAGCGCGGGCAAGCCGACCACGATGGCGACCAACGCGGTGACCGCACCACCGTAGAGCATCACGACCGGCAGGGGCAGCGAACTCCCGAGGTGGACGGCGACGAGTGCGCCCACGGCGACCAACCCGAACTGCCCCAGCGAGACCTGGCCCGCCCAGCCGGTCAACATGGTCAGGGACAGGGCGACGACGGCGTAGATGCAGATCTGGCCGAAGAGGACGTTGTTGCCGACGGAGAGGACGAAGGGCAGCAGAACCGCCACGACCACGACCAGCCAGATACCCGACAACGAGACCCGGCGGCGGAGCTGGTCGACCCCGACCCGCATGGTGGTCACCGCCCCGTGTTGCCAGGTGCTCCGATCGCCTGTGCGGGCCCCCTTGCGCAGGGCGCCGACGCGCACGAGCAAGACCAGCATCACCACGATGAACACCACGAGCTGCTGCTTCGCCGGCGACGGGACGTTCCAGGCAAGGAGCTCGAGGAAGACCCCCATCCCGACGCCCGCGACGAACGCGACGGTCAGGTTGACCATGGCGCCGATGAGCGCCGCCGTCAAGGCATAGAGCAGCAGGTCGGGTGAGAGCGCCTGCGTGAGGGCGCTGGTCTGGTTCGGGGCGTTGAGGATCGCCGTGAAGGCCGAGAGCGCGCCGGCCACGGTCCAAGTCAAAGTGGAGGTGCGGCGGATCCACACCCCGGACAGGCGCGCCGAGTCGGCGTTCTCCGACATGGCGCGCATCGACAGCCCCCACGAGGTGAAGCGGACCGCCACGACCAGGACCGCGGTCACGATGGGCGCCACGATCAAGGTGAGCACCTCTGTCGGCGTGATGATGAACGGACCGAGCGAGAAGGACAGGTCGAAGGGCACGGGGACGGGCTTGTAGAGGTTCGACGGGCGGATGAAGGGCAGCGCCGTGAGCGCGAGCAGCACGTAGCTGAGGCCGATAGTGGCCACCATCACCAGTACCCGGGGACGGGTGAAGAGCCGGCGCAGCACCAGCTCCGACCCGGCGCCCACGGCCGCCGCCAGGCCCACGGAGAGCACCAGCGAGAACCAATAGTTGAACTTGAAGTCCGCCGTGAGCTTGACGAGGAACACGGCCGCGATGACGCCGATCTGTCCTTGCGCGAAGTTCAGCACCCGGTTCGTGCGGTAGACGAGCACCAAGCCCAGGGCCAGCAGCCCGTAGCCCAGGCCGTAGAAGACGCCCTGGACGAGAACGAAGTCGGGTGCGGAGAGGGCGAGCAACGACGCCTAACCCAAACCGGCAGAGGCGGCGCCGAGGAAGACCGGGCGCAGGAGGTCGTCGCGGGCCATGAGCTCCGCGGTCGGGCCGTCGAAGCGGATCTCGCCCCGCTCCATGAAGAAGCAGCGCTGCGCCAGGCTGAGGGCCCGGTTCAGGCTCTGCTCCACCAGGATCACGGTGGTCCCGGCTTCGTTGATGCGGCGCACCATGCCCATGAGCCGCTCCACGGTCATGGGGGCCAGGCCCAGGGCCAGCTCGTCGATCATCAACAGGCGCGGGCCTGTCATCATGACGCGGGACAGCGCGAGCATCTGCTGCTCTCCCCCCGAGAGCGTGCCGGCGGGCTGGTCCAACCGCGCCGCCAGCTCGGGGAAGACGTCCATCGCCTCGTCCTGGGCTCGCCGTGCCCCCACGCGGTCCCGCCGCAGGGTGTGGCCCCCGATGCGCAGGTTGTCGCGCACGCTGAGCCCGGGGAACGTCATCTTCCCGCCCACGAGGAGGGCCACCCCCTCCTCGATGATCTGCTCGGGTTCGAGGTAGGTCGAGTTCATGCCGAAGATGCGGATCACCCCGCGGTGCGGGTGGGACAGGCCCGAGACGGCGCGCAGCAGCGTCGACTTGCCCGCCCCGTTGGTCCCGAGCAGCGCCACCATCTCCCCCTCCTCGACTTCGAGGTTGACGTCGAACAGCACCTGGTTGGTGCCGTAGAAGAAGTCGAGGTTGTGGATCTGCAGGGCGGGGATCTGGCCCCCCGCCTGGCGCCGCTTCCCTTCGGTGTAGCGCTCGATCACGTCCTCGATGACGAGCGTGATGTCCCGGCGCACGCTCCGCGAGCCGACGATGAGCAGGATCCCGCCGACGGCACAGACCGGAAAGATCAGCGTGAGCGACACGATGATGCCGTGCAGGCCGCCAAGGGCGTCGGACACCGCGCCGAGCACCACCGAGCCGGCGAAGCCGCCGAAGACGAGCGAGTAGACGCCGAACATGGCGAAGCAGATGGTGCGCATCTCGGGCGGTGCCGTGGCGGCCAGGGTGAGGAAGATGCAGATGGCGAGCGGCGACACCGATGCATTCGCCAGGAACTGGAGGGTCACGCACAGCCAGAGCTGGGGCACGTAGAGCGACAGGACGTAGAGCCCTCCGTAGGCCGTGATGCAGACGCCGGCGATGACGAGCGGTCGCTGGGGCGCCCGACGGAAGAAGCGGTCGCCAAAGACGTAGGCCAGCGGGAGGCCGAGGAAAGCGGCCAGACCGATGATGGCGTACACCTCGCTGCGTGAGGCCGTGTCGAGGTGGAACTTGTCGATGAAGAAGAGGTTCCCGAACAGCGGCGCGCCGGTGCCGGCGAAGCCCAAGATGGCCACCGCCACCAGCTCGTAGTACAGCGAGCGCACCCGCAGCAGCCGGGTGACCGCCGAGCCGAGCAGCACCCGTGGCGCCTTCTCCTGCTGGGAATGGAGGTCCATGCCCGATGCCTTGAGGATATGGCTGCTCTCGTTGGCCCCCTTCTCGGGCTCGCGCAGCGTGAAGAGCGCGAAGCCGAGCGGTATCCCGGCCAGCGCCACGAGCAAGCCGTAGCGCCAGTCGTGGGCGATGGTCACCACGAAGCCAAAGATCAGGATGCCGATCGTCTGCGAGAGAGGGTCCGACAATTGGTGCCAGCTGAAGATCCGGCCCCGCCCCTCGGTGGGATAGGCGTCGGACAGGTACGAGTTGTGCACCGTGTTGTTCACCCCGGTGCCCACCGAGGCCGCCAGGTAGAGGAGGGCGAACCACCAGACGTTGGGCGAGAGCGCCATGAGGCTGCCGAACCCGGCGAAGATCAGCAGGGCGACGCCCGCCACCAGTTTGCGGCTGCCCCGGTCGGCCCAGAGCGCCAAGGGGACGGCCCACAGGAGCTGGGACACCTGAGCGACAAAGGCGACCGCGCCCAGCGACGCATTGGACATGTGGAACGACGTCTTGAGGTTGACCCCGATCAGGGAGATGCCGTTGCCGAACGTGCCCGGGACCAGCGCCGCCGCCGTCAGCAGGACGAGGGGCGCGTAGCCCCATTGCTGCAGGATGCCGATCAGGGGCGGCGGCTTGCCCTCGCCCGTGCCCGGCATGACGTCCAGCTCCGCCACGACCTCGGGGTCCTTGACGTGCGCCACCGCCTCTTGCAGGAGATCCTCCGGGACCGCGAAGTCGAACAGCGGATCGTTGGGCACTGCACGGGGACTCTATCCCTGACACCGGCGTCAGGTCGGTGCAGTTGACCTCACGCGGAGGGGTCGACCGTCGCCACGGAGAGAGGGCCCTCGGGGATCACGGCCACCCGCGCCCCGGGCCGAGACGGCGCAAGGCACCCGCCACCGCGCCGTCCAGATCGGGGGCCGGCACGAGCTGCGCATCTTCGATCTCCCCCGGGGAGAGGCCCGCGCCGTGGAACAGGACCTGGGTTCGAGAGAGCACCCGCCCGAGCACCTGGGCCTGCCAGCGGTCGAGCTCGGGTCCCCCGGTCGCCCCGGCGAGCTCGGCCGCGGTCGTGGCCTCGCTGAGCAGGCGGGCGAAGGCGCCGCCCGCGGGCACCCCGTCTTCGCAGGCGGCCGCCATGACGACGATCCCGGCCTCGCGCACGATCCGCTCGGCGGCGGCCATCCCCTTGACCGCTTGATAGAGGTTGCGGTCGAGCGGGTACCCGCCGTTGGTCGAGACGACGAGGTCGAACGGTGCGTCGACCCCGCGCACCGCAGAGGCCTGCACGTGGGCACAGGCGGCGTCGTGCGCGCCGGGCAGGGGCCCGGCGAAGACGGCGGTGACCCGGCGACCTCGGTTGATGGCGACGTCGAGCGAAAGGTGGGGCGGCGCCAGGGCGGTGGCGGCGCGGACGAAGTCGTGCACCGGGTTGCCGGCGCGCCGGAGGAAGGTGGCACGGGCGTCGGCGATGCGGCGGGGATGGTGCGCCTCGAGAATGGTGGCGGTGGCGGCCAACCCGGGGCATACCCCTTTCGGGCCGCCGCTGAAGCCGGCGAAGAAGTGCGGCTCGACGAACCCGGTGAGGATACGCACGTCCGCCTCCACGTACTCGCGCTGCAACAGGACCGGCGCTCCGTCCACCGCACCCACGCGCACGTGCGCATCGCCGGTCGCGTCGTGGTCGACGATGGTGTAGCGCGCCACGATGCCGGCGCCGATCAGCTCCTGCATCTCGGCCGCGGTGGCTTGCCGGTGGGTCCCGGTGGCGCAGAGCAAGGTGACGTGGTCGGCGTGGACCCCGGCGCGCTCCAGCTCCGCCAGTAACGGCGGCAGCACTGTGCGGTTGGGCATGGGCCGCGTCAGATCGGGAAAGACGACCGCCACCCGTGCCCCCGGCCCCGACCGCCGCACCAGCTCCCCCAGCGACGCCCCGGAACGCGGCCGTCGCAGCGCGTCGGTGACGGCGGCCGCCTCGTCGTCGAGCGCGGCCTCCTCCGCCGGCACCACGACCTCCGCGTTGTCGGGCACCTCGACCGAGGTCCCGTGACGGCCGTAGGCGATCGGGACGCGCACCGCTCAGAACGCGCTGCGACCGGGCTCGGGCAGCGACTCGGTCGCGGCCAACACCGCCGCCGCGACGTGGTCGACCCGCGGACGCAGGCCCCGGTAGACCTCGACGGCCACGCGGTCCGGCTCGATTACCGCCTCCACCGGGTCGAGCTGGTCGAGCGTGAGGCTCAGGCCCAGCGCCTCGCCGGCCAGGAGCGCGGCGCCCGCCGAAGCCGCCTCGCCCGAGCGGTGGCGCAGGGCCGGCACCCCGAGGACGGAGGTCAGGACCTCGACCCACACCGGGAGCCCCGATCCGACCCCACCCAGGGTCACCCCCTCCGCGCTGGAGCCGCCCAGGCGGCCCACCGTCACCACCTCCATGACCCGCAGGACGTCCCAGGCCACCGACTCCATCACGGCCCGGGCCAGATCGCTCGCCCCGTGCGCGGCGCCCAGCCCGACGAACCCCGCCCGGGCGTCGTCGCGCCACCACGGGGCGCGGGCGCCGTCGAGCCACGGCGCCGCCACCACGCCGCGCGCGCCCGGCGGGCTCTCGCCGGCCAGGCGCGCCAGCTCGTCGGGGGTGCGGTCGAGCAGCCGACCCAGCCAGGCCAAAAAGGACCCGGCGGCCGACAGCCCGCCCTCGAGCAGCCAACCCCCGGCGGCCCCCCTCGTCACCACCGCGCCGGCGGGAGAGGGTACCGGGCGCTCGTGCACCGGGACCGACACGTTGCCGGTGGTGCCCCAGCTGACCATCGGGTGGTCCTCCGACGCGCCCGAGCCCAGGACCTCGCACTGGCGATCGCCCGCGCCGATCACCACGGGAATGCCGGGCCGCAGACCGAGCTCGGCACCGGGCACCGACTTCAGCTGACCCACCACGGTGTCGGACGGGACCACGCTCGGGAGCTTGCCCAACGCGGGCCCGGCCAATTCCCGCACGGCGTTGCCGTCAAAGTCGTACAGCCCGCTGCGCGACGCAAACGTGGCGTCCGTCACCACCTGGTCCGTCAGGCGGTAGACGACCAGGTCACGAGGCGACAGGATGACGTCCGCCGCCTCGATGCGATCGGGCTCGTGCTCGGCCAACCAGGCGAGCTTGGCCGCCACCGCTCCGGCGTCGAGCGGAATGCCGGTGCGCGCCCGGTTGATGTCGTCGCCTCCCATGCGCTCGGCGAGCCAGCGCGCCTCCGCCGCGGCGCGGTGGTCGGACCACAAGATGCCCTTGCCGATCGGATCGCCCTCTCCGGTGACGGGCACGAAGGTCTGCCGGGCGCCCGAGCACGCCACCACGTCGACCTCCGCGAACGCCTTCGGCGCCTGGGCCCTGGCCTCGGCGCAGGCGATGACCAACGTGGTCCACCAGCGCAGCGGGTCCTGTTCGGCCCAGCCGACCTGGGGATGCGTCGTGCTCAACTCGGAGCGCGCCAGCGCGGCGAGGCCGCGGTCGCCCCACACACCGACCTTGGTGACGGTCGTACCGAAGTCGATGGTGAGGATCAACGCCCGTGCACCAGCCCGCCGACGAGGGCGGCCATCTCCGCCGGATCCGGGTCCTGGTAGAGCGTCCGTCCCATGGCCATGCCGGCTCCGCCGCCCTCCATCACGTCGCGCACCTCCTCCAGCACGCGGTCACGTCCGCCTTCGTGGCGCGGGCCGCCGAGGAAGAGGACGGGCACACTGACGCTCGCCACCACCCGGGCGACGGCGCGCTGGCGCTCCGCACCGGGGCTGGCGGCGGGCACCGGGACCTTGATGATCGGCGCGCCCAAGTCATGGGCGATCACCGCCGCCAGCACGATGGCGTCGGTCTCGGGGCGGATGTGGCCGTCGTGCCACACCATCGGTTCGATCAGGGCCTCGAGACCAGCCGCTCGAGATTGCTCGAGCACCTGGCCGAGCAGCTCGAGGGCGGACGCGGTGACCGGGTTCTCGAAGTCGATCCGGGTCATGTGCTTGATCCCCGTCCACCCATCGGAGGCGGCCCGGTCGACGCTGGCCACCAGGCGGTCGTCGAGCTCGAAGACCGAACCGGCCAGCCCGGTCCGGTTGATGGAGAGGTAGGTGCGGTGGAGCGCGCTGAAGTGACCTCCCTGGACGAGGTCGGACAGCGGTTGGGCGGTGGCCAGGATCCCGTCGCAGAACGGAAGGGCCCGCGCCAGCGATCCGACGAACTCTCCCCAGTTCTCCGTCGTCAGCACGGCGCGGGCGCGGTGGTCGGCGGCGAGGATGAGAGCCGGGGTAGGCAGTGGCCCCGGAGGCGTCACGCGGCGCCGGCCAGCGCCAGGACGACCTTGGCCACGGCGGAGAAGTCCTCCCGCCCGTACCCGGCCGTACTGGTCGCCGTGAGGAGCTGGCGGGCCGCCGCCGTGGTGGCCACCGGCACCCCCTCGCGCACGGCGTAGGCCATGGCCAGGTCCAGGTCCTTGGCCATGAGGTCCGTCATGAAACCCGGCGCCCAGCCGTTCGACGCCGGGCTCTCCGGGACCACGCCGGGCACGGGCAGGCGGGTCCGTACCGCGACGCAATCGCCTGTGGCGTGGGTGAGCACCTCGAAGAGCTTGTGCATGTCAACGCCGGAGGTGACGGCGAGGGCGGTGGCCTCGGCCGTGGCGGTCATCTGCGCGGCGTAGATGAGCTGGTTGCACAGCTTGACCACCTGCCCCATGCCCGGGCCCCCCACGTGCACGATGAGCGCCGCGAAGGGCTCGAGAGCCGGCTCGGTATCGGCCAGGACGCCGGGGTCGCCCCCGACCATCAGCGTGAGGGTCCCCTTGTGGGCCCCCGCGGTACCACCCGACAGCGGGGCCTCAAGGTAGTGCGCCCCCGTCTCGCTCACGCGGGCGTGCTGGGCCCGCTCAACTTCGGGGTCGATGGTGGAGCAGTCGACCACCGTCTTCCCGGCGTCGAGGACCGGGAGCATGCCATCGACCACCTCCACGACGTCGGGCGAATTGGGCACGCAGAGAATGATCACTTCCGACGGCTCGGCCACACCCCGAGGCGATCCGCCGTCGCGTGCCCCCCGTGCCACCGCGGCGTCGATCGGGCCGCGACCGCGCGAGGCGACGGTGACGTCGTGGCCGGCCGCGACGAGATGCCCCGCCATCGGGAGCCCCATGGCGCCAAGGCCGATGAATCCGATGCGCATGCGTGTTCCCTCCAGAGTCTCGGCCGCGCTACGCGAACTGAGGCAGCCACTCGGCCGTGCCGGTGAGGAGCCCCTCGACCATGGCTTCCAGGTTCGACAGATCGCCCCGGCCCGCCAGCGGGTCGAGGGCGAACGCCTCGGCGGCCAGGGTGCGGTCTCCCCGCACCGCGGCCTCGACTGTCAGCTCCTGGGTGGCGACGTGGCGCCGCACGATCTCGTCGTAGGGAGGCGGCAGCACCGAACGGTCACGGCCGCGGACGCCCTCGCCATCGATGACGCAGATCGACTCCAGGACCACGTCGGGGGGCAGGCCGACGGCCTGGCCCGCATTAGGGATGTTGGCCGGGGCCACGAATGGCTCGCCGGACAGCATGGCCTGGATCATGGGCGAGGGCAGCTCGCCGGACTGCCAGGTCTGCAGTGGCTTGGTTCCCGCCAACCAGGCGTCGACGTCCGCCACGTACTCGGCCTGGTGCTGCTCCCGCCGGGCGATGGGACTGAGCGCGATGTTGTAGGCCGCGCCCCAGTCCGACTCGGGCGTCAGGGCGAACGGGACGAACTCGGCGATGTGCCGGTCGCCGGCGGCGGGGAAGGTGCCCCAGCGATCGAGCAGGGTGAGCTTGAACACGTGGCGCTGGGCGAAATCGAGCTTGGAGAACGGCTCGGCCTCCGGCCGCCCCGGGTACGGAGCGAGAGAGTCCAGGCCACCCACCTCGTCGACGAGCTTGCGCAACAGGTCGAATCCGTCGACTCCGTCCACTTCGAGCGAGGTCAGCACGGGAAAATGGTTGATCCCCGTGACCGAGGCCGAGACGGCCTCGAGCGGACGCCCCGTGGCGATGGCCAGGTCCATGCAGAAGTTGCCGACCTCGTGGCAGAGCCCGACGGTCTTGATACCGGTCTCCCGGCACACCGCACGGGTCAGGGCGGTCATCGGGTTCGTGATGTTGAAGAGCCACGCGTCGGGACAGTGGGCCACCATGGCTTGGCCGATGCCGACCAGCACGGGGACGTTCCTCAGCGCCCGATTGATGCCGCCGGGCCCGACGGTGTCGCCCACGGTCTGCGTGATGCCGTGGGCCGCCGGCACGTCCAGGTCGACCGCCATGGAGCGAAAGCCCCCGGTCGAGATGCAGACGATGACGAAGTCGGCGCCGTCGAGGGCCGTGCGGAGGTCCGTGGTGGTGGCGACGGTGGCCTGGGCGCCCAGGGCGTCACTGAGCTTGTGGGCGAGCGCCTCCATCTTGGGCAGGGGCGAAGGATCGATGTCCTCGAGCACGAGATGCATGCCAGCCAGTGCCGGAGTCCCGAAGAGGTCGGCCATCAGCTCTGGCGCCCACTGGTAGCTCCCGCCGCCGACGATCGTCACTTGGGTGCTCACGCCGCCACAGTACAGTCCCGCCCGCGACCAGCCTCTGGTGTCGTGCTCCACGCGCGCTGGCCCCGGTCAGGCGTCTGGTCCAGACGGGCCACGTGGTCGAGGGGTGGACCCTCACGCGAGCCGCTTCTCGCCCCAAAAGCAGGCAAACGGGTTGTCGTTGTAAGGCGGCACGTCCTCGTACCCCGCCGCGCGGTACAAGCGCTGCGCATGCACCTGCTTGGGCCCGGTGTCGAGACGGGCCACTCGGTAGCCCCGGGCCCGTGCCGCGTCCTCCAACGCAACGAGCAGAGCCGCCGCCACCCCGCGCGAGCGAGCCGAGGGGCGGACGTACATGCGCTTGATCTCCGCCACGCCTTCGGTCAGACGACGGAGTCCTCCCCCGGCCACTGCCTCCGTGCCCTCGTAGCCGACGAGATAGGCCCCGCGCGGGGCGCGGAGCTCGTCCGGCGAGAGCGCTGGGTTGTCCAGCCGGCTCGGCGACTCGTAGGCGTCGTTGAGCTCGGCTCGCATGTCGGCCAGGAGCTCGGACGCCGGGAGCTGCTCGGGGTCGCACAGCTCGAAGCGGACTGGGCTCATGCCACCCGGTCGGGATGCAGCGCCTTGACCATGCGCAACATCCCCTCGCGCCACGGCACGGTCGTGGGTCCGGCGAGCTCGTGCATGCGCGTCGTGTCGATCTGGACGCTGTCGATCGTGTGTTCCGTCGGCTCGAAGCGGGCGTCCACCCCGACCAGCCTGGCCAGGAAGGTGCACCATTCCTCGATGCTGACCGGCTCGCTGCCGCCCCAATTGACGGTCACCGCGGGGACCGAGGCGGCGGCCAGCAGACGAGGCACCATGGCAGCGATATCGTCCGCGTGCAGCGGGTGGTAGACGCTGGGCGCGTCGACATGGACCGGCACTGCGTGGCCCGAGAGCATCATGTGCAGGTGGATGGCCGGCCATCCGCCGCTGTCGCCGTAGGGAACGGACAGACGGGCAATCGTGGTGGGGAGCCCGAAACGCCCGGCCCCCCAGCGGGCCGTCCCTTCCGCCGCGATCTTGCAGATGCTGTAGGTGCGCAGGAAGGGCCAGACGCCGTGGTTGTCTCCCAGCGGACCCCGTTCGTCGAAGACCCGGTGTCCGCTCGGCTTGTAGACGGCGGTGGACGAACAGTGCAGGAAGGCGCGGGCGCGGTGGTGGTGCTCCATGAGGGAGGCCACGCCTCCGCTGTTGGCGGCCAGATCCTTCTCCCAGTCGTTGGTCTTGGCCACCGCGAAGTTGAGCACGTAGTCGGCGTCCGCGGGAAGCGCGCCGACGTCACCGGACACCAGGTCCACCGGGACGCATTCGACGCCGGCGGCCTCGAGCCCGGCGCGGGCAGCCGCGTCGGAGAAACGGGCCGCTCCCACGACACGGTTCTCACGCGCCAGCGCGAGGGCCAGCGGGCGCGCCACCTGTCCGGTGACGCCCGTGACGACGATGGTGCATCCGTGCAGTTCGTCTGAGTTCATGGCTCCTTCGTACTCGCTACGCTGCCCGCGTGCATCTCTTCGCAGCCTTCTTGGGGGGCGAGTTGACCCCCGGCCGCATGGGCGAGGACCACGAGGTCGTCTTCGTCGTCGCCGAGGACCTGCCGTCGGCGCGCCAGGCGGCCAAGGCCAAGTGGGGTGGGGACGGGCGTCCGCATGTCGATGCCCTCACCCGGATCGACATGATCGATGGATTCGCCATCGGGCTCGAGCAGGCCGGGGGCGGCGACGCCACCGAGACCGAGGGCTACAACGCATAGCGCTCACACAGCCGGCGAAAGCCCCCCATCGAGGTTGGTCGCCGTCCCGGTGACGTACGAGGCACGGGCCGACAGCAAGAAGCACCCCAGGTCGGCGAACTCCTGGGCACGCCCGAACCGGCCCAGCGGGATGCCCGCGTCCTTGGCGAAGCGCTCGTAGAACTCCTCCAACCCGACACCGGAGGCGGCGGCGGCGCGGACCCATTGCCCGCTCTCGATGAGGCCGATGAGCACGGCGTTGACCCGCACGCCGTCGGGCGCCAACTCCTTGGAGAGCGATTTCATGAGCGCCATGCCGGCCGCCCGCGTGACCGAGCTCGGCTCGCTGGCCGGGCCAGGCGCCTTGGCCGCCATCGCCAAGGTGAACAGGACGGACCCGTTGCCGGCCCGCAGCCGGGGGAGCGCCAGGCGCGTCAACCGCACCGCCGCCATCAACTTGAGCTGGAAGTCAGACTCCCAGGTGGCGTCGTCGATCGACTCGAGAGGACCCGCCGAGGCGCGCCCCGCGTTGTGGACGACGCCGTCGATACGTCCCCAGCGCCCCGCCGCGGCCTCGACGAACGCCTCGATGTCCTCGGGCCTCGAAACGTCGGCCCGCTGCGCCAGCACGTCGCCCCCCTCGGCGCGCAGGTTCTCTCCGGCCGCGCGCAGCCGGTCCTCATCGCGTCCGCAGACCCCGACCGAGGCGCCCTCGGCAACGAGTTGCCGCGCCAGGGCGAGGCCCAAGCCGTCTGTTCCCCCCGTGATGAGAATGGCCTTACCCGCCAGGTCGAGATCCATCGTTCGATCTCAGCGCTCCTGCTCGGTCGGGCGGACCAGGATCTCGTTCACCGCAACGCGCCGCGGTTGTGTGACGGCGTACCGGATGCTCTCGGCGATGTCCTCGGCCTGCATGATTTCGATGCCCCCGAACGTCTGGGCCATGCCGTCGAGGATCTCGGGCCGGTTGTGAAAGGCCAATTCGGTCGCCGTCGCCCCCGGCTCAATGAGGGTCACCCGGACGTGGCGCGTCGTGACCTCCTGGCGCAGGGATTCGCTGAACGCGCCGACACCGTGCTTGGTGGCGTTGTAGACGCCGCTGTTGAGGCGCGCCACGCGGCCGGCGACGGAGCTGACGTTGACCAGGTCAGCCACCGAACGCGGCTCCTCGTCTGCCGCCGCGAGCAGGTGCGGCAGCGCCGCGTGCGTGCAGTAGAGGAGCCCGAGGAGATTGAGGTTCACCATGCGCTGCCACTCCTCGATGGGAGCTCCGACGATGGGACCGAGCAACATCACGCCGGCGTTGTTGACCAGGGTATCGAGACGTCCGAGCTCGGCCACCGTCGTCTCGACTGCGCCCTGTGCCTCCGCCTGATCGGTGATGTCCGCCTCGATCACCAGGGTCTTGCCGCTTCCGCCGATGCGTTCGGCCAGGGCCTCCAACCGGTCGCGGCGCCTGGCCACGAGAACCACGGTCGCTCCCTCCTCGGCCAGCGCCACCGACGTGGCCTCGCCGATGCCACTGCTCGCACCCGTCACCAGGGCGACCGTGCCTTCCAGTCTCCGAGTCATGGAGCCTCCCGTGCTTGCCTGCCCGTCTACCGGACCGCCGGGAGGCTACCCGGCTTCCGTGGGCTCCTTGGCCTCCGTCGCCGCGCTCCCCCCGGGGCCCTGATCTTCGGGGCCGTGGCCGTCGAACGGTTCGATTCCGAAGAGCCCCACCGGCGTCCCGATCTCATCGGGCACGCGTGTCGGGGTGTCGCGGTTGAGCACCTCGCCGCGGAAGTAGGCCGGGGCAACGGCCTGGTACACGAACATGAGGACGACACCGATCAGGGCGGCGAAGAACATGATCAAGAAGATGCCACCGATGTGCCAATGGGTGAGCGGCATCGTCCATGAGGTGTAGCTGTTCACCGGCTTCCAATAATGGATCAGGAGCCACGGGATGCAGGCCCACAGGATGAGCCCACCGAGCAAGGGCAAGATGCCCCGCAGCCAGAGGTTCCGTGCGCTCTCCCGGAGGGATTTGCGCCAATACCACGCGCAGCTGAACCCCGTCAGCCCGTAGTAGAAGGCGATAAACACGCTGAGCGCGGTGACGGAGTCGAGGATGACGCCGTTGCCAGATGCCAACTCGTTCATGCCCACGTAGAGCCCGATGGAGACGAGTCCCATGGCCATCGTGGAGACGGTAGGGGTCAGGAAGCGCTTGTGCACCTTGGCGAAGGCCGAGGGAATCGCCTTGTAGACCGCCATGGACAACGTGGTGCGCGCCGTCGGCAGGATCGTCGTCTGCGTCGAGGCAGCGGCGGAGCTGAGCACCATCAGCAGCAAGAGGTGCGTCATAAAACTCCCGAAACCCGACGTGCCGAAGATGGAGCTTCCGAGCACGGACAGGACGTCCGACTCGTGGGCGGGGTTCTGGAGCCCCACCCCGTGTGTGCCGATGCCGGCGTAGGACTGCGTCGCCACGACCACCAGCGCGTACGTCGCCAGGAGGATCAGGGTTGACAGCACGGCGGCACGACCAGGAATCCGGTGTGAGTCCTTCGTCTCCTCGTTCACCGAGACAGCCGTGTCCCAACCCCAATAGATGAAGAGCATCAGAGTGAAGCCCGCCATGAAACCTGAGGCCGAGAAGTTGTGGAAGGGATTGAACCACGAGGCACTGGGAGTCAGATGGCCCGGGGGAGCGGTGCCGTTGCCCACCTTGACCAGCGCCACGATCGACAGGATCAGCAGCATCGTCACCTCGATGCCGAGCAGTGCTTTCTGGAAGTTGGCCGACACTTCGATCCCCACGTAGCAGATCGCGGTCATGACAACGATCCACGCAATGCCGACCACGAGCACCCACCCGCTGGTCGGATTACTACCGATCCCGTTGGCGTTGAAGAGCAGGAACACGTACTGGCCGGCCACCTGGGCCAGGCTGGCCATCACGAGGACGTCGGCCGCCACGATGCCCCAACCACCCAACCAGCCCGTCTTTGGCCCGAAGGCGCGCGTGCCCCAGGTGAAGGTGGTGCCGCAGTCGGGGTCCGCGTAGTTCATCTCCTTGTAGCCGTAGGAGATGAGCAACATCGGGACGAAGGCGAGGACCGTGATGATCGGCGCTTGCAGCCCGTTGATGTAGATAACGACGAAGCCGAGCGTGGCAGCCAGGCTGTAGGCCGGTGCTGTCGAGGCCACACCCACGACCACCGAAGAGATGAGGCCGAGCGCACCTCCCTTCAGCCCTTTTTCCCCAGGGTCCTCGTGAGCGATCGTGGCGTCGAGATGAACCATGGCCCCTCCCCCGTCCATGTCACAGGATTTGGCCCGCACCATACTCAACTCCCGCCAGAATTTCTCCCTTTTTTCGGGCTGCGTCTGCCAATCTCGTCCGTGCGCGCACGCTCAGGCACGGTTTCCGGGCGATTCTCGGCCGTCAGAGCCTGAAATCGTCGCCTAGCTGCGCTCAGCCTCCATCTGGCCGATGCCCTCACGCAGTTTCTGGAGGCTCGAGGACAAGAGCCGGGACACATGCATCTGACTGACCCCGACGGCGACGGCGATCTCGGACTGGGTCAGCCCTTCGACAAAGCGCATCCGGAGGATCGACTGCTCGCGTGTCGGCAACCTGGCCAACGCGGGGCCGAGAAGCGCCCGATCCTCCACCGAGTCGAAGTTGTGGTCGTGCTCGCCCAGCCGCGCCGAGAGCGGGTCGTCCTCGCTCTCGGAGGCGTCGATGGACGCGGCACGGTAACCCTGACCCGCCTCGATGGCCTCGATCACCGCTTCCTCGCTGGCGCCCGTCGCCTCGGCCAGCTCGGCCACGTTCGGGTTGCGGCCGAGCTGCTGGGAGAGGGAGGCGGTGGCGTGTCCGAGCTCGAGGTAGAGCTCTTGCACCCGTCTGCTGGCTCGTACCGCCCACCCCTTGTCGCGGAAGTGACGCTTCAGCTCCCCGATGATCGTCCGGGTCGCAAAGGCGGCGAAGTCGACCCCGCGCGTCGGGTCAAAGCGGTCGACGGACTTGACGAGGGCGAGCGATGCAACCTGCACCAGGTCTTCGAGCGGCTCGCCACGATGGAGGAAACGCCGAGCGAGCTGCTGGGCCAGACCGAGGTTGGTGGTGATCAGCTCCTCGCGTGCCGCAGGATCGAGAGCCGGCGGCTCAGCTCCCGGAGCATCCGACTGCGGCTCGGGATCGCGGACCCGACCCTCCGTCACCCCGCATGCCCCCCCCGGCTCTTCTGCAGCCATGCACGCACCAAGCCGTCCTGGCTCTCTCTTCCGTGCTCGTCCACCAGGGCGTCGAGTATCTGCTCGCTCAACCGGGCGATCTCGGCCCCTTCCCCTTCCAGGCCGGCGACCGCGGTCGCCGCCGCCCTTTCGAGGGTGCACACCACTCCGAGGGTGTCACCGAGCACGGTGAGCTCCAGACAGAGGTCGCCGGACCGCGCGTCGCTGCCTTGCAACGTCAGGAGGCACAGCTCCCCCACCGCCAGCCGAAGATCCTCGAGCTCCTCGATGTCGAAGCCGGCACGAGCAGAAACGGCGCTCGTCACCAGTCGGGCCAAGACGATCAGATCGCCGCGCGCCGGGAACCTCAGCTGGACCCGATCGCCGGCTTCGAGCAGATCGGTCGAATCCGTCACGACGCGCCGCCGGCCGCCTGCAGAGAATCGACGATGGTGAACACGTTGGTCAGCCCCGTGATCTCGAAGATCTTGACAATCCGCGGGTCGGCCACGACGACCTGCAGATCCCCGCCCAATTCGCGGCACCGTTTGAGTGCGCCGACGAGCACACCGAGGGCCGTGGAGTCGAGGAACGTGACACCCAGCAGATCCAAGACGACGGTCGCGTCGCCCTGGGCGATCATGCGGTGCAGGCTTTCCCGCAACTGCGGCGCCGTCGCGACGTCAATCTCCCCGCTGACCGCGATCACCGGTGGCGTGGAGCTCGCCCGCTCCTCAATGTGAAACTCCTGATCCACTTCGTGCTCCTGCCTCAGTCGTGATCCCCGTCGCTGCCGGGACAGCGTGCTGCAATGGCGATTGGCCAGAGCGTTTTATAGCCTTTGGTGCCAGAACCTAAACCTCCCGGTTGCGCCGGAGGTTTTCCCCGGTCAGGGTGGGGCGCAAACAGCCACCCGCAGGGCGAATAGCGTGCTTGACGACGAGCCGGCGGCAGGCGACGGGGGAGGCGACGTGCCCGACCAAGGAGAGCAGGAGCTTCAGGCCACCTCCCGGACCGACCGCGTCGACCGTTCCGAAGCGATTGCGACTCTCGTCGCACTGCTGTGGGTGTCGACGGTCGCCATCGTGTTCGCCGTCTACGGGGGCAACATCTCGCTGGTCGGTTTCCTGGCCATCGCGCCGTTCATCGCCGCGGCTTTCGCCCGACCTTCACGGGTCGCCGCGGTGGGGCTCCTCGCCACCTTCTTCGCCCTCGTCCTCAGCGCACCCCCGCACAGTTACGGTGAACTGAACCACACGCTTCGCGTGCTGACCCAGCTGGCAGCTACTGCACTGGCGATGTGGATCTCGTATCTGCGCGGACAGCGCAACGTCCAGCTGTGGAGGGCGCGATCCGAGACGCGCAACGAACGACGGCGCCGGGTCGCGGCGGAGACGGCGCAGCGCATGCAGGCCATGGCCCGGGCCCTGACCACTGCGGCCGACCCGGCCCAGGTGGCCGACGCAGTCTTCGCCGCCCTGCGCGACGAGCTCCAAGTCGACGCGGCCACCTTTGCGCTTTTCGACGAGCGGGGCCGGCTCCGCACGCTGCGCCGCTTCGGCTATGACCCTGACGAACCGATCGACGGAGTGCTCACCTCGCTCAAATCCGACGACCCCATGCTGGATGAGAACGTTGCCTTCTTCGCGGGTTCGCTCGACGACCTGCGGCGCCAGCGACCGGAAATCTATGCCTCGCTGTGTGCAGGACCGTTCCGATCGCTGGCCATCGTGCCACTCGTCGTTTCCGACCGCACCATCGGGGCCGTCGTCGTGCACTGGGACGCCGACCGCGACTTCACGGGTCCCGACCGGAGCTTCCTTTTCACCATCACCGGCACTGCGGCTCAGGCCGTCGAAAGAGCGCGCCTCACGCTGACCGAGTTCGTCAACCTCGAACGGAGCCAACATCTGCACCAACTCAGCTCCGCCTTGGCAGCCGCCACCACCCCTGGCGACGTGGCCCATGCGGCCATCGCCAGCGGCCGGCGGGCGCTGGGTGCGCAGTCCGCGGTCGTACGGGTGCCCGCCGCGGGCGAAAGAGCGCTGGCCTGCCTGGCCAGCAGCGGACAGCCCGCCCTGCTCTCGCGCGGCATGGTCCCCGTGGACGGCAGCACCGCAGGTGCATGCGTCACAAGCGGTCAGACCGTCATCGCCACGATCGGGGAGGACGAGGAGGCGGGAGACGACGTGGCCGTGGAGATCGTGCCCCGGGTGCTGGCCGAGCTTGCCAAACCGGTGACGGTCGTCACTGAGCCGCTCATCGGGAGCGCCGGGCCACTCGGAGTGCTCTCCCTCGCTTTCGTGGCCCAGCCCGAAACGAGCGAGCCTGACCTCCGCTTTCTTTCCACGCTGGCCGGGCTCACCGCCCAGGCGCTTGAACGCGCTCAAGTGTTCGAACACGAGCGGGAGGCGCTGCGGGCGGCCGAGGCAGCACGTGAACGATTGTCCCTTCTGTCCGAGGTCACGCGCCTCTTGAGTTCGAGCCTCGAACCCACCACGGTCATCCGCCGCACGATGAGGCTCGTCGAAGGCAGGCTGTCCGACTCGTGCATCGTGCAGGTTCCGAGCGACAGCGGACTGGTCCGTCTCGACATGGACGAAGAACCGAGCCCGATGTCGCTCCGCCCTCTCTCCAACGGCAACCCTCTGGAAAACGTCCGCTTCGACTCCGACGCGCCGGCCGCCGTCGCATATCGGACGGGACGCATACAGCTGGCGCCCCTCGACGTTTCTCGGGAGGGAGCGCAAGCTGAAGCGCTATCCACGGCGCTCGCCGTCCCGCTCACCGCGAACGGGGAGGTGATCGGGGTGATGACCTTTATCGACGGGCCCGGCCGGCTCTTCGAAGCCGACGACGTTTCGCTGGCCACCGAGGTGGCGAGCCGTTCTGGCGTCGCCCTCTCGAACGCCACGCGCTTCCAGCGTGAACACGTCGTCGCCGAGGTGCTACAACGGGCCGTTCTCCCCGAGTCCTTGCCGAAAGTCGAAGGACTTCTGCTGGACGCCGAGTACCGGGCGGGCGTGGCCGGCTCTTACGCCGGGGGCGACTGGTACGACGTGTTCGAGCTGGGCCAGGACGCTGTCTTCTTCAGCGTCGGCGATGTCATGGGGAAGGGGGCGCCGGCGGCCGCGTTGATGGGACAAGTGCGCAGCGCCATTCGTGCCTACGCAGTGGCGGGACTGTCGCCAACCGAGGTCCTCGCGTCACTCGACACTCTCTTCGACGCCCTGGTCGAGGACAGAGTCGTGACTGCTGTTGTGGGGACCATCACGCCTTCCACCGGCCGAGTGAATCTGAGCAACGCCGGCCATCCGCCGCCGCTGGTGGTGCGCGCCGACGGCACTGCGACCTTCTGCCCCATGCAGCGCTCCCTTCTCATTGCGGCGGGGCTGAGCGGGGCGCCACGACCCCGTGACGAGCTCGTGCTGGACCGCGGCGACTCACTCATCATGTATTCGGACGGGCTGATCGAACGCCGCGGCGAGCTCATCACCAACGGCATGGAGCGCCTGGCCGACATCGCAACGGCACTTGGCAAAGCGGGCTGGCCCGATCGTCCGGCGGCCACCTTCGCGTCGATGCTCAGCACCGAGGAACGCACCGACGACGTCGTCGTGCTGTGCATCAATCACACCGGTGTCGCCGACGAACGAATAACCGCCCAGCCTATGGGTACGACACGGGATGGCATGTCGACCCTGCATCTCGAGCCCGTCGTGGAGAGCACGCCCATTGCGCGCCATTGGATCGCCGCGCATCTGCGCGACCTGCCGGCCGACGTCAGCGGATGCGCGGGCCTCCTGACCTCCGAGTTGGTCACCAACGCGGTGCTCCACGCCGCGACCCCCCTGTGCGTGACCCTGCACATCCTCCCGGACCGGATCCGCATCGATGTCGCCGACGGCAATCCCGCTTTCCCGTCCGTGAAGGATTACGGACCTGACGCTGCCACCGGTCGCGGGCTGACCCTCTTCGACACGCTCGCGTCGGAGTGGGGGGTGCAGGCCGTGGACGGCGGCAAGATCGTGTGGTTCGAGCTCCCCGTTGACTTCCCGGTCTCACCGACCACGGTGTCCGACGGCACCTTCCGCTTCGATCTGACGGGGGTCGCTCAGTCTGACCGTCACGGCGATCTCGACCCGTCTCCGGATGTGTCGGTCCGCCTGATGGGGATCCCGGTCACGCTTCTTCAAAAGTCCAGTGAAGAATATGAGGCGCTCTTCCGCGAGCTGCGGCTCATGAAGGAGCGATCAGACTCTTCGCCCGGCGCACCCGTGTTTCCAGAGCGCCTCTCCATGCTCGTGTCAGAAATAGGCACCCGGTTCAACGGGCTCGGACCGGGGATGGACGAAATGTGGCAGGCGGCCGTCGACAACAAGATCACTTCCTTCGACTGGACCTTCGCGCTCCCAGAGTCCGCCGTCAGGCCCTGCGAGTTCTACAACGCCCTGCTCGACGAGGCCGACGAGTTCGGGCTGTCGCAACGGCTCTTGACGTTGCCGGCCTCGCCGACCAGCGTGGCGGTACGCCGCTGGTTCCTCTCCGAACTGATCGGCCAGCTGCACGGGAAGGCCCCCGTGGCGTGGGCAGACAGCCACTACCACGCCGCGTTGCAGGCGGTATCGGCTCGCTAATCGGGGCGGCCGAACCACACGTCAGCGTCGTTTGGCGGTCGCTTTCTTCAGCACTTTGTCGTAATGCTCGAGACCTTCCTTCGAGAGCGCGGCCGTAGGCCCACTCGCAATGGACACGCGTTCGGGCACGATCCCCCACACGGGTACCTTCAACTCGTTCCACCAATCGACGGTGGCCTCCAGGTCGTTCGTGCCCAGGCGGGCCGAGCAGATGACCACGCCAGCAGGGACGTTGCGCGGCGTCATCTCCAGGGTCGTGACGACCCGGTTCGGCTCGACCCCGCCGGCGCGGGTTGGGATGACGACGACGTCGGCCCGGGCCAAAGCCGCCCGCACGACTGTTCCCTCTCCGGGCGGGGTGTCGACGACGACGAGGCCGTCCTCCTGGTTCATCGCCTTCGTCACGGTGCGGACGCTCGGGCCCTCGACCAGCTCGACGCCCTCCAGCGGATCGGCGTCGTACCACTCCGCCGTCGAGCTCTGCGGATCGGCGTCGACCAGCAGGATCGGGCCGCGGCCACGGTCCGCCGCCGCGGCGGCCAGGTAGACGGCCGTGGTCGTCTTGCCCACCCCGCCCTTGACGTTGCTCACCACGATGTTCATGTGACTCGGGTCCTCTTCTGTTCGGAAATCGGCCCTACGGTACCGGCCGTCCGAGGCGCGCCATCACGGCAGAAGGAGCGCGCCGAGGCGGCGCCTGGTGATGATGACGCCGGCGGCCGCCATGATCGCCAGATAGGCGATGTGGCCCAGGAGGGTCCAGCTCCAGATGCCCAGGTCGGCGGCGCGGACGAGCACCACCCCTTGATAGAGGGGGGTGCAGCGCACGACGGCCTGGATCCATCCGGGGTACACGGTGAGCGGGTAGAAGGTTGCGGAGAAGAGGAAGAGCGGGATGAAGGCCAACGAGACCATGTCGAAGTCCTGCCAGGTCCGCATATAGGTCGTTCCGGCCATGCCGGCCGCTGCAAAGGCCAGGCTGATCAGCACTGCGGCCGGCCAACACAGCACCGCCCACGGTGAGACCGTATAGCCCAGGATCGCCATGATCCCGAGGAAAGCGGCCGAATAGAGGGCACCGCGCAGCACGCACCAACTGAGCTCGCCGAGGGCCACGTCGCCCACGCCGAGCGGGGTCGAGAGCATGGCATCGTACGTCTTGGCGATCTTGAGCTTGAAGAAGACCAGGAACGTCGAGTCGATCATGGCCCCGTTCATGGCCGAGGAGGCGAGCAGGCCAGGCGCCACGAACGCGGTGTAGGGGACCAAATGGCCGTCCACCGGTATCGGGCCGACGAGGTGGGACAGGCCAATGCCGATGGACAGGAGATAGAAGAGCGGCTCGAAGAAACCCGAGAGAATGAAGATCCACGAGCGCCGGTAGACCAAGATGTTGCGCTCCAGGACCCGGGAGGCGTGCCGTCCGCCCAGCAGCGCCAGTGGCGTGATACGCGCCGCGACGCCAGGTGGCTGCCGATCCACGATCGCCGCCGTGCCAGTCGTGCTCGCCGTCACCGTTTCACACCACCAACCGCCGAGCGAAGGTTCGACGGCCCGCCGCGTAGCCGGCGGCAACGCACGCGCAGAGGTAGGCAACGTGACCCAGGTCCGACCAGCCCACTTGGCCGAGGGTCAGGTCTCGGCAGAGCGTCACGCCGTGGTAGAGCGGCGTCAGGTAGGCGACCGCCTGGAGCCACGCCGGCAGCTGCGACACCGGGAAGAAGGTGCCCGAGAACAGGAAGAGCGGGATGATGGCGAAGCGATACAGCGTCGAGATCGGGGCATCCGTGTCAAGCGTCGCCGCGAAGGCGCTGATGGGCGCGGCGAATGCCATGCCGGTCAGGATCCCGGCGGGGAAGGCGAGGATGGCCCATGGCGAGTAGATGACGCCGAACGCCGCCATGATGGCCAGATAAATGGAGACGACGATGCCGAGTCGCGCGGCGATCCAGGCCAGGTGACCGAGCAGCACGTCGTAGACGTCGAGCGGCGCCGCCAACTGCGCGAGGTAGGTCCGCATCCACTTGATCGCCCCCATGACTGGGTACGTCGCGTCGTTCGTGCCGATTTGCATGCACGTGCCCGCCAGCAGACCCGGCGCCAGGAAGGCCAAATAGCTGACGCCACCCACCCCGTGTGAGTGCTTGTCGACGAGCGAGCCGAGAGCGACTCCCATGGCCGCCAGGTAGAGCACCGGAATGAGGAAGCTCGTCACGACGGAGCTGCGCCATGTCCGCTTGTACTGGTAACCCCAGTAGCGGGCGGCGCGCAGCCACATCGGGGTGGCGATGCGACGGGTCGGGACCGCCTCACCGTGACGGAAGAGCGTCGCTTCCCGCGGCGCGCCCGCTCCGCTCACCGCGGTCATCGGTTCAGTCGACCAGGCTGCGGCCGGTCAGGCGTAGGAACACGTCTTCCAGCGTGGAACGGCGTACGAGCGTGCTTCGGGCCACGTGGCCCATGCGAGCCACTTCGGCCAAGGCCGCGTCGCCGTCGTCGGTGTACAGGAGAATCCGGTCCGGCAGCACCTCCAGGCGCTCGGCCAACTCCACCAACGACGGCGCCACCTCCTCGTGCTGGCCCGGCGCGAAGCGCAGCTCCACCACTTCTCTCGTCGAGAAGGCCTCAATCAGCTGGCGCGGCGTGCCCTCGGCGGCAAAGCGACCCTTGTCCATGACGACGAGGCGGTCGCACAGCTGCTCCGCCTCGTCCATGTAGTGCGTGGTGATCACGAGCGTCACCCCGTCCTGCTTCAGCCGGTACAAACGGTCCCAGAGCAGGTGACGGGCCTGCGGGTCGAGGCCCGTCGTCGGCTCGTCGAGGATGAGGAGATCGGGGTCCGAGATGAGCGCCCGCGCAATGGTCAGCCGGCGTTTCATGCCGCCCGAAAGGGGGTCGACACGGTCGTGGGCCCGCTCGGTGAGCTGGGCGAAGTCGAGTAACTGGTCGGCTCGCTCCCGGATCACATTCTTGGGCATGTCGAAGTAGCGCCCGTAGATCATGAGGTTGTCGAGGACCGTGAGCTCCAGGTCCAACGAGTCCTCCTGCGGCACCAACCCCATGCGGGCTCGGATCCGCGCTCCGTCGCTGGCCGGATCCATCCCGAGCACCCGCAACGTCCCGCCGCTCAGGGGGCTGATGCAAGAGATCATCCTCATGGTCGACGTCTTCCCGGCCCCATTCGGCCCCAGGAACCCGAAGGATTCCCCCTTGGCGATAGTGAAGTCGACGTGGTCGACGGCCACGAAGTCCCCGAAGCGCTTCACGAGGCCGTGTGCCTCGACCATGGGGGCGGAGAGGATCTCGGCCCGCGACTCGGTCGACCGTTCATCCGTGCGTTTCCGCTCCGAATCAGGGACGTCAGTCATCGGCAAGAAATGTGACGCCATCGTCAGGGAACGATACCGTGCCGCCGAGGGACCCCACACATCCAGGAGGGCGCGTCAATGGCTGGAGAAGAACGAGGGCGGACCTTTCCCGAGGGCTTCACGTGGGGCACCGCGACCGCCGCCCACCAGATTGAGGGCGGCAACACCAACAACGACTGGTGGGCGTTCGAGCATGCGCCGGGCTCGGGATGCGCCGAATCGTCGGGCGACGCGTGTGACTCCTGGGAGCGCTGGGAGGAGGACGCCGACCTTGTCGCCACTCTCGGGTTCGACAACTACCGCTTCTCGGTGGAATGGAGCCGTATTGAGCCGGCCGAGGGGGAGATCTCACGCGCCGCGCTCGCCCACTACCGCCGCCGATGCATGGCGTTGCGCGACCGGGGCGTGGATCCGATCGTGACCTTTCACCATTTCACAACGCCGCTCTGGCTGACGGAGCAAGGGGGCTGGGAGTCCGACGGGGCGGTCGAGCGCTTTGGGCGCTTCTGCACCGTGGTGGCGGAGGCCCTGGGTGACGTGATCACACGCGCCTGCACGATCAACGAGCCCAACGTTGTCGCCACCATGGGTTGGCACGCCGGCATGTTCCCCCCGGGAAAGACGGATGCCGCCCTGTCGCGCTCCGTGGCGGCACGCCTGGCGAACGCGCACCGCGTGGCGGTCGAGGCCATCAGGACGGCCGCGCCCGGTGTCCCGGTGGGCCTGACGTTGTCCATGACCGACTACCAGCTGGCACCGGGCGGCGAGGAGAAGCTCGAGAGCATCCGGCGCCACTCCGAGGACGTGTTCCTCGACGCCACCGGGGACGACGATTTTGTCGGGGTCCAGGTCTACACCCGCATGCTCATAGGTCCCGACGGCTGGGCCGGCTACGAGGACGGGGTACCCGTCCTCGACATGGGCTACGAGTTCTATCCCGCCTCCCTCGGTAACTGCCTCCGGCGGGCGTGGGAGTACAGCGGCGGCTCGATGCCCCTTCTGGTCACCGAGAACGGCATCGGCACCACCGACGACGAGCAACGTATCGACTATGTGCGCCAGTCGCTCTCCGGCGTGCTCGACGCCATCGTCGCCGGGGTGGACGTCCGGGCTACACGTACTGGTCGCTGCTGGACAATTTCGAGTGGGCACTGGGCTACCGGCCGCGCTTCGGCATCGTCGGCGTTGACCGCGAGTCGTTCGCCCGCGCACCAAAGGCCAGCGCCGCTTGGCTGGCGTCCGTGGCAGCGGCCAACGCGCTCGACGTCTGAGGGAAGGTTCAGGCGGAGGCCAGCGCGACGTTGTCGACGATGGCGTCGGTGATGGTGCCCCAAAGCGGCTCGGGCAGGTCGTGGCCCATCCCCGGGATCGTGAGCAGTTTCGACCCCGGTACTGCCGCCGCCGTCGCCTGGCCACCACCGAGAGGGAGGAGCGGGTCGTCTTCTCCGTGAACCACGAGGAACGGCACGCGCACGCCGTGCAGTCCCTCGGTGCGGTCGGGAGACGCGAGGATCGCAACGATCTGGCGCGCGGTGCCTTCGGGGCAGTAGCTACGGTCGTACGCGGCGGCGGCCCTGGCACGCAGGACGGCTTCGTCCGTCGGGTACTGCGGCGAGCCGATTGCGAGGCTTCCGGCCAGGCTGGCCTCGATGGCCTCCTCCCGAGTGCTTGCCACCGGTCGAAGGAGTGCCGTCAATGCCTCCGGGGTGGGGACGCCCGTCGACCAGTCACCCGTCGTCGACATGATCGAACAGGCCGACAAGAAGCGTTCCGGGTGGTTGATGGCCAGGTCCTGGGTGATCATGCCCCCCATGGAAACGCCGACCACATGCGCCCTTTGGATGCCGAGCGCGGTCAACAACGCCGCCGCATCGTCGGCCATGTCCTCCACCCGATAGGGAGGAGCGGGCGGCAGCTCGCCATTGAACCAGGCCGTGACCGCGGCGGTCAGGTCCGGCGCCTCCTCGAATTTGGTCGACAGGCCACTGTCGCGGTTGTCGAAACGGATCACAAAGAAGCCGCGGTCGCGTAGGCCGTCCACGAAACCTTGCGGCCACGCAGTGAGCTGGCCGCCCAGCCCCATCACGAGCAGGAGGGCGGGGTCGGACGGATCACCCTCGGTGACGAACTCGATCTCGATCCCGTTGACGGGCGTGAGCAACTCAGGGCTCCCTTCGGTGGCGGTCCGCCTGTACTCCTATCAGCTTGCGCTCGCCTCGGGCGACCGCCGCGGGTCTACGCCCGCTGCGCGAGCGACCCGGCGCGGTGCCGGGCGCGGCGACGGCGCGGACCCGGCTCGAAACCCACCAGGAACACCTCGACCGAAGCGATGCAGACGATGAAGATCGGAAACGCCGCCTCCTCGAAGGTCCAGTGGTCGATGGTGAGCAACAGGATGACCATGCTGATCACCGCACCTGCGTAGGAGTACACCGTCTCCGTCTCGGGATGGGTCCAACTCTTCATCAACGTCGGGATCCCGGCCAGGAAGTCCGCGGCGATAGCGGCCGAAATCGCAAGGATGCCGTTGCGGGTCACCAGCCAGACGATGGTGCCGAAGACCGACATGACCCCGCACGCGTAGTCGATCCGACGGATCCTCCACACCGCCGCTGCGTTGTGGAATGACGCGATGAACACCAGCAGCGGCATGAACCCGACCATGAAGGTCGGCAGGGCGCGCAATCCCACCCCATCGTCGATCTCGACGGCTGCGGCGAGCAGGGGCGCGAAGGCCCAGAGCAGCCACGTCACCCGGTTGGGCTTGGTGGTGCCCCGCAGGGTGTCGCGCACGTAGACGGCGGTCCCGAGGGCGCCGATTGCCGTCCCGAGGAAGATCCATTCGACGTTGATCACTGCCGACAGTCTGCCTGCGGCGGCCCCGTCGTTCCGGGGGCGACACCGCTTGCTCGCCGGCGGCCGCTAGCTTCGGCACCGAGGGTTGGGCCACGAAGGAGAGCGCCGGTGGAGCGATACCGATCGCCAGACAGCGACCGCCGTGGTTGAGCTCCTGGTCATCGCGTTCCTCGGCGGACTGATCACCGGCCTGTCACCTTGCATCGTTCCGGTCATCCCAGTGGTCATAGCGGGCGGCTCTGCGGGAACGAACAAGTCTCGGCCCTACGTGATCATCGCCGGCCTGGTCGTGAGCTTCAGCCTCTCGGTGCTCTTCGCCTCCTCGCTGCTCAGCTTCCTCCACCTCCCCCAGGACCTCCTGTTCTGGCTCGGCGTCGCCTTGTTGGGGCTGCTGTCCGTCGGACTCCTCGTCCCCCGGGTAGGCGAGGTCATCGAGCGACCCTTCGCCCGCCTTGGTGCCTCTCGCTACGCGACCGAAGGCGGGGGCTTCGTCCTCGGCTTGAGCCTCGGCCTGGTGTTCGTCCCCTGCGCCGGACCGGTGCTGACCGCCATCTCCGTGGCGGCCGCCCACCACCGGGTCGGTGCGACCTCGCTCCTGGTCACGCTCTTCTACGCGCTGGGCGTGACGGTACCGCTGCTGATCCTGGCTGTGGTCGCCCAGCGCGCCACCACCGCCTGGTCGTCGCTGCGTAACCACCTTCCCACGATCCGTCGCGTGGCAGGGGTCATCCTGGGCGTCACGACCCTGGCCATCGCCTTCAACTGGCTCGGGGCCTTGCAGCGCGACGTCCCCGGGTACACCACTGCGCTCGAGGACCACATCGAGTCCACCAATTCGGCGTGCACCCAGCTGCAACACCTGAGCGGGGAGCACCAAAACCAATTTGCCGCTGCGAATGCTCGATTGGAGGGCAAGAAGGCGACGTGCGCGGCGACCGACACGGGCAATTCCCAGAGCGGGCACCTGGCGGCCGGGACGAAGACGACCACGACCACGACCACGACGACGACGACCACGACGCAGACGCCCGGCACCTCCGCGCGGAAGACGGCCGTGTTCATGGCCAACAAGACGAATCTGCCCAACCTCGGACGGGCCCCGAACTTCACGGGCATCGCGGCATGGTTCAACACCCCGGGCGACCAGCCGCTGTCCCTGAGCGAACTACGCGGCAAAGTCGTCCTGGTCGACTTCTGGACCTATTCGTGCATCAATTGCCAGCGCGCGCTGCCTCACGTCGAGGGCTGGTACAACGACTACAAGAAGGACGGCTTGGTGGTCGTTGGCGTGTCCTCCCCCGAGTTCGCGTTCGAGCATGTCGTGTCCAACGTGGAAAGTGCGGCGGGTGATCTCGGCATCGACTACCCGGTCGCCGTCGACGACAACTTGGCCACCTGGGACGCCTACAACAACGAGTACTGGCCGGCGGACTACCTGATCGACCCGACGGGCGTGGTGCGCGCCTACAACTTCGGGGAGGGTGGCTACGGTTCTACGGAGAGCAACATCCGGATGTTGCTCTCCGCCAATGGCGTCGCGAACCTCCCGCCCCGGACCGATGTCCCCGATAAGACGCCGACCAGCGACGCCATCACACCCGAGAGCTACGTGGGCTACGACCGGCTGAACAACGAGGTCGGCACGGCGGTCGCACCGAACGAGACCATCGTGTACCACCCGCCCTCCACCATCGCCTCGAACAGCCTCGCCTTTGGCGGCAGGTGGACGGTCAACAGCGAGGAAGCGAGCGCCGGGTCGGACGCCACACTCGGCCTCCGATTCACGGCGGATGACGTGTACCTCGTGATGAGCGGACACGGTACCGTCGGCGTTTCCTACAACGGCCGTCACCTGACCACGGTGACGGTTGCCGGCATTCCAAAGCTGTACACGCTGTTCACGAGCAGTACCTTGCAAACGGGTGTGTTGACGCTGACTGTCTCTGCCGGCGTCGAGGCGTACGACTTCACCTTCGGTTAACCGCCACATCGGTCAAGCCCTCCTCTGATTGACAATCGCTCGTTCGGGTATCGAAAGGCGACGACCACAGAGGAGGCGCTCTCTTCCTTGTTCAGTTGATGGCTCGCTCCTTGTCGACCCAATAGGGCGCCCGGAGCTCGCGTTTGAGGATCTTCCCCGAGGGATTGCGCGGCAGAACGTCAATTTCCTCGACCGACGTCGGGCACTTGTAGTGGGCCAGATTGGCGCGACAATGCGCAATGACGTCCGCCTGGTCGAAAGGCGCGTCAGGAGCAAGGACGACGATCGCCTTCACTGTCTCCCCCCACGTGTCGTCGGGAACGCCGATGACCGCAGCATCGGCGATGGCGGGATGCGACAACAGCACGTTCTCGACCTCGGCCGGGTAGATGTTTTCCCCCCCGCTCACGACCATGTCCTTGATCCGGTCGTGCAGATAGAGGTAACCGTCTGCATCGAAATACCCCGCGTCGCCCGTGCGAAGCCACCCGTCGGCATCCATGGTCGCCGCCGTCTCAGCGGGCTGCCCCCAGTAGCCCGCCATGTTGTACGGCGACCGCGTCCAGATCTCCCCAACCGCACCGACGTCGGCGTCGCTGCCCGTGTCCGGGTCGATGACCCGTAGCTCGACGGCGTCGTACGGCTTGCCGGCCGAGCGCAACAGGCCACGCCGGGGGCCGTCGGGATCGTGGTCCTCGAAGGGCAGCGCCGTGATGGCTCCCGTCGTCTCGGTCATCCCGTAGACCTGGCAGAAGCCGCAGCCGAAGGCCGCTATGCACCTGACCAGGACATTCTCGGCGATGGGAGAGGCACCATAGAAGATGAGCCGGAGGCTCGAGAGATCCGTGGTGGCCAGGGACGGCGACGCCAGGAGGAGCATCAGCACGGCCGGCACGACGAACATCTCGGTGATCCGCTCGGTCGCGATGAGCTCCATCAGCAGGGCCGGGTCGACGTCGCGCAGGATGATCGACCTGCCGCCGCGCGACATGGCGCAGAGCGCCCAGCCGGAGCCGCCAATGTGGAACAGCGGCATGGCAACCAGGCTCACCGTGTCCGGAGAGATGCTGAAGGTGTCCCCCGCCGCCCCGATGGCCGTGGACAGGTTGGCGTTGGTCAACATGACGCCTTTCGGCAGCCCGGTCGTGCCTGAGGTGTAGAGCTGCATGCTCACCTCTTCGGGGCCGCCGGTATGACCCGGGTCCTCGGGGGGGCAGCCTTCGATCCACGTTTGGTAGGACAGGGCGCGAGGATCGCGACAATCGTGTCCGCGGCCTCTCTGCCCGATCACCACGATGCGCTCGACCGCCGAGAGTCCGCTCGGCATAGCGGCCAGCGCGGGCAAGTAGTCGGCGTGAATCGCCAGAACGCGTGCGCGAGAGTCATCGATCACCGCGGCCAACTCTGCGGGAGCCAAGCGCCAATTGACGGCGACATTCACGGCGCCGATCAGTGAGCCCCCAAAGAGGAAATCGAAGTACGCCATTCCGTTGCGGTCGAGAAATGCGATGCGATCGCCAATGTCCAGTCCGTCGCGTCGCGCCGCCTGTGCGACACGGCAAGCCGCATCCAACTGCTCGCTCCACGTGCGCCGTTCCGCTCCCATCACGAGCATCTCGTCATCCGGATGGATCCGCGCCAAGGATCGAATCAATCCCGCCACCGTGTATCGGTCTCGTTCGCTGACAGTGACGCTCGATGGCACCGTTGACCTCCCCCGCTCTCGCCCGTACCGACGGGACCCTAGACAGCGCACCGAGGCCACGGCACGCAGGCGCGGACGCAGAAATAGGTTCTTACGTGCTGAGAGTTGCGACTGGTCACAGACTTTTTCTCAGAAATTGCGAGCATTCTTAGGTTCCTCATTGACTCAAATAGAAGGCTTCAACCTGGGCTTTGTGCTTTGCGTCACAAACTCATCCGTTAAAATCCCTGTTCAGAAGCGCGTTCTCGGTGCGAGTTGCAATTCATAACCCTCCTGCTACATTGAGCGCCGCAAAGATCAGATCGGACTTTTGGTTGCATGCCGTGCGCGGAGTTGCCGGCTGCAAAAAGCAAACAGCAGAGCCGAACTGACCCACTCAGACATACCAAGGTCACGACGCGCCTGCCCCCCAGGTCCATCAAGACCACGAAATCGAGGACCAACACCCGGAACCATTCCAGGGGCTGTACACAACCGGCCGCACACCCTGCGGCGATGAGCCAGAACGGACGATGCCTTCCCGCTCGCCGTTCGGGGCGCGAATGCAATGGCCGGAGCCCGCCAACACCGAGCAGAGCCTGGCGCGCGAGCGCGCCCGACGAAGGGAGGTGCCGTGCGGATCCGCATTGCACTCGCGACGGCGGTGGCCGTCATTGCCTTTACGGCAATATTTTTCAGTTTGTTCAGGAGTACATCCGAGGCTTCGGCGCGGGCGAGCCGCCACGAAGCGCTCAGCCAACACAGAGCACAAAAGATCGACCTCAAATTGATGTCGTACGCACAGGCCCAGCAGGCCGCCAAGTTGGCGACGTTCTACAAGGCCGTGACGGCCCACGAGGAGGCCGACTATCTCAAAGAGGTCGCCTTCTACAAGGACCTCACCTTCATAAAGGATCTCGCCTTCATTGAGGCGGTGGCGGCGCAGAAGCGGGGACAACCAGTGGCCACTCCGACGACTGCCGCTGCTCCGGCCCAAGCGGCGGCGCCACCAGCGCCAGCACCGGCGCCAGCGCCAGCACCAACACCCGCACCGGCCCCGGCACCCGTACCGGCGCCCGCCACCGGGTCTTCGGATGCCAACAGCGCGAACACGCCGGATTGGGCCTGCATCCGAGAGCACGAGTCCGGCGACAACTACGCCGAAGGTAACGGTGGTGCCTACCAATTCGAGTTGGGAACTTGGCAGTCGCTGACCGGTTTGCCCTCGCCCGCCGAGGACTACCCGCCGTCGGTCCAGGACGCCGCCGCGCTCCAGCTGTACGCGCAGCGGGGCTGGGAGCCCTGGACGACGCGCGACGTCTGCGGGCTCTGACGGGCCGCCGCTACCCGGCTTCGAACATGGCGGTCACCTGCGCCATGTCGAAGTAGTCCCGCCATGCGGTGATCTTCCCGTCGGCGACGTGGAAGGCACCCATGACGGGCAGCGGGGCGGTCTTGCCCTTGATGGTGAACCGGTCCGTCCGCTCGGTCAGCACGGTCCCCCCGTCGCTGGCCAAATGGTGGACCTCAAACTCCAGGCCATCGCACATGTTGACGAACATGTCGATCACCGCCATCGTCGCCTCGATGCCCTCGGCCGGCTCCATCGGAATGTTGTGATACACGACGTCGTCGGCGAAGAAACCGCGCAGCACGTCGGGGTCCCGTGTGCTCGCCGCGGCGCAGAAATCTCGGACAACCTGTTCGGCGCTGGGCATGGCTCTCCTCTCGCTCGTGCGGTGGCCCACGCTAGCGAACGATGAGTCATGATGAGGCGGTGCCAACCCCGACCAAGCGGGTCGTCGTGCTCGCCCCGATGCAGCCCGAGCTCAAGGCGATCGTCACGTCCTTTGGGTTGCGCCCGACGGGCGGGGACACCGTCTTCAGCCATACCGGGGTGGCCGGGAACTGGTCGGTGGTGGCGCTCGTCACGGGCATGGGTCCCGCCCTGGCCCGTGAGGCCACCGTCCGGGCGCTCGCGACCGCGCCCTGCGAGCACGTCATGGTCGTCGGCATCGCGGGTGGGCTCGATCCTGAGTTGCCGGTGGGTTCCCTCATGGTGCCGAGCCGAGTCCAGCTGTACCCCGACGGAGCGACGTATCAAGCGCACCCCATTCCGCCCCGGCGGGCGGCCGGAGGCCTCATGACCACCAACGGCCTCTTCGATGACGACGAGATCTGGCGTCCGATCCTCGAACAGGGTTTCGGCGCCGTGGACATGGAGGCAGCGGCCGTGGCGGAGGTCTGTGAGGACGCGGGCATCGCCTGGTCGGTCTACCGCGGCATCAGCGACCGTCCCGACGAGCACATCGTGGACCAAGGCGTCCTTGCGTTGAGCAAGCCCGACGGCTCGGCCGACCCCCTCGCCCTGGCCAGGTACCTGGCCCGCGACCCCGGCGCGCCAAGGCACTGGCGCACCTCAACCGGTGCATGCAGGGCGCGGCGCGCCTGGCCGCGGACGCGGCGTTCGCGGATCTGTCGGGGATCTAGCCGGCCTCGTCGTCCGCGGGCGGACGCTCGTTCGACTCTTCCCGACGCGCAATCACATGGAGATCGATGTCGTTCTCTGACGCCATGCGAAGGATCTGCTGGATCACCGAGCCCCGCGTGATGGACTGCCATCGGGTGAGCCGCGAGGTGCCGACGACGATCTGCGTGATCTGCTGGTCGACGGCAGCGGCAAAGATCGTCTTGGCCACGTCGTCTCCCTGCGCCGTCTGCCACGTGCCGCCCACCGCCTTGACGAGTTCCTCGAGCTCGGCCGTGCTGCCCCTCGACTCCTCGGCATCGTCGGTCACGACGTGGATCGCGATGAGGGGGGCCTTCACCCGGGCGGCGATGCGCGCCGCCCGCCTGATCACCGAGGCGTTGCCCGGAGCACCGGTTACCGCGACCATGATCCGTTCGGTCGTCTCCCACAACTCGCCGGCGGCCCCACGCGAGCGGAGGAACTCCAGGAGTTCCTCCTCGGTCTCGTCGGCCACGAAGCGCAGCGAGAGCTCGCGCAGCGCCACGAGGTTCTCGGCGCGGAAGAAACCGTTCAGCGCGGCGGGCACCTTGGACTCCGGGTAGATGTTGCCGTGCAACATGCGTCGCCGCAGCTGGTCGGCGGAGGAGTCGATCAGCTCGAGCTGGTCGGCCCGCCGTACCACCCAGTCCGGCACGCGTTCGCGGACGTCAACGCCGGTGATCCGCTCGACGGCGTCGGCAAGAGACTCGATGTGCTGCACATTGACCGTGGTGATGACGGCGACGCCGGCGTCGAGGATCTCGAGCACGTCCTCCCAGCGCTTCTCGTGACGGCCTGAACCCGGCACGTTGGTGTGCGCCAGTTCGTCGATGAGCACGACCTCGGGCTTCCTGGCAAGGACCGCGTCGAGGTCCATCTCCTCCCATGTCGAGTTGCGGTACTCCACCTTCTTGCGTGGGACGACCGGCAGGTCGCGGATCTGCTCCAAGGTGTAGGGACGCTTGTGGGTCTCGACGAAACCCACCACGACGTCGGCGCCGCGCTGAAAGCGCCGCCACCCCTCGTCGAGCATGGCGCACGTCTTGCCGACGCCCGCGGCCGCGCCGAGGTAGACACGGAAACGCCCGGTCGGGCGTACCCCCTCGTCTTCCCCGCTCTTGCTCATCTCCACCTTTCGCCGGAGCCCGTCGGTGCGTCGGTACACTCACAAGACGCTCCGAAGGACGGAAAGTTGTGACGCACGTGAGACGAGGCGGGCCGGGTACAAAGGCAACGTACCAGCGCACGGTACTGGGCATTGTCGTCACGCTGGTCGGGCTCGCTGCGCTCCTGGCCCTGCTGTTGCCCTTCCGGTCTCACCTGAGCATCGCCATACCAGCCCTGGCGTTCGTCCTCCCCGCGTTGGTCGGTGTGGTCATCGGCGGCTTCCTCCCCGGTGCCGTGGGCGCGCTGGTTGGCTTCGTCTTCTACGACTACTTCTTCCTCCCGCCGTACAACACCCTCACGGTGCGGTCGCCGCAGAACTGGATCGCGCTCGGGGTCTACGCCGCCGTCGTCCTGATGGTGGCCGAGGTGGTGGCCAAGCTGCAGAGCGCACGGGAGGAAGCGCTGCGGCGGACTGAAGAGTCGGAGCGCCTGTTCGAGCTGTCGCAGGCCCTCATCGGCGATCTCAGCCTCGCGCAGCTGCTGTCGCATATCGTGGCCACCGTACAGAGCGTCTTCACCCCGCGCTGGACAGCACTCGTGCTTCCCGACGCTGACCGGGATTCGGCGGGATACGGCGAGACGTTGGGCGTCGCGGCCTCGGCGGGTGATCCGCTCACCGAGGCAGACGTGGCGTCCCTGACGTCGGGCGGTGGCCAGGCCCGGTCGCTCGGGCTCGCGGACGACGCTGCACCACGTCGGATCTCCGTGGCGCTGGTGGTCAGCCACCGGCCGGTTGGCATGCTGGTGCTGCAGGAGGTCCAGCTGGCGGAGCGGGAGCGGAGCTTGCTCGGCACGTTCGCCAACCAGGCGGCGCTCGCCGTCGACCGGGCCCAACTTCGGGAACAGGCGCTGAGGACACGACTGCTCGAGGAGATCGACCGCTGGCGCCGCGCCCTCATGGGCGCGGCGTCGCACGACCTGCGGACACCGCTGGCCTCCATCAAGACAGCCGTGTCGAGCCTGCGCCAGGACGGCGCCCGCCTGGGCCCCGACGACCGAGCCGAGCTCCTGGAGCTCATTGAGCTGCAGTCGGACCGCCTGGCCCGTCTCCTGACCAATCTTCTCGACATGACCCGGGTTGAGGCGGGGGCGCTGGAGCTGCGACCGACGACCGTGGGCTTCGACGAGCTGGTCGACGAGGCCTTGGCCTTGCTCGTTGGCATCGTCGCCCCCAGCCGCGTGGCGGTCGACGCGGCGGCCGGCCTGCCACTCCTCCACCTCGATCGCGTCCTGATGAGCCAGGTCCTGGCGAACGTCCTCGAGAACGCAGAACGGCTGTCGCCCGACGACAGCGTCATACGCGTCACGGCGCGCACGGCACCCGGCAGCGCGGCGACGCGGGTGGAGATCGCCGTGACCGACGACGGACCGGGTATCGCGCGTGAGGAGCGGAACCGCGTCTTCGAGATGTTCAGCCAGAACGGCGGCGGGGGCAGAGCCGGCCTCGGCCTGGCCATCGCCAAGGCCTTCGTGGAGGCCCACGGCGGGCTGATCTGGATCGACCCTGACGTGGCGCGCGGGGCCCGAGTCGTTTTCACCGTCCCGTGCGAGACCCTTGTCACGGCGCCGGTCTGAACGGCCGACATGACCAAGGTCCTCGTCGTGGACGACGATCCGTCTCTGCTCAAGGCCCTCCGGATCGGCCTGACCGCCCGCGGGGACGAGGTGCTCATCGCGCACTCGGGGACCGAGGCCGTCAACCAGGTCGCGCTGGCGGGACCGGACCTCGTCATCCTCGATCTTGGCCTGCCCGATGTCGACGGCCTCGAGGTGTGCCGCCGCATCCGCGACTTCTCGGACGTGCCCATCCTGGTCCTGTCCGCCTACGGGGACGAGCGCCGCAAGGTGGAGGCCCTCGACAGCGGGGCGGACGACTTCGTGACGAAGCCCTTCGGCATGGCCGAGCTCGAAGCCCGGCTCAGAGTGGCGCTGCGCCACGCCGTCGCTCGGCAGGGTGACGGACCGGAGCATCCCAGCACGCTGGAGGTGGGCGATCTCGACATCGATCTGGTCCACCACATGGCCACGCTGGCGGGCTCGCCGCTGCAGCTGACGGCCAAGGAGTTCGAGCTCCTGGCCTACCTGGCCCGCCATGCCGGAAAGGTCTGCACCCATCACATGATCCTTAAGGACGTCTGGGGTCCCGGCTACGGGGCCGAGTCCAACTACGTGCGCGTCTACACCCATCGTCTGCGCAAGAAGATGGGAGACGAGGAGGGCCGACTGCTCAAGACGGTTCCGGGCATCGGCTACCAGCTGGTCCCGGACGCTCATTCCTCCTTGACGAACGAGTAGAGCGGGTTGACGATCAGGACGCTTCCGTGGACGAGGCCCGGGGTTCCCTGCGCAATGACCCGGCAGCCGGCGACGAGGCCTGGCACCGAGGGACGGCCAAAGAAGCGCAACAAGAGCGTCCCGGTCCTGTCAGCCAGCACGGCATCGGTCCTCACCCACGGACGCTGGAAGGACGACACTGACACGATTTCGCCGCGTACCGTGTTCCGGGTGCGGAGCACGACCGCCGCGACGGCGGTCGTCGTCACTTCTCGAGGTTGGCCAGCGCCTCGTTGAGCTGCAGCACGTCGATGTACGAGGTGCCCAGGAAGCCCAGCTCGGCACCCTGCGTCTGACCGATGACCAGGCGCCTGAGCGCAGAGGGCGAGAGCCCGGTCGCCCTCGACACCATCGGGATCTGGACCAGCGCATCCTGCTGGCTGATGTCAGGGTCGAAACCGCTGCCCGAGTTCGTGACCAGGTCGGGCGTCGGATCCACGCCACGCGCCTTCCAGTAGGCCACGAGCTGCTGCGTGTTGGTCAGCAGGGTCTTGGACCTCGGCCCGAGGTTGGACCCCCCGGACTCACCGGAGTTCAAGATGCCGGGCTTGCCCGGGATGTTGTTGGCCTGGAGTGGATTGTCGCCCCCTCCGGCCACGGGCTTCAGCGACCCTGCGTAAGGGCCGAGGGCGTCGGGCCGGCCCTGGAACACGCAACTGCCCAGGGGGTGGCCCGGACAGGGCGCCTGGGACCAGTTCTGCCCGATCAGGGTCGACCCGTTGGCGGCGATCGATCCGTCGGCCTGGTGCTTGAAGAACAGCTGGGAGACTCCGGTGCCGAGGAAAGCGTAGGCGAAGGTCAGGACGAGCGCGACCACGGCGAGGGTGACCGCACGGCGGATGTGGACGAGCATCAGAGGGTCTCCATCAGTAGGCGTGCAGCGCGACGACGATGAGATCGATGAGCTTGATGAAGATGAACGGGACGATGATGCCTCCCACCCCGTAGATCCACACGTTCCGTCGCAAGATGGCGGCCGAGCCAGCGGCGCGGAACTTGACCCCCCGGAGCGCCAGCGGGATCAGCGCCACGATCACGAGCGCGTTGAAGATGACCGCCGACAGCACGGCGCTCTCGGGGCTGTGCAGCTTCATGATGTTCAACGCGTTCAGCTGCGGGTAGGTGGCGATGAACAGGGCGGGGATGATGGCGAAGTACTTGGCCACGTCGTTGGCGATGGAGAAAGTGGTCAGTGATCCCCTGGTGATGAGCAGCTGCTTGCCGATCTCGACGACGTCGATGAGCTTGGTCGGGTTGGAGTCGAGGTCGACCATGTTGCCGGCTTCCTTGGCCGCCGTAGTCCCCGTGTTCATCGCAACACCCACGTCCGCCTGAGCCAGGGCGGGGGCGTCGTTGGTCCCGTCCCCCGTCATGGCAACGAGCTTGCCGCCCTCCTGCTCCTGGTGGATCAGGGCCAACTTCGCCTCTGGTGTGGCCTCGGCCAGAAAGTCGTCGACGCCGGCCTCCTGGGCGATGGTCGCAGCGGTGAGGGGGTTGTCACCGGTGATCATCACCGTGCGGATGCCCATGGAGCGCATCTCGGCGAACTTCTCCTGGATGCCCTCCTTCACCACGTCCTTGAGCTCGATGACCCCGAGGATCACGGGCCCGTCGGCCACGACCAGCGGCGTGGAGCCGGCCCGCGAGACGCGCTCGACGATCGGGTCGAGATCGGCCGGCACGGCACCGCCTTGCTCGGCGACCCATGCCTTCACCGAGTCGGAGGCGCCCTTGCGGATCTGGCGGGCGTCGAAGTCGAGCCCGGACATGCGGGTCGTGGCGGAGAAGGGAACGAAGACGTGCCCCACTTCAAGGTGACGCTCCCGGATGTCGAAGCGCTGCTTGGCCAAGACGACGATGGAACGCCCCTCGGGCGTCTCGTCAGCCAGCGACGCCAGCTGGGCTGCGTCAGCGAGGTCGCGTTCGCTGTGGTCACCGACGGGGTAGAAGCCCGACGCCATTCGGTTGCCCATAGTGATGGTGCCCGTCTTGTCCAACAGCAGAGTCTGCACGTCCCCCGCGGCTTCGACGGCCCGGCCGCTCATGGCGAGGACGTTCTTCTGGACCAGGCGGTCCATCCCGGCGATCCCGATAGCCGAGAGCAGGGCGCCGATCGTGGTCGGGATCAGGCAGACCAGCAGGGCCACCAGGATCACCACCGAGACCGCGGTGCCGGCGTAGATCCCGAGCGCCTCGAGCGAGACGACGACGGGTATGAAGATGATGGTCAGCACGGCCAAAAGGATCGTGAGGGCGATCTCGTTGGGCGTCTTCTGGCGATTGGCCCCCTCGACCAGGGTGATCATGCGGTCGAGGAAGGTGTGACCGCGCTCGGCCGTGATGCGGACCACGATCCGGTCGGAGAGGACCCTGGTGCCGCCGGTGACGGCCGAGCGGTCGCCGCCCGATTCTCGGATGACCGGGGCCGACTCGCCGGTGATCGCCGACTCGTCGACCGAAGCGATGCCCTCGATGATCTCGCCGTCGGAGGGGATGAGGTCGTTGGCCTCGCAGACGACGGTGTCCCCCTTGTTCAGCTCGGCGGCCGGCACCAACTCCTCCGTGCCGTCGGCCCGGACCCGGCGCGCCTCGGTTTCCGACCGCATCCTCCGCAGCGTGTCGGCTTGCGCCTTGCCCCGACCCTCGGCCATCGCTTCGGCGAAATTGGCGAAAATCACGGTCAGGAAGAGCCAGACGGTGATGGACCATGTGAAGACCGACGAGTGGGCGATCGCCTCGATGAAGGTGACGACGGAGCCCACCAGCACCACGAACATGACGGGGTTGCGGATCTGCACCGCCGGGTTCAGCTTGGCGAACGAATCGACCAACGCTTGGCGCAGGATGGGACCGTCGAAGAGGCTCCGCGCCTCGGCCACACCGTGCGGCGTTGCCGGCCCAGGCTGTCCCGGTTGGGTGGTGGTCATGGTCATTAGAAGAACTTTCCGTGGCTGAGCTGCTCGACGATCGGGCCGAGCGCAAGGGCAGGGAAGAAGGTCAGGCCGCCGATGATGACGATCACGCCGATGGTGAGCCCGACGAACATTCCGTTGTCGGTGCGGAAGGTGCCGAGCCCTGCGGGGACCTGGGGCTTGGCCGCCAGCACGCCGCCGAGGGCCAGGGCAGGGATCATGATGCCGACCCGGCCGATCAGCATGTCAATGCCGCCGATCACGTTGTAGAACGAGGTGTTGCTGCTCAGCCCAGCGAAGGCGGAGCCATTGTTGTTCCCCTGCGAGGTCAGCGCGTAGAGGATCTCGGTGAACCCGTGGGGGATGGCGTTGAGGGGAGCGGCGCGGCCTGCGTGGATCGAGACGGCGATGGCGGTGAAGACGAGCACGATGAGCGGCATGACCAGGGCCCCGAGGCCCGCCAGTTTGACCTCCTTGGCTTGGATCTTCTTCCCCAGGTACTCAGGCGTTCGCCCGATCATGAGGCCGCCGATGAACACCGCGATGATGGCGTAGATGAGGATGGTATAGAGGCCGCTGCCCGCACCACCGGGGGTCACTTCGCCGAGCATCATCCCGCTAATGAGGAAGAAACCGCCCATCGGGGTGAACGAGTCGTAGTTTGCATCAGCCGAGCCGGTGGAGGTACTGGTCGAGGACACACCGAAGAGCGCGGTCGTGGTATCGCCAAAGCGGACCTCGTGCCCGACCGTGTTCCCCACGGTCGAGGTCACGCCGGCGGCGGCAACAGCAGGGTTGTTCTGGTGCTCGTAGTAGCTGGCGCCACCCACCCAAACCCCGAAAAGGATCACCATGGCCGCCAGCAGGGCCGCGCCGTGGCGGATGCTCCCGACCATCTTGCCGAAGGTGTAAGTGAGAGCGAAGGGGATGGCCAGCAGCAGGTAGATCGACAACCAATTGGTGAGGCCAGTCGGGTTCTCGAAGGTGGTGGCCGAGTTAGAGTTCAGGAACCCGCCCCCGTTGTTGCCGAGCTGCTTGATTGCCTCCATGAAGCCAATCGGGCCCCGGGGGATCGTCTGGGTGACTCCGTTCAAGGAGTTGTGGATGCTGACCGTGCCGGCCAGCGTCTGCACGGCGCCCTGGCCGACGAAGATGAGCCCGGCGACGAACGCAATCGGAAACACGATGTAGAGGAGGCCACGGGTGATGTCGACCCAGAAGTTCCCGATCGTGGGGGAGTTGCGCCGGGAGAAACCTCGAACCAACCCGATGGCCACGGCGATGCCGATGATCGGGCTGACGAATTGCTCCATCGTCAGCGCGCCGATCTGGGAGAAGTACGACATGGTCGTCTCGCCGCCGTAGTTCTGCCAGTTGGTGTTGGTCATGAACGACGCCGCCGTGTTGAAGCTCAGCGCCTGGGGCGCGGCACCCAGGTGCTGCGGGTTCAGGGGGAGCGACCCCTGGATCCGTATGAGCAGATAGGTGACGCCCATGACGACCGCCGAGAAGATGACCATGGAGGCCGCGTAGCGCTTCCAGTTCTGCTCCCTCTCGGGGGTGGTCCCGAGGAGCCGGTAGACGGGCCGCTCGGCCCAGCCGAGGAAGTGCACCCGGCCGTCGAACACGGCGGCCATGTAGGAGCCGAGGTACCGCCAGGTCAGACCCAGGGCGATGACCAGGGTGACGATGGTCCAGGTGAACCCCACGTCAGAACTTCTCGGGCTTGAACATGGCGACGCCCAGGTACAAGAACATCACGATGGACAAGGCAAGAAGGAGCCCCTGGGTCCAGGTCATACCCGGTCCAGGGCCCAGATGAGACCGAGCATCACCACGACGAAGCCCACGATGCCCAGCACTGCAAGAAAGTCAGCCATGAAGCACATAGTCGCGGTGCCGTTGTGAACCCGATGTCAACGCGGCCACGGCCTGCGTCAACAGAATGTCAATACCAGCTCGGTCCCGGCTGTGCCTAAGGTGAGCACGAACACGGTGTGAAAGTGGGGTGGACGATGGCCTTGGACCTGAAGGGTTGCCGCACGCTGGTGACGGGGGGATCGTCGGGCATCGGCGCCGGCCTGGCCGTGGCGCTGGCCGAGCGAGGCGCGACCGTGGGAATCTGCGCCCGGCGGGCCGACAAGCTGTCCGAAGTGGTCGGGCAATGCATGGCGTACTCCCCCGACAGCCGGATGTGGGTGGTCAACCTGGCCGACATCAATGCGGTGGACCAGCTGGCGGTCGACGTCGTCGACGCGTTCGGCGGGGTCGACCTCCTGGTCAACAACGCGGGCATCCCCAAGCGGCGCCAGGTCACCGCACTCGACATCGACACCGTCACCGCGGTGATGCACGTCAACTACCTCTCTCCCGTCCGCCTGACCATGGCCCTTCTGCCCCAGATGCTGGCGCGCGGATCGGGCACCATCGTGAACGTCTCGTCGATCGCCGCCAAGCTCAGCGCCCCGGGCGAAGCCGCCTACGACGCCTCGAAGGCGGCGCTGACCGCTTTTTCCGAGGCGATGGCCGTGGACCTGTGGGAGGACGGCATCAAGGTGATGGTGGTCTACCCCGGCGTCATCGACACCGAGCTGTTCACCCTGCCCGACAACGACGTGCCCGACCTGCCGATCGCCGCCGAACCGGTCTCGGTAGCCGTCGACGCCATCCTGGCCGGGCTGGAGGCGGGCGCCGCCCAGGTCTATGTGCCCGAGTGGTTCCACGGCGTCACCGCCAACAAGGAGAAGGACGTCGGGGCGTTCTTGGAGGGCACCGCCGCCTACCTGCGCGAGCAGAAGAAGAAGCAGGCGCCGGTCCAGACCGGCTGACACAGGAAGGAAGGTCAACGTGAAGATAGAGCCCGACGCGGCGGGCATGAGCGAAGCCCGCCTGGAGCGCATCACCGAGCACTTCGGCCCCTCCTACGTCGACACCGGCAAGATCGCCGGGTGTCAGATCACCGTGGTGCGGGGCGGCCACGTCGCCTACCACCGCTCGCTCGGGCTGATGGACCGCGAGCGCGGCGTCCCGATGGCAGAGGACGCCATCTTCCGCATCTACTCCATGACCAAGCCCATCGCGTCGGTCGCCCTCATGCAGCTCTACGAGCGCGGCATGTTCCAGCTGCTCGACCCGGTCCGCCGCTACGTTCCCGAGTGGAGCAACCAGGAGGTCGGCATCGTGCAGGACGACGGCTCGGTGACCCTGGTCAAGCCTGAGCGCCCCGTGAACATGCGCGACGTGCTGATGCACACGACCGGACTGCCCGGGAGCCTTTTTCCGGGCAACCCGATCGACGATGCCTTCGCCAAGGACCGCACCGCGCTCGGTGCCGAGCAGACGCTCGAGAGCGTGACCGCGCTCCTGGGCGGGCACCCGCTCAAGTTCCAACCCGGGACGCAGTGGAACTACGGCCTCTCGACCGACATCGTCGGCCGACTGGTCGAGATCCTCTCGGGGCTGCGCTTCGACGAATACCTGCGGCGCGAGATCTTCGAGCCGCTGGGCATGGTCGACACCGGGTTCTACGTCCCCGAGCCCGAGCACACGCGCCTGGCCGCGTGCTACGAGTACCGCCCGGGCAACTCACCGCGGCTCATGGAGGGCCCCTTCGCCAACGGGATCCTGCGCCCGCGTTCCTACCTGTCGGGTGCCGGCGGGCTCGTGTCGACGACGCACGACTACGTGGCCTTCTGCCAGATGCTGGCCAACGGCGGCCACCTCGACGGGCGCCGTGTCCTCGGGCGCAAGACCTTGGAGCTCATGACCGTGAACCATCTGCCGGGAGGGGCCACCTTGCAGGACCTCGCGGTCGGCGGCTTCGGCGAGGCCGGCTTCGAAGGCGTCGGCTTCGGCTTGGGCTTCGCCGTCGGGCTGGGTCCTGCCGCGACGGGCATGGCGGGATCGGGCGGCGAGTTCTACTGGGGCGGCGCGGCGAGCACGGCCTTTTGGGTCGACCCGGCCGAGGATCTGTTCGCCGTCTTCATGACCCAGCTGTTCCCGTCCATCGCCTACCCGTTCCGGGCCCAGCTCGCGCGCGCTCGTCTACCAGACCATCGACGACTGATGGCCCCGGCCGGGGAGCCCGTCGGTCCTGCCGACGCCACGGTGGTCCCGCGCTTCGCCGGGATCTCCAGCTTCGCCCGGCTGCCCACGGCGGACGAGGTGGCCCGCTGGGACATCGCGGTGGTCGGCGTCCCCTACGACGGGGGTACGAGCTACCGGCCCGGGGCGCGCTTCGGGCCGGCCGCGGTGCGCCAGGGTTCGCGCCTGCTCCGCCCCTACAATCCCGCCCAGGGGTCGTTGACCTTCGCGCTGGCCCAGGTCGTCGACGCGGGCGACATCGCTTGCACGCCGTTCAGCGCGGAAGAAGCGGTGCTCCAGATCGAGGCCGGCGCCGGCGCGCTGCTCGAGCGCGGCGGGCGACTGGTGGCGATCGGGGGCGACCACACCATCGCCCTGCCACTGTTGCGGGCGACGGCGCGCCGCCATGGTCCTTTGGCCCTGGTCCACTTCGACGCGCACCTCGACACGTGGGACACCTACTTCGGGCAGCGCTTCACGCACGGTACGCCGTTCCGCCGCGCTTGGGAGGAAGGCCTGCTGCGGACCGAGCGCAGCGTCCACGTCGGACTACGCGGCCCGCTGTACTCCGACACCGACTTGTCGGACGACACCGGCATGGGCTTCGCGCAGATCACGACCGACGACGTGGCCGCCCGCGGTGTGGCCGACGTCGTGGGGCAGGCACTGGCGCTGGTGGGCGACGCCGCGCTCTACGTCTCGGTGGACATCGACGTCCTCGACCCCGCCCACGCACCAGGCACCGGGACGCCTGAGGCCGGCGGCCTGACCAGCCGTGAGCTGCTCGCCCTGGTGCGCGGCCTGGAACCTGCTTCGGTGGTGGGCGCCGACGTGGTGGAGGTGTCGCCCGCCTACGACCACGCCGAGATCACGGCCGTGGCCGCCGCGCACGTGCTCTACGAGCTCATCACCCTGATGGCGCGACACCCGGTCTGAACGCGGACCACTTTGTAACAGTCCATTCACAACCGGGAAATCCTCCCTGAACGTTGTCGCCCTAACGTTCTTCGGCACCGCCGTGACGAGTGAGAGTCGGTGAACCTGGTGAGGACGTGAAGCGGGACCTTCTGGTCGGGGTGGCCCAGTGGCTGGCGACTCCTCGGGAACCTGCGCAAAACCTCTCGATCGCTCTGGGCATGATCGAGGGAGCGGCGGCCCGAGGGGTCGAGCTGCTCGTCCTCCCCGAGCTGTGGTCGTGCGGCTACGACCCCGAGACCCTGGCAGAGGACGCCCGGCGTGACGCCGAACCTCGGGAGGGGCGACGTTCCGAACGCCTGGCCGACGCGGCCCGCCGCCACCACCTGTTTCTCGCCGCGGGAAGTGTGCCCGAGCTCGGCGAGGACGGGCAGATCCACGACACCGCCCTGGTCTTCGACCCTAACGGGGAGCTCCGCGCCTGGCACCGGAAGGCGCACCTGTACCGGCCCACCCTCGAGCACACGGTGTTCGTCCCGGGCGACCGGCTCACGACGTTCGATGACCCGGTGCTCGGGAAGGTGGGTCTCGTCGTCGGGTTCGACGGTGACTTCCCCGAGGTGGCACGCGCCCTCGCGCTCCGCGGTGCCCGGCTGGTCCTGGCTCCGTCGGCCTCCGAGGTCGAGGGCGCGACGGCGTGGGACCTCCTGCAACCGGCGCTGGCCTTGACCAACGGCCAGTGGTGGATCCAGGCCAACCAGGCCGGTTCTCATTCGTCGTCCACGCTGCTCGGGGCCAGCAGGATCATCGCGCCGACCGGCACCGTCGTGGTCCAAGCCAGTGGCGCCCTGCCCGGTCGGGTCAGCCCGGCCGAGCTCTTGGTGCATCGGATCGACCTGCATCTCGCCTACCGGCGGGAGGGAATCGCCGTCCTCCTCGAAGACGAGCGCCGACCCGACCTGTACGCGGAGCTGCTCGACCGGATCCCCGCGGCGGGATAGGGGCGGCCGTTCAGGGCGCCGCCGCACCGTTGGGGTCACTGGTGCCGAGCACGATGTCAGCGAGGCCCTGCACGAGCTGCGCGGTCGAGCGTACCGAGGCGTTCGAGGAGTGGGACTCGGCGTTCAACGCGTTCAGCGCCATGGCGCGGGCGGTCGGCTCGCTGATCGGACGGGGCGGGTCGGCCGCCTCGGCCATGACGCGTGCCCGTAGAGCAGCCGATGCCTCGCCGACGGTGACGAAGTAGCGGGTCGCCGGCCCGCTCCGCGTGGGCGAGAGCATGGTCGTCACGTAAGCGAGACGGCTCCCGTCGGGTCGCGTCACGACCGAGTCCAACACGGCGGAGCCGCTGACGCGCACGGCGCCGTCCACGGTGGACGGGACGAAGATCTCGGTGTCGGTCTGGCGATCACCGCGCCTGTTCTCGCCCGACGATGCCGCCACCATGGCGAAGGTGCGCGTGGCGGGATCGTAGGCATAGGCGTCGAGCAGGCCGGAGGTGTCCACCGGCCACACGCGCATCAAGAGCTGCTGCCGGCTGGCGATGAGTCGGTCGGCTGGTGAAGGTGCCGCGTTGGGGTTCCCTTTGCCAGGTGTTCCGTTGGCGGTGGTCTCGTAACTCGAGTGCTGCCAGCGCGTGCACCAACACGACCCCGCCGTCTGGGCCAGACCCTTCCAGGCCCACAGCGTGCCGCCCGTCTGGGTCGACTCCTGGGCGGCCAGCTCGTTGGAGAGGATCGCCTGGTCGGTGCTCGCGGAGTCGCCGAATTCGGTGACGAAGACGGCGGCGTGCATCGCCTGCGCGTCGGCTTCGGCGGTCTGGTAGCCGAAGGAGAAGTTCGGCGGGTACCCGCCCGGTTTGGCCGGCAGTCCCAACAGCTCCTGCTCAATGGTGAAGGCGTACGTATAGACGTGGGGCGCGTACACGAGGTTGGGGTACGACGAGAAGGGGGCGCTCACCTGCACTGAGAAGTCGACCAGGTTCCGGTAGGCCAGGGGCTCGAAGAAGATCTGCTGCCGCCTGACCGAGGCCAGCTGTGGGTAGGCGCATGAATTCGTCAAGGAGGTCGGCGTGGACGCCGGGCAGGTCGGGAGCGCGTCACGCACGCCGGTCAGCGCCTCAATCGCTCGCTGGTAGAAGGGATAAAGGTCCCGGCTGCTCGCTTGGTAGCCGTTGGCGGCCGGCGGCGAGCTCAGGGTCCCAGGTTGGGGTTCGTTCATGAGCTCGTAGCCGAGGACGGCCGGGTCGTTCTGGAAGCGGCGCGCCAGCGCGGCCAGCCCTCCGATGTAGTGATCCTGCAAGCCGGTCCCCGGCGCCTCGCCTTGCGGGGCGCTCACGGTCGAGTTCTGCCAGAAGTTGTAGAAGGACGCCGACTCTGCCGGGTTGAGCTCGTCGATCCCGAAGAGCGCGCAGGCGATTTTCCCATCGTCCTGGACGGCCCAGGCGGGGGCGCCGTCACCGCCCCCCGACGGGGCGCAGCCGGACGGGACGGCGCTCTTCGGGGCCGGAACGATGTAGCGCGAGTACTGGTCCTGATGCATGTCGAGGATGACGTAAATCCCCTGCTGGCGCGCCCACCCAACCACCTGGGCCACCCGGTTCAGGTACGTCGTCGAGTACGACCCCGCCGTGGGCTCCAGTTGGCTCCAGTTGAGCACCAGGCGGACAACGTTGAACCCCAGCGCGCGCATCTGGGCGAAATCGTTTCCGCTGCCCGGCGCGATCGACTGCGCGAAGGCAGGCCGGGAGGCCTGCACCTCGCAGAGCGGCGGCTGGGGGATGAGCGGCGACGCCTTGGGGCAGCGCCGGGCGTAGGCGGAGGGCGACACGGGGAAGAGGGCGGGACCGCCCTGGGCATTCGGGTATGCGACGTCTTGCAGCCCGACTGCGGCCGCGCCGTGCAGCAACACCTCACGCCCGGCCGCGTCCGCCAGATACCGACTCGGCTCCGAGCCGCCCGGCGCTGTGGCGACATGGAGAAAGGTCAGCGGCGGAATCATGGTGACCGGTGGATTCGCGGCCGCACCCGCCGTGGCCGCCAGGGGCGCGCAGAGGGCGGCGGCGGCAACAGCGGCAGCGGCGGCAGCGGCGCCAAGCGCCAGCGTGACACGAAGGAGACGAAAGGTGCCGGGCACGGCGGCGCAACCTAGCGGGACGGGGAGCCGAGATGGGCGCGGGCCGTTGCTAGGGTCCGAGCCATGGCTGCCACCGAGCGCGCCGGCGGCGTCTCCCTCTACGAGGGCCTGATCTCCACCCGTGCCATCCGGCGCTACACCGAAGAGCCCGTCCCCGACGAGGACCTGCGTGACATCCTCTTTGCCGCGACCAGGGCCCCGAGTGGCTCAAACCGCCAGCCTTTTCGCTTCATCGTCCTCACCGACGGACCGGTCGCCCGGGAGGCGAAGCGGCTGATCGGGGCAGGGGCGCGTCGATTCTGGGCGGCCAAGCGGGAGGCCGACGGCTACGACCGGGGATCGGGGTCCGACATTGACTCGCCCAAGGCCCGCATGGCGCGCACCATGCAGCACTACGTCGACACCTACGAGTCCGTTCCCGTGCTCGTCCTCGCCTGCCTGGTGCGCTACCGCGCGGCCGGCGCCACCGACGGGGCATCGCTCTACCCCGCCTGCCAGAACCTGCTGCTCGCCGCCCGCGCCCGCGGCTTCGGCGGTGTCTTGACCAATTGGCAGTTCGCCGCGGACGCCGAGCTTCGCGCGCTGTTGCACATCCCCGACGGCGTCGAGATCATGGCAACCATCACCCTCGGCCGCCCGCAGGGACGTCACGGCCCGGTGCGCCGGCGTCCGCTCCCCGAGCTGGTCTACGGGGAGCGCTGGGGTGAGGCACCCGGCTGGGCGGTCGATCCGGCGGGGGTCGCGCACACGGCGGCCGGGCCACCGGCGCAGAAGCAATAGAGTCTGGGTGTTGCGCACGCCGCTCGCGGAAGGCTGACCATGCCCATCTTGGACTCGCCCGTCTTCGATGCCGACAACCACTATTACGAGGCGCTCGATGCCTTCACCCGCCACCTCGAACCTGCGCTCGGGCCGCGGGTGATCGAGTGGGTCGAGATCGGTGGCCGGCGCTACCACGCTCTCGGCGGCCGCATCAGCCGGGCCGTCACCAACCCGACGTTCAATCCGATCGCACCGGCCGGCGCACTGGCCGACTACTTCCGGGGGAACCCTGGCGGCCGCCCGATGCACGAGCTCATGGGGACATCCGAGCCGATTCGGCCCGAGTACCGCGACCGCGACGCCCGCCTCGCGACGATGGACAGGCAAGGGCTCGCCAAGGTCTGGCTCTTCCCCACCCTGGGCATGCTCTACGAGGAAGCGCTCAAGGACGACCCTGGCGCGGTCGTCCTTCTCTTTCGGGCTTTCAACCGGTGGCTGGCCGAGGACTGGGGAATGGCGTATCAGAACCGCATCTTCGCCGCCCCCTACATCTCGTTGGCCGACGTCGACGAGGCGGTGCGCGAGCTCGACTGGGCGCTCGACCAGGACGCCCGGGCCGTGGTGATGCGGGCGGCCGCCCCGACGACGGCGGGTGGGCCGCTGTCCCCCGCTGCGGACGCGTTCGACCCCTTCTGGGCGCGCGTCAACGAGGCCGGCATCACGGTGGTCGTGCACGCAGGCGACGCCGGCCTGTCCTCCAACGGCTATGCGGTCGACGGGTTTTCGGCCTCCTTTCGAGGCGGCCCGATGCGCCTCAGCATCAAGCTGTTCAACATCGAACGGGCGGCTCATGACTTCCTGGCCACGCTCGTCCTCGAGAGGTTGTTCGAGCGTTTCCCGAACGTGCGCATCGCCTCAGTTGAGAACGGCTCCGATTTTCTGTCCCCCCTCTTCCGCAAGCTGCTCACGACCAATCGGCGTACACCGGGCTACTTCAGAGAGGATCCGGTGCTCACCTTCCGCCGCCATGTTTGGATCAACCCGTTCTGGGAGGACGACGTCGAGGAGATCGTTGACCTCATGGGGGACGACCGTGTCATCTTCGGCTCCGACTGGCCACACGTAGAGGGGCTGCCGGAGCCGACCGACTGGGTGACCGAGCTGCAGAAGCTCCCGTCAGAGTCTGTGCCCAAGATCATGGGCGCCAACGTGTCCGAGCTCAACGATCGGCGGCCCGCATGACCGAAGTCGTGGACCCCAACGAGACGATGATCTCGGAGGCATCCGACTCCCAGATCGAGCCCCACGTGATCGTCATCTTCGGGGCGACGGGCGACCTCGCGGCGCGCAAACTGCTCCCGGGACTGCTCCATCTCTCCATGACCGGGATGATGCCCGAGTACCGGGTCGTTGGGAGCTCGACCAGCGACCTGAGCGACGAGGACTTCCGCCACCTCGCCCGGCACGCCTGCGACCAGTACGCCACGGGGAAGATCTCGCTGCTGCAGTGGGCCAGCTTCGAGAGGCGACTGACCTTCTGTTCCACCAGTGCCGGGCCGGAGGCCCTGGCCGAGGCCGTCCACAACGCCGAGGAAGCCATCGGCGGAGAGCCGCGCCGGCTGCACTACCTCAGCATCCCGCCAGCGGCGGACCGCTCCGTCATTCAGCTACTGGCCGACGCCAAGCTGGTGGAACGGTCCCGGGTAATCATGGAGAAGCCGTTCGGAACTGACCTCGCGAGTGCCGTCGCGCTCAATGACATGTTGCACCAGTACTTCGACGAGGAGCAGATCTTCCGCATCGACCACTTCCTGGGGAAGGAAGCGACGCAGAACATCCTGGCCTTCCGGTTCGCCAACGGCCTCTTCGAGCCCATCTGGAACCGGGACCACATCGACAGCGTCCAGATCGACGTGCCCGAGACACTCGGGGTCGACGACCGGGTCGCCTTCTACGAGGCCACCGGCGCCTTCAAGGACATGGTGGTCACCCACCTCTTTCAGATCCTCGGCTTCATGGCGATGGAACCGCCCACGGAGCTCTCCGCTGGACCCATCAACGAGGAGAAGAACAAGGTCTTCCGGTCCATGCAATGCCTCGACCCGTCTCAGGTCGTCCGGGGCCAGTACGACGGCTACCGGGACATCCCGGGCGTCGCCCCGGACTCGGACACAGAGACCTTCGTCGCCCTGCGCTGCGAGATCGACAACTGGCGCTGGGCCGACGTGCCCTTCTTCCTGCGCACCGGCAAACAGCTCGGCGGCGGCGAGCGCATCATCTCGATCGCCTTCCGCGCGCCACCGAAGTCGATGTTCCCCGGCGACTCAGGCGTCGGCGCCCAGGGCCCCGACCACCTCACCTTCGACCTCGCCGACTCCTCGAAGCTGTCGCTCTCCTTCTACGGGAAGCGGCCGGGGCCGGGCATGAAGCTCGAGAAGCTCAGCCTGCAGTTCGCCCTGCACGAGACAGGGCAGGACGCCGACGTGCTCGAGGCCTACGAACGCTTGATCCACGACGCCATGGTCGGCGACCACACGCTGTTCAACACGGCCGAGGGTATTGAGCGCCTGTGGGAGATCTCGGAGCCGCTGCTCGAGCACCCGCCCCCCGTGCAGCACTATCCCAAGGGGAGTTGGGGGCCGCCGGCCATCAACGACCTCATCGCGCCGCGCAACTGGCGCCTGCCCTTCGAGCGGCGCTGGCGCGGGTAGCCATCGGTCTGGGGCGGCCCGGGCCTCAGGGGACGAGCAGGACGCGGCCGAAGGCCTGACGGCTCTCGATGTAAGCGTGCGCCCCGGCCGCGTCCGACAGCGGGAAGGTGCGGTCGATGACCACCTTGAGCTCACCGCGCGCGATGGCGTCCAGATGTCCAGCGATCATGGCGTGGGCCCGCGGAAAGAGCAGCAGCTCGGCGCCGAGGAAGTAGCCCGACAACGTCTGGTTGTTGGGCCGCATCCCCGAGATGTCGATCTGCTCGGCCCGCGCTCTCCCGGCGTCGCCCACCGAGACACAGCGGCCCCGGTAGGCAAGGACGTTGATACTTCCCTGCAGGGTCACCCCGCCCACCGAGTCGACCACCACGTCGATGCCGCGACCGTCCGTCCGCCGGCGTGCCTCGGCCACGAAGTCCTGCGTGGCGTAATTGATGCCCTCGTCGAGGCCCAGTTCCCGCAGCCGCTCGAGGCGCTCGTCGCTCGACGCGGTGGCGAAGACTCTGGCGCCGGCCCGCTTCGCCATCTGGATGGCCGCGATGCCGACCCCACCTGCCCCGGCGTGGATCAGCGCGGTCTCCCCGGCCTGCAGATGGCCGAATTCGAACAGGCAGTCGTCGGCCGTGCCGAAGGGGACCGGGACGCAGGCCGCCTCGTCGGTCGAGACACCTTCGGGGATCTTCCAGGCGAACGCCTCGGGCACCGCTCGGCGCTCCGCGTGCGAGCCGTCGACACCCACCGTGACGGCGCGGTCCCCGACCGCGAAGCCGCGCACGTCGGCTCCCACCTCAGCCACCGTACCGGCGCACTGGTAGCCCACCACGTGTGGCACCCGGGCCAGTTCACCGCCCAACCGGTTGAGCGTGTCGCCCCCTTCGATGCTCACCGCCTCGACGTCGACCAGGATGTCGCCGGGTCCCGGTACGGGGTCGGGCACGTCCTCGTAGCGGAACACCTCGGGCGCCCCGGTCTCGTAGTACACCGCAGCCTTCATGAACGGACATACTTTCGCATCGGGAGACGCCGTGCCCGGCGTGAGCGCTCTGGCCGGGTAGGAGCGAAGGGAGGCACATGAACGACGGGTCCGAACCGTTGGCGCTGGTCATCGGGGGCGGCTCGGGTATCGGTGCTGCCCTGGCCGAGTCGTACCGGGCACAAGGCACTCGCCTCGTGACGTGGGACATCGCTGGCCCGCACGACGTCACCTGCGACGTGACCGACGCCGGCGCCATCGACGATGCCGTGGGGGCGACGCAACGCCGTTGGGGCGTGCCGACCTGGATCACCGTGACAGCCGGCGTCGGACATTCCGGGCTGTTGGCCGACGCTGGGCCGGACGAATTCGATCGGGTCATGCGGATCAACGCCCGCGGCCCCTGGCTGTGCATGCGGGCCTGGGCCCGCGCCATACAGGGGGAGGGAAAGGCGGGCTCGTTCGTGGCCGTATCGAGCATCAGCGCGCGGCTGGTCGATCGCAACATGGGCCTTTACTGCGCCTCGAAGGCAGCGCTGTCGATGCTCGTGAAGGTGGCGGCCGCAGAGTGGGGTGCCAGCGGTCTGCGCGTCAACGCGGTGGCGCCGGGGGTGACGCGCACACCCATGCTCGGCCGGGGTCCCTCGGCGACGGTGCGGGGCTCGCCCTGGCTCACCGGTGTGGCCGACCGCACGCCACTGGGCCGGCTGGGCGAGGCCGTCGACATCGCGCGGGTCATCGTCGGCCTGCACGCCATGGGGTGGGTCACCGGCCAAGTGATCGAGTGCGACGGCGGGCTGTCACTGCACAGCCCGGTCGACTCCTATGGGGAGATGCTGCGTCTGCAGGGAGGCGACGCCGGCGCCGGCTGACGGTTCCGCGCTGAGGCGCCCGTCCGTGTCGCTCGCCGGCGACGCTCAACGTCGAGCACCCCCACCCTCGCTCTGCCCTTAGCCGTGGCCCTGCGGTCGGAGCCCGTCACACACGACCGCCCACATGTCACAGGTCGGCGGCGCGCTCAAGTGGGCTGCGGCCTGGCAGGTCGCGCCGACCAGGGAGACGACGACGGGGGCTGTCACGTCCGCTCGCACCGCTCCGGCTTCCTGGGCGCGGCGCAGGAGGACGCCGACCGCCTCGAGGAGTTCCTCCTTCACCGGGGCGGCGACCTGCTCGAAATCGGCGTCGGCGCCGCTCACGGCCGTGACGAGATCCCGCTTGGCGGCGCCCTGCTCGACCACGTGCTGCAGGAACTGGAAGAAGGCCGCTCCGGGGTCCGCCGCATCGGCCAGGTCCCGCGCGTCGGCAGTGATCCCGGCGAGCCTCTGCAGCAGAATGGCGGCGCACAGTCGCTCCTTGGTGGGGAAATGGCGATAGAGGGTCCCCACCCCGAGACCCGCTTTCTCGGCGATCACGTCGACGGCGACGTCGATCCCGTCGGCGGCGAAGACCGCCTCGGCCGCTTCGAGGATGCGCTCCCGGTTGCGCTGGGCGTCGGCTCGCAACGGGCGCACGCTCGGGAAGGCCGATGCGTCCGCGCAGCCACCCAACTCCGACGACCCTGAACCCACGGAAACTTCTCCCTCCCCATTGACAAACGGAACTTGGATTCCGTATAGTCTAAGTGGAACCAGTAGTCCGATTCCACTTTATCCCACCGGGAGGCCAAAAGCCAGGGCCCATGCGGGTGAGTGGCGGGATCGGGAGCTGCCGGGACACGGACTTTCAGAGACGGAGAACCCCATGACCTCGACGATCGATCGCAGCAACCCCGCCCTCGAGCCGGCAAACCCCCAGCCTGGTGCCGACCCCAGGCGCTTCCGGGCCCTGGCCATCATTGCAGTCGCCCAGCTCATGGTCGTGCTCGACGCCTCCGTGGTGATCATTGCCCTACCCTCGGCTCAACGGGCGCTGCACATCTCGACGGCCAACCGCCAGTGGATGCTCACCGCCTACACCCTCGCCTTCGCCGGCCTCTTGCTCTTGGGCGGCCGGATTGCCGACTACTTCGGTCGCAAGCGCATGTTCGTGGTCAGCCTCATCGGATTCGCCGCCGCGTCGGCCCTGGGTGGCCTGGCGCAGGACTCGGCCATGCTCTTCTCCGCCCGCGCCCTCCAGGGTGCGTTCGCCGCCGTCATGGCACCGGCCGCGCTCTCGCTGCTCACCGTGGCCTTCACAGAACCCAGGGAGCGGGCACGCGCCTTCGCCGTCTACGGCGGCATCGCCGGTGGCGGCGCGGCCATCGGTCTCATACTCGGTGGCTTCCTGACCGAGTTCGCCTCGTGGCGCTGGACCCTGCTGATCAACGTGCCCATCGCCATCGTGGCCGCCGTGGCGGCGTTTCGCTACGTCGCCGAGAGCCGGGCCTCGGCCAACCACGGGTACGACCTTCCCGGTGCCGTGACCGTGACCGGCGGCCTGCTCGCCCTCGTCTACGGGTTCACCAAGGCCGGCACCGACGGCTGGGGAGCCTCCGTCACCCTCACGTTGTTCGCCCTAGCCGGTGTGCTCCTCGTCGCCTTCGTGATCATCGAGCAGCGCGCGACCCATCCGCTTCTCCCGCTGCGCGTCGTCCTCGACCGCAACCGGGGCGGGTCATTCCTCGCCTCACTTCTCGTCGGGCTCGCGCTCCTGGGGACCTTCCTGTCGCTCACGTACTATTTCCAGGGGACGTTGCACTACTCGGCCCTGAAGTCGGGTTTCGCCTTCGTGCCGTTCTCGCTCGGCATCATCACCGGGGCCACCCTGGCCAGCCGCCTGCTGCCCCGCTTCGGACCACGGGCCCTCATGACCGGCGGGCTGCTGATGGGCATGGCCGGACTGATCCTCTTCAGCACCCTCGACGTGCATTCCTCCTACGTCAGTACCGTGTTGCCGGCTGAGCTCATTGTGAGCCTCGGCATGGGCCTGTCGTTCGTGGCCATGAGCAGCACGGCGCTGCTCGGGGTGAGCCCCGAGGACGCCGGCGTCGCCAGCGCACTGGTCAACGCCACCCAACAGACGGGCGGCACCATGGGATCGGCGCTCATCAACACCATCGCCACGACGGCCACTGCGTCCTACGTGGCGGCCCACGGGAAATCAGTGGCCTCGCTCACCGCCGGGTCTATCCACGGCTACACCACGGCCTTCACCTTCAGCGCCATCGTGTTGGCGGTGGCCGCAGTGAGTGCCTTCACCCTCATCCGCCGGAACCGTCCCTCCTCTGCTGAGGCGCTGGAGGACAACGAAGAGGCGCTGGCCCTGGCCATCGCGTAGAGGCCAACCGGCGCCCGGTGGGCCGGTGGGCCGGTGGGCCGGTGGGCCGGTGGGCCGGTGGGCCGGTGGGCCGGTGGGCCGGTGGGCCCTGCTACTCGCTGATGATCTCGATGGCGTACTCGGGGCAGTTGGCCACCGCGAGTCGGGCCTTCTCCTCGAGCTCGGGCGGCACTTCGTCGACGATGACCGACGCCTGCCCGTAGTCGTCGACGTCGAAGATCTCGGGCGCCAGGCCGTAACAGCGGGCGTGCCCCTGGCACTTGTCGGGGTCGACGCGGATCTTCATCCGAACACCACCGGAAGCTTGCGCGGACCCCGGACCTGGCCGCCGGCCCAGGCGATCTCTTCACCCTCGGTGAGCGAGAACTCCGGGATCCGGGCAAGCCACTCTTCGAGCGCCACCTGCACCTCCATGCGGGCCAGATTCGATCCGGCGCAGCGGTGGATACCCGAGCCGAAGGCAACGTGCCGATTGTGAGCCCGGTCAAGCTGGACCTCCTCGGGGTGCTCGAACGCCTCGGGGTCGCGGTTGGCGGCGGGGAAGTTCATCAGCACCTTGTCCCCCGCCTTCATCGGGCAACCGGCGTACTCGAAGTCCTCCGTGACCTCGCGTGCCATGGTCACCGGTGCGTACGCCCGCAGCAACTCCTCAATGGCGGTCGGCCAGATCTCGGGCTCGGACACCATGCGTTTGCAGTCGTCGGGATGCGTGGCCAGGTGCCACAGCGACGACCCGATGGCGCTCCACGTCGTATCGACGCCGGCGATGAGGACGAGTGCGGCCATGCCGAGGACGATGCCGTCGTCGACCGGCTTCCCCTCGACCTCGGTGGTCAGGAGTTCGCTCATCAGGTCGTCCCCGGGGTGCCGGCGACGGTCCTCGAGCTGCCCGAGGAAGTAGTTGAGGAGGCCCTCGGCGCCACGCTGGCGACGGTCGGGGTCGTCGGCGAACTCCAGCACGTCGCGCACCCAGCCTGTGAAGGTGTCGGACAGGTCAGGCGAGACACCCAGGATCTGCGCAATCACGCGGACCGGGATCTGCTGGGCATAGTCGGCCGCGGCGTCGGCGTGGCCGGTCTCGGCGAAGCCGTCGAGCAACCGCCGGCACAAGTCCCGGGTGAGCGGGATGTAGCTCTCGACCCGCTTGTGCGAGAACCAAGGCAGCAGGAGCCGGCGGGTCCAGGTGTGCAGCGGCGGGTCGGAGGAGATCGGGGGCAGCCCGTACTCGAGATTCGGCCCATCGAAATTGGCGTTGGGGTCCTCGTCCTCGTCGCCGGGGATCACCGCCACCTTCAGCGAGCTGAAATGGTCGATGTCGTGTGCGATGGCGGTCACGTCCTCGTAGCGAAGGGGCATCCAGCTGCTCTTGCGCCGGTCGGTGTGCGGGATGGGGCAGGTCGGGCGCAGCTCGTCCCAGATGCTGAAAGGGTCCTCGAGGTAGCGTGGATCCATCACGTCGAAATCGCTCGCCCAGTCCGTCACGGGTGCGTGTGTCATCGGAAACCCCCTTGGTCCGGTCTCGGCCGCCTACCCCAACCTTACTGCGGGCCGACGATCTTTCTGATCGGCGGCAGGTATGCCTAGCGCACGACCCGCTCGCCTTGGCGCAGAACCTCGTACTGGCGTGATTCGTCGTCCGCGCTTATCCGTGTCGGCTGCCCGCCCGGTTCGGTGCGGATCACCGCGGCGCCGTCCGGCGCGAACTGCACGATGTAGGCCTTGCGCACCTCTTCGGCGAGGTTGGGGCCCGTCGAGTGCGGCGTCAGCGACGAGAAGACGACGATGCTGCCAGCCGACGCCGGCACTGCCACCGCCCCCGCCGGATCGCGCAGGCAGACGAACCCGATGTCGGAATACTCGTGGGCGAGTGTGCCGAGACGGTGCAATCCCGGCACCACCCATGGGCACCCGTTCTGCTCAGTGGCGTCGGTGAGCGCCACCCAGCAGGTCAGGTACTGCTGCGGCTCGACAAAGGCGTAGCCGTTGTCCTGATGCCACGGGAAAGGCGACTCGGTTCCCGGCTTCTTGTAGACCGCTTGGTCCCAGTACAGCCGCACGTCCGCTCCGACGAGGTCGGCACAGACGTCGGCCAAGAGCGCCGAGGAGGTGAAGCTCCGCAACAGGGCCGAGCGCAACACGAGGTGCGTGGTGAAGGTGATTTCGTCGGCGCGGGCGATGAAGAAGCGGCCGCCCTCCAGGGTGCGCAGCACCTCCTCTTGCCGCGCCTCGAAGGGGTCGATGGCTTCGAGCAACGCTCTCACCTCGGCGGGACTCAGCGCGTCCTCCAGCACGAAATACCCCAGCTCGTCGTAGCAGCGCGCCTGGTCCCGGGTGAGGGCACGGAACGGTCCGCTGTGATCGACCCAGGAGAACGACCTGTTCAGCTCGTGCACCGCTGGATCGGACGGGGCGGTCATGATCCGCTGAAGCGGGGGGCACGGCGCTCCGCGGCGGCGCGCACGCCCTCGCCGAAATCGGCCGTCTCACGCAGTACGAGCTGCTCGGCGCACTCGTGCTCCATCGCGAGCCGGACCTCTTCGACCAAGCCCCGGCGAAGCGTGGCACGGATGGAGCGGACGGCCAGCGGGCCCGAGGCGCCCAATTCGTCCGCGTAACGAAGGGCCTGCGCCAAGTGGTCCCCGTCTGCCGCCAGCCGGTCGCAAAGGCCGAGGGCCAACGCCTCCTCCCCGCCGACACGCCGCCCGGTCAGCAACAAGTCGGCCGCCGCCTGGCGGCCCACCGCAGCGGGCAACGTCACCGTGAGCGCGAAGCCATGGTGGAAGCCCAGCCGGGCGAAGTTGGCGCTGAACCGGGTGCGCGGCGTGGCCACTCTGAAGTCCGCTGACAACGCCAGCCCGCAACCGCCACCGATGGCCGCACCCTGCACCGCGACCACGACGGGGAGAGGCGCGGCAAAAAGACGCAGGGCGGCGGCGTACAGCGCAGCGATGTCCTGACCGGCGTTGGCCGCGAAGTCAAGCCCTGCGCAGAAGTGCCGTCCCTCCGAGGCGAGGACGACCGCGCGGCACCAGCCGGAGGCGGCCAGCTCCTCGTAGGCGGCGGCCACCGCCTCGACCAAGGCGGTGTCGAAGTAGTTGTTCGGCGGCCGGTGCAGGTGCACGATGCCGACGTGTGCGCCGTACTGTTCCACCGTGACGTCGCTGACCGCCTCCTTGTTCACGACTCGACATCTTCCAGGCTGCGCCAGTACATCACCGCTTCCTTCCCCTCGACAGCGTCCGGGATCCGTCCGATCTCCTCGAAGCCCAGGTGTCGGTACATGGAGTGGACGGGGTTCGACTCAAAGACGAGATTGAACATGACGGCGTCAAACCCGAGGCGCCGCGCCTCGCGCAGCGAGTGCTCCACCAGGGTCCGGCCCACGCCCGTGTTCCGGTAGGGGGCGAGCACGAAGTAGCCGGCGTTGGCGATGTGTGCCGCCCGCCCGACGAAGTTGGGCTTGAGGTAGTAGGCGCCGATGAGCGATCCTTCGAACCGGGCGACGAGCACGGCAGTCGAGTGTGCGATCCAATAGTCATCGAAGTCCTCCCGCGTGAGCGGCGGGAGTTGCGGGAAGCCCTCCCGAGCCCCGACGATGCGACTGAAAGCTCGGAACAGATCGTCGTGATCGTCCACCGTGGCCTCTCGGATGTCCACCGGCACGCTCCCAAGGTAGCGGCGTCGATGTGACCGGAGGATCGCACATCCGATGCAGATACCGGCCGCACGCTACGTCCCGACGCCGAAGCCGGTCGTGCCGGTCCCAGGCCGCACCGCCTCGATCGGATCGCGCAGGTCGTCGATGTACCCGAGTGCGTACGCACCCCGGTCATACCCCATCAGGCGGAGCAGATCCGTTGGCAGCGTCTCGGCAACCTCACGCGGCACGGAGAGGTACTGGTTCTCCTCTTGACGCAGCCACGCCACGTTGTACGTGATGTTGAGCCCGATGCGGGTCGCGTCGGAGCGGTTGGCTCCGCCACCGTGGTAGACGCTGCCCGAGTAGAAGAGGACCGAACCAGACGCCATCTCGGCCGGTTCGGTGTCGTCGTGGCTGAACGTCAGCTTGTCCTCGCGCAGGTTGCTTCCCACCACGATCCGGGTGGCGCCGTTCTGCTCGGTGAAGTCGCTCAGCGCCCAGATCGTGTTGCACTGGACCTCGTACCCACGCGGAAAAGGGAAGAAGTCGAACGCCCATTGGTCCCGGTGGATCGGTTGGGCCGACTCCCCCGAGCCGATGGCGATGGCCTGGGTCAGGTGCAGCTGGATGTTCGTGGCGTGCCCGAGGAAGGTACGTGCCGTGCCGAGCGCGAGCGGGTGCATGACCAGCTCGCGGCACGAGGGCGACCGGGCGATCAGCGAGCCGGTTCTCCGGGTGAGCTTGCCGCTGAAGTCGTCAGGCCCCATCGGCGTCGCTTCGAAGTAGGGCCGCAGCTCGGACTCGATCCGGCCGAGCAACGCCGACGGCACCACACGGTCGACGATGACCGCGCCGTCGCGCCCGATGGTCGCGCCCACCTCGTCCGGGTTCGCGTCGTTCGCCAGGTGAACAATGGGCATCCCTCATCCTCCACAACGACCGTCCGGAGGGGCAACTCCTCCAGGACCCGTGGGGGGTCGAGGGGCGGCCTGATGCCCATGCGTACAGATCGCCTCGTGGCCTTCCGGTGGCTCGTTACACGCCCGGAAAGATGCTGCGCAGCCTCTCGAGCAGGGCGGCGTCACCTCGGACCGGTGGCGTGTGGTCCGGATCGAGCCTCCCGTAGACGAGGCGGCACAGAGCTTCGGCGGGCAACACCAAGTCGTCGGGCTCCGGACCGCCTCCGTCGACGGCGGTCAATTCCACCTTGTCGGCCGCGAGGCGCAGAGTGAAGTGCCGGACCGGGTCGGTCGTGCCCACACGCACGGTGCGCGTCACTCCGGTCGGCCGCGCCACAAAACGCGCGATCAGCTCGAGGTTGTCGATCACAACGGCGGCGACGTCTGGCGGGAGGTAGGCCCCGTCGTCGAGGACGACCTCGATGTCCCAGGTGTGGATCGCGTGCTCGTTGAGACGCATGGCAACGGCACGGTCGAAGTCAAGTTTCACAGGACCCATGGGGAACTCGAGCCGAGCGCGGTCGTCGTCAGGCAGAGCGTCCAAGGCTTCGAGCAGACGCTCGTCTTCGACCAGGGCGTCGTCGGCCTGGGCCCTGGGCGTCTTTGCGTTCCATTCGTCCCACACCGACGGGGCGAACTGGTCGGGGGTGGCGTACCCGGCCAGGGCGTCGTCGAGCCGGCGCCGCATGATGACCGCAGACGAGCCGAGGTGCGAGAGCACGCCCGCGATCGACCACTCGCTGCAATAGGACTGCGCCTCGAGCTGGGCGTCGTCGAGGCCGCGGCAGAGTGCGTGCAGACGGCCGACCGAAGCGCGCAATGCGGGGAGGGGGCGGTCCATGGTTCGTCTCCTTGTCCTTCGTCACTGGTCTACCGGGCAGCGGCGGGCACCCCGACGAGGATGTTCGCACGCCCGATGTATTTAACTTGACAGCTAACTAACGATTCGGTTAAATAAACCGAGTGTCCACCACGACCGACGACCGACTCGATGCGGCGTTCGCCGCGCTGGCGGACCCGACCCGCCGGGCCATCCTGAGCCGGCTGGCCCGGGGTGATGCCACGGTCGGCGAGTTGGCCGCGCCCTTCGAGATGTCGCTGCCGGGCATCTCCAAGCACCTCAAGGTGCTCGAGCGCAGCGGTCTTATCTCGCGGGGGCGCAACGCCCAGTTTCGACCCTGCCACCTCGAGCCCGAGGCGCTCGATCGCGCGCTGGACTGGATTGCCACCCACCGGCGGCTCTGGGACGAGCGTTTCGACAAGCTCGATGCGCTGTTGGCCGACTTGCGGCGTACGCCGCCGGGAAAGGCGGCAGAACGGAAGGGCGCCCCAGGGAGGACCGACGACGACAGAAGGGAACGCCGGCATGGGTGAACACGGTGGTGCCGATGGCGCGCCCAACCAGTTGCGCTTCAGTCGGGTCTTCGAGGCGCCGCGGGAGCTGGTCTTCCGCTGCATGATCGATCCCGATCACCTCACCCACTTCTGGGGTCCCGCCGGAGTGTCCGCGCCGCGTGACGCCATCAAGGTCGACGCGCGGCCCGGCGGCGTCTTCGAGACGGTGATGGTCGGCGATGCCGACGGCAGCGAATACGCGACCCATGCCGTGTATGACGATGTGCGCGAGCCGGAACTCTTGGCGTGGACGGAGACCCACTCGGGCATGCGGGTCCGCACGGAGTTCGTTGCGCTCGGGCCCGACCGCACCGAGGTGCGGATCCACCAGACGTACGTGCCCGAGGCCTTCTCGACCCCTGAGGCCCAGGCCGGGTTCTTGTCCTCGCTCGACCGCTTCAACGCGTATCTCGGCCGGCTCATGCCCGAGCCCGACGACGAGGTCCACGATCCCCGATAGCCGATAGGAGGAACCACCATGACCCTCGACACCTCGCCCGCACCCGCACACGGCCCGGAAGTCGACCTGGCCGCCGCCATCGCCGACGAGTACCGTGCGCTGGCCGACCTCTTGGAGCTGGCAGACCCGACGGTCTGGGAGACACCGTCGCTGTGCGAGGGGTGGCGAACCCGTGAAGTGGTGGCGCACATGACAATGCCGGTGCGCTATTCCGGTCCGGCGTTCATAGCGGAGCTGGAGGCGGCCGACGGTGATTTCACCCGCCTGTCGAATGCCGTCGCGGCCCGCGACGGTGCGCTTCCCGTCGAGACGCTCCTTGCGGCTCTCCGCTCTGATGTGTTGCACAGCTGGTTGCCGCCCGGCGGTGGCCCCGAGGGTGCGCTGACCCACTGCGTGATCCACGGGCTCGACATCATCGAGGCCGTCCCCCTCGCCCGGTCCGTGCCCCTACCCCGCGTCGCCCAGGTGCTCGAGATCGTTACCGATCCCCGTTCGCCCAACCTCTTCGGCGTCGACCTCTCGGGCATCGCATTGCAGGCCGACGACCTGAACTGGACCAAAGGGTCCGGGGCGTTGGTCTCGGGGCCGGCGCAGGCCGTGGCCCTGGTGGCGTGCGGACGACTGCTGCCGGTCGGGCGCCTGAGCGGCGACGCCGCCGAACGCTTCACGCAGAGCTAGTCGCACAATCGCCCTTGCGGCGTCCGAAGAGGTCACGGCGGAATCACCCGCCGGTCACGGTCCGGTCATCAGCTATTCAGGATCGTTGGGTAGGCAGGACATGTCTGCCCGCTGCCCAGGAGGTCCCCGAATGTCCATCCTCACCGTCCGCTCGCTCGGTGTCCTCGCGACGGCGGGTACCGCAGCCCTGACAAGTGCACTCGCCGTGACGGTGCCCGTGGCATCGGCCGATCCCGGCGACGGACCCGGCCCTTTCCCGGGTCACGACCACGGCCTCAGGGCGACGGTCATCGTGTCGGGGACCTCGCTGAAGCACACGTTCACCGAAGCTGGCGCCTCGACCGTCACCTCTGAACCGCTGACCGATCCCGACGACTTCACCCTGCTTGGCGAGGACATCTTCGTTGGCTTCCAAAATGGCGTCGGCCCGCAGGGTCAACCCAGCCCGAGCAAGAACCTGGACAGCACCGTGGTCGAGTTGTCCCAGCGCGGCCAACCCGTCGCGCAATGGGACGTTCGGGGGAAGACCGACGGGGTAACTGCCGACCCCGAAGCTCACATGGTGATCGCCACGGTCAACGAGGACGCCAACTCATCCTTGTACACGATCACGCCGGGCCCCGGGGGAGGGATCGTCCGGCATTACTCGTACAACGAGCCGCTGCCGCACCACGGTGGCACCGACGCCATCTCCGTCTACGACGGGCAGATCCTGATCAGCGCCTCGGCGCCCGGCACGACGGGAAAGCTGAAAGCACCTCAACCCACCTTCCCCGCCGTGTATTCGGTGAGTCTCGATCCGTCGAACTCGATCGCCACCGTCACGCCGTTCTTCTACGATGAGGACCCGGCGGCGGTCGCAAACGTCGGAACACGACAGACCGGTCAGACGGTGAAGTTGGCCCTGACCGACCCGGACTCGAACGAGGTCGTGCCGCCGTACGCGCCGCGCTTCCAAGGCGACTTCATGCTGACGAGCCAGGGCGACCAGGAGCAGATCTTCGTCAGCCGTTGGGACCACAAGCTCCGGGTGCTCTCGCTCTCGCAGTCCGTCGACGACACGGCATGGCCCGACGACGACGGAGCGGGCACCCTGTACGCCACGGACTCGACCAACGATGCGGTCGACACGGTGACGGGGGACTTCCCCGACGGGCCGGTCGTGGCTGCCACGCCCTGCGGGGCCAACAGTGCACCAGCGACGTGCCCCGATCCGCCGAGGTATCCGGCCAACTACCTCGCCACGCTCAACCCGTGGTCCGGACAGGTCACTCCCCTCACGGTCGGAGGCGCGGCATTCGTGCCCCAAGGCGGCCTCCTCTTCGTCGGCGATGACAACGGACAGGGCCAACCGTGAACTGATTCACAAGCAGCAACACCACGGTGGCTCTGCAATGAGGGTGACCGTGACATCGGGGAGACGATCTCACGGTTCGCCGCGGTCAGGTCGCGGCGCCGGCCCGTCATTGCGTTGCGATTACCCGGCGCTCTCGTGTCGGAGGTGTAACGTCGCCAGCGATGACGGGGGGCTCGTGGCAAACGCCGGGTGACGGACGCGCCAGAGGTCGCAGCGAGCCGCTGCCGGGCACAAGCAGGGAGAGGGAACACGGGATGGGGTTGGGCCCGCTCGTCCAGGCCTCGCGGCAACCGGTGGAGGGGGACGCCGCGCCGGCCGGCGAGGGCAGGGGCGCCGTCCTGGTGGTGGACCAGATCAGCGTCGGATTCGGCGGACTGCTGGCACTGAGCGAAGTGTCGATGTCCGTGGGCGACGACGAGGTCGTCGGCGTGATTGGCCCGAACGGCGCGGGCAAGACGACCCTCTTCAACGTCATTTGCGGATTTGTGCACCCCAGTTCGGGCTCGCTTACCTACCGCAGCACCGTCTTACGCCGGCACCATCCGCACGACCTGGCCAAGCTCGGAATCGCTCGGACCCTCCAAGGCGTCGGGCTGTGCGCCGGGTTGAGCGTGCAAGAAAACGTCATGCTGGGCGCCCAGCCTGTGCTCCGCAGTGACATGGTGTCGTCCTTCCTCGGCCTGTGGCGCTCCAGTCGGGAGGAGCGCCACGTGGCGGGCCGGGCCTTCGAAGTCATGGACGAGCTCGGCGTTGCGTCGCACGCCCGCCAACTCCCGGGCTCGCTGCCCTACGGCGTGCAGAAGCGCGTCGCGCTCGCACGTGCGCTGATGGCCGAGCCACGCCTGCTAATGCTCGACGAACCGGCGAGCGGGCTATCAGAGAGTGACATGGACGAGCTCGGCACGCGGATCCGCGGCCTGACCGACCGCATGGCTGTCCTGCTGGTGGAACACCACATGGACCTGGTCATGTCCGTGTGCGACCGCCTCGTCGTTCTCAACTTCGGCCAGGTCATTGCCCAGGGCACCCCCGAGGCCATCCGGGTCAACCCGGAGGTGGCCACGGCGTACCTCGGGGACGTCGTCGACGACAAGGCCCTCCCCAACCGTCCGGGAACAGACAGTGCTTGAAATCAGGGACCTCAGCGTCTCCTACGGGGCGGTACAGGCGCTCCGCTCGGTTTCCTTGGACGCCGCACCAGGTGCGATCACCGCGGTCCTGGGCGCCAACGGTGCGGGCAAGACGACGCTGTTGCGCGCCATCTCCGGATTGGTCAAGCCCCAAAGCGGGTCGGTGCGCTTCGACGGAAACCGCATGTTGGGCCGCAAGGTCGAGAGCATCGCACGGATGGGGGTGGCGCACGTGCCGGAGGGCCGCGGCGTGATCGAGGAGCTGACGGTGGAGGAGAACCTGCGTCTGGCCACGCTGTGGTCGCTCCGCAAGCAGGATCGTCAGTCGGCTATCGCCGAGATCCTCGGGCTGTTCCCACGCCTGCAGACGTTCCGACGCCGACAGGCCGCGACCCTCTCGGGCGGTGAGCGCCAGATGCTGGTCCTCGGCCGGGCTCTCATCTCGCGTCCCCGCCTCCTCCTCCTCGACGAACCGAGCCTTGGCTTGGCCCCGTTGGTAACGCTCCAGTTGATGGCGCTCCTACACGAGCAAACCGAGGGCAAGGACATCACGGTGGTGCTGGTGGAGCAAAACGCCCGCAGCGCGCTGTCGGTCTCCCATCACGCCGTGATCCTCAACCTCGGCCAAGTAGTCGTGTCCGACGATGCGGCAACGGTGGCGAGCGACGACGCACTCCGTCACCACTATCTGGGGTTCTAGCGCCGATGACCCTGTTCCTCGACTACACCCTCGACGGCATTGCGAACGGGATGATCTATGCCTTGCTGGCGCTTGCGCTCGTGCTGATCTACCGGGCGACCAAGATCATCAACTTCGCGCAGGGCGCCGCGGGCATGTTGACGACGTTCATCGCATTCAGCCTGCTGTCGCGCGGCCTCGGGTACTGGTGGGCCTTCATCCTCGTGCTCATCATCGGGTTCGCCATCGGGGCGGCGAGCGAGCGCATCCTGATCCGCCCCCTGCACGGCCGCTCGGAGCTGAACCCCGTCATCGTCACCATCGGGCTCCTGGTCGTCTTCGAGGGCCTGGCCGGAGCCATCTACGGCAACGCCAGCCGCGGCTTCCCCGCCGCTTTTTCGCAGGCCGGTCTCCGGATCGGTCGCTCGACGATCGCCTTCTCGCACTTCGACGTCTTCATCTTGATCACCGTGCTCGCCGCGATGGCAGCCATCTTCGTGCTGTTCCGCTACACGGCGCTCGGGCTCCGCATGCGTGCCACGGCCTTCTCCCGCGAGATTGCCCGTCTGCTCGGGGTCAGGGTGGGCCTCTTCCTCACGCTCGGGTGGGGGCTGGCGGGTATCGCCGGGTCCTTGGCTGGGCTGCTCGTGGCGCCGACCAGCTCGTTCGGCCCGTACTACATGGACCTCATCCTCGTCTACGGCTTCACCGCCGCCGTGATCGGGGGGCTCGAGAGCCCGGTGGGTGCTCTCATCGGCGGACTGATCTCAGGCCTGTGCATCTCGTACGTTGGCGGGTACCTCGGTTCGGGCCTCGAACCCCTGGGCGCGCTTGCCCTGCTGATGGTCGCCTTGATGGCGCGACCCGAGGGCATCTTCGCCCGGCCGCCGGCTCGGAGAGTGTGACGTGGACCGGGCTGTCATCACACGCATGCTGCACATGCCTCGCCAACCCCTCGTGCGCCATCTGCTCTTCGCCGCGATGGCCGGCGCGGTGCTCTACGTCGTCACGGCTCGGCTGAGCTCGTACAACGACTACCAAGTGGGCGAGATCGGCGCGTACGTGGTGGCGCTGGTCGGGCTGAGCCTGCTGACGGGACTGAACGGGCAGATCTCGCTCGGCCACGGCGCGTTTATGGCCGTCGGCGCGTACACCATGGCGCTCCTGATGAACCACACCGCTTCCAATTTCATCCTCGAACTCCTGGCTGCGGCGGGCGTGGCGGCGGCAGCAGGGCTCGTCATCGGCCTGCCGGCGACCCGGCTCAAGGGCCCGTACTTGGCAGGGATGACACTGCTCTTCGCCCTCGCCGTGCCCTCGATCGCCGACAAGTGGCCCAACACGTTCGGCGGAGACCAGGGGTTGACCACCACGGTACCCACCGCGCCGGGATCGCTGGGGGCCGAGCAGTGGCTGGCCGACATCCAGATCGCTGCTGCTCTGATCGTGATGGTCCTGCTGGCCAACTTGCTCTCGAGCCGATTCGGCCGCGCCTTCCGAGCCGTCCGTGACGACGAGATCGCGGCGTCGTTGTCGGGAATCCACGTGGCCCGTACCAAGGTAACGGCCTTCACGATCAGTGCCGGCTGCGCCGGCCTCGGTGGTGCCCTGCTCGCGCTCTCCACCGGTGTGGTCAACACCGGGGAGTTCCCGCTCACGCTGTCGATCCAGTTGCTGGCGGCCATGGTGCTCGGTGGTACCGGGACGCTGATCGGCATGGTCTGGGGCGGCATCCTTCTCGTGTACCTGCCGCAGTGGTCCACCTCACTGTCGTCGCACTTCAGCCTCGGGAGTGGCGCCAACGCCTACCTGGCCACCATCATCTTCGGCGTCGTGTTGATCGTGGCGATGATCGCGGCACCGACGGGGATCCAGGGCGGGCTGCGCTGGGTCTGGTCGCACAGACCGCACCTTCCGAAGGGTGGACGCGGCGCGGCGGCACCGGTTCCGGCTTCCGCGGGTGACTAGGGCATGCGAGATCGAAGCGAACCATCACAGTTCCAACAAACCCAAATGAAGGAGGAGTGATGCCACAACCACCAAGGAGAAGGTTCGGATGGCCCGGGTGGGCCCGGGCCCTCGCTGCCGGTTCCATCGTGACGATGCTCGGCGTGACCTTGCTGCCGGCCACGGCCGGCGCTGAGAGCACCCCCGGAGTCACCTCGACGTCGATCACCATCGGGGCCACGGTGCCCCTCACCGGGCCGGCCGCGCCGGGCTACGACGAGATCGCTCCCGCCATGGGCGCCGTCTTTGCCTACGTCAACGCTCACGGGGGCGTCGACGGTCGCAAGATCAACTACACGTATCTCGACGACGGCTACAACCCCGCCAACACGGCCACGCTGACGCGCAAACTCGTCCTGCAGGACAACATCTTCGCCGACGTGGGTTCCCTCGGCACACCGACGCAGTCGGCCGTGCAGGCCTTCTTGAACGCGCAGAAGGTGCCCCAGCTCTTCATCGAATCGGGCTGCAACTGTTGGAGCAACCCCAAGTACCCCTACAGCCTCGGATGGCAGCCGCCCTACACGGTGGACGGGAAGATCTTGGGCTCCTACATCAAGACGAACTTCGCCGGCAAGAAGATCGGTTACCTCTATCAGGCCGACGAATTCGGACAGGACGTGGTCAAGGGGCTCGACATGGAGATCCCGTCGTCCTCGGTCGTCTCGCGCCAGACCTACGACGCGGCGACACTGGCCGGTCCTCTCTCCAACCAGATGGCGGCGCTGAAGGCCGCCGGGGCCCAGGTCGTGGTCCTGGCCACCATTCCGGCGGCAACGGCGCTGGCGATGCTTCCTGCCGCCGTCTTGAGCTACTTCCCCCAGTACGTCGTCGACGGCGTCGGGGCCGACGCGCCCACGGTCGGACCGCTGCTCTCGTCGTTCGCCCAGAAGGGCGGTGCTTCGGCGGCGCAGGTGTCCGCGGCGGCGGGTCTGTTGAACGGGGTCATCACGAACGCATACTTCGCCCCCGAGTCGGACACGACCAACTCCTGGGTGCAAGTCGAGAAGAAGATCCTCGAGCAGTACGCGCCGTCACTATGGGCCAAGTCCGGGCTCGACGGGAACACCCAGTACGGCGTGGCTCTGGCCTACACCTTCGTGCAGGCGCTGCAGAAGGCCGGGAAGAACCTGACCCGCCAGAGCCTCATCAACGCCATCGCCAACGACGGAAAGAACTTCGTCACGCCGGGGTTCGTGCCCCTCTCCTACTCGAGCTCCGTGCACTACGGGTTCGAGGGCGGAGAAGTGATCAAGCTGGAGAGCTCCGCCCCGCCGGCGGTGACTCCGTCGGGGAGCTGGATCGGTGGGGTGCCGGTGAGCCCGGTCTACGTGACGAGCCCGGGCTCGGGGCCGATCAAGAAGTACACCGGTCCGACCTCGGTTCCACCGGCCAAGCTGCAGTCGACCGCCTGAGGCCGTCATCGACGGCGGCGGGGGTGGTTCCTCCGCCGCCGTCGATGAGAACTGGGCGAAGATGGACGGGTGCAGTTCGGACTTCACGCCCTAGGTATCGGATCCGGCGCGCTCCCGGCGGTAATCGAAGCCGTCGGGAGCGCGGCTGACCGGCGCGGCTTCGCCACGCTGTGGGCGGGCGAGCACGTCGTCATGGTGGACCGACCCGACTCGGTCTATCCCTACTCCGACGACGGGCGCATCGCCGTGCCCGGCGACGCGGATTGGCTCGATCCACTGGCGGTGCTCGCGTTCATCGCCGCCACGACCAACCGGATCCGGCTCGCCACGGGAGTGTTGCTCCTCCCCGAGCACAACCCGGTCATCATGGCCAAGCAGGCGGCGAGCCTCGATGTGCTGTCGAAGGGCAGGTTCGTCCTCGGGATCGGCGTCGGCTGGTCCGCCGAGGAGTTCGCCGCCCTCGGGGTGCCGTTCGACGGCCGGGGCGCGAGAACCCGGGAGTATGTCGAGGCGATGCGGTCGCTCTGGCGAGACGATCCGTCGTCTTTTGCAGGCAAGTTCGTAGCCTTCGAGGAGGTGCGCTGTTTTCCGAAGCCGGTCCGGGGCACCGTCCCGGTGGTGCTGGGCGGCAACGGCGAGCGGGCGCTCGAGCGGGTGGCGCGCTACGGCGACGGTTGGTACGGCTTCAACCTGACCCTCGACGAGGTGCCGGGACGGCTGGAGGTCCTCCGGGCTGCGGCCGAACGCCACGGTCGGAGCACCAAGCCTTTGCGGACCGCAGTCTCGTTGGCGGACGCGACGGTCTCCGACCTGCCGCGCCTGGCCATGCTCGGCGTGGACGAGGTGGTCTTGGTCGGGTCCCCACCGCAGGACCCCGGCGACGCGGCCACCTGGGTGGAGGAGCTGGCCCGGCGATGGGATGTCGAGGGGTAGAGGACCGGGCGCGGGGATCCTCTTCGCGTTGTATATGGATCCTTCCGAAACCCCCCCGGTTACGGAAGGCTATGGCTGTAACCTTCCTTAATTACCCCGGTCGGGGTCTTCGGGCCTCGGAGGAGATCCTGGTCAGCGGTAGCTGGGGGGTTGCTTGCCGCGTGGAGCGGGTGCCTGGCGCGGGTAATTGCCGATGTGGGTGTAGAGAATCCCGCTGTTGAGCGCCGGCGTCCGGGCCATGTCGAGCGACTCCCAGATCGCACGGACGGTGCCCTGGATGGCCTTCGGGTTCCGCTGCGCGATGGACACGGCGATCTCACGTGCCCGAGCCCGCAACGCGTCGCGGGGCACGACCTCGGTCACCAAGCCGAGACGGAGCGCCGTCTCGGCGGTGATGCGCTCCTCGTTGCCCATCAAGGCCCAGCGAAGGACATCGCCGAGGGGAACCCCCCGATGGAGCATGCCAATCGGCTCGAGCGCCGACACGATGCCCACGGAGGCGTGGGGGTCGAAGAACTCGGCGTCATTCGAGCAGACGATGATGTCGGCCTCGTTCAAGAAATACTGGCCACCGCCGGCGCACATCCCGTGCACCGCCACCACCACCGGCTTCCATACCTTGTGGTGGAGCTTGGGCGAGAGGGTGACGCCCGGATCGAAATAGTTCCACCAGTTCTGGTTCGTGAACCAGGTCCCGCCCCCCTTGACGTCGAGCCCCGTAGAAAACGCCCGATCTCCATTGGCCTGCAACACGACGGAATGGATGTCGTCCTCTTCGCGCACCGTCTCCCAGGCCCACGTGATGTCCGAGGCCATGACGTCGTTGAACGAGTTGAGGGCTTCGGGACGATCGAGCGTGATCGTGGCGACGTTCTGCGCGACCTCAAACGTGATGGCTTCGAGCGCCATGCATCCTCCTCGCTGGGCCTGGTGGCCTCAGAGAGAATAGTGCACTCTTTATGTCCATCGTGGCCGGGGAAAGGCCACCGCGGGGATCGGCGGTGGAACTCAACTCTCCTCTTTGGCGCGGCCGAACTCGTCGGGGACCCAGCTGGGAGCTCGCTTCTCCATGAAGGCCCGCATCCCCTCGCGCGGCTCCTCCGACTCGTCCAACGCCCAGAACATCGTCTGGTAGTCGATGAGTCCGTAGCGCTCGTTGAGCATCCGCTTGACTTGCGTGCGAGCCATCGGAGGGGTCTGCAGGATCTCGCGCACCGCCTGCACGGCCGCCTGTCGCAACTGGTCGTGCGGCACGACGCGGGAGATCACGCCCAGTCGTTGTGCTTCGGCCGCGTCGAATCGGCGCGCTGACAGCAACAGGTCGCGCGCCACGGCCACGCCGACGTGGGCGGGCAGGACCGCCGCATACGTCGCATCAGGGATGCCCCGCAACAGCTCGGGCACACGGAAGGTGGCCCGGTCGCTCGCGACGCAGATGTCTGCCAGCATCGCGATCAACAGGCCGCCCGCTTGGCAGATGCCGTTCACTGCGGCAACGACCGGCGCTCGGCTGTCCCGGATGGCCAGGAAGGGCAAGATGTCCTGGCCGATGTCCGGCGGGACCGAGTCGCCCGGCTCGGAACGACCCCCCAGGTCCCCTCCGGGCGCGAACACATCGCCCGTGCCGGTGATGACGAGGGCAGCCAGGTCAGGGTCCTGGTTCACCAGCCGGACGGCCCGCTTGATGCCGAAGTACATGGCGGGCGTGAGCGCGTTCCTCGCCTCGGGCCGGTCGATGGTGCACCAGGCGACGACACCGTCGCGCTCAAACCGCAGTCCGGCCGCGCCGAGATCCTCCGACACACTCCACTTCCTCTCTCGTCCGATCGGGACGGACACTACCGGGCTCCCCTCACCGACTTCTGAACCGTTCTCTGGTGACCAGACCGCGACAACGCCCCCCGTCCCCGCCCTCGGCGGTCCTACGGCTCGCGCGCCGGGCTCAGTGCCGAGGGTGAGCCGCCAGGAACGACCACACCGCCGCGCTGGAGTCGAAACCCAGATACGGCTCCCCCGCGACCAGCACGGAACCGGGGCTCCCCTGATGGCCCATCCACGCGTGGTCGGCGCCCGCCACCTTGACCCATTCGACGCTCGTCGAATTCCGGCACGAACCCCAGGTCTCGACGGTGACGGCACGGTTCGACACGTCGCCCGTGGTGACCGGGGAACCGCATCCGTCGGCCGAGGCAAACGTCTCGAGCGCAACCAGGGGCGGCGGGAACGTGACGCCCGAGACGCCGCGCGTACCCTTTCCTCCGTTGATGGGGATGTTCTGGTCATCGGTTCCGTGGATCTCCATGACGGACACCGGACGGACGGGATGACAGCTCGGCTCCATCAGCGCGCCGGCCTGGACGGCGATGGCAGCGATCGTCGGAGACAGCTGGCAGGAAAGGGCGAACGCGAGGAGCGCACCGTTCGAGTGCCCGGTGACGAAGACCCGGTCGGGGTCGATGCGGTAGGTGGACTCGAGGTGGACGACGAGGGACCGGATGAAGGCCACGTCGTCCACGTTGCTCCGGCTGGCCTCGGCCCACCCGCAGCACCCTCCAGCGTTCCAGACCAAATGGTCCGGCCCGTACCCCGTCGGCGTCCCGTCGGGGTACGCGACGATGAAGTGGTTCGCTTCCGCCAGGCCGTCGAAGTCGCTGTTCTGCTCGAACTGGGTGCCCGAACCCAGGCCTCCGTGGAGGGCGACCAGCAGGGGCACTGCGCCTTTGGGCAAAGTGCGCGGGACGTAGAGGTGGTAGGTGCGCCGGGACCCGTCGACCTCGAGGCTGGCGTCGATCACGCGCCCCCGAGGCGTGACGGCGGCGCGGCTAGAGGCGCCGCCTGGGACATACGGCCGTGCGGCGGTGCTCCCGCGCCCGGCCGCAGGAGCGGGAGCGGAAGCGGGAGCGCCTGCGGAGGTACCCGCGAGGGGTACGGCCACGAGGGCGACGGTCACCGCAGCGCCCGCCACCGTCGCGCCCCAGGGGCGCCTCAATCGGCCAGAGCGCGAGAGAGCCATGCCCGCATTGTGGATCGGCCTTGTGAGGAAACTGTCGCGCCACGTGTCAGGGGAATATGAGGGATGTTCCCGACCTAGCAGAACACCTAGCCCACGGTCGTCTTGAGGGTGAGGTTGTTGGCAGCCGGGTTCCACTGATAGACGAACACCGGGCCGTCGCCGTCGAAGTGCCCTCCCGCGAAGTCGAACGTCCCCCCACCGCCCGGCAGGGCGACGTGGGTGAGGGATTCCCCGCCCCGAACGAACGTCTCCTTGTTCAAGGTCTTGCCGGCGGCCTTGACGATGTCCTCGAACAGGGCGACCTGCACACACGCCGTCTGGGGTGCGGTCCAGGTGACCGGCGTGGACGCCGTGGCCGTGATCGGGTTGTTGATGGTCGCCTGCGGTTCTGCTGCCTGGATGGTGGCGACACAACGCTTCATCGCCGGGTCGTTCCAGAATACGGAGGCGGGTGGGATGCCGCCCGCGGTCAGAGCATTCTTGAGAATCGCGTTCGAGTGCCCGGCCTTGTTCGACGTGTAGGCGTCGAGATCGGTGTAGTCCGTCGCGATCAGTCGCGGCATGTACGTGCTCTGAGTGCTCTGGAGCGCAGAGGGGAATCCGTTCCCCGCATTCCCGACGGCCACGACGACGTTGGCCCCGGATGACTGGAACCTCTGAGCGATGAGGTTGTACTCCGAGACCTGCGCGGTCGTGTCGGTATCGGGCACGCTGTTAATGGCGGTCTGGACGACGCCCACCTTCAGCTTGTGCAGAGCGGACCCGACAAGGTTTACCTCCGCCAGGTCGAGTGACGTCCCCACCACGGCGACCTTCTTCCCGGTGAAAGCCCCTTCCTGCTTGAAGATGGACATCTCCTTCGGGACGAGATCGCTGTCCGAGATGAGATTGTTGAACGCAGGGGCTTTGGCCTGAGCCGTCTGCGCGGCGGTCAGCGACGCACCCACGATGGGCACTTCGTGGGTGTTCACGTAGCAGGCCGTGTCGACTGCCTGGAAGAATCCCAGGACCGCGAACACCTTGTCGTCCTCGGTGAGCTGCGTGCAGGCGGTCGCGGCAGCGGCAGTCCCCAGCGGGTCAACCGGCGCGAACACCGGCACGATCTTGCGCCCGTTGATCCCCCCGGCGGCATTGATCTTCTTGAACAGGGCGGTGTAGGCGACCTGGTAGTTCCCCGGGTCGACGTTGATGAGGTTGCGGATGGCCGCGACGTCGGGGTAGGTGACGCCGACGGTGATGCTCGAGGAGGTGACCCCTTGGCCTTGAGCCGAAGCGCCGGCTGCGGGGCTGAGCGAGCCGAGCTGGATCAGGCCCGTCATCGAGATGAGAAGAGCGGCGAAACCCGCTAGAGCTCTCTGCATGGTGTCCTTTCCGCACGAAACGTGCCGTTGGTTCGGGTCATCCCGCCATCGTGAGTGAACTCATTCCTGTCCGGGCGCTCTCTTCCGATGGACCCACCTGTGGGCCGCGGAGACTCGAGCGAGAAGCGTCGAAGCCCGGCTCGTTCGGAAGTGGGAAACAATACGCAGACCTGACGTGCTCGTGGGGGCAGGCCCACCGCCCCCCATCCGCCGCAGCGGCGAGGTGCTGGGCGCCCAGGGATCGAGCGGAGCGAAAGTCCGCCGGGAGCTTCTCGGCCGGTTCATGCCCTCCCAACTGGGACAACGGGACGCACCCGCCAGAACGAATCGGATTCGGCCCCACCCCGACGGCAGACGGTGCACCAGGTTCTGCATAATGTCCCCCATCAAGCCAAGGGGGGCCCATGTCTCAAGTGTTTTGCCGGCACGCCGCAAGGTTCGTTCTGGCCACGCTGCTGTTCGCCGGCTTCGTCGCCGTCATCGGTGCCGAGGGTGCGAGCGCGGCGGGTGCCGCGTCGGCGTCCGCGTCACCCATCACCATCGCTCTGGTCACCTCCCTCACCGGGGAGGGAGCATCCGAGTTCAGCCAGGCTCCGGCCGGGTTCAATGCCCGCATCGCGCTGCAGAACGCCGAGGGCGGGGTGAACGGGCACAAGATCTCCGGGATCGTTCTCGACGACCAGACCAGTCCGACCGAGGTCGCGACCGCGGTGCAGGACGCCCTCTCCAAGGGTGCCCTCGGCATCGTGTCGGACAGCCCTCTGTTCTTCCTTGCCGCCAAGTACCCGAACCAGCAGGGAGTGCCGGTCACCGGCGGCTTCTTCGACGGGCCCGAGTGGGGCACCCCGCCCTACAACACCAACATGTTCGCCGCCGATGTCGGTAGTGTCGACCCGAAATACCCGGTCAACACCGCGATCGGGGGCTTCATGAAGGCCCACGGAGGGACCGTCGTCTGTTCGTACGGCTACGGCATCTCGCCTTCGTCGACCCGTTCAGCCATCGGTACCGTGGACTCGTTCGTGCACGCCGGGGGCAAGGAAGGCGAGCTCGACACCTCCATCCCCTTCGGCAGCGTCGACATGACCACGGAGGCGCTCGTGGCCAAGCAGAAGGGTTGCAACGCCTTCTACGCCGGCCTCGACGACAACTCGAATTTCGCCCTGGCCACCGCGCTCAAGCAGGACGGGGTGAAGCCGAAGGTCGTCGTCTTCCCGACCGGATACGAACCGGGCGTCGTCGGCTCCCCCGCTTGGAGCAATTTGCAGGGCGGCTACTTCGACACGACCTTCCGTCCCTTCCAGCTGCCCGACGCAGGGACCAGGCAGATGCAGGCGGCGCTCGAGAAGTACGAGCACTTCAAGTCCAGCGCCTTCCCGAACTTCAGCCAGTACGAGTCCTGGCTCGGTGCCGACCTCATGATCAAAGGCCTCGAGCTGGCCGGCAAGAACCCCACCCGCGCCGGCGTCATCAGCGCCCTCCGCAATCTCAAGTCCTACAACGGAAACGGCCTGCTCCCGGAGTCCCTCAACTACTCGACCGACTTCGGCCACGACCTGGCGAAGTCGTGCGGGTGGTACATGATCGCCGAGAAGAACGGGTTCGTCCCCGCCTCGAGCGGGACCTCGTGCGGTACCGACATTCCTGGCACGACGACCGTCTCGGGGTGACCACCGACTGAGCAGCCCAGCGGCGGTCTTGGCCTGACCGCTCGACAATGCCCAGGGCCTCGTGCTCGATGCCGAGAAACCGGGAGATTTTCGACAGCAGAACGGTGCACACGATGGGAGAAGCTCCGTCGGGCACCGATCCCACTCTCCAGCTCAGCCGACCGGCGTGAACTCCAAGTGCAACCGTTGCAGGCCACGGAGGATGTAGGTGGGCGCGTACTCGTAGTGACGGTCTGGCGCCGGGCCGTGCGCCGACTCGGCGATCCTGATGTCCCCCATGCGGGCCAGGAGACGCTCGATGCTGATGCGCGCCTCGGCACGGGCCAGCGGACCGCCGGGGCAGGCGTGGGGCCCGCGTCCGAAGGCCAGGTGCTCCTTGGCGTTCTCCCGGTCCATCTGGAACGTGGCCGGGTCCGCGAACCGGCGAGGATCGCGGCCGGCGGCGCCGTTGACGACCATGACCGTCGTGCCGGCCGGGATTTCGACGCCCCCGACCGTGGCGGCGGTGCGGGCAAGGCGGAAGTCGCCCTTGACCGGACCCTCCATCCGCAGGACCTCCTCGACGAAGCCCGGGATGCGGGCCCGGTCCTCTCGGAGCAGTTGCTGGAGCTCCGGACGCTCACCGATCAGCTGGAACGCCGCGGCGAGAAGGCGGACGGTCGTCTCCTGGCCGGCCGAGAAGACGTTGGCCGCCACCCGCACCACGTCGATCACCTCCGGCGTTGACCCATCCGGGAAGGTGGCCGTGGCCAGCCCGGTCAGCACGTCGTTGCGGGGCTCACGCCGGCGGTCCTCGACGTAGGTCGTCAGCCTTTCGTAGAGGAACTCGAGCGGTGAGTGGCCGAGGGAGCCGGATCCGGTGCTCCCGAGGCCCTGGGTCTCGGGGCGGTGGCCACCCTGGAGCTCTTGGCGGAACCACTCGTGGTCGGACTCGGGCACGCCCAGGAGATCGGCGATGACGTACAGCGTGAAGGGGCCGGCGTAGTCCCTGATGAACTCGCACTCCCCTCGGGCGACGAACTCGTCGATCTGGCGGTCAGCGTGCCGCCACATGAAGTCCTCGTTCTCCTTGAGGCGCTTGGGCGTGATGAGGCGCATCAGCATGCCCCGGTGGGCCTTGTGCTTGGGCGGGTCCATCGTCAAGATCTGGTCGCTGAAGGGCAGCTCCTCGCGGTGCTGCTCGATGAGCTCGCTCACGTCGTCGCCCTCGAGCGGCACGGGGAATCCGGGGAACGGACCCGTGACGGCGTTGCACGACGAGAACGTGGCGGTGTCCGTGTAGACCGAGACCGCCTCGTCGTACCCCGTGACCATCACCACCCCGTGGTGGGGCTCTCGTTGCACGGGGCACTGCGAGCGGAGATGTTCGTAGTAGGGATAGGGGTCGGCGACCAGCTCGTTGCCCCGGAAGAAATCGATGCCGTCGAAGTCGCTCATGGGCTCTCCTCCCTCGTGGCGATCCCCAGACCCTCGAGCGAGGTGGAGAACTTCATTCTCAGCTCGGAGAATACTCGACTCGACCCACCGGCTTCAACGAGGCCGACCCGATCCTCGACCCCATCGGCCCCGTGCGGAGGTCGATGTGTTGCCGAATCCGTCACCCGAAGGAGCGGGGGCTAGTCCTCGATAGAGATGGCGTTCTTCGGGCAGGTGCGCACGGCCTCCATGAGGCGCTCACGCATCTCCTCGGGCGGGTTCTCGTTCAGCACGTAGAGGAAGTCGTCGTCGCGCACCTCGAACACCTCGGGGATGATCCCCATGCACAGGGCATTGCTCTCACAGAGGTCGAAATCGACGACGACTCGCATCGGCATTCCTCCGGGGTCGAACGGTCAGGGAGAACGGGCCAAGATTACGGCACGGCCCGTAGGGCCGCAGATCAGATGTACATCCCGCCGTTGACACCGATGATTTGACCGGTGACGTAGGCGCCGTCCTCCGAGCACAGGTACGAGCAGGCCCCGGCGATGTCGTCGGGGGTGCCCGCCCGCTTCAGCGGGACCATTTTCGCCATGATGTCCACGCTCGGGACGTGACCCTCCTCCTCACCCTTGCGGGCCATCGGCGTGTCCACGATGGTCGGCGGAATGGTGTTGACCGTGATCCCGTGGCCCGCCAGCTCGCGGGCGAAGGCCTTGGTCAGCCCGATGACGCCGCCCTTCGAGGCCACGTAGTGGGCCATGTTGGGGGCCCCGGACTGGGCGCTCGACGAGGAGATGGTGACGATGCGGCCCCAGTGCGCTTCGATCATGTCGGGCACCGCCAGCTGCAGGCTGACGAAGGTGCCGGTCAGGTTGACCGCTATGACGCGGTCCCAGCGCTCGGCCGAGATCTCGGTCACCGGGTCGAAGGCCTCCATGCCGGCACTCGTCACGACGATGGTGATGGGACCCAGATCCTTCCGCACGGCCGTGTACACCTGCTCGAGCCCGGCCCGGTCGGCCACGTCGACACCCCACCCGGCGGCCGTCGAGCCTCCGGCAGACAGTTCGGCCGCCGCTGCCTCCGCAGCAGCGCCATTCAGGTCCAGCAGCGCCACCGTATGACCGTCGGCCGACAGCCGCCGGGCCACGCCGAGCCCGATCCCCGACGCGGCACCGGTCACCACTGCGACTCGCCCGCTCATTGAACATCCTCTGCCGGGGTGAACTCGATGTACAGCCTGTGCAGGCCACGCAGCACCCAGGTTGGCTCATACCGGAAGTGACGGTTTCCAGGAGGTCCGTGGTGTTCATCGGACAACCGGATATTCCGCATGCGCTGCAAAATCCGCTCCACGCTGACGCGACCCTCGACACGGGCCAACGGACCGCCCGGGCACGAGTGCGGCCCACGCCCGAAGGCGAGGTGCGACTTGGCGTTGGGCCGGTCGGCCCGGAATTCCGCCGGCGCCTCGAACAGGCGGGGGTCGCGGTTGGCCGCGCCGTTCAACACCATGACGGGGGTCCCGGCCGCAATCTCCACACCGGCCACGGTGGTGTTGCGCCGGGCCAACCGGAAGTCCGCCTTCACCGGGCTCTCGATGCGGAGCGCCTCCTCGATGAAGCCGGGGATGCGGTCGCGGTGGGCCCGCAGCTCGTCCTGCAATTCGGGGTACTCGCTCAGGTACTTCAACGCGACGGCGAGCAGACGGGCCGTCGTCTCCTGGCCGGCGGCGAAGAGGAAGGTCGCCGTGCGCACGACCGAGGCGACGTCGGGCACCGACCCGTCCGGGTAGGTGCCCAGCGCCAGATCAGTGAGCACATCCTTGCGGGGATTGCGCCGGCGGTCCTCGATGTACTCGGCGAAGGTGTCGTCGAGCCATGCCAGAGCGTTGAGCTCGCTGCCTTCGGGGTGCACGCCCGTCACGCCGCCTCCGATCTCTCCAGGCGGCGCGCTCAACAACCCGAAGCCCTCGCGAAAGCGCCGGTGGTCCTCCTCGGGCACGCCGAGCACGTCGGCCACGGCGAGCATGGCGAAGGGCTGGGAGTACGCCCCGATGAACTCGCAGTGGCCCGCGCCGATGAATTCGTCGATCTGCTTGTTGGCCAGGCGCCACATGAACGCCTCGTTCTCCTTGAGGCGTTTCGGGGTCAACAGCCGCATGATGAGGGCGCGCTCCTGCGTGTGCCTGGGCGCGTCCATGGTGACCATGTGTTCGTTCATCGGGAGCTGGTCCCGGTGCTGGTCGATGATGGCGCCGACGTCGTCACCCTCGAGCGGGACGGGGAAGGTGGCGAACGGGCCGATGACCGAGTTGCACGAGGAGAAGGTCCCCGTGTCGAGATAGATCTCGGCGGCCTCTTCGTAGCCCGACACGGCCACGACACCGTGCGTGGCCGTCGAAGTCACCGGGCACTTCGCCCTCAGGTAGTCGAAGTACGGGTACGGGTCCTCGAGCAGCGACTCGTCGCTGAAGAAGTCGACCTCGTCGTAGTTGACCATGTGCCTCCGATGCCGCCCGCGCCGGGCTCGTTCCCACAACTGCTGTGCGACTGCTTAGCATGCTGGGATATGCTGTGCAAGTGCACAGCACCCGCCACCATTCCCCATGACATCAACCCGCCGTCTCGGAGCCGAGAGCTCGGCTACCCGCACCGCCCTCATCGATGCCGCCCAGCAGGTCATGCTCGAGGAGGGCTACGCCGCTGCTACCTCCCGCCGGGTCGCGGCGCGGGCCGGCCTCAAGCCCCAACTCGTGCACTACTACTTCCGAACCATGGACGATCTGTTCCTCGCCCTGGTCCGGCGCGGTGCGGAGCAGAACCTCGAACGCCAGGCCGAGGCGCTGGCGTCGCCCGAGCCCCTGCGCGCCCTGTGGGAGCTCAGCAGCGACCCCGCCGCCAGCGCGCTGACGATCGAATTCGCTGCGCTGGCCAACCACCGCAAGGCGATCCGGGCAGAGCTGGCGTCATACGGCGAGCGGTTCCGCCAACTGCAGACCGAAGCCTTGACCGAGATCTTCGAGCGCTACGGCATCGACGCCCGCAGCTACCCGCCCGAGGTGATGATCGTCACCATGACGAGCCTCTCGCAGGTGATGGGCATGGAACAGCTCCTGGGGATGACGGCGGGCCATGCCGTGACGCGCGAGCTGATCGAAGAGTTCCTGTCCCGCTACGAGCACGACTCCGCTGATGCTGCCCTCACCTCGCCCGGAGGGTCACCCGGCAATTCGCACCGCAGGAACCGCTACTCCGCCGGGCTCCCGATGATGCCGGGGCCGTAGCCGGACGCCACGTGCGGATCGCCCCGATGGAGACGGCCTTCTGCGGATAGAGGTACACGGGGGCTGTGTGAAGGATGGCGGGGTCGGCGAAGGAGAGGCGATCTCGACACGGCCCGGCTCGACACCGTTCTCCACCCAGTCCACGATGAGCCGATAGAGCTGGCCACCGGCGAAGGTCGGCGGGTTGGCCTCTTCGTTGGCTGTCCCCGTGCGGTGACATGTGGCCTCCACCGAGTACGAAGAACAGCTATGGGGTGTCACCCGAGATCCGGAAGCCGGAGCAACTCGTGCTCGAGTTGCGCCGGGGGTCGCGCCGTCGGCACGGGTGCGCCTCGGGACTGAGGGAGGTCGGCACGGGAATGTCCCGCGCGGGCACCCGTAATACGCCGGTCAGCTCCGGTCACCGAGCGGCCGAAGATACTTGGCGGATTCTCACCCCGTCGGAGCGTGCGGAGTCGGCCCCGGGACCTCGGTCAACCGCTCTTCTTCTGATACCGGGGCCGAGGTGAACCCAGGGTCCAACGGCTTCGGCGGGGTCTCGCCGCTCCGAGCGATCGCCCGCTCGTCGGTACCCAGATAGCTGGCGATGACCTTGGGGTCATCGCGGAGTTGTTGCGGCGTCCCTTCAGCGATGATGCGCCCGGTCTCGAGGCAATACACACGCCCGGAGATACCCATGATGAGCGGCATGTCGTGCTCGATCAGAAGCACCGAGGCCGACAGCTCTTGGCGGATCGCAACGATCAGTGGCCCGAATGCCTCCGTCTCACGTTGCGCAAGCCCGGCCGTGGGCTCGTCGAGACACAGCACCTTGGCATCGAGAGCCAGCAGGCCCGCGAGTTCGACGATGCGGCGGGTTCCCGTCGACAAATCGGAGATGTAGTGGTCCCGATACCGCCCTAGACCCAAGAAGTCGACCAGCTGGGACACCTCGGCCTTGGCCGCCCGGCTCTGACGCCTCGCCTTGGGTAGACCCAGGGCGCTCGGAAGTAGGCTCGACGCCGCTTTGGCTTCGACCGCGACGAGCAACGTTTCCGTGACCGTGAGCTCGGGGAAGAGGGTGGCGGACTGGAACGTACGGCCCAGACCCAGCGTGGCGCGGTATCCGGGAGCCTTGTCCGCCACCTCGTGGCCCAGCAGCGTCACCGAGCCAGTGGAAGGAACGAATCCGCCGATGGCGTTCATGAGCGTGGACTTGCCCGCCCCGTTGGCGCCAATGAGCCCAACGATCTCCCCGCTCTGGACGTTGAGGGATACGCGGTCCACTGCCACCAGGCCGCCGAAGTGGACGCTCAGGCCGCTGACCTCGAGCACCGGGCCGGGCGCCACGGCGGCCGCGGCTCCCCGGTGCTTTCGAACGACATCGGCTGCCTTGGGGCGCTCCGCCACTGGTTGCTCTCCGACTCGCTTGTCGGCCCAAGACAGGATCGCATCGCGCAGCCCCGAGGTCAGCTGGTTCAGACCACGAGGGAAGTAAAGCAAGACGATCAGGAGGCCCAGGCTCGAGCTCAACAGGCCGACCAAAGCGTTGTTCGGGGCAAGCGCGGGGATCCCGATGACGACGACGGCACCGATGATGGCGCCCGAGACCGAGCCCATGCCTCCGATGACGACCATGGCCACCAAGTTGAGGGAGTCGTTCACCAGGAAGAAGTCCTGGGTGAACGCGATGTTGGCGTAGGCACCGGCCAAGAGCGCTCCACCCAGGCCGGCGAGAGCACCCGAAACCGCGAAAGTCTGGAGCTTCAGACGCACTGGGCGCACCCCATACGCCGTCGCCGCCACCTCATTGTCCCGTAAGGCCTTGATGGTGCGACCCACGCCGCTGTCGCGCAGTCGGCTGAGCATCAGCACCACGAGAGCCAGCACCACGAGAACGACGTAGTAGTAGGTCTGCTGTCCTGGGAAATTGAGGAACCACAGCTTTCCGGGGACGAACGGCACGTTGGCGCCATCGGGTGATTCACCCGAGAAGAACGGCAGGTAATAGAAGTACTGCTGGGCGGTGAGCGCGAGCACGAAGGTGACGACGGCGAGGTACAGGCCGCGTACTCGCAACGAGCCGATGCCAACCCCGAGAGCAAGCAGACCGGACGCCGCCGCCGCCGCCGCGATGGCGACCCAGAAGGGGACGCCATCGGTCACCAGGCGCGCCGCGAAGAGCGCCGCGAGCCCCGCGAAGGCCATCTGCCCCAGGGACAGCTGCCCGAGCCAGCCGGTCAGGATAGTCAGCGAGGAGGCGCAGATGGCAAACCCCAGGACCGCCGTGAAGAGCTGCTGGCTCGAGGGCTCGCTCTTGATGAGAGGCAGTACCACGGCGATCGCGCCGAGCAGCAGGATGCCGCCCTTGTCGATGTTGCGGGCCCACCAGATGGAGCGAAGGCGCTCGGGGATCGGTCGCGTGCGCGGCGAGAAGGCGAAGACACCGGAGTCCTCCCCTTCCCGCTTGGCGAAGATCACGGCTACGAACACGGCGATGAACAAAAGGAGGTCGGTGATGCCCGGCGTGCCCAAGAAGTTGTACGAGAGGGCGCTCTGCACGATCGCGATCACGACGGAAGCCAGGACTGCTATCCGGAAGGAGCGCATTCCGGCAATGACCGCTGCTGCGAGGCCGTAGGCGAGTGTCTCGGGGCCGAGGTTGGACAGTCCGGCGGCCGTCGACGACTCGCCGGCGAAGAGGATGACCGAGAGGGTCGAAAGGACGGCCGCCAGGGACCACACCATGGTTGAGACGAGCTTGGGCGAGATGGACGACAGGCGAGCGAGCGAAGGGTTGGCTGCGCTGGCCTTGACGGTCTTGCCGATCATGGTGTGATCGAGGAACCAGATAAGAGCGACAACGGCGACCGGACCCAGGATCAGCACGGCGAGGTCGGCGCCGCGCACACTCACCCCGGCGATCGTCCACGTGCTCGAACCGAAGGCGGCGGGGTAGTGGGCACTGGCGTCCGAAGGCTGCGGGATCTTGAAGGCGATGACCTGCGCCAATCCACCGATACCGATCGTGGCGACCAGGACCACGACACGTGGGGCATTGCGTAACCTGCGGATCACGGTCATCTCGATCGCCGCGCCGAACGCGAGGCCGGCGATGAGCGCGATGGCGAGCGCCACCCAGAACGGGACGTGGTACTGCACGGCGAGGAGGGCGAGGAGAGCCGCACCGATCACGCCCATGTTGCCCACGGCAAAGTTGATGATTCTCGTGGCCCGGTAGACGAGCACCACACCCACGGCGATGAGCGCGATGGCGAGACCCTGGATCAGACCGTCCCAGACAATTTGGGAATTGATCCACCCGACAGCCAGCATCAGGCGGGCACCTCACCGCCCAAGAACACGGCCCGGGCCAGGTCGTCGTTCGCCATGAGATCGGCGATGGCGCCCTCGAATCGGACCTGTCCCTTCTCGAGGAAGACCGCACGGTCTGCGATCGCGGCAGCGACGTTCAGCGACTGCTCCACGATGATCATGGTGACGCCCTCGCTCTTTAGGCGCTCGACCACGCTAATGAGTTCCTGGACGACTACGGGCGCCAACCCAAGCGATAGCTCGTCGATCATGAGCACTTGGGGGTCGTGCAACAGCGCGATAGCGAGCGCCAGCATCTGTTGTTGTCCTCCGGACATGGTGTCCGCTCGACGTCCCTTGGCTGCTTCCAATGCAGGGAAGAGGTTGAACATCCGCTCGATGCGCCGTTCGAGGTCGGCCTGATCACCTCGATAGACGAAACCGCCCATCTCAAGGTTCTCTCGGACGGTCATCTCTCCGAAGACGCCGTGGCCACCGGGAAGCAGATGCATGCCGAGTTTGGCGCGCTGTTCCGGGGTGGCATAGCTGATGGTCCGGCCGTTCAGGCGGACCACCCCGCGATCTGCCGTGGCTAGTCCGGCCGCAACCCGCAGCGCGGTGGACTTGCCCGCACCGTTCGTGCCGAGCAACGCGAGCACCTCGCCTCTCTTGACCTCGAAGCTGACGCCAAAGAGAACTTGGACGTGTCCGTAGCTGAAGTCGACGTGGTTCAACTGGAGGGCTGGAATGGCGTCGGGGTTGTCCGCCTGGCGCTGGTGCTCCTCCTGCTCCTCTTGGAGTTCGAGGACGATCAGGGAGAGGTCGTTGCGGATGTAGTGCGAACCCCGGATGATCATGATCCCGCCGATGATCGTCGTCGGGACCATCAAGATGATCACGGCTGCTCGAGGGCCGAAGGCTTGGTCGAGGCCGGCCGAGAGAATGGCGCCGCCGGTGGCCCCGATGAAGAAGAGGTAGATGGAACCCACGGCGCCGGTGATTCCACGCAGGTGGTACGGAGCGACTGAGGTCAGGACCGGTCCGACCATGGAGAACGCGCTCATGGAAAGCACGGTCGTTAGGACCGCGAAACAGGCCCACAGCCAGGCGTTGGGCATGAAGTACTGGATCGGCACGAGCACCGCGACTGGCAGGATGATCTTGCCGATGAGGGCCAGGGCCATGGCAGGGTCGCGACGGTACAGGCCGTCGTAGTAACGCCCCACGAAGGGTAGGACGACCAAAACGCCGATGCTGGCGAAGGTTCCGATCAACCCACGGCGGAAGGCATCGAGGCCGTATTGCTGCTTCAAGAAGAGGTTGCCGAGGACCGGAGCGGTGAAGAGTGCGAAACCCATTGCGGTGAACCCGATGAGGACCATGCGCAGGGTGTGGATCTTCATGATGCGCGTCCACGCGGCTTCGAGGGACGGTGGAATGGGCTTGGTGTCGTCGATCACCTCACCCAGCACATCGAGCTTCTCGTGCTGCCCCCGGGGAGGTTCATGAAGGCGGAAGGCGATGAATGCAACGACGATGACAGGAAGTCCCAGGATGTAGAAGGCCCAGCGCCAGCCGTTAGGACCCCCGACAACGGTCGCGATGGTTCCGACCAAGACGGGGCTCAGCGCTGTGGCGACCCCGGTGGCCATACCCATGGCCGAGAAGATCCGGCCCCGGAGGTTGATCGGGTACGTGTCCGCCAAGAGTGTGCCGTTGACGGAATAGGCAGACGCCTGGGTGACCCCGACGCCGAAGCGGGCCAGGAAGAACGTCAGGATGTTCGTGGCCAGTCCGGTGAGAAACACCATGACGCCGAAAAAGAGGGTGGCAAATCCGATGATGCGCGATCGGCGGAAGTGATCGGCCATCCACCCCATGGGAACGATGCCGATCACGAGAAAGCCGCCTGAGATGCCGGCGACAAAGACGATCACACCCGAGCTGACGTGGAAGGACGCCTGGATGTTCGGGGCCAGGACGCCGAGTCCTGCACTCTGCAGGTTGTCGAGCGCGACGATCAGGGCCAGGATGACGAACGTGGTGTAACCCGACTTGCGCAGACCTTCGCGCAACGAGACGTGCTCCTCGCGCGTCCCCGGCAGGAGATCCTCGGGCAGCAGGATCTCTTCAGATTTCTTTGACGAGACCTGACGGTCCTGGGCCGTGTCTGCCACGAAGCGGGCCAAGTCCGTGGGATTGTCGCCTACCGCCGGCGGGGCAGCTCCCGAACCGGGTTCCAGTGTGGCACTCACCTGAATTCCGACCCGCCGGTCGAGGGACTTACCGCATTCCCACCCCAAGTTTGCACGGGGGGCACACTACGCCCCTGTTACCGCTAACGTCACGTGCCCGATCCGCCCTGACCTTCGGCCGGATCAGACCCCCAATCCCTCAAGAGGCTGATTTGGTCGAGAAGACCAGCTGGTTCGTCGCTGCGTCGAACTTGCCGACAAAGACCGGCCCGATGGCGAAGGCCTGTCCGGGACCGAACGAGACAGGGCCGCCCGAGCCGGGAATGGTGAAGTTTCGGAGCCCATACCCCGCCTTGGTGAAGTTGGCGACGGTCAGGTTCTTTCCGGCCGCCTTGGCAATCGTGGAGAAGAGGGCCAAGTTCTCGCATGCGTACTCCGGCGCGACCCAGCTGTGGTCCTGGCTGTTCGACGTCGCGCTCGGGGTGGCGATCTCGTCGGTGGGATACGCCTTTTTGATGATGCCGATGCACTTCTGGATGCCTGGGTCGCTGAAAACCTGCAGGCTCGTGAGTGTGGGCGAGGACGTCGTCAGTGTCTTGAGGAACGGCGTTTGCCCGGCGGGTCCACCGGAAAGGGTGCCGGAGAGCGCCGAGGAGTCCAGCGCGATCCACGGCGGGTTGAAGGTGGCCTGGGTTTCGGCGAGGCCAGCGGGCCAACCCGAAGACGCAGAGGCGACGGCGACGACCTCATTCACTCCGGCGCTCTGAAAGCGATTGATTATGACCTGGTCCTGCGCGATGATCGCCGACTGATCGCCAGCCGGTGCCGAATTGACCGCGGACTGGACGACGTTCACGTGCAGCTTCTTCAACGTGGCGATGTCAGCGGTGACCTGACTCTGATCGGCCGTCACGCCACCAACGACGCCAACGTTCTTCCCCTTGAAGTCACCCATCTTGTTGAACACTGCGAGCTGGAGCGGGTCGTATGCCGTGGCAGGAGCCGTCAGCGTGAAATTGGCTGCGCTCGGACCCGTGATGGAGCCTTCGATTGTGGCATTGATCGTCGGCGTGTCGTGATTCACGAGATAGCAGTTCGGCTCGTAGGGCGAGAGGGCGACGAAAATGGAGTCGTCCTCCGTCAGGGTCGTGCAGACCGAGTCCACGCCCACCGTTCCGTTGGCCAGGTTCACCGGCGAGTAATACGCCACGACCTTTCGACCATTGATGCCGCCGTGGGCATTGAGATTGGCGATGAGGGCGCCATAGGCATCGGGCCAGCTTCCCTGGGTCAGCTTCACCCCCTGTGAGGCGAGAGAAGAGAGGTCGATGTAAGGAACCCCAACTTTGATCGTTGTCGACGTCACACCCTGATTGGGGGCGGCCCCAGCCATCCTCGCCGTCCCGGCCAGCAGTGGGACGACCATCGCGACCGCGGCTCCGGTAGCGAACCCGATTCGCTGCAACATGGTGTGCCCTCCCCTATGCGGCTGTCGCCACTACCGGACCGCAGTGTGACACATGCCGGGCCACTGATGCAAAGCTTTGCACGTGCCTGGTTCCCGGCCTTTCACGACTGTAAGCATCGAGGCGTATTTCGCAACAACTCGGACCTCGGAGTCGAGTAAATGTGGCGAATTCTGGTTCTATGTGCAAAGCTTTGCAGTGACGTGCTGCACTACGATCGACTTCTCCCTGCCGACCCCGGGATCCGCAGGGTGGCCCGCACCCTGTATGAGCTGACCAAAGACCTCCCGATCATCAGCCCCCATGGGCACTGCGACCCCGTTGCGCTCGCCGAGAACTCCACCCTCGGTGATCCAGCCTTCGAGCTGATCACCAGGGATCACTACGTGCTGCGACTCCTTTACAGCCAGGGTATGCCGTTGGGAGCGCTCGGTGTCCTCGCCCTGGACGGCTCCCCTACGGAGACGGATGGTCGTCAAATTTGGCGGAGGCTCGCCGAGAACTACCACCTCTTCGCCGGTACACCGTCCCAGCTCTGGCTCGACTACACCCTGGAGGAGACCCTGGGGGTGAAGGAGTCCCTTCGGGCGGAGTCTTCCGACGACATCTACGACCAGGTCACGAGCCGTCTCGCTGGTGACGATTTCCGCGCCCGTTCGCTCTACGACCGATTCGGAATCGAGTTCCTGGCGACCACCGACGGCGCCGCGGTTGAGCTTGATGCCCACGCACGAATTCGAAAGTCCGGTTGGCCTGGTCGCGTCGTGCCAACATTCCGACCTGACGACCTAGTCGATCCCGAGCGGAGCGACTTCCAGGACAACCTCCGCAGGCTGGCGGAGCTGACGGGCATCGACACCGCCAGGTGGCCCGGCTACCTCGACGCTCTTCGTGTGCGACGTCACCAATTTATTGGAGCGGGCGCAACGGCGTCCGATCATGGGCACTCGTCGCCGGCGACTGCAGATCTTCAACCGTCTGAGAAAGAACGCCTCTTCACTCGCATCGTGAAGGACAACGCGGAGCCCGGCGACGCCGAGTTGTTCCGCGCCCAGATGCTGACCGAAATGGCCGCCATGAGCCTCGAGGACGGACTCGTCCTGCAACTGCACGTCGGTTCGTGGCGCGACCACAACGCGCTCCTCGCCGCGCGCTTCGGGCGCGACATCGGCGGAGACATGCCCAAGCCCGCCGACTTCGTGACATCGCTCAAGCCCTTGCTCGACCGGTTCGGGAACGAATCCGACCTGACCGTCGTCGTTTACACCCTGGACGAGACGACCTACGGGCGTGAGCTGGCGCCGATGGCAGGCCACTACCCCGCTCTGCGGCTCGGTGCGCCGTGGTGGTTCTACGACAGCCCGCAGGGCATGCGACGGTTCTACGACCAGGTCGTCGAGACCGCTGGGTTCTCCAACCTGGTGGGATTCAACGACGACGCCCGATCCCTCCTGACCATCCCGGCCAGGCACGACGCGGCGCGCCGCGTCAACGCTGGCTTCCTGGCCGGCCTCCTCGCCGAGCACCGAATCGACGATGCAGATGCTGCGAACATCGCATCAGACTTGGCATACGGGCTCGCACGACGCGCCTTTCACGTTGTCAAGTGACCGCGATCGTCTTGGTAGGTCTCATGGGAGCGGGAAAGTCGTCCGTCGGTGCTCGACACAGATCATGAGGACGTGGAGGCGATCGCCGATCTGCGTTCTCGACGCATTCGACTATCGGGCACAGGCCCGCCTGACTATCGAACGAACAAGGGAGAACGATGCTCCGACCGCAGGAGAATGCCAGACGAGAGGCGAAACGCCTCGACGGCCTCTGGGACTTCACTGTCGACACGAATGGAGTCGGACGCGAACAGCGCTGGTGGCAGAGGCGACTGATCAATTCGATCCCGATGCCCGTCCCCAGCAGCTACAACGACGTGCTCGTTGATCCAGCGGTCCATGAGCATGTTGGTGACGTGTGGTACCAGCGGACCGTTTTCGTGCCCCACGGGTGGCAGGGCAGTCGGGTCGTCCTCCGGTTCGATGCCGCGACACACCGCGCTGACGTCTGGGTGGGCGACGAGCACGTCGTGTCGCACGAGGGGGGGTACACACCTTTCGAGGCGGACCTCACCGACGTCATCATCCACCCCGGGTCCGAGGTTCGCATCACCGTCGCGGTCAACAATGAGCTGACCTGGGAATCGATCCCACCAGGAGTAGTCGAGGAGATGCCGGACGGTCAGCGTCGCCAGCGGCAATACCACGACTTCTTCAACTATGCCGGCCTTCATCGAGGTGTCTGGCTGTATTCGACAGCGGCCTCGCACATCGCGGACGTCACAGTGACTACGGACAGAGAGCCAGACGTCGCCTTTGTCAGATACTCGACCGTTGTCGACTCGCCGGGAGAGCCAACGGTGAGGGTGGAGCTCTACGACGCCGAGGAGACGCCGGTGGCCGCGACAACCGGCGGTGGAGGCGAACTTCGGGTACCTGCACCCCATCTTTGGCAACCCGGAAACGCCTATCTCTACGAACTCCGTGTCGACCTGCTGGATGGAGACGATCTGGTCGACCGCTACGTGCTGCCGGTAGGGATCCGGACCGTCCGGGTTGACGGATCCCGTTTCCTCATCAACGACGAACCGTTCTACTTCCGTGGGTTCGGTATGCACGAAGACCTCAACGTGCACGGACGGGGACACGACGATGTATCGACCGTGCACGACTTCGCGCTGTTGGGCTGGCTCGGGGCAAACTCGTTCCGCACTTCCCACTACCCCTATGCGGAGGAGGTGCTCGACCTGGCCGACAGACTCGGCATCGTGGTCATCGACGAGACTGCTGCGGTCGGCTTGAACCTCGGCGTCGGGGGCGGTCTCTTTCTCGGCGGTCCCAAGACGACCTTCAGTGAGGAGACAATCGGCTCCGCCACGCAGGCGACCCACCGCCGAGCAATCGAGGAGCTGATCGCCCGCGACAAGAACCATCCGTGTGTCGTGCTTTGGAGCCTGGCCAACGAGCCCGAATCTCACACCGACGACGCGCGCACCTACTTCGAGCCGCTGTTCGACCTGGCCCGTGCCTCCGATCCAACCCGGCCGGTGGGATTCGTCAACATGATGTTCGCCCAGCCTGACGCCTGCAAGGTCAGCGATTTAGCTGACGTGATCATGATCAACCGGTACTACGGGTGGTATGTCGAGCCCGGAGACCTGGCCGCCGCTGAGCGTGGTCTCGAGCGCGAGCTGTTGGGGTGGGTCGAACGACACGGCAAGCCAATCATCGTCACCGAATACGGGGCCGACGCGATGCCCGGGTTGCATGCCATCGATGCGGTCGTCTGGACCGAGGAGTACCAGGCCGCCCTGCTCGACACCTATCACCGCGTCTTCGACCGCATCGACGCCGTCGTCGGGGAGCAGGTGTGGAACTTTGCCGACTTTGCCACCCCGCCGTCCTTCATGCGAGTCGACGGCAACAAGAAGGGGGTGTTTACCCGCGACCGCCGCCCGAAGGCCGCCGCGCACCATTTGCGCCAGCGCTGGCTCGCTTCTTCGTGACTCTGCCGGTGGATTCTCGGGGAACGAACGTGCCGTACAGCTCGGTGGTCGGCGTCCCCTCTCCCTGGAAGAGCTCCACGGCGGCGACGCCGGCCTCGTCGGTCGGCAGTCGAATGGTCGTCAAGGGTGGCGCGACCATGGCCGCCATGGGTACGTCATCGAACCCGATCACACTGACTTCGTCCGGGACGGAGAGGCCGAGACGAGCGAGACCGGCGATCACGCCCAATGCCATCTGGTCGTTGAAGGCGATAACAGACGTCGTGCCGCTGTCCAGGACCCGCGGCACGGCGTCTGCCGCCGCCTCGAAGGTGGGGGCGGGCGTGTCGATCATCTCGACCTGCATGCCCATCGCACCACCGGTCTTGCGGACCGCCGCTCGCCGCTCGCCTGCAGCCCATGAGCTGGTCGGCCCTCCCAAAAAGACCAGGTCACGATGCCCGAGCGCGGCGAGATGGATGAGCGCCTCGTGAACCGCCGGTGCGCTCCGCAAGAGCACCGAGGCGTGACCGCGGACTGGACGTTGCACGAAAACCGCCGGCATCGAACCGAGGGCCCCGAGTTCGCGATAGAGGCGCCTCGGGGACAGGACGACGAACCCGTCGACGTCGTGCGCGAAGGCTCGTGCGACCTTGACCTCTTCCTTTGGTTGTTCGCCGGTATCCGCAAGCAACACCTGCAGCTCGGCTGCGCGGGCCGTGCGTTCAACCGCACGAACCATGGAGGCAAAGTACGGATTGGTGATGTCGGGGACGATCACGGCGATGTTGCCCGTCCGACCCGTCTTCATCACCCGCGCGGCACGGTTCGGGACAAATCCGAGCTGCTCCACGGCGCGCTCCACCCGCTGACGCGTCGCGGGAGCAACCTTCTCCGGACGGCTCAGCGCGCGCGACACGGTCGCCGGGTGGACCTTGGCTCGGGCCGCCACGTCCAGAATCGTGACGCGTCTCGGAGTCCCCACGGTCCTCGACGTTACACGCCGAAGCGCGAGCTTCGATCATGAACGCCACGACCGAAACGCAAGCGCGTCTGTCTACCCGCACACTTGGTCGGGCACGGATCGGGACGGTGCCCACATACGACAGAACGGCGCCAGCGAGCATTGCGCATCTCGGGCTCGGTGCCTTCGTCCGGGCCCACCTCGCCGTCTACGCCGACGATCTCTCTCGACTGGGCTGGCCCGCGTTGATCCACGCCACGTCGCTGCACAGCAGTACGGTCGCCGATCAGCTGACGCCACAGGATTGCTTCTATGCAGTCGCCGAACGCGAACCCGGAGCCGCTTCCAGTCCCCGCATCATCGGATCAATCACGTCAGCATCCAGCGGTCCCGACGCGGCACTCGGCGCCTTGGTAGCACCCACCACGCGCCTCGTGACCCTGACCATCACGGAGAAGGGGTACGACCTCACCGAAGACGACCTGGAACGTGCAGAACTCTCGTCCTCAGCCCTAGGGGTGCTGACGCGGGGGTTGGCCCGGTGTCGCGCCTCGGGACGTGTACCTCCCGTTATCGCTTCCCTCGACAACGTGATGGGCAACGGAGTCCTTCTGCGCGCCCGTGTGACCGAGATTGCCGAGCGCCTCAGTCCTTCGCTTCCAGGATGGATTGCGGAGGAGGTCCGGTTTCCCAGTTCGGTCGTCGACCGCATGGTGCCGGCAACGACTGAACAGGACATCGAGCAGATCAGTCAGCAGCTCGGCCTAGTCGACCTCGGCGCCGTGACGACGGAGCGGCATCGCTCGTGGGTGATGACCGAAGAGGAGTCGGTGCTCCCATTTCCAGAGGTGGGCGTCGAGATCGTCGATGACGTCGGCCCCTTTGAGCAACGGAAACTCTGGCTGCTCAACGGACCGCATTCCGCCTTGGCCTATTGCGGAATCCTTGCTGGCTGCACCACGATTGCCGAGGCGACAAGTCACCCAGTCGTGTCGGCGTTCGTTCGAAGACTCGTCGACGACGTCCTCGAGGTAGCCGAACTGCCCACGAGCCTGCAGCCGCAATCCTTTGCCACCGAAGCCTTGGCCCGCTTCGGGAACCCGAGCCTCGGCCACACCTGCGCGAAGGTCGGGGCCGACGGGTCCCGAAAACTGCCGCAACGATTGGGATCGATCGTGCTCGCCCGGGAGCGAGCGGGGCTCGAAACCACGAGATTCGCAACGGTTGCCGCGTTGTGGGTCGCGTTGGCCAGCGGCCTGCCTCTCGGCGGGGGTAAGGCCGCCATTGTTGAAGATCCGGCCAGCGTGCGATTGCGATCGGCCGCGGCCCGGGGTGACCTGGGCCACCTTGCGCACCTCGCCCTCAGTGACGCGTTCGAGGGTGAGTTCGTGTCCTCGGTGGCCGAAACTCTCGCGCGCCTTCTTCAAGAAGGAATAGAACTTCTTCGAGCATGGGCGTGATCACCACGATCCGGGGTCGCCAAGAGGATCTGGAAGTGCCGGAGACGCGCGCGTTCATTCAGTCGCGTTTGGCGGAGCTGGACCTTGACGGTCGTTCGCTCTGTCTCGTCATTCCGGACGCCACCAGGACCTGCCCCCTCCCGTTGCTCCTGTCGGCGGTGGCCGCGGCCGTCGAGACACGCGTCCGTTCCTGCATAGCGGTGGTTGCCCTCGGCACACATGCACCGATGACGGAGAAAGCGATCAACGCGATGGTCGGCCAGTGCGATTTCAGTGTGGTGAACCATGAATGGTGGGTAGATACGACCTTTGTCGGCGTTGGCACATTGGGTGCGGACACCGTGTCCAAACTGTCGAACGGAATGCTTCGGGAGATCGTCGAAGTCCGGATCAACCGGTTGATCCTGGAGAGCGACGTGACGATCATCATCGGGCCAGTGCTCCCGCACGAGGTGGTCGGGTTTTCCGGGGGCAACAAGTACCTGTTCCCCGGGTTGTCGGGCCAGGAGCTCATCGACGTGACGCACTGGCTCGGCGCGTTGATCACGAGCCGTACGATCATCGGCACGCGCGGCGTCACTCCAGTTCGTGCGCTGATCGATGCGGCGGCACGGCTCGTGCCAGGAGAGCGACACGCGCTGTGTGCGGTGGTCGACCATACGACGGGGGGGCTGCATTCGCTCTCCTTCGGCGCACCGGAGCAGGCGTGGGCGGCGGCCGCGGACATCGCGGCGGACACGCACATCGAGTACCTGCAGGAGCCCGTTAGCCGGGTGCTGTCGGTCGTGCCGCCTCGGTACGCGGACCTCTGGACCGGGGCCAAGGGCTTCTACAAGGTCGAGCCTGTCGTGGCCGACGGAGGTGAGGTCGTGCTTTATGCGCCCCACATCACAGAAATAGCTGCCATGCACCCTGACCAGGAGGGGGTCGGGTACCACTCACGCGATTTCTTCCTGGCCAACTGGGACAAATACCGAGATCATCCCCGCGGGGAACTCGCCCATTCCACGCACCTCTACGGAGCGGGAACCTACGACCCCGTACACGGAGAGCGTCAACGCGTGCGGGTCACCCTCGCCACCGGCATCCCCGAAGACGTCGTGACGAGAGCGAACCTCAACTACATGGACCCCGATTCGGTCGACCTGGCGGCGTGGACGGCCGACCCGGAAGCGCTCGTCGTACCCGACGCCGGTGAGGTCCTCTTCCGTTTGCGGTAAGGGGCGGGCTGATCCGCGGGCGGCGGACCAGCCGATGTCATTCTCCTGGAAAGACGAGTCCGATCTGTTCGCGGATCGAGTCGAGGGTCGTGGCGAAGACCATCGTCTCGTCGAGCGGCATGACTCTGCTTTCGGTCTCCCCCGCCGCCAGACAGCGGTGGACTTCTTCGATCTCAAAGCGCAGCCCGTTGCCTTCGTAGGAGCCGTTGATGCGTTCTGATCCATCCACGGTTGTAACGGTGATCGCATTCGGGCAGTGCATAAGAGCGGGAACCTCGATCGAGCCCTCGGTACCCGAGATCCGGGCTGTGCAAGTCATGCCGACCCGCAAGGAGGCTTTGACGACTCCAAGTCTTCCGCCGGGGTGACGCAGCACTGCCGCCACGTGCTCGTCGACACCAGTCTCCCCGATGACCCCCTCCGCAGCGGCATGCTGGGGAGGGCCAAGTACGAGCGAGCAGAGCTGGATCGGGTAGATACCCAGGTCGAGCAAGCCGCCGCCACCAAGATCGAGCCTGAAGAGACGGTCTTTAGGATCAACCGGGCGGCGGAATCCGAAATCTGCCTCGACCAGGAGTGGTTCTCCTACGCGCCCAGCGCCGAGGACGTCGACGATCGCCCGGTAACTCGGCAGGAAACGGCTCCAGATGGCTTCCATCAAGAACAACCCTCGCGCCCGAGCTTCCTCGACCATTTGCGCGCCGAGCCCCGCGTTAAGGGCAAATGGCTTCTCACACAGCACGTGCTTGCCTGCCCGGAGCATGGCCAACGTGTCAGGTGCGTGCCGCGATTGGGGTGTAGCGACATAGACCACATCGACATTCGGGTCTTCCCCGAGCCCGGCGTAGCTGTCGTAGCGGTTGGGTATGCCGAACCGGTCGCCGAATTCGTTCGCCCTCGCGGCTGCCCGCGACGCCACTGCGACGATCTCGCCATCGTCGACCAGTCGCATCGCGTCGGCGAAGCCCACGGCGATCGCGCCAGGACCCATGACACCCCACCGAACCATCTCGCCTCCCTCCGCCGCCACGGAGTCCGCTCGGTCCGATAGGCGAGTACCTAAGTGGACCGAGACGAGACCCATGGAGCCTCGCAGCAGCCCTCTGCCGATTTTCTGATAACGCTATCATTACGATGCCGGTACAGCCCGGGCCGGGCAGGACACGAGCGCAGTCACGCCGCAGTGGGTTGAGCCAGCTAACGGAGGAAGGACACCTGAGATGACCGATTCGTACGTACCCCGCCCCGAGCACCGGTTCACTTTCGGGCTGTGGACCGTCGGCAATCCTGGACGTGACCCGTTCGGAACTGTCGTCCGGGAGGAGCTCGATCCGGTCGAGACCGTACAACGCTTGGCCGACCTCGGAGCCTACGGGGTCTCCTTCCACGACAACGACCTTGTCCCCTACGGTGCCTCGCCCACGGAGCGGCAGACCATCCTCAAGCGGTTTAGGCACGCACTCGACGAGACAGGCATGAAGGTCCCGATGGCCACGACCAACCTGTTCTGGCGTCCCATCTTCAAAGAAGGTGCGTTTACCGCCAACGACCCCGCCATTCGGCGGTTCGCAGTGAAGAAGACATGCGAGGCAATGGAACTCGGCGCAGAGCTGGGAGCCGAGGTGCAGGTCATGTGGGGCGGACGCGAAGGAGCTGAGGTGGACGCCGCCAAGGACGTTCAGGCTGCTCTCGACCGCTACAAGGAAGCCGTGGACCTCTGCTGTGAGCACATCCGCACCCGCGACCTCGGTTTGCGTATCGCTCTCGAGCCCAAACCGAACGAGCCCCGCGGTGACATCTTGCTTCCCACGGTCGGCCACGCGTTGGCGTTCATCAACGAACTCGAATGGCCTGAGATGGTGGGGCTGAACCCGGAGTTCGCCCACGAAACGATGAGCGGGCTCTCGTTCTCGCAAGCAGTGGCGCAGACGCTCTGGCACGACAAGCTGTTCCACATCGACCTCAATGCACAGCGCATCGGCAAGTTCGACCAGGATTACCGATTCGGCTCAGAGGGAATCCGCGACGCCTTCTACACGGTGAAGCTTCTCGAGGATGCAGCGTGGGACGGCATGCGGCACTTCGACGCGCACCCCTACCGGACCGAGGACGCGGACGGCGTTTGGGATTTTGCTCGCGGATGCATGCGGACCTATCTGATCCTGGCTGAAAAGGCCCGGCGATTCCGCGAGGATGCCGATATCCAAGAGGCGCTGCGAATTGCGAAAGCGCCTGACCTCCATGAGCGAACTGCACCTGCCGGTGGTCTCGGTGAAATCCTCTCTTCCGAGTTCGACGAGGATGCGCTGGCGGAGCAGGGATACGGGCTCGAACGGCTCGATCAGCTGGTTACTGAATTGCTCCTCGGGGCTCACTAGTGCCCCTCGTGGTCGGGGTGGACTCGTCCACATCCGCCTGCAAGGTACAGGGATACGACCTCGACACCGGCGCAGTGGTGGCATCGGGTCGCGCGCCGCACCCGCCCACCGCACCTCCGCGGAGCGAGCAGGACCCCCGCGAGTGGGAAGTGGCCTTCCGCGCGGCCTGCGCACAAGCTGGCGTGCACGACGCACATCGCCCAGCCGCCCTCGCTATCGCCGGACAGCAGCACGGTCTCGTGGTCCTCGACGACAACGGTGAGCCTCTTCGTCCAGCCAAGCTATGGAACGACACCGAGTCGGCGGATGACGCCGAGACGCTGCTCTCGTTGCTGCCCGATGGGCCGGCCGGCTGGGCCGACGCCTGTGGCAGCGTTCCCGTAGCGAGCTTCACCATCACCAAGCTGCACTGGCTGCGCCGCCGAGAGCCAGACATCTTCGAACAGGTGGCCTCGGTGATGTTGCCCCATGACTGGCTCACGTTCCGGCTCACCGGGCGGCGGGTCACCGACAGGGGCGACGCTTCCGGGACGGGCTATTGGTCACCACGCCAGGAGAAGTACCGATTCGACCTACTGAAGTTGATCGACCCGTCGCTGGCCTGGGAGGAGTTGGTCCCCGAAGTCCTGACGCCTTATGCCGTGGCCGGGGAGTGGCCCGATACGGGAGCAGTGATTGGTCCCGGGACCGGCGACAACATGGCAGCCGCCCTCGGCCTCGGTCTGCGGCCCGGAGACCTTGCGCTGAGCCTCGGTACCAGCGGTACCGCTTTCACGGTCAGCGATGTCGCGTCGGCCGATCCAACGGGCACCGTCGCCGGGTTCGCCGATGCAGCAGGTCGCTTCCTACCGTTGGTCTGCACTATGAATGCGACCAAGGTCACCGACTCGGTCGCTCGGCTCCTGGGAGCCGGCCAAGAGGAATTCGACGCGCTTGCCTTGGACGCTGCTCCTGGTTCGGGCGGCCTTGTGCTCGTCCCGCACCTCGATGGCGAGCGGACACCGAATCGTCCCACGGCTACAGGCACGCTCTCTGGGATCCGCAGCGACGCGACGCCCGCACAACTCGCCCGCGCCGCCGTCGAAGGGGTCGTGTGCAACCTCCTTTCGGCGGCAGACGCTCTCGGACAGCCGGCGTCAGACGGCCGTGTCATCCTCGTAGGTGGAGCAGCGCGGAGCGCCGCATACCGTCGCGTGGTCGCCGATCTGACGGGCCGCGTGGTCCTAGTGCCGTCGGACAGCGAGCTCGTCGCTCGCGGTGGAGCGGTCCAGGCCGCTGCCGTCCACCTCCAATGCGGATTCGCTGACATCACCGAAGCGTGGGGTCTCGGGCAAGGCCACGTCGTCGAACCTGACGAGACCGTCGACCGGAGGGCCATCCGTGCGGCGTACGCCGACGCCGCCACTCGGGCTCGATGAGCCAGGTGAAAAAACCTGACGTAGAGCCGCCGCGGCGAGCCGTCATGGCGGATGTGGCCCGCCGAGCCGGAGTCTCGGTCATGACCGTGTCTCGGGTGCTCAATGGCTATCCGGGCGTCACTGTGGAGACGAGACGCCGGGTAGAGAGGGCCATGAGGGCGCTCGACTACCGCGCCAATACTGCAGCGCGCGTCCTCGCCGGAGGTCGATCGAGGACGTTGGGGGTCATCGCCGTCGAGACAGAGCAATTCGGCCCTTCGCACACCCTCTTCGGGATTGAGGCGGCGGCACGCGAAGTCGGGCACCGTGTCACCTTCGTCACCGCGGACCGGAGTGGGGGTGACATGACCAGCACCCTCGAACACCTCAGGACATCCCATGCAGAAGGCGTGATCGTGGTCGCCCCGGTCCGTCAGGTTGTGGATGCGGTGACCGGCATCGATCCCGGCGTGCCACTCGTGGTCGTGGGCGGCGACCCCGAGATGGACGTGGCCACCGTCACCATCGACCAACAGATGGGGGCCCGACTGGCGACCCAGCACCTCATTGAGCTTGGACATCCGACAGTCCACCACGTTCGTGGGCCGAAGGACTGGTTCGATGCCGACGCACGGGTGCGTGGGTGGTCTGAGGCGCTTCGGTCCAGTCGGGCGCCCCGACGTCGCGAGATCATCGGCGACTGGGGCGCACGCAGTGGTTATGCCGCCGGCCAACGGCTCGCCCGCGAAGGCGGCGTCACTGCCGTCTTCGCCGCCAACGACCAGATGGCCCTTGGCATTGTCCGCGCCCTTCACGACGGAGGCAGGGAGGTTCCCGCCGACGTCAGCGTCGTCGGCTTCGACGACACGCCGGAATCGGCTTACTTCATCCCAGCCCTCACCACCATTCGGCAGAACCTCGGCGAAGTCGGCCGGCGCAGCGTGCAACTCATGCTGTCCATCATCGATGACAGCGCTGTCGAGCGACATGTTGTCGTTGCGGCCGAGCTGGTCCGACGCGAGAGCACCGCACCCCCTCCAAAAGCCTGACTCGCAATTGGAAGCACACCTTCAACGGATCAGCCCATCAAGGTCGTCAAGGGCGCCGCGGTCACACAGGACGACCACGGTCCCCCCGCAGCCACCCCCGCTCGACCGAGCCCCATGAACGCCCGGCCTCGCCAGAGCCTCCCGGACCAAGGTGGATGACGCGCCATGGCCGAGTCCCATTGCGTCGTAACCGGCGTGGCTCGCTGCCATGCACTCCCCTGCCGTGTGCGCGTCACCCTGCCGGAGCGCGTCCAGTGCGGCGACGCTGCGTGCATGCTCTGCTCCGCCGAAGCCCGTCGCCGCACGGACGGGATACGTCTCATTCGGATCCACCGAGGTAGCGGCGTCGCCGTGGTCTCCCCAGCGATCGAGGAACGCGGACCCGCTAAGTTCGTCGGGGAGTGACTCCACGGCCGAACTCGGCAGCTCGCTGACCCAGGCCCAGGAACCACCTGTGGCGTCCTCGACCATCCTCTTGCCCATGAAGGCGGCCGCTCTCGCCCGCCCGTAGGGCTCCCCTCCCACGTCATGAGCGACGCCTGTCGGCCAACCCACGACCTCGAGCGCGTCCGGCACGTCGACAGCCGGTTCGACGGAAGCCGGCCGGCACAGGATCGGGAGCACTGCGCCCGGCACACCCATGGCTACCGCCACCTGATCCATAATCCCACAGGGAGCACCGACGACCCGGTTCTCCGCCTCCTGGCACAGTGCGGCCAGGCGGAGCGGATCAATGGCTCCGGCGCCCAGGGCGCGGGCGGTGGCCACCTCGACTGCTGCGCTCGACGCAACACCAACGGATGCCGGCAAGTCGGACGAAATCACCACAGTCCCGCCTGCCGCACTGATGACCTCGTTCCGCAGGAGCACGACGGCAACGCCGATCACGTAATGCGTCCACCGGGGCAGCTCCGCCAGTGCCGCTCGCACCACTTCATACGGGAGGCTCGCCAACCGAGCCAGCTCGTCGTTCGACAGGACGGCTGGACCCACGACCAGGTCGCCATCGCCCTCCAGCTCTACGTGCGCCGATTGACGGGTCGGCATCTCCAGGACGAGGGCGCCGGCATAGTCCGCCACGCCACCAAGCAGGTCCAAGCGACCGGGCGCGCTACTCCGCACCGAGGCCATCCACGAGCTCGGCCAAGATCGGCGAGATCTGAGCCGCCAGCGTCTCGTTGGCGTAGCCGACCCAGGCCACGGTCGAGGTCGTGTCGAGCGGCGCGTCCAGCGGGCGACCCCAGGGGTCGGTCACCACTCCTCCAACCTCGGTCAGCAGCATCGAGGTGCACAGGTCGTAGGGATGGCACGCGAAGGCCTCGGCTTCGACCAATGGGCGGAGGTCGGCCACGAACCGGTCGCGACCCGTCATCAGTTCATGGAGCTGCCCGCCGCTCGAGATGTACTCGTCGTCAAAAACGGTGTCGCAGCCGAGACGGCGGAAGAGTTCCGTTTCCAGGGCCGCCAGTGCAGGCTTGCCCGGCAGAAAGAACTTGGCCAAACCACTGAAACTGTGCTGGAGAGAGGCCGCCGTCGAGGGTCGTTCGGACACGGGGATCCTTGTCCCGTCCCGTAGGTCAATGCGCTCGGCCACGAGGCCGCATTCACGCGTACCGCTCAACTGGTCAGCCGCACCCTGCTTCGAAGTCGGAAGTTCGGTCATGGCGGCCGACACGATGTCGTCCAGCGAGCCATCCGGTGGCGCAGCCGCGGCCAGGCACCAGGCTGACCGCTTGTCATACATCAATCCACGGGTACCGTCGATGGTGTCGACGATGACCGTCCACGCCGGGACGTCCCCGACGACGACTGGCTCCTCGAGCCCCTCGGACACGAGCCTCACATCGGGCCAATGCTCCTCGAACCAGGACACCAGGGCGTCGTCAGCCACGCGGTCGATCGCGTAGATCGTGTCTGCGGCGGTCGCCCCCGCTATGGCGGACATATCCATGCCGCGAGCGTTGGCGACCAGGGTACGCACGTGGTCGCCGAGCTCACAAAGCAGACGTCGTGTGTCGTCAGGCCCGGGCCGCACGGAGTTCTGCCGCTTTCTGGTCGGGGTCCGACTCGTTCGTCATCGTTCCGCCCCCGACTTCAGGACCGGCCAGATACTTCAACAGGCCGGGCGCCCGCAGCGGTGGGTGCAGCTCCAAATGAAAGGGGTAGTCGGGGTGGTCGCCCACCGGAGCCTGGTGCACCGCCAACACGTAGGGAAGGCGGAAGCCCCACAAGGCATCATAGAGACGCACCACCTCACGTAGCACGAGTGACAGCGAAAGGCACTCCTCCTCGTCCAGATCGACGAGTGACATGACTGGCCTTCGCGGCAGGATGTGCACCTCGTACGCATAGAGTGCGAACCAGGGTACACAAGCAAAAAAATGCGACCCTTCGACGACGATACGCGGGCCTGCCAGCTCGCGATGGACGACATCGGTGAGCAACGAGCCGCCGGTCTCTCGGCGATAACTCCGGGCGACCGCGGCTTCACGCGCCATCGTGGCGTAGACCATTGATCCCGCATAGATCTGACAATGAGGATGGGGATTGGAGGTGCCGACCATCGCCCCCCTGTTCTCGAAGATCAGCACGTGTTCCACACCTTCCAAAGACTGGAGGTACCGCGTGCGCTCGCGCCAAGTGGTGATCACCGCAGTTACTTCGTCATCCGTCAGGTCGGCCAGAGAACGCGTGGGGTCGTGGTGGTAGCAGAGGACCTCCGCGCTCCCCAGTGCTCGACGAGTCCTGTAGAGGCTGTCACCGGGACTCGGCACCGGTGCCTCCGATGAAAACACCGGAAGGTCGTTCGTGAACACGTACACCCCCTCGTAGTCCGGGTTGGTGCCGGTGAGACGCCTACCTCCCGGAGCGAGTGCGTTGTCAACCGCTGGAGTCGGTTCCTCCGGCGCCACCGCCTCACCAATCCATGGGCGGTCTCTCCGGTGGGACGTAAAGAGGACCCAGGTACCCCGGAAGGGGTGCCAGCGCAGCTCCCAGGTCATCGACGTTCACGCCGTGGCGTCAATTTGGACCTGCTGTGGGTCGCACCCCTCCGCCGCGGCCGTCACGGTGATCGCTCCCGAGCCAGTGGGGCGGACGACGGCCAACGCGCGTCCGTCGAAGGTCGTGCAACGTGGGAGGGTAAACGCCTCTTCGCTCAGCGGATTCGCCGAGCCCAGCGCCTGGAGCACCCCTGGGCCGTCGACCGTGACCTCGACCACGCGTGCGCCCACACCGAATGGCACGCCATCGTGGTCGACCAGCGCGAGGGTGACAAAGGCCAGGTCGCGGGGGTCCGCGTTGATCTCACTCCGGTCGACCGTTGCGCTGAGCTGCACGGGTCCGGCAGCAGAGCGGATCTCGGTCCGACCGCACTCGGTGGCGTTTTGTCGCGCCACGGCCTCAATGCGCCCTGGCTCGAACACGGTCTCGAAGGTGGCCCGATAGCGGTTGGCCTTGCCCGCAGGCTGCGAACCCACGGATCTGCCGTTCACCAACAGTTCCACCTCGTCCGCGTCGGCGTAGACCTCGACGGTCACCGGCGCACCCTCGTGACCCTCCCAGCTCCAGCTGGAGACGACGTCGCTCCACGCCCACGGGGTGGCGCCGGCAGCCTCGCCGTGATGCTCAGGGCGCCCCACGGCGATGAACGGGTCTGTCCGCAGCCCGAAAACAATCTCCCGATAGTGCGACTGAGGTCGGCGATGACCGGTGATGTCGATGTCGCCACACCATGCGGTCAGCCAGGGATACTCCCCCTGGAAGGCGGCAGGTCCCGCGGCCTCTCCCGGCTGGGCATAGACCGTGCGGCCGACGCCGGCCTCACCCAGGTAATCCCAGCCGGTCCAGACGAAGTCGCCGATAACGTGCGGATTGTCGATGACACCCGCCCATCCGGTGTCGATGGCAGCAGGGTGCGTCTCGGTGGCCATGATCGCTCGGTGCGGGTAGAGGTCACCGTCCATCTTGAAGCGCGACTCCATGTAGTTGTACCCGGCCACATCGAGATAGGAGAGGGTCTCGGCGGACCGGGCGGCGACGACAGGCGACGTCATGAGCTGGTTCAACCAGTCGGCCAGGTTCGTCACGGCCGTGTTGACCCCGGTTTCCTCGCCTGACTCCGCGGCCTGGCGCGCCATTCCCTCGTCAATGCTCTTCCTGAGCTCGGCCATCAGTTCTGGTCCACCGATGAGCAGTCCACTGATCGCCTCGGTGACGAACCGAGTTCCGTCGAGCGAGCGAACCTTCTCGGCCAGGGCACGGCCCAGCCGGGCGCCATACGGTCGACCGGCCTCGGGCACCTCGTTCCCGATGCTGTACATGATCACGCTGGGATGGTTCACGTCTTTGCGGACCATGGCCTCGATATCGGCTTCCCACCAATCGGGGAATCGCAGCGCGTAGTCGAACTCGCTCTTGGGCTCCGCCCACATGTCGAAGGACTCATCGATGACGAGTACACCAAGTCGATCGCACGCACCCAGCATGGCCCGGCTCACGGGGTTGTGGGCGCTCCTGATGGCATTGAACCCAGCCGCCTTCAAAATCTCGATCCGGCGCTCCTCGGCTCGGTCGATCGCACCGGCGCCGAGTGGACCGTTGTCATGGTGGACACACGCTCCACGTAGGAGAATCGGCTCGTCGTTGACACGCAGGCCGCGCACTGCATCGAGAGACAACGTACGCATGCCGAACGTCGTTGTCTCGACATCAAGAGTTTCCTCCCCGTCTGCCAGCGTGACCCGGCAGCTGTACAGGTACGGGTCATCCGGTGCCCACCTGTGCGGACGTGCCACGGCGAGCCGGTGGCGCACGACTGCCGTCTCCCCCGGCACGGTGGAGGCGGGCGCGCTGGACTTGGCGACGACCGTGCCCTCAGCGTCGAGGAGCTCGGCCCCGACGGTGGCACTCGACATCGTGTTTGAGTGATTGCAGACATCGATCGCGACAGCGACCACGGCGATGTCATCATCGAGCTCTGGGGTCGTCACGCGCACGCCGCGGGGTAAAACATGGATTCGTCCCGCTCGGAGGAGCCAGACGTTTCGGTGGATACCCGCACCGGAGTACCACCGACTGTCCTCGTGCGCCCGGGCCTCGACTCTGATCTCGTTGTGCTCACCGAACCGGAGCAACGGATCGATTTGCACCACAAACTCCGAGTAGCCGTACGGGCGGTGGGCCACGAGCGCGTCATTGACATACACCCGAGCGTCGCGGTAGACGCCTTCGAACTCCAGGAGGATGCACGCGTCGGCATGGTCCGGCGATACATCGAGGGATCGTCGGTACTGCCAGACGCCACCGAGGAAGTACCCCGATGCCGGACTCGCAGACGGAGAGCGTTCTCCGCCGATCATGGCGTCGTGCGGAAGGGTCACGTCGGCTGGCTCGGGCCCCATGCCCATGCGCTCCGCGAAGCGGTTCGTCTTCGGGTGCACGGTCCAGCCTTCGTTGCATGCAATGCGATCCATGGTGTCGATCCTAGGCTCAGTCTGATGTTATCGCTATCATCGTCATTCCCCTGGTAGGAGCTCATTGTGTGCTCCGGGATGCGGCCGACAACTCGGCCGTGTTCGGACGCCCCGAGCCGAGGTTGCGCGGCGACTTCGCCGGGTCAGTCGCGCCGGCAGGTCAGCGCGGGCGGTTATCTATCAGCTGACCGGTGGTCGTTCCCTGCGGGGGAATGCCGCACAGAACGCGCGTGCCAGGCGAAGCACTTTCGAGTCGGTGCCGTGGAAGCCCACGATCTGCAATCCGACGGGCAATCCGTCGACGAAACCGCAAGACACCATGTTGATGACCCAGCCGGGAACCCTGCTTCTCCGACAAGGTCCATGTACAGCTGACCCGCAAACGGAGTCAGCTCCGACCGCAGTAGTCGTTGTCCGAGATGATACGAGCACGCGGAGCGATGAGCTCCGGCCGCCAGGTCGCAGTCATAACGCTCAGTCGGTTCCGGCGAGGAAAGGATAGATGCGCGTGAAGTCCGCTCCCGGCTCCGCGTCGGCGAAACGCTCCCACACCGAAGCCGTGGTCGGCCCCAGTGCCGATGGCGCTCCTTGTTCCTCGGCCGCGCCCAGAAAAAGGCGGAGGTCCTTGGTCATGAGCAAATTGGTAAAGCCGGCGGCATAGCGGCCCGTCAGCACCTGCGTGGGGAACTTGTCGCTGGTTGCCGCGCTCTGCCCGCTCGACGTGTCGAGCACTTCGATCATCGTGCCCATGTCGAGACCCACCGACCGGCCGAAGGCCACCGCTTCGCTCGTGGCGGCCAGCGTAGTGGCGGACAAGAAGTTGTTGGCCAGCTTGAGCGCCTGGGCCATGCCCGGCCTGTCCCCCACCCGACGCCGGCGGTCGCTCAGCCCGGCGAGCACCAGCTCCACCGCCGTGCAGGCGGACTCCCCCCCGGCGTACATGACCGACAGTGTGCGGGCCCGGGCCCCGGCCACACCACCGGACACCGGGGCGTCGACATAGCCGATGGAGGCCGCCGTGAGGAGCCCGTCGATGTCCCGGGCGGCAGCCACGCCGATGGTCGACGTGTCGACGACGTGTGTGGTGCGCCGATCGGGCGCCGCGACGAGGGCGCGCGCCACCTGTTCCGACACCGAGCCGTCGGGAAGGCTGAGCACGACGACCTCGGCGCGCTGTGCGACATCGTCGATCGAGCTGGCGAACGCGGCACCGTCGGGACTGCGCTCGGGGCCGGCAACGTCGTGGGTGATCACCTCGTGACCCGACGCCACCAGGTTGGCCGCCAGGACGCTGCCCATGTTGCCGAGCCCGACGAAGCCGACCGTCACCGTCAGCTGCCTTGCTGCTCGGCCCGCACGGCCAGCAGCGCCCGCTTAGCGGCGTTCCCAGCCGGGGCACCGCAGTAGGCCGCGATCTGAAAGAGCAGTTCGTCGAGCTCGTCATCGGTCACGCCCGTACGGTCCTTGGCACTCGCGTGGAGACGGAACTCCTCCATGCGACCCAGCGCCGCCGTCATGGCCAGGACGAGGAGGCTGCGATCGCGCGTGCTGAGCACGCCGCCACGGGCCCACACGCCCCAGGCCATGGACGTGATGTAGTCGCTGAACTCGCCCATGGTTGGGTTGGGGTCGGTGCCCTGCGCGTCGACGTAGGCGTCCCCGAGCATGGCGCGCCGCAGGGCCAGCGCCGCATTGAGGTCGTCGTTCTCCGGCATGGCGCTCAGCCGCCCTTGTAGATCCGGCCGTCCTTCATGACGAACGAGACCTCCTTGGTCACCTTGATGTCTTCGGAGGGGTCGCCAGGCACGGCGATGACGTCGGCCAGGTATCCCGGAGCCAGGCGGCCGAGGTCGTGTTCGCGCTGCACCAGCTCGGCACTGGTCAACGTCGCCGCCTGCAGGGCCTGCATCGGCGTCATGCCGCGATCACACATGGAGATGAGCTCCTCGGCCTGGCTACCGTGCGGGATGGCCGGCGCATCGGAGCCGCAGGCGATCTTCACCCCTAGCTCGAGCGCCTGGCCGAACATGCGGCGGGCCTGCGGGAAGATCTCGGCCGCCTTCTTCTGGAGGATCGGGTGGATGCGGTCGACCGCCATGTGGTCGGCCAGCGCGGTGGTGCCCACCAGGAAGGTGCCGTGGTCGACCATCTGCTTCAGCGTGTCCTCGGTGGCCAGCGAACCGTGCTCGATGCAATCGACCCCGGCGCGGATGCAGGCGCGGATTCCGGCGTCGCCGTGGGCGTGGGCGGCGGTGCGCAGGCCGGCCCGGTGCGTCTCGTCGACGATGGCCTCGAGCTCCTCGTCCGAGTACTGCTGGCACCCCGCCGCGGTGCTGAAGGACATGACGCCGCCGGAGGCGGAGATCTTGATCAGCTTCGCTCCGTGCTTGATCTGATAGCGCACGGCCTTACGCACCTCGGGCACGCCGTTGGCGATCCCCTGCTCGACGCTCTGGGGCATGATGCCCGGGGCGAGTCTCTGGAACATGGTGGGATCGAGGTGTCCGCCGGTCGGGGTGATGGCGTGCGCGGCCGGGAAGATGCGCGGCCCGGAGAACCAGCCGTTGTCGACGGCCGTCATGAGGTCGACGTCGAGCACGAAGCCGGCCGTGTAGACCATCAGGCCCAGGTTGCGCACGGTGGTGAAACCGGCTTCGAGCGTCGTGCGGCAGTTGACCACTCCGCGCAGGGTCCTGTACACCGGAGAGTCCTTGACCCCGTGCATGGGGTCGGGCAGGCCGTCGGGGCCGCCCGGCCCGCCGATGAGCATGTTCAGCTCCATGTCCATCAGGCCGGGCAGGAGCGTCACGTCGCCCAGGTCGACTTCGGTGGCCGGGCTCGGGAGCTCCTTGGGGTTGACGGCCACGATCTCGTTGCCGTCGATCACGATCATGGCGGGGGAGCGCACCTCACCCGCCTCGACGTCGCACCAGCGGTCGGCCTTCAGGATCGTCACATCACTCATCGTCTGGCTCCTCTTATTGGATGGGCTCGTCGCCGCTCATGGTCGTGCGGTGCATCTCGCGCTGGGACGAGGGGTCGTAGGGCTGGACCCGGTGCATGACCCCGGTGTTGTCCCAGACGACGAAGTCGCCCACCGACCACTCGTGGCGGTAGATGCGGTCGGGCTCCGTCGCCCGCGCCAGCAGGTCGGCCAGCAGGGCCGTGCCTTCGTCGAGGTCCATGCCCAGCACGTGTGACGCGGTGACGCCGATGACGAGTGACTTCCGGCCGGAGCGGTGTTGCCACACGAGTGGGTGCTCCTTGTCGGGCTTCTCGCGCCAGCGGGCCAACTCCTCGGGTGTCGGGTCCGGGTTGATCTGGCGCTGCGAGGACTCGAAGGAATGCAGCACGCGCACCGACTCGAACCGCTCCTTCTCGTCCGCGCTGAGGTCGTCGTAGGCGGCGTAGGTGCTGGCGAACTCGGTCTCGCCTCCAGTGGCCGAGAGCACGACGGCGCTGAGCGTCGTCGCCTTGGCCGGGACGTCGTCCTGGGCGCCGTCGATGTGCCAGTTGAATGTCCCCTTCGTGTACGCCGCTGTGTGGCTCTTGGACGGATCGAGCGACACCGTGTAGATCGACGGCAGCGGAGCCGGCTCCGCCTTGCCGACGTCGTCCAACCTCTTCGAAAATTGCACCTGCGTCTCGTCGTCGATGTGCAGCTCGCGGAACACCAGGACACCGTTCTCCTCGAGCGCCTCCATGCAGGCGGCCGGGAGCGTGTCGTCCTGCCGGAGGTCCTCGACCGTGAGGCCGAGAACCTCTGTCCCCACGTGGCCGAGCTTCTTGGTGGTGATGGTGGTCACGATCCTGCCCCCTGACACTCCCGGCGGTTAGACGTACCAGCCACCGTTGACGTTGATCTGCTGGCCGGTGATGTAGCCCGCCTCCTCCGAACACAAGAAGGCCGCGGCGACGGCGATGTCGTCCGGGGTGCCGAGGCGCCCGAGCGGTGCCCGGGCGAGGATCTGATCGAGGCCGCCCATGGCGCCGGACTCCATGGGTCGCCGCATCATGGGCGTGTCGATGACACCGGGCGGAATGGTGTTGACGGTGATGCCGTGCGGTGCCAAGTCGAGGGCGAGCGCTTTGGTCAGCGCGATCACGCCGCCTTTGGTGGCGACGTAGTGCGACATACGCCGGGTGCCCGACTGGGCGGACGAGGACGAGATGGTCACAATGCGGCCCCACCCGGCCTCGAGCATGTCCGGCACGGCCAATTGCAGGCAGTGGAACGTCCCCGACAGGTTGACCGCCACCATGCGGTCCCATTGCTCGGCGGTGATGTCGAGGAAAGCGCTGAACCCTTCGATCCCCGCGCTGGTGACCATGATCTCCACCCGGCCCAGGCTCGTGCGGACCTCACCCAGCGCGCCGTCGACGGCCCAGCGGTCGCTCACGTCGACCTGGATGCCGGCGGCGGTGAAGCCGTCGCCTTCGAGCCCTTTGGCCACCTCGAGGGCGGTGTCGCCGTTGATGTCGAGGACGGCGACCTTCCGTCCCTGCTCGGCCAGGTGGCGGCAGATGGCGCGGCCCATGCCCGAGCCGCCACCGGTGACCACCGCGACCCGGCTGACCTGCGCCATCGCGTCCTCCCCTTCGTGCCATGCACGTGTCGGTGGGACCTCCCACCACACCACCATCCAAACAGAAATAACATATACCTTTGGCGAGAATGCCATTTCCCGAACCGGGGCAGACCGGCCGGGGCCCGACGAAGGACGAAAGGAGCCGGCATGCGGATCGGTGTTCAAGTCAGTGCCGATCGGGGTCGCTACGCGACCAAGGTGGAGAAGCTCCAGTCCGACGCCCGTTGGGCCGACGAGGCCGGCCTGGACACGATCTGGACGCCGCAGATCCCTGACGAGTTCGACCTGATGATGGCAGTCGCCCTCATGGGCGCAGTGACCTCGCGCATCGAGATCGGGACGTCGGTCGTGCCGATCCAGCCGCGTCACCCGGTCGTGCTCGCCGAGCAGGCACTCTCCGCGCAAGCGATCTGCGGCGGCCGCTTCACCTTGGGGCTCGGCGTGTCGCACCACTGGATCATTCAGGACATGCTTGGCCTGCCCTACGATCGCCCGGCCACGACGATGCGCTGCTACCTCGACGTCCTCGACCAGGCGTTGGCGGGGCCCGGTCGGGTGGAGGTGGACAACGCGCTGTTCACGATCAACCAACCGCTGGACGTCACCGACATCACGCCGACGCCGGTCATGATCGCCGCCATGGGGCCGGTCATGTTGAAGCTGGCCGGCGAGCGGGCCAATGGCACCGTCCTGTGGCTCGCCGACGAGCGCACGATCGCGTCGCACATCGTGCCGCAGATCACGGAAGCGGCTGCATCGGCGGCCCGATCGGCGCCGCGCGTCATGGCCGGGGTGCCGGTGTGCCTGTGCAGCGACGATCAGGTGCCGGCGGCGATCGAGCGCACCAACCGGACCCTGAGCGAGGTCGTCGAGTCACCCAACTACGCACGCCTCATGGAGCACGGCGACGCCCGGACGATCGGCGACGTCCTCATCTGTGGCAGCGAGGCGACGATGGAGAAGCGCATGCAGGGCTTCGCCGAGGCCGGCGTGACGGATCTCAACTGCCGGATCGTGCCGCTGGGCGAGGATCGCGACGAGATCAAGGCGTCGGCGGAGCGTACGCGCGAATTCCTGGCGTCGGTCGCACCGGCGCTGCGCCGGGCCGGCTGAGCGCCCGACTACGGATCGTTCGATTCAGCGGCGGGCCGGATCAGTAGGGCGGCCACGCATCCGGGACGTCTGGGTCCTCCAGAACCTCACCGACGCGCCGGGTCGCCCCAGAGGACTCCGACGCGGACGCTTCAGGCTTTGGCGCCGGCGACGATGCCGCCCGAGATGAGCTTCCAGACCTGCTCGGCGGCGCGTCCGGCGTCGTCGCGCTCGATGCCGCTGATGGTCGGCGCGTATGCGGCATTGAACATGATGGTGGACAGCAGCGTGCCCGCATCCTCTTCGTGCTCGACACCGGGTCGGACGACGCCCGCCTCGACCGCGTCGGCCAGGATCTTCTCGGCCAAGGCCACGAGGGGGACGAAGGCTCGGGACGCCTCCGCCTGGTGGCCGGTGAGCAACTCGTGCGAGAACTCCGCCATGACCGGGGTCGGGTTGTTCTTCGAGGCCCGCCCCTTCGGCGCCGGGAGGCACATGCGGTAGTACTCGACGACGAAGGCGTGCAGCCGGTCCAGCGGCGTGGCCTCCTTGGAGACCAGCTCCTCGAGACGGTCGGCCGTGGAGCGGATGGCCTCGTCGAAGAGAGCGAGCAGCAGCTCGTGCTTCCCCGCGAAGTACTGGTAGAAGCTCCGTAGGGACTGCCCCGAACGGTCGACGACCTCTTGGACGGTGAACTCCTTGCCGGAGTCGGCGCTGGCGAGCAGCTCGAACCCGGCGTCGAGGAAGCGCTGGACCCGACCCTCGCTCCGCACCCGCGCCGAGTCGAGAGAGCGAGCCACCGCCAGGTCCCGCCTCCGCATCGGCGTGTCGGCCGGCGAGGCTGGGTTGTCAGTCCCGGGCATCGGGCCACTGTACAACGTTCCCCCTATTTGAGAGCACGACTCTCCCCAAGGGCAGGCCGGCTGGTAAGTAGATCTGCACTCCCATTCCGCCCTGGGGCTGCGGTTTTGGCCGCACGACGGATGCCGGCGGAGCAGGTCGCGACCGGGGGCCTGCCGCAAGACCAATTGCAGATTTGGAGAATCTTGTTATCGTTGGACGCTATGGAGCAGGGCCGGATCGCCGACATCATCGACCTCCAGCAGGTGCTCGCCCGCTACGCCGTGGGCATGACGCAGGACGACATCGAGGCCGTGATGGAGGTGTTCACGCCCGACGGCACCTACAGCGCCTTCGGGTCCACCTACACCCTGAAAGACTTTCCCACGCTCGTCGCCGCGGCCCCCAAGGGCCTTTTCATGACGGGGACCCCCGTCCTCGACCTCGACGGCGACACCGGCACCGGGTACCAGACGCTGTGTTTCGTCGATCAGACGACCCACGAGATGCGCATTGGCTGGTACACCGATACCTACCGGCGGACGGAGAAGGGATGGCGCCTGGCGACGCGGGCCATGACCTTTCAGCGGCGCAGCGGCGCCCGCGACTCGGGCAAGGCGCACGACCCGACGAGGCCGATGCCGAACGAGTCTGACGAGGCGGACGGCTAGCCATCACTGTCGCCCTGGGTCTCCCGGCGTTCAAGGCCGCCGTGGACCGCTGGCTCGACGAGCACGCCGCCGAGCTGGCGCCTGACTTCGAGGGCATCGGGACGCTCGATCAGCAGATGGCGCAGCTGCGCAAGGTCATGCGCCTGACCTACGACGCCGGCTTCATGTCCATGGGCTGGCCCGAGCGCGTCGGTGGGCTCGGGGGGTCCAACCTGCTGCGGGCCTACCTGGCCGAGGCGGTCACGTCGCATGATCTGGTGGAGGCCGGCCTCTACTCCATGCACGAGGTGCTGGCGCCCACGATGATCGACTTCGCGCCCGAAGAGCTGGCGGCCGAGACGGTGCCCCTGCTGCTGCGCGGTGACGAGGTGTGGTGCCAGGGCTTCTCGGAGCCTGGCACGGGCAGCAACCTGGCCTCGCTCACCTGCCGGGCCGAGCGCACGGACGAGGGGTGGCGTATCAATGGCCAGAAGGTGTGGACGAGCCTGGCCCAGTTCGCCTCGCGCTGCGTGCTGCTGACGCGCACCGGCACGGTCGAGTCGGCCCACCGTGGGATCACCGCGCTGTTCGTCGACATGGACACACCCGGCATCACGGTGCGGCCGATCGAGACGATGCACGGCAGCCCCGAGTTCTGCGAGGTCTTCTACGACGGCGTGCTCGTCCCACATGACCGGCTGCTGGGCGAGGTCGACCGCGGTTGGTCGATTGCGATGGACCTGCTGCCCTACGAGCGCAGCACCGCGCTCTGGCAACGCGCCGCCTACCTGCAGCGGCGTCTGGAACAGCTGGTGGAGACAGCCCCCGCCGGCGCTCTGGACCCATCGGCCGTCGGCGAGGTGACCCAACTCGTGCTTGCCTTCCGCGCCCGGTCGCGCGCGACGCAGCGACGGCTGGCGGCCGGCGAGACCCTGGGGGCGGAGACCTCCATCGACAAGGTGCTCCTGGCCACGGCGGAACAAGCGCTGTTCGACGTCGTGGCCGAAGGACTCGGAGCGGAGGTGGCACTCGGCGACGACCCGGCGAGCGAGCAGTGGCGCGACGAGTTCCTCTACTCACGTGCGGCGTCGATTTATGGCGGCAGTGCCGAAATTCAGCGCAACATCATCGCCCGCCGGCTGCTGGCCCTCGGAGACGATGGGTGATGGACGCCGCCGAGCGCGAGCTCTTCGAGGGCGCCGTCCGCCGCGCCACCGAGTCGTCGACCGGAGAAGCGCTGGACGCTGCTCTCGAGGACCTGGGGTGGTCTGACGCGCTCGAGGTCGATCCGCGCGCCGCAGTCTCGATGTTCTTCGAGGCTCAGGGGCGTGCGGGCGTGACGTCGTCCGCGCTGGACCGGCTGCTCGCTCACGCGCTCGGGATTACCGGGGAACGGGTGGCCGTCGTCCTGCCGCCGCTCCGTCAGTCCGCCGCACCGGCAAGTCTGGAGGGTGACCGCTGCGCCGTTGAAGGACTGAGCACGGCTGCCTTTTCCACCGCATCGGTCGTTATGGCCGTCGCCCCCTCCGGCGAGGGCGATGCCGCATTCGTACTGACGACGGATGCGTTGGAGGGGCGTCCCATAGTCGGGCTCGATCCCACACTCGGCCTCTTCGAAGTCTCGGGCATCGTCGACGTGGCTGGCGCCGGCGGCGGCGGTGTTCCGACCGATTGGCGCGCGGCCGCCGTCCTCGGGCAGCTCGCCGTGAGCCATGAGCTCGTCGGGGTCAGCCGGGCGATGCTGGAGCTGGCGCGCCAGCATGCGCTGGAGCGGATCCAGTTCGGGCGCCCGATCAGCATGTTCCAGGCCGTCCGTCACCGATTGGCCGAGAGTCTGGTGGCGATCGAGGCGGCAGCCGGGCTGCTCGACGCCGCCTGGGACGAGCCCGGCCCGGCCACGGCAGCCATGGCCAAGGGGCTGGCCGGACGATCGGCCCGCACGGTGGCCCGCCACGCCCAACAGGTGCTGGCGGGCATCGGCTTCACGACCGAGCACCCCTTCCACCTGTATTTCCGGCGGACCGTCGTGCTCGACCAGCTGCTCGGAGCCGGGAGCGCCCTGACGCGTGACGTCGGTGCCGGCGTCCTGGCGAGCGGGTCGTTGCCGGCGGCGCTGCCTCTCTAACTCTTCGATTATGCTCCTACCAGTTTTTGATAATTAGGTTTCCGCACCGCGAGAAAAACACGGAAAGACAGGGGTGGGCAATGGCACCAACGGCCGACCACGAAGTGCGCATGCTCGTCGACGGGGAGCTGATCGAGGCCGATTCGGGCCGGACGTTCGACAACGTCAACCCCGCCACCGAGGAGGTGCTCGGCCCGGTCGCCGCCGCGTCGAACGCCGAGATGCACCGGGCGATCGACGCGGCGCGGCGAGCCTTCGACGAGACCGACTGGTCGACCAACCGTGACCGGCGCAAGGAGTGCCTGGCCCAGCTGCAGGACGCGCTGGAGAAGGAACGGGAGGAGCTGCGCGAGGAGCTGATCCTCGAGGTCGGCTGCCCGCGCCTGACGACGCACGCCAACCAGCTCGACATCCCGCTCGACGGCGCGTTGCGCTACCCCATCAAGCTCATCGACGAGTTCGCGTGGCGTAGCGACATGGGCGGGATTATGGACCGGCGGGGCAACCCCAACACGCGCCAGGTCTGGAAGGAGCCCGTTGGCGTCGTCGGCGCCATCGTCCCGTGGAACTTCCCGCTCGAGGTCACTCTCAACAAGCTCGGCCAGGCCCTGGCTACCGGCAACACGGTGATTTTGAAGCCGGCGCCGGACACGCCGTGGAACGCCACCCGGATCGGGCGGCTGGTCGCCCAGCAGACGGAGTTCCCGCCGGGCGTGCTCAACGTCGTGACGTCCTCGGACCACCTGGTCGGCGAGGAGCTCACGCTTTCCCCCAAGGTCGACCTGATTTCGTTCACGGGTTCGACGTCGGTGGGCAAGCGGATCATGGAAAAGGGGGCGGCGACGCTCAAGCGCGTCTTCCTCGAGCTGGGCGGCAAGTCGGCCACCATCGTGCTCGACGACGCCGACTTCGCCGCGTCCGTCCCATCGGGCGTCCAGGTCTGCTTCCACGCCGGGCAGGGCTGCGCCATTCAGACCCGCATGCTGCTGCCGCGCTCGCGCTACGAGGAGGGCGTGGAGATCCTGAAGGCCACGCTGGGATCGGTGGCCTACGGTGACCCCCAGCGCCCCGACGTGGTCATGGGGCCGGTGGTCTCCGCCAAGCAGCGCGAGCGGGTGCTGGGCTACATCGAGAAGGGGGTGGCCGAGGGGGCGACGCTCGCTCTCGGAGGCGGGCGACCCGCCGACCTGCCCAAGGGCTGGTTCATCGAGCCGACCCTCTTCACCGACGTCGTCACCTCCATGACCATCGCCCAGGAGGAGATTTTCGGGCCGGTGCTGGTCGCCATTCCCTACGACGACGATGACGACGCCGTGCGCATCGCCAACGACAGCGTGTACGGGCTGTCCGGCGGCGTGTTCTCCGGCTCGCTGGAGCGGGCCCTCCGCGTGGCCGCGCGCATCCGCACGGGCAGCTTCTCCGTCAACGGCGGCATGCCGATCGGGCAGACCGACATGCCCTTCGGCGGCTACAAGCACAGCGGCATCGGGCGGCAGAACGGGTTGGCCGGCTTCGACCAGTATCTCGAGCTGAAGTCGGTGGCCTGGCCGACGCCGTGAGCGACCACGACCCCGTGCGGCGCGACCACGGCTACCACGCGCTGCGGGTCAAGCAGGTCGTGACCGAAACGCACGACGCCGCGTCCTTCGTCCTCGACGTCCCCGACGATCTGGCCGAGACGTTCCGCTACCGGCCGGGCCAGTTCTGCACGTTCCGCGTCCACGTCGAGGGGCACGAGCAGTTCCGTTCGTACTCCATGTCGAGCACTCCCAAGACGGACGCCGACCTCACCGTCACGGTAAAGCGGGTGGCCGGCGGGCTGGTGTCCAACTGGTTCCTCGACCACCTCAACGAAGGCGACACCATTGAGCTGACCAAGCCGGCCGGGGTGTTCTGCCCCCGGGAGGCGGAACGCCCGGTGGTGGGTCTGTGCGGCGGGAGCGGCATCACGCCCGTCATGTCCATCGCCAAGCACGTGCTGGCGACGACGCAACGCTCCGTCCGGCTGCTCTACGCCAACCGCGACCGCGACTCGGTGATCTTCGCGGAAGTGCTCGAGTGTCTGGCGGCGGAGCATCCCGGCCGGGTCGAGGTGCGGCATCACTTCGACGCCGACGGCGGATTCCTGACTCAGGACGACGTCGCCGCCTTCGTGGGGTACGCCAGCGGCACCGACGCCGACTTCTACATCTGCGGACCGGGACCGTTCATGGACCTGGCTGAGGCGACCCTCAGCGTGCTCGAGGTCGGGTCGGACCGCATCTTCATTGAGCGGTTCCTGGTCGAGCAGCAGGAGAAGGACGCCGCGGCCGAGGCGGCCGGCGGGGCGGCGGGCGGGGCGGACGTGCCCGAGCGGGTGACCGTGATCCTCAACGGCAAGAAGGTGGAGGTGGCCTACCAGCCCGGCGACACCCTGCTCGAGACGGCGCGGCGCGGTGGACTGCGGCCGCCCTTCTCCTGTGAGGCGGGCAACTGCGCCACCTGCATGGCGTTCCTGCGGGAGGGGTCCGTCACCATGCGGGCGAACAACGCTCTGACCCCCGAGGAGGTCGAGGAGGGCTGGGTCCTGACCTGCCAGTCGGTGCCGTCGGGGCAGACGGTGGTAGTCGAGTACGAAGCGATGTGACGTAGGCCGGCGACCCCAGGCGTACCAGGCCGAGCTGCCGCGGCGCCGATGGGTTCCTCCAGCTCCACATCGAGGTCCGCGGTCCTGGCGGTCGTGAAGTAGGCGCCAACCGCAGCCCGACCGAACGACCGCCCAGCGAGAGACGTCCGAGGACGTCTCTCTACTTGAGCGACGTATCGGGCACGAGCGTCTGGGTCTGCGGGTCGTAGTGGACGATGGTGACCGGACCGACGGCGTACTGCTGGCCCGGCGCCATGGAGATCGTGCCGATCCCGGGAATGTCGGCGTCCTTGAGGGCGTCGCCGGCTTTGGTGAAGCTGGCCACGGTCAGGTTCTTGCCAGCAGCGTCGGCGATCTTCTCGAACAAGGCCAGGTACTGGCAGGCTTCGATCACCGACTGGTACGTCGTGTCGTTGCCCTGGACCGTCGTGGCGGGGTTGACCGGCGCCGTGATGGTGTCCGACGGGTAGGCCTTGTGGACCTCGGCCGCACAGGCCTTGATGGCAGGGTCCCGCCACTGCTGGTAGGCGGTCGGAACCGAGGTGGCGGCCAGCACGTCGTCGAGATAGGGATTGGCGCCCTTGGTTGACTGCACGTAGGAGATCAACGACGACTCGCTGGAGGCGATGTACGTCGGCTTGTACGTGCTCTGCAGGTCGAACTGGGCCCGGGGCCAGGTCGTCGAGCCCGAGCCCCCGACGCCGATGACCATGTTGATGCCCGCGCTTTGGAAGCGGGTCTCGATGGTCTGGGTGTCCTGGTCGGACGCCACCGTGTCCGTCGACGGCGCGTTGTCCTCGGCCGTGAGGAGCACCGGCACGTGCAGCTTCTTCAGGTCGGCCTGCACGGCCGCCACCTCGGGCGCGTCCGAGGCGGCGCCGTAGAAGATCCCGACCTTCTTGCCCTTGAAGACGCCGTCCTTGTCGAACAGGGCGAGCTGCACGGCGTCAAAGGGCGTGTCGGGCGGGCTGAACGAGAAGTCGGGCGCCGCGCTGGCCGGCAACGCACCCGGCAGGGAGCCCGCGATCACTGGCGTGTCGTGGGTCTGCTGGTAGCAGTCGGGGAACACCGGGGAGACGGACACGAAGACGTGGTCGTCCTCGGTCAGCTGGGTGCACGACGAATTCACGGACGCCGGCTGCGCCGGGTTCATGGAGACCATCTGCATCTCGATCTTGCGACCGTCGATGCCCCCGGCTTTGTTGATGGCATCGGCGACGGCGGTGTACGCGTCGGGGAAGCTGCCGTCGTTGATGTTGACGCCGAGGTCCGCCAGGGCGGCGAAGTCGACGTAGGGCAGACCGACGGTGATCGTGGTCTTCGTCACGCCCTGGTCGGCCGGGCTCGACGAGGCCCCGGCCGGGACCGCGCCGGTGGCCAGCATCGACCCCATCACGGTGACGAGGGCCGCTGCGGCCCACACTGACGTCCGGGTGCCCATGGCCCCGCCTCCTCTGCCTCGGGAGGGACGCGAGGGCAAGATCGTGGTCAGATCAGCCAACGATTCCGCTCCCCCGCGCCCCGTAAGAATGCGACAAACGATACCAACCGGTCGGTACAGAATTTGGGTCACGACCGGATGCAGCCATGAGATCGGATCTGGTGCTCAGTTCCCGGTCAGGGACCGGGCTCGACCAGCAAGTCGAGGTAGGCCGCACCGGTGTCCGGCACCGCGCCCTGGCCCCAGCACTCGACCGGGAACGACACCATGATCATGGAGTACAGCATGTGCATCAGGTTCGTCGCGTCCTCGGGCATGTCGTCGATGGCGAACTTGTCGCAGTACGCCATGGCGTCCTCATAGCGAGCCGTGATGGCGTCGTAGAACGCCTGCATCTTGTCCATGGGGACGACCAGGCGTTGCGCGAAGCGCTCCGCCTCCGACGCCAGGCACCACGTGGTCGCGAAGGGTTCCAAGTCGGAGAACTCGCTCGGCAGCATTGCTTCGGCCATTTCTCTCACACCTCCACCGTCTCGCGGCTCTTCTTGTACTCGTCCACCCACTCACCGGCCACCCGGTGCAGGTGGCGGCACAGGACTTCCTGGTCGTTCAGCGGGAAGCGCTTGACCACACGCGACTCGAGCATCGACTGGGTGGCCTCAAGGGTGTTGGCGTCTTGCAGCCCGTACTCCTTGAAAGAAACCGCCGCGATCTCCTGCGCCACCCGCTCACGCGGCGTCTTCGGCGGCACGAAGTACAGGGTGCCCTCGAAGATGTGCGTGTTGTGGGACGTCGGCCAGTAGTGGTACGTCAGATACCAGCCCTGGCCCCACACGAGGATGGTGAAGTTGGGGAAGATCTGCCAGGAGTCCAGACCCCACGGGTCACAGTCCGCCGGGTTGATGCCGGCGGCCTTCTGGTCGTAGTCGAGGTCGGGCTTGTCCCAAGGACCGAACAGCCCGCTGCGCAGGATGCGCTCCATCGGCTTGAGCATGTTGTCGGGCAGGGTCCACGGATGGACACCCGCGGTGCTCACGAGTCGATGCGGACCCGAGATCGAGTAGGCCGGAGCCTCGAAGCCCGCCTCCTGCATGGAGTTCGACAGGTCGGGCGGCGTCTGCTTCGCGTGCAACATGGGGGCGTGGTAGAACTCCTGGAAGGCGTCCATGTAGAGCTTCCAGTTCGCTCCGACCTCGGCGCGATAGAACCAGCGCTCGGTCTGCTTCTCGAACGGGTAGTTGTCGAGCTTGGTGACGTCCGGGCCGAGGAAGTCGATCAGGTTCTGCTCGGGCTCTTCGGCCAGGTTGACGAAGATGAAGCCGGCCCACACGTCGCAGTGCACCGGAACCAAGCCGTAGTCAGCCTTGTCGAGGTCGAAGAACTCCTGCTCCTGCTGGACGAAGGAGCACGCGCCGTCGAGGTCGTAGCGCCAACCGTGGTACTTGCAGACGAACTGGCGTGAGACACCGCTCGTCTCCTCGCGCGGGAAGTCACGCCACACCAGCTTGTTGCCGCGGTGGCGGCAGACGTTGTAGAAGGCCCGGATCTCGTCGTCGGTACCGCGCACGATCACGACCGAGGTCTTGGCGATGACGAGCTCCTTGGTGAAGTAGCTCCCCTTGCGCGGCAGCTGCTCGACCCGGCCGACGTTCAGCCAGGCGCGCTTGAAGATCGCCTCCCGCTCGAGCTCGTAGAACTCGGGGGAGATTGAGTCTTCGTAGGAGATGGGCTCGGTGCCGAGCCCGTAGTGCTCGGTCCAGCTCCCCTCCGGTGGCTTCGGCCATTTCGCCATGATGCGGGTCCTCTCGTCCTCGTCGCGCCGTCGGTGACGGGGTCATGGTAGCACGGCTCTCATCCAATGAGAAGGGCATTATCAGTTTTGAACGACCGGTACATGTCCAAGGGGAGTGGCTGCTCCCCGACCCTTTCCGATCAGGCTCCCGGCGGCAGCCGGCTGGCGTAGGTGGCCGTCCCCGGGCCCTGGCGCTCGGGGGATCGGCCCCCCGGCAGGACGACTTCGGCCTCGGTCCCGGGCGGGACGGTGACGGTCAGCTCGAAGCGATCACCGTGGCGGCGCCAGGAGGATCCGATGCGGCCATAGGGCGAGTCGTGCACCGCCTCGGCCCAGGTCAAACTGCCGCCCGGTGCGACGGGCGCCACCCGGAACCGGCGGTAGCCGGGCTCTCCGTCCACCTGCTGGATCCCGGCCACGGAGCGGTGCAGGAACGAGACGACGGCTCCCTTGCTGTAGTGGTTGAGGGAGTCGTGGGCCACGCCCTCGGCGTCGACGCCCTCCCAGGATTCCCACACCGTGGTGGCGCCGCGGTCGATCATGGCCAGCCACGACGGCGGCGTGCGCTGGAAGACGAGCTCGTAGGCCACGTCGAGATGCCCGGTCTCGGCGAGGACAGGCAGGAGGAACGGGGTGGCCAGGAAGCCCGTTCCGACGTGGGTGCCGGCGGCCCGGATCAGCTCCACCAGTCGGTCGGCGGCGTTCGTCCGGAGCTCCGGCGGAACCAGCTCGAAGGCCAACGCGCGAACATGGTTGGCCTGCGTGTCAGGCGTGAGGGTGCCGTCGGGCCCGAGGTACTCGGCGCGCCAGGCGCTCTGGGCGTTGGCCGCCAGCTCGGCGAACCGCTGCGCGTCGTCGTGGTGGCCGAGCAGCTGGCCGATGCGGGCCGCCAGCGTCGCTGATCGGCACAGGTACGCGGTGCCGACCGATCCCTGATCGGAACTCAACTCCGCCGCGACGTCGTCGACGCCGGGTTCGGTCCACTCGCCCCAGTGGAAGCCCCCGTCCCAGAGGAAGGCCTCGTGCGGCAGGGGCACGGGGCGGTCGGCCTCCCGGCCGGGGTGACGACGCGTGCGCGCCATGGTGGCCGCGTAGTCCAGCCAGCCGACCATGGAGGGCCAGAGCTCGGACAGCACGCCGTCGTCGCCGTAGGCGCGCCAGAGCTCCCAGGGCACGATCACGACTGCATCGCCCCACCCGGAGGATCCCTGGAGCATCCGCCAGATGTCGCCCTGGTCCTGCTGCCAGCACACCGGGTCGGGGGCGATGTTGGTGATGCAGCCGTCCGGCCGTTGCTGGGCGGCCACATCGCGCAGCCATTTGAGGGAGAAGCCGGCCACGTCGTACAAGAACGCGGCGGTGGGGACGAACAATTGCCAGTCGCCGGTCCACCCGGACCTCTCCCGCTGCGGGCAGTCAGTGGGGATGTCGCACGCGTTGTCCCGGAAGCTCCAGTCGGCGATCTCGTGGAAGCGGTTGACGGACTCGTCGCTGCACCGGAACCACCCGGTGCGCGGCAGGTCCGTGTGCACGACGACGCCCGTCACGTCATCTGGCGTCAGGGTGCCGGGATCACCCTCGACCCGCGCGTAGCGGAACCCGTGGGTGGTGTGGCGCGGTTCGAACACCTCGCCGGGCCGGCCGGCCGAGACGACCCGGTCGACCTGGAAGGGCCCTTCCGGGTGGTCGTGATAGTCGTCCGTCATCTGCAGGTTGTCCTGGGTGACGTCACCGGAGCGCTCCAGCGCCTCACCGTGCACCAGCGTCAGCTCGGTGCCCTCCGGACCGAGACGGGACAGGCGGAGCCACCCGTTGATGTTCTGGCCCAGGTCGACGACCTGGCGGTCGGGCGCCAGCCTCGTCACGGAGACGGGCCGCAACTCCTCCGCGCGGCGGACCGGGGGCGCGGGCGACCACGCCAGCGGGCCGAGGGGCGCGCCGGATACCACGACGGGCTGCCAGTCCTCCGGCCGCCGCCGGTGGTCCTCGACTTGGCCCGCCATGAGGTCGGCCGAGACGAGGGGGCCGGTCGCAGACAGCCAGGCCGCACCGGTCGCCACCGTCAGGCCGTCGGCCTCCAACTGGCCGAGGAAGCCGAGGGTGGTCCCGAACCCGTCGACGCCCTGCCGGCCTCCCGTTCGGCCCCGGTACCAGCCGTCGGACACCACGACCTCCCATCGGTTGTCGCCTTCGACGAGGAGGTCGGTCACGTCATAGGCCTGCACATTCAGCCGGACCGGATAGCTCGTGAAACCCGGCGTCAACTCGTGGTCGCCCACCCGCAGGCCGTTCAGGAAGCACTCGTAGATCCCGTGGGCCGTGGCGTAGAGGCGGGCCGTCCCCACCGACGCGTCCAGGTGGAACTCGTGCGACAAGACGTGGGCCGAGCGCTCGGTCTCGGTGGGTTCGATCCACGCCGCCACCCAATCGGCGAACTCGAGGAGTCCGGTCTCGCACCACGCGCGCGCCGACCAGGAGCTTTCCCCGAGGTCGGTCCAGGTGCGCACGCGCCACACCGCGCGCCGGCGCGATCCCAGTGGCCCGGCCGGCCACGGCACCAGGACGTGCGCCGCGGCGGCAGTTCGACCGCACGGTCGGCCGTCGACCTCGACTTCGAAGGCCTCTTGCCGGGCTGCCCCGTCGGGCAACTTCCACGAGAGACGGGGTCGGGACTCGCCGAGTCCCAGAACGCCGTCAGCGAAATGCTCGGTCCGCAGCGCCCACGGCGCGCTCATCACTGCTTCCGTACCGGAACGTCAGTGACCACGACGGGCGGATCGCCCCGCCTCGAGGCGAGTGAGGAACCGCTCCATCGCCGCGGAGGCCTCGTCCTGCGCGGTGTCGAAACCGGCGGCCTGGTCATAGGCCATGGCGAAGGCCAGGCCCTGCATGGTGGCAGCGACGAGCGCGGGCGGGAAGACGTCGCGGTCGATCCCGTACTCCTCCAGGATCACGTCGAGCACTTCGATTTGCATGCGTCGGGCCTCCCGGGCGAATTCGGCCACCTCAGCCTGGAGAGCCGGGCGGTGATTGGCCGCCGTCGTGATCTCCACCAGGAGGCGACTGCCCCGCCGATCGGACGCCAGCTTCCACCAGGCCCGCAGCGGTTCCGGCGACTCCAGCGCGTCGGCCAGCCGGGCCACATTGCCCTCGCCCCGCCGACGGACCAGCGCGATGAACAGCTCGTCAAGGGTCCCATAGTGGTAGTGCACCTTGAGACCGGTCTCGGCCTCCAAGCGCCGTGAGGTCACCGCGGCGTAGCCGTCGCTGAGCATGATGAGCTCGGCGGCGTCCAGCAGCCTCCGTCGTTTCTCCGGAGTCGCCGCCCGTGGACGCCGGGCGACGGCCGATGACGTCCTAGGCATGGTCACGGCACCATCGCATAAAACAGAGCATACGTCCCAAATTCCACGATCTCCGAAGCTCCTCCGAGGATTCCCTTGACAGGTCAGCCAACCATAAGTTAGAACAACTGCTCTAACTTTAGACGAAGGCGGGCACATGGTCATGAGGGATTCGAGCGTGTACTACGACCCGTACGACGTCGAAATCAACGCGGACCCCTACCCCACCTATGCCCGGCTCCGCGACGAGGCGCCGATTTATCACAACGAGCGGTACGACTTCTGGTTTCTCTCCCGCCACGAAGATGTGCAGAAGGCGTTGGTGAACTGGCGGGTGTTCACCAGCACCCACAGCGACATCCTCGACATCATCAAGGCGAACATCACGCTGCCCAAGGGCGTGGTGATGTTCGAGGATCCCCCGGTCCACACGGCCCAGCGCGGGCTCCTGTCGCGGGTCTTCACGCCGAAACGGATGGCGCAGTTGGAGGACCAGGTCCGCCGGTACTGCATCAGCTGCCTGGAACCCCTCGTCGGCTCCGACGGGTTCGACATCATCACCGAGCTCGGGACGATGCTCCCCATGCGGGTGATCGGCATGCTGCTCGGCATTCCCGAACAGGACCAGGTCGCCGTGCGGAACAAGACCGACGAGAACCTGCGCACGAAACCCGGTAAGCCGATGGTGATCGTGGAAGACGCGGTGGCGAACGGGGAGATGTTCGCCGACTACATCGACTGGCGCGCCCAGCACCCCTCCGACGACCTCATGACCGTCCTTTTGAACGCAGAGTTCGAAGACGACGCAGGAACAAAGCGGACGCTCACGCGCCAGGAGGTCCTCACCTATACCTCGGTCCTGGCCGGAGCGGGCAACGAGACCACCGGGCGTCTCATCGGCTGGCTGGCCAAGGTCCTGGCCGAACACCCCGATCAGCGGCGCGCCGTGGTGGAAGAACGTGCCCTGCTCGCGAACGTCATCGACGAGACCTTGCGCTTCGAACCCACGGGCCACGCCATCGCTCGCTACGTCATCGAGGACATCGAGTACTACGGAGCGACCGTGCCGGCCGGAAGCCCGATCCTGCTGTCCATGGCCTCGGCGAACCGCGACCCGCGACGATTCGAGAATCCGGACGTCTACGACATCTACCGCAAGGACGTGCAGCACCTCACCTTCGGCTATGGCCTCCACTTCTGCCTCGGCTCGCACCTGGCCCGGCTCGAGGGTCGCGTGGCGTTGGACGAGCTGCTGAACCGGTGGCCCGAGTGGAACGTCGACTACAGCGGGATCAAGCTGGCGCCGACCTCGACCGTTCGAGGTTGGGAACGGATGCCGATCATCGTCCGCTGAGGCGCGCTTTGTGCAGGGTGTTGGCGGCCAGACGCATGTGGGCGGCGTCGACCAGCTTGCCATCGCGCCCGATGGCGCCCACTCCCCCCGCCTCGGCCTCCCGGTACGTGACCATGGCCGCCTCGGCCTCGGCCACCTCGGCGGGCGTGGGCGAGAACACCTCGTTGGCGATCGGCACCTGTCCGGGGTGGATGGCCCACTTCCCGTCGAAGCCGAGCGCGCTCGCCTGCAGCGCTGAGCGCCGGTAGCCATCGGGGTCCTGATAGGCGGGGAAGGGTGCGTCGACCGCGTCCACCAGACCCGCTCGGGCCGCGGTCAGCACCTGCACGCGGGCGAAGTGCCAGAAGTCCCCGGGGTAGTCCACGATCGGGTCGAAGTTGCCGTCCACCCGCGCGTGCAGCGAGGCCGAGAGATCGCCCGCCCCGAATATCAGCGCCTCGAGCCGGTCACTCGATTGGGCGATTTCGAGCGCGTTGGCCAGGCCCTCCGCCTCCTCAATGAGCACCTCCAGCCCGATCGGGCGGCTGAGCCCAAGCTTCGTCTCCAGCTGGGTCAACAGCACGTCGACCCACCAAACGTCGCGGGCCCGACGTACCTTGGGCACGATGAGCACGTCAACACAGTCAAGGGCTCCCGTCACGACCTCGATGATGTCGCCGTGGCACCATGGCGTATCGATGCCGTTGACGCGCACGGCGCGCACCGCGCGTCCCCAATCGAGGCCGGTCAGGGCGCCCACCGCGATGGCGCGGGCCGACTCCTTCACGGCCGGCGCGCAGGCGTCCTCGAGATCGAGGAACACGAGGTCAGCGCCCGCGGTCGGCGCCTTCTCGCACATACGCTCGCTGCTGGCGGGGGTGGCCAGCTCGGAGCGACGGGCCCGGGGTGCGCGCACTGTACCTCCTGCTTCAGATCGTCCCGGCCGCACGCAGCGCGTCGAGCCGCTCGGGGCTGAGGCCGAGCAGGCCACCGTAGACGGCATCGTTGTCGGCCCCGAGGTCCCGGCCGAGGTACTCCACTCGCCCCGGGGTGTCGCTCAGGCGTGCCACGGGCGCCTGCACCGTCATGGACCCGAGGTCCGGGTCGTCCACGTCGACGAACGAGCCGCGTGCGCGTATGTGCTCGTCGGCCAACAGTTGCGGTGCGTCGTAGACCGGCGCGGCCGCCACCTCCAGCCGTTCGAACACGTCCATCGCCTCGTCGAGGGTGCGGTCACGGATCCAGTCGGCGATGATCGCGTCGAGCTCGACGGCGTGGCGCTGGCGCCGGGTGGGATCGGCGTAGTCGGGATTGTCGACGAACTCGGGCCGGTCGATGGCGCGGAACAGGCGCAGGGCGATGTTGGGCGACGCGCTCGAGATGGCGATCCAGCGCCCGTCCGAGGTCCGGTAGGCATTGCGCGGCGCACTGGCCGGGAGCAGGTTGCCCACGCGTCCCGGCACCGAGCCCAGGTGGTTGAAGGTCAGCGTCGAGGTCTCGATCAGGCGGGCCAGCGGCTCAATCAGGTTCAGGTCGATCAGCTGACCGCCGCCGCCGTGCACGTCGCGGTGGTAGAGCGCCATCATCACGGCTGCAGCCGCGGTCTGGGAGGCCACCCCGTCGGCCAGGAAGAAGGGCGGCAGGGTGGGCGGCCCATCGGGCTCGCCCGTGACATGGGCGAAGCCGCTCATGGCCTCGGCCAGCGTGCCGAAGCCGGGCCGGTCGCTCTTCGGGCCGTGGGCCCCGTATCCGCTGACGTGGAGGTAGACGAGGCGGGGGCAGCGCCCGTGGACCGACTCGTAGTCGAGTCCCCACCTGGCCAGCGCGCTCGGCCGGTTGTTGATCACGAGCACGTCGCTCACGTCGAGCAACCGGCCAAAGAGCCCTTGCCCGTCCGTGCTGCGCAGGTCGAGCGTTACGCACTGCTTGTTGCGACCCACGCTCTTCCAGAACAGGCCGATGCCGTCCTTCTGGTCGCCCCAGGTACGCAAGGGATCGCCGACGCCCGGCTGCTCCACCTTGATCACCTCGGCCCCGAACTCCGCCAGCACCGTGGCCACCACGGGTCCGGCCGCGAGCGTCGCGGCGTCGATGACGCGCAGGCCACGCAGCGGACGGTCGTCCATGTCAGCCACCAAGGGCGCCCGCGGGACGCTCGAGCCCCAGGTGCTCGCGCAACGTCGTCCCCGTGTACGCCTGGCGGAACACGCCGCGGCGCTGCAGCTCGGGTACGACGAGACGGATCACGTCCTCGTACGCACCCGGCGAGTGGGTGGCGGCGATCACGAAGCCGTCGCACGCCCCGCTGTCGAACCAGGCTTCCATCTGATCGGCGATGTCGGGGCCAGTCCCGACGAACCGCGGCCCCTGCAGGAGCGTGGCCCGGTGGCCGGCCAGGTCGCCGAGCGTCACAGTGTCGCCGCCAATGTGCTTCTTGATGTTCTGGACGAGACCGCGGATGCCCGACACCGACTCGATGAGCTCGTCGGTGATGGGTGCGTCGAGTGAGAGGCCCGAGAAGTCGTAATTCATGAGCTCCGACAGAAGCGTGAGCGACGCCATGGGGTCGACGAGGTCGCTGAGGAAGAGCTGCTCGCGCTCTTCGGCATGAGCCTTGGACTCGCCGACCACGGTATAGACCATCGGCAGCATGCGGACGGTGTCGGGGTTGCGCCCTCCCTCGCCGATCTTCTCCATCTGGTCCTTGTAGTGCGAGCGGGCGATGTCGATGTCCGGATCGCCGGTGAAGATCAGCTCGGCCCAGCGCGCCGCGAACTCACGGCCGCGGCCCGAAGAGCCCGCCTGCATCAGCACCGGCCGGCCTTGCGGGCACCGGGGCACGGTCAGGGGCCCGCGCACGTCGAACCACTCGCTGTCGTAGTTGAGCTCGTGCACCTTGGCGGGGTCGGCGAAGAGCGGCGTCTCGCGGTCGAGGACCAGCGCGTTGTCCTCCCACGTGTCCCACAGGCCAGTCGTCGCCTCGAGGAACTCGTCGGCCCGGTCGTAGCGGGCGTCGTGCGGGATGGCCTGCTTGAACCCGTAGTTCTGGGCCTCGCTGTCGTTGACCGACGTCACGACGTTCCAGGCGGCGCGGCCGGCCGAAAGGTGGTCGAGGGTGGCGAAGGTGCGGGCCACGTGGAAGGGCGTGTAGTAGGTCGTCGAGTAGGTCGCCCCCAGGCCGATCCGGCTCGTGACGGCGGCGGAGATGCCCAGCACGATGCTCAGGTCGAGTTTCACCGGCCTTGCTCCGGTGCGCACCGCCTCGGCCACCGACCCGCCGTAGATGCCGGGCATGGCCAGACGGTCGTCGTAAAAGAGGAGGTCGAAACACCCCTGCTCGAGCGTCCGGGCCAACTTCTCGTAGTAGCTGGCGCTCAGAAATCCGTGCTCGGTGGCCGGGTGACGCCAGGAGCCGGCGTACACGGTGGCGTTCCCGGCCTGCATGAAGCCGACCAGGGCCATCTGACGTTTCGGGCTGTTCCTCATGGCGTCCCCTTAGTGACTAGTTGCGCGCCACCGCACGTTAATATGTAATATTTCAGATATCAAACTGATCTCGACCACGGTGCGGGCCCAGGCGGCCAACGAACTGCGCGACCGGATCCTGACCGGCCGGCTGCAGCCGGGCGATCGTCTCGACCTCGACCAGCTCACCACCGAGTTCGGCATCAGTCGCACGCCCATCCGCGAGGCGCTGCTCGAGCTGTCCTACGAAGGCCTGGTCGCCATCACGCCGCGCAGCGGGATGGCGGTCATCGGCATCACACCCCAGGACGCGGTGGACAACTTCGCCGTCCTGGCGGCGCTGGCCGGCAAGGCGGCGGAGATGGCGACGGCACGCATCACGCCAGACGAGTTGGCCGAGCTGCATGTCCTGGCCGAAGCGATCGACGGGTCCGACGACGTCGTGACGGCCAACCGCCGCTTCCACCGCGCCGTGAACCAGGCCGCCCGCTCGCCGCGGCTCCTCACGTATCTCCGCCAGGCGGTACGCGTCGTGCCGGGCAACTACTTCGAGTTGTTCCCCGAGCAGGAAGAGCGGAGCCTGCGTGAGCACGCAGCGCTGCTGGACGCCATGGAACGCGGCGACGCCGAGGCGGCGCGGGCGATCATGGAAGGTCACGTCCTCACCGCCGGCGAGGCACTCGGTGACTGGCTGGCCGGGGTGGCGGCACACGTGCCGCGAAACTGATCATGCACCGGGCCTTCGTCGCTCAGCTCTACAGAGATTCGCCTCGTTACGTCAAAACCTTCAATCAAAGGCTCGACGAGCTCGTGGGCGAGTGCTGGTTCCTGGCCGAGGACACCGGCGATCTGCAGCGCGAGGCACAACAGATCGAAATCTGAACGGGTCAGATCGTCAGCGCGAGGCGGGCACCGAGCAGCAGGTCCTCCCCGCTCGGGGTGGCGTCGGGGTCGAGCAGCCACTGCACCATGTAGCCGTCCGACACGGCGACGAAGAACGAGGCGACCGACCGGGCGATGTCCTGTGGGAGATCGGGGACGACGTCGACGATGCCCTCGACGATGCGGCGGCGCATCTCGGCGTAGCCCTCGGCCAGGCGGGCGCGCAGCGGATCGCTCCGCTCGGCCTGAGCCAACGCCTCGACGAACGCGACGAGCAGCGGCCGGAACTCCTGCGTCAGCTCGGTCATCGCGACCCAGGCGCGATCCACGGCTTGGCGCGGCTCGGCGTCCCGAGCGCCCACCGCGCCGGCCAGGGCGAGCACCTTCTCGGTGTACTCGACGAAGACGTCGTCCAGCGCCTGGGCCAGGAGGGCGTCCTTGGACCCGAAGTGGTACCCGATGGAGCCCAAATTGGTCCCCGACTCGGCCACCAGGTCGCGGGCGGTAGTGCGGGCATAGCCCCGGGTGACCAGGCACCGCCGGGCCGCCGCCAAGAGCTCTTCCTTGTGTCCCATTCGGCTCGGCTCCATCCCCTATACAAATGTCTTAGACAAGCGTATATTACGAAACCGTGGAAAGCACGCTCCCCCCGGGCCCCCGCTGGCCGCCCGCCGTCCAGGCGCTCGGCATGTCAGCGCTGCCGCGCTTCTTGGACTACTGCCACCGGCGCTACGGCGATCGCTTCACGGTGCGGATGGGCCGCTTCGGCACCTTCGTGTATTTCGTCGACCCCGAGGACATCCACCAGGTGTTCCGCGGCGACGACGCCGTGTTCCATGCCGGCGAGGCGAACGCGCCGTTCCTCGGCCGGGTCCTGGGACCGTCGTCGGTCCTCGTCACCGACGACGCGCGGCACCTGCGGCAACGGCGGCGCCTCAGTGGTCCGTTCCACGGCGACTCCATCGCCCGGCTGGCGGAGGTGATGGCCGACGTCGCGGCGAAGGACATCGACGCCTGGCCGGTCGGCCGTCCCTTCCCGGTGCTCGAGCACATGCGACGCATCACCATGGACGTCATCCTGCGCGCCGTGGTCGGCGTGCGCGAAGAGGACGCGGCGCGCCTCGACCGTTTGCGCTCGACCTTGGCCGCCCTGGTCGACCTCGACCTCCTCCAGCTCGCTCCGTTCGCGTTCCCGCAACTGGCCGACGTGTGGCCCTGGACGCGCTACAAGGCGGTGCAAGTGAAGGCGGACGAGTTGCTACACACCGAGATCGAGCGGTGCGCCAACGACCCGGCGCTTCACCAGCGGTCCGACGTCCTCGCCATGCTCGTGCGCCACCGCGAAGACGACGGCACCGCCATGACGTCGGATGAGATCCGGGACCAGCTCGTGACCCTGCTGCTGGCCGGACACGAGACGACCGCCACCGGCCTGTCGTGGACCCTGGAGCGGCTGGTGCGCCACCCCGTCGTTCTGGCCAGGGCCGTGCGGGCGGCTGGAGGGGACGACGACGCCTACCTCGACGCCGTGGTCACCGAGAGCCTGCGCATCCGGCCGGTCGTGCCGGACATCACCCGCAAGCTGGTCGCCGACGTGACCATCGGCGAGGGCGACCGCCAACTGCACCTGCCCGCGGGCACGTTCGTCGACCCGGCCATCTACCTCGTGCAGCGCTCACCCGACCACTACCCCGACCCGCTCGTTTTCCGGCCGGAGCGCTTCGTCGGGCAACGGCCCGATCCCAACGTCTGGATTCCCTTCGGCGGAGGCAGTCGCCGTTGCCTCGGCGCCGCCTTCGCTCTGACCGAAATGCGAGTCGTGCTGGCGGAGGTACTGCGGCGCGTGGAGCTGGAGCCGACGTCCCGGCCTGCGGAGCGGACGCGGGTCCGCCACGTGACGCTGACGCCGCAGAAGGGGGCCGTCGTCACGGTTCGTCAACACCTGCTCCGCCGCGGAGTCGGCGATCGAACCCGTTCCTGCAACCTTCGAAATGTCGATGCACGCGTGGAAGCGTGAGGTGATCGACTACAAGGACACCACACGTTCCCGGACCAGTGCCTCGATCTCCTGGGGTGGGACTCCCAATTCCTCCAATATGACAGTGGTCTGCTCTCCGAGCCGCGGGGGAGGAAGTCGGTGCGTGGCGCGTTCTCCGTTGAGCGTGAGCGGGATGTCGACGACACGCATGTCGGGAATGTCGGGATGCGGCAAATCCACCAGCATCCCCAGGGCATCGAGCTGAGGGTCGCTGACGAGGTCCGCCACGGAGCGGACGCGACTACAGGGGACCGTCTCGGCGCCGAGAAGCGCCTCCCACTCGACCGCGGCCTTGCTTTTGAAGCGATCCTCCAAGAGCTCATGGAGCGCGACCCGATTGGCTACCCGATCCGCATTGTGCGCGTAGGCCGGATCCTCCGACAGGTCAGCGAGATCGAGCACCCGGCACAACGACGCGAAGAGACCGTCATTTCCGGCCGTGACCATCAGGTCGCCGTCGGCCGTTGCGAACGTCTCGTAGGGGGCGACGAAGGGAGTCCCATTGCCCTGTCGCTGGGGACTTTGGCCCGTGGCGAGGTACCCCTCCACGTGATACGAGAGCCACCACGCGGCCGTCTCGTAGAGGCTGACCTCGACGAGCGCACCCGCGCCCGTGTCCGAGCGATTCCGAAGGGCGGCTTGAACCCCGACAGCAGCCCACATGCCCGTGCCGAGGTCGATCACGCCGACTCCCACCCGCGCCGGAGGCCCGTCGGGATGACCGGTCATCGACATCAAGCCTGTCTCCGCCTGGAGAACCGGGTCGTAGCCGGGTGCGTCCTTCTTGGGTCCCTTCGGTCCGTACGCCGTGATGGAGCAGTACACCAGTCCCTGATTGAGGTCACGCAGTGACTCGTAGTCAAGGCCGCGCTTGGCCAGGGACCCGGGCCGAAAGCTCGACACAACGACGTCAGCTCGAGTAGCGAGCCGGCGCACGAGTTGCTGCCCGGCCTCCGCATCGAGGTCGATCGTGATGCTCCGCTTGTTCCGGTTACAGGCCAGGAAGGTCGCGCTCTGCCCGTTCCACTCGGGAGGCTTCCAACTGCGCGTGTCGTCACCAGACCCGGGGGTCTCGACCTTGATCACGTCCGCGCCCAAGTCGCCGAGCAGCATCGTGCAGTAGGGGCCTGCCAGGTTTCGCGACAGATCGAGCACGCTGGTGCCGCGGAGGGTCTCGGAAAGCAGTGCGGTGCGCACCGGATACATCACATCCCCTTTTCTTGTTGCCGAGCCGTGAGCCTCACGAGGCCGTGACGCCCTCCCCGTCCCGCCAGCCGTGCGGGATCTCGGGGAACCGCGGGTCGGCCTCCCAACCGATGACATCGGACGTGTCGGCCAGCCAGCCGAGCACCTGCTCCCGCAAACCGGTCGCCGTCTGTGCCAGGTCGGCCCGGCCGATCAGGTTCTCCGTCTCGGACGGGTCGGCCACGCGGTCGTAGACCTCGTCACTCTCGTAGCGACGGTGGACGTAGGTGTGCGTGGGCGTGCGCAGCCCCAGCGCGGTGCCGACCAGCTCGGGGCGCGCGTGCTGCAGGTCGGACTTGGGCCTGTAGATCCATCCGCCCCTCTCGAACAGGTTCACGTCCTCCGGGCGGAACCCTCCCTCGGCGCAGGCGAACGGGCGGTGGGTCGTGCCCGGGTGGCGCAGCGCCGGTACGAGGCTGCGCCCGAAGTGTGTGTGGCGCACCTCCGCCTCGGCCAGCTCGGTCAGCGTGGGGAGGAGGTCGACCATCTCGACGGGATCGTCGACCGTCACGCCCTCGGGCAGCCCTCCCCCGGCCACGATCAACGGGTTGCAAAGCAGGCAGGGGTCGAGCCCGGACGGCCACTTCTCCATCAGGCCGAAGTCGCCGAGATACTCGCCATGGTCGGTGAAGGTCACCACCGTCGTATTCTCCGTCGCCCCGATGCGCTCCACTGCACCGAGCAGCCGGCCCAGTTGGTCGTCGACCCGGCTCACCATGCCGTGGTACGTGGCCGCGATCTCGCGGAAGTCGTCGGGCGTGAGGTCGTCCCACCCGTAGGCGCCGCGGTAGGCCGCCATGAAGCCAGGCTTCCCCGGACCGGCGGGCGGGACCGGGTCGGGCATGGACGCCCGGTCGTGCAGGGAGAACCACGGCTCCTCCACCGCGAACGGCGGGTGCGGAAACAGCAGGGGCACCCACAGCATCCAGGGCCGCTCGGCCGGCGCGCCCTCTTCCAGCCAGCGGACGGCGGTGCGGATCGTCGCCTCGTCAGTGTCGACCAGGGGGTCGGGCCCACTGGAGCCGAAGTACATGGCGCGGTAGAGCCGGTGGTCCTCGGGGTACGGGGACCCGTAGCGGCGCGGGCCGGCCTCGGGTGACGGCTGCTCGAGATACCCGCAGAAGTCGCTGCTCGCCTCCGTCACGCCCGGCGCGAACACGTCCCCGCGGTTGCCGGCGATGGCCACGGTGTAGCCCGCCTCCCGCAAAATGGCGCACAGGTTGGGCTCCCACGCCTTGAGCAGGTTGTCGAGCGTGCGGTGCCCGGCGACATGTGGGTACCACCCCGTCATGATCGAGACCCGGCTCGGCCCGCAGACCGAGTGTTGCGACCAGGCGTCGGTGCAGCGCACACCGCGGGCGGCCAGCGCGTCGTAGTTGGGCGTGCTCGCCACCGGGCTCCCGAAACAGGCCAGGGCATCGGCCCGCAGCTGGTCGGGCATGAACAGCAGCAGGTTCGGTCGGGACACGGTCTCCCCTTCTCGGGCGCAACGCGCCCGGACTACGCCCCTTCGCGCTGGCGCTCGCGCTTGAGCATGCGGTCGACGTTGGCCCGCAGCTCAGGTGACGTGAAGGACCGGTCCTCCGCGCTCAGGGCGTAGTCGAGCACGGAGAGCACGGCGCGCTCCATCTGGATGTTGAAGATACGTTTCGTGTCCTCCACCGCGCCCCGCGGTAGCTTGGCCAGCCGGTGCGCGCAGGCCATCGCTTGGTCGAGCACCTCGCCGTCGGGGCACACGTGGTTCACCAGCCCCATGGCGGCCGCCCGCTCGGCCGGGATGCGGTCCCCCGTCAGCGCGTACTCCTTGGCCAGCTGGAGGCTCGTGAGCAGCGGCCACACGACCGGTCCGCCGTCGGCGGCCACCAGTCCGAGCAGCACGTGCGGGTCGGCCAGGTGGGCCGACTCGGCCAGGAAGACGATGTCCGAGAGCGCGACCAGGCTGCAGCCGAGCCCTACCGCCGGACCGTTCACGGCGGCCACGATCGGCACGCGGCAGCGGACCATCCCCGTGACGATCTGCTTCCCGTGGGTGAGGGACAGGTGGCGGAGGTCGGGGTCCTTCGACAGCTCGTCGATGTAATTGAAGTCCCCGCCGGCCGAGAAGGCACGCCCCGCTCCGGTCAGCACTGCCACGCCCGCGTCGTCGTCCGCGTCGATCTGCGGCCACAGGCCGGCGAGGCCCATGTGCAGGACGTGGTTGGTGGCGTTGAGGTTCTCGGGCCGGTTCAGCGTGATGACGCGGATCGGGCCGTCGGAGGTGACGAGGATCTCGTCGGGAACGTCGTACGTGGTCATGAGGTCGGTAGCTCCAGAATGCGTGAGGCGACGAGGTTACGTTGAATCTGAGAGGTGCCACCCATGACGCTCTGGGCACGGCTGTAGAGGTACACGCGCAGCCAGGTGTCGTCCCCGCCAGCGGGCGCGATGCCGCCGACCGAGAGGCACGCGTGACCCACCGCCTGCTCGGTATACGTCATCAGCAACTTGTCCACTGAGCCTTCGGGCCCGTGCTCAATGCCGTCCAGCCGGTCGGACAGGCGCCGGCTCACATGACAGCGCAGCATCTCGACTTCGACCAGCGCCCAGGCCAGGTCGCGGCGCTGCTCGCGACCGAAAGCCGCGGGGTCCGCGCTCACGACGTGGGCCAGCTCGTTGACGAGCTTGCCGTAGCGGGCGACGTAGCCGAGCTCACCCGGCTCGCGCTCGTGGCTGACGATCGTCATGGCCAGACGCCAGCCCTCGCCGGGGCCGCCGATCATGTTGGCCGCGTCGACCCGGGCGCCGTCGAAGAGCACCTCGCCGAACTCGCGGGTGATGCCGTTGATCATCTTCAGCGGCCGCTGCTCGATGCCGGGCTGGCGCATCGGCACGGCGAAGGCGGAGATCCCCTTGTGCTTGGGCACGTCGGGGTCCGTGCGGGCCAGGACGAGACACCATTCGGCCTGGTCCGAATAGCTGGTCCACACCTTGTGGCCGGTGATCACGAACTCGTCGCCGTCGAGAACGGCGCGGGTGCGCAGGGAGGCCAGGTCTGATCCCGCGTCGGGCTCGCTGAAGCCCTGGCACCAGCGGTCGCGCCCGTTGACCAGGCCGGGCAGGAAGCGCTGCTGCACGTCCTCGTTGCCGTGCTCGAGCAGGCCCTGCACCAGGTAGCCGATGCTCGGCCGCGGCGGGGCGCCGGCCGCGATGAGCTCCTCGTCGAGGATGACGTCGTAGACGCTGGGCAAGCCGTGCCCGCCCACCGTGGTGGGCCAGGACAGACCGAAGAAGCCGGCGTCGTAGAGCGTCTCGTGCCAGGCCGCCTGCGCGGCCCAGTACTCGTCCGACGTCGACGAGGGCGGCAGGCCCGGGTTGTTGTGCGCCAGCCAGTCGCGCAGGCGGAGTCGGAAGGCGGCCTCGTCGGGCGAGTCAGCGAAGTCCATCGTCACCTCCGACGCCGTGCGCCGCGAGCACGCGTTCGAGGTTGGGCCCTACCCCGCCGAGGACGTCGGTCGAGAGCAGGGCGCGGCGCAGGTAGACGTGAGCCAGGCACTCCCAGGTGTTGCCGATGCCGCCGTGTACCTGAATGGCCGTCTCGCAGACGGAGCGGGCGGCCCGGCCGCAGTAGGCCTTGGCAGCCGAGGCCGCGACCAGCGCGTCGGCGGCCGGGAGCGCGTCGACGGCCCAGGCGGCGTGCAACGCGATGGAGTGCGAGCCCTCGGCGGCCACGTAGGCGTCGGCCAGCAGATGCTGCACGGCCTGGAAGGACCCGATGGTGGCGCCGTACTGGGCGCGCTGACGGGCGTACTCGGTGGCGAGGGTCACTGCGCCGCGCATGATGCCGACCAGATCAGCACAGGTGACAGCCAGAGCAAGACTGTCCCAGAGGCCGACGTCGTCAAAGCCGAGCGTGTTCGTCTGACCCTCCAAGGCAGTGACCTCGGTCGCGGGGATGGCGACGGAGGGGCGCGTCAGGTCGAGGCCGGCCGCGCTCCCCTCGAGCGCGACCGCGCCCAGCGCGTACCCGGCGGCATCCGGCATCAGGACGAGAGCGCTCGTCGCACCACGGGCATCAATCGCCACGGCGCCGGTCGGGAGCGCGCCGTCGACCGCGCAGGTGGGAGCAGAGAGGTCGTGGCGCAGTGCGACCGTCTCGGGTGCGGCGGCGTCGGGAGCGCCCCCCCGGCGGCGCAACTCAGCGGCCAGCGTCGGTCCCAGGAAGGCGGCGTCGGCCAGACCTCGGCCCAGCTCCTCGGCGACGATGGCAACCTCGACGGCCGACGCCAGAGGAGCAACCCCGGCCACGGGGGTGCGCAGCTCGCGCCAGCCCGACGCGGTGATGGCAGCGTCGAGCTTGGCCATGCGTTCGGTGTCGTCGAGACCGGCGACGGTGGAAGGACCGTGGCGGTCGACCACCTGCGCCGCCGCGTCGCGCAGCGCTGACTGCTCGGGAGAGAGGCGGACGTCCATCAGCCGGCGCCGCTCACCGCGTGGGGCGGCTGCGCGGCCCACTCGTCACGCAGGACGCGGCGGAGCACCTTGCCCGACGGCGTGCGCGGGATGCTGTCGACCACAACCACCCGGCGGAGGTGCTTGTACGTGGCCAGGGTTTCGGCCACCAGGCGCTGCAGGTCCTCAGGGCTGACGGTCGCGTCCGGCTCCAGCTGGACGGCGGCCACCGGCACCTCGCCGGCCTGCTCGTCGGGGACGCCGAACACGGCGCAGTCGACGACGGCGGGATACCCGTGCAGGACGGCCTCGATCTCGGCGGGGGCGACCTGGAACCCGCTCACCTTGATCATCTCCTTGCGCCGGTCGGTCAGGTGCACCCAGCCGTCGGGCTCGAGATGGCCGACGTCGCCGGTGCGGTACCACTCGCCGTCGGCGAAGGCCGCTCCCGTCGCCTCGTCCGGCAGGTAGCCCGCCATGGCGGTGGCGCTCCGTACTTGGACCTCGCCCGTCTCGCCCGAGGGGAGGATGGCGCCGGTTTCGAGGTCGGCCACGCGGAGCTCCACGTCGCCCACGGGCAGGCCGGCCGAGTCGAGACGCCAGGCCTCGGGCCGGTCGACCGGGTTGGCGGCGATCACGGGCACCTCACTGGTCCCGTACGCCGGCATCCAACGTACGCCCGTCCGCGTCGTGACCGCCTCGGCCACCGCCGGCGTCACCGGGGTCGCCCCCCACATGACGTAACGCAGCGACGACAGGTCGTAACGCTCGAGGCCGGGGTGGTTGGCCAGGGCCAGCGCAATGGGTGCGACGGCCATCTCGAGCGTCATCCGCTCGTCCTGTATGCAGCGCAGCTCCTCGTCGAGGTCGAAGCGCCGGTGCAGGCGGACCGTGGCGCCGGCCGATGCGGCGGCCAGCAGGTTGAGCAGCCCGAGGATGTGCGACGGCGGCGTGGCCACCTGGAACCGGTCGTCGTTGGTGAGGCCGAGCGCCAGGCACCAGTGCTCGGTCGCCAGCGCGATCGAACCGTGGGTGTGGCGCACGGCCTTCGGGCTGTCGGTGGTGCCGGAACTGAACACGAAGACGGCGTCGTCGGAACCGCGCACGGAGGCCTCCGGCGGCCCGGCGGTGCCGGCTCGGTCGATGACGGACGCCGCCACGGGCGCGTCGAGGTCGAGCACGTTGGCAACGCCCAGCTGGCTAGCCAGCAGGGTCACGCCGGCGCCGTCGGCCACGGCGCAGCGGGGTCCGGTGAGCCCGAGCGCCGTCTCGACCTCGCGCGCCTTCCAGGACGAGTTCAGCAGGACCGGGGCGGCGCCGAGCTTGCTGGCGGCGTGCACGACCACGACGAACTCGGGCCGGTTCGACGTCATCACAGCCACCCGGTCACCCGGTCCGACGCCCAGGGAGTCGAGGTGGCGCGCCGCAGCGTTGGCCGCCCGATCCAGCTCGGCGAAGGTCCAGCGATCCTCGCCCGCCAGGACGGCGACCTGGTCGGGGAAGCGGAGTGCGGCCGACTCGAGCCCGCGATGCATGAGGCCCGTGGTCACGGAAACAATCTTCTCCGAATTGAGATTCGGCGTCAACACGATTGAAGGGTAGGGTTATCGCCGAGAGAAAGGCGGTCCCGGCGTGACCGGAACAAACCCCGGGGCGACCGACGAGGCCGTCCGGTCCGAGATCATCGAGACGGTGCGCAAGTTCGTCGCGCGCGAGGTCATCCCGGTGGCGGCCGACCTCGAGCGAACCGACACCTTCCCGGCGGCCATCGTCGAGCAGATGAAGGAGCTGGGCCTGTTCGGGGTCACCATCCCCGAGCAGTACGGCGGCCTCGGCCTGGACCTCTTGACGTACATCGGCGTCATTGAGGAGCTGGCCTACGGCTGGATGAGCCTGACCGGCATCGTGAACACGCACACCATGGCGGCCACGCTGATCATGACGCACGGGACCGAGGAGCAGAAGCAACGCTGGCTCCCGATCATGTCGACGGGCGAGAAGCGGGGCGCCCTGTCGCTCTCCGAGCCCGATGCCGGCAGCGACACGCGCAACATCTCGTGCCGGGCCCAGCGCGACGGCGACGAGTACGTCCTCAACGGGTCGAAGGCCTGGGTGACCAACGGTGAGCTGGCGTCGATTGTGGCGCTGGCGGCGCGGACCGAGGAGGGCATCACCGCCTTCATCGTCGAGAAAGAGCCCGGACCGAAATTCGAGGGCCTGACCGTCTCCAAGCACATGAGCAAGCTGGGCTACCGCGGCGTCGAGACGGTGGAGATGTCGTACGCCGACCACCGGATCCCGGCGGCCAACGTCATCGGCGAGCTCGGCCGGGGCCTGCCGCAGATCCTCGGCGTGCTCGAGGTGGGGCGCATCAACATTGCGGCGCGGGCGACCGGCGTGGCGCGGGCCGCCTTCGATGCGGCGCTGGCCTACGCCCAGCAGCGCGAGACCATGGGCAAGGTCATCGGTGAGCATCAAGCCATCCAGCTCAAGCTGGCCGACATGGCCACGCGGCTGGAAGCGTCCCGCCTGTTGACGCGCAACGCGGCCGAGCGCCGGGCCAAGGGCCTGCGCTGCGACGTCGAGGCCGGCATGGCCAAGCTGTTCGCCAGCGAGACTGCGCTCGAGCTGAGCATGGAGGCCATGCGGATCCTCGGCGGGGTGGGCTACACGACAGAGTTCGGCGTCGAGCGGCTCTACCGCGACGCGCCGCTGATGGTGATCGGCGAGGGCACGAACGAGATCCAGCGGCTGGTCATCGCCCGGGGCCTGCTGGCCCGGGCGCGCGGTCAGGCCTGAGGTCGCTCGGCCAGCTCGGCCAGCACCGCCTCGGTGTGCTCGCCCAGGCGTGGCGCCGGCGTGTGCGGCCGGATTGGCGCGTCGGAGAAGCTGACCGGACCGTTGATCGAACGCTGCGAGGCCCCGTCCGCCTCGCTCGTCAGCTCGAGCACACCGTCGTTGGCCAGGAGCTGCCGGTCCTCGAGCACCTCGGCCGGCGTCTGTGCCGGTGCCCACCACACGCCCTCGCGGTCGAAACGTTCGGCCCACACGCCGAGGGGCTCCTGTCCGATGATGTCGTCGAGCACCGCGATGACCTCGACGCGGTTCTTGCGCAGCGCCCGCGCGTTCTCGAAGCGCGGGTCGTCGTGCAGGTCCTCGCGTCCGAGAGCCCGGTAGATCTTGTCGATGTGGCGATCGGCCTCCAGGCCGGTGAAGAAGAACCAGCGCCCGTCCTTGGTCCGGTACGAGTTCATCATCGGCGTCTGGTTGACGTGCCGCGCCTCGGCCGCCGCCACCTTGCCCAGGTTGGCCTGCAGGCTCAGATCCCAGCCCAGCACGTAAGCGCCGGTTCGGAGCAACGAGACTTCGACCACCCGGCCGCGCCCGGTCTGGCGCTGCTCGAGGACCGCGGCGAGCAGCCCGCCCAGCGTCGCCAGCCCGCTGATGTGGTCGCCGATGCCGCCGCGGGCGTTGAGCGGCACCCCCTCGGCATTGGTGGCCAGCTGGACCGACAGGCCCGAGCGGGCCCAGAAGGCGCCGATGTCGTAGGCGGACCGGTTGCGGTCCTCGCCGCGCAGGCCGTACCCGCTCACGCTGCCGTAGACGAGGCGCGGGTGGCGGGCCAGCGTCGCCTCAGGCTCGAGGCCGAGGCCGTCGAGCGCGTCCGGGCGCAGGTTGGTGAGGAAGATGTCGGCCGTGTCGAGCAGCGCGTCGAGCTGCTGGCGGGCCTCGGGCTGGCGCAGATCGAGCACGACGCTGCGCTTCCCCCGGTTGTCCTGTGCGAAGGCGGGGTTGGGGAAGTCGTCGCCGCCGATGCCGAGCGACCCGAACGCGTTGCGCATGGGATCGCCCGTCGGCGGCTCGATCTTGATGACGTCGGCGCCCCAATCGGCCAGCAGCGCCGCAGCCGAGGGGGCGGCCACCCACACCCCGAGTTCCACGACCCGCAGGTCAGCCAGGGCCGACAGACCGCCGTGCTCGCTGTCTGTCATGCCGGCGCGCCCTTGCGCTGCGCCGCCGCCCGCTCGCGCAGCGTCTCCTTCACGACCTTGCCGGTAGCGTTGAGCGGGAGCTCGTCCACGACCTCGATGGCGCGCGGTACTTTGTAGTTGGCCATTTCGTTGCGGCTCCATTCGATGATGTCGTCGGCCGAGACGTCCTCGGACACGACGACGAACGCCAGGCCCACCTCGCCGAGGCGCCGGTCGGGGACGCCGATGACGGCGGCCTGGCGGATGGCGGGGTGGCGCATCAGCGCATTCTCGATCTCGGCCGGATAGGCATTGAAGCCGCCGACGATGAACATGTCCTTGACCCGGCCGACGATGCGCAGGCGGCCGGCGTCGTCAATCACACCGAGGTCGCCGGTGCGCAGCCAGCCGTCGGACGACAGGACCTTGGCCGTCTCGTCGGGGTCGTCGAGGTAGCCGGTCATGACGCTGCCGCCGCGCAGCAGCACCTCGCCCGCTTCCCCCGGCTCGACGTCGCGTTCGGCCTCGCCGACGATGCGCAGCTCAAAGCCGGGACGGGCGCGGCCGACCGTGCGGGCGATCGCCTCGGGGTCGTCGCCGGCCGTCGTGGCGCTCGCCGTGCCGCCCTCGGTGAGGCCGTAGCCGGTGACGATCATGGAGAACGGGAGTTCTGCGTGCACGCGGCGAATGAGCTCGACCGGGATGTCGGCGGCGCCGGTCACGGCCACCCGCAGGCTGGTGAGGTCGTGGGCGTCTCGTTGGGGGTGGTCGAGGATGGCCTGGTAGATCGTGGGCGCGCCCGGCAGGACGGTGACGTGTTCAGATGACACCCGCGCCAGCACCCGCTCCACGTCGAACACCGGCTCGGGGAGCATGGTGGCGCCGGCGACGACGCTGGCCAGGATGCCGGCCTTGAGGCCGAACATATGGAAGTACGGGTTGACCTGGAGGTAGACGTCCCCGGCCTGCAGCCCGGTCATGGCCACCCAGTCGCTGGCCACCGTGAGGGTCCGGCCGTGGGTCATCACGACGCCCTTGGGTACGCCCGTGGTGCCGGACGTGAACAGGATGTCCGAGCGGTCGTCCGGGCCGAGCGCGGCGCTGCGCCGGTCCACCTCGGCCAGTGAGTCCGGGGTGGCGCGCCCGAGGAAGTCGGCCCATCCGACGGCGTCACCGCGGGCCGCGCCACGGGCGACGATCACGGTCTCGAGCGCCGGCAGCTCGGCCCCGGTGGCTTCGAGCGTGGCCACGTAGTCCGTATCGAGGAAGTCGGTCACCGTGACCAGGGCCCGGACCTCGCCGCGTGCGAGCATGTCGGCCGCCTCGGTCCCCTTGAACCGCGTGTTGATGGGGATCAGCACGCCCCCGGCCGAGAAGATGCCGAGCACGGCCACGACCCACTCGACGCAGTTGAAGCACCAGATGGAGACCCGGTCACCCGGCTCGATGCCCGACTCGACCAGGGCGCCGGCGAATTGCCGGGCCGCCCCAGCCAGCTCGGGGTAGCTGAGCGAGACGTCACCGTCGCGGATGGCCACCTGGTCGGCGAAGCGCTCTGCGGAACTGGCCAACAAGGCCGGGATGGATGGCCAGGGGGGTGGGGTCATGGGCGGGGCGGCAGGGCGGTGTCGCCCACGGGTGAGAACGCTGCTCTTGTCATACAATAATGTTACTTTCACAGGGCGGGCTCACGAGGAGGCTGCCGGCGTGCCGTCGCCCGCGCCAGCAAGAGAGACGGGATGGCCACGACGACGTCGGACGTGTGTTCCGACCCGTACGACTTCGAGATCGGCGCCGATCCGTAGCTCGGCGCCGATCCGTACCCGATCTGGACGCGGCAGCGCGACGAAGGCCCCGCTCACCTACAACGAGAAGTACGAGTTCTATGCCCCGGGCCGCTACGAGGACGTCGAGCGCTGCTTCGTCGACGGGCAGACGCACCGCTCGGCCAAGGCCTCGGTGCTTCGAGCTGATCAAGGCTGACATGGAGATGCCGGGCCTTAGCGCCGGTTGATGTTGCCGGCGTCCACGGGAAGCACGGTGCCGGTGACGTACCGCGCGTCGTCCGAGACGAGCCACAAGATTGCGTTGGAGACGTCAATCGATTCGATCATGTCGACCGCTATCGCATTGAGCAACGAACCCGCCGGCTCCGGGGAGTGCGCCAGGATGTCCTTGATGTCTCCGCCACCGCCGGCCATCGGCGTCCGGACCGTGGTCGGCGCCCCACTGTTGACCCGGATCGTGTGAGGAGCCAGGAAGTTGGCCCAGGAGAAGTGGGTCCCGCCCCCATGGAAGGACGAACCACCCGCCCGGCAGGCCGCCTCGAGCCGGACGGCACGCTCGTCGCCCTCTGGCGGAAACGTCAATCCGACGGCCGTCACCACGTTCTTTCCCGAACGGAGAAGCGCCTCCGGTCTTCGAGGTCGACCCCGAGCGGCAGGTAGTTCACGCAGTCGGCCTCGAGAGCGACGGGCGCCGCCTTGTCGGTTGTGGCATCGACTCCGAGTGGGGCAATCCCAGCCAGCGTGCCTGCGTCAACTCCGTGCTTGTCGGCTGAAGTCGCTGATCTGTCCGACCTTGCCGGTGCACCATTGGACGACACGGAGGGCTCGGACTTCCTCGCTCATGCCGGCATCTCCATGGCCGCCCGCAACTGCCGGCTGGCCTCCGCCAGCCAGGCGCCCACGACTGCATCGAGATCGTCCAGCTGTGACTCCAGCACGTACAGGCCGCGGGTGGGCAGCGTCGCACCGAGCTCGACCAGCACCGGCCGCAGGTGCACCTCGACGGCCAGCGCGTGCTGCGGGCCTGCGCCCACCATCAGCGGCACCGCCGTCACGCCGCTCAGGTCTGTCGTGCTGAACCAGTCGAGATACGACTTGAGCAGGCCCGTGTAGCTCGCCTTGTACGTCGGGGACGCCACCACCACCAGCGCGCAGCCCCGCACCGCCGTCACCGCGTCCTTCACCGCTGGCGAGGACCAGTCAAAAAGCTGCGGGCCGAGCTCCGCCAGATCCACGGTCACGTGCTCGGCGCCCTCCAGACCGGCCGCGCCGGCGGCGGCGCGGGCCACCACCTCCGCCACGCCAAGCGTGCGCGAGCGCGGCTTGGGATTGCCGACGACGATGCCGACGCTGCTCACGGCGCCGTCATCCGAAGGTCGGTATGACCTGCGGCAGGTCGACCGTGGTGCGGATGCCCGGTGCGGCGGCGCACACAAAGGGTACGGCGTTGACGGGTCGATGGGCGGTGAGCCCGGGCGACGTGGCGGCCCAGTCCTCCTCAGGCACCGGGAAGTGGATCTCGACGTCGAGCGGCGTGTCGCCCTCGACCAGGACGTGCCAGCCCGTCTGGCGCAAGTCCCAGGCCGGGTCGACGTCGGTGGTCAGGTACCAGTTGGCACGGAAGGTGAGCAGGGGCAGGCCCTGGTGCATCCCGGCCACGTCGAGGCGCTGGGCAGCGATCGTGCCCGCCTCGATGCGTCCTGCCGCGATCTCGGTGGCCTGGCGGGCCACCGCCACGCGGCCCGTCGCCACGACATCGTCGAGCGGGAGGGACAGCGCCTCGGCGATCATGCGGAGCGAACCGGCGAAGGAGGCGCCACCGTGCATCTCGACGCCACGGGGGTCGAAGTGGGAGGGGTCGCGCCCGTAGCCCATGAGGTCGAAGATCATCTCGGGTGAGTTGCGCGACGACATGTCGGCGAACTCCTCAATGAGGAGATGGTCGAGCCGGCGCTGCAATGAAAGGAGCGCCAACGGTAGCGCCTCCGTGATGAAGCCGGGGCTCGACCCGGTGCTATAGAGCGACGCGTTTCCCTTGGTGCACGCCACCTCGAGGCGCTCACGCACGTCAGGGTCCATGCCCTCTGGATGATGGAACTCGCTGCGCGTCGACACCACATTGCTGCCCGACTCGAGCAGGCGGCACAGCACGTCCATGTCGGCCCGGTCGCCCATGTAGAGGACGCAGTCGGGCTGGAGCGCCACGATCTCCCCGACGTCACGGGTGGCCCGCACGCCGGTCGGTGCCAGGCCGCACAGCTCCCCCGCGTCCTGCCCGTCTTTGCCCTCCGAATACACGTAGAGCCCGACCAGGTCGAGTTCGGGGTGCTCGATGACGGCCCGCAGCGAGCGCAGACCGATGTTGCCGGTGGCCCACTGGACCACCCGATAGCGGTCACCGCTCATGCTGACTGCTCCCTCCTCACCCCTCCTAGGTGACCGGAGCGACGCTATTGGATCTGCCCGGGGCGCGTGGGCGGGACGCCGCGGGGACCAGGTCCGGCAGCCCGGGGGCCGGCAGTTCTGGCTCGACGCCCTCAACGCCCTGCGGGAGCGCTCGGGTGTGACCGTTCTCCTCACCGGTGCAGCACACCGGCGGACCGACAGCCTGGTCGGGCCACTCGCCACCCGCTCGGCGCGTGACCTGGCGCTCGGTGGCGAAGCGCGTGCTCCCTGCAGCCAATGGGCAGAGCACCGTCGTGCACCGCCTCATAAGATCGCGTCTTCCAATGAGTCCCTCGCCCGAGACGCGCCTCGCCCCCGTCCCCTTCGCGGAGTGGGACGACCACACCCGCGACGTCCTCCTCCCCCACCTCCGCCGACCCGAGCTCTATCTCTCCGGCGCGCCAGATGCACCGCCCATGCCTGTGGTCATGGAGTTGTTCGCCCATCACCTCCCCTTGAGCGAGACCTGGCTCGCCTTCAGCAACATGCTGGCCAGCGATCAGTCGACGCTCGATCCCAGACTGCGTGAGCTCCTAATCGTGCGCGTGGCCTGGCGGACGCAGTCGGGCTACGAATGGGGACAGCACGCACGGATGGGGCGCGACGCAGGTCTGACCGATGCGCAGCTGCGCGCGGTCGCCGAGGGACCGGCGGCGCCGGTGTGGACGCCGCTGGAGCGAGCCCTCGTCACGGCAGTGGACGAAATCGTCGACGGGTTCGGTGTCGGCGACGAGACCTGGAACGCCCTCAGCTCCTCCCTCGAGCCTGCACAGCTCTTCGAACTGCTCTTCGTGATCGGCGGCTACCTCTGCATGGCTGCGGTGCTCAACAGCATCGGGCTGCGCGGCGACCCCCCGGTGGCGCCATGAAGGCGGTCCGCAGTCAGGACGGCGGCGTGGCCCTGGTCGACGTCGACGAGCCGCCGGGCATCGGCGAGGTCCTCGACATGAAGGCCGCCAGCGTGTGCGCGTCAGATCTCAGCTACATCCGCTACGGCAGCACCAGCGTTTTGGGCCACGAGCTGGCCGGCCTGCGTGAGGACGGCACCCCGGTGGTGGTCGAGGCGATCTACGGCTGCCTGGAATGCGACCAGTGCCGCCGCGGCGCTTACAACCTGTGCCCCACCCACGGGTCGCGCGCACTCGGCATGTTCGCCGACGGCGGCATGGCCGAGCAGTTCCGCGCTCCGCCCGAACGCCTGGTCTCGCTTCCGGAAGGCCTCGAGCTGCGCGACGCGTCGGTGGTGGAGCCCGCCTCGGTGTCATGGCATGCGCTGCGCCTGGCAGGAACCGGGCCGGGACGCCGGGTCGTTGTGGTCGGAGCAGGCGCGCTGGGCCTGCTCGCCGTGGCCGGCGCCCGGGCGCAGGAAGGCGAGGACGTGGCGCTCGAGGCGCGGCACCCCCACCAACGCGAGGCGGGTGAGCGGCTCGGCGCGCGCGTGGGCGCGGTGGGGAGCTACGACGTCGTCGTCGAGGCTGCCGGCTCCCCGGAAAGCCTGGCCCGCTGCGCCGAGCTGGTGGCGCCGGGCGGCACCATCGTGGTCCTCGGCGTTCACTTCGGGCCGGTGCAGCTGGACTGGCTGCCGCTGTTCAACCGCGAGGCCCGGCTCATTCCGTCGCTGGGTTACTGCGAGCACGACGGCGTGCGCGAAATGGAAGAGGCCGCCGCCATGTTGGCCGGGGACCCCGACATCGTGCGCACGGTCATTACGCACCGCTTCCCATTGGAGGACGCCGTCGAGGCCTTCCGCGTCAGCTCGGACCGCGGCTCCGGCGCCATACGCGTCGTGCTCGAGCCGTCCTAGAGTCGCTGGCCCTCGTTCCAACCGCGGAATACAGAAGGACCACTACGGGGCCTTCACCTCGATCGTCGCCCGGCCGACGATGTCGTCCGAGGACCGGCCGATGAGCACCTCGTAGCGGCCTGCGTCGACCTGCCACCCGGGCGAGCGCCGTTGTTGCCCGACGAATTGGCTCTGGAACGCCGAGAAGCGAGTGACCAGCTCGTCCCATTCGGGTTGACCCGGATCCCAATAGGCAAACGAGCGGTCGTCGAGGCGGAGCTCGACCGCCGCGGTCTCGCCCGGCGCCACGTTGACCCGGGCGAACGCCTTGAGCTCCTTCGGCGGCCGGCTGAGCCGCGACGCGCCCGGCGCGACATAGCACTGAACCACTTCGGTGCCCGGTCGATCGCCCACGTTCGTGACCTCGACCGACACGCTCACGGAGCCGCCGGGTGCGAACGTGGGCGACGAGAGCGTCACCTCGCCGAAGGCGAACCGCGTGTAGCCGAGACCGTGGCCGAACGGGTAGCGCGGAGTCAGGCACCTGTGTTCGTAGCCGCGGTACCCCATGAACAGGCCCTCGCCGTAGCGGAGCTCGCCGTTCTCCCCGGGGAAGTTGTCGTGCGACGGACTCTGCTCGAGCCGCACCGGGACCGTGGTGGGCAGCCGTCCGCCCGGCTCCGACCGCCCGATCAGTACGTCGGCGACGGCCGGGGCCATCTGATCTCCGCCGAACCAACATTGCAGCACGGCGGCGACGTCGTCCGCCCAGAGGAGATCGACCGGTGCCCCGGCGTTCACCACCACCACGGTCAGGGGGTTCGCGGCTGCGACCAGGCGCACCAGCTCGTCCTGGCGGCCGGGCAACGCGAGCGTGGTGCGGTCGCGACCTTCGGTCTCCCACTCGAAGGTCGTGCCGGCGAAGACAACGGCGACATCTGCGTCCCTGGCTGCGGCGACGGCGCGCTGGAGGAGCCCATCGGCGTCACGGGTCCGGAACCCCACCCGCACTCCGGCGAGCATCGTCTCGATGCGGGCGTATTCGACCGTGATCTCGACCGGGGAGCCGGCGACCAGCTCCACGTCGGCCACCAGTTCCTGGCTGGCAAACCCGAAGAAGTCGGTCCCGCCCGCGGGGGGCGGGGTGCCGAAGCCGTCGAGGATGACGGTGCCGTCGAGCAGGACCCTGGCCCGGCCGCTCTGGGCCAACGCCAGCTCGAAGACGCCGCTCTCGTCGGGGATCACCGTGCCGCGCACCCGCATGGACCAGTCGGCGTCGGGATAGCCCTGCGCCTCCCCCGAGAAGACGAACAGGCGGAGATCATCGAGCTTCGTGGTGTGCACGACGTCGCCGGAGAGCGCGAGCCCGTCGTAGACGTCGACGGCGAAGCCGTCGGGCGCCCGCATCACCGACGTCCCGATCACGGTCGCCGACCGGTCGACCTCGCACCCGCGCTCGAGCACGACTTCGACCCCGGGGCCGAGTGATGCCACGAGTGCATCCGCCGGCGCCGTGATGGCACGCTGGACGACACGGGCGGAACCGCCCCCCTGGATCCTCGGCGTCGCCGCGTGGTCACCGATCACCGCCACCTTCCGCAACGACGCCGGATCCAGTGGGAGGACGCCGTCGTTGCAGAGCAGCACCGTCGCCTCGGCGGCGGCCCGACGGAGGAGCTCGACGTCTTCGACCCGGGGCTCCCTCGGCTCGACCGCAGGCGTCGGCGCATCAAGGGCACCGACGCGGTCGAAACCGCCCAACAGCCGCAAGACGGCGGCATCGACGTCGTCCTCGCACACGGTTCCCTGTTCGACCAGGGAGACCACGCCTGAGCCCAGCGCCCGCCCGGGACCCGGCATCTCCAGGTCGAGGCCGGCCTGGAGGGCGGTCGCACCATCGACGACGGCGAACCAGTCCGTCATGACCAGACCCTCGAAGCCCCACTCCCCTCGCAGGATGTCGACCAGGAAGCGGCGCTGCTCGGGCAGCCATTTCCCGTTGACCCGGTTGTACGACGTCATGATCGCCATGGCGCCGCCTTCGCGCACGGCGAGCTCGAAGGGGAGCAGGTAGAGCTCGCGCAGCGAGCGCTCGTCGATCACGGAGCTGACGGACCCCCGCTCGAACTCCGCCTCGTTGCCGACGAAGTGCTTGACGGTGGCGAAGACACCGTTCGACTGCACCCCCCGCACGTAGGCCGCGGCCAGGCGACCGGAGAGCAGCGGGTCCTCCGAGTAGCACTCGAAGTTCCTTCCCGCCAGGGGGGAGCGGTGCAGGTTGACGGTGGGCGCCAGCAGGCCCCGACAGCCCCGGTCGAGCGCCTCTCGGCCGACCAGGGCGCCGAGTGCCTCCACGAGCTCGGTGTCCCACGTGGCGCCCAGGGCCGAGCCGCACGGGATGCACGTGGAAGGGGTTCCACCGATGCCGGGGTAGCTCGGACCCCGCGCACCATTGGGCCCGTCGGTCACGTTGACCACGGGAACGCCCAGACGCTCCACCGGGGCGGTCGACATCATGCCCCCACCGGCGGTGAGCGCCGCCTTCTCCTCCAAGGTGAGGGCCTGCACGAGGGCTTCGACGTCAGCCATCCGATGGTCTTCCCGTCCGTCCCCTTGCCGTGTCGTCGACGTTCACCGTGTCTTTTCCATCCCGTTCAGTCGTCGCCGAGAGGCGAGTGGTCCGATGCTGCAAAGCTTTGCACAATCTGCCTATCATCTCTCCATCGCAGGCGGCCGTCGAAGCAGTCCCGGCCGTACCGTCACGAAAGGTAGGGATTCTCTTGGCCTCCCCGACAACCACCGCTCACGAGCACCGCGGGCGGCCGGGCCGCCCGTCGAGTGCTCCCTGTCCGCGTAGATGGCGCCGGTGACCCGGTTCCCCGACGGCTTCCTGTGGGGTGCCGCCACGGCCGGCCATCAGGTCGAGGGGGGCAACGTCAACGCCGACCTGTGGCCGATGGAGTGGACGGAGAACTCAGGTTTCATCGAGCCGTCGGGTGATGCATGCGACCACTACCACCGCTACCCCGAGGACATCGCCCTGCTCGCCGAGCTGGGGCTCACGGCCTACCGGTTCTCTCTCGAGTGGTCCCGCATCGAGCCGGAGCCCGGGTACTTCTCCCGGGCGGCGCTGGACCACTACCAGAGGATGCTCGAGTGCTGCCTCAACCTCGGCGTCACGCCCGTCGTGACCTTGAACCACTTCACGCTGCCCCGATGGATGGCGGGCGAGGGAGGGTGGCTGGCTGGTGGCGCACCGGAGCACTTCGCCCGCTACGCCGCTCGGGTGGCGGAACATCTGGGCGGCCTCCTCTCGTGGGTGTGCACGCTCAACGAGCCCAACCTGATGGCAATGCTCTCCGCCACGGGCGTCCTGCCGATGGGCGCCGGCGATCGGGAGCTGACCGACGAGCCCCTCGAGGCGAAGAGCCCCGGCGTCGGCGGCTTCGATCCCTCCCGCTACCGGATGGGGATCGTCGGCGCGGACCTGGACCCGATGGCGGCGGCGCACCGTGCGGCCAGGGATGCGATCAAGTCGGTCGACGACACGGTCACCGTCGGCTGGACCCTGGCCCTGGTGGATCTCCAACCTGCGGTGGGCGGGGAGGAGCGGTGGCAGGACGCGCGCCGCCGGGGCCAGACCGACTGGCTCGCGGTGTCGGCCGACGACGACTTCGTCGGGGTACAGACGTACTCCCGCACGGTGATCGGTCCGGACGGCAACGTCCCTCCCCCGGAGGGGACCCCGACGATGCAGACCGGGTGGGAGACCTATCCCGAGGCCCTCGGCCACACCGTCCGGCTGGCCGCCGAGCATGCCCGGGTACCGGTGCTGGTCACGGAGAACGGCATGGCCACCGACGACGACGAGGCCCGGATCGCCTACACCCGGGCTGCGCTGGATGGGCTCGCCGGCGCCATCGGCGACGGCGTCGACGTCCGCGGGTACCTGCACTGGACGCTGCTCGACAACTTCGAGTGGGCCTCCGGCTACTCGAAGACCTTCGGGCTCGTCGCGGTGGACCGGGAGTCCTTCGCCCGGACCGTCAAGCCGTCAGCCGCGCTGGCTGGGCCGGGTGGCCGCCGTCAACGGCTTCGACTGACGCCCTAACGCTGCGCCAACATCCCCGTCTCGACGTCGAAGCCGATCCGTTCGATGTCGGGACGCAACCGCTCCAGGTCGAAGCGGTAGACGCGTGCCGCGTTCTCGCACAGGACCTTGCGGGCCACCTCCGCGCTGATGTGCGGATCACCGACGAGGTTGGCCACCTGATCCGGTGTGCCCGGGAAGATGGACTCGAAGTGCGGGTAGTCCACGCCGAACATGGCGTTGTCGCACCCGATGGCGAACTCCTCGTAGTCGGCGCTCGGGCGGGCGATCTCCTCCGCCGGAATTTGCTCGATCGTGAAGGGCGAGATGCCGGCGGCGCAGTTGTCGGCCCAGTAGTCACGGGCCCGGCGAGCGAACGCCCGCTGGCGCTGCAGGATCTTGGCCCACCCCGTCCAGTCGTCCCCCCAGTCCAGGCGGCGGTCCAGCTTGCGCAGCGTGGGTCCGATCCAGTCGGCCTCGGTCTCGACGAAGGCGACCCGGAGGTCGGGGAAGCGCTCGAACACCCCGCCCAGGATCATCTGCCACAGGGATCGGCCCGAGTAGAAGGAGTGCTCGAGCGCCAACGTCATGATGGCGGCGAAACCGGGCGGGCCGTAGGCCGGAGCGCCGGACCCTCCGTGCTGGCTGACCGGCAGGTCGACGTCCACGCAGGCGGCCCACACCGGATCGAGGACGGGGTCGAAGAAGAAGGTGTCACCGGGCAGCAAGGCCGGCATCATGATGCCGCCCAGCCCGTGCTCGCGGGCCCAGTGGACGTCGCGCACGGCCTGGTCGACGTCGTCGAAGGAGACGAGCGCCTGACCGGCCCGGCGACCCGGCGTCTGGGAGCAGAAGTCGGCCAGCCACCGGTTGTAGGCCATCCGGGCCTGCCGGTCGAGCTCGGGCCCGCCGAAGTTCCCGGTGCCCCCGGGAGCCGTCTGGAAGGGCAGGCCGTTGGGGAACAGCACCTCGGCCACGACCCCCTGGCTCTCCATGTCCTTCAGGCGGAGCTCGGAGTCCCACTGCGACGCGGCATCAAGCCCCGGCTGGACGCCCCCCGGCAGCGGTGCCCCCTCCTGTGACCTGATCCACTCGTCGAAGACGGGGAGATACCCCTGCTCCACGTAGTCTCGGTAGGCCTCCCGTGACGCCCTCACGTGGCCGTCCACCGAGATGATCGCGGTTCGTTCCATGGTCACCCCTTTCGAGGAGAGGGCGACGGGCCCCGCTCCATGCTACCGACTGCCTCCCCCCGAGATCTTTGCTCGGTCTACGCGCCCAAACGGTGGTATCGCCGGCGTCATCCCGAGGCGCACTCGAGCGTGGCGGTGCCGGGCGACTGTTCTGACCGCTTCCCGTCGGGCAGGACGACCTCGGCGCTCGTGCCCGGGGGCACCGTAACCGTCAGCCTGAAGCGCCCTCCCTGGGCGTGCCAGGAGGACTCGATCCGCCCGTAGGGCGAGTCGTGCACCGCTTCTGCCCATGAGAGGCCGCCACCAGGCTGGGGCTCGATCCGGAATCGGCGGTAGGCGGGGTGGTCGTCGAGCAGGCGGATCCCGGCCACGTAACGGTGCAGGAACGAGATGACGGCACCCTTGCTGTAATGGTTCAGCGATTCGTGGGCGACCCCGTCGGCGTCGATGCCCTCCCACGATTCCCACACCGTGCTGGCGCCACGCTCGACCATGGCGAGCCACGACGGCGGCGTATCCCGAAGGAGCAGCTCTCCCTTCCGGCAGTCGTCTCGATCGACAAAGGTTCCCCGGCACGAGAAGTCGTCTCGCCTCATGTCGATTCTACGGTCGTAAGCGTCGTGCGGTCATGGAGCGTCATGCTGGGCGGCGCCTCTGCTCAGCTGAGTGCAGCCCGGCCCGCGGCGGCGCGGACCGTGTCGACCACCTCCTCGTTCGAGGCTCCGGGGCCGAGCACGGCGGCCACGCCGTCGGCGCGCAGTACCTCGACGTCGCCCGGCGGGACGATGCCGCCGACGACGACCGGGGTCTCGAGGCCCGCGGTGCGCAGCGCCGAAACGACAGCGGGAGCCAGGGTCAAGTGCGCCCCGTTGTGCATCGACACGCCGACCACGTCGACGTCCTCCTGGACCGTCATGGCGGTGATGGTCTCGGGTGACTGGCGCAGCCCGGCGTAGACGACCTCGCAGCCTGCATCGCGCAGGATGCGAGCCACGACCCGGAGTCCCCGGTCGTGGCCGTCGAGGCCCACCTTGGCCATCAGCACGCGCAGCGGGCGCTCGTCGGCTCCCGGTTGCGCCATCTCAGGCGACATGGCGCTCGTAGTAGAGGCCGAAGACCGACTCCATGGCACCCATCGCCTCGCCGACCGTCACGTGGTTGTGGGCCGCCGCAATGAGGGTCGGCACGAGGTTGACCGTCGGGTCGGCGGCGTCGCGGGCGACCCGCTCCAAGGAGCGCCGGACAGCATCGTCATCGCGGGCCTGTTTCACCGCGGCCAACCGCTCGAGCTGGGCGACCTCGACCGCAGGGTCGATGGAGAGGGTGGACGGCGCCACCCCGTCGTCTTCGACGAAGCCGTTCACTCCCACCTGGATCCACTCGCCCCGCGCGATCTTGGACTGGAAGGCATAGGCCGAGTCGGCGATCTCACTGACGAACCAGCCGTCGTCGATGCAAGAGAGCACTCCCTCGAGAATGGACCCCGATCCGGCGTCCTCGAGATGGGCGAAGACCTCCTCGGCCTGGCGCTCCAACTCGTCGGTGAGCTGCTCGACGAACCACGATCCCCCGAGGGGGTCGGCCACGTGCACCACGCCCGACTCCTCGGCGATGACCTGCTGGGTGCGCAGGGCAAGGCGGGCCGCATGCTCGGTGGGCAGGGCGAGCGCCTCGTCGAAGGCGTCGGTGTGCAGGCTCTGCGTACCACCGAGCACCCCGGCCAGGGCCTCGATGGCCACGCGGACCAGGTTGACCTCGGGCTGTTGGGCGGTGAGGGAGACCCCGGCCGTCTGTGTGTGGAAGCGCAGCTGGGTCGAGCGGGGCTCTCGTGCTCCGTAGCGCTCGTGCATCCAGCGCGCCCAGATGCGCCGGGCGGCCCGGTACTTGGCGATCTCCTCGAAGAAGTCGCTGTGTGCGTTGAAGAAGAAGCTGAGCCGGGGAGCGAACTCGTCGACGCCCAGCCCGCTGGCCTTGGCCGCCTCGACATAGGCGAACCCGTTGGCCAGCGTGAAGGCGAGCTCTTGGGAGGCCGTCGACCCCGCCTCACGGATGTGGTAGCCCGAGACCGAGACCGGGTGCCAGCGCGGCAGTTCGGCCGTGCAGAAGCGCATCACGTCGGTGACCAGGCGCACCGAGGGGCGGGGTGGGAAGACGTACTCCTTCTGGGCCTGGTACTCCTTCAAGATGTCGTTCTGCAGCGTCCCCGAGAGCGCAGAGCGCTCGACGCCGGCCTTGTCGGCCACGCCCACGTACATGGCCAAGATGGGCGCGGCGGGCGAGTTGATCGTCATGGAGGTCGAGACCTTCCCGAGGTCGATGCCCGAGAACAGCGTCTCCATGTCGGCCAGAGTGTCGACAGCGACCCCGGCCCGACCCACTTCGCCTTTGGCGAGTGGGTCGTCGGAATCACGCCCGAGCAGCGTGGGCATGTCGAAGGCCGTTGAGAGGCCGTCGCCGCCGGCCCGCAGCAGCTCCTTGAACCGCCCGTTGGTGTCCTCGGCCGTGCCGAAGCCGGCGAACTGGCGCATCGTCCAGAGTCTCGAGCGGTACATCGACGCGTAGGGACCCCGCGTGTAGGGGTAGCACCCCGGCAGCTCGGCCCCGTCCGGGCCGTACACGGGCTCGAGCGGAACCCCCGACATGGTCTCGAATCGGGCCGCCCGCATCGGTGAACGGTCGAACGCCTCTTTCCAGGTTTGCCAGTCGGACACGGCGCCCATATTACTTTGATGTCAAAGTAACGGGCAACACCTCACGAGAAGTCCCCGGCAGCCCGCCGGAGCTCCGCCAACAGGGCAAAGAGCCGGCGCAGCTTGTGCTCCGGCACGCCGATGTCGGTGAAGACCTGCTCGTTGATCGCCTGGGTCGCCTCCGTCGCCGTGAGCCGGCCAGCGGAGGTGAGCGCAGCCAGGGTCACCCGGCCGTCGGCTGGATCGGACCGCCGCGCGACCAGGCCGTCCGCCTCGAGTCGGTCGACGGCGTTGGTGACGCTGGCCGCGTTGACCTGCAGGCGTTCACCGATCTTGCCGAGCGGGAGCGCATCTCGTCTCGAGAAGGAGAGCAACATCAAGACCTCATAGCGGGCGAACGTGAGTCCGAGCGGCCGCAAGACGGCGTCGGCCTTGGCCAGGAAGACCTGCTGGAGCCGCATGATGGACGTGACGACCGCCATCGCACCCGCCTCGTCGGACCACCCGTGGGACTCCCATTGTCGTTCCGCCTCGGCGATGGGATCGAAGCTCAGCCGTCGGGGTTCGGCCACAGCGGCACGCTAGACCGTCGAGACCCGGGAGCGACGCGACCGGGCCGAGGTCGGTATGCGCCAGCGACGGCCTCCGGATCACTCCTCTTCAGCCGCGCATCGGCGTAGGCCAATCGCGACTGCAAAGCTTTGCAGACCTCGATATGCTCCGGAGCGATGGTGTGGCGGTGGCGCCGGTTTGCACGCAGCGCCGTCGGCACGGTTCGATCCGAGAGGTGTCCCCGTTCGAGGGATCCACCCCCTCTCTCAGTACGCAGCAGGCGGGGCGAGACGTGACTGGTTCCGGGGCCCGACCCGCCCATTCCCCAAGGACTTCCGCTGGGGAGCCGCCACCGCGGGCCACCAGATCGAGGGCAACAACGTCAACTCGGACGTCTAACATCAGTTTCCGTACGTCGTGGGAGGATCTCTGTTGAGGACCGTTGTGGTTGGCGCTTCGAGTGGCCTCGGGCGCTGTATCGGGATCGGCCTGGCCCGGCGTGGCGCACAGACCGCACTGCTGGCCCGACGCCAGGCGCGACTCGAGACCGCCGCTGCAGAAGCCGGCGGCGACACGGTGGCCATTCGGTGCGACGTGACGAACGCCGACTCCTGTCGTTCGGCCCTGGCCGAGGCGGTGGAGAAACTCGGCGGCCTCGATGCCCTCGTCTACACGCCCGCGATCGGCCCGTTGGCCCGTCTGATCGACACGGATGCGGAAACCTGGAGGCGGGTCTTCGACACCAACGTGATCGGGGCGGCGCTGGTCACCGCGGCCGCCATACCGCATCTCACGGAGTCCTCGGGAATGGCTATCTACCTTTCCTCGGTGAGCGCCTCGCACACGCCACCGTGGCCCGGGCTCGGCGCCTATGCGGTCAGCAAGGCAGCCCTGGACAAGCTCGTGGAGGCGTGGAGGGTTGAGCATCCAACGGTTGGGTTCACTCGGCTCGTCGTCGGGGAGTGCGCCGGTGGTGAGGGCGAATCGATGACGGGATTCTCTGATGAGTGGGACCCGGAGCTTGCGATGGAATTCGCACCTCGGTGGATGCCACACATGAGCGGTGCCCTGGTCGATGTCGAAGACCTGGTGACCATCGTTGACTCTCTGTTACGCCAAGGCGGGGCCGTCTCCATGCATTCGGTCACGGTGGCTCCCCGCCCCGTCAGCGCCCCCTGATGGGCGCACCGGGGTCTCCGGAATCCGCCGAGCCATGAAGATCTCTCGTTATCCCTATCGTGCGCGCGCATGGTGGGGGTCGGCGCTGGTTGCCCAGTCTGAGTCGTGTCTTTGCCTCGACGAGCTGGGAGAGCCGGCCACGTTGTACTTCCCGCACCATGACATCCGCCTCGAGCTGTTCCGCGACGAGGTGCGCCGCATCTCGTGTCCCGTCAAGGGCGAGGTCGAGTACCTGACCATCGAACCCCCTGCCGGACCTGTGAGACAGCGCACGGGCCCGTCCACGGCGTCGTGGGGTCAATCCGATCCGACCTCCTCCGACGGTGACGACATCTTGTCGAGGCTCACCCAGCCATCCGAGCCGTTTCGCCAGCTCTCCGGATACGCCGCCTTTGACCAGGCTCGAATGTGCGTCGAGATAATCGATGGTCGCCCGGAAGACCTGGACCGCGACATCACCGTGAAGCGGTTCCCTACGTGGGGTGACGCCGCCGATTTGATCGAACTGCTGGACGTGCGACAAGACGGAGGGCTCTCCTTTGTCGGCAGCGCACGGAGCGACGGCCGGCGACCCGTCGTCGAAGGCAGTCAGATGCTCGGACAGGCCATGGTCGCCGCCGGCCGTCATGTGCCTGGGCGGCGTATCGTCTCGGCCAACCTGCTCTTTTTGCGGCCGGCCGATGCGCGTCGTCCGCTCCGTTTCGAACTCGCGGAGCTGAGCGCCGGAAGGACCTTCTCGACTCTGACCGTCCAGGTCCTCCAAGACGGCCGGTGCTGCGCTGCTGGCACGCTCCTCCTCGACATCACGTCCGCTGATGTCATTCGTCACGCCGTTGACCCACCACCCGTGCCGGGCCCTTACGAATCCCCGGCTTACGACATGGGCGTTACCGGACGCGACGTCAGGATGGTCGAGGGTGCCTACACCAACGACCCTGACGCGCCCGTCGGACCACCCGTCCTGGACGCGTGGGTCCGCTTCCGTGACGTCCCAGAGGATCCCTTGCTCCACGCAGGGCTCCTGGCGCAGTTCACCGGCCATCTGTCGATTGCCGCCGCGTTTCGGCCCCACGAGGGCATTGGCCAGGAGCAGGCCCATCGGAGTCTCTCCACGGCCATCAACGGAATCAATCTTTCAGTTCATCGCGACGTGCGTGCCGACCGTTGGATGCTGTACCGCCACGTTTCGACCTTCGCTGGCGACGGCATGACACACTCGGAGTGCCGGGTGCACACGCAGGATGGCGATCTCATCGCGTCCTTCACCGTAGAGGCCATGGTGCGGTCGTTTTCTGGCGGTGCCGCTAGCCTCGACGAAAGTACGGCACTATGAGCTTGACCACCGGCAAAGGACCGCTGAGTGCGCACCCGGCGGGACGTTTCAGCGCCCCCATGCCGGATCACGTCACCTACATCGAGCCGTTCAGGCGCAGGGTCAGGGCAACGCGCGAGGGCTCCACCGTGATCGACAGCGAGCGAGTCCTTCTAGTGCACCGCCCGGGTCGACCGCCGATCTACGCCTTTCCTGCCGAAGACGTTGAGGAGCTCCCGAACGAGCCGGCGATTGACGCACCGGGCTACGTCACCGTCGAGTGGGCCAGCGCCGACGCATGGTTCGAGGAGGACGAAGAGGTGTTCGGACATCCGCGCAATCCGTACCACCGGATCGACTGCCTCCGATCACGACGCCGGCTCCGAGTCGAGGCGGCCGGCCTCGTGCTGGTCGACACTGCGGAGACGATGGCTGTGTACGAAACGGCGCTCGAGCCCCGTCTGTACGTCAACCCGGAATGCGTCCGCGCGGAATTGGTGCAGAGCGCAACGCAGACGTATTGCCCCTACAAGGGGATCGCAACCTATTGGTCCGCTCGTCTCGGCGACACGGTCTGTGATGACATCGGCTGGAGCTACGAGGACCCGCTCCCGGAGTCCCTCCCCCTGAAGCATCTAATGAGCTTCGACGAGGGGCGTCTCAGTGTCGTGCACGACCTGCCGGCCGCTGTTTGACACCCAAACCGGAGCGCCGGGGGCTGGAGCTCCGCTCTTGGAACGACCGAGGAACGCTAATGGCTAGGACGCCGTTGACGTACCGGGAAGGTCCGTTCCGCAGACCGGCTTCGAGGAGATGGCGACGAAGCCGGTCTTCTCGGCCTTCATGACCCAACTGCACGTCTGCGGCAGGTCGTGCCCGAAGATGGTCGAGTAGTTGATGGGATTGGGAAGGAGCCCATTGACGTTGTACGATTTCAGGTTCCGGAGGTCCTTGATGACCGCAGAATGAGTCGGGTTTGGCCCTGCCAACTGCAAGCCCTTGATCATAAGATCCGCCCCGGCCCACGCTTCGTACTGGCCGAAGGTCGGGAACTGGCTCTTGGTGAAGTGCGCGTACTTCTCCATCGCAGCCTGCATCTGCTGCGTCCCGGAGTCGGGGAGCGCCCACGGTCGGAACGGAGAGAAGAAGTAGTCCCCCTGCAGGGTGCTCCAGACGGGAGAGTTGATCACGTCCGGCTCATATCCGGTCGCGAACAGTGTCGCCTTGAGCTTCACACCGGCTTGCTTGAGCGCGGTCGCCAGTGCGTAGTTCGAGTTCGCGTCCATGGCGGGCACCATGGCGTTGATGTCGTCCTGCTTGGCGACGAGCGCGTCGGCCGTGAAGTTGACGCCGCCGAAGGGAACAGTCGTATTCAAGACCCCCACCTTGCCCCCGGCGTGCTGGAACGACTTCCCCGTAGCGATGGCGGCGCGGCTGGACGACGGGGAGATGCCGTAGCCGTAGGCACCCAGGACGGTGCCGCCGTGCTGCTTGAGGAACTCGCCGATCTGTGTGTTGACCGGATACTTCGGATCGACACTGCCCTCGTCGGAGGCGAACATGTTGGTGTACGGCTGGGTGCCCCACTCGGGCCCGTCGTCATAGGTGCCCGTCACGGGAACCCCGGCCTGATTCGGGTACTTGGCGGCGAGGAAGAACAGCGGGCTCTGCGAAACGATGCCAAAGGCCTTGGAGTCGGCCTCCTGCACCGCGGTCGCGATCTGCGAGGGATTGGTCTGGTCGTCGATGACGAGCGGGACGAGCTTGTGCCCGTTGACCCCGCCCTCGGCGTTCTGCTGATCCAACCGAGCCTCGAACCCGGCCGGTGAGGATGCGTTCTCCGCGCCTCCTTCGCCGGTGAGATCGGTGACGTAGGCGATGGTGATGGGTGCCCCGGATGCGGAGGCCGCCGTTGCCGTCACTGCCGTCGTCGCCCCCACAGCGACCATGACCATCGGCAGCATGACAACCGCGGCCAGCAGGGCCTGGCTCATCGTCCGGTGAACGCGCATTCTTCCTCCAACTGGCCTGGCATTGTCTTGCCCGGTTCGACCGGCGCATCGAATCGGGGGCACCGGCCGTGCAAGTCGCAGCACTGTAGATGTGGTTTCCGCCAGATCCCTGTCAGGTCACCCGTGGGATCTGTACTGACCGTTCGGTACTATACCTCACCGACAGTCAGATTGGCCGTCGCCTGCTCTGCTTCTCCCAGGTAGCGGTCAATGACCTCCTGGCCCGCCTCAGAGGTGGGCCCCGACCAGCCCGCCCGGCCGCTCGTCAAGATCACGCAGCTGTCGGCCATGGACAGCGCCCTGTGCACGAACTGCTCGATCAGCACGATCGTGATCCCCGAGCGCCGGGCTTCCTCGAGCCCTTCGAACACCGATTCGGCCATGAGCGGTGCAAGGCCGAGTGACATCTCGTCGGCGATGATCAACTTCGGAGAGACGGCAAGTGCCCGTGCGAGCGCCAGCATCTGCTGTTCGCCACCGGACAGGCTTCCCGCTCGTTGCGAACTGCGATTGCCGAGCACGGGAAAGTGCTCACAGGCACGCGCGATGGCGGCAGCACGGTCGGCGCGACGCTCCTGCGCCACTGCCATCCGCAGGTTCTCGATTACGGAGAGACCAGGAAAGATCCCGCGTCCCTCCGGGATGTAGGTGAGTCCCAACCGCCGGATGCGATGGGCCGGCTGACCGGTGATGTCTCTTTCATCGAAGGTGACGCGACCCGCCGTCGGCGCGACGAGACCCGAAATGGCGCGGGCGAGCGTACTCTTGCCGGCTCCGTTGACACCCAGCACCGCCAGGACGCCGCCCGGAGCGACGTCGATGGAGACCCCGAAGAGCGCTTGTGACGGCCCGTAACGAACGTCGAGGTCCTGCACCCGGAGCAGCGGCTCGGTCACGGGTCGCGGGTTCCCGCTGATTCCTGTGTGCGCTGGCCGGCCGGTCGAGGGGCGACCGCACGTTGCACGGGCTCGCTGTCACCCAGGTAGGCGGCACGGACCGCCGGATCGTTCCGGATGTGCTCCGGGCTCCCAGCGGCAATGCGCTCTCCAAAGTCGAGGACGAAAACGGTGTGCGACAGCGCGAGGACCGCGGCGACGTCATGTTCGACGATGACGAGCGAGAGACCATGATCGTTGTGCTCGACGAGGCTCCCGAAGACCCCAAGCAGGTTTTCCGACGCCTTCATGTCGAGCCCGGAGAGGGGCTCGTCCAAGAGGAGGACGTGGGGGTCGCTGGCAAGCGCACGGCCCACTTCGACCAGGCGCACGATTCCCAGCGGCAACGCCGCAACGGGAGCCTTGGCCACCTTGGTGAGCCTGAGTACCTCCAGCAGACCGTCGACCCGTTCGTCCTCAGCCTTCGAGGGCGACAGGAGGCATCGGGGGTCGAGCATGTCCCGCCACAGTCGATTGCGTGCCACGCGGGCGCGATAGGCCAAAACCAGGTGCTCACGCACCGTCAGTCCCAAGAAGACCTCGGGTTGTTGAAACGTGCGCGCCAGGCCACCACGAGCACGTGTTCGGGGAGAGGCCTTCGTCACCTCTTCGCCGCGCAGCCAGACCCGCCCCGCGTTGGGCCGCAACAGGCCGGAGAGGACGCCGAGAAGCGTCGACTTGCCGGCGCCGTTCGGTCCAACCAGTCCGGCGATCTTGCCGGGCTCGACCTCCAGCGACACCTCAGAGAGCGCCATCAATCCCCCGAAGCGGACGCAGATGTCCTTCGCCACCAACGCGGGCGCGTTCCCGCTTGGCGCACCGGCTGCGGCGGCGATATCGGTCGTGGTTGGCATCAAGAGACTTGCTCCACGACCCGGGCCGATGCGTCCATCGACCCGGACTGGACGGCCTCCACGCTCATGTCGCTGGTGAACACCGAGTCACCCGGGCGGCTCGGCCTGAGGTGGAGCACCAACCGGCGAAGCCGGCGGCTGTTCTCGGCGAGCACACCGTCGGGATACTTGGCGGCCGAGATAGCACCGAGACCAAAGAGCACCGGCAGGACATTGGGTATCCAGGTGAAGGACGACAGATAATTCTGCGCAAGGGCACCGGGAAAGACGAACGTGAGACCGGCGATCAATGCCGCGGCATTCGAGCGCACTCCGATCGTCACGAGCACGGCGAGCCACACGACTCCGGCGAACGTGGCGAACTCGCTGGGCTGGAACGTCGTCTGCGCTAACGCGAGCAACCCGCCCCCGATGCCCGCGATCCCCGCGGCCAGTGCCCCCGCAATCACCTTCATTTGCACCACGCTGATGCCAGAAGTTCGAGCCCCAGCTTCGCTCCATCGGGCGGCGTTCAAGGCGAGCCCCGTGGTCGATCTTCGGAAATTGACGATAAACAGCGCGATGACGACGAAAAAAGCCAGACAGAGGTATGTGAACGAGAGGTCGCTGGTGGCGAAGCTGGGGCGATTGATGGTGAGGCCGAGACCCTGGTTCACGAAGCTCGGCAAGGTGAAGACGAGATTCTCCATGAGGAGCCCGAAGGTCAAGGTGACCAGGGCCACATAGAGGTCGCCGAGGCGGATGCTCAAGAACCCCACGATGGCACCCAGCAGGAGCGCAATGACTCCACCGGCGAGGACGGCGGCGAGGACGGGCCAACCGTGGTTGGTGGCCAACTGAGCCGTGGTCACTGCGCCGACCCCGGCGAAGGTGATCTGGCAGAGCCAGAGCATGCCGCCTTCTCCGGTGACGATCGTCCATGACAGGAAGATCACGGCATACGCGAAGGCCTGGGCGAACAGGCCGACCCAATACCCGGACACGATGAGCGGCAACGCCCCAACCACCACGATAAGAAGGAGAGGGCCGGCATATTTCCCGAAGAAGTTCAGTGAGGCATCCTCGAGCACGCTGTCAGTGGAGCCGCCCAGCCGACTTTCACCTTGTGGTGTGATGGCCCGGTCCAACGCGCCGCCCCACGCCTCGGTGTCTCCCACTCGCCCCCGAAGGATGAGGTTGTAGATGAGCACCAATGCGATGACGATGAAGGGCACGGCATCGATGATCTCGGTGGTCCACTGACTCGCCGGGGGCAGGTAGCGCTGGAAGAGTGACGTCGCGATGCCCATCAACAACCCGACGCCGACTGCGATGGGGAGGCTGCGCAGCCTCGCTGCGACGACCGCGGCAAACGACGCCGCGATGAGCAGCGTGAAGTTGTTGGGGTCGAGCCCGATGATGGGGGCCGCGAGCACTCCGCACAAACCAGCGAAGAAGGTGCTGACGGCCCAGACGCCGAGCGAGACGGTCGTCGGATTGGTGCCCGAGAGATCGGTCATGGCGGGTGAGTCGACCATGGCTCTCACCTTGAGGCCCACGTCGGTGTAGCGCAGGACGACGGCCCCGACCACCACCGTCAGGACCACGCAGATGTACACGATGATCTGGTCCAGCGTGACCGGGACGCCGAGGAACTGGTAGACGTGAACCGGTTCGGGTGCCAAGCCCGGTGCCTGCTGGATCGCCTGGTTGCCGAAGATCAGTACGGCGAGTGAGGGAACGGCGACGAGAAGGCCTATCGTCGCTACCACCTTGATCAGGGGCGATGACAGCCTCAGGTGGCGGAAGAGGACGGCGTAGAGGACGACTCCGAGCGCGGGCGCCGCGATCCCGATCGAGACGATCGCGGCAGGGACGATGCCCCAACTGTGCTGGGTGTGCAAGTAGTAGTAAAAGCGGGCGATGAAGAACGCCAGCGCTCCGAAGGCGAAGTTGAGGATGCCCGACGACGTGTACGTGATCACGAGGCCGGCGGAGGCGATCGCGTAGATCCCTCCCAGCACCAATCCGGCGATCACGAATTGCAGCATCCTGCGGGTCCCACCCCTTCTCGCCGGGCGTCAACCGGGAGTTTCTGACATCGACGTCGATACTGATGCTAACCAGGCCTACCTCGCCGTGCATGGCGGCTCAATGGCAAGCTGACCTGCCCTGGAATCGGCGTTCTCAATTTATGAGGACTGTATTATCGCTCCGTCCTTCACGCGGTTCAAGCCCGCATGCCGGCGGTCCCCCCGGATGCAAGACCGACGCCGACCGGCCCGCTCCGGTCGCGTCACGAGTCGGCTCGGACCTTGTCCTTCACGGATCCCACGATCGGCGGCGCATCCTTCCAGTTGGGGATGCCGGCATCCTCTTTGGCAATTGGGTAATGGTCCTCGTTGACCTGTGCCCAGTGCGAGTGGTTGAGCTCGTGCAGCGTGAAGCACGCGTTGAGGGAGTTGTAGAAGCCCTGGTTGTCGACAGTCTGATTCACCGACTCCTTGATGAGAAGGGCGGTCATCGTCGGCAGCTGCGCGATCCGTTGCGCAAATTCGAGCGTGCGATCGGATAACTCGTCCGGGGGAAATATCTTGCTCACCATGCCGAGCCCGTACGCGTCCTCGGCATTGAGGGAGTCGCCCGTCAGGAGGAGCTCCTTGGCCTTGCGCGGCCCGAACTCCCAGGGGTGAGCGAAGTACTCGACCCCGCACATCCCGAGGCGTGTCCCGACGACGTCGGCGAAACGAGTGCCTTCGGCACAAACGATGAGGTCACACGCCCAAAGGAGCATGAGCCCCGCTGCGTAGACGTCCCCGTGGGCCTGCCCGATGGTGATCTTGCGCAGGTTGCGCCACCGGCGAGTGTTCTCGAAGAAATAGTGCCATTCCTGCAGCATGAGGCTCTCCGCGCCCTTGCGGGTAGCACCGTTGATCGTCCTCGTTCGGTGCTGGTCCGGACCGGCCATCATCTCATCCCGCGAGACCTTGGACCCCATGTCGTGTCCCGACGAGAACATAGGTCCGGTGCCACCGAGGATCACGACGCGCACCTCGTCGTCCTCCTCCGCCCGCAAGAACGCGTCGTTCAGATCGACGAGAAGTCCCCTGTTCTGGGCATTCCGCGCGTCGGGCCGGTTGAGCATGATGCGGGCGACCTGGCCCGAGTCGAGCGTCTCGTACTGCACGTATTTGTAGTCAGGCATTTCGGGCTCCCTCTGGGCAGGCACAATTCATCGTGCGGTGACACTACGTTAGAAGCGGGCGGCGTCGGCATTGACCGATCGCGACGCCCTCGACGAGCCCACGGACCGCCGAGACTAAGAACGCCGTTCGCCGAAGCCCTACGTGGCCGCGCCCACCGGCTGGTCGACCTTCATGATCCGCGCCAGGTTCTCACCCATGATCATCCGCACGTCCTCCTCCCGCATACCCCTCGGGAGGTGGTTCAGGTAGCTGCAGGGCTCGGCCAATCCCTCGGGATGGGGGTAGTCGGATCCGAAGAGCACGTGGTCGGCGCCGATGGTCTCGATGAGCAGCCCCAGGTTGTCCTCGTGGAACGGGCTCACGTACACCTGCGACTTGAACTGCTCGACCGGGTCGCCGTCGAAGGCGTGCGGCATCTTCTTGTACACGTCGGCAAGGTGCGCCACGAAACCGGCCACCCAGTCGCCGCCGCTCTCGATCGATGCAACACGGAGGTCGGGGAACCGGGCGAAGACGCCGTGGCAGCAGAAGGCCGTCATGGTGTCCTCCATCGGCCGCTTGCCGACGCTCATCATCCGGAAGGGGTCCAGCCGGAACGGCAGCATCTCGCTCGGGCCCGTCCACTCGTTCTGATAGCGCGTGTAGCCGCTGTCGGAGGAGTGCATGGACACCAGGATGTCGGCGTCCTGTACGGCCTTCCAGAAGGGGTCGAACTCGGGGAGGCCGAACGACCGGGGACCCCGGTAACCCGGCACCGGCGCGGGCCGTATGAGGACCGTCTTGGCGCCCCGCTCGAGCACCCACTCGAGCTCTTCCAGCGCCTTTTCGACGATCGGCAGTGTGATCACCGGCGTCGCGAAGATGCGGTTCTCGTAGTTGAAGCTCCACTCCTCGTACATCCACTCGTTCAGCGCGTGAATGACCGCGTGCGTCAGTTCGGGGTCGTCCCGCATGCGCTCTTCCAGCAGGCTGGCGAGGGTGGGGAACATGAGCGCGCGGTCGACGCCGAGCTCGTCCATCAGCTCGACGCGGGGTGCCGGCTCTCGAAAGGCGGGGATGCTGCGCATCGGCTCGCCGATGAGCTCGCGATACGACTTGCCTTCTGGGTTCCCGTTGCGGAAGTACTCCTCCTGGGCACCGGGCCGTGCCACCACCTCGAACGTCGGGTTGGGGATGTACTCGCTGACCGTGCCTCTGATCATGATCTTGGTGCGCCCGTGTAGGTCGACATAGTCGACGGCGCCTCTGTAGCGGTCCGGCAGGTGACGCGTGAACGACTCCTTCGTCTCGTAGAAGTGGTTGTCCGCATCGAAGACAGGAAAATCGCAGGTTCTCGACATAGACCCTCACCCTAACCTAATTTTGACTGCGACGTCAATATCAGAGAATGGGCGCGGCGGCGGCGCGGCGTCAGCGGTTCGTCGGGAAGTTGAGCTCGACGACGCCCGGGCCGGGCTCGGGCCAGCGCGAAGTGACGACCTTGGGCCGTGTGTAGAAGCGGACGCCGTCGGGACCGTAGATGGACGAATCTCCGAAGATGGAGGCCTTCCAGCCGCCGAACGAGTGTGACGCAAACGGCACGGGGATCGGCACATTGATCCCGACCATCCCCACTTGGACCGCACGTTCGAACCGGCGGGCCGCCCCACCGTCGCGGGTAAAGAGCGCCGTCCCGTTCCCGTAGGGGTTGTCGTTCACCAGGGCCAATGCATCGTCGAGCTTCGGCACGCGGACCACGCAGAGGACCGGACCGAAGATCTCGTCGTCGTAGACACGCATGCCGGGCTTCACGTCGTCAAGCAGTGAGCACCCGACGAAGAATCCCGTTCCCCGCAACGGGCGCGAGCCGTCCACGACCACCCTGGCGCCCTCGCCGGCGGCTTCCTCGACGTAGGACCGCACGCGGTCGCGGTGCTCTGCGGTAATAAGCGGTCCCATCATGGACGCGGGGTCACTCCCCGGTCCGACGACGACATCGGGGATCCGCGCCGCAATGGCCGCGACCAGCTGGTCGGCCACCGATCCGACGGCGACGACGACGGAGATCGCCATGCAACGCTCCCCGGCCGACCCGTAAGCCGCCGACACCGCCGCATCAGCCGCCGCGTCGAGGTCGGCGTCGGGTAGGACGACCATGTGGTTCTTTGCTCCCCCAAGGGCTTGGACTCGCTTGCCGTGCCGCGTTCCGGCCTCGTAGACGTGACGCGCCACCGGGGTGCTGCCTACGAAAGAGATGGCGGCGACGTCGCGATGGGCCAACAACGAGTCCACCGCCTCGCGGTCACCTTGCACGACGTTGAAGACCCCGTCGGGAAAGCCGGCCCGGCGCACAAGGTCGGCCAGGAGCAGCGACGGGGAAGGATCCTTCTCGGACGGCTTCAGGACGAAGCAGTTGCCGCACGCAATGGCGTTGGCCGCCATCCACAGCGGGACCATGACCGGAAAGTTGAAGGGCGTGACTCCAGCCACCACCCCAAGGGGCTCGAGCACCGTGCGGAGGTCGACGCCCGTCGAGATCTCCGAATTGGACGAGCCCCCCAAGTGGCTCGCGATGCCGCACGCGAACTCGACGTTCTCAATCCCGCGGGCGACCTCGCCCCGTGCGTCTTCCAGCACCTTTCCGTGTTCGCGGGTCACGATCGCTGCGAGCTCCTCCCGGTTGACATCCAGTAGCTCGCGCAGCCGGAACAACAAGCCGGTCCGCCTGGTCAGTGACGACTCGCCCCACGCACGCGACGCCTCGACAGCAACCCTCACCGCAGCGTCGACCTCCGCCGCCGACGCCAGTGCGACCTCAGCCGTCTGGGTGCCGAGGGCGGGGTCGTAGACGGGAGCGGTCCGAGCGGACGAACCGGGGACCCTCGTCCCGGCCACCCAGTGCCCGATCTGCGTCACCGGCGCGGTCGCCGTCTCAGAGCCGGTAGAGCTGGCGCGCATTCTCACCAAAGATCTTACGGCGAGCCTCCGGGGCGAGCGTCTCCATCTTCGCCGCCACGGTCTCCAGTGGGTTGGGGTAGAGGCAGGTCGGGTGCGGGAAATCCGTCTCGAACAAGATGCTGTCCTCGCCCACCGCCTCGATCAAATCAGGGAGCTTGTTCCGATTGTTCTCGAACCAGAAGGTCGCGTACAGGTTGCTCTTGAAGTACTCGGAAGGCAACTTGGCCATCTGCGAGAGCTCCTGCGGGGCGTTCTCGGACATCTCGTAGTCAAGCGCCTCGAGGATGAAGGGGATCCAGCCGACGCCGCTCTCCACCGACACCATCTTGAGCTCCGGGTAGCGGTCGAACATTCCCGAGAGGATGAGATTCGTCACGACGCGCGCGTTGCCGATGAACAGCAGCGTGCCGCCGATGGCCAGCTTGGTGTTGTCGGCGTGGGACTCCCACGGGTACTTCCCGTAGAACGTCATGCCGGTCACGCTGGCGCCGATGTGGAAGTGCACCGGGAGCATCATCTCGGAGCAGACCTCCCAGAACGGATCCCAGGCCCGGTTGGCCAGGTCCGGCGCACCGAGGTCCTGCGGATCCGACGTCATGTTGACGCCTCGTGCCCCCAACCCCGCAATCCGCTTCGCCTCGCGTACGCATTCGTCCACGTCCCACGCCGGCATGAGCGGGAGGGGCAAGAGACGATCACCCGAGTCGGCCTGGATCTCCGCCATCCCGTCGTTGTAGATCTCGATGGCGAGACGGCGCAGGACCGGGTCGTCCGCTACCCCGAGGTCCTGGCCGCCGAGCCCGATCGTGCTGGGGAAGATGATCTGCGCGTCGATTCCGCATTCGTCGAGCACAGCGAGGCGAACCTCGGGATCGTACGCTCCCACATGGATCTCGTCGTGGGTCCACTCGAACAGAGCTCGGTGTGCGCTCTCTTTGGCACCGTCTCGCCCAATGACGCCGCCCGCGCTGTAACGGCCGACGGGGTGACCGTCAAAAACCCACATCGGCTGCCCCTCGACCTCCTCGACCCGCGGGACGCGGTCCCGGAAGGCGGCCGGGGCACGCTTGGTGAAGAGGTCGGGCGCCTCACACCAGTGCGAGTCGGCGTCAACCACGAGCATATCGTTCAACATTGACGTCGATGTTAGAATATTGGCGTCGAGTGTGCAACGGGCGACCCGTCGGGCGGGCCCGTCGTGACACCACCGGTCCCCGCGGCGCGATTCCCTGTCAGGGCGAATGTGCGACGGCGGTAGAGAAGGAAGGGCAGACAAACGGTCACAGTCCACTGAAGGTGGCAGTGCTCCAGCTCGGGGCGCTCTCGGGGACCCGCACGCCCGGGCGCGCGATCTGACGGGAAATGCGCAGGTGGTCCGGGTTCACCCGGGCCGAGCGCCTAACATGTCCGCTGTGTTCGATAGCGACGTCGAAATCAATACTGAACGGGGCTCCTCCAGGCCGCCCCGCTGCCCAAGACTCCCCGCTCGCGACACGGTTCAGGATCCGGGATGAGGCCGCTCCCCGAGCTGACGCCGGCGAACGAGTGGTTCTGGGCCTCGGGCGAGGACGGCGTCCTGCGCATCCAGGAATGTGCTGACTGCGGACAGCTGGTGCACCCCCCGGTGCCGATCTGTCCCTACTGCCGCAGCCGATCGGCGAAGCCGGCGCCAGTCTCGGGCACGGGCACCGTCGTCGGCTACACCGTCAACGCTCACCGCTGGCTGCCCGACTTCGACCCACCGTACGTCGTTGCCAACGTCGCGCTGGCCGAGGACTCCCGGGTGCACCTGACGACGAACATCGTCGGGTGCGACCCTTCGGACGTCCGCATCGGCCAACAGGTCACCGTCCGCTTCGAGCAGCACGAGGACGTATGGCTGCCGCTGTTCGAACTAACCGGATCCCTCGATCCGGTCGATCGGGTCGCGCCGCCCGAGCGCCCGATCCCCCGCTCGCCCCTCGGGAGCGAGCGCTTCGAGCATCGCGCCATCCTCAGTGGCATCGGGCGATCGAGGATCGGCCGGCGGCTCATGGTCGACCCCTTGTCGCTCGCAGTCGACGCGTGCCTCGAGGCGGTCGCCGACGCCGGGCTCACGCTCGAGGACATCGACGGATTGTCGACCTATCCCGGTGCCGGTGGCATGGGGATGAGCGAGGGCGGTCCCACGGCCATCGAAGAGGCATTGCGGATCCACCCGACTTGGATCAACGGCGGGGGCGACCTCCCCGGACCCGGAGGATCGGTCATCGCGGCCGCCATGGCGGTGGCCACCGGCCTCTGCCGCCACGTGCTGTGCTTCCGCACGGTGTGGGAATCGACCTACGCGACGCTGGCGTCCCAGAATGCCGGCGGCGGGAGCGGGAGCGGGAGCGGCGGCCGCGGCCAGCGGGTCTCTGGCCCACTGCGCGAGTGGCGCGCGCCGTTCGGTGCCATGTCGGCGGCGAACTGGATCGCCATGAATGCCAACCAGTACATGCACCGCTACGGTTCACCCCGCGAGATGCTGGGGTTGATCGCCGTCAACGCACGGACGAACGCTGGACTGAACCCGGCGGCCATCTACCGGGAGCCCATGACGATGGACGACTACCTCTCGGCCCGTCCCATCACCTCGCCGTTCGGGCTCTACGACTGCGACGTGCCCTGCGACGGGTCCATCGCCGTGATCGTGTCCGATGCAGCGGTCGCAAGCGACCTCCCCCGGCCGGCGGTGCGTATCGAAGCCGTGGGTACCCAGATCCTCGAGCGGGTCTCCTGGGACCAGGGCACCCTGACCCACGAGCCCCAGGTGTTGGGTCAGGCCGCGCATTTGTGGACGAGAACGGACCTGCGTCAGTCCGACGTCGACCTGGCGCTCGTCTACGACGGCTTCACCTTTAACGCCATCTCGTGGCTCGAGGGTCTCGGTTTCTGCGGCTTCGGCGAGGCCTGGGACTGGCTGGAGGGCGGACGTCGCATCTCCCTCGACGGTGACCTGCCCGTCAACCCGCACGGTGGACAACTCTCCGAGGGACGGACGCACGGTTTCGGGTTCGTCTACGAAGCCGTGCTCCAGTTGCGACACGATGCCGGCGAGCGGCAGGTCGGTGAGGCGAGCACGGCCGTGGTCACCTCGGGGGGCGGCACCCCGTCGGGTGTGCTCCTCCTCCAGCGAGCCGGGGCGTGACTCCGATGCTCGCCACACGCAATGTCCGCCTGCTCCCAACAAGACCAAAGGTACCTTCATGACGCCTCCCAACCCGCAAGCCGCACGCAAGACGAACGGCATGCCAACAACGCCTCTGTTGAGCGAAAAACCGAGCGGGCCGCGGTCGCGCAAGGGTGTCGAGACACGGTCTCGCCTCGTGAGCGCGGCGAAGGAGGTCTTCGAGAGGGACGGATTCCTGGACGCTCGCATCTCCGACATCGCAGAACGAGCCGGCCTCTCGCACGGCTCCTTCTACCACTACTTCGAGTCCAAGGAAGAGGTCTTTCGCGAAGTTGCGGCGGAGGTCGACGAGCGACTGAGCGCACCCCTGAACAGCGTCATCCTCGACCCCTCGTCCTCGGCGACTCCCTACGAGAGGATCCACGAGGCGATCCGACTTCACCTCGAGAGCTACCGCGACGAGGCTCCCATCATGGGTGTCATCGAGCAGGTGTGGCGCTTCGACGGGGAGTTCAATGCCGTTCGGGCCGAGCGCCACCGTCTCTACAACGCTCAAATCGCGGATTCCATTCGCCGCATGCAACGACACGGGCTGGCCGACCAGCGCCTCAATCCGACCATCGCCGCCGACGGCGTCGGCGCCATGACCTACCGGTTCCCTGAGATGTGGTTCGTACAGGGTTTCCTCGATTGTGACTTCGACGAGGGGGTCGATCAGCTGACGAGGCTCTTCGTCAACGCGTTGGGGATACCGGACTCGCCGGAGCTTGACAACTAGAACCGGGCGGGACCGCTCACCCCAGGCTTTCGGCCTGCCACTCAACTAACGCGGGGGCCAAGAGGGGCCAGCGCGCGAAGAGGCCCTCTTCTCTCGATCCCTGGCGTTCGAGCCACTCGCGGTCGCCCCACGGCGGCTCCACGAGCCGCGCCTGGGGCAAGATCGCGGCGAGCGCCTCCGAGGTCGCACGGGTGTGGTGGACGTCGCTGGCGCCGCTGCGGAAGACGAGAGTCGGGATGTCCAGCGCGCGGGCGTCGGCGAGCGGGAGACCCGGTACCGGCTCGTCGTCGCGGGGGCAGTAGGCCAGCATCCAGCGTTCCATGGCGGAGATGAACTCGTCACGGTCCTGAGCGAGGAACCGTTGGCGGTTCGCGGGGTTCCGCTCCTGGACCTCTGTCCAATCGGGTAGCGCTGCCACCGCCTCCATGCCCTCGGTCCAGGCCGCGGCGAGTGAACCACCGCAGTAGTGCATGGCCAACGACAGCAGTCCGAACACGCCGCCACTGATCCACCAAATGGCGAGGCCCGCGGCGTCCGCGCGGTGACGGGAGGCGGTGAGCAGCGATACGCGAGCACCACCGGAGCCACCTGCGATGACCGCCGGCACCATGTCGAGGTGCTCGAGCAGCGCGGCGAGCGCATCGGCCTGCATGGCCGACTCCGAGGTTCCTTCGAAACAGACGTCGGACTCGCCGCAGTTGGGCCGGTCCCAGATGAGCACGCGGTTGCCCTGGGCCGCCAAGGCGACGGCCAGCTCACGCAGCCCGGGGGACTCCTTGGTGAAACGCCCCCCGGGCGTGATGACCCAGGGACGCCCCTCCCCGAGGGTCTCGTAGCCGAGCGAGAGCCCGTTGACCTTCGCTATCGCCATGGACGACACCTCACTCCGTTCGTTCTCCCGTCACTGCGTCCGCCGACTACGTACCGGTGGAACGGCTGCGCGGGACGTCACGGAACGGGACGTCGCGGTCCAACGTGCGCTCGCGCGGCATGCTGAGCACCCGCTCGCTGATGACGTTGCGGGCCATCTCCACGGTCCCACCTCCGATGCTTCCCGCCTGTCGCATCACGAAATTGATCGCGCTCAGAGACGCTGCTCTGCCATCCGACCACGCAGCGCCCTCCGGGCCGGCGACCTCGAAAGCGAGCGTGGCGATCCTGGCCTGCATGGTGCCCTTGAACAGGCGGCCAACGGCGGCCACCTGATCGGACCCGCGCCCCGAACGGATGGTCTCACTCACGCGTTTCATCAGTTCCTGACCAACCAGCTCGAGCATGCGCGCCTCCCCGACCAGGTCACGCACCGCGGGGTCGGTCAGGCGGCCCTGCTCTCTCGCGATGGCGAACACGGCGGAGGTATCGCTCCTGCCGTGAGTCGACCCTACCGGCTCCGTCACATAGGGCGACGTGTAGAGCATGCGCTCGTGGAACATCCACCGGGTCCCCACGGTCCAACCGTCATCGACGTCACCCACTCGGTCGGAGTCGGGAACGATCACGTCGGTCATGAACTCCTGGCAGAACTCCCTCGACCCGTTGAGCATCTCGATACGGTGCACCTCGATGCCGGGCTGGTGGATCGGCAGCATGAACACCGTGAGGCCGCGGTGTTTGGGGACGTCCCAGTTGGTGCGCGCCAAGCACAGTCCCCAGTCCGACCACCAGGCGCCGGTGGTCCACACTTTCGACCCGTTCAGCACCCATTCGTCGCCGTCCCGCACTGCCGTGGTCAGGACGCCGGCGACGTCCGAGCCGCCACTCGGCTCGGACAGGAACTGCATCCAGAGCTCCTCACCGCGCAGGATGGCGGGGATATGACGGAGCTTCTGCTCCTCCGTGCCGAAGTCGAGCAGGACCGTTGCGCACGGGGAGAACGTCGGCACCTGCAGCTTGGCGGGGTATTCGTGGCCCACCAGCTCTTCGTTCAGCACCCTCTGGTGCGCCGGCGTCAGGCCCTGGCCTCCGTAGGCGCGGGGAAAGCAGACCCCCGCCAGGCCGGCGTCGAACAGCATGCGCTGTATCTCCCGCTCCCGTGCGATGCCGGCCAATTCGGCCTCTTCGTCTCCGTTGGTCCAAGCCCAGCGCAGCTCCTCGGGCGTCACCAGCCGAAGGTTGTCCCGGATGAAGCTCCGGGCCCGCTGTCGGAAGCCTTCGAGATCTTCGACCTCGTCCGTGCTCTCTGCCTGCTCCGCCCGGACGGCACTCATGCCGCCTCCCCTGCCACGGCGTCCAACCGCGCGGCGATCCGCTGGCGGTGGTCGGCCGGCGTCCCGGCCAGGGCGCGGTCGACGGTGAACCGGCGTAGATACAGATGGAGATCATGCTCGAACGTGACGCCGATCCCCCCGTGCATCTGCACGCAGTCCTGCAAGAGCTCGGTGCCGTACTGGCCGATGTAGGCCTTGGCGGCGCTCATCAGCTCAGCGGCGTTCTCTGCGCCCGCTTCGGTTGCGACACACGCGGCGTCGCTGATCGCGTGGCTGGCCTCGAGCCACATCAACATGTCGGCGAAACGATGCTTCAGCGCCTGGTACGACGCCAACGGTCGCCCGAAGGAGTACCGGTCGAAAGCCCACTCGACGGTCATGTCGAATCCGGTGTGCATGGTCCCCACCGACTCCGCGTTGAGCATCACCAGGCACGCTTGGAGCTGGCGGTCGACGGCCGCGACCGCGTCCCCGACCCCACCAACGAGCGAGCTGAGCGGAACGGCGACGTCGTTGAAGGTGACGATACCGAAGCGACGCGTCAGGTCGGCCGTCTTCATGGCGGCTCGGGTGACACCCGGCGTGGCCGCCGGTACAAGCACCTGGGTGACCCCGGCCTCGTCGCAACAGGTGACCAGATAGTTGTCCGCCTGCTGCGCCGACTCAACCAGTCGGACCTCCCCGCGCAGGACGAGACCAGACCCCTCCCGGCGGGCCTCCACCGTCGGCCGCCAACCGTCGGGTCCCGGGGTGGGGGCGCACCACGACGCGATCTGTTCCCCCGACACGAGGCCGGCCAAGAGGTCGGGGGCGGCGCCGGAGGCGCTGAGTGCGGCGGCGACCGCGTTGGTCGCCACCAACGGCCCCGGTGCGGCGTGGCGACCAAACTCATAGGCGACGAGGCTCAGGTCGACCAACCCAGAGCCACTGATCGTCCCGCCGCCCTGTGCCTCCCCCACGAGCAACGAGGTCCAGCCGAGCTCGGCACCGCGCCGCCAGTACACCGGGTCGAATCCGGCGGGGTCATCGCGTAGCGAGCGGACCACGTCAGGCGGCACCTGCTCCGCGAGGAAGCGTTCGGTCGTTTCGCGGAAGAACTCCTGGTCCCCACTCAGGTCTAGCAGCATCTGCTCCCCATCAGACCCGGGTCTCCGCTGTCGTGCGTCGCATGGCGACGAGTGTGTCGTGCATCGGTCACTGTGGCAATTTGGATCAGACGGGCGCCACAACGCCGATGCCGGCGGCTTCATTCCGCCGGCGCCACTCCTGGCGGGACATGCGCGTCACGTCGACGTCCCGTGCGAGCGCTCGCAGCGCACCGACAGACGCCCGCTCCTTGGGGGTGTGCGCGAAGGGGTCCCAGCCATAGAACCGGCAGGCGTTCTCCCAGGTGATCTTGTGGATCTCCTCGTCGCTGCACCCGGCGCCCTGGAACTCCTTCCAGGCGAACTCGGGCGACTCGGGCCACGTCGTGTCGGTGTGCGGGTAGTCGCACTCCCACGCGATGTTGTCCAGGCCGATCCGGTCGCGCAACAGCAGGCCGGAGGGGTCGGTGATGTAGCAGGCCAGGATGTGGTCGCGGAACACCTCCGAGGGCAGCTTCCCGCCGAAATCGCTGTGCAGCCATTCCTGGTTCTGAAAGTGACGGTCGATCCGGTCGAAGTAAAAGGGGATCCAGCCGATACCGCCCTCGGAGAGCGCCACCTTCAGGTCCGGGAAGCGCCGCAGCGTGGGTCCGAAGAGGAGGTCCTGCGCGGTGATCGCACTGATCTGACAGGCCAGGACCATGAGATGGTCGACCGGCGCCTCCTCTGGCCGCTTGATGACGGCGAATCCGGCGCCGATGTGCAGGGAAAGCACCATGTTCTCTTCGCTGAGCGCGGCCAGCATCGGGTCCCAGTAGCCGGAGAGGAAGCTCGGGAAGCCCTGCACGTGCGGCGTCTCGAGAAAACTGATCGACCGGCAGCCCTTCTTCGCAATGCGGCGGACCTCCTTGGTGGCGGCCTCGACGTCCCACATCGGGACGATACCGAGCGGGATGAAACGGCCGGGATAGAGGCCACACCACTCGTCGATGGCCCAGTCGTTGTACGCCTGGAGCATGACGAGGGCCACTTCCTTGTCGCGTGACTCGGCGAAGGTCCGGGCGTTCCACCCGGCCATCGTAGGGAAGCACATGGAGCCGAGGACTCCGTTGGCGTTCATGTCGCGCACCCGCTCGTGGACGTCGAAGCACCCTGGACGGAGCTCGGTGTAGGTGCCCGGGTTGAAGCCCCACTCTTGGGAGGGCCAACCGACCGTGGCGGCCATCCCGAACGACGTGCTGGTCTTCTCGCCTTGGAAGACCCACTGGTCGATGCCCTGCTCGTGCACCACCTTCGGTGCCTCGTCGAGCCACTTCTGCGGCACATGGTTCTCGAACATGTCCGGCGGCTCGATCATGTGGTCGTCGATGCTGACCAGAATCATGTCATTGAGGTCCATGGCCTGCTCCTCTCTTGACGGCAATGAGCCGATCTTGCTGGCGAAGAGCCGACCGGGTCACGACGTGCGTACCGGCAGCGTTTCCCAGCCCCGCACGGTCGAGGCGTGGGCGCGCCGGGCCTTGTCGTAGTCGACCTCCCAATCGGGGAAACGACGCAGCACCTCGTCGAGCGCGATCCGACCCTCCAGGCGCGCCAGTGCGGCGCCCAAGCAGAGATGGATGCCGTAGCCGAAGGAGAGGTGCCGGCCGACGTCACGGTGGATGTCGAAGCTGTCCCCGTTGGGGTAGTGGCGCTCGTCCCGGTTTGCCGAGCCGTTGAGGATGACCATGATGCTTTCCGCCGGCACCTTCTGGCCGTGCAGCTCGACCTCGTGCTGAACGTGGCGGGCCTGCACCGGCGACGGTGCCTCGTAACGCAGGAGCTCCTCGATGGCGTTGGGGATGAGCGAGGGATCTGCCGCCAGCTCGCGGCGCTGGTCGGGATGGCGGCCCAGGACCTCCCCGGTGAAGCCGATGAGCCGTGCCGTCGTCTCGTTCCCCGCCCCCGACAACAGTCCGACGTAGGTGAGGATCTCGTCGTGCTCCAAGGTGCGCGTCGTCCCCGTCTCGTCAACGAACTCGGCGTTGATCAACTCGGTCATGAGGTCGTCCGAGGGGTGCTCGGCGCGCCACGTTATGTAGTCGGAGAACACCTGCGCCGACTCGACGGCGTCGTAGTTTGACTCGGGTTCAGTGCCCTCCTCGAGTCGCAGGCTCTGGTCGGTTTGCTCGCGGATCGCCACCTGGTCCTGCTCGGGGATGCCCAGCAGCATGCCGATGACGCGCATGGGCATGAATTTGCCCAGGTCCTCGATGAAGTCGAAGCCGTCCGCGCCGGCGAGCGGGTCGAGCACCTCTGCGCAAAAGGCACGCACCTGGGGCTCGAGCGCAAGCATCTTCTTGGGCGTAAAGACCCGCGAGAGCAACGAACGGTGGCCGGTGTGCACGGGCGGGTCCTCCATGAGGATCACGCCCGATGGGATCTCGACGTTGGCCCGGATCATCTCGAGGATGGAGCCGCGACCGGACCGGTAGGTCTCCCAATCGAGCATTACGGCCTCGACGTCGGCCCAGCGGCTCAGCGCGAAGAACTCGTACTTCTCGTTCCAGTACAGCGGTGCCTCGTCGCGCATCCGCTTCCACAGCGGGTACGGGTCCTCGTCGATCTCGAAGTCGTAGGGGTCGTAGTAGATGTCGGGGTTGGCGGTGACGGCCATCGTGCGACTCTGCCTGCCTACGCCGCCGGCCAGGCCACGGACTTGATCTCCAGGTACTGCTCGAACCCGGCGATGCCGTTCTGCCGCCCGATGCCGCTGTGCTTGTACCCGCCGAAGGGGAGGTCGGCGCCGTAAGGAGCGCCGCCGTTGATGCTGAGGCCGCCGGTCCTGATGCGCCGGGCCACGGCGAGCGAGTGCTCGACCGAACCGGAGAACACCCCGCCGCTCAGGCCATACTTGCTGTCGTTGGCAATGCGGACCGCGTCGTCTTCATCCTCGTAGGGGATCACGACGAGGACCGGACCGAAGATCTCCTCCTGGGCGATGGTCATGGAGTTGTCGACGTCGGTGAACAACGTCGGCTCGACCCACCAGCCGTGCGCGAACTCCGCACCCGAAGGACGGCCGCCCCCGACGGCCAGCGTGGCGCCCTCTGCCTTCCCCTTCTCGATGAGACCGAGCACGCGCTCGCGCTGCTTGGAGGAGATGAGCGGCCCCATGATCACATCGGGACGCTGCGGGTCGCCGTAGGGCACCGCTGCAAAAAGACCCTTCAGTATCTCCACGCCCTCTTCGTAGCGCGAACGGGGCAGCAGCATGCGCGTCTGGATCGCGCACCCCTGTCCGGCATGGAAGCACGCGCCCATGCCCATGAGCGTCGCGGTGCCGAGGTCGGCGTCCTCGAGCACGACGCTCGCCGACTTCCCGCCCAATTCGAGAAAGACGCGCTTCATGGTGGGTGCGCCCTTCTCCATGATGCGTTGCCCGACCGCGGTCGACCCGGTGAAGGAGATCATGTCGACCTTCGGGGAGAGGGTCAGCTCCTCGCCCACCAGGTGGTCCGACGACGTGACGACGTTGAGCACGCCGGCCGGGAGGTCGGTCCGTTCGGCAGCGAGCCTTCCCAGGAAGGTGGCGTTCCACGGGGTGTCGGGCGCCGGCTTCACCACGACGGTGTTGCCGGTGGCCAGCGCCTGTCCCAGTTTGTGCAGCGTGACCTCAACCGGAAAGTTCCACGGCACGATGGCACCCACCACGCCGACGGGCTCACGCCAGATCCGCCGGGAGTCGAGGGTGCCGGTGATGCTCGTGGCGTCGGGCAGCACCGTCTCCCACTCGAATTCATCGATGAGCTTGGCCGGGTAGGCCAGTGCCTCAGAGAGGGGGGCGTCGAGCTGGGGACCGTTCGTCGTCATGCGCGGGCAACCGACCTCGAGGATCAGCTGCTCCCGCAGCTCCTCCTGCTCGGCCTGGAGCGCCTCGTGCAGTTGCTCCAAGCAGTGCTTGCGGAAGGCATGGTTCGTCGACCAATCGGTCTCGTCGAAGGCGCGTCGGGCGGCGTCGATGGCCCGGTGCATCTCGGACGTGGACGCATCGGCGACCTGTCCGATCACCTCTTCGGTCGCCGGGTTGACGTTCCCGAAACTCCGTCCCGAATCGGCATCGACCAGCTTTCCGTCGACGAGCATCCTCGACTCCGGGTTGACCTTTACTGCCTCGGCCACAGCACTCTTCCTCTCGTCGGTCGGATCATTCGGTTGACGACACCCCGGCGCGCCGGTCGCAACACGGAACGCATCAGGCGTACACACCGGGAGACCCCTGGTCGGCAGGCTATCTGACTTTGACGTCGTCGTCAAAAATCCCGATATGATCGCCTGACTTCCGCGACTGCGGCACGATCTGAACGGAGGCGTCGCGCGCGCCAGGGGAGAAGGGAACGAAGGGGAGGAAGGACAGACCGATGTTCACCATTGACGCGTTCCTCGAGGCCCTGGCGCTCGAACCGGTCGGCACCGACCGTTACCGCGCCGGCAACCTCCGTTCCGATCACAGCGTGGTCTTCGGCGGCCAACTCCTGGCGCAGTCGGTGGCCGCGGGGCTCGCCGGCCAGGAGGGGAAGTCGGTCAAGACCATCCACACGGTCTTCGCGCGCGGCGCCTCGCCGGAAGCCCCGCTCGACATCGCGGTCGACCGCATGCACCGCGGGCGGTCGGTGGCGAGCAGCACGGTGACCATCAGCCAGGGCGACCAACTCTGCACCCGCTCGCTGGTGCTGCTCAGCGCGATGGAGGACGACGTGATCCGGCACGCCGACCGGCCCAGCCTGCCGTCGAGCCCGGACCAGGACACCGGGGCGATCCGCCGTGCGGGTGCCTGGGAGATCTACGTGGTCGGCGACGTGGATCTCAGCGACCCCGAGCAGGTGGGACCGCCCGCGCTCGACGTGTGGGTCCGCTTCGTGGGAGCGCCCGACGACGCGGGCACCGACCAGGCCCTCGTCGCCTACTCGACCGACGGCTTCCTGATCGGGACAGCCATGCGGCCGCACGCGGGTGTCGGGCAGGCGCAGGCCCACAAGACGCTCTCGACGGGCGTGCTGAGCCATACCCTCACGTTCCACGAGCCCGTCCCGGCCTCTGAGTGGCACCTCCTCTCCCACTGGAGCTCCTATGCCGGACACGGACGTAGCTACGGGCGGGGCGACATCTTCCGCAACGACGGTCAATTGGCGGCGACCTTCGTGCAGGACGCCATGATCCGGGCCCGCTCGGGCGGGGCCGGCGCACTCTGAGCGGTCGGCTCGTCCCCGAAGTCGTTAGCCGGCGCGCCGACCCGGAAGCTGTCGAGCCAACCAGTCCTCGCCGCAGCGCTCGGCGAGCTGCACCGCAGCCGCGCCCGGTGCGAGCAGGTACGCATGGGGCAGACCGGCGATGACGTGGAGCTCACAGGGCACGCCGGCTTGGTTCAGCCGCTGGGCGTAGTCGACGTCCTCGTCGCGGAAGCCGTCGATGGAGCCCACGATCACGCAGGCCGGTGGCAGGCCGCCGAGCTCTGTGGCACGGGCCGGCGCGGCGTAGACCGGAACGTCGTCGGCCCCGTAGCGCGCACCGAGGTAGGAGCGCCAGCCGAATTCGTTGGAGCCCGAGCTCCACACGTACAGGCCGCGCGCCCGTATGGAGGGGGTCGTCTGGCGGTCGTCGAGCATGGGACAGTCGAGGAGCTGGAAGGCGAGCGAGATCTCGCCCCGGTCGCGCGCCAACAGTGCGAGCGCGGCCGCGAGCCCACCCCCCGCGCTCAGCCCGGAGACACCGATGCACCGGGGGTCGACCCCGATCTCGTCCGCGTGGTCCGAAGTCCAGCGCAACGCGGTGTAGCAATCGTCCAGCGGCCCCGGGTACGGAGTCTCCGGGGCGAGGCGATAGTCCACGGAGACCCCGACAATCCCGAGCGCGGGGCACCACCGATCGAGCCGGGCGTCGTCCATGTCGTAGGTCCCGATCACGTAGCCACCGCCGTGGATGGTGACGATGGCGGGAAGCGGCTCCGGGCGGCCGACAGGTCGGTGCACGCGCACGCCAACCGGGGTTTCGCCCGGCACCACGTGGTCGGTGCGCGTCACCGCGTCGGAGAGGTCCGGCGCGGGGAACGATGCGGCGCGAATGGCCGTGATCCCGTCGTGGTCGATGGGCGGCAGCTCGAAGGTACCGAGCACAGCTCGCAGCTCGGGATCGAGTAGACCCCTCACGTCGAGGTCGTCGCTCGTGCTCATGCGAGCGCCGCCCCGCCGCTCCGGAATGCTGCGACCACGCCTCCGTCAACGGGAAGGTCGATCCCGGTGACGAAGCTGGCCTCGTCGGAGAGGAGAAAGGCTGCCCCGGCCGCCACCTCGTCGGGACGACCCTTACGGCCGAACGGCGACAGCTGGACGAGTATGTCGTCGGTGGTCGGACGGGCCTCGGCCTCCTGCTGACCCATGAGCGTGTCGATCATGCCCGGCGTCACCGAACAGATGCGGGCGCCGACGTGCCCGAAGCGCTGCGACTCGCGCCGGACCAGGCGGTGGACACCCCGCTTCGCCCAGGTGTAGGCCATGCCCGACTCCTCGATCTCGGGGCCGACCGCCTTCCGGATGAGGTCGAGGAAGGCAGCGTCGAGCGGATCGTCGAGCACTCCATCCGCCGCGAGATTGGCCTCTTCCATTGCCAGCAGCGGCGCGATCGACGCGAAGCACACGACGGCCGTTCCGGCTGAGGCCAGCGGGAAGAGGGCGTCCACGAGCAGTGCCGTCCCGACCAGGTCGACCGCGATGATCTCGCGCCAGCCGGCCATGGTCGGGGACACCCCGGCGGCGTGGGCGACGGCGCGCAGCCGGCCCAGCTCCGACGCGCGCGTCGCCAGGCGGGCGACACCCTCACGGTCCTTGACGTCGAGCCCGAATGGCTCGACCTTCGCTGGCGCGCTGCCCGACGCGAGGCTGGCAGCGGTTTCGGCGAGGATGAGCTCGTCGCGGTCGACCAGCAGCAGGACGTCGACCATGTGCGCAACTCGTTCGGCGCAGGCTCGCCCCATCCCCCGAGCCGCGCCCGTGACGATGCCCACGTCCATACGCCCCTCCTTATCGCCACGCGGGCGTCTCGGCTTGCCGATCTGCCGATTGGCCCTCGGCTCGACGTCGAGGTTGTGCTAGCACCGCCACGGGTCCGCGGTCAAAGGAGCCGAGGCCGGCCGCCGGAGCCGGTCCGGATCACGGGGGCGGCGCCGCATTGCCGCCGCGCCGGACGGCGGCGAGGCAGAAGTCGGCGACGCGGGCGACCTCGGAACGTGTCGGTTGGACACCCTGCCACAAGCAGTCCGAGAGCGTGCCGAGGGTGGCGTGCGCCGCGAGGGCGGCGTCGAACTCCGGAGTCCCGCTCCCCAGCGCGGCGAACGGCTCGTGGAGGAGCGAGGCCAAGGGTGCACTGGCGAAGTGCCGCCCGGCCGCCAACCCCCCGTCGACGCTGCCCCCGTTCCACAACACGGCCAGGGTGGTGGCGGCAATGTCTCCGTGGGCTTGGGCCAGCACGCCCGCCACCCAGCGCCGGACCTTGCTCTCGGGCGCCGCCTCCTTCGCCAACTGGTGGGCGAGGTAGCTGCGCAGGCGCTCACCCCCGTCCTCGAGGAGGGCGGTGACCAGGGCGTCCTTGGACCGAAAGTGGCGGTAGAAGGCCTCGTTGGAGAGCCCCGCCGCGGCCACGATGTCGGCCACCCGTGGCCGCGACGACGTGCCGCAGCGGCCCATGACCTCGAGGGCGGCATCGAGCAGGCGCCGGACTTCGCTGGCGTAGTCGTTCTCCCGTTTGGCCAGCGAGCGACGGACGATCCGCCCGGCGACGTCGGCCTCGGGATCCGGTATTGCATTCTGAATAGCCAGAATCATATTCTGCCAGAGAGGTATTCCGCCTCGCCTACCGAGGGAGGGCGCAACCATGGCGTGGGACTTCGAGACCGACCCCGAGTACCAGAAGAAGCTGGACTGGGTCGACGAGTTCGTCCGGGAGGAGGTCGAGCCGCTCGACCTGGTGTTCCCGCACCAGCAGTTCGTGCCGCTGGAGGGAAAGCGACGCGAGGCGATCGACCCGCTGAAGCAAGAGGTGCGGCGCCAAGGCCTGTGGGCCACCCACCTCGGGCCCGAGCTCGGCGGCCAGGGCTTCGGCCAGCTGAAGTTGGCGTTGTTGAACGAGATCCTCGGCCGCTCGCAATGGGCATCGGTGGTGTTCGGCTGCCAGGCTCCCGACACCGGCAACGCGGAAATCATCGCCCACTACGGCACCGACGAGCAGAAGGAGCGGTATCTCCAGCCGCTGCTCGATGGGGAGTGCTTCTCGAGTTACTCGATGACCGAGCCCCATGCCGGCGCCGACCCGACGCTGTTCAAGACGCGTGCCGTCAAGGACGGCGACGAGTGGGTGATCAACGGCTGGAAGTATTTCTCGTCCAACGCCAAGACGGCGTCGTTCCTGATCGTCATGGCGGTCACCAATCCGGACGTGAGCCCGTACAAGGGCATGTCGATGTTCCTGGTGCCGACGGACACCCCCGGCGTGCACATCGAGCGCAACGTCGGACTGTACGGCGACAGCGTGAACCAGGGCTCCCATGCGCTCATCCACTACGAGGACGTGCGGGTCCCCGCCGAGTCGCTCCTCGGCGGCGACGGTCAGGCCTTCGTCATCGCCCAGACGCGCCTCGGCGGCGGGCGCATCCACCACGCCATGCGGACCATCGGCATGGCTCAGAAGGCGATCGACATGATGTGCGAGCGGGCTCTGAGCCGCGAGACCGCGGGCAGCCTCCTTGCCGACAAGCAATTCGTGCAGGGCTACATCGCCGATTCCTACGCGCAGTTGATTCAGTTCCGGCTCTTCGTCCTCTACACCGCCTGGGAGATCGACAAGTACAACGACTACAAGCGGGTACGCAAGGACATCGCGACGGCCAAGGTGGTCATGCCCACCGTGCTGCACGACATTGCCTGGCGGGCGATGCAGGTGCACGGCGCGTTGGGCACGACCAACGAGATGCCCTTCTTCGGGATGATCCACGGCGCCGGCGTCATGGGCCTGGCCGACGGGCCGACCGAGGTGCACAAGGTCACCATCGCACGCCAGGTGCTGCGCGGCTACACCCCGAGCGACGACGTGTGGCCCACGCAATGGCTGCCCAAGCGCCACGAGGCCGCCAAGGCGAAATTCGCCGAGTACCTCGAGCTCGAGGTGGGGAACCTGTGAGCGACACGGCCGAAACGGCGACACCGACGATCGCCAACGTCGACCGGTTGTCGGCCTGGCTGGACAGCCAGGATCTCGGCGCCGGGGCGCCACTCGAACACGGTTACATCTCGGGCGGCAGCCAGAACGAGATCTACGAACTCAGGCGGGGCGACCTCCATTGCGCCATGCGCATCCCACCACCCAGCGCGCCAGCCAGCCGGGACGAGGGCATCGTGCGCGAGTGGCGGATCATCGCGGCGCTCACCGGTACCGACGTGCCCCACACCGAGGCGATCGCGGTGTGCACCGACCCCGCGGTCCTCGGACGCACCTTCTACCTCATGGGCTTCGTCGACGGCTGGTCGCCGATGTCGACCCGGCGTGAGTGGCCGGCGCCGTTCGACACCGACCTGGCGGAGCGACGCGGTCTCTCCTTCCAGCTCGTCGAGGGCATCGCCCTGCTCTCCCGGGTCGACTGGCAGGCCAAGGGCCTGGCGGACCTGGGCCGGCCCGACGGCTTCCATGAGCGCCAGGTGGACCGGTGGACCGCGTTCCTCGAGCGCATCAAGGGCCGGGAGCTCCCCGGCTTCGAGGAGGCGGCGGCCTGGCTGCGGGCCCACCGGCCCATCGACTACCTCCCGGGGTTGATGCACGGCGACTACCAGTTTGCCAACGTCATGTTCAAACACGGGGCGCCCGCTCGCCTCGCGGCCATCGTGGACTGGGAGATGGGCACCGTGGGCGACCCCAAGCTCGACCTGGGGTGGGTGATGCAGTCCTGGCCCGACGACACGAGCGAGGACGAGGATCGTGCCGGCGGCTACGTCGACATGACGGGCATGCCATCGCAGACCGAGATGCTCGCGCGCTACGCCGGGACATCCGGACGCCAGGTCGACGACATCGACTACTACTGCGTGCTGGCCAAGTGGAAGCTGGCCGTCGTCCTGGAGCAGGGCTACCAGCGGGCCGGCGACGACGAGAAGCTTCTCGCCTTCGGGCCCATCGTGCTCGAGCTGATGCAGGCGGCGGCGGACCTCGCGGAGTCCACGGACTACGCCGTGTTGGCCACGCCGGGAGCGGGTTGAGCCGGCAGGCGGGCGCCGGGCGCCCGACCGCCCCGGTCGGGCGGTGAACTGACGTGCGGGCTGCGCTGTGCCGCACCTACGGCGGTCCCGAGGTCATCGAGGTGTCCGACGTCCCCTCTCCCCCGCTCGGTACGGGCCAGGCCCGTGTCGCGGTACACGTCGGCGCGCTCAACTTCCCCGACGTGCTGGTCGTGGCGAACACCTACCAGGTCTCGGTGCCGACGCCCTTCATCCTTGGGAGCGAGTTCGCCGGCCAGGTCGTCGACGTCGGCGCGGACGTCGACGGTGTCGGCATCGGTGACCGCGTCTTCGGTTCGGCCATCGTCGGCGCCTTGGCGGAAGAGATCGTCGTGTCGGCGACGTCGCTCATGCCGATCCCGCCCGGAGTGGACGACCACATCGCGGCCGGTTTCGGCGTGGCCTACCGCACCGCGTACCACGTGTTGCGCTCGGTGGCGACTCTCGAGCCGGGCGAGGAGCTGGTCGTGCTCGGGGCGGGTGGAGGCGTCGGCACGGCCGCGGTCCAGCTGGGCGCGGTTTTGGGCGCGACGGTGACCGCGGTGGCGTCGACTCCCGAAAAGCTCGAGGCAGCGCGGCGCTGCGGCGCGCGGCGGCTGATCGACCACCGCGCCGGCGACCTACGGCAGGCCTTGCGCGAGGTGCTGCCCGAAGGCGCCGACGTCGTCATCGACCCGGTCGGCGGCGACCTGGCCGAGCCCGCCCTGCGCTCGCTGCACTGGGGCGGTCGCTTCGTCACCGTGGGCTACGCGTCAGGGTCCATCCCGCGTATCCCGCTGAACCTCGTCCTGCTGAAGGGGAGCCGCGTCCTCGGTTTCCAATTCGGCGACTTCGCGCGACATCAACCCGAGGAGATGGTGCGCAACGACCGCGAGCTTCTGGGGCTCCTGGTCGAGGGGCGTGCGGCGCCGCTCATCGGCGCCACCTTCGACCTGGCCGACGCGGCGGCCGCCCTGCGCCACCTGGCCGAGGGTCAGGCGGTCGGCAAGGTCGTCGTCGAGGTGGCGCCCTGACCCCGCCACCGCGGCGTCGCCTGCGGGGAGGATGCTTCGGAGCTGCGCTCCTGGGGGCCTTGGTAACATCGACGTCGATGTCAGAGTCAGGGCCGGGGGTCAGCCAACTCCGACCGTGGCCCTGACGCCGAGAAGATCTTCGACCCCGAGACTTGGAGGATGCAGGTGACGGCAGTGATGGAGGGCGTCCGCGTCCTGGAGGTGGCCGAGCACACATTCGTGCCGGCGGCCTCGGCGCTCCTGGCCGACTGGGGCGCCGAGGTGATCAAGATCGAGCCCGCCGAGCGCGGCGACGCCATGCGGGGCCTGGCCTCCACCGGAGTCGTGTCCATCACCGGTGACGTCCACGCGCTCTTGGAGCACTCGAACCGGGGGAAGCGCAGTCTGGCTCTCGACCTGAGGTCGCCCGAAGGGCTTGAGATCCTCTACAAGCTCGCCGGCACGGCCGACGTCTTCCTCACCAACAAGCTCCCGGGGGTGCGCAAGAAGCTCAAGATCGAGCCCGACGACATCCGGGCTCACAATCCCCAGATCATCTACGTCGCGGGCACGGGGCAGGGCGAGCGCGGCCCGGACGCGGACAAGGGCTCCTACGACTCGCTCGCCTTCTGGCAACGGGCCGGCGTCGCGATGGGCGCCATGCCGGCGGACTCGGACCGCCTCCCCAACCCACCCGCACCCGGCTTCGGCGACTCCATCGGCGCCATGACGATCGCCGGCGGGATCATGGGCGCCCTCTTCCACCGCGAGCGCACGGGTGAGGTCACCACGGTCGACGTGTCGCTGCTGGGCACGGGCATGTGGGCCATGGGCCAGGCCTTCGCGTTGTCACTCGTCGCCAACGTGCCCTGGCAGGGCCCTCCGACCAACATGAGCCGGCAGAACCCCCTGGTGAACACCTACTTGACCAAGGACGGGCGCTACGTGTCCTTCTGCTGCCTCCAGGCAGGGAAGTACTGGCCCGCGCTCTGCGAGATCATCGGACGGCCCAACCTGGCGCACGATCCTCGCTTCGCCGACCACGCCGCGCTGCTCGAGCACACCGCCGAGGTGCAAGCGATCCTCCGCACCGTGCTGGCGGAGCACACGGCGGCCGAGTGGCGCGAGAAACTGGCCGACTTCAGCGGACAGTGGTGCATGGTGCAAGACACCCTCGAGGCAGCTGTCGACCCGCAGACACTGGCCAACGGATACGTGCAGGACTGCGAGACGGCGGCGGGAACCCCCTTCCGCCTCGTGGCCGCACCCGTGCAATTCGGCGGCGAACCGGCACCGGCGGGGCGGGCGCCCGAATTCAACGAACATGGTGACGCCATCCTCGAGGAGCTCGGGATCGACTGGGATACCATCGTGGACCTCAAGGTCCGCTCCGTCGTCGGTTAGGACACATTCACACGCGGTACGCTGCTTCAGGAGGGCATACACATGGGATTGTTCGACGCATTTCGTTACGACGGCAAGCGGGTCCTCGTCGTCGGCGGCGCCACCGGCATGGGTGCCGCCACTGCGGCACTGGTACAGGATGCCGGCGCGGAAGTCGTGGTGATGGACTACGCCGACGTGTCGCTGCCCGGCGCCAAGGCCATCCACGTGAACCTGGCCGACAAGGACTCGATCGAGGCCGCCGTGGACGAGTGCGGAGGCCCGGTGCACGCGCTGTTCTCCTGCGCCGGGGTCGCCGACGGCACGCCGGGGATCGAGAAGATCAACTTCGTGGGGCACCGCCACTTGATCAATCGGATGCTGGGCGCCGACATGCTCCCCCGCGGCTCGACCATCGGCTTCATCTCCTCCGCCGCGGGGCTCGGCTGGGAATCCAATTTGGAGACATTGAAGGAGTACCTGGACACGGCCGACTTCGACGCGGCCTCCGCCTGGGCGGTCGAACACGGCTTCGCCGACTACTTCCACTCCAAGCAGGCCGTCTGCGCCTACGTGGCCCGAGAGGCGTTCCCCCTCCTCAAGCGGGGAATCCGCATCAACGCCATCTGCCCCGGGCCGACGGACACCCCGCTGGCCCAGGCCAACAAGGAGATGTGGCTGGGGTTCGGCGCCGACTACCGCGGGGAAGTCGGTATCGAAGCCTCCACGCCGCTCGAGCAGGCCTACCCGCTGGTGTTCCTCTGCAGCGACGCGGCGCTGGCGATCACCGGCATCACCATGATCAGCGACGTCGGCTATGTCAGCTCCGGCATCACCGCCTCGTTCCCGCCGGCCACCGAGGTCGCAGGCTTCCTTCTCGGGCGGTTGGGATAGGCCGCGGCCTACGCACGGTCACGGCGTGAACGGGAGGGCGTCGAGCCGGCATGCGGCAGGTCGAACTGCGCGAGCTCTTGACGATTGAGATCCACGTACGCCGCCCCGTCGATCTCGGGGGCGGCCGCCGGTACATCGCGTTCGAGGGCGGAACCTTCGCGGGGCGGGACGGCCTGGACGGCAGGGTCCTCGAAGACTCGGGCGGGAGGACCCGGTGGACCCCGACGAGTACTACTTCAGGACGCACGTGCGTTTGATGACGTCGGCCCCGCGGCTCGGCTTTCTCAACGATCTGCTCGCGGTCTCGCCCGGCCGGCGCGATCAGTCGGTCGTGCGCATCGACGTTCACGAGGTCTTGTGATCGCCAGGCCCGACGGTCTCGACTGCGTCGTCGTCGGGGCCGGGATTGGTGGCCTGGCGACCGCGCTCAGCCTCCACCAGATCGGCGCGACGGTGAAGATCTTCGACTCGGCGCGGGAACTGCGCCCCCTGGGTGTCGGGATCAACCTTCTGCCCCACGCCGTCCGCGAGCTCGACGCCCTCGGCCTGCTCGAAGAGCTCCGCGCCCGGTCGGTCGCTCCATCGCTCCTCCTCTACTGCACCAAACGAGGCCAGGAGATCTGGCGGGAGCCCCGGGGGATCGCCGCCGGGTACCCGTGGCCCCAGCTCTCCATGCACCGGGGCGTGCTGCAAGAAGTCATGCTCGCCGCCCTGGTCGACCGGGCGGGGCCCGAAGTGCTGCACCTCGGGCGGCGGCTGGTCGAGGTCGACGGGTGCGGGAAGCGCGCGGCCGCCCTGTTCGAAGACGGGCGGGTCGAGGCCGACGTCGTCGTGGCGGCCGACGGGATCCACAGCGTCGCCCGGGCCCAACACTTTGCCGAAGAGGGGCCGCTCCGATGGAACGGGTCCCTGCTGTGGCGCGGTGTGGCCGAGACCGAAGCCGTGCTGGACGGTCGCACCATGATCTGGGCCGGCCACCCCGAGCAGAAGTTCGTCGGCTACCCCATCGCCGACCGGCCCGGAGGCAAGCAGGCGTTCAACTTCGTGGCAGAGCTTCGACGACCGGACTCGAGCCTGGCCGCAACCGAGGACTGGAACCGCAGGGGTTCGCTCGGGGACTTCCTTCCCCAGTTCGAGGAGTGGGACTTCGGATGGCTCGACGTGCCCTCCATCGTCCGGGCGGCGCCGGCGACCTACCTCTTCCCGATGGTCGATCGAGACCCCCTCCCCCGCTGGACGTTCGGGCGGAGCACCCTCCTGGGTGACGCCGCGCACCCCATGTATCCCATCGGCTCCAACGGCGCGTCCCAGGCCATCCTCGACGCCCGGGTGCTCGCCGGGTGTCTGCGGCGCCATCCCCATGACCTCGCAGAGGCCTTGGCGCGCTACGAGCAGGCCCGTCGACCCGCGACTGCCGCCATCGTCCACGCCAATCGTGGGCACGGCCCCGAGCTCCCCATGGTGCTGGTCGAGGAGCGGGCGCCGGAGGGCTTCGTCGACGTCGCCGACGTGATCACGCCGGACGAGATCGCCTCCGCCACCGAGGAGTACCGGAAAACGGCCGGCTTCTCCCTCGCCGGCCTCCAACGGGGAACGTCGCTGCTCGACGAGCCCTATGGGCCCTGACCGGCCCCCGGTGACGCGGCTCCGGTCGAGGGAACCGAGCTCAAAGGGGAGCGCTCGTCGTCCCCTCTCGCATCAGCGCAGCGACATCACGCGGGAGGATCACCGAGGCGGCCTCGGCAGCCATGGTGGCGGCCTCGTAGCGCGCCAGGTATTCGGCTCGGCTTCCGTACAGCTCGCGCACCTTCTGGGGCGGGAAGGCCTCGTGGTGACCGACCAGCCGGCTGAACACATCAGGTGATTGCTGGAGCGCGCTGTTGTGCGCAACCGGGACCTCAACGGCCGGAAGCCGGATGCCTCCTTGTGCGATCCCGTTGTCGTCCCGCACGATCTCCGGCGGGTCACCCGAGAAGGCAAGGCGGGGCTGGGCCGCGGGCGCGGCACCCCCTTGCGTCCAGATGTTCACGTGGTGCAAGGCCGCGTCGACGACCGGCGCGATCGAGACCTGGTTGATCCGCTGCATGGCGTCGTCGATCGGGATCGAGAACCCGAAGTCGCGTTCCATGCGTGGTGCCGACAACTCCACTCCTTGCCGCGACACGTGAGACGCCCCGGCCACCTCCCAGTAGCGGTAGTGCTCGGTGTCGGGTTGCCGGACTGGGTAGCACGCCGACGCCTCGCACTCCGTGTTCACGACCATGACAGGTATGCCCAAGTCGTCGCGCAACAAGTGGAGCCCCTCTGGTATCCGAGATCCCCCGCTGTCGGCCGCTCGCACCGTCATGACGGCATCACCGACCTGCAGCGGCGCGCCGCCGCCGAAGTACAGGGTGAGCAGGAAGGCATCAAACCTTTCGCTCTTCGGCTGAATGGCGTTGAGATAGGTCGCGAGACGCGCCGCGGACTGTGACGCTCCCTCGGCGATGAGGCGGCGTACCTCGAGTCCGCCCATGGCGTCGCCGCCGTCGCAGCGACGATCGGGTCCCACCACATGCGCGGCCTGCGTGAAGATGTCGAACGAGTAATCGTCGCTCGGGATCGAGAGCGACCCGTAGCGTTCGGGGTCCCAGGCGAGCAGGCCCTGGGGGTTGACCGGTGTCCCGTGCACGCCGACGCGCTGCGTCGTCACGGCGACGTAGGCATAGCCTTCTTCAAAGAGCTCGGTGCTGTCGCCACCTCCGATGTTCTCGTACCCGGCAGAGACGTTGTTCCAGAACACGACCACGGTGCCGTTGAACTTCGCCGGGTCCTCCGGCCGCACCACGAGGATCCGTGTCTTGTACGGCGCCGTACCGAGCGGTTCGACTTGCCAGCGTCCCTCCCACGACAGCTCGGAACCCGCAGACGGCCCATAGCGAGTCGCGCTTCCCTCGAGAAAGAACTCGTCCTGCCGATAGCCCAGGGCGGCCAGATCGGCGAGCGGGGCGGCGAAGGCCCACCCGTGCGAACCGCCGACTACCGGCCCGGTCAGCTGCACCTGCCCCCCTCCCCACGGCCGCGGCGCGGCTCCTCAGGCGGCAAAGGGTAGCTTCATCACCTCCGCGAGGTTGCCGCCCATCACCCGGGCGATGTCCTCGTGCGGAAGGCCGGCGAGCTCGTCGACATAGGAGAGAGGGTTGGACATCCCCTCGATATGGGGGTAGTCGGAACCGAAGACGACGCGGTCCACTCCCACCAGCTCGATCAGGCCACGCGGGTCCTCTTCGTGGAAGGGATGGATCCAGACATTGCGCTTGAACACCATCAGCGGGTCCTCGGCCCACTGCGACGGGTTCTTGGCATAGGACTGCTGGAGGGCGCCGACGAGCGGCCGCACCCACGCGGCGCCGTTCTCGACCGGCAGGATCCGCAGCGTCGGGAATCGGGTCAGGAGCCCGTGCCCGAGCAACGAGGCCACCGTGTCGAAGATCCCTCGCCCCTGTGTGTGCATGATGTCGAGGAACGGCGAGAACCCCCCGGCGAAGGGGAGGAGCTCGCCCTCGGCGTGTCCTTCCCAGAGGTTGTAGTACCGGGTGAGCCCGTCGTCGGAGGCGTGCATGCCCACGGTGACGTCCAATTCGCTGACCCGCTGCCAGAAGGGGTCGAACTCGGGCAGGGCGAACGACCGGTAGCCCTCGTAGCCGGGAACGGGTGCGGGACGGATGAGGATGAGCTTGGCGCCCCGCTCGGCCACCCATTCGAGCTCCTTGATGGCTTCGGCCACGATCGGAAGTGTGATGACCGGCGACGCGAAGATGCGGCCCTCGTAGTTGAAGGTCCAGTGCTCATGCATCCACTGGTTGAGCGCATGGACGACGACGTGGGTGGCCTTCGGGTCCATGTACAGCCGCTCTTCCAACAGGCTCGCCAGCGTCGGCCACATGAGGGCACGATCGAGGCCGAGCTCGTCCATGAGGGCGAGGCGGGGCTCCGGCGAGAAGAAGGCCTCGGGTGACCGGATGGGCTGGCCGATCATCTCGCGGCGGGACTTCCCCTCGGGGTTGCCATGCTTGAAGAACTCCTCGGACGCCCCCGGCCGGCCCACCACCTCGAAGGTCGGGTTCGGGATGTACTCGGAGATGACGTTGCGCACCGCAATCTTGGTCCGCCCGTTGACCTGGACGTACTTGATCAGACCGTCGTACTCCTTCGGAAGGAACTTGGTGAAGGCGTCCGTCGTCTCGTACATGTGGTTGTCCGCGTCAAAGACCGGAAAGTCGACCATTGTCCTGGGCATGGGTACCTCCATCTGTTCGAATCCCTCCAGGCGGTGAGCCGCTGTCACCAAGGCGCACCACGCGCGACTCCCCAATCCCTGGCCGCCTTGCAACAATACCTTATTATCGACTTTGACGTCAATATTATGATCCGGGGCGTGCCGGACCCTGTTCAGAGAGTCCCTCGATCCCGCAGGTCGTCGTCGAGCTCGACGTCAAACGTGCGCAGCGCCATGGCCAGGAGGTCGTAGGCACCGACGGTGAACACGACGTCCATGAGCTGTCGGGTGTCGAGCGCCGCGGTCAAGGTCGCCCAGGTCGAATCGTCGATGCGCGCGCGCTGCACCAGTTCGTCGGCGGCGCGCAGAAGAGCGGCCTCGACGGGTGACCAGCCGTTGGCCGTGGGTCCGGACCTCACCCCCTCCACCTCCGTGCCGCTGATGCCGGCGTCACCCGCCGACTCGGCGTGCTGCTCCCACAGGTAGGCGGAGTCACGGAGGACGGCAACGCGAAGCACGAGCAGCTCGCGCTGGCGGGCCGTGATCGTCGAGGCGTACAGGAGATGACCAATGAGATGGTTGTAGGCGCCGGTGAGTGGCGGGTGGTGGGCCTGGAGACCGAGCAGGTTCAGGGCCTTGGGCCGCGACGGGTCCCGGGGGCTCGGAGGTTCGAGTGGTGCGAGCGCGTCGCGCATCTCACGCGGCCACTGGCCAGGCGGGATCGGATCGATCCGGCACACGTCAGGTGTTACGCCCACCGTTGACGCCGAACACCTGACCAGTGACGTACGACGCCTCCTCGCTCACGAGGAACGCGGCCACGGCGGCCACGTCTTCGGGCCGGCCGATGCGGCGGACCGGGGTGCGCCCGGCGTGCTCGTCGACTCCGCCGCCGAGGAGACCCTTCGACTCCTGGGCACGCAACATCGGCGTGTCGATGAACCCGGGTGGGATCGTGTTGACGGTGATGCCCTTCGGGCCGAACTCGAGGGCGAGTGCCTTGGTGAGCCCGATGACGCCGGCCTTCGAGGACACGTAGGCCGCCATGAAAGGCTGGCCGCCTTGGGCGCTCGACGAGGAGATGTTGACGATGCGACCCCAGCCGGCCTCGAGCATGTGCGGCAGCACGACCTGGCAGCAGTGGTAGGTGCCGGTGAGGTTGATGTCGAACACCCGCTGCCAGGTCTCGGGGTCGATCTTCAGAAACGGACCGAAGAGATGGAGCCCGGCGTTGTTCACGAGGACGGTGGGAGCGCCCAGGTGGTGGGCCACCTCGGCGATGGCAGCCTCGACGCGCGTCCGGTCGGTAACGTCGGCCTCGACGCCCATCGCCGTTCCGCCGCCGGCGGTGATCTTCGCGGCGGCCTCCTCTGCCGACGGGGCGTCGCGGTCGAGGACGGCCACGGCGGCGCCATCCGCGGCCAGGCGTTCGCTGATGGCCAGTCCGATGCCGGAACCGCCACCGGTGACCACGGCGACCTTGCCGCGCGGGCGGGACGGCGTCCTCGATTCGTTCATCCGGTCGCTCACTCCGTCACGAACTCCGCGGTCCGACGGTGGAAGCGCCACTTGCCGTCGGCCTGGTGGAGGACATCGTGATAGCGCCCGACGAGCTGGATCGACCAGCCTCCCTCGCCCTTGAGGAGGAAGATCACGTCACTACTGGCGCGTGCTTCGTCCTCGCTCCAGTCGGTGACGTGGGTGTTGACGACGAGGTGGCGTTGGGGCCGCCTCGGCTTCCACGTGGTGAAGGCCTCGCGGAGGGCGGCGTGACCCTGGTGGGTGCCCATGCCCGGGATCTCGATGGCACCGTCGGCGCAGAAGGTGGCAACGACGTCGTCGCACCGACCGTCGTCAAGCGCGTGGGCGTAGGCGGCCATGGTGGCACGGATGCTCTCGACGACGTGGGCGTAGTTCACTGGTGGGCTCAATGAGAACGTCGATTCGTTCAAACCCTGGGCCTCGAGCTCGTTGATGTCGGGGGTGTCACAATCGCCCTTCCCTGCGTCCGAGTATACTAACCGGTCGGTACAAACACCCAGACGGCCCTCCGAGCGGGGTTGAGCCACGGATGGCACGGTAACCCAGCAGTTCGCGGCCTTATGACGAAACCTCTCGAACCCGCACCTGACGAGAGTCCGCGCCAGCTCACGAGCGACATGCTGGTCGTCGGCGCAGGCGTCTCCGGCATCTACCAGTTGTATCGCGCCCGCGAGGTGGGCTTCTCCGCACAGCTGGTCGAGGCGGGTGACGGCGTCGGGGGCACGTGGTACTGGAATCGCTACCCGGGCGCACGCTTCGACTCTGAGAGCTACACCTACGCCTACCTGTTCTCAAAGGAGCTTTTCGAGGAATGGGAGTGGCAGGAGCTCTTCGCGGAACAACCAGAAACCGAGCGCTACCTCAATTATGTCGTCGACCGGTTCGATCTGCGTCGGCACATGCGATTCGGCACCAGGGTCACCTCGGCCACCTACGACGAGCCGTCGGGAACCTGGACGGTCGCGACCAACGACGGGTCGGAGCTCCGGGCGAGATTTCTCGTTGCGGCCACTGGCGTTCTCTCTGTCCCGTACTTTCCCGACGTGCCGGGGCGCCGGGACTTTCAGGGCGAGTCGTACCACACGGGAATGTGGCCGACGACACCAGTGGACTTCGCAGGCAAGCGCGTCGCGGTCATCGGCACCGGATCGAGCGGCGTGCAGATCGTCCCTGTCATCGCCGACGAGGTTGCCTCCCTGACGGTGTACCAACGCAGCGCCAACTGGTGCACACCACTGAACAACGCACCGATCACGCCCGCGGAGCAGGCCCAGCTCCGGGCCGGCTTCGAGACGATGCGCGAGGTGCTGAACACGTCTGTCGCCGGATTCCTCCACCGGGCGCACGATCGCGCCACCTTCGACGACACCGACGACGAACGTCGGTCGTTCTTCGAGAAGATGTGGAACAGCCCCGGCTTCTCAAAGCTCAGCAGCAACTACACCGACCTCCTGACCGACGGCGCCGCCAACGCAGAGTGGTGCGACTTCATCGCCGAGAAGGTCCGGAGCATTGTCGAAGACCGCGCGGTGGCGGAGAGACTCATCCCGAAGGACCACCGCTTCGGCGAGAAGCGACCTCCTTTCGTGACGGGCTACTACGAGGTGTTCAACAATCCCAACGTCTCGCTCGTCGACCTCAGACAGACGCCGATCGTCCGCGTGACGGAAACCGGGATCGAGACGGTCGACGGCGAGCGGCCCTTCGACATCGTGGTCTGGGCGACGGGCTTTGACTTCGGCACCGGCGCGCTCACGCGCATGGGGATCCGCGGCCGACACGGCCTGGCGCTGGAGGACTACTGGGCCGACGGCCCGCGGACGTTTCTCGGCGTCCAGACGACCGGATTCCCCAACCTCTTCTTCCCCGGCGGCCCGCACGCCGCGGCCGGCAACAACCCACGGTACAACGGCGACCAGGTCGATTTCATCACCGATGCGATCACCTACGTGCGCGACCACGGCTATGACGTGATCGAGGTGGACGCCGCGGCCGAGGACAAGTGGACGGCCATGGTCGACCGGGGCGCCGCGGACGCGCCCTTCGGAGAGAAGAGCTACTTCTTCGGCACCAACATCCCCGGGAAGCCTCGCAAGTACCTCCTCAACTCGGGCGGCCGGCCGAAGCTGTTCAAAGAAATCGACAGAGTGATCCGGAGCGACTACAAGTCGTTCCGGCTGTCTTGCTCGTCAGACGGTGGCGATCGGGGTCAAGGGTGAGCCCACGACTCCGGGAAGCCGGAGGGGCGGTGCGGTCAGCAGGAACCGGTTCCGTTCGTGCTCGCGCAGCCACGTCGCCAACTCGTGCAGGTACCACAGCTCTCCGAGCGGCACGCCGAGCTTGAAGAGACAAAGATGGTGGATCGGAAGGAGCGAATGCCGGCTCTCGTCGCGGTCCCTCCCGACCAGCCCCTCGACCGCGTAGTTGTCCGCTACCAACGCGGCGATCTGCGACTCGGTGATCCACTCCAGCAGCGACTCGTCGCGGGCGTCGAGGTATGTACACGTCGTGAAGAGCTGCTTGGGATCGGGGTTGTGGCCCCATTCGAGGATCTTGGTGGCGAAACCGGTGTGGAGCAGGACCATGTCGCCGGGCTCGATGACGACGTCGTCGGCCGCCATGACCTCCTCGAGCGTCTTCCGATCGACGCCGCGCCAATCGTGACCCAGGTGGTGCGCCAGGTCGATGAGGACCCCGCGGCCCTGAACGCCGTGGAAGGCCATGTGCTCCAAGCCGAGATGGTGCGCGAAGCAGAGGTGCTTGCCGCCGTCGCCGGCCGCGTCCACCTTCGGTCCGACCAGGTCGACCCCGGCGCGGTACCCGTTGTAATAGACCGCCTCCTCGATCCCGTCACCGTCGGCGTCGAACTCGGCGCCGGCGTGGGCCAAAGAATCCCACTGTGTCGAGTACTGGAGGAAGAGCGTCACCATGTCGTCGTTCCACACGTCGACGTACTTGGGATTCCCCCACTCCTTCATCTCGCTCTGATGGACGTTGTAAAACGTGTCTGGGTTGCCTTCCATGTCCTCGGTGGGCGTCAGGACCGGAGGAAAGCGCCGCTGGTTCAATGCGGTCCCCCCGGGGTAGTCAAGCGGCAGACTGAGACAAAAGGTGATGCCAGCCTCCACCTCCCGTACCCCCTGGAGGACCTTCTCGGGGGTGAGCAGATTGATCCGGCCGAGCTCATCGTCGTCGCCCCAATCGCCCCAGGTCGAGCCAGGCGGGCGTTGCGTCCACAGCTTTGTCACGGCTTCTGCTCCTTTGTCGACCGCTACTTGACGAGCTCCGGCCAGCACTGTGCGACCAGCCTACGGCAGCCCTCGCGTTCGTGTACTCGACGAGTGAGCACTCGTGGATCGATCCCGGCGCCTTCGCCCTCAGAAGCCGAGCTCGAGCACCGGCTTGTCGAAGGGTGCCACGTTCACCACGTGCAAGGCCGGGAGCAGCCGTTCGTGGGGTAGGCCGGCGACGAAGCCGTCGACGGTCCGCTCGAGGTTGGAGATGTGGCCCTCGAGTCGTTCGTTCAGGCGCATGTACTTGAAACCCTTCGCGTGCAGGCCCTTCTGCTGTCTCGGGATGTTGGAGAAGTCCTGCGCCGGGATCGGCGGCCACCGGGGGTCGTCGCAGTCCCAGACTTCGGGCGGCGCGGGTGTCGTCGGCTCCTCGCCTTCGGGGAAGCGCGCCAGCGACCAGATCTCCATCAGGGTCTCCTCCGGCGCCAGCGGCCGGAAGCGATACGCGGAGGCGCTGCTGTACATGGGCAACACGAAGTAGTGCGGGAAGCACTGGTAGAAGGTGTCGTTGAACCCGTGTTCATCGAGCTCGTTGATGTCGGGGATGTCGGCGCGCCGCTCCCGGTGCCAGCGCATCACGGCGTCGTTGAGGGTGCGGTTCCACGTCGAGATCGCCAGCTCCGGCTCTGTGGGCAGCTCAACGTCGCGTAGGCCCTCGGCGACGCGCACGTCGTTGGCGTGGACCATCCCGTCCATGCCATCGCTCATCGCTCGGAGGTATTCGATCTCCGCATCGATAAAGGCACGCGGCGTCGAACGGCGCACCCGGGCGCAACGAATACCGCATTCCGGGGATGTCCAGCTGAGGATGCGTCACCACCACGTGGTACATCTCGACGAAGGCCTCGATGGCGAGCTTCCAGTTAACCGGGAGACGGGCTGCGTACCATTTCTCGGCCCGCAGCGATTCCACCTTCCATGCTTCGAGGATGGTGGCGGCTGGCTCCAAGCACTCTCGAACAGGCGGTGCGTCCTTGTCGAAGTTGATCCACGCACACCCACCCCACACCTCACATCGAACCGGCACGAGGTCGACGTCTTCCCGCTCCACGTTGTGCGGGGCGAACGACTTGCGCCTCGGGATGCCGGTGTTCGTGCCGTCGAGGCCGTAGCACCATCCGTGGAACGGGCACGTGAACCCGCTCTCGCAGGTCCCTCGCCCCTGGACGAATCTGACACCGCGATGGCGGCAGGCGTTCTCGAACGCCAGCACCCCCATGTCGTCGGTTCTGAGCACGATGACCGACTGGTCGAGGATCTCGTATTCGACGAAGTCGTGGGGCCGCGGGATCTCCTCGAGTCGGCACGCCATCTGCCAGACTCTCGGCCACAAGAGCTCCACCTCGAGCCGGTAAAAGTCCGAGTCGAAATAGCGCTCCTTCGGAACCCGGTCCGGGAACGCCGGATCCATCACCGGCAGTGCCGACCGCTTCTGTTCCACGATCGCCACGGCGACCCCCCTTCCCTGTCGGAGTGCGTCCTCGCGGGGGAAGCGTATACTAACCGGTCGGTACAAATCCGCCTGGCGTTGAGGGAGGGCGCACCATGATCAAAGAGGATTTCGTCGTCTCGGGCGACGGGCACCTCCTCGAGCCCACCGACCTCTTTCGTACCCGCCTCCCGAAGCACTTGCGCGATCGGGCCGTGTGGGAAGAGGACTTCGAGGTCGAGCCCCTTGTCGAGGGCGGCGCCAGGGTCTTCCGTCGGCTGCACACGCCCGGGTTCGAGGGCTGGACAATCTCCCGGTACCGCCAGACTCGTGGACGGATGCCGGAGGGTGATCCGGACATGATCCTCGAGGACATGGAACTCGACGGGGTCAACGCCCAGGTGTTGCACCCGAACCTGTCGCTGTTCGGGCTGTACTCCGACGACCACGAGCTCTCGATGGCCCACGCCCGGGTCTACACCGACTACGTAATTGAACGGTTCGCGCCGTACTTCTCGCGTCTTGCTCCGACGGCTCCTATTCCGATCACCGACGTCGACGACGCTGTGGTCCAGATCGAGCGCGTCGCCGCGGCCGGGTTCCGCGCCATCCTGCTGCCAGCGACGCCCCCCAAGCCCTACTACTCACGGGACTTCGACCCGATTTGGGCAGCGGCCCAGTCCAACGGCGTGCAGGTCTTTTTCCACACGCAGACTGGTGGTGTCAAGGTTAACGACCCGGCCTCCTCGACGCTCAAGGTGGTCATGGAGTCGGCGGCGCAGGTGAACAAGCCGATGACCGAGACGTCGGCGTCGAAGCGTATGGTCACCCAGGCGGTGTACGCCGGGCTCGTCCCCGGGAAGCTCATGTGCGAGCTCATCGGCGGCGGCGTCGCCGAGCGCTACCCCGACCTCCACTTCTCGCTGATCGAGTTCAACGCACACTGGTTAGCGTCGCTGGTCGGTGGCATGGACAAGTGCTGGGTCACCGGCATCGGTCAGGATCCCGACTGGTGGATCGGGACGTGGGACGACACTCGCCCGCCCAATGACCAGGCGAACATGGCGCAACTGTTCCGCCTGAACGAGAAGTGGCCTTACCCGCTGCTGCCAAGCCAATACGTGAAGCGGCAGTTCCACGTCCAGTTCCAGGACGATCCAGTGGCTCTCGCCTGCCGGCACATCACCGGGGTGTCGACCATCGTGTGGGGTAACGACTATCCGCACGCCGAAGGGACGTTCCGCGGTAGCCGGGAGCTCATCGCGACACAGTTCGCCGGCGTTCCGGCAGAGGAACGGGCCGCCATACTTGGCGGAACGTTGGGTGGGCTCCTGGGTTTCGAGGCCCCCGTAGCCGCCTGACCGCAGCGGCCAGCGCCCGAAGCCCATCCCCGTGAACCGAACCCCCTGCTTACATTGAATGTACCGACCGGTTGGTCTAGCCTGCGGGCGCGCCTCGCGTGCCCCGCGAAGCCGTGCTTCAACTCGACGCGGGGGCATCGGGCTCAGCGCAGGGAGGTCGCCACGGTGACACAAACGGAATTGGTCGTTTCTGTGGGTGGCCAACTGCTCGAACCCACACATCTCTTCCCGGTGGCCGCCTGAACGAGCTCAATTTCGAGGGACGCGTCGCGATCGTCACCGGCGCGGGGCGCGGCATCGGCCGCGCCTATGCGCTGCTGCTCGCCCAACGGGGCGCCCGGGTCGTCGTCAACGACCTCGGCGGGACGATGGACGGCGTCGGCGCGGACGCCGAACCGGCCGCGGCCGTCGCCGCCGAGATCACAACGGCGGGCGGGATCGCTGCCGCCAACGACAGCGACGTGGCCGCGGTGTCCGGCGCGCAGACGCTGGTCGATCAGACGGTCGAACAGTTCGGGCGCCTCGACGTCGTGATCAACAACGCCGGGATCATCAAGTGGGCCGGCTTCCCCGAGGTCGACGCCGACAACCTCGAAAGGCATCTGGCGGTGCACGTGGGGGGTGCCTTCAACACCACCCGCGCCGCGTGGCCACACATGGTCCAGCGTGGCTACGGCCGCATCGTGATGACGACGTCCACCGGGCTGCTCGGACTACCCACCAACACCTCGTACGCCACGGCCAAGGCCGCCGTCATCGGACTCGCACGCAGCGCGTCGCTCGCCGGCGCCGCCCACGGCATCAAGGTCAACCTCATCGCACCGGCGGCGATGACCCGCATGGCAGGCCCGGGCTCGGGATCTCCGGAAATGTCGCCGGCCCTCGTGGCGCCGATGGCTGCCTTCTTGGCCCATGAGTCCTGCCCCGTGAGCGGCGAGATGTACGCGGCCGGCTTTGGCCGGTTCGCGCGCCTGTTCATCGCCTCCACCCCGGGCTACGTCCATTCCGGGTCAGGATCGGAACTGACGATCGAGGAGGTGGCCCGAAACTGGGCGACCATCAACGACGAGGCCGGCTACGTCGTCCCGACCGACCTCACCGACTGGTCAGCCACCTTTATGGCGCACCTTCGGGAGGAGGGTACAGATTCCGATCCCTGAGGATGAACGGCGGTGCTACGCGTCGAGGAGATCGGGCTGCACGGCCACGATCCAGTCGTAGAGCGGCTGGAATTGCCGCCACCCGACGGAGTGCTCGCCCGTCTGGCGGGCGGTCTTGTGGGCCACGGCGGGGTCGATCGACACCGGCGTGCCGGCCGCCTCGGCGAGCAACTGCGCTTGGCACGTGCGCTCCATCGTCATGAACCACCAGGCCGCCTCATCGACCGAATGCCCGACGGTGAGAAGACCGTGGTTGGACAGGATGGCGGCTTTGCAGCCGCCCAGGGCATGCGCGATGCGCTTGCCCTCTTCGGGGTCGAGCACGGCGCCGGTATAGTCGTCGAAGACGACGTGGTCACCGTAAAACGCGCACGCGTCCTGCGTGAGCGGGTCGAGCGGCCGGCGCAGCGAAGACCACGCCTTGCCGTGCACCGAATGGGCGTGGGCGGCGGACACCACGTCGGCACGGGCGGCGTGGATTTGCGAGTGGATCACGAAGGCCGCGGTGTTGAGCGGCCAATTGCCCTCGACGACGTCGCCCCGGTCGTTCACCAGTAGGAGGTCCTTCACTCGGATTTGTTTGAAATTCATTCCGACGGGGTTGACCCAGAAGTGGTCGCGCCTCTCGGGGTCGCGTGCAGTGATGTGCCCGGCCGAACCCTCGTCGAAGCCGAAATGCCCGAACAAGCGGAAGGCGGCGGCGAGCCGTTGCTTGCGGTACGCGCGCTCCTCTTCGACGCTCTTGAACTGAGGGAGCACGTGAGGCAAGCGGTCGGACGGCACTGCGAAAATCATAGTGCCTCTTGTACCGCTCATTCCATAAGATCGGAGCATGGACTTCTCGCTCAGCGAATCGGAATCCGAGCTGGTCGGGCTCTGCCGCGACTTCGCCCAGAAGGAGATCGCGTCACGCGCTCCGCTCGCGTGGGACGAGGCCCGGTGCCCGACCGATCTGCTCCGGGAGATGGGCCACCTTGGCCTGCTCGGCATCCTCATACCCGAGCGGTGGGGTGGGATCGGCATGTCGACGACCGGCTTCGTGGCGGCGATGGAGGAGATCGGACTGGCCGACCAGTCGGTGGCGGCGGCGTGGCAGGCCCATGTGACCATCGGCTCGTTGCCCCTGTTGCTCTTCGGTTCCGACGCGCAACGCGAGCGGTGGCTGCGGCCCCTGGCGGAGGGGCGCGCGCTTGGCGCGTTCGGGCTCACCGAACCCGATGCAGGATCCGACGCACGCGGGATCCGGACACGTGCGGAGCGACGGGACGGTGGCTGGCTGATCAACGGGCGTAAGACGTTCATCTCCAACGCGGGAACCGACATGTCCTTCGGCGTGACGCTGCTGGCCCGGACCGAGAGCGACGAGGGCCAAGGTCCGCAGTTCGCCACCTTCGTCGTCGAGAAAGAAAGCGCGGGGTTCACCATGGGTCCGAAGATGCGCGGCATCGGCTGGCGCGGCCTCGACACACGCGAGCTGTTCTTCGACGACGTCTGGGTGCCCGACGAGCACCTCATCGGTGATCCAGATCTGGGGCTGAACCAGTTCTTCCGGGCGCTCGAGGTCGGAAGGATCTCCGTTGCAGCATTGTCGCTCAGCCTCACGCAGGCCGTTCTCGACCTGGCGACCGAGTACGCGCGCCAGCGCGTCCAGTTCGGGCAGCCGATCTCGAAGTTCCAGTCCGTGCAGTTCAAGTTGGCCGACATCGCGACCGAGCTCGAGGCGGCCCGTTGGCTGACCTACCGCGCCGCCACCCTGCGTGACGCCGGTCAGCCGTTCCACAAGGAAGCGGCGATGGCCAAATTGAAGGCGAGTCGCGTCGCGACTTGGGCGGCGTCGGAGGCGGTGCAGATCCACGGTGGCCTCGGCTACATGCTCGAGACGCCAGTTGCCCGGTTCTACTGCGACTCCAAGGTGCTCGAGATCGGTGAAGGCACCAACGAGATTCAGCACCTGGTCATCGCCCGCGCGTTGGGTTGTTGATCAGACCGCCGCGAGGCGACGGATTGCCTCAATGATGTCCTCCCGGTCGGGGAGCCACGCGCGTTCGAGCTCGGGAGCGTATGGCGGAGGAGTCGCCGCGGCACCGATCCGTTCGATGGGCGCATCGAGATCCCAGAACGCCTCACGGGCAACGGTTGCCGCGATCTCGGCGCCGATGCCGAACGGGACGACCGCCTCATGGACGACGAGCAGCCGGCTCGTCTTGCGGACCGATTCGAGGATCGGTGCCACGTCGAGGGGCGCCACCGTTCGTAGATCGACCACCTCGACCGAGATCCCTTCCTCCGCCAACCGTTCGGCGGCGGCCACGGCCTCGTGGACCATGCGTGAGACCGACACGACGGTGATGTCGCACCCGGGACGGACGACGGCGGAGGTACCGATCGGGAGGATGTAGTCCGTCGGCGGGCGCGGGCCCTTCATGCCATAGAGCAGCCTGTTCTCGATGAACACCACCGGATTCGGGTCCTGGATCGCGGCGCGTAACAGACCGTAGGTATCGGCGGGTGTCGCTGGCATGACGACACTCAGACCGGGAATGTGGGCCAGGAGCGCTTCGAGGCTCTGAGAGTGTTGGCTCCCCGATGAGCGGCCGGCGCCGAACTGTGTTCGGACGGTCAGTGCCATCTGGGCAGCGCCACCGGTCATGAACGGAAGCTTGGCGGCCTGGTTCAAAAGCTGGTCGAAGCAGACCCCGAGGAAGTCCACGTACATCAGCTCCACAACGGGTCGCATCCCGGCCATCGCCGCGCCAACGCCGAGTCCCATGATCGCGGTCTCGGAGATCGGGGTGTCTCGCACGCGGTCGCCGAACTGGTCGCGCAGGCCGCGGGTCAGCCCGAAGACGTTGCCCCCCGCCCCGACATCGATGCCCGCGACGAAGACCCGATCGTCGGCTGCCAGTTCGGCCTCGAGCGCCGCATGAATCGCATCCATGGTGCGAAACTGGGGTGCGTCTTCTCGCAGCGGTGGCGGTTCCGCCCGAGCGGGTACTCCTCGGCGGACAAAATGGCTCAGCAGAGCCGCGTCCGGACCCGGCAGCCGGCGCGCCGCGTCCACCGCGCCGTCGAGCTCGTCGGCTACCGACGACTCGAGCGCCTTGATCTCGTCGTCACCAACGCCGGCCTCTCGAAGGCGACGCTCGTGCACCAACAGGGGGTCGCGTGCTTGCCACCCCTGGACCTCTTCCGCGGTCCGGTAGCGCTGGGGATCGCCTTCGTAGTGGCCGTGCCAGCGGTAGGTCGACGCTTCGACGACGACGGGGCCACCTCCAGAGCGAACGCTGAGCGCCGTGGTCCCCATGGCGGCGGCCGTGGCCACGACGTCGTTGCCGTCGACGGCGACGTAGTCGATGCCGTAGCCGCCGGCACGCTGCTCGAGCGGGGCCGCGTTTTGGGTCGGGGTGGGCGAGAACTCCGCGTAGCCGTTGTTCTCGCAGAAGAAGATCACGGGGAGGTCCCACACGGCGGCGAGGTTCAGCGCCTCGTGGAACGCACCCTGGGCCGGGGCGCCATCACCGAAGAAGGCCACCGCCACCCCGCCGTCGTGACGCAGCTGCGCTGCCGCCGCTGCACCCACTGCGATGGGCAGACCCGCGGCCACGATCCCGTTCGCGCCGAAAATCCCGAGCGTAGGGTCGGCGATGTGCATGGAGCCCCCGCAGCCGCGGTTCGTCCCCTCGTCCTTGGCCATCAGCTCGGCGAACATCTTGAGGGGGTTCATGCCCTTGGCCAGGCAGTGGCCGTGGCCGCGGTGGGTCGACGTGATGACGTCCGTGGGGCGCAACGGCCAGCACGCGCCGACTGCCGCCGCTTCCTGCCCGATCGAGAGGTGCACGAAGCCCGGCACCTCGCCGTCGCGATAGAGGGCAGCGACCCGCTGTTCGAAGCCACGGATCACCAGCATCCGGCGGTGCATCTCGACGAGCTCGGCGTTCGGGAACGGGGACGGAGAGGACCGGCCGGCTGCCACGGAACGGTAGTGTACTGGTCGGTACAAAGTGGGACGACAATGACCGACCGCATCGAGATCCCCGAGTCGTTTCCCGGACCTGGCGTGGTCACGGGGAAGCGGGTGGTGATCACCGGCGCCAGCCGCGGCCTCGGTGAACTGCTCTCGCACGCCTTCTCGCGCGGCGGCGCATCGGTCGCCCTCGTCGCCCGCACGGAGAAGGACCTGAAGGCGGTCGCCGAGGCGCTCCCGGGACCGTCGCTGGTGCTCAGCGGCGACGTGACGGACGAGGACTTCAACGAAGCGGTGGCCGACGCAACCGTGGCCGAGTGGGGGGGCGTGGACGTATGGATCTGCAACGCGGGAATCTCACCGATCGTGGGCAGTCCTCGCCGGACCGATGCTTCGGTATGGCGAAAGGTTCTGGAGGTGAACCTCACGGGCGCGTTCCTCGGCGCCCGCGCCGCAGCCCGGGTGATGGACCGCGGCGGGCGGCTGATCTTCACTGGTTCCGTCCTCGGAGAACGGCCGCGCCGGGGACTGACCGCGTACAGCGCGTCGAAAGCTGGACTGGTCGGCATGGCGAAGGGCCTGGCACTGGACCTGGCCCCGGCGGGCATCTGCGTGAACGTCGTCGCCCCCGGCTGGTTCGACTCGCCATTGGCCGACGGGTGGAAGGGCGACCCCGAACTGTCGGCTGCGATCACCGGTCACACCGCACAGCAGCGCTGGGGAAGCCCGCGGGACCTGGCTGGGGCCTACCAGTTCTTGGCCTCCGACGCATCCACGTTCGTCACCGGGACCGTCCTGAATGTCGACGGCGGATACCTGCTTCTATGACGTCCCCCCGGCGGGTCGTCGCGATCACAGGAGCGGGTGGCGCGCTCGGCGCTGCCGTGTCCGCCCAGCTTGCGGGCGAGCCGGCCACGGATCTCGTGCTGAGCGACGTCAGCGCCCCTTCGCTCGACGAAACCCTGGCCGGCCTTCCTGAAACCGACGCAGTGGTCGAGACACAATTGGCGGACGTCGGCGAGATCGCCGAGGTCGAATCCGTGGTCGCGCGGGCGGTGGAGCGGTTCGGCCGGCTGGACGTGCTCATCAGCAATGCCGGCGTTCTCTCACCGAACGGGCGGATCCACAATCTCGAGACTGACGTTTGGGAAAACGCCTTTCGAATCAATCTTCTCGGTGCCGTCAACGGCATCCGGGCCGCCGTGCCCGTCATGCGCACCCAGAAGTCCGGCTCCATCGTGCTGACGGCATCGGTGTCCGGCCTCACGGCATGGTCGCACGCGGCCCCCTATTGCGCCACCAAGGCCGCCGTGATCCAGCTGGCGAAGGTGGCTGCGGTCGAGTACGCCCGAGACGGCATTCGCGTCAATTGCGTGTGCCCGGGAACGTTTCGATCAGCCATCCACGCCGACTTGCCCCCGGAGGCGCTCGACGCCATCGCGGCGCGACATCCCCTCGGCCTGGGATCGGCGACCGACCTCGCCGGGGCCTACTCCTACCTCGCGAGCGACGCCTCGCGCTGGACGACCGGGTCGACGCTCGTCATCGACGGTGGGTACTCGGCACCGTGAGCGCCTACGGCGCATTCCGGGCCGTGTCGATGATCCCTCGCATGAAGATATCGGCGAAGGGTTTTGCCACGTCCCGAGCCGACAACCGTCCGCCCGACTTGAGCCACAAGTACGTGTAGTTGTGCATCCCAAGCCATGCCATCGCGGTCAACCTGGGCTCGAGCTCACGAAATTCACCGGATTCGACGCCAGCTCGGAGAACACCTTCGACCCTTCGCTCGTACTCCCTCCGTCGAACCCGGAAGCGTTCGGCACGTTCGCCGGTGAGGGCCGGAAATTCGTGCAGGAAGACCCACACGTGGTCCGGATAGCGGTGAATCACGTCGAGCAGCTCGTTACCCAGCATGGCGAGCTGGTGCGAGGGAATACCGCCGGCCTGAGCGACGCGGTCCGCGCCCGCCATCACTTCGTCCATCACCCGGTCGTGGATCGCGGCGAGGAGTTCTTCCTTGGAGCCGATGTAGTGGTAAAGCGCTCCCTTGCCGAGATCGTTCGCAGTGCACAGCTCCGTGATGCCTGTGGCGTGATATCCGCGCCGGGCGAAGAGGCTCGCTGACGTGTCGACGATGGCTTCGCGACGGGCGAGCCACTTGGGACTGCGCCGAGATTCCGCGTTGATTTCAGCCTGGGACATCAGTTGCGACAATAGCGGGCCATCCGCCGGGATCCTCGCTCTGGGCAGAGGGAAGACACCGCAGTGACGCCGGCCGAGTCAACTCAGGCAGACATGAACTGGTTCGCTGTTCTCGCCCATCACGCGATCCGCACTCCCGAGAAGGTTATGACCGCGTTCGAGGGCGACACGATCACTTACGAGGAGATGAGGGCGCGTGCGGTGAGTTTGGCCGGCGGCTTGAGCGAACGAGGTGTCGGTCACGGCGACGTCGTGGCTCTCCTCACTTACAATTGCCCCGAGTTCCTCGAGACGATCTTCGCCACGAACTACCTGGGCGCCATCGCAATGCCGATCAACTGGCGGCTCGCCGCGCCGGAAGTTCGCTACATCCTCGACCATTCCCGAGCACGGGCCCTCGTGTGTGACGACTCGCTGCTCGGGCTCGGAGACGAAGCGACGGAGGGTATTGAGGCTGAACTCGTCCGTACGTGCATCTCGCCGACGACGCTCCCCGGATGGACATCGCAAGACGATCTGAGACACAACGCGAGAGGTGTGCCACGCGTCTCGGCCGGCCCTGACGACATCCACCGCTTGATGTACACCTCTGGCACAACGGGTCGACCCAAGGGCGTCATGATCACCCACGGCAACCTGGCTTGGAAGAACCTGGCCCACATCATCGAGTTCGGCTTCACGAGCGCTGACCTGGGACTGGCCTGCGGGCCGCTGTACCACGTCGGGGCGCTCGACTTGACCACAACCTCGCTCATCGCTGCCGGTGCGACCACCATCATCCATCCCACGTTCGAGGCGACCAAGGTGGTCGACGAACTTGAACGCTCGAGGGTGACCACCGTCTGGCTGGCGCCGGCCATGGTCAACGCCATCATGGCGGTACCCGACATCGAGCGGCGCGACCTGTCGTCGGTACGAGTGATCATCAACGGCGGCGAGAAGATGCCGATCCCGCTCATCGAGAGGATCCGGCGTATCTTTCCCTCGGCATGGTTCGCCGATGCATACGGTCTCACCGAGACGGTCTCCGGCGACACATTCCTCGATCGGGACAGCATCGTGACCAAGCTCGGGAGCGTTGGGCGTCCCTGCCTCTACCTGGAGCTGGACATCTGGGACGACGCGGGACGATCGGTACCAGCCGGCGAGCGGGGTGAGGTCGTCATGCGTGGCCCGAAGGTCTTCCGGGGTTACTGGCGGGACCCAGACGCGACCACTTCGGCCTTTGCCGGTGGCTGGTTCCACACCGGTGACATCGGCCTTCTCGACGACGACGGCTACCTCTACATCGTCGACCGCCTCAAGGACATGATCGTGTCGGGCGGTGAGAACATCGCAAGCTCGGAAATCGAACGCGTACTCTACGAACACGAGTCGGTCCTTGAAGCCGCGGTCGTTGGTCGCGCCGATGATCGCTGGGGTGAAGTCCCTGTGGCATTCGTCGTCTTGCACCCCGAGGCTGAGGCGAATGCCGACGCGCTCCTCGAGCATTGTCAGGGCCAACTGGCGCGTTACAAGGTGCCAAAGGACATCACTTTCCTCAACGCGTTGCCACGTAACCCGTCGGGCAAGGTGCTCAAACGCGAGCTCCGGGATGGATGAGTAGATCGCACGGGTACACTTCGGGCCTCCGCGCTCCGGACCAACCCACAAGGAGACCCCCATGATCTTCAACGTCGTGAAACAACCGGTACGCCCTGAGTACGCAGATGATTGGCCGGCCTTGGTCCGTGACTACACGACGGCCAGCCGAGCTGAGGCTGGCTGCATCTTCTTCGACTGGTACCGCAGCGTCGACGATTCCAACATCTACGTGCTGGTGGAGGCGTTCCGGGACGCGGCGGCCGGAGAGGCGCACGTGGGGTCGGAACACTTCAAGGTGGCGACCGGACAACTGCGGAAATGGCTGGCTGCCGTTCCAGAGATCGTCCATGTCGAGGACGCTCCCGGCGAGGGATGGTCGCGCTTCACCTAAAGCCACCCACGACGCTGAGCGGAAGGGAAAGTGACGATGGAGGCTGCGTTACGGCGGGCGCTGGACGTCGAGGCGATCAAGAAGCTGAAGGCCCGGTACTTCCGTTTCATCGATACCAAGGATTGGGCGGGCTTTGCCCAGGTTTTCGCCGAGAACGCCCGCATGCTCGTCCCCGAGGCCGACGTCGACATCACGGGTCGGGACGCCATCGCCGAGTCCATCTCAGCGCTCCTCGACGGGGTGCAGACAGTGCATCACGGCCATATGCCCGAGATCGAGATCCAATCCGACGATCGGGCGACGGGTGTTTGGGCCATGTTCGACTACGTCGAGTGGCCCCCCGTCGGTGGGAACCGGGTGGGGATCGTCGGCTACGGCCATTATTTCGAGCACTACGTTCGTGAGGAAGGCGAATGGCGGATCGCCGAGACTCGACTCGAGCGGTTACGACGTGATTCGATCACATGAGGTCTCGGGCGGGATCTCGACTCATGAACGGCCGAGGAGGCTCTGGGCCAGATTCCTCGCCGCCCGCGGCTCATTCTGGGGGCAGAAGTACTTCGCCGAGTAGATCTCCACCAGGTAGGCCTGGAACTTGGACAGCGCATGCCGCTGCAGGGACCGCCTCACCTGCGAGGCTCCCCGATCCTGACTGAGGTCATGGCAGCTCAGCTCGGCGTCCGCCGCGGCGCTCGCGTCGTTCACGTCGGGCCAGTGCCTCCCGACCTGGTGCAACAGGGTCAGGTAGGCCTGCTGGGGCGGAGAGGGCAAGTGTGCATTCTCGTAGAGGACCGCCTCGGCCAGGGCGGCAGCCGGCGCACCGTGGGCGAGCCGAGGGAGGCCACCCTGCGGAACAGCAATCAGGTCGACGTAGAGGCGACGTTGGGCAAGATTGCCGGACTGCCCGGGTGCCAGGGCATGGTGCACCATCCAGACCACCCCACCGATCCGGAAGAACTCCTCGCCGCCGGGCCCCGGGGCGGCCTGGCCGCGGGTGGACGAGGAGAGCCACGCATGGTCGAGCGGTTTGGTGCAGGGTCCCGTTACCGAGGAGCAGTGAGCGATGCCGATGCCGTAGTCGGGGGTGCCCCAGAGATTCGCCGAATAGAACAGCCAGAAGTCGTCGCCCGACTGGACCATGGAAGGACCCTCGACGAGGTTCCCCTCCCACGTCTGTGACGCACCGATCAGTCGGTGCGCCGGCCCGGCCACGGAGAGCCCGTCTGCAGACAGCGGTTGGGAGTAGATGGTGGTAGGCAGACCGCAACAATCGCCGTCGCTCTTCCAGAGCAACCAGGGGACGCCGTTACCGGCGACGAACACGCTCGGATCGATGGCACCTCCCTGGCCCGCGGGACAGATGAAAGCCGACGGCGAGTCATCGACGAATGGGCCGGACGGACTGGAGCTGGTCGCCCTCGAGATGCACATCGCCGCAGTCGAGCGCTTGGCGGTGCGGATGCACCCGGCCCGGCCAGGGTTGTAGACGCAATTCAGCGGGTGCGTCGCGGGTGTCGAGTAGTACATGACGAAGGTGCCGTCTGGCCGTGCCCATATCGAGGGCGCCCACTGGAAGCCCGGCACCGTCCAACTCGGAAGTACGGGCAAGGCATCGCCGAGGTAGCGGCCTTGGAACCCGGACGCCTCGGGAAGTTCGATGACCGGAATGTGGGCCGCCGGCGCGTAGGCTGTACTGGTCGTGTTGCTGGCGTAGACGAAGACGGCGTCGGCCGTGGCCAGGGCGTACGGGTCGGCAAAATCGCCATCGAACACGGGCGTGTCATCGAGCAGTGACGACACGACACTGAGGTGCACACCGTTCTCCATGGACGGGCTGGCTCCCACGGGACCGAGCGTCGGGGCGCGTCCCGCCGGAACGACGGGCTGGCCGGCTCGAACGTTCGGCTCGATCGACGTCCTCAAGGGCCCCGATGGCGACCCGCTCTTGACCGACGGCGACGCGCAGGCAGCGAGCAGCACAGCGAGGACAACGGCCGAGGAAGCGGTCCGAAGAGGCGTTCCCTGCCCCCGCGCCAACGGCGCCGTTCCCCGCTCGCGGTAAAAGCCCGTCCCGTCACTCCTCACTGAAGGTCGCGACGGTCGACGACCGACCCAGCAATCCCTTGACGACCTTGCCCGCTGCGTTATGGGGAAGTTCAGCCAGGAACTCCACGTGCGCGGGGACCTTGAAGGGGGCCAGAACCTCGCTGCACCAGGCTTCCACGTCGACTTCCGAGAGCTCACCAAAAACCCTTGGAACGACGAACGCCTTGACTTCTTGTCCGAGCACAGGATGGTCCACCCCCACGACCACCGCCTCGGCGATGCCGGGGTGCTCAAAGAGACGATTTTCGATTTCGACGGGCGAGATGTTCTCACCGCCCCGGATGATGAGGTCTTGTCGTCGACCTTCGAGGTAGAGGCATCCGTCCTGGATCTTGCCGTAGTCGCCAGTGTGGTACCAACGGTCCTCGTCGAAAACGGCTTTCGTCGCTTCGGGGTTCTTCCAGTATTCCGTGAACGACGCCGCACTGCGCAGCGCGATCTCGCCCACCTGTCCCTCGGGCAGCGAGGCCCGGGTCGTCGGATCGCGCACGTCGACCTGTACGGTCGGTGCGGCTTGTCCGACGGATTCGGGGCGGGAGTAGGTGAGCTCGCGGGAAAGGGATGCGCCGAGGCCGTTCGTCTCGGTCATGCCGTAACCGAGCCCGAGCCCGGGACGGGCCCAAGGCAACCGCTGCTCCAGACGCTTCAGCAGTTCAGGGGGCCAGACGGCACTACCCCCTCCCACGGTTCGGAGGGAGGACAAGTCGAAGCTCCCAAGTTCGGGCCAGTCGAGCAGCCGCCACAATTGGGTCGGTACGAGTGACCACGCGGTGGCCCGATGCTGTTCGGTCAGTCGGAGATGGATCTCCTCGGACCAACGACCGGGCGGCGGGTACACCATCGACATTCCCGTTTGGGGAGCCAAGACGAGAGTGCAGTTCAGGCCGCCCACATGGAACATGGGCGCGGCGCCGATCGAGCACGGTGCATACGGGTCGGGCATCGGACTGCCGGAGGCCGCCAACCGCGCCATGGATTCAGCCGCCCGCAACTGGGTGGCCAAGCCGAAGTGGATGGTGCTGCGATGAGAGATGACTGCACCCTTCGAAGGTCCGGTGGTGCCGCTCGTGAAGAGGACGACGTAAGGATCATCCTCCTGGATCTCTACCTGCGGCAGGGCCGCACCCGCCCCAAGGATCTCCAACCGGTCAAAGTCGCCCTCGAACGAGACCACCGGCAGGCGCGAGGGGATCAAACCAAGGACTCGACCCAAACGTTGGTCGTCGCCGAGGAGAAGTTTGGGATCGGTCAGTCGGATCATTCGTGCCATCTCGGGTCCTGTCCACCAACCGTTCAATGCGACGGTCACCGCGCCCAGCGCAGTGGCCGCCCAGAACGACAAGACGTACTCGACACGATTGGCGGCAGCTACCGCGACCCGGTCCCCTCTCCCGATGCCGTATGCACTTCGGAACGCGTGAGCGAGCGCGGCAACGGGAGCAAGGACGGATCGGAAGGTGAGGGAGCGATCGGGGAAGACGACGTAGGGGCGAGCGTTCAACCGCTCGGCTCCCGTCACGAGCGTCTCCACCAGTGTGTGCGGACGCTCCCGGAACACTTCGTGTCGGACACCGTGGACGTACTCCTTCACGATCTCGAAGGGCGCACCGGGACCGGTCAGCCCGGCGCGCACACTTGCGGGAAGGCTCGGATCAGGCCACGTGAGCATCAACCCTCCCCGCCGACCCGGCCCGTCCAACGCGGCAAACGGTCCTCCAAAAAGGCGAGCACTCCCTCGCGGGAGTCGGGCTCACCCATGAGGCGATGGTGGTACGCGGTCTCCAGCCGTCCGATCTCCTCGGCACTGTGCTGCCAGGTCTGCCAAAGAAGCGCCTTGCTGTAGGCAACGGCGAGTGGTGCCGTATTGACGGCGATGTCGTGAGCCAGGTCGAGGGCGACAGGCAACACCTCGGCGTTGGGAAGAACCGTCCGGCACAAACCAAGCTCCTTGGCTTCTGGCCCGTCGAACAGCCTTCCCGTAAGGAGAACTTCCGCCGCGCCCGACATGCCTGCAATCCGCGGAAGTGTCCAATGTGAGAACCCATCCCCCATGACACCACGTCGCACCTGCACGACACCGTACTTGGCGTCGCCGGCAAAGATGCGAAGGTCACACTGCAGCGCGAGGGTGAGTCCGACACCGATGGCATGTCCGTTGACTGCTGCAATGACGGGCTTGCGCACCTGCCAAGCCGTCATCCCCACCGCGGCGGCGTTAAAGGTTGACTCATCGCGCTTGCGAAACGTCTCGGCACCCTCCGACAGGTCGGCTCCCGAGCAAAAGGCGGGAGGCGTACCGGTCAACACAACAGCCCTGATGTCGTCGTCGACGTCGCAGCGGCGATAGGCGTCCGAGAGTGCCCCAGGCATACCTCCACCGAACGCATTGAGCTTTTCTGGCGCGTGAAGAGTGAGGGTCGCGACTCCATCGGTGAGATCGAACAGAACCAGTGACCGGCCGTCGTTCATGACGCGGCCTTCAGTGCACTGACAAACTCACGCAGGAGGTCGTCCGTGACGGAATAAAATGGGAAATAGGCGCAGATTCGGTCGCAATCTGGGAAACGCCGCACAATCTCCTCTGCACATTGCGTCGGTGTCCCGTAGACGGCCAGGGTTCTGAGCATGTCGTCGTCAACCAGCTGCGACACCTTCAACCACTCCCCCCGTTTCGACAGCGTATTGAGCTCCGGCTGTAGTTCTCCCCATCCCTCGACGTCGAGGACGGGCTTGTAGGCCGGTGTGGATCCGTAGAACGCAAGAAGGTTACGCACTCCCCTGGCCGCCTCCAGTTCCCGATCGTTTCGACCCATGCCGACGATCACTTCGGCTGTCAATTCGAGGTCTTCCCGATTGCGGCCCGCTGCGAGCAGTCCAGCCTCGATTGCCGGTCTGGTGCGCTCTCGCATGTGACGCTCGGAGTTGAAGGGCATCACGAGAATCCCGTCTGCCACCTCCGCCGCCATCCGGTTCATTCTCGGCCCCAACGCGCCCACCAAGATCTGCGGGACCCCGAAGGGGTTGGGTCCCGGGTTGAAGGCCGGCGTCATCAGCGTGTGCCTGGTGTACTCACCTCGGAAGTCCAGTCGCTCGCCTTCCTGCCAAGTCCGCAGCACGGCCTTCGTCGCCAGTACCCACTCTCGCATCTGTGCGACCGGCCGGACCCAGGTTGCCCCGAACCGGTTCTCGACGTGGGCCTGAACCTGCGACCCCAAACCGAGCCGGAACCGGCCACCCGAGAGCAAATGAAGATCGTAAGCGGCATGGGCAAGATGGACCGGGCTCCGAGGGAAGGCAATCGCCACGTTTGTCATGAGATCGAGCGAGCAGACCGGCGCCGCCGCGACGAGCGGGAAAAAGGTGTCGTGGGCGTTCTCGAAGCTGAAGACGCCGTCAACACCCGTATCCTGCAACTCCGACGCCCGCTGCGCCGCATCAATCACCGAATTGGCCAGCATGACATCGATCTTCACAGCCACGGTCGATGTCTTTGCTCGCCGACGGTGTGGATGCCGCTCCCCTGGCGTTCGCCCCGAGGACTGAGATCCAACATTGCAAGAACCTCCCGTGAGTCGCTTCCGTGCCAGGGAGACCGCCGTGCCCGTGACCAGGCCGGTGTACCCCGCCGGGTGCACGCTCCGCGATCGTGAGCACTCTTTGTATCACTCGCCCCGGGCACGCCTGGGTCCCACCCCGGTCCTCCTCGACCTGGGTAAGGATGTGATATGCCCCACGCGATGGATTGGGACGACAGCCTCAAGGACCTCGCGGACCGGCGGCGCGACGCGCGTGCGATGGGCGGACCGGAGCGGCTGGCGAAACATCGAGCCAAGGGCAAGCTCGATGCGCGGACCCGGGTGGATCGTCTCGTCGATCCGGGTTCCTTTCGAGAGCTCGGGACGCTCGTGGGTGGAGAAATTGCTGCGGACGGGATCGTCGCCGGTTCGGGCAACGTGAACGGCCGGGCCGTCATGGTCGGCGCGGAGGACTTCACCACGCTCGCCGGCACCATCGGTCCGGGCAGCAACGCTAAGCGCTACCGACTCGCTGAGCTGGCTCTGCGGAGCAAAGTGCCGTTGGTGATGCTGCTTGAGGGTGCCGGCTTTCGCCCGACGGGAAGGCCACATGGACGTTCGCCGACGGACCTCCTGATGCAGGCCCAATGCTCGGGTCGCGTCCCCCTCGTGACTGGCGTGCTTGGCCCCTCCGCGGGCCACGGCGCACTCGTGGCACCGATCTCCGATTTCTGCATCATGACCGAACAGGCCGCGATCTTCACGGCGGGCCCTCCGGTGGTCAAAGAGTCGACCGGCGAGGACACGCCCAAGGAGGAGCTCGGTGGGCCGATGGTGGCGATCGCCAGCGGCGTCGTGCACAACGTGGTCGCTGATGATGCCGCAGCCCTCGACCAGATACGTCGCTACCTCTCCTACTTTCCTCCGAGTGCCTGGTCGTATCCCCCTGCGCTGGCGGTGGACGAGCGCGCCGCCCCCCGCCCAACCCCTGAGCTTCTTGACATCGTCCCGCGGGACAACCGCAAGGTCTACGACATGCGCCGCGTCCTTGACGTGATTGTCGATCGTCCCGACTGGTTCGAGATTCAACCGGGCTTCGGGCAGGCCATCATCTGTGCCTTGGCCCGACTGGGGGCGCAGCCCGTTGCCATCATTGCAAATCAGCCGCAGTATCTGGCCGGTTCCGTCGATGCCGACAGCGCGGACAAGGCGGCGCACTTCATCTCGGTGGCTGACGCCTTCCATCTGCCGCTCGTCTTCATGGCTGACAACCCCGGGATGCTTCCCGGGCGCCGCTCGGAGCAAAGGGGTGTCCTGCGAAGTGGCGCGCGGATGTTTGCTGCTCAGACGCTTGCCACGTCGCCGAAAATTCACCTGACGTTGCGAAAGGCGTACGGATTCGGATCGATGGTGATGTCCTTGATCGGCTTCGACGGGCAATTGGCGACGTTCGCGTTTCCCGGTGCGACCCTGGGAGCGATGGGCGCGGGCGCATCGAGCAAAGCCATGAACGCCGACCAGGACGTTGCTTCCGCGCTCCGGGAAGCGGAGCTACAGGCTTCCTACCGGTCCGCCGAGGGACTGGGGTTCGACGAGCTCCTCGATCCTCGGGAGGCACGTGACGCCTTGTTGACGGCGCTCGGCCACGCCGTGTCGGCCCGGCAGGTGGCGGCGGCACCGACGTCACGAAGCGCAATCACTCCCTAGACTCGATGTCGTCAGCCGCCGTCAGACCTCGGTGCCCTTGCCCTCGAGCTCCGCGACGACCGTGGCGTAGCCGGCACTTGTCAACATCCGCCGCAGGTCGACAACTTGCTGGATGCCCACGTCCTTGCTCTTTGGGCGCGTGATGACTTCGGTCTCGGCGCCAATCCGGACCACGAACTTGCCGTCATGGCGCTGTTCGACCGATCCGACCGCCTCGAGCAATGACACCACGTCGTGCCACTCGATGTTGTGCTTCGTCGGATGCTGGAAGATCTCAAGAAGGGTGTCCCGGTGCTTGCCGCTGAGATGGACGGGCTCCGAGGTTGACGACATCGAGATCCTCTCGTTGCTTCTGACGAGTTCAATGTAGCGGGAGTCAGAGGATCCCGGTGAAACGTCACCGTGTCGCCGACACCACGTGGCCGAGGCCTCCAGTTATTCTCCTCGGATGTCTGAGCCGAGCGAGCCCGGCGAGCCCGCCGCGCCCCCTGGGCCTGCCGGGCCGGCCGAGATCGGCTGGCGGTGGCTCGCCGGGGTGGCGCTCCAGCTCGTGGGTTGGCTGATCATTGCTGGCCTGGGACTGGTCGTACTGGTGCGATTGGTGGCGTGGGACGAGTGGCGCTTGTTCGCACAGGTGGATGCCGCCACCGAGGTACTGTTTCTTCCAGCGTGGCTGGTGTTGGGAGCCGCCGTCTCCGGGAAAAAGTGGTGGATGGCGGGCGCGGCGGCCGTGGTCTGTTTTGCCCAAGTCATCTACGTCGCTCCGGAGGTATTGGCCTATTCCCCCCTACCGGCGGGCGTGGGCGCCGAGCCGACGATCCATCTCTTCGATGCAAACGTCCAACAGGACAATCACTCCATGGTGGGCTACATCGGGCAACTGCGAAGCTACCGACCCGATCTCGTCACCCTTGAAGAAACGAAGCCGCGGGACATCGGTCAGTTCTTGTCGTCTGGTGTGTTCGACACCCTGCCGTACCGGTTCACGGTGCCGGACGACTCCGGATCGCGGGGATTCATCATCGCCAGTCGGTACCCATTGGAGCATCCGAAGGTCTACTACGTTCAGGGACTCGCATACCTGGTTCGCTTCGACCTGAGGTTCCGCGAACGAACGCTCCCACTCTGGGTTGTCCACACCACCGCGCCCGTCAATCCCGATTGGAACGACTGGAACCTCGAGCTCAACGGCGTCTACGCAGAACTGCAGAAGTACCATCCCCGGCCACTGTTGATGGTCGGCGACTTCAATGCCTCCTGGGGAAATCGTGGGTTTCGCGCCATCCTGTCGACAGGTCTGACGGATGCGGCGGCGGCGCGAGGACAACCCTTTGACTTCACCTGGAATCAGCGCTTGCTGGTTCTTCCGCCGTTCATACGAATCGACCACGTCCTCACTGGCGGCAACGTCACCGTCACGACCATAAGCACGCACAGCGGCCCCGGAAGCGAGCACAGAGACATCACAGCAACGGTCGCCGTCGGACGGTGAGCCGACTTCCGCCGCCTGCACCACCGACGGGCGCGTCAGGGAGATCCGACGGCGGGCCCGATCGCACCAGCTGACTCCAGCTCGGCGATCTGAGACTCGTCGTAACCCAGGCCTTCGAGCACTTCCCGGGTGTGCTCGCCCAGGCGTGGTGCCCGGAATCGTGGCGTGGCCGGTTGCGCCTCGAAGTCGGCCGGTGTGGCGAGCATCGTGAGAGTCCCCTGCTCGTCCGGCACCTCCACCAGCCCGCCCGCCGCCAGGAACTGCTCGTCGGAGAGGAGCTCCTCGACGGTCTGGACCGGCGCCCAGAAGAAGTCAGGGTCGGCGTCAAAGATCTCCGCCCATTCCGAGAGTGGCCGGGTCGAGAAGATCTCGTCGAGCAGGCGGACCAGCTCAATGGCGTTGTGAACCCGGGCCGTCGGTGTGCCGAACCGTTCATCGGTGAGCCACTCGGGATGACCGACGGCCCGGGCAAGAGGCGGCCAGTGTCGTTCTCCCTCGAGTCCGACGATCCAGAACCGCCTTCCGTCGCCGGCGGTGTAATTATTGACGGTCGGGTTCGTCATGGCCGATCGGCGCCCCAGACGGATCGGCGTTCCCCACATCAGGGCGACGTTCACGTCGAATCCGATGGTGTAGGCGCCTTGACGGAGCAGGGATGCCGAGACAAGGTCGCCCGCACCGGTTCGCTGACGGGCGACGAGCGCGGCGCAGATCATGGCCGCTCCCGTCATCCCGACCGAGTGGTCGCCCATGCCGCCGCGTTGAAAGGGTAGGTCGTCGCCCGGCGGCGTGAGAGAGGCGGCCAGACCGGATCGCGCCCAGAAGGCCGCAATGTCGTACGCCGGCCGGTCCGCTTCGGGGCCAACCAGGCCGTACCCGGAGATGATGGCGTAGACGAGCCCCGGGTTACGGTCCCGGAGGCGAGCAGGGCCGAGACCAACTCGATCCAGCGCGGACAGGCGGATGTTGGTGACAAAGACATCGGACTCGTCGATCAGAGCGTCGGCCACGTGGCGGCCCTCGGCCGAAGAGAGATCGAGGACAACGCTGCGCTTGGAGCGATTGTCGAGCTCGAAGACGGGATTGCTCTCGAGGTCTCCTCCGAGCATCTTTTGGAAACCGCGTGCCGGGTCGCCGCTTGGCGGCTCGATCTTCACGACATCCGCCCCCCAGTCACTGAGAATGCCCGCCACGGCCGGACCGGCGACCCAAACGCCCAACTCCACCACCTTCACACCCCGGAGTGGTCCGGTCGGTTCGGCTGCAGTCTCCACGGCTCCCCCGGGTTGGCCCGATACGTCGGTTTTTCCGCTGCGTTCCGGACGTCGCTCCGATTTCTGACCCTAGCGGAAGGCGTACGCAGCCACCGATGGGGGTAGACCAACACCTCCACGACTCGGGAGATTGACTCAATCGGTATTCACGTCGTAGTCTGACACGAACTCCCATCGCCAGAGTCCCCGCGGAGGCAGCGTTGAGCGACGTCTACTACGACCAGTACAGCGTTGAGATCAACGCCGACCCGTATCCCGTCTACCGGCGGCTGCGCGAAGAAGCCCCCGTCTACTACAACGACACACACGACTTCTTCGCGGTCAGTCAGTTCGCGGACGTCGAGAAGGGGCTGCTCGACGCCCAGACCTACATCTCCGGAAAAGGTGCGATCCTCGAGGTCATCAAGGCGGACATCGAGATCCCTCCCGGCGTCATCATCTTCGAGGACCCTCCGACTCACACCATTCACCGCCGCCTCTTGTCGCGGGCCTTCGCTCCTCGACGCGTCGCTGAGCTCGAGCCCAAGATCCGTCAGTTCTGCGCCCGCAGTCTCGATCCCCTCGTTGGTTCGGACCGGTTCGACTTCATTGCGGATTTGGGTTCGCAGATGCCGATGCGTGTCATCGGCATGCTCCTCGGGATCCCAGAGAGTGATCAAGAAGCGGTGCGCGACCACGTGGATGCCAACCTTCGAACCAACGAAGGCGAGCCGATGCAGGTCTCGGAGACCTTCGTGACGGGGGCCATGTTCGCGGAGTACGTCGACTGGCGGGCCAAGCACCCGTCGGACGACATCATGACCGAGCTGCTGCAGGCTGAGTTCGAGGACGAGACGGGGGTGGTCCGGAACTTGACCCGGAACGAGTTGCTGACCTACATCGAAGTGCTCGCGGGTGCCGGAAACGAGACGACGACTCGTCTCATCGGGTGGACCGCCAAGGTTCTGGCGGAGCATCCGGATCAGCGAGCTCAGCTCGTCGAGGACCGCTCGCTCATTGCGAACGCCATTGAGGAGGTTCTCCGCTACGAGTCACCCGCGCACCACGTGGGAAGATACGTGTCCCGAGAGGACCTCACCGTGCACGGAACCAAGGCCCCGAAAGGAAGCGTGATGCTCTTCCTCCTCGGATCTGCGAACCGGGACGATCGTCGCTTTCCCGACGGCGACACGTTCGACATCCACCGAAAGGACGGCCGGCACCTGACGTTCGGCAACGGGATTCACCTGTGCCTGGGTGCCGCTCTCGCTCGCATGGAGGGGTGCATCGCCCTCGATGAGGTGCTTTCACGTTTTCCGAAATGGGAAATAGACCTGGAAAGTGCCCGGCTCTCTCCCACCTCGACCGTCCGCGGCTGGGAGACGCTTCCGGCATTTGTCGGATAGATCATCCGTGAAAACCGACTTCTCGCAAGGGCCGGCGGCGCGTCAATACGACAGCCCCCTGCGCCGCCAACGCGCGATCGAGACCCGTGAACGCATCGTCGCGGCGGGATGCCGGTTACTCCGCCATTCCTCAATTCGGGACTGGCGCGCTCTTACCGTGCGAGGTGTGGCCGAGCAAGCGGGGGTGAACGAGCGAACGGTGTACCGCTACTTCGGGAACGAGCGGGGCCTCCGGGATGCGGTAATGCATCGGTTGGAACAGGAGGCCGGAATTGACCTCGACGGAATGCGACTCGAAGACATCGCTGACATCGCTGGCCGGATCTTTGCCCATGTGTCTTCGTACCCACCGCGATCGAAACCACTCCTCGACCCGACACTCAACGACGCGAACCTCCGCCAAAGAAATGGTCTCTTCGGAGCTCTCGGCGACTGGACGGCTGAATGGCCTGAATCAGACCGCCGTTGTGCCGCCGCTTTGTTCGACGTGCTTTGGAGTGTGGCGACCTACGAACGACTCGTCGCAGACTGGGAGATGGACCGCGATGAGGCGATCCGCGCTGTCACGTGGGCGATTGGCCTGGTCGAAGAGGCCGTGCGCAACGGGCGGCGACCTACATAGCGAGGATCAGGCCACCTCGAATGGGCTCTTTCGCCCGTCGTGTCCGCGCTTGCGCGCCTGACGAGATCCGACTTCCTTTATGACCTCGTTCGAACGTTCCACGTCGTACTCGTGTCCGCTCGCGCGCAATTCGGCGAGAAGGTCGACCAACTGGCTCCGCTTCTGCTCGGAAAGTCCGATTTGCTCGTACACCGTCGAATTCAGGTCTCGCGTCGCCTCGGTGGCGACTCTTTGGCCCCGTGAAGTGATCACGGCGAGCGTGGTCCGGGCATCCGACGGGTGCGGCACTCGTCGAACGAGCTTCTCGTCCTCGAGCCGATCGATGATGTTCGTGACCGTGGCCGGCGGTATGCGAAGGGTCTTGCTGATCCAACTGAGGGTCAAGGAGGAATCCGGGTCCATGGCCAACCATGCCAGTACCTCGTAACGGGCGAACGTGAGGTCATGACTCCTCATCACGTTGCTCACCTGGTCGTTGAGCAGTTCGTACGAGCGGAGGATCGCACTGAACACGGCCATCCCGGAGGCTGCCTCGGGATCCCAACGTTCCAGCCAGACGCGACGAGATGCTTCGACGACGTCGAACGGAGCCGGCTGGAAACCCATCCCCGAAGGATACGGCGCCCGCGCCGGCCGTTTAGGAGTTCGAGACAAGGGAGCCACCGATGATCCCGTCCGCTTCGAGCAGGGCGAGCTCGGACTGTGTCAGGCCGAGCTCGCCCAGGAGCTCCGCGTTGTGCTCACCGAGCAGTGGGGCGTGCCGTTGGTGCAGCCGTTCCGGTCCGCCTGAGAATCTCATCGGAAGCGTGCTATAGCGAGAGGTTCCGATCACTGGATGGTGCAGATCCTCGAAGAAATCGCGGAACGCAAGCTGCGGCAATTCGGGTTGGCAGTGAGGCAACATCACTCGGCCGACCGGTACGCCAGCATCCCACAGGCGTTCGACGATCTCGTCGGCAGACTGGGCTCGACACCACTCCTTTAGGAAGGCGTCAATCCGGTCCTGCTCCCGTGTGCGTCCCACCGCGGTCGCGAGCGCAGGATCCGCCGCCCATCCGGGGTCACCCAAGACGCGCCGGAGCGACACCCATTGCTCATCGGTCGCGATCGCTATCGCGATCCAAGAATCGTCGCGACCGTACTCGTCGGGCCCAGCAGCCTGATAGAGATTCTGCGGCGCCGCGCACGGCCCGCGGTTTCCCTCGCGGGCGAGCAGCGCTCCGTAGGCGGAGAACTCGATCGGCTGCTCGGCAGCAATGTTGAGCGCGGCATCCACCATCGCGGCCTCGACGAGGCCGCCGTCCCCCGTCCTCTCACGATGCTCGAGCGCGAGCATCAGGCCGAACAGCGCGTGGAGGCCAGCGTTGGGATCACCCACGCAGTACGGCTCGAACGGGAGGAGGTCTGGATGCCCGGTGAGCCAGGTGAGTCCCGAGGCGTCCTCAATAACGAACGCGAACGCCGACAGCTCGCGCCACGGGCCTTCGAGCCCGAAACCCGGCATCCGGAGCATGAGGAGATCGGGCCGATCGGCCCGGATCGTCTCGTAGTCGAGACCGACCTGGTCGAGCACACGGGGCGTATAGTTCTCCACGACCACATCGCACGTCGCAATGAACCGGCGCACGAGGTCGATGCCGCGCTGATCACGAAAGTCGATGGTCAGGCTCTTCTTGTTGGTGTTGAGAGCGGCGAAGATCGGGCCCCGCTCCCAAAAGCGATCCTCCGTGTGAGGGACTCCGCCGACCAGACGAGCACCGTCCGGCCGGGTCGACGATTCAAGGTGGATGACCTCTGCACCAAGAAGCGCCAGCAGATGGCCCGTGAAAGGACCAGCCCAGTAGGCCGTCATGTCCAGGACACGCAACCCCTGGAAGGGCAGTCCGATTGGCGCGCCGCCGGGGGAGCGTGTGGGAGTTTCGCGGACCAGGATCTCCTCGATCGAGTGCTCTCCAAGCCGAGGAGCTGGTTCGGGCGACCGGAGGCATGCCGCTCCCAACCGGAAGGGCGGTCGCGGGTTGGCCGACCCATCCCGCGGGTTCGCCACAAACGTCTCCCGCGTTCGGAAATGCTCGAACGTCGTGACGTTCGAGCCGTTCGCGATGGGTGCGTTGGGGATCCGGAACGCAGCTGCCAGGTCGAGCACCTCCTCAGCGGTGTGCGCCGCGATCCACGCATCGATCGTCGGCTCCAGCGCAGTGCGATCGAGGAAGAGTTTGGGGTCCTCCATCCACTCGGGGTGGTCGACCATCACGCAGAAATCGAGCCACTGTTGCCCGGTGCCGCACCCGAGCCCGACCAGTCCGTCGCGGGCAGCACCGACGCCCGGAGTAGGGACGAATCGGCGTCGCCGCATCGGCCGTCCGAGCTGGTCGTTGAACGTCACCGGATAATACGTGAGGCACATCGCCAAGGCCTCGAGCATCGACACGTCGACGAGCTCACCGTTCGTGTTGCCGCGCCGACTCGCGGCGAGAGTTCCGATCGCGGCGAAGACGCCGCTGAGCCACTCCCCGATCTGGCCCCCGACGAAGGCGGGAGCGCGGTCGGGCCGGCCGTGGGCGAGACCCACGATCGCGCCCGACCACGCTTGCAGGGTGAATTCGGTCGCAGCCTTCTCGCGCCAGGGACCGTCGAGTCCGAATGGAGTGATCGACGTGACGGTCAAGTGCGGATGTGTACGAAGGATCTCGCGGGGCTCCAGCATCTGGCGCTCCGCCAGCTGGGAGCCGCGGGACCACACGGTCGCATCCGCCGATGCAAGCAATGCGTGGAGTGATGCGATGTCGTTCGTGCTTTCGCCGTCGACCACGACGCTCTGTTTCGATGCATTGAGAAAGTTGAAGAGGGCGCCGTCACCATCCGGTGCGATCGTCGCGCCCGAAGCCGACCACCGGCGCAGCGGGTCACCGTCGGGCGACTCCACCTTGATCACCTCCGCACCGCCGTCGGCGAGCAACTTCGTGCAGTACGCGCCTCCTATCCACGTGGAGAGGTCGACCACGCGGAAGCCGCCGAGCGGAAGTGTCACGGGTGTGCCCCTCAGCGCATCCGTCGAGGGCTGCGTCACGGTCAATCGGAGTCGGGACGCCGACGACCGGAGCGACTGAGCCGCCACTCAGGGGGGAACCCTCCGTCGTTGTCCTTCACCGCGAGGTTCAGGCCGGCGTCCATCGTCTCCTCGCTGAGCGTTGCCCGTTTCCCGTCGTCGTCTTCTCGGAGCTGTCCGCCCATCGATTCGAGCCATGCACTGAGAAGGCTTCCCATGTACTCGCCTTGGTGCTGCTTCATCACTTCGAAGAACACCTTCTGCATGAACACGGTGTCGGTTGGCCGCGTGCGCGCGCACGCAAGGGCGTACTTCGCCACCTCCGCCTCGAGCTGATCGCGCCCCACCACGCTATTGACGAAATTGCAGTCGTACATCTCTTGTGCACTGAACGGCCGGCCCGTGAACACCATCTCCTGGAACTTGCGCATCCCCATCATCGTTGCCCACTGCCACATACGCGGCGCGTAGCCGACATAACGAAAAGCCGGATGGCCGAAAAGGGCATCGTCGGACGAAATCACGAGGTCGGCGTCGGCCGCCTGGTAGAAGTGCCAGCCGTAGCAGTAGCCCTTCACCTCGAGGATGCTGATCTTCTTAAAATCCTGAAGGCTACGGCAGCCGGATCTCGTATTGCCGTACCAGTGAAGGAGGGAGGCCCCAGCGCGGTACGAACGCGAGCTGGGCATGGTGACATCGTCGTCTTCGTCGAGTCCGAACTCCTCTTCGAGGGCCACTCCCGCAGCGCGCTTCGCCATCAGCTCGTCGAGGTCGGCGCCCGTTCCGAGATGATCGCCGATGCCACGCACGACCAGGACCTTGACGTCGTCGTCGAGGCTGGCCTTGAACAACAGGTCCGCATACCGTCTTCGAGCCGCGATCGTCGGAATGTTGAGCTGGTCGGGACGGTTCAGAGTTATCGTGGCGATCCGCGTGCTCGGATCCTTTTCGTAGAGGATGATCTCCTCGGGCGGCGGGACATCGACTTCGGTCACGGGGAGCTCCTTGCATCGAGGAAATGGTTCGTCGAGAGCAGTTCGGGCCCGGTCGGGGTGACGACGACCGCTTCCTGGCCGTAAAAGGCGCCGATACCTTCCTTCCAGATGTAGGCGGTCAGCGCCAGGACCATACCCACTTCGACCTGCTGCTCGCCGGCCGTACGCGGGAGCGCGTGGGTCACGAGAGGAAGATCGAACCCGAGTCCCAGCCCTCGCGCGACCGGCATGGGAGGCGGTGCGATCCCGGCAGCGGCGTAGGCGTCCAGGAGGCCGGTCAGCGGCGCACCGACCTCGCACGCGGCGATGAGGCGGGCCCACAGTTCGTCCCGGGCCCGCAACAGGTCCGCGTCGATGGCGGCGTCGCCGTCCACCGAATGCGTCCGGCCGAGCTCTCCGACGTACCCGTTCAGGATCACTCCGGCGTCGAACGCCACCAGATCGCCCGGCTGCACCGGTGTGTCCCGGCTGGCGCGATGCCACGGCTGCGTGCGCGACGTGATCCAGGCCACGTCCTGAGTAGCAGGCGTGGTCACACCCGCCGACGCCATCGCCTCCATGAAGACGCCCGTGAGCTGCCGCTCCGTGACTCCGGGAGAGAGCGCCGCCTCCGCCGCACCTAGCGAGCGCTCGGCGACGCCGAGCGACGCACGAATCGCGCCGACCTCCTCGGGCGTTTTCACGCGACGGGCCCGGCGCAACAACGGCTCGCCGTCGATGAGCTCGGCCGACGGGAATGCCTTTGGCAGAATGGTTGCCGAGGATCCCGTCATGGAGTCGGTGGCGACAGTCCGTACGGTCGCCGCACCCGCGATCCTCTGGAGCGCCTTCACGAAGTTCATCGAGTTGAACGAGATCCCGTACAGGTTCTCGTGCGGGATGTCCGCCGGGATCCCCTCGTCCCACGTGCTCAGCAGATGAACGGACCCCGTCGCCCGCACGAGCACGCACCCCGGGCCGAACGCGCGCGAGCCGGCCATCCACAGTCGCGGTGCGCCCGACACGTATCGGGCATTCGCTTCGCGACCGACCACGAGCACATCGATATCCGCCGCTTCCATCCCGGCCAGCACGCGCGCCCGGCGGGCAAGTCGTAATGCCTCGTCGTCGGGACGAACTTCGGTGACGGTCACCAGAAGCTCAGAAGGGGTCGTAGGGGTAGTCGGTCATGGGCTCCCACCCATTCTCCGTGATGAGGAGCACCTCCTCGGAGCGGTAGCCGGCGGCACCTTCCTCCCAGACGATGGGTTCGAGTACCAGCACCATCCCCGCCGCCAGGACGAGCGATGCATCGAACGCCTCACCGATGTCGCTCCCGACGTACGGCATTTCCGCACTGTCGATGCCGAGACCGTGACCGAGGTAGAAGTGAGGCATCCACGGCTTCACGCCACCGGCGGCATCGATGGCGGCTGCCGTCAGGTCGGATGCCGTCGACCCGGCTCGGGTAACGCCGAGGACGGCGTCCATGATCGCCCGCCACCGTTCGAACTGCGCGCGCTGCCGAGCATCGGGCACGCGCCCGACCACCCAAGTCCGCCCGAAATCAGAGTGGAAGCCGGAGTAGCTGATGCCGGCGTCAGTCCACAGGACATCGCCCTCGGAAAGTTCGCGCTCAGTCGAAAGGAGAGGACAAGCGAGGTTACCGGTCGTCGTCCATGGTCCATCCGCCATGCGATCGGGCATCACCTGCCAGATTGGGTCGAGGATATTGGCGTCCGCACCAGCGTCGAAGATCGTCCGCAGAAACGTCGCCGTGAGATCGGTCTGACGAACGCCGGGCGCGACGCGCGCCTGCACGTCGGCCATGGCCCGTTCGGTGATCCGCAGGCCCTCGCGCATGCACGACAGCTCGTCGGGTGTCTTGATCGCCTTGGCTTGGCTCATCACTCGTCCGGCATCGCGCGGCGCATCGGGTGCGAAGAGAAGCGACCGTTCGCGACGCAACGCGTTTGTCCATTCGTCCATTGCGATCACGGCCTTCTCGGGCACGAGGTCGGCGAGCCGCGACGTGAACAGCAGCACGCCCTCGTCGAAGTCGAGATACACCGGACCATGGATATGGTCGGACGGGAGGCCGCTGCGGAGTCGATCGTCCTCCTGCATCGGTGAGAAGAGATGCGGCCATCCATCGTTCTCGATGACGACCGCAACGGGTTGCTCGAAGTTCGTCCGGCCCGAGTCTGCGAGTGGCCAGATCGCTCCCGTCGCGTAAGCGACGTTGGTGTTGCCGAGCAACACGAGCGCGTCCAGTCCCTGTACGCGCATCACGGCACGAAGTCGATCCACCCGGTCACGCTGCATACGAGAGAAATCCGCCTTGGGCGGAATGCTCGTCGGCGGAGAGGCCGCCATCAACCCTGCCGGCACTAGGAATCCAGCCCGAGGTAACGCCTGATGTTCCCGCCGACGATTGCCGGCGCCACCTCAGCACCCACTGCGCCGACCACGGCCGCCAGCGACTCGTTGCTGTAGCCGTACGTGCTCTCGTTGTGTGGGAAATCGGTGGACCACATCACCCTCTCGGGCCCGATGCGGTCGACGAGCTCCAGTCCGAGTGGATCGACCATGAACGACGCGCACATGTGGTGATCCCAGTAATACCTCGGCTCGTGTTGCACCTTGAGGTTCGCCAGGTGCTCGAAGGACGCCGCGATGTGCTCCGCGTCCTGAATGGCCGATGGCACCCAGTTGATGCCACCCTCGAAGTAGCCGATGCGGAGCCCGGGATGACGGTCGAGGATGCCGCCAAAAATGTACTTGGCAAAGGTGTCTCGGAACGGCGCCACGGACTGGAGCATCCCGATGCTCACCGCATTGAACTCGTTCGGCGTCGCGGGCGGGCTCTCACCGATGTGGTGCGACACCGGCACTTGCGCCTCCTCGATCGCGTCCCACACTCCATCCATCGCGGTGCTTGCGTAGTCGATCGGTTGTTTCTCCAGATCCTTGCCCGGTGTCAGCGGCATGAGGAACGTCTTCAACCCGAGCGCCTTCAGCTCGTTCACCGTCCGGCGTGCACCCTCGGCATCCCACCAGTTGATGAGGCCTACGCCGAAGATCCGGTTGTTTGAGCGCTCCTGGACCTCGGCGATGTGCTCGTTGTATATCCGGAAACAGAGCTCGCGAACCTCTCGGTCCGGCCACCCGAAAAGGGCGAGCACCGAGTTCGGGAACGCCAATTCCTTGGCGATCCCCTCCGACTCGAGCGCCGCCAGTCGCGCCTCGACATCTCCCGTGTGGGACCCGGAGACGGGGTCGTACTGCGTGAGTACCTCGATGAACTCGGGCACGAGGATGGATTTCCCGTCCATGCCGATCACCCAGCCGCCGCGCACGTTCATGACCCGCGGCGCTCGCTCCTTCATGCTTTGGGGAAAGCGCTCGTAGAAGATGTCCTCCGCCAACGAGATGTGGTCGTCGGCGGAGAAGATCTCGGTCCCAGCAGGGAGCCCGAGGTCGATAAGAGGCCCGGGGTGGCGATCCTTCGGTGCCCCCAGACCGTCGGGCGGGTAGGTCAGCGTCCTCGAATTACCGGTCATCTCCCCCGCTTCGCTCTTCAACGGATGGTCGCAGAATGGCAGATTACTTCGGTCTCGTAGCAATCGTCAATGGACCCTGCTAGCTTGCTGCGAGTTGAGAGAGGTGTGAGGTCAGAGAGGGCGTGACATGACGACGTGGGACTCCAGCGTCGACCTCGCGATCGTCGGATCCGGCGGGGGCGGCATGGTCGCCGCGTTGACCGCGGCGGACGCCGGAGCCAGCGCGCTGGTGCTCGAGAAGCAGCAGCGGGTGGGCGGCTCGACCGCGATGTCCGGCGGGATCGTCTGGGTCCCGAACAACCCGGTGATGCGCGCCGAGGGGGTGCCGGACTCCTACGAAGACGCCATGGCCCATTTCGAAGCCGTCGTAGGGGATGTGGGGCCGGCCTCCTCCCTCGAGCGTCGACATGCCTTTCTGACGGCAGGACCGGAGATGGTCTCGTTCCTCCAGGAGCGTGGCGTTCGCTTCGTCCACTGCCCCGGCTACAGCGACTACTACTCGAGCGCCAAGGGCGGCCACGACGTCGGACGCGGAATCGAACCGGTTCCGTTCGACGGCCGTGTGCTGGGCGGATGGCTCGAGAGGTTGCAACCAGGGCTCGCAAAGAGCATCGGCCTCGCCGTGATGACGAACGAAGCGCGCTCCCTCTCCCACTACAACCGCAGCATCCACGCCTTCACGATCTCGGCACGCGTCGTGCTCCGGACCTATGCGGCGCGGCTTCGACGTCAGGCCCTGCTGACGAACGGCGCCTCATTGATCGCCCAGCTCCTGCACATCGCAATCACCGACGGCGTCCCGGTCTGGACGGATGCGCCGCTCGAGGACCTGATCGTCGAGCGGGGCCGCGTGGTGGGGGTGCGCACCGTTCGAGCAGGAGCGCCGGTGCTGGTCCGCGCCCGCCAGGGTGTCCTACTGGCCTCCGGTGGATTCGCCCACAACGTCGAGATGCGCGAACAGTTCGGCGGCGACCAACCGAACCGGGCGAGATGGTCGATCGCGAACCCGGGGGACACGGGCGAGACGCTCCAGACCGCCATGCGGATCGGCGCGAAGACCGACTTGATGGACGAAGCCTGGTGGCTTCCGTCGCCCCGGACGGGGAGATTCGGGCAGTCGACGCTCGACCAGGCGCGTCAGCGCCCACGCACGATATACGTGGACGCAGCGGGGCACCGGTTCGTGAACGAGTCGAACTCCTACATGGAAGTCGGCAAGGCGATGTACGCCCGCGACAAGACCAGCCGCGCCGTTCCGTGTTGGCTCATCTTCGACGACCGCTACCGCAAACGATACGCACACGCGCGCACCAGCCCCCCCGGTCGGTTCCCACGCGAATTGCTCGAGAGCGGACTCCTGAAGCAAGCGTGGACTCTCGACGATCTCGCCCACGTGTGCGGCATCGATTCCGCAGGCCTGTGCGAGACGGTCGAGGGGTTCAACAGGAATGCGACGCGGGGCGTCGACCCCGACTACGGGAGAGGCGAATCCGCCTACAACCGGGCGCTGGGCGACCCCAACCACCGGGTGCACCCCTGCCTCGGCCCCATCGACAAACCCCCGTACTACGCGGTCCAGGTCGTGCCGGGCGACATCGGCACCTGCGGCGGACTCGTGACAAACGAACACGCCCAAGTGGTGGACGCCGATGACCGGCCGATCCCAGGGCTGTACGCGACCGGCAACGGCACGGCAACCGTCATGGGCCGCCACTACCTCGGACCCGGCGCGAGCATCGCCAACACAATGGTCTTCGGCTACCTCGCGGCACGCCACGCCAACGGTGAAAATGGCAGGGGTTCATAATGCTTTTCAGATCGCCTTCACGCCATCCCGATCGACCGTGATGGCGTGGGCGGGACACTTTTGCGCTGCGGCGAGGATCGTGTCTTCGGAAGCAGCGGTGGAATCAACGACGAAAGCGACGCTGTCGTCGTCCAGGTCGAAGGCGCCCGGGGCTTCGTACACGCAGTTCCCCGAGCCCATGCACACGTCGCGGTCGATCTTGACTTCGAGGCTCATGGGTCGATCGTAGGCCCTCACGCGGATAGAGGATGCACATGACCGAGTTCGAGAACCTCAACTTCTTCACGGACCGATCGGTCCAGGACGAGCCCTACCCCTACTTTGACTGGGTGCGACAGCAGGGGCCCGTGTGGCAGGAGCCACACTACGGCCACTACATGATCACGGGTCACCCCGAAGCAATGGCGATCTATGGTGACCCTGCATCGTTCCCACCGAACGACCCGCCCTCGGGGACGTACTCGTCATGCAATGTGGTGTGCGGGTCGTTCGTCAAGTTCTCATTTCCCCTGGAGGGCGACGACGTCAGCGACCTCATCGCGAAGTACCGGCACGAGCTGCCCTTTAGCGATCAACTCCCCTCGTTCGACCCGCCGAACCACACGGCGCATCGCCATCTGCTGATGCGCCTGATCACTCCGAAACGGCTCAAGGAGAACGAGGACTTCATGTGGCGATTCGCCGACGGTCTGATCGACAAGTTTCTCGATGAGGGATCGTGCGAGATGGTCGGCGCCTACGCGGAACCGTTCACCCTCACCGTGATCGCCGACCTCGAGGGCGTGCCCCAGGCTGATCACTCTCTTTTTCGCGAGCGGCTGTCCACGGTTCATCAGGACGTCGGCCACAAGCCGCTCGAGTTCCTCTACGAAAGATTCAGCGGGTACATCGAGGATCGTCGTCACAACCCGCGGACGGACGTCTTGACCGGCCTGGCTACCGCGACCTTCCCGGACGGCTCGACGCCCGAGGTGAAGGACGCCGCGTTGATCGCCGCCAATCTCTTCGCCGGTGGCCAGGAGACCACGGTGCGGCTGCTGTCCTTCGCGCTGCGGATGCTCGGCGAGCGGCCCGACCTGCAGAGAATCGTTCGTGACGAGCGTGACCGTATCCCCAACTTCATTGAAGAGACTCTTCGGCTGGAGAGCCCACTACGAACACAGTTCCGGATGGCACGCGTCAACACCCAGCTGGCAGGGGTTGACATCGCCGCCGGCGGGTCGGTCTTGCTCATACCAGGCGCGTGCAACCGCGATCCCCGGGTGTTCGAAAACCCATACGACTTCGACATTGACCGTGCCAACGCCCGGCAGCACATCGCCTTCGGACACGGTATCCACACCTGTGCGGGGGCGCCGCTGGCCCGCGCCGAGGGTCGGGTGACGATCAACCGATTCCTCGATCGCACGACGGACATCACGATCTCCGAGAAGCACCACGGTCCGAGGGATGCCCGGTGCTACGACTACCTGCCCACCTTCTTCCTGCGCGGCCTTGAACGTCTCTATCTCGACTTCGAGCCCCTAACCTGACGGCAGAGCGCGCCGCCGAGCCTCACGGCGTTGCGGTGGGGGCGTCCTCTGGTGGCCTTGCCGTCGACATGATCAGTTTTGTCTGTGCATACGGTGGACCGGCGGTCGTGCCACCGTCGATCGGGAGCACGATCCCGGTGACCTGCGCCGCGCGTTCGCTGGCCAGGAAGACCACCGCGTTCGCCACGTCTTCGGGCTGGGCCTCTCGTTCGAGCGGCTGCATGTAGCGCAGCACCGGCCCCATTTCGTACGTCGTGATGTTCGTGCGGATGTGAGCGGGTGTGAGGCAGTTGACCCGGATACCGTAGGGCGCGAGATCGATGGCCATGCACTTCGTGACGTGGGCCACGGCCGCCTTCGACGCCCGGTAGGACATCATCCCAGTGCCAGCGTTGACCGCCGCGATCGAAGCGTTGTTGACGATCGACCCGCCGCCGTGGTCCTTCATGTACCGGGCCGCACGCTGGGTACCAATCATCACCCCAAAGAGGTTCACGCTCATGATGCGTGAGAAGTCTTCGAGGTCGTCCGGTAGGAACCGCTTGAGCGGACTGCCGATGCCGGCGTTGTTGAACATGATGTCAAGTCCGCCAAACCGTTCAACCGTAAAGTCCACCACCGCCTGCACCTGGTCCGCATCGCTCACATCGGTCTGCCTGAAGGTCGACGCCTCACCGATGCGCGCGGCGACCTCTTGACCTCGGTCCACGTCGATATCCGCAACGACGACCCTCGCTCCCTCTGTCACGAGAGCCTCAGCGGTCGCCCGGCCGATTCCCCCCGCGCCACCGGTCACGATCGCCACCCTCCCTGCGAGCTCTTGCTGTCTCATGCCATGACCATACGGTCTCGTAGCCGCCTGGAGCCAACCATGGCGCGCTCGAGGTCCCCCTCGGTTGTCACACGCGCTCCACTCCAATAGGTTCGCGGTGTGAGCGCCGAGCCGGCGGGGTCCGAGGAACACCACCAGGTCGTCATCGTCGGCGGGGGAATGGCCGGCGTGAGCTGTGCTCTCGAGTGTTATGACATCCAACTCGACACCATCGTGCTCGAGACGCACGCGGCGCTGGGCGGCCAGATCGCCGAGATCCCCTTCCACGTGCGCAACGTCGCGGCCGGCGTGTTCAACGACGAGCACCCTTTGCCGCTGGCCCTCGAGCAGTCGGCGGCCATCCTCGGCGACCGGGCTCGCCGATCGTGGCCGGTCGACCGCATCGACCTCGGCGAGCGGTGGGTCGAGTCGACCGGCCGACGGCTCACGGCAGACGCCATCGTGATCGCCACCGGAGTGGCCCTTCGACGTCTGCCCGCCGCCGTCGACGGGGCCTTCGGCGGAGACGTGACCTACCACCTGGGGCCGGATCTCGGCCGCTTCGCTGGCCGCCCGGTGGTGGTGATCGGCGGTGGGGACAACGCCACCCTCGACGCTCTGGCCCTGGCACGGAGCGGGTCACCGGTCACCCTGGCGCACCGAGGCGAGCGGCTCACCTCACGGCCGGACATCCACGGTGAACTCCGCGACGATCCGCTGATCACCGAACTCGGCGGGTGGGAACTGGACCACGTACGCGGGGGCGACCGGCTGGAGGAAGTGGTGCTTTTGCGCCCGGCCACCGGCGAGCAACGGTCGGTCAGCGCCGGCGGACTCGTCGTGCAGGTCGGCAAAGCTCCCAGGACCGATCTCTTTCGGGACCAGCTCGAGGTGGACCGTTCGGGCGCGGTCGTGGTGGACAACGTGCTGGCGACGTCACGCCTGGGTGTGTTCGCCGCCGGCGACGTGGTCGCTGGCGCCTACTGGAGGATCGCCAGCGCCATCGGGCAAGGGTCGCTGGCGGCGAGATCCGTCCTGCGGCACCTGGCGGTACCGGCCGCATGACCGGCGATCCCTCGCTCGTGCCGCCGGCGAGCGAGGTGGTGACCCGTTTCCACCGTTGGCTCGATGCCCAAGGACTGCCGGGTGAGCGAGACCCGTCACCCCACCAAAGGGACGCCGACCAACGACCCGATGACGACGGCCTTATGCACCTACTGCTGGAGCTCCTCCGTTCGAACTTCGAGCAATGGGAGCTCGAGGACGTGACCCGAAGTGCGGGCGCGGACGATGCGATGGTCGCCCGCGCGAAGCGCTCGATCGACCACCACAATCTGGAGCGGCACCGCCTGGCCGAGCAGGTCGACGCCGCCATCGATGCCGCCTTGGTCCAGTCGACCACTGCCACCCCTTCGACCGAAAGCCCGGCGATGGCCTTCGACCGGCTGTCGGTGCTGACCATCCGCCTGGACCGAACCCATCGAGCCGCCAGGACGACCGCGAACGCCGAAGGCGAGTTCGGCCGGCGGCTGCTTCGTCTGAGTGAACAACTGCACGAGCTGGTGAAAGCGATCGACGCCATGCTGGACGACGTCCGGGCGGGCAGGCGCCGTTTCGTCCTTTATGAGCACCTCAAGCTCTATGCCCCGGAGACCGCACCCCCGAGAGGTGCAGACGGTACCCGCCGCGGTTGAAACCGAAGAGGACACGCTGACCGACGGCGGCCGCGTGAGCGATGCCGAGTGACGACTCGGCAAGAGAGGGGGTGGGGGCGAACCGGCCGGTCATGGGATCGGCCAACCAGTGCAGCCGCCCGGTCCGGCCCACCACGCAGAGCCGGTCTCCTACCGTCACGACCGGCACGCCGCCGTTGCCCCACGCCACCTCATCGGGCAGCTTGCCGGCAACGAGAGTCTGGCCGTCCAAGGGATCGAGGCCGGCGTAGCGGCCTCCGCGGAGGTCCTCCCACCGGTAGTCGTCGACCGGGGACGCGGTGAGCTCGCTGCCGGCAGCCCACAGCAGCCGGCCGTCCGAGGCGAAGGCGGCGACCCGGAAGGGCAGGTCCACTTCGAACCGCCTTTGCCACGGTCGCCCGTCGACCATCTCCACCAGTGTGGCTCGGCCCTCGCCACCCACCGCCACGGCCTGCGCGCGGCCGGCGCCTACGCCGCAGAGAGCGGTGACTCGCCCCCAGCCTTCGAGTACCGCCTCGGCGTCGAGAGCAGCCGTCCGTAAGCCTGCGTGCACCGGCTCGGAGACCAGCAGGCCGTCGGGAGAGGACCCGGGCCGGGAACTCACCAGCCGCGCGCCGACCGCGACCGTGCGCTCGAGATCGTCGGCGAACGAGGTCGATATGACCGGCTGGGCCAGCCTGACCGGCCCCGAGGGCGAGAGCCCCGACCGAGAAGCGCCTGAAGACGCCAGCTCCGCTGCAGCGAAGCCCAATACCGACCCGAGATGGTTGAGGGTCACCACCAGACCGGCCCCCTCTTCGGCGAGCGGGAGGATGGCGTGCACGTCGAGGTCATACTGGGAAAGCTCGTCGTCGTTTGGGAAGGCGGTGCGGCCGAAGACGGCGACCGGTTGGCACCGCCGGTCGGCGAAGACCACGTTTCGTCCGAGGTTGTTCCAGGCGACCAGACTTCCGAGCTCGGCGACGCGTCCGATCCCCTCGGGTTGGGAGTTCCGCACGCCGACTTCGGGGTGCGCGTCCACCTCCACCGGCCGGTCGAGGCCGCCGGCGACCGTCACACCAGCTCGTCGAACAGGCGCACGACCTGCTCCGGTCGCAGCTCGGCCAGGCACCGCTGTCCGGACGGGCACGTCCGAGGCCGCCACTGGAAACCGCGGAGGCTGACTCGGTCGTTGTAGGCCGACGCCTGCTCGTCGGCCAAGCAGGCCGCATCGCAGGGAGCCCCGCGCAGGACGCGTGTGTGGCACCACGGACGGAAGTACACCGAGCCATGTCGACAAATGGTGACGGTCGGCGTTCCCTGCTGCACGGCGATGTGGGTCAGCCCCGTGTCGATCCCGATCACACCGCGGCAGGAAGACAGGGTGTCAACGGCCGCCCCCGGATTCGGTACGGGCAACGCCGGGACGGCGAGTGGGCGGAGCTCTTGGTGCGGAACCGTTCTTGTCACGTGCCGGACGTCGAAGCGTGGGCGCAGCTGTGCGGCCACCGATTCCCATTTGGTGGCCGGCCACGCCTTCGACGGTCCGTCGGTCTCTGTCACGAGGAGCACCGTGCGGTCCAGCCCGCGCACCGGCGAGGATCGCAGCGGCGTCGGGGCCGAGAAGTCGGCGCTGATGCCGAAGTCGCGTGCGATCCGATCGAGAATGTGGTTGATATCCAACGGTCCGACTGCCGCTTCGAACTCGGGGGATCCCCACCAATGGTCGCGCTGAAGCGGATGATCGCGCAGATCAATCACTCGCTCGGCCCCGGACAGCGCCGGGAATGTTTGCTCGTCCACGCAGCCGGCCAGACCGGGAATCCGTTCAGAAAGGGCCGCCTGGGCGGCCGACCGCGCCATCAGCCACGTCTCGTCACCATTGCGGCCATTGGCGGCTATCAGAGCCTGGATGATTGGGAGCGAGACCACAAGGTCCCCCAGCCCGAAGGAGATCGGCGCCACATAGACCCTCGCCACCTGCTCAGCGGTCGGCGTAGGCCGTCCGATCGGCCAGTCCCGACGCGGCGAACGCTCGTCGCCGCTCGGCGCACTTGTTGCAGCGCCCGCAGTGTTCGCCTTCCTGGGGGTCGATGCACGAGAAGGTGAGCTCCAACGCCAGGTGCCGACCACGTTCCAGCACCTCGCCCTTGGTGAACCCGGCGAACGGGGTTTCGACCGTGAGTGGTCGGTCGAGCGCCAAGCTGGCCAGCGACGCGAGGCCGTCGAAGAACTCTGTCCCGCTGTCGGCGAACGGGTTGCCCTTCAACGTGCCGAGCGCAATGGCCTCAAAGCCGTTGAGCGCGCACCAGACGCTCGACTTGGCCAACAGGAGCAGGTTGCGCCCCGGGAGGTATACCGCGCTGTCAGGCGTGTCCTGGTCGGGCACCTCGGCTCCCGACACGCTCCAGTGCGCGCCATACACGTCTGCAACCGGGAACTCAAGTGCCACCAGCGGCCGCACCGTGCCGTCGGCCGGCAGCGAGTCGAGAAACCTCCGGAGATGCTGCTCCTCGGCGCTCTCCCAAGCGAGGCCAAAACGGATGTAGATCGGTTGCACTGCTTCGTCCCGCGAAGAGCGATCAGCTACGAGAACCGCGCTGTCGACGCCACCGCTGACCAGCACGGCCACTCGGCGACTGCCTCTTTTGGTAACGCTCATTCGCCGCGATAGACGCAGCCGGTGGTGCAGGTCTCCTGCACCACTACCTGGGACAGCTCGGGCAGACGGGGCTGCAGTTGCTCCCAGATCCAGGACGCCAGCCGCTCACTGGTCGGGTTCTCCAGTCCCTCGACCTCGTTCAGGTAGTAATGGTCGAGCTGGTCGAGCACCGGCTGCATCGAGTCACTGAGGTCAGCAAAATCGCGGACCCAGCCCAAATGTTGGTCGACCGGGCCGTCGACGTGCACCCTGACCCGGAACGAGTGCCCGTGCAACCGCGAACACCTGTGGCCGGGCTCCACGTTCGGCAACCGATGGGCCGCCTCGAAGGTGAACTCCTTGAAAATGTCCACGCGATCCCTGGGGCTCGTCTAGGTCGTCCCGTCCGCATCATAGGCAAGCCGTACTGCATGGACAACAGGTCCTTCATCCGTCGGTGCGGCCCCTTGGCGAGATGCCGCCTTACGAGGAACTCGTTGTGGGTGTCCCCGGGAGGTCACCCTCAGTGATCGGCGGATCCACGCAGCGGCTGCGGCTGCCGAAGTCCCGTTCCAAATCAGGTCGCAGATGTCGCGGGTTCGCCCAAGAGACATTTTGGAAAGCAGAAACCACTCTCCCAAAATCCGGACCCAGGTTTCGCACGCTCAGGTTCACCAACCGAGGTGAGGCGACCCTCTCGATCTTGTTGTCGTAATCGTGGAGACCCGGAACAGCGGCGAACCAGTAGCGCACGGCTCGACCCAGGATGATAAGGGCTCCCCTGTTCATTGCTTGCCGCACCAATTGGAATCCAAAGTATTGAGACGGAAAGGTCACAAAAGGAGCGATCCACGACTTCGAGTGATAGCCATGAAACTCAATTGCGAGAAGACGTTCGGCGAGCACGTCGTAGCCGCCCAGTTCGTTTGACAGATCCCTCGTCCGTGAGCGCCACCACCGACCGCGCCCCAGGTCGGCGAAGTGATCGTCGAATACCCAGCCAGGTCCTCCGACGTCGCTACTGAGATTCCGGTAGATCAGATCGAGCGCCGTTGGGGTACACAGCTCAATGCGGTCGTTCGGGTCGAGACCTGGATTCGCGAGGAGAAGCACCACGGGAGCATCAAATGGTCCGGCGAAGGCGCCCGGTGGCACGTCGCTGACGATGGTGTGGAGGTCCCGGAAGTTCTCGCCAAGTGCTGCGTTGAACGCCGCCACGAACTGCTCGTCCTCGGGCAGCACGAAAGGCGCACTCCTCGGCATCTTCGCCCACGGGTTCTCGATCTCAGCCTTCATCGTCTCGCTCCGGGTGCCGTCAACGTGAGGCGAAACGTGGTGATCCCCCGCGACGGAGACCAAGATCACCTCCGCCTGAGCCGACGTGCCACCCGACATCCAGCGCCTGCAACCGTCATGATCGAATCTTGAACCAGATCGGTCTATTGGAAGCAAGGCTTGAGCAATCGGCGCAGCGGGCTGGAGGTTTCCCCGCTCGACCTTGGCGGATCAGAGCTCTCGAGCCATTCCTCTGCCGTTGCGGGCGACGGGATGATTTGCTTCAAGACCGGTGCAGACTCCGCCGTCGGGGACCAGACCGGGACGCCAGGGGATGTCGCCTTCTTCCACTTCCACCCTCCGCAATGTCTGGGTCGGCATAGTGGATGAGATGGCGAAGATGAGCGAGGGTCAAGGATCCTCGGCATTCGGGCGACTTGTCGGCCTTCGTCTCTCTTCGATCCGTCGTCTGCCTTAATGAAGGTGACTCTGCCAGTCGCGGGGAACGCGGCCCGCTGGTCCAGGCGTGGGCTGATCGGCTGGGTGGTGTTGAGGATCCGCCAGTGCCGGACCTTCGAAGAACTGGTCCGAGGCGTAATCCCAAAACCAATCCTCCCCGGGTTCGAAGCTTCTGATGATGCTGTGGCCAGAATTCTGGGCGTGCCGCGTCGCGTGTTGGCTGGGGGACGTGTCACAGCAACCGATGTGGCCGCACTTCGCGCACCGTCTGAGGTGAAGCCACCATCCACCGCCTTGAAGGCACTCGACGCAACCAGTACCACTCGGAGGCACGGACGGATCTATGAGGTCGTCTTGCATGGCGCTAGGTTGGCGATACCACAACGAGAACCTCGCCCGGGTCGGGTAACTGCCAAAGCCCGAAACCTTTCATGTTCGTCTCCTTGCTGCCCCTCTCACGCGACCCCGACCAGCGTAATCCCAGCATCAGACGGCTGCTGGTGAGTGCAGACGGCAGCTCTCAGGGTCGCCCGCCACCTGCGGGCGACCGGCGTGCCTTGCTCGCCGGGCCGTGCTTCTAACGCTCTTCTCCTGGCATCGTCAGACTCAGCCGGACTTTCAAGCTCAGCGAGTCCCGGAGATTTCCGAGCCAAGGAGCAACTCACTTGTCCGTCGCTACCATTCACGGGAACAAGTAAGTTGTCCGTCTCTACCATTCACAGGAGCAACCAACTATGCCACTCACCATCGGCGACCCGGCGCCCGACTTCGAAGCAAACACTTCGGAGGGCAAGATCCACTTCTACGACTGGCTCGGCGATTCGTGGGGCGTCCTCTTCTCGCATCCCAAGGATTTCACGCCCATCTGCACGACCGAGCTGGGTTACCTGGCCAAGATAAAGCCAGAGTTCGACAAGCGGGGGACCAAGATCATCGGGTTGTCGGTGGACTCGACGGGCGACCACGAGAAATGGGCGGCCGACATCGCGGAGACGCAGGGCACGGCGCCGAATTATCCGATTATCGCGGACGATGACTTCGCGGTGGCGAAGGCATACGGGATGCTGCCGGCAGAGACCTCCGGTGACGCGAAATCGCGCACTCCGGCCGACAATCAGACCGTGCGCAATGTCTTCGTGATCGGCCCGGACAAGAAGATCAAACTGGTGCTCGTGTACCCGATGACGACGGGGCGCAATTTCGACGAAGTGCTCCGGGTCATCGACTCACTCCAGCTCACGGCTAAGCACCGCGTGGCCACCCCGGTCAATTGGAAGCCGGGCGAGGACGTCGTCATCGCTGGTTCGGTGTCAAACGACGAGGCCAAAGAGGTCTTCGGCAAATGGAAGGAGCCCAAGCCCTACATCAGGATCGTCCCGCAGCCGTCGTAGCCCTTCGGGGCGGGGTCACGGCGTACGTTCAACGGTGTTCACAACGGCATGAACGCCGTGGAGGTAGGTGGCGGGAGGATCCTATCCCGGTGCGAAGATATCGTCGTGGGCCCCGGTGCTGCTGATTCGCCACGCCGAGCCGGTCACGGCCGGTGACACTCCCGGAACGCAACGGCCGCTCACCCTCGAAGGCAGAAACCATGCCCGCGAGCTCGGAAAGCAACTTTGCGGCCGTTCGTTTCCGACTGTGGTGTTGACGAGCCCTGAACGAAGGGCCAGCGAAACCGCGGCGCTGGTCTTTCCTTCGGTGGTGGCCGCCACCCGTGACGAACTCAGCGAGGTGAAAAGACCGTGGTATGCAGAGGCCGACGAGCACGTCAACGCGCTTGCCGGCTATCTACGGGGTGATGCGGTGGAAGGGTGGGAGCCCCAGGGAGACGTGATCGCCCGTATCAGCCGGCTGACACCGGACTTCAGATCCTCTGAGCACCCTGTCCTCGTGAGTCACGGCGTGCTGCTCACCATCTGGCTCCGCCACCAGGTGAGGCTCGACGACCCGGTTTCGTTTTGGTCCAATCTTCGCATGCCCGACGCGTGGGAGTTCGACTTCCAGAGCAAGTCCATCAAGCGAATCTCGTAGGGCATAGCGGCATCCGGCCGGGCGTCAATTGACGCCGTGTCTGAACGCAAGGCTCATCCGGGGGCCCGCCGTTTTCACCTTCGGGACGCTGTGCTCGAAGCGACGCTGTGTCTGGCCACCGGTGACGAGCAGGTCACCGTGACCAAGTCTGAAGGCGCGCGACCTCCCGCCTCCTTCGGGGCGAAGCAAGAACGTACGTCGCTCACCGAGCGACACGAGGGCGACGACGGGATCCACGATCTCGGGTGGTATTCGATCCCGGTGCCAGGCAACGCTGTCAGCGCCGTCGCGGTAGAGATTTATCCCCACCGAGTCAAAGACGACGTGGTAACGCGCGGAAAGGGCCGTCAGAGCTTCCTCCAGCCACGGGTGGACATCGCCGGTCTGTGGGTTGATCCGATGCCAGGAGGTCAGGCGCGGTTCGTCCACATGACGGTCATACATCCAGCGACGCCTCTGGCTCCAGGCGACGGTGCGCAGCAGCTCCTCGAAGGCCCGGTCGGACCCCGACATCCATCCGGGGCAATGGTCCACCCACGACTCCCCGTCGAGCTGGGTTCGTCGGAGACCGCCGAAGGACGCATCGATGACCGTGCCCTCGGCCGCCCACAATGACGGTTGCCAGGCGATGGCCGGAACGCTTGGAGAGCTGCCCACACGGACCGTTGTACCGGGACGGTTCGTGCAGTCGAGCGGAGCACAACGGGGAGAGCCCGTCATCCCTCTTCGTGGACGACCACCCGGACCCGAGCGAGATTCTGGAGGCGCGCGTACGGGCTGGCTCCATCTGCCTTGCGTGGACTCGACTGGAATCGGGTGGACGTCTTGGTCACCGAGCTCGATCCGGCGGACGCCCTGCTCCAGCCCTATCGATCCCTGGCGCGGATCTTCTGATCCCCAAGTGCCCGTCCGAAGCGCCCGGACCTCCAAGTACCTGGCCTCGACGTCCTTCCAGACACGTTGCCGACAACGAGCGGCTCTGCAAAGCTTTGCAGAGATCCGACACACGCACCCCGGTGGGAGGAGACGAGGCCGACCATGCCCAGTGACGCACCCTTTATGGACCGCGCCTTGTCGATCGACGAGCGCGTCGAGGATCTCGTCGGTCGTATGAACCTCGACGAGAAGTTGGCTCAAATCGGAAGTGTGTGGCTCACCGAGCTGATCACGGGAGGTCGATTCGACGCTGACCACGTCGCCGACACGCTGAAGCACGGAATCGGACATGTAACCCGAATCGGCGCCTCGACGAGCCTGCGTCCGGAGGCAAGTGCCAAGCTCATGAACGAGATCCAGCATGTTCTGGTGACTCGTACTCGGCTCGGTATTCCCGCCATGGTCCACGAAGAGGCCGTGGGTGGGTACTGCGCCCGTGACGCAACGCAGTTTCCACAGGCAATCGGTCTGGCCTCGACCTGGGACGAGCAGCTCATACTCGAGGTGGGGGGAGTCATTCGCCGCCAAATGATGGCTGTCGGCGCTCGGCACGTCTTATCGCCCGTGCTCGACGTGGCACGAGACGCACGTTGGGGTCGCGTGGAGGAAACGTACGGCGAAGATCCGTATCTGGTCGGCCGTATGGGCGCCGCCTACGTTCGTGGCCTGCAAACGGCGGACCTGCGTGACGGGGTCATCTGTACCGGAAAACACTTTCTCGGGTATGCGATGTCCGAAGGCGGAATGAACATGGCCCCGGTACAGCTCGGGCCTCGTGAGCTCCGAGAAGTGTACGCCGAGCCCTTTGCGGCGGCCATACGAGAGGCGGGCCTGGCGTCGATCATGAACTCCTACTCTTCGGTCGACGGCGCGCCCTGCGCCGGCAGTGCCGCCATCCTCAATGACCTCCTGCGCGTTGAGTTGGGCTTCGACGGCGTCGTTGTCGCCGATTACTTCGCTGTGTCACAGCTCATGAGCCACCATCGGGTTGCAGGGACTCCCGGTGAAGCCGGTGCCAAGGCCCTCGAGGCCGGACTGGACCTCGAGCTTCCCGGCCGCGATTGCTACGGGGATCCGCTTCGCGCCCTGATCGTAGACGGGCAACTCTCGACCGACCTGGTTGATCGTGCCGTCCGCCGAGTCCTCCGCTCAAAGTTTCAGGTCGGCCTGTTCGAGAACCCATACGTCGATGCGAGCATTGCAGCGGCCGCATTCGACACCGCCGCGGATCGGGAGCTTGCTCGTCGAGTCGCCACATCATCCCTGATACTGCTACAAAACCGCGCCAACCTCCTTCCGCTCGATGCTGCTCGGCTTCGACATGTTGCCGTCATCGGACCCGCCTCCGACGATCGCCGCCTGCTCCAGGGTGACTACCACTATCCAGCCCATCTTGAAATCGTCTTCGACCGACCCACCGCCCACCAGAACAACCATCCTGATGCTCAGCACACGGCAGCAGACCATCTGCTTCCTACCGACGGTGGCTCCTTTCAACCCGGACCGCACTTCGTGGACCACGTCACCCCGCTGCAGGCGTTGCGCACCGCACTTCCCGCGGCGGTCATCAGCCATGCACGCGGATGCGATATCAGTGGCAATGACTCCTCGGGCCTCGAAGAGGCCGTTCGCGCCGCGCGCGAGGCAGAGGTGGCTTTGGTGTTCGTCGGTGGCCGGTCAGGGTTGACGCCCACCTCGACCGTCGGTGAGACGCGTGACGCCAGTGATCTCCGCCTGACCGGTGTCCAGGAGGACCTGATCCAATCGGTTGTGACGACGGGAACACCCACCGTGGTCGTGATTCTCAGCGGGCGCGTCCATAGCATCGCGTCGTGGGCCGAGACGGTCCCGGCGATCGTGCAGGCCTGGGTTCCGGGCGAGGAAGGAGGGAACGCACTTTCTGATGTCCTCTTGGGCGCGAGTGAACCGGGTGGTCGTCTCCCCGTGTCGCTACCAAGGACGGTCGGACAGGTTCCGCTTCATCACGACCATCGCGCGGGTGGTGGGAAGTCGACGTTCTGGGGCGCCTATACAGATTGCGCCACGACACCGCTCTTTGCCTTTGGCCATGGTCTCACCTACACCAGTTTCGAATACGACGCCCTGGGGGTCCTCGAGCGCGGATCGACCGCTGATTCGATCGTCCTGCGAACGCGTGTCACCAACGTGGGACAACGACATGGCAGCGAAGTCGTCCAACTGTACGCGCGTGACGAAGTCGCCTCGGTGGCCCGTCCCGAACAGCAGCTGGTCGGCTTTACTCGCGTAGAACTCGACGCGGGTTCATCTGTCTTTGTTACCTTCGAAATTCATCCGAGCCGCTTGGCCTTCTACGACGAGAGGATGCACTTTGTCACCGAGCCCGGTGCGATCAGCTTCACGGTCGGCGGTTCGTCCGATGCAACCTCTTCGACCGCGTCGGTCGAGCTGACCGGGACAGTGACGCATTACCGGCAACGCGACGTCATCGCCACGCACGCCCTCGTCACCGCGGTATAACGAGCAGTCAGCGCCAGCCGATCTTGGGAAGCGAAGCGGGTCCACGGGCAGGACGAGCCCAGCGGCCACGCACGACGTGGACCCCTCGCCGGCCACCCGGCAGAGTCGCTGGTGTGAATGCGCCCCGAGCACCTGGTCGGCGACATCTGCGAATGGCTTAGCAATCTCCCGTCGCCGATCGGTGTGTCGACATCTGCAACCGGCCCGACGGCATGTTCGCAATCGAGAGTTCCTACGCGACCCAGAGGACATGGATCGTTGGACACCAATCGCCTACTACATCCACGAGGAAGCCGACGGTATTGCTTCCGCCCGAAGCGCCGTACCCTGGCTCTCGGGAGTCCTCGACCACTCTGATGAGGAGCTGGCTGGTTCGTCGACGGGCAGGGATTTGTTCGTCGTCACGGAGCCTGACCCATATTGACGATGGAGCTCAGCTTGCGCGCCCTCGGCCCAGCCGGGTCAGCCGCTTTGGATCTGGCAGCCTCCCGAGCAGCTGGCCACCTCCACGTTGCCTAAAGCGGCGTTGGTGATCGTGTTCCCCGTGACGGTGATGGGGGCGGCGCTGTTGGCGACGTAGATGCCGTAGCCGGGCTGATTGTGCTGGCCCTCGGTCGAGCCCGCGTAGAGCTGGCCGGCGTTGACGATGGTGTTGTCGGTGGCGCTCACGCCGGTGGTCTGCCAGTTCTTATACCCGCTCGGGCACCACTTGGACGTGCAACCCGAGATCATCAGCCCGGCCGAGTACGTGTTCTCGATGTAGTTGTCCGTGACCGTGACGTTGGGGCCGACCACCGAGACGTTGATGCCGCGACCGAGCATCGATCCGTTGACATTGGAGGGCCAGCCCACGATGCGGTTGTCCTCGATCGTGATGTCACTCGGCAGCGGGCCACTGGGGTTGCGCAGGTTGTTCGCCGCCCCGAGCACGGCGATGGCGTCGTCGCCCACCTCGCTGATCTGGTTGTCCGCGATCACCACGTCGGACAGGTTGGTGATCGAAGGGCCCTGGTCCCAGTACCCCGTGATGCCGTCGCGCCCGCCGTTGTGGCAGTCGTTGTACTCGATGGTGATGTCGCTGCCGCCGTGGTAGGTGATCGAGGGCCCCGGGGAGTCCTCGATCTGGAGGTGGGCGATGGTCCAGTGCGTGGCCAGCTCGACGTTGACCGCCGAGACCAGGTTGCCCCCGTTCTGGGCGTTGGTCCCCGCCGGCTCGCCCGAGCCCGACCCGAGCAGAGTGAAGTTCGACAACGTGATGTTGGTGTCGCCGCCGCTTGGGTCCGCGTTCTCGATGTAGTGCGCCCCCCGCGCCCCCGAGGTCCAGGTGAAGCGCAGGACCGAGCTCACCCCGGCGCCCTCGATGGTGGTGTTCGAGGGCACCGTGAGCCGGCCCGAGATCACATAGGTGCTCTGCGCCGGGAGCCACACCACCTCGCCCGCGGCGGCCGCCGCGTTGATGGCGTCTTGGACGGCGGTGGTGTCGTCGGAGGTCCCGTTGCCCAAGGCGCCATATTGGGCCGGGCTCACGTAGTGCGCCGGCGGCGCCATCGGGACCGGGCCGACGTCGGCGATCGGCGCCGACACCTGGGCGCGCGGCTGCGGCTGCGGTGACGCTGGTGCGACGGTACTTGCAGTAGCACTCGGCGTGACCGGGTTCGTTGCCTGACGGGTCGCCGTCGTCGTAGGTGTCGTGCTTGATATCGATGGCGAGGAGAGCGCTGTCGACGTGGTCAAGTCGCTGTTCTTCGCCTTGTGTCCAACAGCAATCAGGACGACCAGCGCTATCAGCAGGACCGCGGGAACCACCCAATAAAGGGCTCGCTTGCGCTGCGGTTTCCTAGTCTGTGGAGTGTTCGGCACAACAGCAGGGGACGAGCTCGTAGCGCCCTGCGGTGCGGTTGGTGACTGGATTGGGTCAGACACAGCTCCTGTGGTTGAGACCGACACAGGGGGCGGCTCGTCGTAAGACTCGATGCCGCCCGTCCTGACCAGCCGCGTCGGCTGACCCTGCGAGAAGTAGCGAAACTCATGCAGGCCGAAGGGGTCGGGCTGCCATCCCTGTGGAACATCCATCGAGATCGCCTTCCGCGGTCACGTTCGCCAAAATGGATTGCCGAAATCTGATGGTACTTTCAACTCTGTACCCCTCTATGGTGGCACCTTTACACAGTGCTTGGGGTGGCGGAGCGCCAGCGGGAGCGACGACCTGGCCACGGGCAGCAATCACTCCACGACCCACGGCTATTACACGATCACATCGACCACGCGGCCACGGGCACTGCCCGCCCTCGGTCCAGGCCGTGAAGGTGCCGCCACGTGCTGCGGCGGGATCGGGCCAGCTCTGCGAGGACCGTCCCCTCACCCTTTACGAATCTGTGTCTTCCTGACTTGCTATCGCAAAGCTCCGTGGACGCCTTGTATTTGGCAAGATCATTATTCAGGCCGGGGGAGACACAGCCTGTGCGGTAGGCAGCTGAGGTGGGTCTTGCGGGCAACTCCCTACTCGACGAGATCCCTCGTCGTCGGCGGTACCATTCCCATGTGCCGCGATTCCACCACGTGAACCTCGGCGTTCCAGTCGGTGGAACGGAGGCCGAGGAGATGTTTCTGCTCGACGTGCTCGGCTATCGGAGGGTGACGCCACCACGGGAGCTGGCCGACCTTGCCCGCTGGTTCGAGGGTGAAGACGGCAAACAAATCCACCTGAGCGAGGACCCGGACCACCGTCCGGCAGCCAGGGCTCACGTGGCCGTTGAGCTTGGGGGCGAGCTGGACGAGCTAGAGGACAGATTGAAGCGGGCTAGTCACGAGTACTCGACGTTCGACGGCAACGACATGCGGGTCTTGTTCTGCGCCGACCCGGCAGGCAACCGCTGGGAGCTGCGGGGCAGCCATCCAGCAGAGGAATAGCGCCGCGGCGGTCACGAGCTGTCGTTGTCCCTCGCAGAGCTGGTCCCAAAGGGATTCGAGCGCGAATCGCGACCTCGAAAGAGCGAGTGAGTGCGTCCACTCAGTCTCGTTGGGCACGTGGTGGGCAAGACAGGAACGAGGGCCACGGGATGTCGTCGTGGGGGCGATGGACTCAGAGACCGCGCAGAACGGTCTCGGCTGTCACAGGTGACGCTTGTAGAACTCGAGAGCGGCATCTCGTTCGAAGATTGGGATTTCCACATGGGCTCCCGGGTTGATGTGCATGGTCTTCTCTTCGGAAGCAAAGGCGTCCCAGAGCGCAAGACCACCCTCACGTGTCATGAGTTCGTCGTCCCACTGGAAGAGGAACAAGAGTGGGACCACGATGCGGACCGCCTGTGCAGGCATTTCATCGCTGCCATCTCTCAGCGCACCGAGACCGAGAACGGCGGCGGCGATTCGAGGTTCGTTGGCCAGGAGGGGAACGCCGAACGCGGTCCCCATCGACACGCCCCAATAGCCGAACGGCCCGTTGGCCCACTGCTGGTTGGTGGCCAGGTCATCAAGCAGGGCCTTCCATTCCGCAACCGCTTGCGTAGCGACACCGCTCATCGCCCGGACCCGTCGCTCAGACAAAGGTGCTAACCGATCGCCGTGTCGGCGAGCGAGAAGCTCATCTCGCTCGTGCCTTTGCTCTTCTGTCATCCGGTCACCATGGCCGGGTGCGTCGAGGGCGACCGCTCCGTATTCACCGTGCCTGACCAGAGTTCTGGCCAAACCAAGGACATTCGGTACTCGCTTGTGCTGTGTCCCTCCATGACCGATGAGCACCGTGGGATGAGGAGCGCTGGCCGCCTCCGGCAACCAGTGAATCCCGGGCACAATCTCTCCATTGACCAGCAGATTGAATCGCCGCTCAATGACACCCTTCTCACATATCTCGTCGAGGATCTCCATCCGGTCTCCCAGGTTCGTATGTCCATGCGGAAGCGCAGCTCAACGTCCTGCACTCCCGTCGATTCTCACAGTCAACCACGGTGCGCCTCATTGGCAGAGCGGTTGATGCGGCTCCAGCATGTGGTCGCACCGACAAGGTGTCACTGACAACGTTGGCGCCCAGATAGCCGTTCCTTTGATGAGCGCCCGCCAGTGTCCGGCCGCTCCCTGCTAGACACGCGGAAATGGCCGTCAGCCTGAGGGAACGCTGCTCCGCTCTTTTCCGGGACCACCGGGTGGAAGCCTTCGGCGGATCCTTTCACGTGCCCGACCGTCAGAGCTACCCCGCCCTTTTCGCTTGGGACAGCGGATATCACGCCTTGTCGCTCCTCCATCTCGAACCAGACTTCGCGCTTGAGGAGCTCACGACCCTGTACCGGGCCAACCGCCTGCCGGACGGGCTGTTGTCCCATCAGCGCTACGTCCCCGGGGCGGAGGAGCACCAGCGCTTCATCGAGAGCCTCTTCGGACCGATGTTCGAGGGGGATCGTACGCCGTTCGTGGATCCCCCGACCGCGGCGTACGCCGTCGCTCGCCTCTCGTTGGCCATCGGCGCGCCCGCGGACCAGCTGTTGGACGAAGCCATCGGCCAATTGCAAGCCCTGGCCCTCCACCGAACGTTGGACGGGCGGTCGCTGCCAGCGGTGTTACACCCGTTCGAGACCGGGACCGAAGGAAGCGCCCTCATGCGCAGCCTGTTCGCCCGTGGGCTGGGCGCCGCCCTGCCCCAACTCAAGGACCTCACTGTTTCTTGTCGTGCGGTCGGCATGGCACCGGAGGCTGCCCTGGCTGCGGGCCACAGCTTCGTGGTGTACGACCCCACCGTGTGCGGCTGGTACCTGCTGGCCCTCGAGAAGGTGGCTGCCGCCTGTCGGGCTCGAGGCCGCGGGCCGGAGGCGAACGAGATCGAGGCTGCGGCCGAACTCGTGGCCCGGGACATCGAGCGCGTTGCTCTGGTGGGAAGAGGGACAGATCTTCGTCGCCTACGACCTGACCCGAACCCGCCAGCTGCGAGGGATCGGAGCCATGGGTCTGATCCCAGCCGCCAGCCGCGCCCTGGCGAAGTCGGGCCTGTCAGAACGGGTCGCCGAGCGCCATCTAGGTCCGGATGGGCCGATGTGGGGGCCGTTCGGCTATGCGGCCGGCACCATCCGACCTGAGCATGGGGTCGGCACCTACGTCCAATGGGATGGTAACGCCGTGTGGGGCGCGACGGCGTACTGGGCCTACCTGCTCGCAGCACGGCTCGGCCGATGGGCCGTGGCCCGACGCCTACGCGACCAATTGGCGAGCCTTATCGACGCCCACGGTTTCCGCGAGTTCTATGACGCGCTGACCGGCCAGCCGGGCGGGGCGGGAAAGGGATCCGGCTTCAGTTGGCCCGTTCTGATCCTGGACATGGCCGTGCATTCGGATGAGGGCGGCCCGGCAGACTCTCACAAAGGTAACCACGTACACGGCTCCGATCGCATAGGCACGGCAGGGTCCGAATGACACAGGTGCGGCCTCATCTGGGGATGGCTGCGCTCCGCAGCGCGTACCCGGCGCGGGCGAAGCTGGTCCAGGTGAGGTTCCTGCCGGCCGCCTTGGCAATTGTGGCAAACAGCGCCAGGTTGAGCCATGCCGATTCGACCGCAGAGAAACTCTGGTCCGACCCGCTGAGCGGGTCTGTGGGTGGGGTGATCCTGAGCGACGTATACGCCTTTCGAACCACGCGGTCGCGGGCGCTCCGCTCCTCAACCCTGCCTGGGCAGCAAGACCCGTCGGGCGAACAGCCCAGGCGTACACGAATCGATGCTTGAACTTTTCTCGCCTTCGTCGTCGGCAACTTCCCGCACCCTTTGCAGTTGCATATTGGCGCGGCTTTCTACGTGGAGGCGTCACTTCCCTTCCTGTTCACAGGCACTACCAGCGTGTTGCGACCTTGACCGATCACAACCTGATCAGCATTGCATGCCACGAAACATCTTCACAGTTCAAGCGTTGTCGGGAACCAAGAAGGACTAGCGACGCGCCCGGATCGCCACGAATGGTTCCGTCGGAACCAGCGAATCGGTCGCCACGACCGTAAAGCCGGCGTCGCGCACTTCTTGGGCGAGCTCGTCGGGGTTCGGAAGGCCAGCGACGCCGGACTGGCTCACGAGCATCAAATGGAGATGCGTGCTTGCGATCGACCCTGGTGTGGTCATCGTTGCAATGAGCAGCTCGCCGCCGGGTGTCAGGAATTCACCGAGGCGCCGGTAGAGCGCGATTCGTTCGGCGCCGGGAAAGTAGTAGACGTTGTTGAGCAATGTCACTAGCCCATAGGTCGTCTTCGGAGGGGGCTGCCATCGGTGAAGGTCTGCAGCCGTGAGCGACGCACGCGCCATGAGGCCTCGCGCCGCGAGCCGAGCCCGGGCCACCTCGACGACGTCGGCCGCAATATCCACCCCATCGACCACCACGGCCGAGTCGGCGAGGAGCATAGCCTCGATGTACACGCCAGAGCCGCAGCCCGCATCTAGGACACTCTCCGGATGCAGCCTGCGTACTATGCGTTGGAGGTAAGGAGCGACAAAGGGCTCTGCGGCGCGCGAGACGTCGGCGATCACAGTGGCGTGCATTTCTAGGTCGTCGCGTCCTTCACTTGGCGCTGCCCGCAGCAACGAACTTAGGTCGGCGTAGGGGCTGGTTTGGTAATCCATTACGGAGCGGTAGTGCGCGCGCAGGACAGGATCACCCGCGGCCAATGCTCGGGCCCGACGGCCGCGGATCGAGTAGCGGCCGTCCGATGCTCCGAGCTCGCCGAGCTCGATGCCCACGGCGAGCCACGCCGCCAGCCGATCCCGGCGCGTGGCGCCGAGCCCCGCCGCGATGGCATCAAGATCGCGGGGCTCCTCAAGGAGGTCGATCAGGCCGAGCCGAACTGCTGATCCCAAGAACAGCGCGCGCACGACAGCCCGGCTGTCGGCGATCGCAAGCGCACGCGCCATCTTGTTGTCGACGGTCAGGGCGTTGACGAGACCACGCCAGCGCTCTCCGCGCCCAGTCATGGTCGGGGCGGACGCAGGCCGAATGCCCGTTGCGCGGCGAGCCTCACTGCCCATGTGACCGGACCAGCGCGAGTCGTCGGTGGGAAAGCCTCAGTGTCGATGGCGGGGATGAATCGGACCCCATCGTCGCTCAGGTAAACGTAGATTGGATACGACACGAGTCCGAGCAGGCGCAACATAGGTGAAGCATGCGCGCCTCGCAGCTCGCTCCCCAGCGGAGGCCGATCACCTACTATTGGCGCATCTGTCCGGCCTAGACCGAACCAGTGGTGGGCTCGTCGCACTATTGGGGCGAGCCGAGGATCGGACACTCCCAGATCGGCGAGCACCGCCTCGTCGACTGCGAGCGCGTCAGCTCCTGCGTAGATGTGCCGAACCATCGCAGGTCGGCGGCAACCCATCACTCCAAAGGGTCCGTCCGCCACCGGTGCCCACGCATCAACCACCGCGAAATCGGGTGGCGCAACATCGAGAAGCATCATCGTCGCCGAGCGGAAATCGACCCGGCGCCGCGCGTAGATGGTGGCGCCAATGGCCCCCGTGCTTCCTTCAAGGGTGGACAGGCTGAGATGCGCGAACTCCGTCGGGTCGGTCCGCATCTTAGGCATGACGATGCGCAGATCGGCATCGAGCCACGTGGCACTGATCGCCTGTTGCACGAAGCCGCGCTCATAAGCATAAGGGCGGAGATCCTTGTCGATGTCGACCACGCGGTACGCATCGGAGCTGAAGCCAAAGTACTGAGCGACCTCCGACACAGAACGGTGCGCAAAATGGGACCCATAGATAGTCGGCGCTTCAAGCACTGCAACGTCTTTAACGCCGAGCTCGCGTAGATACCGAGCGAGCTGGTCGACGAGCTCTGGATCGTTGACGTTGCTCCGATCTGCGCGGTGATAGCCGAGCATAAACGACACTCGGATCGCGACAGTCGACGCCGAACCCACACGTGACGGGAGATCAGCGTCGTCTAGCACACGCTCGAGCACAGCCCGCTTGTCAGCGTCACTGTCGCCTGTCCCGATGGCCACCGGCAGACTGGCGCCGAACCCCCTCGGTCGCTTTGAATGAAAATCAACTCCACGCAGCGAAGCCGGCACGAACCAGGGGCTGACCGCCGACAGGCCTTCGAGCACCGAAGACTTCGACGCGCCTGCGGCGAGATGATCATCATCGGTGAGCGCACCAGCGAGGAGGCGGAACGCGGCCGCATGACGTGCCTCGTCAGCGCGGATACGGCCGAACGTATCGCGCTCTTCGTCGGTCGTGGCCAGTTCCAGCAGCCGGCAGTACGCGAGTTCAGCCGTCGCCTCCAGCGCCACGTTTAGAACGCAGTATCGACGAAACGTCTGATAATGCAGCTCACGCTGAAGTACCGGCGGAATCCGGCCGAAAGCGCCTGCGGCAGCTACGAGCAGACCGGCGGCCCCTATCCGCAGCCGACCTTCCTCTGCCCGCACGTGGTGTTCCGTCGCCGAAACCCATCCCGACAGCGCCCCCTGGAGCTGGCGGCCGTACACCACGAGGGATGCCATCCAACCTCGGCCAGCGAGCAGCAGTCCGCGTAGGTACTCCGCATGCAGCTCCTCGTCCTTCCAGATCCACACGAGCGTTTGACGTACCAGGGCGCGGATGTCGGCGGCGACTGGCAACAACTCAAGTCGTTCACCCACTGCACCCTCGCGATAGGCGACTGCCACGATCTGCTCCCGCTCTAACGCAAGGAGCCACAGCTGCTGCCGCTCGCCGTCGGGATCACCAGAGTATTGCATCTGCCACCGGTCGAGGAGCTTCTTCACATCGTCGAGGAGCTCGACCTCCAGCTGACGCGGATCGACGGCTCCCATCGACCTCAAGCTACCCGCTGCAGAGCGCTGGCCCCAAGACAGTCCGCGTGTCCCTCGAACGTCGGCTGTTCGAAGCTCACGCGGAGTTCAGTAGCCAGTACGCGTACGACGTAAGCGTCGCTCACCATGGCAGGGCTCGGACATCCCGCGCTCCGATCCGCGTTTGCGAACAATGTCGGCTCCCCGGAGTTGGGTGACTTGGTGCCGGCTCGCTCGGTCGGGGCCAACCCGCGATCTCAGACGGTGGTTCTCAGCGCTTTATGAGCCGGATCCCGGGATAGAGCGCAGCATCGTGAATAACCTGCGTCGTCCAACCGTCCGCCTCGTAGATGACGCCGCCGTCAACCGTGACCGACAACACGTTGCGAGCGACATCCCATCCACCTGGGGCATTGTCATAACTGCGGTCCACCAAACGGGGTCAGCGCACGCCCGTCGTCGCGAGATATGCCATGACTGTTTCACCTGCAACAGCGATCAGGACCTCCGCGGGGACGGCTCCTAGATCGAACGCCGTGGCGGATCCTTGGTAATGATCGCGATCTGCGACCCTGCCCCAATCGACACATGGCGACAGGGCAAGTGGGTGCCAGATCCTTGAGGCTCGCCTGACCCATGGTCTCCCGGCGGGCCGGTACGCCTACTCGACCGAGAAGGGCGGCTGCCTCGGGTCCCGGTTTAGCGTTTCGAAGGCCCGCCACCGACGCCACTGCTGGCACCTGCTGTCATTTGCTGGTTCGATCTGTTGTCCGGGAGTTGTGGGAGTCCAGGCCCAAACGGCTCTACCCCGACGCGATGGAGGTCGCCAGAATCACGATGCCGGTAGGCAGCAGCGACGGTCGGCAACCAGTCCGCATCGGTTTGCGGCTCTTCTTTTCGGCCTCCACCCAACGTCGTTTCCACCATCAGGACAAGAAGACCAAGGGCCTTACATGTTTCACCCCGTCGCCGCACCGAAGCGCCGAGCCTTCGCAGTTCTGTTTGTTCTGGGGTTGTTGGGCCTTGCGTCCTGCTCAACCGGACTCGCTGCGCCATCCAGCGCGCCGGCCGCGGCGGCGAACTACGCAACCCTCCGCACCAACTACGCGAGCATCCTCGACACCCTGAATGCGGCGACAAGGGTATATGAAACGCAGTTTACCCAAGATCGGCAAGGAGTCACCGATCAGCAGACTGTCGACCAGCTCTCCGGCCCTTACGCCACCGCCCTGTCCGACCTAGCCACCTCGCTGTCCAAACTGACCGTCCCCAACACCATGCTCGGAGACTTGCATCGCTTCATTGGAACGGCGAGCACCCTTGCGGACGACTTCCGGGCCGGAGCAGCCGACTGGCCCAGTCACACGGGACAACAGCAATACACAGCAGACATCGCATCCTTCAACTCAGCCAAAGCGATCTTCACGTCAGACATCAACTCGTTGTTACCCCAATAAACGGGACAGACCGGGCATCTGAGGTTCTCTTGCCACCACCGCCACCCTGCGAGACCGAAGTAGCCGCGTGACTTCGCTGTACCGTGGAGCCTTATCCCATCCAGGGAAGTCGAAGGTCCCGGCTCGATGACGCGACGATGAGGTCGCCGGGTTCCAGCATTTTGGGAGGTATTCCCGACCGTCCACGTGATGTGCGGCTAGTGCGGGCGCTACGAGGCGCGCCAGGGCGATTGTTCCACCATCACTTCTCGAATGGCCGAGAGAGCGTCCACAAAAGCGGCCTCCGTCCGCGCCAGGGCACGTTCCCGGAGTACTGGGCTTGGAAACGAGCTGCACACCTTCACACGCCTCAAGCAGAGGGCGCGGAAGTGTTCGTGGCTCTCATCGAGTTCATCAACCCCCGCCAGCCACTGGCTGATTATGTCGGTGTCGTCTCCCATCATTCATCTCGTCGTCTGATTCGACTTCGAGCTTGAGCGACGCCGGCGCATTCGGGCCGAGGTCGACTCTTGGCAACCGACGCCGCAACAGGACCTTGTGGAGATCGCCGGGAACCGCTCAGCACTGGCATGGGCATCGTGACCCCTCGAACACAACGTGCGGCAGGCCAGAGGCGCAGACGCGACTCGAGCAAGCCGAGGCCTTCGTACTCGCGGCCGAGCTCGTTCTTGAGGACACAACGGCAGTGGCTAATTCCGGCGTGGCAGCCGCCCTGGCGATCCTGGCCAGTAGAGCGGTCTACTACCCCAGAGCCCAGGAATCTTCACCGAGATCGGGATCTCGAAGGGCTACCTTCAGTTGGTTGCACAGGCCCGGTCGTCGCATGGCTTCAAATTGAATCTGCTGTCCGGTTCGTCAACGTCGTCGAGCAACCGGTCAGAGCTCGAAGCTTGCGCTGCGCGGACTCAACCGTCGACGATGCTGTTGATCCCTGACCTGATCGTTCAATCGGGCCCGATCCCGACGTATGTCTTCTGGAGTGCGCGTCATCTGTCGGTCGCCCGGCCTTGCGGCGAGGCCAAACCCTGTATAGACCACGCGTCGTTCGGCCGACACGGGTGGCCGGCTCATATGGAGCGTGCAGGAGCAGTGCACAGTCACGTCGCCCGTGTGCGTCGGCAACGCCAGGCGGCCTAGGTCGAGGCCCTCCACGCCGAGCGGCGCGATGTTCGCTCGGTGCGAACCCGGGACGACTCCGAGCTCGCCATTCTCACGTCCTGCTCCAGTAACAGAAATGCCGACCGTGAGACCACAGCAATGGCGGCTGTGGCCACCCATGGCGCAATCCTTGTGCCAGCTGACGTCGGAAATGCCCTCGATGACCTGCACCTTTTTGAGTAGGCCCTCAGCAGAGTCCCCGATGTCGGGATCGCGTTGCACGAACTGGTCGTCGGTGAACTTCCCGATCGCCTCGAATTGTTCGCTGTGCAATAGAGCGCGGAGCGCCGGGGACTTCTGATTGAACCCCAAAATCCGAGCTGGGTACCACTCCCCGCCTTGCGTCTGTGCCCACCACGAGGCACCGTCATCGCGCTCGGCCGCGGTTATGGCGTCGTCGAGGTCATGACTGACAGCCGCCATTTCGTCCTCACTGAAGACACCTTCAATGTGCAGGAATCCTGCTTCGGCGAGAAAGTGACCGATCTCGTCCGGATCGTCGTTGAGCGTGAACGACCGTTGGAGTTCGAGCGGAGTGCCATCACGGTCATGAAATCCGATCGTGCCGGGCTCGTACACGGCACGGCCATCGAAAAGACACCGCAGCACCGGCTCCCATGCCACGAAGTCGTCGACATTGCCGACCTTGATGTCAGCGCGACCGGACATCGTCAGACCGAACGTCGAGACGGCGTCATTGACCAGCTCCGAGAGCGTCTCGCTGTCAAGCGCGGCGACCAGCGCCTGGCCTCCTCCACGCCGTACCACCAGCCTTCCTCCTTCAGGAACGAGTGTGAACTGCTCACCCTCGACGTCAAAGCTCAGCGGAACGAGCCCGAGCTGGTTCGCCGCACGACCCGCCTCGAGGCCGTTGCCGTCGAGGACACTCGCTAGCTGCTCCGTAACGAATGTGCCGAGATCGACCGAGTGGAAGTGGCCGTCGGAACGGGTGCGCAAATCAACTGTCGTCATTTACCTCTCCTTGCTCCGGTGTGCGCAGCAGATGTTGGCAACGGTGCTCACCCGTTCGCCGGCTTGCTTGCCGTGACCATTTGCTGCGAGCTCGAGTCGTAGGTCACGAGGTAGACCGGTCCGGTTGCGTAGGGATGGCCTTCGAATGACACCGGACCACCCATTCCGGGGATGGACACGTCGTGGAGGCCAAAGCCCGCCTGCGCAAAGCTACGAGCGGTCAGGTTCTTGCCCGCCGCCTTGGCGATGGCGGTGAACAACGCCATGTCCTGGCACGTGTTCTCGGCCGCGACCCAGGTCGTCGGCGCGCTGGCCGCTGCACCGATCGGGTTTCCGATCACGGTCGATGGATAGGCCTTCTTGATCATACGCACGCATTTCTGGACGGCGGGGTCGTTCCAGAACACCTGTTGGGAGGGAATGGCCGTGGCCGTAATGGCACCCTGCAGATAGGTGGGATCGTCTCCGCCCTTGGCCGAGACGGTGCCAGCAAAGTCCGAGTAGCTGGTGGCCACGATGCGAGGGGCATAGGTGCTCTGGATCCCGTTCACACCAGTCAGCCAAGCGGATGCGCCCGTCCCGACCCCGACGACCACCTTGACCCCATCAGTCTTGAACTTCTGCGAGATGACCTGGATCTGTTGGTCCGACGCCGCAGTGTCATTCTGGGGCGCCGAATCGACGGCGCTCTGGACCACGTCGACGTGTTGCTTCTTGAGCGCAGCCAGCACGACTGGCACCTCGGCCTGGTCGACTGAGGCACTGATGACGCCGACCTTCTTCCCCTTGAAGATTCCTTCCTTCGTGAACACGGCAATCTGCAAGGGATCGAAGGCCGCCGCGGGTGGTGTCAGCGTGAAATTCGGTGCCGCGCTCGGCGATAGCGTCCCGCCCATGGTTCCGTTGATGGTCGCCACGCCAGCCTGTTGGTAGCAGAGCGGATAGAGCGGTCCGAAGGCGACAAACACCTTGTCGTCCTGGACCAACTGTGTGCAGGCGGAAGCGGAGGAAGCCGTCGAAGTGGGATTGACCGACGCTTGGGAGAGGACGATCTTGCGACCGTTGATGCCACCCTGCGCGTTCAGGTTGTCGATGAGCGCGGTGAATGCTTCGGGATAGCTCCCCTGATTAATGTTGAGCCCGATCGCATGGAGCGCCGCCAGGTCCAGGTAGGGAAGACCGACCTGGATTGCGGTCGAGGTGACCCCCGGCGCCGGAGCGGCCGAGGCCTCTGTTCCGGCGACCAGTACAGACAGTGGGGCAAGAAGTGCGGCGCCCGCCGCAAGCAAGGACGAGCCGCACTTCCATCCCCTCGGTCGCGTCCCTTTTCCAGCCTTCGGCACTGGGCCACCCCCACTCGTAGTATTTTTCAACCACTGGACTATATTCCGATGGTATATAAATGTTCAAACGCCAGCCCCGCGCCCTCACGGAGACCTGCTCATGGCCACTTCGATCGCGTTGTCCTCCCCTACTCGGGCCTTCATCCCACCGACACCTCCAAAGACCCCGAAATCGCAGGGAACCAGGCGGCGCCTCTTGAAGGTCGCCGGTCAGCTGTTCGTCCAACACGGTTACGACGCGGTATCGATGCGCGACATTGCTTCGGCGGCGAAACTGACCAAGGGCGCCGTCTATGGCCATTTCCGCTCAAAAGGCCAACTCCTCGTGGAGGTGATCCGCTGGAGGCTCGCCGAGCGTGACCGAACAATTGACTATGTCGAGGTCGGCGCGAGCCACGAGCGCGGGGCCGCCTTGATCCACGATCCGGCGGGCCGCGAAATCCGTCTGCTCGAAGTCGATGCCGCGGCGGCTGCGCGTCATGATCCCGAGGTCGCGGCCGGCCTCCAGACCTTCTACCTAGAGCGGCACGCCCGGATATCTGACGCCATGTCCGACCTTGCCGACCCGGATACCGCAGCTTGGGTGGTCACCGCCCTCACGGCTGGAGTCGGCATGAGGGAGTCGACTGGATTGCCGATGCCGGACCCCGATCGGTTGACCGCGGCCATCTTGGCGGCGCTCGATGGTTTGATTGATCAGCGTAGACACGACGGAGCCTGAAGGGACGACTCGACCCCCCATTTGCATACGGGTCTCTCCCTCGGGCCCGTGGACCCGCGACTGTCCGGCGGGTTTGGAACACATCGGTCAAGCTATCTACGGGGCTCGGCGATTTAGGATCTCGAGTTAACATGAGCCGATCGAGGGCACGGGAGATACTCGAACACATCTGACGTCGCCCGTGAGGTTCCTCCGATCCGAGTCGGCGAACAACGTCGGCTCCCACGGTTGGGTGACTTGGTGCCGGCTCGCTTGGTCAAGGCCAAGCAGCGATCTCAGACGCTGGTTCTCAGCTCGTAGCGCAAGGACCTCGTCGATGAGCGCCTCGATGTCCTGAGGTCCTATGTCGTTCATCGGTACCTACTCGGGGTCGCGGTCAGCTGAGCTCTTGACCCAGCCAGCCGCCAGCGGACCCCAGTGACCGGACCGGACCGATCCGCCCAGGAGCGGATCGATGAACGCCGTTTCACCAGATCGATGGCATCGGGGTAACTGCTCGGTACGAACTCTTCATGGCCGGCACCGGCGATGAACGTGGACCATGCCTGCTGGCGCTCGTCCCCCAGACGGCCCAGGAGCCCAGCCAGCGGACGCAGAGCAATCTGTCGGTGCTCGGCGGTTGCGTTCATCGCCGCCAGAACCTCGGATGCCTCAATCTGATATCGCCGAGAAAGGGCCACGACATCTGCGAAATCGCGCTCACGAGTCGTCGCTGCTCCTCGCTCGATCATCGTGGCGATCTTTTCCGCCAAAACGGTGGCCAGAGGGTACCCAAGCAAATGGAACGGACGGTCGAGAAGGTCCGGGTACTCGACGTCGACCGGATGAGGTGTCCGTCAACCGGGACCGACAACACTTGCGAACGACATCGTCGATTGTCGGCACTTCGTTGTCGATGGCACGGGCCAAGAGGTCGACATCACCCGTGGGCCTCCGGCTGCCCAGGACAGCGAGCAACATTCCCCCCTTGAGAACCAAGCGGTCGCGATAGGCGGAACTCGACAGCCGAAAAAGGAATCGCTCGAGCACGTAGGTCAGCAACAGCTCTTGGGTCGGTCGACCGCTCCGACGTGCCATCTGCTGGAGGTCGAGGTAGGCGCGCCCTGCATTCGAGTCTCGTTGAACTGGGCTCATTCCTGCAGCACCCTCATCGCTTCGAGCATCGGCGTGCGAACTCTTAGCTCCTCGGCCAGTTCGAGGACACGGCCCGGTTGGGCGCGCGGCCGGCGAAGGTACCTGCGCAGACCGGCGACGGCGAGGTCGGCCCCAAGGCGGTGTCGCTGTCGGAAACAGTCGACGACAGTCCGTTCGGGGTCAGTGATACGAGAGCAGAGGTCCAGGCCCACCGGCACCTCGATCTGGCCAAGTCCGAAGTTGCTTGCTCCAAACACGTGGACGCGCGTGGGTGGATGGTCGATGTACGGGCGGTGACTCCCTGCGGGAACGGCCAGATCCACCCGGGTCGGGGTTTCGTCGCTCAGATCCCAATAAGCGAGAGCAGAGCCCAAGCACACCATGCCCTGAGGGGCGCGGGCACACACGACCACGAAGTCGATCTGGTCGATCCCGGCCGCCTCTCGTAGCTGGAAGAGCCCGCGGGACACCTCGATGAAGACCCGAGTCGCGGACTTGATAGAGGTCACGCCACGAGACCCCCGGCTCGATGGCGTCTCGCGCGCGAAAGATCGCTCCGAGGGGCCGGAGCCTGTCGATGACCGCCAAATCGGTTGGCATGCGTATGAAGTCCTACTACGACAGGTGTGATCTATGTAGATGTTCATACGACCCTCAACCAGCCGGGACCGAGCCCTGGGTGATGCGGTCGTGGCATCGAGCTGCGAGCGATGCAATCGGTGGGCAATTCCGGACCAAGCTGCCTGTGGCGATCGGTGGCGTCAGCGAACTGTCGATCTTTAAATCTTTTCGATCACGGAATACGCATCATGGTCAGCCACGGCGGTGCCGAGTCGCTCGAGCATTGCCGTCGTGATCTGAGGCGCCACCTTGAGGGTGATGGCCCAGAGAAACAAGCCGTACACCATGCCTACCCGGACCAACCTTCGGGCTTCGTCCCAGGTCGGCACCTCACCACCTTCAGCGCCGAGATGCTCCAGGTAATGGGCGAGAAGGTCTCGTTCGGTCCGACGGCGGTCTTCGACACCGATGCCGCATGCAATGTGGTAACCGACGTCGAGATACCACGGCCCGCGCTGGACCAACTGCCAATCCACCAGGCACGGGCGCCTAGTGGCGTCGAGGTACAAATTGCCAATATGTGCGTCGCCATGGAGCAGAGAGCGTGGTTCGGCGGAAGTCAACAGACCCTGTAGGAATCCGACGACATTCACGAGGCGCTCGGCGTCCCGGATCTCTGATGGCACCCCTACGCCAATGGGCCCATCAAAGTTTCCTCTGATTTCTGGCAATCCCCGTGCCCGCAGGGTCGCCTCCACCCGCGGCGATAGCCGAGGATCAGCGAGCTGCTCCCGGCCCCAGGTCCGACCGTGGAGGACGGCGTACTGTTCGAGACTCTGGGCCGCTTGGTCAGGGGTGAAGTCGCTCAGAGCGTCGAGAAACGATGCGCCTTGGTGGACAACGTCACCCGAAATCACAACACCATGGTGCGTCGTCGGGTCAATATCCGCATAGAAGCTTCGAAGGGTGCGAACGCCGGCAAATTCGGCAAGCTCGCGATAGAAGAGCGCCTCTGGCTCACCTGCGGTCCGGCTGGGAACGGCCGACTCGGAGAGATCGGAAAAATACCCTTTGATACAGAGATGGTCCGGAAGCCCGGCCGGCACATCCGTCTCGCACATGATTCGAAATCGTGCATTCGTCGACACCCGGGACACGACTGGCCCCGGAGCTACCGACGTGATCCGTATCGTCGGAAACCGCTGACCGAGCGCCGCGTTGAGCCATTCGGGTGACATCGCCTCTTCGAGGGTGTCGGGCACGGGGAGCGACCGTGGCTTGTCCGATGGTGTCTCCTCACGCATGACGAAGTCGGTCTCGTAGTACGAATTTCTGTACCTTGCCAGATGACGTCCGCGGGAACTCCTCGATCCCAATCACCTCTTCCGGCCATTTCTGGCGAGCGACACCCCGTCGCTCGAGGTGCTCTCTGACCTTGGGGAGTACCGGCACAGAGTCTCCCTGCGCCATGCGGATGAAGGCCGCCGCGTGTTCACCCATCCGCGCATCGGGAGCCGCCACGACGGCTACCTCGGAAACACCGGGTATGGCCATCAGGATTTCCTCGACTTCCGCCGCGCTTATGTTCTCACCACCGCGAATGATGACATCGGAGATCCGGTCCGTTATCGAAATGTAGCCGTCGGTGTCCATGATCGCCACATCGCCGGTGTGATACCAGCCGTCGATGTCGAAGACCTCGGCAGACAGCGCCGGATCGGTATATCCCAGGAAACAATCCGGACCCCGCGAGATAACTTCACCGGGTTCGCCGACCGGAACGTCGCGACCATCCGGATCAATGAGACGTATCTCACAGCCTGGAAGGGGTCGACCGTCACGAGCGAGTCGCTTCTCGAGCTCATCGGCATAGGTGCAGCCCGTGATCGACGGGTGTTCTGTCGATCCATACATCTTGTAGATGATGATTCCCAGATCAGTAGCTCGCTCCATGATGACCCTCGGGACCGGAGCACCGCCCATTCCCTGGTATTCCAGTCGACCCAGGTGCTGCTCCGTAAAGTCCGGATGGTCCAACAGGCTCGTCAAGAAATACGGAGCGCCGCCACCGGAATTGAGCTCCTCCGTGATCATGAGATCGAGCACCGTCGCGGGATCCCACATGTCGAGGAGGTGAACGGGTCGCCCGCGGTCAATCGGAATGAGGAGCGCGCCCAGCATGCCGATGGCGTGACTGATGGGATTCGCAATGAGCATCGGGAGTTTGGAAGGAGGCGACGTTGCGCCGAGTTGTTGGATCTCGGCGCACACCGTCTCGTGCGAATGAATGACGCCCTTCGGGTTGGACGTTGTGCCCGAGGTCCATCCAACGAGCGCAGGCGTCGCTGGGTCGACGCGCACCGGCGAGGCAATGGGCGCTTCGTCGAGCAGGTCGGAGAACTGGCGGCTGCCGCTGGGCCCCTGCCCATCGGTCACCACGAGTTGGTATTCGGGCAACTCTGTGATGGATTCCAGGTTGGCCAGGAAGTCCTGATGTCCGAACCGCGACGCCGTGACATGAACCTTCGGCCGGCATTGACTGAGGATGTAGCCCGTCTCTCGACTGCCGTAGATGTGGACGATTGGCGCAGCCACGGCGCCCAACAGCGCGGACCCGTAGAACGTCACCACCCCCTCGATCCAGTTTGGAGTCTGAAACGTCACGACATCCCCGGCACCGACGCCCCTGGCCGAGAGTCCTGTCGCAGCACGGCGCGCTAGGGTCAGGACGTCGCCGAACGTACCCTTCCACGGATGGGTGCGCGAATGGATTACAAATGGCAGGGCACTGTACGCAGCGAGGGCTCCGGCGATTCGCTCGCCCACGCTCTGGTCTGGCCACCATCCCTCTGAGCGGTACCGACGTCGGTCCTCCCCCGCCACTTCACGTAACACCCACGTAGGTGTTTTCACAACACCTCCCTCCGATCATTGGACTGCGGCGCTCCCGGAGCCACCGGCACGCACTGGAGGTTCGTCGAATCCACTTTGCCGAGCGCCCCCGGGACGTGTAGAACCTAGGCTAACATTTCTGTAGAACGTCATTTCATTTAGCGTCGATCACACCAATCCCCCTGGGACGTCGACCGCACCCTCCTAGTGGTCAGCGACATGCGGCCCGAGGAGCGCAGCCGAGTCCTGGCTGACAATGAACCCAGTCACAAGGCGGCCCGGGATCGAATGCGGGGCATCACGTCTTCGGTCAAGGCCTGCACGATCGCGTCGAAGTCTGCGGCTCGTGTCGTCGCCGGCAGAAAGATGAAGTGGCGCGCCCCGGCAGCAACGAATTGTTCGATCTTTTCGGTGACCTCGTCTGATGTGCCCGCAGCGGCAACGTTGTCCACCACTGGACCAAAATCCTGGTCATATGTTCCGCCCATCATCCTCGCTGCTTCCTGGCGTGCCCGGCGTCCGTCCCGGTCGATGTTCACGAAAATGAACGTGTACCACTCGAACGATCGCAGGTCCCGTCTCACGTCGTCGGCGATCTGCCGGATTCGGGAAACCGAAGCGGCGTATCGGCGCGGGGAATACAGGTAGGGCATCCACCCGTCACCGAGCAACGCAGCCCGGCGCATCGCCGGATCCTTGCGCCCTGCAACCACGATCGGCGGACCACCCGGTTGAGCCGGCGGTGGGTGAATCCTGACATCCGTCATCGGGAAGAAAGGACCGTCATGCGAGATCTCTTCCCCACTCCAGAGGCGCCTGAGGAGCACGATCGCCTCGTCGACCCGTCGCCCCCTTTCACCGAGCGGCACGCCGCAGGCCCTGAACTCCTGGGGGTACTCGCCGCCGACGCCGACGCCGAGGATGGTGCGTCCGCCCGACGCCCGGTCCAAGTCGGCGACCTGCTTGGCCACGATGGCCGGGGGGTAGAGCGGTAGGAGAAGAATCGATGTTCCGATCCACGCCCTCTCGGTGGTCGCCGAGAGCCGGGCGAGAGCCATCAGGGCCTCGGGTGAGGGGTTTGGCGATGCAACGTGGCCCCCGACCCACAACGAATCAATAGGGAGTTCCTCGAGCGCCGATGCCTTAGTCAGCTCGCCCGAAGCGACCAGACCGATCCTCAATTCGCTCGGACCTTGGCTGGGCTCCACTCCTACTAGGCGCGTCGACGCGGTGACGACTTGGCCGGACGGACCTGCTGCGAGCCCTCACCGCCGAGCGCGGCGAGGCAGAAGCTCCAGACCCTCGCCGCGATCTGCGCACTTGGCTCGTTGAGACCAGCGCAGTCGTAGTGGTGGAAGACAGCCATGACAAGCTGCGTGATGAGCCACGCCGAGTATTCAGGATCAGGCGAGTCCAGCTCGCCGATGTCCTTCGCCGCTCGTATCTCCTCGAGAAGCAGGTCCGTGAACGGTCGGGTCGCCGCAGACACCTCGTCCGGGTAGGTCGTCTGGAGGCGCCAATGCTCCGCCGTGATGAAGCTGGGACCTTTTCCTGCGCCCTCGAGTCCGGTCAGAGTCGCCGTGACATAGAGATGGAGGCGATCGACCGGATCGCTCAGCTTGCTCGCGCTCTTCTTGTACTGCTTGCAGTTGTCATCGATGATGTCCTCGATGACGGCAAGGATGAGATGGTCCTTGCTGGGAAAGTACCGGTAGAACGTCTGGAGCGCGATGCCCGCTTCCTTGATCAGTTCCTGTGTCGTGAAGGTCGGACCCTTGGCCTCGATCAGCCGTTGTGCGGCCTGAACGATCGTGCGGGCCTGCTCCACCCCCTTGCTTCTTGACCGCCGCACCATCGGCGACCGATCGGCGGCACGTTCGGCCCACGTCATCTGCGAGACAGTAGCCTTGCCCGCCGTTGCCACTGCCCGCTCGTCGCCGCGTTCCTGGCGGGGTGTCAAAACTGATGGGCGCTGTAGACGACCGCTCCACCGAAGTGGGGAGAGGAATGACACGCCACGCCTATGGATGCGTCCTGCCGTTGACGCTCGCCTGCCCGACCGGACAGTTGCAGGTAGCACTCGAGCATCTGCGGCACCCCGTGCATGCGCCCGTTTCCTAAGGCTCCGCCGCCGGACAGCACCGGTAACGCCCCGGGTCGATCACTGTCGATCCCACCATCGAGCACCAGCCGATGAGCCTCGCCGACCGGACAGAGCCCAAGTGATTCGATCCAGAAATACACGAAGGGCGAGAACCCGTCGTAGACCTGCGGTAGGTCCACCTCTGACGAACGAACCCCGGAGCGGTCCCACAAGCGACGGCCAGTCTCCGCTCCGATGTCCATGATGTCGTCAAGTGGCCAGTGCAAAGGCAGGCGACGCGTGACCGGGGCCCCTGTTGCGTACCCCGCCACGTAGACCGGGGGTTGGGGCAGGTCGCGAGCTCGTTCGGCCGAAGTGAAGACGAAGGCAACTACCCCGTCGACTGGGATGTCGCAGTCGAATCGGCATATCGGATCATTGATCATGGGGGCCGCCAGGTACTCCGCGGCCGAGAGGGGCTTTCCGAACCAGTACGACCATGGGATCCTCGCCCCGTTCTTGCGCGCCTCGGAGACGACAGCAGCCATTGCCTCCCTGGTCGCTCCGTACCGTTGGAGATATTCGTTGTAAGCAAGTGCGATCATCGCCAGCGGACCGAAATAGCCCTGGGGAACCGTCCACTGCTGCGAGCCGCGGGCCTCCTGCATCGGGTTCGCGTGGTAACTCCCCTGCGGATTGTGCAGTGCACGATGCACCAGCACATAGTCGGCCGCGCCGCTCATCACGGCGTTGACCGCCATCGAGACTGCCCCCGGAATCTGGCCGAAGCCTTGAAACCCGGCGGCGTAGTTGGGATTGACCTGGAGATGCTCGGCCAGCCAGTTGGCCGACACCAGGCTGACGCCGTCCCCCGCCGCGTGGGCCCCAGCAGTGGGGAACAGGCTGGCGGTGACGAAGCCGTCCACTTGTGACAGCGTCAGCCCGGCATCCTCAATGGCACGCCGAGCCGTCTCCACGGTCAGACCACCCAGAGTCTGGTCAGCATGACGCCTGACCGGACTCTGCGCATACCCGACGATGGCCACCTGATTGCTGGCCTCCATTCGCCCGCTCATGGGCTTGGCGACAGCGTGAAGGCCGGCACAGACATGCGGGGCGCGATGTCCTCGAAGACGATCGACACTGCCGAACCCAGGTTGATCGCGGCGTCTGGACCATCCATGAGGCGACCGATCATCCGGAGATCCGCTTGCGCCTGCAACTCGACGTCAACGAGGACGAACGGTCCTTCGAAACCAGGCAGAAACGACTGGCGCATCACAGTCCACGAGCGAACGGTGCCAGTGCCGTCGACAGGAGTGAAGACAAAAGCCGGATCGGTGGACCTACAGTGGGGGCATACGAGATCCGGGGGGTGGCTGAAGGCCCCACAACGCGAGCAACGCGCAAGCACGAGGACGTGTTCGGCGGCCGCTGCCCAGAACGGCGCCGACTGGTCGTCGGGCACGGGAACGGGACGGCTCCCTGCGCTCAAAGGACGACCCCAGACTTCTTGAGCGCGGTGATGGCGTCCCATTCGTATCCAAGTTCGGTCAGCAGCGTCTCTGTGTCCTCTCCATGTTCGGGAGCTCGTCGCAGCGGAGGGGCCTGTCCGTCGAACTGCACCGGCACAGCCGGAAGGCGGTAGGCCACATCCCCGTCGACCAACACTTCCCCGATGTACCCGTTCGCCTCCACCTGGGGATCGTCGAGGAGTTCAGGAACGGACTGCACCGGGGCCCACGGGGCATCGAGATGGGCGAGCAGCTCCTTCCACTCGGCGAAGCTTCGCTTGGCGAACTCCTCGTCGAGCGCGGCGACACATGCCGCGCCGTTCTCCCGACGCGCCTGGATATCGGCGAAGCGTGGATCCTCCGAGAGGTCCTCACGCCCGATGAGCCGGCAGAACTCAGGCCAGTAGCGGTCAGGCTGGAGGAAGACCAGCTGAATGTGTCGCCCGTCTTTCGTCCGGTAGACCCCGACGAGAGGGTTCACCAACGGCCCTCGCCCACTCGACGCCATGGGCGTGTCCCCGCCCAACGCGGCCAGGACGTCCGACGACAAGGTCCAGATGGCCGTGGCGAGAAGGGACACGTCGACGACGGATCCCTTGCCCGTGCGAGACCGCCTGAGAAGGGCGGCCGCAACGCCAAAGGCCAGAGCCAGCGCGCCGTTACGGTCCCCCAGGGCGCCACGCTGCCCGATGGGGTACTCGCGTTCGGGCGGGCTGAGCATGTGCGCCATACCGCCGCGCGCCCAGAAGGCCGTGGCGTCGTAACCGGGTCGATCGGCGTCGGGACCACGGACACCGTACCCATTGCCCATCGCGCACACCAAGTTTGGATAGCGGAGGGCCAGGGTCTCCGCGTCGAGTCCTAGGCGCCGCAACGCCTTGGGTCGCATATTGGTCAGGAACACGTCTGCCGAGTCGAGCATCCGATGCATGACGGCGCGACCATCGTTACTCTGAATGTCCAGTGCGATGGAGCGCTTCCCACGGTTGGCCAGCGCGAGCGAGAGATTCACGCCGCCACGTTCCGTCCCGATCCCCTGCGTGGCGAGGCCGCGGTAGGGATCCCCTTCGGTCGGCTCGATGTGGATGACGTCGGCGCCCCAATCGGCCAGCAGTGCCCCCGCCACGGGGACGAAGACCCATTGGGCCAGTTCGATGACCCTCACTCCGTCGAACGGCTGTTCTGACATGATTGCGGTTCCCTGAGTTACGGCGCCGGGGTCAGCACCACAAGAGGAATGACACGGTCGGTCCGCGACTGGTAGACGTCGTAGTTGGGCCACGCATCGGTCACGATCCTCCAGAGTCGTGGCTTCTCGGCATCCCCGGCCGTGCGAGCTGTGACGCTGATCCGATCGGCGCGGACCTGGACGTCGCCCGATGGTTGTACCAGCAGGTTTCGGTACCAGTTGGGGTGAGTCGGCGCCCCACCCATTGAGGCCACCACCAGGAAGTCCTCCTCGTCGCGACCGAAAATGAGCGGGGTGGTCCGAGCCTCTCCGGTTCTGCGTCCAATCGTGGTGAGGAGCAAGGTGGGGACACCGTTCCAGATGTAGCCGACCTCGCCGTTCGTTTCTCGATAGCGCCGGACATGCTCCGGTCCTAGCAGCTCAAGGTCCGGCGCTGTGTAACTCTCTTCGCTCATCGGACCGGTCCCATCAGAACACGACCGGAATGGCCGTGGCCCCACGTTCGTAGAACCCTATGAAAGCCGGCGGCTCGGCATCCGGGTCGAGCCGAAGGTTGGGGAGACGATCCAACAGCGCGTTGATCGCGATCGTCATCTCGGCACGAGCCACGTGCTGTCCGAGACAGATGTGGGGGCCGTTCCCGAAGGCCAGAGTGGGTTTTGCTGGGCGGTAGGGGTCGTAGGCATCCGGATGTTCCCATCGTTCGGGGTCCCGGTTCGCCGCGCCAAGACAGATATGGAGGACCGCTCCCTTCGGAAGGGGCGTGCCGAAGAACTCGGTGTCCTGCGTCACCCAGCGGGAGAACATCGGGTCCGTCGGTTGCCACCGCAACGACTCTTCGATGACCGGACGGAGCAGTCCTCGATCCTGACGCACTGCCTCGACAAGATCGGATCGCTGCAACAGTGACGCCAGCGTGATTCCCATCTGCTTCCAAGTCGTACCTGAGCCTGCGGCCAAGAGCAGCATGGAGAACGAATAAATCTCAGCGTCCGTGAGCCGGTGCGTTCGACCATCCTCGTCTGTGATCTCGGATTGCACGAGGACACTGATCAAATCGTCCTCTGGGTGCTCCCGACGAGCAGCGACGATAGGTGCGATAATCTCCACCATCTGCTCAGGCCGTGCCAGAGACTCACGAATGTCGAGGGCCTGTGCGACCGGTACGGCGAAGCTTCCGGTGATCGTGAGAACCGGGATCGCCGCGCAAAACTCCACATTCAGCTCGGCCCGACCCTGCGCCTCGAACGAATCGATCAGGGCATGGACTGTGTCTCCGATCCAGTTCTCAACCCACCAGGATGCCTTTGTGGGCGAGAACGACGGTTGGACGAGACTCCGGTAGCGACGATGCTGTTCGCCTCCCATGGACAACATACTGTTCGTCGGACCGATCTCACCCCCCTCAAGATCGACTGCGTCTGGAGACGACGCGAAGATGCCGGGGTTCCGGTAGGCGGCGTCGCACGCCGCCCACGTAAAGGTCGAGAAGTGGGGTCGATCCGGATACGGCAATCCGTGAAACATGAAGTCCTGCTGCACACCCGACAGCCCGTGCACCGTTCCTTCGTGCACCGTGGCGCCTTCCCGAAGTGCGCGCCAAACGGGATACGGGTCCTCGCGATAGTTGCCGCCCGCGTATTCGTGCGTACTGCTGGCCAAGTCAAAGAGTTTGCGGACCCGATCCAGATCGAGGACATCCTGGGTGTCAGTCATCGAGCGACGTAGCCCCCGTCGATGGGGAGCAGGACGCCCGTGACGTTCGAAGCCATGTCGGAGCAGAGGTAGACGGCCCCTTCGGCGCAATCCTCCGCCGTGATCGGACGGCCGAGCGGGTGCATGGAACCTGTGTGCTGCGCGATCTGCTCGATGTCCGCACTCGAGGTATCCATTCCTCCGGCGGCCATAAAGTTGGTGTAGGGCATACCCGCTGGGCAGATGGCGTTGACCCTGATCCCGAAGGGTGCCGCCTCGATGGCAACGGCCTTTGTCAACTGGTGGACTGCACCTTTCGTTGCCCCATAGACGGTCCCACCCCAGCCCACGAGTCCGGCGACAGACCCGGTGTTCAAAATGACCCCGCCGCCCCCCTGCTCCTTGAACTGCAGCACGGCGTACTTGCAGCCGAGGAAGACGCCACGGAAATTCACCGCGGTGAGGCGGTCGAGATCCTCGACCGTGTGATCCTCGAACGCCATCCCGAGTCGGGGCGTCGGGATGCCGACGTTGTTGAACATGATGTCCAGCCGGCCGAAACGGTCCGCCGCAGTCGCGACCGTTGCCGCGACGTCCCCATCCTCCGAGACGTCGCATCGTTCCGCGATGGCCGTGCCGCCCGCTGCCCCGAGCTGCGCCACCGTTTCCTTGGCTCGGTCCAGGTCGATGTCGCTGCAGATGACCGACGCACCTTCCTCGTTGAAGCGGACAGCCGACGCCCGCCCAACGCCGGACCCAGCGCCGGTGATGATCGCTACCTTGCCTTGTAGCAGCACTCTCGTCTCACACTCCTTCTTGCACTGACAGTGTCAGCGCACCGGGTGGGGCACGCCTCCACCGCGGTGCGGATGCTCTCCATGGAGTCACCGGCAGCATCTATGACCACGGCCTTGGTTTCGTCATCATGTGTGAAGGTTCCCGGGGCATACATCATGCAGGTCCCACTGCCCATACAGGCGGATCTGTCACCGCTATCGACGCGTGGCTCGTGCTGTCAGGCATGGGCGGTTGTCGGAGGCTCGGCCGGGGTGAATCGATAGAGACGCTCAGCGTTGCCGCGCAGGAGCTTGTACTGCGTCTCTGGCGGGAGGTGATCGATCACCTTCTTGACGGCGGTGATGCAGTTCGGCCACGTGGAGTCCGAATGCGGGTAGTCGGTCTCGCACATGACATTGTCCTCGCCGATCTCGTCGAGGCTGGCGATCCCATGATGATCCTCAATGAAGCACCCGAAGACATGCTCTCGGAACAGCTCACGTATGTTGAGCGTGTCCAGATCTACATCCGTCGTCGCGTGATCCATGAACTTCTGGCCGCGCATCACCCAATACCGCTGCTTGTCCAGGACCTGCTCGGCCCGCTCGAGGAAATACGGCATCCAGCCGACTTCGCCTTCGGACAGAGCGATCTTCAAATTGGGGAACCGGTCGAACATGCCGCTGAAGAGCCACGAAAGCATCGCTCCCGATGTCCTGATGGCCCCCCAGGCGAGGTTGGCCATGAACGGCGAGTCAGGTGCGATCTGCGGGACCTGAGAGGACGAGCCCACGTGCATGGAGGCCACCATGCCCGCATCGTTCGCCATCGACATCACCGGATCCCAATAGCGATCCTTGTCGTGGATCGTCGGCAGCCCAATTGGAGCGGGGTTCTCCGAGAAGGCGAACGCAGTCACGCCCTTGGCCGCCATCCGTTCCATCTCCTTGGCCGCCAAGGGCGGGTCCCACATCGGGATAAGCATGAGTGAGATGTAGCGACCGGGGGCCGTACCGCACCAATCCTCGACGACCCAGTCGTTGTAATGCTGGAGCAACTCGAACCCGAACTCCCGATCGCTGGCCTCCATGAAGAGCTGGCCGCAGAACCTCGGGAGGGTCGGGAAGCACAGTGAGGCCAGCATCCCGGCACGATCCATGTCCTCGAGTCGGGCCGAGGCGTCATAACACCCCGGCCGCATGTCGGAATAGGACAGTGGTTCAGGGCTGAATTCCTCCTTCGACTTCCCGGCCACCGCACTCAGTCCGGAACTCGGAAACCGTTTCCCGTCATACATCCAGTAGTCCATCCCGTCGATGGTCTCCATGTGTGGCGCTCGATCACGGTCCTTGGCGGCCACCCGGTCGAGCCAGAGGTTCGGTGGCTCCAAGATGTGGTCGTCGACCGAGATCAGCCAGTCAAGGTTCAGGTCAAGAGTCATTGGTCGCTTCCTTGTCCCTCACGTCGGCAATTCGCCGATGCAGATGTGCTTCACTTCCTGAAAGGCCCGGATGCCGTCGATCCCCCGCTCGCGACCGAGGCCACTCTGTTTGTAGCCTCCACTCGGCGCATAGGCACTGAACATCGAGGTGTTCACATTCACGGCACCGCTCCGGATCCGCCGGGCCACCGCAGTCGCCGCCGCAGCATCAGCGCCGTAGACCTGGCCGGACAGCCCGTAGATAGTGTCGTTGGCGATCCGAACGGCGTCGTCGATGTCCTTGTACCCGATGATTGCGAGCACGGGGCCGAAGATCTCCTCCTGCGCCGCTGGGTTCGAGTTGTCCGGGACATCGAGCACCGTGGGCTCGAAGAAGTAGCCCCGCTCGAACGCGGAAGGTCGGCCGCCGCCGCAGACGACCTTGGCGCCATGCTCCTCAGCGAGGGAGACAAAACGTTCGCAGCGGTCACGCTGCGCCACCGTGATCAGCGGACCGACCATTGCCTCGGGATCGCTGGGTGGTCCCACCTTGATGGCGCTGTAGGCAGCGGCAGCAGCCTCAATCGCCGAGTCCTTCTGTTCCCGCGGCACGAGCATGCGGGTCGCCGCAACACACGCCTGTCCGGCAGTCATGGCCACGACCTGCGCCGCTCCTTGGGCCACGCGATGGAGGGCGTCCGGGAGATAGATCTGTGCTGACTTGCCTCCCAGCTCCAATGCGACGCGCTTCACCGTCGGGGCGGCTTGGGCCAGGATCTGCCGTCCCACGACCGTGGAGCCGGTGAAGGACACCATGTCGACGCGAGGATCCGACGTCAGCAACTCGGCCCCTTCAGCTCCCTGCTCCACCACAACGCTCAACACCCCCGAAGGGAGGCCCGCAGCTTCGGCGGCAGACCCGAAGACCAAAGACGAGAGGGGGGTCAGCGGGCTTGGACGCAGAATCACCGAGTTCCCCGACAGCAAGGCCGGGATGAGCTTCTGGAAGGCCATGATGATCGCCCCGTTGTACGGAGTGATCGCCGTCACGACCCCGACGGGCTCGTAGCGCCGGACACTGGTCGCCACTCGCCCGCGGACGAGCTCGTCAACTGGGACCGGATTGGCCTCCTCCTCCGCCAAGGCGCGAAACAAGTCGATGGTATTTCGGGACAAGGTGATGCCAGCTGCATACTGCGCCATCTCTGCAAAGAGGACGGGCTGTCCCGCTTCGGCGACCATGGTCGCCACCAGAGGCTCATGCTCCGACTCGAGATGGTCCAGGACGGCATGTACGACCTGCGCCCGTTCCCGCGCTGGACGATCGGCCCAGACCCCTTCGTCGAAGGTCCGCCGTGCTTCCGCGATGGCGCGGTTCACCTCGCCCAGTGGTGTGGCGCCCAACTCCGTGACCGTGGACTCATCGGCCGGGTTCACAACCGCGAAGGATTCGTCGCCCTCCACCCACTGACCTGCTACGAACGATCGTCGTTCCGAGAGAATTTCACCCGGACTCACGCGACCACACGCCTACAACGAAGGTAGAGCACTGTTCTACCTTCTCAGAGTATGGCGTAGCAGTCAAGTGGTTGCGCCAGGCTGCGACCGAGAACAACCGACGGACCGCTCCGCCGGTTGTCCTGAACGTCGACAAGGAAGGGGCCGGCCTCCCGATCGGTCGAATTTCTTGCTACGAGGCGGTGGCCGTCGAGGTGCCTGGGATGTCCGTCCCGCAGAACGGCTTGGAAGAGACCGGCGTGAAACCGGTCTTCTCGGCCTGCATGACCCAGGTGCACTGGTGCGGCTCGTCGTGCCCGAAGACGGTGGCGTAATCGATCGGATTGGGCAGAAGGCCATTGGCGTTGTAGGACTTCAGGCCCCGGAGGTCCTTGATCACGGCGGCCCTGGTCGGGTTAGGCCCCGCCAGCTCCAGTCCCTTGATCATGAGGTCGGCCCCGGCCCAAGCCTCGTACTGACTGAAGGTCGGGAAATCGCTCTTCGTAAAGTGCGCGTACTTCTCCATGGCAGCCTGCATCTGCACGGTGCCGGCGTCGGGCAGCACCCACGGGCGGTAGAGCGAAGCGAAGTAGTCGCCCTGCAACGAGGGCCAGGCCGGCGAGTTGATCACGTCCGGCTGGTAGCCGGTTGCGAAGAGCCCCTTGGCTTGCACCCCCGCCTGCTTCAGCGCCGTGGCGAGCGCGTAGTTCGAGTTCGAGTCCATCTCGGGCGCGTAGGCGTTGACGTGGTCCTGCTTCGCCACCAGCGCGATGCTGGTGAACGCAACGCCCCCGAACGGGATGGACGTGTCGACGACGCCGACCTTGCCTCCGGCGTGCTGGAACGACTGCGCCGTCTGTTCGGCGGCCCGGCTCGATGAGGGCGAGATCCCATAGCCATATGTGGCGAGCACGGTGGCACCGTGCGACTTGAAGAACGCCCCTGCCTGCGTATTGACGGGATACTTCGAGTCGACGCTCCCGGCGTCCGCGGCGAACATGTTGGTGTAGGGCTGCTGTCCCCACTCGGGGCCGTCACTGTACGAGCCCGTCACGGGAATGCCCTGCTGCTGGGGGTACTTGGCGGCCAGGAAGAAGAGCGGGCTCTGCGAAACGATCCCGAACGCTTTCGAATCGGCGTCCTGTACCGCGGTGGCGATCTGCGAGGGGCTCGTCTGGTCGTCGATCACCTGCGGGACGAGCTTGTGCCCGTCGACCCCGCCCTCCGCGTTCTGCATCGCGATCCGGGCGTCGAACCCGGCCGGCGAGCTGGCGTCCTCCGCTGCGCCCGGCCCGGTGAGAGACGTGATGTAGACGATCGTGATGGGAGCAGGGGAGGCGCTCGCCGGGGTGGAGGTCGCCACTGCCAGGGCAAGCGGGAGGCCGACCACCGACACCGACAGGATGGCGGTCAGGCTGCGACGGGCGCGCAGGCGTTGGTTCCTTTCGAACCAGAGCGGGAATGAGTGACGCACGCGGGTGAGAAGTCTCTCCCCCGCAGTCGTAGCTGGTTGCACTTGGACTAATCCCTCCCCGGGACCCGGTGGGCCCCCGTTGTTGTACGTCGTGACGAGATACGACGGTAATTTGCTGAGCGAGCGGCTCGCTTCGCTGAAGCTGGGCCGTGACAGTACTTTGGCCACGACCGGCGTGGGCATCGGCCTCTCCATCGACGGCACCTGCGCCCGTGCGCCGCAACCTGGGTCCGCACGCTCCGCCCCTGCACAGTCCCTGGCTGTCCTAGGAGCCGAAGGTCAACGAGCGGGCGTTCTCGACCATGATTTTGCGCTGGTCGTCCAGCGAGAACGACGCCACATTGGTAAAGAAGTCGCGCGGCCGTGCCAGTCCCTCGGCGTGCGGCCAGTCCGAACCGAACAGGATCCGCTCAACCGGCAGGTATCGCGCCAGGTCTTCGACGTTGTCCTCGACGAATGGTGCCACCCAGCAGTGCTCAATGAACTGCTCAACAGGATCCGAGGCGAACATGCCGGGGTTCTGACCGCCCAGCATGTGGAGCGAGTGGAGGCACCGTGGCACCCAGTCCGCTCCGTTCTCGATGTACGCGACTTTGATTCCGGGAAACCGCTCGAACAGCTTGTGTGCCACCAGCACGGTGGCGAAATCCCCGATCAGCCGGTGCTTCATGAGTTGGGCCACCAATGAGGCCGCCTGGACCGCCGAGGCGTCTGGACGGCGATCGCCTTCCCGTCCTGCTTCCAGGCCCCACGTCCGCGCGATGTCCGCCGCGACATCGGTATAGCCGTCTTCGAACCCGGCATGCGTGGTCACGACAATGCCGGATTCCTGGACCCGGGCCCAGAAGGCGTCGAAGGCCGGATCAGCCGGAGAACGCAAACCTTGGGGGGTGAAAACTGGTCCGTTGCGGATCGTGATGACGCGGGCGCCGCGGTCGAGGCACCACTCGAGCTCGCTGACGGCGCGGTCGAGGTCCGAGAGGGTGAGGAACGGGACGGCGAATATCCGATCCTGATACGCGAATCCCCAGTCGTCGTCGAGCCAGCGGTTGAACGCTTGGAGCACCTCGATCGAAGCCTCGATGTCGGGCTGCATGGGGCCCTCCATGCAGACGCCCTGCGACGGGAATAACCACGCCGCTTCGACGCCCTGACCATCCATGCAGGCGAGGCGGGCGTCACGGTTGAACCACTCGGGATGCGCGGCGGGGTCCTCGCAGGCGAGCTCGTCTCCGACCCGCTCCTTACTGCTCTTCCCAGCGAAGTAGTCGTAGAGCGCGCCGGGTCGCGGGCGGGGGTGCGCGTCGCCGGGACCAGGGATGATCGGGTGGGCCCGTTCCCCGAAGAAGTAGTGGGGCTTGCCGTTGACCTCCTTCAGGACGACACCCCGATCGGCGAACGCAGGGTCGCGGTATCTGGTGAATGAATCGGTGACCTCCCAGTAGTGGTTGTCGGCGTCGAAGACCTTCTGTATCTCGGATTCGGCGGTGCGCATGAATTCTCCCCTCAGTCCGTGCCGTGGCGGAGCAGCTTGCCCGGCGTGTCCCCGGTGCACTCGCCGTCCACGAAGGTGGTCACGCCGTTCACGATGGTCCGGTCGTAGCCGACCGCCTTTTGGATTAGGCGCCATTCCCCAGCTGGATAGTCCCAGACGCGTTCTTGTGGCGTACTGTCGACGGTCTCGGGGTCATAGACGACGACATCGGCCGGTGCCCCCTCAGCCAGGAAACCTCTGCCCTTGAGGCCGGCGGCCACGGCCGGGTAGTAGGCGAGCCGCCAGTGGGCCTCCTCCAGCGACATGATCTCGTGCTCGCGCACCCAGTAGCCGAGAAGCTCGGTCGGATAGCGAGCCGTGGTCACGAACTTCGTGTGGGCCCCACCGTCGCTCACGCCGGGGAGAGCGACCGGCGATGTGGCGATTTCCTTCATGGCCTCGGGCTGGGTCACGAGCATCGGGGTGGCGAAACCCACCTGGAGCTGACCGGCGACCGCCACGTCCAGGAAGGCGTCGATCTCGTGCTTGCCCTCCCGAGCCGCCACCTCTCCCACGGTGAACCCTTCGTAAGTCTCCTTGAGGTCATGCGCGCCGCGGACGTCGCTCGAGATCCAGTGGATCTTGATGTCGGTAAGGTCGTAGCCGGCGCCGAACAGACCGCCGCGCTCTTCGTGGATTTCCTTCATCGCCGCCCGACGAGCTGGGTCGGCGAACTTGACCATCTTCTCCTCGACGGTGCCGAGGCAGGCCTCCCTCCAACAGGGAATCGTGTCAGCCAGGTTGTAGTCCTCGAGCGTGAACTCGGAAACGAAGTTGGTCGTGAGCGCCTGGGCGAAGACGCGGAGACCCTCCTCTTCGTTCAGGTAGGCGAGCTGCTTGAGAGCGTCTTTGTGGCTGTACTTGGCCCCGCCGTGTTGGTTGAGGGCACCGTCGGCCAACAACGCGTTCCAGATGATGGGCCGGCCGCTCTCGCGGGCCATAAGGGCGGCCGTCTCGAGCGTGCCGGTCAACTGCGCCGTGCCGCGACCCAGCGAGCCCATGGCCCGGGAGAAGGCGATCACCTCTTGTTCGGTCATGCAGTCGGTCACCATGGGTGTGCCGTCGTAGTCGAGCTGGACGTTACCGACCTCTCCGGAGACCTGCGCGCTCGAAACCACATCCGCCGGCCGCCATTCCCTCGATGAGCAGTCGGCACATCTCGTCGAGCTGCTCGGCCGTGACCCGGTAGGCCTTGGCATTGTCGACGCCCGCCACATAGGCGTAGAGAGGTGCCAACGGAACGAAAGACATGACGTTCACGCCCTTGGGTGTGCGGTCCACGCTGTCGAGGAACTCTGGGTACGTGACCCAGTCCCAGGGCATGCCCACACGCATGGTCTTGAGGGGCACCGCCTCATTGCGCGAAACCGTCAGCATGGCCCGCTCACGGTCCTCGGGGCGGCAGGGGGCGAAACCGAACCCGCAGTTGCCGATGACGACGCTGGTCACGCCGTGCCAGCTCGACATGGTGCACCACGGGTCCCAGAACACCTGGCTGTCGTAGTGCGTATGCAGGTCGACGAAGCCGGGCGCCACCACCTTGCCCGACGCGTCGACCACCTGGCGACCGTCCGACGCGTCGACCCGGCCGATCGCCACCACCCGGCCTCCGGCGATACCGACATCTGCCCTATAGCGAGGCGTCCGCAGACCGTCGATCACGGTCCCGCCCTTTATCACCACATCGAGCTGCGACATGCCCCTTCCTTTCACCGGCAATCACTCGGCCGAGTCGGTCTTGGCGGGCAAGTTACTTGCTTGCTGGTTAACAAGCAAGTAACTTTGGCGACATGACGCAGGTGTCCGCCCGACGGAGCCAGGCCGAACGGCGCAGCCAATCCGAAGATGCCCTGTTGGAAGCGGCGGCCGAGGTCGTCGCCGAACGTGGGGTACAAAGCGCATCACTGGCCAGCATCGGGGGACGTGCCGGGGTCAGTCGGGGCCTGCCGACGCACCACTTCGGCTCGAAAGACGCGCTCGTCACGCAGCTGGCGGAGCGGACGCAGACCAGGATCAGACTGGCGATCCTCGCGGCGCAGCGGCGCCATGCCGGGCGGCAGAGCGAGCTGACCGCCCTCGACGCCATCCTGGTCGGCGTTGACGCCTACCTCGAGCTCTTCGAGGACCCGGGACCAGACCAGCGGGCCCTCCTGGTGATGTGGGGCTCGACGTTTCCCTCAAACGCATCCGTCGAAGGCATGGCAGATGCGGAGCGACGCAGCTACGAGGGGCTCTCCCAGCTGATCGCCTCGGGCCAGGATGACGGCTCCGTACGGACAGACGTCGACCCTGTGGCCAGCGCCGTGCTCCTCCACGGCCTTATGCGAGGGGTGGCCGCGCTCTTCCTGGCCGACGGCGGTCCGGCGGACATGAACACCGTCCGCGGGACCTGTCATGAATGGATTGCCTCAGCCCTAGCGCCTCGGTAAGTCCAGCCCTTGAACGGATCGACTCTTGTATGGACAATTAGACAATTCGACAATTCAGACAACGAGATGTGGGCGGAATTCGGCACGACGTCGACCTCGAGCCGGTTACCCGGTGATCCTTCGCTGCACCTCTCGCCTACTCGATCTCATTGGCGACAAGTCGAAGATCGCCGACATCGAGCCGAGTAACGAAGACTGGTGTGGCAACGCCTTCTGGATCGACGGCAGAAAGTGCGTCCTCGTCGTGCAGGTCGCCACCCTCTACTCGGTGCTCGCGCTTGACATCCGAGTAGGCGACCTGCGGCCGCCGGGCGGATTCGTGTTCACGCAGATCGTCCGGGCTCTCGATCGCGAGGGACTTCCCAGAAATGCCTTCGGCGCCATCAACGCCCACGATGTGCGGCTTGCGAAGACCCTGGACCGCAGCGTCATCGGCTCAATGAACGATATCGTGAACCTGACTCGGCACATCATCGCCTTCAAGGGTGGGCTCGCCCACTGTGACCCGAGCGAAGTCCACCGCCTTCTGCATGACACTCCGAATGGTGCTCGCGGCTACGCCACACCGCTTGAACTGGTACGGGCGAACTTGGCCACCCCAAGACGCTGAGCACGTCACGTTCTGTTCAGCGATCCAATCCAATAAGCAGCCCCAACGGGATTCGAACCCGTGTCGCCACCTTGAGAGGGTGGTGTCCTAGGCCTCTAGACGATGGGGCCGAGCGGAGGTCTCCATCCACGCGGATGCAGGCCACCGATGCTCGGGGGGAAGGACTCGAACCCTCAATAACTGGACCAGAACCAGTCGTGTTGCCGATTACACCACCCCCGATCGGGTGGACAGACAGATTAGCCGAGACCCTTGGTAACCAGGTCGGCTCCATGACCGGGAGAGGGGCGCGTTGAATCAGGGCGTCCCCGATGCGATGATGCGCCATCCGGGATCCCCCGGGGGGCGTCGGGTTCGGAGGCTTTGCATGCACCGGTGGTCGACGGCCGCAGCCCTTGCGGCCGGTCTCGTGGGCACGGCCTTGTCGGCGGCGCCAACACCTGCGGGCGCCGCCGGCGTCGCGGTCAAGGTCACTCCCAACCGCGGCCTCGTCAACGAGGAGGCCGTCACCATCAGCGGCCGCGGCCTGCGAACGTCAGTTGGGGGAACCGCCCTGACCTGGTTCGTCGTCGAATGCACCGCCGCCGTACGAGGCCGGATGAACGCCACCACCGACACCCCCCACTGCGACCTCACCGACGCCCAGCCGCTGCACGTCGGGCACAATGGCACCTTCACGGCCCACTACCGGGTCTCGACCGGGATCATCGGCGACGGGTATTGCGGTACTCCCGGGCACGCCACCTGCGTTCTCGGCATCGGGACCGCCCAAGGCCCTGGCACCGTCGTGCGCATCACCTTCAAGACCCCGCCGGCCCCCGCCCCCGCGGCCACGACCACCGCCAGCTGACGGTGACCACCGGGGCGACATGGCTCAGGCGTCGTGCAGCCACTCCAGGTGGTTGTACCCGATGATCCGCCCGAGCCCGACGCCCACCGCCTCCTTCACGAAGTAGGGGAACGTCGACCAGCCTGTGATGGGCGAGAACTGTGTCGGCGTCGGCGAGGGCGACAACGAGAGGTCCGACGCGATGGCCATGGAGCGGTCCTCGTGGAACGGGTCGGTGGTCACCAGGATCGCCTTGACCTTGCGCGCCTCGAGTTTCGGCAAGGCGTCGGCGATGTTCTCGTAGCTGTCGTCGCCGCCTGCCTGGACGATGTCCGCCGTGGGTACCCCCATCTTCTCGAGGTAGATCGCCCCCGACTCCGCTTCGGTGCACTTGTCCCCCCGCTCCTTGTTCCCGGTCACCACGAGGAGGTGGGCATATCCCTCGCGGTAGAGCTTCAGGGCTTCGTCGAGGCGTGCCTTGAGATCAGGAGACGGGACGCAGTCGTACTGGGCCGCCCCCATGACAAGGATGGCTCCCGCCGTGTGCGGGTCGTACTGGCGCGAGGTCAGCCAGACCTGGGCGAGGGTCACACCGAGGTACAGGACGATGGCCGCCACGACGAGCACGACGATGCGCAGCGCCCAGCGGAGTGGTGCGAAGAGCATCAAGCAGTGCTGGCCAGCCGGGACAACGCGGCCTCGATCCTGCGCCGCGTCTCCCCGCGTCCGAGCACGGCCAGCGAGTCGAACAACGGTAGTCCCCGCGTCCGCCCCATGACCGCCACTCGGATGGGCGCCTGCGCCTTGCCGAGCTTGCGGTCCACACTCTCGGCGATAGCGAGCGTCGTCTCGTGGAGCGATTCCTTGTCCCAGGGACACGTTTCGTAGGCCGCCAACGCCTCAGAGAGAATCATGGGCGCCAGGCCATCGCTCGCGACGGCCTTCTGCCAGCTGTCCGGGTCGTCCGGCGCGTCCTCTAGGAACAAGAAGTCGACGAGCTCGGGCACGTCTGCGAACACCACGACCCGGTCCTGGATCACCTCCGCCAGTGCGGAGAAGGCTTCGGCGTCGAAGCGCTCGGGCGGCCAAGGTGTCGGCTCGACAGCCGGCGCGCCGGTGTCGGGATCGCGCCAGGCGCCCGGCGCCCACTGCCCGGGCTCCGGGTCGACCCAGGGGCGCGCCGCGGCCACGAAGTCCTTGACGGCCAGCGCGCGGATGTAGACGCCGTTGATGTGCGAGAGCTTCTTCGTGTCGAAGTAGGCCGGCGAGCGCTGCACGTCCTCGAGTCGGAAGCGCTCGATGATCTCGCCGATCGGCACGATCTCCTCGTCACCGGGGCTCCAGCCCAACAAGGCCAGGTAGTTGCGGAATGCGGCCGGCAGGTAGCCCTGTTCGCGATACATCTCCACCGCAACTGGGTCCCGCCGCTTGGACAGCTTCTTGCCCTGCTCGTTGACGAGCAGCGGCAGGTGGGCGTATGCAGGGAGGTCGAGGTCCGTGCCCTCGGCTCCGTTCAGCGCCACCCACAACATGATCTGCCGCGGGGTCGTCGGGAGCTGGTCTTCGCCGCGGATCACGTGCGTGATGCCCATGGTCCGGTCGTCGACCGCGTTGGCCAGGACGAAGAGGGGCTTGCCGTTGCCCTTCACACAGATGAAGTCCTCCAGGGCGCGCTGGGGGAACTCCACCTCTCCCCGCACGAGATCGTCCACCCGCACCGCCCCGACGTCGGGCGTGCGGAAGCGTAAGGCCCGCCCCTCCCCCCGGGACAGCCCGAGATCGCGGCAGTACCCGTCGTAACCCGGGGTGGGGTCGCCGGCCGCCGCTCGCAGCCTGGTGCGTTCGTCGATCTGTTCCCGTGTGCACGCACACGCGTAGAGCGCACCACTGGCCCACAACGCTTCGATGGCGGCTTGGTGTGCCGGCTCCTGGGCGGACTGGAAGTAGGGACCCTCGTCGGGGGACATCTCGAGCCAGTCGAGCGCGCCGATGATCCCGTCCGTCCACTCGGGCCGGTTGCGTGCATCGTCGGTGTCCTCAATCCGCAGGATGAACGTACCCCCCCACCTGCGCGCGAAGAGCCAGTTGAACAGCGCGGCCCGCGCGCTGCCGACATGGAAATACCCGGTCGGTGAAGGGGCGAAGCGAACCCGGGGCGGAGCGATGGGATCGGTCATGCGGGGCAACGGCGCACCCCGGACGCCAGCGCGACGCCGGGTGAGCTGCGGAACGTCAGTCTTCCTCTATGGAGATGGCGCCCGTCGGGCAGCCGTTGACCGCTTCGCGCAGGCGCTCGCGGAACTCCTCTGGTGGGTGCTCGTTGAGGACGTAGAGGTACCCGTCGTCACGGACCTCGAAGACCTCGGGCAGGATGCCCATGCACACGGCGTTGCTGGCACACTCGTCGAAGTCGACGACGACTTTCACAAAGACCTCCTGGTCAGGGCTGACTTGGCTCTGCCGAGCATACCGGTCGGGCCTGTTGGTTCAGGGCTTGTCGGCCCCAACCACCCACATGGCGAAGAACTGCGAACCGCCACCGTAGGCCTGCCCGAGGGCACGTCGGGCGTCGGGCACCTGGTGCTCACCGGCCAGCCCCCGCACCTGGAGCGCCGTCTCGAGGAAACGCAGCATTCCAGAGGCACCGATCGGGTTGGACGACAGCACACCGCCCGAGCAGTTCCACGGGATGTCACCCCCCTCGATCATGGAGGTCGCCCCCGCCCGGGTGAGCTTCCATCCTTCCCCCTCGTCGCAGAAACCGAGGTTCTCGAGCCACATCGGCTCGTACCAACTGAAGGGGACGTAAACCTCGGCCATGTCGAAGTCGGCTCGCGGTTTGGCAATGCCCGCCTGGCGGTACACGTCGGCGGCGCAGTCCCGTCCGGCCTGCGGGTTGACCTGGTCGCGGCCGGCAAACATGGTCGGCTCCGAACGCATGGCCATGCCGTGGATCCACGCCGGTGGACGATCCGTCGCCGCCGTGGCCTCACTCGCCGCCTTCTCCGACCCGATGACCATGGCCGCGGCACCGTCCGAGGACGGGCACGACTCGAGGTAGTGCAGCGGGTCCCACAGCATGACCGATTCCTCGACCATCTTCATGGAGATGTCGGGCAGGTGGAGGTGGGCGTACGGATTCTTGAGCGCGTGCAACCGGTCCTTGACCGCGACCATCATTCCGGTATCGCGCGGCGCGCCAGAGCGGTACATGTAGGCCCGGATGATCGGCGCGAAGTAGCCCCCCGCCCCGGCGAGCAGCGGCGCCGAGAACGGCTGGGGCACCGAGAGGGCCCACATCGCGTCGGAGTCGCTCTGCTTCTCGAAGGCCACCGTCAGCACCCGGTCGTGCAGGCCCGACGCCACGAGGTGCGACGCCACGATCGCCGTGGACCCACCCACCGATCCCGCAGTGTGAACTCGGAACATGGGCTTGCCCACTGCACCGAGTGCCGGTGCCAGGTAGAGCTCGGGCATCATCACGCCCTCGAACATGTCGGGTGCCTTGCCGATCACCACGGCGTCGATGTCGGCGAACCCGAGCCCGGCGTCGCCGAGGGCCATCAGGGCGGCCTCGCGGACGAGGCCGGCAATCGATACGTCCTCGCGCTTCGACTTCGCCACCGTCTGGCCGATCCCGATGACAGCACAGCGTTCTGCCATCAGCCCACTCCCTCCAAGACGCACACCAGGTTCTGCTGCAAGCACGGTCCAGAGGTGGCATGCGCGACGGCGCGGTCGGCCTGGCCGGACCAGATGGGCCGGGCCGCCTCGCCGATGCGGATGAGGCCGGCCACCATCATCGGGTTCGCCGCCAGTGCGCCGCCCGACGGGTTCACCGCGGTGCCGTCCCCCAGACCCAGCGCGTCGACCAGAATCATCTCCTGGTGAGCGAAGGGGGCGTGCAGCTCGGCCACGTCGACCTTCTTGGCGCCCACACCGGCCTTCTCCCCCGCCAACTTGGTCGAGGACGACACGGTCAGGTCGCGAGCGCCCAGCGCGTGGGTCTCGATCCGGTGGTCGATGCCGGTGATGAAGGCCGGCCGTTCGCACAGCTCGAAGGCGCGCTCGCCGGCGGCCAGCACGACCGCCGCACACCCGTCGGTCAGCGGCGGCAGAGCATGCCTGCGCAGCGGAGCCACTTCGTAGTCCTCGGCGAGCAGCTCGTCGGGCGAGCGGTCGTAGGCCACCTGGGCCTTGGGGTTGTCCAGCGCCGAGCGACGGGAGCGGCTGGCGATGGCGGCGAAGTCGGCCTCGGTGGCGACGCCCTTGTCGATCATGGCCTGCGCCTGTAGGGCAGCGAGGGACGTCGGGTCTGGCCAGAGCGGGGCCAGGTAGTACGGGTCGAGCTGTACCGCCAGAATCTCGCTCAGGTCACCGAGTGAGGACCGCCCGAAGGAGTAGACGAGGGCGGCGTCGATCTCACCTTCTTGTAAGAGCACCCAGGCCTCGTAAAGGGCCCACGCGCCGTCCATCTCGACGTGCGACTCAGCCCGGGGCGGCCACACGCCGACGGCGTCAAGTGCCCCCACGAAGGAAAACGGGCCCCCGATGAGGTAGTCGGTCGACCCCGAGCAGATGAAGCCGACGTCATCCTTGGTGATGCCGATGCGGTCGAACGCCTCGCCCACGACCGGCATGAGCATCTCGACCTCGTTGCGCGCGTCCTCCCGGCGCACGTTGTCGGACTGGGCGAAGGACACCAACGCGACCGGGAGACGGCCCGTCACCAGCTCGGGAAACGAGCTCACAGGTAGTCCTTGTACGTCTCGTAGTCGGCATCGGGCTCACCGTTGGGACGGAAGTACTTCACCGAGGCCAGGGTCGGGCCCAGCTCCTCGGGCGGAACCCACACCGCCTCGACCCGCATCCCCATGCGGATCTCGTCGGTCGGGATCTCCTGGATCAGACCCATGAACGAGAGGTTCGCCCCGTCGAGGAGGATCTGCGCGCAGATGTAAGGGATCTCGATCGACTGGCCGGCGAAGGGGACGTTGACCACGCAGTAGGTCGTGACCGTGCCCGTGTTGGGGAGCTCGACGATCTCCTCGGTCGCCACGCCGTCGGTCGGGCACGACCCGCGCGATGGCGTGTACACTTTCTTGCACTTCGGGCAGCGCTGGCCGATGAACTTTCCCTGCTCCAGACCGTGGAGATACTTGCTCTGGGCGACGCCCGCCGTGAAGCGGTAGTCGAGGCGCGTCGTCGCCGCCATCATCGTCACCGGCTCACGGTTGCTCACGACGCACCACGGACAGCGACGAAATGGGCGATGTCCTTCACGTGCCCCACGCGCTGGTCCTCGGGCGCGAACTCCGGGCGGACGCGCATGCCGGTCGAAACCTCATCGGGTCTCGCTGCGGGAAGTACGTGGAGCAACGACGTGTCGGCGCCGTCGAAACGGACCAACACCCAGGCGAAGGGCGTCTCCAGCGGGTGCTTGGGCCGCGGCCGGCCCACCCAGGACCACGCGGTGACGGTGCCCTCGGGCCCGACCTCGATGACGTCGGAAGTTGCCTCCCCCGTCTCGGGGTCGTACTCGGTCGGCGGCACGATGACCCGGCCCCGGGTTCCCCTCGTGCCGACGACCTTCCCGTCCCGCAGCCCGCTGAGGAACGCGCCCACCACCGGTCCGACCGAGCGCACAAAGGGATACTCGAGGACGTGATCTGCCCTGTAGATCATCGCGTCTTCTGCCATGTCACCTCCGGCCCGGTGAAACTAGAACAGATTCCATTTCTGTGCCAGGTCGCCCCGAACCGATGCTCGGGGGCACCCTGTCAACTCCAGCTTCCGGGACACCCCCCGGCATTTCCGAGCTGTGGTCGTTGCTTGGTGGACCAGTCGGAGAATCAGGCGAGAAGACCGCACTCGGAAAGGAATGCCCCAAGGGCCACCACCCAGCTGTCCCAATATGGGCGTCGATCATCACCATCTATGGCCACGATCAAGTGTTGGCGGAAGTCCTCCCATTCTCGACCGGAGCCTTGGACCGAGAGGACGGCCAAGGCGTGCGCTCGAGCCTGCCAGGGTGCGTCGAAGACCGGGGTCCCGTTCGACCGCGGCACAGTAGGTTCGGCGAACCCTTCGTCGAATACGTCGGTCTCCTTCACAGCTGGGCAATACCGATCATGGCGTCCCTGGTCACCAGTCCAGCGAGCTCGTCCTTGGGGAGCCCGTCGCTGCCTTCGGGTCGCATCGGCAGCACGAGGTAGCGGATCTCGGCAGACGAGTCCCAGATCCGGATCTCGCGCTCTTCGGGAACAGTGCAGCCCATCTCCTTTAGGAGCACCCTCGGCTCACGGACCATGCGGGATCTATATGGCGGACTCTTGTACCAGTTGGGTGGGAGTCCCAGTACGGGCCACGGATAGCACGAGCACAAGGTGCACACGACGACGTTGTGCACAGCAGGGGTGTTCTCCACAACCACCATGTGGTCGCCCTCGGGACCTGAGAAACCCAACTCGGCAATGGCGGCCGTGCCATCGGTCAGGAGCCGCTCCCGGTAGGCATCGTCGACCCAGGCACGGGCGACGACCTTGGCACCGTTCATGGGGCCCACGGCGTGCTCGTAGTACTCGACCACGGTGTCGAGAGCAGCGGGATCGATGATTCCCTTCTCCACCAACAGCGACTCCAGCGCCACGACGCGATCCTCGACGGGCGTGGTGGGCAGCGGATGGTGGTGTCCTTCACCCATGGGCAGATGCCTCCTTGGGCTCGAGGTAGCTCTCCCACAGATCCACATGTACCGGGTCGCCCGGTGAACCCCAGAGGTCGACGGCCTCAAAGCGGACCGAGTAGGTCGGCTCAATGCGTTGACGATCGCAGTGATACTCCACGTCGGGGAGTGAGAACACGCCGTCGAGGCGGACGACGATGCCGGGCTTGCCTTGGACATATCGGGGGGCTCGCGTATGGCCCAGCGGATGCCACTCGCGCACTCGCACCGCCTCGCCGACCCCGTAGCGGTGAACCTCGACTGAAGGACCAGGATCGTCGAGTCGGGGAGCCCGCGCCGGCCGGGCCACTGGATAGGGAGCCCCGAGCCGATCGTCGAGCTCCTCTTGGGTGATCAGACCGCCCTCGACGAGGCCCGTGGCCGTGGCGGTGAGCCAGTGCTCGTAGTAGGGCGAGGCTAGATACCACGCCGGGTCCATCCGCTCGATCGCGTGCCGGAACCGCCCGTTCAGGTGCCCCGCCAGCATGGAGGAGATTGTGAGGCGGTACGCGCGGCGTTCCCAGTCAGCGTGGAAGACGGGCTCGTCCGTCTCCATCTCGACCGGGCCGAATCCCTGCATCCCACCGAGGTCGTGCACGCCATCCACGGGCATATCTCACCACGCCCTCTTGCCGCTCGCTCGGTGAAACTTGCTGGCTCGGCCAGGGCTACGCCGACGCCGCGGGTACACCGCCTCCCAAGTGCCGAACCGTCCCACCCTCCCGGCAGCGAACTGGGCTATTTAGCCCCTGATGGTCAAGACCGCGTGCGCCGCTGCTCGGCCTCGATCGTGAACAGGACCCGAGGACGCAGACCCCTCCACGTCTGCACCGGGTCCGTCAGTCCTCGGTTGTTGAGGCCGGACTTCTCTAGCACCCGGATGGATGCCTGGTTCTCGGGGTCAGCCGTTGCCCACATCGTGGCTCTACGCAGCACGGAGAAACCGAAGTCGAGCAAGAGCCGGGTGGCCTCAGCCGCGTAACCCCGTCCCCAGCTGTCCGAGCGGAGGTACCAGCCCAACTGGCCGCTGTCCGTTCCTTGGATGCTGTCGATTCCAGCCCAGCCGCAGAAACCCTGGGCATCTTCAACCACAAGGTTGTAGCTCGGTTTGGGGTCGAGGTCAGGCTCCTGGAGCAACCGTGGCAGGCTGACCGATTCGGCTGAATCTCGATCTATCCGGAACTTCATGTAGGTGAACATGTTCTCGCCAGCTTCAAGCGCGAGGAATGGTTCCCGGTCTTGCGGGACGAAGTCCCGAAGCAGAATCGGGTTCCCTTGCAGCTTCAGCACGAACGGAGAATATGCGGCAATCGACCATCCCCATGATCCCGAAGTGTCCCACCCTCCCGGCGAATGGGGCACCTGCTCGTCGCAACGACCTCGTGCGGATCTGTGACCCCAGTTATGGGATCTCGGGCCGGAGGCTCGCCACAAACGCTTCCTGCTCTTGGGTTTCGACAGCGTTGGGGCAGTAGTTTTCTCGCACCCAGGAAACGGCATGGTCGGGAGATTCTCCGGCAAGGACGGCCAACCATGCGAGCGCTGTGCCAGTGCGGCCGTGTCCTCCGAGGCAGCCAATTTCGACTCGCTGTCCTTGGCGGGCTCGGTCCAGGAGATCTTGCAAGTCGGCCACGAGGGACTCGGGTTTGGCCGGGAGACCAAGATCGGGCCAATCGACGTAGGCATGAGGCCAAGGGGGTGCCCAGCGGCGGTCCAGATAGAGCCCGAAGTCTGGCGGCTCGTCCCGCCGATAGGGGTCGCTGGCGTCGTAGGACACGGCGGTCACGTGTGTCCCGTCGGGAAGCCGAACCGCCGAGCGATGCACGTGCGGGGCCGGGCATGGTATCCAGTCGGACGCAGCGGCCCGGACCCCGGTCACCACCGAGTTCCCATAGGAGCCCGCCCGGGATTCTCCGGTCACGGTGTCACCTAGGACTCGGAGGGAAAACTCCAGATCGATCGCGATCGGAGCCCGAATGGGAACGGTCCATTGGAGGAGATCACCGTAGATAGCTCCGTTGGTAATCCCAATGGTGCCCATCCGAGGGCTGGACACATCTCCACTCAGCGCTGTGCCGTTGATCAACAGCTTCACCAGGACCTCTTCGTGACCCGGCTCGATGGTCAACCTCCAGATTCCCGCTCCAGGCTGGATCGCCACGAGTTGAGGATAACGAGACCACCATGAGCAGGCACCGGGGTGGCACCGAAGTGCCGAACTGTCCCACCCTCCCGGCGTTGATGTGGAACGGGGGCAGGTTCGGAGAGCAATTGGATAACAACGTCTGGCGAAGGCTTACCGGCGTGCGCGACGCTCCCGGCATGAACTCGGCGGTACGGGCGGCAACCGAAGTGGCCGGCCAGTTCCGAATCATGAGTACCGATCCCGTTCTATTGCAAGAGACGAACAACACGGTGGTGTGGCTTCGTCCCGAGCCAGTCGTTGCGAAGGTCGCCGTTCGAGCACATTCACAAGACGAGGTTCGTCTTGAGTACGCAGTGGCGGTCGAGCTCAATGAACTCGGAGCAGACATTGCGCGGCCGATGCCAGGAACACGGCCGGTCCAGCATGGTGGCACCGGCTTCGTCGTCACTCTTTGGGAGCGGATCGAGGGACCAAACCGGGCTCCACTACCACCCGAAGAGCTCGCTGGCTCACTTCTCAGGCTCCACATTGCCTTGGGTCAGACCAAGATCGGTTTGCCACCGTTCCATGCGATGATCGCGAAGGCGAACCACATCCTCGAGGATGATTCGTTCATCGCGGATGTGGATCATGCAGACCGCGAGCTCTTGCGAGACTCGTATGAACGAGGGCTCGCCGCGCTTGAAGGCGCCAGCCTCGAGAACGCCGATTACATGGAGAACCGCACAACGGAAACCGGATCGCGACGAGCCAGGGCATTCGCTGGATCGACTTCGAGAGTGCATGTATTGGCCCCCTCGAGTGGGACCTTGCGTTTCAGCCAAACGAAGTCGTCCAGCTTTTCCCGGAGGCTGATTTAGACCTTCTCGCTCTTCTGCGGAGACTCAATAGCGCACGCGTCGCGACGTGGTGCCTCGGATCTCGTCATCCGGAGATGCAGGAGCACGGCGAACTGCACCTCACCCTGTTACGCCAGCCATCCGACGATCCCTGGCACACAAGAGACATCCCATAGGCATGACTCGCCGCGCCTAACCGGGTAATGGGGGGGACTCTGCACATCTCCAGCCAGCGCCATTTGCGAGACTGATCGGGTCACGGAAGGAACCTGGCTTGTGATTGGTGTGCAGGCGTCGGGAAAATCGACCGTGGCAGACCTGCTCGCCCATCAGTTCGAGCGGGGCGTGCACATACGCGGCGGTCAGTTCTACCGATGGGCCGTCAACGGCTGGGTGCATCCCTGGAGTGAAGATTCAGACGAGGCACGAAGACATCTTGACCTGCGATACCGGCTGTCTGCCCTTGCCGCCAATGAGTACTGCGACGCCGGAGTTACGACGGTCGTCCAAGACAATCTCTATGGTGAAGACGTACGAACGTGGCTGCGTCGGGTGACTGTTCGGCCACGGCATCTCGTCGTCCTTCGTCCGACCCTGGCGGTGGTCCGAGAGCGTGACAAGGCTCGTGGAGCGACCGTGGGAAAGGTTGCTTACCGACAAGGCGAGGTAAGCATTCAAGAGCTGGA